>NZ_QKVK01000003.1 GCF_003234965.1 Aestuariivirga litoralis
GGAGGCGGGCTCCGGCGGGGGCGTGGGCTGGGCGGGGGCCGCGGCGGGGGCCGCGCCCTCGGTGGCGCTGGCGCCGAAGACCGGGGGCTCGGTGCCGGAGGGGTCCCCTGCCGGGGGCTCGGCACTGGCCTGGTCTTGTGCCGGGGGCTGGGCGCCCGTCTGCTCCGGCGCGGGGGGCGGGGTGGCGGGTGCATCCTCCGGCGGGGCGGCGGGTTCGGTGCGGACGGCGGGTTCGGTGACGGCCGCGGCCTCCTGGCTCACCGCGCCGGGCAGCGGCGGGGCGGCAGGCCCTTCCGGCAGGAACAGCCAGGCCGCACCCCCGCCCAGCAGCATCACCAGCAGCAGCGGAACGGCGAAGGGCAGCACGCTGCGGCGCGGCGCGGGCCGGCCCCGGGGCGGTGCAGCGGGTTCGGGGCGGATGTCGCCGAGGTCCGGCGGTGGCGAAGCGGTGGCCCTTGCCTGTTCCGCCGTGCGCTCACGCAGCACGACGCGGCGCTTGGAGGCGATGTGCGCCTCGAGCTCCGCCTCGGTGGCGGCGAGCAGCTCGAGGTCATAGGCGTGGCGGGTGTCGGGGTTGCGCAGCACCTCATAGGCCTGCTGGACCGCGTCGAAACGGGCGGCATCCGCCGTGCCGGCGGCAGACCCCGTGTCCGGGTGGAACTTCTTGGCCAGCGCGCGATAGGCGGCGGTGATCACCTCCGGATCGGCCGTGGGATCGATTCCCAGGGCTGCGTAATGGTCAGGAATGGTGGTCATCGACGTGGAACTGCCCCTTGCCGCTCGGCTCGCGCCTCATCCCCCAACTTCGCGGCGGAATTCGGGCCCCCGGCCTCACCCCGGCGGGGCGCGCCGCCCGGCGATGGCCACCGTCAGCGTCATGGCAAGCGCCAGGGTTGCAGCCATCGACCGGAAGCCCTCGAAATTGGCCTCGGAAATCTCGATCCAGCGCCCGCCGATCTGCGCCAGCGGCGAAAACGGGCTGTCGGTGAGGGCGATGACGGGCACCCCCTTCTCCGCCGCGGCGCGGGCGAGGCTCAGGGTCTCCGGCGCATAGGGCGTGAAGGAAATGGCCAGCACCGCGTCCCGGCGCGTGGCGAAGGTGATCTGCTCGGCGGCAAGCCCGCCCACCGCATCGACCAGTGTGGCCCGCACCCCCAGCTTGCCCAGCGCATAGGCCATGTAGGAGGCGATGGGAAAGGAGCGCCGGAGGCCGACCAGGTAGATGGTTTCGGCCCGGGCCAGATCCTCCACCGCGCCGTCGAGGGCGGCGGGGTCGAGCTTTTCCTGCAGGCCCGCGAGCGAACGCGCCGAGGCCTCGCAGAAGCCATGCAGGATGACATTGGGCTGCGAGGTGTCCGGCGCGTGCTGGCGCAGCTGCTGCAGGCGCTCGTCATAATTCGGGATGCGCTCGCGCAGGCGCGAGCGGAACACCTCCTGCATGTCGGAAAAGCCCTGGTAGCCCAGCGCCTGGGCGAAGCGCACCAGCGCCGAGGGCTGCACCCCCGCCTGCTCGGCGATCGACGACACCGTGCCAAAGGCGATCTCGTCCGGATGGTCGATGGCGAAGCCCGCGATCTGCAGCAGCCGCTTGGGCAGCGTGCCGGCCAGCGCCGCAAGCTGCAGCTTGAGCGCCGCGAAATCGCGCGGGGGCGAGAGGGTCTCGGTCATGGAACGAATATTCCATGAAACCGCGATCGTTCCAATGGGCCGCGATCAGCCCTCGTCCCAGCCGCGGCTGCGCCGCGACGGGCCCGAGACCGGCGGGCGGCGGCGCATGGCGTCGGCAGCGGGGCCATCGCCGCCGGACAGCGCACGGCGCAATCGGCGCAGGATGACGGCGCGCGACTTCTCGTCGCCTGCCTTGTCGACCGCCTCCTTGATGTCGAGGATCAGGTCCGCCATGTCGTTGTGGCTGTCGAAGCGGGCCACCATGGTCGGGTCGATGCGCGGATGGGTTTCCTCCGCCACGAAGGCACAGGCCTCGCCCGAGAGATCATAGACGGAGTCGAGCGACGGGATGAGGATGCAGTCATGCGCCATGCCCAGCCCGCGCAGGTCCTCCGCCAGGGCGCGCTGGCCCTGCTCCTCGCCATGGGTGAGGAAGATCGAGCGGCCGATGGGCAGCCGCTCCTTCACCCACTGCACCAGTTCCGGGCCATCGGCATGGCCGGAATAATCCTCGATGCCGCGGATCGCCGCCTTCACCGCCACCGTCTCGCCCATGATGGTCACGGTCTTCGCGCCATCCTCCAGGATGCGCCCGAGCGAGCCCTCGGCCTGGAACCCCGCCAGCAGCACGGTGGTGGACGGTTGCCAGAGATGGTTCTTCAGGTGGTGGCGGATGCGCCCCGCCTCGCACATGCCGGAGGCCGAGACGATGATGCGGAAGCCGGTGAAGCGCGCGAGCGCCTTTGAATCCTCCACACTCTCGGTGGTGCGGACATAGGGCGAGGTGAAGGCGCGGGTGAGGTCGCCACCATGCTGCAGCTCGCCGGCATGCTTGACGAAGATGGCGGTGGCGCGCGAGGCCAGCGGGCTGTCGATGAAGATGTTGGCCTTGGGAATCTCGCCCGCGTCCATCAGCTTGACGAGATCGGTGACGAGCTCCTGCGTGCGCTCCACCGCGAAGGACGGGATCAGCAGTGCGCCCTTCTTCTTCGCGGCTTCCTTCACCTCGCCCGCGAGGATGAGGCGGCGGGCCTCCTCGCTGCGCTCGAACCGGTCACGCCCGCCATAGGTCGACTCGCAGATGACGAAATCGAAATTGGCAGGGGCCGTGGGATCATGTTCCAGCATCTTGTTGTCGGGGCCGAGATCGCCGGAGAACAGCAGGCGCAGCGGCTTCCTGCCCTCCTGCTCCACCTCCACCTCGATCGAGGCGGAGCCCAGCAGATGCCCGGCGTTCCAGAAGCGGGCGCGGATGCCGGGGGCGGGACTGATCCAGGTCTCGAAGGGGTGGCCGTCGAAATGCTCGACCGCCTTCAGCGCATCCTCCAGCGTATAGATCGGCTGCACCTCTTCCTGGCCGCGCTTGGCGCGGCGCTGGTTGAGTTGCCGCACTTCCATTTCCTGGATGCCGCCTGAGTCGGGAAGCATGATGGCGCAGAGATCGACGGTGGCCTCGGTGCAGTGGATCCGGTTCCGGTAGCCGTGCTTGACGAGCTTCGGCAGCAGGCCCGAATGGTCGATGTGCGCATGCGTCAGCAAGACGGCGGTGAGCGAGGCCGGATCGAAGGGAAATGGCCGGTAGTTCAGCTCGCGCTCGGTCTTCGAGCCCTGGAACATGCCGCAGTCGATGAGCACGCGGGCGCGATCGGTTTCCAGCAGGTAGCAGGAGCCGGTGACGGTGCGCGCGGCGCCATGGAACTTGAGACGGATCGGCATGCTCACTCCACTCCCGGCCGCTTGAGGCCGCGCTTGATCAGCTGTTCCCACGCCTCACGCGGCGTATCGGCATAGGCGAAGAGATCGAGGTCGCGCTTGCCCACCATGCCGGTGTCGACGAAATGCTGGAAGTTGATGAGGTTCTTCCAGAAGGACGAGTCATAGAGCACGACGGGAAGCTCGTCGTCCATCTTGCCGGTCTGGCGCAGCGTGAGGATCTCGAACAGTTCGTCCATGGTGCCGAAGCCGCCGGGAAACACGACGAGCGCCGCCGCCCGGATGGCGAAGTGCATCTTGCGCATGGCGAAGTAATGGAAGCGGAAGGTCAGGTCCGGCGTCGAATAGGGGTTGGGCTCCTGCTCCATGGGGAGCGTGATGTTGAAGCCGATCGAGGGGGCACCCGCATCATGGGCACCGCGGTTCGCCGCCTCCATGATGCCGGGCCCGCCGCCGGTGGCGATCACGTTCTGGCGCGGGCCATTGTGCTCGAGCTTGGCACCGCCCTCCTCCGAGCAGATGCGGGCGAATTCGCGCGCCGCGTCATACCAGCCGTTCTTCTCCCCCGGCTTCACCCGGGCCGAGCCGAAGACGATGACGGTGGTGGCCACGCCCCACTTCCGCAGATGCTCCTCCGCCTTCTGGTATTCGAGCTGGAAGCGCAGGCCGCGGGTGGTGTCACCCAGCAGGAAATCCTGGTCCATGGCGGGAAGGCGGTAGGCGGCGGCGGCCATCTGGGCCTTGTTGGAATCAGTCACGTTGCGGAAAATCCTGATGCGCGGGCGTCGTTTGCACAGGGATAGGGCAGCCGGGGCCCTGCTTCAAGGGCCGGTGCCCGAGGGTGGAAATCCGGCCCCGCCCATGACAGGATGACCGCTTTGTGACGGAGGGGAAGATGGCGGAGAAACCCAAGGCCTTCGGCGAGCGCTACATGGTGAAGCCGGGCAAGAGCTTCAGGCTGGCCGATTGCGACCCCAGGGCCGCAAACGGCTTCAGCGACAAGGATGCCGCCAAGGCCGACACGGTGCGCGATGCCGCCGCCATCGACGCGCTGCAGGACAAGCTCTATGCCGAGGGCAAGCGGGCACTGCTGGTGATCCTGCAGGGCATCGACTGTTCGGGCAAGGACGGCACGGTGCGGGCGGTGTTCAACCATTGCGGGCCGATCGGCGTGAAGGTGCAGCCCTTCAAGGCACCCACGGCAGACGAGCTCGCCCAGGACTATCTCTGGCGGGTGCACCACGCCTGCCCGCCCAGGGGCTTCATCGGCATCTTCAACCGCTCCCACTACGAGGACGTGCTGGTGGTGAAGGTCAGGGGCTACGCACCGCCCGAGGCAATCGAGAAGCGCTATGACGAGATCAACGCCTTCGAGAAGATGCTTTCGGACAATGGCACGAAGATCCTCAAGTTCATGCTCAACATCTCGAAGGATGAGCAGGCCGAGCGCCTGACCGAGCGCATCGAGATCCCCGAGAAGCGCTGGAAGTTCAATCCCTCCGACCTCGAAGACCGGGCGTTGTGGAATGACTACATGAAGGCCTATGAGGTGGCGCTCACCCGCTGCTCCACCCACCATGCGCCGTGGTACGTGATCCCCGCCGACCGCAACTGGGTGAGGAATGCCGCCATCTCGCGCATCGTGCGCGAGACGCTGGAGGAGATGAACCCGAAATATCCCGAACCGAAGGGCTGGGACCCGAAGACGGTGAAGGTGGTGTGAGGGCACCCGACGGCGCTTGACAAGCCGAAGGCAATTGCCCACCAACCCGGCAAAGGGTGGCAGGGGGCAAAAATGGACGGAACCCACAACATCATAAACGGACCAGCGGTCGTCATCGGTTGTGCCGCGCTGCTGCTTTGTCTCTCCGTCCAGGGCAGCACCGTGACGATGGTGATGACCGTCTTCAAGGGCAAGGTCAGGGCCATGGTTTCGGAGAAGCGGAACCTCGCTGCGCATGTCTTCTTCTTCGCCGCGATTCTCGTGATGCTGATGTCGCACCTGCTGCAGATCTACATCTGGTCCCTGTTCCTGTATTTCCCCGGAATCATGCAGGACATCCACAAGGCCGTGCTGCTGGCCGGCAGCACCTACACGACGGTGGGCTTTGACAGCGACACGCTGCCGCTGCGCTGGCAGCTGCTGGAGGTGACCATGGCGGTGACCGGCCTCTTCGCCTTCGCCTGGAGCACGTCCATCATGTATGCGCTGTCACAGCAGCTCTACCGCGCCGAGGACTAGGCGCGCGGTGCTTGCCGTCTGCCCCATCGTGCGCGGCAGACGACGGGAATCAGGCGCGCGACAGGAAGGCTTCGACCTCGGTGCTCGTCGGCGCGGCCTCGGCGGCGCCCTTCTTCGTGGTCGAGAGCGCGCCGCAGGCGGCGGCATAGCGCAGCGCCATCTCGATGCCCTGGCCCTGTTCCAGTGCATGGGCGAGGCCGCCGTTGAAGCTGTCTCCCGCCGCGACCGTGTCGATGGGGGTGACCTTGAAGGCAGGCAGGATCTTCTCGATGCCCTCGCCCGCCACCGCGAGGCCCTTGCCGCCGAGCTTGACGACGGCGGTCTTCACGCCACGGGCGCGAAGTTCCTTCGCGGCCCTGAGGCCCTCTGCCGGCGTCTGCGGCTGCCAGCCGAGAAGGAGGCCCGCTTCGGATTCGTTGGGCGTGATGATGTCGACGGCCCTGAGAACGGAAACATCGAGATCCTTCGCCGGGGCCGGGTCGAGAATGACCGTGCCGCCGCGTTCGCGCACGATGGCCGCGGCGGCGAGCGAGGCCTCAAGCGGCACTTCGAGCTGGAGCAGCAGGACCTTCGCCTGTTCGAGCGCGGCGCGGCCCTTCTCGACGTCGCTCGCATCGACGCGGAAATTACTGCCGGCAATGACGGAAATATAGTTCTCGCCGCCCTCGCCGACATTGATGATGGCGATGCCCGTGGCGCCGTCATGGTCCTTGTGGATCAGCGAGAGATCGAGACCATGGGCGGCGAGCGCGCGTTCCGCCCCCTTGCCGAAATCGTCAGCCCCGATGCGGCCGATGAAGGCGACCTCGCTGCCGAGCTTCCGCGCCGCCACCGCCTGGTTGGCGCCCTTGCCACCGAGGCCCACGATGTAGTCCTTGCCGTGCAGCGTCTCGCCCGGCTTCGGAAGCCGGTACATGTAGGCCGTCACGTCCATGTTGATGCTGCCGACGACGGCGATGGTCATGCGAGGCCTCCTGTTTGAATGCGGTGTGACGTCAGAACCTTGCAAAGAACCCCCCTCCCCCTTGTGGGGAGGGAGGGGTGGGGGTGATGCCGGAGCGAATGCATTGAAAGCCTGCCCGCGGCACGACCCCCACCCCTGCCCCTCCCCACAAGGGGGAGGGAAAATCCTGGGGACAGGGTTGCGCTACGTATTCCGCTTCCTTGCCGCCAG
Organism: Aestuariivirga litoralis; assembly: GCF_003234965.1. Classification (GTDB taxonomy): domain Bacteria; phylum Pseudomonadota; class Alphaproteobacteria; order Rhizobiales; family Aestuariivirgaceae; genus Aestuariivirga; species Aestuariivirga litoralis. The sequence goes on from NZ_QKVK01000003.1 coordinate 6,798, forward strand.
CGTGCGCAGGCGGAGCGCGTTGAGGCGGATGAAGCCGGCCGCGTCCTTCTGGTCATAGGCGCCGCGGTCATCCTCGAAAGTGACGAGGGCGTCGCTGTAGAGCGATTTCTTCGACTTGCGGCCGACGACGATGACGTTGCCCTTGTAGAGCTTGAGGCGCACCGTGCCTTCGACGTTTTCCTGGCTCTTGTCGATCGCCGCCTGCAGCATCTCCCGCTCCGGGCTGAACCAGAAGCCGTAATAGATGAGCTCGGCATATTTCGGGATGAAGCTGTCCTTCAGGTGCGCCGCCTCGCGGTCGAGCGTGATCGACTCGATGGCACGATGCGCGGTGAGAAGGATGGTGCCGCCGGGCGTCTCGTAGACGCCGCGCGACTTCATGCCGACGAAGCGGTTCTCCACGAGGTCGAGGCGGCCGATGCCATTGTCGTGGCCGAGGCGATTGAGCTCGGTGAGGATGGTGGCGGGAGACATCTTCACGCCGTCGATGGCGACGGGATCGCCCTTGAGGAACTCGATCTCGATGGTGGTGGCCTTGTCGGGCGCATCCTCCGGCGCGATGGTGCGCTGGTAGACATAGGGCGGCGGCTCCACCCACGGGTCTTCCAGCACCTTGCCTTCCGAGGACGAGTGCAGGAGGTTCGCGTCGACCGAGAAGGGCGCATCGCCGCGCTTGTCCTTGGCGACGGGAATCTGGTGCGCCTCGGCGAATTCGATCAGGTCGGTGCGGCTCTTGAAATTCCACTCGCGCCAGGGGGCGATGACCTTGATGTCCGGGTTGAGCGCATAGGCCGTGAGCTCGAAGCGCACCTGGTCATTGCCCTTGCCGGTGGCGCCATGGGCGATGGCGTCCGCGCCGGTCTCTTCCGCGATCTCGATCAGGCGCTTGGCGATGAGCGGACGGGCAATCGAGGTACCGAGCAGATAGACGCCCTCATAGACGGCATTGGCGCGGAACATCGGGAAGACGAAGTCACGCACGAATTCCTCGCGCAGGTCCTCGATGTAGATGTCCTTGATGCCCAGCATCTCGGCCTTCTTGCGGGCGGGTTCGAGTTCGCCGCCCTGGCCGAGATCGGCGGTGAAGGTGACGACTTCGGCGCCATATTCCGTCTGCAGCCACTTGAGGATGATCGAGGTGTCGAGGCCTCCCGAATAGGCGAGGACGACTTTCTTCACTTTCTGCTTGGACATGAGGCACCCGTTGGAATTCGCTAGCCGCCACCTATCACGTGAGGGGTTCAACCCGCAACGGGTGGGCACGCATGGCTGCCGGGTACTCTGCCGCCGCCATGGGAGGCGGTGGTGGGCCTGGCGCGTCCGGTTTCCACGCCATGCCCCCGCAGGGGGCGGCCAGGGCTTGCGGAACCGCGTGGCTCGCCGAAGACTACTGGTCGGAGGCCTTGTCGAGCACGTAGTCCAGCACCCGCTGCGGCAGGATGCGGCGGGCGATCGCCATGTAGTGGGTCGGCCGCGTCACATAGTAGCGTGCGTGGGGGCGGGGTGCTTCGACGGCATGCACGAGCTTTTCCAGCACTGCCTCCGGGCCCAGCTTGTAGCGCGCCGAGCCGCCGCGGCCGAGCCTGGCGCGCTGCCGGGCATAGGCTTGCCCGTAATGCGAGGCCGCCTCGTCGATGTTCGCTTCGAAATTCTTCAGCGAGGTTTCGACGAACTTGCTGGTGATCGGGCCGGGCTCGATCAGCGACACGAAGATGCCGGAGCCACGCAGTTCGAGGCGCAGCGTGTCCGACAGCGCCTCGATGGCGAATTTGGAAGCGTTGTAGGCGCCGCGCCACTTGAGCGCCACGAGGCCCAGCACGGAAGAACATTGCACGATGCGGCCGCCGCCATTGGCGCGCATGAGCGGCAGGCAGTCGCGCGTCAGCTGGTGCCAGCCGAAGACGTTGCAGGCGAACTGCCGCTCCAGCACCTCGCGGCGCAAATCCTCCACCGCCCCTGGCTGGCCGAAGGCGCCGTTGTTGAACAGCGCATCGAGCCTGCCGCCGGTGCGCGCCGCCACCTCATGCGCACAGGCCGTGACCGAGGCAGGGTCGGCATAGTCGAGACAGATTGCCTCGACGCCTTCCGCTGCGAGCCGCGCCAGGTCCTCAGGCCGGCGCGCGGTGGCGAAGACCCGCCAGCCCCGCGCCTTCATGCCCAGCGCGCAGGTCCAGCCGATGCCGGTGGAACAGCCGGTGATGAGGATGGTGCGGGTCATGCGTGCAAACTCTCTCTGAGTCATCATCGCCGGGCTCGTCCCGGCGATCCTCTTTGCCAATCCCGAAAAAGATGCCCGGGACAAGCCCGGGCATGATGAAGGGGAAGGGATGTCGTTTCAATTCCCGCCTTCGAGCAGCCTTCTCGCGATCACCTGGGCCTGGATTTCGGCCGCACCTTCGAAGATGTTCAGGATGCGGGCATCGCACAGCACGCGGCTGATCTGGTATTCGAGCGCGAAGCCGTTGCCGCCGTGGATCTGCAGCGCATTGTCGGCGGCTGCCCAGGCGACGCGGGCGCCCAGGAGCTTGGCCATGCCGGCCTCGAGGTCGCAGCGGCGGCCGGCATCCTTTTCGCGCGCCGCAAACAGCGTCAGCTGGCGGGCCGCCATCACTTCCGCCGCCATCAACGCCAGCTTGTCGGCGATGCGCGGGAAATTCACGATGGGCTTGCCGAACTGCGAGCGGTCCTTCGCATATTTCAGTCCGATGTCGAGGGCTGACTGCGCCACGCCAACCGCCCGCGCCGCGGTCTGGATGCGCGCCGCCTCGAAGGTCTGCATCAGCTGCTTGAAGCCCTGGCCCTCGATGCCACCCAGCAGGTTCGAGGCATCAACCTCGAAATCCTCGAAGCGGATCTCGTATTCCTTCATGCCGCGATAGCCGAGCACCTCGATCTCGCCACCGCTCATGCCCTTCGCCGGGAAGGGGTTGTCGTCCGAGCCGCGCGGCTTCTCGGCGAGGAACATGGAGAGGCCCTTGTAACCCGTCTCGTCCGGGTTGGTGCGTGCGAGCAGGGTCATCACGTCGGCGCGCACGGGGTGGGTGATCCAGGTCTTGTTGCCGGTCACCTTGTAGACATCGCCATCGCGCACCGCGCGGGTGCGCAACGAGCCCAGGTCGGAGCCGGTGTTCGGCTCGGTAAAGACGGCGGTGGGGAGGATCTCGCCGGACGCGATCTTCGGCAGCCACTTCTCCTTCTGCTCCTTGGTGCCGCCGCACAGGATCAGCTCGCAGGCGATTTCCGCACGCGTGCCGAGCGAGCCCACCGCGATCCAGCCGCGGGAGAGTTCCTCGGAAACGACGCACATCGATTCCTTCGACAGGCCGAGGCCGCCATATTCCTCCGGCAGGGTGAGCGCGAAGACGCCGAGCTCGGCGAGCTCCTGGACGATCTCCATCGGCACATAGGCATTGTCGAGGTGCCACTGGTGGGCGTTGGGCGCCACCTTGGTCTCGATGAAGCGGCGCATCGTCTCGCGCATTTCCGACAGCGTCTCGTCGAGGCCGGAGGAGCCGAAATTGCCGTCGGCGAAGAGTTCGACCAGCCGGCGGCGCGCCGCTGCGGTGTTGCCACGCTCGGTGAGCACGAGGTCATGCAGGCCCGCCGTCTCGCTGCGCGTCAGGCCCAGCTCGGTGAGGCGCAGGAACTCGCCCTGGTTCATGGGAATGCCGCCGGCGACATGGTTCAGGTATTCGCCAGCCGCGATCTGGATGGTCAGCTGCTCGGTCTCGCGGAGCTTGCCCCCGGCCTCGAGGCGGCCGGCATGATTGGCCAGTTCGCGCAGCGTCGCGGCATAGGTGGCAAGCCAGGCGAGGCCGTGGGCGGCATGCTGTTCCTCGTCCAGAAGGCGCGAATTGATCTTGCCGCCCGGCATGACGCGCGCCGCCAGACGTGCCTTGGCCTTGGCAAGAAGGGTCTCGACAACGGTCGCCGCCTGGTCGAGATGGCTCACCAGGTGGGCCACGCAAACCGTTGAAGACACTTCGCTTTCCACTGCCGCCATGATCGAAATCCCTCACAAATGATGGCAAACGCTAGCCCAATGCCTATTGCACTGCAATAATCCATCCGGCCAGCCCGCCCTTGGGTCGGCATCCGCCAAAATTGGGCCGGAATCGTCCATCATTGGATTTCCGCCTCGGCCACGATTAAGGTTTCCGCATGAATCAGTTACGGCGCACGGGTGTCCTCGGGATCACCCTTCTCACCCTCACGGCGGGCGTTGGCCTGGCGGAGAACGAACCCAAGCAGATCGGGGCCTTCGAGGACTGGACGGCCTACAGCTATGACGCGGCCGACTCCAAGGTCTGCTATGTCTCCTCCGCCCCCAAGGCGACGGAGCCGAAGGGCGTGAAGCGCGATCCGGCCTTCTTCCTCGTCACCAACATGCCGGGGCGCAAGCCGCCGGTGAAGGGCGAGGTCTCGACCATCATCGGCTATCCCTTCAAGGAAGGTGAACCCGTCAAGCTGACGATCGACGACCAGGCCTACGAGATGTTCTCCAAGGGCGACACCGCCTGGGTGGACACCGGCAGCGACAAGAAGATCGTCGCCGCGATGAAGGGCGGCAAGTCGCTCAAGGTGAAGGGCACCTCGTGGCGCGGCAAGACCACGGAAGACACCTATTCGCTGCAGGGCATCTCCGCCGCGCTCGCCGCCATCGACAAGGCCTGCAAGTAGCATGGGCGGAGCCTCCAGGCTCTGGCTCATCGTGCTTGCAGTGCTTCTGGGTGCGGCGCAGGCCGAGGCGGGCTGCGCCCGGGAAAGCTACGAGGGCAACGGCTACACCGTCTGCCGCTTCGACCTGCGGCAGGATCACCTGCGGCTGTTCAGCCTCGACGAGCAGGGCGAGCCCTATGGCTCGTTCTCCGCCCTCTCGGCAGACCTGCAGGACAAGGGCGAGAGCCTGGTCTTCGCCATGAACGCCGGCATGTATGGCGAGGACCTGCGGCCCATCGGCCTCTATGTCGAGGAGGGGCGGACACTGAAGAAGCTCAACCGCCGCGGCGGACCGGGCAACTTCCACCTCAAGCCCAATGGCGTGTTCTTCATTGACGGCAGCCGCGGCGGGGTGATGGAGACGGAGGCCTTCGCCCGCTCCGGACTTCGCCCGCAATTCGCCAGCCAGTCGGGACCGATGCTGGTGGTGGACGGCAGCATCCACCCGAAATTCTCCGAGACCGGCACGTCGCTGCAGCGCCGGAATGGCGTGGGGGCACCCGACGACCACACCCTCGTCTTCGTCATCAGCGACGGCTGGGTGAACTTCCATTCCTTCGCCCGGCTGTTCCGTGACCATCTGAAGGCGCCAAATGCGCTGTTCCTCGATGGCTCGATCTCCAGCCTGCACGCCCCGGATCTGGGCAGGAGCGACGGTTTCGCACCGCTCGGCCCCATCGTGGCACTGGTCAAGGGCCCCTGAAGCCCCTATTTCAGGGCTTCGCTCGCATTTCCGCTCGATTTCATGCTATGGGCCCGGTCCATGACGACGATCCTGTCCACTGTTGAGGCGCCGCCGCGCTACATTCCCAACGACCCGCGCCCCTCGCTCATCGGCCTGACGCGGGAGGGCCTCGCCGAGGCCATGGGCCGTGCCGGCGTGCCCGACAAGCAGCGCCGCATGCGCGCCGGCCAGGTGTGGCACTGGCTCTATCACCGCGGCGTCACGTCCTTCGCCGAGATGACCAACATCGCCAAGGAGCTGCGCCAGCGCCTGGACGAGGAGTTCGTCATCGGCCGGCCGGAGATCGTCACCGAGCAGACCTCGACCGACGGCACGAAGAAGTGGCTCCTCAAGCTCGCCCCCGACGAGCGCGGCGCCCGCCACGAAGTCGAGATGGTCTATATTCCCGAGGAAGACCGCGGCACGCTGTGCATTTCCTCGCAGGTCGGCTGCACGCTGACCTGCACCTTCTGCCACACCGGAACGCAGAAGCTGGTGAGGAACCTCACCGCGGGCGAGATCGTGGCACAGGTGATGACGGCGCGTGACCGGGTGAAGGACTGGCCGCAGGACATCGAGGCCAACCCGACGCCGCCGCTGGGCGGGCGCTACATCACCAATGTCGTGCTCATGGGCATGGGTGAGCCACTCTATAATTTTGCCAACGTCAAGGATGCGATGGACATCGTTTCCGATGGCGAGGGCATTTCGCTGTCGAAGCGGAGGATCACGCTGTCGACCTCGGGCGTCGTCCCCGAAATCCCGCGCGCCGGCGAGGAAATCGGCACGATGCTGGCGATTTCGCTCCATGGCACGACCGACGAGATCCGCGACAAGCTCGTGCCCTTGAACAAGAAATACCCGATCAAGGACTTGCTCGATGCCTGCCGCAAATACCCCGGCCTCTCCAACGCGCGGCGCATCACCTTCGAATACGTGATGCTGAAGGGCGTCAACGACAGCCTGCAGGATGCCAAGCGCCTGGTGCAGCTGTTGAAGGGCATTCCGGCCAAGGTGAACCTGATCCCCTTCAATCCCTGGCCCGGCACCCAGTATGAGTGCTCCGACTGGGACACCATCGAGGCCTTCGCCGAGGTGCTGAACCGGGCGGGCTATGCCTCGCCGGTGCGCACCCCGCGCGGCCGCGACATCATGGCGGCCTGCGGGCAGCTGAAGAGCGAGAGCCAGAAGCTCCGCGCCAAGGAGCGGCTGGCGCTGCAGGCGGGGGCTTAGGCCTGCGCCAGCCGCCGCGCGCTTTCGCGCCTTGACGCGAACCCGTGCTGCCGCCATGGGTTGGCCATCACATCGAGAATTCCGGAGCCCGCCTTGTTCTTCCAGTATCTGAGCTACATTGCGACGGCGGCGGTGGCGGTCGTTCTGCTGCTGGGCCTCGCCAACATGTTCAAGCGCGGCTCCGCCAACACCTCGCAGAAGCTGATGCGCTGGCGCGTGGGGTTGCAGGCCGTCGCCATCGTGGTGCTCATGGCCGCCTTCTATTTCACCCATCGGTAAGGCTTGAAATCCACCTTCCGGAGCCCCATCTGACAGGCCGTTTGGCGGAGGGATTGCGATGGCTGTCACGGCTGACGAATTCACGGTGAAGGAAACGTTCTTTCCGAAGCTCGCCCGCAGCCTGGCACGGGTGCCGCTGGCGGATGAGCTGGTGGCTGCCTATTACGCCGCCTTCGACCGCGCGACGCCGCTGAAGGCCAAGGGCATCCTGATCGGTGCGCTGGCCTATTTCGTGCTGCCGGTCGACACCATTCCGGATTTCGTGCTGGGCCTCGGCTTCACCGACGACATGGCCGTGCTGCTCACCGCCTTCAACGTGGTCAGGACGCATGTGACCGAGGATCACCGCCGCCGCGCCCGCGAGACCATCACGCGCCTCAGGCAGCGCGCACCCATTTCCGCGTGACGATGAGCACGGCGCCGGCGCAGACGGCCATGCCGAGGATCTGCACCGGCGTCAGCGTTTCGCCGAAGAGAAAATAGGCCATCAGCGCCGAGACGCCGGGCACCAGGAAGATGAGGCTGGCGACGCGGCCGACGTCGCCCAGCCGGATCAGCAGCATCAGCAGCGTGATGGCACCCAGCGACAGCACCACCACCGACCAGCCGAGCGCGAACCACGCGTCGAAACTGCCGTCGAAGCGCATCTCCTCCATCAGCACGGCGGGAACCGCCACAGCGAGTGTGGCGCCAACATATTGCCAGGCGCCGCCGCTCGCGAGGTTGAGCGCCGTGGCAAAACGCTTCTGGTAGACCGTGCCGAAGGAGATCGACAGCGCACCGAAGACGTTGACGGCCGTGGTCACCGGCGTGATGCCGCCGGAAAAGCCGGCCTGCAATTTGGGTGAAACGACCAGCGCCACGCCGAGGATGCCGACACCGAGCCCCAGCCAGTGGCGGAGCGCAATCTTCTCCTTCACCATCCAGGCGGCGAGGATCGCCGTCATCAGCGGCTGGAGGCCGACGATCAGCGCCGAGACGCCCGCCGGCATGCCATGCGCCACCGCCCAGTAGACCGGCCCCAGATAGCCGCCATGCAGGAAGGCGCCTGCGACCGTGGCATGGAAGGCCTGCCGCGCGCCCGGCCAGGGCGCGTGCAGGGCCACCGCAATGGCCGCGAAGATCACACCCGCGATGGGAAAGCGGATCGACAGGAAGGTGAGCGGATCGGCATGCGGCGCCGAAAGCCTTGCAACCACGAAGCCCGTTGCCCACATGAGGACGAACAGGACAGGAGCCGCGGCGATGAGGGCGCGGGTGGCTGGCGTTTGCTGCGTCATGCCGCCATTTGCCCTGATTTGGGCGGCGAGGCGAGACGGTTAATTCAGGGAGCAGGCATGTTCGATCCGCAGAAACTTCTGGAACAGTTCCTGGGCGGCAGCCATGGCAGCCCGGCGAAGGACGCAAAGCCCGCGGGCGGCATGTCACCCGATTTCATGAAGGGCCTGGCCACGGGCGGCGTCGCCGGTGGCCTCGCCGGCATCCTGCTGGGCGGCAAGACCTCCAAGAAACTGGCCAAGGGTGCGGTGAAGCTGGGCGGCACGGCGGCCCTCGCCGGGCTTGCCTACAAGGCATATGAATCCTGGCGCGCCGCGCAGCAGGCTCCTGCCGCAGAAGCCCCGCCGCCGATGAAGGACGTGACGCCGAAGCCGGAGGGCACGCGCTTCCTGCCGGCGGCCAGCGCCGAACGTGACGGCATGAGCCTCGCCATCCTGCGCGCCATGATCGCAGCGGCCAAGGCCGATGGCCACATCGACGCCGAGGAGCACCAGCGCATCTTCGCCAGGCTCGACGAGCTTGACCTCGACACGGAGGAGAAGGCCTTCGTCATCGACGAGTTGCGCAAGCCCCTCGACATCGATGCGGTCGTGAAAGCCGCTATAACTCCGGAACTGGCGGTCGAGATCTATGCGGCCTCGGTCCTCGCCATCGACCCGGACGATCCGGCGGAACAGGCCTATCTCGCCATGCTGGCCTCGCGGCTCAAGCTTGAACCGGGCTTGCGGATGGCGATCGAGAAGGAAACCGCGAAGACGGTGGCCTGACCGGCCCCCATGCGCTATTGAGCGGCCATGACGGCCAAGCCCGAGGACCAGGGACCGACCATCGCCCAGCTGGTGCGCGAAAGCTTCTACAGGCTGTTCGCCGACGAGGCGATTCCGCTCGCCGGCAACATCGCCTTCCGCACCGTGTTCTCGGTGTTTCCCTTCCTCATCTTCCTCACGGCGCTTGCGGGCTTCTTCGGCAATGACAATCTCGCCGAAGGTGTCGTCACATTCCTGCTGAGTGTCGCCCCTGCCCGCCTCGTCGAGCCGCTGGTGCCGGAAATCCGCTCGATCCTCACGGTGCCGCGCTCCGGGCTTCTGTCCATCTCCGCGCTCATCACCATCTGGAGCGCCATGGGCGGGGTTGACAGCGTGCGCGTGGGGCTGAACCGCGCCTATGACATCCGCGAGACGCGGAGCGTCTGGTGGCTTTACTTCCAGAACGTGCTGTTCGTCATCGGCTCGGCCATCTTCCTCCTCGTCTTCGCGCTGCTGATCGTCTTCGCACCGATCATGATCCAGCTGGCGGAGACCTATGCCCCGGCGCTCAAGGGGCACTTCGTGACCATCGAGCAGCTGCGCTACCCGATCGGCATCACGCTGCTGACGTTGGGCGTGCTGTTCTGCCACCGCGTGCTGCCGGCGAAATCGCTCAATGTTCTGGAGGTGCTGCCGGGGGTGGTGATCACCGTCGTTGCCTGGGTGGTGATGTCCTCGGCCTTCTCGATCTATCTCGTCAACTTCAACACCTTCGCCTCGACCTATGCCTCGCTGTCGGGCGTCTTCGCGGCGATGTTCTTCGTCTACCTCGCCGCCCTGGTGCTGATCCTCGGCGGCGAGGTGAACCGCGTGCTGGAGGTGCGCCGCATCATGCGGATGCAGCGCTTCAAGGGCGAGGACGCGGACGTCTAGGTGCGGCACTTGCCGCTTGCCCTTCTCGTAACGCTCATTCTTCATCATGGCCGGGCTTGTCCCGGCCATCTCTTTGCGGCCAGCAAAAAGAATCGCCGGGACAAGCCCGGCGACGATGAGTTGGTCGATGACTGCAGGAAGCGCCTACTTCCCCGAAGCCTCGATCGCGTCATCCAGCGTCTTGAGGCCCGTGGTCGGGGCCGACACCAGCACGGCCATGTTGCCGGGGCGGTGCTCGTTCTTCCACATCTTCATGTGGGCCTTGGGGATATCGGCCCAGGAATAGACTTCCGACATGCAGGGGTCGATGCGCCGCGCCATGACCAGCTTGTTGGCGGCGGAAGCCTGCATGAGGTTGGCGAAGTGCGAGCCCTGCACGCGCTTCTGGTGCATCCACAGGTAGCGCGCGTCCATGGTGAGGTTGAAGCCCGTGGTGCCGGCACAGATCACGATCATGCCGCCGCGCTTGGTCATCAGCACCGAGACCGGGAAGGTCGATTCGCCCGGATGCTCGAACACCATGTCGACGTTGTTGCCCTTGCCGGTGAAATGCCAGATGGCCTTGCCGAACTCGCGGGCTCCCTTCATCCAGTCGTTATACTCGGGCGTGCCGACGGTGGGCATCTGGCCCCAGCAGTTGAACTTCTTGCGGTTGATGACGCCCTTGGCGCCGAGTTGCATGACGAAGTCCGCCTTGTCATCCTCCGAGATGACGCCGATGGCATTGGCGCCGGTGGTGGCGGCAAGCTGGATCGCCATGGAGCCAAGGCCGCCGGAAGCGCCCCACACCAGCACGTTCTGGCCGGCACTCAGCACATGCGGGCGGTGGCCGAACAGCATGCGATAGGCGGTGGCCAGCGTGAGGGTGTAACAGGCGGCCTCTTCCCAGCTCAGATGAGCGGGCTTCGGCAGCAGCTGGCGGGCCTGCACGCGGGTGAACTGGGCGAAGGAGCCATCCGGCGTCTCGTAGCCCCAGATCCTTTGCGAATTGGAGAACATCGGGTCGCCGCCGTTGCACTCCTCGTCGTCGCCATCGTCCTGGTTACAGTGGATGACGACTTCATCGCCCACCTTCCAGCGCTTCACCTTGGAGCCGACGGCCCAGACGATGCCCGAGGCATCCGAGCCCGCAATGTGGAAGGGGTTCTTGTGACCGTCGATCGGCGAGATGGGCTTGCCCAGGGCCGCCCAGACGCCATTGTAGTTGACGCCCGCCGCCAGCACGAAGACCAGGCATTCGTCCTCGCCGATCTCCCAGGTGGGCACGACCTCGACCTGCATGGCGCTGTCCGGGGCACCATGGCGCTCCTGGCGGATGCACCAGGCATACATCCTGGCCGGCACATGGCCCAGCGGCGGCACCTCCCCCACCTCGTAGAGGTCCTTCACCGGGGCATTGCCATTGGCGGGTGCGGGGGCGGATTTGGCGGCGGCGGAACTCATGTCGTCGTCTCCCTGAAACAGTTGGGGCACAGATTAGCCGAGGCTAGACCATCTCGCACCGCAACAAAAGGAGGGGGCACAAAGCTCCCCCGGGGCAGCTCTTGATCTTGACAAGAAACGGCGGAAAAACAAAAGTGCAGGTTGTGGAACAGAAAGTGACTCTGCAATGAGTTTCATGGACTGGTGGTCGGGCACGGAACTTCCCCCATCCGTGATCCCCATCGCCGTGATCTGTGCCCTGGCCGGATCCGGCGTGCTGTCGCTCTATACCCGGTGGTATGGGCTCGGGACCCTGCTGTTCAATGGCGTGGCGCTGTTCATCGGCGCGATGGCGGCCAATCTCCTGGCCCTCGACCTCTATCTGCCGCTCGACCGCTATTACGTCCGGCCGGTGGTGGTCTCCTTCGCCGGCATGTCGCTGATCTCGGTTGTCGTTCTGATGTGGTTCGTGCGCAGCGGCAACACCGAGTAGGAGGCTGCCCAAAGGTCGAGGTTGCGGTGCAATATGGGCCATGCCAGCATGGCGCATCATGCGTGACAAACCCTGGCTCTTCCGCACCTATGCCGGCCATTCCACGGCCGCTGATTCCAACAAGCTGTTCCGGACCAACCTGTCCAAGGGGCAGACCGGCCTGTCGGTGGCCTTCGACCTGCCGACCCAGACGGGCTATGATTCCGATCACGTGCTGTCGCGCGGCGAGGTGGGCAAGGTGGGTGTGCCGGTCTCGCATATCGGCGACATGCGGACCCTGTTCGACCAGATCCCGCTTGCCACCATGAACACCTCGATGACCATCAATGCCACCGCAGCCTGGCTGCTGGCGCTTTACGTGGCGGTGGCCGAGGAACAGGGGGCGCCGCGGGCAAGCCTGTCCGGCACCACGCAGAACGACATCATCAAGGAATATCTCTCGCGCGGCACCTATGTGTTCCCGCCGGGACCGTCGCTGCGGCTGATCACCGACACCATCGCCTTCTCCACGCGGGAACTGCCGAAGTGGAACCCGATGAATGTCTGTTCCTATCATTTGCAGGAGGCGGGTGCGACGCCGGTGCAGGAGCTCTCCTATGCGCTGGCGACCGCAATTGCAGTGCTCGACGGCGTGAAGGCCAGCGGGGCGGTGCCGGAAAAGGACTTTCCCGAAGTGTTCGGCCGCATCTCCTTCTTCGTCAATGCCGGCATCCGCTTCGTCACCGAGCTTTGCAAGATGCGGGCCTTCACCGAATTGTGGGACGAGATCGGGCGTGAGCGCTATGGCATCGCGGAAGAAAAGCACCGCCGCTTCCGCTATGGCGTGCAGGTGAACTCGCTGGGCCTCACGGAGCAGCAGCCGGAGAACAACGTCTACCGCATCCTGCTCGAGATGCTGGCGGTGGTGCTGTCCAAGAACGCACGCGCCCGGGCCGTGCAGCTTCCCGCCTGGAACGAGGCGCTGGGGCTTCCCCGCCCCTGGGACCAGCAATGGTCGCTGCGCATGCAGCAGATCGTGGCCTATGAGACCGATCTTCTCGACTACGGCGACATCTTCGACGGCTCGACCGAGATCACAGGCAAGGTGGAGGCGCTGAAGGAGGAGGCGCGCGGCGAGCTCGCGCGCGTGCTGGCCATGGGCGGCGGCACCTCGGAGGAGGTGATCGCCTACATGAAGCGCCGGCTCGTCACCTCCAACACCGCCAGGCTTCATGCGATCGAGTCAGGCGAAACGAAGATCGTCGGCGTCAATGCCTTCACCACGACCGAGCCCTCGCCGCTCTCCGCCGGCACCGACGCCATCATGACGGTGAAGGACGATGTGGAGTTCGAGCAGATCGAGCGTCTGAAGGCCTGGCGCACCGCCCGCGACGCCAAGGCCGTGGCTGCGGCGCTGGCAGAGTTGCGCGCCGCGGCGCGCGACGGGCGCAACATCATGGAGCCCTCGATCGCCTGCGCGAAGGCCGGTGTCACCACCGGCGAATGGGGCGGCACGCTGCGCGACATCTTCGGCGAGTACCGCGCCCCAACCGGCGTGGCCCTCACCATGCGGGCGGAGGGTGGTGAACAGCTTCTCGACCTGCGCAGCCGCGTGCGGCGGCTGGCGGAGCGCATGGGAGAGACACCGCGCTTCCTCGTCGGCAAGCCCGGCCTCGACGGGCACTCGAACGGTGCGGAGCAGATCGCGGTGCGCGCCGCCGATACCGGGCTCGAGGTCATCTATGACGGCATCCGCGTGACGCCGGAACAGCTGGTGAAGACGGTGCAGGAGAAGGACGTCCACATCCTCGGCCTCTCCATCCTGTCCGGCAGCCACGTGCCGCTGATCCGCGAGGTGATGCAGCGCCTGCGCGCTGCCGGGCTTTCCAGCGTTCCCGTCGTCGCCGGCGGCATCATCCCCCAGGACGACGTGAACGTGCTGAAGCAGCTGGGTGTTGCCGCCGTCTATACGCCGAAGGACTTCGACATGAACCGCATCATGTCGGACCTCGTGACGCTGATCGAGAAGCGGGCCGACGAGAAGGCGGCCTAGCCGTTTCAGGCACGCCTATTCGAGCGCGCCCCAGATGATGACCTGACCGGGCCGCGGCGCCGCCTGCTTGCGGGGCGACGCCGCCATGCTGACCTGCGCCGGGGCGGGCGCCGCCTTCAGCAGGCAGTTCGCGGCCGGCTTCCGCCCATGGCAGATGCTGGTGCCCGTGACGTCCTCCACCCGCTCGCGGCCGGTGCTGAGGCCGAAATGCAGCATGTCGGACCTGCCGAGCGTGAGGCCTGCCTGGCGCAGGCGCACGACGAGGCCGGCGGAAATCCCCATGTCGGCAAGATAGTCTCCGATCAGCTTGCCGGCCCTGGCGCCGCGGCTGCGGGACTTGAAGCCGTCGAGCGCGGGAAGGCTGGCGCCGGTGGCCCAGTAGCCGATCCGCCGCACGCCACCCGCGAAGGCGAACAGGCAAGTGCCGGAACACTCGGCCGGGGCCGCGACATAGCCCCTGTAGGCCGTCCCCGCCGTCTCGTCCTTGCTGCAGGCCTCGCGCGGTCCGCACCCCTCCACCACATTGTGGCCGATGACGGTGGTGAGCCCCGCCGCCCGGATCATGCGGCCGATCTCGAGCGCCGCATCGAGGTCACCGCCCTTGGACTCGAACACCACCGGCAGCTTCTCCGCCTCCGCCTGCCCCAGAAGCTCGCGCAGGTGGCTGGGCGTGTTGGGGGTGATGGTGCCCTCGGCCATGATCCATTCCGGACAGCGGCTGCCGCACGGCCCCGTTCCCTGCATGCGGCGGACCGCCATGGGCCGGGCCGGGCTGGCTGCGGGCGTTGAACTGGCCACGGAGGGCACGGCCACGCCGTCATGCGCCGCGGCGGGAGCGCCGGCGGAAACCAGGAGGGCGAGGCAGAGGACGAGACCGGACGGCACATATCGCGTGATGGGCATGCACAATCACAGCACGAATTTGTTTCAAATTTGCTATTCCGCGAGTTTTGCCACCCGGCGACGGCGGCCGCCAGTTCCTTGACTCTTTCCGCCGTTTCCCCTATTTCCGGCCATCCGCGCGGAGGGGTGCTGCCCCAAGGCGCGTTTTGCGCTGCCCCAGGCAACCCAATTTCGCTTGAGCAATCAGGCACTTGAAGCGCACCGGACCACGGGTTCTCCGGTGCCGCCAAAGGGCGCGGGACAACAAGGACGAAACAACATGTACGCAGTCATCAAGACCGGCGGAAAGCAGTACCGCGTTGCTGCCGGCGACAAGATCCAGATCGAGAAGCTCGAGGGCAACCCGGGCGACACCGTCAACTTCGCGGAAGTGCTGATGATCGCCAATGGCGAGGCCGTCAGCATCGGCGCGCCGCATGTGGCCGGCGCCACCGTGGTGGGCGAGATCGCCTCCCAGGACCGCGGCCCCCGCGTCATCATCTTCAAGAAGCGGCGCCGCAAGCACTATCGCCGCCGCAACGGCCACCGCCAGGACCTGACCTCGGTGACCATCCGCGAGATCCGCGCTTAAGCGCGCCAGAGATTAGGAGAACATCCCATGGCTCATAAAAAGGCAGGCGGTTCGTCCCGCAACGGTCGCGACACCGCGGGCCGCCGTCTCGGCGTCAAGGCCTTCGGCGGCGAGACCGTCATCGCCGGCAACATCATCATCCGCCAGCGCGGCACCAAGGTTCACCCGGGCACCGGCGTGGGCATCGGCCGCGACCACACCATCTTCGCGGTGGTGAACGGCGTCGTCAGCTTCCGCCGCACCAAGGGCGACAAGCAGACCGTGTCCGTGATCCCAGCCGTCGCGGCTGAGTAACCGGCGGGCTCAGGACATATCAGGCCGCCGGATCCACCGATCCGGCACGCTTGTCAGATTTCGAAGCGGAGAGGTGGCCACCACCTCTCCGCTTTTCGTTTGGGACTTTGCATGACCACGCTCACGACAGACCGCCTGACGCTTCGCCCGCCGCTCGCGACGGACGCGGAGGCGCTGGTGCCTGCGCTGAACAATTTCAACGTCTCGCGCTGGACCGGGCGGATTCCCTTTCCCTATGGGCCGGATGATGCGGCGGCGTTCCTGGCGCACCATCTGCGGCCGACGCCGGACGAACTGATGCTGATGATCACCCGCGCGGGCACGGTGATCGGCGGCATCGGGGTTGGTTCCGGGGAGCTGGGCTACTGGCTGGCGGAACCGCACTGGGGCCAGGGCTATGGCACGGAAGCCGCGCGCGCCCTCACGGATCATGCCTTCGAGGTGCTGGAGCGTGAGGAACTGGTCGCCAGCTACCACATCGGCAATGCCGCCTCGCGGCGCATCCTGCTGGGGCTGGGCTTCGTGGAAACGGGAGAGGGTTCGGCCTTCTCGAGGGCCCGGCAGGCGGAGGTCCGGCACATCAAGCTCAGGCTCGCGCGAGACGCCTGGAGAGAAGCGAAGGAGCGGCGGCGATGAGCCACCGCTCCCTCACATCGTCAGAACACCTTGGCGACGTAGCTCGCGACCACGGTGCGGCGGCCGAGGCCGCCATTGTGCTTCGAAGCCGCAAGGCGCAGGTTGCCGCCCGACTTGCCGATGGCGATGGCAAGATGGCGAAGACCCCACTGGATGTTGGTGCGCGCATCGAGCAGCGCACCGCAATTGCCACGGAAGCCGATGTCCTTGGCGGTGGCGCACTTCATCTGGAACACGCCATATTCGCCGGCACTGCCGCGCATGTGGGCATTGTAGTTGGATTCGACATGGGCGATGCGCAGTGCGAACCAGGTGGGAACCCCCTGCGCCGGCGCCATGGCCTTGATCAGCGAAATGACCTGCCCCTGCGAGGCACTGGCACCCGCCGGCACGGCAAGTGCCGCCACCTGGGTCTCAGACCGGCGCACGGCCTGGATGCGCTTGCTGGACGCCGTGTGAACACGCGACTTGCCATAGACGACATGCGCGCGCTTGCGGGCCGAAGCCTGGCGGGTGGTGCTGCGGTGCGTGGTGGCCTTGGTGACCTTGGCCGGTGTCTTCTTGCGCAGCTGGGCCGATTTGGCCGCCTTCGGTTTCGAGCTGAAGCTGGTGGAGGTGGTGGTGCCATAGCAGTGAGTGGCACCCTTGCAGGCTGCCTCGGCAGGTATAGCGGAGATGCCGGCCAGTACAGCGGCAGACAGCAAACCTGCGATCAGTCTATTCTTCATTTCTTGCCTTTCGTTCTACACAAACAACGCCGGGATGATCTTGGGCTTGGTTGTGATCATCTTCCCCCGAGTGCCGCCCGTTCTGGGGCGAGGGCTGGTAAAACTGCCAAATGTGTCCTCAAGGGGGCCAAAATATTGCAATGCAGCATCGAGATGGAACCGTGGCCGATGCGCCACAGGGGACTAGGCTCGACTGGCAACCCGCGTTACAAGGCTTCATCATGAAATTCCTCGACCAGGCAAAGGTTTATGTGCGCTCCGGCGACGGCGGTGCGGGTTCGGTGTCTTTCCGCAGGGAAAAGTTCATCGAGATGGGCGGCCCCGACGGCGGCGACGGCGGCAAGGGCGGCGACGTGTGGATCGAGGCCGTGGACGGCCTCAACACGCTGATCGACTATCGCTACCAGCAGCATTTCAAGGCCGCGACAGGCGGCCACGGCATGGGCCGGCTGCGGGCCGGCGCCAATTCCGACGACATCGTGCTGAAGGTGCCGGTGGGCACGCAGGTGTTCGAAGACGACAACGAGACCATGGTGGCGGACCTCGCCAGGCTGGGCGACCGCTTCCGCATCGCCAAGGGCGGCAATGGCGGCTTCGGCAATGCCTATTTCAAGTCCTCCACCAACCGTGCACCCCGCCATGCCAACCCCGGCCAGCCGGGCGAGGAGCGCTGGATCTGGCTGCGCCTGAAGCTGATTGCCGATGCGGGCCTCCTGGGCCTTCCCAATGCCGGCAAGTCCACCCTGCTCGCCGCCGTCTCGGCCGCGAAGCCCAAGATCGCGGATTATCCCTTCACCACGCTGCACCCGCAGCTGGGCGTGGTGCGTGTCGGCGCACAGAGCTTCGTGCTGGCCGACATTCCGGGCCTCATCGAGGGCGCGTCGGAAGGCCACGGGCTGGGCACGCGCTTTCTCGGCCATGTCGAGCGCTGCGCGGTGCTCCTCCACCTGATCGACGTGACGGGCGATGACCCGGTTGCCGCCTATCGCGTCATCCGCAAGGAGCTGAAGGCCTATTCGCCCGAACTGGCCGAAAAGCCCGAGGTGATCGCCTTCAACAAGACCGACCTTCTGCCCGAGGACGAGATCGAGGCGAAGCTCAAGGACTTCAAGCGCCGGGTTAGAAAGACACCGATGCTGATCTCCGGCGCCACCACGAAGAACGTGCCGGAAGCAATGAAGAAGCTTCTCGAGGTGATCGACACCGCGCGCCGCGCCGGCCGCAAGGATGAGCCGGGGGTGACGACGGAGGAGTGGCGGCCGTGAAGTCCCGCCTGACACAGGCGCGGCGCATCGTCGTCAAGATCGGCTCTGCCCTGCTGGTCGATGCCAAGACGGGCACGATCAAGGCCTCGTGGCTGTCTTCGCTGATCGATGATCTGGCCGACCAGCGCGTCAAGGGGGCGGAGATCATCATCGTCTCCTCCGGCGCCATTGCGCTCGGCCGCCGCACGCTGGGGCTGCCCAAGGGCACGTTGCGCCTCGAGCAGAAGCAGGCCGCGGCGGCCGTGGGCCAGATCGCGCTGGCCCAGGCCTGGACCGAGGCGCTCCGCACACGGAACATGGTGGCGGCGCAGGTTCTGGTGACACTCACCGACACCGAGGAACGCCGCCGCTACCTCAATGCACGCGCCACACTCTCGACGCTGCTCGAACAGGGTGCGGTGCCCGTCATCAACGAGAACGACACGGTGGCGACCAGCGAAATCCGCTATGGCGACAATGATCGCCTCGCTGCACGCGTTGCCTCGATGATGTCGGCCGATTGCCTGGTGCTGCTCTCCGACATCGACGGGCTCTACACCGCACCGCCAGACCAGAAGGGTGCAACCTTCCTCCCCGTCGTCGAGGAGATCACGCCGGAGATCGAGGCCATGGCGGGAAAGCCCGTGTCGGGTGTGGGCTCCGGCGGCATGATCACCAAGATCGAGGCCGGCAAGATCGCGCTCGGTGCGGGCTGCAACATGGTGATTGCCTCCGGCCACGAAATGCACCCGCTGAAACGCATCCGCGATGGCGGGCGCTGCACCTGGTTCGTCGCAAATGCCTCGGCCCTGCAATCGCGCAAGCGCTGGATTGCCGGCACGCTGCAGCCCATCGGGCATCTCGTCGTCGACGAGGGCGCTGCGGCCGCGCTCGCCAAGGGCAAGAGCCTGCTGCCGGCCGGCGTGAAGAAGGTGGAAGGCAGTTTCGCTCGCGGAGACACGGTGTCGATCGTCACGGCAAAGGGCCGAGAGATCGCCCGCGGACTCGTCGCCTATGGCGCCGACGACACGGCGAAGATCCTCGGCCTCAAGTCCTCCGAGATCGAGAAGGTGCTGGGCTTCCGCGGGCGTGACGTGCTGATCCACCGCGACGACATGGTGCTGATGGGCGGAGAGCGCACATGAACCAGATGACGACGAACCGAGAGATGATGCTGACGCTGGGCCGCGCCGCGCGCCATGCCGCCAAGGCCCTGGCGCTCGCGCCCACGCAGCAGAAGAACGACGCGCTGATGGCGATGGCGGCGAAGATCCGCCGCTCCGCCGCCGACATCCTGTCCGAGAATCTGCGCGACCTCGAGACGGCCAGGGCGAAGGAGCTGAAGGGCAGTTTCGTCGACCGCCTGACGCTGAACGAGGCGCGGCTCGAAGCCATGGCGAAGGGTCTGGAAGAGATCGCCGCCCTGCCCGATCCCGTCGGCCAGGTGATGTCAAGATGGACCAGGCCCAACGGCCTCGAGATCAGCCGGGTGCGCGTGCCCATCGGCGTGATCGGCATCATCTATGAATCACGCCCCAACGTGACGGCGGATGCGGGCGGCCTGTGCCTCAAGTCCGGCAATGCCGCGATCCTGCGCGGCGGGTCCGACTCCTTCCATTCCTCCGGCGCCATCATCGCCTGCCTGCAGCGGGGGCTCGACATCGCAGGCCTGCCGCGCACCGCGATCCAGATGGTGCCCAATGCCGACCGCGACTGCGTGGGGCTGATGCTCGAGGGCCTCAGCGGCACGCTGGACCTGATCGTGCCGCGCGGCGGGAAAAGCCTCGTGGCGCGCGTGCAGGCCGATGCGCGCGTGCCGGTGTTCAGCCACCTCGAAGGCATCTGCCATGTCTATGTCGACAGGGCCGCGGACCCCGAGATGGCGCGCGCCGTTTGCCTCAATGCCAAAATGCGGCGCACCGGCATCTGCGGCTCGGCCGAGACCATCCTGATCGACCGGGCGGCGGCGGAGACGAACCTGAAGCCGATCATCACGACGCTGCTCGATGCAGGCTGCGAAGTACGCGGCGATGACGCCGCGCAGGCGGCCGACGCGCGGGTGAAGCCCGCGACGGAAGAGGACTGGTCCACCGAATATCTCGATGCCATCGTCTCGCTGAAGCTGGTCGACGGCGTGGGGGACGCCATGGCGCATATCGCGCGCCATGGCTCGCAGCACACGGACTCGATCATTACCGAGGATGCCGCGACCGCCGAGCGCTTCCTGAACGAAGTCGACAGCGCCATCGTGCTGCACAATGCCTCGACGCAGTTCGCCGATGGCGGCGAGTTCGGCTTCGGCGCGGAGATCGGCATCGCCACCGGCAAGCTCCACGCGCGGGGGCCCGTGGGCGTCGAGCAGCTGACGACCTTCAAGTACCAGGTGCGGGGCAAGGGCCAGACCCGCCCATGATACTGAAACCGCCCGCATTCGGCGAAGGCCAGAGGATCGGGCTCTTCGGCGGCTCCTTCAACCCCGCCCATTACGGGCACTACATGGTGGCGCTCTTCGCGCTGAAGCGGCTGGAGCTCGACTGGGTGTGGTGGCTCGTTTCGCCGCAGAACCCACTGAAGGACCCCTCCGAGACGGGTGAATATGCCGCGCGCCTCGCCTCGACGCGCGCGGTGGCGAAGCACCCGCGCTTCGTCGTCACCGACATCGAGAAGCAGATGGGTTCGCGCACCACGGCGCAAACGCTGCGCGGGCTGAGGCCGCTGCTCCCCCGCGCCCATTTCGTGTGGATCATGGGGGCGGACAGCTTCGCCAGCCTGCACCGCTGGCATGACTGGCTGGAAATCCCCCAGACGCTGCCGCTCGCGGTGCTCGCCCGCCCCGGCTTCTCGCTGCGCGCCCTGGGCGGCCCGGCGGCGACGCGGTTTGCCGAGGCGCAGGTCCCCACCAACCAGGCGCCCATGCTGGTGACGGCGAAGCCCCCTGCCTGGTGCTTCATCCCCATGCCGCTGCGCCCCGAGAGTTCGACGGCGATCCGGCGACGCGCCAGGGCAGAGGCCACCTGAGACAGGCCCTTGAACGGTGCCGCCGAACCCTTTAGCGTCGGATTCGTTGTTCCACCCCGAAGCCATGTCGTTTGCAGCCCATTCACTTGGAACCCATGCAGAGACGTAACCGGAACCAAGGACCAGACCACTGAAAGCGCCCGCCAAGAAGTCCGCGGCCAGGAAAGCCACGGCGAAGAAATCCGCTGCCAAGGGCAGCCGCCCCGCCCCCAAGAAGGCCGCAAGCCCGAGGGCCAAGCCCGAGATCGGCAAGGCCAGGCCCCTCGCCAAGGCAAAGCCCACGAGCAGGGCGAAGCCAGGTGCCAAGGCAGCAGCCGCCACAAAGGCATCGCCCCCGGCCAAGCCGAAGCCGGGCACCAGGGCAAAGCCCGCGGCCCGCGCCAAGCCGGACAAGGTCAAGCGCTTCCGGCCCGCGCCGCGCCCCAAGGATGATCTTCCGGCCAAGGAGCCCTTGCCGGAGATTCCGGCCGAGCTGCTGGACGACGCGCCCCGCGCCAAGAAGCCCAGGAAGCCGCGCGGCCGCAAGGCCGAGGCGCCAAGGCCCGTCAATGCGCTGGACCTGATCCTCGCGCAGCTGGACGATGCCAAGGCGGAGCAGATCGTGTCGATCCCCCTCGATGACCGGCGCGCCGTGGCGGATGCCGTGGTGGTGGCGTCGGGCCGCTCCAACCGCCACGTCGGCGCCATTGCCGACCAGCTGGTGATGAAGCTGAAGGAGAAGGGCTACCGCGACCTCCGCATCGAGGGCATGCCGCAATGCGACTGGGTGCTGGTGGATGCCGGGGACGTGGTGGTGCACATCTTCCGGCCGGAAGTCAGGAGCTTCTACAATCTGGAGAAGTTGCTCTCCGCCAGCGCGCCGGATGACCGGGCGGTGATGTGAAGCTACAGGTGATCGCGGCCGGGCGCCTGAAGCCCGGCCCCGAGAAATCACTCGCCGAGGATTATCTGGCCCGCGCGCAGGGGCTTGGCCGCAAATGCGGCATCGCGAAAGTCGCCGTTTCCGAGTTCAATGAATCGCAGGCCTCTTCAGCCGCTGCCCGCATGGCGGAGGAAGGGCGCATCATCGCGGGCGCACTGCCGCCCAAATGCTTCACCGTGGTGCTGGACGAGCGCGGCAAGGCGCTGGCGAGCGAGGCCTTCGCCGCGCTGCTGCGCCGCCACCTCGATGGCGGCACCGCTGACATGGCCTTCCTGATCGGCGGCCCCGACGGCCACTCACCGGAACAGCGTGACAATGCGGGGCTGCTGATGAGCTTCGGCCCCATGACCTGGCCGCACCGGCTGGTGCGGGTGATGCTGTTCGAACAGCTCTACCGCGCGGTGACCATCATTGCGGGGCATCCGTATCACCGGGTGTGAGCCCCTTGCGTCCCCTCCCGCCGGGGCGGGAGAGGACCTGTGGCGTGCGATCTGTTTACTTCGTCATCATCGACATGAAGTTCACCCAGCCCTGGGCGCCCAGCTTGGCCTGGGTCTGGGCGTCGAGCGTCACCGTGTCCATGCCGGCGGGCGGAATGGTCAGGATGGCCTCGTCGGAGGGCAGGTCACCGCCGGCGCTGACGTCGGCGAGGTAGAACTTCGCCGGCTTGTCGGTGTCGTTGATGATGTCGATGGTGAAGGAGAAGGTCACGTTGCCGTCATACTTGCCGCGCTTGTAGACCGGCATGGCCATCAGCTTCTGCTGCGCCGCCTGGAGCTGCGGGATGTTGAGGAACAGGCCGACGGAGAGGAGCCCGTCATGCTTGCCATGCGGGAACACGGCGAAGCGCGCATTGTCGGTGCCGAGCACGTTGGCAAGGATCACGGCGTCGGTCTGGCCACCATCGGTCTTCACCAGGCTGGTGCCCATCTGGAAGGTGCCGATGGCGCCCGTGGGGCCACCCGGCGCGCAGGACTGGACCTGCACCGGAACGGCCGGCGTTGCGACGGTCTGGGCCGCCATGACCGCCTCGTCCTGACACCAGGCCGGGGTGATGAACTGGCCGGTGACGGTGGCCGGAACCGGCGAGGGCACGCCCGAACGCGCCACTTCGAGGATCTGCGACACCTTGATCGGCGTGCGCGTGTCGATCTGGCAGCCGGTGAGCGCGATGGCGGCGGCGCCAAGCGCCAGCCCGGTGATGAAGGTCCTGCGAGTAATCATTCTTTTCTTCTCCCTTGGGGGCAAGCAGCAGCTGCGCGCCCGGATTGCGTGTTGGTCTTTACAATTGCCGGGCGGGGCCGTCGAGCCCGCCCGTTGACGGGCGCAAGTGGGGCGGGACCCCCGGTGCCGGTTGCACAATCAATAGTAGCCAGGCCCCCTGACACCCACGCCCACGCCGTGGAAGCCGACGCCCACGCCGCCGCCGACGCCGATCCAGTCGATGAACAGGGCGGTTTCACCGCCCGTGGCGGGCGGCTTTCCATTGACCAGCTTGTAGCTGTAGACGAGATCCTGGCCGTCCATCCGCGGATCGAGAATTTCGATGATGGCAAGGGTATTGTTGCTCTGCCCAGCCTCATAGACCGACAGGGCTGCATTAGGTGGGTCGGCGGCGAAATTGTCCTTGCCGGCCTTCGACGTCCACTCCTCGAGATAGGCCGCCATCTTGATATGGCCCGCAAGCCGCTCCGGCCGGTCGGCAAAATAGAGGGTGTGCGGCGTGACATTGATGAGCCGCACGGTCTTGGCCGCCTCGTCCACCTTCACGCTGCTCGCCAGCTGGACGAACATCAGCATCGGCTTGGCGTCTTCCGCCTGCGCGGGCCGTGCCGCTGCCAGGGCTGCTGCGGCAGCGGCAACCGACAGCCCCATCACATCACGGCGGCCGAGCTTCTTGCCCGGCATGTTTGCTTCACTGTCCATTCGCTCAATCCTTCTGCATCATCTTGTTGCGGAGCGCCTCCTCGTCGGCCGCACTCAACACCGGCCGGTCGAGCTTCACCGTCAGCTTGTCGAGCTTCGCCGTGAGCGGGAAGGGCGACTGGTAGTCGGCGTCATCGATGCTGGTGAGCGTGTCGGAGCCGATGTCGAAGCTCTCGTCCCACTGCAGGATCATCGGCAGCGTGCGCTCCATGGTCTGGGTGTCGACCACCTTGCCGTCGACCGACAGCGTGCCGGTGCCGGGGCGGCCGACGCCGCTGAAGTCGTTGAAGGCAAGCGTGCCCGCGCCCAGGCCATCATACTTGAAGTCGAAGACCAGCGTGTGCTTGCCGGGCGCGAGCACGTCGGGGCCCTGCCACTTGATGCGCTTCAGGTCCACCATGTTCCAGGTCCACACCGGCTTGCCCTCGAGGAGATAGAAGCCATAGCCGCCGAAGCGCCCGCCGGAAGTGAGGATCACGCCCTCGGCACCACCTTCCGGCACCTCGATCTCGGCCGTCACGGTGTAGGAGGTGTTGAGCAGCACCGGCGAGTCGCCCTGCGGCAGGCCCACCATCGGCGTGGTGTAGACGAATTCCGTGCGCCCCGCGGTGATGTTGGGGCGCGGCGCCACGATGCGCGCCGCGACCGAGGCATCGAGCGGCAGCACGTTGTACTTCTTCGCTTCCTCGTAGAAGACCTGCTTCAGCTCCGCGACCTTGTCCGGATTCTGCGCGGCGATGTCCGTCACCTGCGAGTAATCCTTGGTGAGGTCGTAGAGCTCCCACTCGACATTGTTGAGCGGGTCCGGATTGGCGGGCCCGAAGGCCTCCCACGGCGCGCGCTTCACCTTGGTCGAGAGGATCCAGCCATCCTTGTAGATGGCGTGGTCTCCGAACATCTCGAAATACTGCACCGAATGGCGCGACGGGACGGTGGCGTTCTCCTTCTTGAACGTATAGGCGAAGGAGGTGCCCTCGATGGGGGCCTGTTCGATGCCGTCGACCACTTTGGGTGCGGCGATGCCCGCCGCCTCGAGGATGGTCGGCACCACGTCGATCACATGCGCGAATTGCGGGCGGATGCCGCCCACGTCATCGATGTGGCCGGGCCAAGAAACGGCCATGCCCTGGCGCACGCCGCCCAGATGCGAGGCAATCTGCTTGAACCAGCTGAAGGGCGTGTCGAAGGCCCAGGACCAGGCGGCGGACATGTGATTGTAGGTCTTGTCGGTGCCCCACACGTCATAGAACTGCATCTGCACGTCGACCGGCAGCATGTTGAGGCCGTTGAAGAAGGCCACCTCGTTGGGCGTGCCCAGCGGGCCGCCCTCGGCCGAGGTGCCGTTGTCGCCGTTGATGTAGATGACCAGCGTGTTGTCGAGCTTGCCCATGTCGTCCACCGCCTGGATGACGCGGCCGATCTCATGGTCGGTATAGGCCGCATAGGCGGCGAAGACCTCGACCTGGCGGATGAACAGCTTCTTCTCGTCATCCGTGGTCTGGTCCCACGGCTTCAGGATGTCGGTGGGCCATGGCGAGAGCTGCGCATCCTGCGGGATGACGCCCAGCTTCTTCTGGTTGGCGAAGATCCGTTCACGGAGCTTTTCATAGCCGTCGTCGAACAGGTGCATGGCGTGGATCTTGTCCACCCACTCCTGTGTGGGGTGATGCGGCGCATGGGTGCCGCCCGGCACATAGTAAAGGAAGAAGGGCTTGGACGGCGCCGTCTGGTTCATGCGGTTGAGATAGTCGATGGCGTCATCCGCCATGCCGGTCGTCAGGTTCCAGCCGGGCTTGCCCTCGAAGGGGTAGATCTGGGTGGTGTTGCGGAACAGGTTGGGCTGCCACTGGTTGGTGTCGCCGCCCACGAAGCCATAGAAGTATTCAAAGCCCATGCCGATCGGCCACTGGTCGAAGGGGCCGGCCTGGCTGGCCTGGAAGGCCGGCACGTTATGGTCCTTGCCGAACCACGAGGTGGCATAGCCATTGTCCTTCAGGATGCGGCCGATGGTGGCCATGTTCTTGCCGATGATCGAGTTGTAGCCGGGGAAGCCCGTCGACTGTTCCGAGATCACGCCGAAGCCCGCCGAGTGATGGTTGCGGCCGGTGATGAGGGCCGCGCGGGTGGGCGAGCAAAGGGCTGTCGAGTGCATCTGGGTATAGCGCAGGCCCGCCGCCGCCACCCGGTCCAATGCCGGGGTGGGAATGACGCCGCCGAAGGTGGAGGGCACGCCATAGCCGGAATCATCGGTCATGATGAGGAGCACGTTGGGCGCTTCCTTTGGCGGCACGATGCGCGGCGCCCACCATGGCGTGGACTGCAGCGCATTGTCCTTGATCACGCCGCCGAAGGGCGGGGCCGGGGCCGGAAGCTGCTCGCCGCTGATGGTGGTGGTGGCGCTGGGCGAACCCGGCGTGCCGGTGACCTGCTGCGCCGATGCACCCGCGCACAGGAAAGCTGCGAGACCGATGACCGCGAGCGTAACGAAACGAGGCTTCATGCCATTCCCCTTAATGCAACCGGACGACGAAGATACGACAGACGGCGCCCGGATGTTTGCCTTTTCCGGACAGGTTGCACCCCGTTGTGGGATCCTAGGCGTCCTGCTTGCGCTCCTCGCGCCGCCAGACGGTGGGCGACCTGCCCGTCCAACGCCGGAATGCCCTGACGAAGGCACTGGGCGTGGCGTAGCCGAGGGCGGCGGCCACATCCGAAACCGGCAGTTCGGTGCGCGCCAGCAACTCGCGCGAGACGGCGAGCCGCACCTCGTCCTTCAGCTGCTCGAAGGTGACGCCCTCCTCCTCCAGCCTGCGCCCCATGGTGCGGGGGTGGAGGTTCAGGTGCGCCGCCACGCGGCGGTGCGAGGCATCGCCGGCGAGCAGCAGTGGCCGGATGGCATGCCGCACCCGGGCCGCGAAGCCCTGCGTCTGGGCGATCTGCTGCTGCAGCGCGGTGAACAGGCGCTCGCGCAGCTGGGCATCCGCGCTGGGCAGCCTGAAGCCGAGGCTGTGGCCCGGCAGGATCAGGCAGTTCTGGCCCTCGTTGAAGCGCACGGGGCAGCCGAAGAACCGGCGGTAGGGCTCCGGGTTGCGGGGCGCGGGGCGGCTGAGCAGCACCTCGGCGGGGCGGACGGCGCCGCCCGTCAGGTCGCGCACCATGTTGCAACCCACCCCCGCCGATGCATCGTAGATGTGGCTCGAGGGAAGGTCCGGGGCATAGATGCCGAAGCCCAGCGCATAATCCTCTCCCACCGGAAGGAGGTAGGCGGCCGCCGCGGTGGAATTGGCCATCTGCAGCGCCACGAAGGTGCCCAGCGCGCTGCCCAGCGTCTCGCAGCTCATCATCAGCTGGCCGACGGGGCCCAGCGCCGTGTGGTTCTGCGCCTCGGCGAGCATGAGGCCGATGTGCTCCAGCCCCGGGTGGCCGGACGCGCGGTCGAGCATGGTGGAGATGGTGGAGATCGGCAGCTGCGTATCCGGCCGCAGCTCTGCGGCAGAGATCGAAAGCCCGTCCAGCACCTGGTCCACGCTGACGCCGTGGCTGGCGAGCAGGCCCGGAAGCAGGGCAAGCGGGCCGACGCGCTGCAGGGCCGGATATGGCGGACTGGACATGCGCCGTTAGTGCCCGGCAGGGCACAATCGAGTCAAATCAGAAATTGCAGATCCGCCGCAGCGGCATGATTAACGGATTGTAAATCGACCGCCGCGCAATGCTGTGGGAAGCAGAGCTGATCTCCTGATAGCAACCCGGACCCATGCGGCACCTTGCAGTTTCGACGGCCTTCGCGGCGCTGGCGCTCTTGCTGCCCGGCATGCCCGCCCATGCCCAGGAGCAGCAGCAGCAACTCGAGACCCTGAAACAGCAGATCGAAAGCGGCAAGACCAACGAAGCGAGGCTGGCGGGCGAAATCGCCGCCGCCGTGGCAGCACAGGATGCCATTGCCGCGAAGCTGGCCGCCATCGCCCAGTCGATCCAGTCGCAGGAGGCGGTGGTCGCCCAGAGCGAGAAGGAGCTGGGCAAGCTGCGCCGCGACCGGGCCGAACTGCTGGCCGCGCTGGGCGAGAAGCAGGACGTGCTGTCCGAACTGCTCGCCGGGCTGCAGCGGCTGGAACAGAACCCGCCCCCCGCCCTGGTGGTCGAGCCGGGAGACATCCTGGCCGCGCTGCGCGGCGCCATGCTGCTCGGCACCATTGCGCCGGAGCTGCAGGAGGAGGCCCGGGCCCTGGCCGCCAAGCTCGACCAGCTGAAGCACCTCGAGGCCACCATCACCGCGCGCAAGGACGACGTGGCCCGCGAGATCACCCGCCTCAACGACGAGCGCACCGCGCTGAAGGACCTGGTGACGCAGAAGCAGGCGCTGGTGAGCCGCGGCACGGCCGACCTGGAGGCCGAGCGCCAGCGCACCGCCGAGCTGGCGGAAAAGGCCAAGTCACTGAAGCAGCTCCTGTCCAACCTCGAGACCCAGCGCCAGCAGCAGGAGGCCGCCAAGGCCGAGGAGCAGCGCCAGCGCGAACAGCGCGAGGCCCTGCTGCGACAGCCCAAGCTTCCCTTCCCCGACGCCCGCGGCAAGCTGCCCTTCCCGGCTCAGGGCCAGATCGTGCGCCGCTTCGGCGAGCCGGACGGGCTGGGCCGCGACACGCAGGGGCTGATGATCGCCACCCGGGCCAACGCCCAGGTGACGACGCCGGCCGACGGCAAGGTGGAATTCGCCGGCCCCTTCCGGTCCTATGGACAAGTTGTCATCCTGAACCCCGGCGGCGGCTACCGGGTGCTGCTGGCGGGCATGGACAAGGTTACGGCAGGCGTGGGAGAGTTCCTGCGCGCGGGGGAACCCGTCGGCGAGATGGGTTCCGGCCCTGCTTCCGTCACACTTTTCGGTGATGTGGTGCCAGACGGAAGGCCGGTGCTATATATCGAATTCCGGGATGGCACGGAGGCCATTGACTCAGGTCCCTGGTGGATCGGCGGTTTGAAAGAGGCGAGTGGATGAAGAAGAATACGCGGTTGCAGAATTTCGGCCTGGTGCTGGCGGGTGCGGTCTCCGCCTCGCTCCTGTGGCACGCCTTCGGCGTGGCCGGTGCTGCCTCCAATGCCGACACCTACAAGCAGTTGAACCTGTTCGGCGACGTGTTCGACCGGGTGCGCGCCGACTATGTCGAGGAGCCCGACGAGCAGCAGATGATCGAGGCCGCCATCAACGGCATGCTCGCCTCGCTCGACCCGCATTCGAGCTACATGAACAAGAAGCAGTTCGCCGACATGAGCGTGCAGACGCGCGGCGAGTTCGGCGGCCTCGGCATCGAGGTGACGATGGAGAACGGCGTCATCAAGGTGGTGTCCCCCATCGATGACACGCCCGCCTCGCGCGCCGGCCTGATGGCCAATGACCTGATCATCAAGATCGACGGCACCGACGTGCAGGGCATGACGCTCAACGACGCGGTCGACAAGATGCGCGGCAAGATCGGCACCGACATCACCCTCACCGTGGTGCGCGACAAGAAGGAGCCCTTCGAGCAGAAGCTGACGCGTGACAAGATCCGCGTGCAGTCGGTGAAGTACTCGATCGAGAACAACGACATCGGCTATATCCGCATCTCCTCCTTCACGGAGCAGACGCAGGAAGGCCTCGAGAAGGCGATGGAGCACTTCCGCACCACCTTGGGCGACAAGGTGAAGGGCTACATCATCGACCTGCGCAACGACCCGGGCGGCCTGCTCGACATGGCGATCTCGGTCTCAGACACCTTCCTCGACAAGGGCGAGATCGTGTCGACCCGCGGCCGCCATGCGGATGAAACCCAGCGCTTCAACGCGACGAAAGGCGACCTTGCCAATGGCAAGCCCATCGTGGTGCTGATCAACGGCGGCTCGGCGTCTGCCTCCGAAATCGTGTCGGGCGCGCTGCAGGACCACAAGCGCGCGACACTCATCGGCACGCGCAGCTTCGGCAAGGGCTCGGTGCAGACCATCATCCCGCTCGGCGGCGAGGGTGCGCTGCGCCTGACCACCGCGCGCTACTACACGCCGGCCGGCCGCTCCATCCAGGCCAAGGGCATCGACGCCGACATCGTGATCGAGGAAGAACTGCCGCCGGAACTCAAGGGCAAGAACGTCTCGACCGAGGGCGAGGCCGGCCTCAAGGGCCACCTCACCAATGAGGGCGGCGGCGACGAGGGTGGCGGCTCCTCGGCCTATGTGCCGGAAGACAAGACCAAGGACCTGCAGCTCAAGGCGGCGATCGACTTCCTGAACGGCGTCAAGGTCGTCTCCAACGTCAAGCCCAAGGAAGAGAAGCCGAAGGAAGGCGCCGCGCCGGACACCACGGCCAACTGATCTTCCGCGCCATAGCAAGACCCGAAATGCCCGGCCCCGTGCCGGGCATTTTCATTTCCCCTCCCGGAAGAATCATCAACCTTTCCGTGAGGATTAACAGGCCGTTAACGGTCGCCGCCCGAAACTCGGGGCATCCGAATCATGCCCGACGGCCCGATCCATGCCCCGTGACGAAATGCTCCGACCACTGAAGCGGATGAGCCTGGCGCAACGCCTGTGGCGCCGCCGCCCCGGCGCGCTGCCGGTGGCTGCCCTGTCCCTCGTGCTTGCCTTCACGGCCGGGACCGCGTGGCTGATGCGCCAGCCCGCCCCCCTGGCCGGGCAGCCGGTGGTCGTCGCCGCCATTCCGGAACAGGCGGAAATCATCACCTCCTCCACCACGCCTGCCGAGGACGGCGCCCCCACGGAGGACGTGGCGGACGACACTGCGGACGGCATGATCGACCCGAACGCCATCGAGATCAGCGGCGGCGAGGAGATGGACGGCAGCGGCGCGGTGCAGGACCTTGCGCCCGAGGATGCCATGGCCCCCGAAAAGCACGAGGAGGCGATGATCATCGTCGCGCCGCACAGGGCGATGCGGGCGGCGCCCATCGTGGAGGTGACGGAAAAGTCGGCAGACGGCCCGCTGCCGCGCATCGGCGATGGCGGGCAGAAGCCCTTCGACACCTATTCCCAGGTGACGCCCATGGCGATTGTCCAGTCCGGCCGGCCGAAGATCACGCTGGTGCTGGGCGGCATGGGCCTCAACGAGCGGCTGACCAAGAAGGCGCTTGACCTGCTGCCGGGTGACGTGACGCTGGGCTTCGCCCCCTATGGCGACAATCTGCAGGCCCAGGTGAACCAGGCGCGCGGCGATGGCCACGAGATCCTGCTGCAGGTGCCGATGGAACCTGTGGGCTACCCCGCCACCAACCCCGGGCCCCGCACCCTGCTGAGCGATGCGACACCGGAGCAGAACCTTTCCGCCCTGAAATGGCTGATGAGCCGCTTCGCCGGCTATTCCGGCATCACCAACTACATGGGTGGACGCCTGCTGACGAGCGAGGAGGCGCTGCGGCCGGTGCTGGCGGAGCTCAAGTCCCGCGGCCTCGCCTATCTCGAGGATGCCAGCGTGAAAAAAACGCGGACCTCCCGGCTGGCGCGGGAACTGCGCCTGCCGGTGCAGCACGCCACCATGGTGATCGATGCCGACCCCAGCGCCGCGGCCATCTCCGCCGCCCTCGCGCAGCTGGAGAAGGAAGCCCGGAAGCACGGCTCTGCCATCGCCACCGGTTCGGGCCTCGACATCACCATCGAAACCGTTGCGGAATGGGCCAAAACCCTGCAGGAGAAGGGCATTCTGCTGGTGCCCGTGAGCGCCGCCTACAAGGGAAGAGCCACCTGATGAGCAAGCATGACGAGATCACCGCCTATCGCCCCTGCGTCGGCGTGATGCTGATCAACAAGGCGGGCCTCGTATGGATCGGCCGGCGCTTCGACAAGCAGAATGACGAGGGCAAGGGCCACTGGTGGCAGATGCCGCAGGGCGGCATCGACAAGGGCGAGGACGTGCGCGCTGCAGCGCTGCGTGAACTGGCCGAGGAAACTGCCGTCACCTCGGCCGAGATCATCGCGGAGTCCAGCCGCTGGTACAATTATGACCTGCCCGAA
Organism: Aestuariivirga litoralis; assembly: GCF_003234965.1. Classification (GTDB taxonomy): domain Bacteria; phylum Pseudomonadota; class Alphaproteobacteria; order Rhizobiales; family Aestuariivirgaceae; genus Aestuariivirga; species Aestuariivirga litoralis. The sequence goes on from NZ_QKVK01000003.1 coordinate 38,888, forward strand.
CACCTGATCGGCAAGTCGTGGAACGGCAAGTATCGCGGCCAGACCCAGAAATGGCTCGCGCTCCGCTTTACCGGCGACGATTCCGAAATCGATCTTGCCCCGCCCGGCCACAAGCAGGAATTCGACCAGTGGCGCTGGGCCCGCATGGACGAGCTGATGGACCTGATCGTGCCCTTCAAGCGCCAGGTCTATGCGCAGGTGCTGGCGGAGTTCCGGCACCTCGGGGCGTGAGGTTGCCCCGCGCGGCAAAGCCATCTAAATCGCATGCCATGTCCAGAGCCCAGATCGTCCAGATCCTCATCACCCTGTTCGGCATCGCGCTTGCGGTGATCGTCTTCCTGTTCGGGCCCTATGACATGCTGGTGAACGGGATCATCGCCTTCGTGATCTTCGTGCTGGCGGGCATGGCGGCGGCGATCGCCTATGCCCGGCTGGCGAAGAAGGGCTGAGGACGTGCCGCACTTCATCTTCGACTGCGACGGCGTGCTGGTCGATTCCGAGCCGCTGTCGATGCGGGTGGACGTCGCCATCCTCGCCGAGAACGGCGTCGTCATGAGCGAGGAAGACGCACACCGGCGCTTCGTCGGCCGCACCTTCGCTGCCATGCTGGATGAGATGCAGCAGGAATTCGGCGTGACCTTCCCGGCCGATGCCTCGGCGCAAAAGGACCTGCGCCTGCTGAAGCTTTACGAAACGGACCTGCGCGCGGTCGATGGTGTCGAGTCGGCACTCGAGGCGCTGGGCCCGCAGCATTTCAGTGTCGCCTCGAACTCTCCCTATGAGCGGGTCGAAACCGCGCTGCGCATCACGGGCCTTACCCGCTTCTTCGGCAACCGCATCACCACCTTCGAGCATGTGGCGCGCGGCAAGCCAGAGCCCGACGTGTTCATCGAGGCGGCCCGCCGGGCAGGCTACAAGCCGGAAGACTGCATCGTGGTCGAGGATTCGGTTACCGGCGTCACGGCGGCGCACCGCGCGGGCTGCAGGGTGCTGGGCTTCACCGGCACCCACCCGCACCCCGAGGAGCAGGCGCCGAAGCTCGTCGCGGCGGGTGCCCGCATCACTTTCGCGAGGATGAGCGACCTGCCGGAAATCCTGTCCGAAAGAATACTTTGACATTGCACTGCAACACGCCCATATGGGGCCTGTCGCACGAGGCCGACAGGAATACGTGAGGCGCAGCCAGGCTGCAGCCGTTCCGGCCACCAAGAGACGCGACACTCCCGAACATACCTTTCACGTGGGTAGGTTTCAGCGCCCGCCCGGCCTGGATCAGATTCCCTGATTCCGGCGCTTCGGACATGGCTTGCGCTGCCCACTCATGCTCCGAAGACCGAAAGAAGATTAGACGTGACCAATTTTACCGACCTCAACCTCTCCGAACCCCTGCTCCGTGCGTTGACCGCCGAGGGCTACGAGAAGCCCACCCCCATCCAGGCGCAGTCGATCCCCAGCCTGCTCGCCGGCCGTGACCTGCTGGGCATCGCCCAGACCGGCACCGGCAAGACGGCCGCCTTCGCGCTGCCCATCCTGCAGAAGCTGGCCGCCCACCCCGAGCGCGCCCAACGCGGCACCTGCCGTGCGCTGATCCTGTCGCCCACGCGTGAGCTTGCCGCCCAGATCGGCGAGAGCTTCCGCGTCTATGGCAAGTTCCTGAAGGTGACGCGCGCCGTCGTCTTCGGCGGCGTGTCGCTGAACAAGCAGGTCGACATCCTGCGCGGCGGCGTCGACGTCGTGGTGGCCACCCCCGGCCGCCTCGTGGACCTGATCGAGCGCAAGGCGCTGACCCTGTCGAAGGTCGAGATCTTCGTCCTCGACGAAGTCGACCAGATGCTCGACCTGGGCTTCATCCACGCGATCCGCAAGATCACAGGGATGCTGCCGGCCCAGCGCCAGAACCTGTTCTTCTCGGCCACCATGCCGAAGGAGATCTCGGGCCTCGCCAACAACCTCCTCACCGATCCGGTGCGCGTGGAAGTGACCCCGGTCGCCACCACCGCGGAGCGCGTGAACCAGTCCGTGATCCATGTCGACCCGGCCAACAAGGCAAAGCTGCTCGCAGCATTGCTGGCCGACAACAACATGACGCGCACGCTGGTCTTCACCCGCACCAAGCACGGCGCCGACAAGGTGATGAAGCACCTCTCCAACGCGGGCTTCACCGCCGCGGCGATCCACGGCAACAAGAGCCAGAACAACCGCGAGCGCGCACTCGCCGGCTTCAAGGCGGGCAAGATCCTCGTCCTCGTCGCGACCGACATCGCGGCCCGCGGCATCGACGTCGATGGCGTGAGCCACGTCGTCAACTACGACCTGCCGCATGTGCCGGAGTCTTACGTCCACCGCATCGGCCGCACGGCGCGCGCCGGGGCCGATGGTTCGGCCATCGCCTTCTGCACGCCGGAAGACCGAGGCCTGCTGCGTGACATCGAGAAGACCATCCGCGCCCAGGTGCCGGTGGTCGAGCATGAGCTTGGGCTGAAGGGTGTGCAGCAGCTCGCCCCGACCTTCGGCTGGCAGCCGGTGAAGGACAAGCCGCAGACCGGCAAGCCCCACCACCGCGGCCAGAAGCCCAACCGCAACCACGGTGGCGGCAACGCCAACGGCCAGCCCCGCCAGGGCAAACCGCAGGGCCAGAAGCCGCAGGGCCAGAAGGCCCACGCGCCGAAGCGCGATGGCGGCAACAATGGCGGCGGCCAGCAGGCCCCCAAGCGCACCGGCGGCGGCAGCTGGATGACCGAACTCGGCAAGCGCCAGGGTTAAGCACCGTCTCGGGACCAATACCGATGAAGAGCCCGCCAGCGATGGCGGGCTTTTTGTTTTTCACGGTCTCCCTCTCCTTCTCATCATGCGCGGGCTCGACCCGCGCATCCTTTTCGGGCGCCGGGATAAGGATCGCCGGGACGAGCCCGGCGATGATGAGCTGAGAAAGAGTTAGCGAGCGTGAGGACGCGCGGATGCATCTCCCACAAAACAAAATCGCCGGAGCATTGCCCCGGCGATTTCAAATCCTGCCCTGACCTGCAGATCACAGCGCCGACTGCAGCGCCTTCAGCTGGTTCAGCACTTCCGTTGCCTTGCGCTGGGCTTCGCCGGGCTTGGCGTCGGCGAGGTCCTGTTCGGCGTCCTTGATCTGGCGGGCCATCACATCCGCCGTGACTTCGGCCACCGGGATCGCGACCTCGGCCAGGAGCGTGAGGCCCTGAGGGTTCACTTCCGCCATGCCGCCCTTGACGAAGATGCGCTCGGCCGCGCCGCCGTCACGGGTGACGGTGACGACGCCGGGGCGCAGCGTGGTGAGGACGGGCGAGTGGCCCGGATAGATGCCCATCTCGCCCTCGGTGCCCGGGAGCGTGACCGAGGCCACGTCGCCCGAGAACAGAAGCCGCGCGGGGCTCACGAGTTCGAAATGAAGACCAGCCATCTGGATTACGCTGCCTCGGCGGCGAGACGCTTGGCCTTCTCGATGGCTTCATCGATGGTGCCGACCATGTAGAAGGCCGGTTCAGGCAGGTGGTCATAGGCGCCTTCGCAGAGGCCCTTGAAGCCCTTGATGGTGTCTTCGAGCTTGACCTGCACGCCCGAGGAGCCGGTGAAGACGGCCGCGACGTCGAAGGGCTGCGACAGGAAGCGCTCGATCTTGCGGGCGCGGGCCACCGTCAGCTTGTCTTCTTCCGAGAGCTCGTCCATGCCGAGAATGGCGATGATGTCCTGCAGCGCCTTGTAGCGCTGGAGGATCTGCTGCACCTGGCGGGCCACATGGTAGTGCTCCTCGCCGATGACGCGCGGGTCGAGCATGCGCGAGGTCGAGTCGAGCGGATCCACCGCCGGGTAGATGCCCTTTTCGGCGATCGAACGCGACAGCACGGTGGTGGCGTCCAAGTGGGCGAAGGAGGTGGCGGGTGCGGGGTCGGTCAAGTCGTCGGCCGGCACGTAAATGGCCTGCACCGAGGTGATCGAACCCTTGGTCGTCGTGGTGATGCGCTCCTGCATGGCGCCCATGTCGGTGGCCAGCGTCGGCTGATAGCCCACGGCCGAAGGAATACGGCCAAGGAGAGCGGACACTTCGGAACCGGCCTGGGTGAAGCGGAAGATGTTGTCGACGAAGAACAGCACGTCCTGGCCCTGGTCGCGGAAGTGCTCGGCGACGGTGAGGCCGGTCAGCGCGACGCGGGCGCGGGCACCCGGCGGCTCGTTCATCTGGCCATAGACCAGCGCGGCCTTGGAACCGGCGACGGAGCCTTCCTTCGGGTTCTTGTTCACGCCCGACTCCATCATCTCGTGATAGAGGTCGTTGCCTTCACGCGTACGCTCGCCCACGCCGGCGAACACCGAGTAGCCGCCGTGCGTCTTGGCGATGTTGTTGATGAGCTCCATGATCAGCACGGTCTTGCCCACGCCGGCGCCGCCGAACAGGCCGATCTTGCCGCCCTTCGCATAGGGAGCGAGGAGGTCGACGACCTTGATGCCGGTGACGAGGATTTCGGCGGCGGTCGACTGCTCGACGAATTCAGGCGCTGCCTGGTGGATGGCGCGGCGGGCGGTGGCGCCGATGGGGCCGGCCTCGTCGACGGGCTCGCCGATGACGTTCATGATGCGGCCCAGCGTCTCGTTGCCGACCGGAACGGTGATGGGGGCGCCGGTGTTGGTGACCTTCTGGCCGCGGACCAGACCTTCGGTCGAGTCCATGGCGATGCAGCGCACGGTGTTCTCACCGAGGTGCTGGGCCACTTCGAGGACGAGGCGGTTGCCGCCATTCTCGGTCTCGAGCGCGTTGAGGATCTCGGGAAGACCACCATCGAAGGCGACGTCGACGACGGCGCCGGTGACCTGGGTGATGCGGCCGACTGCGGCCTCGCTGTTTGCCATGTGTCTCGTCCTTCCGTTCTCTTAGAGCGCTTCGGCGCCCGAAATGATTTCGATGAGTTCCTTGGTGATCTGCGCCTGGCGCTGGCGGTTGTACTTGATCGACAGCTTGTTGATCATGTCACCGGCGTTGCGGGTGGCGTTGTCCATGGCGCTCATGCGGGCACCCTGCTCGGAGGCCGCATTTTCGAGAAGGCCACGGAAAATCTGCACCGCGATGTTGCGCGGCAGGAGATCGGCCAGGATTTCGCCCTCTTCGGGCTCGGCTTCGTAGACAGCGCCGCCAAGATCGGCGGGCTTCGCACCCGAGACATCGGCCGGGATCAGACGCAGGGCCGTGGGCTTCTGCGAAATGACCGACTTGAACTCGGAGAAGAACAGGGTTGCCACATCGAACTCGCCGTTGTGGAACATGTTGAGCACCTTGTGCGCAACGGCCTGGGCCTCGGCGAACGACATCTGCTTCACGGAGCGGAAGTCGACGTGCTCGACGATGTACTTGCCATAGACACGCTTCAGCGCGTCATTGCCCTTCTTGCCGACGGTGAAGATCTTCACCGTCTTGCCCTGGGCGATGAGGCGATCGGCATGCTCGCGGGCAAGCTTTGCGATCGATGAATTGAAGCCGCCGCAGAGGCCGCGCTCGGCGGTCGCCACGATCAGCAGGTGCGTTTCATCGAAACCCGTGCCGGTGAGAAGTGTGGGCGCGCCCGCCTTGCCGCTCATGGCGGAGGCGAGGTTGCCGATCACCGCCGACATGCGCTCCGAATAGGGGCGCGCGGCGACGGCTGCTTCCTGGGCGCGGCGCAGTTTCGCCGCGGCCACCATCTGCATGGCCTTGGTGATCTTGCGCGTCGCCTTCACCGAGGCGATGCGATTGCGTAAGTCCTTGAGACTTGCCATCGGGGACCCTTAGGCGAAGGACTTGGCGAAGGCTTCGACGGCGGCCTTGAGCTTCGGCATGGTCGCATCCGAAATCGCCTTCTCGGTGCGGATCGCATCGAGGATGTCGGCATGCTTGTCGCGCACGAAGCGCAGCAGGCCGTCCTCGAAGGCCTTGACCTTGTTGACCGGCAGCGGATCGAGATAGCCGTTGACGCCGGCATAGATCACCACGACCTGCTCTTCCGTCTTCATCGGCGCGAACTGCGACTGCTTCAGGAGCTCGGTCAGGCGCGCGCCGCGGTTGAGGAGCTTCTGGGTGGAGGCGTCGAGGTCAGAACCGAACTGCGCGAAGGCCGCCATTTCGCGGTACTGCGCCAGCTCGCCCTTGATCTTGCCGGCCACCTGCTTCATCGCCTTGGTCTGGGCGGCGGAGCCGACGCGCGACACCGAGAGGCCGACGTTCACCGCCGGGCGGATGCCCTGGTAGAACAGGTCGGTCTCGAGGAAGATCTGGCCGTCGGTGATCGAGATCACGTTGGTGGGAATGTAGGCCGACACGTCGTTGGCCTGGGTCTCGATGACCGGGAGTGCGGTGAGCGAACCGGCACCCATCGAGTCGTTGAGCTTGGCCGCACGCTCGAGCAGGCGGGAGTGGAGATAGAACACGTCGCCCGGATAGGCTTCGCGGCCCGGCGGGCGGCGCAGCAGCAGCGACATCTGGCGATAGGCGACGGCCTGCTTGGAGAGATCGTCATAGGCGATCAGCGCATGCATGCCGTTGTCGCGGAAGAACTCGCCCATGGTGCAGCCGGTGAAGGGGGCGAGATACTGCAGCGGAGCCGGGTCCGACGCCGTGGCGGCGATGACGATCGAATATTCGAGCGCGCCGTTGTCTTCCAGCACCTTCACGAACTGCGCCACCGTCGAGCGCTTCTGGCCGCAGGCGACATAGACGCAGTAGAGCTTGTCCTTCTCCGGGCCTGCGATGTGGATCGGCTTCTGGTTCAGGATGGTGTCGAGGATGATGGCGGTCTTGCCGGTCTGGCGGTCGCCGATGACCAGCTCGCGCTGGCCGCGGCCGATCGGGATCAGGGCGTCGACGGCCTTGAGGCCGGTGGACATCGGCTCATGCACCGACTTCCTCGGGATGATGCCGGGCGCCTTCACGTCGACGCGCTTGAACTGCTTGGCGTTGATCGGGCCCTTGCCGTCGATCGGGTTGCCCAGCGCGTCGACGACGCGGCCGAGGAGCTCCTTGCCGACGGGGACTTCGACGATGGCGCCGGTGCGCTTCACCGTGTCGCCTTCGCGGATCTCGCGGTCCGAACCGAAGATCACGATGCCGACGTTGTCGGTTTCGAGGTTGAGGGCCATGCCCTTCATGCCATTGGCGAACTCGACCATTTCGCCGGCCTGCACGTTGTCGAGGCCGTAGACGCGGGCGATGCCGTCACCGACGGACAGCACCTGGCCGATTTCGGAGACCTGGGCTTCCTTGCCGAAGTCCTTGATCTGCTTCTTGAGAATGGCGGAAATTTCGGCGGCGCGAATGTCCATCAGGCGGTTCCCTTCATGGCGATCTTGAGTGTCTGGAGCTTGGTCTTCAGCGAGTTGTCCATCATGCGGGAGCCCACCTTCACGATGAGGCCGCCGAGGATCGAGCTGTCGACGCGGGTTGAGAGGGCGACGTCACGGCCGAGCGATGACTTGAGCGCGGCCTTGAGGTCTTCGAGTTGCTGGCCCGAGAGCGGCTCGGCCGAGGTGACCTCGCCCGCGATCTCGCCCTTGGAGGAGGCGAGCAGCGTGGCATAGGCCTTGATCATGTCGGGAACGGCGCTGAGGCGGCGGTTCTTGGCCGCCAGCTTCAGGAAATTGAGGGTCGCACCGGTGATGCCGAGCTGGCCGGCGACGGCGCCGAGCGCCGCGATCTGGTCCTCGGAGGAAAACACCGGCGAGCGCACCAGGCGGGCCAGGTCTTCCGACTGGTCGATGGCGGACTGGAAGGCGTGGAGCTGGCGGCTCACCTCTTCGGTGGCCTTCTCCTCGGATGCGAGTTCGAAGAGCGCGCTGGCATAGCGGCCCGGAACCCCGGAAACTGTCTGATCTGTGGTCGCCACGATCCGTCTTTCACTCGCTTTTGGGCCTGCGCATCAATGACTTGGCGCCGTGCCGCTGGAATGTCTGGGAGGCCGGCATGCAAGGCTGCACACCCACGGTCCGAGGCCCCCGCCCCGCCGCGCGCGTTGGCTATCACATGGGGAATGGACTCGCAACCACGTTCACGCGACGGATTGCCGCGACTTTGGTGGGTGCAATCCGGGCGGCGTGTTGTCACCAAGCACTACTCCCTCAGCTCGTCACCCCAGCGAAAGCTGGGGCCCAGCTTTGGCGGCCGCGGGCGGGGAATTTCACTCGGAAACCAGCGTCGCCAGCACATCAATCTCATCGTGCAGATCGCGCCAATCGGGGTTCATTTTCTCTATGATCTCGATCTTCCAGTCCCGCTTCCACGCCTTGAGCTGCTTTTCTCGGCGGATAGCCACTTCCATCAGCAGGCGATGCTCGTACCAGACCAGCCGGTTGGTGCCATAGGTGGAGGTGAACCCCGGCGTGGTCCCATTCTTGTGGGCGCAGACACGGGTCCACAGATCGCTGGTCACGCCGATGTAGATGGTGCCGCGGTAACGGTTGGAAGCATGTAGACCGCGGGGTGTTTCTCGACCTGCATGACGTTACGTCATACACCGAACCCTGCATCCAAAAAAAGCTAGGCCCCAGCTTTCGCTGGGGTGACGGCTTGTGAGGGTGGTGTGAGCCAAACAAAAAACCCGCCGGGGGAGGACCGGCGGGTTCTTCGTGGGTCAGGTCCTGAAGGCCCTGACGCGGGCCACGTGGCCCAGCTGGTATCGTTTCAGGCCCATGTCGGCCAGGTCCTCGTCCGACAGCGCTTCGGCTTCGGCGCGGGCCTTGCGGTAGGCCTTCAGTTTCCGGCTGCGGCCCAGGCGTTCGAGCAGGGAGGCCGGGAAGAATGTCATTGGCGGGCCGCTTCCCGGGCAAGCCGCGGAATGTCGGAGCGCGAGATGCCGAGATCGGCGAGCTCACGCGACGTGAGCTGCTCGAGCTCCTGGACGGTGCGGGAATAGCGCTTCCAGGTGGAGTAGCGGGACTTGAGAACTTCGAACATGTGTCATCCCCCTTGAGATGATGGGCCTTTGGTTGCTTTCAACGAGAGGAAATTTAGGTGCGGTGCAACAAAATGAGAATTGCAAATTCTGCATGCCTCGCTTTACAATAGCTAAAACAGCATCTTAATCACACGTTCACATTGCCACATTCCTGCTGCATTGCCGCAAAAATGAGCCTGCCGCCGCTCAGGCAACCGGCAATCATGCCGAATAATCATGCAGATCCTTGCGATTGGACAAACCGCGCACCCCCGCGGCGGGTTTATGCTGCCGCGATACCGTGCAGCCCGGAGGACCCGTCATGACCGCAGCCCCCTACCAGACCCCCTATGACCGGATCGGTGGCGAGGAGGGCGTGCGGCGCCTGGTGAAGGTGTTTTACGACCTGGTCGAGACCGAACCCGAGGGCGCGCCGCTGCGCGTCATGCACAACCAGGGCAATGGCCTGGCGCATGCGCGGGAGGCCCAGTTCATGTTCCTGTCGGGCTTCCTCGGCGGCCCGCAGCTCTATGTCGAGCAGTATCGGCATTCCAACGTGCGCCAGATGCACAACCACCTGGCCATCGGCGAGGTGGAGGCGCAGTCCTGGCTTCAGTGCATGGAGAAAGCCCTTGAGACCACGGCGGATGAGGACACCCGCCGCGTGCTCATGCAGACCTTCACGCGGGTGGCGACGGCGCTGCGCAACCAGCCGCCGGCGGACAACCCGCTGAAGGTCACTTCAGCTTGATGCAGAAGTGCTTCCTGACCGGCTTCTCGATCTTCCAGGTGCCGGCGAAGCCCGGCTCCACCGTGAAGGCGTCGCCCGGCTGCATGGTCACCGGCTGGCCGCCGTCCGGCGTGATGGTGATCTGGCCGTCGATCAGGTGCACGAATTCATAGGCGCCATAGGTGGCGTGCCAGGTGCCCGGCGTTGCCTCCCAGGTGCCGCTGATCACGCTGCCGTCGGCCGAGGTGTGCTGCACCCAGGTCTTCATGGTTGGGTTGCCCTCGACCTTCTTCCAGCCGTCGAGATCGCCGGTGATGGGCTCGGGGCCAGGGGCGGGAAAGCGGAAAACGACGTCAGCCATGTTGGTTGCCTCCTTCACATGGTGTGAGTGGAAAAGCACGCTCGGATCCCGGTGAAGAAACAAACTTAAATCGTTTGCCGAGTCAACAAAGCAAAAGGCCCGGGGAAATCCCCGGGCCTTCGGCAATCGAACGAACGCTCCGGCTTAGAACAAGCCGACGATCTGGCCCTTGTCGTCGAGCCCGATGACTTCCGCTGACGGCACCTTGGGCAGGCCGGGCATTGTCATGATGTCACCGCAGATGACCACGATGAATTCGGCACCCGCCGACAGGCGGACTTCGCGCACCGGCAGCACGTGGTTGGTCGGCGCGCCCTTGAGGTTCGGGTCGGTCGAGAACGAGTACTGGGTCTTGGCCATGCAGATCGGGAACTTGCCGTAGCCCGCCGCTTCCCAGGCCTTGAGCTGGTCGCGCACCGACTTGTCGGCCACCACGTCGTCCGCACGGTAGATCTCGCGGGCGATGGTCTTGACCTTGTCGAAGAGCGAGACATTCTCGTCGTAGATCGGCTTGAACTGGGCCGAGCCCTTGTCGGCGAGTTCGGCGACATGCTTGGCCAGCGCCTCGGTGCCCTTGCCGCCTTCGGCCCAGTGGGTGCAGCGGAAGGCCTCGACGCCATGCGTCTTGCAGTAGTCGATCACGGCCTGCACTTCGGCATCGGTGTCCGAGATGAAGTGGTTGATGGCGACCGCGATCGGCACGCCGAACTTCTTCACGTTCTCAATGTGGCGGCCGAGGTTGGCGAGGCCCTTCTTGAGCACTTCGACGTTCTCGGTCTTGAGCTCGTCCTTGGCCGCACCGCCATGCATCTTCAGCGCGCGGACGGTGGCGACGATGACGGTGGCCGAGGGCGAGAGGCCGGCCTTGCGGCACTTGATGTCGAAGAACTTCTCGGCACCGAGGTCAGCGCCGAAGCCCGCTTCGGTGACGACGTAGTCGGCGAGCTTCAGCGCCGACTGGGTGGCCATCACCGAGTTGCAGCCATGCGCGATGTTGGCGAAGGGGCCGCCATGCACGAAGGCCGGGTTGTTCTCGAGCGTCTGCACGAGGTTCGGCTGCAGTGCGTCCTTGAGGAGCACCACCATGGCGCCGGGCGCCTTGATGTCCTTGGCCAGCACCGGCGACTTGTCCTTCTTGTAGCCGATGACGATCTGGCCGATGCGGCGCTCGAGATCCTCGATCGAGGTCGAGAGGCAGAGGATGGCCATGATCTCGGAAGCGACCGTGATGTCGAAGCCCGCTTCGCGCGGATAGCCGTTGGCAACACCGCCGAGCGAGCAGACGATCTCGCGCAGCGCGCGGTCATTCATGTCCATGACGCGGCGCCAGGCGACGCGGCGGGTGTCGATGCCGAGCTCGTTGCCCCAGTAGATGTGGTTGTCGATCATGGCGCTGAGCAGGTTGTGCGCCGAGGTGATGGCGTGGAAGTCACCGGTGAAGTGCAGGTTGATGTCTTCCATCGGCACGATCTGGGCATAGCCGCCGCCGGCCGCACCGCCCTTCATGCCGAAGCAGGGGCCGAGCGAAGGCTCGCGCAGCGCCACCATGGCCTTCTTGCCGATGCGGTTGAGGCCGTCGCCGAGACCCACGGTGGTGGTGGTCTTGCCTTCGCCGGCAGGGGTCGGGTTGATGGCGGTGACGAGGATGAGCTTGCCGTTCTTCTTCGACTTCAGGCTGTCGATGTAGGAGAGCGCCACCTTGGCCTTGGTGTGGCCATAGGGGATCAGGTCCTTCTCGGGGATGCCGAGGCCCTTGCCGATCTCCATGATCGGCTTCATTTTCGCCTCGCGGGCAATTTCGATATCGCTCTTCACCGTGGCCATTCGTCCGTTTCCCTTGTGTGGATGAGATTTCCCAGCAGTAAAATTACATTACTGGTGGGAAATGTCGATTACCTTTTTGGCGGCCCCGCGAAGCGGGCAGGGTCCGGCGCGGAACCCTGATCCGAAGGCGCGGCAGTCATGACGGGGTGTGTCTTGCTACAGGGCTTTCCCGCATGCGATGCCTTTTGCGACGCTTCTCGGAGTTTTCTTCCAGCGCCCTTTGTTTTCAGGATGATGACGCATGCGCAACTTTGAACGCCCCGGCCGCTCGGCCGCCTACGGCACCCGCGGCATGGCCGCCACATCGGCCCCGCTGGCCACGCTCGCCGCCATCGACACCCTTCGCGCGGGCGGCAATGCGGCGGACGCGGCAGTGGTCGCCTCCGCCGTGCTCTGCGTGGTGGAGCCTGCCATGACCGGGGTGGGCGGTGACTGCTTCGCGCTCGTCGGCACGCCGGACGGCAAGGTTTCGGGGCTGAATGCCTCCGGCCGGTCGGGCCTGGCGGCAGATTCCGAATGGCTCAAGGCCTCGGGCCTCGCCGAGATCGCCATCCGTTCGATCCATGCCATCACCGTGCCGGGCGCCATCGACGGCTGGGCGGAACTCCTGAGGAAATTCGGCACCATGGACCTCGCCGAGGCGCTGAAGCCCGCGATCCGCATGGCCGAGGAAGGAGTGCCCGTCACGCCGCGCGTCGCCTGGGACTGGCCGGAGGACACGCCCTTCCTCGAAGCGGACGCGGGCGGCCGCGTGCATTGCCTGAAGGACGGCCGCACGCCCAAGGTCGGCGAGATCATGCACTATCCTGCATTGGCCCGGAGCATGCGCCTGATCGGGAAGGAAGGCCGGGATGCCTTCTACAAGGGGGCGATTGCCGAGGACATCGTGGCGACGGTGCGCGCCAAGGGCTCGCTCCTCACCATGGATGATTTCGCCGCCCATCAATCGACCTGGGTGAAGCCGATCTCGACGGAGTTCATGGGCCACGAGGTGCTGGAAATTCCGCCATCGGGCCAGGGCCTCACCGCGCTCATTGCCATGAACATCGTTTCGCAGATCGGGCTCCGCCGCCATGCGCCCGACTCGGTCGAGCGCCACCACATCGAGATCGAGGCGATGAAGATCGCCTGGGAACTCAGGAACCGCCACATCGCCGACCCGGACTTCCACGAGGTGCCGGTGGACGAACTGCTGTCGGCCAAGACCGCCCAGAGGCTCGCCGCGATGATCGACATGAACCGCGCGCTCGACATCGACACGGCGATGCGCAACTCCGACACCATCTATCTCTCGGTCGTCGACGAGAAGCGCCTCGCCGTCTCCTTCATCAACTCGGTCTATGACGGCTTCGGCTCCTGCGTCGTCACGCCGAAGACGGGGATCGCGCTGCAGAACCGCGGCGCCTGCTTCGTGACCGACCCCGGTCACCCCAACTGCATCGGGCCGCGCAAGCGCCCGCTCCACACCATCATCCCCGCCATGGTGAAGAAGGATGGCCTCGTCGACATGAGCTATGGCGTGATGGGCGGCGACTACCAGCCCATGGGCCACCTGACGGTGGCCGTGAACCGCTATGTCTACGGCATGGACCCGCAGGAGGCGATCGACTGGGCGCGCTATTTCCCGAAGGCGGGCAAGGTGCAGGTCGAGAGCACCGTGCCGGAGCACGTGAAGGACGGCCTGATGGCCAAGGGCCATGCCCTGGTCGCCCCGCCCTGGCCCCTTGGCGGCGGCCAGGCCATCGCCATCGACCGCGAGAACGGCGTGCTCGTCGGCGGGTCCGACCCGCGCAAGGACGGCTTCGCGCTGGGGTATTAGAGTTAAAGGCAGAAGGGTTTCCCCTCCCCCTTGTGGGGAGGGAAATCTGTGCTGCAACCCACCCAATGCTCCGCCACCCCAGCGGAAGCTGGGCCCCAGCTTTGCGTCAGCAAATGCGGTGAGAAAGCTGGGTGCCAGCTTTCGCTGGCATGACGGCGAAGAGGGGGTGCGGGGTGCGGCGCGGCAATTCATCGTCGTCGTTAAGAATTGCTTTCAGCCTCTCGCTTTAGACTCCGAGGCTCGATTCTCTGAAGGAAGACCATCGTGGGCGAACTATCCGGGTTGACGGACCGTGCGGCGGCAGATTCGGGGCTGGCGGCCTATCACTGGGACGTGGCGCAGGACGTGATCTCCTGGTCGCCCTGGGCCTCGAAGGTATTGGGCTGCGATCCCGAGACGGTGGCGACCGGCCGCCAGTTCGCCGCACTCCTCGACCCCGACAACCTCACCAGCCGCTATGACACGGTGATGCGCGGCGGCGAACATGACGTGGGCGGCGGCGTTCCCTTCCGCATCGAGTACCGCTTCATGCCGCAGGGGCGCACCGGACGGGCCAGCCAGTGGCTCGAGGACCAGGGCCGCTGGCATGCGGGCCTCGATGGCCGCCCCGCGCATGTGTTCGGCACGCTCCGCCGCATCGACGAGCGCCACCGGCAGGACCAGCAGCTGAGCTATCTCGGCCATTGCGATGCCCTGACCGGCCTGATGAACCGCGGCCGCATGATGGAATCCCTCGGCGGCGCCATGGCGGCGGCCGAGCGCGAGAGTTCCGCCTGTTCCTTCCTCATCATCGCCGTCACCAATCTCGCCACCGTCAACGAGGCCTATGGCTTCGAGGTGGCGGACGAGGTGATCCTCGCGGTGGGCAACAGGCTCGCCCGCGTGGCCCGTGCGGGCGACGCGGTGGCGCGCTATTCCGGCTCCAAGTTCGGCATCGTCCTCAACAACTGCAGCCGCGAGGACCTGGCCTTCGCTGCCGAGCGCTTCCTCGGCACCGCGCGCGAGAGCGTGATCGAGACCGAACGCGGCCCCATCTGGGCACTGCTCTCCATCGGCGCCGTCGTCACGCCCCAGCATGCCGCCGACCCCGCCATGGCGATCGCGCGCGCCGAGGAGGCCCTGACCCAGGCGCGCAAGCAGCCGGCCGGCGACGTGGTGATCTACGAGCCCTCGGAACAGCGCCGCTGCGAGCGCAGCGACAATGCAAGGCATGCCGCCGAGATCGTGCGCTGCCTGAAGGAGAACCGCTTCCAGCTCGCCTTCCAGCCGGTGGTCGATGCCGCCAGCGGCGAGCCCGCCTTCCACGAGGCGCTGCTGCGCATGACCAGCGACGACGGCCGCATTGTGCCTGCTGGCCACCTGATCCCCGTGGCCGAGACGCTGGGCATCGTCCGCCTGATCGACAAGGCCGTGGCGGAGATGGCGGTGGACGTGCTCGCCCGCCACCCGGCGGCGGTGATCTCGCTCAACATGTCCGGCACCACCGCGACCGACCCGCGCTGGTACCCCGAGATCCTCTCCATCATCGCGAAGAACCGCGAGCTCGCCGGCCGCATGATCATCGAGATCACCGAGACGGTGGCGCTGGGCGACCTGACCCATGTCATCCGCTTCGTCGAGGAGCTGCGCTTCCTCGGCTGCAGCGTGGCGATCGATGATTTCGGCGCGGGCTTCACCAGCTTCCGCAGCCTGCGCGCCCTGCCCGTCGAATACCTCAAGCTCGACGGCTCCTTCTGCCGCGAACTCTCGCTCAATGACGAGAACCAGTATTATGTGCGCGCCCTCATCGACCTCGCCCGCACCTTCGGCATCAGGACGGTGGCGGAATGGGTGGAAACCGAGGCGGATGCGATGCTGCTGCGCCAGTGGGGCGTGGACCTGATGCAGGGCCGGCTCTTCGGCATGGCGGAGCTGAGCCCGCCCTGGAACGAGGACGTGCCCCCCGCCCGCCTCACCATCGCCGGCTTCGAAAAGGACCTCGAGGGCGAGCTCGCCAAGCTCAGACGCGCCATCTCGCTGCTCGACCGCGCCTTCCCCGGCCGTGAGGAGCCGCTGCGCCCGGCGGAACCGAGCTTCGCCGACCTCGTCAGCGATACCGCGGCACAGCGCAGGGCGCGCTGAGCCGCAACTACTTGTTGGTGAGGGTGTCGAGCTTCTGCTGCATCGCAGCAAGCTGGTCCTTCAGCGCCTGCAGGTCGTCCCTCGACCCGCTGGCAGAACCCTGCTGGGCCGGCTTGCCCGGTGCCGGGGCGCCCGGAACGGCTCCGCCCATGGCGGCGGCGAAGGGGTTGAACACCTTCATCGCGTCGCCGAACATGGCCATGTTGCGCTGGGCGGTGTCCTGCATCGCCTTCAGGGCGTCGCCGCCCCAGGCTTCCAGCAGCTGCGAGCGGAACTTTTCCTGCTCCTTGCCGAGATTCTCGAGCGAGAACTCGAGATAGCCCGGCACGAAGGCCTGCATCGAATCGCCATAGAATCGAATGAGCTGGCGCAGGAAGTTGATGGGCAGCAGGTTGGTGCCCTTGTTCTCTTCCTCGAAGATGATCTGGGTCAGCACCGAGCGGGTGATGTCCTCGCCCGTCTTGGCGTCATAGACCAGGAAATCGGTGCCCGACTTGACCATGGCCGACAGGTCGTCGAGGGTCACATAGGTGCTTGTGGACGTGTTGTAGAGCCGCCGGTTGGCGTATTTCTTGATGACCACGGCGCTCTGCGGCGCTGCCTTCTCTTCACTCACCGGCGTCCTCCTACTCGACGTGGCCCATGCCGATTGAACCGGACTTTTGGGGCCTCTCCCGTCACAAAAGCTTGCTCTCCGCACTGCACAATTGCAAGCGCAAAAAAACTTCGGCAGCGCCACATTCAAGACCTATGTCGCATTGCACATAGGGTGATAAAGAACGCATAAGCTCAAGCCAAAATCAGCAACAGGAGGCATCATGGCCGGGTCTGGAAATGGGATTGTCATCGTCTCTGCGGCGCGTACGCCCGTAGGGTCCTTCAATGGTTCGCTGTCGAGCGTGCCGGCGAGCTTCCTCGGCTCGGTCGCCCTCAAGGCGGCGCTGGAACGCGCCAAGGTCGACGGCGCGGAGGTCGACGACGTGATCCTCGGCCAGATCCTGACGGCCGGCCAGGGCCAGAACCCCGCCCGCCAGGCCTCGGTCAATGCCGGCATCCCCAAGGAAACCCCGGCCTGGGGCATCAACCAGCTCTGCGGCTCCGGCCTCCGCGCCGTGGCGCTGGGCATGCAGCAGATCCTCTCGGGCGACGCCAAGATCGTCGCCGCCGGCGGCCAGGAATCGATGAGCCGTGCGCCGCACGCCGCCTATCTCCGCGAGGGCGTGAAGATGGGCGACTATTCCATGGTCGACACCATGATCAAGGACGGGTTGTGGGACGCCTTCAACGGCTACCACATGGGCACCACCGCCGAGAACGTCGCCAAGCAGTGGCAGATCACCCGCGACATGCAGGACGAGTTCGCGGTGAAGAGCCAGAACAAGGCCGAGGCCGCTCAAGGCTCCGGCAAGTTCAAGGACGAGATCGCCCCCGTCACCATCTCCACCCGCAAAGGCGACGTGGTGGTGGACAGCGATGAATACATCAAGAAGGGTGTCACCCTCGAGGGCGTGCAGAAGCTGAAGCCCGCCTTCGCCAAGGACGGCTCGGTCACCGCCGCCAATGCCTCCGGCATCAATGACGGTGCGGCCGTCGTGCTGCTGATGAGCGAGGCGGAAGCCAATCGCCGCGGCCTGACCCCCATGGCCCGCATCGCGTCCTGGGCGTCGGTCGGCGTCGATCCGGCGATCATGGGCTCGGGCCCCATCCCCGCCTCCCGCGCGGCGCTGAAGAAGGCCGGCTGGAATGTCGCCGACCTCGACCTCGTGGAGGCCAACGAGGCCTTCGCGGCGCAGGCCTGCGCCGTCAACAAGGACATGGGCTGGAACACCGACATCGTGAACGTGAACGGTGGCGCCATCGCCATCGGCCACCCGGTCGGCGCGTCGGGCGCCCGCGTGCTCAACACGCTGCTCTTCGAGATGGGCCGCCGCAACGCCAAGAGGGGTCTCGCCACGCTGTGCATCGGCGGCGGCATGGGCATCGCCATGTGCGTCGAGCGGTAACATGAACTTTCCCTCCCCCCTGCGGGGAGGGACAAAGGGTGGGGGTGGCGCCGGGTGACGGGTGCCTGAAACCTGGCTCCGGAATCACCCCCACCCCTTCCCCTCCCCACAAGGGGGAGGGCAACAGACATGATAATCACCGAGGAGGACACAATGGGACGGGTAGCAGTGGTGACCGGCGGCAGCCGTGGCATCGGGGCGGCGATTTCGAAGGCGCTGAAGGCGGCGGGATACAAGGTGGCCGCCAATTATGCCGGCAATGACGAGGCCGCGGCCAAGTTCAAGGCCGAGACGGGCATTCCCGTCTACAAGTGGGACGTCTCGAACTACGAGGCCTGCGTCGCCGGCCTGAAGCAGGTCGAGGCCGATCTCGGCCCCGTCGAGGTGCTGGTCAACAATGCCGGCATCACGCGCGACGCCATGTTCCACAAGATGACCGCCCAGCAGTGGAACGAGGTGATCAACACCAACCTCAACTCGCTGTTCAACATGACCCAGCCCGTCTGGGGCGGCATGCGGGACAGGAGCTTCGGCCGCGTCATCTGCATCTCCTCCATCAATGGCCAGAAGGGCCAGATGGGCCAGGCCAACTATTCCGCCGCCAAGGCGGGAGACATCGGCTTCGTCAAGGCGCTGGCCCAGGAAGGGGCCGCCAAGGGCATCACCGTCAACGCCATCTGCCCGGGCTATATCGGCACCGAAATGGTCCGCGCCATCGCCCAGGACGTGCTGGAAAAGCGCATCCTGCCGCTGATCCCGGTGGGCCGCCTCGGCGAGCCGGAGGAAATCGCCCGCGCGGTGGTCTTCCTCGCCTCCGACGACGCGGGCTTCATCACCGGCTCGACCATTTCCGCCAATGGCGGCCAGTACATGATGTGAGGCACGCCCTCATTCAGCCGTCCGAAGCCCGCGCTTGACGCGGGCTTCTTCTTTTCGGAACAAGGGTTCATGGAACTCAGCGCACAGGACCTGACCTGCGAACGCGGCGGACGCATCGTCTTCCGCAGCGTGTCGCTGTCGCTGAAGCCAGGCCAGCTCATGCAGCTGACGGGGCCGAACGGCTCCGGCAAGTCCTCGCTCCTGCGCCTGATCGCCGGGCTGAACGAAAGCCAGACCGGCTCCGTAACGCTTGCCGGTGGATCGGAGGACCTGAGCATCGGCCAGCAGGCGCATTACGTGGCGCACCAGGAGCCGGTGAAGGGTGCGCTCAGCGTGTTCGAGAACCTGGCCTTCTGGCGCGACTTCCTCGGCGGCGGCGATGTCGACGAGGCGCTCGAGGCCTTCAACCTGTCGCGGCTCTCTTCCTATCCCGCAGGCCTGCTCTCCGCCGGCCAGAAGCGCCGCCTGGCACTCGCCCGCCTCGTGCTCGTGCCGCGCGTGCTGTGGCTGCTGGACGAGCCGACGGTGGGACTCGACACAGCATCGCTCGCCCGCCTCGTGGGCGTGATGGCGGCACAGCTCGACCAGGGCGGCATGATCATCGCCGCCACCCATGTGCCGCTCGGCCGCGAACCCGATGTGCGCCTCGACCTGGGGGGGGCGCCATGAACCTCATCCTCGCCCTCATCCGGCGCGACCTCACGCTCACGCTGCGCCAGGGCGGTGGTGTCGGCACGGCACTCGGCTTCTTCCTCTGCGTCGTCGTGCTGCTGCCCATCGGCATCGGGCCGGACCAGGCGCTGCTCGCCCGCATTGCACCCGGCGCCCTGTGGATCTCGCTGCTCCTTTCCGTGCTGCTCTCGGCCGACCGCATCTACCAGCAGGACTACGAGGACGGCTCGCTCGACATCATGACCATGGGCCCCGTGCCCTTCGAGATGGTGGCGCTCGCCAAGTCGGTCGCGCACTGGCTGTCGACCAGCCTGCCGCTGGCCATCGCCGCCCCCATCCTCGGTTTTCTCGTCAATCTCGAGCCGGAGGCGATCCTGCCGCTCGCCATCGCCATGGTGGTGGGTTCCATCGCCCTCTCGCTCATCGCCTCGATCGGGGCGGCCGTCACGGTGGGGTTGCGGCGCGGCGGGCTGCTCGTCTCGATCCTCGTGCTGCCGCTCTATGTGCCAGTGCTGATCTTCGGGCTCTCCGCCAGCCAGCCCAATGCCGCGCCCGGCCTCACGGCCGCCTCGCTCCTCATTCTCGGGGCCATCGCGCTGGTCAGCCTCGTCGTCTCCCCCCTTGCCTCGGCTGCGGCACTGAGGTCCTATCTCAAGTGACCGGCACCCATTAGATAAGCTCCATCATGCAGTTCCTTGCCAACCCGACCCGTTTCCTCAGAATCGCCAATGCGGTGCTGCCTTACGTCTGGGCCATCACCGTGGCCCTCTTCGCCGTGGGCCTCTATGGCGCGCTGGTCACCGCACCGCCCGACTACCAGCAGGGCGAGACGGTGCGCATCATGTATGTGCATGTGCCCGCCGCCTGGATGGCGCTCTTCGTCTATACCGTGATGGCGCTGGCAAGTGCCGTCGCCGCGATCTTCCGCCACCCGCTGGCCGATGTTGCCGCCAAGACCGCCGCCCCCATCGGCGCCGTCTTCTGCTTCCTGTCACTCGCCACGGGTTCGCTCTGGGGCAAGCCCATGTGGGGCGCCTGGTGGGTGTGGGATGCGCGCCTCACCTCGATGTTCGTGCTGATGCTGCTCTATATCGGCTACATGGCCATCTGGGCGGCGATCGAGGAGCCGCATCGCGCCGCCATGGTGGCGCGCGTCGTTGCGCTCGTTGGCTTCATCAACATCCCCATCGTCAAGTTCTCGGTGGACTGGTGGAACTCGCTGCACCAGCCGGCCAGCGTCTTCCGCATGGACGGGCCGACGATCGCCGGCCCCATGCTGTGGCCGCTGCTGGTGATGGGCCTTGCCTATACCTTCCTGTTCCTGGCCCTGCACCTGACCGCGATGCGCGCCGAGATCGCGGCGCGCAAGATCCGCCAGATCCACATTGCCGAGATCGGAGAGCGCTGATGGATTTTTCCGCCAACCATGTGGGCTTCGTCATCGCCTCCTATGCGCTGACGTTCCTGTGCCTCGCCGGCCTGATCATCGCCACGCTGGGGCGTGACCGGAAACTCCGCGCGCAGGTGGAGCGACTCGACACCCAGCGCAGGAAACCCCGCTGATGAGCACCGCCGAAGCGCCTGAGAAGCGGTCCCGCCTGTGGCTGGTGCTGCTGCCGGTCATCGTCTTCGCAGCGCTCGCGGCGCTGTTCTGGAAGGGCCTCTCCGGCACGCCGAACCAGATCCCTTCCGCCCTCATCAACAAGCCGGTGCCGGACTTCGTGCTGAACGCCGTGCCCGGCCTCAACGTGCCGGGCTTCGACGACGAGACGCTGAAGCAGGGCAAGGTGACGGTGGTGAATGTCTGGGCCTCATGGTGCGCGCCCTGCCGCATCGAGCACCCGCTGCTCACCGAGCTCGCCAGGCGGCCCGACATCCAGCTCTTCGGCATGAACTACAAGGACGAGCCGCAGAATGCGGTGGAATTCCTCTCCACCCTGGGCCAGCCCTTCGCCGCCGTGGGCATGGACCGCGACGGCCGCACCGGCATCGACTGGGGCGTCTATGGCGTGCCCGAAACCTTCATCGTCGATGGCCAGGGCATGATCCGCTACAAGCACATCGGCCCGCTGACGCCCGAAGCCATTGCCGGCGAAATGGCGCGCGAGATCGAGAAGGCCAAGGCACCGCTCGCCGGCAGCGGCTCATGACCGTCACCCTCGGCAGCCGCGCCGACCTGACGCTGGAGGCCGCCCGGCGCGTCGCCTGGGGTGGCGAGCCCGTGGCCCTGGGCGATGCCGCGAAGCTGAAGATCGCACAGGCCCGGCAGGACTTCCTCACGCTCATCGCGCGCGAGGACATCGTGATCTATGGCGTCAACACCGGCTATGGCCACCAGGCCAAGCGGCGGCTGACGCCGGCGGAGCGGACGGAGCAGGCGAAGGCGCCCACCCACCACCGCGCCGCCTCCTGGGGTGACCCGCTGCCGCAGCGCGTGCTGCGCGGCATCGTCCTCGCGCGGCTCGCCAATGTCATCGAGGGCCATGCCGCACTCTCGCCGCATGTGGCGGACGCGGTCGTCGCCATGCTGGGTGGCGAGTCGCTACCCCCCGTGCCCGCGCGCGGCCAGGGTGGTGCCGGCGAGATCCTGTCGCTGTCCTATCTCTTCCTGCCACTCTCACAGACTGTGGAACTGGCCGAGAAGGACCTTCTCTCGCTGATCAACGGCTCGCCCGCGGCCTCGGCACTGGTCACCGATGCCGCGCTGGCCGCGCGCGCAAGGCTCGAGCTGGTGGCCGATGTCTTCGCCCTTGCGGCAGAAGCCTTCAACGCACCGCTCGGTCATTTCGCGGCGGAACTCGAAACGCTGTGGAACAACCCGCATGATGCCTGGGCGCTCGACGCCCTGCGCCGCCGCATCGGCGGCGGCCATGGCGGCGAGCGCCGCCCCTATCAGGCGCCGGTGTCGATCCGCATCATGCCGCGCATCTTGGGCGAGGCGCACCGCGCCATGGCGGCCGCCGAAACCATCGCCGCCCAGTCACTCGCCGCGGTGAGCGACAATCCGGTGGTGTTCCCCGCGGGCGAGCGGCTTGGCCCGGACGAGGTGGTCTCGACAGGGGGCTATCACAACGCCCAGGCGCCGGCCGCCATGGATGCGCTCACCGCAGCGGATGCCAATCTCGCCGTCCTCTGTTCGCGCGTCGCATCCAAGCTGCAGGATGGACCGGTGTCGCTGCTGCCGCCCTTCCTCGGTTATCCGGAGGGCCGCGACTATCTTGGCTGCCTCGCCATGGCGATGGTGGGCTATGAGGAGGAGATCCGCATGCTGGCGCAGCCCACCCTGCTGCCCGGCTCCGAATCCGGCGGCTTCGCGCAGGATGACGTGGCCTCGCCCGTCTTCCTCGCCTGGACCAAGCAGGAGAAGGCGGGCGAACTGCTGGAGCTTTCGCTCGCCAGCCTTGCCCCCGTCGCCCTGCGCGCCTTCGACGTGACGGGGCGCCCCGTTCCGGAGGCGTTACGGCCGCTCGCCGCCCAGATCCGGCAGCATTTCCCGGATGATGGCGAGGTGACGGCCATGGGCCAGCGCTGCGCCAGCCTGGCGGCGGGCTTCAGGGCGCGGGTCTATTCGGCTTAGGGGTGGAGGGGTCAGGCCCGCTTGCGGGTCTTGATCTTGCGGACAGGCTTGGCCGGTTCCTTTTCCTCGATGCGGTCCATCTCGGCGGCGAGCACGGCCAGATTGTCGATGAAGGACTTGCGGTCGGAAGACGGGATGAGGGAGAGCAGCTGCTTGTCGACCTCGTCAGCCCCGGGCTGGGCCATCTTCAGCATCTTCTTGCCCACCGTGGTGATGCGGATCGAGTTGGTGCGGCCGTCGTCCTTGGTGCGCTTGCGCTGGAGATAGCCCTGGGCCAGCAGGCGTGCCACGAGATCGGCCAGCGTCGAGCGGTCGATGCCGGTGAGCTTGACGAGCTCGGTCTGGCTCTTGCCGTCATTGGCATCGACCGCGAGCAGAACGGTGAACTGGCGATGCGTGAGGCCAGACTTCCCCACCTCGCCCATGTAGATGAGGTTCGAGTATTGCGCCGCCCGTTTCAACAGGTGGGATGGTGAACGCGAGAACTGCTTCACGTCCTTGGTCGTTGTCATGCGCCCCGTCTCCTGCCCGCGCGCCCGAGGTCTGCCTCACGCTGCGCGTAAAATTCTGGTGCCATCTCTGGCTTGTCCGATGCTCAACAGCGTGGGGACCCACCCCAGCGGAGCCGCGCACAAGTAGCGGCTCGGATTTTGCGCTGCAAGCAAAAAGCGGTGTGGAAATTCCGTGGATGCCCTTTGCCCGGTCCTGAGTTAAGATGATCCGCACACAGATTTCAACACTTGACAAGCGATGGCCATTCAGACTCAGAGCCCCGACTTCCGCCGTGAAATTCCCGATGGCGACAGCCATGAAAGGGACGTCTGCGCCACCTGCGGCTTCGTGAATTATGTGAACCCGAAGATCGTGACAGGATCGATCGTCAGGCATGATGGAAAGATCATGCTGTGCCGCCGCGCCATCGAACCGCGCATCGGATTCTGGACCTTGCCCGCAGGCTTCATGGAGGTCGGCGAAACAACCGAGCAGGCCGCCATGCGCGAGGCGCGCGAGGAGGCCAATGCCGCGATCGTCATCGACCGCCTGCTCGCCGTCTACACAATCCCGCGCATCGCCCAGGTGCAGATCATGTATCTGGCACACCTTGCGGAGCCTTCCTTCTCGCCCGGCCCCGAGAGCCTCGAGGTGATGATGGTCGGCTGGGACGAGATCCCGTGGGACGAGATCGCATTTCCCTCGGTGACATGGGCACTGGAGCAATATCGAACCATCGAGGGTGTTGCGGAGTTCGCGCCGTTTTCGAATCCCGCTCCCTAGGTCCGTCACCCCGGCGAAAGCCGGGGCCCAGCTTTGGTTCAGCGCACGTGAAAAGAAAGCGGGGTCCCGGCTTTCGCCGGGATGACGGCTTTGATCAGGCCTTCTCGTCCTCGATCATGTGCTTCGACATGAAGGGGGCATTGGCCACCGCAAAAACCAGCGTCAGCGGCAGCAGGCCGAACACCTTGAAGTTCACCCACTGGTCGGTGGTGAAGTTGCGCCACACCACCTCGTTCAGCACGGCGAGGAACAGGAAGAACAGGCCCCAGCGGATCGACAGGGTGCGCCAGGCGGCCTCCGTCAGCTTCACCGCCTCGCCCATGATGAGCTTCAGGTAGCTCCGCCCGAAGGCCACGCCGCCCAGCAGCACGGCGCCGAACAGCGCATTGATGAGCGTGACCTTCACCTTGATGAACAGGTCGCTGTGGAGCCACAGGGTGAGCGCGCCGAACAGCGCCACGAAGATCGCCGAGACCAGCGGCACCATGGCGATCTTGCGCGTCAGCACCCAGGAGGCGGTGAGCGCCACCGCGGTCGCCACCATGAAGATGCCGGTGCCCCAGAAGATGCCGGCCTTCCAGTTGGCGATGAAGAAGCAGACGAGCGGCCCCATCTCGATCAGGAGCTTGGTGCCCTGCCCCATCTTCGGGGCTGACGTGAAGCTGCTCATCTCTCCTCCAGTCCGGCGATCGCCCGCGCGAAACCATCCGCATCGAAGGGCTGCAGGTCCTCGACCTGCTCTCCCACGCCGATGGCATGGACGGGGATCTTGTACTTCTCCGCGATGGCGACGAGGATGCCGCCGCGCGCCGTGCCGTCGAGCTTGGTCATGATGAGGCCGGTGACGCCCGCGACCTTGGTGAAGATCTCGGCCTGGGCCATGGCGTTCTGGCCCGTCGTCGCATCGAGCACCAGCAGCACGGCGTGCGGTGCCGCCTCGTCCTGCTTCTTGATGACGCGCACGATCTTGTCGAGCTCGTCCATCAGGTACTGCTTGTTCTGCAGCCTGCCCGCGGTGTCGATGAACAGGATGTCGGTGCCGTCGGCCTTGGCTTCCGCAATGGCGTCGAAGGCAAGGCCCGAGGCATCGGCCCCGGTGGGCCTCGACATGACCTTGGCGCCGATGCGCCCGCCCCAGACATTGAGCTGCTCGATGGCCGCCGCGCGGAACGTGTCACAGGCGGCGAACATCACCTTGTAGCCTTCGCCCCGCGCAATGGCGCCGAGCTTGCCGATGGTCGTGGTCTTGCCCGCGCCGTTGACGCCGACGACGAGGATGATGAACGGCTTCTGCGCCGCGCTGAAGCTGAAGGGCACTTCCACGGGCTTCAGAACCTTCGACACCTCGGAGGCGAGGATGCGCTTCACCTCCTCCGGGTCGATCTCCTTGTCATAGCGGCCCGAGGAGACTTCGCGCACGATGCGCTCCGCCATGGGGAGGCCGAGGTCGGCCTGCAGCAGCACGTCTTCGAGGTCCTGCAGCGTGGCCTTGTCGAGCTTCTTCTTGGTGAAGATCGAGGTGATGGAGCCGGTGATCGAGCGTGAGGACTTGGACAGGCCTTCCGAAAGCCGGGAAAACCAGCCGCCGCGGCGCTCGGGCTCGGCTGCGGGCTGCGGCTCGGGTTCCGGTGCGGGCGCGGGGGCCGGGGCTTCGGCAACGAGCGGAACGTCTGCCTCGATCTCGGCGGCAAGGTCCTCGACATGTTCCTCCACCGCAGGCGGCGGGGCCTGCTCCTCCTTGGGGGTGGAGCGGTTGAACAGCTTGCGGAAGAAACTCATGCGGCGAGCCTGGCCTCGAGATGGGTTTGGCCGCGCCCGGTGACCTGCGCGGTGACGATGGCGCCGGGCGCCATGCGGGAGGAGAACTTCACCTGTGCGAAATGCTCGGTGCGGCCCATGGCCTCGGTCTCGACCAGCACCTGTCGCGTGGCACCCACTTCGGAGGCGAGGAACTGGTCGAGCCGCTGCTCGCCCTTCTGGCGCAGCAATGCCGCACGCTCCTTGATCACCTGCTTCTCGAGCTGCGGCATGCGCTCCGCCGGCGTGCCGGGCCTGGGCGAGAAGGGGAAGACATGGAGATAGGTGAGGCCGCAGTCATCGACGAGCTTCAGCGAGTTTTCGAACATCGCGTCCGTCTCGGTCGGGAAGCCCGCGATGATGTCGGCGCCGAAGACGATGCCGGGGCGCCGCGCGCGCAGCTCCGCACAGAAGGCGATCGAGTCCTCCCGCGCATGGCGGCGCTTCATGCGCTTCAGGATCATGTTGTCGCCGGACTGCAGCGAGAGATGGATATGCGGCATCACCCGCTCCTCCCCCGCGATCACGTCCATGAGTTCGGGATCCGCCTCGATCGAGTCGATGGAGGAAAGCCTGAGCCGCTTCAGTTCCGGCACGGTCCTGAGAATGCGATTGGCGAGGTTGCCCAGCTTCGGTGCGCCCTCGAGATCAGCCCCCCAGGAGGTGAGGTCGACGCCCGTCAGCACCACTTCGGAATAGCCCGAGGCGACGAGCCGGCGCACCTGCTCCACCACGTCGCCCGCCTGTAGCGAGCGCGAATTGCCCCGCCCGAAGGGAATGATGCAGAAGGTGCAGCGGTGGTCGCAGCCATTCTGCACCTGCACGAAGGCACGGGTGCGCTCCTTCAGGCCATCGACGAGATGCGGCGTCGCGGTCTTCACCTCCATGATGTCGGAGACGGAGACCCGCGCATTGGCACCGTGCTGCCAGCTCGACGCCTTGAGCTTCTCCTCGTTGCCGAGCACGCGGGAGACTTCCGGCATCTTGGCGAACATCTCGGGCTCGGTCTGTGCGGCACAGCCAGTGACGATGATCTCGGCATCGGGGTTCTCCGCCTTCGCCTTGCGGATCGCCTGCCGGGCCTGGCGGGTCGCCTCTGCCGTCACCGCGCAGGTGTTGAACACGATGGCGTTGGACTTGCCCGCGGCCTCGGCATGGTTCCGCATCACCTCGGTCTCATAGGTGTTGAGGCGGCAGCCGAAGGTGACGAATTTGGGCTCGCTCATGGCCTAGACCGCGAGATGCGGCGGAAGATCGCCTTCGAATTCATAGGCCACGGGGCCGGTCATGATCACATGCCCGTCGCGCTCGCGGATTTCCATGAAGAGGTCGCCGCCGGGCAGCGTGATCGTCGCCTTCGCATCGAGCCGCTTCAGCCTATGGCCCGCCGCCATCACCGCACAGGCCGCCGTGCCGCAGGCCTTGGTGAGGCCGGCACCGCGCTCCCACACCTTGATCACGACATGTGACCGGTCATCGATGCGCGCCAGCGTGATGTTGGCGCGCCTGGGGAACAGCGGGTGATGCTCCAGCATCGGGCCGACCTTCGAAAGGTCCACGACGTCGAGGTCCTTGACCCAGAAAATGCAATGCGGGTTGCCGACATTGACCACCGAAGGCCGGTCGATCAGCGGCGCGTCCACGGGCCCGACGTGCAGGTCGATGTAGCGCGTGTCGTGGAACTTCTCGGAGAGCGGAATGTCCTGCCAGTCGAAGCGGGGTGCCCCCATGTCGACCGTCACCAGCCGCTCGCCGCCCTTCTCGGCGACGAGGAAGCCGCCCTTGGTGTCGATCGTGGCGCGGGTCGACTTCTTCTCGTCGAAGAGAATGTCGGCGATGCAGCGCGTGGCATTGCCGCAGGATTCGACCTCGCCGCCCTCGTTGTTCCAGATCCGCATGGTCACGTCGGCCTTCTTCGACGGCTCCAGCACGATCAGCTGGTCGCAGCCGATCCCCGTCTTGCGGTCGGCGATGGCGCGGGCCTTCGTCTCGTCCATGGCGACCGCATGCGTCCGCGCATCGAAAACGACGAAGTCGTTCCCGAGCCCGTTCATCTTGCGGAAATGGCGTGGCGCAGCGGCAGTCATGAGGGGGCTTATATGGGAAAAGCCTTGAGGATTGCTAGACCGCCAAGAGATGGTAGCGTGCGGCAAAAATGGAGAGGCAGGCAATGGCGGCGCGGGATTTCACGAGCGAACTGGTGGGTTCCTTCTCGGAAGGTTCCAACGGCAACCCGACAGTGGCCATGATCGAGGCCGCCTTCCGCCACCACGGCCTCAACTGGCGCTACATCAATTGCGAGGTGCCGCCGGAGCGGCTGGCCGATGCCGTGAAAGGCGCGCGCGCCATGGGCTGGCGCGGCTTCAACCTGTCGATCCCGCACAAGGTGGCGGTGATCGAGCACCTCGACGGGCTGGGCGAGAGTGCCGCCATCATGGGGGCCGTCAACTGCGCGGTGAACCGCGACGGCAAGCTCATCGGCGAGAACACCGACGGCAAGGGCTTCCTCAAGTCGCTGATGGAGGTGGTGGACCCGAAGGGCAAGGCCATCGTGATGTTCGGGGCGGGCGGGGCCGCGCGGGCGATCGGGGTGGAACTGGCTTTGGCGGGCGCCAGGTCGCTCATCATCGTCAACCGCTCGGCCGCGCGGGCCGAGCCCCTCGTGAAGCTGTTGAACGAGAAGACGAAAACCCCCGCGACAGGGGTGGTATGGCCCAAGCACTACCGCGTGCCGGATGGCACCGACATCGTGGTCAACGCCACCTCCATCGGGCTCGGCAACGGCAATGAGCCGCTGGATGTGGAGCTTTCCTCGCTGAAGCCCGGCATGGTGGTGGCCGACGTCATCGTCGACCCGCCGGACACCCGCTTCCTGCGCGACGCCAGGGCCCGGGGCTGCACGGTGATCGATGGGCTGGGCATGCTGGTCAACCAGGGGGTGATCGGCGTGAAGTACTGGACCGGCCTGGATGTCGACCCGGCCGCGATGCGGGCCGAGCTGGAGCGGATTTTCGGCGCCTGAACAGTGACTTACCCGCAAGCCATTCCCCTCCCCCTTGTGGGGAGGGAAAACTGAGGCCCGGAGGCTCCGGCCGAGATCGAGTTCGTAACGATTGCTTTTGGCAGGTTATAGAGGCCGCTACCCCCCTAGCCGAAAGATCCCGAATGGCCGTCCTCGCCACTCCTGGTGCATTCTTCCCTCATTTCGTCACCCCGGCGAAAGCCGGGGCCCCGCTTTGGCGGCACAAAGGAAGCGGGGTCCCGGCTTTCGCCGGGATGACGGCATATTATGGAAAATGATGGAGCGGTCACATCCGCCCCATCCCCTCATCCTCGCAGCTCCGGCCGCAGTCGCTCAGTGCATCCTCCAGGAACTCGGAAAGCAGAGGCAAACCAAGGAGATAGTCGGCGGTACGGGCATCATGCGCGGCCGCGGCCTGGGCCCGCGCCTCGGTCCATTCGCCGATGTCGTAGTCGCCCCGGCCCACCCAGGTCAGCGCCACAAGGTCGATCTGCCTGTCTTCGTCCATGGCATTGACGAAGCTGCGGATTTCCCGTGCGGCGGGGTCGTTGCCGCGGGCTTCGAGCACGCTCACCATGCGGTCGTCGGTGGCGTTCGAGCCGGGGTCGGAGACGGTGGGCAGGTCCTTCACCTCGAACTGGCGCGCCTTGGCGATGATGAAGCAGACCTGCTCGGTCGAAACCGAAAGCTCGATGTCGGGCGTCTGGTCGGATAACATGTCGGTCTCCCCTGCTGAACCGTCCGCAACGCCCCGGCCCCGCAGGGGTTTCCAGCCCCGGGAAATTTGACTCTGCCGCCCGTTTCCCCTATGCGCCTCCCATCACACGACGGCTTGAACGTCTTCAGGCGGTCTCACACATGGGGTTTCGACATTCCCGGGGGGTGAGGCGGCCAACATCCGGCAGCGAGATTCGCCCCCGGGTGCGAAGTGCTTTTGGCCAGAGGAATGGAACATGTTTGACACCTTAAGCGATCGCCTGTCGGGCATTCTGGACAAGATCACCGGACGCGGTGCCCTGTCGGAATCCGACGTCGAGGAGGCCCTGCGCGAAGTGCGCCGCGCGCTGCTCGAGGCCGACGTGGCGCTCGAGGTGGTGAAGACCTTCACCGACAAGGTGCGCGAGAAGGCGGTGGGCGCCGAGATCGTGAAGTCCGTGAAGCCCGGCCAGATGGTGGTCAAGATCGTCCATGACGCGATGGTCGAGACGCTGGGTGGCGGCGAAGCCTCCGCCCTCAATCTCCGCGCCTCGCCGCCCGTCGCCATCCTGATGGTGGGCCTGCAGGGCTCGGGCAAGACCACGACCACCGCCAAGATCGCCAAGCGCCTGACCGAGCGCGAGAAGCGCCGCGTGCTGATGGCCTCGCTGGACACGCGCCGCCCCGCGGCGCAGGAGCAGCTCGCCATTCTCGGCCGCCAAGTTCACGTCGACACGCTCCCCATCGTTCCCGGCCAGCAGCCGGTCGAGATCGCGAAGCGTGCCATGTCGGAAGCCCGCAAGGGCGGCTACGACGTCGTGATGCTCGACACCGCGGGCCGGCTCTCGATCGACGAGGAACTGCTCGCCGAAGCCGCCGCGGTGCGCGACATCGTGAAGCCGAACGAGACGCTGCTCGTTGCAGACGCGCTCACCGGCCAGGACGCCGTGGTGCTGGCGCGCAACTTCGATGAAAAGATCGGCGTCTCCGGCATCGTGCTGACCCGTATCGACGGCGATGGCCGCGGCGGTGCGGCCCTCTCGATGCGCCAGGTGACGGGCAAGCCCATCAAGCTGATGGGCACGGGCGAAAAGCTCGACGGCCTCGAAGACTTCCACCCCGAGCGCATCGCCGGCCGCATCCTCGGCATGGGCGACGTGGTGTCGCTCGTCGAGAAGGCCGCGCTGAACATCGACCAGGAAAAGGCGAAGAAGATCGCCGAGCGCATGAAGAAGGGCGCTTTCGATCTCGACGACCTCTCCGACCAGCTGAAGCAGCTGCAGAAGCTGGGCGGCATGGGTGGTGTGATGAACATGCTGCCCGGCATGGGCAAGATCAAGAAACAGGTCGAGGGCATGGACCTCGACAACAAGCTCCTGAAGCGCCAGATGGCCATCATCTCGTCGATGACGCCCTATGAGCGGCGCAATCCCAAGGTCATGGACGCCAAGCGCAAGAAGCGCGTGGCCGCGGGCTCCGGCACCAAGGTCGAGGAGATCAACCGGCTCCTCAAGATGCACATCCAGATGGCCGGCATGATGAAGCAGATGGGCCAGGGCAAGGGCCTGTTCGG
Organism: Aestuariivirga litoralis; assembly: GCF_003234965.1. GTDB lineage: Bacteria > Pseudomonadota > Alphaproteobacteria > Rhizobiales > Aestuariivirgaceae > Aestuariivirga > Aestuariivirga litoralis. The sequence continues at coordinate 70,152 of NZ_QKVK01000003.1, forward strand.
CAAGATGATGGGCAAGGGCGCGCCCGATGCGGCGGAGCTCGAGAAGATGCAGGCGGAACTCGCCAACCTCGATCCCAATGCGCTGCCCGAGGATTTGAAAGAGATGATGAAGGGCGGCTCCCTGCCGTCCATGCCGGGGCTTCCGGGCCTCGGGGCGGGAAAGCTCCCCGGACTCGGCAACCTGCCGGGACTGGGCGGCGGATCGCCCTTCAAGGGATTGCCGGGTTTCGGCAAGAAGAAGTGAAGTAATCAGAACACGGACTAAAGGAGATCGACTATGGCCGTTAAGATGAGACTCGCCCGCGCTGGCTCGAAGAAGCGCCCCTACTACCACATCGTGATCGCCGACGCGGCAGCACCCCGCGACGGCAAGTTCATCGACGTGGTTGGCGCCTTCAACCCGATGCTGAAGAAGGACGACGCCAACCGCGTGAAGCTCGATGGCGAGAAGGCCGCCGCCTGGCTGAAGAAGGGCGCGCAACCCACCGACCGCGTGCTGCGCTTCCTGGACAAGGCCGGCCTCGCCAAGCGCGAAGCCCGCAACAACCCGAACAAGGCCCAGCCCGGCAAGAAGCGCCAGGAGCGCGAGAAGGCTGCCGCTGCGGCCGCCGCCGCCAACGGCTAAGGCTGAGCGATGGCGCCGCGCGACATGGTTCTCGTCGGCGCCATCACGGCTGCGCATGGCATCCGGGGCGAGGTGAAGCTGAGAAGCTTCACCGCCGACCCCGCGGCCATCGCCTCCTACTCGCCGCTGGAAACAGCGTCGGGCGGCAAGATCGAGATCGCGAAGCTGCGCGCGCAGAAGGAGGGCTTCATCGCCATCCTGAAGGGTGTCGCCGACCGCAACGCCGCGGAGGCGCTCAGGGGCACGGAGCTTTTCGTGCCGCGCGAACGCCTTCCCGAGCCGGAGGATGACGAGGTCTATGTCCATGACCTCATCGGGCTGCCGGTTCACCTGGCCGATGGCTCGCTCCTGGGCGAGATCGTCGACGTTGCGGATTATGGTGCGGGCGACCTGATCGACGTGAAGGTCGAAGGCCGCAGGGACACGGTGCTGATCCCCTTCGCCTCCCAGTATGTGCTGGAGACGGCGGAGGACAGGATCGTGGTCGACCTGCCCGAGGGCTACCTCGATGCAGAGGCGCAGCGCGAGGACGATGAGCGATGAGCTTCCACGCCCCCAGCTTCAGGGCGACCGTGCTGACCCTGTTCCCGGAGATGTTTCCGGGGCCGCTGGGTCTTTCTCTCGCTGGCCGGGCGCTCGAACAGGGCATCTGGTCGCTGGAGGCCCGCGACATCCGGGCTTCGGCCACGGACCGCCACCGCACGGTGGACGATCACCCGGCGGGCGGCGGGGCGGGCATGGTGCTGAAGCCCGACGTGCTGGCGGCAGCGATCGACGCCGCGCCCTCCGAGGGGCCGAGGCTGCTGATGAGCCCGCGCGGCGAACCCCTGACCCAGGGGCTGGTGCGCGAGCTGGCCGCGGGTCCGGGCTGCCTGATCGTCTGCGGCCGTTTCGAGGGCGTGGACGAGCGGGTGATCGAGAAGCGCGGGCTCCGCGAGGTCTCGATCGGGGACTACGTGCTCTCGGGCGGCGAGCCGGCGGCACTGGTGCTGCTCGACGCCATCGTGAGGCTGCTGCCCGGGGTCATGGGGAAACAGGCTTCGGGCGAGGAAGAAAGTTTCGAAGGGGGGCTTCTGGAGCACCCGCACTACACCAAGCCCAATTCGTGGGAAGGTGTTGAAATTCCGGGGATTCTCCTCTCCGGCGACCACAAGGCGATCGCCCGGTGGAAGCAGGAGCGGCGGGAGGCCCTGACCAGGGAAAGACGGCCCGACCTGTGGCAGCGCCACAAGACGGGAAAGATTTGATTTTGAACCGGGTTGGGGCTATAGGCCCCCATCCCTTTAAGGAAGACAGTCAGTCATGGATATCATCGCTCAGCTCGAAAAAGAGCAGGCCGCAGTCGTGGCCGCCCAGCGCGCCGTGCCGGAATTCGGCCCGGGCGACACCGTCATCGTCAATGTGAAGGTCAAGGAAGGCGACCGTTCGCGCGTGCAGGCCTATGAAGGCGTGTGCATCGCCCGTTCCGGCGGCGGCCTGAACGAGAACTTCACCGTCCGCAAGATGTCATACGGCGAGGGCGTGGAGCGCGTGTTCCCGATCTTCTCCCCGATGATCGACTCGATCAAGGTCGTCCGCCGCGGTGCCGTGCGCCGCGCCAAGCTCTATTACCTGCGCGGCCGCACCGGCAAGTCGGCGCGCATCGCCGAGAAGCAGCGCTCGATGGGCCTCGCCTCCGCCGAGAAGGCCGCCGAGTAACGCAACGCCTCCGCGCGCAAATAAATTCGAGAGGGCCGGAACTTTCCGGCCCTCTTTGTTTTTGTGTCTCCCTGTGAGCACAAGTGCACAGTTTGCCCCATCCTGCGCTTGACGCTTGCCGCAACCACAACAAGATGCGCCACGCCGGCCGGCAAATCGGCCCCCGACCGGCGATGCAGGGAGACCACATGCAGGCTGCGACGCTGCCCCGGAAAAGGCTTCCGGCCGCCTGGGCCGTTCTGGCAGTGGCGCTGGCCCTGCTGTTCGTTCTGGTCTCCGCCGTGGCCCTGCTGGCCTGGAACAGCTACCAGGATGCGGTGGAGCGCTCGCGCGTGCGGGCACTGACCGCAACGCAGGTGGTGTCCACCCATGTCGAGTGGCTGACGGCCGCCAGCCTGCTGCTGATGGACGAGGCCAACCACCTGGTGGGAGACGACATTGCCACCGTGCTTCCCCATGCCCGCGAGGAACTGGAACTGCACCTGCGGCACATGCCACCCGGTGTCAGCGTGTCCATTGCCGATGCACAAGGCCGCACCGTCCTCTCGGTGGGCAACGGCGAAGGCGCGAGCGGCCTGAGTGAAGCCTATGGCCTGACACCGGCCGATCTTACCCCGCAACGACCCTGGTATGTCTCCGCCATGGTGAAGGACCCCGGCAACGGCGAGCGGGTGTTCCTGCTGGCGCAGCGCCTGGAACGGCGGGGCAGCCTCGCGGGAGTGGCCATCGTGCGCATTCCGGTGGAGGTGATGGCGGCCGTGTGGCGCTCGCTGGACCTTGGGCCCGGCTCAACCGTCGGGCTGCTGCGTGACGATGGCTGGCAGGTGGCCCGCCACCCCGCGGTGGACGCACCGGCGAACCTCGCCAAATATGTCCTGTTCACCGATTATCTGAAGACAGCCAGTTCCGGCGTCTATGACGCCGTGTCGCCGGTCGATGGCGAACACCGTGTCGTCGGCTACCGCAAGGTGCCGAACGCGCCGCTGGTGGTCATCTCGTCGATCGCGCGCGATGTCTCGATGGGGCGGCTGCGCGACCAGATGGAGCAACTCGCGCTGTTCCTGCTGCCGGTGCTGCTGGGGCTCGGCGCGCTGTCCGTCTGGGTGATCAGGCTGCTGAAGCGCGATGAAAGGATGCGGGCCAGCCTTGCCGCAGCGGTGGAGCGCAACAACCTGCTGATGCGCGAAATCCACCACCGCACCAAGAACAACCTGCAGAGCGTCGCCTCGCTCCTCAAGCTGCAACCCATCTCCGAGGACGCCAAGTCGGCGATGACCGCCCGCATCACGGCGATGAGCACGCTGCATGAGCAGGCCTATCGCTCCGACCAGTACAGCGAGGTGAACCTCCACGACTATCTGCTGACGCTGATCGACACCATCCGCCGCACCAGCCCCGACGGCATCACCTTCGAAACCGAGCTGGACCCGGCGGAGGTTGACCGCGACCTCGCCCAGCCGCTCGGGCTGATCGTCAACGAGGTGGTGAGCAACGCCGTGAAGCACGCCTTCCGTGCGCGCGAGGGCGGCACCATTACCGTCAGCCTGCGGATGATCGCGCCGGACCGGGCCGAACTCGCAGTGACCGATGATGGAGAGGGTTTCATGCCGAGCGGCCAGGAGACCGGCATGGGCAGCCGCCTCATCCGGGCCTTTGCCCAGCAGCTCGGGAACGATTATGACTACGCCCGCGGGAACGGCACGCGCTTCGCGATCCGGTTTCCGGCGAAGCGTGGAGAAGGCGACGCATGACGGATGAGTATTTCGCGCAGAACCGCCTGAACTGGGACGACCGCGCCGAGATCCACCTGAAGGATGCGGCCGGCGGCTATCGCATCGCTGCCTTCCTCGCCGGTGCGGACAATCTTCATGACATCGAGCATGAGGAGATCGGCGACGTCGCGGGCCTGTCCATCGCGCATCTGCAGTGCCATATCGGCATCGACACTCTGTGCCTCGCGCGTCGCGGTGCGCGTTGCGTGGGGCTCGACTTCTCGCCGAAATCCGTCGCGGCGGCGCGCCTGCTGGCGGCGCAGACGGGCCTCGATGCCCGCTTCGTCGAGGGCAATGTCTATGACGCGCGGTCGCTGATCGATGGCATGTTCGACATGGTCTATGTCACCTGGGGCGCCATCGGCTGGCTGCCGGACATCCGCCGCTGGGCCGGGGTGGTGGCCTCGCTGCTGAAGCCGGGCGGCAGGCTCTACCTGCTCGAGGGCCACCCGTCCTTCATGCAGCTCGACGAGAAGGCGGAGCAGCTGCGCATCGGCTTCGACTGGCGCTATCCGCCAGACCGGCCGCTGACGACGCAGGAGGAGACGACCTATACCGGCGACACAACGCGGATCGCGCACCCGGTCACCCACGAGTGGATTCACCCCCTGTCCGAAGTGGTGAATTCCGTGATCGATGCGGGCCTCGCCATCACGCGGCTGAACGAGCATGAGCGGCTCGCCTGGCAATTCGCCCCCTGGATGGTGCCGGTCGAGGGCCGCCGCCGCATGTGGATGCTGCCCGAGGGCTTTCCGAAAATGCCGGTCGCCTATTCGCTGCAGGCCAGGAAGCCCTGATCACTCCTCCGCGCCGCGCACGCGCACGACGGTGACCGTGCAGGGTGCTTCCATCGCCACCTTGCCCGAAACGCTGCCGAGGATCTTGCGCATCGTCGAGTTGGCGCGGGCCCCCATGACGATGTGGTCGACATTGTTGACGCGGGCATAGTCCAGCAGCGTGTCGGCGGGGTCGATCGCCTCCAGCACGTGATAGGTGACGCGGCCCTGGGCGATCTTCATCGGCCGGGCCCAGTCCTTGAGGCCGACGAGGCGGGCGACATGCTTGTTGTTGCCCTCCTCATCGAGCGTCTGGTCCATGGCGATGCGGTTGAGCTTGAGCACGTTGAGCACGGCGAGCCGCGCCTCGGGCGAGCGCTCGAGGATGCGCAGCAGCGTGCGGCGCAGCTTGTCGGCGAGCTCCGGCGTCATGTCGTCGAGGTTGATGGCGGCGGCGACGATGGGGGCGTCGGAGGCCTCCGCCTCGCGCTCCGGCGGCTTGTCGATCAGGCTGCGCGGCGGCTCGCCCTTGCGCTTGAGGACGGCGAAGAAGCCGTCCTTCTGCAGCTTCTCGGCACGCGCGCTGAGCTGCACCTGGGTCGGGTTGCGCAGGTCATGGGCGAGCTGTGCGGGCGTCGGATAGCGCCTGCCCGCCTTGACCTCGAGGCAGCGCAGCACGATCTCCTGGAACCACGGCGGGATGTCGGGCTTCAGCTTGCGCGGCGGCACGGGGTCGCGCCACAGCCGCTGCTTCAGGCCCTTCAGCTTCTGCGGGTCGCCGAAAGGCCTCACCCCGGTGGCGAAGAAATACATCAGGCAGCCGAGCGCGAAGATGTCGCTCCTCGGATCGGTGCGGATGCCCATCACCTGCTCCGGCGCCATGTAGGGCGCGGTGCCATAGGGCAGGCGGAACTCCTCCTGCAGGAGGTCGGGGAGGTCGCGATGATGCGCCAGGCCATAATCGATCAGCACCGCCTCGCCGGAAGGCCGGAACATGATGTTGGACGGCTTGAGATCGAGATGGATGACACCCTGGCGATGCAGCGACTCCAGCGCATCGGCAATGGCAGCCCCCATCTCCGCCACCTTGTCGACGGGCAGCGGCAGGTGCTTCAGCTGCGGCAGGAGCGTCTCGCCCGCCAGCCGCTCCATGACGATGAAGGGCTGCACCGCGAAATCGCCGTTGGCCACGTGGCGCGGCACATGCGCGCCCTTGAGGCGCGGCATGATCATCTGCTCCATCTCGAAGCTGACGATGGCGGCCGGATCCTCGCCCTCGTTGAGCACCGGGATCTTCATCAGGTAGTGGGTGGGATCGCCCTCGCGCTTCACCTCCCACAGGCTGGCCATGCCGCCGCGGTGGATCAGTTCGCCGATGGTGAAGCCGTCGAGGATGGAGCCGGTTTCGAGCTTGGACTTGGCCATGGGTCAGGTTCCGTTGACAAGGCGCTCGGCCAGCCGCTCCGGCAGGCCGGCGTCGCGGATGCGCCGGGCGGTGGTGTCATAATCATAGGTGGCGCGGTGGAAGGTGAGTTCGCGGGCCGCCGTCTCATAGGTCATGAAGGAGGCTGCCGGATTGCCGTCGCGCGGCTGGCCCACCGCCCCCGCCACGGCCAGCCACTGGCGCTGCGGGCTCAGGGGCACGGCGGTGTTGGTGACGGGCGTATGGGCGATGACCTTGGCGGTGGCGGTGAGGCAATAGACCTGCGGGCGGTGCACGTGGCCCACGAAGGTCACCTGCGCCCTCACCGCCGTCAGCGACTGCATGGCGGCGGCGGCATCGACCACATAGTTCCAGGCTTCGGGGTTCGAGGCATCGGCATGGACGAAGAGCATGTCCTCCAGCGTCGCCGTCATCGGAAGCCCGGCGAGGAACTGGCGCGAGGCCTCCGACAGCCGCGGCCTGGTCCAGGCGATCGCCGCGGCGGCCATGTCGTTCATCGCGGACCTGGCGCCGACCGCGGCCGAATCATGATTGCCCATGAGGCAGATGGCGCCCTGCCCCGCGAGGGCCGCGATGCGCTGCGTGACCACCTCCGGGTCAGGCCCGTAGCCGACCACGTCGCCGAGGATGACGAGGCGGTCGACGCCCAGGCGCTGCAGCGCGGCGAGGCTGGCCTCGAGCGCCAGTTCATTGGCATGCAGGTCGCTGATGATGCCGAGAAGCATGGCGTCGTCTCCCGTTGCTCACACTTGGCAGGCGCGCCGGGCGCTCCGCCTTGAACTGAATCAATCCTGCAAAAGGAAACGGCCGCATGGAGTGTCCATGCGGCCGTCCTGTCTCACATGCCGGTCCGCTTAGCGGTGGATGTCGACGTTGCGGGTATCCTTGACGAACAGCATGCCGATGACGAGCGTCATGCCGGCGATGATGATCGGATACCAGAGGCCGGAGTAGATGTCGCCCGTGGCCGCCACGATCGCGAAGGCGAAGGTGGGCAGCAACCCGCCGAACCAGCCGTTGCCGATGTGATAGGGCAGCGACATGGAGGTGTAGCGGATGCGGGTCGGGAACATTTCGACCAGCATGGCGGCGATCGGGCCGTAGACCATGGTGACGAGGATCACCAGGAGCCACAGCAGGAAGATCACCATCGGGGCGTTCCATGCGGCAGGATCGGCCTTGGCGGGATAGCCCGCAGCCTTCAGCGCACCACCGAGGGCGGCGTTGAAGCCTTCCGTCATGCCCGCAGCGAAGCCGCCGGCCTTGACGGCGCCGTCGACCACCGTGCCCAGCGCAGCGGCCGGATCCGAGGCAGACTTGAAGGCATCCGTCGCCATGCCCGCGGCGATGAGGCCGGCGAGCGTCTTGTTCTTGGTCGGGTCGTCATTGGCACGGCCGTCCTTCAGGCCGGCGGCGGTGACGAACTCGCCGATCGCGGTGTCGGCAGCCGCCGCCGCAGCAGCGATGCCATCAACGCCCGCGGCCTTGAGCGAGGCAGCGAGCTCCTCGTTCTTCGCCTTGGTCTGCTCGGCAACCTGGGCCGCCGAGAAGGACGGAATGGTCACGTCGCCGATCTTGACCTGTGCCGAGCCCGCCGGGCCAGCTTCGTTGCTGTAGGGCACGCCGGCCTTGACCAGCGCCGTCTTGGCGATGTCGCAGGCCGAGGTGAACTTCGAGGTGCCGACGGGATTGAACTGGAACGAGCAGTCCTTCGGATCGGCGACGACGACCACCTTCGACTTCGCCATGGCATCATAGAGCGCCGGGTTGGCGTTCTTGGTGATCTGGTCGAAGATCGTGAAGTAGGAAGCAACCGCGAGGAAGCAGCCCAGCATGATGATCGGCTTGCGGCCGATCTTGTCCGACATCCAGCCCCAGAAGATGAAGAAGGGCGTGCCCAGCGCCAGCGAGGCGGCGATCCACAGGTTGGCCGAGACCGGATCGACCTTCAGCGTCTGGGTGAGGAAGAACAGGGCATAGAACTGGCCCGTGTACCACACCACGGCCTGGCCGGCGACGAGGCCGAACAGCGCGAGGAGGACGATCTTGAGGTTGCCCCAGTTGGCGAAGGCTTCGGTGAGCGGGGCCTTGGAGGCCTTGCCCTCTTCCTTCATCTTCTGGAACACCGGCGACTCGTTGAGCTTCAGGCGGATCCACACCGAGATGCCGAGCAGCACGACTGACAGCAGGAACGGAATGCGCCATGCCCAGGTGTCGAACTCGGGCCCGAACCAGGTGCGGCAGCCGAGAATGACGAGCAGCGACAGGAACAGGCCGAGCGTGGCCGTGGTCTGGATCCACGCGGTATAGAGGCCGCGCTTGTTGTCCGGCGCGTGCTCGGCCACGTAGGTGGCGGCACCGCCATATTCACCGCCCAGCGCCAGGCCCTGCAGCACGCGCAGCAGCACCAGGATGATGGGCGCCGCGATGCCGATCGTCGCATAGGTCGGCAGGAGACCCACACCGAAGGTCGAGAGACCCATGATCAGGATGGTGATGAGGAAGGTGTACTTGCGGCCCACGAGGTCGCCCAGGCGGCCGAACACCAGGGCGCCGAAGGGGCGCACGATGAAGCCCGCCGCGAAGGCGGCAAGGGCGAAGATGAAGCCCGCCGTCTCGTTGACGCCGGAGAAGAACTGCTTGGCGATGATGGCCGCCAGCGACCCGTAAAGGTAGAAGTCGTACCACTCGAACACCGTGCCGAGCGAGGAGGCGAAGACGACCATCGCCTTGCCCTGATCGAGATCACCCTTCGGATGACCAGCCGATACGTTTGCCATATGTCTCCCCTTTGAACCGCAAGGCCTTGCGCCTGGCGTGGTTGCCGCGGAGGACCGAACCTCTCCCAAGGCGGTCCATCCTTGGCGAGGAGTCATATCTGCATTGCGCGGCGCCGTTTATTGGACTTTCGCAGGGACCGCGCAGGAATGTTTTCGCACTTGCGGCAGGTGCTTGATTTTGCGGGAGGATCAGCCACACTTCGGGCCGCCAAGGTTCCTCTTGCCAGCCGCGGGGCGATCTTCTATATCCGCGCCACCTCTCGGGCGCCCAGGTAGCTCAGTTGGTAGAGCAGCGGATTGAAAATCCGCGTGTCGCTGGTTCGATTCCGGCCCTGGGCACCATTCACGGCATTCGATCTTTGTTCAGCGCCGCTACGGTCGCAACCGGTTTGTCCAGCTGCGTCAGCGGACCTTCTTCAGAAGCGCGGTGGCAGCCTTGCGGGCCTGGGGGTCATCGCTCTTGGCCACGCCTTGCAGCAGCTCGCGGGCCTTGCGGCGGTTGGCCTTGCTCCGCATGTCGTTGATGTAGAGCTGGGCCAGGAAGAAGGACGACCAGACATCGCCGCGCGCCGCGCCGAACTTGAAATTTTCCTCGGCCAGCTTCAGGTTGCGCGGCTTGACGGTGGAATAGAGGCGGCCGAGTTGGAAGGCCGCTGCGCCCGACGCGCCCGGATCGCTGCCGGCCTTGAGCTCGGTGTAGAGGCGGCGGGCGGTGGCGGTGCTCTTCTTGACGCCGAGGCCCTTGAGATAGCGGTCGGCGAGCATCATCGTCGCCCAGACATTGCCGCTCTGCTGGCCGACGAGAAGATACTCGACGGCGCGCTTGGGCGCGCTATGGCCGGGCTGGGAATAAAGCCGCGCCAAGGCGAGTGCCGCAGCGCCCTTCACCTCCGCCACGCCGGAATCATAGGCCTTCAGATAGGCGTCGCGCGACTTCGTCCAGTTCGCCTTGGTGCCCGTGCCCTTCTCATAGATGCCGCCGATCGCCATGAGCGACCAGGCATTGCCCAGGTCCGCCGCGCTCTGGTGATAGGCCAGCGCCTTCTTGGCGGAGAGCAGGCCGGGCGTGAGATAGAGCTGGCCCAGGGCATAGTCCGCCGCCTTCTGCACATCCGGGTTCTTCTGTCCGACCTCCTTGGCGCGCAGGTAGAGTTCGGCGGCCTTCGCCTGGTCCTTGGCGGTTCCCTTGGCGAGCGCCTGCGCCCGCATGATCATCGCCCAGGGATCATCAAGCGCGATGCCGCGCTCCAGCGCGCGGGTGGAGAGGTCCGGATCCTTCAGGTCGCCGGCCGCCAGCTTTGCAAGGTTGTAGGCCGCCGCGGCCGCCAGCTGCTTGTTGTCCTGCTCCATCAGCTGTTCGAAGATGGCGCGTGCCTTTGCCGTGTCCTTGGCCACGCCTTCGCCGGAGGCCAGGGCCTGCCCCGCCTTCAACAGGTCCCATGGCGACTGCGCTGGCGCCGCCGGCGTGGCGGGCGCAGGTGCAGGCGCGGCCTGCTGGGCAGCGGTGGGCGCCGGTGCTGCCGTCTCGGTCGCATGGGCCATTCCGCCGAGGGTGCCGGCCAGCAGGCCACCGAGCAACACGCATGACATCGAATATCTGGCCAAGACACGATCCTCCACGCCAAGCTGACGAGCCTACCGGCTGATCGGCCCTTCACAGCGGAAGTCTATGGCATGAGCATGACATGCGGCAAGGACATTGCCTGCACGGAAAGCGGGTTTGATTTGCGCGAACTGATGCTAAGCTGGGCGGCGAGCGTTGCACGCGCGCAACTTTCACATGGCACTGGCAACGAACCGATGGACACCGCCGCGACCGCATCCGACCTGTTCTTCAAGGGGCTCCACGCCCTCGGCAAGGACGACCTGCGCACGGCGGAGTCATGCTTCAGCGCGGCGCTTGAGCTTGTTCCCGGCCGGCCGTCGGTTCTGACCAACCTGTCCATCGTCCATACCCGGCAGGGACGGCTGGAGGAGGCCCTCGCCCTGGCGCAGGCGGCCGTGAAGGCGGAACCCGGCAACCCGCTGCTGCTGCTGCAGCTCGGCGTGGTGCAGCTGAAGCTCGGCAAGGCCGGTGAAGCGCTGATCTCGCTGGAGGCCGCAAGCGCTGCGGACCCCTCCCTCGCCGAAGCCTGCAACGGCCGCGGCAATGCGCTCACCGCGCTGCACCGCCACGAGGCGGCACTTGAAAGCTTCGAGCGCGCCATCCGCCTGAAGCCCGGCCATGCCGAAGCCTATGTCAACCGCGGCCGCGTTCTGCGCCTGCTGGGCCGGCAGGACGAGGCCCTGGCGAGCTACCGGCAAGCCATCACCCTCCGCCCCGGCCAGGCCGAGGCCCACAATAACCTGGGCAACCTGCTGAAGGACCTCGGCCGCTTCGACGAGGCGCTGGCAAGCTACGATACCGCCATCGGCCTCAGGCCGGACTATGCCGAGGCGCTGAGCAACCGCGGCAATGTGCTGTGCGATCTCAACCGCCTCGATGAGGCGGAGGCGAGCTACCAGCACGCGGCCGCAGCGGGCGGGCCGGCCGAGGCGTGGCTGGGCCTCGCGCGGATCAGGTCGGAGACGGGGCGCTTCCCCGAGGCCCTGGAGATGTATGAAAAGGCCCGCCGCATCGACCCGGACCGGGTGGAGGCGCTGTGCGGCATCGCCGAGAACCGGAGGTTCGAGACGGATGACCCCCTCATTCCCGAATATGACCGGCTGCTCGCCCTGCGCCACCTGACCGACGAGGACCGCGCCCGCCTGCACCATGCCCTCGGCAAGATCAGCAACGACCTCGCGCGCCACGATGACGCGATCACGCATTATGGGCGCGGCAAGCGGCTGCTTTCCACGCGCTTCGACCTCGCCGGACAGGCCAGGACCTATGAGGCCCTGATGGCGACCTTCGACAAGCCCTTCTTCGCGGCGCGCCAGGGCTTCGGCAGCGCCGACCAGCGGCCCGTCTTCGTCGTCGGCATGCCGCGTTCGGGCACCACGCTCACCGAACAGATCCTGGCCAGCCACCCGCGCGTCGAAGGCCTGGGCGAATTGCCGGACCTGCCGCGCCTCGCGAAGGCGCTGGGCGGGGAGCCTTTCGACGCCGCACGCTTCACCGCAGCGGCAGCGGATCTCTCATCCGGCGCCGCGGCGGCGCTGGCGCGCCGCTACTGCGAGGCCTATGCACGGGTGGCACCGGAGAGCCTGCGGCTGGTCGACAAGCAGCCGCATAATTATGAGTGGCTGGGGCTCATTGCCCTGATGTTCCCCAATGCCCGCATCATCCACTGCCGCCGCGACCCGCTGGACACCTGCCTGTCCATGTACATGCAGAAGTTCAACGGCAACCACGGATACAACCAGGATCTCTCCGTACTCGGAGGATATTACCGCAACTACGAGATGCTGATGGCACACTGGCACGCAGTGCTGCCGATCGCCATCCACGAGGTCGTCTACGAGAATGTAGTGGCCGACCTCGAGGCGGAGGCGCGGGCCCTCGTCTCCTTCATCGGCCTCGACTGGGATGCCGCCTGCCTCGATTTCCACCTGAAGGAGCGCCGGGTCGACACGCCGTCGCGCTGGCAGGTGCGGCAGCCGCTCTATGACCGTTCGGTGGGGCGCTGGCGCCATTACGAGCGCCATCTCGGCCCGTTGCGCCAGGCGCTCGGCCTTGCTTAGGGTGCAAAGTTGAAATCCGCCGCCGGGCTGGTAAGAGAAAGACCGGTTCGGATCACGCGGGTGGCACGGTGAGCACGCTCTGGCATTTCCTCCCCGGCTGGGGGCAGCTTTCCATGCTCGGCCTCTGCCTGCTGATCTTCACCCCGCTCGAATACCTGCTTCCGGCGCAGCGCGGCCGCCGCTTCTTCCGGCCGGGATGGACCACCGACCTCCTGCATTTCCTGTTCACCGTCATCCCCGTCGGCCTCGGCCTGTCGGCGGTGATCGGCGGCTCCGTAGTGCTCGGCCATCTGGTGGTGCCGGCGGCGGCGCGGGACTGGGTGGCGGCGCAGCCTGTCTGGCTGCAGGTCGCCGTCGGCACGGTGCTGGGCGACCTGTTCTTCTACTTCGGCCACCGCCTGCAGCACGAGGTGCCCTGGCTGTGGGATTTTCATGCCGTGCACCACAGCAGCGAGCAGCTGGACTGGCTCGCCGCCTTCCGGGTTCACCCGGTGGACCAGGTCATCGAGCGCGGCACCGCCCTCATCCCGCTCTTCGCGCTGGGCTTCTCCATGCCCGCGATCCTGCTCGCCGGGTTCATCTACCAGTGGCAGGCGCTGGTCATCCACAGCAACCTGCGGCTTCCGGCCGGCCCCCTCAAATGGCTCGTCGCCACGCCCGCGTTCCACCACTGGCATCACGCCAGCGAGGCGGAAGGACACAACAAGAACTTCTCCGGCCAGCTGCCGCTGTGGGACATCGTGTTCGGCACCGCCTACCTGCCCGACACCATGCCGGCGCGCTATGGCATTGCCGAGCCGGTGAGCGGCAACTACCTGATGCAGCTTCTCCACCCTTTCGTCAAAATGGCACGGCGGCTGCGCCGCCGCCGGGCTGCCGCCGCACCGGCGGCCAAGGTCACGCGCCCGTCGGCCTGACCTGCATTCCCGCTTCCGCCGCATCCCTCCATTCCGCGGCCCCCGTAGGTGGCCCCGGCGTTCCATGCCATAGAGGCTGCCGTTCCACCGGTTCATCAATCCCTCGGACCCTGACCCCTTGAAAAGCGCATCCGCGACGATCCCCGTGCTGGTCTGCACGCTGGCCATCTTCCTGCTGTCCGCCATGGACGCGGGCATGAAGTCGCTGGTCATCGCGGTGGGGGTCTACAACATCGTGCTGTGGCGCAGCGTGCTGGCGACACTGGCCTCGGCGGCCGGCTGGGCAGCGCAGTCGCGCGTGATGCCGGGACCGGGGGCCCTCCGCCTTCACGCGCTGCGCGCCCTGATCGTGGGCATCGTGCTCATCACCTTTTTCTGGGGCCTCGCCCGGCTGCCGCTGGCCGAGGCGATCGGGCTCAGCTTCATCGCACCGCTCTTCGCTCTGTTCCTGGCGGCCATGCTGCTGGGCGAGCGCATCCGCGCCCAGGCGGTGTGGGCGGCCGTCCTCGGCTTCGCGGGGGTGGGGGTGATCGTGGCCGGGCAGTTCGGGGCGGAGACCCACACGCACGAGACGCTGCTGGGCACGCTGTCGATCCTGGTGTCCACCGTGTTCTACGGCTTCAACCTGGTGCTCACGCGCAAGCAGGCGCAGATCGCCAAGCCGATCGAGATCATGTTCTTCCAGAACCTGTTCCTGCTGGTCATCATGGGCCTTGCCGCGCCGTGGATCGCGGTGCTGCTGCCGCGCGAATTCTGGCTGCCACTGGTGGGCGTGACCGCGCTGTCGCTTTCCGGCCAGTACCTGATGAGCTGGGCCTATGCCAGGGCCGAGGCGCAATACCTGATCAGCACCGAATACACCGCCTTCATCTGGGCCATCGCGCTCGGCTGGTTCTTCTTCGATGAAACGGTGACCTGGGAGACGCTGGCCGGGGCCGGCCTGATCATCGTCAGCTGCTGGATCGCGGCGCGCGCCAGCCTGCGGCCGGTGGAGGCCTGAGGGGCGCCGCGGCTGCCATGTCTCCGCCGCTTTTCAATTGCATGCGGCAGGACCATTCGGTAACGCAACCTCCTTCCCTTTCCGGCGGCAATCCCCATGAACCACACCCTCTCCAGACGTGCCCTTCTCCTCGCCGCAGGTGCCGCGGGCCTTGCCGCCGCAGCACCCGCCATGGCGGAGGAGGTCACAGGCCTCACCCTGTCTGGCCCGGTGCCGTTCAGCTTCGACAGCCTGGTTGCCACGGCGCGCGAAATGGCGATGAAGCCCTTCACGCCAACGCCGGTGCGCGCGGCGGAGCTGCTCGAGAAGATCGACTTCGACGCCTACCAGCAGATCACCTTCCGGCCGGAGGATGCGCTGTTCAAGGGCTCGCGCTATCCGGTGCGGCTGTTCCACCTCGGGCGCTACTTCAAGTCGCCGGTGAAGATCGCCATCGTCGAGGGCGGCCAGTCGCGCGACGTGCTTTACGATCCGGAGATCTTCAGCTTCGGCCCCAAGGCCGGTGCGATCGCCACCAGGCTGCCGAAGGACCTCGGCTTCGCCGGCTTCCGCGTGCATGAGGGCGACACCAACAATGACTGGCTGGCCTTTCTCGGCGCGGCCTATTTCCGCTCGTCGGGCGAGCTGAACCAGTACGGCATCTCGGCGCGCGGCCTCAGCATCGACACCACGGCCTCGGGCCCCGAGGAGTTTCCGCGCTTCACCGAGTTCTATCTCGAGGAGAAGGCGGACGCGCTGGTGATCACCGCCCTGCTCGACAGCCAGAGCGCCACCGGTGCCTTCCGTTTCACCTGCAGCAGGCCCAAGGCGGTGATCATGGACGTCGAGGCGCGCATCTTCACGCGCAAGGACATCGAGCAGCTCGGCTTCGCGCCGCTCACCTCGATGTTCTGGTTTACCGAGACCAACCGCCGCCAGGCCCGCGACTGGCGTCCGCAGGTCCATGATTCCGAGGGCCTCGCGATCTGGACCGGGGCGGGAGAGCGCATCTGGCGGCCGCTCAACAATCCGCCGCGGGTGATGACCAACAGCTTCGTCGACAAGAACCCGCGCGGCTTCGGGCTGGTGCAGCGCGACCGCGACTTCCGCAACTACGAGGATGACGGCGTGTTCTACGACAGGCGCCCCACCCTGTGGGTGGAACCGCGCGGCGACTGGGGCGAGGGCGAGGTGCAGCTGGTCGAGATCCCCACCGAGGACGAGGTGCACGACAACATCGTGGCGTTCTGGACGCCGCGCGCCGCGGTGAAGGCAGGCCAGTCCTTCGCGCTCGATTACCGGCTGCACTGGGTGGATGCCGAGCCCTACCTTTCACCCGCCATCGGCCGGGTGATCGCGACGAGACGCGGCAATGGCGGCAACCCGGCGGTGCGCGACAAGGCCACCGGCTATGTGAAATACGTGATCGACTTCGCGGGCGGCGACCTTGCCACGCGCGAGAGCACGAAGAACCAGGCGATCCCCGACATCACCGTGTCACGCGGGCGCGTGGTCGGTCCGTTTGCCATCCGCGTGGCGGGAACCGACCACTGGCGCATCATCTTCGATCTCGACGTCGAGGGCGGCGAACCGGTCGACCTGCGCGCCTATCTGCGCACCAGGGACGGCAAGGCGCTGAGCGAAACCTGGCTGTTCCAGCACTTCCCGCAGCAGACCAACTGGTAAGGCCCTCAGGCCGGCCTGAACAGCCGCCACAGCCCGAAGCTGACGAGAACGAAGACGACGGCGAAGAACACCAGCTTCCAGCCGGCGGCCGACGACCCGTCGGAGCAGATCGTCTGATAGAGCGTGTCATGGTCGTTGCGGGAGAGATAGCGGCACGCCGTCTGGCCCAGTGCCACCGCCCAGCCATCCAGTTCTCCCATGGCGACCTCGCGGATTCGGTTTACAAGCCGAGCTTACTATGAAGCGCCGCCTGCAACAAGTACGGGAGAATTACCAGCCTAGTCGAGGTCGTCGTTCTCCTGGCTGCGATCCATCAGCAGCATGGTCGTCGTCTTGCGGTTGTGCTCGGAATTGATGTGGTCGATCCCCTCCACGGTGATCGAGAACATGCCGTTCTCCAGCCGCTCGATCCAGCGCTTGGCCTTGAGGTACCAGAGATGGAACTCGAGGTTCTCGATCTTGCAGCCGAAGATGCGCTCGAGCTCGACCTCCGGCACGCCGGGATCGCGGATGTTGTGGCGCCGCCTGTTGTAGAAGACGGACAGGAGCTTGGACTGGATGTCCACGTCTTGGCCCACGGTGTCGCTGCCGTTGCCGTCGTTGCCGAAGGGCTGGTTGGAACCGACGACCTGCTTGTAGAGGATGTCGTATTGCGAGCGCCGGCTTGCGTCCTTCAGCATGTTGTGGGCTTCGATCAGCAGGTCGAAGCGCTCGCGGTTGCCGGTCTGCGGGTTGTCGGGGTGATAGCGCTTGGCGAGCCGGTGAAAGCGCCGCTCGAGGTCAGCCGAGGCGACATCCGGCTTCACGCCCATGATCTTGTAATAATCGACGAAGCTGCTTGCTTCCATCATCCCCACGCGTGGCCCCTGTTCGGGCGTGCAGGCACGGTCCCGGCCACATCCCCTGTGAGAACCAGTCTAGCCGATGCGATGTGCCGACAAAAGCCGTCGCTTGGTATATGCTTTACAGCGCGGCCCGCACGCGGAGCGCGCGCCGTCCGGCAGTTTCATCACCCCTTGAGAAGCCTGGCGAGCTTGGCCTGCCGCATCTCGGCTGCCTCGCCATAGCCGATGGTTCCGGCGAAGCGCCCGTCGCGGCCGAACAGGAAAATGGTCGCCGTGTGGTCCATGGTGTAGCCGCCGTCACTGGTGGGCACCTTGGCATAGTAGACGCGGAAGTCGGAGGCGAGCTGCTTCAGCTGATCGTCGGTCGGTACCAGCGCCTCGATGCGCGGGTCGAAGTTGGCGACATAGTCCTTCATCGCCGCCACCGTGTCGCGCGCCGGGTCGACGGTGATGAAGAACACGCGGAAATCCTTCGCGGCCTCGCCCAGCGCGGCGAGGTTGCTGCTCATCTCGTAGAGCGTGGTGGGGCACACCTCGGGGCAATGGGTGAAGCCGAAGAACACCGCATAGGGCTTGCCCGCCAGCGTGGCCGAATCGACCGTGCCGCCCGCCGACGAGGCGAGAACGAAGGGGCCGCCCACCTGGAACATGGCGGATTGCTGCTGGCCGCGCAGCAGCTCCACGCCGAGCCAGCCCGCCGCACCAAGGGCAAGCACCGCGGCCGCGATGGCGGCCGTCATCAGTCTTGTCTGTTTCATCGCACGCAACCTTCCGGAGCAAGGTGAGAGGAGCATAGCCCCTCTCACCCCTCATGATATCAAGTCTCAGTGCATGTCGCCCATGTCGGCGCCGGGGGCGGCCACCTCGTAGTCGACCGTCACCGTGCCGGCCTTCTCGAAGGTCAGCGTGCCGGTGAAGCTGGTGCCCTCTGCCGGCTGCTGCTTCACGTCCATGAACATGATGTGCAGTGACTTGGGCTTCAGCTTCACAGTGCCGCCGGCAGGGATGACGATGCCGTCCGGCAATTCCACCATCTTCATCACGTCGCCTTCCATCTTCATGTCATGGATCTGCGTCACCGGGGCGATCTCGGAGGTGGCCTTGACCAGGCGGTCATCCTCCTTGCCGGTGTTGGTGATGGTCATGAAGCCCGCCGCCACGCTGGCGGCCATGGGCGACTGGCGCGACCACGGATGATGGATGACGAGATCGCCGAGCTTCACTTCATGCGCCTGGGCGTCACCCAGCGTGAACAGCGCAGCAAGCGAGAGTGCCGAGGCGAAGGCGATTTCCTTGAACAGTTTCATGTCGAATGTCCTTTCGTTGCAGTATTGGTTGTCAGTGGCCGGACGCGCCGGCCTGCTTGAGGCGGGCGGGAAGCAGGAAGTCGAGGATGGCAAGCGCCAGGATGGCGGCCCCGCCGAGCGGGAAGGCCAGCCCCACGGCAAGCGCGATCAGCGCCACGCCGAAGCCCAGCCGGAAGTCTCGCGGATAGGCGGGAACGCCGATCCGGCCTACCGGTCGGCGCAGCCACCACATCACCACGCCCGACACGCAGGCGAAGATCACGGCGAGGCAGAACAGCGCGTTGAGCGCCACGTTCCACCAGCCGAGCTGGCCCTCGTGCAGCGCGATGCCCACCGCCATGAGCTTGCCGAAGACCGGGTAGTCGGCGAACTTCACGTCGGCGAGGATGCGCCCGGTATACTGGTCGACATGCACCGTGCGGTCGGCGGTGGGGTTGGTGCTGTCATAGCTCATCGAGTCCTGGCTCAGCGTCCACACGCCGGCCTCGTCGGCCGGTGCGGCGATCTGGAAGCGGCCCGCGATCCCGAGTGCGCGCCCCAGCGCCGCAAGGGATTCGGCATTGACGGGAACGCCCTCGGGCAGACCCTCGATCCCCGCCGTCGAACCGGACTTCGGCAGCAGCGTCTGCTCCAGCGTCCACGGCACCTCCTTGGTCGCGCCATGGTTCATGCTGGCATGGGCCTTGTCGGAGAGGGGCACGTTGTCCCACTTCTCCGCCGGGAAGGTGCTCCACGCCTGCATCATCTTGCCGCCCCACACCCCGGCCCAGGCAAGGCCTGAGAGCAGGAAGAACAGCAGCACCACCGACATCCAGGCGCCCAGCGTCTGGTGCAGGCTGCGCCACAGGGCGCGGCCGCGCAGCGCCAGGTCGGGCTTGAGCGCCGCGCCGAGCCCGCGGCCATTGCGCGGCCACCACAGGTACAGCCCGGTGAGCAGCAGGGTGATGCCGAGGCTGGCCGCCGTCTCGACGACATAGTCGCCCGGGCCGCCATTGCCCCCCACCAGGAGCTCGCCATGGACGTTGGTCATGAACTCGTTCCACGTGCCGGCCTCGGCGACGTCACGCAGGATGGCGCCGTCGTGAGGGTCGAGCGCCAGCATGCGGTTGCCGGTGTCGAGGTCGACGCGCACGAGGGCCGGATAGTCCGGCCCCCAGGGCGTGACGTACTTGCCGAGCCTGCCGCCAGGATGGGCGGCCAGCGCCTTGTCCACCTGCTGGGTGACCGTCAGCTGCCGGGCCTGCGGCGTGACCTTCAGCCAGTCGCCATATTCCGGCGCGACGCCGGTGACGAACAGCATGACGAGGCCGGAAACGGCGAGGATGACGAGAAACGGCGCCACGATGAGGCCGGCATAGAAGTGCCAGCGCCACACGGCGCGATAGAGCCTGGTACTCGCCACAGCATCCTGCTGCGGCATGATGGTTGAAGACATGGGTTTCCCCCGGAATCGATGACGTGGTCGGGCACGGCTCCGCGGAGCCGCGCCGGTTTCAGCACAGGTCGATCAGGTGGAAGCGGGGGGTCCGCGCGGCGGACTGGCGTCGAGCAGCGCCTGCAGCGGCGGTGCGATGGCATCCGCGGCGCTCGCCTCCGGCGTGGCGGATCGGCGTGGCACCGCCGTGAAGGCGGGCGCTGCCGTGGCCAGGCTGGGGCTGCAGCCGGGGCAATGATTGCCGCACAGCACGCAATGGTCGTGGCTGGTCTGGTGCTGGCCGCCACCCGGCTGCGGCAAGTCCTGGCCGCAGACCGACAGCAGCAGGTCACGTTCCAGCGCCAAGGCGGCGGAGAGGGCGGGTTGCGGCAGAAGACCGATGAGGGCAGGCAGCAGCAGGGCAAGCGCCACCGCCTGGGCGAACCAGCGGCGCAGTGCTCTCAGCCTGGTGACGATTCCCCCGCGCATCGGCCCACATAAGCGCAAGGCGCTGGGCGTGTAAACCGCGCCGGGGTCGCAGGGAGGTTCAGCCGCCCGCGAGGCTCGACAGGGCCTGCAGCAGGGACAGCTGCCCGGACGGGCCGCCAGCCAGCGCCTGCAGCGTATCGGGGTTCTGGGCAGCCACCAGGACGGCGGACACCACGAGGGCAGCCACGCCGCGGCGCACCCACTTGCTGGCGAAGAACAGCGCGATGGCGACGGTGGCAAGGATGCGGAAGGGCAGCGTGATCATGGGCAGCGCCTACTTGCTGGCCGTGCCGGCGATGGCCGAACCGGTGCGGGCCGGTTCCAGCGACACCCACTTGCGCGGGTCCTGCGCCGACTGGCGCTTCAGCATGGTGTAGCCCGTGTCGCCCCAGGCGCGGATCTCGTTGCGGCGGTTGTCGAGGATGTAGTCGCCGGCGGCAGAGGTCAGCGTCAGCACGGCATGGCCCTCGCCATGCTCGTCCAGCACCACGGTGATGCGCAGGGCCTCTTCCGGAATGCCCTTCGACACCAGGATCTTCTTCTTCAGCAGCACCACGTCCTCGCAGTCGCCGGCATCGGTCGGGATGGTCCAGTATTCGGGCGTGCCATAGAGGGTTTCGTCGGTGACCGGTGCGATGGCGCCATTGACGAAGGCGTTGACCATGCGCACCAGCAGCCACTTCTCCTCGCTCATCGAGGCGCGGCGCTTGTGGGCACCGTCGGGCTGGCAGTTTTCGGGGTTGCGCTGGCAGAACTCGACGAAACCGATGGGCGGCAGGGTTTCGGAATACTCGCGGGCGAAGGCCGCTGATTTCTGGGCGGCAGCGGCGAGCGACGGGGCGGCGAGCGCCAGAAGGCAGCCCAGCAGCAGTGCCACTCCCTTTCCGATCTTACCCATCCCCATGCCCCGGCCATATCGTTAATATGGCGTAAACATGCCTTGGGGCCGCCGGACGGGCAATCGTAAACGAAAAGTTAAGTTAACGGCCGGGGGCGGCGGCGGGGCTCAGTGGTGTTCGCGGCGGACCTCGGCGCGGTCCGCGGTGCCGACGTCGTGCATCATGTTGACGAAGATCGAGGCGGTCCAGCCGAAGTTGAACAGCCCGGAAATGGCGATGACCGGACCGATCAGCCGCCAGGCCGGGGGCAAGCTCACCGTATTGTCGCCCAGCGTGGTGTAGTTCTCGAGCACGAAGTAATAGGCATCCCTCAGGCCGGGGATGAGGCCGCTCCACCAGATGGGCCAGGCCCACATCAGCGTCACGACGAGGTGCAGCCCGGCAAGCGAGGCGGTGGCGACCGAGAGCACGGCATTGCGGTGCCAGGGAGCGTGGTCGGCGGACCATCTTCGGGTGAAGTGGCGGTAGACCAGCCGGACCCCCACGCCATGCACCAGGATGACGAGACTGAGAATGGCAAGGCCGATCAGCATCTCGGCCAGGGGATAGGTGAGGATCAGCGTTTCGGCGTCGGTCATTGCCGCGATTTCAGCGCCGCCACCGTGTTCTGCTTGGCAACATAGTTCTCCCGCGCATTGTAGGCGACCTGGCGTCCGCCGTTCATCTTGTCCTCGATGCGGCGGATGTAGTTGTTGAGCTTGTGGTCCTTGAGGTCGGCCACGTTCAGGTCGCGCCAGAACTCGCCAAGGCTCAGCTCGGTCGCGGCCTGGGAGGGCAGGTAGACATAGTCCGGCCCTTCCAGCAGGATGACCTCCGGGCCAAACTGTTCGTAACGGCCATACTTCCTGTTTGCCATCGCGCCGGGCGGCAGCAGCGGCACCACGTCATTCTCGTCCACCACCCGCAGCAGCGGCAGGAAGCCAAGCTGCGCCACGCCTTCCGAAGTGGTGAAGCGCGGCTGGCCATAGGTGTAGATCTTGTCCACCTTGTAGCCGTCCTCGATCATGTAGATGCCGAGTATGGCCGCCACCGCGCCGCCGAGCGAATGGCCGACGAGGTAGGTCTTGTAGCCGGTCTTCAGGTAGGGCTGGGCATCCTTCCACACGGCGCGGGCATCCTGGTCGAAGCCGGTGTGGATGGGGATCTTGGTGGCGCGGTCGACGCGCAGCTTGGCATCG
Organism: Aestuariivirga litoralis; assembly: GCF_003234965.1. Classification (GTDB taxonomy): domain Bacteria; phylum Pseudomonadota; class Alphaproteobacteria; order Rhizobiales; family Aestuariivirgaceae; genus Aestuariivirga; species Aestuariivirga litoralis. The sequence goes on from NZ_QKVK01000003.1 coordinate 92,627, forward strand.
AAGTCTTCCTTCAGCGTGGTGTCGTCGGTGGTGCCGCGCACCACCAGATACTGCACCTTGGCCTTGTCGTCGGTCTCGATGAAGTACTGCACGTCGCGGCCGCCGGGCGTCGCCACCCGGGTGGCCTTCGGATAGGCGCTGCGGATCTGCGCCGGGCTGGCATAGGCCGCCTTGGCGCGCTTGGCGTTCACGTCGAGTGTGGCGAAGTCGATCTTTTCCTGGACGACTTCCGAGCCCAGCGTCTGGAGTTCACCCTTGGGAAGGCTGGCACAGCCGGCCAGAAGGCTGATGCTGACGAGGGCGGCCATCGCCTGCCGCATGCCTGGGCGCAGCACCGCGCCGCCCATCGTGATCGAAACCAACGCCGCCAAGTCTCCAGTTCGGGAATCGACTCACCTTGGCGCGAGGAACCTGCCGCGTCAATCGCAGGAGGCGGTGCAGCGGGTCTTTCAGGCCCGCTGCCGGAACATCAGTTCTGCGCCAGGTCGGTGCGGCGGAACTTCAGCACGTCGCCGTCATTGCCCTTGGCAACGTACCAGCCGCCCTGCTGGCTGATGCGGCCGCACTTGGCCTCGCCCTTGGTCCACTTGTCGAAGGAGACGCACAGCGCCGAACCCTTCATGAACCAGCGGCCGGTGTCCTGCTGGCCATAGGCGACGCCGGTGATCGATCCGCCACGGCTTCCCGTGAAATTCACGCGGTAGCCCTTCACCTGGGCCTCGAACTGGCCGGGGAACAGCTTGGTGACCTCGGCACGGCCGAGGGGTGCCGCCTCAGCCATGCCGGCGAGGGGGAGAGTGGTGGCAGCAATCAGGCTTGCCGCAAGAGCGGTGCGAAGGTTCATGGTGATGAAGCCCCTTGTTTGCGGCAAGCCAAGGCCCCCTGGCCGCTTGCCCGTTTGGTTTTCGGACGCCCCTTTGGCAGCCCCATGTGGTCGAAATATGGGGATCACATGGCTTAATGTCTCGTTGATGTCGATCAAAAGCGCAGTATTGCCACACTGTTCAGTTGTATTCATTGGCTGTACTCGCGCATTCTAGCGCAATGCGGGCATTCGTCTCCGTTCTCTAGCCGGTTTGTGGCGATTATACTCGGCCTCGGGCTGCAAACGATTCAGAGATACTTCACCATGACCCGCTGTTTTGGTGCCGCTGCAGGCCGTTGAAGGCGGCGCGGCCCGTGCTAGGGAACGGCATGCGCCGTCTCGACAGCTTTCTCGACAATGGCTTCCTCCGCTTTGCGGCGGAGGAGCCGATGCTTGCATGGGCCCGCCATGCCCGCCCCCTGGCCGCGGTGGCCGCGAAGGATGAGGCCCAGGCCCACTGGTTGCGCTGCGGCGGCACGTGGTTCGTCGGCGTCGATGCCCTGCCCAACGACCATGCCGGACGGGTGGCGGACGGCCCGCCGCTGGCCGGGGCGGCCATGGATTTCATCCGGCACGGGCTGGGCCTTTCCCTGCCCCTGCACCGGGCACAGGTCTCGGTGTGCTACCCGGGCTACCCGCGCCCTTCGGAGGAGGAAAGTGCCGCTGCCTTTGCCTTCCGCCGCACCCGCGATGCCGCCCATGTCGACGGCCTGCTGGCCGAAGGGCCGGAGAAGCGGCGCTACCTGCGCGAACCCCATGCCTATGTCCTTGGCGTGACGCTCACCGAGCACGCCGCCGGGGCAGCCCCGCTCACCGTGTGGCGGGGCTCGCACCAGGTGATGCGGGCGATGTTCGCACAGGCCTTCGCCGGCCACACGCCGGAGACCTGGAAGGACATCGACGTGACCGCTGCCTACCAGGATGCACGGCGCCGGGTCTTCGACAGCTGCGAGCGGGTGGTGCTGGCCTCCGCACCCGGCGAGGCGGTGCTTGTGCATCGCCATCTCCTGCATGGCGTGGCGCCCTGGGAGGACGGAGCGGCCGCGCCGCCGGAAGGCCGGATGATCGCCTATTTCCGCCCCGAGTTCGCGGCGGTGGGCGACTGGCTTGATCGGCCGTGACGGGCGCGCCTAAGCTCGGCCAATTCCGGAGGGTGCCGTGACGGTTTATGACGACCTGGGTGTGAGGACACTCATCAACGCCAAGGGCACGGCCACCAGGCTTTCGGGCGGCATCATGCGGCCGGAGGTTTCGGCTGCCATGGTGGCGGCCTCGCAGGCCTGCGTCGACATTGCCGAGCTGCAGGCGGCGGCCTCGCGCATCATCTCGGAAGCGACCGGCGCCGAAGCGGGCTATGTCGCCTCGGGCGCATCGGCCTGCCTGCTGCTCGGGGCTGCCGCCTGCATCACCGGGCTCGACCCGGGCAGGATGGCGCGGCTTCCCGATGCCGCCGGCATGAAGAACGAATGCGTGATGGTGCGCAGCCAGCGCAATTTCTATGACCACGCCATCCGCGCCGCGGGACTGAGGATCATCGAGGTGGGCCTGCCGGACCGCTATGCAGGCGCCGGCGTGCGCGATGCGGAAGGCTGGGAGATCGACGACGCGATCACCGACCGGACCGCCTGCGTCTTCTATGTCGCCGATGCGCAGGCGCGGCCGCCGCTGGCCGACGTCACCGCCGTGGCCCATGCGCGCGGCGTGCCGGTGCTGGTCGATGCCGCGGCACAGCTGCCGCCGCAATCCAACCTCAGGCGCTTCATTGCCGAGGGCGCCGATCTCGTGGCCTTCTCCGGCGGCAAGGCGCTGGGCGGCCCCCAGGCCAGCGGCATCCTCGCCGGGCGGCGCGACCTCGTCATGGCGGCGGCGCTGCAGCACCTCGACCTCGACATCTTCTGGGACATGTGGTCACCGCCCCCGACGCTGATCGACAAATATCGCCTGAAGGGTGCCCCCGCCCACGGCATCGGGCGGAGCTGCAAGGCCGGGAAGGAGGAAATCGTCGGGCTCTTGACGGCGCTGCGCCTGTTCATCGCCGAGGGCGACGCGGCGCGCCATGCCCGCTGGCTGAAGGACTGCGAGACGGTGGCCGCCGCCCTCGACGGCTTCCTCGTCACCATCACCGGCAGCAACGACACGGGGGCCGTGCCCATCGTGGAGATCACCCTCGACCCGGAGCAGATGAGCCCCACCGAACTGTGCCTCAGGCTGCAGACGGGGGAGCCGGCCGTGGTCCTCGACCCGGGGCAGCGCGACAAGGGCATCGTCACCGTCAACCCCATGTGCCTGAGGCCGGGGGAAGCGCAGGTTACAGGCGAGCAGATCGCGCGCGTTCTGCGGGAATTATAAATTCATTTGCATTATTCCGGATTCGGCGCATGATCCCCGTCAAGAAACAGGGATGGAGCCATGTCCCTCAAGGGGACGAACCAGGAATTCGGCAGGCCCTATAACCGGCGGATCGTGCTCGAGACGATCCGGCAGCACGGGCCGATCGAACGCGCCGGCATCGCGCAGAAGGTGGGCCTGACCGTCCAGACGGTGGCCAACATCATCCGCGAGCTGGAGGAGCTGGGCCTGGTGTCCGGCGAGCGCACCCACCGCAAGAGCCGCGGCTCGCCGCCCATGAGCCTGACGCTGAACCCGCAGGGCGCCTATGCCATCGGCGTCAATGTCACGCCGCGCGGCATCGAGGCGGCCCTGGTCGACCTTGCCGGCAGCATCGTGGAGGTGCAGCGCCTCGCCATGTCGCCGCCCCACCCCGATGACAGCTTCCGCGAGATCGGCCGGCTGGTGGAGACCTTCCGCGCCGCCACCAGCGGGCGCATGCTGCTCGGCATCGGCCTTGCCATGCCCGGCCCCTTCGACGTCGACAAGATGAGCTTCGTGGGGCCCACCACGCTCGAAAGCTGGCGCGGCGTTGCGGTGGCCGAGCGACTGTCGGAAGCGACCGGCCTTGCCGCCTTCGTCGAGACCGACATGGCCGCCGCAGCCCTGGGCGAGAGCCTGCATGGTGCGGGACGCAATGTCAGCGCCTTCTATTATCTCTATTTCGGGGTCGGCCTCGGCGGCTCGATGGTGAAGGACGGGGTGCCGCTGCGCGGCTTCTATGGCAATGCAGGCGAGATCGGCCACGTGCCGATGGTGCCCAATGGCAGGCCCTGCTCCTGCGGCAACAAGGGCTGCCTCGAACGCTATGTGTCACTCGAGGCCTTCCAGCGCCGTGCGCCGATCATCGGCCAGCCCGCCTGGATCGAGGAGGCAGCGCCCCTTCTGCGCAACGCCATCGTGACGATCGAAAACCTTTTCGACCCCGAGACGGTGGTGATCGGCGGCATCATGGACGACGAACTGCTCGGCGAGCTGGTGGCCGCCCTCGACCCGTTGCCCACCTCGGTGGCCGACCGCAAGGGACGCACCGCACCGCGCATCATGCGTTCGGCCAGCGGGCAGGACGCGGTGCTGCGGGGCGCGGCCTCGCTCGCCTTCTCCGGCGTCCTGTCGCCGCGCTTCGGCCAGGATGGCGGCGAGAAGGACCCACTCTTCGCAAGGAGCCGTGTTGCATGAGCTTTCCCACCCTTCTCGAGCTCGACGACATCCGCATGAACTTCGGCGCCATCGAGGCGCTGAAGGGTGTCTCCTTCAAGGTCGGCAGGGGCGAGGTGGTGGCGCTCCTCGGCGACAATGGCGCGGGCAAGTCCACCCTCGTCAAGATCATCTCGGGCGGCCTCAAGGCGAGTGCCGGCCGCATGGTCTTCGATGGCGCGGAGCGCTTCTTCCCGACCCCGGCGGAGGCCAAGGCGCAAGGCATCGAGACCGTCTACCAGGACCTGTCGCTGTGCACCAACGTCGACGTCGTCGGCAATTTCTTCATGGGCCGCGAGATGGTGAAGAAGTGGCTGGGCCTCATCCCCGTGCTGCAGGAGAAGGAGATGGAGCAGGTGGTGGCGCAGGCACTGAAGAACGCCGGCACGCGAATCCCGTCGCTCCGCACCAATGTCGAGAACCTGTCCGGCGGCCAGCGCCAGGCCATCGAGCTCAACCGCTTCGCCCACTGGGGCGGCAAGCTGGTGCTACTCGACGAGCCCTTCGCGGCCTTGGGCGTGGAGCAGACGAGGCGCGGCCTCGACCTCATCAAGCGCATCGCCGCGCAGGGGATCGGCGTCATCATCATCACCCACATCATGCAGCAGGCCTTCCAGGTGGCAGACCGCATCGTGGTCATCCGCCAGGGCCGCGTCGCAGGAGACGTGCCGACGAAACAGACGAGCCCCGACGAGGTCGTGGGGCTCATCACCGGCGAGGCTCTCACCAGCCAAGCCCAAGAAACGAGGCCGAACGGCCCACTGCACTGAGCCACGACAAGAGCAACCCACAGAGGAGACGAACATGAACCGACTGCGCCGTCTTTTGACTGCCTCCATCGCGATTGCCGCGGTGGGGCTGGTCTCGCCCGCCTTCGCCCAGTCCAAGGGCAAGATCTACTACATGGTGCCGACGCTGCTGGACGAGTTCCAGACCGAGTCGGTCTCCGCCATCACCAAGTTCATGGGCGACGTGGGCTATGAGGTGGTCACGCTGAATGCCGACAACAAGACCGACCTGCAGCAGAGCCAGATGAACGACACCATCCTGCAGAAGCCCTCGGCGATCATCCTTGCCGCGGTGGACTTCAACGCGCTCGCCCCCTCGATCGAGAAGGCGCGCGCCGCGGGGATCCCGGTCATGATCTTCGACCGCCAGATCACCTCGACGCCGTCCGACCTCACCTCGGTGGCCGGCACGGTGGAGATCGGCCATGTGGCGGGCGACGAGATCGCCAAGCTGCTCAAGGCCAAGAACGGCGACGTGAAGGGCAAGGTGCTGCAGGTGCTGGGCGATCCGTCCGACCCCTACACGCTCGACATCCAGAAGGGCTTCGAGGAGAAGATGAAGCCCTTCCCCGGCGTCGAGATCATCTCGCTTCCGGCCATGCAGTGGGAAGCCTCCAATGCCGGCACCATCGTCGCCGACCAGCTGGTTGCGAACCCCGACATCGACCTCATCTTCGTGCACGCCGCGCACCTCGCGGTGGCCGCGGTCGCCTCGCTCGAGGCCAAGGGCAAGAAGCCGGGCGACGTGATGCTGGTTTCTTCCAACGGCGCACCCGTCGGCCTCGACCTGATCCGCAAGGGCTGGGAGAACGTCGAGGTGGAGCAGCCGCTCTATGCCCAGGCAGCAGCGCTTGCCATGTTCGCCGACAAGGTGGTGAACAAGCAGGAGATCAAGCCCGGCGACTACAAGGTGCTCGGCCTCGACTCGGTGATGACCGTGGAGAGCTGGGGCCCCAACATCAAGATCCCGGGTGCTGCCATCACCAAGGACAATGTCGACGAGCCGCGCTTCTGGGGCAACCTGAAGGCACCCGCCGACAAGATCACCCCGGTGCAGTAGGGACGCTTCCCCCAACGACCGTCATCCCGGCGAAAGCCGGGACCCAGCTTCCTTCATGACGCCCAAAGCTGGGCCCCGGCTTTCGCCGGGGTGACGGCAGAGGGGGAAACGAAACACGGATCCGGACCATGACCTCACCCCGCCAGCGCGCGACAGCCGAATTCATCCTCGACCATCTCGTCTGGTTCATGCTGGCGGTGGTGCTGATCGCGTTCTCGCTCTTCGTGCCGAACTTCTTCCAGATCGGCATCTTCGCCAACATCATCGAGCAGTCGACCTTCGTCGGCGTGATGGCGATCGGGCTCGCCATCGTCATCATCGCCGGGCACATGGACCTGTCGGTGGAATCGACTGCCGCGCTGGCCGCCATGATCACCGGCATATTGTTCTGCTCGCGCGGCATCGGCATGGGGCTGGTGCTGACGCCGGAATGGCTGGCGATCCCCGTGTCGCTCGCCGTCGCGCTCGCCGTCGGCGCGGTCATCGGTTTTCTCAACGGCTTCTTCACCGTCAAGATGAAGATGAACGCCTTCATCGTGACGCTCGCCTCCTATATCTGGGTGCGCGGCCTCGTGGTGGCCATCTCCGGCGGGCGCTCGGCGCAGGACCTGTCGCCCTCGCTGCGCTTCATCGGCATCGAGCAGTTCCTCTACATCCCGCTCATCGCGTGGATCGCCATCCTCTGCTTCGTCGTCTTCTCCTTCATCATGCAGCGAACGCCCTTCGGGCGTCACATCACGCTGATCGGCGGCAATGCGGTGGCGGCTTTCCGTGCCGGCATCAAGGTCGACCGGCTGATGTTCATCTCCTTCATCCTCGCGGGCGCCATCGCGGGGCTGGCGGGCTGGCTGCTCGCCATCCGCACCTCCGGCGCCACCGCCAATCTCGGCACCGGCATGCTGTTCAACGCCTTCGCCGCCGTGGTGATCGGCGGCGTCAGCCTGAAAGGCGGCGTGGGCAAGCTGCCGGGCGTCTATGCCGGCGTGCTGCTGCTCTCTTCCATCCATACCGCCATCAACCTGATGGGGTTGCCCGCCCATTACACGCAGGTGATCCTTGGTCTCCTGGTTCTCGCGGCGGTGCTGCTCGACACGCTGAAACTCCAGATCCGCCAGAGGTTCGCATGATGGGACGGCTTGAAGGCAAGGTCGCGCTGGTCATTGGTGCTGCGCGCGGCATCGGCGAGGGCATCGCCCAGCGCTTCGTCGAGGAAGGGGCGAAGGTCGTCATCGCCGACACCGAGGTGGAGGCCGGCAAGGAGACGGCGGCGCGCCTGAAGGGCCTCTTCATCGAGACCGACATCTCGCGCATGGACCATGCGCAGCGCGCAGTCCAGACCGCACTCGACGGCTTCGGCAGCCTCGACATCCTCGTCCAGAATGCCGGCATCTATCCCTGGACGCTGATCGAGAAAACCTCGCCTGAGGAATGGGACAAGGTGCTGGCCGTCAACCTCAAGGGCACCTTCCTCGCCGCTCGCGCCGCCCTGCCGCACATGAAGGCGAAGAAGGCGGGCCGCATGATCTTCACCTCGTCGATCACCGGCCCGCGGGTGACGAGCCCCGGGCACGGCCACTATTCGGCCTCCAAGGCAGGCATCAACGGCTTCATCAAGTCGGCGGCGCTGGAATTCTCGGGCTACGGCATCACGGTCAACGGCATCGAGCCCGGCAACATCCTCACCTCAGGGATGCAGATGCACCGCTCGCCCGAATTCATCCGCTCGATGGAGGTGGCCGTGCCGCTGGGGCGGCTGGGCACCCCGCGTGACATCGCCAATTGCGCCCTGTTCCTCGCCTCGGACGATGCCTCCTACATCACGGGGACGACCATCATCGTCGACGGCGGCCAGACGCTGCCCGAGGGGGCGGATTTCCGGATCAACCCGGATTGAAGATCGACGTCCCCTCCCCGCCAAGGGGGAGGGGAATTTGCGTATGGCTGGTGCCCGCCCCCGGGGTTTGACTTGCGCCCCCGACACGCTAAATACGCCCCAAAATCCATTTCCGAAGGCATTCGACCATGGCCAAGCCGCGCACGCTCTATGACAAGATCTGGGATGACCACCTCGCCCACGAGGCCGAGGACGGCACGGCGCTGCTCTATATCGACCGCCACCTCGTCCATGAAGTCACCAGCCCCCAGGCCTTCGAGGGCCTGCGCATGACCGGCCGCAAGGTGCGCCACCCGGAGAAGACGCTGGCCGTGGTCGACCACAACGTGCCGACCACCGACCGCTCCAAGGGCATCGCGGAGGAGGAAAGCCGCGTCCAGGTGGAGACGCTGGCCAAGAATGCCGCCGAATTCGGCATCAAGTACTTCAACGAGCTCGACAAGCGCCAGGGCATCGTCCACGTGGTGGGCCCCGAGCAGGGCTTCACGCTCCCCGGCACCACCATCGTCTGCGGTGACAGCCACACTTCCACCCACGGCGCCTTCGGGGCACTCGCGCATGGCATCGGCACCTCCGAGGTCGAGCACGTGCTCGCCACCCAGACGCTGATCCAGAAGAAGGCCAAGAACATGCTCGTCCAGGTGGACGGCAAGCTGCCCAGGCACTCGACCGCGAAGGACATCATCCTCGCCGTCATCGGCCAGATCGGCACGGCGGGCGGCACGGGCTCGGTCATCGAATTCGCCGGCGAGGCGATCCGTGACCTCTCGATGGAAGGCCGCATGACGGTGTGCAACATGACGATCGAGGGCGGCGCCCGCGCCGGCATGATCGCCCCCGACGAGAAGGCTTACGAATACCTCAAGGGCCGCCCCATGGCGCCCAAGGGCGAGGCCTGGGACAAGGCTGTTGCCTACTGGAACACCCTGAAGACCGACGAGGGTGCGCATTTCGACCGCGTCATCACGCTCGATGCCGCCAACCTGCCACCCATCGTCTCCTGGGGCACGAGCCCAGAGGACGTGATGTCGATCGAGGCCGTCATCCCCAACCCGGACGACATCGCGGATGAAGGCAAGCGCCAGTCCAAGTGGCGGGCCCTCGAATACATGGGACTGAAGCCCGGCACCAAGATGACCGACGTCGACCTCGATGTCGTGTGGATCGGCTCCTGCACCAATGGCCGCATCGAGGACCTGCGCACCGTGGCGAAGATCGTCGAGGGCAAGAAGGTCTCCGACCGGCTGGCCTATGCCATGATCGTGCCGGGGTCGGGCCTGGTGAAGGAACAGGCCGAGGCCGAGGGGCTGGACAAGATCTTCAAGGCGGCGGGCTTCGAATGGCGCGAGCCGGGTTGCTCCATGTGCCTCGGCATGAACCCGGACCAGCTGAAGCCCGGACAGCGCTGTGCCTCGACCTCCAACCGCAACTTCGAGGGCCGCCAGGGCTACAAGGGCCGCACCCACCTCCTGTCGCCCGAGATGGCGGCGGCGGCCGCACTGGCCGGCCGCTTCGTCGACGTGCGCAACCTGGGCTGAGTCCCCCTGCGGTGATTCTGCTGATCGGCCCCGCCTCACCCGCGGGGCCGTTCGCATTCCGCCAGGGAGGTTCGCCCTTCCCCTTGATTGCACTTTGAATTTTCTACCCGGGAAAGTTCATTTGCGAACAATCCGCGGCTCGGCTAGGGGCTAGTCCCGACTGCGTTCCGGCACGGGGAAGACTTCGGCAGGAACAAAGACATCTTGGGGAAATTGAATGGTCGCATCACGACTGTGATGCAGATCATTAACGGTTGCTGAACTTCTCGTTAAACCTTATGTCACCGGCGTGGCGATAAGGTGATGCCAACGTCAAGGCCGGCGCCAATATTCGAGTGGGGGTTAAAGTGGCTAGTTCATCTGTTCAGGCGGACGCGAAGTTCCTGCGCCGCATTTTCCTCGGCCTGGTGTTCCTGACCCTCGTCACCGGCGGGCTTGCCGGCTTCACCACCGTGCAGGCGATGACCGGTTCCGCCGGCAGCTGCGCGGTTGCCTGCGAATAGCCTGACCTTCATGGCGGACCACCGGCTGGCCGGACTCTCCGCCCCCTCCATCAGCGACATCGAAGAGCTTGCGGCAGAGGCCTATGCGTCCCTGCCGCCGGATTTCCGCGCGCTCTGCGGCGAGGTGGTCATCTCCGTCGCCGACTTCCCCACGCAAGAGGTGCAGAAGGACATGGACGCGGGGCCCTTCGATCTCCTTGGCCTGTTCCAGGGCATCGGGCTCGCCCATGATTCAGCGACGCCCGAGACGGGCCGCATGCCCAACATGGTCTTCCTCTATCGCCGCGCCATCCTCGACTACTGGGCCGAGCATGAGGAAACGCTGGGCGCCATCGTCACCCACGTCCTGGTGCACGAGATCGGCCACCATTTCGGCCTCTCCGACGACGACATGTACGGAATCGAGGATCGCACCCCCTGAAACGGCGAAACCGGCCGTGGAGGGAAGGGTCACGGCCGGCTTCTCCAGGGACTGCGCAGTTCCGGTCACGGGGTTTGCAGGGGATAGGGGATCGGGACCCGCAGTGACGGGGAGAACAGTGCTTCGGGCTGTCTCCACTGCCCCTGAAAACCCCTGTCGCGGTGGAATGGTTCCCCTGAAAGGCGCCCATGTTGCAGCCACTGCCCTTCCCCTCTATAGGAGCGCCTCATGACCAGCATCTTCATCGATGGCGAGGCCGGCACCACCGGGCTCCAGATCCGCGAGCGGTTGCAGAACCGTTCCGACGTGACGCTCGTCTCGATCGACCCGGATCGCCGCAAGGACGCGGACGCACGGCGCGAGCTGCTGAATTCCGTCGACGTCGCGATCCTGTGCCTGCCCGACGATGCGGCGAAGGAAGCGGTGGCGATGATCGATCCTGCGTCGAAGACCCGCGTCATCGATGCCTCCACCGCCTTCCGCGTGGCCGAGGGCTGGGCCTATGGCATGGCGGAGATCTCCGCACTCCACCGCCAGCAGATTGCATCGGCGAGCCGCGTCGCCAATCCCGGCTGCTATCCGCAGGGGCTGATCGCGCTCGTCCGCCCGCTCGTCAATGCCGGCATCATGTCCACCGACTATCCCGTCACCTACAATGCCGTGTCGGGCTATTCGGGCGGCGGCAAGAAGATGATCGAGGACTACGAGGCGAAGGGCACGGCGGCCATTCCCTATCACCCCTACGGCCTCGGCTTCGCCCACAAGCACCTGCCCGAAATGCAGGTCTATGCCGAGCTCGCCCATGCGCCGATCTTCCAGCCGGCGGTGGGCAACTACGCGCAGGGCATGATGGGCTGCGTGCCGCTCTTCGCAGAACTCCTGAGGAAGAAGGCGAAGGGCCAGGACATCCGCGACTGCCTGTCGCTGGCCTATGCCAACCAGCCCTTCATCGAGGTGGCGCCTTACGAGCCGATCGAGCGCGCCCCGCACATCAACCCGGAAGCGCTGAACAACACCAACCGCATGCGCCTCCACGTCTTTGCCAATGATGCGCGCGGGCACGTGCTGCTGATGGCCATCTACGACAATCTCGGCAAGGGCGCCTCCGGTGCTGCCGTGCAGAATCTCAACATCATGATCGGCGCGGAGGAAACCCTCGGCACCGATCTCCCGCAAGCTGCCTGAGGACCACAAGAGATGCAGAAGTTCGAAACGCTCACCGGTGTCGCCGCTCCGCTGAACATCGTCAACATCGACACCGACATGATCATCCCGAAGCAGTTCCTGAAGACGATCAAGCGCACGGGTCTTGGCAAGTCGCTGTTCTTCGAGATGCGCTATACGCAGGACGGCAAGGAAATCGCCGACTTCGTGCTCAACCAGCCGGCCTATCGCAAGGCCGAGATCCTGGTGGCGGGCGACAATTTCGGCTGCGGCTCCTCGCGCGAGCATGCGCCCTGGGCGCTGCTCGACTTCGGCATCCGCTGCGTGATCTCCACGAGCTTCGCCGACATCTTCTACAACAACTGCTTCAAGAACGGCATCCTGCCGATCAAGGTCTCGCCTGAAGACTTGAAGAAGCTGATGGACGATGCCGAGCGCGGCGCCAACGCCACCATGACCATCGACTTGCCCAACCAGGAGATCCGCGGCCCCGACGGCGGCACCATCAAGTTCGACCTCGACCCCTTCCGCAAGCACTGCCTGCTGAACGGCCTCGACGACATCGGCTTGAGCCTCGAGAAGGTCTCCTCGATCGACAGCTTCGAGAAGAAGCAGGCGGCAAGCCAGCCCTGGCTTTGATCCCGTGAGCGTAGCGGGAAGAGGCAACAGAAGATGCCGTCATCCCGGCGAAGGCCGGGATCCCGCTTCCTTCACCCTGCATGCGGACGCAAAGCGGGACCCCGGCCTTCGCCGGGGTGACGCCATGATGGGGTGGATGATGCTCACTCCCATTCGTTCCGCCTAAGTGGACTCGATCCTCAACACCGTCCTGCCGGTCTTCGGCATGATCGTGCTGGGCTACGGCTTCACCAAGGCCAAGGTATTCGACGCCGCGGCAGGCCGGGGCCTCTCACTCTTCGTCTTCAACCTCGCCATCCCGGCGCTGCTGTTCAAGACCGTGGCCACCATGGGCGCCCAGCAGGGAGCACCCTGGGAGCTCTGGATCGCCTTCTTCGGCGGCCTCGGCATCACCTGGGTGGCGGCCGCCCTGGTTTCGCGCGTGGTGCCGTCGCTCGACGTCTCGGGCGGTGCTGCCGCCTCAATGGCGGCGGGCTTCGGCAACCTGGCACTGCTCGGCACGCCGCTGGCGCTGTCCCATTTCGGCCAGCAGGTGGCGATCCCGCTGGGCATGATCCTGTCGATCCATGCGCCCATCCTGTGGTTCACCGCCATGCTGCACCGGGCGCTGTTCCAGACCACCGGCGGTTTCTCCATCGGCAGGACGGCCTGGGACCTGTTCCGCAACCTCGCCACCAATGCGATCGTGCTGGGCCTGCTGGCCGGCACGCTGTGGCGGCTCACCGGCTGGGGGCTCCACCCCGTCTTCGGCACCATGCTCGACATGCTGGCAGATGCCTCCGTTCCCACCGCGCTCTTTGCGCTGGGCGTTTCGCTGGCTGGTTATTCGCTCCGGGGCTCGTGGAGCGGCATGTTCAGCCTGATCGGGCTCAAGATGGTGCTGATGCCCTTCCTCGTCTTCCTCCTGGTGCACTACGTGGTCTCGATCCCGCCGCTCTGGGGCCATGTGGCGATCCTTTTCGCCGCCATGCCGACGGGGGCCAATGCCTTCCTGTTCTCGCAGCGGAACAACGAGGCGGTGGCGGCGGTTTCCGGCGCCATCGCGCTGGGGACGGCCCTGGCGGCCCTCTCGGCCTCGATCCTGCTCTATCTCATGGATGCCGGGGTGATTTAGGCCCGAATGGCTTGATTTTACGGGTGAACAGGTCCATTTTCCGCGCGAATTTCAGAACCCCCCTCCAAGGAGCCACATGGCAAAGGAAGAACTGCTCGAATTCGAAGGTACCGTGACCGAACTTCTGCCCAACGCAACCTTCCGCGTGAAGCTCGACAACAATCACGAGATCATCGCCCACACCGCCGGCAAGATGCGCAAGAACCGCATCCGCGTCCTGGCGGGCGACCGCGTGATGGTCGAGATGACGCCCTATGACCTGACGAAGGGCCGCATCAATTACCGCTTCAAGTAAAGCCAAGGGCGCGCATGCCCCCGTCAAGCTGGTGCTGGCCAGTGCCTCGCCGCGCCGGCTGCAACTGCTCGAGCGCGTCGGGCTGACGCCCGACCTCCTCAACCCGTCCGACGTCGACGAGATCCCGCACAAGCGCGAGACGCCACGCGCCCTCTCCATCCGCCTCGCGAAGGAGAAGGCAAGCCGCGCGCTGGAAATGCCGCTGGTGAAGGAACTCGGGCCGAACACCTTCGTGCTGGCGGCGGACACCGTGGTCGGCCTCGGCCGCCGCATCCTGCCCAAGGCCGAGACCATCGACGATGCGCTCGACTGTCTGTCGCTGCTCTCGGGCCGTTCGCACTGGGTCTATTCCACCGTCTGTCTCGTCGCGCCCGGCAAGAAGCTTTCGACCCGCTGCGTCGAGACCAAGGTGCGCTTCAAGCGCCTGTCGCGCGAGGACGTCGACAGCTACATCGCCTCCAACGAATGGCGGGGCAAGGCGGGTGGCTATGCCATCCAGGGCCGGGCCGAGGCCTTCGTGCGGCTTCTCACCGGTTCCTATTCCGGCGTGATCGGACTGCCGCTCTTCGAGACGGTCAGCCTTCTCGAAGGGGCCGGCTACCCGGTGTTCCACAGCTGGATGACGGCGCCGCAATCCGAGGTCTGAGATGACCGAGCCCGTCCGGCTCCGTCCCCGCCGCCCCTGCCCGATCTGCAACAAGGCCTCGCAGCAGAAATATCATCCCTTCTGTTCCGCTCGCTGCGCGCAGGTGGACCTGAACCGCTGGCTCGGCGGCAACTACGCCATCCCGGCGCAGGACGACGAGCCCGGCGAAGACGACAGCGGCAGCGCCTGAGAACCGGCGTCCGGCGCAACCGGAGTTCCATCGACCTTCGCCGCATGCAGCCTTAGCGTGGCGCTCCTTCACAGAGGAGATTCGCCATGCTTTTCCGTTCCGTCCTTTCCGCCGCAGCCTTTCTGGCCCTTGCTGCCCCGGCCCTTGCCGATGACGCCCCGAACATGGTGGGCAAGTGGGTGGGCATGGTGGACAGCGCCGTGATGGTCGGCAACACGCCGGACCGCAATGCCGAACCGGGCAAGAAGATCACCTTCGCCACCGAGACCCTGCAATTCACCTTCGACATCAAGGAGCAGGTGGGCGCGCGCTTCGGCGGCGAGATGGTGGCGCCGAAGCGCAGCGAGACGCTGATCGGCCACCTCTACCCCGACAACAAGTCGGGCATGATGCTGGATGACGACGGCCAGTACTTCTTCAACCTCAGCGACGCCAACACCATGCAGCTGTGCTACGACCACTCGAAGCCGGACAGCAAGGTGATCGCCTGCTGGACCGCCAAGCGCGCGCAGTAACTATTCCGCCGGGTGAGGGGCCGCCACCTGCGGCGCCCCGCCCGGCTTCGGCCGCCAGCCCATGACGGCATAGACGCAGGGCACGACGAACAGCGTGAGCAGCGTGCCGAGGCTCATGCCGCCGACGATCACCCAGCCGATCTGCTGGCGGCTTTCGGCTCCGGCCCCCGTGGCCAGCGCCAGCGGGATGGCACCGAGGATCATCGCCGCCGTGGTCATCAGGATCGGCCGCAGCCGCAGCCGTGCCGCCTCGAGGATGGCCTGTCGCCGCTCCATGCCGTCGAGTTGCAGCTTGTTGGCGAAATCGACGATCAGGATGCCGTGCTTGGTGATGAGGCCGATGAGCGTCACCAGCCCGATCTGCGAATAGACGTTCAGCGTGCCGCCGGTGAGCCACAGAGCTCCGAGTGCGCCGGTCATCGAGAGCGGCACCGACACCATGATCATCAGCGGATCGCGGAAGCTCTCGAACTGGGCCGACAGCACGAGATAGATGAAGGCCAGCGCCATGACGAAGACCAGCGCCAGGTTGGAGCTTGCATCGCGGAACTCGCGCGCCTGGCCGGTGAGGTCGGTCAGCGTGCCCTGCGGCAGCACCTCGGCCGCCGCCTGGTCCACCGCCGCGATCGCCTCGCCCAGCGTATAGCCGGGCGCCAGATTGGCCTGGATGGTGATGGCGCGCAGCTGGTTGAAGCGGCGCAGGTCACGCGGTGCCACGCCCACTTTCGCCGTCACGATGTTGGAGAGCTGCACCATCTCGCCGTTCTTGCCGCGCACGAAGATGTTGGCCAGAGTCTCGGGGCTGGTGCGCTCCGAGGCAGGCAGCGCCACCGTCACGTCATATTGCTGCGAGCCGATCTGGAAGGTGGTCACGTTGCGCCCGCCCAGCAGCGTTTCCAGCGTGCGCCCGATCACCGAGATATCGAGCCCCAGGTCAGCCACGCGGGCGCGGTCGATCTCGATCTCGACCTCGGGCTTGTTGAGGCGCATGTCGGTATCGAGGTCGGTGAGGCCGGGATTGTCCTTCAGCCTCTCGACCAGCTTCTGCGCCAGCGCATTCAGCTCCTCGTAGGACGCAGACGACTGGATGACGAACTGGAACGGCTTGCCGAAGCCCCGCACGCCGAGGGACGCAGGATTGGTGGCGAAGGCCTGCACGCCGGCGATCTTCCTCAGCCTGGGCGACAGCTGCTGCACCACCTGCTGCTGCGAGACATCGCGTTCCGCCCAGTCCCTGAGCCGTGCGAAGGACAGGAACTGGGTGACGTCGCCGGGCCCCACGATCATCAGGTAGGACTGCAGCTCCGGCACCTGGGCGAGGAGTTCTTCCGCCTGCGAGGCATAGCGCTGGGTATAGCCGAAGCTCGCCCCTTCCGGCGCGCTGGCATTGATGATGATGGTGCCGCGGTCCTCGGTGGGCGACAGCTCGGACTTCATCTGCGTGAACAGCCAGCCTCCGGAAAGCCCCACGCCGAGCGCCAGCAGCAGCACCAGCCAGCGCAGCGTGAGCGCGGCCGAAAGCATGGCCCGATAGCCCCGCTCCAGCCCGTCGAGCATGCCCTCGATGAGGCGCGCGAAGATGTTGCGCCGCTCGGAATGCTTCAGCAGCTTCGAGCACATCATCGGCGTCAGCGTGAGGGCCACGAAGCCGGAGACGATGACGGCGCCGGCGAGCGTCACCGCGAATTCCATGAACAGCCGTCCGGTGCGCCCGGGCGTGAAGGCGATGGGGGCATAGACCGCGGCGAGCGTCAGCGTCATGGCGATGACGGCGAAGCCGATCTCGCGCGCGCCCCTGATCGCCGCGTCAAAGGGCTTCATGCCCTCCTCGATGTGGCGGTAGATGTTCTCTAGCACCACGATGGCGTCATCGACGACGAGGCCGATGGCCAGCACCATGGCGAGCAGCGTCAGCGTGTTCACGGTGAGCCCGGTCGCATACATGATGGCGAAGGTGGCGATCAGCGACACCGGGATGGTGACGACGGGGATCACCGCCGCGCGGAAGGAATGCAGGAACAGCAGGATGATGAGCAGCACGAGGCCGATGGCCTCGAGGATGGTCTTGAACACATTGTCGATGGAGCGGTCGATGAACACCGTGGAATCGAAGCCTACGGTGATCGAGGTGCCCTTCGGCAATTCGCCGTTGAGGCGCGGCAGCAGGGCCTTCACCTCGCTGGCCACGTCGAGCGGGTTGGCCACCGCGGTCTTGACGATGCCGATCGAGATCGCCGTCACGCCGTTGTAGCGGCTCTCGCGCCGCACATCCGCCGTGCCGAGCTCGACGCGGGCCACGTCGCGCAGCCTGACCTGCAGGCCACCCCCTTCCTTCAGCACGATGTCGGAGAATTCCTCCGCCGTGCCCAGCGCCGTCTTGGACAGCACGGTGAACTCGCGGTCGAGGCTTTCGATGCGGCCGGCCGGAATGTCGGCATTCTGGTTGCGGATGGCGGTCTCGACGTCCTGCACGGTGAGGCCCTGGCCGGCAAGCCGCGCGGCGTCGATCCACACCCGCATGGCATAGGTGCGCTCGCCGTTGACCTGCACATCGGCCACGCCATCGAGATTCTTGAAGCGGTTGACCACGAAACGGTCGACATAGTCGGTGAGTGCCGCCGCATCCATTGTGTCGGACTGCGTGACGAGGAACATGATGGGCTGGGCATCCGCCTCGACCTTGGAGATGGTCGGCTCGGTGATCTCGTCCGGCAGCTGGCGGCGCACCCGGCTGACCCGGTCACGCACGTCCGAGGTCGCCGCATCGATGGCGACGGTGGAGCGGAAGCGGATGGTGATGCGGCTCTGCTCTGCGCGCGAGGTCGACTCGATGGTGTCGATGCCCTCGATGCCGGCGAGCGAGCCCTCCAGCACCTGCGTGACCTGCGATTCGATGATTTCGGCCGAGGCGCCGGGGTAGTTGGTCTGCACCGAGACCTGCGGCTCGTCGATGTTGGGATATTCGCGGATCGTCAGCCGCGAGAACGACATCAGCCCCGCCAGCACGAGGACGAGGCTCAGCACCGTGGCGAAGACCGGGCGCCGGATGCAGAGTTCGGTGAATCCCATGGCGGCCTACTCCGCGGCGGCGGCAGTCGACACCACCTCCACCTTGGCGCCATTGGAAAGCTGCGCATTGCCCGCCGTCACCACCGTGTCGCCCGCGGCAATGCCGTCGAGCACCTCGACCTTGCCCTCGACACGCTTGCCGAGGCGGACTTTCACCTCCGTCACCTTGTCGCCGGACAGGGTATAGACCATGGCACCCTTGGCTCGCTGCACCACCGCGGATTCAGGCACCATCACGGCCTCGCGCTCCGGGCCTTTCACCGCAACCCGCACCAGCAGGCCGGGCCGCAGCCTACCTGCTGCATTGTCGGCATCGGCCCGCACCTGCAGGGCGCGGCCATTGACGTCGATCACCGGGTTCAGCGCGTCGATGGTGGCGGTGAAGGTCTCGCCCGGCACCGCGTCGGCGGTGAAGGTCACCGTCGCCGCATCCATCACCGCCTGCTGCTGCAGCTCCGGCACGGCAAAGCTCACCTGCAGGCGGTCGGTCTTGTCGAGCTTCACCAGCGCCGTTCCCGCCGTCACATAGGCACCCTCGGACACGTTGCGGAAGCCGAGCGTGCCGGAAAAGGGCGCAGCGATGGTCAGCTTGTCGAGCCGTACCCGGGCGGCCTCCACCGCGGCGCGGGCCACGTCGCGTCCCGACAGCGCCTCGTCATAGGCGCTCTGCGCCACGTTGCCGGACTGGCGGAGCTTCTGGTTGCGCGCGAAGCTGGCCTCGGCAAGCTTCAGCCGCGCCTCGGCTTCCGCAAGGTCGGATTTCGCAAGATCGGAATCGAACTGGAACAGCGGCGTGCCCTTCTCGACCTTGGCGCCATCGGCGAACAGCACGCGTGACACGCGGCCACTGGTCTCCGGCGCGATCTCGACACTCTCGTCGGACAGGAGCGTGCCAAGTGCCGAGACGTCATCACTCAAACGTGAAGTTGCCGCACGCGCCGTTTCAACCGCGGCGGGGCCCCGGTTGGCCCGTCCGCCACCCTGGCGTTGTGGCGCCTCGCCGCCGGCGGCCACCGTCTTGGTGCTCCCGAAGCCCGTGAGCGCCGCGAGGTCGATTTCATAGTGCCGCACGCCGAATGCCGCCCCGGCGAGAATCGCGATGCCGACCAGCAGGTAAATCAGGCTTCTCATCAGCAAAACACCTCTCACGGGGCGCGACCCTAGGCCGAAACCCCGGACTCTTCCATACGCCGCATTGCTTGCCGCCGGATCGATGACGGATGACGGGGGGAGATCCGTTGCTGCCGCCGGATCTTTCTGGCTCTGGCCTTGCAGGGCCGCCCGCGATATGTGCTGGCCACGACATCAATTCAAGAATGGAGTGCGCCCCGATGAAGACCCGTGCCGCCGTTGCCTTCCAGGCTGGAAAGCCGCTCGAGATCGTGGAACTTGACCTCGAGGGGCCGAAGGCCGGTGAGGTGCTGGTCGAGATCAAGGCCACCGGCGTGTGCCACACCGACGAGTTCACCCTCTCCGGTGCCGACCCCGAGGGCCTGTTCCCGGCGATTCTCGGCCACGAGGGTGCGGGCATCGTGCGCGAGGTGGGTGCGGGTGTGACCACGCTGAAGCCCGGCGACCACGTGATCCCGCTCTATACGCCCGAGTGCCGCCAGTGCCCGTCGTGCCTGTCGCGCAAGACCAACCTGTGCACCGCGATCCGCGCCACCCAGGGCCAGGGCGTGATGCCGGACGGCACCTCGCGCTTTTCCTACAAGGGCCAGAAGGTGCACCACTACATGGGTTGCTCCACCTTCTCGAACTTCACCGTGCTGCCGGAGATCGCGCTGGCCAAGGTCAATGACCAGGCGCCCTTCGACAAGATCTGCTACATCGGCTGCGGCGTCACCACCGGCGTGGGCGCCGTGCTCAACACTGCGAATGTCGAGACCGGTGCGACAGCGATCGTCTTCGGACTGGGCGGCATCGGCCTCAATGTCATCCAGGGCCTGAAGATGGCGGGCGCCGACATGATCATCGGCGTCGACATCAACAATGACAAGAAGGCCTGGGGCGAGCGCTTCGGCATGACGCATTTCGTCAACCCGACCGAGGTCCAGGGGGATCTCGTGGCGCATCTCGTCAACATGACGAAGCGCGGTGCCGACCAGATCGGCGGTGCCGACTACACCTTCGACTGCACCGGCAACGTCAAGGTCATGCGCATCGCGCTCGAGGCCTGCCACCGCGGCTGGGGCCAGTCGATCATCATCGGCGTCGCGGGTGCCGGACAGGAGATCAACACGCGCCCGTTCCAGCTGGTGACGGGCCGTGTCTGGAAGGGCACCGCCTTCGGCGGCGCGCGCGGCCGCACGGACGTTCCGAAGATCGTCGACTGGTACATGTCGGGCAAGATCGAGATCGACCCGATGATCACCCACACCATGCCGCTGGAGGACATCAACAAGGCCTTCGACCTGATGCATGAGGGCAAGTCCATCCGCTCCGTCATCCTGTTCTGACCATGACGATCGAAGCGAAGTCGCTGTGGAGGAGCCATGGCGGCATGCAGGGCGTCTACACCCACGTCTCGGAGGCCTGCGCCTGTCCGATGACCTTCGCGGTCTACGTGCCGCCCCATGCGCAAGGCCAGAAGCTGCCGGTACTGTGGTATCTTTCGGGCCTCACCTGCACCCACGCCAATGTCATGGAGAAGGGTGAATACCGTCAGGCTGCTGCAGAGCATGGCGTCATCATCGTCTGCCCGGACACCAGCCCACGCGGCGAGGGAGTTGCGGATGTGCCCGACGACTGGAAGCTGGGTTGCGGGGCCGGCTTCTATGTCGATGCCACGCAGGAGCCGTGGTCGCAGCACTACCGGATGTACTCCTATGTGACCGACGAACTGCCCGCCGTCATCGCTGCCAGCTTCCCGATGGCGGACATGAGCCGGCAGGGCGTTTTCGGTCATTCCATGGGCGGCCACGGCGCCCTCGTGGCGGCGCTCAGGAACCCTGGCCGCTACCGGTCGTGCTCGGCCTTTGCCCCCATCGTCCACCCGGCCACAGCCGACTGGTCACGCCCCGCGCTCGGCGCCTATCTGGGCCCTGACGAGGCGGCGTGGCGGACCTGGGATGCAGTGGCGCTGATCGAGGACGGCGCCCGGCTCCCGGAACTGCTGGTCGACCAGGGCAGCGCCGATGGCTTCCTGCAGGACGGGCTGCGCCCCTGGCTGCTGGCAGAGGCCTGCAAGGCGGCGTCGATTGCGCTGACGCTGCGCATGCAGGAGGGCTACGACCACTCCTATTATTTCATTTCGAGCTTCATGGCGGAGCACATCGCCTGGCACGCGGAGCGATTCCGGCGCTGAGTCGCCTCAAGCGAACCAAAAAGTTCCGTTACTGCGGCGTTGCGACGCAGTGCAGTGGGTGGAGCCGGAAGCCATTATGCAACTGATCGTTGAAAGAATTTTTTATTTTATAACAGTGCGTTAGATAGCAATTAGCGCAAAATTGTGCATTCCTTTGCGAGATTGCTTTTGAGTCCAGTTTATAAGAAATTATGGATCCAGTTGTTCGGTTAACGATTTTGTCAATTTGAAACGTTTAAGTTGTGCGATATTTTGGCGAAGTAAACCATTTCGGGTTGAAACGCATGCGACCGACCTTATCCGATGTTGCCAAGCTCGCCGGAGTGTCCGTAGCCACCGCCTCGCGGGCCCTCTCCAATCCTGACCTCGTTGCCGACGGCACACGGCGTGCCGTGAGGGATGCCGCCGCCTCCTGCGGCTACAAGATCAATCTGGTAGCCCGTTCGCTCCGCATCCAGCGCACCGATACGCTGCTCGTGCTCACCCCCTGCATCGACAACGCCTTCTACCCCGGCCTCGTGCGCAGCATCGAGGATACGGCGCTGGCCATGGGCTATGCCATCATCGTGGGCTTCACCCGCAAGTCGGAGAAGTACCGCGAGGCCTATGGCGAGTTGCTCAGCGCCGGCCGGGTGGACGGCATGGTGGTGGTGGATGGTGGCTCCGGGGTGGAGCGCTTCACCGGCCCGCAGCCGGACCTGCCGGTGGTGCAGGTGTTCGACCGGATCTATGACGCCCCGGTCCCCGTGGTGCGGGTGGATGATCATCACGTCGCCGACCTTGCGGTGCACCAGCTGGCCTCCATGGGCCACCGCCGCATTGCCCATATCTCCGGTGACGTGGGACAGCACTCGGCGCGGGAGCGCCGCGACGGATACCGCGCCGCCATGGCCAAGCTCGGCCTGCCGGTGGAAGACCATCTGGTCAGGAACGGCACGGGCCACCGCGATGGCGGGGCGGAGGCGATGCGGCAGCTGCTCGACATGGCCCAGCCGCCCACCGCGGTGTTCTGCGCCAATGACACCATGGCCTGCGCCGCCATGGACGTGTGCCGCGACCGTGGCATCCACGTGCCGGGCGACATTTCCTTCATCGGCGCCGACGGGACGCCCGATGGCCAGCATGCCTACCCATCGCTCACCACGGTCGACGTGCCGCGTGCCGAGGCGGGCACCCGCGCCGTGGAGAAGCTGGTGGGCCTGATCCGCGGCCAGGCCGTGGCGCCCGACACCGTGCTGCCGGTGGAACTGAAGCTGCGCGGCAGCTGCGCCCCCACGCGCACCGCCGTCGCCGCCTGAGGTGCCTCAGCGCTCGTAGAACTGCGCCACCAGCCGGTTCAGCAAACGCACTCCCCAGCCAGAGCCCCAGCTCTGGCTGATGGCGTTGCGCGGGGCATCCATGGCGGTTCCCGCCACGTCGAGGTGCACCCAGGGCACATTGTTGACGAAACGCTGCAGGAACTGCGCCGCCGTGATGGCACCGGCATGGCGGCCGCCGGTGTTCTTCACATCGGCCACGTCATGGTCGATGATCTTGTCGTACTCGGGCGCCAGCGGCATGCGCCACACCTTCTCGCCCGTCGCATAACCCACTTCCGACAGGCGCTGCGCCAGCTCGTCGTTGTTGGAGAACAGGCCCGCATGCTCCTTGCCCAGCGCCACCAGGATGGCGCCGGTCAGCGTCGCGAGGTCGATCATGAAGCGCGGCTTGAAGCGGTCCTGGATGTACCAGAGCACGTCGGCGAGCACGAGGCGGCCTTCGGCGTCGGTGTTGAGCACCGCGATGGTCTGGCCCGACATGGAGGTGACGACGTCGCCCGGACGCTGCGCCTTGCCGTCCGGCATGTTTTCCACGAGGCCGATGGCGCCCACCACGTTGACCTTGGCCTTGCGCTTTGCCAGCGCCATCATCAGGCCGGCGACGCAGGCAGCGCCCCCCATGTCGCCCTTCATGTCCTCCATGCCCGCGGCAGGCTTGATGGAGATGCCGCCGGTGTCGAAGGTCACGCCCTTGCCGATGAAGGCGAGCGGGGCCTCACTGGCCTTGCCGCCCTTCCACTCCATCACCACCATGCGCGCCTCATGGGCGGAGCCCTGGGCGACGCCGAGCAGGGCGTTCATGCCCAGCTTCTTCATCTGCGCCGGGGTGAGCACCGAGATCTTGAGGCCGAGCTTGGCCAGCGGCCGCATCCGCTCGGCGAATTCCACCGGATGGAGATGGTTGGGTGGCTCGTTGACCAGGTCGCGGGCGAAGTGCACGCCGTCCGCCACCGCTTCGAATGCCACGAAGCGCTGCCGGGCGCCCTTCGCGTCGGGCGTGAGTACAGTCACCTGCTTCAACTCTCGCGTGTCAGGCTTCTTCGACTTGTAGCGAGTGAAGCTGTAGACCCGCAGCCGGATGCCGGAGGCGATGAGGGCAGCCGTTTCACCCACCGTAAGCCCCGCCGCAGCCACATCCGCCGCGAGGGCCACCGAGTCGGTCCTGAGGGCCTGCGACACCCCGGCCACGGCGCCCCCCAGCATTTCGAGGTCGAGCGGCCGCAGCGCTGCAGGCTGGCCGAGGCCAAACAGCACGGTCCGGCTGAACTGTCCGCCAGGCGCCACCACGTCGAGGGTGGTGTCGCCGCGGCCGGTGAAGCCCGCCGCCGTCATGGCACGGCGAATCTGCCCGCCGGTGCGGCGGTCGGCTTCCGCCGCCAGGCCCGTCAGGGACTGGCCCTCGGGCACGAGAAGGATGACCACGCCGGACTTCGGCAGGCTGGCCGGGGAGAAGCTGACTTTCATGCAATCGCCTTCACGGTGAGAAAAGGCGAAGCTAGCGCGTTTTCAACGGCTTGGGAATGATTTCGCGGCCCCCATCATTGACTGGTTGTTAACCATGTGCCGGTACAGTCCGGCAGCAGGCGTCAATCCGCCGCGAAACCCTCCTCGAGGGCTTCCCGCACCCCCCGAAACCCGTTAATACTCGCTTCGTGAAGTGAGTTGTCGGGGTCAGGTGCGAAAACACCGTTTCAACCAGCGCTATGCACGGGTGCGGGGACTGCATGTCTGCCTCCTCGGACTGCTGGCGGCTGCCGGCATCGCACTCTCCGTGGGCAGCACGCTGGCCGGCGTCAACAACCAGCCCGCCTTCGTCGCTCCGGAAGACAAGCCGATCCCCAAGGGAACGCGCGTCAACGTCGTCGCCGACACCCTGACCTATGACGACAAGACCAGCATCGCGACGGCCACCGGCACGGTGCAGCTGACCTACGGCCCCTATGTCCTGACCGCCACCAAGGTGGTTTATGACATGAAGAAGAAAACCTTCTCGGCCAATGGCTCCGTCGTATTGAAGGAGCCGAACGGCAACGTCATGGAAGCCGATTCCGCGACGATGAAGGACACCTTCGCCGAGGGCTTCGCCGAATATGTGCGGGCGCTGCTGACCAACAACGTCACCATCACCGCGCAATATGCGCGCCGCTACGAGAACGGCATCACCATCTACGAGCACGCGAGCTACACCGCGTGCAAGACCTGCGTGACGGCGGACGGCACGCCGGTCTGGCAGATCGCCGCGCGGGAAGCCAAGCACGACAACAAGAACCACACCATCTACTACAAGGACGCGCAGCTGAAGTTCGGCTCGGTCCCGGTGTTCTACACGCCCTACTTCGAATATCCCGACCCGACGGTGACGCGCCGCACCGGCTTCCTGCTGCCCTCCGTCAACTGGGGCAACTTCGGCTTCGGCCTGACCACGCCCTATTTCTGGGCGATCGACCGCAGCACCGACATGACCTTCTCGCCCATGTGGACGACGCGCAACGGCCCGCTCGGCGACATCGAGATCCGCAAGGCGCTGCCCGCCGGAACGATGAGCCTGCAGGGCTGGGGCATCTATGAATTCTCGAAGCTCGACACCAATCCGCATGACTCGGCCTGGCGCGGCGCGGCCCGAACCCAGGCCGACTTCCGCATCAATGACAAATGGACCTGGGGCTGGGACGGCACGCTGACCAGCGACAAGCAGTTCATGTCGGACTACAGCATCGACCCGCGCAACATGCTGGCGAGCTTCGTGCAGGCCACCGGCCTCGACGACCGCAACTACACCAAGGCGCAGGTCATCGGCTGGCGGTCGCTGGTGCAGGGTGAGCAGCAGGGTGACATGCCGGTCGCCACGCCGTTTATCACCGGTGACTACGTGCTGCCGGAAGACGTGCTGGGCGGAGAGTTTTCCTACGGCTTCAACTACTACACGCTCGAGCGCCAGAACGCCATCGACACCTACTACTACGGCAACAACAACAATCCAAAAGACCCCAGCAACGACAAGAACCAGCTCGATCTCAACCTCGGCACCAACCAGACCCACATGATGGCCTATGCCGACTGGCGGCGTCAGCTGATCTCGCAGTCGGGCCTGCTGGTGACGCCCTTCGCCGCCGTGCGCGGCGACGGTTTCTATTCCGAGAACGTTCCCACCGCTTCGGCGGATTCGGAGGCCGACTTCTCCGTGCTGCCCACGGCCGGCATCGATACCCGCATGCCCTTCGTCACCTCGATCGGCTCCTTCGAAAGCGTGCTGACGCCGGTGGTGCAGATGATCGCCTCGACCTCCGAGCCCGACCAGCGCGACAACGGCAATGAAGACGCGATCACCCTCAACTTCGACACGTCCAACCTGTTCCTCAGCGACCGCTTCACCGGCTATGACCGCTGGGAAGGCGGCGTACGCGCCAATGCCGGCGTCGAGTATACCCTGCTGGCGCCCAGCGGCGGCTTCGTGCGTGCCAGCGTCGGCGAGAGCTTCCACATCGCGGGCGAGAACAGCTACCTCGTGGGCTCCGGCCTCGATGGCACCGCCTCCGACATGGTCGGTGCCATCGCGCTGCAGTTCAACCCGGCGGTGACGCTCGGCTACCAGGCCCGCTGGGAGGAGGACTTCTCCCGCATCAACGTGCAGGAAGCATCGCTCGGTCTCAATTTGGGCAAATTTGCAGGCTCAGTGAGCTATGCCGATATTTCGGCGGCCGCCAATTATGGCCGGCCTGACGATGAAGAGCAGATCTGGGGCAGTGGCCGCTACATGCTCTCCGATGTGTGGAGCGTGTTCGGCAGCGCCCGCTACAATCTGCAGTCGGACAAGTGGATGGGCGAAAGCCTGGGCGTGACCTATGACTGCGATTGCATGAAGGTGGATGTTACCTACTCCATGTCTCACACCGACCAGTTTGGCGTTTCGGACAATGGCACTGAATACCGGCTCGACGTCAGCGTGGAGCTGAGGACGATCGGCACGCTGGCGGGCGGGTTCGTGCTCTGATGAACTGGCGCCGTCTTTCCGCCGCTGCGCTTTTCGCAGCCCTCCTCGCATGGGCACCCGCAGTGCTGCCGGCAACACCCGCGCAGGCCGCCACCATCATTGCCATCGTCAATGACCAGCCGATCACCGAGCTCGACCTCACCAGCCGCATCGCGCTGCTCGAGATCATGGACGACGTGCCGCGCGGCGGCATGGACAAGAAGAAAGCGCTGCTCCAGCTGATCGACCAGGCGGTGAAGATCCAGGAAGCCAAGCGCTACAATCTGCTGCCCAGCGACACCGACATGAAGGACCGCATCAAGCGGCTGGCGGAAAACATGAAGCTCACCGTCGACCAGCTCTATGCCAAGCTGGAGGCCAAGGGCGTCACCAAGCAGGCCTTCATCGACTATGTGAAGGCGGGCATGGGCTTCAACCGCATCATCCAGGGCAAATACGCCCAGCAGGTCAAGGTCAGCGACGCCGAAATCGATGCCAAGATGGCCGAGATCAAGGCCAACATCGGCCAGGAACAGGCGAAGATCATGAGCGACCCGCGCATGAAGCCGATCACCGTCTTCACCCTGATGGAAGTGATCCTGCCCATCGACGGCGACGACCCCATGCTGATGCAGTCACGCGCCATCGAGGCCGCCCAGGTCATGCAGCGGCTGAAAAGCTGCAACGGGCTGAAGGCCGCCTCGGAGGGCATCTTCAACGTCAAGAAGGGCAAGACCTTCGAGGCCGACGCCGCCAAGCTGCCGCCCACCATGCGGGCCGCCCTCGAAAAGGGCGGTGTGGGCCGCGCCGTGGGCCCCATGCGCGGCAAGGGCGGCATCCAGCTCATCGCGCTGTGCGGCATCCGCAAGCTGACCCCGCCCAAGCCCAACTTCACCATGCCGACGCGCGAGCAGATCGAGCGCGCGGTGATCAACGAGAAATACGACAAGCTGGAAGAGCAGTACCTCGCCACGGCGCGCGACAAGATCTATGTCGAGTACCGTGACCCGAGCTATGCCCAGTAACGGGCGGGGATGACGGCCCCCCTCGTCCTCACCTCCGGAGAGCCGGCCGGCATTGCGCCGGACATCACGGCGGCCGCCTGGGCCGCCCTCCGGCATGAGCCCGCCGCCACTTTCGCACTGCTGGGAGACGCCGCCTACTGGCGGAGCCGCAACCCGGGCCTCGCCGTGGCCGAGATCGCCTCCGCCTCGGAAGCCCCCCGCGTCTTCGCCTCCGCCCTGCCCGTGCTGCATCGCCCGCTGGCGTCGCATCCACGCCCGGGCAGCATCGCGGCCGACACGGCGCCGCAGGTGATTGCCGCCATCGACGAGGCGGTGGCCATGGCATTTCGCGGCGAGGCCGGCGGCATCGTCACCAACCCGATCCAGAAGGAGGCGCTCTATGGCGCCGGTTTCCGGCACCAGGGGCACACGGACTATCTCGCCCACCTCTCCGCCCGCCACGGCCAGCCGGTGCAGGAGGTGATGATGCTGGTGGCAGAAGACCTGCGCGCCATTCCCGTCACCGTCCACATCCCGCTCAAGGACGTGCCGGCGCAGCTGACGCGTGAGGCGATCCTGGCGCAGGCGCGCGTCACGGCGCGCGACCTGGCACGCTATTTCGGTCTCACGCGGCCGCGCCTGGCCTTCACGGGGCTCAATCCCCACGCCGGCGAAAATGGCACCATGGGCCGCGAGGAGATCACGGTGATCCGCCCGGCGCTCGACACGCTGCGCGCCGAGGGCCTCGATGTCATCGGGCCGCTCTCCGCCGACACCGCCTTCCATGCCGAGGCGCGTGCCACCTATGACGCGATCCTCTGCATGTACCACGACCAGGCACTGATCCCGGTGAAGACGCTGGATTTCCACGGCGGCATCAATGTGAGCCTTGGGCTGCCCTTCATCCGCACCTCGCCGGACCATGGCACGGCGCTGGGCATTGCCGGCACGCACTCGGCAAACCCGAAGAGCCTCATCGCCGCCATCCGCCTCGCCGCCCGGATGCGCAAGGCGGCGGCGTGAGCGAGGACGCGCTGCCGCCGCTGCGCGAGGTGATCGCGCGGCATGGGCTTGCCGCCAGGAAGGCGCTGGGCCAGAACTTCCTGTTCGACCTGAACCTCACGCGCCGCATCGCGCGCGCCGCAGGCCCGCTCGAAGGCGTCACGGTGATCGAGGTCGGCCCCGGGCCCGGCGGCCTCACCCGCGCCCTGCTGATGGAGGGTGCGACCCGCGTGATCGCCATCGAGCGCGACGACCGCGCCCTGGCAGCACTCGCCGAAATCTCCGCTGCCTATCCGGGGAGGCTCACGGTGATCTCCGGCGACGCACTGGAGACCGACTATGCCAGGCTGGCGGATGGCCACCCGACGAGGATCATCGCCAACCTGCCTTACAACATCGCGACGCCATTGCTGGTGGGATGGCTGGGCGGGCCGTGGCCGCCCTTCTACGAGTCGCTGACGCTGATGTTCCAGAAGGAAGTGGCCGAACGCATCGTGGCGAAGCCCGGGGGCAAGGATTTCGGGCGCCTCTCGGTACTGTGCCAGTATCGCACCACGGCGCGGAAGCTGTTCGACGTCAATCGATCCGCCTTCACGCCGCCGCCCAAGGTGACATCCTCGATCGTGCAGCTGATCCCGAAGCCGAGGCCCGAACCGGTGTGCCGGCTCGAGGTACTGGAGCGCGTCACCGCCGCCGCCTTCGGCCAGCGCCGCAAGATGCTGCGGGCGAGCCTCAAGAGCCTGCTGCCGGAGCCGGAGACGATCCTTACCGACCTCGGCATCAATCCCGAACTTCGTGCCGAGCAATTGCCGGTGGAGGCCTTTGCAAGGCTGGCGGCGCGGCTTCAACAGTGAGCTCGCCATCCCGGCAGGAGCCGGGGTGCGGGTTCACACAGCCGCTACAACCCTTTCGTCAGCCTGCGGACGAACTCCGACAGCCCGACGCGCCGCCGGCGCTTCAGGCGCTCGGCGCGCAGGATGGCCTCGATCTCGGCATTGGCCAGGTCGATGTCCTCGTTGACGATCACGTAGTCGTATTCCGGCCAGTGGCTGATCTCGTCGGCCGCCTTGGCCATGCGCTTGGCGACGGTCGAGGCCGAATCCTGGGCCCGCCCGATCAGCCTGTCGCGCAACTCCTCCGCCGAGGGCGGCAGGATGAAGATGCGCACCAGGTCTTCCTCCATCGTGGCGCCCAGCTGCTGGGTGCCCTGCCAGTCGATGTCGAACAGCACGTCACGGCCCGCCTGCAGCGCCTCGACCACCGGGCGCTTCGGCGTGCCGTAGAAATTGCCGAAGACCTCGGCATATTCGAGGAGGTCGCCGCGGTCGCGCAGCCGGCCGAATTCCTCGTGGCTGATGAAGTGGTAGTCCTTGCCGTCCACCTCGCCCGGCCGTGGTGCGCGAGTGGTGACGGAGACCGACATGGTGATGTTGGAGTCGGAGGCCAGCAGGCGGCGCGACAGGGTGGTCTTGCCCGCGCCCGAGGGCGAGGACATCACGAGCAGCAGGCCGCGGCGGGGAATGTCAGTCATGGCTGGTTCTTCACTCGATGTTCTGGACCTGCTCGCGCAGCTGGTCGATGACGGTCTTGAGGTCGAGGCCGATCGCCGTCAGCGACCGGTCGGACGCCTTGGAGCACAGCGTATTGGCCTCGCGGTTGAATTCCTGCGCCAGGAAGTCGAACTTGCGGCCCACTGCCTCGTTCGATGCGAGCAGCACCCGCGCGGCCTCCACATGCGAGGCGAGCCGGTCGAGCTCTTCCTGGATGTCGGCGCGGGTGGCGGCGAGCACCGCCTCCTGGTGCAGCCGGTCGGGGTCGAGCGTGGAGCCCGTCTCCATCAGCCGCGCCACCTGCTCCGCCAGCCGGGCACGAATGGCCTCTGGCGTGCGGGCCGGATTGTATTTCGCGGCCTCGGCCAGTTCGGCAATGCGCAGCACCTGGGCGGAGATGACGGCATTGAGCCTGTCGCCTTCCTCGCGGCGCGCGGCGGCGAGGGACGTCAGCGTCTCGTGGAAGCTGGCGAGCATGGCGGCGTTGCGGGCCTCGATCTCGGCCTCTTCCTCGGGTTCCGTCGTCACCTCGACCACGCCCTTGATCGACAGCAGCACGTCGGCGCGCAGCGGTTCGCCGCCGATCCGGTCACGCAGCGTTTCGCCGGCCGCGACCAGCCGGTCGAGAATGTCCTGGTTGAGGCGCACCGTCTCACGGCCCATCTGACCGCTGACCGAGAGCGAGACCTGCAGGTTGCCGCGCCGGAAGGCGCTGGCAAGCGCGGCGCGCACCGGCACCTCCAGCGCCTCGAAGCCCGGCGGCATCTTCAGCCGCACGTCAAGCGCCTTGCCGTTCACGCTCTTGATTTCCCATTGCCAGAACAGGCCCTGGCGCTCGCCCGAGGCGCGGGCAAAACCGGTCATGCTGGAAATGGGCATCAGGCCGTCCCTGGAAGTGAATCAGTGACGCAGCTTTAGAACGTTTCCGCAGCGCGCGAAACGCCTCAGGGGCGCAGCCGGGGAATGACGGTGGCCTGACCGTCGATGGTCAGCACCGTGCCGGGCTTCAGCGCCACGGCCGCCGGCTTCGCTGCCACGGGCTGGGGCGGCTTGGCCTGGGGCTTCGGCACCACGGCCACAACGGTGGGCGCCGGTGCTGGCTCCGCCGCCGCAGGGGGCGGCTCCGGCGCAGCTGTTTCGGCGGCGGGGGGCTGCGCTGCAGGGCCGTCCGGCGCAGGCGCAACATCCGCCAACGGCGCCTCCGCGGCATTGCCGCCAGGCGGCGCCGGAACCGGGGTCGCGGCGGCGGGCGGCGTGGCATCGGGCGTCGGCGCAGCGGAGGCGTCTGCCTCGCCCTCGTCCGCGGCGGCGGCTGCCGCGGCGTTGCCGGCGATCTGGCGCCAGTTCTTCACGTTGCGGTTATGCTCTTCCAGCGTCGCCGCGAAGGCATGGCCGCCGGTGCCATCGGCCACGAAATAGAGCTTGTCGGTGTCTTCCGGATTGAGCACCGCTTCCAGCGCCGCGCGGCCGGGATTGGCGATGGGGCCGGGCGGCAGGCCCTTGATGCGATAGGTGTTGTAGGGCGTGGCGGTGTCGATGTCGGCGCGCGTCAGCGGCCGGTCGAGCCGGCCCTTGCCGCCCACGATGCCATAGATGATGGTGGGGTCCGACTGCAGCCGCATGCCCTTCTCGAGCCGGTTGATGAACACTGACGCGATCACCGGCCGCTCGTCGGCCTCTGCGGTTTCCTTCTCCACGATGGAGGCGAGCGTCACCGCCTGTTCCGGCGTCTCGATCACCGGCACGGGCTTGCGCGCCGCCCAGAGTTCGGCGAGCAGCTTGGCCTGCGCCGCCTGCATGTCGGCGACCAGTTTCTGGCGCGTCATGCCGCGGCGGAACACATAGGTGTCCGGCAGGATCGAGCCTTCCGGCGGCACCGCGGCGGGATCGCCCGTCAGCACCTCGTTGGCGTTGACGCGGTCCACCGCCATCTGGCTGGTGAAGCCCTCCGGGATCGAGATCTTGTAGGTGACGGCCTTGCCGCTGGCGAGAAGCGCCATCACCTCGGCCATCGTCGCTCCCTTCGGGAAGGCATATTCGCCAGCCTTCAGCCGGGCGCGCTGGCCGGTGGCCTGCGCCATGAGCGCGAAGATGCGGCCGTTGGACACGATGCCGTTCTGCTGCAGCACCTCGCCGATCTCCGTGACCGACTGGCCCGGCGCCACCATGAATACCTTGTCCTCGGCCAGCGGGCCGGGGGCGGTGAATTCGCCATAGGCAAAAAAGCCTGCGATTGCAGCGATGACCAGTCCGGCAAGCAGCAGCAGGAAGGTCCAGCCCAACACGCGCGAGATCGCCGAACGCCGTTGCCGGGCGTGGCGGGGTCCGGGCACTTTCACGCTGGGCTGCGTTGCTGCCAACCTGTCTCCTCCGCGCCTCAGGCCGCGAAGCGGCGCATGATCAGTGAAGCGTTGGTACCACCAAAACCAAAGGAATTCGACAGAACTGTGTTGATCTCTTTCTTCTTCGCCTGCTTCGGCACCAGGTCGATCCGCGTCTCGACGGAGGGATTGTCGAGGTTGATCGTGGGCGGCGCCACATTGTCCCGGATGGCAAGGATCGAGAAGATCGCCTCCACCGCGCCCGCCGCGCCCAGCAGATGCCCGATCGACGACTTGGTGGACGACATGGTGAGATCCGCCGTGCGGTTGCCCATCAGGCGCTCGACGGCGCGCAGCTCGATCTCGTCGCCCAGCGGCGTCGAGGTGCCATGGGCGTTCACATAGTCGATCTCATGCGCCTGCAGGCCGGCGCGCTTCAAGGCGTTGGTCATGCAGCGATAGGCGCCGTCGCCGTCGGATGACGGCGCGGTGACGTGATAGGCATCGCCCGACATGCCATAGCCCACGACCTCGGCATAGATCCTGGCACCGCGCGCCCTGGCATGCTCCAGCTCCTCGAGCACCACGACGCCTGCGCCCTCGCCCATCACGAAGCCATCGCGGTCCTTGTCATAGGGGCGGGACGCCTTCTCCGGCGTGTCGTTGAACTTGGTGGCCAGCGCCTTGCAGGCAATGAAGCCGCCGATGCCGATGCGGCAGATCGCCGACTCGGCGCCGCCCGCCACCATGATGTCGGCATCGTCGAGCGCGATGAGGCGCGCCGCATCGCCGATGGCATGCGAGCCGGTGGAGCAGGCGGTGACCACAGAATGATTGGGGCCCTTCAGCCCGAATTCGATTGAGACGAGACCCGAGGCGAGGTTGATCAGCGAGCCCGGGATGAAGAACGGGCTGATGCGGCGCGGCCCCTTCTCGTTCATCAGCGTGGTGGTGTCGGCGATGTTGGAAAGCCCGCCGATGCCCGACCCGATCAGCGCGCCGGCGCGGTATTTCTCGTCCTCGGTCTTGAGCTCGACGCCTGAATCCTTCATCGCCTGCTTGGCGGCGGCCATGGCATAGATCAGGAAGTCGTCGTAGCGGCGGATTTCCTTGGGGTCCATCCACTGCTCGGCGTTGAAGGTGCCGTTCGTGCCGTCGCCCCGCGGGATTTCGCAGGCGATCTGGCAGGACATGTCGGAGGCATCGAAGCGGGTGATCCTGCCGCCGGCCGACTGGCCCGCGAGGAGTCGCTGCCAGGTCTCGTCCACGCCGCAGGCGAGCGGGGAAACCATACCAAGTCCGGTGACGACGACACGGCGCATTGAATGCCCTTTCTATACGAAAACGCGGCGGCAGGCTCGAATCTCAGCCTGCCTCCGCGCAGAAACTTCAGGTGATCGCGCCAGAGGCCCGACCCGGCGCAGCGATCAGGCGGCGCTCTTTTCGATGAACTTGACGGCGTCGCCGACGGTCTGGATCGACTCGGCGGCGTCATCGGGGATCTCGATGCCGAACTCTTCCTCGAAGGCCATGACCAGCTCGACCGTGTCGAGGCTGTCCGCGCCGAGGTCGTCGATGAAGCTCGCTTCCGCCTTCACCTTGTCGGCATCAACGCCGAGATGTTCGACGACGATCTTCTTCACCCGCTCAGCAACATCACTCATTGTCATTTCGTCCTTGGTTGTTTTCTCTTGTATCAGGCAGGACAGCAGGACCCCCTGCGGCCCCCCACACGCCGGGGGTTTCCCTAGCACAATTCGCAGGCACGTCAAAAGGGGCTTGGTGAAGGCCGTGCAGCGCAGTTTCAGGCAGGGGTTGCGTTCAGGCCTGCGGTTTGGCAGCCTGCCGCCATGCGCAAAATCGTTTTCATCATCCTGGCCCTCGCCACCGCGCCAGCCCTGGCACTGGCCGACGGCGCTCTCGACAAGCGCTTGACACCATTCGATAAAGACCGCCTGGCGAAACTTGACGCCACGGTCGCTTCGGCCCTTGCCGAAGCCCGCGCCGGGGGCACCCCCGAGGACGTCGCCATCCTCGATGCCGCGCTGGCCGGAACGGCCCTGCCGCTGGCTGAAGGCTATGACCCCAACGGTGCCTGGAAGTGCCGCACCATCAAGGCGGGCGGCACGCTGCCGCTCACCGTCTATCCGTGGTTTGCCTGCCGCATCAGCGAGGATGGGGCGGGCTGGCAACTCGAAAAGCTCACCGGCTCGCAACGCACTAGGGGCATGTTCTACACGCTGTCGGCGACCCGCCTCGCCTATCTCGGCGCGGGCTACGTCAACGGCGAGAAGCCGCGCAGCTACGGACAGGACCCGAAGGAGAACCAGGTTGCCATCGTCGAACGGCGGGGCAGGAACAAGCTCGTCTTCCTGTTCCCCGCGCCGCAGTACGAATCGAAGCTCGACATTCTGGTGATGGAGCGCTGAGGGCGTGCCGTCCTCTCCCGCAGGACGGGAGAAGACATGAGGTTCAGATCATCGCCATGCCGCCATTGACGTGCAGCGTCTGGCCGGTCACGTAGCCGGCTTCGTCGGAGGCGAGATAGAGCACCGCCGCCGCCACATCCTCCGGCGTGCCGAGCTTGCCGGCGGGCACGCGGCCAAGGATCATTTCCTTCTGCTTGTCGTTCAGCACGTCGGTCATCGGCGTGGCGATGAAGCCGGGCGCCACCGCATTGACGGTGACGTTGCGCGCCGCGAGTTCCTGCGCCAGCGACTTGGTGAGGCCGATGACCCCGGCCTTGGAGGCCACGTAATTGGCCTGGCCCGGATTGCCGGTGACGCCCACCACCGAGGTGATGTTGATGATGCGGCCCTGGCGCTTCTTCATCATGTTGCGCATGGCGGCGCGCGCCAGGCGGAAGGACGCCGTGAGGTTCACGTCGATCACCGCCGACCAGTCCTCGTCCTTCATGCGCATGGCAAGGCCATCCTTGGTGATGCCGGCATTGTTGACGAGAATGTCGAGCGCGCCCATGGCGGCTTCCGCCTCGGGCACCAGCTTCTCGACGGCAGCAGGATCGGACAGGTTGCACGCCAGCACCACCACGCGCTCACCGCCCAGCTGCGCCTTCAGTTCGTCAAGCACATTGGCGCGCGTGCCGGAGATGGCAACGGTGGCGCCCGCCTTGTGCAGCGCCTTCGCGATGGCTGCGCCGATGCCACCGGTGGCGCCGGTGACGAGGGCGGTCTTTCCGGTCAAATCGAACATGGTCCTATCCCTTGATCTGGGCCGCCGCGGCGGCAATGTCGTCGGCTGAGTTGATGGCGAAGGCGGTGGCTTCGGGCGCGTTCTTCTTGGAGAGGCCGGTGAGCACCTTGCCCGCCCCGATCTCGTAGAAGCGCGTCACACCCTGCGCCGCCATGTAGGCCACGCACTCGCGCCAGCGCACGGTGCCGGTGACCTGGGCGACCAGGCTCTCGCGGATCGCGGCCGGATCGGTGAGCGGGAGCGCACCGACATTGGCGACGACCGGCACCACCGGCGCCTTCATCGTCACGCTGGCCAGCGCCTCGGCCATCACCTCCGCCGCGGGCTGCATCAGGGCGCAGTGGAAGGGCGCGGAGACCGGCAGCATCACCGCGCGCTTGGCACCCTTGGCCTTGGCGATCTCGGCGCAGCGCTCGACGGCGGCCTTCGAGCCGGAGACGACCACCTGCCCGTCGCTGTTGTCATTGGCCGCCTGGCACACGTCGCCCTGGGCGGCCTCGGCCGCCGCCGCGGCGGCGGTGGCGAAGTCGAGCCCCAGAAGCGCAGCCATGGCGCCGGTGCCGACCGGGGTGGCGCTCTGCATCGCCTGCCCGCGCGTCTTGAGCAGCCGCGCCGCATCGGCGAGCGTGAAGGTCCGAGCCGCCGCGAGGGCCGAATACTCACCCAGCGAGTGCCCCGCCACGAAGCTGGCCGCATTGGCCACGGTGATGCCGTGCTCGGCCTCGAGCACGCGGATCACCGCCATCGACACGGCCATCAGTGCCGGCTGGGCATTCTCGGTCAGGGTCAGTTCGGCCTCGGGGCCTTCCCACATCAGCATCGAAAGCTTCTGGCCCAGCGCCGCATCGACCTCCTCGAAGACGGCGCGCGCCGAAGCGAAGGTTTCGGCCAGGCTCTTGCCCATGCCGACAGCCTGGCTGCCCTGCCCGGGGAACATGAAGGCCGTTGTCATCATCAATCCTCGCGTGATTCCGGTGTTCGGGCGCACGAAACATGCGGCGGGCCGTGAGTCAAGGTTGACCGTTCCGGGCGGATCGGCCTTACTCGGCCGCATGTACACCGCCGATGAGCTCGAACAGGCCAGCCGCATCGTCTATGCCGCCATGCCGCCCACCCCGCAATATGCCTGGCCGCTCCTCAGGGAGGCGACCGGCTGCGAGACCTGGGTGAAGCACGAGAACCACACCCCCACCGGCGCCTTCAAGGTGCGGGGCGGCCTCGTGCACATGAAGCTGAGGAAGGACCGCGGCGAGACCAGCGGCATCATCTCGGCCACCCGCGGCAACCACGGCCAGTCGCTCCCCTTCGCCGCTGCGCGCGTCGGCATCAGGACGACCATCGTCTGCCCCGTCGGCAATTCGCCCGAGAAGAACGCCGCGATGCGGGCCCTGGGCGCCGAGCTGATCGAGACCGGCCACGACTTCGACGCGGCGCGCGAGACCGCGATGGAGATCGCGCAGGCCCGCGGCCTCGACTTCATCCCCTCCTTCGGCAAGGAGCTGGTGATGGGGGTGACGACCTATGCCCATGAGCTGTTCCGCGCGGCGGGGGAACTCGACGCCGTCTACGTGCCCATCGGCATGGGCTCCGGCATCGTGGGCACCATTGCGGCGCGCGACATGCTGGGGCTGAAGACGAAGGTGATCGGCGTCGTCGCCGAAGGGGCCAATGCCGTGGCCCTGTCCTTCGCCGCAGGCAAGCCCGTGTCGACCAACAGTGCAACGAGCTTCGCCGACGGCATGGCGGTGCGCGTCGTCAACCCGGAGGCCTTCGCCCATATCAAGACTGGCGTGGACCGCATCGTCACCGTGAGCGACGACGAGATCGCCGAGGCCGTGCGCCTCTACTTCCGCTGCTGTCACACCATCGCCGAAGGGGCGGGTGCCGCACCACTCGCGGCGCTGGTGCAGGAGCGCGAGGCGATGAGGGGGCAGCGCGTCGGCGTCATCCTGTCCGGCGGCAACATCGACATGCCGAAGTTTGCCACGGTGCTGGAAGGCAGGACGCCGGCGGCGTGAGGCGTCACATGGTGACGGACAGCCCGCCATCCACCGCCAGCACATGGCCGTTGACGTAGGCTGCGGCATCGGACGCGAGGAACACCACGGCGCCACCAAGCTCTTCCGGCCGCGCCCAGCGCCCCGCCGGGGTGCGGCCTTCGACCCAGGCGTTGAACACCTTGTCGTCCAGCAGCGCCGTGTTCATCTCCGTCGCGAAGTAGCCGGGGGCTATGGCGTTGACGGTGATGCCGGTACGGCCGAGCTCCGCCGCCATGGAGCGCGTCAACCCGTGCAGCCCGGCCTTGGCTGCCACATAGGCGTGGATCGTCGGCCGAGCGAGAATGCCCGCGATCGACCCCGTATTGATGATGCGGCCATGCCGGTTGGGCAGCATCAGCCGCACTGCATCCCGCGCCAGCCGGAAGCACGAGGACAGGTTGACGCTGATCACCCGGTCGAAATCCGCGTCCTCCCAGTCGGTAATCGGGCGGCGGTGCTGGATGCCGGCATTGTTGACGAGGATGTCCAGCTTGCCATGCTGCGCCGCCACGCCTTCCAGTGCGGCGCGAGCGGCTTTCGCATCCGTCACGTCGAAGGCCAGCGGCACAGCGCCGATCTTCGCAGCGGCTGCGGCCAGCTCGTCCGCATTGCGGGCATTGGCGATGACCTTGGCGCCATTCTCCGCCAGCGCCCTGGCCATGGCGAAGCCCAGGCCGCGCGAGGCGCCGGTGACCAGCGCCACCCGGCCTTCGAGCGAGAAGGGGTTCACGGCTTCACGCCATTCACCTTCATCAGCACGTCGATGAGGCGCGGAATGAAGCGTTCGCCATAGCCCATGTTGTCGGCCATCACGGTGATCTGGTGCGCCGTCTCGGCGAGGAAGGAGGTGGCGGGAAGCTGCTCCGTCATGTTGGTGTAGTAGCGCAGGTCCTTGCGCGCGTTGCGGATGGCGAACTGCGCCGAGGTGTCGTCATTGTGGAGCGGCACGTTGATGAGCCGCCCGAACATCACCGAGGCCGCACCCCCCGCCATGACGATGTCCTTGAGCGCCTGCATGTCGACACCCGCCTTGGCGGCGACGGTGATCGCCTCCGCCGCCACGGCGGCGTGACAGATCGACAGGAAGTTGTTGATGAGCTTCAGCTGGTGCGCCGAACCGACGCCGCCGGCATGGACGATCGTGTCGGCGAAGCAGTCGAGCACCGGGCGGATCCTGGCGATCACCTCCGCCGGGCCGCCGGTCATCAGCCCGAGCTTGCCGGCCTCGGCCTCCTTCGGGGTGCGGGTCATCGGCGTATCGACGAAGTGGCCGCCCTTGGCCTCGATGTCGGCCGCGAGGCGCTTGGTGGAATCGGGCTCCGCCGTCGAACAGTCGGCGATGATGAGACCGGGCCGGACGGCGTTGATGATGCCGTATTCACCGTGGATGATGTGCTCCACCTGCGGGCTGCCGGTGACGCAGAGGATGACGAGGTCCGACTCCTTGGCGACGGAAAGCGGGTTGTTGCGCTCATGCGCGCCCCTCGCCACCAGGTCGTCCACCGGCCCCCGCTTCTGGTGCGCCATGACGGTGAGCTGGTAGCCCTTCTCCAGGATGTTCTTGCCGATGCCGTGGCCCATGAGGCCCACGCCGATGAGGCCGACGCGCTTGATGGTCATGACTGTCCTCCCGCGAATTCCATGAACTTATCCTGCTCCAGAATATGGAGCCTGTCTTCCTGCTTCTTGGCGAAGCCGAGGCGGGCATAGAAGCGCTCGGCACCCGTATTGGTCTCGTCCACCTCGAGCTTGATGAACCTGGCACCACGCGCGGCGAAGCGCCGGGCGGAGCAGCGCAGCAGGTCAAGCCCCACATTGCGCCCGCGCGCCTCAGGCAGCACGAAGAGGTCGACGACGTAGAGCCCGGGCGCACCGCGCCAGGTGGAAAAGGTCATCAGGCCGAGGCAGGCACCGATGAGGCGGCCGCCATCATCGGCCACCACCACGTCGATGAGGTCGGAGGCCTCGCGCAGCCTGTCGCCCGTCAGGGCCGGCACGAAATCCGTGCCGATGTGCTCCGCCAGGCCGCGCACCATGTGGGCCACGGCCTCCGCGTCTTCGGGGCGCATCGGCCGCACGGCGAGGCTCATGCCGAGAGGCCCTTCAGCAATTGCTCGAGGTTGAGGCCGAGATGAGGCGAGGGATAGCCGCCCTCTTGCACCACCAGCATCGGCAGCCGCAGCATCTTGATGTGCCGCCCGATCTCGGCGAATTCAGCCGTCTGGATGGCGAAGCCCTGGAACGGATCGTCGACCGCGATGTCGAGCCCCGCCGCGACGACGACCACCTCGGCACCGAAATCGGCGATGCGCTTCAGCGCAACATCCAGCGCGGCGCGATAGGGCTTGATCGTGGTGCCGCGCTCCATCGGCAGGTTGAGGTTGAAGCCCTCGCCCTCGCCGCGTCCCGTTTCCTCGGCATAGCCCCAGAAGAAGGGGTAGAAGCGCTTGGGGTGCGCATGGAGCGAGATGGTCAGCACGTCCGCCCGGTCATAGAAGATCGCTTCCGTGCCATTGCCGTGGTGGACGTCGATGTCGAGCACCGCCGTGCGCTTGCCCGCCTTCGTGAACAGTGCGGCCGCCAGCGCCGAATTGTTGAAGTAGCAGAAGCCGGCGGCGACATCGGCCGCCGCATGGTGGCCCGGCGGGCGGCACAGCGCATAGGCGATGCGCTCGCCCTCCAGCACCAGCTTCGCGCCATGCGCGGCGGTGGCCGCACTCGCCCGCGCCGCGGCCCAGGTTTGCGCCGTGATCGGGCATGAGCCGTCGCCCAGGTGCCAGCCGCACTGACCCACCACGCTGTCCGGGTAATGCGTCGGCGGCAGGCTGGGCCGGCCCAGCGCGAAGACATTGGCGGAGGGTGTTTCCGCCGCGTCCGGCAGGCGCTTCCAGCGTTCCCACACGGTCGAGAGGAACTGGATGTAGCGCCGCTCATGCACCAGCGCGATGGTGTCACCGAAGATTTCAGCGGGCGCCACAACCGGGCCGCCCAGCCGGCGCACGCCCTGCATCAGCATGTCGATGCGCTCCGGACGCTCCGGGATTGGCTGGGGCTTGCCCGAGACGATGAATTCGCGGGGTGCATGGGTGCGTTGCGTGTCGTCGAAGACGGTGATCACCGGTTTGCCGTGCCTTCTGTTTTGCTGCTAGGATTTTGGGCGAGCGTTCACTCCAAAGCAAGGCTTCCAGCACATGTCCTCCGCCCTCCCAAAGCATATCCACTCGACCGGTGACCTTCCCAAGGTCGCCTGGGCCAAGGGCACCTACGTCTATGATGTGAACGGCAAGCAGTATATCGACGGGTCCGGCGGCCCCGCCGTCTATTGCATCGGCCACTCCAACGAGGAGGTGAATGCCGCGATCACCAGCCAGCTCGACCGCATCGCCCATGGCTATCGCTACAACTTCTCCTCCGACGCGCTGGAGGAATTGACCGACATCATCCGCCAGCGCTGCGGCGGCACGCTGAACAACATGGTCTATGTGACGGGCGGCTCCGAGGCTGTCGAATCCTGCCTCAAGCTCGCGCTGCAGTATCACGCGGCCAGGGGCGAGATGAGCCGGCGGCGCTTCATCGCCCGCGAGCGCTCCTGGCATGGCAACACGCTGGGCGCGCTCTCCGTATCCGGCTTCCTCGAGCGGAAGCGCGCCTTCGAGGGCTCGCTGCTCGACGTCTCGCGCCTGTCGCCCGCCAATGCCTATCGCCCGGTGCCGGGCGCCGACGCGGAGACGGTGGGCGAGGCCTGTGCGAAGGAACTCGAGGACGAGATCCTGCGCATCGGCGCGGAGAATGTCTGCGCCTTCATCTTCGAGCCGGTCGTGGGTGCGGCTGGCGGCTGCGTGCCGGCTCCAAAGGGCTACGCCAGGCGCGTGCGCGAGATCTGCGACAAGCATGGCGTGATCATGATCTCCGACGAGGTCATGTGCGGTTCGGGCCGCACCGGCAGCTGGCGCGCACTGGAAGAGGATGGCGTCGAGCCCGACATCATGTCGATCGCCAAGGGCCTCGCGGCGGGCTACCTGCCGCTCGGAGCCGCGATCTACAACGACAAGGTGGCGGACGCGATTCACGGCACGCATGGCGCACCCATGACCGGCCACACCTTCACCGCCCACACCGCCTGCTGTGCGGCCGGTGTTGCGGTGCAGAAGATCGTGGCGCGCGACAAGCTCGTCGAGCGCGTGAAGGCCAAGGCCCCGCAATTCCGCGCCATGCTGGCCGAAGCCACGAAGGACATCGAGGCGGTTGGCGACATTCGCGGGCGCGGCTATTTCCAGGCCCTCGAGCTGGTGGCGGACCGCAAGACCAGGCGGCCCTTCGAGGCGGAAAAGAAGCTGTTCATGAAGATCCGGCAGCAGGCCTTCGACAATGGCCTCATCTGCTATCCCGTCGGCGGCAACGTCGACGGCATCAACGGCGACGTGGTGATCCTCGCCCCTCCCTACAACGCGACGGATGCGGAATTGGCCGAGATCGTCGAGAAGACTGCGGCTTCGGTGCGCCAGGTGCTGA
This sequence comes from Aestuariivirga litoralis, assembly GCF_003234965.1. GTDB lineage: Bacteria > Pseudomonadota > Alphaproteobacteria > Rhizobiales > Aestuariivirgaceae > Aestuariivirga > Aestuariivirga litoralis. The sequence goes on from NZ_QKVK01000003.1 coordinate 135,150, forward strand.
AGGCCGAGGGGGCGGCTTAGGGCTTCATCACCGGTTACTCATGTTCATCATGCCCGGGCTTGTCCCGGGCATCTTCTTTGGGGCCGCAATGAGGATGGCCGGGACAAGCCCGGCCATGAGGGATGAGTTGTTGCGCGGAGTGAAATGGCCATCAACGAAAATTCCTACTTGAAAATCGTCCTGGATACCCCATCGCAGCTTTCTGCTGACTGTCATCGTCAATACCAATTCCCCCGCTCCGCGTCCTTGGGCATCCGTGCCGGGCGGCGGTCCATGAAGGCGTCCGAGTGGACGATCGTCATGCTGGCCGAGAGCGTGACGGCGGCATACATGGGCGGTTCGTCGGAATAGACCGTCTCCACCGAGCCGCCGACGAGCGGCAGCTGGTGGTTGAGGCTTGGGAGGGCCGAGAAGGCGATGCCGCTCCACGAGCCCGAGATCGTGCGATGGGCATGGCCGAAGAAGATGTGGCGGATGTCGTGACCCTTGAGCAAGGCGGCGAAGTCCTCCGCGTCATCAAGCTTTATCAGGTCCATCAGCGCGTGGCCGATGTCGAAGGGCGGGTGGTGCATGAAGAGGTAGGCGGGGGCGCCGTCGATTCTCTCGAGCTCCGCCTTGAGCCATTGGCGGCGCGGCGCATCGTAGAGGCCAGCGGAAGATGGCGGGCCCTTCAGCGTGTCGAGGAAGAGCAGGTGGCAGCCCTCGCGCATGATGGCGTGCTGCACGTGGCCGTGCCCATCGGCACCGCCGAAGACGGCGAGATAATTGGCGCGGTCGTCATGGTTGCCGAGCAGCAGATGCGTTTCGAGCGGGAAGCGCTTCAGCCTTTCGCGCAGCAGCCCATAGGCGGCGACATCGCCTTTCTCGGTCAGGTCTCCGGTGATGACGCAGAGATCGGCATCGGCGTGGTGGGCGGCGATATCGGTGAGCGCGGCATCGAGGCGCGCGAAGGGATCGAGGCCCCACAGCATTTCGCCGGGCGGCATCAGATGAAGATCGGTGATGTGGATGAGTTTCATGGGTTGTCCTGCCTCAGGCGCGACCCGCGCAGGAGCCCCGCGGCATCGGCAATCGGATAGCCGGCCGAGACGACGAGGCTGTTGAGGCGGTTCAGATCGCGGATCATGTCGACATAGAGCGCGCTGCGGCGCAGCGCCTCGCCCTTGCCACGGGCACCGATCTGGAAGTGCTTGTCGAGAACCTCGTTCTGCAGTTCGCGGAAGGCATCCTTCTGCGAGATGAGGCGCCTGGCCCCTTCGACATCGCCCGAGGAGAGAACGCCGGAGGCGAGCCTGAGGTTGTCGTGGATGATGGTGCAGAGATTGTCGAGCGAAGCGACCTCATCCGGCGTGAAGGAAATCTGCTCGCGCGTCTTGGCCTCGATGCGGTCGGCGAGGTTGAGCTGGATGACATCACCCGCATGTTCGAGGTTCGAGATGTAGAGCGTGAGTTCGAGGGCGCGGCGCGATTCCTCTGGACTCAGCTGCTCCTGCGCGAGATCGCCGAGATAGGCCTGGAGCTGCGTCTGGTAGGTGTTGAGGCGCTCGTCCATGGGGCGAAGCTGCTTCAGCTTCTCGGTGGAGCCGGAGCGGAGCGCATCGAGCGCCGTGTCGAACATGCGCTCCAGGAGCTCCGTCATGCGCACGGTCTCGAGCAATACGTTGGCGAGCGCCACGGCGGGCGTCTTCGCCGCTTTGGGGTCGAGGTAGCGCGGGCGGGCGAGGCTGTCCCTGTCGCCTGGTGCTTCGGGCAGGATGCGTTCCATCAGCTTCGCCATGAGTCCCGTCAGCGGCAGGAAGAGCAGGCCGACGGCGAGATTGAAGGCGGCATGGAACGTGACCGCCGTTTCGACGGGACCGAATGGCAGCTGCTGCACCACGGGCGCGATGCGGGCGATGAAGGCAAGGGCAAGGATCGCCACCACGCCGCGACAGATGAGGTTGGCCAGTGGCAGGCGCCGGGCCACGGGCGGCTGCGCCAGCGTTGCCGACACCGCAGGAAGACCGCCGCCCAGATTGATTCCGAGGATGAAGGCCAGCGCGCCTTCGACGCCGAGGCTGCCGCTGGCGAGGAACGAGGCGATGAGCAGGATGACGGCAAGCGAGGAGTGGAACATCCAGGTCAGCACCGCGCCGATGATGAAGGCGAGGAAGGGCTCGCGTCCCACTGCCGCCAGAACCTGGTGGAACAGCGTCGCCGTGCTCAGCGGCACGGAGGCCTGCTTGATGAGCGTGAGCGAGAGGAGCATCAGCCCCAGCCCGATGAGGATGCGGCCCATGTTGTGCGGGCGGAGCTCGGCCGACCAAGAGTGGATGACATAGCCTGCGAAGATCAGCATCGGCGAGGCCCAGAGCGCCCAGCTGGTGCCCGAGGCGAAGACGGCGGAGACGATGGCCGAGCCCACATCCGCCCCCAGCAGCACCGCGAGGCCCAGGGACGTGTTGATGGCGCCGGCCGCGGCAAGCCCCGCCACGATCAGCGTCATCGCCGTTCCGGAGCCGAGGATCGCCGTTGCGATGCCGCCCGCGGTGAAGGCCGAGAGGCGGTTGCCGACGCGGTGCTCGATGAAGTTCTTCAGCCGGTCGCCATAGGCCCGCATCACGCCGGTGCGCACCATGCGCACGCCCCAGAGCAGGAGGGCCACCCCTCCCAGCAGGTTGACGATGACGGCAGTGCCTGGGTTCAACTAATCCCTCATTGTGGCCAGGGCAGTGACCACGTCTTCACGTTGGTGAAGAACTTCATGGCCTCCATGACGCCTTCCTTTACGCCATTGCCGGAGTCCTTGATACCGCCGAAGGGCGACATCTCGATGCGGTAACCCGGCACTTCCCAGATGTTCACCGTGCCAACGTTGAGGCCTTCGACGAATTTGGTGATGCGCGACAGGTTGTTGGTGCACACGCCGGACGAGAGGCCGAAGGGCGTCGAGTTCGAAATCCTGATCACCTCGGCGTCGTCGTTCGGCACGCGCACGATGGGGACGATGGGGCCGAAGGTCTCCTCGAAGACGAGCTCCGACTGGTGCGGCACGAAATCCACCGTGATGGGCGGCAGCAGCGCGCCCTGGCGGCCGGGGTTGTAGAGGATCTTGGCGCCCTGCTCCGCGGCCTTGTGGACGCGGTCCTCGAAGGTCTTCGCGGCAAGTTCGTGCACCACGGTGCCGAGGTCGGTGTCGGGGTTCATCGGGTCGCCGAACGTGATGGCCTTGGCCTTGGCCAGCACCTTCTCGACGAACCTGTCGGCCACGCGCTCCTGAACCAGGATGCGCTTCACCGCGGTGCAGCGCTGGCCCGAATTGCGGGTCGCACCCGCAGCGGCGAGTTCCGCCGCCTTGTCGAGGTCCGAATCCGAAAGATCATCGAGAATGATGAGCGGATCATTGCCGCCGAGCTCGAGCGCGGCGCGCTTGTAGCCCGCCTTGGCGGCGATGATCTTGCCGACGCGCACGCCGCCGGTGAAGGTGATGATGTCGATGTTGTCGTTCGTCACCATCTCGTCGCCGATGTCATCGGGCCAGCCGGTGACGACCTGGAACATCTCGGGCGGCAGGCCCGCCTCGTAGAGGATGTCGGCGAGCGCGATGCAGGTGAGCGGCGTCAGTTCGGTGGGCTTGGCCACCACGCAGTTGTTGGTGGCAATCGCCGGCGCCACCTTGTGGGAGACCATGTTGAGCGGGTGGTTGAAGGGCGTGATGGCGGAGATGACGCCCACCGGCTCGCGCTTCGTAAAGATCTTGCGCGGCTTGCCCTGGGGTGTGAGGTCGCAGGAGAAGATCTGGCCATCGTCAAGGATGCAGAGCTGGCCCGCCAGCGAATAGACGTCATAGGCGCGGCCGACCTCGTAGAGGGAGTCCTTCTTGGAGAGGCCGAGCTCCAGCGTGATGAGGTCGGAGAGCTGGTCCTTCTTGGCGCGGATCAGTTCCGCGGTGCGGAACAGGATCTGCTGACGCTCGTAACGGGTGAGCTTCGGCTTGTAGTTGCGCGCGATCGCGAAGGCCTTGGCCGCGTGCTCGGCGGTGCCGGCGGGGACCGTGCCGATCACTTCGTTCGTATACGGGTAATGCACCGGGACGACGCCCTCGGCGTCGACCTTCTTGCCGCCGATGCGCATCGATTCCTTGATGACGGGGCGCTTTGTAGCCGCGACGTTCATGTTCAGGCCTCCACGATATTGTTGCAGCCCAGCGCGAAGGCATCGAAATTGCGCAGCGCAGCTGGGGCGTTCTTGAACTTGCGGTTGGCGATCACCGGGATCTCCTGCTCGGTGAGGCCGCCATGCGAGCGCAATGGCTCGTTCAGCCCCGAGAGGTCGTGCTTGTCGCGCGAGGTGCCGATGACCTTGGAGCCCCTGGGGCCGCCCGAGACGACGATGATGTCGCCCATGCGGTCCTCCGGCAGTTCGAAGTGGGCGCAGCCATCCTGCTTGTTCAGCACGGCGTCGATGCCATCCTGCGCCTTGATGACGGCCATGATCTCCGCGATGTCCGGGCCATAGGCATAGACGGTGGCAAAGCTGCCCAGCGCGCCGTGGTGGACGACGTAGGGATCGGTGATCGGCAGGATGACCTTCGTCTTGCTCGCGCCGAACTTGGCGTCGAGCACGTCCTGGAGGTACAGCACGTCCGGCTCGCCGTTGCTCAGGTGCTTGTCCTTCATGCCATGGTCGGCGACGATGACGATGATGGCGCCGCCGGCGTCGAGCTCGCCCAGGTACTTGTCCATCATCGCATAGAACCGGTTCGCACCCTCCGAGCCCGGCGCATATTTGTGCTGAACATAGTCGGTGGTGGAGAGATACATGAGGTCCGGCTTCATGCCGTGAAGCAGCTTGACGCCCGCCGCGAAGACGAATTCCGAGAGTTCCGCCGAATAGACATCCGGCACGCCCATGCCGACGAGGGAGCACACGTCCGCGATGCCATTGTCTTTCAGGTTCACCTTGTCGGCCTTCTCGGAGGAGAAGGCGACTGCCGTGCCGTCGAAGACGAGGCCCTTGCCGAGGAGAAGGCGCAGCTTGTCCTTCGCCGTCACCATGGCGATCTTCGCACCCGCCTTCTGGAAGGCCTCGAAGATCGTCGGCGCGCGCAGCCACCTGGGGTCGTTCATCATCGTTTCCTGGCCAGTGGCGGGATCGATGAGGTAGTTGCCGCAGATGCCATGCACCTCCGGCGGGCGGCCGGTGACGATCGAAAGGTTGTTGGGGTTGGTGAAGCTCGGGATCACCGAGTGGCCGCGGCGGTTCTCGCCCTTGGCGATGATGCGCTTGAGATTCGGCATCAGCCCCTGGGCCATGGCGATTTCCATGTAGGCGGGCTCGGAGCCGTCGCAGCAGATGACGACGAGCGGGGCGGACGGCCAGTTGTAGCTGCGGCCATTGACGGTGACGGTTTTCATGCTCTTCTCGGTCTTTCCGTTCTTGTTCCCCTCCCCCTTGTGGGGAGGGGTAGGGGTGGGGGTCGTGCCGCGAGTCGGGCGGTGAGGAATGAACTGACGCATCACCCCCACCCCTGCCCCTCCCCACAAGGGGGAGGGGTTCTCCCTATCCTTCCAGCGGCGCCAGGTCGGTGACCTTCATGTTGGCCAGCACCTCGCGGATGGCCTTGAGCACGCCGTTCATCACGGCTTCATCCACCTTGCCGATGGTGCCGATGCGGAAGGAGGGGCGCTTCGTCAGCTTGCCGGGATAGATGGCGAAGCCGCGGCGGCGGAGCTCCTCGTAGAAAGTCTCGAAGTGGAAGTTCTTGTCGCGCGGCGTGAGGAAGGTCTGGATGATGGGGCCGGCCTGGTTGTCGGACAGCAGCGTGGAGAAGCCCATGTCGCGCATGCCCCTGATGAGGATTTGCGCATTCCTCTGGTAGCGCGCGCCGCGGGCGGCAACACCGCCTTCCGCTGCATGCTCCTTCATCGCCGTGTGGAAAGCGACGAGCGCATGGGTGGGCGGCGTGAAGCGGAACTGGCCATTGGCCTCGAGCCCCTTCCACTGCTCGAAGAGATCGAGCACCACCGAATGACTCATGCCCTTGGAGGCCTCGAGCATGTCGCGCTTCACCAGCACGTAGGAGAAGCCGGGCACGCCCTCGATGCACTTGTTGGAGGACGACACCATGACGTCCATGCCCACGCCCATGTGCACGGGAATGGCGCCGAAGGACGACATGGCATCGACCATGTAGACCTTGCCGCGCGCCTTCACCGCACGCGCGATCTCCTCGATCGGGTTGACGATGCCCGAGGTCGTTTCGCAGTGGATGATCCAGACATGGCTGATGGCGGGATCCGCGTCGAGCGCCCGCGTCACGTCCTCGACGGAAGGTGCCGCGCTGTCGCCCTTGTCGATCTTCACCACCGGGCGGCCGAGCTTGCCGAGGATCGCCGCGGCGCGGTCGCCATAGGCGCCATTGGCGACGACCAGCGTCCTGCTTTCGCTCTTCGGGCAGAAGGCGCCCAGCGCCGCCTCGATGGCGAAGGTGCCGGAGCCCTGCATGATGACGCATTCATAGCTGTCATCGCAGCCGGCGAGGTCGAGCAGGCCCTTGCGGATCCCCGAGACGACGCGGCGGAACTCGACATCGCGCGAGCCCCAGTCAGCCAGCATCGCCGCCTTCACACCGCGCGAGGTGGTGAGCGGGCCGGGGGTGAGGAGATAGGGCATGTCCTCCTGGCCGGGTGGGCCAGCGAAGCGGTGGGGCTGCTTGTCCATGGGGTGACCTCTTGATCTGCGCCGGAAAATGGGCGCTTGACCCCTATCAGTCAAATCGTATGTTCTTATGTACCACATAAGTGTGACTGATATGCGACATGCCCAGCTGAAAGCCTTCCACGCCGTTGCCGTGCATGGCGGATTTTCCCGCGCGGCCGAGGCCCTGGGGCTGACCCAGCCCGCCGTTTCCGACCATGTGAGGAAGCTCGAGGAGACCTATGGTGTGCAGCTCTTCACCCGCGCACCCTCGGGCGTGGCGCTCACCGACATGGGCCGCAAGCTCTTCGCCATCGCCGAACGCCAGTTCGAGGCGGAGGCGCAGGCGCTCGAACTCCTCTCCCGCGGGCGGACGCTGGAGGAAGGCCAGCTGACCATCGGCGCCGATGCCGCCGTGCACATTTTGCCGGAGCTCGCCCGCTTCCGGCTGAAGCACCCGAAGCTTTCGGTCAGGCTGGTCACCGGCAACTCGGCGCAGCTGGTCAAGCGGCTCGAAGATTTCTCGATCGACATTGCCATCACCGCCGAACGGCCGGCGGAGCCGGGCTTCCTGGCGAGGAAGCTCAGGAGCGACCGGCTGGTGGCGGTGGTGCAGCGCAGCTCGCGGCTGGCGAAGCTGAAGGAGATGCCCTTCGCGCAGCTGGTGAAGCTGCCGCTGATCCTGCGTGAGGAAGGCTCGATGACGCGCACCCTGTTGCTGGAGGAGGCGCGGACGCGGGGCCTGGCGCTGACCGGCTCGATCGAGATCGAGAGCCGCGAGGCGGCACGCGAGGCGGCAGCACAGGGGCTGGGCCTTGCCATCATGTCGCACGGCGAACTGGTGCCCGACGGGCGGCTTGCCGTGCTCGCCATTCCGGACTGGACGACAGAGATGGAGGAGTGGATGATCTGCCTGAAATCGCGGAGCTCGCTGCATGTGATCCGCTCCTTCTTCACCCTGGAGGCCACATGAGCTTCATCGCCGCCTGCGTGCAATCGACGGCCACACCGGACATCCAGAATGACATCCGCGTCCTGACGGGCTTCATCCGCGAGGCGGCGAGCAAGGGCGCGCGCTTCATCGCCACGCCGGAATATTGTGCTGGCCTCGATACCAAGGGCGGCAAGCTTTATCCCGTTGCCTTCGTCGAAGCCGAGCACCCGGTGCTGCCCGCGATGCAGGCGCTGGCGAAGGACCTGAAGGTGTGGCTGCTCATCGGCTCAATCGGCGTCAAGGCGCCCGACGGCAAGATCTTCAATCGCAGCTTCATGCTCTCGCCCTCCGGCGCCATTGCGGCACGCTATGACAAGATCCACCTCTTCGACATCGACCTCGGCGAGGGCCGCGTCTACCACGAGTCCGCCACCATCGAGGCGGGGCAGAGTGCTGTCATCGCGCCCTGCGCAGAAGGGATGATCGGGCTGTCGATCTGCTATGACATCCGCTTCCCGCACCTCTACCGCGCCTATGCTCAAGGAGGCGCCGAATTGATCGCCGCCCCCGCCGCCTTCACCCGCGTCACCGGCGCGGCGCACTGGCATGTGCTGCAGCGGGCTCGCGCCATCGAGAACGGCGCCTATGTGGTGGCGCCCGGACAATGCGGCACGCTGTCGGGCGGGGCGGACTGCTACGGCCATTCGCTGATCGTCGATCCCTGGGGCCGCGTGCTGGCCGATGGCGGCACGGAGCCGGGCGTGGTCACAGCCGAGATCGACCTGGCGCTGGTGGCGGAGACGCGGGGGCGCATTCCCTCGCTGACGCATGACCGCCGATTCTCGCCCGCTTGCCTCGCCACGCCCGAGGCCTCATAGTCCGCCCTTCGGTTGCAAGGGAGCCAGGGGGACATGATCCTTTACATTCTGCTCGGCATTCTGGTGCTGTTCGGCATCTGGCTGATGTCGGCCTACAACGGCCTGGTGAAGAACAAGAACCTGGTGGCGGAGGGCTGGAGCGGCATCGACGTGCAACTGCGCCGCCGCGCCGACCTGATCCCCAACCTCATCGAGACGGTCAAGGGCTATGCCGCGCATGAGGACAAGCTGTTCCGCGACATCGCGGAACTGCGCGCCAAGTCGATCTCCGGCGGATCGGTGGCTGAACAATCCGCCACCGGCCAGGCGATGAGCCAGGCGCTGGGCAAGCTCTTCGCCATCGCCGAGGCCTATCCGGAACTGAAGGCGGATGCCAATTTCCGCGACCTGCAGGACAAGCTCTCCGGCATCGAGGACGAGATCCAGCTGTCGCGCCGCTACTACAATGGCGCGGTAAGGAACCTCAACACCATGATCGAGAGCTTCCCCACCAACCTCATCGCCAACCAGTTCGGATTCACCAAGGCCGAGTTCTTCGAGATCGGCGACGCCGCGGCACGCGAGGTGCCCAAGGTCGACTTCAAGACGTAGCCGATGCGCCGGCTTCTCGCCTTCCTTCTTCTCGCCGTCATGCTTGCCGCTCCGGCGCAGGCCGAGGAGCGCATCAGGAACTTCATCAGCTCCGTGACGGTGAACGCGGACGCGTCGATCAACGTCACCGAGACGATCATCGTCAATTCGGAAGGCCGGGCGATCAACCACGGCATCTTCCGTGACTTCCCGACGACCTACACGGATGCCCATGGCCAGCGGGTGATCGTCGGGTTCACCGTTCTCGACGTGAAGCGCGACGGGCAGGATGAGCCTTATTCGCTCGAGCCCTTGAGCAACGGCACGCGCATCAGGATCGGCGACAAGGACGTCTGGCTCGAGAATGCGCAGCACAGATACGAGATCAGCTATCGCACCACGCGGCAGATCGGCTTCTTCGGGACATTCGACGAGCTCTACTGGAACGTCACCGGCAATGGCTGGGACTTCCCCATCGACATGGCACGGGTGACCATCACCCTGCCGCCGGGCGCCCGCATCCTGCAGCACGACGAATTCACCGGCGGCTATCGCTCCACCGAGAACAACAGCCGCGTGCTCTCGCTCAGCGGCAACGTCTTTACGGCGGAAACGACGGCAGCACTCGACCCGCGGCAAGGCTTCACCGTGGCGGTGGCCTGGCAGAAGGGGCTGGTGACGCCGCCGTCGGATGCGCAGAAATGGGCCTGGTGGGCCTCCGACAATGCTGGCTTCTTCACGCTGGCACTGGGGCTTCTGGCCACCGCGCTCTACTTCCTTTTCGCCTGGAACAAGGTAGGGCGCGACCCGCCCCGTGGCACCATCATCCCGCTCTTCGCGCCGCCCAAGGGGCTGGGCCCCTCGGCCGTGCGCTTCGTGTCACGCTATGGCGCGGATGACAAGGGCTTTGCCGCCGCCATGGTGGGGCTTGCGGTGAAGGGCCGCCTTAGGATCGCCGATGATGACCGGACCTTCACCATCACCAAGCTCAAGGGCGGCAACGAGCCGCTGACACCGGCGGAAAGCGCCCTCTACCTGGCGCTCCCCTCGGGCAGCACGGAGCTGAAGCAGACCAACCATGCCTCCATCAGCGCGGCGCGCAACGCGCTGGACCGCGCGCTGAAGAACGAGTTCGAGGGCACGGCCTTCCTCAGGAATCTCGGCTGGTTCGCGGTCGGCCTTGCGATCTCCGTCCTCTGCCTCGTCATCGGCGCCTTCCTGCTGCCGGGGGCCGAGGGCGTGCAGGGTCTCTTCGCCTTCGGCTGGATGGGCGTGTGGTGGGGCGTCGTTCTGGCCGTCGGCTGGGCGAGCTTCAAGGGCCTGTTCGCAGCGCGTGGCCTGTGGGCCAGGATCACCTCGCTCGGCGCACTGCTGTTCCTCATTCCCTTCGCCGGCGGCGGCATCGTGGCCCCCGCGCTGATCTTCTCACAGGGCGGCGGCTCGCCCGGGCTCTATGCGCTGGTGGGCACGGCCATGCTGCTGGGCCTGCTCAACGTCGTCTTCTACCACCTGCTGCGCGCGCCCACCCAGTCGGGCCGCCAGCTGATGGACCAGATCGAGGGCTTCCGCCTCTATCTCTCCACCGCCGAGGAGGAGCGCCTCAAGGTGCTGCACCCGCCGGAAAAGACGCCCGAACTCTTCGAACGCTATTTGCCCTATGCGCTGGCGCTCGACTGCGAGAACGAGTGGAACGCCAAGTTCGCCGCCGTGCTGGCCGCAGCGGCAGCGGCGGGTGCGGCAGCACCTGCCTGGTATTCGGGGCGCAGCTGGGGCTCGGGCGGCATGGGCGGCGGCTTCACCGACAGCCTGGGCCGCGGGCTTGCATCGAGTGCCGCAGCGGCTGCAACCGCACCGGGTCGCAGCTCAGGCTCGGGTGGCGGCGGCGGTGGGTTTTCAGGCGGCGGCGGTGGCGGCGGTGGTGGCGGCGGGTGGTGACGCTGAAGCGTACCACGATGGTCTCATCCCCGCAGCAGCAACACCCCCAACTCATCATACGCGGGCTTGACCCGCGTATCCTCTTTGGGGCTTCGGGAGAAAGATGGCCGGGACACGCCCGGCCATGATGGTCCATTACCGAGGGAGGCCCTACCCCTCCAGCATCTCGCGCTTCATTTCGAGTTCGAGCCACTGTTCCTCGGCCTTGGCGAGTTCCTCGCGGGCTGTCGTCAATCGTGACGCAGCCGAATCGAAAGCTTTCGGATCGCGCGAGAACAGCGAGGCATCGGCAAGCTTTGCCTCCAGCGTGCCGATCTCGTTTTCCAGCGTCTTCATCGTGCCGGGCAATGTCTCCAGCGCGTGCTTCTCCTTGAAGGAGAGCTTGCGCTGCGCCTGCGGGGCTTGCGGCGGCGGCGCGGAAGACGGCGTCGCCTTCGCCACCTCCGCCTTCACCTTGCGGGCTTCCACGCCCTGGCCGCGCTGGGCCACCATGTCGGAATAGCCGCCGGCATATTCGGTCCATTCGCCGTCCCCATCGGCCATCAGCACCGAGGTGGCAACGCGGTCGAGGAAGTCGCGGTCGTGGCTGACCAGCAGGATGGTGCCGGGATAGTCCGCCAGCATCTCCTGCAGCATGTCGAGTGTTTCGAGGTCGAGGTCGTTGGTGGGTTCGTCGAGGATGAGGAGGTTGGAGGGTTTTGCAAGTTCACGCGCCAGGATGAGGCGGCCGCGCTCGCCGCCCGAAAGCACGCTCACCGGCGTCCTCGCCTTGTCCGGCGGGAAGAGGAAGTCCTTCATGTAGCTGATGACATGCTTGGTCTCGCCATTGACCGTGACGGAATTGCCGCGGCCATCGGTGATGACGTCGGCGAGAGTCGCATTCGGATCGAGGCTCTGGCGACTCTGGTCCAGCGTGACGGTTTGCAGGTTGGTGCCGAGGCGGATCACACCGGAGTCGGGCTCCAGTGCGCCGGTGAGCAGCTTGATGAGCGTGGTCTTGCCCGCGCCGTTGGGGCCGACGATGCCGAGCCGGTCGCCACGCATGACGAGAAGATCGAGGTTCGAGACGATGGGCCTGTCGCTGAAGCTCTTCGACATGGCCTTGGCCTCGGCGACGAGCTTGCCGGAGATGTCGCCGCTCGTGGCGGCCATGCGAACGGCACCCTGCTGGCCCACATGCTCCTTGCGCTCCTTGCGCAAGCTCGCCAGCAGGTCGACGCGGCGCATGTTGCGCTTCCGCCTGGCGGTGACGCCATAGCGCATCCAGTGCTCCTCCGCCTCGATGCGCTTGGCGAGCAGGGCCTGCTCCGCCTCCTCCTTCGCCAGCACTTCGTCGCGCCAGCTTTCGAAGTCCGCGAAGCCCCTTTCGAGGCGGCGCGATTCGCCGCGGTCGAGCCACACCGTGCGGTTGGTGAGCGACTGCAGGAAGCGCCGGTCATGGCTGATCAGCACGAAGGCGGAGCGCAGCGACTTGAGCTCGGCTTCGAGCCACTCGATGGCCGGAAGGTCCAGGTGGTTGGTCGGCTCGTCGAGCAGCAGCACGTCGGGCTGCGGCGCCAGCGTGCGGGCGATGGCGGCGCGGCGGATCTCGCCGCCCGACAGGCGCTTGGGGTCTTCCTCGCCGGTGAGGCCCAGTTCGCGCAGCAGATAGGTGCAGCGGTGCGGGTCATCGGCAGGGCCCAGTCCTGCCTCGACGTAGTCGAGCACGGTGGCATAGGCCGAGAGGTCAGGTTCCTGCGGCAGGTAGCGGATCGTCGTGCCGGGCTGCACCCAGCGCTCGCCCTTGTCCGCCTCGATCATGCCGGCGGCGATCTTGAGCAGCGTCGACTTGCCCGAGCCATTGCGCCCGACGAGCGCCACGCGCTCACCCTCGGCGACGGCGAGTTCGGCATTCTCGAGAATGGGACGCCCGCCGAAGGTAAGGCCGATGCCGCGGAGATGAAGGAGGATCCTGCTCATGAGGTCCGAGGCTCTAGCCTAAAGCTTGGCGCTTCTCCAGTCCCCCAGATAGGCATGAAGGCCCGGCAGGTCCTCAGCCGCGAAGAGCTCTGCCGTGGGGCGCAGCGCCACGATCCGCCCGTTCTCGAGATAGGCGGTGTGGCGCGCAGCGGCCAGCGCATCCTCCGGCTGGTGGGTGACCATCACCACGGTGAGGTCCCTCGCTTGGCTCATCGCGGTCACCAGTTCCAGCATGTCCTTGCGCATGGCGGGGCCCAGCGCCGCGAAGGGCTCGTCCAGCAGCAGCACCGGGCGGTCGCGCACCAGGGCACGCGCCACGCCGACGCGCTGGCGCTCGCCGCCCGAAATCTCGCCGGGCTTGCGCTGCATCAGCGCGCCGAGGCCCACCTCGGCGAGCGCGGCCTCGACACGGGCCTTCTGCGCCATGTCGAGCTTCAGCGATGGTGACACGCCCAGCGCCACGTTCTGCCACAGGTCGAGATGGGCAAAGACATTGTTGTCCTGGAAGATCATGCTCACCGGGCGCTGGTGCGGCGGCAGTGCGGTGACGTCCGCGCCGCCGATCAGCACGCGGCCCTGCTCCGGCGCCTCGAAGCCGGCGATGAGATTGAGCAGCGTCGACTTGCCGCCGCCCGAAGGCCCGATGACCGCGGTGAAGGAGCCTTTGGGAAACGCCACATCGAAGCGCATCTGCATGTCTTCATAGCGGAAGGTGACACCCTCGAGACGGATCATCGCTGGTCGCTCCAGCGCTCGGCAAGCGACGAGAAGGCGAGGACGAGCGCGCTCAGAACCACTGCCGTGCCGATCGCCTCGTCGAAGCGGTAGCTGCCCATCTGGCGGTAGATGAGGGCGGGCAGCGTCACGAAATCCTGCGTGCCGAAGAGCGAGATCGCCGTGAGGTCACCCAGCGACAGGATCAGCGCCATGACGAGCGAGAGGCCGATCGCCCGCTTCATCACCGGAAACTCGACGAGCCGGAAGCGGTTCCAGCCTTCGAGACCGAGGCTGAGGCACAGCCGGTCATGCGCCTCGGCCGACTGGGCGAGTGCGGGCATCAGCACGCGGGACACGAAGGGCAGCGCCATCAGCGCATTCATGGCGATCACGAGGAAAGCTGCAAGCCCCGTCATGCCGGCCTGGGCGATCAACGTAATGAACCAGCCGGTGGCAAGCGCTGCGGGTGGCACGATCCACGAGGCGAGCACGGCAATCGACGCAACTTTCCGCCATGCCCCGCTGCGCACCGCCAGCACGGCGAGCGGCCAGACGATGACGAAGGCCAGTGCCGCGCTGGCCATGCCGAGGCCGAGGCTCGTCGCCAGCGCACGCAGCAGCAGGGCGGAGAAATTGATGTGGAACAGCCCCGCCCCGATGAGCGCCAGCAGCGGCGGCACGAGCAGCAGGAGGGCGAGCAGCACCACGCCGCCATCGAGCAGGCGCGAAAGGGCGGTTCGCCCATCAAAGCGCCTGGGCTGCAGCCGCAAGGCCGGCCATCCGGCCGCGAGCCCGCCCCAGGCCTGGGCGACAAGCGCCAGCGTGGCGCAGAGGGCGAGTTGCACAAGCGCCAGCATGGCGGCGCGCGGCGGATCGAAGTCGGCGCGCAGCGACTGATAGATCGCCACCTCCAGCGTGGTGGCGCGCGGACCACCGCCCAGCGTCAGCACCACGGCGAAGCTCGAGGCGCAGAGCAGGAAGATGAGCAGTGCCGCACCGGCGAGGCCGCTGCGGATCGCGGGCCATTCCACGAGCCGCCAGATGGCGAGCGGGGAGAGCCCCAGCTGCGCCGAGAGCTTCCAGCTCTCCGGCGGGATGCGCTCGAGATCGGCGAGGATCAGCCGCGCGGCGAGCGGCACGTTGAAGAAGACATGCGCCAGCAGGATGCCCTGCAGGCCATAGATGTCGAAGAGCCCGCCGAGCCAGCCCCTGGCGCCATAGACCTCGATGATGCCGATGATGACCACGATGGCCGGCAGCGCCAGCGGCAGGTTGAGGAGCCTGAGCAGCACTGCGCGGCCGGGGAATGACGATTGCCGCGCCAGCGCGCGCGCCAGCGGCAGGCCGAGGGCGAGCGACAGGATGGTCGAAAGCCCCGCCTGCAGCAGCGTGAAGCGCAGGACGCGGAGGACGTAAGGATCGAGACCGGAGAGCCCCTGCTCCAGCCCCATCCGCAACACGGGCAGGAAGCCCGCAGCGAGTGCCAAGGCGAGAAGGGCGAGTGCCGCAACGGCCGGCACCCGCGATGGCTGGTAGGCGATCATCCCAAAACACCGTCATTCCGGCGAAAGCCGGAACCCCGCTGTGGGCGCCCCAAGCGGGGCCCCGGCTTTCGCCGGGGTGACGGATCGAGGGGGGATTGGCGCATCACATCACTTCGCCGTGGCGTTCAGCCACTCGTCGATCCAGGCGCGGCGGTTCTGGTCCACCTCTTCCGGCGAATAGAGCAGCGTCTTCGCGGGCTTCACCAGCTGGTCGAAGGCGGCGGGAAGCGGGGCGGAGGTCGTGCCCGCCGGGAACATCCAGTTGTTGGTGGGGATCTGGTCCTGGAAGCCCGGCTGCATCATGAAGCTCAGGAACTTGCTCGCCAGCTCCTTGTGCCGGCTGCCTTCGACGATCCCGCCGACTTCCACCTGCAGGTAATGGCCCTCGGCGAAGGAGGCCGCCTTGTAGCGTTCGGTGTTCTCGGCGATCACGTGGTAGGCGGGCGACGTGGTATAGGACAGCACCATCGGCGCCTCGCCCTTGGTGAACAGCGCATAGGCCTCGGACCAGCCGGGCGCCACGGTGAGGATGCGGGGCTCCAGCTTCTTCCAGGCGTCCGCCGCCTTGTCGCCATAGACCTGCTTCATCCACAGCAGGAAGCCGAGGCCCGGCGTCGAGGAGCGCGGGTCCTCGAGGATGATCTTCTGTGCGGGATCGCCGTTCACCAGCTCGTCCAGCGACTTCGGCGGGTCCTTCATGGCCTCGCTGTCATAGACCACGGCGAAATAGCCGTAGTCGAAGGGCATGAAATGCTCGTCCGTCCAAGGGATGGGCGTCCTTGCCTCCTTCACGTCCAGCCCGTGCTTCGCGAAGAGTCCGGTCTTCAGCGCCTCTGCGGTGAGGTTGGTGTCGAGGCCCAGCACCACGTCGGCCCTAGTGTTCTTGCCCTCGAGCTTCAGGCGGTTGAGCATGGCAACGCCATCGCCGGGCGCCACCCATTCCACCGTGCAGTCGCAGGTCTTCTCGAAGGCCTCCTTCACCCTGGGGCCGGGGCCCCACTCGGCGACGAAGCTGTCATAGGTGTAGACGGTGAGCGTGTCCTTCGCCAGCGCGGGGGCGGTGAGCGTGAGCAGCGCGAACAGGGCTGTGAGTGTCGTCTTCATAATGCCTCCATTCGCCGTTGGATGGAGGATTGGACGTGCCGGGCCGGCGCATCCGCTCGCAATCCCTCCGCCGGCATGATCCGGATCAGGTTCAGCGGGTTTGGGGCGCATCAGCCCCGTCTCAGCCGCTTGGCGCGGCACCCCGTTGAGAGCGGGACCAGAGGTAAGGCTTCCCGCGTGCGCTGGCAAGAAGCTTTTGCTAGAGAGGGCGCATGACCACATTCGCCATTCTGCTGGGCGGCGACCTCTCCGTGACGCCCCGGCTCAAGTCCCAGATCAGGGGTGCCCGGGTAATCGCCGCCGACGGCGGCATGATGCATGCCGCCGCACTGCGCGTTCTTCCCGAACTCTGGGTGGGCGATTTCGATTCGGCGGGCTCCGAACTCACGGTGCAGTACCGCGACGTGCCGCGCGAAACCTTCCCCGCCGAGAAGGACGCAACCGACGGGGCAATCGCTGTGGCGGAAGCGATCCGCCGTGGCGCCACGGAGATCGTGCTGCTCGGCGGTCTCGGCGGCCAGACGGACCATACGGCCGGACTGCTCGGCCAGAGCATCCAGATCGCGCGGCAGGGCATCGCCTGCCTGCTGACGAGCGGCGTGGAGGAAGCCTGGCCGCTGGTCGGCGGCCGGATGCTGGTCGACCTGCCGCAGGGCACACGCCTCAGCATCATTCCGTTCACGGATCTTCACGGACTGGACCTTGCCGGCGTGAAGTGGCCCTTGAAGGATCGTGACGTGCCCGTGGGTTCCACCCTCACGCTTTCCAACGTGGCGCTGGGGCCTGTCGAGATCGCGCTCGCGGGCGGTTACGGCATCGCCATCGCCTATCCGCCGCAGGCTGCCGATGTCTGACCTCACGCTCACCATCGAAGGCATGGGCAAGCGCGGCGAAGGTGTGGCGGCACATGACGGCCGCATCGTCTTCGTGCCGGGAACGCTGCCGGGCGAAGTGGTGAAGGCCGCAGGTGACGGCGACCGGCTGTCCCTCGTCGTGGTGGAGCAGCCCTCGCCCGACCGTGTGGCGCCCTTCTGCAGGCACTACGGCCGCTGCGGCGGCTGCCAGCTGCAGCACTGGCGCGAGGCGCCCTATGAAGCGTGGAAGGGCTCGCTCGTCACCGACGCGTTGAAGGCGCGCGGCATCGCATGTGAGGTCGCCCCCTGCATCGACGCGCATGGCGCAGGGCGCCGCCGCGTGGCCATCCATGTGCGGAAACGCAGCGGCGTGGTCACCGCGGGCTACATGGAGGCGCGCAGCCATACGCTGCTCGATATCGACCAGTGCCCCATCCTCGACCCCACCCTGAACGGCGCCTTCGACATCGCGCGATCTCTCGGCACCAGGCTCGGCGACTGCGACGTGGCGGTGACGGCGACGCTCACCGGCCTCGACGTGAGCGTGAAGGCCGAACGTGACGTGCTGGCGCGCGAGCATGGCAATCTCGCCGGCTTCGTCAATGCACTCAGGCTGGCGCGGCTGTCGGTGAATGGCGAGGTGATCGCCACCGCCGTGCCGCCGCGCCTCGAGATCGGCAAGGCCACCGTCGCATTGCCACCCGGCGGCTTCCTGCAGGCAACCGCCGCGGGCGAGGAGACGCTGGCGCGGCTCGTCCTCGAGGCGCTCGGCAAGGCGAAGAGCGTCGCCGACCTGTTCTGCGGCATCGGCCCCTTCGCCTTGCGCATCGCCGAGCGCGCCCGCGTCGAGGCCTATGACAATGACAAGCCGGCCATCGCCGCGCTCAATGCCGCGATCAGGGCGAGCTCCGGATTGAAGCCGATGACGGCGGCGGTGCGCGACCTGTTCCGCGAACCGCTGGTACCCAACGAGATGAAGGAACTCGACGCCGTGGTCTTCGACCCGCCCCGTGCCGGTGCCGAGGCGCAGGCAAGGCAGCTGGCGCGGAGCAAGGTGAAGACGGTGGTTGCCGTCTCCTGCGACGCCGGAAGCTTCGCGCGTGATGCCGAAATCCTGATCGGCGGCGGCTATGCGCTGAAGGGCGTGACGGCGGTGGACCAGTTCAAGTATTCCTCCCACGTCGAGGTCGTTGCCCGCTTCGCGCGTTGATCTGTGGCAACAGCGCAACAGCGCCATCAATTTGGCCCGGTGCACTTCCATACGTTGCGCATTGCTGCTACGAAACCGTCACACGCAATCCAACAGAGGAGAATCAGCCATGGGAGCCATTTTTACGCGCTGCTGATCTCCGGGCCGCACTGAGGCTCGGGCCTCAGGCGGATAGCGTATCCTTCGCGCTTCAGGCGCTTTCATCACATCACTGAACGGTCGTTTCCGCTGCGCTGGCCTGTGCCGCGCGCGCTGCGCCTCATCACCCTTTCACGCGCATGGGCATCGCCCCATGTTCCCGCGATGGAGACTCGCATGTTCTCTCTCAATTTCGATCCGCTGTTCCTGGGCCTCGAGAAGGCGAAGCAGGCGGCCCTCCTTCTCAACGCCGGGTGGCGGCGCCAGCCATCGGACGCCGACCCGCGCGAGTTGCAGCGCATGCAGGACGAACTGCGCGCTGCACGCGAAAGGCTGCGCATGCAGGTGACGGGCGGCCGGTTGCTGTGGTGACCGCCGCCCGCTAGCATCCGCGTCATGGATGCGGATGTCATCGTGGTGGGGGCTGGGCTCGCGGGTGCGGCTGCGGCACTCAAGCTGTCGAAGTCCGGCAGGCGCGTGCGCGTCATCGAGGCGCGTGCGCGCTGCGGCGGGCGTGGCTTTGCAAGGTCCTATGCGGGCGACGGCCCGCAGCTGGAATTCGGCGGCGCCTGGATCACGCCCTGGCACCACCGCCTGCGCGCGCTGGTGACGGAACATGGCCTCAGCCTGCGCCCGCGCACGCCCGTCACCGGCCGCATGTGGCTGCGCGACGGCATGCTGCAGGGTGATGGCCCCGCCTCGCCACAGGACGTGACGGCGCATGAACGCGCCATTGCCCGCGTCGCCGCCGATGCGATCCTGCTGAAGAAGGGCCTCGCCACCAATGAAAAGGGCGAGCCGCTCACCGGCATCACCTTCTCCGCCTATCTCGACCGGCTGGCCTGCCCGCGCGCCACGCGCGGCCTGTTCTCGGCGTGGTGGACGGTGTCCGGCAATGCCGCCCACGACAAGGGGGCTGCCTCCGAATTCCTCGCAAGCTGCGCCTATGACAATGGCCTTGCCGAGGGCATGATCAATTTCTGGACTGACACGGTGGTGCCTGGCATGGGCGTGCTGGCGGAGCGCATGATCGCGGCCTCCGGCGCCGACCTCATGCTCGGCGAACCGGTTTCGCAAGTGCTGCAGGAGAGCGGGCATGTTGAGGTGATTGCCGGTGACCGGCGGCACCGGGCGAAGGCCTGCATTCTGGCGCTTGGCCTCAACCAGCTGCGCGGTGTGGCCTTCACGCCTTGGCTGTCGGATGCCAGGACCGCCGCCATCGCCCATGGCCATGGCGGGCGGAGCTTCAAGCTGTGGATCCGCGCCGAGGGCGTCGCCGTGGGCACGCTGGTGACGGGCGACGGCAGCGGCATCGAGTTCGCCTTCGCAGAGCGCGCCGAGGGCGGCACCACCTACATCGTCGCCTTCGGGCTGATGCAGGACGGCAATCACCCGCAGGACCCCGCCTGGGTAAGGAACCAGGCCGCGAAGCTCTTCCCCAATGCCCGCGTGCTGTCGCATGACTGGCACGACTGGCTGGAGGACCCCTTCGCGCGCGGCACCTGGGTGGCGGCACTGGCCGGGCACGAAGCTGGCTACGACTCCGCGGCATGGCAGCCGGAAGGCCGCCTCGCCTTCGCCTCCTCCGACTATGCGCGCGACCAGGCCGGCTGGTTCGAGGGCGCGGTGATTTCGGGCGAGGATGCGGCGGAAGCCGTGCTGAAACTCAGCTGAACAGCTGGCCGAACACGTCCATCGAGGTATTGGCGCCGCAGACGACGACGCCAACGCGCTCGCCCTTCTCCGGCCTGTAGGCGCCCGACAGCAGTGCCGCCAGCGCCGTGGCCCCGCCGGGCTCGGTGACGAGCTGCGTCTCGCGCCACAGGTGGCGCTGGGCGTCGCGGATGTCGTCATCCGTGACGAGGGCCACCCCGGCGATGTGGTCTCGCGCGATGTCGAACATCAGGGCGCCGACATAGCTGGCGCCGAGCGAGTCGGTGGCAAGCCCCGAGGGTGCCACCTTCACGCGCTCGCCTGCCGCAAGTGATGCATGAAGCGCATTGCAGGTTTGGGGCTCGACGCCCACCACCTTGACCCTGGACTGGTACCACGCCGCAATGCCGCCGATGAGGCCGCCGCCGCCCACCGCGACGAGCAGCGTATCGATGCCGGGCGCCTGTTCTTCCAGCTCGCGCGCCAGCGTGCCCTGGCCTTCCAGCGTCGGCGCGGCATCATAGGCATGGACGTTGGTGGCGCCGCTCTGTGCGATCCACTCCTCGCACAGCGCGAAGGCCTCGTAATAGTTCGCCCCCTTCTGCACGATCTCCGCGCCATAGGACGCGATGCGCGAGACCTTTGCGGGCGAGGCGATCTCGGGAACGAAGATCCTGGCACGATGGCCGAGCTGGCGCGAGGCATAGGCAACCGCCGCACCATGATTGCCGCCCGATGCGGTGGCCACACCGCCCGCACCCACCTCAGCCTGCAGCAGCGTGTTGAAGGCACCGCGCGACTTGAAGCTGCCGGCATGCTGCAGGAGTTCGAGCTTCAGCGTGACGGGAAGATCGACGCCCGCGACCATGACATCGATCACCGGCGTGCGGCGCACCTGGCCCGCAATGCGGGAGGCGGCGCGGCTGATGGCCTCGCGCGCGATCATTCGGCCGGCGCCACGCTGACCATGGTGTCCGACTTGCCGCCGAAGACCTGGTCGTAATAGCGCTTCTGCGCCTGTGCCGCGGTGAGCGCATTGCGCATCAGGATCGACACCGTGACGGGGCCGACGCCACCCGGCACCGGCGTGATCCAGCCGGCGGTTTCGGCACAGGCCTCGTAGTCCACGTCGCCCACGGTGATGTGCTTGCCGTTCTCCTCGATCTGGTTGATGCCGATGTCGATGACGGCGGAACCCGGCTTGATCATGTTGGGCGTGATGAAGCGCGGCTTGCCCACCGCCACGAAGATCGCATCCGCCGCGCGCGAATGGACGGCGAGGTTCCGCGTCATGTGATGGCAGACGGTGACGGTGGCACCCTCCGCCATCAGCAGGAAGGCGATAGGCTTGCCGACGATTTCCGAATGCCCGATCACCACCACTTCGAGGCCCTCGAGCTTCAGGCCCGTGCGCTTCAGCAACTCGACCGAGGCCGCCGCCGTGCAGGGCGCCAAGGAGGTGTCGCGATAGACGATGTTGCCGATGGAGGCCGGGTGCATGCCCTCCACATCCTTCAGCGGGTGCACCGCCGTCTGCAGCTCGCGGATGTCGAGGTGCTTCGGCACCGGGCGCTGGATGATGACGCCGGTGACGCGCGGATCGGTGTTCAGCGCCTGCAGCATCGCCAGCATCTCGACGCGCGACACGGTGGCCGGCAGGTGCCGCTCCTCGAACATGATGCCCGCCTTCTCCGCCCCGCGTGCCTGGTTTCGCACGTAGAGATGGACGGCGGGAACATCACCGATGGTGATCGACACGAGCTTGACCGGCCAGCCCTTGGAGGCCAGCTCCTCCACGCCCTGGTAGACGGCACGGGTGATCTCCTCGGCGACGGGCTTGCCCATCAGGGCGTTGTGGCGGGTGGCGGCGTGGGCGTTCATCAGCGGCACTTTCCTTGCATTTGGCGCCTCTTTCTCACGCCGAGATCGCCATGCGCAAGCCCCTTGCATCCAGAGGCGGATCGGCGGGGAAGGAGATGGCGCGGCCCTCCAGGATGCGCCGCGCACTCCACGCGCAGGCGCAGCCATCGATCAGGTCGTCCGCCCCCACATCGGCCCGGCGATAGGCGGCGGGCGGCAAGGCCTCGAGCGGGAAGCCAGCATCCGCCAGCAGCGCCTTGCGCAGCGCGAGGCCAGGCGCATGGGGCTGGCCCTTCACCTTCTTCGGCAGCGGCAGCGGCGCCTCGCCATGCATCGCCCAGAAGGCGAGTTCGGGGTGAACCTCGATCACGCGCGCCTGCAGCTGCGGCGTCATCAGCGCATCGATCTCGCGCATCTTGGGGAAGATGTGGAAGATCTGCTTCGACACCTTCTTCGGCGGGTCGGAGGCGGCGAGATTGGCCGCGCAGGCCTCGCGGTAGTCCGCGCACATGACGGCGGCGCGCGCGGGCACCGAGAACACGCTCGACTGCCGCCCGCCGAGGCGCGACCGCACCTCGCGCTCGGCCGCACGGCCCGATCCTTCCGGAAAGCCGATCGGCATGTCCACCGCGATCACCGCCGCATCCATCGCCAGAACCTCGGCAAAGCTGCGGCACAGGTGATGCGACACCGTCTCTGCCCAGCGCACGGCGATCCAGCCGCCGGGGCAGCCATCGACACCGATGACGGGCGTCATGTCGCGTGCAGCGTGCCTGCCACGTCCAGCACGGATGACCCCGCGCTGCGCCAGATGGCGCGCGACAGCGTCTCCATCGCGGCGGCGAAGGCGTGGTGCGGCGATTGCATCAGGCGTTCGGCCAAATAGAGCCCGCTGAGGAAATCGCCCGTGCCGTGCGGCACCTTGTCGAGCTTCGTGCTGACCACGCGGTGCGACTGGCCGGGCGTGACGAGCAGCGTGGCGAGGCCTTCCTCGCAGGGAATCGAGGTGGCGATCACCTCCGGCACCAGCAGCGCATGGGCCGCAGCAATGGCGCTTCGCTCGTCCGTCACCTCGCGGGATGTCAGCCATGACAGCTCGAAGCCATTGGGCGTGACGCAGGAGGCGCGCGGCAGCAGGTGATCGCGGATCGCCTCCGCCACCTCCGGCGCAACATAGAGCTTGCCGTGATCGCCCATGACAGGATCGACCAGCAGGAAGGGCGCGCGGACACGGTCGAGCAGCCGCGCCACCTCCTCCACCTGTCCCACACTCGCGAAATAGCCGGTGAGCACCGCATCGAGATCGCCGAGCGCACCCAGCGCTTCCAGCGCGGCAAACATGCGCGCCATGTCATCCACCGGCGTCCGGAAACCAGCCGGTGCCCCATGGCCCGGATGGTTCGACAAGGTGATCGTGGGCAGTGCCAGTACCTCGTGGCCCTTGGCCTGCAGCGCCGGAACGGCAGCACTGTTGCCAACGGGCCCCCAGACGACCTGGCTCGAGATGCTGAGCACCTTCATCAGATCACGTTCTTCTCGAAGATCGGCTGCCTGTCGCGGATGCGCGTGAAGCCGAGCCGCGTGAGGTCGATGGTCTTGTAGCGCCCGTCGATGACGAGTTCCGAAATCGCATTGCCCGCCGCCGGGCCCTGCTGCAGCCCATGGCCGGAAAAGCCATTGGCGAAGAGGAAGTTGGTCACCTCCGGATGCGGCCCGATCACCGCATTCTGGTCCAGTGCATTGTAGTCGTAGTGACCCACCCAGGCGCTGATCACCTTGATCGCCTCGAAGAGCGGCACGCGCTCGGCAAGTGCCGGCCAGATATTCTCCTCGAACCAGGCATGATCGACCTCCCAGTCGAGACTGTCCGGTTCCTGGTGCTCCTCCGGCGAGAGCCCTGCGAGGAAGTTGCGGCCCTCGGGGCGGAAATAGACGCCACCGGGAATGACGGTGAGTGGTGCCTTGTGCAGCGCCTCGGTGGCCGCCGGGCAATCGAGCACATAGACATAGCGTTTGCGTGGTCCCACGGGGAGCTCGATCCCCGCCATGGCGGCGAGCTTGCCCGCACCGGTGCCAGCGGCATTGACCAGCGTGCCGCAGGCGATGGCCTCGCCGGAAGTGAGCATCACGCCGGTGATGTGGTCACCCTCGCGCGTCACGCCCGTTACCTCGTCGTGAATCAGCTCAACGCCCTGCGCGATCGCAGCCTTCCGGAACAGCGCCGCGAACATGTAGGGGTCCACCCAGCCCTCGCCCGAAAGGCCGAAACAGCCGGCCGCGATCCCCTCCGTCACCAGCCAGGGAAAGCGCGCCGCCAGGTCCTCGCCGCGCAGCAGCACGTTGTCGGCGCCATGGGCGATCTGGACCGCGTGGTTCTCCTCGAGGATGGGCAGGCCCTCGGGGCTCGCGCAGATCAGGTAGCCCTGCTCCTTGAAGCCGATGTCGGCATCGGGTCCGAATTCGCTTTTCAGGGTCTTCACCAGCGCCACGCCGAACTTGGAGAGCGCGATGTTCTCCGGCGTCGAGAACTGCTGGCGCAGGCCGCCGACCGAGCGCGCGGTGCAGCCCAGCGCCCAGCTCGTGTCCTTCTCGACCAGGGCGATGGAGCCCGCGAATCCATTTTTCCGCAGGTAATGGGCGCTGGCGCTGCCCACCACGCCGCCACCCACGATCACGACGTCATAAGTTTTCATGGCGGCGGACATTGCCCAAACCGCAATCATCCCACAAGCACAGAAGCCATGCGGCTCATCCAAAAGTGGGCTTCCAATGACGCATTGCGGCGGCTAGCTTGCAGCGCAGCAAGAGACGGAAAAGACAAGATGTTCAGAGCCAGACGCAGCGTCCTCTACATGCCCGGCGCCAATGAGCGCGCCCTCGAGAAGGCCAAGACGCTCCCTGCCGACAGCCTGATCCTCGACCTCGAGGATTCGGTCGCCCCCGATGCCAAGGCAGACGCCCGCGCCAAGGTGGCCGCCGCGGTGAAGGCGGGGGGCTTCGGGCGGCGCGAGCTTGTCATCCGCATCAACGGCCTCGACACGCCCTGGGGCGTGGACGACCTCAGGATGGCGGCCGAGGTGAACCCCGATGCCATCCTCGTCCCCAAGGTGGCGCGGCCAGGCGACATCGTGAATGTCTCGAAGATCCATTTCGGCATGGGCGGGGCCGAGAAGACCCGCATGTGGGCGATGATGGAGACGCCCATGGCCATCTTCAACGTGCGCGAGATCGCCTCGGTGCACCAGGTGGCGCGGCTTTCCTGCCTCGTGCTCGGCACCAATGACCTCCTGAAGGAATCTCGCGCACTCGCCACCGGCGGCCGCTTCGCCATCCTGCCCTGGCTGTCGATGACGCTGCTGGCGGCACGCGCCTATGGCCTCGACGTGATCGACGGCGTCTACAATGACTTCCGCGACGAACAGGGCTTCCGGGCCGAGTGCGAGCAGGGCCGCACGCTGGGAATGGACGGCAAGACGCTGATCCACCCCGGCCAAATCGCGGCCTGCAACGAGATGTTCTCGCCCTCGCCCGAGGAAGTGGCCTGGGCGCGCAAGATCATCGCGGCGTTCCAGCTGCCTGAGAATGCAGCGAAGGGCGTCATCACGGTCGATGGAAAAATGGTGGAACGCCTGCACCTCGCCATGGCGGACCGCGTGGCAGCCATTGCGGAGGCAATTTCGTGATCCTCAAGACCAACCCCGGCAATTACTTCGAGGACTTCCGCCTCGGCCAGACCATCCGCCACGCCACGCCGCGCACGGTGACGGCGGGCGACGTGGCGCTCTACACGGCTCTCTATGGCTCGCGCTTCGCGCTGCAGTCCTCCGATGCCTTCGCCAGGGCGGTGGGCTACCCGCAGGCCCCGGTCGATGACCTGCTCACCTTCCACGTGGTCTTCGGCAAGACCGTGCCGGATGTCTCGCTCAATGCGGTCGCAAATCTCGGCTATGCCGATTGCCGTTTCCTCAGGGCTGTCTATCCCGGCGACACGCTGTCGACGGTCTCGGAGGTCATCGGCCTCAAGGAGAACTCCAACGGCAAGACCGGCACCGTCTATGTGCGCTCCGTGGGCACGAACCAGAAGGGCGAGGAGGTGCTCTCCTATGTGCGCTGGGTGATGGTGCGGAAGCGCGACGAGCAGGCACCAGCACCGGAAGCCATGGTTCCCACGCCGCCGAAGCGCGTGGACCTTAGCGAGCTCGGCCGGGCCTGCCCGGTGATCAACACCAAGGCTTGGAATGACGGCCTCGCCGGCTCGTCGCACCGCTTCAAGGATTATGCCGCGGGCGAGAAGATCGACCACGTCGATGGTATGACCGTGGAGGAGGCCGAGCACATGCTGGCCACCCGCCTCTACCAGAACACCGCCAAGGTGCATTTCAACCAGCACTCGGAAGCGCAGGGGCGCTTCGGCCGCAGGCTGATCTATGGCGGCCACGTCATCTCGCTGGCGCGTGCGCTCAGCTTCAACGGGCTGGCCAATGCCTTCCACATCGCAGCCATCAACGGCGGCCGCCACGTGGCGCCATTGTTTGCCGGCGGCACGGTGTTTGCGTGGTCGGAGATCATCGAGACCGCGGATGTGCCGGGCCGCAACGATGTCGGAGCGCTCCGCATCGTCACGCGCGCCACGCGCGATGTTCCGTGTGCGGAGTTCCCGGTGGAGGATGGCGCGCCCGACAAGCCGGGGGTGATCCTGGAGCTGGATTACTGGGCGCTGATGGTGCGGTAGTCACTCACCGATATCCTCCTGCTCATCATGGCCGGGCCTGACCCGGCCATCCTTTTTGCGGCCACCGAAAAGGATGCGCGGGTCGAGCTCGCGCATGATGAGTGTGGGGTGGCGAAGGCGCCCTACCCCACCGGCGTCCACAGCACCTGGTCGATCCGCGTCGCGCCCGCCGCCAGCATCACCAGCCGGTCCAGCCCCAGCGCCACGCCCGAGGCCGGCGGCATCATCGCCAGCGCCTCCAGCAGCTCCTCGTCGATCGGGTAGCGCTCGCCATAGACCTGTTCCTTGACGTCCATCTCGGCGACGAAGCGGCGGCGCTGCTCCTCAGGGTCGGTCAGCTCGCCGAAGCCGTTCGCCAGCTCCACCCCGCAGGCATAGAGTTCGAAGCGCTCGGCGACGCGGCTGTCGCGCGCCGTGGTGCGGGCGAGGGCCGCCTCGACGGATGGGTATTCATAGAGCACCGTGATGCGGCCATTGCCGAGTTGCGGCTCCACCCTCTCCGACAGGATGCGGCTGAAGATGTCGGACCAGCTCTCGCCCTTGCCGAAGGCGACGGGCGAGACCCTTGCCAGGGCATCCCGGTCGGCCGTGCCGTCGGCGCGCAGCGTGGCGAGAAGGTCCACCCCGGCATGGGTCTTGAAGGCGTCGTTCACGGTGAGCCACTCCGCCCCGGCGAAAGGGTCCGCCGTCCGACCCTTCCAGGTGAACTGCCGGGTGCCGGCGGTGCGGGCGGCGAGCTGCACGAGGGCGAGCGTGTCGGCGATGATGGTCTCGTAATCCTCCCGCGCCCGGTACCATTCCAGCATGGTGAACTCCGGTGAGTGGGTGGGCGTGCGCTCCCGGTTCCGCCAGACATGGCCCAGGTTGAAGATGCGGGTTTCCCCCGCCGCCAGCAGCTTCTTGCAGGCAAATTCCGGCGACGTGTGGAGATAGCGCGTCTCGGTTGCGCCATCGGGCTGGATGAGCCCGGTCGCAAAGGCATGAAGATGGGCCTCGTTTCCGGGCGAAAGGGCCAGTGCGGCGCAATCCACCTCCACGAAGTCGCGTTCGGCGAACCAGTGACGGATGGCCGCCACGATGCGGTTCCGGGCCATCAGGAAGGGGCGCCGGTCGGCATGGCGGGAGGGGTCGAACCAGCGGGACGGGGTGGCCAAGGGCCTGACCTCCTGGGGGGTTGGCTTCCGGAATGGCCGCTGCTAATACCCCGCGCAACCCATTCCGGCAATTCGAGAGAAACGAGAACAAACGTGGTCAAGGTAATCGCAAGCGGTGTCCGCAAGGGCAATGTCATCGAGCACGAGGACGGCAAGCTCTATGTCGTCCTGAAGGCCGAATCCATGCACCCCGGCAAGGGCACCCCCACCACCACGATCGACATGCGCCGCATCTCGGACGGCGTGAAGACGGTGGTGCGCTACAAGACGACCGACCCGCTCGAGCGCGCCTTCGTCGAGACCATCACGCATTCCTACCTCTACCAGGACGGCGACAACTACGTCTTCATGAACCCCGAGAACTATGAGCAGATCCAGGTCTCGGGCGACATGCTGGGTGATTCGGCGCCCTTCCTTCAGGAAGGCATGGAGTGCCAGATCGCGCTGTTCAACGGTGCGCCCATCTCCATCGAGCTGCCGCAGCGCGTGACGCTCGAGATCGTCGAGACCGAGCCCGCCATCAAGAACCAGACGGCGTCGTCCTCCTTCAAGCCGGCCGTGTTGTCGAACGGCGTGCGCACCATGGTGCCGCCCCACATCGTGTCCGGCACCCGCATCGTGGTCCAGACCGAGGACGGCGCCTATGTGGAGCGCGCCAAGGACTGAGGGGTCCTTCAGCATCGAATACGGAAATGGCCGGGTTCGCCCCGGCCATTTTTGTTTTGAGGAGCCCCGCGCTTAAGGACCGTCACCCCGGCGAAAGCCGGGGCCCAGCTTTGGGCGTCGACCGCGTGGAAAGAAGCGGGGTCCCGGCTTTCGCCGGGATGACGGCAAGAGTGGGATCACCCGAAGGCCTTCGCCATCACATCCGCCAGTCGCTTCGCGAAGCTCGCCGGGTCCGGCACCTGCTCACCTTCGATGATGAAGGCCTGGTCGAGCAGCAGCTGGGCGGCATCCTCGACCGAGGCCGCGCCCTTGGCCTTCACCTGTGCGGCGAGTGCCTTGATCAGCGGGTGACCCGGGTTCACCTCGAGGATCGGGGCCGACACCGAGATACCGGAGTCCTTCTGGCGTGACAGCAGCTTCTCCAGCGTGCGGTCCATCATGCTGTCATTGACGATGCAGACGGCACTTTCCGTGAGGCGCTTCGAGGACCGCACGTCCTTCACGCGCTCGCCCAGCGCCTGCTTCAGCGCGGCGGCGAGCACTGCGGTCTCGGCATCCGCCGCCGCATCGGGCTTCGCCTCGTCCTTGGCCACGATCAGGTCGAGATCGGCCGACCCTTGAGTCACCGACTTGAAGGGCTTGCCCTCGTAACCCAGCGCCGTCCTCACCCAGAACGAGTCCACCGGATCGGTCAGCAGCAGCACCTCGACATCG
This sequence comes from Aestuariivirga litoralis, assembly GCF_003234965.1. Taxonomy (GTDB): domain Bacteria; phylum Pseudomonadota; class Alphaproteobacteria; order Rhizobiales; family Aestuariivirgaceae; genus Aestuariivirga; species Aestuariivirga litoralis. The sequence goes on from NZ_QKVK01000003.1 coordinate 164,450, forward strand.
CGCGCCTTGTAGCCCTCGAGCTGCGGCGAGGCCTTGGCCTTGGCCGCATCCTCGGCGGTGAGGTAATAGATCGCGGTCTGGTTCTCCTTCAGCCCCGCGATATAGTCCTTGAGGCTCACCCAGTCGCCCTTGGTCGACTTGAACCGGACGAGCTCATAGAGCTGGTCGCGGCGCTCCATGTCCTCGTAGAGGCCTTCCTTCAGGACAGGGCCATAGATCTCCCAGAGCTTCCGGTAAGCGGCATCATCCGTCTCGCTCAGCTTCTTGAGCTCCGAGAGCACCTTGTTGGTGACAGCCTTGCGGATCGCCGCCACCTGCGGATTGTTCTGCAGCATCTCGCGCGAGATGTTGAGCGGCATGTCCTCCGAATCGATGACGCCGCGCACGAAGCGCAGATAGGCCGGCAGCAGCTCGACGTCGTCAGCGATGTAGACGCGCTTCACATAGAGCTTCTGGCGGCCGCGCCGCTCCGGATCATAGAGGTCGAAGGGCCGTTCGCCCGGCACATAGAGCAGGACCGTATATTCGTTGCGGCCCTCGGCGCGGTAATGCAGCGTCAGTGCGGGGTCGGAATAATTGCCCGAGATATGGCCGAAGAATTCCTTGTGCTGTTCGGGCGTGATGTCGGACTTGGCCCGCGTCCAGATCGCGTTGGCGGAGTTGATCTGCTTCGCCGTCTCGTTTCCGACACTGAGCATGATCGGATGCGCGATGTGGTCGGAATAGGTGCGAACGACACTCTCGATCTTCCAGTCCTCGAGGAACTCGAGCGCGTCCTCGCGCAGATGCAGCACGATGGAGGTGCCGCGCGGAGCCGACTCGACCGGCGTCATGGTGAAGCTGCCCGAGCCGTCGGAGGACCACATCCAGGCCTGGTCGGAGCCTGCGCGGCGCGAGATCACGTCCACCTTCCCGGCGACGATGAAGCCCGAATAGAAACCGATGCCGAACTGGCCGATGAGGTGCACGTCGCCCTGCTTCGCCTTGGCCTGCTCGACGAAGGCCTGCGTGCCCGACTTGGCGATGGTGCCGAGATTGTCGATCAGCTCCTGCTCGCTCATGCCGATGCCGGTGTCGGTGATGGTGAGTGTCTTCTTTTCCTTGTCGGGCGTGATGGTGATGGTGAGGTCCGGCTGGCCCTCCAGCAACTGCGGGTTGGCGATCGCCTCGTAGCGCAGCTTGTCGAGCGCGTCGGCGGCATTGGAGATCAGCTCGCGCAGGAACACGTCGCGGTCGGAATAGACCGAATGCACCATGAGGTGGAGGAGCTTTGCCACCTCCGCCTGGAATTGATGGGAGGTCGCGGTGGTGGCGTCCGTGGTCGCCGTGTCAGTGGCCATGTCACCCTCTTCACAAGCATGTGATTGATTGATGACGTGCATATCGGGTGCCGCTGCCCGATGGTCAAGGGGGCCAAAACAAAAGAGAAAAGGCCGAAGCAGTGACTGCTCCGGCCTTCGAAACTCTCTCGAGATTACGCCTCAAACACACTGAAACTTGGGGGGGGGGGGGGGGGCCCGGCCGGCTTCACGAGATCCGGGGGGCTGGGGGGCTGAGATTTCCGAAGCTCAACACCAGCCGGGCCGCTAGAGGCAACGATCTCCTTATGGCGGCGGGTTGGGGCGGCAGCTTGATCGCAATGCGGCCAAAACGTGATTTCTGCTGCGCGCTTGCCAAGGGGCGGGAACGGGTTCATCCTCTCGGACGTCATCAGCCTGTCACGACGCTGCGGGGTGAAGTTTGGACAAGACCGACGACATAATTCCGCTCCGGCCCTGGGAGGCGCATGCCCCGGCCGGACAGAGCTACTCAAGCCCGTCGCAATCCCAGAAACCGCCAGAGCGTGTCGCCTTCGACCGCAAGGAGTTGCAGACCATACTGGGCTTCTACGGCACCAAGGTGGCCGAGGGCGAATGGCGCGACTACGCCATGGATTTCGGCAAGGACAAGGCCACCTTCTCGGTGTTCCGCCGCGCCTCGGAAGTGCCGCTCTACCGGATCGTGAAAGACCCCGCCCTGGCGCGGAAGCAGGGCATCTATTCCGTGGTGGCCCAGACCGGGCTGATCCTCAAGCGCGGCCATGACCTGAGCACCGTGCTGCGCGTGCTGGCGAAGACGCCGAAGCTCTCCACCATCTGAACGCGGGCCAAGAAAAAACCCCGGCCTTTCGGCCGGGGTTTTCCGTTTCGTCTCGGAATTGCGCTCAGTTCTGGCGCATGATGCCGAGGATGTTCAGGATGTTCACGAACAGCGTGATGAAGCTGCCATAGAGCATGTAGGCGCCGATGATCGACTTGCCCTTGGCCACGCCCGGCGCATCACCCTCGACATACATCTCCTTGATCTGCTGGGTCTCCCAGGCGGTCACGCCGGCGAAGAGCAGCACGGTGATGATCGAGGTGATCAGCGACATCATCGTCGACTGGACGAAGAAGGCGTTGATCAGGATGGCGACGATGATGCCGATCGAGGCCATCATGAAGAAGCCGCCGAAGCCCGACAGGTCACGCTTGGTGACATAGCCCGCGAGGCTGGTGGCGCCGAAGGTGACGGCGGTGATCAGGAAGGCCTGAACGACCATGCCCGAGTCGACCGCCAGATAGGTGCCGACCATCGGGGCGATGGCGAGACCCCACAGCGCGGCATAGCCCCAGTAGGCGGCCTGCGCGACCGTGGTGTTGCCCGACATCATCATCCGGGGGGCGAAGAAGCCCATACCGAGGATGGCGATGAAGAACACCCACTTCAGCGAATAGACGGTGGCCATGGCAGCGGGGCTTGCAGCCACCGCCAGCGTGATGATGGCGGTGAGCGCCACGCCGAGCGCCATGTAGTTGTAGATGCCCAGCATGTAGGAGCGGAGCCCCTGGTCGATCTCCGCCCGGGACTGGGTCCTGACCTGGGTTTGAAAGCGAGTGTCGGCCATAGTGTTTCGTTCCTCCAGAAAACCTCGGTGCGAATATGGGTTCGCACCACCTCTGCGGCAAGTTACAGGAAATTTAGGTTGGTGCCAACGCGATCACGAATTCGCGAGCAGTTCCATCTTCTTGGCCAGCGCCACGTCCTTTTCCGTGACACCCCCGGCGGAATGTGTCGTCAAGGTCACCTCGACCCGGCCATAGACATTGGTCCATTCCGGGTGGTGGTCGGTCTTCTCGGCAAACAGCGCCACCCGGCTCATGAAGCCCCAGGCCTGGGAGAAGGACTTGAACTGGTAGGTCTTGGTGATGGCGTCGCGCCCCTTGGCCTCCGTCCAGCCGTGCAATTCATGGAGCGCCTTGGCGCGTTCGACCCCGACCAGTGCCTTGTCCGTCATAAACCTGCCTGCAAACGATAGGATTCCTCGACCGCATAGGGACCACCCCCACGCGACGGGCGCGACGAGAACAGGACGAAGCGCCCCACCTCGAAGACCCGGCTCTTGTAGAGGTTATGGGAGGCGACGAAGGCGTGCAAGGCCCGAAGGTCCGGCTCCTTGAGCCGCGCCAGCGTCACGTGCGGTGCGAATTTCCGCGGCTCCGCCGGCATGCCCAGGGTCTGGCAGATGCGCTCGTGGATCGACTGCAACCGCCGCAGTTCGGGGCTTTCCTCCACTGCTGCATAGAGCGTGTGGGGCTTGTTGCCGCCAAACACCCCGCAGCCGGTCAACCTCAGCTTGAAAGGCCGCGCCTCCACACCTTCGAGTTCGTAGCTGATCTCGCGGGCCAGCCCCTCGTCGATGTCGCCGATGAAGCGCAGCGTGATGTGATAGCTCTCGCGGTCGATCCAGCGCGCCCCGCTGATCCCGCCCCGCATCAGATCGAGGTCAAAGGCCACATCATCCGGGATTTCGACGCCGGTGAAGAGTCGTGGCATGCGGGGCCTCCTTAGCCGTGAAGGATAGGCGAATCGCGATCCTTCAACGGTATCGCGATTTTCGCCAATCCCAAGCCCTAATTTCCGCCAGCCTTGCCCAGAAGTTGCTCAACGCTGGGCAGGATGCGGGCGACGATCACGTCGACCCCGGCCGGGTTGGGGTGCATGCCGTCGCCCTGGTTCAGCTTCGGGTCGGCCGCCACGCCATCGAGGAAGAAAGGATAGAGCAGCACGCCGTGCTTCGCGGCAAGCCGCCCATACATGCCATCGAACTGGGCCTGATATTCCGGCCCCATGTTGGGCGGCGCCTTCATGCCGGCGAGCAGCACGGGAAGCTTCTTCCGGGAGAGCGCGGTGAGGAGCCCGTCCAGCGCCTGCTCGGCCTGGGCGACGGGCAGCCCGCGCAGCGCGTCGTTGGCGCCAAGCTCCACGATCACGGCATCGACGGGCTCGGACAACGCCCAGTCCAGCCGGGCCGCGCCGTCGGCGGCGGTGTCACCCGAGACGCCGGCATTGATCACCTTCACGTCATGCCCCTTGGCCTCCAAGGCAGCCTCCAGCCTGGCCGGAAAGGCCTCCGCCGGCCCCACGCCCAGCCCGGCCGTCAGGCTGTCGCCCAGCGCGAGGATGGTCTTGGGGGCGGCGGCAGCGCCGCTGGCCATGAGGACGACAAGTGCGAGGGCGGTGAAAAGTTTCAGCATGATGGTCACTTAAGCGCCATGGTTGTCCGGTTCAAGCATCCGGCCCTCGACTTCAGCCGTAACGGAAGCCATGTTCGATCCGATGACCAGCACCGCCGTCTCCCTCCGGAATGTCCACCTGACGCTGCCCAGCCGGGCGGGGAACGTCGACATCCTGCGCGGGGTGGACCTGGACGTGAAGCCGGGCGAGGCGCTGGGCATCGTCGGCCCCTCGGGCTCCGGCAAGACCACGCTGCTGATGGTGATCGCCGGCCTCGAGAAGGCTTCGAAGGGCGACGTCACGGTGGCCGGAAGATCCCTCAGCGGCCTTGGCGAGGACGAACTCGCCGCCTTCCGCCGCGACCATGTGGGCATCGTGTTCCAGTCCTTCCATTTGATCCCCACCATGACGGCGCTGGAGAATGTCGCCGTGCCGCTGGAGTTCCGCGGTGCGAAGGACGCGATGGAGATCGCAAGCGACCGCCTCACCCAGGTCGGCCTCGGCCATCGGCTGGACCATTATCCGAGCCAGCTCTCGGGCGGCGAGCAGCAGCGCGTCGCCATCGCCCGTGCGCTGGCGAGCGGCGCGAAGATCATCATCGCCGACGAGCCCACCGGCAATCTCGACCACGTGACGGGCGAACAGATCATCAAGCTGCTCTTCGACGTGAAGGACCAGCACGGCACGTCCCTCATCCTCGTCACGCATGACCGCTCGCTCGCCCAGCGCTGCGACCGCATGGCGGAGGTGCTGGATGGCAGGATCGTCGCCGGAGCGGCGCCTTGAACCCGTCACTCTGGCTGCGTTTCGCGCTGCGCGACTTGCGCTCCGGCCTGCAGGGCTTCTGGATCTTCCTCACCTGCCTGGCACTCGGCACCGGCACCATCGCCATCATCGGCGCGCTCTCGGCATCGATCGAGCGCGGCATCGACGAGCAGGGCCAGCCGCTGCTGGGGGGCGACCTTGAATTCTCGCTCATCCACCAGCAGGCGAGCCAGCCGCAACGCGATTACATCGCGTCCAGGGGTGAGCTCAGCGAGGTCGCCACCGTGCGCGGCATGGCGCTGACCGCTGACAACACCGCACTCGTCGAGGTGAAGGCCGTCGACGGCAACTACCCGCTCTATGGCCGGATGGAACTCGAGGGTGGCCTGCCGCTGGCCGACGCCATCGCCACGAAGGACGGCGTACCCGGGGCCGCGGCCGACCCGCTGCTGCTCGGCCGGCTCGGCATCAAGCTCGGCGACAGCGTGAAGCTCGGCAACACCCAGGTCCAGATCCGTGCCCTCATCAGGAACGAGCCGGATCGCCTCTCGGACACGCTGGTTTTGGGCCCGCGCCTGATGATCTCGCCCGAAACCCTTGCGGCCACCGGCATCGTGCAGCCCGGCAGCCTCGTCACCTATCGCTACCGCGTGAAGCTGGCCGAGAATTCGCTCACCGCCGCCAAGGCGGTGGAAAAGGAAGCCGAAGCGAAGTTCAAGGATGCCGGCTGGCGCATCCGCACCCGCAACAATGCCGCCGCCGGGGCCGATGGTTTCGTCGAACGTCTCGGCTACTTCATGACGCTGGTCGGCCTCGCCTCGCTGATCGTGGGCGGGGCCGGAATCGCCAATGCCGTGCAGGCCTTCGTCACCCGCAAGATGGGCTCGATCGCCACGCTCAAGTGCTTGGGCGCCTCCTCAGCCGACGTGATGGGCATCTACCTGACCGAGATCATCCTGGTGGCACTCATCGCCATCGCGCTCGGGCTTGCGGCGGGCGCCATCGCGCCACCCGTCATCACCGCGCTCTTCGGCCAACTCATTCCCGTGCCGCTGTCGCAGCACTTCCAGGCCTGGCCCCTCGTCTTCGCCGGCCTCCTCGGCCTTCTCACCACGCTCGCCTTCGCGCTGTGGCCGCTGGCCCATGCGCGGCAGGTGGCGGCCTCGGCCCTGTTCCGCTCGCGCATCGTGCCGGTGCGCGGCTGGCCGGGGACGGGCCCCTTCCTCGTCATCCTGGCTGCGCTGGCGCTGATGGCGGCTCTCACCTTCTATGCCTTCGAGAACGTCAAGGTGACGGCCTATTTCCTCGGCGGCCTCGTCGCCAGCTTCGTGGTGCTGCTCGGTCTCGCGCGCCTCATCATCACCGGTGCCGAGCGCCTGCCGCGCAGCCGCTCCGCCATCTGGCGCTATGCGGTCGGCAACATCTATCGCCCGGGCTCCGCCGCAGCCTCCGTCATCCTCGCGCTGGGCCTCGGCCTCACGCTCTTCGTGACGCTGGCGCTCACCGACCGCAGCATCTCGAAGGAACTGCTCTCCTCGATCCCGGAACGCGCGCCGGCCTTCTTCTTCCTCGACGTGCCCAATGGCGAGCTCGCAACCTTCAAGGACGGCCTGATGAAGGAGCAGGGCGTCACGCACGTCAACAACACGCCCATGCTGCGTGGCCGCGTCGCCGCCGTGAAGGGTGTTCCGGCGGAGAAGGTGAAGGCCTCTCCTGAATCCAACTGGGCGCTGCGCGGCGACCGTGGCATCACCTATGCCGCCGAGCTTCCCGAAGGCTCGCGCCTCGTCGCGGGCGAATGGTGGCCGGCGGATTACAGCGGCCCGCCGCTCGTCTCGCTCGTCGACGAGATTGCCAACGGCATCGGCGTGAAGATCGGCGACGAGATCACCGTCAACGTGCTGGGCCGCGACATAACAGCCAAGGTCGCCAACCTGCGCGCCGTCAACTGGCGCAGCCTCGGCATCAACTTCGTCATGGTCTTCACGCCCAGCACGCTGAAGGCCGCTCCCCACAACCACCTCGTCACGGTGGAGATGAAGGGCGGCGACGAGGCGAAGCTGCTCAACGCCATGGCGCGCGCCTACCCCTCCGTCACCGCGGTCCGCGTCAAGGATGCGATCGACATGGTGAGCGGGCTTCTGGAGAAGATGCTGGTGGCGATCCGCGGCGCCAACATTCTCACACTCCTCACCGGCATGCTGGTGCTGGCGGGCGCACTCGCCGCGGGCCTCTCCGAGCGCCTCTACGAAGCGGTGGTGCTGAAGACCTATGGCGCCTCGAAGCGCCAGCTCGTCGGCGCCTTCGTCATCGAATATGCCGGGCTCGGCCTTGCGGCGGCGGCCTTTGGACTGGCCGTGGGCTCCGCTGCCTCATGGTTCCTGTCGCATTTCATCCTGGAAATTCCGTGGAGCTTCTCCGGCCCCACGGCGGTGCTGACGGCTCTTCTCGCCATGGCCGTCACCGTCGCGGGCGGGCTTGCCGTCACCTGGCGTGCACTTTCGGCCAAGCCGGGGCCCTTGCTCAGAAACGAGTAGAATTCGTCACCGACACGCGTTAGGCAGGCTCCATGGTCGTTCTCAATCGCATCTACACCCGCACCGGCGATGCCGGCGAAACCGCACTCGGCACCGGCGAGCGCGTGTCCAAGGCGCACTGGCGCATCCAGGCCTATGGCACGGTGGACGAAACCAACGCCACGCTCGGCGTGGTCAGGCTTCACACCAGTTCGGCCGAGATGCAGAAGCTCGACCAGATGCTGGCGCGCATCCAGAACGAACTCTTCGACTTGGGCGCCGATCTCTGCGTGCCCGACACGGGCAAGGACCTCGGCTACGAGCCGCTGCGCATCCTGCCGAAGCAGTATGAGCGCATCGAGAAGGAGATCGACGAGCTCAACGCCGAACTCTCGCCGCTGCGCTCCTTCGTGCTGCCGGGCGGCCACCCCGCTGCGGCCTATCTCCACATCTCGCGCACCATCTGCCGCCGCGCCGAGCGGCTCATCGTCGAGCTCGCCTCGCATGAGGGCGAGCATGTGAGCGAGGGGGCGGTCGCCTATGTGAACCGGCTTTCGGACTTCTTCTTCGTCGCCAGCCGCTGGGCCAATGCGAAGTCGGGTGCCGGTGACGTGCTGTGGGTGCCGGGAAAGACACGCTGAGGCGCGGCGGATGTTCGTTCCCCTTCACGATTCAACCCCGCTGAAGGTCATCCGCTTCCAGGCCGTCACCATCACCATCATCGCGCTCAACGTGGTGATGTATCTCACCACCGGCGCCTGCAATTCCGACGCCGTGCTGCAGACCATCGCCACCGGCTGGGGCGTGGTGCCGGGCGAACTCACCCACAGCAGCTCAATTGCCGTGCCCTACCACCCGGTGCCGGAGCCCTTCACCCTCATCAGCTACATGTTCCTCCATGCCGGGTGGTGGCACCTGATCTCCAACATGCTGTTCCTCTGGGTCTTCGCGGACAACATCGAGGATGCCTATGGCCACGCCGCCTTCGCCTTCCTCTATCTGATGTCCGGCGTGGTGGCCGCCCTGCTCTACGTGCTGCTGGCGCCCACCTCGGACATTCCGCTGGTGGGGGCCTCGGGAGCGGTGTCGGGCATCCTCGGCGCCTATGTGGTGCTGTTCCCCAGGGCCCGGGTGTGGATCCTGCTGTTCCTGCGCATTCCGCTGCGCATCGGTGCGTTCTGGGTGCTGGGGGGCTGGTTCCTGCTGCAGGTCTTCTCATGGTGGATGGACAGCGCCAACCCGGAGGCCGGCGTGGCCTGGGCGGCGCATGTCGGCGGCTTCATCGCCGGGGCCGGGCTCACCTTTGCCATCCGCCGCCGCCTCTGGCTGCGGCTGGAGCCGGAAAGCGCCACTTTACCCGAAAGATAGGTCGCATTCGGCAGCCAAGCGGCGTTGCTGGAATTGACTTGAGGGTTTCCCCTCACTAGGGTCCGGCCACTTTTTCAAAGACCGCCATATCGAGGAACAGAATGAAAGTCCTGGTCGCTGTGAAGCGGGTCGTTGACTACAACGTCAAGATCCGTGTGAAGGCCGACGGTTCGGGTGTCGAACTGGCCAACGTGAAGATGTCGATGAACCCCTTCGACGAAATCGGCGTCGAGGAGGCGGTCCGCCTCAAGGAATCCGGCAAGGCGACGGAAGTCGTGGCCGTCTCCATCGGACCCGCCCAGGCGCAGGAAACGCTGCGCACCGCGCTCGCCATGGGTGCTGACCGGGCGATCCTCGTCAAGACCGACGACCTGGTGGAGCCGCTGGCGGTTGCCAAGATCCTCAAGGGCATCGTCCAGGCCGAGGGCCCGGAGATCGTCATCCTCGGCAAGCAGGCGATCGACGACGACTGCAACCAGACGGGCCAGATGCTCGCCGCCCTGCTGGGCTGGCCGCAGGCCACCTTCACCTCGAAGCTCGAGCCTGGTGCGGGCGAGGCGCAGATCACGCGTGAGATCGACGGCGGGTTGCAGATGCTGAAGGTGAAGCTGCCGGCGGTGGTCACCACCGACCTCCGCCTCAACCAGCCGCGCTATGCCTCGCTCCCCAACATCATGAAAGCCAAGAAGAAGCCGCTCGACGAGAAGACGCCCGCCGATTACGGCGTCGACACCGCGGCGCGCCTCAAGGTCGTGAAGACCGAGGAGCCGCCGAAGCGCCAGGCCGGCATCAAGGTGGGCTCGCCCGCCGAACTCGTCGCCAAACTCAAGGAAGCGGGAGCAATCTGATGGCTGTCCTCCTCATCGCCGAACACGACAACAACGGCCTCAAGGACGCGACCCACAAGGCGCTGACGGCCGCTGCCCAGATGGGCGGCGACGTCCACGTGCTGGTCGCCGGCAACAATGCGGGCGGCGCTGCGGCGCAGGCCGCGAAGCTCGATGGCGTGAAGAAGGTCCTTCACGTCGACTCGGGCACGCTCGAGCGTCCCCTGGCCGAGCCGATGGCCGCGCTGATCGTCTCGCTCGCACCGGCCTATGACCACATCGTCTCGCCCGCCACCGGCAACGGCAAGAACTTCATGCCGCGCGTCGCAGCGCTCCTCGACGTGATGCAGGTCTCCGACATCTCGGAAGTGAAGTCGGCCGACACCTTCGTGCGCCTGATCTATGCCGGCAACGCGGTGCAGACCGTGCAGTCGACCGATGGCAAGAAGGTCATCACCGTGCGCACCGCCTCCTTCCCGGCAGCGGGCGAGGGCGGTTCGGCCGAAGTCGTCAAGATGGACGCCGCCACCGATCCGGGCCTCTCCTCCTACCAGGGCGAGAACCTGTCGAAGTCGGACCGTCCCGAACTCACCTCGGCCAAGATCGTCGTCTCCGGCGGCCGCGGCATGCAGAACGGCGACAACTTCAAGCTGCTCGACTCGGTGGCCTCCAAGCTCAACGCCGCCGTCGGCGCCTCGCGCGCCGCGGTCGACGCGGGCTATGTGCCGAACGACTACCAGGTCGGCCAGACCGGCAAGGTGGTCGCCCCCGACCTCTACATCGCGGTCGGCATCTCCGGCGCCATCCAGCATCTCGCCGGCATGAAGGACTCGAAGATCATCGTCGCCATCAACAAGGATGAAGAGGCGCCGATCTTCCAGGTGGCGGATTACGGCCTCGTCGCCGATCTCTTCACCGCCGTGCCGGAACTCGATGCGGAACTCGCCAAGTTCGGCAAGTGATCGGTTCACATCAAGCGTGTTGAGGGGCGGCTCCGGCCGCCCTTTTTCGTTGCACCGCGGGCAGGCCATCACTCAGGCGCTGATGCGAAGCCATCAATGGGGCGATCATTCATGCAAACGTCGCAAATCCCCAATCTAAAGTGCTATTGCTGCGACTGCGAAACGCTCTTGCCCTGCAAATAGGCGCGATATAGGCTCCGGCAGCATTCGAATTCAGGCACATTGTTATCATGCAGATCAAGAAAGTAGGCGTCATCGGCGCCGGTCAGATGGGCAATGGCATCGCGCATGTCTGCGCCCTCGCCGGTTATGACGTCGGCCTCTACGACGTGAGCAAGGAACGCATCGAGGCGGGCCTCGCCACCATCAACGGCAACCTTGCCCGCCGCGTGCGCTCCGGCAAGCTGTCGGAGGCCGAGCGCGACGCCACCCTGTCGCGCATCAAGGCGGTGCCCGCCTATGAAGGCTTCGGCGACTACGACCTCGTCATCGAGAGCGCGGTTGAGGACGAGCAGGTCAAGCGCAAGATCTACCAGGCGCTCTGCCCGCACCTGAAGCCCGAATGCCTGGTCGGCTCCAACACCTCCTCGATCTCGATCACCCGCCTCGCGGCGGCCACCGACCGGCCCGAGAAGTTCATGGGCATCCACTTCATGAACCCCGTGCCGGTGATGGAGCTCGTGGAATTGATCCGCGGCATCGCGACGGACGAGGCGACCTTCTCGGTCGCCAAGGAATTCGCCTCCTCGCTGAAGAAGACCATCGCCGTCTCGGAAGACTTCCCGGCCTTCATCGTCAACCGCATCCTGCTGCCGATGATCAACGAGGCGATCTACACGCTCTATGAAGGCGTGGGCGGCGTGGAAGCCATCGACACCGCCATGAAGCTCGGCGCGCGCCACCCCATGGGCCCGCTCGAACTCGCCGACTTCATCGGCCTCGACACCTGCCTCTCCGTGATGCAGGTGCTGCACGACGGCCTCGCCGACTCGAAGTACCGCCCCTGTCCGCTCCTCGTGAAATATGTCGAGGCCGGCTGGCTCGGCCGCAAGACCAACCGCGGCTTCTACGACTACCGTGGCGAGACCCCGATCCCGACGCGCTGAGCCACGGACCAGGACCCCTCCCATTGTTTCATCTCCCCCGGGCTTGACCCGGGGGTCCTTTTTTCGCCGTCCGAAAAGGATGCGCGGATCAAGTCCGCGCAAGATGAAGGATAGGGAGATCGCGTCCACGCTGGATCCTGCCCCTCGCCGGAAAGACGGCCCTCGGGTGGATAACGGCCTTTTGCTGCGCTTTGTAACGATTGCTTTTCGGCCAAACGGGCCGGGCCGCTAGCCCCCTACCTGTTACTTTGAAACGCCGTCCTGGGCCTCCCCAGCGGCCTGCCTATTTCTGCGCCAGTGCCGCCTTGATGAGCGCCTGCGCCTCCGGGCTCGCCCAGTCGGCGGGGCCAAGGATGCGGCCCAACTCGCGGCCCTCGCGGTCGATCAGCAGGGTGGCCGGAAGGCCAGCGGACTTGAGGTCGTTGACGATCTTCGTCGACGGTTCGATGTAGAGCTTGAGATTGTCGACGCCGGTTTCCTTGAGGAAGGCCGCCGAGGCCTCCGCCCCCTTGCGGTCGACGCTGATGGCCACGACCTCGAACTGGCCCGAGCCCAGTTCCTTTTCGAGCTTCGCGAGGTCGGGCATTTCCTTGCGGCACGGTGCGCACCAGGTCGCCCACAGGTTCAGCAGCACCACGCGGCCCTTCCAGTCGCCGAGCGTCAGCGGCTTGCCGGACCCGTCCTGGAATGCGAGGTCGGGCAGCGGCTTCGGCTCGGGGTGGATCAGGAAGGCCGCCAGCGTGCCCTGCGACAGGTCCTTCGCCAGACCGGCCGCCGGTGCGGCCGTTTCGGCGGCGGCGGGCGTTTCCGCAGGTCCGGCCTTGCGCCCTGTGGCCTCATACAGATAATAGCCCGTAATCGCTGCGAGAATGAGGACGCCGGCGGCAATCTGCGCCAGGGGGCTGGTTTTCTTCTTTTCGGTGCTCATGCGCAGGCTGTCTCGGACGGAATGAAGGATTTTCGATGACCAACAAGATGTGGGGCGGGCGTTTCCAGTCGGGGCCGGACGCGATCATGGAAGAGATCAACGCCTCGATCGGGTTCGACAAGCGCCTGTTCCGCCAGGACATCGCAGGCTCGAAGGCGCATGCCGCGATGCTGGCCAAGCAGGGAATCATCTCGAAAGCCGATGCCGCGGAAATTAGAAAGGGCCTCGATCAGGTGCAAGCCGAGATCGAGGCAGGGAAATTCACGTTTTCGCGGGCGCTGGAAGACATCCATCTCAACGTCGAATCCCGCCTGAAGGAGCTGATCGGCCCCGCCGCCGGCAGGCTGCACACGGCGCGGTCGCGCAATGACCAGGTGGCGCTCGATTTCCGCCTCTATGTCCGCGACACGGTCGACCACCTCGACCAGCAGCTGAAGGAGCTGCAGCTGGCCCTCGCGACCAGGGCGGAGCAGCACGCGGCGACCGTCATGCCGGGCTTCACCCATTTGCAGGTCGCCCAGCCCGTGACCTTCGGCCACCACATGCTGGCCTATGTCGAGATGCTGGCGCGCGACCGTTCGCGCCTCGCCGATGCGAGAAAGCGCATGAACGAGAATCCGCTGGGCGCGGCGGCCCTTGCCGGAACGAGCTTCCCCATCGACCGCCACATGACGGCGGCGGCGCTGGGCTTCGACCGCCCGACGCGCAACTCGCTCGACACCACGGCGGACCGCGACTTCGTGCTCGAGACGCTGTCGGCCTGCGCGATCTGCTCCATGCACCTCTCGCGGCTGGCGGAGGAGATCGTCATCTGGTCGACGAGCCAGTTCCGCTTCGTGAAGCTTTCCGACAAGTTCACCACCGGTTCCTCCATCATGCCGCAGAAGCGCAACCCGGATGCGGCCGAGCTGGTGCGGGCGAAGCCGGGCCGCATCATCGGTGCGCTCCTGTCGCTGCTGACCGTGATGAAGGGCCTGCCGCTCACCTATTCGAAGGACATGCAGGAGGACAAGGAGCCGGCCTTCGACGCCTTCGACAACATGTCGCTGGCGATTGCCGCCACCACCGGCATGGTGAAGGACATGGTGCCGAACAAGGACGAGATGCGCAGGGCCGCGGCCTCCGGCTTCTCGACTGCGACCGACCTCGCCGACTGGCTCGTCCGTACACTGAAGATGCCGTTCCGCGATGCGCACCACGTGACGGGAAGCCTCGTCGCGCTGGCCGAACAACACGGCTGCGACCTGCCCGAGCTGCCGCTTGCCGTGATGCAGTCGGTCGAGAAACGCATCACCAAGGATGTCTACAAGGTGCTGACCGTCGAGAACTCCGTCGCCTCCCGCACAAGCTTCGGCGGCACGTCGCCCAGGAACGTGGCGCGCGAGGCGAAGCGCTGGCTCAAGCTGCTGAAAGGATAGGCCCGAGATGAAAGCCATTCTCCTGATTGTCGCGGTGTCGCTCACCCTTGCCGCCTGCGGCATCAAGGGCGATCCGCTGCCGCCCAAGACCCCCGAGCCCCAGCAGGCCCAGTAAGATGCATCATTTCGCCTATCGCGACGGCGTGCTCCATGCCGAGGACGTGAGCCTCAAGGCGCTGGCCGAGGAAATCGGCACGCCCTTCTACTGCTATTCCAGCGCCACGCTGGAGCGCCACTACAAGGTCATGCACGAGGCCTTCGCCGGCACCGACCACATGATCTGCTATGCGATGAAGGCGAATTCCAACCAGGCGGTGATCCGCACCATGGCAGAGCTGGGTGCGGGCATGGACGTCGTCTCGGAAGGCGAACTGCGCCGGGCGCTGGCCGCTGGCGTGCCGGCCCGCAAGATCGTGTTTTCCGGCGTGGGCAAGACGGCGCGGGAGATGGCATTCGCGCTGCGCGAGGGCATCGCCTGCTTCAATGTCGAGTCGGAGCCCGAGCTCGAGCTGCTCTCCGAAGTCGCCAAGCGCGTCGCCCAGCGCGCCGCCGTCTCGATCCGCGTCAACCCGGACGTCGATGCGAGGACGCACCACAAGATTTCCACCGGCAAGGCCGAGGACAAGTTCGGAATTTCCTACAAGCGCGCGCGCGAGGTCTATGCCCGCGCCGCGGCCTTGCCGGCGATCGACGTTGCGGGCATCGACATGCATATCGGCAGCCAGATCACCGAGCTCGAGCCCTTCGCCAAGGCCTTCAGGCTGATGGGAGAGCTCACCGAGGAGCTGCGTGCCGACGGCCACAACATCCGCCACCTCGATCTGGGCGGCGGCTTGGGCGTGCCCTATCGCGGCGATAACGACATTCCTCCGCATCCGGACGAATATGCCGCGATGGTGAAGAAGGTGCTGGGCCACCTGAACCTCAAGTTCGTGCTGGAGCCCGGGCGCATGATCGTCGGCAATGCCGGTGTCCTCGTCTCCCGCGTCATCTATGTGAAGGACGGCACGAGCAAGCACTTCGTCATCCAGGATGCGGCGATGAACGACCTGATCCGCCCCACCCTTTATGACGCCTATCACGAGATCATCCCGGTGGCCGAGCCCGCCACGACCGAGACCATGATGACCGACGTCGTCGGCCCCGTCTGCGAGTCGGGCGACTACCTCGCCAAGGGCCGCAGGCTGCCGAAGGTTGAGCCAGGCGACCTTCTTGCCACCCTGACCGCCGGGGCCTATGGCGCGGTGCAGGCCGGCACCTACAACACCAGGCCACTGGTGCCGGAAGTGCTGGTCAAGGACGGCAAATGGGCCCTGGTCCGGCCCCGCCAGAGCTACGAGGACCTGATCGGCCTCGACCGGCTGGCCTCCTGGCAGGACCGGAAGTGACAGGCACCCGGCGCCTGTCACGATTGTGATCGGGTGACGGGCGCATTTTGGCCCCCATCTGTGGTATAGCTTGGCCGCATCATGGCCAATGAAACCGACACCGGCTCCCGTCTCCGCCGCAAGATCTCGCAGGCCCGCCTCGCGCTCGGCGTCGAGCGGCTGTGGTCGGTGCTGCTCTGGCCGGCGCTGATCCTCGGCACTGCCGCTGTGGCGGTGCTGAGCGGCGCCTTGCCCTTTCTGCCCCCCTGGCTGCGCGCCCTGCTGCTGGCGGCGGGTGCCGCGGCCCTGCTCTGGTCGCTCGTGCCACTGGGCCGCCAGCTCCGTGCCGGCTGGGCCAGCCGGCAGGAAGCCATGCGCCGGGTGGAGGAGCGGTCGGGCCTCGCCCACCGCCCGGTCTCGGCGCAGGACGACAAGCTGCCGGACGGCGTGAACGACAGCACCCAGAAGCTGCTGTGGGAGGAACACCGCCTGCGGCAGCTGCGCCGCCTCGACAACCTGAAGGCGGGACTTCCCGTGTCCACCTGGCGCGACAGCGACCCCCATGCCCTGCGCCTGCTGGTCATATTGGGCCTTGCCGTGGCGCTGCTGCTGGGGCCCGGCAGCATCCGCGAGCGTCTGGCGGCCAGCCTTGCCACGGGCACCGCAGCCGCATCCCCCCAGCTGGCCCTGGATGCCTGGCTGAAGCCCCCCGCCTATACCGGCAAGACGCCCCTGCTGCTGACCAGCCCCGCCATTGCCGAGCGGCTGAAGCAGGAGCCCGAGATCCACGTGCCGGAGAATTCCGTGCTGTCGCTGCGCATCAGCGGGGCCGAGGCACCGAAGCTGACCTTCCGCGCGCCCGTGGAGGGCACGGCCACGGCCCCCGAGGTCGAGGGCTTCAAGCCGCAGGTCAAGACGGAGAATGGCCTGTTCCAGGCCGATGTGAAGCTTACCCGGCCGGCGGTGGTCGAGGTCACGGACGGCACCCGCCTGCTGGGCAGCTGGCGGCTGTCGCTCATCCCCGATGCAGCCCCCGGGGTCGAGATCATCGACACGCCGAAGGGCGATTCCTCCGGCCGGCTGATCGCCAAGTGGAAGGTGACGGACGACTATGGCGTGACCGGCGTGACATCCGACATCTATCTGGCGGATGAGCAGGACGACGGCGTCGGCTTCACCGATACCGGGATCTTCGAGTTCGACCCGCCCAAGCTGGCGATCCAGCTGCGCCGCGCTGCGCCGCAGGACGAGACGGGCGAGTCCCGAGCCGACGTGGCCCAGCACCCCTGGGCCGGCTTCATGGTCGAGATGACCCTGACCGCGCGCGATGCCGCGGGCAACACCACCGAGAGTGCCAAGCGCACCTTCCGCCTGCCCGAGCGCGCCTTCACCAGGCCGCTGGCCCGCGCCCTCATCGAGCAGCGCCGCCGCCTGATCCTCAATCCCGAGGAAGCGGGCGGCGTGGCCGAAATGCTGGATGCGATCGTCACCTATCCGAAGGGCCTGATCGAGCGCTCCGGCACGCAGATCGCCATCGCCGCGGCGCTGTCGCGCCTGCGCTCCGCCGGCTCGCAGGCCGATGTCGACACGGTGATCAGCGAGCTCTGGCAGATCGCCGTCAACATCGAGGACGGGGTTTCGGCCGATGCCAAGGCTGACCTCGAGGCCGCGCGCAAGGCGCTGGAGAAGGCGCTGCGCGAGGGCGCCCCGCCGGAGCGCATTGCCGAACTCACCAAGAAGTTGCGGCAGGCCCTCGACCGCTACATGGAATCGATGATGAAGGAGGCGCAGAAGCGCCTCGCCGAAGGCAACCAGAAGCAGGATGGCCAGCAGCAGCCAGGCAAGGTGGTGACGCCGCAGGACCTGCAGAAGATGCTGGACATGATCGACAAGCTGTCGAAGAGCGGCAACAACGAGGCGGCCGAGAAACTGCTTTCGCAGCTCGAGGACATTCTCCGCAACCTGAAGCCCGGCATGCCGCAGCAGGGCCAGGGCCAGGGCCAGGACAGCCCGCTCGGGCAGATGCTCGACAAGCTCTCCGACCTGATGCGCAAGCAGCAGAAGCTGATGGATGAGACCCAGCGCATGCCGCAGCCGGGCATGGGCGAGGAAGGCCAGCAGGACGGACAGCAGCCCGGCAGCGATGGCCAGCAGGGCATGGGCAGCCTGGGCGACCGCCAGCAGGGCTTGGGCCAGATGCTGGACGAGCTGATGAAGCAGTTCGGCCAGAATGGCATGCAGGCGCCGCAGCCCTTCGGCCAGGCGGGCAAGAACATGGATCGCGCTGAAGGCTCGCTGCGCGATGGCGACCGCGAGGAGGCGCTGCGCGAGCAGGGCGAGGCCATGTCGCGCCTGCGCGAAGGCGCCCGCGGCATGGCGGAGCAGCTGATGCAGCAGTCCCGCGGCCAGCAGGATTCGCAGGGGCGTGACGGCCAGGCGCGCGGTGACGACCGTGACCCGCTGGGCCGGCCGCTGCCCAGCCGCGGCGAGGAATACGGCCCCGAAAAGGGCATGCTGCCCTCCGAGCAGGCCATGGAGCGGGCCCGCCAGATCCTCGACATGCTGAGGGCGCGGGCCGGTGACCTGGGGCTTCCCAAATACGAGCGCGATTACATCGACCGCCTGCTGCGGGGCCTCTACTGACCCGGCGGCTGCGCCTGGCGCAGCCTGAGCTTGCCGGCCGCCAGCCACCAGCGCCCGTTCTGCCGGCGAAGAGACGTCACGACATAGCCTCCCGGCAACGTGCTGCCGGTGGTGACCGGCAGCAGCGTCCGGCCGCTGTCGCTGCTGACCGCCACGAAGGCGACGCCGTCGATGACGGTCAGCAACTCGTAATGCCGCAGCCCTGCCGCGCGCTCCTCGGGCGTTCCGCCGCGGGTGACACCGGGAAGCGATTGCGTCGTCAGCGGATCAACCGGCGGCGGCGCGTCGGTGATCACCTTGCGCCGCGGTGCTGGAAAGTTGAGGCCGAGGTTGGCAGGCGGATTTTCCATGCCGTCGAGCACCGTCACCTTGTAGGCAGCGAAGGCGATCACGCCTGCCGCGAGCGCGAGTGACAGCACATAGGTGATGATGTCGGTGAACTTGTCGGCCATGCGCGGCGGGGCTCCTGCGCCAGACCCTGCCAGCGCGAACTTGTGCCAGCGTTGCGGAGGCTTTCAGCGGTCGAGGCGCAGCGACAGGCCCTTGCGGGCGAGCGACAGCAGGCAGCGCCCGGCAATCGCCTGCGCCAGCTCGGCATTCTGCCGCGCGGCGAGCACATTGGCCGACAGCGTGCTGCCTGCCGTGACGAGGTCGGTGAGGCCCCAAGCCCGCAGCTGCGCCATGACCAGCCGCTGGCGGCGGAAGAACACGGGCGGCCGCGCCTGCTTCACCACCTGGTCGGCCGTGGCGCCGCGGTCGATGGCGAGGCGGAACTCGGCGAGCTTCAACGCCTGCAGGTGGACGACGCCGAGCAGCCGTCCCGCATCCTGGCCGCCACGCACGAGATCATGGAACAGCCGGTCGGCCTCCTCGACCTCGCCGCCGAACACCGCGTCGGCGAGTTCGTCCGGGGTGGAGCCGGTGTCGTTGCCGCAAACCGCCTCGACATCCTCGAGGCTCACCCGTTCAGCACCGAGACAATAGAGGGCAAGCTTCTCGGCCTCGCGCCGGGCCAGGCCACGCGCCGTTCCAGCCAGCTCGATGAAGCGCGCCAGCGCATCCTGGCCGATCTTCAGTCCGTCCTGTGCCAGGATCTGCTCGGCCATGCCGGCGATCTCGCCGGCTTCCGCCTCGTAGAGCGGCAGGATGAGGGCATGCGGGCTCTTCTCGAACTGGGCGCGGAGCTGCGAATTCTTGGCCAGCGTGGCGGCCTCCGCCACCACCAGATTGCCCTGCACCTTGCCTTCGAGCAGCGGCAGCGCCGCCTTGAGGAATCCGTCACCCACCCCCTTTACCCAGATCGCCCTGGACCCGCCGAACATGGAAATGGACTGCACCTCGTCGAGAAGCCGCGCCGGATCGCCGGCGACGTCCTGCTCGGTGAGGGCCGCTACGGTGAAAGGATCGTCCAGCGAGCCCGCCACCTTCCTGACGGCCCGCTGCGCCAGCTCGCGCACCGCGTCGCCCTCCTCGCCATAGATCAGGATGGCGGCAATGGCGGGGTCGGGCTTGCGGAGAAAGGCATCGAGCCCGGCGGGCTTGATGGCCGTCATGAGCTCTGCTGTTGCTTTGCGAAGTAGGCGCCAAGCCGTGTGCGGATGTCGGCGCCCACCTGGCGGGCGGCGCGCTCGGTGGCGTCCTTCTGGGCCTGCAGGTCGGCGAAGGGCTGGCGGATCACGTCATAGGGCACCCGCGCGAAGGTCCGGCCCTTGGTCAGGACCTTGCCGGACGCACGGTCGACCAGCACGAAATCGGTGGTGATCAGGATGGCCTGCCGCGTCACGGCGGGCTGCTTCTTGAGGATCACCCCGTTGTCGGCCACCACCGTGGTGAGGTTGAGCAGGTATTTCTCCTCCCCCTTGCCGGACTGCATGGAGGAGATCAGTTCGTTGCGGATGAGCTGGCCCGGCCGGTCGGTGGCTTCGGGAATCGAAATGGCCGCAAGGCTGCCGGCCACCCCCGGATTGGTGGCGGAGGACCCATACATGGGCCGATAGCCGCAGCCGGCCAGCAGCAGCGCGGCGACCGTGAGGAGGATGGCGGAAAGCCTTGGCATCAGCCGACAATATTGGCGATACGGCCGGGCACCACAATCACTTTCTTCACCGGCCTGCCCTCCAGCGCACGGGCCACCGAGCCGAGCTGCAGCACCAGTGCCTCCACCGCCTTGGGGTCCATGTCCTTGGCCACCGTGATCTCGTCCCGGCGCTTGCCGTTGACCTGCACGGCGATCGTCACCTGGTCATCGGCGACGAGGGCCGGGTCGGCCTTCGGCCAGGCGGTATCGACCACGAAGCCCGGCCTCTTCATCGCCTGCCAGCACTCCTCCGCGAGGTGCGGCATCATGGGGGCGGACATCAGCACCAGGAACTCGGCGGCTTCCTTCACCGACGCCGCATCGGCCTTTCCTGCGGAGAGCGCGGCACCCAGCGCGTTGGCCAGCTCATAGATGCGGGCGATGGCGCGGTTGAAGCGCAGCGAGGAGAGATCATCCGTCACCGCGGCGAGCGCCTTGTGGGCGGCACGGCGCAGTTCCAGCGCGGCTGCAGGATCGCTGCCGCCGGCATAGTCGGCCGAATCATTGACCAGGCGCCAGATGCGCTGCGTGAAGCGCCAGGCACCCTCGGCACCGGCTTCCGTCCATTCGATGTCGCGCTCGGGCGGCGTGTCGGAGAGCATGAACCAGCGTGCGGTATCGGCGCCGAAGCGGGCGATGATGTCGTCCGGGTCGACGACGTTCTTCTTCGACTTCGACATCTTCTCGACGCCGCCCACCTCGAGCGGTTCCCCGGTCTGGGCATGCACCCACTTGCCGTCCTTGGTCACCGCATCCGACGGCAGCACCCACTCGCCATTCAGTGTACGGAAGGTTTCGTGGATCACCATCCCTTGCGTGAACAGGCTCTCGAAGGGCTCCTTGATGGCGAGGTGGTCCGTCGCCGTCATGGCGCGCGCATAGAAACGCGAATAGAGCAGATGCAGGATCGCGTGCTCGACGCCGCCGATATACTGATCCACACCCATCCAGTACTTGGCCGCGCCCATGTCGACGGGCTCCGCCGCATGGGGCGAGCAGAAGCGCGCGTAGTACCACGACGAGTCGATGAAGGTGTCGAAGGTGTCGGTCTCGCGCCTGGCGGGCTTGCCGCAACTGGGGCAGTCCACATGCTTCCAGGTCGGGTGATGCTCCAGCGGATTGCCCGGCTTGTCGAAGGTGACATCCTCCGGCAGCGTGACGGGCAGCTGGTCCTTCGGCACCGGCACGATGCCGCAGGCGGCGCAGTGGATGACCGGGATCGGGCAGCCCCAGTAGCGCTGGCGCGAAACGCCCCAGTCGCGCAGGCGGAAATTCACCTTGCGCTCGCCGATGCCCATCTTCTCCATGCGCGTGGCGATCTCTTCCTTCGCCTCCGGCACGCTCATGCCGTCGAGGAAGTCGGAGTTGATGAGAACGGTATTGTCACCCTCCTTCTCGACGAAGGCCTCGCTGCCGACCTCGAAGGTCGCGGGATCGGTGCCCTTGGGCGCCACCACCGGGATCACCGGCAGCCCGTATTTGCGGGCGAAGTCGAGGTCGCGCTGGTCATGCGCGGGGCAGCCGAAGATCGCGCCCTCGCCATAGCCCATCAGCACGAAGTTCGCCGCATAGACCGGAAGCCTCACGCCGGGGCGGAAGGGATGACGCGCATAGAGGCCCAGCGCATGGCCTTTCTTCTCGGCGCGCTCGATCGTCTCCTCGGAGGTGCCCAGTGCGGCCACTTCGCGGCGGAAGGCGGCAAGACCTGCATCGCTCTCGGAGAGGCGCTTGGCCAGCTCATGGTCGGCGGAGATGGCGCAGAAGCTGGCGCCGAAGATCGTGTCGTGGCGCGTCGTATACACCGTCAGACGCTCGTCCAGCGCCTTGCCGTTCTCGTCTTCCAGCGCAAAGGAGAAACGCATGCCCTCCGAACGGCCGATCCAGTTCTTCTGCATCAGCCGTACTTTTTCGGGCCACTTGTCGAGGCCGTTGAGGGCGGAGAGCAGCTCGTCGGAATAGGCCGTGATCTTCAGGAACCATTGCGCCAGCTCGCGCTTCTCGACCAGCGCACCGGAGCGCCAGCCGCGGCCGTCGATCACCTGCTCGTTGGCGAGCACCGTATGGTCGACCGGGTCCCAGTTCACCATCGAGACCTTGCGCTCGACCAGGCCCTTCTTCATGAAGTCGATGAACATCGCCTGTTCATGCATGTAGTAGCTGGGATCGCAGGTGGCGATCTCGCGGCTCCAGTCGAGTGCGAGCCCCATCGACTGCAGCTGGCGCTTCATGGTGGCGATGTTGTCGTAGGTCCAGGACTTCGGATGAATGCCGCGGTCGATGGCGGCATTCTCGGCCGGCATGCCGAAGGCGTCCCAGCCCATGGGGTGGAGCACGTTATAGCCCAGCGCCCGGCGGAAGCGGGCGATCACGTCGCCCATGGTGTAGTTGCGCACATGGCCCATGTGGATGCGGCCCGAGGGATAGGGGAACATCTCGAGCACGTAGTACTTGGGGCGCGAGGCATCTTCCTTGGCCTCGAAGCTCTTGTTGTCGGTCCAGTGCTTCTGCCAGCGCGGCTCGGCGTCGCGCGGGTTGTAACGTTCGGTGCTCACGGGCAGTCATCCTGTCGAAACGGGGAGGGCTTTGCGGCAAGCTGGTACCAGTCCTTGAAAAGCCCTGCAAGCTTGGCCTAAAGCAGCGTCCTGACAGGAGTTTCCGGCATGGTCCACGAGGGTCTGAAAAAGGTGCTGAACGGGGTGGTGGCAGCCGCCCAGGCGGCGGGCCGGGCTCCCGAAGGCGTCACCCTGATCGCGGTCTCCAAGACCTTCGACGGGCCCGAGATCGTGCCGGTGATCGAGGCCGGCCAGCGGGTTTTCGGCGAAAACCGGGTGCAGGAGGCGAAGGCCAAGTGGCCGGCGCTGAAAATGGCCTGGCCGGACGTGGAGCTGCACCTGATCGGCCCCCTCCAGTCCAACAAGGCGGCAGAGGCCGTGCAGCTTTTCGACGCCATCCATACCGTGGACCGACCCAAGATCGCCGCCGAGATCGCCAAGGAGATGCGGCGTCAGGCAAAGCCGTGCAAGCTCTTCGTCCAGGTCAACACCGGGCGTGAGCCGCAGAAGGCCGGGATCGATCCCGACCAGGCGGATGCCTTCCTGGCGGCCTGCAAGGAGGCCCACGGCCTCGAAATCTCCGGCCTGATGTGCATCCCGCCCGCCGATGAGGACCCGACGCCGCATTTCACCCTGCTGGCGGAGATCGCCCGCCGCAACGGGCTTTCCCAGCTCTCCATGGGCATGAGCGGCGACTACGCCAAGGCCATCGCCTGCGGCGCCACCCACGTCCGGGTGGGCTCGGCGATCTTCGGCACGCGCGGCTAGAACGCGATTCGTCTTCTCCCGCTCCCTTCGGCGGGAGATGCGGGGAAGGATGCACGGTGCTCACGCCGGAGCGCGCGCTCCCTCACCTGCCCCAGCTCCGTTGGGGCCCCCTCCTCTCCCGCTGCGCAGGAGAGGACGACCCCTCGCCTCTCCGCCCTAAATCCGGATCTTGGTCTTCGGCCCGATCATCCCCAGGATAATTCTCATGTCGCGGGCCGAAACGGCGACGCAGCCGGCCGTCGGCCCGCCATCGGGCTGGCGGAGGTGGAAGAACACCGCGCTGCCATGCCCCTGCACCCGTGGCCGCTCGTTGTGGGACAGTTCCACCACAACGTCATAGAGGTGGTCCGGCCGCTTCATCGTCTCGTGCGAGGTGGCATAGGGGATGCGGACGAGGCGGTTGTAGTTGCGATCGCCCACTGTTTCGCACCAGCCGTCATGGTCCCGCATCGCCTGCGCCGCGAGGCGGTTGCGCGGCGGCAGGCCCTTGTCGGCCCGGTAGAAAAGGCGGCGGACCTGCCAGTCGCCGCGCGGGCTCGCCCCGTCGCCCTCGCGCTTCAGGTAGCGCTTGCCGGAGCGGCCGATGGAGCAGGGAAAGGCCATTTCCCCCACCTTGAGCAGGCCAGTGGTCGCCCTGGCATTGCGGGTCAGAACGTGGATGGTCTGGACAGTTCTTTTCACGGGGTCGATTTTTCCAACACTTCGGCCTTGAAAAGGCCATGTGGCACCC
This sequence comes from Aestuariivirga litoralis, assembly GCF_003234965.1. Taxonomy (GTDB): domain Bacteria; phylum Pseudomonadota; class Alphaproteobacteria; order Rhizobiales; family Aestuariivirgaceae; genus Aestuariivirga; species Aestuariivirga litoralis. The sequence goes on from NZ_QKVK01000003.1 coordinate 189,013, forward strand.
TAACATTCAACCTCGCCGGAGCAAGCGATTTCAAAGACTTCGGGGCACAGGGGGCGCGATGAGCGGCACGAGGAAGATCATCATCGTCGATGACGACGACATGCTGCGCGAGACGCTCATCGAGCAATTCTCCCTCCATGACGAATTTGCCGTCAGCGAATCTGCAACCGCCACGGCGGGTGTCAAGGCGGTCAAGGCCGACGCGCCCGACCTCGTCATACTCGACGTGAACCTGCCCGACATGGATGGCCGCGAGGCCTGCAAGATTATCCGCAAGAACGGCTACAAGGGCCCGGTCATCCTGCTCACCGCCCAGGCCTCCGAGGCCGACACGATCCTGGGGCTGGATGCCGGGGCCAATGACTATGTGACCAAGCCCTTCCGCTTCGCGGTGCTGCTGGCCCGCATCCGCGCGCACCTCCGCCAGCACGAGCACAGCGAGGATGCGACCTTCAAGGTTGGCCCCTATACCTTCAAGCCCTCGGCCAAGCTGCTGCTGCGCGACGACAGCAAGAAGATCCGCCTGACCGAGAAGGAAACCGCCATCATCAAGTTCCTGCTGCGCTCCGGCGAGCAGATCGTGGGGCGCGACGTGCTGCTCCAGGAGGTCTGGGGCTACAATGCCGGGGTCACCACCCACACGCTCGAAACCCATGTCTACCGGCTGCGCCAGAAGATCGAGCGCGACCCCTCCCACGCCGAGATCCTGGTCACCGAGGGGGGCGGCTACAAGCTCGTCCCCTAGGCCCGTTTCCCGAAAGCTTGGCGGCCCTGCCGCGCTCCTGTAAACGAACATTAAAGAACCTAGGGGCGAAAAGAAGCAGGGTCAGGCCGGGGTTTGATGAGCGTTCGAGCAGACGTCGAGACATTGCGCAGCATTCCGATCTTCTCGGAATGCGATGCCGTGCACCTGCAGCTCCTCGCCTTTTCCGCCGCCCGGCAAAGCTTCGCCGCCGGTGAATTCATCATCCGCCAGGGCAACAGGGGCACCGCCGCCTTCCTGATCCTCAGCGGCGAGGCGCGTCTTTCCTCCACCGAGGCGGGGCCGCTGGGCTCGGCCGGCGAGGGGGCCCTCTTGGGCGAGATCGCGATGATCGGCGAGCGGCCCTATTCAGTGACGGCCACCGCGGTTGAAACCGTCTCCACCGCGCGCATCGACCGCGAACTCTTCATGCGCGTCGCCCGCGAGTTCCCAGAATTCGGCACGGCCGTCTTCAACGTGCTGGCCCGCCGCCTCGACCATGTGATGGGCGATCTCGATGCCGCCCGCCAGCAATTCGAGAAGGCGCGCTCCTTCAAGTCGATCTGATCAGGCGGCGGTGAAGCTCGCCATCACCGGCACGTGGTCGGAAGGCTGCTCCCAGCCGCGCGCTTCCTTGAGGATGTCGATCTTCCCGCAGTTGGGCGCCAGGCCCGCGGTCGACCAGATGTGGTCGAGCCTTCGGCCGCGATCCGCCGCCAGCCAGTCCCTGGCGCGGTAGCTCCACCAGGTATAGAGCTTCTGGTCCGCCGGCACGTGCTGGCGCAGCAGGTCCACCCACTTGCCCTTCTTCTGGATGCGCAGCAGGCCCTCGGTCTCGATGGGCGTGTGGCTGACGACCTTGAGCAGATCCTTGTGGGACCACACGTCATGTTCCAGCGGCGCGATGTTGAGGTCGCCGACGAGGATGCTCTCGTGGCCCTTGGGCACGCAGCCCTTGCCGAACCAGGCTTCGAGCTCGTCGATGAACTGGAGCTTGTGGGCGAACTTCTCGTTGATCTTGGGGTCCGGCTCGTCGCCGCCTGCCGGCACATAGAGATTGTGGATGGTGATGGGCTTCGTGCCTGCCACCGTCACCGAGATGTGGCGGCAATCCTCCTTGCCGCAGAAGGGCTTCGTCGCCTGGGCGAGGAACGGCCGCCTCGAGACGATGGCGACCCCGTGATAGCCCTTCTGGCCGAACTCGGCGATGTGCTCATAGCCCGCATCGCGGATGGGGCCGGAGGGAAACTGGCCCTGCGGGCACTTGGTTTCCTGCAGGCACAGCACGTCCGGCTGCCAGCGCTCGAGAAGCTTGGTGACCAGCCCGATGCGGAGACGGACCGAATTGATGTTCCAGGTTGCGACCTTGAGGCTCATGCACCTGCCTTAGCCGCAGTGATGCGCGGCTGGCAAGCCGTCACTATCGCTCAGGGCTGAACACGGTGTTCCAGTCCTGTTTCATGTCCACCACGTGCCAGCCGCGCTCCGGTGCCTCGGCCAGTGCGGCGACCAGCCTGCCCGTGCTCGCCGTCACCGCGTCATAGGCATATTCGCGCGCGCCGTCGGTGTGGTGGACGATGAGCCCGAAACTCGGCCGCGGGTTGCCGATGGTGGTGTATTGCAGCATGGCGTGGTCGCCATCGCTGTTGCCGTAGCACATGACGGGCCGCCGCCCGATGAACTGGTGGATGCCCGCGGGCTTGGCATGCTTGTCGTTGACGAAGAGGCCCTCCAGCGACTTGGTCAGTATCGGCACGCCGTCACGCAGTTCGAAGGAGGTCTGCCCGGTCGACCCCACCACGCGCTCGTGCGGAATCCCATAGACGCGCTCCACCCACACCCGCATGAAATCCGCGCCGCCACCCGACACGATGAAATTCTTGAAGCCAGAACCCTCGAGCATCCGCAGCACTTCCTGCATCGGCTGGTAGGTGAGATCGTCATAGCGCCGCCCGAAGCGCGGATGCCGCGCCGCTGCAAGCCAGGCTTCGACGGACTGGCGGAAGGCATCGGTGGTGATGTCCGCATGGCTGTGTGCGATCACCTCGCGCAGACCCGCATAGCCATCCGCCAGAAGGGGGGCAAGGTCACCCGTCAGGGCTGCCTGCACCATGGTCGACTCCGCGAGCGCAGGCTCCGCCGCTGCGCGCCGGCGCAATTCATCGAAGCCGAAGGCCGCCTGGAAGGGCACCGGGTTCTCGGGCCACAGCGTGCCGTCATTATCGAAGACCGCGATGCGCTCGGGTGCCGGGATGAAGTCCGGTGATGCGGTATCCGTCACGCGCGCCACGAAGGCAAGCATGGCGCGCTTTGCGGCGCAGTCGTTCCATGACGGAAGCGGATCGTCCCTCATGTCAGCGGTCGCGGCAATCATGCAGGTGATGAAGCTTCTTCTGGGCCACGCCATAGTCGCCAAGGTGATAGAGGCTCACCGACACGGCGTGCATCGGAAACGCCTCGAAGGGTTCGGCCTTCAGCTGTTCGACGAAGCTGTTGGTGCCGATGCCCACGGTGAGATGCGTATTGTAGTTCTGCCCCGTGCGGGCGCCGATGAAGCCCTTCACGTAATCCACCGTCGCCTGCCCCACGGCCGCGCCGTCGGGCCGGGGTGCGAAGGCCGATGCCGTGCCGGCCTGCGTGGTGAAAGGCGAGATCGCATCGATCACCCGCTGCTGCACGCGCCGGAAATCATCCGTCGGCGTGATGACGATGCCGGCAAGCCCCAGCTTCCCGTCACTCAGGGCATAGAGGCCCGTCGCCTTGCTCTGCCAGTTGACCGGGCCCGCGTCCCGCAATGCTGCCGAAACAGCCTGCGCGGCATCGGCGAGCCTGGCGCGATCGATGAAGCACTGGACCAGCGTCACATGCGGGGCATGGTCATCGTCGAGCGCGAAGCCCTGCGGGAAGTCGGCCCGGAGCCGCGCATTCACGGCCCGCGCCCTGGCGGTTATCTCCGCGTCGGGGTCCATCAGCACGTTGACAGCAATCGGATCCATCCCGTCCTCCCGTGAACAACCACAGGATGGAACGCGACGAAGATGGCTGCAAGCCGCAACGCGCGCCCGACAGGTACGAAGGGGGAGGTCGGCACCCGCCCAGGCGGGTGATTTGCGCTATGGCCCGTTCTTGCTGTCGCGCTTGATCTTGACCACGAAGAGCTTGGGATCGGGCTCGATGCCGGGCTGCAGGTTCTCGAGCGACACGGTGGTCTTGCGCCCCTTGCCGTCCGTGACGATCCACTGCTGCAGCGCCTTGCGGGCCTGGTCATAGACGAGGGTGAGCTGGCCGCTGCCCAGCGTGTTCTTCTTGTCTTCCACGGTGACGGTGGTCATGCCGTCCTGTTCCTGGAAATCGAGGATGTTGGTGTCCTTGGCAATGTCCACCTTGTTGCCCAGCACCAGGCGCAGCGGCGTCTGGGACAGCGGGAACTGGTCGCCCTTTTCCTTCTTCACGTTCTTGATGGTCAGCCAGGTGCCGTCGGAGACGATCAGGAAGGGGTTGGGGGGCGCGTACTCGAAGCGCATCTTGCCCGGCTTCGAGATATAGAAAATGCCTTGCGACATGTTGCCCTTCGGGCTGATCTGCGTGAACTCGCCCTGCAGGGTCTTGAAGCTGTTGAGGTAATCCGAAATCGCGTTGACCGCGCCCTGCTGCTCGGGGCTCAGTTTCATGGGCTCCGCGGCGGCGGCCGGAAGGGCGGCCAGCGTGGCAAGGGCCACTCCCAGGAAGGCACGGCGCGAGAGCTGCAAGAGTGTGGTCATCCTGTTCTTTCCGGATTGGGGCGGCGCAAATCGCCCGGTCTTCTAGGCCATGGCAGGCTTATCCGCAAGAACGGGCCGATTTTGAGGCAAGTGCCGGAAAATGACGGAAATGTCAGTCCCGGGCGCTGTCGCCCGGCACCAGGATCTCGCGCTTTCCGGTGGCATTGGCGGCCGAGATCAGCCCCTCGCGCTCCATCCGCTCGATGAGGCTTGCGGCCTTGTTGTAGCCGATCTGGAGGCGGCGCTGCACATAGGAGGTGGAGACCTTCTTGTCGCGCAGCACCACCTGCACCGCCTGGTCATAAAGGTCATCGCCCGAGCCACCGCCCTCGCCGCCCGCGACCCCGCCTTCACCGAAAGCCTCGTCCGGCTCCTCGGTGACGGCCTCGACATATTGCGGGTCGCCCTGCGCCTTGAGGTGCGCCACGATCTTCTCCACCTCGTCGTCGGCGACGAAGGGGCCATGCAGACGCGAGATGCGCCCGCCGCCGGCCATGTAGAGCATGTCGCCCTGGCCGAGGAGCTGTTCGGCCCCCTGCTCGCCGAGAATGGTGCGGCTGTCGATCTTGGAGGTGACCTGGAAGGAAATGCGGGTGGGGAAATTGGCCTTGATGGTGCCGGTGATGACGTCGACCGAAGGGCGCTGGGTTGCCATCACCACATGGATGCCGGCGGCGCGCGCCATCTGGGCGAGGCGCTGGACGGCCCCTTCGATGTCCTTGCCCGCCACCATCATCAGGTCGGCCATCTCGTCGATGATGACCACGATATAGGGCATGGGGGAAAGGTCCATCGCCTCCTTCTCGAAGACGGGCTCGCCCGTCTCGGGGTCGAAGCCGGTCTGGACGGTGCGGTGCAGTTCCTCGCCCTTCTGTGCGGCCTGCTTCATGCGCGCATTGTAGCCGTCGATGTTGCGCACGCCGACCTTGGACATCTTGCGATAGCGCTCTTCCATCTCGCGCACCGCCCACTTGAGCGCCACGACGGCCTTGCGCGGGTCGGTGACGACGGGGGCGAGCAGATGGGGAATTCCTTCGTACACGGACAATTCCAGCATCTTCGGGTCGATCATGATCAGCTTGCAGCGTTCCGGCGGCAGCCGGTAGAGCAGCGACAGGATCATGGTGTTGATGCCCACCGACTTGCCCGAGCCGGTGGTGCCGGCGATCAGCAGGTGGGGCATGCGCGCGAGGTCGGCGAAGACCGGCTCGCCGCCGATATTCTTGCCGAGCGCGATCGCCAGGTTGAGGTTGGTCTTCTCGAAGGCCTCGGAACCCAGCATCTCGCGCAGGAACACCGTTTCGCGCTTGGCGTTGGGAAGCTCGATGCCGATGGCGTTGCGTCCCTGCACCACGGCGACGCGGGCCGAGATGGCGCTCATCGAACGCGCGATGTCGTCCGCCAGCGAGATGACACGCGACGACTTGATGCCGGGTGCGGGCTCGAGTTCGTAGAGCGTCACGGCCGGGCCGGGGCGCACCTTGAGGATCTGGCCCTTCACGCCGAAATCATCCAGCACGCCCTCCAGCATGCGGGCATTCTGCTCGAGCGCCTCGTCGGACAGTTCGGCGGGCTTGCCGACGCGCTTCGGCTCGGCGAGCAGCGTGAGCGGCGGCAACTCATACTCGTGGCGCGACCCGAAGCCGAGGCCCGGCTGCATGTCCTTCTTCAGGCGCTTGCCCTGCTTCAGCGGCTTGTGGGTGCGGGTAACCTTGGGGGCAGGAGCTTCGTCCTCTGCCTCCTCCTCCTCCTCGTAGGCCTCCTCTTCCGCGTATTCGGCCTCCGCTGCGTAGCCGTCTTCCTCGTAGACCTCCTCTTCGGCGAAAGCCTCTGCGGCGTCCTCGCCCATCTCCTCCATCGGCGGGGCGGGGCGGCGGGCGGAGAAGGTTGGCTCGATGCGGGCAGTCAACGGGCTCCTGCCGCGGCGCGGTGCTTCGGTCTGCGGCGCGAGGCGGCGGATGATGTCATCGGCGTCGCCCTGCTGTTCGAACTGCGCCTCGGCGCGGCGCAGTTCGCGCCAGCGCGACCACATTTCACGGGCATAGCCGAAGCCCAGGCCGAGCCCCGCGCCGGTGGCACGCAGCAGCTTGCGGCTGCGGCTGGGTGCCGCCACTGCCTGCTCCACCGCTGCCGCGCGGCTCATGCCCAGGGCCCGCAGGCCGAAGAACAGCGTCACGGCCAGCATGAAGAGGCCGGTGGCCAGCGTCGGGATCCAGCCGGAGATCGCCACCGACAGGACCATCATCAGCAGATTGTGGATGACGTCGCCGGCATTGCCGCCCAGCCCGGAGGTCAGCGACCAGCTCGCCGGTGCGGGCAGCGCGGCCAGCGTGGCGCTGGCGGAGAAGGCACAGAGGAGCCAGGCGAAGGACTGGCGCAGCGGCCGCGGCAGGCCTTCATGGGCGAGGAAACCCACCGCCCAGCGCATGGGGATGGCCAGCAGCACCAGCACGCCGAGGCCGAAGAACTGCATCAGTTCGTCGGCGATGACAGCACCCGGGTAACCCAGCCAGTTGCGCGCCGTGCGGTCCAGCGCGTGGTTGAGCGAAGGGTCATCGACCGACCAGGAGGCCAGCGACAGGCTGGCGGCAATCAGGGCCAGGAACAGCACGACACCCGCCACCTCGAACAGGCGGCGCTTGAGGAAGATCCGCACGGCGGCGGGGACCGCACTGTCGTCGGTGTCGTAGGACGGTTGGTACGCCATCACAAAGCCTCCGCCGGGGAGACACTCCACCGGCCCTAACACATGGTTAAGCCTATTCTGGCCGGGCCGTGGTTAAGGCTCAGTTTAAGGCGGGCATCAAGAAACCCGGCGGGGTTGCCCCCGCCGGGTTGCGATCTTGCCAGCAGAGATCGGCTTCAGTTGTAGGCGCGCTCGCCGTGGTCGACGAGGTCGAGGCCCTCGCGCTCCTCCTGCTCCTTGACGCGCAGGCCGAAGACCGCCTTGCAGATCATCAGGGAGACGATGGAGACCACCGACGTCCAGACGATGGCGATGATCACCGCCATGGCCTGGGCATACATCTGCGTGCCGAAGGAGTAGGCCGCGACCGCCACGGAGGTGTCCGCCGCGAGGTAGTCGGTGACGCCCGTGCCCCCCAGTGCGGGGTTGACGAAGATGCCCGTCAGCAGCGCGCCCAGGATGCCGCCCACGCCATGGACGCCGAACACGTCGAGCGAGTCGTCATAACCGAACTTCGCCTTCAGAACGACCACCGCCCACAGGCAGAGGAAGCCGGCGGCGATGCCGATGAGGATCGCCCCGCCCGGACCGACGAAGCCGCAGGCCGGGGTGATGGCGACGAGGCCCGCGACCGCACCCGAGGCGCCGCCCAGCAGGCTGGGATGGCCGCGGAAGATCCATTCCCCCGCCGTCCAGGCCAGCGCCGCCGCTGCCGCGGCGATGGTGGTGTTGAGGATGATCAGCGCCGTCAGGCCATTCGCCTCGAGGCTCGATCCGGCATTGAAGCCATACCAGCCGAACAGCAGCAGGCCGACGCCCGTCAGCATGAAGGTGAGGTTGTGCGGCGTGATCGGATCACGGCCATAACCCACGCGCTTGCCGAGGAAGATGGCGCAGACGAGGCCCGCGACACCGGCATTGATGTGCACCACCGTGCCGCCCGCGAAGTCGAGCGCACCGAGGTTGAAGAGGTAGCCGTTGCCGGCGTTCACCAGCGCCCCATATTCGCCGAGCACCGCGGCCTTGGCCTCGTCGGTGGTGGCTGCGGCCAGCGCGTCGAGCAGCTGCTTGGCCTTGTCCTCGCCGACCAGTGAGCTGACCAGCGCCAGATTGTCGGGCGACAGCGTATAGGCGTCGGGCCCCGCCCAGAACCACACCATGTGCGCCATGGGCAAATAGGCGAAGGTGAACCACAGCACCATGAACAGCAGCACCGCCGAGAACTTCATGCGTTCGGCGAAGGCGCCGATGATGAGGGCGGGCGTAATGCAGGCGAAGGTCATCTGGAAGATGACGAAGGCCAGCTCCGGAATGTTGGTTTCCTTGGAGAAGGTGCCGGTCTCGGAGGCCGTGGTCACGCCACCCAGCATCAGCTTGGCGAAGCCGCCGAAGAACGGGTTGAGTGCCGCGCTGGCATTGGAGGTGAAGGCCATCGAGTAGCCGTAGACCACCCACAGGATCGAGATGATGGAGAAGATGGTCAGCACCTGCATCAGCACCGACAGGACGTTCTTGGCGCGCACCAGGCCGCCATAGAACAGCGCAAGACCGGGAATGGTCATCAGCACCACCATGGAGGTGGCGACCAGCATCCAGGTCGTGTCGCCCTTGTTGACGGTGGCGGCGGCTTCAGCGGCCGTGACGAACAGCGGCGTGAGGCCAAGTCCCGCCGCGGCGAGAACCAGCCTCTTGGTGAATGGTGTGGAATTCATCGGAAATCTGCTCCCTGATGCTGTGATTAGAGTGCCGCCGTGCCGGACTCGCCGGTGCGGATGCGGACGGCCTGTTCGAGCGGCAGCACGAAGATCTTGCCGTCGCCGATCTGGCCGGTCTGGCCGGTGGTCTGGATCGCCTCGATGACCTTGTCGGCCATGTGCTCGTCGACCGCGAGTTCGAGCTTCACCTTGGGAACGAAGCTCACGGTGTATTCCGCACCGCGGTAGAACTCGGTGTGGCCGCGCTGCCGGCCGTGGCCGCGCACTTCCGTCACCGTGATGCCCTGGATGCCCAGCGCACCCAGCGCTTCGCGCACCTCTTCCAGTTTGAAAGGCTTGATCACTGCAATTATGAATTTCATGCGTGCTCCCCGTTTTGGTGTGACAGGTGCATCACAAGTTTCGTGCCAATTGTGCGCTGCAGCTAAACCCTTGATTCCCGTGGTGAAAATTGAGTCACCACCTTGGGTATGTGATGAAAAAACAGGCAGGCTGCGGCATGGGCGGTGTGTCTGCCTAATGTTAAGGCACTGATCCGCGACGCAGAACCACCTGTATTTCACTGCCGAAACGGGCGAAACAGGACCCCATGACCAAGCCACACGACATCATCGTCATCGGCGCCGCGCTGAATGGCCTCGCCGCCGCTCTCGCGCTGGGCGGCCGCCACGTGAAGCGCCCGCTGGATGTCGTGGTGGTCGACGCGAAGGACCCGCGCGCCTTCTCGACCAATGCCTTCGATGGCCGTGCCTCCGCCATCACCGCCGCGGCGCGCCGCATGTTCGAGGCGCTCGGTATCTGGGACAAGGTGGCGCACGAGGCGCAACCCATGGCCGAGATCATCGTCACCGACAGCGCGGTGCCGGGGGGAGCCCGTCCCGTGCTGCTGCAGTTCGGCGAGGCCGACATGAAGGGCGGCCCCTCCTCCCACATGATCGAGAACCGCTTCCTCTATGGCGCCATGCTGGAGGCCGCGCAGGCGTCGCCCCACATCCGCTTCTGCGTTGGCCAGGCGGTGGAGCACTATCACTTCAAGCCCGGCCTAGCGGCGGTGACGCTTGCCGACGGGACGGCGCTGAAGGCCTCCCTCATCGTCGCCGCCGACGGCCGCAACTCGCCCGCACGCGAGGCGGCGGGCATCAAGCTGGTCGGCTGGCCCTATGACCAGATGGGCCTCGTCGCCACGGTGGAGCACGAGCTTCCCCACAATGGCCGTGCTGAGGAGCATTTCACGCCGTCAGGCCCCTTTGCCATCCTGCCGCTGCCCGGGAACCGCTCGTCCCTCGTCTGGTCCGAACGCACCGAGCAGGCCCAGCGCATGCTGGCGCTGCCGATGGAGGACTTCGAGGAAGAGCTGAAGCTGCGCTTCGGTACGCATCTGGGCGAGGTGAAGCTGATCTCCGGCCGCCACGGCTATCCGCTCGCCATGTATCTGGCCGAGACCTTCACCGCCCCGCGCCTGGCGCTGGTCGGTGATGCCGCGCATGTGCTGCACCCGCTGGCAGGCCTCGGCTTCAACCTGGGCCTCCGCGATGTGGCGGCGCTGGCCGACTGCATCCATGATGCGGCGGGCCTCGGCCTCGACATCGGCAGCGAGGCGGTGCTCGACCGCTACACCCAGTGGCGCCGCTTCGACACGGTGGCGACGGGCGCGATGATGGACGGCATGAACCGCCTCTTCGCCAACACCAACCCGGTGCTCACACTGATCCGCCGCGCCGGGCTGCTTGCCGTCAACCGCATGGGCGGCATGAAGTCGATGTTCGTCTCGGAAGCCGCCGGCATCTCGGGCGACCTGCCGCGGCTGTTGCGCGGCGAAAGGGTCTAGCGGCCCGCCAATCGCCGGTTGTCGATGTGGGATGACTTTCAACCAGTCTTGCTTGCCAGCTAAGTTGCGACAAGGTTGCCGGCCATCCGCTGCCCCGCGGCATTTGCCATCGGCAGGTGGACAGTGCATCCTGAGCGCCGCAAGAGGGGCGCGCGAAGCTTGAACACGATGTCCGAAGAGCGGCAGCTGCTGGCGATGCTCATCGCCGATGTTGCGGGCTATTCAAGCCTCATGGCGCGCGACGAGGCGGCAACGCTCAGCGGCCTGCAACAGTGCCAGTCGCTGCTCGAGCGCATGGTGGGTGCCTTTGGCGGCTTCGTGGTGGACACCGCGGGCGATGGCATGCTGGCGGCCTTTCCCAGTTCGGTGCGCGCCGCGGAATGCGCCATCGCCGTTCAGACAGCGATGCGCGAGGAGGCTGCCTCCACGGCCATGCAGCTGCGCATCGGCGTCAATGTCGGCGAGGTGGTGCGGCGCGGCACGCGCATTTTCGGCGATGCGGTCAATGTCGCGGCCCGCATCGCAGCGGTGGCGGAGCCCGGCTCGGTGGTGCTCTCGGCCAACGCGCATGAGCAGGTGCACGGCAAGATCACCGCCCGCTTCACCGAGCTCGGCGCGGTGCCGCTCAAGAACATCGAAAACCCGCCGCGCCTGTTTGCGTTGGCCGGCGGCACAAGCGACAAGCCCCCCAGCGCCGGGACACCGGACGCACCGGTGAGGCAGGCGATCGCCGTCATCCCCTTCGCCAACCTGTCGGATGATCCTGCCCAGGAATATTTCTCCGACGGCATCAGCGAGGACATCATCACCGATCTCAGCAAGATCGGGGCGCTGTCGGTAGTGTCGCGCAATACCTCCTTTGCCATGAAGGGCAAGACGCTTGCCGTGCCGCAGATGTCGCGCGAGGTCGGCGCACGCTACGTGCTGCATGGCAGCGTGCGCAAGTCAGGGAGCCGGCTGCGCATTTCTGCGAGCCTTGGAGATGGAGCAACCGGCACCAACCTGTGGGCCGAACGCTTCGATCGCGACATGACCGACATCTTCGCGATGCAGGACGAGATCTCCGCGGCGATCGTCAGCGCCCTCAGGCTGACGCTGCTGCCAGAGGAGAAGCGCGCCATCGAGCGGCGCGGGACACAGAGCATCGACGCCTACAATCTGCTGCTGCAGGCGCGCTTCTTCCGCTACAGCAACACCGCCAAGGACACCCGCCAGGCCCTGCAGCTTGCACAGCAGGCCATCGCATTCGATCCACGCTATGCCGAGGCCTGGGCGGTGGTGGCCGCAGCACAGATCGCCCTGCATGAAATGACGGGCGGCGGCGACACCGGCCTCGCCGCGGCCGAAAGCGCCCTGCGGCTCGATGGCACGCTGGCCCTGGCGCATGCCGCGCGCGGACGGGTGCTGTGCGGGTTGGGCCGCTATGAGGACGCCTTTGCGGCGCATCGCCTGTCGGAGACACTCGACCCGGACTCCTATGATGTGCAGTTCCTGTTCGGACGCACCTGTACCGAGCTAGGCGAGGCGCAATCTGCCATTGATCATCTCGAGGCTGCAGCCCGCATTGCCGAAGGCGAGTTCCTGGCCCTCGCGCTTGCCATCCAGAGTTACAATGCGTTGGGTCGGCGGGCCGAAGCGGCCGATGCCAGCCGCCGCACGCTTGCGCGCATCGAGCGCATCCTGGCGCAGCGCCCGGACGATGCCAGTGCGCTGTTTCACGGCTCCTCGGTTCTGGCGGAACTCGGCCGCCGCGACGCGGCGATTGCCTGGGCCGATCGCGCACTGGCCATGGCACCGGACGAGCCGCGCGGCGCCTATCTGCTGGCCTGCACCTATGCGCTTCTTGGCGAAACGGAACAGGCGGTGGAACTGCTGCATCGGGCTGTGCAGCAGATGCAGCCGCGCTACGTGACCTGGGTGCGCAACGATACCGACCTCGAAAGTCTGCGCGATCACCCACGCTACAAGGCAATCATCGCCGAGATGGAGCGCCGCCTCGAGCGCGACGAAACCGGCTAGCGGCTGAAGCCCGCAGACTTGAGCTTGTCGAGATAGGCGGGCCACATGTTGCAGTGCTCGCGCCCGAGTTTCAGCAGGTAGGGCCAGGTGTAGAGCCCAGTCGAATGACCGTCATCGAAGATGATGCGCACGGCATAGCTGCCCACCGGCTCGAGCCTGCTGATCTTCACGTTGCGCTTGCCCCACACCAGCTGCTCCTGGCCCGGGCCATGGCCCTTCACCTCGGCACTGGGGCTCTCGACGCGCAGGTATTCGGCCGCCAGCGCCACCTGCTCGCCTGAGTCGAAGCGTACATGGAGCTCGCGGCCGCCTTCTGCGAGCCGCAGCTCCTCCGGCCAGGGCTCACTCACGGTTGATCTCGCGCGCCTCGTCGGGAAGCATGATCGGGATGCCATCGCGGATGGGATAGGCCAGCCCCGCCGCGCGCGAGATCAGCTCCTGTTTCTCCGCATCATATTGCAGTCTCGTCTTGGTGACGGGGCAGACAAGCAGTTCGAGCAGGCGCGGATCGGTGCGGATATCGGCCATGGTGAAATCCTATTGCAGGCGCGGCTTGGCGCCCTTGCCCATCTTGCCGAGCGCCACCTCGGTCAAGGCCACGAGAACGTCGGCGCGCGTCTTGAGGTCGGGCGCCTCGAGCAGCGCCTGCTTCTCCTGCGGCGGATAGGGTGCGAGCAGCGAGAGCGTGTTGACCAGCACCTCGGTGGGCGCGGAGTCCACTTCCTTCCAGTCGGCGCTCATGTTGTTGGCGTCGAGATAGTCGCGGAACACCTTGAGAAGTGCAGGACGGTTCACCTCCGCAGCACCAGCACCCATGGCGAGGTCAGCCGCGAAAGGATGGTAGTTGGCGATCACCTGGCGGAACGGCGTGTCGACGTCGAGTTCGTCGACGACCTGGAAGCGGCTGACACCGGTGAGGGTGATCAGCATCCGGTCATCGGGCGTCTCGGACCACGAGGTGATGCGGCCGACACAGCCGACCTTCATCAGCTTCGGCACATCCGCCGCCTCGTCATCGGCCGCGGGCTGGATCATGCCGATCAGCCGGTCGGTTGACAGCGCATGCTCGATCATCGCGAGATAGCGCGGCTCGAAGATGTTGAGCGGCAGGTCGGCGCGCGGCAGCAGCAGGGCGCCCGCCAGCGGAAACACCGGGATGCGCTGGGCCAGGTCCTGCGGCCCGCGATAACGGTCGAAGATGCCCATCAGGAGAACAGCACGGAGGACAGCTTGCGCCGGCCGGCCAGGGTGAACTCGTCCTTGGGGCCCCAGGCCTCGAAGAACTTCACCAGCTGCTTGCGCGCCGCCTCGTCGTTCCACGCGCGCATCTTCTTGATCACGTAGATCAGCTGGTCGGTGGCCGCCTCGCGCTCGTTGGCACCGTTGAGCAGCACCGCGAGCTCGAGCCTCGCCTGGAAGTCATCCGGGTTCGCCTCGACCTTGGCCTTGAGCGCCCCGATCTCGGAGGTATCGACCGGGTTGAGCGCCAGTTCGAGCTGCGCCTTCACGCTCAGCACTTCGGGGTCGCCGGCCTTGGCCGGCGGCACGAGGGCCAGCGTCTTCTGGGCATTCTCGAGGTCGCCCAGCGCCATTTCGCAGCGCACCAGCCCGGCGATGGCGCCCACGTTCTCACGGTCGACCTGGAGGAGCTGCGCGAAGAGCTGGGCCGCGTGCTGGTGATCCTTCTCGGCCTCGAGCGCGCGGGCATCCGCCAGCACCGCCTCGATCTCCTCGGCCATGCTGCCCTGGCCGCCGAGGCGGTCGACGAACTGCTTGATCTGGCCCTCGGGCAGTGCCCCCATGAAGCCATCGACCGGCTGGCCGTTGACGAAGGCATAGACGGCGGGGATCGACTGGATGCGCATCTGCTGGGCGAGCTGCTGGTTCTCGTCCACGTTGATCTTGACCATGCGCACCTTGCCGTTGGCGGCCTTGACCACCTTCTCGAGTGCGGGTCCGAGCTGCTTGCAGGGGCCGCACCACGGCGCCCAGAAATCGACGATCACAGGCTGCTGGCGCGACGCCTCGATCACGTCCTGCATGAAGCTCTGGGTGTTGGAATCCTTGATGAGGTCGCCCGCCGCGGCCGGGGCGGGGCTGCCGGTGGGCTGGCCGCCGAATGTCATGCTCATGGAACTGCCCTTCGAAACTGTCTCTGCTCCCTATGTGGAGCAAACCATTCTTCTTTTCAATGACGGCGCCCTCAGGCCACCGCCACCACCTTCGGCTCGTGCCCGCAGGACCGGATGAAGGTGACGAGGTCGGCGGAGCGGATGGTGGTGGTCGCGGTGTTCTCGAGCGGATGGTAGTTCACCAGCTCATGCGCCATCATGGCGGCGTCCAGCACAACGTTGACGCGCTTTTCGGTATCATTGATCAACCCGAACGGGGTGACCGAGCCGGGCTCCACTCCCAGCACCTCCTTCAACAGCTCCGCCTTGCCGAAGGACAGCCGCCGCGAGCCGATCTTGGCCGGTGCGGCCTTCAGGTCCACCTGCGCCTCCTCGAGGCAGACGATCAGCCAGATATTGCCCTTGTCGTCCTTGAGGAACAGGTTCTTGCAATGCCCGCCGGGGATCTCGCCGCGCAGTGCCTGGGCCTCCTCCACTGTGTAGACGGGGGCATGGTCGCGGGTGGTGGTGTCGAGGCCCAGGGCCTTGAAACGGGCAAAAAGATCATCGCGGGTCGCGGGCATGGCGGCCGAATTTCCCTTGTGAAAGATTGAGATGATCTTCTTCTTGCATTTGCCGGCGAGTTAGGCAATAAGGCGCCCACCCACCGGCAACTGCCGGTCAGGCCATGGAAGCGGGCGTAGCTCAGGGGTAGAGCATAACCTTGCCAAGGTTAGGGTCGGGCGTTCGATTCGCCTCGCCCGCTCCAATTTTCTCCTCATCATTGATTTTGCGGTAGTCCCCTCTGCAAGCCTGCGGGATCGCCGCTGGCCTGCTGCGTTACCTGCGCCACTGCCTGATGCGGCGGTAGAGACCGGGCCAGTACACCGACAACCACCACGACAGCTGCCTGCGCAACGGCCATTCCGGCAAGGGATAGGTCTGGAAGACGAGGATGTGCCTGTCGTCCACCTCATGCTGCTTCATCAGCAAGGCCATCAATTCATCGTCACCCAGCAGCGCATCGCGGTAGCGCGCCACATGCTCCGGCCGGCACCAGAAGGATTTGTTGAAGCCGATTGCAAACATCCGGAAATCCTGTTGGAGCCGGCCATGCCCGAACACCGCCATGCTGACCTCCGGCCATTCGGGGCGGAAGGTGTCGTCGAAGGCGATGATGCCATCATCGGTGAGCACGGAGAGCGCGAGGTCGATGTCGCCCGTCACCGCCGCCAAATGGTGGCCGCCATCGACATGGAAGAACGACACGGCCCCTGCAACGCGGCGCATGTCATCGGCGGTGACGGCCGACGACAGGCGCTCATCAATGGTGATGCGCCGCCGGTCGATGCCGAAGCGGTCGAGATTGGCGACGAAACGCTCCCTGCTGCCGGCACCCGACTTGTCGATGTTGCTGGCCTGGTCGCCGAACAGATCGACCGCGTAGAGCGGGCGTCGGCCGGAGAAGGCTGCGAGCGCAATGAAGGACTTGCCGTGGTGGACGCCGATTTCGGCGACGGCGCCGCCAGTGGCATTCTGCTCGCTGACCAGCCGGCGCATGATTGCGAAGTCGGTCCAGGCGAGCCACCCCTCTATGCGCCTCAGCGCATCATGGGAGACCGCCGTGGTGGCGTGGGATGTCATGTCGCGCCGGCCTCCCGCCAGTTGATGGATCGCCCCGCAGCCCGCATCAGTGCGGCGCCAGCCAGCCTTGTAGCACCACCCACAGGATCAGCACCACGGCGAGGGTGAGCGTCGACACCTGCCACTGGTGCGCGCGGATCTCGAAGCGCGTCGCCAGGCGGGCGAGGCGCGGCGCTTCGCGCTCGGCGATGGCGATGGCGCGCGCCCCGACGTCACCCGGCTCGATGCGGGGCAGCTGCGTGCCCGCCGCGGCCAGCGCCCAGGCGATGGCAGCACCCGCCGCAACCGGCCAGCCGAGTTCGAACAGCACGCCGGGCTTCAGCGCATAACCCGCCGCAACGCCCGTCACGGCGCCGAACAGGCTCCACATCAGCAGCGTCGCGGCGAGGCCGGCGGCGATCCAGGCCCAGCCGGGCAGCGGTTCCTGCTTCGCCGCCGCGGGGGCGGCTTTCACCAGCCGCAGGAAATGCAGCATCAGCACCGTGCTGCCGGTGGCGGCGAGCGCGAAGAGGAGGCCGGTGACGCCGCTGCCCGCAACATCCTTGAAGGCCAGCTTGCCGAGCGCGCCGCCGCTCAGCGGCAGGCCGGCAAAGCCGAGCGCCAGCACGCCCGCCAGCAGCAGCTGCCAGAGCGGTGGTCTCGCGGCCGCGAGCATCAGGAACAGGCCACCCTTGGTGAGCACGTGATAGACCGCGTAGAAGGCAACGATGCTGCCCGCCCCCGGCACGCCGGCGGCCAGCCCCGCGCCCAGCACCGCCGCCATCTGCCCGAGCTGGCTGATGCTGGAATAGGCGAGCACGCTGCGCGGATTGTTCTGCGTGAGCCCCAGCACCGCGCCGTAGAAGGCTGAGAACAGGCCGGCGGCGAGGATCATGCCGCCCGCCACCGGCATCGGCGCATCGAGCGGCAGGAAGCGGATGAGGCCGATGAGGCCGGCCTTCGACGTGGCGCCGCTGAGCACGGCCGCGGCGGCGAGCGGCCCTGCCGCATAGGACATGGGCATCCAGCCATGCAGCGGGAAGAGTCCGATCTTGAGGCCGAAGCCAACGACGACGAGCGTGATGACGAGGCCCGCCTCGGGCGAGGCCGGCAGGGCGTGCATCACCGTGGCGATGGCCAGCCCCTGGCCCTGCGCCTCGACGGTGAGCAGCACGAAGGCGGCGAGGATCAGCGCCTCGCCGATGAGGGCTGCCGCCAGCGTGGCACGGCCAGCCCGCTGCGCCTCCTCGCCGCCGCCGAAGGCGATGAGGCCATAGGCGGGAAGGCTGGCCAGCGCATAGAGCGCGTAGAAACTCACGACGTCACCCGCCACGAAGACGCCGAGGCTGCCGGACAGCGTCAGCAGCCACCACAGGGAAAAGCGCCCCGCGCCCTCGCGGCCCTTCAGCCACTGGCTCGCCGCGAAACCGCCGATCATCCACAACAGGCCCGAAGCCGCCAGCAGCAGCGCCCCGGCCTGGTCCACGATGGCGGTCCAGCTGCCGAGCAGGGTGTAGGAGCTGACGCTGCCCTCCCACGCGATCGGCAGGAGAAGCAGGGCGGGCGCCGGAGCGACGCCGAGAAGGCGCGGCACCAGCCTGCCCAGCGGCGCCGACAGCAGCAGCAGCGCCATGGCGAGCGGCAGGAGGATCATCGCCATGATCGTGACGATCACGGGAACCTCCCGATCTCGAAGAAGGCGATGGGGTGCAGCGGCATGAGGCCCATCAGCACCGACACGGAGGCGAGCCCCAGCGCGATCAACTGGCGGGTGCGGCCGATGCTGGCCAGTTCGGCAGCCTTTGTCGGTGCCGCCATCATGCGCGCCAGCACGGCGAAGACATAGGCGCCCGCCAGCACGCCGCCGGCGATGATGACCGTGGCCCACACCCAGTGCCCCTCGGCCAGAGCGGCGGCCAGCAGCATGAACTTGGCGGAGAAGCCGCCGCTCGGCGGCAGGCCCATCAGCGACAGGCCGCTGATGGCGAAGGTGAGCACCACCAGCGGCGCCCGCGCGCTCAAGCCCCCCAGGTCCCGGATGCGGTCATGCCCCAGCACCTCCGCCACCAGGCCTGCGGCAAGGAACATGCCGGCCTTGGCAAAGGCATGGGCCACCACCTGCAGCCAGGCGCCGGTCCACGCCGCCGACGCGACGATGTCGCCGGCAGTCTTCGGCACCAGGGTGAAGACGAAGAACATGTAGCCGATCTGCGCCACCGTCGAATAGGCGACGAGCAGCTTGAGGCGTGGCTGGCGCAGCGCCGTGACGCTGCCGATGATCACCGCGAGCGCACCGAGAAACGCCAGGAGCTGCATGTCCGCCGGCTCGCGCAGGCTGGGGAAGGTGTCGAACCACAGCCGCATCAGCAGGAACAGGCTGCCCTTGACGACCAGGGCGGAGAGCACGGCGCTGCCTGCCGCCGGCGCACCCGCATGGGCGGGCGGCAGCCACAGGTGGAAGGGGAACAGCGCCGTCTTGGCGAGCAGCCCCACGGTGACGAAGCCCGCCGCGGCCAGTGTCGCCGCATTGGGCTGGACCTGTGCCGCAATGGCGGAAATCGCCAGCGTGCCATAGGCGCCATAGATCAGCACGATGCCGAAGAGATAGAGCATCGAGCCGAACACCGCGAAGAGCAGATAGCGCAGCGCAGCGCGCAGCGTTTCCGCGCCGCCCTTGATCGCCACCACGGGAATGGCGGCGAAGGTGAGAAGCTCGAGCCCGACATAGAGGTTGAACAGGTCGGTCGAGGTGAAGAGCAGGTTCAGGGCGCTCGCCATGGCGAGCAGCGCCGACCAGAAGATCAGCGACAGCCGCGCCTCCGGCTGGCCCCTGGCTTGCGCGAAATCCTTCCACGCGAAACTGGCGGCACCGAGGAAGATCACCGCGCTCACCACCATCATCAGCGCCGAAACGCCATCGGCGCGCAGCGTGATGCCGAGCGGCGGCTGGAACCCACCCACCACATAGGCAAGCGGCGTGGCGCTGCCCGCAACCAGCAGCGCCACGCGCACGGCCACATAGAGCTGGAACAGCAGCGCCGCGGCGACGATCATCCGTGCCGCCCGGCCGCCGAGGCCGATGAGCGCCACCAGCGCCACGGCGGGCATGACGATGCCCAGCACCAGAAGCGCGCCGCCCGGTGTGGTGCCCGTTTCGGCAATGGCCTGAAGCGGGATCACGGCTCTTCGTCCTCCTGGTCGAGCGAGGCTTCGCCCGCCTCGGCATGAAGCGCCAAGAGCAGCGCCACCGCGATGGCGGTGGCCGAGAAGGCAACGACGATCCCCGTGATCACCAGCGCCTGCGGAACCGGATCGCCGCCCAGCCCCGCCGCAGCACCACGCCGGGCGATGACGCCGAACAGCAGGAACACGCCGGAGCCCAGCAGGTTGAGGGCCAGCAGCTTGCACAGCGGGTGCGGATTGACGATCAGCCCATAGACCGCGAGCCCGATGAGGCCCGATCCCGCCAGCCAGAACAGCAGCACGGCGCTCATGCTGAGTCCTTGGCCCTGGGCGGCCCGGCGATGAGCAGGCCGAGGATGACGGCGATCGACAGCGTGAGGGCCACCTCCATCACCACGATCAGCGGCTTGGCGAGGCCATCCGGATAGGCGAGGAAGACGCCCGGCGCGACGAAGCCGAGAAAGCCGATGGCAAGGAATACCAGCGGCCCCGCCACGATGGCGAGCCGCAGCAGCGGCGAGGAGACGCGCGGCACCCTGCGCACCCCCGCCACCATGACGAGGATCCACATCGCCGCCAGCACCGTGCCGCCCTGGAAGGCGCCGCCCGGCACGTCCGCCCCCGCCCATGTCATGTAGATGGCGAAGACGAAGCCGATGGGCGGCAGGGTGCGGGCGAGCAGCATAAGCACGCTGTGGGGATGCTGGAACAGCCGGAGGCCGGGAACGCCACCCCAGTCCTGGTCGCGCGCCAGTGCCCACACGCCGATCAGCGCCAGCAGCAGCACCACCTTTTCGAGCAGCGTGTCGAAGCTGCGATAGACGAAGAGCACGCCGGCCACCGGGTTGCCGAGACCGCTTTCGGGCAGCCGCTCCAGAACCGGCGCGGCGAGCGAGACGGGTGCACCCGGCAGGACGAAGGCGAGCGACGCGATGCCGATGGCGACGAGGGTGGCGAAGACCGCTGCCAGCACGTGGAAGCCGCGGCTCAGCCGCACCACGCGCTGGCTGTCGCCTGCCACCTTGTGGGCGGCGATGACCATCAGAAGGCCCGTGGCGCCGCTGCCGATGGCGGCCTCGGTGAGCGACACGTCGACGGCATGAAGCCTGACCCAGGCGAGCGACAGGAGCAGGCCATAGGCGATGAAGATGATGACCGCCGTCATCATGTTGCGCGCGATGATGCTCCAGCCACCCACGCCCAACAGCATCAGGGCAAGAACGACATCGAAGCCCGTCTCCATCATGACTCGCCCTCGCCGCGCACGCTGCGCGCCAGGATCTGCGTCACGACGGCGCCGGAGAGCTGGACGAGCAGCCACACCGCCAGCATCTTCGCGGCGGCCAGCCAGCCCAGCTGCGGCAGCAGCCCCAGAACCACGAGGCCAAGGCCGAGATTGTCCACCTTGGTCAGCGCATGGAGCCGGGTCAGCGTGTCGGGAAAGCGCAGCAGGCCCAGCGTGCCGGCGAGAAACAGCACCGCGCCGGCACTGACGGCAAGGATGGTGAAGAGATCAGCCATTGCCGTCGCTCCGCCAGGTAACGAAGCCGACCGAGGCGAAGACCGCGAGGATGCCCAGCATCAGCGCCACGTCGATGATCGCCGTCTGCCCCATGGCAGCGGCGAGCAGCAGCAGCACCGCCACGCCGCCCGAACCGCTGAGCTGGGCGGCCATCAAGCGGTCGGAACTTCCCGGCCCGCGCAGCACCCGCACCAGCCCGCCCGCGATGGTGAGCAGGATGAACAGCCCCGCCGCGAAGTAGAAGGCGGTCATGCCGAGGGCCTTTCAGCCAGAACGGCCGAGAGCCGCGCCTCTTCCTCCGCCAGGAGCTCCGCCACGGGCTGGCCGCAATCAAGCGCATGGACCTCGATGAGGTCGGTCTCATCCGTTCGCGTGGGCAGCGTGCCGGGCAGCAGGCTGGCATAGGTCATGAACAGGAAACGGCGGTTGCCGGGCGGCAGGGCCGTGCGGTAGGCCACCATGCCCGGCCGGAGCGGCATCCGCGGTGTGAGTACGATCCGCGCCACGGTGACGCCCGCCACCACGCTCTGCCACAGGAAGCGGGCGAACAGCGACAGTGCCCGGCCCGGGCGCAGCGTCATCTCGCCCGCCGGAATGAGCTGCAGGCTGAGCCAGGCCGCGATGACGGCGGTGACGAGGCCGGCGGCAAGGTCCTTGGCGGCGGTGCCGGCCAGCACCACCCAGAACAGGAAATAGGCAGCCGACCGCAGCAGCAGCGCCACGGCCGGTCTGGTGTCCTTGCTCGCCCCGCCCTCCATGCTGGCTCAGGCCTGCGGCGCAGGCGTCTCAGCCGGAAGCTTCGGCTTGGCGCCGTCTTTCCTTTCCTGCCAGCCGAACCAGGTAACGTAGAGCGTGGGCAGGAAGATGAGGGTGAGCACAGTGGCGACGAGCAGCCCGCCCATGATGGCGAAGGCCATGGGCCCCCAGAACACCGTCCAGGCGATGGGGATCATGCCGAGCACGGTCGACACCGCGGTGAGCATGATCGGCCGGAAGCGCGCCGAGCACGCATCCACCGCCGCATTGAACACGTCCTTGCCTGCCGCCCGCTCGGCGTCGATTTGCCCGAGCAGGATCACCGCGTTCTTGGTGATCATGCCGAGCAGCGCCAGGATGCCGAGGATGGCGACGAAGCCAAGCGGCCTGCCGGAGAGAAGAAGGGCTCCGACCACGCCGATCATGCCCAGCGGCCCGACGCTCAGCACCATGATGAGGCGCTGGAAGCCCTGCAGCTGGAACATCAGCACGGTGAGCATGATGATCAGCATCACGGGCACGACGGCGAGCACCGAGGCCTGCGACTTCGCACTCTCTTCCACCGTGCCGCCCACCGTGATCGCATAGCCGGCGGGCAGTGACTGGCGCAGCTCGGCGATGGGCCCGTCGAGTGCCGAGACCACCTCCTCCGGCAGCACGCCGGGGCGGAGGTCGGACTGGACGGTGAGGTTCGGCGTGCGGTCGCGGCGCCAGATCAGCGGATATTCCTGCTCGTAGTCGAAGCGCGCGAACTGGGCCAGCGGCACGGTGCGGCCACTGGGCAGCGGCACCTGGAGCGTGCGCAGCCCGTCAAGCGACACGCGCTGGTCACCCGTGGCGCGGGCCACGACGTTGACCAGGTAGATGTCGTCGCGGATCTGCGTCACCGGCACGCCGGAGACCACGGTGTCGAGGATGCGGGCCACCGCCTGCGAGCTCAAGCCCAGCTGCCGCGCCTCGTCCTGGTCGATCTTGATGCGGAGCTGGCGGGCGGGTTCGAGCCAGTCGAAGTTGACGTTCTCGACACTGGGATTGGCGGAGACCGTGGCGGCGAGCTTCAGCGCGATGTCACGCACCTTCGAGAGGTCGGGACCGCTGACGCGATACTGGATGGGCCAGCCGACGGGAGGACCCAGCTCCAGCGGATAGACGCGGCTCACCGCATTGGGGAAGTCCTTGGCGAGGGCCTCCTGCAGCTTCGCCTGCAGCCGGTCGCGCCCTGCCACGTCCTTGGCCACGATGACGGCCTGGCTGAAGAAGGCGTTGGGCAGCTGCACGTTGAGCGGCAGGTAGAAGCGGATGGCGCCGCGGCCGACATAGCTCGACCAGCGCTCGACGTCCGGATCGCCCTTGAGCAGCGCATCGAGCCGCTCGACCGCCGTTTCGGAGGCATAGATCGAGGAATTCTGCGGCAGGCTGAGGTCGACGAGCAGTTCCGGCCGGTCGGAGGACGGGAAGAACTGCCGCGGGATCAGCGGCATGGCCATGAGCGAGGCAATGAACAGCGCAATCGTCACGGCGATGGTGAGGTACTTCACCTTGATGGCGCCCGAAAGGAAGGCGCGGTAGGCACGGAACACGATGCCGGGGCCGCCTTCCTTCTTCTTCGGCGGTTTCAGGATGACAACGCCGAGGAGCGGCGCGAAGACCACCGCCACGAACCACGACACCACCAGCGCGATCGACACCACTGCGAAGAGCGAGAAGGTGTATTCGCCCGCCGAACTCGCCGCGAAGCCCACGGGCACGAAGCCCGCCATGGTGACGAAGGTGCCCGCCAGCATGGCGTAGGCATAGGTGCGGTAGGCGAAGGTGGCGGCCGACATCTTGTCGTCGCCCTCGCCCAGCCTCGTCAGCATGGCGTCCGTCGTCGTCATCGCGTCGTCGACGAGAAGTGCCAGCGCGATGATGAGGGCGCCGAGCGAGATGCGCTGCATGTCGATCGACACGAAGTCCATCACCACGAAGACGATGGCGAGCGTCAGCGGAATGGCGAGCGCGATGACGAGGCCCGGCCTCACACCGAGGCTGATGAAGCTGACGACCAGGATGATGGCAATCGCCTGCCACAGCGATTCCATGAATTCGGAAATGGCATGGTCGACGGTCACCGCCTGGTCGGCGACCAGGAAGGGTTCGATGCCGAGCGGCAGTTCGGCCTTGGCATCGTTCATCACGGTGGTGATGTTCTTGCCGAGCGCCAGGATGTCGCCGCCGTCGCGCATGGCGATGGCGAGCCCGATGGCGGGCTCGCCATTGACCCGGAACAGGGGTTGCGGCGGGTCGGAATAGCCGCGGCGGATGGTGGCGATGTCGGCCAGACGCAGCATGCGGCCGCCGATGGCGAAGTTCACGTTGGCAAGGTCCTGCTCGGACTCGAAGGCGCCGGAGACGCGCAGCGCGATCGATTCGTCACCGGTCTCGATCTGGCCTGCCGGGCGGATGGCGTTCTGCGCCTGCAGGGCGGCAAGCAGCTGCGAGCGGTCGATGCCGAGATTGGCCAGCTCCTCCATCGAGAACTCGATGTAGACGGTCTCGTCCTGCACACCCAGCAGCTCGACCTTGGAGACATCCGGCACGCCGAGCAGCTTGTCGCGCAGGGCCTCCACATGGTCGCGCAGTTCACGGTGGTTGAAGCCATCCGCCGTCACGCCATAGATGATGCCGAAGGTATCGCCGAAATCGTCGTTGAAGCCAGGGCCCAGAACACCGGCGGGCAGCGTGTGGCGCATGTCGCCCACGGACTTGCGCACCTCATACCAGGTATCTGTCACCTCCTGCGCATTGGTCTTGCCGTCGAGGTTGACGAAGATCGTCGACACGCCCGCGCGGGTGAAGCTGCGAAGGAAGTCGAGGTGCGGGGTTTCCTGCAGCGTGCGCTCGAGGCGCTCCGTCACCTGCTTCAGCGTTTCTTCCGTGGTGGCGCCGGGCCACTGCGCCTGCACCACCATGGTCTTGATGATGAAGGACGGGTCCTCGCTGCGGCCGAGGCGGTAATAGGAGCCAAGCCCCGCGATCACCGCGAGGATCATCAGGTAGATGGTGATGGAGCGGTGCTTCAGCGCCCATTCGGAGAGATTGAAGCCCTTCATTGCTGGCTCTCGAGCAGGCGCACCTGCTGGCCGGGGTGCAGCGCCTGCACGCCGGCGGTGACGACGACGTCACCCGCCTTCAGCCCATCGGCGATGGCCACGAGATATTCGCCGAAGCGCTTCACCGAGACGGGGCGCAGCGCCACCGTCTGGTTCGCCGGGTCGACGACCCATACGGCGGGGCTCTGCTCGGCGCGGGTCAGGGCACTTGCCGGCACCTCGATCACCGCATCCTGCACCGTGGTCATCACGCCGTTCACGGTGGCGCCGAGGCGCATCGCTTCCGGCGGGTTCTCCAGCGTCACCTTGACCTTGAAGGTGCGGGTGATGGGATCGGCCTGCGGCGATACCTCGCGCACATGGCCGCGCACCTTCACCGTCGGGTCATCTGCGAGGGAGACCAT
The DNA here is from genome assembly GCF_003234965.1 of Aestuariivirga litoralis. Classification (GTDB taxonomy): domain Bacteria; phylum Pseudomonadota; class Alphaproteobacteria; order Rhizobiales; family Aestuariivirgaceae; genus Aestuariivirga; species Aestuariivirga litoralis. Next base: position 214,455 of record NZ_QKVK01000003.1, read on the forward strand.
GATGTCCGGGTTGGCGGGCGCGGAGCGGATCACCTGCGACGGCACGTCGAACACCGCGTCGCGCCCGTCCTGGCGCGCCACGCGCACGATCATCTGGCCCGGCGTCACCACCTCGCCGGCGCCGGGGCCGACGGTGGTGATCACGCCGTCCTGGTCGGCGCGCAATTCGGTGAAGCCGAGCAGGTCTTCCGCGGCACTCAGCTGCGCTTCTGCGGCCTCGACCTGCGCGGCGGCGGTGTTCTTGCCCTTTTCAGCGGTTTCATAGGCGGCGCGCGTCGCCCAGCCCTGGCGGAACAGGGTGCGCTGCCGGTCATAATGGCCGGCCGCCTGGTTGTACTGCGCCTGGGCGGCGGCCAGCGCCGCCGTGGCAGCACGCAGCTGGTTCTCCTCGTTCTGCGATTCGAGGCGGGCCACGAGGTCGCCGGCTTGCAGCCGCTCGCCCAGCTTGCCGCCGTTCTCGAGCAGCCTGCCGCCGATGCGGAAGGCCAGCGGAACCTCGTCCTCGGCCTCGATGCGGCCGGTGAGGTTGACGGTGGTGGCGCCCTGGATTTCCGCGATGACGGTGGTCCGCACCTGGCGCGGCGGCGCCGGCGGCGCCTCCGCCTCCTGCTTGCAGGCTGCCAGCAGGGGCAGCACCATCACCAATGCCACAATTCCCCGCACGCCGAGCGAGCCTTTTCGTGTCATTTCGCGTCCCTCACGACAATCAGCCACTCTCAGGCTACTATTTGAAACAATCTGAAGGTGCAATCAACCTTGCGCTTCAAAATGCTGTGGCAATACTCCGCACCTCAGCCTTGGGCCCGCGCCAGCATGCCAGCAACGAATTGCGACGCCTCGGTGACGGGCTCGCGCCATGAGCCGGGGTCCTGCTGATAGGCGAGCGTGAGGCTCGGATACCAAAGGCTCGGGCTCTCGCCCCCCCAATACCAGTGGCGGCCCTGTCCGGCGGGAACCATGACCACCGCGGGCTTCCCCAGGGCGCCCGCCAGATGCGCGGTGACATTGTCGGTGGTGAACACGACGTCACAGGCGTCGATCAGCGCCAGCAGGCCCTCGATGTCGTTGAACACGTCGACATCCCGGGCGATGTGCACGGTGCTGCCGAGCCGTGCGGCCACGGCGGCGATCTCCTCTTCCACCTGCCCGTACTGGAGATTGACGAAGCGCAGGCCAGGGAGCTGCAGAAGCGGCGCGAAGTCGGCGAGTGCCACGCTGCGGTGGTGGCCAAGCTTCTTGTTGCCGCTGCGCCACGCCACGCCGCAGACCAGTTCGCCGGTGGCGGAAGCATTCGCCGCTTGCAGCGCGGCGCGCCGCGCCTGATCGGCGGTGAAATAGGGGGAGCGGCGCCGGGCGATGCGGGCCGCGTCGAGCTTCAGCAGGAAGCCGAGGTCGCCCACCGGCGCCTGCGCCGCGAAGGGGCCTTCCACACGCTGTTCCGTCATTTCACGGCCGATCAGCCTGACATGCGGGAAGGCACGCGCCAGCACCGGGTGCAGCCGCCTGTCCGCCGACAGCGCTATCCTCTGTGCCGGATCGACGAGCGGCAACATGGCGGCGAAGAACACCTCGTCACCCAGCCCCTGTTCCGCCCACAGCAGGACTTCGCCGTCGCAGGTGGCGCCGTCCCAGGCGGGGAGCGCTGTTTCGGGTCCGCGCGCACCCGGCCTTTCCGCTGCGAAGCGCGACCGGTAGAAGTCGAAGCCCGTGGCGAAATCGCGCTGCCGCAGCGCCACCAGCGATGCATTGTAGCGCGCCATGGCGAAGGACGGCTTCAGCCGCATCGCCTCTTCGTAGCTGGCGAGCGCATCCGCCATGCGGCCGAGGTCGACCAGCGCATTGCCGCGGCTGCACCACGCCTCGGCGGACGTGGGCTTCAGGCTCACGGCCCTGTCGTGATCGGCCAGCGCCTCGCCGAGGCGGCCTGCCTCCGCCAGCGCGCCGCCACGGTTGCTGAGGGCCTCGGCATAATCCGGCCGCAGCCGGAGGGCCGTGTCGAAGCTCGCCAGCGCCTCGTCGAGGCGCCCCAGGTCCTTCAGCGCGTTGCCGCGGTTGTTGTGGCCTTCGGCATAATCGGGCCGGAGCGCGATGGCGCGGTCATGGCTTTCCAGCGCGCGTTCCGGCCAGCCCAGCCGGGCCAGCGCATTGCCGCGGTTGCTGTAGGCTTCCGCATAGTCGGGCCGGAGCGCGATGGCGCGGTCATAGCTCGCCAGCGCCTCGTCGAGACGCTCCAGTTCCTTCAGCACATTGCCGCGGTTGCTGTGGGCCTCGGCATAGCCGGGCCTGAGGCTGATCGCCCTGTCGTAATGTGCAAGCGCCTCCTCGAACCGGCCCTCGTCCTTGAGCAGCACCCCGATGTTGTTGTGGGCATCGGCGAAGCGCGGCGCCAGGCTGAGCGCCGCCTCGAAGCTCTGCATCGCATCGGCGCCGCGGCCGAGCTCCTTCAGCGCATTGCCGCGCTCGAAATGCGACAGCGGGTCCCTGCCATTGAGCGCGATGGCGCGATCGAAGCTTGCCAGTGCGTCGGCGGGGCGGCCGAGGCTCAGAAGCGCATGGCCGAGATTGTAGTGGGCTTCGGCGAAGTCGGGGCGGACCGCGAGTGCTGCCGAAATCTGCTCGGCACCACGCGCCAGGTCTCCCTGCTGCACATAGGTCAGCCCCAGCAGGTGAAGGCTGTCGAAGTGCCGCGCGTCATGCTTCAGCACCTTGCGGTACATGGCCTGCGCGCCGGCGGCATCACCGCTCTGGTGCAGCGCCAGGGCCTTCTGGAAGAGGGTGCGTGTGTCGGGCGGCATGATGCGCTTTCGCGGTTGATCTGGCAGGGCAGGGCCGGTGATGGACGGCCCGCCCGCTAGGCCAGGGCATAGTGGTGGGTTTCGATGTCCTCGGCGAACATTTTCTCGATCAGCGCGCGGCCCTCGGGAAAGCCCTCGAACATGGCGCGGCTGGTGGCCGAGGCCGGACGGTAGCCGCCCTTGGCCGAAATCTCGCTGAACTCGCGATAGAGCGAGGCCGGCAGGCCAACGCGGGCCGCGAAGGCTGGCACGTCATGCTCGAAATCCTCATAACGGATCATGAGGTCCACCACGCTCCGGCCATCGACATGGGTGATGAGACGATTGGAGGCAAAGACGCCGGGATTGGTGTGCTGCCGCCGCCGGTAGGCGGCCTCGATCTCCGGCTGCCTCAGATGATGGTACTTGAGCCAGACGCGAAAATCCTGCGGCGAGGTCGGCCCGTGCCGCGCCCGTTCCCAGTAATACCAGCTCACCACATAATCGAAGGGGTTGCGGGTGATCGCCACCTTCAGATAGCCGTCGAACACCGGTTGCGGCACAAGGGCGCGCAGTTCCGCCGCCTCCATGTGATTGTAGAAACGCAAGCCAGGCGGATGCTGCCCGCCCGGTGCCGCGGGGCCGGCATCGCCGAGGTGGTTGCGCGGGCCGCCATGGCCCAGAGCCGCGCGGATCTTCTCGTCGGCCGGTGCAATGGGCGTCACCACATCTTCCGGGCCGGCATATTTCGACAGCGCGATCTCGAAGCTGGTCCCGCCGGTCTTGCGCGTCTTGAGGAAGATGAACTGGTGGCTGTGGGAGAGGATCATGCCCCGGCGCTTCGCATTTTGACGTTGATCATCAGCACTGATTCCGACATTGCTGCTCTATCAATCCAAGTCCGGCACGTCGACGGGAAAGTTTCGTCCGCCGCCCTTCGGCCTTGCTGTTAACCATTTGATTTACCGGCACGAACCAGCCGGAAGGAGAGCCCTCAGGTGAGTGAATTCCGGAACGGCCACGCGCCCTTTCCCGAGACGCTTGTGATTTCAGCCGAACGCTCCGGCCTCAACCTCGTCCGCCACGCCTGCGAGGTGCTGAGCGGCCGCCGCACGCCCGGCAAGGTCCACCTCGTCAAGGACGGCCCGCTGCTCTTCCACCGCACCCATTATGCCGGCCACCGGGGGCCGCCGGTGGGCCCCTTCGCGCCGCTGTTCAACGCCGATGGCAGCACCAGCTACGCCAAGGCGCTGCTCCTGCTGCGCGACCCGGCGGAAAGCTTCGTGCGCGCCTTCGACAAGAACCTGGTGGCGATGAAGCAATACTGCCGCAACATCCAGCTCTTCGATGCCTTCCCCGGCGAGAAGCTGGTGGTCAGCTACGATGACCTCGTCAGCAGCGACGAGTCGCTGCGCACCATCTTCGGCTTTCTCGGCATCGCCGCCGCCTTTGATCCGGCGAAGATGGACTGGATCCGCAAGGACGGCGTGGCCTGGTATGACAGGAACCAGCCATCCGGTTCGCAGACCCGCGGCGACCCCGGACTGCTGAAGGCCCACCAGTCGGCCCTGGCGCTGGAGGAGCGCCAGGCCCTCGCCATCTTCCTGAGGAGCGAGCTGGGGCCGCTGGCGCCCGCCTATCTCGCCCGCTGGAATTTCGGCTGAGGAGCCCGGCGCGGCCTCAGGCCCGGGGGTCCTGACTGCGCATCCACTGCTCGCAGAGTTCATAGAACACGAAGTCGCGTGCATACCAGCGCCGCAGGTTGTCCTGCGCCAGGTCGCTGAGCTCCGGCGTGCGGGAATAGTCGTTGCGGTGAGCGGCTGCCGGATCCTTCGCCGGCTGCAGCACGCTGCAGGTCAGGCCAAGCCCCATGCGCGCCAGGAAGGCATCGAAGTCCGTTTCGAAGTTCTCCTGCCGGACGATCCACACGGGCGGCCTCGCGCTGAGGAAGCCGACGCGCTCGAACCAGTCGATCTGCTGCATCGAGGTATGGCGGATGGCGCTGATCGCCTGCGCGGCAAGGAGCCCCCGCTCGCCCGGCTGGAACAGCGCCTCGGCCAGGTCATTGGCATGCTCGAAGGCGGCGAAGGCCAGCGCCTCTGCCTTCGACCACTCGACGTAGATGCGCGGCTGGCCCTTGCGCTTGCGCGAATAGAAGCCCGACTTGAAGCGGCTGACGGGATTGCGGATCGAGAAGAAGTAGTCGAGCCGCTCCGGCACCTCGTAGAGCTTGGTGGCATGCGACAGCTGGTGGATGTGAAGCCCGTGCGCCCTGATCTGCTGCGCCAGGTGCATGATCTGCGTGCCGGCATTCTTGCCGATATGCAGGAAGGCGATCTCGCGCAGGCCGGCGGCCCCAGGCTGCGGCGGCCGCGACACCATCTTGCCGTTCATGCCCTGCTTCCCTCCCCCGCCGCGGCGGCCTCGTCATAACCGAAGGCGGCATAGTCCTCGGCATACATGTCGCGGATCAGCGCGATGTCGGCGGCACTCGGCTCGACCTTGCGGGGCGCCGAGTTGTTCACCACAGGCAGCTTCAGCTCGCCCTGCGGCCGGAAGCCCACATCCTCCAGAACCCGGCGGATGATGACATCGAGCCCGGCCTCGTACTTGAAGATCTTCGTCACCTTCTCGCCGACGAAGCGCACCTGCGGCTTGAAGTGGCCGGAAAACAGGTTCTCGTTGCGCCGGTACTCGGCGAACATGCGGACAAGGAAATCCGTGAACCCGCTTTGCGCCAGCTCTTCCGCCTTGTTCGACTTCTCGAGTGACCACTTGTACTGCGAGATCATGCGCTGCACCGGATGGCGCACGATGGCGAAGCTGTAGAGCGCGTCGAGTTCGAACAGCCGGCGCAGCACCTCATAGTCGTAATGCGCCGGCGGCACCTTGAGATAGGGCCGCACCGGCATGTAGGTGGGGGGGTCGAAATAGCCCGTAAGGCCCACGGCGCGGAAGAAGGTCTCCACCGCCGTGCCGCCGGTCTTGGGCACATGGATGAACAGGAAGGTCTTTTCCAGGTCGTTCTTGCGGTATTGGTAGAGTGGCATGAGGGATCCCGTGTTCGCCCGGCGTCACATCTAGCGGCCCGCGGGCGGCGCGTCGAGGTTCCGGATCAGCCGGGCGGCCTCCTCCAGCGCCGGGGCCCAGGTGCCGAGATCGGGCTGGTAGACCAGGTTGAGGCTCGGGTACCACAGGCTTTGCCGTTCGCCGCCCCAGTACCAGTAGCGGCCCTTGCCGGATGGAACGAGAACGATGGCGGGCTTGCCCAGGGCACCAGCGAGGTGCGCCGTGACATTGTCGATGGTCAGCACCACGTCGCACAGGTCGATCGCTGCCGCCAGCCCGTCGAGGTCGTTGAACACGTCGAGATCCCGCAGCACCTCGACGGCCAGGCCGTGCTGCACGCGGGCCCCGGCGATGTCGTCATCCACCGCGCCATATTGCAGGTTGACGCAGGTGAAGGCGGAACCCTGCAGGATGGCGGCGAAATCGCCGAGGCCTAGGCTGCGTGCCGCCCCCAGCCTGACATTGCCGCTGCGCCACGACAGGCCGCAGACCGGGCGACGCGCCAGCGCCGGATTGGCCGCGCCGAGGCGCTGCCGGCGCGCCTCGCCTGCCACCAGATAAGGGTAGCGGCGCGCCGCGATCCGCGCCGCATCGACCTTGAGCAGATGCCCGAGGTCGCCCATCGCCGCCTGCGCGGCGAAGCCCTCACCGGTTGCGGCACCCGCCCGGTCGCACAGGGCGATGCCGGGAAACGACCGGTGGAACAGCGGGTGCAGCCTCCGGTCCGCCGCCACCGTCACCTGCAGCGCCGGCAGGTCGAGCAGCGACAGAAGCGAGGCGTAGAACACCTCGTCGCCGATTCCCTGTTCGCCCCACAGCAGCAGCGGGCCGCCGGGCGGGCTGCCGTCCCAGGCCGGCGCGTTCGTTGCCAGCGCCTTGCCGTCGAATTCCGCGGTCTTCCAGCGCTCGCGGTAAAGCGCGAAGCCCTGCCGGAAGTCCTGTGCCTGCAGCGCCACCATGGCCTTGTTGTAGCGCATGCCCGGCTCCTCCGGGCTGAGCGCCAGCGCCGCGTCGAAGCTTGCCGCCGCCGCCGCCAGCCGGCCGAGGTCGCGCAGCACGTTGCCACGGTTGCTGTAGGCCTCGGCATAGTCCGGCCGGAGCGCGATGGCCCGGTCGAGGCTGGCCAGCGCCTCTTCCAGCCGGTTCATCTCGCGCAGCGTGTTGCCACGGTTGCTGTGCGCCTCGGCGGAGCCGGGCCGGAGCGCGATGGCGCGGTCATGGGCTGCGAGCGCCTCCTCGAGGCGCAGCATGTCGGCCAGCACGTTGCCGCGGTTGCTGTGCGCCTCGGCGAGCTCCGGCCGGAGCGCGATGGCGGCCTCGAGGCTCGCCAGCGCCGCCTCGCCGCGGCCAAGCTCCTTCAGCGCGGTACCGCGGTTCGCCAGTGCCTCGGCGTGGCCGGGGTTGAGGGCGATGGCGCGGTCATAGCTCGCCACTGCCTCTTCCGCCCGCTGCTGCTGCTTCAGCACCTTGCCGAGATTGTAGTGGACCTCGGCTGAGTCCGGCTGCAGCGCCAGCGCCGCACGCAGGGCCGCCTCGGCGGCATCGAGGCGGCCGAGAGAGGCCAGCGCAATCGCGCGGTTCATCTGCACCTGGGGTGCCCGCGGCTCGAGGCGCAGCGCCCGGTCAGAGGACTCCAGCGCCTCGGCCGGGCGGCCAAGCGCCATGAGCGCGGTGGCACGGCCGGCATGGGCCGCGGCGAAATCCGGGTTCAGCGCAATGGCGCGGTCATGATCGGCGAGCGCCTCCTGCGGCCGGCCCAGCATTGCCAGTACGTCGCCCCTGTTGCACAGGCCGGGCACGAAACCGGCATTGCGCCGCAGCGCCTCGCCGAAACTTGCAACCGCGTCGGGGAGCCGCCCCATGCGGCGCAGCACGAGGCCCCGGTTGTTCCACGCCATCAGCATGGCGGGGTCGATCTTCAGCGCCGTATCGTAATGCGCCAGCGCGTCCGCCAGCCGGCCCATGTCGTGGAGGCAGTTGCCGAGATTGTAGTGCGCCTCGCGCGAGCGGGGGTTCAGCTGCGCCGCGCGGGCGAATTCCCCGGCCGCTGCGGGCGCGCGGCCGAGGCCCCGCAGGATCAGGCCATGGGTATTGAAGGCCTCCGGCATGTCGCGGCGCAGTGCCAGTGCCTGCTCGATGCTGCGCAGCGCCGCCTGCAGGTCACGTGCGTGATAGTTTGCCAGCGCCAATATGTGCAGGGCATCGAAGTTGCGAGGCTCGGCGCGCAGGATGGCCTGCGCCTGGCGGATGGCACCGGCGAGGTCGCCACCCTGCAGGGCGGCCAGCGCCTGGCGCAGCTGGGTGAGCGTGCCGGACATGGCCGCCTATTTTCCCAGGCCTTCCTCGGCGCGCTTCAGGCTGTCGTGCCACAGCTCGGCCATGCCGCTGTCGCGGTAGTCGGCAAAGCACGGCGTGCCGAGCGTATAGTGCACCAGCTTGGCCGCCGGATTGTCGTCATATTCGATGGCGAGCCAGTTCCACTCCCGCGGGATCTCGCCGATCAGGTCATCGCTGAGCCAGGTGAAGCGGTGCAGGAAGGCGCCATCCTTGGTCTCGACGAAGGCCGGGTCGAGCTGCCGGTTGGCAGGATGCCCGCAGTTCCACAGGATGACGCTCGACCAGTTCTTGCGCGGATAGTTGTCGTTCCTGTTGCCGAGATACTTGGTGGCCGCCTTGGTCTTGTAGTCGTGCTTCACCACCATGACGGCCTTGGAGGGATCGCGCAGCCGCCACAGCTCGGCGATGTCGGCGTTGCAGATCATGTCGCCGTCGGCGAAGATCGCCCAACCCTCGAAGCCCATCAGGTAGGGCGTCAGGAATCGGGTGTAGATGAACACGTTGCTGCCATCGCGGTGGCGCTCGGTGTAGCCGGCGATCGACTGCGGATTGAGCGGCAGGAACTGCACCGGCAGGCTCGCCTTCTCGATCACGCTCTGGCAGAACACGTGATAGGCAATGGCCTCGCGCTGGTCGAAGCCGACGATCAGGTTGACGCGTTCCGTCATAGGATGTCCTTTACCGAAGCCACGGCCGTGTGAATGGCGGCCTGCCATTGCCCGGCCTGCTGCTGCGCCACGCGCCGCAGGCTCGGATACCATAAGTTGTTGGCACCGCCCTGCCAATACCACAGGCAGCCCTTGCCGGTGGGCACCAGCACCACGCCGGGCCTGGCGAGCGCGCCTGCCAGATGCGCCGTCACGTTGGACGTGGTCAGCACGCCATCGCAGCCGGCGACCAGCGCCAGCAGCCCGTCGATGTCGTTGAACACGTCGAGCCCCGCCACCTCGTGCACGCGGACGCCCAGGGCATCGCGCACCTCGGCGATCTCGTCCGCCACCTCGCCATATTGCAGGTTCACGAAGGTCACGCCCTCGGTCTGCAGCAGCGGGGCCAGATCGATCAGCCGCAGGCTCTTCTCTGCGCCGAAGCGCTTGTTGGCACTCTTCCACGACAGCCCGCAGACCGGCTGCTGCAGCAGGACGGGATTGTCACGCCGCAGCAGTGCAAGCCGGGCATCGTCCGCCACGAGGTACGGCATGCGCCGCGCTGCGATGGTGGTGTCATCGACGCCGAGAATGGCGCCGAGGTCGCCCATCGCCGCCTGCGCCGTGAGCCCTTCGTCCAGCGCCTGTTCCAGGTCGCTGCTCGCGATGAGCCGCAACCCGGGGAAGGAGCGTTCGTAGATGCCGCGGAGCCGCGCATCGGCCGCCACCGTCACGCTCATCCCATGCGGCAGGAGCGACAGCATGGAGGCATGGAAGATCTCGTCGCCGATGCCTTGTTCGCCCCACAGCAGCACATGTCCGCCGGTCTCGCCGCGCCATGCCGGCAATCCGGTGCGCGGCGCCGCACCGGTGAAGGCGGGGCTCTTCCAGCGCCAGTGATAGCGCGCGAAGCCTTCCTTCAGCCGCCCCATGCCGAGCAGCAGCTGCGCCTTGTTGTGCTCGGCCTCGGCATAGCCGGGCCGCAGCCGCAGTGCTTCGTCATAGCTCGCCAGCGCCTCGTCATGGCGCTTCATCTCGCCCAGCACATTGGCGCGGTTGTAATGCGCCTCGGCATAGCCGGGCCTGAGGGCGATGGCGGCGTCGTGGCAGGCCAGCGCCTCGCCATGGCGGCCCAGCTCCTTCAACACATTGCCGCGGTTGCTGTGCGCCTCGGCATAGCGCGGCCTGAGCCTGATCGCCGCGTCATAGCTGGCCAGCGCCGCGTCGGGCCGGCCCTCGTCCTTGAGGGCAATGCCGCGATTGTTGAAGGCCTCGGCCAATGTGGGGTCGAGGCGGATCGCCGCGTCATAGGCCGCCACCGCCTCGCCATTGCGCTTGAGGTCCTTCAGCGCGTTGCCAGCTTCGAGGTGATACTGCGCATCATCGGGCTTCAGCTTCAGCGCGGTGGTGAAACTTTCGAGTGCCTCGCCCGGCCGCCCCAGCGTCAGCAGCGCATTGCCGAGGTTGTAATGCGCCTCGGCGAAGCCCGACCGCAGCGCAATCGCGCGGCGGATCAGTTCCACCCCCCTGGCGGGCTCGCCAGCCTGGATGAAGGTGAGGCCCATCAGGTGCAGGCTGTCGAAATGCCCGGGCTCAAGCGCCAGCACCTGCGCGTAGAGCGCCTGCGCGGCAGCAGCCTGCCCGCGCTGGTGAAGCGCGAGAGCCTTCTGGAAAATGTCATTCGGCGCGGTCACGGGCGCGGCTTCAATCCTGCGTCGGCTGTGTGGTGCGGTCCTCTAACACCCCTGTCCGGACAGCGCCAGCGGATCGGCGCTCAGCCACCCAGCGCGATGGTCAGGGCCACCAGAACGCTGCCCAGGACGGCCATCGACCCAGCCGTCCACCAGGGCGAAAAGCCCGAGGCCCGGCCATAGGCGTGGCCGATGAAGGCCAGCATGGCGAGTCCGATGGCGTTCGACAGGCGCATGGCGAGCGGCAGGTCCGACATGAAGACGAAGGGCAGGATCACCGGGAAGGTGGAGGCCACCACGATCAGGAACACTGCCAGCGCACCGCGCAGGTCATCGCGGGTGATGGGCGGTGCGGTCGAAATCAGCGGCAGCGCGGCAATGCGCTGTCTAATGCGCTCCAGCGCCTCCTCGGTCAGTTCGGTGCCCACCACCGGCGGCACGTTCCGGCGGATCAGCGCATGGGCCTCGGCATGGCTGCGCGAGCGTTGCACCGCGCGCACCGTCTTGCGGTCGCCGCCGCGTTCATTGAGACGGCCCATGATGAACATGATGGCGTCGATCAGTCCCCAGGCGATGTTGCAGCCCAGCGCCGCGATCAGCATCACCCGTACCTCCACCCGGTCCGCCGTGGCAACGCTCAGCGATCCGGTGAAGCTCATCACCATGATCAGGCCGAAGAGGATCTCGGCCAGCCGCTCGCCCGGCGCGAGCACGCTGCTGTCGGGGGGTGGTGAAGGGTCCTGGGTCATCGCCGTCTCATGCCGGTTTCAGGTGGGTGGAAGGATGAACAGCGTGACCCCGAAGATCGCATAGATCATCAGCATCAGCAGGCCGATGAACCATGCTGCATGCCCGCTCGCCGCGGTCAGCGCGGCCGTCAGCGTGGCCACAAAGATCATTACCACCGCTCCCGGCCAGAATTGCAGCGACATGGGTTGCGGCCCGATCACATGGCTGAGCAGCACCAGCACCGGAGCGACGAACAGCGCGATCTGCACGGCGCTGCCGAAGGAGATGCCGAGGCTCAGGTCCAGCCGGTTGCGGCGCGCGGCCGCGAAGGCGGCCGTCATCTCGGCGGCGGCGCCGACGATGGCGACGACCACGAAGCCCACGAAGGCGGGGGACAGGCCAAGCGCCGCGGAGGCACCGGTCAGCGACGCCACGAACACCTCGCTCACCAGCGCCACCACGACGGTGGTGCCCAGCAGCACGCCGATGGCGAGGCCGAGCGGCCACACCGCGCCCTCCTCCGCCTCATGCGCGGCGGCAGCGAAATACTCCCGGTGCGTGCCGAGGGTGAACACCAGGCTGAAGCCATAGCCCGCCAGCAGGATCACCGCGATCGCGACGCTGAGCGACGACGGCAGGCTTTGCGAATCCATGTCGGCCAGCGCCGAGGGCACCATCAGCCCGAAGGCGGCAAGGAACAGCAGCGCCACCTGCAGCCTTGCAGCGCCGCGGTTGAACTCCTGCACGTGGTGGCGCAGCCCGCCCAGAAGGAAGCTCATGCCGGTCATGAACAGCGCATTGGTGACGATGGCGCCGGCGATCGTCGCCTTGACCAGCAGATATTCCCCGGCCTGAAGGGCCGCCAGCGCGATCAGCAGCTCCGTCAGGTTGCCCAGCGTGGCGTTGAGCAGGCCGCCGATGGTGTCGCCGGTGCGCGCCGCCACCTGCTCGGTGGCGAGGCTCAGCAAGGCGGCGAGCGGCACGATGGCCAGGATGGCGAGGAGAAAGGTCAGGGTGTGGGCGCCGGGCGCTGCCGCCTCCGCAATGAGCGGCGCTGGCACCACCGGCAGCAGCCACAGCACCTTGTTGTCGCGGATCGCACCCAGCAGCTTGCCCATCGCTCACTCCACGCCAAGGGCCCGCTTCAGCGGGCCAAGATGATTTTCATATCTGCGCCAGGCTGCCACCGACGTGCGGTAGACCGGCTGGCGCACCTGCCATTGCGATGGCGTGCGCACTTGGCTCTCCCGCGCATGATAGTCGAGGCAGGCCGGGTCCCAGTCGAGGCCCACGAAATCCACCAGCGCGCGGGCGGAGGTCTCGAGGTCATTGACGGTATCCTCGTAGATGCAGTCATGGATGGGCAGCGGCAGCACCTTCCGCCAATGTGCCATCAGGTCCTCATAGGCGCGATAGTAGTGGCCGAGCGTGGTGAGGTCGCGGTTGTAGCCGTGGTGCGGATTGAAGTCCTGCATGTACATCGACAGGCAATTGTCCATGGCGTCGCGGCGGCAGTGGATGATGTGCGCCCGGGGGAACAGCAGCGCGATGAGGCCGAGCATTTCGTAGTTGTGCGGCCGCTTGTCGATGACCCGCAGCATGCCTGGCGCCGCACCCCGGAACGCCGCGAGATAGCGCTCCGCCAGCCGCAGCGAAGCTTCGGCATCGAGTGCCGCGACCGCCTGCGTGAAGGCCTCGGGCATCTTCAGGCCGCCGCCCAGTTTCTTCGACAGCGCGGCCATGTCCTGCAATTCGCCGAAGCCCTGCGCGGCGGGATGCGCGGCGAGAATCTGTTCGGTCAGCGTCGTGCCGGAGCGCGGCATGCCGACGATGAACACCGGCCGCGCATCCTCCGACCCGAAGTCGCGGCGCGCGGCAAAGAAGGCGGGTGTGAACAGGCGCTGCATGGCGCTGAAGCCGGCCCGATGCGCCGCGAGGTCGAAGCGCGAGGCACGGCACAGCTTGCTCTGTGCGAAATGCGCCATCGCGTCGTCCTGGCGTCCGGCATCATTGCAGATCTTGGCAAAGCCATGGTGCAGCTGCTCACGCTGCTCAGCCGTCAGACGGCCGTCGCGCAGGCGGTCCGCAATGGCGGCGAAGAGCGGGTCACCCGCCTTGAACTTGCGCAGACCCGCCAGCCCATGAAGGCTTGCCACGTTGCCGGGCTCGTCCTCCAGAACGGCGTTGAACAACTCCTCGGCATCGGCGAAGCGGCCCTCCTCCGCCGTCAGCTTCGCCAGTCCCAGCCTGGCCTCCACATGGCCGGGCTGCAGAGCCAGCGCCTGCGCAAAGCTCTGCGCCGCATCTTCCGGCCGGCCGGTCTCCATCATGACCAGGCCGAGCGTCGCATGGGCACCTGCATTGCCGGGCGCGTGCGCCACGGCCTTCGAAACCGATTCCCGCGCCTCGTCCAGTCGGCCCAGCGCCAGCAGCGCGGCGGCCCGCTCGCGCCAGGCTTCGGCGAAGTCGGGCTTCAGTGCGACGGCCCTGTCGACACTCGCCAGCGCCTCCTCGAAGCGGCCGAGGTTCTGCAGCACCAGCCCCCGGTTGGAGTGGGCTTCTGCATGCTGCGGGCTGATCGCCACAAGCCGGTCATAGCAGGCCAGCGCCTCGGCATGGAGGTTCACGTCCTTCAGGCAGGCGCCGAGATTGTTGAGGATGTCGGCCCGCGCCGGGGCGCGCTCGGCCGCCAGCCGGTAATCCGCCAGGGCCTCCTCGCGCCGGCCCAGCTCCCGCAGCGTGTTGGCGCGATTGTAGCGCGCATCCACACTCTGCGGATCGAGCGTGATGACGCGCGTGAAATCGGCGATCGCCCGTTCAGGCTCGCCCAGTCGGCGCAGCGCCACGCCGCGGTGGTTGAACACCGATGCCACGTCCTGGCGAAGCGCCAGCGCCCGGTCGAGCAGCTGCCGCGCCGCCGCGGTGTCACCGGCCTGCAGTGCGCACAGGCCGCTCAGCTGCAGGGCATCGAAGTTGCGCCGGTCGATCTCCAGCACCTGGGCATAGAGCGCGCGGGCCTGCGCCAGCTCACCCTTGCGCTGCAGCGCGAAGCCTGCCTGCAGAAGCCGCCCGATGGTGGCGCTGGCGGCGGCGCCGTTCACGGTGCCACGCCCGCGGCGGAGGTCATCCAATGCTGCGCGAAGTGGCGGATGACGATCGAGTTGTTGCGCTGCGCATCCGGCCCCGGCCCGCGGTTGATGCGGCCAAGGCTGGTGCGGCCATAGAAGCCCCGGTGCAGCTTGGGCTGGTAGTTGGACCGCCTGGACGGCACGACGAAGCGCCGGGCCCGGCAATGGGCGCTGATCCACACGTCATCGACGAAGAAGGCCTCCTTCGGCGCCGCGCTGTAGTCCATCACCGCCGCGAGATCGAAGAAGCCGGGCCGCACCAGGTATCCGGACAGGCCTTGCACGATGTCGACCTCCATCGGCCGCGCCAGGCGCCGCGCCCGCACCGGTGCCGGCGGCAGCATGCGCAGGTTGCTCCACACCGTGGTCGGGCGGTCGATCAGGTCGGGTGGCACCACCCAGCCGCTCATGCAGAAGGCCGCGGCCGGGTCGCGCTCGGCGGCCGCCAGCAGGTCGGCCACCAGGTTCGCGGGATAGATGCGGTCGTCATCGACGACGATGATGGGCGTCTGCGGCGCTTCCGCCACGAGCGTGGGCAGCAGCTTGGTGGCCGGCCCCAGGTCCTCGCACCAGCGCACTTCCACCGCCTTCAGCCCCGCGACGAAGCCCGGCACCTGATAGGCCACGCCCTCGCGCCGGCTGAAGCGCGGCAGGTTCAGCACGATGCGGGCGGGTGCCAGGCTCTGGCGCATCAAGCTCTTCAGCGTGCGCTCGATCAGCGGCAGCCGGCTGGGGATCGAGGTGAGTGACACCACCGCCGGGCAGCGCCGCGGATTGGCCGCCCAGTGCGCGTCGAGCTCGGCAAGGCTCCGGCGGCTCAGCGCCAGCTCGTCCGCCACGTCGCGGACCAGCGTTTCGCCCTCGAAGAAATCATGGATCTTGATCGCCGCCGCCACGCCGCCGAGGCCCAGCAGGGCGGCTCCGGCGCCGCTCAGCATGGTGAAAGTTTTCTACGTCCCTGCATGGGCTTATGTTAAGAGACCGGCAGCGGAAAGTCAGCGGGAAATTTGGTGCAGGGCAGCGCGGGAAAGGCAGCATACCGCCACATGGCGAACCCCTCGGTGGCCCTGGCGCTGAGCTTCGGCCTGGGCCTCGCGCCGTGGATGCCCGGCACCTTCGGGGCGCTCGGCGCCGTCCTGCTCTATCCCGCCGTCATGCTGCTGCCATGGCCCGCGCAGCTGGTTCTGGTTCTGGCGCTGCTGTGGCTCGGCTGCATCGCCTGTGGCCGTGCCGCTGCCGTTCTGGGCGGAGAGGATCCCTCTGCCATCGTCTGGGACGAGACGGTGGGCATGCTCATCACCCTGGTGCTCACACCCGCCACGCCGCTGTCCTGGCTGGTGGGTTTCCTCGCCTTCCGCGTTCTCGACATCAACAAGCCCTGGCTGGTCGGCGCGGCCGAGCGGCATTTCCGCGGCGGCACCGGCATCATGGCCGATGACGCGCTGGCGGGGCTGTTCGCCGCCGGCATCGTGTGGGCCCTGCTCGCCCTGCTTCACGCCCTCACGGGGTGAAGCTTTCCTTCACCGGCTTGCCGGTTGCCAGCGCATAGCCATAGAGGTCCACCCGGGTGACGCTCGGCACCGAGCCGCTCTCGTCGAGGTGCAGATAGGCATGGTCAAGCCGGCTCGGCACGCCGGCCACCTTGCCCTCGATGCGCGGCACGCCGTCCACCAGCTTCAGCAGTGCCGGCCGCCTGGGGTAGGAGACGACGCGCACCATGAAACTTCCCGGCTTGCCGGGCGCCGGCTGCCACTTCACCCCGAAGGCGAAGCTGCGCTCGAGCGAGGACAGGTCGCGCTTTTCGCCGTCGTCGTTGAAGCGCCGCCAGAACACCTCCACCGGCTGGCGCGGGTCGAGCTTGCCATCGCGCAGCCGCGCTGCATAGACGATGGTGTTGGGGTTCATCGAGCGCTGCACGTAGAACACCTGGTTGGCATCGCTGGGCACCGGATAGACCTCTTCCGCGGCGACGGGGGCCGCCAGCAGCATCAGCAATGCTGCCGCAATCGGTCTCATGCCTGCTCCTGCAGCAGCTTCTTTGCCCGCAGGAAGCGCTGCAGGGCGGTGGCGTGGGTGAGGACGGCGAGCAGCCACAGCGCCCAGGGGATCAGGTCGAGGCTGGCCCCGAACAGGCTCTGGCAGACCAGCGCGAGGCAGATGAAGAGAATGCGCTCCTGGCGTTCGAACAGGTCGGGCCAGGCGACGTTGTCGACCTTGGTTTCCATCGCGGCGCGCGCCTTCATGTAACTGGTCAGGAAGCCGCCGGAGAGGGCGAAGAAGCCCGCTGCCCATGCATCGCTCACATAGGCCAGCGCGGCGAGCGCGATCATTTCCTGGTAGCGGTCGACGATGGCGTCGAGATAGCCGCCGAAGGCCGAACTCTCGCGCCGGATGCGCGCCACAGCGCCATCGAGCGAATCGGCCGAGAAGGCCACGGCAAGGCTCAGCGCATACCAGAAGGGTGCCCGGTGCCAGACATAGGCGAGGCTCACCACGGCGATGAGGCCGAGCCCCAGCAGCGTCACCTGGTTGGCGGTCATCACGCGCGCCAGCGGCCGCGCCGGCGCCTCCCACAGCGGGTCGATGTATTTCTTGAACAACCCGTCAATCATCGGCGGCTCCCTCGAAGGCGGCGCGGAACCATGGCGCATTGCGCTTGTAGGCGTCGAGGAACAGCCTGAACCGCGCCTCGAAATAGGCCTGCCGCGCCGTGTCGGGCCGGTAGACGGTCTCCGAGGAGCGGTCGAAGCTCCGGGCGGCGTCCCACACGCTCGGCCGCCAGCCCAGGCCCGCGGCGGCGATGGCGCCTGCCCCGCGCACCCCGGCATTGCGCGGGTCGCGCGCCACCGCGATGTCGACGCCGAGGCAGTCCGCCAGCACCTGGCAGAGCGTGGCGTTGAGCGCCCCGCCGCCGACGGCGCGCAGCAGATGGGCGTGCTTCGTGCCCTTCTGCCTGGCCACCGACCGCCACGCCCAGCGGGTGTTGAGGGCAACGCCCTCGGTCACCGCCTGGCGCAGGCTGGCCCGGCCATGCTGCAGCGACAGGCCGAGGAATGCGCCACGCAGCCGGTTGTCGTCCACCGGCACGCGCTCGCCGGCGAGCCACGGCAGGAACAGCGGCGGGGCAACCCCCGGCGCCTCGTCCTCCTGCGGCTCGTTGCCGGCAAGGCGTGCCAGCCAGTCGAGGCAGGAGCCGGCGCTCTCCTGGGTGGCGATCAGCAGCGGCCGGTTGCCGAAGGGGCTGAGGATCGTGGCGTAGCCCTCGCTCGCCGACAGGCGGCGGCCGGGATAGAAACCGCTGATCCACGAGCTGGTGCCAAGCGAGATGTGAAGCTCGCCGTCCTCGACCGCGCCGCTGCCGATGGCCGCGGCGCAGACATCGCCGGCGCCGGCGAAAACCGGAAGGCCCTCTGGCAGGCCCAGTTCGGTGGCCGCCGCAGCGGTGAGACCGCCCGGCGAGGACGTGCCCTCGACGATGTCCGGCAGCAGGCTGCGCTTCAGCCCGAAGCGTCGTACCAGGCTGTCCGACCAGCCCTCGCGGCCCTGCCGCGTGTCCATCATCCAGGTGACGTTGGCAAGGTCGGCGGTGGTCACGGCAAGGCCCGTGGCGCGCAGCAGCAGCCAGTCCTTCACGTCGAGCAGCTTCCACGCTTCGGCATAGGTTTCCGGCTCATGCCGCTTCAGCCACAGCATCTTGGCGGGCGGGTCCATGCCGTTGAGCGAGGGCGCGCCATTGGTGAGCCGGATCGAGTTCATGAGCTTGAACAGCCCGTAGCCGAACAGCGTGGGGAAACCTCCCATCACCTCGCGCGCCAGGCTGGCGGCGCGCTTGTCGAGCCAGATCATGCAGGGGCGCAGCGGCCTTCCATCGCGGTCAACCGCCACCACGCCGCACATCTGCGAGGCGAAGACCATGCCGGCGGCGCGCTCGCGCAGGCCGGGGCAGCTGTTGGAGAGCTTGACCAGCGCCAGCCTGAGCGCCAGCCACCAGTCGAGCGGGTCCTGCTCGGCGCAGCCGGGGCCCGGATAGGTGACGGGATAGGGGTGGTCGGCGGCGTGGAGGACGTCGAGATCGGGTCCGATCAGCCCCACCTTCAGGCTGCTCGTGCCGACGTCCACCGCAATGATGAGATCTTGTTTCACAATGCGCCGGAAACGAATTGGGGCTAGACAGCCGTTATCGGGATTATGCCGGGAAGGTCAATTCATTTGTTCCAAGCACAGCAGCCGGAGGGTGCCGCCGCCATCGACGCGGTGATCACCTGGGTGGACGACACCACGCCGGGCTACCGCGAGATGCTGAAGGCCCATGCGCGCGCGGTGCCGGACCTCGATCCCTCGCGCACCCGCGACAATCTGGAGATCCTGCGCTATGGGCTCCGCGCGCTGGAGCGCCATGCCCCCTGGGTGAACCGGGTCTTCCTCTTCACCTGCCGCCCGCAGGTGCCCTCCTGGCTCGACACCGCGCATCCGCGCCTCACCGTCATCCACCATGACGAGGTGATCCCCGCGGCGCTGCTCCCCACCTTCAACTCCTTCGCCATCATCAGCCACCTGCACCTGATCCCCGGCCTGTCGGAAACCTTCCTCTACCTCGAGGACGACATGCTGTTCCTGAAGGACGTGACCCCCGCCGACTTCCGCGCCGCCGACGGCCGGCCACTGGTGTTCGAGAAGCCCGCCGCCACGCCGCGTCATGACACGATCCGCAACCCCGCCTCCGAAAGCCCGTGGAACATGGCACTGGCCGAATCGAACCGCCTGCTCGACCGGGACTTCGGCGCGGCGTGGCGCGGCCACGTCAACCACGTGCCACTGCTCATTTCCCGCAGCGAGTGGCTGGCCATGACCGAGCGCTATCCGGAGGCCTTTGCCGCCACCCGCACCGCGCGCTTCCGCGCGCCGGGCAACGTGGCGCCGGAATATCTCTATCCGCAGCTCATGCTGGCCGAAGGCAGGGCGGTGCGCGCCAGCCCGGCGGAGCTTCATGCCTCGAGCGGTTATGTGCCGCTCGAGGACATCTGGCCAGCCACCGCCTATGCCCTGCTCCGCGCCGAACTGCAGAACCCGAAATGGGTGACCCTCAACGACAATTTCGGCAAGCACCCGAGCCGCGTCACCGAATGGATGGCGCGCCGGTGGCTCGGGCGGGCGGCACCTCAGCGCTCCGCCTTCGAACGGGCGTGACGCGCCATGGCGCACCGGTAGAAGGCCTCGAAATCGCCGATCCGCTGCGCCACGTCATACTGGCG
Source organism: Aestuariivirga litoralis (assembly GCF_003234965.1). Lineage (GTDB taxonomy): Bacteria > Pseudomonadota > Alphaproteobacteria > Rhizobiales > Aestuariivirgaceae > Aestuariivirga > Aestuariivirga litoralis. The sequence goes on from NZ_QKVK01000003.1 coordinate 234,082, forward strand.
GGCATGGGCCCGGCCCCAGTCGGCCAGCGCCTGCCGTTCTGGCCCGCCGTCCAGCAGCGCGGCAATGCGTGCGCCCAGCGCGGCACCATCGCCGGGCGGAACCAGCAGGCCGGCGCCGCGGCCCGTCAGCACCGTGCGGTAGCCCGCATTGCCCGCGGCGATCACCGGCGTGCCGCTGGCCAGTGCCTCTGCCAGCACGATGCCGAAGCTCTCGCCATAAAGCGCGGGTGAAACGGCCAGCGTCGCCTGCGACAGCAGATGGCACTGCTCCGCCTCCGAAGGCGTCATCACGAATTCGATTGAATCACGGCCCAGCCTGCGCTGCGCCGCCAGAACCGCATCGCGCAGATCGCCGTCGCCTGCCACCACGAAGCGCGGCTTGGCAGCGCCACCCGGCCGCGCCACCGCGCCGGAGGCCAGCCGGTCGGCCGCATCCAGCAGAACCTGCACGCCCTTGCGCGGCTCCAGCCGGCCGATGAACAGGACATCGGGCCGCTGCCGCGCTGGTGCCTTGTGGAGCATGAGAAACGGCGACAGGTCGGTGACCGGCGGCAGGACCACCGGCTGCACGCCGGACGTGCCGGGCCGCAGATGCGCCAGGGGCGCCTCCGACACGGCAATTGCGCCGTCGAGCCGCGCCAGAAGATAGCGGCTCAGCAGCTTGAACAGGTTGCGCAGCGCCGCTCCCGTGACGCCGGGCGGCGGCGTGTCGTGAAAGGTGGCCACGCGCGTCCCGCCGAGGCGCCGGAACAGCTGCCACGGCATCAGCGGATCCCACGGCGTGTGGAAATGCACCACGTCCGGCTGCCAGCGGCCGAGCTCCGCCAGCACATTGCGCAGTTCGCCCTCGGCGGCCCATGTCAGTTCAAAGCGCGTGCCCGCAAAGGCCACGCTGCGCATCCCCCCCAGCCGCCACATCCCCGCATCGGTGGGCCTTGCAGCGCCAGGGGCAATGATCAGCGTGTCATGGCCGCGCGCTGCCAGCGCGGCAGCCAGCGCATGCATGTGCCGCTGCACCCCGCCATGCCGGTCCGGGTCATAGGGGCAAACCTGAACGATCCTCATGCCGGGATCGCCGGACTAGACCTTGTATTCATAGACCTTGCCTGGCTCGCGCTCGCAATCGGGCGGGAAGCTCCGGCGCTTGTCGGCATAATATTGCTCACGCCAGTCACCATCCGCGGCGCGGTTGTAGGTGATGTAGAGCACGCGCCGCGGTTTGCCGGTCACATTGGGCGCGGACCGGTGCGGCGCATAGGAGTCGAAGAAGATCGCATCGCCCGGCGCGGTGGGCACCGCCACGAAGTCCATGCCCTGCATCTGCTCGGCATTGAGCGGTGCCCACAGGTCACCGATCAGGCCGCGGTCATGATGGCCCGACACCATCTCGAGGCAGCCGTTCTCAATCGTGCAGGGATCAACGCTCACCATGGCGGTGAGGTGGAATGCGGAATATTTTCCCCAGTCCGCCTGGGCATCCTGGTGCGGCTCGAAGCCAGCGCCCCCTGGAAGCTTGAAGTTGATCTTCTCCTTGAACAGCACGGCCTCGCCGCCGAGCAGCTGCGTGCTGATGCCGCGCAGGTCGCCGTCACACAGCCCCTGGAAACCCTCATGATAGGGATAGACGTTTTCGATCCGCTGCAGCAGCCGTGCCCCGTCGCTGCGCGAGCGTTCGAAATACTTCATGGCCTTCCCGGGGGTTTCTGGCCAGCCTTCCACGTCATCGGTCCAGCGGATGAGGTCGGCAAGCTGACGGCCCGCAAAGAGGCTGCGGATCACGAGATATCCGGTGGCGCGAAACTGTGCGATATCCTGCGGACTTAGTTGCATGAAATGCGGCAAACTTGACAACGCAAACGAGGATGCTACAGCCCCCATAGGTTGTCGAGAAATTTCTTTGTGCCAATCGCGCAGCGCGCGCCAGCAACGGAACCTCACGTGGGCATTGAACAGGCACTGATTTTGGCGGCAGGGCGCGGCGTGCGCATGGGGCCGCGCGGGCAAAGCATTCCCAAGGGCTTCATCGAGGTGGGGGGCAGGACACTCGTGTCGCGTTCGCTGTCGCTGCTGGCGGCAGCCGGCATTCGCGACGTCACCATCGTCACCGGCCACCTGGCGGAAAACTATGCCGGGCTTGCACCCGTGCCTGGCCTCGCCGTCGCCACCCTGCATAATCCGCTTTTCGCGGAGAAGGGCAGTTTCGAGAGCCTGCGTGTCGGCCTTGGCGCCATGGGCGGTCCATTCCTGCTGCTTGAGTCGGACATCATCTACGAACCACGCGCCCTGGCCACCGTCCTCGAATCCGGTCACGACAGCGTCATCCTGACATCGGGCCCGACCGGCGCGGGCGACGAGGTCTATGTCTGGGCCGACGATCACCACGGCGTGGCGCGGTTCCGCGGCATGTCCAAGCAGCGCACGACCCACCCCGATGCGCCCTTCGGCGAACTCGTCGGCATCTCGAAGATTTCCGCAGCGCTGGCGCACTCGCTCTCGATCCATGCCGATGAAGCGAAGCCCGACAGCGACTATGAAAGTGCCGTGGTCAGGGCGGCGGGCGACACCCGCATCGCCTGCCTGCGCGTCGATGACCTGCTATGGGGCGAGATCGACGACGAGGCCATGCTGGCTCGCGTCGAGGCACATCTGTGGCCCCGCCTCGTTGCCCTTGGCTGACATCAAACACCGATCCTGAATCGTCGTCTCCTGCCCGGCGGGAGAGGAAGAGGCCCCGGCGCGTCCGCCGCTAGGACGCCGCTGCTTCGACGGAGGGCGTGCGTGGCAGCTCCGTCATCTGGCCGTTCTCGAAGGAGAACACCCGGTCGCAGCAGTCGAGCCAGGCGAGATCGTGGGTGGACACCACCAGCGTCTTGCCGCGCGCCTTCAGCGCGGGCAGCATCTTGCGGAAGAAATAGGTCCGACGGTCCGGGTCCTGGTCGGCGACGAACTCGTCGAGCACCAGCACGTTGCGGTCCTCGATCAAGGCCACCGCGAGGGCCAGCCGGCGCCGCTGCCCGGCAGAGAGATCGATGCGGGTGAAGGCATCGTTCTGGATGTCGGTGGCGCCATAGAGATGCACTGCTTTCAGCACCGCTTCGGCCTTTTCCCGCGCAATGCCCTCGATTCCGTAGAGCTGGCGGAACACGTGGAACTGCGTGAAGATGGCCGAGAACTGTGCGCGATAGAAGTCCATGTCCTCCGGCGCCAGCTCCTTGCCGTCGAGCGCGATGCTGCCGGCCGTGGGTTCGAGCAGCCCGGTGAGCACGTTCATGAACGTCGTCTTGCCGGATCCGTTGCTGCCGACGAGGAACACCACCTCGCCGCGCTTCAGCTCGAAGTTGATCGGCCCCAGCGTGAAGCTGCTGGCCTCGCGCGAATCATAGCGCGCCTCGACGCCCTTGAGCGTGATCCGGCTGAAGGCCGGCGCTTTCTCGACCGCAGGATATTGCGACGGCTTGTCGATTGCCCTTTCGACGTCTTCCAGTTCGCGTGACAGGTCATCGATGCGCAGGAAGGAGACAAGGGTTCCGATCACCGATGGATAGCTGGTGACGATCTGCTCGAAGGGCGTGAGCGAGAACAGCACCAGCGTCAGCAGCTGGAAGGTGACGACCGAATCGGTGCGCACCAGATAGGGCACGAGGAACACGATGCCGGCGAGCAGCAGGAACTTCAGTCCATGCACCGCCGACTCGCCGGTTTCGTAGATGCGGTTCACCTTGATCAGCAGCTGGCGCAGCCGCTCCAGCACGCGTGACAGGTCGCCGCTGAAGCTCTTCCGCCGCCCCTGATGCAGGCGCAGTTCGCGGAAGCCGCGCAGCATTTCGGACACGCGCTCGAAATAGGCGACTTCCAGGGCGCGGGCGTCGTCGTTGAGCTTCGCCATGGTCTTCTGCTGCAAGTGGTAGGACAGCGCTCCGCCCACCATCACCAGCACGGCGAAGAAGCCGGCGATCGCCGAGTAGTAGAAAACCTGCGGAATGGCGATCGACAGGAAGATCACCGCTGGCATCAGGTTCAGGAACGTGCTGGTGAAGCCCGCCACGCCGCTCACGTCGGTGGTGAGGATGTGGTAGATCGCCCCGTGTTCGCGCCGGTCGATGAAGCTGGGCTGCACGTTGAGCAGGCCGCCGATCAGCTTGAGCCGAACATTGTTGACGACCTGGGTGGTCACCACGGTGACCAGCACCTGATACAGGAAGGTTGAGGCGATGACCGTGATGAAGGTCACCGTAAACATCGGCAGCCAGTAGGAGATGGTCTGGTCCACCGGAGCGGCCGCGGCCTTGTTGACGACCATCATCACCCAGTCGCGTGACAGGCCGGCGATCAGCGCAAGAGCCATCACGAGATACTTCAGGCGCTGTGGCGCATGTGCCCACAGGAACTTCAGCATGGGTATGAAATGCTTGAAACTGCTGTTCACGGACGTGACTTGGCTCTGCTCTGCTCATCGCGGCCGGCAAGGCGGGGGGCCGCCTTGCCGTAGGCCGCGCCACTTGATAGACACACTCGGGGATTGTCACAATAGGAAGTATTTTGAGTGATCTTCCGGTAGCCAGCCGTATCACGACCGGAACCGCACCGCTGCAGCCGCTGATTGTCACGGCGGCGGACCACCGCTTTGCCCGCACGCTCATGCAGTTCCTGTTGTCCGCCGAGCGCCAGGGCGAGCACCGGCGCTGCCGCTGGGCTGTATATGACCTGGGACTTTCTGACGCGGACAGAGCCGAGCTGCGACAACGATTTGCGTGGGCATCGCTGAAAGCGTTTTCACCGGCCAACTACCCACCGCACGTGGCGGTGGCGAGCGGCAGCTATGCCTGGAAGCCCGTCATCATCGCGGACGCTGCGCAGTCCTGGGCGGGGCCGCTGTTCTGGTTCGACAGCGGCACGGTGCTGCGCCGCCCGCTCGATGCTGCGCTTTCCGAGCTGGCCCGTCAGGGCTTCTGGGGCCTGCGCAGCCAGATGCCATTGGCCCGGAAATGCGATCCGCGGGTGCTTGATGCGCTCGCCGTAGCGCCGGAGGTTCGCCATCTGCGGGAATACGCGGCCGGTGCCGTGGGCTTCGACTTACGCACGCCACTGGGCCGCCAGCTGGTGCAGGACTGGGCCCGTCATGCCCTTGTTCGTGATCACATCGTGCCCGAGGGCTACCCGCCTTTTCACAAGCATGATCAGGCGCTGCTGAATTGCCTCCTCGCCAAGGCGGCCTTTGAAGGCCGTTTCGAGCCGACAGATGAGGAGATCGACATCAGCTCGGCCTCACCCGTCAAGGACGTATCGACCCGCAATTTCGTCCCCGGCCACATGCCACTCGCAGCCGACCCCCTGCTCCGCGCCTGGCAGGCCACACACAAGGCAGCCGACCAGCTCTATCATCGCGCCCGCCGTTTTGACGACACCCGGCTGGACGGCCTGCGGCGGCGCTGGAAGGAGCATTTCTCCGTCCACATCAGGAATGTGGCTACCGGCCATGAGACCGTCCTCTCCGGCCCCGGCGGCAGCTATTACGCTGACCCCTTCCTCTGGCAGCGCGACGGCAGGACCTGGCTCTTCGTCGAGGAGTTCATCTATGCCCGCGACCAGGGTCGCCTTGCCGTACTGGAACTCGACGACCGGCTCCACGTCGCCACTGCCGAGCCCGTCCAATTCGTGCCCGGTTATGCGGCACTCGACTGCCATGCCTCCTTTCCATTCATCTTCGCTCATGGCGGCGAGACCTACATGATCCCCGAAACCCATGAGCGGCGAAGTGTCGATCTCTACGTCTGCGAGCACTGGCCGGCGCGCTGGCGGCTCGTGCGGCGTTTGCTGGGGGGCATCGATGCGGTTGACACCATGGCGCTGCATCACGCGGGCCGGTGGTACCTGATCACCTCTGTGGCAGGGGGGGGCCAGAACCGGCATCTCGAAATCCACCATGCGACCGACATGCTCACGGGTTGCTTCGAGCCGCATCCGGTCAACGTCCGGAACATCTACGGCGACAACGCAAATGGCACCGGACGCAACGCCGGATTCATCATTCAGCAACCCGATGGTGCATTGCTGCGCCTCATGCAGAGCAGTGCCCGATACTATGGCGAATCAGTCCAGCCGATGCGGATCACCATGCTCACGGAGTCGGACTTCAGCGAGGAACCTGTGAATTCAGTCGATTGTCTTTCCGGCATTGTCGCCGGCTTTCCAACCCACCATGTCAGCCGCTCCGCCGGCCTCCTCGCCTTCGACACGCGCGACCGTGTGCGCTGAGACAATTCCCGATGAATCTCAATAGCTTATGGATTGGCGGCACGTTACCACCCCTGCAGCGCCTCTGCCTTGCCTCCGCCGTGGCCACCGGCTGCCCCGTCCGCCTGTTCACCTATGAGGATGTGGATGGCATCCCCGAGGGTGTCGCCGTCGCCGATGCGCGCGAGGTGCTTGGCCTCGACAAGTTGATCCGCCATCGCAAGTCCGGCAGCGTGGCCTTGTTTTCTGATCGTTTTCGCTATGAAATCATTGGCTTGGAACTCGGCGCCTGGATCGATACCGACGTTCTGTTCCTGCAAGCGCCCGAGGCTGCGGGCGACTGTCTCGTGGGGTTGGAGGACAGCAAGCTCGTCGGCTCCTGCTTCATCTGGATCAAGCCGGGCCATCCGCTGATCGATGACCTGCGCCTCCACGCCGCTGACGAGTACCCCATCCCCGGCTGGTATCCCCTGTGGCGGCGAACATATCTCAAGTTACGGAAAGCCTTGGGGAAACCCGAGCACGTCAGCGACCACGACTGGGGCGTGATCGGTCCCAACCTGCTCACCTGGCTGTTGCAGCAGCGCGGCATGTTCGACGACGCCCGTCCCGTCACCTGGGTCTCGGGCCTGCCATGGGACGAACGCCACAACATCTGGGACGGCAGTTACGACTGGCGGCGGTGGATCAACTCCGATACGGTCGGAATTCACTTGTGGAACTATGGCTTGTCGCAGGAAGAGCGATATCGGAGACCAGAACCGGGAAGTCTTCTGCAGACGGTTGCGGACAAGTGCGGATTTCAATGGCCCACGACAAGCTGACAGGCCTTGTCCAAGGTGTTGTTCTGAACGGCTTGTCTTGCCGGGAATTTTGTGACAGTTGTCCGGATAACTTAAATTTGAATACTTTTTCGTGAGGGGTAACCTTGATTCGCACGGCTATCGTGGGTGTGGGCAATTGCGCCAGTTCACTCGTACAGGGCGTCTACTATTGCCGCGCTCAGGGCGCATCAGCGATCGGGGTACCATTTCCGAAGCTTGGGCCTTACGTTCCGGGCGACATCGAATTCGTCGCGGCCTTCGACATTGATGGCCGCAAGACGGGCCAGGATTTATCGGAGGCCGTGTTCGCAGCCCCCAATTGCACCACCGTTTTCCACCCCAGCCTGCCAAAGACGAATGTGACGGTGGGCCGCGGTCCCAATCTCGACGGAATGACTGCCTTTCTCGGCAACCAGGCGCCGCAGCGCAGCTTCGTGCCGAGCCCGGCACCGGAAATGTCCGCGGCGGAGGTTGTCTCCGCGATGAAGGCGGCGCGTACCGAGGTGGTCATCAGCTTCCTGCCCGTCGGCTCACAGCAGGCCAGCGAGTTCTATGCCACATGCGCTCTCGAGGCGGGTGCCGCCTATGTCAATGCCATTCCGGTCTTCCTCGCCAGCAATCCGGTCTGGGCCAGCGCATTCAAACAGCGCGGACTTCCCATCCTGGGCGACGACTTCAAGGCCCAGGTTGGGGCCACCATTGTTCACCGGACGCTGGCCCATCTGTTTGACATGCGCGGCGCTGTGCTGGACCGGTCCTATCAGCTGAATGTCGGTGGCAATACCGACTTCCTCAACATGATGGATCACAACAGGCTTCTCAGCAAACGCGAGTCGAAGACAGAAGCCGTGCAATCCGTGCTCGAAAGCAGGCTTTCGGACGACAATGTCCGGATCGGACCCTCCGACTATGTTCCCTGGCTCAACGACCAGAAGGTCGGATATGTGCGTCTCGAGGGTCGCCTTCTTGGTGGTGTTCCCATGAATATGGAAGTGCGGCTGTCGGTCGAAGATTCGCCCAATGCCGCCGCCATGGCGATGTCGGCCATCCGCTGCGCGAAGATTGCCCTTGACCGCAAACTGTCCGGTGCGATCTGGGAGGCCTCCGCCTTCCTGTTCAAGCATCCACCACGCCAGGTGCAGGATGACGAAGGCCAGCGTTTGCTTGTCGAGTTTGCCGAAGGAAGGCTCTGATCCCAGCGATGCCGGGACATGCGATCATCACGGGCGGAAGCAGCGGGATCGGCCTGGCAATCGCAAAATTGCTGTCGTCGCGCGGCGCCTCCGTTTCCCTGATAGCGCGCAATCGCGACAAGCTTGGGGCCGCTCGTGAGGTCCTTTTGTCTGCGGCTGATGGACGGGCCAAGGTTCAGACCTTTTCGGCGGATGTCAGGGACGCCGAGGAATTGCAACAGGCGATCGCCTCGGCCGTCGCGGCCTTCGGTACTCCAGACTGGGGAATATCGTCCGCCGGCATCGTGATCCCGGGCATGTTCGTGAAGCAGTCGTTGCGGGACCACGAGGACCAGTGGCGAACCAACTACCTTGGCTCCCTGCAATTCGCGCACTTCATTCTTCCGCACCTCGAAAAGTCTTCCAGACCAAGACTCGTGCTCATTGCCTCAGGTGCGGCCTTTGCGGGTCTCTATGGGTACAGTTCCTATGGTCCTGCAAAGTTCGCCGTGCGCGGACTTGCAGAGAGCCTGCGTGTGGAGCTGAAGCCCCGCAACGTGTCTGTTACCATAGCATTTCCAGGCGACACGGATACGCCGCAGCTGCGCTCCGAACTGAAGCTGCGACCGAAAGTGACGAGCGAGCTTGCGCGCGGCGGTGGCGTCATGAGTCCGGAAGCGGTCGCAAAAGGCATCATCAGCGCGGCAGAGCGAGGTGACTTTCAGGTCACTTTCGGTTGGCAGCTCAAAATGCTGGCTCGCACCCATAGTCTCATCGCCCCATTGCTCCGCGGCTATCAGGACTGGCTCATCAAGCGCTCTGGTGAGGATCCGTGACAGACCACCTGACCGTCGCCGCGCTTGCGCAGGCGATCGGATGGGCATTCGCCGTTGGCGCGCTGCTTCTGCTTGTTCTCACGGTGCTGCCGCAGACCCGAACGATCGCCCGCGGCCTGTGGCCCATCCTGGTCTCGGAGGCCGGGATCCTCGCCGCGGGGGTTCTGCCATGGTTCCTGCCCAGTTGGGCCCTGTTTACCCTTCTTGTGATCGTTGCTTCACGGATCGGGTTCGAGAGTGGAACCGTTCACGGGCTCATTGCCGCAAGACCCGTCCGCCTCATGTATTCGCTCCTGTTACCGGTCGCTTGTGTGATGGCTTGGTTCGGCGACTCAGCGCTTGTGCTGCCAGGTGCTGCGGCTCTCATGCTTGCGTCATTGCTTGCAATGAGCTTCTCCCGGCCTCGTTCCCTCGTAGGTGACCTTGCTAGATTCAGCATTTTTCCTTTGATTCCCTTCGCGGTGTTTTGCCATCTGGCAGGTCAGCCAGGCATGGCGTCCCTCATTGTTCTGGCCTTCTTTCTTGTCGAGACATTTGACAGTTTTTCGCTTCTTGGCGGCAAGCTGTTTGGCAAAACCTTGCTGGTGCCGCGCCTGAGCCCGCGCAAGACATGGGAAGGCCTTGCCACGGGAAGCGCAACCCTGTTCATGGCAGTCCTGGCGCTTGTGTCATGGCTCGGGCTACCGTTGCTCGAAATGTTGATGGGGGGAATGGTGGTGATTGCCTCGGCAATCACCGGTGATCTCCTTGGCTCCGCCGCCAAGCGTAGCGCCAGCGTGAAGGACTACCCGCCGGTCATGAAAGTCCAGGGAGGACTGCTCGACATCATCGACTCGTGGATCGTCGCCGGACCTTGCCTGGTCGGCTTCTACTTTCTCACAGCGGGTCAGTAGCCTGTGCTTGCTCGGGCCGGATCTTCGGATTGCCTGACGAGGCATTTCTAAGCGTTGGGTTCCAAGCCTGCTTCGGCAATGGCAACCAGCGTACCATCCGCAAGAGTGGCGAGAAGACGCAAGTGGAGCCGAGAGTCCGCCATATCGAGCTTGCGCGCCTTGAGAATCAGCGCGCTACCGACCGGCACCGGGCGAACGAAGCGAATCTGCAACGTGACTGTATGGTAGTCCCTGAGGCTCTCGAGAAGAGCCTCAAATCGGGCCGCAATGAACATTCCATGCAGGATCGGCTTCTCGAGACCGGCATCACGCGCATGGCTGGGCGAGAAGTGGATTGGGTTTTCATCTCCCGATGCGCGCGCAAAGGCCAAGACCTGTTCCGTGGTGACAACGCCTGTTTGCTGAGGCTCCGGGATCTCACTGGTCATCGGAGCAACGCTCCACAAACCAAATGTCGGATGACGTCTGGAGACAGAGAAGACCCGCCTTATCTCTCAGGCACTGCTCGAGACGAAGGCGGTTCACGTCGACCGGCACGAGTTCAATCTCACAGCGATAGTCGACGTCCAGTTGGAGGGGATGTATCGCGTGGCTATCCTGCCCGGCATGGAGGGGATAGCGGCCTCTGGCGAATTTGCCGATTGCATCGACAACCTGGCCTGCTGTGGCCGCGCGGAATGCCATACTGACAAGCGGTGCGTCTCCGCTAAGGCCAAGTGCTGCACGATAGCTGCGGGCCTCTTTCGGAGTAATCCGGAATGGGAATGCAGGAAGACTCACGCTGGGCGGCATCGCTGTCACTGAGCAGAGGCCTTGCGCACGATGAGGCTCGCATTGATCCCGCCAAAGGCAAACGAGTTTGACATCGCGGCCGATATAGAAACGGGCCGCGCCAAGTTCGGCACCGGATCACGAAGGCAGTCACGATCCGGGCCTTGCCAGTTTATCGTTGGGGGAGCCACGTCGGCTTGGGTGGCCTTGACGGTGACAACAAGCTCGAGAGCCCCGGCCGCACCAAGCGTGTGTCCGTGTATGGGTTTCGTGGAGGATACTGAAAGCCTGTCCACTCCAGAACCGAACACCCGGAGGAGAGCCTCGCTCTCAGACCGGTCATTGAGAATCGTGCCAGTTCCATGTGCATTGACGTAATCGATGTCGTCCGCCTCCAGGCCGGCATCGGCAATAGCCAACTGCATGGCCGTTGCTGCGCCTGTTGCATCTGGCCGCACGATATCGCCAGCATCACTCGTACTGCCAAAGCCGGCGAGTTCCACATGCGGCCGGGCTCCGCGTTCCCGTGCTGACTGCTCGGTCTCGAGCATCAGCATCGCGGCGCCTTCGCCGAGGACCATTCCGTCACGTCCGGCCGAGAACGGCCGGCAATCGCGGAGTGTCATGACACGGAGTGTCTCCCATGCCCGAAAGGTTGCAGGGGTGATGAGGCACTCACTTCCGCCGACCAGGGCCCGATCGGCCAATCCCTGGCGCAGCAGCATCAACCCCAGGCCGATGGCCTGGCTGGAGGAGGAGCATGCACTCGACACCGCAAGGGACATGCCTTTGGCACCGAACGCCATCGACAGGTGGGAGGCGGCCGCGTTTGGCATCACCTTCGGAATGGTCATCGGGTCAGTGCGCTCGTGCGACTGATAGAATTTGTAGTGCTCGATGTCTGACGTCGTGGCGCCACCAATGCCGCTGCCAACAAGAACCGCAGCCCTTGTGCCGAGGGGTGTTGATGCGGGCCACCCTGCATCGGCCAACGCTTCCCGGGCGGCCACAAGCGCCATTTGTGCAAACCGATCTGTCGACCTGATCGTCTCGGCGGGCAGCAGAGTAGCGGCATCGAAATCCGGCAGGTGCGCAGCCCGCTTCACTTGCTGATTGGAGGTGCGGGGCAGGGCCAGTACCCGCACGCCGGTTCTGCCCTCGCGCGTGGCATCCCACAGTGAATTCACCCCTAGTCCCAGGGCGGTGACGGCACCCATGCCGGTGATGAAAACGCGCGGCCTCGATCCCATCAGGAGCGCTGCTTCTCCAGATGTGGCCGCAACGCCACGACGAAGTCTCCGACCGTTCGCGCGTCAGAGAGGGAACTGTCCACCGGTATGTAGGCTCCGAACTCTTCCTCGACTGCCATCAGGATGACAATGACGTCAGCGGACGCGATCCCGAGGCTGTCAAGGGTGGCGTCAGGGGTGAGCTTGGCCTTGTCGATCAACCCTTCACGCGCCACGATCGCGAGAAGCCGATCCTCGATATGGTCAGATGCAGTCATGCGACGCGGAACGCCCACCCATGGAAATATCTTGCGTTGTGGCAATCTAGAAAGATGAGGCCCTACTGTCTATACATCTTTGCCAGATTGGCCTCCCCGCAGATTTCGTGCCGGTAGCTCGAAAAGGGAGGCCGTCCCCTCCTCGATGACGTGTTCCAGGCGTCGAACAAACATGTCCCGACGCAGCCCGGGCTCGATTGGGGGAAGAAATGCGATTACGGCATGACCCGGAGACGGCAGGACGGTTCCCGCCGGCCACTGGCGCCCGGAATTGACCGCAACGGGCCAGCAGGGAGCCTTCAACGCGGAATACAGCAACCCCACGCCCGCCTTGTAGTCCGGCGGAGCCCCCACCTGGCGACGTGAACCTTCCGGAAAGATGACGACTGGCCGGCCTGCGTGATGTGCTGCTTGGGCCGCGGAGAGCAGCGAGCGTGCAGCATCAAGGTCTCCGGAGCGGTCAACACCAATATGTCCCATCTTGCGGAGTATGCTGCCGATGATGGGAAGGGCCAGCAACTCGCTTTTCAGAATGATGGCCGGATCACCGAGCGCGTGCTGTAGCACAAGCGTTTCCAGAGCCGACTGGTGTTTGGCGGCGATGAGCGTGGGGCCGCACGACCGTGCGCTTAGCCCCCTCACCTCGAAGCTCAGTCCCGTCACAACACGCAATAGGCGGAGAATGACTCCGAGATAGGAATTGACAATGGCGACAACGTAACGTCGGGGCAGCATGAGGGCGGGAAGGAGGACCATATAGACCATGGTCACCGTGGACATGCACAGCCAGAAGCCGGCATGACGAAGCTGGCGGATCAAGGGACTGGGACGAGCGGCCGGATCAAGGAGGTCCATTGTCGGGTCTAGTTGATAAAGCCCAAGAGACCCTCCTCCGCACCCAGGGATCTGACCGCCTTTTCCTTCTCCGGCTCTGGCCGGCACGACTGCATTTTTGCAATTCCCATTGTGATATCAATGATGAGCTGTCTGTCGGTATGAGACTCGATTGCGGGTAGCGGCACGGAACACAGGCTGCCCGAACCTGGTTGACCAAACAACCGCCTCTTCCAGAAATATCCGCGGCGGCTGTGAGCGTGTTCACGCTGGATGCCGTAGCGGGCAAGAAGCTGCCGCTCCTCCTCGTCAAGATCAACACCGATCGACTTGAGGTATGTATAGAACCGCCCGGTTTCGTGATCTACCTTTTCGCGATGGCGCATTTGGAAAGCATCGACGACTCCGATCGACGCATCTTGAAGGAGTCGGGGCCAGACCAGATCGAGACCATAGCCTGATATCGATTGGCTGAAGGTGGGGATCAAGGCGTAGAGGGCCTTCTGGCTGATATATGGTGCCATCACTTCGACAAACGACGATTCCCTGTAGATGTAACCGGGTTGCTGAAGAGTCATCTTCCAGTAGGCACCCGAATCTCGCGTCAATGCGGGCTGCGCCAACTGTAGCCCGACGGCGTCGACGAAGGCCAAGAACTGACTTAGCCGCGAAGCGTCAAACTCCACATCACCATCCAGAAACAGATAGCCGTCGTAGGCCTGCAAGAGGCCACGATCCCGCAGAAAGAGCTCCGCTGCATGAAATTTGCTGAGCCCCCCCGTCATCACGAACTCCGCCTGCGACAAGAGAGACTCATTCTTGCCGGGCGGCGCATAAAGCCGGAGGGCAAGGTCGAAGTTGCGCTGCTCTGGTGTCAGGCTGAGGAGTGACGACGCCACATCTTCGCGTAGCACCACAAAGACCAGAAAACGCCGACGACCTGTACGGCTATCTGAAAGGATCTTGAGAGTCCTGTCGTTGCGCCACTGCCCGACAGTCACGACAAGTCCCCGCTTCGCACGCGCTCAGTCCACGAAGGGGAGTTGGCGGACGCGCATCCGTTAGTCGGCGTGGCTCGGCACCATGCCGACGGGCCGCAATATCTGCTCGATGGATGTGGGGTTGAATACATTTCCCCAACTGCTGGCTATTGGACGGTAGGCATTCTGGTATCTCTGATCGAAGGCGGGGATGCGTTCCACTGCTCGTTCAATAGCATGTTTCAGGCCATCGATGTTTGTGGGTGTCGTTTCAAAATTGGCCGAAATGCTCTTGAGGAATTCAGGCGACCGATTCTCGAAAGTATTGGTTACGACAAGCGCGCCCGTGGTTGCAAACTCAAACGGAACCACACTGGGGTGGGGCGCGTACATCAGGCTGATGCCAAGATCGATGGAACTGACAAAATTGAAGTAATCGATTTCGCTCATCTTAGGTATGAATTCAAGCTGATGCCCGCGACCCAGTGCAACAGGTGGGTGCTGCTTGAGGCTGCCCAAGCCGATAAATCGCCACTTGGAATCGAAATGGCCCGCTGCACAGAGGTCACGCAAGGCAATTTCGATCAGCTCATAGAGGTTTCGCGCCGCATGTCCTTCAGGCCGAGCATAGACGGCGCATGTCCGAACCTTCCTCTTCGCCATCTCCTCTGGTCTGGCGAGGGGGCAGGGCGTGATCAGATGCTCGAAGACTGCATAGTCCTTCCCCTCCGCCGGCATCTCGTCACGGCCAAACAGACCGATCCGGTGCTGCTTGAAGTAATCCACCAGAATGCTGGAGTTGAAAATGGGATAGCTGGGAAGATCATATGCGGCTGCACTCAGCGCATAGTGAGATCCGAAGCTGTGGAAGATCGGCTCGTACTCCTGGTGAAATCCGATGAACCTCGGCTCATCCGTCAGGGCTGCAATTTGGGTCGCGAAGTAGGCATCCCATGTTGAATAGGCCACGACACGATCATGTGGGCCGACACGAATCGACGCGTGGTCATCGAGCGACTTGACGTCGACATCCTCGAAAAGCGCGTAGTCTGCCTTCCCACGCGCGCGCCACTGAAAATAGTCCTTGTTTGCCGTCCGCTCTCCAGTGGTGATGACTTTGATTTGGAATTCGTTTGCAAAACTTGCCTTGACGGCCCTCAGGAACTCGAAGAATGCACGATAGCCGCCGAACAGAATGTCCGGGTTGAAGTGTGGCATGAGTATCCACAACGTCTTGCTGCCCGGCGCGCCGGTCTGAAGATCCAGTCTGCGCGTACGTGCCCGCAGATCCTCTATGTTGTTCCTCAAGCTCGGAGCCGTGACGCCTGGCAGTGAAAACTCGAGTGCCTTGTCCAACTCAAACCGCGGCATCCGTCCTTCACGCTGGCCGGCGATGAGATAGTGATAGAAACCACAAGGAAGTTTTCCGGCTTCAACGACCTCCCTTACGTCGCTGTAGCGTGAGAGATACCATTCTTCTGAAAAGTTTGGGTTGGGAGAAGCTCGTGAGGTCCTAACCGTTGCCAGATAGTGGGCATAGGCGTTCGTCGAAGACACTTTCGGGTCTCCGTCGAGATAGTTCTTGATGTAGAACTGAGCATCGAAACCAAACGACATCTGCACGATGGGAGAATTCACATCGACGCCAGAGTGAGTTGCGGAGGAGGTACCCCCGGCCATGTTTCGGCCCAGCAATCGGTTGATGCCCAGAACTCTCCGCCATGATCCATCAGCTACAGCACTCATATTGCGTCTCACAACCTAGGGAGTTGGGAAGGAAGAAGTCTTCAGATAATCGAAAAAACGTTTTTAGTCATCATAATCTTTACAAGCCCGGTCCAGTCATGAGCGGGGAAAGCGAAACCTATCGGACATCGCGCCACCAGACGTTCTTTCCTGGCGGCGTCAACTCCCTGCACCATGAAACGTCACCTCCTGCGTGACGATGTGGAAGGAACAGGGGACGACATACTGAAGGTCTCAGGTAGGCCCAGGCGCGAGGCAATCAAAAATTGTACCGTGCACAGGAGTTCACCTGCACACGGAAGGCATCAGCCCAGGTGAATGCGTGCTTGCTCCTTGAAGAGTTCTACAGATCTTCTGTAGACTTCTACATCGAGTGGGGCTCGAAGATAGATTTCGCTTCGCGTCTTTTCGTCGAACTCGATGATCTTCTTCCGCTGCTTGTGACTGTTAGTGACAGGCAGTCTGATTGGGCTGCCAAAGTGCTTCGCAAGATCCAGGTCTCGCATTTTGGCTTGGAGGAGGCGGAGCGACACGGGCAAGGCTTCAGTGATGAGGATCAAGTCGTATTTTTCGATCTCCAGTCCTTCGAGGTGTCGAAACATTGCTCCACCAACACCCGTGATAGATGCAAAGTCCACCACGGACATGCGACCCTCCACGATGTCCTTGTGGAACAGTGCCTCGCTGCTGTTCTCATTCAACTCATGCAAGTACTGGCTGATGATGCGGTCGACGGGATGGCGAACACACGAGATATACTGCGCATCTGGAAAGAGATCGAGGTGGCGCCTGACGTTGCAGTGTCCGTGGATGCCACGAAAGAAACTCGAAATGAAGTCTCGCCCCGCGCGAATCCGCGGATCGCAGCTGGCATAAGCATCGAATGGTGCGTAATCCATTAGAACGCGGTAGTTGAACGCTTGGTTCAAGACCTGCCCCAAGGTCGTCCCGCCGGTCTTAGGAATGTGTATTGAAACAAAGAAGTTCGGAGGGGCGGCGTTTGCGCTTTCAATTGACATTCGATTCCTCGGCCCATTGTGCTCCGCACCCCAAATATGGGACTCGCGGATGAGATTGATTCACTCTAGTAAAGCATATCGCTTCAATCGATCCCGCAATTCAACGCACACTCTTCAGTTGCATACCTCGCTATGAGGCGAGACGGCCACAAGAACGGGTGGGGCGAGATCGAATTTTGAGCATACGGCAGGACTATCGACGTCTACCCGCAACTTCGTCAATCTTTCTCCGGCCAGCCCCGAGTCAAGGAGGTGGAGTGGATAGAGAGGCTTGGAGGGATCATAGGTCAGCCTGATGCTTCTGGCCTCGTTGAAACCGGCCGCCATGTTCGTTGCCCAGAACATCTGAAGTTGTACCGGCTGTGACTGGCTTTGACAGTTCAGATCAATCTTTACATGGGTCTTATCGGACCCAGCAGTGCCATTAGGAAGATCAAAGACTAAGGAAGGATCAGGCCCGCTGATGGCAAAGCCGGAGTTCTGGTCAGATACGACAACGTCGTGGACTGAGTGCAGGGTTGCAGCAATAGGCTTGTCGGTTTCCTTGGCATGGCCATTCACGCCGGGAAGGATCAGCGGCTTTGAGAATGCCTCATTTCGAGCATCGCGCTCAACTACGGTTACAAACACATAGTCGGGCTTGAACCCGTCCACGAGTTCCTTGAGAACCTCCGGCTTCATCCCCTCGGACCAATGCAACTGCAAAATGTCGCTGAAGGTCTGGCTCATGTAGGGAGACATGTTAGTACCGAAGGAGTCCCGCAGCCATAACACCCTGCGCTGGTTGAGCGCGTCCGGCGAGCGCACAAGGATCGGGGTGCTCCAGCGCGGCACAGGTTGATTCGGCCCCGATAGAAGAGGTTTACCTGAGCGCCAATCAATCTGTGTGATGCGCAATGCGCGGATCGGAGGAGAGGGCAATTCCTCCCACTCTGAATAATCTCGTTGCAAGTTGAGGAAGGCAGCCAGGTCCCCCGCAGATCTAGCTTGCCTGCCACTAGCCAAGTAACTTTCGGGAGATGGCCAGCGTATATCCGGCAAGTCACGGGCGGTCTGCTCCGCGAAAGTCCGAAACGCAACTCCGGCACCAAGGCGGTTCCAGTGACTATCGGTGGGATAGTAGAGTGGCACATGGCTCTGCTTTGCTGCGTCCGCTAGCGCTTGCCTTACATCCACATACTGCGGACCCAATTCACCCATGAATGTATCGGCTACTGACGGCGACGGAGCTTTCATCCATGAGGGTGCTTTCTCGGCATATATCTCGCTCTTGTTGGGGCCTACGATGATTTTGTAGGCTTTGATGCCAGCCTGGCAGAGTGCGTATTGCCATTCGCGCGCCGTTCTTGAGATTTCCATGCCGCGCTCTCTATCGGCCTCGTCAGGTATCCGCCGTTGCTCGGACACTCCTCTGGCATAGGCATCACCCAGAAAGAACCATCCATTCCTACCGACGATCACGTTTGATGGGTCGACGCTGATTCCAAGCGGGACAAGCACATCCGATAGCAGTCGACGACCAAAGTCCACGTTGTAAAGGGCCGCAGGGTCGGTCCAGTCAAAGGTCGATGCTCGATCTGACCAGAAGAGGTTGAAGCTCGGGATGACGAGCAAGCTGGATGCCACCAGTAAGAGCAGGCCGATGATATGTTTTTTCATGTCAGCTCAGAAGTTGAAGTAGAGGAATACGGTGCTCGTCTTGGCAAGCGAGAAGTGCAGCCCAACGATGCCAAGGATTACCCCCATCCAGTAGTAGCGCATCGTCGATTTTGTGCTCAGCAGCTCCATGCTGTTTCTCGCGGGTAACAGCAACAGCGCGGCAATGACAAGCAACAGAAATGGGAGTTGCCCAATGAGCTGTGGCGGCAGGACCAGACCCAGCCTGTCGGCCAGAGTCCCGGCCCAGGCAAGGTCTGCGGTCGGTACCTGATTCATGGGTACTGGAAGGGCGGAGTGAATATCTCCCATGCCCTGTAGCACCCTGCTCGCGCTGTCGAGAGACTCGGCACGGAAGAAGACCCATGCAAAGTTCACGAACAAGAATGTCGTTGCCCATGCAAGCGGTCGGGGCAGAGATACACCCGTCGAAGTCCAGAGCCGATGGATGATGGTCGCCCCACCATGCAGAGCTCCCCAGATGACGAACATCCAAGTCGCGCCGTGCCAGAAGCCGCCCAGCAGAAAAGTGATGAAGAGGTTCGTAAACGTTCGCAGAAGAGATCCCTTGCTGCCCCCAAGGGGAATGTAAATGTAGTCACGGAGGAATGCACTGAGCGTCATGTGCCAGCGCCGCCAGAAGTCCTGAATGCTCGTCGCCTTGTAGGGAGAGTTGAAGTTGTCTGGAAGCCGTATGTTGAACAGCAAGGAAGCGCCAATTGCCATGTCGCAGTAGCCGCTGAAATCGAAGTATAGCTGAAGCGTATAGGACAAACTGGCTGTCCAGGCTTCGTAGAAATTGAGAGCGTGCGTAGCTTCGAAGCCTCGGTCCGCTCCGATTGCAAGCGTATCCGCAAGCACGGCCTTCTTGAAAAGGCCCAACCCAAAGAGCCCGAGTCCGAACAGAATGTTGTGGGCATTCGGCGCGATGTTCGCCTTGTCATTGAACTGCGGCATGATCTGATTGTGCTGAACAATGGGTCCGGCAATCAGATGCGGAAAATAGGTCACGAAAAGTGAGTAATTGAGCAGATTGTACTGCGATGTCGTACCTCGATAACTGTCGACGAGATAGACAATCTGCGTGAAAGTGAAAAAGCTGATCGCGAGCGGCAAAACAATGCCCTGAAGGCTGAACCCGGTTCCGAAGACCACATTCGTGTTCAAAATGAAGAAGTCTGTATACTTAAAGTACCCGAGGAGAAGCAGGTTCGCTGCAATCCCGATGAGCAGGACGGTCTCGCGGTGGGACTGGTGCCACGCCGGCTTGGGTGACTCGCCCAGTGCTTGATGACTAAGCGATAGGCCTGTTCCAATTGCATAGTTAACAACGATGGAGGCGAGGATCAGCGGCAGATATCTCACATCCCAATAGGAATAGAAAAAGAGACTCGCAATCACGAGCCATGCCTTGCCGGCAGAGACCCACTGCTGCCTGTTCAAGAGAAAGTAGATACATGCGACAATTGGCAAGAAAAGAATGATGAATTGCCATGAGCTGAAAAGCATAAGGGGGCCGTTTGCATTGGAATTGAATGGGGTTCGGAGTGCGACCAAGTCCTGGGCGACTAATCTGGACTTGGCGGTCTGGGCGCTCCGACAGAATCGACCTCATATGAGCTAGCCTTGCAGACGGCGCAGAACAGGCGCTCGATCGCATGGGCCAGCGTTCCATCGACGAGCCCCCGCTCAATGTCGAACATGTCACTGTTGAGGCTAAGCAAAGGTGTGAGGGCTTCTGGCCGGAACCAGAACATTGAGCCCGCAGGGAAGGTACCCTTCCAATTCTTCAGTCCGAGACCGTTAGCGACGCGGGAGGTCAGGTCGCCGGAGAATGTGAGGTTCTTGTCACTGTGGTCTATCAGGGCGCCACGGGCCGTAAGCAGACCTAGTTGAGGGCGGGTCAACAGGACGTTCAGTGCGGTGTCGCTAGCGAGATCCTCGATCAACTTGGTACGGAGCTCGGGACCGTCTTCCCGATAGACTGATAGTTTTCCATGAAACTTGCCCACGGCCCTATAACCCAGTTGGGCAATCCGGGCATAGGTCATCAGGAATGGACGTATGTCCCGTCCTCGGTTGTCAACGATTTCAATCATCGCCGTTGGAATGCAATTGCTTACCAGCTTGGCCAGTGCCAGCGAAGTGACCGTCACGAAGACATCCGGTTCGTGCCTTTCGAGACGCTGGTGGGCCAAGAGCAGATCGGGCCATGCCTCCTCGTAGTGAAGGTGGAAAATGAGGGCGATGTCACTGCGTCGGTGCGACGGTATTGGTGGCGCAAGATAGTGCGCCGCCTCCGTAGTATAGTTCGAGAGCACTTGCCGAGTAGCCTCGAGATATCCATACCCATGCCTCTGATCCGGCTCAAGATGAGCACCTTCGGCCCATTCGTTCCAGGCATTGACAAAGATCAACTTCTCTTCGGCGGACAGGCTGCTGTCTTTGGCAACACGTTCGGCATTCGCAGACAGCCACTGCGCATAGCGAGACGCCGAGAACCCCGCAAATACGGTTCCCCGGCTCCCCTTTCGGGGTGTGTTGTCCCAAGACAGCATCGCTGTCGGCAATACCTTGAAGTCGTCACGCGGACGCATGACTGCGTTGGTCACGACGTCATCATAGCTATATATGGTACCCGTGAAGCGCGGATCGAGATCCTCCATCTTCTCGGTGATATCTCTCGATGCGGCAGTATGAGGTGGAAACTCCAGCGCGGCGTCAAACCCGTATCTCCGTGGATCTCTTTGGCCAAAGGTCTGGGCACTTATCAGGTACAGACCTGGAAATCCAAACTCTTTGGCTTGTTCTCTCCACATCGCCGCTGTCTCGGCCATCGCTGGGATGATGTCAGTCCGATAGACAACGAGCACGGGTTTTCCGTCGACCTTGATATATCGTTTGCTCTCAAAGTAAGGGCGAAGGTATTCGAGTAAGGCGCGGGAATCCTCGTGCGAGTGCTTCTGGGCGATAAGCACGGCGTCCTCCTGACCATCCCACCTCCTGGTCCAGTTCTCGTTCGCCCAGATCATGCAAAATGGTATGTCGACGTTCTCGTTTTCAAGCATCTGTCGGAGAGGCTTCTCCATGAGAACTTTGCGATCGAACCAATAGAAGTAGTATGCAAACCCAGAGATGAGGTATTCGCGTGCAAGCCGGGCCTGCTCTTCCATGACCTCCGGGATGCGCAGGTCGTAGTAGCCCAGATGTATGGGGCAGTGGGGCTGGTGATGCCCCTGGAACAGGGGCTTGGCCTTGCCAACGTTTGTCCACTCGGTGAATCCCTTTCCCCACCACAGGTCATTCTCGGGAAAGGGATGGAACTGTGGAAGATAAAAGGCGATCGCTCGAGGCGATGTGACATCTCGAGATCCATAGGCGTGCGGCACGAAGCCGTCAGATACTGTTGAGAATTCAATCCGTTCAATGCGTGTGTCGTAGCGCATGAATTCCAGCACTTGGTAATCCAATGAATTCCTGCCGGTGACTGGCTGAGTCGGGCTTTCGCCTCGGCTCATCATGTTTTCAGCGGCGGCGGGCCAGCCAAGGGCCGTTCGAATTCGATTGATCAGTCGCTGCCAAATCGGGATCGTCTGCCGGACCCTGCTCTGTCTAAGTTCGAGCAACTCCGCTTCAACGCGCTCCAACTCGGCTCTGCGGGACATAAGTGCGTCGGAAAGATCGGCATACTCCTTCTGTCTAGAGGACACTGGCGTCTCCCTTTCGATGGAGGAACTCTCTGCAAGGCGCGTTACAGGATTTGGCAACCCCTCCTGCGGGCCACGACTGCTGATCTTTGCCACTCCATTGGGCGTTTCTTTCATTCGATGTGTAGCCAACGCAGGTCCCGCTGTTCGATCAGTCCAGTCGACCCTGAAAAGCCACTGTCTGCCAAAGTCGTAAAAAACAACTAAAGGTTAAGCGATCTTGATCGCCGAAGTATGTCTTCCACTCAAATGACAGAATGTCCATCACGGTTGGTGAATTGACATCCACGCGGTTTAACACTCTTGATCACGCAATCAACCGGTACTCCAAGACCAGAGATATGCTTGCTCCTCTAAAATTGATAGCGTAAAGAAGCTTAGCTTAATGGACCGAAGAACTGAATGACCGAAATCTCAAAAGGCATCATCTTGGCGGGAGGCAGTGGAACGCGGTTGTACCCGCTCACGCTCTCCGTCTCCAAGCAGGTCCTCCCCGTCTACGACAAGCCGATGATCTATTATCCCCTGTCCGTGCTGATGCTCGCCGGCATTCGGGATATTCTCGTGATTTCGACACCGCGTGATTTGCCGCTCTTCAGGTCGTTGCTTGGAGATGGCTCCGCCTTCGGAATTTCGATATCCTACGCAGAGCAACCCGAGCCGAAGGGTCTTGCGCAGGCTTTTCTGATTGGAGAGGAGTTTCTGGCGGGAGGGCCCGCCGCGCTTGTGCTTGGAGACAACATCTTCCATGGCGAGCGGCTTCAGGAAAAGTGCCGTGCTGCCGTCAGCCGCATGAAGGGTGCCACCGTTTTCGCGTACCATGTTTCAGATCCGGAGCGGTATGGCGTCGTTTCCTTCGATGCGGATGGCCGTGCGTCGTCAATCGAAGAGAAGCCACGGCACCCCACGTCCAATTGGGCCGTGACCGGTCTTTACTTCTATGATTCGGATGTCGTTGACATCGCCCGGTCGTTGAAGCCGTCGTCTCGCGGAGAGCTTGAGATCACGGATATCAACCGTGAATACCTGAGGCGAGGCGAGCTCAATGTCGAACACCTCGGCAGAGGGTTCGCATGGCTCGACACTGGAACTCATGACAGCCTTCATGATGCCGGAGCCTTCATCCGTACACTGGAAGTCCGCACAGGAATCAAGGTCTGCTGCCCGGAGGAAATCGCCTTTCTCTCTGGATGGATCGACACCGAAGCTCTCCTGTCGCAGGCTGCTCTGCTCGGCAAGACGGAATATGCCGCCTATCTCCGCCAGGTGGTCAGGGAACAGCAACTTTCGCAGGGTTCAGCCTGATGGAAGTGCGCGATGTGGGCCTTGGGGTGCTTGAGATCATTCCACGGCGGTTTGGTGACAGTCGTGGGTTTTTCTCGGAGACTTGGCAGAGGGAGAGATTTCGCCAGGCCGGAATCAATGTGGACTGGATGCAGGACAATCAGTCCTTTTCAGCTGATGTTCACGTACTCCGCGGATTGCATTTCCAGCTCGCACCTCAGGCGCAAGACAAGTTGATCCGTGTACTGAGAGGTTCAGTTTTCGACGTTGCGGTCGATATCCGGCCAGGTTCATCTACCTTCGGCAAGTGGGTGTCCTGTGTTCTTTCTGCCGCGACTTTCAACCAGTTCTACATTCCGAAGGGATTTGCACACGGGTTTCTCACCCTGACACCCGAGGTGGAGGTGCTCTACAAGGTCTCGGCACCCTACGCACCGGAGTGTGACCGGGCGATTGCGTGGAACGATCCGTTGATCGGAATAGAATGGCCACTCGAAAAGGGCGCGCAACCTTCATTGTCAGCAAAGGACGCGGCCGCTCCCCTCCTTGCAGATATTGCAAGCAGTCTGGCGTTTTAGAAGGGTTTTTGCCATGAAGATTATGGTTACGGGTGGATCAGGTTTTATTGGTTCTGCCGTCTGCCGCCACCTCGTTCTTGATCTGGGCCACTCCGTCGTCAATGTTGACAAAATGACCTACGCCGCGACGCCAGGATCGACCGAGATGCTGGCGGCGAACCCCGATTATCGCTTTCATCGACTGGACATTTGCGATCGCGACGCAATGCTGGGCGTCATGCAGATGGAGGGCATTGAAGCGATCATGCACCTGGCGGCGGAAAGCCATGTCGACCGTTCCATTGATGGCCCAGGCGCTTTCGTCGAGACGAACATACTCGGTACGTTTTCCCTCCTGCAGGCAGCCAGGGGCTATTTCCAGTTGCTTCCAGATGATCGGCGGGCACGCTTCAGGTTCCACCACATTTCAACTGATGAGGTGTTCGGTGAACTTCCCCTTGGAGAGGGCCTGTTCACCGAGACAACGCCATATCGGCCTTCGTCGCCCTATTCGGCATCGAAGGCAGCATCTGACCATCTGGTGATGGCATGGCACCATACCTATGGTCTGCCCGTCGTTCTCTCGAACTGCTCCAACAATTATGGTCCCTACCAGTTTCCCGAGAAACTCATTCCACTGATGATCCTCAATGGTCTGGATGAACGCCCTCTTCCTGTCTACGGTACGGGAGAGAACGTTCGGGACTGGCTGCATGTAGAGGATCATGCGCGGGCCTTGGCACTTGTGCTGCTGAAGGGCAGGACAGGCCAGTCATACAATGTTGGAGGCCACAACGAACGTTCCAACCTTGCCGTTGTCGAGACAATTGCAGACCTTCTGGATGAAATGCTGCCATCTAGGGCTGGATCTCGCAGGAGACTGATTTCCTTCGTGGGTGATCGGCCGGGCCATGACCTGCGCTACGCTATCGACGCGACCAAGATTGAAACAGAACTCGGCTGGAAAGCGCGTCACAGTTTTGAAACCGGCCTTCGCGAAACAATCAGCTGGTATCTGGCAAACAGGAATTGGTGGGAACCACTCAGAGCTGCCCGCTACTCTGGTGAGCGCCTGGGAAAAGTGTCAAGCTGATGCGCGTATTGGTCACGGGCCGGTCCGGGCAGCTTGCAACGTCCTTGTCTGACGTTGCTGCGCAACAAGGCGCGCTCCAGTTGCTCGTTGTCGGGCGCCCTGAACTTGATCTGGAGCAGCCGCACACTGTGTCGAAGCAGATCCTTGCTCTTCGCCCCGATGCCGTGATCAACGCTGCTGCCTATACGGCTGTCGACAAGGCAGAGGCGGAGCCAAAGCGTGCATTTGCTGCGAACAGGGACGGTGCGGCAGCAGCTGCCGGGGCCGCGTATCAATTGGGCGTTCCCTTCGTCCACGTTTCGACGGATTACGTGTTTGATGGTCGCAAGCAGCAGCCTTATGTCGAGGACGATGAAACCAATCCCCTCGGTGTCTATGGCAAGTCAAAATTGGAAGGTGAACGAGCCGTAAGGGACTCCCATCCCGCAGCACTTATACTTCGAACGTCGTGGGTCTACAGTCCATTTGGCGGCAATTTCCTGAAGACAATGTTACGGATCGGAAGAGAACGTCCACAGTTGAAAGTGGTGAGTGACCAGATTGGTAATCCTACCTCGGCGGTTGATCTCGCTGCTGCAATTCTGGCAGTCTTGCCGGCATTGGGGAGCGAGGCGGGGGGCCTCTATCACTTGACCGGCGATGGGAGCACCAGTTGGCATGGATTTGCCTCATTCATTTTTTCCGAGAGCAGAAAGCTGGGAGGTCCCAGCCCTTCGGTCGATCCAATCGCATCCAGCGAATACCCAACTGCGGCAACCCGCCCGCCAAACTCGCGCCTATCATGTGACGCTTTCACCCAGCGCTTCGGAGTGAGGCTGCGTCCTTGGCAAGAGGCGACGGCGGAGACCGTCGCGCGGTGTCTCGCGGGATGAGCGGTCTCGCTGCCGGAGGCAAAGGCGCGGCGACGTCTGACCCAGCTATTCTGACGACCTGACTTCCAGAGAGCACAACCCCGTCCGCTTCATCCCCAGCGGAAAACGAAGACTGCCCAGAGGATGGCAATGACAAGCGCACCCCACAGTGGCGTGCCAAAGAGAGCAAGCCAGCCGAGAAAGATGAATGCGGTACCAAGATGGGTCATGAACAGCCTGTCACCCCTCGTTGTCTCGAGGTGAAAGATGCCACGGCGCGGAGATCCACCTGGCTCAAAGTACTCCCAGATGCCCATGGCGAGAATGGATCCAAAGACATAAACGAAGAAGGCGATGGTAACCCGGTTCCAGGCCATCCAGCTCCCGAGGGGCTGCTGCCACCAGTCTGCCGAGAACATAGCGTGCGGATCCATTGAGGGCCCTCTTCAAACGCGGCCAAGGGCAAAGCCCTTGGCAATATAGTTACGAACAAAATAGATGACGATGGCGCCAGGAATGATCGTCAGAACCCCGGCCGCCGCCAGAAGGCCCAGTTCATAGCCCGAGGTGCTTGCCGTTTTCGTCATCGCCGCGACGATGGGTTTTGCTGCCACCGATGTGAGATTCTTGGCGAGCAGCATCTCAACCCAGGAAAACATGAAACAGAAGAACGCTGCGACACCGATACCTGCAGATATCGTCGGCAAGAATATCCTCAGAAAGAACGAAGGAAACGAATAGCCGTCTACATAGGCCGTCTCATCCAATTCCTTGGGAACACCTGACATGAACCCTTCCAGGATCCAGACGGCGAGGGGAATGTTGAACAAGGTGTGGGCCAGTGCCACGGCCCAGGGCGTATCGAACAGACCCACCGCTGAATAGAGATTCACGAATGGAAGAACGAAGACCGCAGCAGGCGCCATGCGGTTTGAAAGCAACCAGAAGAACAGGTGCTTGTCACCGAGGAAGCGGTAGCGTGAAAACGCGTAGGCGGCCGGAAGCGCAATCACGACAGAGATCACAGTATTGATCACGACGTAGGTGATCGAGTTTATGTACGCATTGTACCAGGATGGATCTGTGAAGATCGTCCTGTAGCTGTCGAGCGTGAAGTCTCTTGGAAATGCACTAAAGCCACCGAGGATCTCATTGGTCGTCTTGAACGACATGTTGAGCAGCCAGTAAATCGGCAACATCAGGAAGATGATGTAGAGCGTGAGAACGATGTAGCGCTTGCGCATCTTACTTGGCCTCCTCACGCATCATCAGTGTGTAGAAAAGCCAGCTCAGGAACAGGATGATCAGGAAATAGACGATGGAGAAAGCCGCGGCAGGCCCAAGATCGAAACCACCGAGCGCCTTTTGAACGAGGTCGATTGAAAGAAACTTCGTTGTGCTGCCCGGACCGCCCCCGGTGAGAACAATCACCTCGGTGTAGATCATGAAGGAGTCCATGAAGCGCAGCAAGATGGCGATCGTCAGAACATGCTTGAGCTTTGGCAACTGGATATAGCGGAAGACCGCCCAAGGCTTTGCGCCGTCAACCTTCGCTGCCTGGTAATAGGCATCCGGTATGGCAACCAGACCTGCGTAACAGAGCAGCACGACAAGTGACGTCCAATGCCACACGTCCATCAGCACCACCGTGAACCAAGCCGAGATTGGCTGCCGGGTGTAGTTGTAATGAATTCCCAGCGCATTGATGCCCTTGCCAAGCAATCCAATGTCGGGAAGCGCCATGATGTTCCACATGGACCCGACCACGTTCCATGGAACGAGCAGGGGAAGGGCGACCAGCACAAGGCAAACCGACACCCACGGCCCCTTGCGCGGCATGCACAGGGCGATCGCAAGTCCAAGGGGAATCTCGATGAGCAGGATCAGTCCAGTGAAGATGATTTGCCGCTTGAGAGATGCGTGAAATTGATCGTCGTGAAGGATCTGCTCGAACCAGGTCGTGCCCGACCAGAAGAACTCGTTGTTGCCGAAGGTTTCCTGAATGGAATAGTTGACGACGGTCATCAACGGAACGAGCGCGTTGAAGGCCACCATCAGGAATACCGGGAGGACCAGCCACCAGGCCTTGTTGTTGACGGTCTTGTTCATCGATGTGCACCGGCCATCCAGCCATCCTCATACACCTGCGTATGCGCCGGATCGAAGGACAGGAAGGTGTGGCCGCTGGGAACTTCACCCCCCTCCTTGAGAAGGAGCTTGATGGTGTGGCCATGGCTGCGCGTCTCAACGATGCGATATCGGCCCGCATCGGCAACCCTCACCACCTCTGCCGGTATGCCCGCTTCGGCAATCGAGACGAATTCAGGCCTGATGCCAAGCTCCGTCCGGCCTGCAATGCGCGCCTGACCGATATTGGCCGCCGGTACTGGGCTTTCCGCAAAGAAGGCCTGGCCACCGCGCAGTTCGCATGGCAGCACGTTCATGCCCGGAGAACCGATGAAGTGACCAACGAACGTATGCTGGGGCCGCTCGAACAGCTCGATCGGTGTTCCAGATTGCACGACCTCCCCGAGGTTCATGACGACAACCTGATCGGCGAATGTGAGGGCCTCCGTCTGGTCATGCGTCACATAGATCATCGTGCGCTTGGTGCGAAGGTGAAGTTCCTTGAGTTTCGAGCGCAGTTGCCACTTGAGATGAGGATCGATGACAGTCAGTGGTTCGTCGAACATGATCACGTTCACATCCGGGCGAACGAGGCCACGGCCGAGCGAGATCTTCTGCTTTCCGTCCGCCGTCAGGCCCGAGGCCCGCTTGTGGAGCGTCTTGGTGAGCTCCAGCATATCGGCGATCTCGGCCACGCGGATTTTGATCTCATCCTCGGGCACATTGCGGTTGCGCAATGGAAAGGCAAGATTGTCGAATACCGTCATGGTGTCGTAGATGACGGGAAACTGGAACACCTGCGCAATGTTGCGCGCCTCGGGCGAGGCATGGGAGACGTCTCTCCCGTCGAAGAGGATGCGGCCCTCGGTCGGCGTGAGAAGCCCTGAAATGAGATTGAGCAGCGTGGTCTTGCCGCAGCCGGAAGGGCCGAGCAATGCGTAGGCGCCACCGTCCTGCCAAGTGATGGACAGCCGCTTGAGTGCATAATCCTCTTCGTGCTGCGGATTGGCGACGTAAGAATGACGAAGGTTCTCGAGGCGAATCTCGGCCATCAGGACACCCGCTCGCCATCAGTCGTGAAGAACAGGCCCTGATCGACGTCGGCGTGGAGCCGCGCATGCGTGCCGACTTCGAAGGGATGGATACCGTGCGACTGGGAAACCCATGTCGCTCCGCCGACGTCGATGTGGATGACACTTTCCGAACCGGAAAGTTCAGTCACCAGCACGCGGCCTTCGAGCTCGCCGCTCGCGGCGTCGGTTGCCAGGGGTGTGACGTGGTGCGGGCGAATGCCCAGCATGTAGTGGCCGTCGCGAAGCCCGCGGCCCGCGGCGCCCGCTGGCCAGACCTTTCCATCGAACACCCGCAGCTCTCCCCCGCGCTTCTCGACCGGCGTCATGTTGATGGGCGGGTCGGAAAACACCTTGGCAGAAACGAGGTCCTTTGGCTCACGATAAACGGAAGAGGTCGGGCCGAATTGCGTCACGCGCCCTTCGTGGAGCGTTGCCGTGTTGCCACCGAACAGCAGCGCTTCCACGGGCTCGGTCGTCGCATAGACCACGATCGCGTTGCGTCCTGCAAACAGCCTCGGCAATTCGTCGCGCAATTCCTCGCGCAGCTTGTAATCGAGATTGGCGAGAGGTTCATCGAGCAGGATGAGGTCGGAGTCCTTGACAATCGCGCGGGCAATTGCCGTTCGCTGCTGCTGGCCACCCGAAAGCTCCGACGGCCGGCGCTTCAGCATGGGACGCAGGCGAAGCAGATCCGCTGCGGCCATCACGCGGCGGTCTATCTCGGCCTTGGCCATGCCGGCGACCTTCAGGGGCGACGCGATGTTGTCGTACACGTTGAAGTTGGGATAGTTGATGAATTGCTGATAGACCATGGAGACGTTGCGCCGTTGTACGGCGACATGCGTCACGTCCTTGCCGTTGAACCTGATCTGGCCCGATGTCGGCGGCTGGATGCCCGCCATGATTTGCATGAGCGTCGTCTTGCCAGACAACGTTGTCCCAAGCAGCACGTTGAAGGAACCCTGCGGCAGGACGAGTGTCGTCGGATGAATGTGCGTGTCCGCGCCGACACGCTTGGTGATCTCGATGAGTTCAAGGGCCATGAAGATCCGATCAGCTTGAAAGCTTGGGGCACACCCCGGTCGGGATGGAGCGCGGGATGTCTCCCGCGCTCCGCTCGATCGTCTATTCCTGCCAGCGCTTGATGATTTCCTCATAGGCGATGGTCTGGCCAGGTTCCTTTTCATTGGCCAGCTTCGCCTTGGGACCATCCGGACGGCCGAGCCAATAGGAGGGATCCTTCGGCTCGGAGAGTCGCGGTCCGCAACCACCATAGGTGTTGTTGGCCTTGTCCGCGGCTTCCATGCGCGCCATCACCTGCTCCATTTCGGTCGCCAGACGATCCATGGCTTCCTGCGGGGAGAAGGCGCCGGAGTTCACGTCACCGATCTGCTGCCACCACAGCTGGGCAAGCTTCGGATAATCCGGCACGTTGATGCCGGTGGGCGACCAGCGCACGCGGTCGGGCGACCGATAGAACTCGACAAGGCCGCCGAGCTTCGGGGCACGATCCGTGAAGGACTGGTGGCGCACGGTGCTGTCACGGATGAAGGTGAGACCGACCTGGCTCTTCTTCACGTCCACCGTCTTGGACACGGCGAACTGCGCATAAAGCCACGCTGCCTTGGCGCGGTCAGCCGGCGTCGACTTCAGGATGGTCCAGGAGCCTACGTCCTGATAGCCGACCTTCTGTCCATCCTTGTAGTAGGGGCCATGCGGCGAGGGGGCCATGCGCCACAGCGGCATGCCCTGATCATCCACCGTATTGTTGCCTTCCGATTTCGGCGCCACCATCGAAGCGGTGAAGGCCGTGTACCAGAAGATCTGCTGGGCGACATTGCCCTGGGCGAGCGCCGGCAGCGACTGATAGAAGTCGTAGTCGGCCGCACCCGGAGGCGCGTACTTCCTCAGCCACTCGTCCCACTTGGCGATGGCATAGACCGAAGCAGGGCCATTGGTTTCGCCGCCGCGCGACACCGACGCGCCGGAGGGATTGCAGGAACCCTTCTCCATGCGGATGCCCCATTCGTCGATCGGAACACCGTTGGGCTCGCCCTGGCTACCTGTGCCCGCCATCGAGAGCCAGGCGTCGGTCATGCGCCAGCCGAGGTCAGGGGCGCGCTTGCCATAGTCCATATGGCCATAGATCTGGACGCCGTCGATTTCCTTCACGTCGTTGCTGAAGAACTCGGCGATATCCTCGTAGGCCGACCAGTTGACCGGCACGCCGAGATCATAGCCATACTTGGCCTTGAACTTTTCCTTGATCTCCGGCCTGTCGAACCAGTCCTTGCGGAACCAGTAGAGATTGGCGAACTGCTGGTCCGGAAGCTGGTAGAGCTTGCCATCCGGGCCAGTCGTGAACTTGGTGCCGATGAAATCGGCGAGGTCGAGACCTGGGTTGGTCACATCCTTCCAGTCGCCGGCCATCATGTCGGTGAGATTATAGGTCTGCTGCAGACGCGAATGCGTGCCGATCAGATCCGAGTCATTGACATAGCCATCGTACAGATTGCGGTTCGTCTGCATCTGCGTCTGCACGGCCTGCACCACCTCGCCCTCGCCGAGGATCTGGTGATTGACCTTGATGCCGGTGATCTCCTCGAAGGCCTTTGCGAGCACCTTCGATTCGTAATCGTGGGTCGGAATGCCTTCAGACAGGACGTTGATTTCCATGCCCTTGAAAGGCTCGGCGGCCTTGATGAACCATTCCATCTCCTTCACCTGGTCGTCCTTCGACAGGGTGGAAGGCTGGAATTCCGAGTCGATCCACTTCTTGGCGGCTTCGATATCGGCGAACGCAGGACTTGTAACCGCCATCAGCGCCACGACGGCAGCTGAGGCGAGATATTTCAGCTTCATTGTGAGTCCTCCCTAGGTCAGTGCCTGATGCATGGCACCTGCGTCAAACTATCATGTGAAAATAAACGAGCGTCAACCTGCAAAATTCGAACGATGCTGCGCTGCAATATTGCGTCAAACGAAAAAAAATGAAATCATTCGCGGTCTGGATTTTGGTTTCGTTTCAAATCACATCGGGTGCGTGCACCCATCAACGACAGGCCCATGGAGAATATCAGCCCCCGTCAGCATCAGATTCTCGCGCTGTCACGGCAACTTGGCAGTGTGGCTGTTGACGATCTGGCACAGCGCTTTGACGTAACGCCACAGACTATTCGCAAGGACCTGAACGAACTCTGCGATCTCAAGTTGCTGTCACGCACCCATGGCGGTGCCATGCTCACCTCAGGCGTGGAGAACCTTGCCTATGAGGCACGGCGACTGATGGCAGCCACGGAGAAGGTGGTGATCGGCCGCCAGGCGGCAAGCCTCATTCCCAACAATTGTTCGCTGTTCATCAACATCGGCACCACGACGGAGGAGGTGGCGAGGGCTCTCGTCCACCACGAGGGCCTTCTGGTCATAACCAACAACATTCATGTGGCCACCATTCTGATGTCGCGCCCGAAGATCGAGGTGATCGTGGCCGGTGGTGTCCTGCGCCGTAGTGACGGGGGCATCGTCGGTGAGGCCGCAGCGGACTTCATTACCCAATTCAAGGTGGATCACGCAGTGATCGGCGCTTCGGCGCTCGATGACGACGGTGCAATGCTAGACTTCGACTACCGGGAAGTTCGCGTCGCCAAGGCCATCATGCAGAATGCCCGCAATGTGATGCTTGTCGCCGATGCGACAAAATTCACGCGCACGGCGCCCGTGCGCATCGGACACTTGTCCGACGTCGATGTTTTTGTCACAGACCAATCCCCACCCGAACCGGTGATCACCTATTGCAGGGACAATGGTGTCCGCCTGGAAATCGCCGACGGAGCAACAGTGAACGAGCATGCCATGGATGCCGCGGAATGACATATGATCTCTTCATTATCGGCGGCGGCGTGAATGGCTGCGGCATCGCCCGTGACGCGGCAGGCCGCGGCCTGAAGGTATTCCTTGCCGAGCAGGGCGATCTCGCCTCCGGCACCTCCAGCGCGTCGACGAAACTCATCCATGGCGGGTTGCGCTATCTCGAACATTATGAGTTCCGCCTGGTGAGAGAGGCGCTGATCGAGCGCGAGGTACTGCTCAAGGCTGCGCCACACATCATCTGGCCGCTGCGTTTTGTACTGCCCTACCATAATGGTCTGCGGCCATGGCCCATCTTGCGCATGGGTTTGTT
Source organism: Aestuariivirga litoralis (assembly GCF_003234965.1). Lineage (GTDB taxonomy): Bacteria > Pseudomonadota > Alphaproteobacteria > Rhizobiales > Aestuariivirgaceae > Aestuariivirga > Aestuariivirga litoralis. Next base: position 267,426 of record NZ_QKVK01000003.1, read on the forward strand.
CCTCTATGATCATCTCGGCGGCCGAAAGATCCTGCCCGGCACGCGCAGCGTCAACCTGCGCAGCGATGTGACCGGCAAGCCGCTGAAGGACCAATATGTCCGGGGCTATGAATACTCCGACTGCTGGGTCGAGGACGCCCGCCTCGTCGTTCTCAATGCGCGTGACGCACAAGCCAGGGGCGCTGTGATTCGCACAAGGACCAAGTGCATCTCGGCACGGCGGGTGCAGGACCTCTGGGAGGTGACGGTCGAAAAGGCGGATGGTCACGTCGAGACTGTGCGCGCGCGGGCGTTGATCAATTCAGCCGGTCCGTGGGTGAGTGAGGTGCTGGGAGCGGTCGTCGGCCGCAACGACCCGGACAAGATCCGCATGGTGAAGGGTAGCCACCTGGTGGTAGAAAAGCTCTACGACCATGATCGCTGCTACATCTTCCAGAACGCCGATGGCCGGATCTGCTTTGCAATTCCCTATGAACGTGACTTCACGCTCATCGGCACGACCGATGAGGATCATAAGGGCGACCCAGGCAAGCCGCACATTTCCGAGGCGGAGTCGCAGTATCTGCTTCGATCGGTCAGTGAATATTTCAACAAGCCTGTCACGGCGGAAATGGTCCGCTGGTCATACTCCGGCATCCGGCCGCTTTACGACGACGGCGCCTCGAAGGCCCAGGAAGCGACGCGCGATTATGTGCTGAAGCTGGACCAGCCTGAAGGTGGCGCGCCATTGCTCTCGGTGTTCGGCGGCAAGATCACCACTTTCAGGCGCCTTTCCGAACATGCCATGGAGAAGATCGCTCCGTTCTTTCCGCAGATGGGCAGGCCGTGGACACACAGTGCTTGCCTGCCCGGTGGAGACTTCAGCTATGACGAAGTCGAGATGCGGATAGCCGCGCTCTCCCGCCAATATCCCTTCCTTGACGACATCACGGTGCGCCGCCTGTTCCGTGCCTATGGCACGGACGCCGAGCGGATGCTCGGGGAGGCCCGATCCGAGGCCGATCTCGGACAGAACTTCGGCCCCATCAGTGAGCGGGAGATCGACTGGCTTCGCGAAAAGGAGTGGGCCCGCTCTGCAGATGACGTGCTGTGGAGGCGTTCGAAGCTGGGCCTGCACACCACCAAGCAGCAACAAGAGGCGCTGCGGACCTACATGGCCTCGGCCCAGGCCGTTCAGGCGCTGAAGAGAGCCGGAGGCTGAAACATGGCTGACCTGATCCTTGCCATCGACCAGGGCACCACCTCATCCCGTGCGATCGTTTTTGATACGTCACTGAAGCCCGTTGCGGTCGGCCAGCAGGAATTCAAGCAGTTCTATCCCCGCTCCGGCTGGGTTGAACACGACCCGGAAGAGATCTGGTCCTCGGTGCTCGCCACCTGCAGGTCCGCACTGCGCAAGGCGAGGGCCAAACCCTCCACCGTGAAGGCCATCGGCATTACCAACCAGCGCGAGACGGTAGTGATCTGGAACCGGCGCACGGGCAAACCCATTCACAAGGCCATTGTCTGGCAGGATCGGCGCACGGCGGCGTTTTGCGCCGCGCTCAAGGAGAAGGGCCTCGAACCACTCTTCAGCAAGAAGACAGGCCTTCTTCTCGACCCATACTTCTCCGGCAGCAAGATCGCCTGGCTGCTCGACAACGTGAAGGGCGCGCGGCAGCTGGCAGAACGTGGTGAACTTGCCTTCGGCACGATCGACTGTTTTCTCATCTGGCGTCTGACCGGTGGCAAGGTGCACGCCACCGATGCAACCAATGCCTCGCGGACACTGCTCTACAATATTCACACCGGGGCGTGGGATGAGGAATTATTGCGGATCCTTGGCGTTCCGCGAAGTCTGCTACCAGACGTAAGGGATTGCGCGGCGGATTTCGGGCACAGCGTCGCCGAACATTTCGGCGCGACCATTCCGATCTGCGGCGTTGCAGGTGATCAGCAGGCGGCCACCATTGGACAGGCCTGTTTCGAGCCAGGCATGATGAAGGCCACCTATGGCACGGGATGTTTCGCGTTGTTCAACACCGGGCCGAAGGCAGTGATGTCGCACAACAGGCTGCTCACGACCATCGCCTACCAACTGGACGGCAAGCCCACCTATGCCCTCGAGGGCGCGATCTTCGTTGCCGGTGCAGCGGTACAGTGGCTGCGCGACGGGCTCAAGCTCGTGAAGACGGCGGGCGAGACCGGCAAGCTGGCGGAGCGTGCGGACCCCAATCAGAGTGTTTACCTCGTTCCCGCGTTCGTTGGGCTCGGCGCACCTTATTGGAATGCAGAGGCACGCGGCGCGGTGTTCGGCCTCACCCGCGCTACCACTGCCGCGGAACTTGCCCGTGCGACACTCGAATCCGTCTGCTATCAGACGCGCGACATGCTTGAGGCCATGCGCAAGGATGTCGGCGACGCGGGCCGCACCGTGCTCCGGGTTGATGGCGGCATGAGCGCATCGGATTGGACCATGCAGTACCTGGCGGATATCCTTGACGCACCGGTTGACCGTCCGCCCATTCTCGAGACGACAGCACTCGGGGCTGCTTACCTTGCCGGTCTGCAGGCAGGCCTGCTGCCTGAGCCCGGACGTTTTGCCAAGACCTGGAGGAAGCAGAAGCGCTTCACACCGAAGATGAACGCGAGGCTCCGGGATGCGAGATACGCTGGCTGGACCAATGCTGTCCGGAAGCTTCTCGCCTGATTATCCGGCCTTGAGCACGAACCGGGTGATCAATCGGAAGAACACCGGATAGGGCAGCATCCGCAAGGCCCGGAGAATGGCCACGAAGCGGCGGGGATAGGCAATTTCAAACCGCCCCTCGGCGAGGCCGGCAATGCTGCGCCTTGCGGCCTCATCCGGTTGCATCAGGAAGGGCATTTCGAAATCATTCTGCGCGGTCAGCGGTGTCGCCACAAAGCCTGGGTTGATCACGCTCAGTCGCACACCCTTCAATCTCAACTCCGGTTCCAGGCTCTCAGCCAAGTTGATGAGGGCAGCCTTGGTGGGGCCATAGGCAGCGGCCTTGGGCAGTCCCATGTAGCCGGCCACCGAGGCGATCCAGGAAACATGTCCTCGCCGGCGGGCGAGCATGAGCGGCGCCATCGCGGCAAGGCAATTCACGACGCCCATGTAATTCGTCTCCATGGTGCGGGCGAAGACCTTCACATCAATGTCGTCCGCCTTGACGGGTGTGTAGGCGCCAGCACCGAAGACAGCGAGATCGATCGGCCCCAACGCGGCCTCGATCTGCGCGACGGCAGCAACGCAGGCCTGACTGTCGGTTACATCCAGCGGCACGGCAAGCGCACCTTCGCCCATGTCCCGGAGCCGGTCGGCGGATCGAGCCGAAACCGCGACTTTAACGCCCGCGGCGAGCAGCTGACCTGCCATGTGCCGTCCGATTCCCGTCGATGCACCCGTAACCCATGCCACCCGCCAAGGCAGACGATCACGTCCGGGGCCTGATCTGGAATTAAGAATGCCGCTTTCATAATCACTCATCGGTCGCGGCTCCTGCGATAGTCCTCAGCTGCTTTAACGATCAGAATTTGCTCCGGATCTGTTCGAAGGACTTCAATGCCCGCTATGCTGAGTGCATGCGCGCGCAGTTCGATCAGCATACAGAACACTACCTTGGCGCGAAAAATCTCGGATTCCGGGTCTTTCCAGAACCTAAGAAACTTAAATCTAAATCTCATATTCTGCAGCTGTTGCAATTCTGGATATGTTCTAAATTGCTTCAAGTTCGTTTAACTAGTTTAGTGTTGCTCTAACTGATTTTTAACCGGCACTGGAGAAACACATGTCAAGATTCCCAAAGAGAGGAGCAGTCCTCTTGGGCGCCATTCTGGCGCTGGCTTGCACACAGGCGAAGGCCGATATTGCCCCTGGCAAGGTTCTTCTAGGTAACGACACGGCCTCTCAGATAACGTCCCAGTCAGACCTCTCGAAGTTCAAGCCCGCAGAGCGGATTCTCAAGACCATGAAGCGGGTCCGTACGCCTTCTCTTGAAGCTCCGATGAAGGCCGGGACGCCTGCTCCCTCCGTGGTGCCGGGCGCAGTGGGCGGCCAGGCAGTTGCGAACACTGCTCCAGCACCGGTTGACGATGGTTTCGCCCCGCAGAACTACGGCTCAGGCGGCGTGGGCAACATCAACCACTACTCCGACAATCTCGTCCCTCTGAACGTCACGCCGACGTTCCCCTATCGCACTGTCGGGTGGTTCACGTTCATTGCCTACGACAACAACAGTTATCGTTGCAGCGCGACGCTCATCTCAAAGTCGATTCTGCTGATCGCCGGACATTGCATTCATGATGGCGGTGGCGGATCGCCCTATTACATCAAGAGCGGAACGTTCTATCCTGCCTATGCAAATGGAACCCAGCCCTATGGATATGCAACCGCGAACTACGTCATAACGACGAGCGGCTGGTACAATACCGGGTCTCTTGACCAAGGCTATGACGTGGGACTTGTCGTCCTGAACAAGCGGGCCGGCACCACCGTCGAGATGGGCAACTATACCGGCTGGCTGGGCTTCTGCTACCTGAACTGTCTGCAGTCCTACTGGCAGCTGACCCAGCTCGGATATCCGGGCAACTATTACAGCGGTCAGTATATGACCATGGGCCAGCACATCGAATACAGCGACTCCAAGGACTACCGGGCCGGCTCGGGCATGCAGGGTGGGTCGAGCGGAGGTCCGCACATCGCGAACCTCGGCGATCTCTCTGACTCGTCCACAAGCAAGGGATCCTACCCCTGGCGTAACATCGCTTTTGCTGCCACATCGTGGGGTTACATCGACCAGGCAGTGAAGATCCAGGGCTATTCCAGCACCAGCGGCCCGGCAAATGCCAATAACTTCAAGGGTTTGTATAACGCAGCCTGCACACGCGCGCGTACCATCCACGGCACGGGCTCCTGCAACCTGCTGCCGTAAACGGTTACAGCAAGCTCAGACGACATCAAGAAGCCACGGCGATTTCCGCCGTGGCTTTTCATTTTCAGGCATGAGCAGAGTAAGGTGCCCTCGGTCAGATCCCGACAAACGGCTGCATCAGGCGCGCAGCGAATGACTTGAAGCGGGTGGGCCGCTCGGTGGCCACCAGGCAGATACACTCCCCGCTGTCATCCACCACGGGCCGATGCTCGATATCCTCGTCGAGATCCGCGACGTCCCCCGCAGCAAAGCGACCCATGTGATCGACATAGGCACCCTTCAGCACCATGGTGATCTCCTCGCCGCCATGACCATGCTCCGGCATGGCGCGACCGGCACCAATGCGCAGTAGCTTGAGTTGCCCTTTGGCTGAGGCAGGAAGCTTCACATCGAAGATCGCCACGCCGGGGGCCTTCTTCTTCCAGGCGATCTCATCGAGGCTGGCGACCGGCAGAAGCCGGGCAAGAGCCCTCGGGAAAGCAGGGCGCGGCTGGGCCACGGGCAGCCGATAGAGGCCGGCCTGCTCCAGCGCCGCGAAGGTGCGGCTGCGGCAATCTTCCGAGACGGCGGCGCTGCCGGCGACCTCGAGGAGCTCGCCTCCCAGGGCTTCCGCCGCGCGTACGGCCTCGCGGCAGGCCGGGCAGATGGCGACATGCGACGCTGCGACCACCGAAAAGGCCTCGTCGAGCGTTCCTGCCGCATAGGCGAGCAGCGTGCTGTCATCGAGATGATGGTTCGGTTTCAAAGTCCGGTCTCCAGTATGCGGCGCAGGTGCCCATAGGCTAGGCGCATGCGCGATTTCACGGTTCCAAGCGGGATCGACAAACGCGATGCGATCTCGCTCTGCGGCATGTCTTCAACGAAGGACAGGACAAGGATTTGCCGCTGCTCCTCGGGGATCGCCTGCAGCGCCCGGGCAACCAGCCCGTCTTCCTGCTTGCGGCCCAACAGTTCCTCGCCTTCCGGGGCCTCCGACGGCTCGTCGTAATCGCCGAGTTCCGTGGTGGGCATATGCACGTCGCGCCGGATCCTGTCGATACGCAGGTTCCTGGCGATGGTGAAAACCCAGGTCGTCACCGAACCCTTGGAGGGTTCATAGAGTGCCGCCTTCGTCCACACCGCGATCATCGCTTCCTGCACCAGGTCTTCCGCCAGTTCGGCAGAGGTGTTCTTGCGCATTATGAAGCTCTTGAGCCTTGGCGCAAAATGGTCAAACAGCTGCGCGAAGGCCTGCCGGTCGCGGTTTTGCGCCACCCTCATGATCAATGAGCGGAACAGCGCCTCGAGCCGCTGCTTCTCTTCGTCTTTACGCTTGTCTGCCAATTCCATGACGGCATACATAGCACGTTCCCCTGTGTGACCGAGTTACGCTTTGGGTGAAGGGCCGGATCACCTGATCCATGCCTTCGAACAGGTCGTAGCCATCAACAGGCAAGGAAACGGATTGCAGTGAGATTACGCCACATCGCCGTCGTCGGATCGGGCATTTCGGGGCTTTCGGCCGCGTGGCTCCTGTCGCGCACCCATCGCGTCACCCTGATCGAGGCCGACACCCGCCCGGGCGGCCATGCCAACACCATCGACTGTGACGTGCACGGGGCGGAGGTATCCGTCGATACCGGCTTCATCGTCTACAATCCGCCGGCCTACCCCAATCTCACGGCGCTGTTCGCCCGGCTGAGGGTACCAACCGCGCCCTCCAACATGAGCTTCTCGGTCTCGATGGGCGAAGGTGCCTATGAATATGCAGGCTCGGGTCTTGCCCAGCTCGTAGGTCAGCCCCGGAACCTGCTGAATGCCGGCCACTGGCAGATGCTGCGTGACATTCCGCGCTTCTTCAAGACGGCGCTCGGCAAGCTGTCCGCCCTTTCCGATGACGTGACGCTGGGGCAGTTCCTGGCCGCCGAAGGCTATTCCGACTATTTCCGCGACCGCCATCTCTTGCCCATGGCCGGCGCCATATGGTCTGCGGCACCAGGCGACATGTGCGACTATCCGGCCAAGGCTTTTATCCGGTTTTTCGAAAACCATGGATTGCTCAAGATCCGCGACCGCCCGCAGTGGCGCACCGTAAAGGGCGGCTCGCGCGAGTATGTGTCGCGCGTGATCCGCGACGGCGCCTTCGAGACGCGGCTTCGCACACCGATTGCAGCCATTCGCCGCCACGCCTCCGGCGTGACGCTTCGGGCCGTCAATGGCGAGGAGCAGGCCTTTGATGACGTCGTGCTCGCTTGCCATGCCGACCAGGCACTTGCCATGCTGGCCGATGCTTCGCCGGAGGAACGCCGCCTGCTCTCCTGCTTTCGCTACTCGCAGAACCGCGCCGTATTGCACCGCGACCAGCGCCTGATGCCCCGGCAACGCCGGCTGTGGGCGAGCTGGAACTATCTCTCTGGCCTGCCCCCGCACGGCACATCAGCCAGCTCCGTGACATACTGGATGAACAAACTGCAGCCGCTGAGCGTCGACGTGCCGCTGTTCGTCAGCCTCAATCCGCTCACGGAGCCTGACATGGGCAAGGTGCTGGGAGAGTTCGACTACGCGCACCCCATCTTCGATCCGGCTGCAATGGCCGCCCAGCGCCAGGTCTGGAGCATTCAGGGTGTGCAGCACACCTGGTTCTGCGGCGCCTACATGGGCTCCGGCTTCCACGAGGACGGCATCCAGTCCGGCCTTGCCGTGGCGGAGAGGCTGGGCTGCCTCAGGCGCCCTTGGTCGGTTGCCAATGAATCCGGCCGCATTCACCTTGGCCCACAGGATCCGCAGGTACCGGCCCTCCAGGTGCCCGCCGAGTGATGCCGGAAACCTGCCTCTATCATGGCGAAGTGGTGCACCGGCGGCTTAGCCCGCTGCGTCACCAGCTTCGCTACCGCGTGTACAATATTCTTGCCGATGTCGACAGGCTGGATGAGCTGGCCCGGTCCTGCCGGCTCTTCAGCTACAATCGCCTGAACCTGTTCTCGATCATGGACCGCAATCACGGACCCGGAGACGGCACGCCGGTTCGCGAACACGCTTGGAGCCTGGTGCGCGCCGCTGAGGGCGGCGAGGGCGTGCGGCGGATTTTCATGTTCTGCTACCCGAGCGTGCTGGGGTACGTGTTCAATCCTCTCACAGTATACTACGGGGTCGATGCGCAAGGGCGGCTCCGGCTGATGATCTACGAGGTGAACAACACCTTCGGAGGCCGCCACTCCTATGTGCTGCCCGTCAAAAGCAACGTGGCGCAGCAAAGTGCTCCCAAGCATTTCTTCGTGTCGCCCTTCAATGCCGTCGAAGGGCGTTACCTGTTCAACTTCACCCTGCCCGAGGAGAGGATTGCGCTCGGCGTCGCCCTCACCGTGGGCGACAAGCCGGTACTCAAGGCCTATGTGAGCGGCCAGCGCAAGCCATTGACCGATGCCAACCTGCTGCGGTCCTTTCTGAGCATTCCGCTTCTCACGCTCAAGGTCATCGGCGCGATTCATCTCCATGCCTTGAAACTTTGGTGGAAGGGCCTCAAGCTCAACCGCCGCCCCCGCGGCCCGAACCACACCGTCGATTTTCTGCCCGAGGCACATTCACAGCCATGACCACCGGAACGCTACACGCGCGCGAGAGCCTTGTGGGACAGGCCATCGCCGCCGCCGGCCGCCGTCTCCTACCGCGCGATCTGGCAGGCGGCCTCACCCTGACGCTGCCGTCCGGACGCCAGCATCGCGTCGGCTTCGAGAAACCCGGTATCCAGTGCGACCTGACCCTGCGCAACTTTCGGCCCGTGTTGTCCGCCATGCGTCGTGGCGCGGTGGGCTTTGGGGAAAGCTTCATCCTGGGCGACCTCGAAAGCAGCGACATCACCGCCGTGCTGCGCTTCTACCTCCGCAACCGGGAAGCCCTGAACCGGGCCGGCAAGTCGGTCTTCTTCAAGAGCCTGGGGGATCGCCTCTTCCACCTGCTGCGGCAGAACACCAAGGCCGGGGCTCGCCGCAACATCAGCGCCCATTACGATCTCGGCAATGCGTTCTACGCCCTGTGGCTCGACCCCACGATGAGCTATTCCTCCGGCTTGTTCGGTGGCGGCGCGGAAACGCTGCAAGCGTCCCAGGTCGCGAAATATGAGCGCGTGGTCGATGCTCTTTGCCTCGAAAGGCCGTCAGAGATCCTTGAGATCGGTTGCGGCTGGGGCGGATTCGCCGAGGCTGCGGCTGAGCACGGCCATCGTGTCACGGGCCTCACGATTTCGCGCGAGCAGCTGGAATTCGCGCGCCACCGCCTCGGGGAACGGGCGGACATCCGTTTTGAGGACTATCGCGACACCACCGGGCAGTTCGATGCCATCGCTTCGATCGAAATGATAGAGGCCGTGGGTGAGGCCAACTGGCCGACCTATTTCAAGGTCTTGCATGACCGTCTGAAGCCTGGCGGGCGCGCTGCTGTCCAAGCCATTACCATCGCGGACAGCCTCTATGACGGTTACCGCCGCAAGGCAGACTTCATCCAGCGCTACATCTTCCCGGGTGGGATGCTGCCGACCAAGTCGATCCTCGCCGAGCAGGCTCGTCGCGCCGGACTCAGCTTCGAACCCGTCGTGATCTTCGGCCAGGATTATGCCCGCACCCTGGCGCTGTGGCGGGAGCGCTTCGAGGCAGCCTGGCCAGAGATCGAGCGTCTGGGCTTTGACGCCAGGTTCCGGCGCCGCTGGGTGTACTATCTCTCTTACTGTGAGGCTGGTTTCCGCGAGGGCTCGATCGACGTGGGCATCTACCGTTTCCACCGGACCTTGTGATCGGCTGCGCGCCAGGCGCCGTAGTGCGGCCATGCTCAAGCGCAACGACACAGCTCCCTTCGACCTTCTCGCCTGGCTGGAAGGCCGCACCCATGCCCAGGGCTATGTGGAAGACCGCCGCGGCCGCCTCCGCAGACGTTTCACGATCGATCTGTTCGGACAGGCGGATGGCAACACCCTCAGCCTGCATGAGCAGTTCCTGTTCGACGACGGCGAACGTCAGGAGCGGACCTGGATTCTCACCCGTGGCTCTGACCGCAGCTTCACCGGGCGCGCCGGCGATTCGGCATCGGATGCGGTCGGCCGCTGCGAGGAGGGTGTGGCCTATCTGTCGTCGGAATTGACAATTCCGGTTGGTGGCCGCGCCATCACCTTGCGCTTCGAGGATGCCTTTTATCAGGCCGGACCGCGCCTCGTGCTCAACCGCTCGACCATGAGCAAATGGGGCGTCCGCCTCGGCCAGATCCTCATCCAGTTCCACAAGGACGATCAGCGCTCACCGTAGAGCATGTCATAGAGGACCGGGCGCAGCGTCAGCATCAGGCTGTCTGCCATGGCGGCGTGACCTTCGGCTGACGGGTGAAGCGCACCCGTGGTTTCCGAGAAGACGGCGGCGGAAGCCTTCTCGTCCAGCTTGCCGAACCGGTCACGGACCTTCTGGTTGATGACCATGTAGGCATCATTGAAAGTCCTCACCCAGCGCTGCCGCAGCGCATAGGGATAGTTCTGGGTGGCCGGGTTATAGGGCCGCCAGGAGCCTTCCTTGCCGGAGAGGCTGGTCTGGCAGGTCTGCGTATCGCGCTCGGCCGTTCCATAGCAAGGGATCATCAGCTGCTCTGCGGGGTCTGCGATGCGTTTGATGTTCTGGGCGCAGAAGCCATGCCCCTCGAACATCTTGTCGGCATAGATGCGGCCCGCGAAGGTCCAGCCATGATCGCCCGCAAGATCCTTCATGCGTCTGTAGAGCAGCGAGAATTGCTCGCGCACCTTGGCCAGTCGGTCGGGTTGCGCCGTCAGCCAGGACGAGAACATGTCGAGAGACTGGTTCGCAGCATAGCGGTCCTCGTCATCGCCTTCGTCCGGGGACGCTTCGCACAAATCCCCTGCCTCGTTCGTCACGAGATCAGGATAGGCGGTGAGCACGATGCGCGAAGGATCAAAGACGCCATCGGCAGCAGACGTCACCGGGACGGTGGTTTCCAGCGCGGAGGCCAGGTTGGCATAGGCTTCCGGCAGGATGTCCCGCATGCGCGCAGCAAATTCCTTTGCACTCACCGTGGCACCGAAGAACGAGGCGATGGTGGCCGAAGCGGAGTCGCGCAGCGAGGCCCAGGCCACGATATTCGAGAAGCCGATGTCATTGCCGCCGACGCTGAGAAAGACAAAATCCAGCGGGCGACGGAAGTTGCTTTCCGGACAGGTGGGAAGACCGCGCTTCATTTCAGGTGTCTCGCGGCACAATTCACGCATCATGCGGTACAGCTGCGAATCCTTGGGACCGCCGGCGATCATCGGAGCTGCCAGCTGGGCCGATCGCTCCGTGCTGGCAAGGCGTTCCACATAGGTCTGCGGGCCGAGAATCCCGTCGGCAATGCTGGCGCCGGAGCAGGAGTAGTCAAGGAAGGTGACGGAGGACTGCGGGTTCTCGATGGCGATCTGCAAGGCCGCTCGCAGCTGCTGGCCATAGAGGGAGCGATGGCAAAGCTCGTCCGTCCACTCGGCGCCACCTCCAGCGTCGTTCTGGCGGCGCAGCGGATAGAAATTCCTGAAGCGGCGTGTATCGCTGAAGGCCACGGGCCGGTTGGGATTACCCTCGCCGGAGGCGAAGCTGTCCCCAAGCCCGGCAATCAGCAGGTCCTTGACGCGCGCCGCCGTGATGATCGGCGCTTCGCCCACGACATTCACCGAAATCTCCGCTCCACCCGGATATGGCAACGCTACACCTTCGCCGCTCACCCGGTCGGAGCAGGAGGTCTGGGCAACGAGCTGCCCGCCGATGCGCCACTCGCACACCGCCGCTGCTGGCACGTTCTGGCCGGATAGCCACATCTCGATTGCATGCGATTGTGGCATGACATAGGCATCAATTCCGCCACAGGCGGAGTGGCTGCGTTTCCGCCCATCGTAGCACAGCCCGTCATGGCCCTTGGCAGCCCAGCCGCGCCAGTCGAAATTCTTGCGCAGGATATTGCTGAAGGCGATGTAGCGATCGTTCAGGACATGCTCCGAGCCGAGGACGGACGTGCGGGCGACGAAGGAGTCGCGCTCATCCGAAGCCATGCCTTGCTGGTCGACGTGGAGCAGGTACTGCCGCCAGGCATTCTCGTGCTGGCGGAAGAACATGGGATCCTGGAACAGCCGGAACCGGTTGGTGACTTGCCATTCGATCCGGAACTGGCTGGTACTCAGGGTCTGCGCCTCCGCTGGCAGGGCGAAGACAAAAAGCAGGATGGCCAAGACGGGAAGAAGCACTCGGGACATACGCGGACTTATACCCGAAGAACCCGGCCAAGTTTGGGCAGGAGCCCCGAAAATCACGAAAAATCTGGAGTCCTGCGAGCGATGATCACCCGGATGCCTGCGTCCATGAGCATCTTGTGATTTGCATCCGTCAGGCCATCGTCGGTGATCAGCGTCCCGATGCGGGTGAGGGGCATCATTGGGTTTCTGGCACGCAGGCCGAACTTGCGGCTGTCGGCCAGAACGATCACCTCATCTGCACGCTCAAGCAAAAGCGCGGTTTCCCTCACCACAAGAGGATGGGATTCCTGCATTCCCGTCGGCGTGATCGCCTGCGCGCCGAGGAAGAACTTGGATGCATAGAAATCGGGAGGTCCTGCGTGGGGTGCATACACGATGCCCGGCTCCCGATAGAGCTCGCCTCCCGCCAGTGTGAGATGGCAGGTGCCGTTCTGCCACAAGGTTGCCGCGAGCGGCATTGAATTGGTGTAAATTCTCACGTTGCGATTGGCCAGCAGCAGCGCGAAGAGATAGCACGTCGAACCGCCGTGGATGATCAGCGCGTCCCCGTCCTGCACAAGTGCGGCCGCCTCCCGCGCGATGGCCTTCTTGGCGGCGACTCCCAGCATCTGGTTCTCGGTGAAGGGCCGCGCGGTGACACCCTCGGCACTTCCCGTCTCTGCGGCGGCGATGCCGCCGAAGACCTTGCGTACCGCACCGGTGGCGTGGAGCTTCGCAATGTCGCGCCGGATGGTGGCCGGAGAGGCATCCACCACACCCTGCAAGTCCCGCACCGAGGCGAAAGGCCGGTCCCGCAACAGATCCAGCATGAGCTTGTGGCGTTCTGCTTCCGTCATACTATCTCTTGATCACATGAGCACTTTTAATCATTTGTGCACTGCAAAAATCACTCAAAGCTCATAAACTAACTCACTTGACGCTTTTTACTCACGGATGTTTATTATCGCTCACCGTCGAGGCAGTGTAAACAGAACCTCCAGGGATCCATGGACAAAATGAGTCATGGACGGCGGCGGATGAAACGGGAGCGAACACATGCGAGCCGAGCAGATTGGTGCCGCAGCGGCAAGTGAAGTCGTGCTCCCCATCGCGCTCCTTGGCATTTCCAAGTCCTTTGCCGGCATCAAGGTGGTGAATGACGTCTCCTTCGACATGCGCCCCGGCGAGGTGCATGCCCTGATGGGTGAGAATGGTGCCGGCAAGTCCACCCTCATCAAGATCATGGCTGGGCTCTACCAGCCGGACGAGGGCGAGATCCGCGTCAATGGCGCGGCCATCCGTTTTGCCACCCCGAAGGACGCCCATGCCGCCGGCATCGCTACCGTTCATCAGGAACTCCTGCTCTTCCCCGAACTGACAGTGGCGGAGAACATCTTCCTCGGCCAGACACCCAAGACCGCGCTCGGGACCATCGACTGGACCACCATGCGCCGCCGCGCGCGCCAGCTGCTGGAGGAACTCGACAGCGGTGACCTCGACATCGACCAGAAGGTCGCGCACCTCTCGGTCGGCAACCGCCAGCGCATAGAGATCGCGCGCGCCCTGGCGCAGGATGCGCGCGTGCTGATCATGGACGAGCCCACCGCAGCCCTGGCCGAACACGACGTGCAGCGCCTGATGAGCATCGTCCGGAACCTGAGGAAGCGCGGCGTCGCCATCGTCTATGTCAGCCACCGCATGCCGGAGATCTTTGCCCTGGCGGACCGCGTCACGGTGCTGCGCGATGGCCATCTCGTCGGCACGAAGGCGGTGTCGGAGGTCGATGAGCCGACCCTGGTCTCGATGATGGTTGGCCGCCCGATCGACCGGCTTTATCCCGCCAAGCAGGGCGAGGATGGGGACGTCGTCCTCGAACTCGCGAACGTCGCGCACCGAAGCGTTGTGCGGGACATTTCCTTCCAGATCCGCCGCGGTGAAATCCTCGGCCTCGCCGGCCTCGTCGGATCGGGCCGCACGGAAACGGCGCTCACCATCTTCGGCATCACGCCTGCCACGGCGGGCCAGATACTCATCGACGGGAAGCCCGTCACCATCACCTCGCCCGAGCAGGCACGTGACCTGCGGATCGCCTATGTGCCGGAGGACCGGGCTCACCAGGGATTGATCCGTCCACAGACGATCGAAGACAATATCGCACTTGCCAACCTGAAGCGTCTGACGCGGGGGCTTTTCATCGATGCCGCAAGGGTCGCGGCAGGGGCCCGCGAGGCGATCACCCGCTTCGGTATCCGCGCACGGGGCCCGGAGCAGCCGGTGCGCCAGCTCTCAGGCGGCAACCAGCAGAAGGTGGTTCTGGCGAAGTGGCTCGCCACCAACCCGCGCATCCTCATCATGGACGAGCCGACCCGCGGAATCGACGTCGGCGCCAAGGCCGAGATCCACCAGCTCATGCGCCGGCTCGCCGGCGAGGGCATGGCGATCCTGATGATCTCGAGCGAACTTCCCGAGGTGCTGGGCATGAGCGACCGTGTGCTGGTCATGAATGGCGGCCGGATCGTCGGTGAATTCGACAAGGAACACGCCACGGCCGAAGCCGTGGGCACCGTGATGACGCGGAGCTACACCAAGGAGCAGGCGGCATGAGCGATGTCGCCCTCTCCCCCGGCCGCTCCAACCTGCAACGTTTCCTTTCCGGCTACGGCCAGGAGATCGTGGTGCTGCTCTCCATCGTCGCGCTCTTCGTGGTGGTCGGCGCCATCAACCCGCGCTTCCTTTCCGACACCAACATCAATTCGATCTTTGCCGGCAATGCCTATATCGCCATAGCGGCAATCGGCATGTCGATGATCATCATCGCCGGCCACATCGACGTCTCGGTGGGTGCCCTCATCGGCGTCATCGCCACCATTGCCGGCACGCTGGCCGTGAAGGGCTACCCGATCTGGATGGCATGGAGCGTGCCCATTCTTTTCGCCGTTGCGGTCAATGCCGGTGTCGGCACGTTGGTGGCCTATACGCGCATCCCGTCAATCGTCGTGACACTTGGCATGCTGTCGATCCTCAAGGGCGGCCTGATCAGCGCAACCCAGGGCGAGTGGATCACCAACATGCCGCCCGAATTCATGATCGCCCAGATGCGGCCCTTCGGCATTCCCTCTGCCGTGTGGTTCATGGTGGCGCTCACCATCATCGCAGCCGTCTTCCTGCGCTATACCGACTTCGGCCGCTCGATCTATGCCGTGGGTGGCAACATGGAAGCGGCGCGCGCGGCAGGCATCAATCCCGAGCGCACGGTGATCGGCGTCTTCGCGCTGCACGGCCTCTTCGCCGGCATCGCGGGCATCCTGTTTGCCACGCAGCTGCAGGTGATCCAGTCCACCGTGCCGCCCAACCTGGAACTCACCGTCATCACCGCCTCGGTGATCGGAGGCGTGTCGATTCTCGGTGGTACCGGCACGGTGATCGGCTCGACACTCGCTGCCATCCTCTTCGCCTGCATCGGCTCCGCGCTGATCTTCCTCAACGTCTCGGCCTACTGGCTGCGCGCCGTTCTGGGTCTGATGATCCTCGCCACGGTTCTCGCTGACATGGCCCGCCGCCGGAGGGCCAAATGACTGGCGCTCAATCGAAGCTGCTGCGGCATGAGACGATCCTCGCGGTGCTCACCGTCATCGCAATGGTGGTGCTCGCCTCGTTGTCGGACAAGTTCTTCACGGTGGACAACCTGTTGAACCAGGGACGCCTGATGGCGGAGGTCGGCCTCGTCTCGGTCGCCATGACCTTCGTCATCGTCACGGGCGGCATTGACCTCTCGGTCGGCTCCATCCTTGGCCTCACGGCAATATTGCTCGGGGTTTTCTGGAAGAACCTCGGCTTGCCGCTCCCCGCGGCCATTGTGCTTGCCATGGCTTGTGGCACTTTCGCCGGCTGGGTGAACGGACTGATCATCACGCGTTTCAGCGTGCCACCCCTGATCGCCACGCTGGCGACACTTGCCCTTTATCGCGGCCTTGCCGAAGGCATCAGCGAGGCGCGCTCGGTGCGTGGCTACCCCGAGTGGTTCTTCTTCTTCGGCCAGGGCGAGGTGCTCGGTGTCCACTTCCAGCTCTGGGTGCTCGGCATCGTCACGGTGATCGCCGCCGTCATTCTCGGCCTCACGCCCTTCGGCCGCGCCACCTATGCGATCGGCGCCAATGAAGTGGCGGCACGCTTCTCCGGCATCCGCGTCAATGCAACGAAGCTCTGGATCTACACGGCCTCCGGCTTCTGTGCGGCTCTGGCCGCCGTGATCTTCGTCTCGCGAGTCACCACCACGCGTTCCGACATGGGCACCGGACTTGAACTGGATGCGATCACCGCCGTCGTGCTCGGCGGCACCTCGATCTTCGGCGGCCGGGGCACAATCATCGGCACGGCGCTGGGCCTGATCCTGATCCAGGCGCTCAAGAACGGACTGGCGTTGTCCGGCGTGAAGGGTGACGGCACCATCGTCGTCATCGGATTGGTTTTGATCGGCGCGATCCTCGTGGGCGCGCTGTTCGACAGGAACAGAGGCGGCTGACCAAGGGAGGCTGTCTCCGGCTCACCCGCCTGTGAGCGAGGAGACGAACATGGGAGAAACGACATGAAGAAACTGACGCTCGCCGCCATCGTGGGCCTCGGCCTCATGAGCGGCTCGGCGCTGGCCGCCTCCGCCTGGACCGGCGGCGATGACCAGCCCACCAACCCGCTGTCCTGCGACGCGACGCCTGCGACGGTCGCCGCCAAGCCCTATGACGGCGGCGTTCCCACCAACCCGCCGGACCGCAAAGGCAAGGAGATCAACGTCGTCGACGTGCCGAAGCTGATCGGCATTGGCTACTTCAACGCCACCTCGAAGGGCATCGCCGATGCAGCCGCAGAGCTCGGCAACGTGAAGGCCAAGACCGACGGCCCGACCAAGGCCAACATCGACGAGCAGATCACCTTCATCGACAACTACATCACCTCGGGCGTCGATGGCATCCTGTTCGCCGCCAATGACCCGGTGGCGATCGCGCCTGTCCTCAAGAAGGCGTTGGAGAAGGGCATCAACGTCGTCGGCTATGATGCCAACTCGACGCCGGATGCGCGCCAGTGGTTCGTCAACCAGGCGGAGTTCAACGGCATCGCCAAGGCGCTGGTCGACAACATGGCGAAGGAAGCGGGCGAGGACGCGGGCGTGGCCATCGTCACCTCGACCTTCACCACGCCGAACCAGGCGCGCTGGATCGCCGAGATGGCGGCCTATGCCGAGAAGTGCCACCCGAAGATGAAGTGGCTGGAGACCGTCGAGGCCCAGGAAGACAACAACCTGTCCTTCAACCAGGCCACCACGCTCATCAACAAGTATGGCGATGACCTGAAGGGCATCTTCGGCATGACATCCGTTGCGACACCCGCCTCGGCCGAGGCCGTGACCCAGGCTGGCAAGTGCGGCAAGATCGCGGTCGTCGGTCTCGCCACACCGAATGCGATGAAGCCCTATGTCGAGAAGGAATGTGTGAAGTCCGTCGTCCTCTGGAACCCGGTGGACCTCGGCTACGCTGCCATGCAGGTTCTGCGCGCGGTTGCCGACGGCACGCTGCAGCCGGGCGCCACTTCGGTAAAGGCGGGCAAGCTGGGCGATCTCCAGGTCATCAACGGCTCCGAAATCCTGCTGGGTGCGCCCTATACCTTCACCAAGGATAACATTGGCCAGTTCGACTTCTAAACCAAACCCTGAGCGCGCCGGGCAGACCCCGGCGCGTTCCACCCCTTTCCGAAAGCGAGAGTCTCATGAGCAATTCCGCCACTGTCCCCTCCCTGTGGGATGATGCCAAGGCCGCCAAGCTGGACGAGCCGGGCCTCCTCCTCTATCGCTCCAACTTGCTGGGCGCGGATTTGCGCATCACCAATTTCGGCGGCGGCAACACCTCCGCCAAAGTCGTGGCGAAGGATCCGCTGACGGGCGAGCCTACGACCGTCCTCTGGGTCAAGGGCTCCGGTGGCGACATCGGTTCGATGAAGCTCGACGGCTTTGCCACGCTCTACATGGACAGGCTGGAGAGCCTGAAGGGCCTCTACAAGAGCCTCGACCAGGAAGACGCCATGGTGCACGCGTTGAACCACTGCATCTTCGACCTGAACCCGCGCGCCCCTTCGATCGACACCTGCCTCCACGGCTACGTACCCTACCCGCATGTCGACCACGTGCATTCCGACGCGGTGATCGCCATTGCAGCGTCCGAGGACTCAGAAAAGCTGACGAGGGAGATCTTCGGCGACGAGATGGGCTACCTGCCGTGGCAGCGGCCCGGCATCGACCTTGGAATCAAGCTGGGCGAGATGGCGAAGAAGAACCCGCACTATGTGGGTGTCGTCCTCGGCAGCCACGGCCTCTTTACCTGGGGGCAGACGGCGAAGGAGTGCTACGACACCACGCTTCGCATCATCAACAAGGCCGCCGTCTGGCTGGACCGCAACGCCGTGAAGCCGGCGTTCAAGGGCGCCAAGGTGGAGGCTCTGCCCGAATCGGAGCGCCGCGCCGCGGCTCTGCGCCTGCTCCCTGAGATCCGTGGCCGCATTTCAAAGCATGAGCGCAAGATCGGACATTTCGTCGACTCGCCCGAGGTGCTGGAATTCGTGAACTCAAACATGCTGGAGCAGCTCGCCCCACTCGGCACCTCCTGCCCCGACCACTTCCTGCGTACCAAGATCCGCCCGCTGATCGTGCCCCATGATGCGGATGGCGCAGCGCTCGACACGCTGGTCGAGGCCTACCGCGCCGACTATGCCTCCTATTACGAGCGCTGCAAGCATGCGGACTCACCTGCCATCCGCGATCCCAATGCGGTGATCTATCTCGTGCCGCGCGTCGGCATGCTGTCCTTCGCCAAGGACAAGGCGACAGCGCGCATTGCTGCGGAGTTCTATGTCAACGCCATCAATGTGATGCGCGGCGCCTCCGGCGTCTCGGCTTACAAGGGCCTGCCCGAGCAGGAGGCCTTCAACATCGAATACTGGCTGCTGGAAGAAGCAAAGCTCTCGCGCATGCCGAAGCCCAAGAGCCTGGCTGGACGCGTCGCCTTCATCACCGGAGGCGCCGGCGGCATCGGTTCGGCTATCGCATCGAAGTTGCTTTCGGAGGGCGCCTGTGTGGTGCTCGCCGATATCGACCAGGTATCCCTGAACGAGGTGACGGCGGGCTTCGCAAAGACATACGGGAGGGACAACGTCCGCGGCGTGAAGATGGACGTGACCTCGGAGGAGGCCGTGGTTCAGGCCATGAACGAGACCGCCTTGGCTTTCGGGGGCGTCGACATCGTGGTCAACAATGCTGGCATTACGATCGCGGCACCGGTTGAGGATACGACGCTCGATCTCTGGAACAAGAACCAGGCCGTGATGGGGACGGGTTATTTCCTCGTGGGGCGCGAGGGCTACAGACTGCTGAAGCGGCAGAACCTCGGCGGCTCCATGGTCTTCATCTGCTCGAAGAACGCCGTCGCTGCCTCGCCCGGCGCGTCGGCCTATTGTGCGGTGAAGGCGGGTGAGTTGCATCTTGCCCGCTGCATGGCGCTGGAGGGTGCGCCCCACGGCATTCGCGTCAATGTGGTGAATCCGGATGCCGTGCTGCGCGGGTCCAAGATCTGGCAGGGCCCATGGCGCGAGCAGCGCGCGGCCTCGCTCAGAATCTCGCAGGACGAATTGGAGGAGCATTACCGCAAGCGCTCGCTGCTGCAGCGCTCGGTCTACCCCGAGGATATTGCCGAGGGCGTCTATTTCTTCGCGTCAGACCTTTCCAACAAATCAACGGGCAATTTCTTGAACGTTGACGCGGGCAATGCAGCATCCTTCACGAGGTGACACGATGAGTTTCGCGATTTCGGCAGACTTTCTTGCAGCGGAGAACGCGAAGCTCGAGGCTGCCCAGGCTGAGGATTATCAGGCTCTCGGCCGGCAGCTGTCACGCCGTGGCATTTCGATCGAGGCCATGACGGAGCGGGCGATGACCTACGCTGTCGCCGTTCCGACCTGGGGTGTCGGCACCGGCGGCACGCGCTTCGCACGCTTCCCCGGACCGGGCGAGCCACGCAATATCCATGACAAGCTGGAGGATTGCGGGGTTATCAACCAGCTGACACGGGTTACCCCTACAGTGTCACCGCATTTCCCGTGGGACAAGGTGGCGGACTACAACGCGCTGCGCCAGGAGGCCGCGCGCCACGAGCTCGGTTTCGATGCAGTGAATTCCAACACCTTCCAGGACCAGCGCGGCCAGCGGCACTCCTACAAGTTTGGCTCCCTCACCCATGCGGTCAAGGCCACACGCATGCAGGCGGTGGAGCACAATCTGGAATGCATCGAGATCGGACGCCAGCTGGGCTCGACCGCGCTCACGGTGTGGATAGCCGATGGCTCAAATTTCCCGGGCCAGTCCAACCTCAACGCCGCCTTCGACCGCTACATGGACTCGCTGCGGATCGTCTATGACGCGCTGCCCACGGACTGGTTGGTTTTCCTCGAGCACAAGCTCTACGAGCCTGCCTTCTATTCAACGGTGATCTCGGACTGGGGCTCCAGCTTCATGGCGGCACTGGAACTGGGACCGAAGGCGCGCTGCCTCGTCGACCTTGGACACCACGCGCCCAATACCAACATAGAGCAGATTGTGGCGCGCCTGATCCGGGCCGGCAAGCTCGCAGGCTTCCACTTCAACGATTCGAAGTACGGTGACGACGACCTCGACTCCGGTTCCGTCGATCCCTTCCGCCTCTTCCTGGTGTTCAATGAGCTCGTGGATGCGGAGTTGCGTCAGGCTGAGGGCTTTTCACCTGCCTACATGATTGATCAGTCGCACAATGTGACCGACCCTATCGAGAGCCTGATGGCGTCGGCGATCGAAATCCAGCGGGCCTTCGTACAGGCCTCGCTGATCGACCGGGAGTTGCTCTCGGCGGCTCAGGACGGCGGCGACGTGATGCTGGGGCACCGCATCGTCAAGCAGGCTTTCATTACGGACGTATCGCCCATCCTCGCCGAGGCACGGCGGCGCAAGGGCGGCGCCATTGATCCGATCGGCCTGTACCGCTCGAGCGGCTATCGCGCCGAAAAGACGAAAGAGCGGCCGCCAGTGGAGGGCACCTCGGCCGGCATCGTCTAGGCGACCAGGCTTTCAAGGGCGCTGTGGGTCTTCTCGATCTGCTGCCTGAGCTCGTCCTGACGGTTCTTGAGCAGGTCGAGGTGCTGCTTCAGGTGCCGCACCGCCTTCTCGCTGGACAGCACATCCTCCTCAGGCGTCAGCATATCGAGGATCTCGCGGATCTGGGCGATGGGGACGCCAAGGCGCCGCAGGGTGAGGATGTTTTTCAGCCGGCGCACGTCGCTTGCAAGATAGGTGCGGAAGCGGCCGTGGCGGGCTGGTGAAATCAGCTCGACCCGCTCGTAGAACCGAATGGTCTTGGGATCGGTGGAGGTGAGTTTGGCCAATTCGCCAATGAAGAGGAACCCGTCCTGCGGCTCATAGCTGTTGCCTGCCGGAGTCATGCCAATGTTGTCGAGTTGATCGTCCATGGCTTGTTCCTTTCCGATGGTTGAGTTGATCGCCAGTTCAGATCTTTAAACATCGCTCTGTTTTCCCGTCAAGGGTGTATCATGATCTATTTACGCTTTTAAAGTGTGGTCCCCATCGTTCTGTTGCGGCAAGCTTTCTCGTTAGTATTCGTGATTAATCCAAATATAGATCTATCTCTGAAGTTCACTTACAGATATATAGCGAAGTATAATTCCATTGAATTCAATTTATACGATGTGCAATGGCATGATATTACTCAGTTTTAAACAATTATTAACGGGCTGTTCTTGAAACTGCTTCCGTGAACCGTGTGAGTCCATCCGGATTCGCCCAGAGGAGCAGATTGCCGCCATGATCATTCTCGTTGATGACCGTACTGACGTAACCGACGCCTATCGCGCCAGCTTCGGGCGTGAGGGGATATCTGCTGCGAGTTTCACGCCGTCAGATTTCGCCAACTGGTTCCACTCCACGAGCGGACCTGATATCGCCGCAGTAGAAGCCTTCATCCTCGGCGATTTCATGCAGCGGGAAACGGTGACGAGGGCCATCAAGACGAAGTCGGAGGCACCGGCCATTGCCCTCAACGACTCGACCGGACTCGAGGCAACCCTGAAACTCTTCGCCGCTGGCGTGGACGACGTGGTGCGAAAGCCGGTCCATGCGCGGGAAATCATCGCCCGCATCGGGGCCATCCGGCGCCGTACCGCGATGCCAGCCAAGGCGGCCGACCTTGGAGACCTTCGCGTGTTCAATGACGGACGCGACCCGGAAGTGGGTGGCCGCACGCTGGTGCTGCCGCGGCGCGAGCGCCGGATGATTGAGCAGTTCGCAGGTGAGCTCTCAAGCGCGGTAAAGTCGCTCGTTGATCGCGGGGAGCAGTTTGCCCTGGTCACGGCACCGGAGGTACGGCCCTATGTGCGCATGATCGTGGATCGTCTGTTTCCGGCCATTCCCGTGCTATCGCATATCGAGATATCCCGGGGTGTGAGGTTGGAGGTGGCTGCATCTCTGTCATGACGCACACCATCGAGACGCAACTGCTTGGCCTCTTCCTGCTGTTCTGTCGCATCGGGGGATGCATGCTGTTTGCGCCGGGCCTGTCGAGTCCGCGTGTCCCGATGCACGTGAGGCTCTTTGCAGCCCTAGCTGTCACTGTTGCTGTCGCACCCATGCTCATGCCCGGGACTTTTCCTGATCTGTCTCGGGGCTCTGATGATCGCAGGCTATGGCTGATCCTGTCAGAATCTCTTGTCGGAGTGATGATTGGCCTGCTGGCTCGATGCTTTTTTCTCGCGCTGCAGTTTGCTGCGACTGCGATCTCGAACTTCGTGGGGCTCTCCGGCATCCCGGGCATTCCTCTGGAGGAGTCGGACACTGGCTCGCCATTGTCGACCCTGGTGTCGACGGCGTCGGTCACCTTGATCTTCGCGATGGGGCTTCACTTGGAGCTTTTGCGGGCAGTGATAGACTCCTATGCGGTTATGCCTCTGGGCAACTGGATCGGGGCTGGTTCACTTCTCACCAATCTGTTGACGACTCTCGCCGAAACCTGGCTCCTGGCGTTGCGCCTTGCGGCACCGTTTCTGCTTTATGGTGTGATGGTCAATGTCGCACTTGGCATTGGCAATCGCTTTGCGCAGCAGATTTCTGTCTACCACGCAACCACGGGTGCGGTGATGCTGGGGGGATTTCTTCTGTTTTACATTGTCTGGGTAGATTGGGCGATGGTGTTTACTGGCTCTTATCAGGCGTGGCTCAGGGACGGTGGATTTTGACCAGATCCTCCCAACGTCTACAGAGGCTCGCTCGTGCGCAGGCAGATCTTGCTGAGCTGCTCGAATCGAAGATTGCAGCAAGTCAGCGGCGCGGCAACGATCTTGCAAGCACCCGCGCCGGCACGCTTGCGGCGCTTGAGAGGATAAGCATGGAGGGTTTGACCTTCTATGCAGCGGCACTGCGTCGTCTCACGGAGCTCGACAATGCGACCATAGAGAACGATGCGCTTCGGCGGGACCTGCTGGCTCAGTTGCGGCAGGTGCGGACGCGGCAAGATGCCCTGCAACGAAAGGCGGATGCACAGGCCGCCGTGATGATGCGCAGGATGATGAACGCGGAGATTGGCGAGACCGCACTTGCCATGCAGGAGAAAGCTCCGCGCAAGGGTGGCGTGTTGAAGTGAAGAAGTCTCGGGAGAAACGACGAAATGGCCGTCAGCCTTCCATCTGACCTCGTTGCAGACGTCATCCGCAGTGCTGATCCAGCCCGCCACCAGGCGGCAGCACGACGTCTGCAGTCTATCAGCGAGGGGGAGTCAGCCTTTGCCGCAGCGATCGATCAGTCAGCGCCTCTCGGTGCAAGTCAAGGCGGGCAAGAAGTGGTCCTCGCTACTGAGCACGGGTTGTCTGGTGCTCGCGACGGCATGGCGGTCGACCAACCCAAACTATTCCGTAGCTTCGAGCAGGTCGTGTTGCGCAGCCTGTTTGAAACTCTGCTGCCCGAGTCTGAGTCGGGTGCCTTCGGGGGTGGTCCGTCGGCCGGCGTTTGGCGGTCGATGGCGGCGGATCAGCTGGCTGGTGTCTATGCCCAGAGTGGAGGTATCGGCGTTGCGCGTATGCTGGCATCACAGGCTTCAAACTCCACACCGGGGCGTGAGGAGCAGTGGCCCTACTTCAGGCTCCAACCATTGAAGGCATTTGGAAGCGAAGGCTAGCTGAATGAGTTCTGCACCATCGGCTGATGCTGCCCTTGGGCCCGCCCTCGGCAAGCTCATCGCTACTCTTGAGGAAGAGAATGCAGTGTTGGCCGAACAGAAGTTCGTGTCCCATGCTGCCTATACCGATCGCAAGAACCAGACGCTGAGGGAGCTCATGGCGGCACAACGTAAGGAAGGTACAGCCATGAGCACAGAACTTCGATTGCAGCTGCAGAAGCTTGCGGTGGTGCTCAGAGAGAATGCCCGGCTTCTGAAACTTCACATCGCAGCAGTTGGGGAGATAAGCGACATCATTGTCGGTAGCCTCAGGGACGCCGAGTCTGACGGTACCTACTCGCGACGGAGCGGCACCAGCCGTTGGTGATTGGGCATGCTGAAGCTTGTGGCAGTTGGCGTGTGGGTCATTCTCGTCACTGCGGGCGCCACCTTTGCTTCAGGCTATCTAGGCAGCGCTCCTTCGCCCTCCGCTCCGCAGGAGGATCTTGGAGTCGAGCAGATGACCGCGGAACTTACCAGTGTTCCTGTGATGCGGGGTGGAGAGGTTGCTGGTTACGTGATCCTGCAATTGTCTTTCTCCGCAGACCGTGCCCTACTGGCCCAGAAGAAGGTTGAGCCTATGCCCTACATCAAGGATTCGGCCTTCCGGGTGATATTCACGAGTGCTGACGTCGATTTTCGGCATCTGAAGCCTGGTGACCTGGACCGGCTGACTGACACGATCGCCCGTGAAGCAAACCGCAGGCTTGGCATGGAACTTGTACGACAGGTTCTTTTCCAGCAGCTGAACTACGTCAAGAAGGAGGACATTCGGACCAACTGGAGCAATGGCGAGCCGGCACAGCACTGAGGGCGTTTCAACACACAGTGAACTGGTGCGGGACATTGGCGCATCGCGGTTCCGGGTTGTCGATGACGATGCCGACACGAAGGAGTTGATGCGGTTGGCAGATAATCCTCTGGCGCTCCATGGTTTCCTGCAACGCCAGGCAGTGGGCATGTTTGTCACTCCGCCTGTGACAAGGCTGGTAGTGCCTGGACTCGTGCTGATTCATTCTTCGTCGCAGGCGCAGGCGGGGGAGCCTGTTTATGGCGCGCCGGAGGTTCGGCTGCAGGCGTTCGAGGGACTCGAGGCGTTCCAGCCAACTGCGGAGGATCATGAGCATGTGCTCATGGTTTGGCCTGAGGCCCGGCGTCGCGGGGCCGACAGCGCGCGCCTTTCAGTTGGCATGATCGTATCGGTCTTGGTCACGTCCCTTGTTTTGGGTGTACTGATGTTCTGGTGAGCGGTGGCATGCGGCTTGCTTTGCCATCCCGAAACGGGATGGGATCATGGAAGAGCAGGCATTCGAGACTATCAAGCTTTTGCCACGGCGTGACCTGGAGACCTTCGCGTTGCGCGCGGCCATTCACATGCGAGAAGCAAGACGCGAGATGGAATCCGGGCGCTTCTTCTCGGCCGTGCTCATGGGCTTTCTGCTGGGAGCCCTGGTGGCATCTGCCGCTTTCCTTCTCGGTTCCAGCCTAGGCTGAGGGCGTGCTCGTGGGGATGATGTGACCGACGAAGGGAAGCTCGCGAAACTGGTGCGCCATGTCCATGCCATATCCGACCACGAATTTGTCCGGGCATTTGAATCCCTCGAAATCCGCAGCGATATGTGCCGCAAGATGACCCGGCTTGTTCAAAAGAACAGCCGTGAAGGTGCCCTTGGCACCACGGGCGGCTAGCAAGTCCTTGGCGAAGGCTAGCGTGCGTCCCGATTCGAGAATGTCATCGATCAGCAGTACGTCGCGCCCGCGCACATCTGTCTCGATATCGCGCAACACGGTCACCTGTCCTGAAGACTTTGTTGACTTGCGATAGCTAGACAGAATCATGAAATCGACTTCAGGCGATAATCCCGCGTGGTGCATGGCCCGAATGAGGTCGGCCGCGAAGACAAAACTTCCCTTGAGGATGGGCACAACGAGAAGATTCGTGGGCTCGCGATCGGCAATGTCGGAGGCAATGGCCTTCACACGCGCCGCAATTTCAGACTCGCTGAACAGGACGCCGATGCGGTGCCCGTCGATTGTAAGTTCGCTCATGGGCCTGCATTTGAGCCGATTTCGTCAGCCTGGGCAAATCGAATTTCAAGGTTTCTGGCAGCTTCGGGAGGAGATGCGAGCCTGGTGACGAAGCTGGTGCTTTCGCCGGGTTTGAGTGGCCTGACTTCGGTGTCCAAAGTCCAGTGATAGACCTCTGCGTTGTCCTTTGAGCGAAGGCCGAAGCGCAGCCAGGGTATCTTGCGTTCCTCCGATGAGACGTTGGTGAGTTCGCCCTTCACCGCGATGACCTTACGGCCATCGACGATCAGGTTCTGCAGATCGACCTGGCGGATCTCCAGACCGTAGATGTTTATCTGGCGGCCCATCTTCTCATAGAAGTGGATGCTTGCAGGGACAGCAACGACGATCTGCTCCGGAAAGGCCGAAGCGCCGATGAGTGGTGCGAACGCCAAGGCCACCAGAGACGCCCATGCGGTCATCCGGACGCGGCGGGCCCGTCGCTGGAGGCGGAACGCGGTCTGGGCACTGCGTGCGGCCTCGATCAGTGGGTGGACAGTGGTTTGCTTCGGTCCCGCCTCCAATGTCGGGGTGTCGTCTGCGCGGGGGGCTGCCAATGTCAAAGGGGATCCCTCCACCCACCTGTGTCCGCAGTTGGAACAGTCGGCCACCGTTCCTCCTCCACCGGGGCCGGCAGATGGTATGTCATGTCGGCAGGAACATATCGGGCAGCGAGCGATCATGCGGATTGCCATTTCAGGGATTTATGCGCGTGTAGGTTACATTTATTGTCTGCTGTGGTTAATGCCTCGTTAAAGCTCGGGTGGTTTAAACAGGGTGATTGAGAGAGGAGGATCGGGTCAGTGCTGCGGCTTGAGAACGTTGGTCTCAGATATGGCGAGGGCCCGGAAGTCCTGCGCGATGTGAGCTTTGCGCTGCGCACGGGCGATTTCTATTTCCTCACCGGTCCCTCTGGAGCGGGCAAATCGTCCCTGCTGAAGTTGTTGTTCCTGGCCCTCAAGCCAACACGCGGCACTTTGCGCATTTTTGGCGAGGATGTCGGGAACCTCAGCCATAACAAGCTGCCACCGATCCGTCGGCGCATCGGCGTGGTGTTTCAGGAATTCAGGCTGCTCGATCACTTGTCCACATACGACAACGTTGCTTTGCCGCTGCGTGTGGCAGGCAAATCCGAATCCACCTACCGGCGCGACGTCATGGACCTTCTGGACTGGGTTGGCCTGGCTCAGAAATCCGCCGATCTGCCTCCCGTGCTCTCGGGGGGCGAAAAGCAGCGCGCGGCAATTGCCCGCGCCGTAATTGCAAAGCCACAGCTGCTGCTGGCGGATGAGCCCACCGGCAACGTCGATCCGGTGTTGGCCAAGCGTCTGCTTCATCTATTCGTTGAGCTCAACCGCCTCGGTACCACGATGCTGATCGCCACGCATGACAAAGGTCTGGTGCGCCAGGCGGAGCGCCCGGTTCTTCACCTCGAACAGGGCATCATGAACCTGCAATGAAGCCGGGCGCGATCATACCCGCTACGGCGGCCTCGCTCACGTCGCTCACCGTCACCATGGCTGTGATGTGCTATCTCGCCTGCCTGGCAATCGGGGCCCTCATCCTCGTCGACCGGGCAGTCACGAGCTGGACCAGCGGCCTGTCCCGCGAGATGACGATTCAGGTGCGGGTGATGCGGGATGCGGATATTACCCGGGAAGTCGAAAAGGCCCGGACCATATCCGCAGCCTTTCCGGGAATCGTGGACGTGGACGTGCTCGACGAAGGCGCTGGGGCAAAACTTCTTGAGCCATGGCTGGGCACGCGTTCGCTCGAGGGATTGCCGGTGCCCAGGTTGATCCGGATAGTCACCGATGTCAGCAATCCCCCGGATGTCGCAGCATTGGAGCAAGCGTTGCTCCAGGTGAAGGGGGCAAGGCTGGACACGCACCAGAAGTGGGAGGCAGAACTGACCCGGATGGCGCGGGCTCTTTCGGCTGTCTCCTACGCTATCCTTCTCTTGATCTGTGTCTCCGCCGTTGCGATCGTCATATTTGCGACGCGTGCGGTGCTGCAGGCCAACCGCCATATCGTCGACCTGTTGCACCTGGTGGGCGCACGCGACAGCTACATCGCCCGCCAGATCGATGGCCGGTTTCTTCGCACGGGGCTGCTCTCCGGTTTCATTGGTGTCGGGCTTGGCCTCTTCACCTTCTTGCTGCTCGGTCTGTTCGGTGGCGGCAGCGAGGGCGGCGTCGCGGCGGCAAGCCGCGGACTGCTGTTTTCGGCGCCAAGCATTGCAATCTGGAGCTATGGCCTTCTCTTCGCAGTGCCGCTTGCGGCAACCCTCATTTGCCTGATGACTGCACGCATCACCTTGATGCGCCGCCTTGGTGTGGTGACGTGATCTACATTCGCTCCGCACTGTTCAACGTTGTTTTCTACGTCAATCTTGCGCTGTTCCTGGTGCTGGGAGCAGGCTTCTACTTCACGCCGCGCAAATGGTCGATCCGCGCGTTGCAGGTGTGGGCGCGGTCGTCATTGTTCTGGCTCAGGGTGATCGGCGGTATCCGCATGGAGGTGCGGGGCAAGGAGCATATTCCTCCGGGTGCATGTCTCGTTGCCGGCAAGCACCAGTCCTTCTGGGAGACCTTTGCCATACTGCCGCTGCTTGACGACCCGGCCATGGTGCTGAAGAAGGAACTCACCTACATTCCGTTCTTTGGTTGGTTCATCTACAAGTTCCGCATGATTCCGGTGGAACGGTCAGCCGGTACCCAGGCTCTCCGGACACTGGTGGAGGCAGCGCAGGAGGCAATCGCCGCAAACCGGCAGGTGGTGATCATGCCCGAAGGGACGCGCAGGGCACCCGACGATCCCCCTGACTACAAGCCGGGCGCTGCCGCACTCTATGGCAAGCTGGACGTACCCTGCATTCCCTTTGCGCTCAATTCGGGCCTGTTCTGGCCGCGACGCCAGTTCCTGCGGAGGCCCGGCACCATCGTCATCTCGTTCCTGGAGCCAATCCCGCCGGGCTCAAACCGCAAACTCTTCCAGTCGCGACTCGAAACTGCCATAGAAGGAGAAACAGCGCATCTCGTGGCTGAAGGCCGACGCGTGCTCTAAGTACAAAAAGAGAACAAAAACTCGACTCTCTCGCTCCGCCGCGTTACACTCCCTGTAACCGGAGGTTCTGCAATGCATATCCCCGCCCGCCCGTCCCTCGACCCCATTGCCCAGGAAATCTGGTCGATGAAATACCGCTACAGCCCCGAGGACGGATTTAACGCCGAAACGAACATCGAAGATAGCTGGCGGCGGGTGGCACATGCCGTGTCGGCCGCCGAACGGCCGGATGACCGGCTGGTCTGGGCTGACAGCTTTTACCGCATTCTCAAGAATTATCGCTTCCTGCCGGCAGGGCGCATCCTCGCCGGGGCGGGCACCGACCGGCAGGTGACGCTGTTCAACTGCTTCGTCATGGGCCGCATTCCGGATTCGCTCGACGGGATCTTCACCCAGCTGAAGGAAGCCGCCCTCACCATGCAGCAGGGGGGTGGCATCGGGCATGACTTCTCGACTCTACGCCCGCGGGGGGCGCCTGTGCGCGGGGTCGGCGCGGATGCCTCGGGCCCGGTCAGCTTCATGGATGTGTGGGATGCGATGTGCAGAACCATTATGTCCGCCGGCACGCGGCGAGGTGCGATGATGGGTACCCTCCGCTGCGATCATCCCGACATTGAGGACTTTGTGGCCGCCAAGCAGCTGGCCGGCCGGCTGCGCAATTTCAATCTTTCGGTATTGGTAACGGATGCCTTCATGGCCGCAGTGAAGGCAAAGGCCGAGTGGCCACTCGTGTTCGAGGGTGACACTTACCGGATCGTTTCTGCCGAGCGGCTGTGGGACAAGATCGTCCGGTCTACCTATGATTCAGCTGAGCCCGGCGTAATCTTCATCGATCGCATCAACGCCGAGAACAATCTCTCCTATTGTGAAACCATTGGCGCGACCAATCCATGTGGAGAACAGCCGCTGCCCCCTTATGGCGCCTGTTTGCTGGGCTCGCTCAATCTTACCCGTTTCGTCCTTGGTCCGTTCAGAGAAAATGCCCGCATCGACGAGGCTGCATTGCGCCAAACGGCAGCGACGGCCGTGCGCTTCCTGGATAACGTCATCGACATCTCCAATTTTCCTCTGCCCCAGCAGCGCGCCGAGGCTCTGGCAAAGCGTCGGATCGGTCTGGGCATTACGGGACTCGCAGATGCGCTTGCGATGTGCGGCCTGAGTTACGGTACTGGGGAAGCCGCGGAGGCCGCCCGCCAATGGATGGCGGCCATCGAGCAGGCCGCCTACCTGTCCAGCATCTCGCTCGCGGAGGAACGCGGGCCTTTCCCGCTCTTTGACGCCGGCCGTTTTGGCGCGACCGGCCATGCTGCCGGTATGGACAGGGAATTGCGCAGCCAAATTGCCCGGAATGGAATACGAAACGGGCTCCTTACTTCGATTGCACCAACAGGTACGATCTCGCTCATCGCTGGCAACGTGTCGAGTGGCATCGAGCCCATCTTCAGTATCCGGTATCAACGCAAGGTGCTGCAGCCAAACGGCAGTTCACGCAGCGAAGACGTTACCGATTATGCTGCGTCGCTGTACTGGCAAATGCATGGCGAAGGTGCAGCATTGCCGCCTTGCTTCGTAACCGCGGATCAATTGACACCATCTGCTCATCTTCTCATGCAGGCCGCCGTGCAGAAGCACGTCGACAGCTCTATTTCCAAGACGATCAACATACCGGAAGGCTTTCCCTTTGAAAGCTTCAAGGACGTCTATGAGGAGGCTTATGAACTGGGGCTCAAGGGCTGCACCACCTATCGACCCAATGCGGTGACGGGGAGCGTGTTGTCCAGCGGCAGCAGCTTGCCCGCTACGGTGGTGCGCGACGACGATCAGCGCCCACGCCCACGCGACGAGGTGCTACCGGGCATGACATACAAGCTGCGCTGGCCCGAGACTGACCATGCCATCTACATCACGATCAACGACGTGGTGGATGCCGGTGTGCGAAGGCCCTTCGAGATCTTCATCAATTCCAAGAACATGGAGCATTATGCCTGGACGGTGGCGTTGACCCGCATGATTTCGGCCGTGTTCCGGCGTGGTGGTGAAGTGTCCTTCGTCGTCGATGAGTTGAAGGCGGTTTTCGATCCCCGTGGTGGCCAGTGGATGAATGGGCGTTATGTGCCAAGCCTGCTTGCCGCCATCGGCGGCATTATCGAGCGGCACATGATCGACACCGGTTTCCTGGACCCAGCGCAGGTACAGACGAGTAGGTCCACGTCTGGCAGTCATCCGGCATCATGCCCTCGCTGCGGAAATGATGCGTTGATGTTCCAGGAGGGTTGCGCCACTTGCCTGTCTTGCGGTTACTCCAAATGTAGCTGAGAGCTTGACACAGGCCAGGAATGTTCTATATTTGTTCTCATGATGCAAGGCTATTCCCTCTCCGCTACCCTGCCCGAGGATTCTGGCCTCGGTGAACGCTTTTGGTATTGGCGCGGCATATCGGGCCAGTCTTACATACATTCCATCTACGCTCCTGATCATTGTCCTCCTGTAACCGAAGCGGTTTTCGTCATCGTCCGCAAGATTGGCGGCGTCCGTTGTGCGGTGGCGATCGGGCGATTCGGTACAGATGGCCTGATGCCAAGCGGCACAGTTGCGACGCTGCCGGGGGATGAGATGCACGTCCACCTCCTGAACCGGGAGGGCGACGCAGCAGATTCCGTATTCCGTGATCTCGCTGCGACGCTTGAAAGCGGCGAAACCCCCTCGCGGCCAGAAACCAAGCCTTGGCGGAAGCCGGTTCAGCTCGACCTGCTGGCCGCCTGAGAACCCAAACGCCCGGCGAGACGCTCCAGCGCAGGGTCATGAATGTTCATCTCGCGCAGATGGGCGAGCGTGTTCGCGACATAGTCAATGCAGTGGCCAGATACACCTTCGCCCATGCGGACGTGGTGTTCCAGGGCCTGCTCATCCAGAATCCCGGCATATTGGCGATGGCTGCGGTCCACCACATAGGTGACCGCTTCCACCGTCTGGCCACTTGTGGTGAGCCGGGCCGTCGTGACCTTTTCGAGGTAGACGGACGTCACCTGCTCGCGTGCGCGGAGATAGGCGATCGTTTCACTCCATCTCTCTGGTGCAACTTCAAAGGCCAGACCGTGGCAGGAGCCGCCGCGGTCAAGCCCCAGAACGAGGCCCGGCTGTTCTGGTGTTCCGCGGTGAACATGCGAGTATACACAAAGGCTGCGGTGATAGCCGTGAATGCGGGCGGGCGCGCTCCGTTCGAAAGCGAAGCCCGGGCGCCACATCAGCGAACCATAGCCAAAGATCCAGAACTGCTTCATTCTACCGCTCTGACTAACGTGAAAACCGATCCGGGATCAAATGCCGAATTCTGCACCGCGCCCTTGGAGGATGTTCCTGCCGCTCGGAGTGGTTCTTCTTCTGGCCCTGCTGTGGTCGGGATATTGGCTCATGGCCTCGGCAAGTGCAAAACAGAGACTCGCTGAACTGCGAGGAGAACTGGCGTCCGAAGGACTGAAGCTTGCCTGCACACAGGAACAATGGGGGGGCTACCCGTTCCACCTCGAATTCACATGCACTTCGCCGATCCTGACCTATGGAAGCGGGTCAGAACTTCGCGCGGCCAACCTTCTGCTGGTCGCCTTGGCCTATGCACCTTGGCAAATTGCTGCCCTCGTCGATGGACCGTCCACCATCACGGCTCCAGGCCTGCTGCCGACGCAGATAATGCATCAGCGGGCGCTCGGGGCAGTCACGATTGGAAGGGATGGGCAGCCCTCCATCTCGGCCGAACTCCCTGCGGTATCGGTTGATGGCTTTGGTCGTGCCGAAAAGGTGATGCTGTTCACGAGGCCTGCTTCAGATGGCGCAACCGACGTCGCTGTTCAGGCTAAATCTCTGGTCTACACCCCTGTCGGCCAAGACCCCGTGGCCGTGGATGCAGCAAGACTGCAGGGCACAATAGAGAGCAATGAGACTCTCACGCTCCAGACCTTCGAGATCAACCAGGACACCCTGCGATACTGGGGATCAGGTAAACTGTCACTCGACCAGCAAGGTCATATCTCTGGCCAGATCGATACCGAGACGAACGATGCAAAAGCACTGCTCGTACGGATTTCGCCCTTGCTCGGCTTATCGGAAGGCCAGCTTGCCAACCTCCAGACCGTGCTGAACCTTATTGGCAATGGTGCCAAGATGCCCGTCATCGCCAAGGATGGAAAACTCTATCTGGGTCCGTTCCAGATTGCCGAATTGAAGTCGCTCTACTGAGACTTGGGCGCGCCGCGGCCGAAGTCAGGTGAGGCGGTGTCCTGGCCTGCCGCGATGATGCTGCGGCGGACCTGGCGGGACCGCGTGAAGACATCGAACAACATGTCGCCGTCACCCCAGCGGATGGCTCGCTGCAGGGCAGAGAGGTCTTCCGAGAAGCGGCCCAGCATCTCCAGAACAGCATCCTTGTTATTGAGAAACACATCACGCCACATGGTGGGATCGGAAGCGGCAATGCGGGTGAAATCACGGAAGCCGCCAGCGGAATACTTGATGACTTCAGATGATGTCACCTCCTCGAGGTCTGCGGCGGTCGACACGATGTTATAGGCGATCAAATGCGGCAGGTGACTGGTGATGGCGAGCACCAGGTCATGGTGCTCAGGCGTCATTATCTCCACATTGGAACCACAGGCCCGCCAGAAGGCCGCGAGCCGATCCACCGCCCCGGCATCCGCCTCCGGAAGGGGCGTGAGAATGCACCAGCGATTGATGAAGAGTTCTGCGAAACCTGACTCAGGTCCGGATTGTTCCGTGCCGGCGATGGGGTGGCCTGGAATGAAGTTCACACCTGCAGGAATCCAGGGCAGGACGTCCTTCACTACCGCTCCCTTCACGGACCCTACATCGGTGAGGATGGCGCCCGGTTTCAGCACCGGACCGATCTCCTGCGCCAGCGCGCCATAGGTACCGACAGGTGAGCAGAGTATCACGAGATCGGCGTTCTTCACTGCCTCCACGGCCGTCGGATAGATCCGGTCGACGAGGCCCAGTTCGAGTGCCTTGGTGCGTGTCGCTTCGCTCCGCGCATAGCCGGTGATCTCGCCAGCAAGCTTCTGCTTGCGCATGGCATGGGCGAGCGAAGAGCCGATGAGGCCAATGCCGATGAGTGCGACACGATCGAACAGTCTTGTCATGACAGGAAGTCTCTCAGACAGGATACGAGACCACGGTTTGCTTCCTCAGTCCCGACCGTGATACGCAATGCAGCGGGAAGCCCGTAAGCATCCATGCGGCGCACGACGAAGCCATGCTCCTGCAGGAAGGCATCGGCTGCATGGGCATTGTGTTTGTCTGTGTGCGGGAAATGCACCAGCACGAAATTGCCGACGCTTGGCGTCACTTCGAGGCCGAGAGATGTGAGCTCCCTTGTGACCCACGGCAGCCATTGCTCATTGTGGGCGACGGCGCGCTCAACGAAGTCATGATCCTCGATGGCGGCGACACCGGCGGCAATCGCTGGCGCGCTGATGTTGAAGGGTCCGCGCACCCGGTTCAGCACGTCCGCCACATGCGCAGGGCAATAGGCCCAGCCGAGCCGCAGCGCTGCAAGGCCGAAGATTTTCGAATAGGTACGGGTCATCACCACGTTTTCCGCGGTGGCGACGAGTTCGATACCAGCCTCGTAGTCATTGCGCCGGACATACTCGGCGTAGGCTGCATCGAGCACCAACAACACGTGAGGTGGCAGGCCGGCATGGAGACGCTTCACCTCGCTGAACGGAAGGTAGCGGCCGGTTGGATTGTTTGGGTTGGCAAGGAAGACGATCCTGGTGCGGGCCGTGACGCGCGCAAGGATCGCGTCAACATCGGCTAGATAATCCGTCTCCGGCGCTACCACGGCTGTAGCGCCATTGGATTGGATGGCAATGGGATAGACCAGAAAGCCGTACTGGCTATAGATCGCCTCGTCTCCCGGGCTGAGATAGGCGTGGGCGATCAACTGCAGCAGTTCGTCCGACCCGGCGCCACAGACGATGTTCTCCGCCTTGAGGCCGAAGCGGCTGGCGATGGCATTGCGAAGCAGCGTGGCCGCACCGTCCGGATAGAGTTCCAGGGCGCTTGCCGCGGCCTTGTAGGCCTCGACTGCCTTCTGACTGGAGCCGATCGGCGACTCGTTGGAAGAGAGCTTGTGCACCTTGGCTCCCTTGGCACCGCTCTTGCCCGGAACATAGGCAGCGATATCCAGAATGCCAGGTTTGGGCTGTGGACGCGAAACGGTCATGGCGAAACCTTGATTGGCCGGGGATAGCGCCCCGCAAGGCGGGCGCCGGGTTGAAGCGAGGGTGGCTCGGCGAGGAATCCTGCCACGCCTGCAAGCGTTGTAGTACCGGAGTGGGCCCGCCACAGGAGGCCGGGAAGTCCTACTGTTTCATCGGGCAGCAGCAGCAGAGTCTCGTCATCACCGCTGGCCTGTGGGGCGGCATGCCCGAAAACGAGGACTTGCGGCCGTCCGCTGCCGGCGAGCACCGGCAAGGTGACGATGACTTGCGCATCTCCTGCCGCGCCTTCGGAGAAGGCCGCGGCCCAGTCGGAACTGGGCGCGACAAGGGCAAGGTCGCCACGCGCACTGCTCAGCGCTTCAAGGGCGCGACCGGCACCCCTGTGCAACTCCACCTTCATGCCGCAAAAATGCTGAGCGACCAGAAGCCGGGTGGCCAGATCGTGGCCGAACGCCGAATCCATGTGCAGTGTGATCGGTGCCTGGGACTGTATCGAATTTGACAGGATCACGCGCCAAAGACGCACCAGGAATTCGGGAGCGAGCGCGCCGCCAGCTTCACCAATCAATCGTTGCATCATCGCGGCTTCGCGGGCGGGGCGGAACGGAGATGCGGCAATCGACCCATCATACGCCTTGGTGACCCTCACCTTCTCCGTGGCGGCAGAGCGCTGCATCAACAGGCGGAGGATCTGATCGTCGATCGTGTCGATCTCGCGCCGGATGGCATCGAGGGATGTTTCAGGGCTATCGGCAGTCATCGATCGGCGGGCTCGCTGCAATCCGGCAGGGAAGGCCGCCGGGGCGGGCTATTCATAGGCCCCAGTCCAAAAAATGCAATCCTGACCTAGGGATGCCGCCATGCGCCCTTGGCGGGCACGGGCGCAAGCGTCGGCCTCGTCCTCGCCGGAATGCGGCGCAAGCGCTTACCCTGGGCGACAGCATAGACCTGCTTGGCCGCCTCCACGATGATGGCGCCCGACAGGGCTGGCATCAGGCGTGACCCAAGCCCTTCGATCGCCGGGGCGGCGGACAGCACCGCTGCACTGGTAGAGGGTGGAAAATACAACGCATAGGACCAGGACACGACCGAGAACTGGCTCTCCTTCAGAAGGGCAGAGAGCTGCGGCTTGGAGAAAGGCTGCCCGTGGCCGAAGGGAGAGGTGTCGAACCGGGCCCAGACGCCGCGGCGATTGGGCACGACCATGAACAGCCGACCCTGGGGGGCGAGCACGCGCCAGATTTCCCGCAGCATTTCCTGGGGGGCATCGGTCAATTCCAGGCCATGCACGACAAGCGCCACGTCCACCACGCTTTCAAGCAAGGGCAAATCGCATTCGTCCACAAGCGCCGACTGAACGGCGCCACTCTCTGGCCAGCGGAACACACCCTGGCGTGCCATCATGAAGGCAAGCTGCGCCTCCGGCTTCACGATGCAGTCGGAGAGGTAAGGCATCGCATAGCCGAGACCCATGACGCGTGCGCCGGGCAAGGCAGCAAGCCGGGGCTTCAGCCGGCCTGCCAGCGAACGCCTGGTGGCCAAGCCGAGCCGGCTGCCATAGAATTCCCTGAGATCGACGATATCCATCGGAACCAAGCCTAGCCTGCCGCGGTGAAAAGATCATCCGGCACGATAACATCGGGAACACCCATGTCAGACCTCGCCTTTCACCAGTTCATCTGCCGATCCGACAATTATGGCCTTCTGCTGCATGATCACAAGAGCGGCGCCACAGTTGCAATCGACGCGCCCGACGCTGCTGAGATCGAAGCTCAGCTCGAGGCGAGGGGGTGGCAACTGTCGCATATCTTCACGACCCACCACCATGGCGACCATGTAGACGGGAACCTTGCCCTGAAAGATCGCTATGGCTGCAGCATCGTCGGACCGCGCAAGGAAGCACAAAGGGTTCCCGGCATCGGCACTGAAGTCTCAGGGGGTCAGAGCTTTCTGTGGCAGGGCCGGGAGGTGCATGTCATGGATTGCCCGGGGCACACCCTTGGTCACGTCGCCTACTACATGCCCTCGGAAGAGGTGGTCTTCGCGGGCGACACGCTGTTCTCACTGGGCTGCGGGCGGGTGTTCGAAGGCACCATGGAGCAGATGTACCATTCCGTAGCGCAGTTCGCGGAACTGCCGCCGGCGACGCAACTCTATTGCGGGCATGAATACACCCAGTCCAACGCCCGTTTCGCACTCGCCGTGGAACCCGGCAACGCGGCTCTCAGGCAGCGTGCGGCGGAGGTTGACTGGCTGCATGCCGAGGGCCGCATGACATGCCCGTCAACCATCGGGGCCGAGCTTGCAGCAAATCCGTTCCTCCGGACAGGCAGTGCCGAGATCAGGAGGACGCTCGGCCTCGAAGGCGCCAGCGATGCGGCGGTCTTCGCCGAGCTACGCGAGCGCAAGAACAGTTTCAGATAGAGCCACCCGGACGCTTGAACAGCATGTCCTTGGCGGCGACCACAGCACCCAGCGTGATGAGCAGGCAGGCGGCAACGACCGGCCAGGTGAAGGCAGCATAGCCCGCCACGACCAAGACAAGCGTGGACAGCAGCGGCGAGGCGTAGGATGCAGCCCCGAGAACCATGATGTCACCTTGCTTCACGCCGTAGTCCCATGTGTAGAAGGCCGCACCGACCGGCAGCAGGCCGAGGCCGAGCACGGCCGACCACTGCGTGATATCAGCTGGCCACACTGTCGTTTCGAACAGCGCATGACAGATTGCCGAGAGCAGCGCGGTGATGAGGCAGAAACCGGCCACAACGTCCGTCGATACGGTGCCGAACCGTCGTGACAGCACCGAATATCCCGACCATATCAACGAACAGAGGAAGGCCAGCGCATGGCCGGCGGTGAATCCCTCGGCAAGTGAAAAGCCCTTGCCACGGGTGATGATGAGCACCGCTCCCACCAGACCCAGCAGGACGCCGATGACGTGATGAAGGCGGAGCTTCTCTCCGGGCAGGAAGGCCGAGAAAACAACGAGGAACAGGGGCCACAGATAGGCGATGAGGCTCACCTCAACTGCGGGCGCTGCACGGATCGCGCTGAAATAGACGAAGTGATAGCCAAAGAGCCCCGCCACACCAAGGAGCCATACTTGCCAGCTTTGCCGCAGAGCCTGAACGGCGCCCTTGCGAAACGGCCATGTGACTGCTCCCATCAGGCCGCCGATCAAAAAGGTCATCGCGGCGAGCTGGAAGGGGGGCACCGCGCCGCTGGCTGCGCTCATCAACGCGAGAAGCGCCCACATGAGGACGGCTGTGAATCCGATCAACGTGGCCGTCGAGCGCTTCATCAAGCCGCCTGCAACCGTCGAGTGCTGAGCCAGCGGTCGCCAAAGATCGAGAGCAGCACCGCAACGACGATCACCGTGCCGCCAGCATAGGCTGACTGCGATGGCACCTCGCCAGCGCCAAGCCAGGCCCAGAAGGGATTGAGCACCACATCCAGCATGACGATCATCGCGAGCGTCACCGCCGGAACATAGCGGGCACCCTTGGCATAAAACACGAGTGGGATGGACAGTTGCAGTGGACCCATCAGGGCCAGAAGCAGCATCTGCTGGACACTCACCTCGAACCCGCCACCAGGATGCCCGCCGAAGATAAAGCCCATGACGCCAGCCACAGCAAAGGTGAAGAAACCGCCAACGCAGATAGCCGGAACCATGTCGAAGTCCCGGTAGCGGCGCAGAGCAACGGTCTGGGCGGCGAAAGACGCGGGAACGCCCAGGCAGACGATGAGGCTGAGCAGATTGCCCGCACTGACTCCGTCCCAGGCGATGACGCCCACGCCGACAAGTGCCATGAGGGCCGCCGCCCAAGACGCGAGCGATGGCCGTTCACCCGTGATCCAAGGGCTCAGGAGGCCCGCAAAGATTGGAGAAAGTGCACCGATCACCGACACTGTCGCCGTCCCCGTGAGGGTCAGGGAGGTAACATAGAGCGTGGAGCCTGCCGTGAAGAATCCCGCGGTTGCGATCAGCGCCGGCAGCGGGATCGCCAGGAACTTCTCAAGGGTAGCCGGTCCATAAACGAAGACAAGATAGGCCAGCAGGAAGACCGACATCCAGAAGCCGCGCCAGCAGTTGATCTGCCAACCATCGAGCCCCGGAAGGAAGCGGACGAAGACACCCGCCAGGCTCCACCCGACGGTTGCCAGCATGACGAACAGCAGGCCGGTGCCGTAGCCGGGTGCCGAGCCAGTCATGGTTTCAGATCGATTCGCTGCATCGCCTGCTGCTTATCACCCGTTCCCCCGTATCCCCGCAACACGGGAAAAGCCGGGCAGATGCCCGGCTTTTCTCTGTTCGGTATCCCATGCCTCACGCGCGGAGGGTCTTGTTTTCGGGGTCATAGGGGCTTTCGGGGATCACTGTCGCCTTGAAGATCTTGCCGAGGATCTTGATCTCGAGTTCAGTGCCGACAGCGGAATGCTCGGGCTTCACCATGCCAAGCGCCAGCGACTTGTTCACACGGAAGCCGTAGCCGCCATTGGTGGCGCGGCCCACGAGCTGGCCGTTGTGGTAGATCGGCTCCGACCCGCGTGCGTCGGAGTCGCCATCGCCCACGCCATGGACTTCCATGGTGACGAAGTTCCAACCGAGTCCTTTCTGCTTCGCCTCCACCAGCGCATCACGGCCGATGAACTGGCCCTTGTTGGGGTGAACGAAACGGTCAAGCCCGGACTCATAGGCATTGTATTCGATCGACAATTCACGCGGCACGAGCCGGTAGCTCTTCTCGATCGACAGCGACGACATGGCCTTGATGCCATAGGGTCGAATGCCAAACTCCCTGCCGGCTTCCATCAAGGCGTCGAACAGTGCGATCTGCTGTTCGATCGGGTGGTGGAATTCCCAACCGAGTTCGCCGACGAAGTTCACGCGAAGTGCATGGGCCGTGCAGTTGCCCACGCTGATCTCCTTTCCGGACAGCCAGGGGAAGGCCTCGTTTGAGAGATCGGCGTCGGTCAGCTTCTGCAACACCTTGCGCGAATTCGGGCCGGCCAGCACCAGCACGCCGAACCGGGTGGTAATGGCATTGAGCCGCACCGAACCATCGGTCGGGCAGAGCTTGCGCAGGTAATCATGGTCGTGGCGTTCATAGGCACCGGCTGAAACAAGATAGAAGCGGCCCGGCGCCCATTCATAGACCGTGAATTCCGCACGCACGCCGCCCCGCGGGGTGAGCAAGTGGCACAGCGCGATGCGGCCCATCTTCTTCGGGATCTTGTTGGCAAGGATGGATTCCAGCCAGTCACGAGCACCAGGACCGGACACTTCCATCTTGGCGAAGGCCGACATGTCCTGAATGGCGACGTTGTTCATCACGTTCCGGCACTCTTCGCCCACGAAGGGGAAGTAGTTGGAACGGCGGAACGACCATTTCTCGACGATGCGCCCGTCATCTGTGGGTGGCGCATAATTATGGTTGGTGAGCACGTCCGGGCTGTTGATCTCTTCCTTGGTCAGGGCATAGCCCTTGGGCGCGAACCAGCCCGGGCGCTCCCAACCGTAAACTGAGCCGAAAACGGCGCCGAGATCCTTCATGCGATCATAGACCGGGGTGCGCTTCAGCGGGCGTGCGGCCGAGCGTTCCTCATCCGGATAATGCGGCGTGAAGACATTGGCGTAGGCCTCCTCGTTCTTGGTCTTGAGGTAACCGCGAGTCGCGTAGGGGCCGAAGCGACGGGGATCGACACCCATCATGTCGATCGATGGTTCGCCCTCGACGATCCACTCTGCCAGCTGCCAGCCCGCACCGCCCGAGGCGGTGACGCCGAAGGAGTGACCCTCGTTGAGCCAGAAGTTTTTCTTGTCCCAGGCTGGGCCGATGATCGGCGAGCCGTCCGGCGTATAGGCAATGGCACCATTGTACACCTTCTTGATGCCCACTTCACCGAAGGCTGGGACACGGGTGATCGCCGTCTCGATGTGCGGTGCCAACCTGTCTAGGTCTTCCTGGAAGAGCTCGTATTCACTCTGGTCGGACGGGCCGTCCATGTAGCAGCACGGTGCGCCGTGCTCGTAAGGCCCGAGCAGCAGACCACCGTTCTCTTCGCGCATGTACCACGAGGAATCGGCCTCGCGCAGGACGCCCATTTCCGGCAGGCCCTTGGCCTGGCGTTCACGAATCAGCGGGTGGGGCTCGGTGACGATGTACTGGTGCTCGACCGGGATCACCGGAATGTCGAGGCCGACCATGGCACCCGTCTTGCGGGCGAAGTTGCCGGTGGCAGAGACGACGTGCTCGCAGGTGATGTCGCCCTGGTCGGTCTTCACCACCCATTCACCGTTGGGCTTCTGCTCGATGTTGGTGACCGTGGTGTTGCGGTAGATTTCCGCGCCGCGCGAGCGCGCCCCCTTGGCCATGGCCTGGGTAAGGTCGGCCGGCTGGATGTAGCCGTCATCGGGATGCTGGATGGCGCCGAGAAGGCCCTCTGTCTCGCACAGCGGCCAGATGTCCTTGACCTGCTGCGGGGTGAGCACGTTCACCTTCACGCCGATCGTCTCGGCAACGCCGGCGTAATACATGAACTCGTCCCACCGATCCTTGGTCCGGGCGAGACGGATGTTGGACACTTTCTTGAAGCCGACGTGCTGGCCGGTCTCGGCCTCCAGCGAGTCGTAAAGCTTGACCGAGTACTTGTGGATCTGGCCCACCGAGTAGGACAGGTTGAACAGCGGCAGCAGGCCGGCGGCATGCCAGGTCGAGCCCGAGGTCAGTTCCTTCCGCTCGATCAGGACGACGTCGCCCCAGCCCTTCTTGGCCAAGTGATAGAGCGTGCCGACGCCAACCACGCCACCGCCAATGACGACCACGCGCGCATGTGTTTTCATGGGTAAATCCCTCAGAACCCCGGAATTGGAATTGGACGGCACAATAGTGAGCCGAATTCAACAGTCGTGAGGCGGAACGACGGGGACAGGGCGGAATCCGACACTAGCCGGCGAAACCGCCTGCCTTCAGGAAGTCCAGTTCCTCCGGGGTGGAGACCCGCCCCAGCACCGCATTACGATGCGGGAAGCGTCCGAACCGGGCAATGATATCAAGGTGGATCTGGGCCCAATGGGCCTGGTCATGGAGGCCCATGGTCCCGAACAGGGCAACACTTCGATGCTGCGCATCGAGGTCCTCGGCATGTTCGAACGGCATGACGAACCAGCAGGCCCGGGGGGCGGGAAGCTTCTGGTGAAAGCCCTGACCGACCCACTTTTTTGCCAGCCTCAGGGCCTGCCTGTCAGCAGCGAAAGCCAGTGGACTGCCGCGGTGAATGTTGCGTGACACCTGGTCGAGCAGGATGACGAGGCCCAGCGCCCCTTCCGGCGTCTCGGCCCAGTGATCGAAGGCCCCGTTCCGAGCCGCCGCGAGCGCCTGACCGAACCGCACCTTGAGCACCCCGTCAAAGGCGGCATCCTTGAAGAACCAGCGGGTGGGACCCGCCTGTTCCCAGAAGCACGTCACATCCGCGGGCGTCATGCGAGCCTCATATGTTTCTCGATAAAGCCAGCCAAGGCCGTCACGTCGTCGCGGTCGAAGACCGGAACCGGTGCATCGGGAATGGCACCATTGGCGGCGACGGCAACCACGGTCGAGTCATCTCCCGCGAGCTTCGGGTGTGCAAGGTCGAGATTGCGGACTTCGATCTTGTCGTGTGTGTCCCGCTTGTAGCCCTCGACGATCACCAGGTCACACGGCGCGAGCTTTGCCAGGATCTCTTCCAGCGTTGGCTCGGCCTCCGCGCGCGATTCGTGAATGATGGCCCAGCGGTGTCGCGATACGACCGCCACCTCGGACGCACCTGCCTTTCGATGTCGGAAGCTGTCCCGGCCTTCATGGTCGATGTCAAAGGAGTGATGCGCATGCTTCACCGTCGAAATGCGATGGCCGCGCCGTGTGAGTTCGGTCACCAGCTTTTCGACCAACGTGGTCTTGCCCGCATTCTTGAAACCTGCAACGCCGATGACCCTGTTCATGGCGCAAACTCTGCCGCAATCCGCTCTGCTTCGGCAAGCTCATCCGGTGTGTTAACATTGAAGAACGGATCATAGGGCTCGATAGGCCAGGTCACGACCGCTGCATCGCACTTGCGTGCCCAGTCCTGCAGGCGTGGCGTGCGCGGCTCGTCCAGCGCTTGCTCGAGCAGCGGCAGGAGATCCGGGGACCAAAGCCCCGTCACGTAATGTTG
The DNA here is from genome assembly GCF_003234965.1 of Aestuariivirga litoralis. Classification (GTDB taxonomy): domain Bacteria; phylum Pseudomonadota; class Alphaproteobacteria; order Rhizobiales; family Aestuariivirgaceae; genus Aestuariivirga; species Aestuariivirga litoralis. The sequence goes on from NZ_QKVK01000003.1 coordinate 311,437, forward strand.
CTGGCCGCCAGCCGACGCAATGGCCGCAGGACGACCCGCAGCAGCGAGCCGATACACCAGATCACTGGGAAGAAATGGCGTATCTGATGGCACCGTCAACACGGCACCAAACCGGTTTTGCTGCGCAAAGGACAGAGCGGCGTGAATCCCGGCTAGCGGGCTTGCAACATCACTGCGAAGGTCTGCGATCGTCAGGAGTCCGGCCTCACGGAACCGCTCCGCATCACCCTTGGCGTTGATCACGATGTGCTGAACCTGAGGTCGAAGGCAGGACAAGGTGCGCGATAGAATACTCCGTCCACGCACCAGTTGAAACACCTTCTCCTTCCCCATTCGCGTGGACCGACCGCCGGCAACGATGACGGCTAAGGAGTTCATGCGTAGGCATAGATTCGCTGCGGAGGAATCCAGATCGTCACCGGATCGCCCGTGCGGATGATGCCTTCCGCCTCAACCCAGCCCACGATACCCCGCTTGTGCATCGCCGCTGCGACGAAACCCTTCTTCTGCTCCGGATGTTGCCTCGCGATGATGTCCGCAGGATAGCGGCAAGGATGATTCTCGGCATCGACCACGATCATGGCGCCGGAAGGAAACTGCAGCCGGGTCGATGGCGGCAGCAGGGTGAGAGCGGGGATGCCGCTCAGCACAAGGTTGGCACCCACCCACTCGGGCTTTACCTCTGGAATGCCCATGACACCGGCCACCTCCACCAGTTCCTCCACCGAGAGGACGGAGAGCTGCCGGGAATTGCGCACTTCGGTGTTGCGTTTATACTGCTTGAGCATGCGGCTGTCGGACTTGCGGGTAATGCCGCCATGGCAGTCGCCCTCCATGCCAGTGAACAGCAGACGTGCCTCCGGTACCCTGTGCTTTTCCAGGCCGGCATTACGATCCGGACTGGCAAGCAGCAGGTTGACTTTGCCCTCGAAGCTGAGCTTTGTGAGTAGTTCCGGCAAGGCTGTATCTCCCCGATCTGCGATGCTACCCTAGCGCCAGCATGACCGAAAATCATTCTGAAAACACACTCGACCTCTCCGGCCTGCTCTGTCCGCTGCCAGTGCTCAAGGCCCGGAAGCGGTTGGAAGGGATGGCGCCTGGCGCCATTCTGAAGGTCATTGCCACGGACCCCATGTCCGCCATAGACATGCCCCACTTCTGCAACGAGCAGGGCCATGAGCTGCTGGACCAGCAGCAGCATGGCCCCGCCCTCATCTTCAGGATCAGACGCTCATGAGTTTCGATTTCGGCGCATTCAACAATTGGGGCAGCCTCAGGAAGGTGGCGATCCGCGATGTCGACCAGGCCTTCGTCAACGACGCCAAGATCGACGCTGAATGGAAGGACCTGAATTTCCATTCAAGGCCTGACCTGGCCAATGCACGCAGCGAATACAGGATCGTTGAGGACATTCTGGCTGCAACCGGAGCTGAGGTGATCAAGCTGCCCGCCGCTCCGGGCCTGACGCTCGATTCGATTTATACCCATGACGCGCTGATCGTGACCCCCAACGGCCTTGTGAAACCACGCATGGGAAAGCCGCAGCGCCGCAAGGAGTCAGAGGTAAATGGTGGGGCACTCGAGTCACTCGGTTTTCCCATCGCCGGCGAGATCACCGGCGAGGGCAAGGTGGAGGGCGGCGACCTCGTCTGGATCGACCGCTACACACTGATGGCCGGCGTGGGTTATCGCACCAATCTCGAGGGCCTGCGGCAACTCGGCGAACTTGCAGGCCCGGACGTCGAGATCCTGTGGTTCGACATGCCGCACTACAAGGGACGTTCCGATGTTTTCCATCTCATGTCCTGCCTGTCACCTCTCGATCATGACCTCGCCGTCGTCTACCCGCCGCTGATGGCGGCACGGCAGATCGAGTTCCTCGAGTCGCGCGGAATCAAGTTCGTCGAGGTTCCGGCGGAAGAATTCGATACCATGGGCTGCAACGTGCTGGCGCTTGGGCCCCGCCATGCAATGATGGTGGAGGGAAATCCCGAGACTGAGCGCCGCATGAAGGCGGCCGGCGTCAAGGTCGAGGTCATCAAGGGTTATGACATCTGCCGCAAGGGTGAAGGTGGCCCCACCTGCATGACGAGGCCGCTGGTACGCGCGTAAGTTCGTGAAAATGGCCGGGGAAACCCGGCCATTCTGTCTTTATGCGAGCAGCTCCTGGATCTTCTTCGAAAAGCCCACCGTCACACTGCCATCCTTGTGCTCGATGAGCGGACGGCGAATGAGCGACGGGTTGTCGACGGCCAGCGCCACGGCCTTGGCCTCGGTGAGGTTCGCTGTCTTCTCCGGTGGAAGGCCGCGCCAGGTATAACCGGCCCTGTTGATCATTTTCTCCCAGCCGCCCAGTGCCTTTGACCAATTGGCCACCTGGTCCTTGGTCACCGGAGTCTCCTTCATGTCGGAGAAGCTGTGCTTGATCTTGTGCTCATCGAGCCAGTCAGTGGCCTTCTGGCAGGTCGAGCATTTCGAAAGTCCGTAAAGCTTGAGCGTCATGGTGCGGTCACCTGTTGAGCGAGAGGGTCTTGTCCGTAAAGGCATCCGCCCCGCCGGTGATCTGGTCGGTGAAGGCACGGAACAGTCCCTCGATCATCGGCTTCTCGATATCTTTGACGATGAACACGAGACGGGTCCGCTCATCCTTGTCCGGCCAGGCGGGAAGCCTCACTGGTGGGTGGAATACGTGCTGAACCCCATGCAGGACCACCGGTCGTGACGGATCGTCCGATACTTTCACGATACCCTTCATGCGGAGCATGTTGGCGCCGTGGTAGGATTTCAGCAGTTCCAGGAACAGCTCCAGCCCTTGTGGGCTGATTGCATTGGCTTCACTGAAGCTGAAGGAGCGGATGTGCGCATCATGGCGCGACACGTCGTGGTGATGATCGTGACCGTGGTCATGATCATGGTCGTGGCCATGCGAGTGGGTCCGGCGGCTCCGCCGGCCACGTTTCTCGGCCGTTTCATAGGCTTCCGCTGCCAGCCAGGTCTGGACGTCGGCGGTCTTGGTCTTCGGGTCGAAGAGACCCATGGTGAACAGCCGTTCGGCCGTCGCCTCGTTGCGGTGGGTGGTGAGGAGGCGGGCCGCCGGGTTGAGCTTGCGCAGCCTGCCAATGATCGCGAAGAGCATGTCTTCGCCTTCGCGCCCCACCAGCAAGTCCACCTTGGTCAACACGATGCGGTCGGCCACCGCCACCTGTTTTACGGCCTCCGGATGCGCATCAAGCGTCGCCATGCCGTTGAAGGCGTCAACGACAGTGATCACCCCTTCCAACCGGCAGGCCGCGAGAAGCCCCGGCTCGCTCATCACTGCATGCAGAACCGGCGCCGGGTCGGCGAGGCCGGTGGTCTCGATGACGATTCGGTTGAAGGACTTGATTTCGCCGCGGCCACGGCGAGCCAGCAGGTCATGAATAGTGTCGATCAGGTCGCCCCGGATGGTGCAGCACAGGCAGCCTGATGCCATCTCAATGACGTTCTCATCTGCTCGTTCGACCAACAAATGGTCGATGCCGACATCGCCAAATTCGTTGATGATAACGGCAGCATCCGACAGGAACGGATCCTTCAGCAGGAAATTCAGCAGCGTGGTCTTGCCAGATCCGAGGAAGCCGGTGAGGATCGCGACGGGAATGGGAACTGTGGCCATGGGCTATTTCTTCCATTTTCCGATTGAACTCGATGCCACGAGAGCGGCGAGAACAAGTCCGCCCCCGGCATACTGGTTCATTTGCAACCGCTCACCGAGAATGAGGGCTGCGGCGGCCGTGGCGACGACAGGCTCGAGATTGTAGTAGGGTGCCACGGTGGATGCCGGTGCAAAGCGCAGCGACAGCATCTGCCACATGTAGGCAATGATGTAGACGATCGCCACGCCCGACATGAACAGCAGACCCGTGCTCGTCGCCGGGCCGCCCGGCAGGAATCGCAAGGTGCCTGACCCCGCATAGATGGCTATGGCGAGAACGGCAGGCAGGATCACCATATGGACCATTCCGCCAAATGCGGCGGGGGTCATGTAACGGGAGATGCTTCGGCCGGAAAAGAACTGCAGTGTCGCCCCCGCAGACGCCAGGGAGGCGAGAATGATGCCGCGAATGTCGAGGCTGTCGAAGCTCGGACCGACGGCGATCGCCAGCCCGATGAAGGCGAGGATGGCAATCAGGATGCGAAGAAGACCCGGATTGCGCCCTTCGACGACCGGAGCCAGCAACATGATCAGCACCGGAAACAGATAGAAGATGATGACGGCCAGACCGACAGGGATGAACTGTACGGAGCCAAGGTAGGCAACCGATACCAGCAGCGTCGCAATGGATTGCCCGATGAAGCTGGGCATTGCCCCTTTGGGGATCGTCAGCCGCTCTCCCTGCGCCACCGCAATGACGGCGAAGACGACGGCGATCATGAACGTGCGGAACAGCGTGCTTTCGATGGCAGGAATGCCGTTGCCGATGGCGGCGCGCACGAAGTTCGGCACCAACCCGTAGAGCCCGGCTGCGCCCAGTGCGCAGGCAATTCCCAGTCCTGCCCGATTGATCATCCGGTTCAGTTCTTCTTCTTTTTCTTTTTCTGCGCCGGCTTCTTCTTCACGGGCTTGCTCAGGTCATCACCTTCCGGATCGGCCACGATCTTGGGCGGTGGAGGGTCAGGCACCAGGGCCGCGATCTTGGCGAATGTTTCCGGCGGGATCACCTCACAAGGCGCCTTTTCCGCATGATAGCGGGCGCATGCAGCCTCACTGGTAGGTTGGTCGAGGTTCCACATTGCAGCAGCGAACCCCCGCTTCTCGGGAAGGCGGATGACCCCGGGCTGCCCGGGAAGTTCCATGCCGGAGGAACTCAGCATGCGGCCCCGGAGAGCCATGTCGGCCGTCGCTGCGTTCTCGTAGTTTCCGAAGGAAATGCCCCATCCACCAAGGCTTTTCGACGTGGCCAGCGACACTGGTTTCTGCTTGCAGACCTGCGCGGTCATGTCAGTGGGTACGATGCCACCTGTCTGGATATTGGCAATGGACTGCAGCTTGGGGCGGGAATCCGGGCCGCGCGAAAAACCATCCGTCAGCAACATCTCCGCCAGGTCCACGCGGTGCTTGCCGCTGTTGGCACCAAATATGACGGCGGCAAGGCGCCGTCCATCATGTGTAGCCGTGGCCACGAGGTTGAAGCCGGAATTGCACACAAAGCCCGTCTTCATGCCGTCCGACTCCTTCATCTGCCGCAACAGCGAATTACGGTTGGACAGCCGCCGTTTCCCAATCGTCAGGTAGGGCTGCGAAAAATAGTGGTCATACTCCGGAAATTCGCGCAGCAGGGCCGACGCCAGAATGGCGATGTCCCGTGCGGTCGTAATGTGGCGGTGATCGAACAGGCCATTGGGATTGACGAAATGGCTGCCCGTCATGCCGAGCTTGCGGGCTTGCGCGTTCATCCTGGCGGCAAAGGCAGGAATACTGCCGGCAGCACCTTCGGCCAGCACGTAGGCCATGTCGTTGGCGGAATAGACAAGCAGGGCCTGCAGCGCGAAATCGACGCTCACCGTCTGCCCCACTGGAACACCGATCTTGCTGGGCGGCTGGGAATGGGCGAGTTCAGAAACGGGAATCTTCTGGTCGAGCTTGAGCCGCCCGGACTTGAGGTCCTGGAAGATGATGTAGGCCGTCATGAGCTTGGTGATCGAGGCGGGGTACCAGGGATCACCCGCCCGGTCCTGCGAGATCACCTCCTGGGTGGCGGGGTCGAACAAGAGCGTCGGGCCTGCCGCCATGGCCTGAGGCGCCGCTGCCCATACGAGGATCACCAGGAGAATGCGTCGGAGGATCGGCAAGTGAGGTCTGCTCCAGAACATGCGGATAGGGCCAAACCTCTCTGACATCACAGGAATCGGTCCAATCTGCGGCAGCCGCAATGCGTGGCTGGTGCCCCTGGAGGGACTCGAACCCCCACGCCCTTGCGAGCAACAGATTTTGAGTCTGCCGCGTCTACCATTCCGCCACAGAGGCAAGCCGAAACCCGCATAATTGCCCGCCCTTGCGCCGTCAACCGTAAAGGGCGAGAAGCATTTCCCATGATCCGGATCACCGACTCACTGGCCATCGACGAGGGCGAACTCGCCTGGTCCGCCATGCGCGCCTCGGGCCCGGGAGGCCAAAACGTCAACAAGGTCTCCACCGCCGTGGAACTTCGCTTCGACGTCGGCAAGGCTGTCCTGCCCGACGACCTCAAGGCGAGGTTGCGGCCGCTCGCCGGACGGCAGCTCACCCAGGACGGCATTCTTGTCATTACCGCCCAGGAAACCCGCTCCCAGGAGCGCAACCGGGAAATCGCTCTCCAGAAGCTCGTCGAGTTGCTGCGCAAGGCGGCGCATCGGCCCAAGCGGCGCATCGCAACCAAGCCCACCCGCGCTTCCAGGACCCGGCGCCTCGACTCGAAGTCAAAGCACGCGCACACCAAGCGATTGCGCCAGTCGCGACCCGATACGGATTGAGCCACCATGCTGAGAAGACTTTACGACTGGACCCTGTCGCTCGCCGGACGCAAGACGGCTGAGCTGTGGCTTGCTGTCATTGCCTTTGTTGAAAGTTCGGTTTTCCTGATCCCGGCCGATGTGCTGTTCCTTCCCATGGCACTGGCACGTCCGAAACACGCCTACCGCTTTGCCCTGATCGCCACCGTTGCCTCCGTGCTGGGCGGCATCGCCGGCTATATGCTGGGCCACTATGCATTCGAGGCAATTGCCAAGCCGGTGCTCAGCTTCTACGGCAAGCTCGACGATTTCGAGCATTTGCGCCAATGCACCGGCGAGGACACGCTGATGCTGCTCCTCGTCACATCCGGTCTGGCACATCTGCCTCCGATCAAGATCGTCACCATTCTTGCAGGCGTGGCGGAGGTGAGCTTCCTGTTTTTCGTCATCTCCTGCATCGTTGCGCGCGGTGCGCGCTTTTTGGCGCTCGCCTGGGCGCTGCGCCGCTGGGGTGATCCGATCCGCAACTTCATCGAGCGCCGGCTGGGTCTGTTGGCAGCCATGGTGGCGGGGATCATCATCCTGCTCTATATGGCGATCAAATACTCGGGTCTTGCCGGAAGCGTGACGTCATGTTGAACAGTCTCACCCCGCAGCGCGCCGCGCTGCTGATCTTCATCGTGGCCTTCGTCACCATCGCTGGCGCTTGGATCTTTGAATACTATGGCTACCTGCCCTGCGAACTCTGCCTCAAGCAGCGCTGGGCCTATTATGTGGGGGTGCCGCTCGCGCTTCTGGTATCCCTGGTTGGACCCCATAACCCGCAACTTGCGAAAGCCGGGCTCATGCTGCTCGCTGCGCTGTGGCTGGGCAGCATGCTGTTCGGCATCTATCACTCGGGTGTCGAATGGAAATGGTGGCCGGGGCCTGCCACCTGCACCGCTCAGGCAGGCTTCAGCGGCGGCCTTCCCGATCTCACCAAGCCCGCGGTCCTGTGTGATACGCCGGCCATCCGGATCTTCGGCCTGTCGCTGGCGGGGTGGAATGCGGTGATCTCGCTCGGCCTCTCAATGGTGGCCGTCGCCGGGTTGAGACGCGCTCAGGGGTCGAGTTCGGTATCCCAGTAGAGATAGTCCTGCCAGCTGTCGTGCAGGTAGTTGGGCGGGAAATAGCGCCCATTGCGGTGCAGTTGCGCCACGCTCGGCCGCACCGGCTTCTGCGCCGGATACATGTTGATCTGCTGCGGCAGGTAGCCACCCTTGAGCAGGTTGCAGGGTGAGCAAGCAGCGACGACATTTTCCCACGTCGTCTGGCCGCCCTTGGAGCGGGGGATGACGTGATCGAAAGTGAGGTCATCATGCTCACCGCAATACTGGCAAGTGAAGCGGTCGCGCAGGAAAACATTGAAACGCGTGAAGGCAGGCGTGCGGGACGGCTTCACATAGGTCTTGAGCGAAACGACACTGGGCAGCCGGAACTCGAATGTCGGGCTCCTGACCACCTTGTCGTATTCCGATACGATGTTCACCCGGTCGAGGAAGACCGCCTTGATCGTGTCCTGCCAGCTCCAAAGTGACAGCGGGTAGTAGCTCAACGGGCGGAAATCCGCGTTGAGAACCAGGGCAGGGCAAGCTTCCGGCGCAACCGGCACGAACTGCAAGCACACCTCACGGGGTCGATTCCCTCGGAGCTTACTATATCTAGTGTGGCAATCCTGTGAAGACCCCTCCTCAGCCAGGCGCCATGCCCCGGAGGCCCCGGTAGTGCCGCCACAGCAAAAGCGCCGCGGCCGACCGGCGGGGCCGCCAGGCCTCCCCCATTTCCGTCAATCGCCTGGTTGAGGGTCGATCTCCCAGGGAGAAAAGGTCCTGGGCCGCCACTTGCAGGGCAAGGTCGGCGGCTGGCCATGCGTCGGCCGCCCGCAACGCCATCAGGAGGTAGATATTGGCAGTCCAGGGGCCAACCCCCGGGATTTCCAGCAGCCTGTGCTGAATCTCGTCCATGCCCAGATCCGCGGAGCCATCGAAGTGGCCACGGGAGAAGGCCAGGGCGGCGGCCCGGAAGGTGCGGGCCTTCGCTGTCGAAAGACCGAGCGCCCGCAATTCCTCCTCGCTCGCGGTCAGCACATCCCCGGGTGCAAATTGGCCCAGTCGCGCAGCGAGGCGCGTCCAGATTGCCTCTCCTGCCCTCAGCGAGATCAGCTGATCCGTGACAATCCGTAGCAGGCTCTCCAGACCTGGCTCTGCGTGGCGCAGGGGCGGCAAGCCATGACGCGCCACGACAGCGCCAAAGCGAGGCTCTTTGCTCACCAGCCACAACACTGCAGCTTCCAGGTCACTCACGGTATCGAGTCGATGCATTACAACTGTTTGACCTTTGCGCCCTTTGACCGCAAGACCATCGCATGCACCGCCCCGTCTTCCGCTTTGCGCCGAGCCCCAACGGATTCCTGCATCTGGGCCACGCCTATTCCGCCCTGCTCAACGCCCGGATGGCCTCGGAAGCGGGAGGCCGCCTGCTGCTGCGCATCGAGGATACCGACCAAACCCGTTCCCGGCCCGAATTCGTGCAGGCGATATTTGAAGACCTGGCGTGGCTCGGCCTCGACTGGGAGGAGCCTGTCCGGATCCAGAGCCAGCACTTTGCAGACTATGAGGCGAACCTCGCGCGGCTGTGGGAGATGAGCGCTATCTACCCATGCTTCTGCTCGCGCAAGACAGCGCTGGGCCATGCCTTGCCGACTTGCGACCCTGACGGCCAGCCGCATTATGGCGGCTTCTGCCGCGCCCTGCGACGCTCAGAGGCAGAGAGGCGAGTGACACGTGGCGACACCCATGGCTGGCGCCTTGACATGGAGCGCCTCGGGGATGGGGAGGCCCGGCAATGGGGTGACGCCATGATCGCCAAGCGCCGCGTCGGTTCGAGTTATCACATCGCGGTGGTGACCGACGATGCGTTGCAGGGCGTCACCCTCGTGGTGCGCGGTCAGGACATCGAGCCCGCGACCCCGCTCCACAAGCTGCTGCAGCGGTTACTTGCCCTTCCGACACCGCATTATCTTCACCATCAACTGATCCGGGATTCCGCAGGCCAGAAGCTGTCGAAGAGCCTGGACAGCACATCGCTGCGCCAGCTGCGCGCTGCGGGCACGACCGCGGAGGACATACGCCGCAAGCTGGGCTTCGCCTGATCAGAAGTCGGACGCGATGCCCTTCTTCTCCCAGTCGCCGAAACGCGTGGGCTCGGGCCCGTCGCGACCATTGACTTCCTTCGGCAATGCCACGGGCGGCATGGTCTTGCGGCGCTCCTCCGCCTCGGCCAGTGCGCGCCGGGCCTCGGGGGAAAGCTGCCTTTCGGGCACGGGCTTGTGGTCGGGGTTCATTGCCCTCATATGGAGGTCTGCCAAGGCATTTGGCAAGGAGGAGTTGGCAGCATGAACACCATGCGCACCGGATTGCTGATGGCGGCCCTGATGGGACTGTTCCTGGCGGCTGGCTATCTGCTGGGCCGGCAGCAGGGCATGTTCATCGCTTTCCTGCTTGCCGCAGGCATGAATGTTTTCGCCTACTGGAATGCCGACAAGATGGTACTGCGCATGCATGGCGCCCGGCAGGTGGACCGCCAGAGCGCGCCGGAATTCTATGGGCTGGTGGAAGAGCTTGCCCAGCGCGCTGGCCTGCCCATGCCCAAGGTCTACATCATGGACAATCCGCAGCCCAATGCTTTCGCCACGGGCCGCAATCCGGAAAATGCCGCGGTGGCCGCCACCACGGGCCTGCTGAACCTGCTCGACCGCGATGAGATTGCCGGCGTGATGGCGCATGAACTGGCCCATATCCGCCACCGTGACACGCTCGTCATGACCATGACGGCCACTATCGCCGGCGCCATTTCCATGCTCGCCAATTTCGGCATGCTCTTCGGCGGCAGCCGCGACCGCAACAATCCGCTTGGACCCATCGGCGTGATCGTGATGATTGTCGTGGCGCCCATTGCCGCGATGCTGGTGCAAATGGCAATCAGCCGCACGCGGGAATATGGCGCGGACCGCGGCGGAGCGGAAATCTCCGGCCAGCCGTTGGCGCTGGCCTCGGCCTTGGGCAAGATTTCCGGCGCTGCTCATCAGATTCAGAATGCCAGTGCGGAAGCGAACCCGGCGACGGCGCACATGTTCATCATCAACCCGCTGTCCGGCATGCGCATGGACAATCTGTTCTCCACCCACCCGGATCCAGGCACCCGGATTGCCGAATTGCAGAAGATCGCCGCCGAGATGGGTCCTGCTCGGAGGCAGGAAGCAGGTCCCTGGGGGGCGGTGCCGCGCCACAGGTCCGGGCCCTGGGGATGACGTCGGCTGCCGCCCATGGGCTTGAGGTCCGTCGTCTCGCAGCGCAACTCCTGCGCACCTCTGTGGAGCGGCGGCTGACCGTAGAAGACGCGATCTCAGGCAACAGGGAGGCACAGGCCTTGGAGCTGCGTGATCGTGCCTTCCTTTCGTCCTTGTTGCTGACCAGTTTCCGGCACAAGGGCGAGATCGATGCCATTCTGGCGAAGCTGCTTGATCGACCCCTGCCGCGCAAGTCAGGGCCGGCGCGCGATATTCTGGTGCTGGGCGTGGCGCAGCTGCTCTTTCTGCAGTTGGCGCCGCACGCGGTGATCGATCTCGCTGTACGCTGCGCCAAGGCCGACAGGAATGCATTGCACTTTTCAGGCCTCGTCAATGCTGTGCTGCGCAAGGTGGCGGCGGGCGGAGCAGGCTTGCGCGAGGGCCTCGATACGCCGCGCCTCAACACGCCCGACTGGCTGTGGACCCGCTGGGTGAAGCACTACGGTGCCGATGAGGCACGGGCCATCGCCATGGCTCATGCTGACCGGCCTGGCCTGGACATCAGTTTTGCCGGGGGTGTGGGAGATTGGCGCGACGTCTTGGGCGGAGCGCTCTTGCCGAATGGCCAGCTGCGGCTGCCTGCCGGCCATGCCGCTGTACCGGAACTTCCTGGCTTTGCCGAGGGTTCATGGTGGATCCAGGATGCAGCGGCCACGATCCCGGTCAGATTGCTTGGTGAGGTGCAGGGCAAGACCATACTCGACCTCTGTGCCGCTCCCGGCGGCAAGACCCTGCAACTGGCAGCGTCCGGGGGCGAGGTAACGGCGGTTGATCTCTCGGAAGCGCGTCTTGGTCGGTTGCGGGAGAACCTGAGGCGCACGGGACTTGCCGCGACGATTCTGGCTGCGGACGTGCTGAACCCGAACCTGGCGGGGGAGTGGGATGCCGTCCTGCTGGATGCGCCCTGCTCTGCCACCGGCACCATTCGGCGCCACCCCGAACTTCCCTACCTGAGAGACGAGGCCCAGGTTCGGGAACTCGCCGGATTGCAGCGGCGAATGCTGCGCCGGGCGGCTGCGTTGACAAAGCCAGGCGGAATGCTGGTCTACTGCTCGTGTTCGCTGGAACCGGAGGAAGGCGAGATGCGGATTCGCGGGTTTCTCGCTGACACGCCCGGGTTCGAGATCGTTCCTGCGAGCGGCAATTGGTTGCCGCAGGGTGCCGCGAAACCCGAGGGCTGGGTAAGGACCTTGCCATCCATGCGCTATGGCGAGGCCCAGGGCATGGATGGCTTCTTTGCCGCGGCACTGCGTCGCCGAGCCTGAGTTTGTGCCACACCGCGAAAGTGCTATGGGGCGGATGATCAACACTCGAGGCCTCAGATGACTGAACCCGTGCGCCGTGCGTTGCTGTCCGTTTCCGACAAGACCGGCCTCATCTCCTTCGCGACCAGGCTCGTATCGTTGGGAATCGAGTTGATCTCGACGGGTGGTACGGCCAGGGCGCTCACCGAGGCGGGTCTTCCGGTCATCGAGGTATCGAGCGTGACGGGCTTTCCAGAAATCATGGACGGCCGGGTCAAGACCCTTCACCCCGCCATCCACGGTGGCCTCCTCGGCGTTCGCGCCAATGCCGACCACAACGCAGCCATTTCTGAGCATGGCATCAGTCCGATCGGTCTTCTGGTGGTCAACCTCTACCCATTCGAAGCCACGGTGGCTCGCGGTGCGTCGTGGGAAGATACCATCGAGAACATCGACGTCGGAGGCCCGGCGATGATCCGCGCCGCTGCGAAGAATCATGACGACGTGACAGTCATCATCGATCCGGATGATTATGAACTAGTTGCAGGTGAGCTCGCCAGCGGTGGGAATGTCACGACCTTGAAGACCCGCCGCAACCTGGCTGCCAAGGCTTTCGCACGCACCGCAAGCTATGATGCAGCGATCAGTCAGTGGTTTGGTACGCAGTCAGGCGAGACCTTTGGCAGCTACTTCGCGACCGGTGGTCGAAGGCTGCAGGGCCTGCGCTATGGTGAGAATCCGCACCAGCAGGGTGCATTCTATGCAACGCCCGGGCAGAGCTTCGGCATCGCTGCCGCGCGCCAGATACAGGGCAAGGAACTTTCCTACAACAACATCAACGATACCGACGCGGCGCTCGAATGCCTGTCGGAGTTTGGCAACAGCGAAGGAGCGGCCTGTGTCATCGTCAAGCACGCCAACCCTTGTGGAGTTGCCGTGGGGCACAATGCGGTTGACGCCTATCGCAAGGCCTTGGCCTGCGACCCAGTGAGTGCTTTTGGTGGCATCATAGCCTTGAGCCGCCCTCTGGACGCAGATACGGCGGGCGAAATCACCGAGCTATTCACCGAGGTGATCATTGCTCCGTATGCAGATGAAAAGGCCGTCGAGATCGTTGCGAGGAAGAAAAACCTACGTCTTCTGTTGCTGGACGGCAAGCCGATGTCCGGCACGGGACTGGCGGTGAAGTCCGTCGGCGGTGGCCTGCTGGTTCAGACGCGGGATGCCATGTCGATCGATGGGATGGACCTCAGGGTGGTGACGAAGCGGCAGCCTACGCCCGCGGAACTCGCGGATCTCCGCTTTGCCTTCCGGGTCGCCAAGCATGTGAAGTCCAACGCCATCGTCTATGCGAAGGACGGGGCAACCGTCGGGATCGGGGCGGGGCAGATGTCGCGCGTGGATTCGGCGCGGATTGCGGCCCGGAAGAATGAGGATGTCTCGCGCGAGGCAGGACTGGCCCATCCGTCGATCCGCGGCTCGGTGGTAGCTTCCGATGCCTTCTTCCCTTTCCCTGACGGCCTGCTGCAGGCGGCCGAGGCGGGCGCCACGGCGGTGATCCAGCCGGGCGGGTCAATGAAGGATGCCGATGTGATTCGCGCAGCGGACGAGAAGGGCCTGGCCATGGTCTTTACCGGCATCAGGCACTTCCGGCACTAGGGGTCACGACTGCAGGCGGCGGCAAACGTCCTCAAGCTGGTCCAGCGTTTTGTAGGTGATCAGCAGCGTGCCGCTGCCGTCACCCTTGTGGGTGATCTCGAGCTTGAGGCCAATCGCTTCGGAAACGAGTTTTTCGAGCGCCCGGGTGTCGGCATCCTTTTCCGCCTTCACTTTCGGCTTCCTGGGAGCTGAAGCTTCACGGGCCAGATTCTCAGCCTCGCGCACGGACAGTCCCAGCTTGATGATTTGTGCGGCAAGTTCCGCTGGCGAATCGGTTGCGACCAGGGCCCGCGCGTGACCGGCGGTGAGGCGCCCCTGCTCGATTTCAGCGCGCACGGCTTCTGGCAGGTTCATCAGGCGCAGCGTATTGGCAATGTGGCTGCGGCTCTTGCCAATGGAGTCGGCGAGTTGCTGCTGGGTATAGCTGAACTGCTCAAGCAGGAGCCCGTAGGCACGAGCCTCTTCCAGCGGATTGAGATCGGAACGCTGGATGTTTTCGATCAATGCGATCTCGAGCGCTTCGCCGTCGGTAAGGTCGCGGATCAGCACCGGAACGTCATGCACACCGGCCCGCTGCGCAGCGCGCCAGCGGCGCTCGCCGGCGACGATTTCATATTCGCCATTGGCGATGGGCCTCACCACGATGGGCTGCAGCAGGCCCTTTTCGCGGATTGATTTGGAGAGGTCATCGAGATCGGTTTCTGCGAAGCTCTTGCGAGGGTTGTTGGGGCTCGCCTTGAGCAGGTCGATGGGCATGTGGCGCAGCGTGCGTACATCCTGCACCACCGCTTCCTCGCTGGTATCTTCGCCGATCAGCGCGGCCAGTCCACGACCGAGCCGCTTTTTGGGTGTGCTGCCCATGTCCATGTCTCGTCCTACTCTTTTTCTTCGCTACTTCTTCGCTACGCAGTCGTTACGGAATCGAATCTAGGCCGCCCGAAGCTCACGTTCACGCCGGATGATTTCCGAAGCCAGCCGGATATAGGCCTGCGAACCCACACATCCGTTGTCGTAGAGCAGTACCGGCTTGCCGTGCGAAGGCGCCTCGGAAATGCGCACGTTGCGCGGTATGACCGTCTGGTAGACCTTGTCACCCAACACACTGCGCACATCCTCTGCGACTTGTTCGGACAGGTTATTGCGCCGGTCGAACATGGTCAGCACCACGCCCTGGATGGTGAGGCGGGGATTGAGGTTGGTTTTAACCCGTTCCACCGTCTTGATGAGCTGGCTCAGGCCCTCGAGTGCGAAGAACTCGCACTGCAGCGGCACGAGGATGGCGTCGGCCGCCGACAGGGAATTGATTGTGAGCAGGTTCAGCGACGGTGGACAATCGACCAGCACATAGCTGTAGCTGCGTTCCGGATCATTTTCGCGGCACAGTTGTGCGATGGCATCCGCCAGCCGGTAGGTCTTGCGATCAATATCGGCCAACTCAAGCTCGGCGCCGAGAAGATCCATGGTAGAAGGTGCGCAGTGCAGCCGCGGAATGCCGGAGTCGACGATCACATTGCGCAGCGATGCCTCTCCCATGAGAACGTGGTAGGTCGATTTCTGCCCCGGACGCCGGTGCACACCCAATCCAGTACTGGCATTTCCTTGCGGATCCAGGTCCACGATCAGGACCCGTTCACCAACAGCCGCGAGTGCGGTGCCAAGGTTGATTGCCGTCGTGGTCTTGCCCACCCCGCCCTTCTGGTTGGCAACCGTGAGAATGCGCGGGGCCGGTGCAGATGCACTGGCAGGAAGCTGATCAGACACGGGTGGCCTCACGGATTTCGAGAATGACGCCGCGCGAGTCACATTTGCTCGCGTGCTTCAACACATCCATTCTCCAGTATTTTGTGGCTTCGGTCAATTCGGCGTCTACATCTTGTCCCTTGTGAAAAAGACCGATGGACCCCTGGGAGAGGAAGGGTGCGGCATAATCCAGCAGCAGTGGCAGGGGTGCGAGGGCGCGGGCGACGACGCAATCAACACGCGGAACACCTGTCTTGCCGGCGAGGCTTTCAAGCCGGATATTGAAGATTGTTGCGCGGGTACCGGTCAGCCGGGCCGCCTCCCGCAGAAAGGCGGCCTTTTTGCCGTTGCTCTCATAGAGATAGGCCTCAAGATCAGCCGTCATTGCAAGCATCAGACCCGGAATGCCAGCCCCAGATCCCAGTTCGGCGATCCGCGTCGTACCTGACGGGAGGAGCGGCAGAAGCTGAAGGGAGTCGCAGACATGTCTTTGCCAGACGGATCCTACCGTGGCGGGACCGATCAGGTTGATGCGCTGCTGCCAGGTGAGCAACAGTTTCACGTATATTTCGATCTTTTCGCGTGACTCACGTGAAACATCGAAACGATCAAGAATGGCTTGAGCCTCCGGAGAACTCATGCTGCACTCTGCCGATCCCGACGCTTCACGTGGCCCAGAATGACCGCGAGGGCAGCAGGAGTCATTCCATCGATCCGAGAGGCCTGGCCGAGGGTAGCTGGCTGCACGGTGGAAAGCTTGGAGCGAAGCTCGGCTGACAGGCTGGCCATCCCGGTATAGTCCAGTCCGGCAGGGAGGGCGAGATTTTCCTCCCTCCGGAGGGCTGCGATGTCCGCCTCCTGTCGTTCCAGATAACCCGCATAGAGAGCCTCTGCTTCCACCGCCTCCACGACGCCCGGCGAGAGAGTACGAAGCTCGGGCCAGAGAGTGGTAACCCCCGTCCAGCCAATCTCCGGCATGGCAAGAAGGTCAAGGGCAGTGCGCCGCTGGCCGTCCTGGTTGACCTTTAGCCCCCTGCGGGCCGCTTCACCCGACGTGAGCGTACAGGACCGGGCAAGTTCCAGACCTTGTCTGATAGAATTCTCGCGCAGGCGGAAGGCGGATTCCCTGTCGCCGCTGACAAGACCGGCCGCCATGCCGAGCGGCGTGAGCCGGAGGTCCGCGTTATCCGACCGCAGCGAGAGCCGGTACTCGGCCCGCGAGGTGAACATGCGGTAGGGCTCAGCCACACCGCGGGTTACCAGATCGTCGATCATCACGCCGATATAGGCTTTCGAGCGATCAAGCAGCAGGGGCGGCTGTTCACCAGCCCGACGGGCGGCATTGGCGCCCGCAACGAGCCCCTGAGCCGCAGCTTCCTCATAACCCGTGGTGCCATTGATCTGTCCGGCAAGGAATAGTCCGTGAAGTCGCTTAACTTCCAGCGAGGCGGTCAATTCTCGGGGATCAAGATAGTCATACTCGATGGCATACCCCCAGCGCCGGATCACGACATTCTCCAGGCCCGGCATGCTGCGAATGAAGCCTTCCTGAACATCCTCTGGCAGGGAAGTCGAGATACCGTTGGGATAGACTGTGTCGTCATCCAGCCCCTCAGGCTCAAGGAAAACCTGATGACTTTCCTTGTCCCGGAATCGCTGTACCTTGTCCTCGATCGAGGGACAGTATCTTGGCCCCACCCCCTCGATCTGGCCTGAATAGAGCGGCGACCGGTGCATGTTTTCCCGGATCAGGCGATGGCCCGCAGGCGTCGTTGATGTGATGAAGCATGACACCTGCCGCGTTTCTATGCTCCGTGTGAGAAAGGAAAACGGAACCGGGATATCGTCACCCTTCTGTTCCTCAAGTTGGTGCCATGCAATCGTGCCGCCATCCAAGCGCGCAGGTGTGCCAGTCTTGAGACGTCCGAGCTGCAGGCCAAGAGCCGCGAGTTGCTCTGAAAAGCCACGGCTTGGAGGCTCACCATGCCGTCCTGCGGGAATGCGACGGTCGCCGATGTGAATGAGCCCGTTGAGGAAGGTCCCGGTTGTCAGCACCGCCGCATGACAGCGGAGTTCCCGCCCGTCATCGCAGGTAACCCCGGTTACGCGGCCGCCCGCGATACACAAAGCTTGCGCAGCGCCTTCGATAACCGAGAGGTTCGTCTGCGCAGCAATGGCAGCCTGCATTGCGTTACGATACAGCTTTCGGTCTGCCTGCGCTCGAGGACCACGCACGGCTGGACCCTTCGACCTGTTCAAAAGCCTGAATTGAATTCCAGCTAAGTCGGCCACGCGTCCCATAAGGCCGTCAAGCGCGTCTATCTCACGAACCAGATGCCCTTTTCCCAGCCCACCAATGGCCGGATTGCAGGACATTTCGCCTATGGTGCTTGCCCGATGAGTGAGGAGGGCGGTTCGGGCACCCATGCGTGCGGCAGCGGCCGCAGCTTCAGTTCCGGCGTGTCCGCCGCCAATGACGATGACATCAAACTTGGGGTTCATGCCGCCTTCCTACGCCAAGCACGCCGGGAGGTCAAAAGGCGTCAGCGTTTCACGTGAAACAGGTCACTTGCCAATACAAAAGCGGCTAAAGATTTCCCCCAGCCACTCCTCGACACCTATCCGCCCCGTGAGTCGCCCGATTTCTTCAGACGAGCTGCGGATCTGCTCCGCCTTGATCTCGAGATGTTCGGCCGGGACCGCGAGCGCGTCGTTTAGGAGCCGAATCGATCGCTGCACGGCGGCAGTCTGGCGAGCCGATACCAGCAAGGATGACTCGACGTCACCGTAATGGTGCTGAAGAACGGCCGTTAACTTCTGTAGTAATCCGGAAATTCCCTCTCCGGTGAGAGTTGAGACACGGAGCGGGCGATCATCGGACATCGGGTCGTTTCGGAAGAGTCCCGAGTCGAGGTCAGCCTTGTTCTGAACCACCAAGCCCGGCACACCATCGGGCGTTCGGCTTCCTGGCACATCCGACGACCACACCCACACCACAATATCAGCCTCCGCGATGTGGGTCCGGGAGCGGCGGATTCCTTCCTCCTCGACAACATCGGCCGCTCCATCGCGCAATCCAGCCGTATCGGTGAGGTTTACGGGAATGCCGTTGATGTCGAGACTGACCTCAATAGCATCCCGGGTTGTACCTGGGATCTCCGAGACAATGGCCGCCTCGCGGCGCGCCAGTGCGTTCAGCAGACTGGATTTGCCCGTGTTGGGCCGGCCAGCCAAAACCACTCGCACGCCGTCGCGAACCACTTCCGCTGCCGCAGATTTCTGAAGAGCGCTCGACATCTCGGTAGCCAGTATGGAAATGCGGGCATCAATGCCCGATGAGGCTTCTTCGGCAACGCCAGGTTCATCAGCAAAATCAACCACAGCCTCGATATCAGCGCGGATGAGAAGGAGTTGCCGGCGCCAGGCATCGAACACGGAGCTTGCCATTCCGGACATCTGGCGAAAGGCCTGCCGCCGCTGGCCAGCAGTCCTTGCCTGCAGCAGGTCGGCCAAACCCTCCGCCTCCACAAGGTCCATTTTCCCGTTCAGGAATGCACGACGGGTGAATTCACCCGCCTCGGCCGGTCGCAGGCCCGGTTGCCCGTTCAAGGCCTTAAGAACGGCGCCCACCACTGCGGCGCTGCCATGCAAATGAAGCTCGGCGCAGTCTTCGCCAGTAAAAGAACGGGGTGCCGGACTCCAAAGCACCATTCCCCGGTCAAGCGCCTCCCCGGTGACCGGATCTCGGATCGTGCGGAGTGCGACCACCCGCGCAGCGGGCTTCCCGCCGGCGACGCGGGCGAGAACATCGGATGCAGCCGGTCCAGAGATGCGTATGACTGCCACGGCCGATCGCCCGGCCCCGGAGGACAAGGCGAAAATCGTATCCATAGCTGTCATTTCGACCTCGAATCGAACGACGGCGAGCCGTGTTTAGGCGTTCATGGAGTCGAAGAAGTCGCTGTTGCCCTTGGTCTGGCGCAGTTTGTCGAGCAGGAACTCGATGGCGTCTACCGTCCCCATGGGGTTGAGAATACGCCTTAGGACATAAGTCTTCTTGAGTAGATCCGGCTTCACCAGGAGCTCTTCCTTGCGGGTTCCGGAACGGAGGATATCGATGGCCGGGAAAACGCGCTTGTCCGCCACCTTGCGGTCAAGGATGATTTCCGAGTTGCCAGTACCCTTGAACTCTTCGAAAATCACCTCGTCCATGCGGCTGCCGGTATCAATCAGTGCGGTGGCGATGATGGTGAGGGAGCCACCCTCCTCGATGTTGCGCGCCGCACCAAAGAAGCGCTTCGGACGCTGCAGGGCATTGGCGTCAACGCCACCTGTCAGCACCTTGCCGGAGGACGGCACCACGGTGTTGTAGGCGCGACCCAGGCGTGTGATGGAGTCGAGCAGGATCACGACGTCACGACCATGCTCCACAAGGCGCTTGGCCTTCTCGATCACCATTTCCGCCACCTGCACATGGCGAGAGGCAGGTTCGTCGAAGGTGGAGCTGATGACCTCCCCCTTCACCGAGCGCTGCATGTCGGTCACTTCCTCCGGCCGCTCGTCGATGAGCAACACAATGAGGTAGCATTCCGGATGGTTTGCGGTGATGGCATGGGCAATGTTCTGCAGAAGCACCGTCTTGCCGGTGCGGGGCGGGGCAACGATCAGCCCGCGCTGGCCCTTGCCGAGCGGCGAAACGATGTCGATGACCCGGGAGGAGTAATCCTTCTTGGTCGGATCACCCGTCTCCATTTCCAGGCGTTCGTCGGGATAGAGAGGGGTGAGATTATCGAAATGGACCTTGTGGCGGGTCTTTTCCGGATCCTCGAAGTTGATCCGGTTGACCTTTACGAGGGCAAAATATCGCTCGCCCTCCTTTGGGCTGCGGATCTGGCCCTCGACAGTGTCTCCCGTGCGGAGTGTGAACTTCCGGATCTGGCTCGGACTGATATAGATGTCGTCGGGACCGGCCAGGTAATTCGCGTCCGGTGAACGCAGGAAGCCAAAGCCGTCCTGCAGCACTTCGACAACACCTTCGCCGATGATCTCTACGTCGCGGGCAGCAAGGTTCTTGAGAATCGCAAATAGCAACTCTTGCTTGCGAAGAGCACTCGCGTTTTCAACTTCCAGTTCCTCGGCGAGCGAAACGAGCTCAGCCGGTGTCTTCAACTTGAGATCCTGAAGCTTGATCTCTTTCAGGTCAGCAATGGCAGTCATTATCTTTTCACTATGGGGAGTTCCGGCCCTGTGGCGGGAACGTTGAGGCGGGGGCGCATCAAGCCGTCGGCGATGCGAAGCACGCTCAATATAGCCGGTCCGATGGCACCCGCCAACAACAAACTCAGAACGGCTTTATGATCACGAGAATAACGATCCCAATCAGCAACAGCGTCGGGATCTCGTTGATGATGCGAAAGTAGCGTCCCGACCGGGTCTCGCGGTCATCCCGGAAACGCGCAGCATGAACCTCAAGCAACCCATGAAAGCCCAGCATCCCCAGGACCAGCAGCAATTTCAGCCACAGCCAAACGGGCATGGCAAGTTCCCAGCCACCCAGATGAATGAGCATTGCGCCTGTCACAACAGCAACCAGCGCGGCAGGTCGCATAATGGCCTTCAGAAGCCGTCGCTCCATCACCTTGAAAACCGGAGAAATATCATATTTTCCTTCGTTTTCAGCATGATAGACAAATAGACGCGGCAAGTAGAACAGCCCTGCCATCCACGAAATGACGGCCAGGACGTGCACGACCTTCACCCAGCCGTAGGCGTCACTCATCGCAGCGCCTGACTGCATCCACCACCGCGCCAACGACTGCTGGATCGGTTCCAAGCCGTATGCCATGGCCGAGGTTGAAGATATGCCGCTGGCGGTCAACGCTGCCGCAGATGCGACGCACCTCGGCTGCCACGACCTCCGTCCCGGCGAGTAGCGCAACCGGGTCGAGATTGCCCTGCACCACGACGTCCTTCGGCAAATCGGCCAGCTCGAACTCGGTTTCGACTCCAATGGCATTGGCGCCAGGAATTGCCGCCGCCTTGCGCTGGGCCATGCCCACCCCCCGGGCAAAGACGATGACGGGCAACGAGGGATGCCGCGCCTTAACCCCTGCCACCACAGCCGACAGCGGCTTCAACACGAAATCCTCGAGTTCGGTACCAACCAGGTCCCCGGCCCAGGAATCGAAGATCTGCACAGCCTGCGCGCCGGCCTCGGCCTGGGCGGCCAAATAATCGACCGACTCCTTCACCAACCGGTCGATCAAGGCGCAAAACCATGGCTGCCGCTGATAAGCCGCAACCTTTGCCTGGACGCGATCCGAGCTGCCACCTGCCACCATGTAGCTTGCCACGGTCCAGGGAGCCCCACAGAATCCAATCAGCGCATGGTGGGGAGACAGCAATTCCCGGGTAAGCCCGACGGTGCGGCAAACCTGGGTAACCTCGAAACTGCCATCAACCGGCCTCAGGCGAGCCAGGTCCTCCAAACTGCGGACGGTGCCCAAGACTGGGCCTTCACCCTCGGCGAACTTCAGCGGCAGTCCCATGGCGTGGGGAACTACCAGAATGTCAGCGAACAGGATCGCCGCGTCGAGATCATAGCGCCTGAGAGGCTGAACAGTTACCTCAGCCGCCAATTCGGGATTGTAGCAGAGATCGAGGAAGGATCCTGCCTTTTCCCGCACGGCGCGGTACTCCGGCAAGTAGCGCCCCGCCTGGCGCATGAACCACATGGGCCGCCGCTCGGCCGGTTTCCGGGTCAGAACATCGAGTAATGCACTACGGGATGCCGTGACACCCTTCCCTGTCTCTATCATTCTGACTCTTCTTGTCTCTTTTGTTTGGCCTGCCGGAAGCGGGATACAACCCAATCCAATGATCGTCCACAGGTCAAGTGCATCCTTGAACCTTATCGCGAAGCGATCCCCTTAACCAAAATTTAAGACGTGTTAACAGATCGTTAATGCACTACAACCGGTACCACCGTCAGGGCTTCACTCCGGCTTTTGCGGTCTCTTGTCCACAAGCCAGATGCGCTATCGCGCGCCAGGGCCTGTCTGTGGATGGGCACCGGGAGAAACTGGAGAGAGCCCAAGCCACCGCGCCCGATATCAACAGCGTCCACAATCCATCCACACAATGTCCCAGTCCGGCCCACAGCGCTATTTCCATCTTCATCTCGTATCCGATGCCACGGGAGAGACGCTGAATACCGTCGCCAAGGCCGCGGCCGCACAATATTCCGACTTCCGCCCGATCGCCCACATTTATGCACTGGTGCGGACGCCGTCGCAGCTGAACCGCGCACTACGCGAAATCGAGGAGCAGCCGGGCATTGTGCTGTTCACCCTCATCAACCCGGATATCCGCCGTCATCTTGAAGAGCAGTGCGAGGCCATGGGTGTTCCCTGCCTCTCCATCCTCGACCCGATCATTTCAATCCTGTCGCAATATCTCAACGCGACGTCTCGCCCACAGGTGGGCGGACAGCATGCTTTGAATTCCGACTACTTCCGCCGTATCGACGCGCTCAACTTCACCATGGCGCATGATGATGGCCAGAGCATTGACGATCTCGAAAAGGCCGATGTCGTCATCCTCGGCGTGAGCCGGACATCGAAAACTCCGACGTCCATCTACCTTGCGCAGCGCGGTATCCGTACAGCGAATATACCCATCGTGCCAAGCATTCCCGTTCCACAGAAGTTGACTGAACTCAAGGGTCCGCTCATCGTCGGCCTGATTGCCAGTGCAGAACGCATCGCGCAGATCCGGCGGCATCGCTTGCTCTCCTTGAAGGAAAGCCGCGCGACGGACTACATCGATCCACGACAGATTACCGACGAACTGATGCTGATGAAAACCCTATGCTCCAACCATGACTGGCCCATGATCGACGTGACCCGCCGCTCGGTCGAGGAGATCGCTGCCACTATCCTCAACATGCTGTCAGACACCAAGCGTATCGACAAGTGACATGATCGTTCTCGCTTCCACCAGTGCCACCCGACAGGCAATGCTGCGCAATGCTGGTCTGGAGTTCATCGCCACATCGCCGGGAGTTGATGAAAAGTCGCTCATCACGGCCAATCCACACTGGCGACCGCGGGAAACAGCAGTCCGCCTGGCCGAAGCCAAGGCTATCGATGTATCGCAACGCCATGCGCATGCTTTCGTCATAGGCGCCGATCAAGTGCTGGCCCTCGGTGATGGGATCTATGGCAAGCCGCGTGACCGTGCTCATTGCCGTGAGCAACTGCGGCAATTGCGTGGACGCACACATGCTCTGATATCAGCCGTGGTTGTGGCGCATGATGGCAAAATCATGTGGGCGCATGCCGATGAGGCGCTGCTCACCATGCGCGATTACAGCGACGCGTTTCTCGAGAGCTATCTGGATCGGATTGGCGAAGACTGCACGACCTCGGTGGGCGGCTACAAGATCGAGGGTCCAGGTGTGCAGCTGTTCGACAGCATTGCGGGTGACCATTTCACCATCCTTGGCCTGCCACTTGTGCCCCTTCTGGCGCAATTGCGGGCCATCGGGGAAATCGCCTCGTGATCAAGGCTTGTGTCATAGGCTGGCCGATCAGCCATTCGCGTTCTCCGATCATCCACGGCTATTGGCTGCAGCAACACGGCATCAGCGGCAGCTACACGCGCCAGCCTGTCGAGCCATCATCGCTCGAAGCCTTCATGAGTGGCCTGGGGAATAAAGGTTACGCAGGCTGCAATGTCACCATTCCGCACAAGGAAGCAGTGTTCAACCTCGTCAGTCGTGCCGACGACACGACCGAGCGTCTTGGTGCGGTCAACACCGTGTATATCCGTGATGGCCAGCTGCTCGGCACCAACACGGATGGCGAGGGTTTCATCAACAGCCTGAAGCAAGGTGCACCCGAGCTGCAGCTCGCGAATACCCGGACCGTCGTGCTCGGTGCGGGAGGTGCCTCTGTCGCGGTGGTGAATGCCATTCTTGAGCAAGGCGCAACCGAAGTGGTGGTTGCGAACCGCACACGCGAGAAGGCTGAACAACTCCGCGCACGCTTCGGAACACGGGTGGTGCCGATCGACTGGGACAGGGCTCCGGATCACCTTGGCGATTGCAGCCTGCTGGTCAACACCACCTCACTCGGCATGAGAGGCCAGCCAGAACTGGGGATCGACCTGTCGCGACTGGGGGAGAGGACCGTGGTCACCGATATCGTGTACACGCCGCTCCGCACCCGACTTCTTGAAGATGCGGCGGCGCGCGGCAACATTGTTGTGGAGGGGCTCGGCATGTTGTTGCACCAGGCGGTGCGCGGTTTTTCGCTGTGGTTCGGGGTGACCCCCGAGGTCACACCTGAGCTGCGTGAACTCGTCGTCCGCGACATCAATCCGGTCCCTATGACATGATCGTTGCAGGCCTCACAGGCTCGATTGCGATGGGCAAGAGCGAAACGGCGAAGATGTTTGCCGCGCGTGGCATTCCGGTCTTCGACAGCGACGCGGCGGTTCATGAACTCTATGCAAGGGGAGGTGCGGCGGTTGAGCCGCTGCGCGCCCTGGTGCCAGAAGCCGTCATCGATGAGGCTGTTGACCGCCGCAGGCTCGCCGCACTTGTCCAGGCCGATCCTGCACTTCTCGGAAAGATCGAGTCGGTTGTGCACCCGCTCGTGAGGGACCGGCAGACCCACTTCCTCGCCGAAGCCGCACAGCAGTCTGACATCGCCTTGCTGGACATTCCCCTGCTGTTCGAGACACAGCGCGAAAGGGACGTTGATGTCGTGATCGTTGTTTCCACCAATCCCTCGCTGCAGCGCAAGAGGGCCTTGGCGCGTCCCGGCATGTCCGCCGAGAAGTTGGATTTCATCCTGTCTCGACAGATGCCGGACGCGGAGAAGCGCGCACGCGCCGATTTCGTGATAGATACATCCGTCAGCCTTGCCGAGACGGCGCGCGAGGTCGACCGTGTGATCGCATGTATGAGGGAAGCAGGGGAACCTAGAGCATAATGCGGGAAATCATCCTCGATACGGAAACGACCGGCCTCGATCCCGCCACGGGAGACCGGATCGTTGAAATTGGCGCAGTGGAACTGCTGAATCACCTGCCCACTGGCCGCACCTTCCATGTCTATATCAATCCCGAACGGGACATGCCGAAGGAGGCAGAGGCTGTACACGGCCTGTCCAGCGCCTTCCTGAAGGACAAGCCGGTGTTCGGCGCCATTGCCCAGGATTTTCTGCAGTTCATCGGCGAGGATGTGCTGATCATCCACAATGCCAGCTTCGACATGGCTTTCATAAATGCCGAGCTGGGTTTCCTGCGGATGCCCGCGATCCCTCCAGAGCGGGTGATCGACACGCTGCACATCGCCAGGCAGAAACACCCGGGTGCGGGCAACAGCCTGGATGCCTTGTGCCGGCGATACGGCATCGACAACAGCAAGCGCAGCAAGCATGGCGCGCTGCTCGACTCAGAGCTCCTGGCTGAAGTCTATCTGGAACTTATAGGCGGGCGGCAAACCGCCCTGGTTCTCGAGGCCGCAGTGACCAGGAAGGCTGCAGCCGTGGTTGCAACCCAACTGGCGCAGCAGCGCTCTGTTCCACTGCCGAGCAGGCTCACCGAAAGTGAGCGGATAGCCCATGCTGCCTTCGTAGCAGAGCTCGGCGATCAGGCCCTGTGGAAACAGGGCCTGAACTAGCTCAGGCCTGGCCCACGGTCTGCTGTTGCATGCGGCGCTGGTACATCGCAGCAAAGTCGATGGGGTCGAGCATCAGGGGCGGGAAACCACCATTGCGGGTTGCCTCGGCCATGATTTGCCGCGCGAACGGAAATAGCATGCGCGGGCATTCGATGAGAACGGCCGGATGCAGAAGCTGCTGGGGGAAGTTTTCAAGCCGGAAGGTCCCCGCGTAGACGAGTTCAGCCGCGAAAGCGACCTTGTCCTGTGCCATGGCCTTGGCATCGAGGTGCAGTTCAACCTCGAAGTCCGTTGCGGCGAGCGGCCGGGCATTGACGTTCACCGAAACGCTGATTTCTGGCGCTTCCTGGGAGAGCGAGTGCGGTGCATTGGGATTTTCGAAGCTCAGGTCCTTCAGATATTGCCCGAGAATCCGCATGGACGGCTGTTCCTGGGTCGCTTGACCGCCGCCGGCCGCTCCGTTTTCCTGGGTTTCCGGTGCAGCGTCGGACTTCGGGGTATCGGTCATCATCAGCCTCTTTCTGGAAGTGGTTCTCGCTAACATGTGCTCTGCGGGCCCGCAAGCGGGAGAGGCATAGCGCCTCAGCGCCCCGCCCGGTCAGGCGGTTCGATATCACCCGAGATCTCCACCGCTTCTGCCTCGATGATCCGGTCGTAGCGTCGCTGCCCGGCAGGTGGTGTTGAGTAAGTTTCGACTACGAACCGCTGACCGATCCACCTCCGCACCCCGGGCAGGAACAGTAACAGCGCCACAGCATCACTGAAGAAGCCGGGAAGAAGGAAAAGCAGTCCGGATGCGGTTTGGGCTGCCGCGAGGCCTCCGAGACCCTTCAGCGGCGATGCGGACTGGACAGGTGATCGCAGCGCGGCGACGATGCCAGTTCCGGCAGATTTAATCAGTCGGACGCCGATCACGCCGCCCAGCATCATCAGGAGCAGGGTCGGAACGATGCCGATCAGCTTTCCAACCCAGATGATGGAAGCAATCTCAGCCGCGGCGGCGGCGAGGAACAGGAGTGGAAGTGTTCGGATCATGGCTCGGAAGACTGTCCTTTGGTCTTGGACCGCGGAGGTCCCGCCTATATATAGGCTGCACTGGCCGCGGCGTCATGCTTCCGCGGGAAGCGCAATCTTCGGAAAATCGCCAACTGGTTGATGGAATGAGTTTTGACCCGCTGAACATCCTGCTCCTGGCCGTGGCCCTTGTGGTCTTCTGGCGGCTCCGTTCCGTTCTTGGTACCAGGACCGGCACCGAAAAGCCCCCATTCGACTTGTTCGGCACCCGGCGGGGCACGCAGGACCCGAACGCCCCCGTAACCCGTCTGCCTGAAACGCCACCCCCAAGTGCGAAGGACAGCGCTGACCGGGAACCGGCGCTTCCGGTTTGGAAGGGCTATGCCGAAGATGGTTCGGCTCTTGCATCGGGCCTGGAGCGGATCGCGGGTACGGATCCTGCCTTCTCGCCGCGCGGCTTCGTCGAGGGCGCGAAGCTGGCCTACGAGATGATCATCGATGCCTTTGCCAAGGGCGACAAGGCAGCGCTCAAGAACCTCCTGTCAAAGGAGGTTTTCGACGGGTTTTCACGCGCCATCGATGGCCGGACGAGTTACGGACAGCGTGTTGAGTCGCGATTTGTCGGAATCGACAAGGCGACGATCCTGCAGGCGGATCTCACCGGGCGAAAGGCCTCGATCACCGTCGAATTCGTGAGTGAACTCATCTCTGCCACCTATGACAAGGCTGGGCAGGTGGTTGACGGCAACCCGAGCGAAATTCGCCAGGTTACCGATGTCTGGACCTTCGAGCGTGATGTCGGCTCGCGCGATCCCAACTGGAAGCTGGTGGCCACCGAAGCTCCGGCTTGATCCCGGGCGTCACGCTATGGTCAGCTCCCTCTCTCCCGTGAACTTCGCTGATCTTGAAGCCTGGTATGACCACGATCATCACGCTGCCCTGCTGACGTTTCGACGCTCCTGCCGAGAGATGCTCGAACAGGGCGCGGGCTTCCGGCGTCCGGTTCGCTTTGGCGGCAGCCCGTCGTCGTGGCGCAGCACATGCCTGCGTGCCTTCGAGGCAGGGAACGCCCGCAAATTCTTCGAGAATGGCTTCCAGGCATTTCTCGTGCATGACGAGGTACGTCCGGAAGGCCTCTTCACAGGTTACTTCGAGCCCGAAGTGGATGGCAGCCGGATTCGCAGTTCGCAGTTCCGCGTTCCCCTCTATCGGCGGCCGAAGGATCTTGTAACATTCCCTGGCGCAAATGCGGAATTGTCGGAGCTCACATACGGCAGGGTGGTCGACGGGAAGCCCACGCTCTATTTCACGCGCCGCGAAATCGAAGAAGGCGCACTTGACGGACAGGGGCTGGAGATCGTCTGGCTCAGGGATTGGGCCGATGCCTACTTCATCCACATCCAAGGGTCGGCGCGGATACGGCTTGTGGAGGGAGGTGTGCTGCGCCTGTCCTACGCGGCGAAGTCCGGCCATCCCTACACCGGCATCGGTGCGCTTCTCGTCGAGCGTGGCACCTTGGCTGCAGACGCAATGTCGATGCAGGCGATCCGCCTCTGGATGGCAGATCATCCGCAGCAGGCGCGGGAACTCATGTGGGAGAATCGATCATTCGTGTTCTTCCGCGAGGTCGACCTCGAGGACCCGGGACTCGGAGCCCTCGGAGCGCAGCATGTTCAGCTCACCCCGCGGCGGAGCCTGGCCATCGACAGGTCATTGTGGATGTTCGGAACGCCCGTCTGGCTCGAGACCGAAGCGCCAACGGGAGCCGGGAACCAAGTTGATCTCTTTCGCCAGCTTCTCATTGCTCAGGACACGGGCAGCGCCATCAGGGGATTGTCCAGAGGCGATGTTTATTGGGGTTTTGGTGATGAAGCCGCGATGATTGCAGGCCCCATGAAGAGCCCGGGCCGCATGAGCGTACTCCTTCCTCATGAGGTGGCCAAGGAACTCGGGCTGCCGGCATGATCCGCAAGCCACCTGACTATGAACTTTGGCTCGAAGCCACCAAAACGGTTAAGCCGTTGCGGACGCGTTCTGGCTCAGCAGCATCGCGGCCTGCGGCACTTCCGACGTCTGCCAAGAAGAAGCTGGTGAACATGCCATCGGCACCACATGTTCATGTACCATCCCCCCTTCACAGACCACCGCCGCAGATTACCGGGCTTGACCGTCGCACGACGCAGCGGCTTACGCGGGGCCAGGTGGAGATCGACCGCAGGCTCGACCTGCATGGCACGGGCGTCGAAATGGCGCGTGTCCATCTCCTCGGTTTCCTGCGCGACTCGCAGGCGACAGGTGCCCGCAACGTCCTGATCATCACCGGCAAGGGAGATTCTCCCTTCTCGCGCCACACGCTGCATGGCGCTGGCCATTTCCATGCTCCGGAACGGGCCGGGCGATTGCGTCGGCTGGTGACGGAATGGTTCCACGAAGCGGAGTTCAGGAGCCTCGTTGCTGGCTTTCAGCCCGCGCATCCCAAACATGGGGGAGGTGGCGCCTATTACGTCCGTGTGCGGCGCCTCCGGGACGAAAGATGACACCTTTCGGCGACAGGATGCGAAAGTTGCGGGCTGAGCGCGGCGTCACACTGAAGGACATGGCGGAAGCACTTGGTGTGTCGTCCGCCTATCTCTCCGCCCTCGAACATGGCAAACGCGGCCGCCCCGGGTGGCATCTCATTCAGCGCATCCTGGCCTATTTCAACATCATCTGGGACGAGGCAGATGAGGTCGTTCGGCTCGCCCGCATCTCCCACCCGCGCATCACGATCGATACGTCCGGACTCAATCCCAAGGCCACGGAACTTGCAAATCGCCTTGCCGACGACATCGGCAAGCTCGATCCAGCAACGCTTGACGAACTGCTCTCGACATTGGGCAGAAAGCGCCAAAGGCCTAGAGGATAAACTTCGAGAGGTCGGCGTTCTTGGCGAGCGTGCCGACATGCTCCTCGACATAGGCACTGTCGATCACCACGGTGTCCCCTGACCGATCAGGAGCAACAAAACTCACATCGTCCAGAAGCCGCTCCATGACTGTCTGCAGACGTCGTGCCCCGATGTTCTCCACCGTTGCATTGGTGTCGGCCGCGATCTGGGCAATCGCGCTGATGCCGTCGGCCGTGAAGTCCAGGGTCACGCCCTCGGTCTTGAGCAAGGCCCTGTATTGCCTGATCAGGCTGGCCTCGGGCTCGGTCAGGATGCGCTCGAGGTCGGTGCGGTCCAGCGCCTTGAGTTCGACCCGGATCGGCAAACGCCCTTGAAGCTCCGGAAGAAGATCCGCAGGCTTGGCGATGTGGAAGGCACCCGAGGCAATGAACAGGATGTGATCTGTCTTCACCGGACCATGCTTGGTCGATACGGTAGTTCCCTCGATCAAGGGCAAGAGGTCGCGCTGCACGCCCTCACGGCTGACATCGGCCCCCTGTCGCTCCGACCGGGCGCAGATCTTGTCGATCTCGTCGAGGAAGACGATGCCATTTTGCTCGACCGCCTCGATGGCGTCCTGCACGATCTGGTCCTGGTCAAGCAGCTTGTCGGATTCATCCGCCAGCAGCACCTCATGGCTGGCCTTCACGGTCATGCGCCGGGGCTTGGTGTGGCCACCGAAGGCCTTGCCCAACATGTCGGAGAGATTGACGACGCTGGCCGAACCGCCGGGCATGCCCGGAATCTCGAAGCTTGAGGACCCGGCATCCGTCACCTGGATTTCGATCTCCCGGTCGTCCAGTTCGCCGGCTCGCAGCTTGCGGCGGAAGGCTTCACGCGTGGTCTCGGACGCGTTGGCGCCGACGAGGGCCTCGATGACCCGGCGCTCGGCATTGAGCTGCGCCTGGGCCTCGACATCCTTGCGACGGGCGGCACGGGTCATTGCGATGCCGGACTCCAGCAGATCGCGCACGATCTGGTCGACGTCGCGGCCCACATAACCCACTTCGGTGAATTTCGTGGCCTCGATCTTCAGGAATGGTGCGTTTGCAAGCTTGGCCAGGCGCCTTGCAATTTCCGTCTTGCCCACGCCGGTTGGCCCGATCATGAGGATGTTCTTCGGCATCACCTCGTCACGCAGGCTTCCGTCGAGTTGCTTGCGCCGCCATCGGTTGCGCAGGGCAATGGCGACAGCTCGCTTGGCCTCCATCTGGCCGACAATGTGGCGGTCAAGTTCGGATACGATTTCGCGGGGCGAAAAATCAGTCATGTCCTCAGGTCCGGTCGGCCGTAGCCAGTGATTCAACGGTCAGGTTGTGATTGGTGTAGACGCAGATTTCAGCGGCAATGGCCATGGCCTTGCGTGCGATGGTCTCCGCATCGAGATCGCTGTCGGCAAGGGCGCGCGCTGCCGCCAGTGCATAATTGCCGCCAGAACCGATGGCGATGATGCCATTTTCGGGTTCCAGCACGTCCCCTGTGCCTGTCAGCACCAGTGTAACATTCTTGTCCGCCACGATCATCATGGCCTCAAGGCGCCGAAGGTAGCGGTCGGTCCGCCAGTCCTTCGCCATTTCCACGCATGCCCGGGTGAGCTGGTTGGGATACTGTTCAAGTTTCGACTCGAGACGTTCAAACAGCGTCATGGCGTCGGCGGTTGCCCCTGCGAACCCGCCGATCACCTGTCCCACCCCAAGGGGACGCACCTTGCGGGCATTTCCCTTGATAACGGTCTGGCCGAGACTGACCTGACCATCGCCCGCGATAACCACTTTTCCAGCCTTCCGGACTGAGAGGATTGTGGTGCCGTGCCAAGTCGTTGTTTCTGCCATGGGGTTTTCCTGAAGACGTTCTCCGGCTCATGTAGGCTTCCCGGGGCTCAAAGAAAAGGCAGCCTTGGCCAATTCCTGTTGCATCTGCTAAGAGGCCGGGCATTCATGCAGCTGGACGCTCCGCGATGCGCAAGGCCTCGATCGACCGCAAGACCACCGAAACCCGGATTTCCGCAACCGTCGATCTCGACGGCACCGGCGCCTTCAACGTCAGTTCCGGCGTGGGTTTCCTGGACCACATGCTGGAACAGCTGTCCCGTCATTCCCTGATCGACCTGGTGCTGAAGGCGGAAGGCGACCTCCACATCGACTTCCACCACACGGTAGAAGATTCAGGCATCGCCATCGGCCAGGCTGTCGCGAAGGCATTGGGAGACCGCAAGGGGATCTGCCGCTACGCGAGCCTGCACCTGCCGATGGATGGCACGCTCACCCGTGCAGCCATCGATGTTTCGGGGCGTCCGTTCCTTGTCTGGAAAGTGCATTTCACAGCACCGAAGATAGGTGACTTCGACACTGAACTGGTGCGCGAGTGGTTCCAGGCCTTCACCATGAATGCCGGCGTCACCCTGCATGTCGAGACGCTCTACGCCGACAACAATCACCACATCGCCGAGTCCTGCTTCAAGGCACTTGCCCGCGCGCTTCGTGAGGCGATCGAAATCGATCCGCGACAGAAGGACAGAATTCCCTCTACCAAGGGAACGCTGGCAGGCTGATGACCATCTACGCCGTTCTCGAGCCACCTGACGACAGCCCCTGGCGCGTGACTTTCGTGCCCGAAGGTTTTTCCTGGGGGGCTTTCGCGTTCACCGTCATCTGGGCCTTGTGGCATCGCTTGTGGGTGGTGGCGGCTCTGCTGTTCTCTTTGTCCGCCGTGTTTACAATCGCTGCAAATCTGCAGCTCTTGGGACCAGGGCTCGCAACGCTCCTGCAATTTGGCATTTCCTTGTTGTTCGCCTTCGAGGCGCGTGCCCTGCAGGTGAAATCACTTGAACGTGCCGGCTTCCGCCGCGCCGGATTGATCCAGGCGAGTTGCCTCGAGGCGGCCGAACTCACCTACTTTGACGGCCGTGCGCCATGTGCGTCGATGCCTCCGGTCTCGCCCCGTCGAGCCGGGCAAGATGACCCACTCGGCATTTTCGGCAAGGTGTGAGCCCGCAGCATGAGTGTAGCCATCATCGATTACGGATCAGGCAACCTCCATTCTGCCGCCAAGGCCATGGAGCGCGCGGCGCGGGACAGTGGTGTCGCCACGGCAGTCCATGTCACGTCAGACCCCGAGCTGCTGCGGCGGGCCGAGCGGCTGGTGCTGCCCGGGGTTGGTGCCTTCAAGGATTGCCGCAATGGGCTGATGGCCGTTCCGGGGCTGTGGCAAACATTGCAGGATGAGGTCACTGCCAAGGGTAAACCCTTCCTTGGCATCTGTGTGGGCATGCAGTTGATGGCTTCGCGCGGGCTGGAGCATGATATCACCGAGGGGTTCGGCTGGATCCCCGGCGAAGTGTTGCCGATTGCGCCGCGCGATCCGTCGTTCAAGATTCCCCACATGGGTTGGAATACGCTGGACCAGCAGCGCACGCATCCCCTGCTTGATGGCATTCCTCTGGGCGAAACTGGCCTGCACGCCTATTTCGTTCATTCCTATCACCTTGTTGCCGCGCGAGTCCATGACGTGATCGCCACCACCGAGCACGGCCAATCCGTGACGGCCATGGTGGGACGAGATAACCTGATTGGTACCCAGTTCCACCCCGAAAAAAGCCAGGTACTGGGACTTACATTACTCGCAAATTTCTTGCGGTGGCGGCCATGATCCTGTTTCCCGCCATCGACCTGAAGGATGGCCAATGCGTGCGCCTCAAGCTCGGCGATATGGCCCGGGCCACGGTGTTCAACGATGATCCGGCCGCTCAGGCGAAGAGCTTCGAAGACCAGGGGTTTGCATGGCTGCACCTCGTCGATCTCAATGGCGCCTTTGAAGGCAGGCCGGTCAATGCCGAGGCAGTGGAGGCAATCCTCGAAGCGGTGAAGCTTCCTGTTCAGCTAGGCGGCGGCATCCGCAACCTGGGCCAGATCGAGTCCTGGCTGGGCAAGGGAATCCGCCGGGTCATCCTAGGTACGGTAGCGCTTCGCGATCCGGCGCTGGTGCGCGAGGCCTGCAGGCTCTTTCCCGGCCACATCGCTGTTGGCATCGATGCAAAGGGAGGTCGTGTCGCTGTTGAAGGCTGGGCGGAAACATCCGACCTCACCGCCGTGGCGCTCGCCAGGCAGTTCGCTGATGTCGGCGTTTCAGCCATCATTTTCACTGATATCGACCGTGACGGTGTGCTGCAGGGTCTTAATATCGACTCGACACTCGAGCTTGCGCGATCTGTTCCCGTGCCGGTCATCGCCAGCGGTGGCCTGGCATCCATGGATGATATCCAACGTCTGCTTCAGCCTGATTGCCGCATACTCGAAGGCGCCATTTCAGGTCGCGCACTCTATGACGGGCGGATCGACGTTCCCCAGGCGCTCCGCCTCATCCGGGAGGCTCGGTGATGCTCAAGGCCCGGCTCATTCCCTGCCTCGATGTGAAGGATGGCCGTGTCGTGAAGGGCGTCAATTTCGTCGACCTCCGCGATGCGGGCGATCCGGTGGAAATCGCCAAGGCCTATGACGCCGCGGGAGCGGATGAACTCTGCCTTCTCGACATCACGGCAACGCATGAGAACCGCGGTATCATCTTCGACGTGGTCCAGCGCACGGCCGAAGCCTGCTTCATGCCGCTGACGGTCGGCGGCGGCGTACGAACGCTGGATGACATCCGCCGGTTGCTGCTGGCGGGAGCCGACAAGGTGTCGATCAATTCAGCCGCCGTCGCCAATCGCGATTTCGTCCGGCAGGCGGCGGAAAAGTTCGGCGCGCAATGCGTCGTCGTTGCCATCGATGCGAAACAGGTGTCGCCCGGGAAGTGGGAGATCTTTACCCATGGCGGCCGGCAACCGACAGGAATTGACGCGGAGGATTTTGCCCGCGAGGTGGCCTCGCTTGGCGCTGGCGAAATCCTGCTCACGTCGATGGACCGGGACGGCACCGGCAAGGGCTTCGACATCGAACTCACCCGCACCATCGCTGACGCTGTGACTGTGCCCGTGATCGCCTCTGGCGGGGTGGGCACGCTGGAGCACCTCGTCGGCGGCATTCGCGACGGCCACGCTGCGGCCGTGCTGGCGGCGTCGATCTTCCATTTTGGAACCTATTCCATCACAGAGGCAAAGCGGCATCTCTCTGCGGCGGGCATCCCCATGCGGCTCGGCTAGGACTATGCACATGACTGACCATCGTCTCGATGTTCTTGCAGCGCTTGGCGACGAGGTGATGCAGCGCAGGCAGGCATCTCCGGAGACCTCCTACACCGCAAAGCTGCTGTCACAGGGGGTGGAGAAGTGTGCCAAGAAATTCGGCGAGGAAGCAGTTGAGCTCGCACTCGCCGCAGTCCTGCGCGAGAAGGCGCACACCACGTCCGAGGCTGCCGACGTTCTCTATCATCTGCTCGTTCTGCTCACTGCTGCCGACGTGAAACTGTCGGACGTGATGGCTGAACTTGCCCGCCGCCAGGGCATGAGCGGACTTGCTGAAAAAGCCTCCAGGCCCAAGGATTGATCCATGGAAGAACTCGTCAAGGAAGTTTCCCCATTCCGCCGCTTCTCGCGCGAGGAATGGGCAGCCTTGCGCGCCGACACGCCGATGACGCTGACGCAGAGGGACCTCGACGAGCTGCGCGGCCTCAATGACCGCATCGATCTCGCAGAAGTCGAAACCATCTACCTGCCCCTGTCACGGCTGCTCAACCTCTATGTTGCGGCAACGCAGGGGCTGTTCCGCGCCACCAACAATTTCCTTCACCTCACCGACCGCAAGGTTCCCTATGTTATTGGCATGGCGGGCAGCGTGGCGGTCGGCAAGAGCACCACAGCGCGCATTCTGCAGCGCCTTCTGGCGCGCTGGCCCAAGCACCCGAAAGTGGACCTGGTGACCACGGATGGTTTCCTGTTGCCGAATTCCATCCTCGAACGCGAAGGACTGATGACCCGAAAGGGCTTTCCGGAAAGCTACGACCTCCCGGCAATCCTCCGTTTCCTCTCCGACATCAAGGCAGGCAAGCGCAATGTCACAGCGCCGCTCTATTCGCATCTCACCTATGACGTGCTGAAGGACGAACGCGCCGTGATCGACCAGCCCGACATCCTGATCGTCGAAGGTGTCAACGTGCTGCAGACCGGGCGGCCGCCGCGCGATGGCCGCGGCATACCGAACAGTTCGGATTTCTTCGATTTTTCAGTCTATATCGATGCTGATACGATGGACCTCAAGACGTGGTACATCGAGCGCTTCCTGACGCTCCGCGACAGCGCCTTCCGCAATCCCAGATCCTACTTCCACCGCTATTCCACTCTCACCGACAAGGAGTCGCGCGACACCGCGACTCGCATCTGGGACACGATCAACCTCGTGAACCTGCGCGAAAACATCCTGCCCACACGGCCGCGTGCTGACCTCGTGCTCCGCAAGGGTGCCGATCACTTCATCCGCAGCGTCTTCCTCAGGAAGCTATAGCAGGCCCAAGTTTTCCGCGTGGCTGCGCAGCCTTACTTCGGGACGGGCGCCGATATGCGAGATGACTTCTGCCGCAGCCATGGACCCGAGCCGCGCCGATTCATAAAGTGTCTTGCCATTGGTAACACCGTAAAGGAAACCGGCGGCGAAAAGATCACCGGCTCCCGTTACGTCAACGACCTTGCTTACCGGATGAGCAGGGCTCTCGAGTAATTCGTTGCCTTTGACGACCACGCAGCCCTTCTCGGAGCGCGTCACGACGGCGATGGGGCAATCGGCGGCTATGGCACTTACGGCGCCGTCGAAATTCTGTGTCTGGTACAGCGACTTGATCTCTGTCTCGTTGGCGAAAACGATATCGATGTCACTGCGGATGAGTTCGAGAAAACTGTCGCGGTGCCGCTCGACGCAGAAGGAGTCAGAGAGTGTGATCGACGTCTTGCGCCCCGCCGTCCGGGCAATGCGTGCCGCCAGCTTGAAGGCTTCCTTTGCCTCCGGCCGGTCCCACAGATAGCCCTCCATGTAGGTGACCTGCGCGGCCTCCACGATCCTGCTGTCGACGTCAGCTGTGGTGAAGTTCACGCAGGCGCCGAGATAAGTGTTCATCGTGCGCTCGCCATCCGGTGTCACCAGGATGAAGGAGCGGGCAGTCGCTGGGCCATCCGCCGCCGGGGGCGTGTCGAATGCAACACCCTGCGCCCGCATGTCATGACGGAAGATGGTGCCCAGCTGATCGGCCTTGACCTTGCCGAAATAGGCGGCCCGACCGCCCAGAGAGGCGAGACCCGCCGCAGTATTGCCCGCCGATCCGCCCGACACCTCGATCGCCTGGCCCATGTCCCCATAGAGTTCTTCGGCGCGCGCCTCATCAATCAGGTTCATCGAGCCCTTCACCAGCCCGTGGCGGGAGACGAAGTCCTCGCTCACCCGCGCGATAACGTCAACGATCGCATTGCCGATGCAGAGGACGTCGAAACCGGAAGCCGTCATGGAAATCTCCTAGCCTTTTCCCACCGCCCTAGCGAAGCCAGCTTGCGCTGGCAAGCCGGGGTGATTACGTGGGAGACATGTTTACGTCTGCCATCCGAGCCTTTGGTGACCTGTTTTCGCCAGAATTCCGCTCCGTGCTGCTCAAGGCGCTGGGGCTGACCATCGCGCTGTTCATTGCTGTTCTGGTGATCGCCGAGGTGCTGATCGCCAGCTTCACCCATTTTTCTTGGCCGTGGGCTGATCGGCTGGTGGAGATTGGCACGGGCCTCGCTCTGCTCGTTGCCTTCTTTTTCCTCATGTCACCCGTCACCGCAGCCTTTGCCGGCCTTTTTCTCGACCGGATTGCCGAGAAGGTGGAGGAGCGGCATTACCCATGGGATCCGCGGGGTACGCCCCTGCCGGCGGGCAGGGCCATTCTTATGGCCATCCAGTTTTTCGTTGTGGTGTTGCTGGTGAACCTGGCCGTGCTGCCCACCGTGTTCTTCGGCTTTGGCGTCCTGGTCTTGATTGCCGCCAACGCCTATCTGATTGGGCGGGAATATTTCGAGATGGTTGCAATGAGGCATATGCCGGTGGAGGAGGCGAGGACTCTGCGGAAGGAAAACAGCCCCACCGTTTTCATTGCCGCGCTGTTGCCGGCGGTGATGTCTGTCGTGCCCTTCGTCAACCTCGTGGTGCCGCTGTTCTCGACGGCCTATTTCACCCATTTGTTCAAGTCGGTGCGGGCGTCTTCGGCCTGAAGCGACAGATATCGGAGATGAGGCAGCGCCAGCATTCGGGCTTCCTCGCCTTGCACACATAGCGCCCGTGCAGGATCAGCCAGTGGTGGGCATGGCGACCATATCGGGCGGGCACCACCTTGAGCAGCTTCAGCTCCACCTCCAGCGGTGTCTTTCCGGGTGCCAGGCCAGTGCGGTTGCCAACCCGGAACAAATGCGTATCCACTGCGATGGTCGGGTGCCCAAAGGCGATGTTGAGCACCACATTGGCCGTCTTCCGCCCCACACCGGGAAGGGCTTCGAGAGCCTCCCGGTCGTCCGGCACGATACCTCCATGCTGGTCAAGTAGCTGATGCGACAGCAGAATCACATTCTTTGCCTTGCCGCGAAACAGCCCGATGGTCTTGATCGCGTCACGCACCGTATCCTCCCCGAGAGCGACCATCTTTTCGGGGGAATCAGCAATGGCGAAGAGTGGCTTGGTGGCTTTGTTCACCCCCTCGTCCGTCGCCTGTGCCGAGAGCACGACGGCAACGAGCAGCGTGTAGGGATTGAGGTAATGGAGTTCACCCTTCGGCTCGGGATTGGCCGCGTGAAAGCGGCGGAAGATCTCCTCCACCTCCTCCTGTTTGAGACGGCTTGCCTTGGCCATGGCACTCGTGTTCCCTTGCAGACCTTGAGGTAGAACAGCGATATGGACCAGAGCAACAGCAAAGTCTGGCAGGCGACGTTGACGCCACACCGAAGCTTGAACCGGCAGGGCTATTTTGTCCTGATGGGGCTGGTGATCCTGGTAAATCTGGTCGTCGCGGGCATGTTCGTGGCGCTAGGGGCCTGGCCAATCGCCGGCTTTGCCGGACTGGATGTGCTGCTGGTCTGGTGGGCCTTCAGGGTCAACTTTGCCGATGCCCGGAAGCTGGAGCGCATTTCCATTACCGAGCACGAGCTGGTGATCGACCGTGAATGCGAAAGGCATCCTCCCCAGCAGCAACGCTTTGTGCGCCGCTGGGTGCGTGTCGAGCTTGAAGAGGACCGGGAGCGCGAGCTGATCGGCAGTCTCGTGCTGGTATCCGGGCCGACCCGTATTTCGGTTGGAGAGTTCCTGGCTCCGGAAGAACGCAAGACCTTGGCAAATGCCCTGAGGTCGGCCCTTGCCATTCCACGGATCTGATCAGGTTTCGGGTGGGAAAATGGCACATCCGGGTTTAGCTTCCGGTTCATGGAAAACGCCACGACCCTCACCGAAGCTGCCCGCGACTACGAACTGGTTCGCCGCAACCTTGATTACCTGCGCGAGCATTGGCGTGAGCAACCATCGCTCGCCCTGCTAGCTGAGCGCAATGACATGAGCGCCGCGCACTTGCAGCGGCTGTTCATGCGCTGGGCCGGGTTGAGCCCCAAGGCCTTCATACAGGCACTCACTATCGATCATGCCCGCACGCTGTTGCGGGACTCCGCCAGCGTCCTCGATACCAGCTATGAAGTCGGGTTGTCCGGTCCCGGTCGGCTGCACGATCTGTTCGTGACCCACGAGGGCATGACCCCCGGGGATTACAAGGCGCGTGGCAAAGGCCTCACCATCCGTTACGGTTTCCATCCCTGCCCGTTCGGCAAGGTTCTGCTGATGATGACTGAGAAGGGCATTTGCGGCTTGGCCTTCGCTGACGACGGTCGGGAACACGCCAGTTTTCTCGACATGCGAAGCCGCTGGCCTGAGGCGCAATTCGTTGAGGACACCGCTGCAACAGCGGTTCCGGTGGCGCGCATCTTCGACCCGGGGCGCTGGGTGGCGGAACAGCCGTTGCGCATCGTGTTCATCGGCACGGAATTTGAAACCAGGGTATGGCAAACCCTGCTGAAAATCCCCATGGGCCGCGCCACCACCTATTCCGACATCGCCGGTCACATCGGCAACCCCAAGGCCTCCCGCGCAGTGGGTGCGGCAGTGGGGCGCAATCCGATTTCTTTCGTGGTGCCATGCCACCGAGTGCTCGGCAAGTCAGGTAGCCTCTGCGGTTACCACTGGGGACTGACGCGCAAACAGGCCATTCTCGGGTGGGAAGCAGGCTTGGTGGCAGGAGGCAGCAAGGCCGCCTGAGATCAGGAACCGGCCTTGCGCAACCGGATGATGATGTCCACCCGGTCGATCTCTGTCCCAGTGGGAAGTGGTGGCAGGCCCATGACC
Source organism: Aestuariivirga litoralis (assembly GCF_003234965.1). Classification (GTDB taxonomy): domain Bacteria; phylum Pseudomonadota; class Alphaproteobacteria; order Rhizobiales; family Aestuariivirgaceae; genus Aestuariivirga; species Aestuariivirga litoralis. The sequence continues at coordinate 351,896 of NZ_QKVK01000003.1, forward strand.
TGAAGATGCTCGGTACCGATATCGACCAGCGAATCCGTCTCTTCGATGTAGTAGTGGAAATGGTTCGAAGTGTTGGTGTCGAAGAAGGTGCGGTCACCCTCGAAGGCAACCTCGCGGAGAAGCCCTGCTGCCTTGAACTGGTTCAGCGTGTTGTAGACCGTGGCGAGAGAGACGTTGATACGGGCCGTAAGTGCCTCCTGGTGAAGGCTTTCCGCGCTCACGTGACGGTCTCCGGCCCCAAACAGGATGGCGGCCAGGGAAAGGCGTTGCCGGGTGGGGCGTAGCCCCGCCAGCCTCAGCCGTTCAGCCAGTGCGTTGTCCTGCAGATCCATGATCGAGCCTCTTATACGCGAAACCCCTTAGGCAAGGCAATCTTGGCGCCAGTGGGGCGGCCAACCCTTGCCCGAAAGCGGGCTTGGACCAGATATTTCCATGTGATAGGAACGGCGGAACCGGGGCGGGCCGGTGCAGTTTGGGACCAGAGGCAGAATGAACCAACCGAAGTCGAGCTACGATTACGCGGATCTCTTGGCCTGCGGCCGCGGCGAACTCTTCGGGCCCGGGAACGCCCAGTTGCCCCTGCCCCCGATGCTGATGTTTGACCGCATCACGGAAATATCAAAGGATGGTGGCGCCGCAGGACTCGGCAAGGTTGTGGCCGAGTTTGATGTTAAACCTGATCTCTGGTTTTTCGGCTGCCATTTTCAGGGCGATCCCGTCATGCCGGGCTGCCTCGGTTTGGACGCCCTCTGGCAGATGACTGGCTTCTTCCTTGGCTGGCTGGGCGAGCCCGGACGTGGCCGCGCCCTGGGCGTTGGCGAGGTCAAACTGTCTGGTATGGTGACTCCCCTTGTCAAGAAAGTGACCTATGAAGTCGAGGTCACCCGTCTTATCCTGCGCAAACTCAAGATGGCGGTTTCGAACGGGATCATGAAGGCCGATGGTGAAACGGTCTATCAGGTTACCGATATGAAGGTCGGACTGTTCCAGCCCACGGCCTGAGAAAGGGAGTCAACATGCGGCGTGTCGTCGTGACCGGCCTCGGCATCGTGTCGAGCATCGGCAACAATGTGCAGGAAGTGCTGAATTCGCTGTTCGAGGCCAAATCCGGCATCGTCAAGGCAGATCAGTACGAGAAACTCGGCTTCCGTTGCCAGGTACATGGCGCTCCCACCTTCGATCTCGAAAGCGTCGACCGCCGCGTGCGCCGTTTCATGGGAGACGGGGCGGCCTGGAACTATGCCGCCATGCAGCAGGCAATCGTTGATTCCGGACTGGAGGAGACGGACGTCAAGAATGACCGGACTGGTATCATCATGGGTTCGGGCGGGCCCTCCACCCGCACCATCGTGCAAGCCGCCGACACAACCCGCGAAAAGGGCCCAAAGCGGGTCGGCCCCTTCGCCGTGCCCGCGGCCATGTCCAGCACCAACTCGGCAACGCTGGCGACACCCTTCGGTATCCGTGGCGTCAATTATTCGATCTCGTCGGCCTGCGCCACTTCTGCGCACTGCATCGGCAATGCAGCCGAGATGATCCAGTGGGGCAAGCAGGACGTGATGTTCGCCGGAGGCGGCGAGGAACTCGACTGGACCCTCTCGGTGTTGTTCGACGCGATGGGCGCCATGTCATCGAAGTACAACGACACGCCCGCTACCGCCTCCCGCGCTTATGACAAGAATCGCGACGGCTTCGTCATTGCCGGCGGTGCAGGCACTGTCGTCCTCGAGGAACTCGAGCACGCCAAGGCGCGTGGCGCCAAGATCTATGCTGAACTCATCGGCTATGGGGCAACGTCAGACGGCTACGACATGGTGCAGCCCTCAGGCGAGGGCGCGACCCGCTGCATGAAGCAGGCGCTCGGCAATGCCGGAACCATCGACTACATCAATCCGCACGGCACCTCGACGCCGATCGGTGACAAGAAGGAGATCGAGGCGATCCGCGCCGTCTTCGGCGACAGGATTCCGCCGATCTCAAGCACCAAGTCGCTGACCGGCCATTCACTGGGAGCGGTGGGCGTGCAGGAGGCGATCTATTCGATCCTCATGATGAAGAACAACTTCCTCTGCGAAAGCGCTCACATCGAGGAACTCGACCCTGACTTCGCCGATGTCCCGATCATCCGCAAGCGGATCGACAACGCCAAGATCGACACGGTGATGTCCAACAGCTTCGGCTTCGGTGGCACCAACGCAACCCTCGTCTTCCAGCGCTACAACGGCTGATCTCCACATGACCAATTCTCTGATGGCGGGCCGCCGCGGACTCATCATGGGTGTCGCGAACGACCACTCGATTGCCTGGGGCATTGCCCAGCAACTTCACAGGCATGGCGCAGAACTCGCCTTCACCTATCAGGGTGAAGCCTTTGGCAAGCGCGTGAAGCCGCTGGCCGAGTCGGTCGGTTCTTCCATGCTTCTGCCCTGCGATGTCGAAGACATCGGCACGGTGGACGCGGTTTTCGAAGAACTCCGGAAAGGCTGGGGCAGCATCGACTTCGTGGTGCATGCCATCGCCTTCTCTGACAAGAACGAGCTGAAGGGCAAATACGCCGACACGACGCGCGAGAACTTCATCCGCACCATGGTGATCTCCTGCTTTTCCTTCACCGAAATCGCCAAGCGCGCCGCTCCCCTGATGACGAATGGCGGTTCGCTGATCACCCTCACCTATGGTGGCTCGGTGCGCGTCATGCCGAATTACAATGTCATGGGCGTGGCCAAGGCCGCTCTCGAGTCTTCCGTGCGTTATCTGGCAGCTGACTATGGCCCGCAGGGCATTCGGGTCAACGCCATTTCGGCGGGTCCGATGCGCACCCTCGCGGGTGCCGGCATCGGGGATGCGCGCGCCATGTTCAGCTATCAGCAGGACCACGCGCCACTCCGGCGAACCATCACGCTGGAGGAGGTCGGTGGTGCCGGGCTCTATCTGCTTTCGCCGCTGTCCGGCGGCGTTACCGGCGAAATCCATTATGTGGATTCGGGTTACAACATCATCTCGATGCCTCGCCCGGAGGACCTCAAGCAAGGTTTGAGCGAAGTCAAGGCGAGTTGATATCTTCTGGATGAAGACCACTCCAGACAATGGAGTGTTTCATGAGCAAGGACTGGAAGAACCTCATCGCCGAACTATCTTCGCCGCTGCGTGAACTGCGCGAGGGCGCCCCGGATGTCATGAAGGGCTTTTCCGGCATAGCCCAGGCAGCGTTGAAGGCCAATGCACTGGACACCAAGACGAAGGAACTGATCGCTCTGGCAATTGGCGTGGCCACGCGCTGTGATGACTGCATCGCCTTTCATTCCAAGGCGGCCGCTCTTCAGGGCGCGACCCGGGAAGAGATCCTCGAAACGCTGGGCATGGCGATCTACATGGGTGCGGGTCCATCCGTCATGTATGCCGCGCATGCACTCGATGCGTTTGGACAGCTCGCTCCGCCAAAGGGTGAACCCGCCTAGCGGTCGAGATAGTTTGACTGCTGAAGGGATTTGATCGTCGGGTTGCGCCCCGTCAGGGGGTTTTCAGGATTCCAAGCCAGCTTCGTTTCATAGAAGCTGGTGGCGAGAGCGTCATACATCAGAAGCCGCCCTGCAAGGCTTTCCCCGATGCCGAGGATTTCCTTGATCACCTCCATCGCCTGCATGGAACCCAGGATGCCCGGCAATGCGCCCAGGATACCGGCTTCCTCGCATGCGGGGAACAGGCCGCGTGGCGGCAGTTCGCCAATAAGGCAACGATATGTGGGCCATGGCGCGCCGTCCTGTCCCGTCTCATGTGGCTTGAAGGTGGAGAGCTGGCCGTCGAATTGGCCGACCGCAGCCGTCACCAGTGTCTTTCGGGCGAAATAGCAGGCGTCACTGACGAGAAAGCGCGTGGGAAAGTTGTCGCAGCCATCAGCGACGATGTCATAGGACGATATGATGGCAAGCGCATTGTCCGCGGTGATCCGATGGGCATGCTCGATTACCTGTACATACGGGTTCAGGCCCTGCATCGTCTGGCGTGCACTGGAGGTCTTGGGGATTCCGATGCGAGCGGTGGTGTGGATGATCTGCCGTTGCAGGTTCGAAAGGCTCACCGTGTCATGGTCGACGATGCCGATGGTGCCGACACCCGCTGCAGCCAGATAATAAAGCAGTGGCGCGCCGAGCCCACCCGCGCCGATAACGAGAACCCTCGCATTCTTCAGCCGGTTCTGACCAGGACCGCCGACCTCGTGCAGCACCAGATGCCGCGCATAACGCTCGACCTCGTCCGCTGACAGCGCCATCAGCGATGCCCTGACGAGCCGAAGCCTCCGGCACCACGTGCTGTTTCGTCGAGCCTATCCACTTCCTGCCAGCCGATACGCGTAACTGGAGCAATCACCATCTGGGCGATCCGGTCACCGCGGGCGATCATGAAGTCGGCCTCGCCGTGGTTGATGAGTGGCACCTTCACCTCTCCGCGGTAATCGCAGTCGATGGTACCTGGTGAGTTGAGGACGGTGACGCCATGCTTCACAGCGAGGCCCGATCGTGGCCTCACCTGCGCCTCGAAGCCCTGTGGGAGGGCGATGGCTATTCCAGTGGGCACCAGGTGCCGTGCGCCTGGCTTCAGTGTCACGGGCTCGGCAGCGCGCAGGTCCATGCCCGCTGCTCCTTCCGTTTCGTAGGCGGGCAGCGGCAGGTCCTGGTTGTGAGGGAGGCGCCTGATCTCGACCGTGGTCATTTGGCAACCTTCTGCTGCGGGACCAGCATCTGCGCAAGGCGTTCCATCAATCTTCGTGCAACCTCGTCCTTGCTCATCTGCGGCCAATCCTCGACTCCTGACGCGGTCACGAGATGAACCGTATTGCGGTCACCGCCGAAAACCCCCGACCCCTTGCTGACGTCGTTTGCGACGATGAGGTCGCAGCCCTTGCTTTTCAGTTTTCGGGCCGCGTACTCGGACACCCTCTCCGTCTCGGCTGCGAAGCCGACGACGATCTTTGGCCGATTGGGGCTACGGGAAATGGTGGCGAGAATGTCGGGGTTTTCGGTGAGGCGAAGGGTCGGAGGGCCGTCTCCCGATTTCTTTAGCTTCTCCGGCGCTTCGGAGGCCACACGCCAGTCGGCGACGGCGGCTGTGAAGATGGCGATGTCGGCCGGCATTTCACCTTCGCATGTTTCCAGCATGTCCTGCGCGGTCTCCACAGGCATCATCTGTACACCGGGTGGGATGGCAAGGGACACGGGCCCCGACACCAGCACGGTCTCCGCTCCAAGCTCCACCGCCGCCATCGCAATGGCATAGCCCTGTTTTCCCGAGGAATGATTGGAGATGAAGCGAACGGGGTCGATGGGTTCGCGCGTCGGGCCTGCGGTAATCACCACCTTCTTCCCCGCCAGCGGCTGAGCCTTGGGCTTGAGCATGTCGAGGATAGCGGTGAGGATCTCGTTCGGTTCCGCCATGCGGCCGGGTCCGAACTCGCCGCACGCCATTTCGCCGTCGTTGGGACCGACGAAGGTGACGCCATCATGCTTCAGCGTTGCTGTGTTGCGCTCGGTCGCGGCATGGCGCCACATCCGGACGTTCATCGCGGGCGCGAGCAGAACGCGTTTGTCCGTGGCGAGAAGGGCGGTCGAGGCAAGGTCATCTGCAAGGCCGTTTGCCATCTTTGCCATGAGGTCAGCCGTTGCCGGAGCGACGACGACGACATCAGCCGAACGCGAAAGCTGGATATGACCCATCTCGACTTCGTCGGTAAGGCTGAAGAGCGCAGTATAGACCTTCTCGCCGGAGAGAGCAGCCAGCGAAAGTGGCGTGACGAACTGTTCCGCCGCCTTGGTCAGGATGATGCGCACGGCAGCACCACGTGTCTTCAGCAGGCGGACGAGTTCATGCGCCTTGTAGGCGGCAATGCCGCCACCGATGATGAGGAGGACCGATTTTCCCGCAAGCGATGTCATGGGGCCATTATGACAGCAAAGCGCTGGGCCTGCCAACCGCCCTCAGGTGATGAGCTTAATGGCTATGGCGGCGAGCGAAATAGCCCCCAGTGCCAACCAGAAGCGCGTCCAACGGGCATGTCGCGACTGGGCCTGTGCCAGCCGCTCGGTCGTCTCCCGGTCGAGCCGCAAGCCCCCGGTGGCCGCCATGTCGGCGAGCATGGTGGTGGCCCGCTTTGCATCCTCCAGCATCACGGGAAGGCCGGTGAAGAGCTGGTGGAGGGATCCGGCCGCCTCCTCCAGCTTGCCGGCCGGACCAAGTTGGCGCTTGATCCAGCCGCCGACCACCGGTTCCGCCGTTACCCACATGTTGAGGTCAGGATTCAGCGTCCGGGCTACGCCTTCGACCACAACCATGGTTTTCTGCAGCAGGAGCAGCTGCGGCTGCGTCTGCATGTCGAACTGGGCGGTGATCTCGAACAGTTGGGTGAGCAGACGAGCCATCGAAATCTGGTTCGCCGGCCGGTCCATGATCGGCTCGCCGATGGAACGGATGGCTTGAGCGAAGACGGCCGGATCATGGTGACGTGGCACATAGCCCGCCTCGAAATGCACTTCGCTCACACGGAGGTAATTGCGGGTGATGAAGCCGTAGAGGATCTCCGCCAGAAACATGCTCTCCTTCGGCCCCAGCCGGCCCACGATGCCGAAGTCGACGGCGACGAGGTTGCCTGAGCGATCGACAAAGAGGTTTCCCTGATGCATGTCGGCGTGAAAGAAGCCGTCGCGGATCGCATGGCGCAGAAAACTCTGGATCACGGTGTCTCCGAGCTTCACCAGATCGAATCCCTGGACGCGCAGTGCCTCGACATCGGCAATCGGTGTGCCGTCGATCCATTCAGTAGTCAGTACGTCGCGGCTGGTGCGCTCCCAGTCGACCTTGGGCACGCGAAAGCCTGGGTCCCCAGCTGTATTCTGCGCCATTTCTGAAAGAGCTGCAGCCTCCATGCGCAGGTCGAGTTCCTGCTTCATCGATTGCTCGAGCATATGGACGGCTGCGACGGGACGGAGTCTGCGCCCCTCCGCACTGAAGTGCTCCATCAGGCGCGCCGCAAAATAGAAACTGCCAAGATCGGCGGCGAAGCGTTTGCCAACCCCGGGGCGCAGCACCTTGACTGCCAGCTCGCGGCCATCGGGGCTCCGCGCCTTGTGCACCTGCGCGATCGAGGCTGCGGCGACAGGCGGTCCGAATTCGGTGAACAGCACGTCGACCGGTGAGCCCAGATTTTCCCTTATGATGTTTTTGGCCGTTTCGGTGGGGAAGGGCGGCAGCCGGTCCTGCAGTGCCTTCAACTCGAAGGCGCGACGCGGGCCAACCAGATCCGGCCGGGTTGCCAGAAATTGGCCAAGCTTGATGTAGCTTGGCCCCAGCGACGACAGCGCTGCTGCAACCGCCATCTCGCCACCCTTCTCCGGCTTGTGGGTGCCGAACTTCGCAATTGACAATCCCAACCGCGCAGCCCACGGCAATTGCGCGATCTGTTCCGGTGTCATCAGCGCATCGTAGGCCGCAAGGGTGCGGCCTGCGCGCAGAAGGGCGATGCTGTGCCTGATTTCGGAGAACATCAAATGCGCCAGCCCGAATGGATGGCCACCACACCACCTGTCAGATTCCGGTAACTGACATTGGCAAACCCAGCATCCTCGATCATCGCCTTGAAGTCGTCCTGCTTCGGGAAGGTGCGGATTGACTCGACGAGATAGCGGTAGGGATGGCCATCGCCCGTTACCACCTTGCCGATGGCCGGCACGGCGGTGAAGGAATAGGCATCATAGATCTTGTCCATCAGCGGCACGTCAACCTGGCTGAACTCGAGGCACAGAAAATGGCCGCCAGGCTTCAGCACGCGGTATGCTTCGCGAAGAGCCCTGTCGATGTGCGTCACGTTGCGAATGCCGAATGCAATGGTGTAGCCGTCGAAGCTCTTGTCCGGAAAGGCCAGAGTCTCGGCATTGCCGACGGTGAAGCCGCAGCGGCCCAGCAGACCTTCAGCCTCGGCGCGCTTCCGGCCTTCAGCGACCATTTCCGGCGAGATGTCGGCAACCGTCACCCGTACATTGGGACCGCCCGCCCGCAGGATTCGAAAAGCGATATCGCCGGTGCCGCCGGCCACGTCGAGATGATTGAAGGACGCCTGACCGCGCGGAGGGTTGAGCAGGGCGACGAAATCGTCTTTCCAAAGCCGGTGCAACCCGCCCGACATCAGGTCGTTCATCTGGTCGTAGCGCTCGGCCACCTTGGAGAAGACCTCGTTGACGAGACCTTGCTTCTGGTCCTCGCTGACCCTGCGGAAACCGAAGGCAACGTCCTGTTCATCGTTTTTGTCTGTCATGGGCAAGACTCTAGCCATAAAACCTCAGCGTTTCAGCATCGACTTCACTTCGGAGAACCGCATGGCCCCGGTGGCATGGGCAAGCACAAAATAGCCGACGACACCACCTGCCACGAGCACCGCAAGCCCCCAGGCCGCCGCAAGGAATCCCGCACTTTCGGCATAATTGCCTTCCAGAGCCCACGCGCCCGCCAGCAGAAGCGCCCCCATTGCCAGTGCGGCTGCGACGATGCGCGGCAGGCGCCTGCGGCAACGCTCGTCCAGCGTGAACAATCCGCGTCGTGACAGCGTCACACCCAGCAGGATGGTGTTGACCCAGGCAGCGAGGGAGGTCGCCATTGCAATCCCGACATGTCCCAGGACAAGTGAGAGAAGAATGCTTCCAATCACATTCACGATCACTGAAATCACCGCAAAGCGCATGGGCGTCCGGGTGTCCTCGCGGGCATAGAAGCCTGGCTGGAACACCTTGGTCAGGGAGAAGGCAGGCAGGCCGGACGCAAAAGCCAACAGCGCAGGTGCTACGGCGAAGGTGTCAGCGCGGGTAAAGGCTCCGTGTTCGAACACGGTATGAATGATCGGGTTCGGGATCGCCATGAGTGCAATGGCGGCAGGAAGGGTCAGGAACATCGATAGCTCGAGGGCCCGGTTCTGGCTATTAAGGGCTCCTGCCTCATTGCCCGCCCGCAGCTTGCGCGAAAGGTCGGGAAGAAGCACAACGCCGATTGCCACGCCGATCACGCCGAGCGGAAGCTGATAGAGGCGGTCGGCATAGTAGAGGAACGCAACGGCACCGGGCAGCGTGGTGGCGATCATGGTCGCCACCACGAGGTTGATCTGCATCACCCCGCCAGAGATGATGCCGGGGATCGACAGCTTGATGACGTGCTTCACATCGGGCGTGAGGCGTGGCCAGCGTGGCAGGAGGCGCATGCCCGCTCGGCGGCAGGCAATCGCAAGCAGTGCATATTGTGCAACGCCCGATGCGAAGATGCCCCAGGCGAAGATGTATCCCGTCTCGGGTGTGTTTCCGGTGGCGAGAAGCCAGGCCACGACGTTGGAGGCGATCATCACGACATTGAGCAGGATGGGCGCGGCTGCCGCCGCGGTGAATCGGTTGAGGCTGTTCAGCACCCCGGACTGGAGCGCCGTGAGGGACATGAACAGCAGATAAGGGAAGCAGATTCGGGTGAGGTCCACTGCCAGCTGGAACTTCTCGCCATCCGCCTTGAAGCCTGGGGCAATGACATAGATGACGATTGGCATTGCAATCATCGCGACGGCCGAAAAGGCCACCAGCCATGCCAGCAGAAAGGAGAACACCTCGATGGCAAAATCCCGTGCCTTGGCCTCCCCCTCGCCCTCGACTCGCTTGGCGAACAACGGCACGAAAGCGTTGTTGAAAGCCCCTTCCGCGAAAAGTGCCCGGAAAAGATTGGGGAAGCGCTGTGCCACGAAGAAAGCCTCTGCTACGAAGCTCGTCCCCAGGACGAAGGCAATCAACTGATCGCGCACGAAACCGAGTACGCGGCTCACGAGTGTGAGGCCCCCGACGGTTGCTGCGGATTTCAGAAGGGACATGTTTGATCAAACCTTGATCGGGACGACGTGTGCCGGCTTGAGAATACTGCCGAGGGCGTTCTCGATCTGCTTGTGGCGGGTCGAGCTCTCGATCTTGGCGCCGGTAAGATCGGTCACATAGAATACGTCCACTGCCTTTTCGCCGAAGGTCGTGACATGGGCGGATGCAATGTTGAGGTTGAGCTTGTAGAGAGCCTCGGTGAGGTCATAGAGCAGTCCAATCCGGTCGAGGCCATTGATTTCGATGACGGTGAAGCGGTTCGAAGACTGGTTGTCAATGATGACCCGCGGCTCCACCGTGAAGGCTCTGATCCGTTGCTGTGGCTTGTAGGCGCGTGCCACGGCTTCCTTTAGCCATAGCTCACCACGCAGTGCCTTTCGAACCAACTCGGCGATGCGCTCGGCCCGGCGACGCTCGTCCTCCTCTTCGGTGAACTCGCGCTGGATCAGAATGGTGTCCAGCGCCATTCCATCCGTAGTCGTGAAGATCTGCGCGCCAGCAATGTTTGCGCCGGCAGCTGCGCAGGCGCCGGTGATCAGTGCCAGCAGACGTGGATGATCGGGTGTATAGATCGAAAGCTCGGTGATGGCAGTGAAGGCATCCGTCTCGAAACTGGTGACGACGCTCTTGGGCGCTGCCCCGGAGATCAACTCGGCATGTTTAACTTGCTTGTCAGTGGAACTGCCCAGCCAATAGGCATCGTAATGGCGGGCAGCATAGTTGGCCTTGAGTTCGTCGCTCCATCCGGGCATTCGCGCGAAGAAGGCGGCCTGTGCACTTGCCACTCGTTCTCTGCGCGAAACGGCGGTATGGCCACCCGTCAGCACAGGCTCCGCCTCGGTATAGAGCGTTCGCAACAGTTGGCCTTTCCAGCCATTCCAAACGCCGGGTCCCACGGCGCGGATGTCTGCCACCGTCAGAATGATCAGAAGCTTTAGTCTCTCGACGCTTTGCACCACTGAGCAGAAGTCAAGGATAGTCTTGAAATCGTTGAGATCACGCATTTGCGCAGTCTCGCTCATCAGAAGATGATGGCGGATGAGCCAGGCAACAGTCTCGGTCTCCGATGGGGAAAGGCCAAGCCTTGGACAAAGATCGAGAGCTATCCGTTCTCCGGCGATGGAGTGGTCTTCCTTCCGGCCCTTGGCAATGTCGTGCAGGAAGACGGCTACATAAAGAAGGCGGCGGCTGGTGATCGTTGGAAAGATAGCAGTGGAAAGCGGGTGGTCCTCGGAGAGCCGGCCGCGTTCGATTGCGGACAGGTGTCCGACCGCACGGATCAGATGCTCGTCAACCGTATAGTGATGATACATGTTGAACTGCATCATCGCGACGATACGGCCGAATTCCGGAATGAAGCGACCAAGGACACCGGCCTCGTTCATCATCCGCAAGACGACGTCGGGGTCAGCGCTGGCGGTCAGCAGTTCGAGAAATATGGCATTGGCCTCCGGATCATCAAGGATGCCGCGGAGAAGTCCCAATGACTTGCGCACCAGCTTCAGTGCATCAGGATGAATCTCCGCACCGTGCCGACCTGCTACGGCAAAGAGCCTGATCATGTTGATCGGGTTCGTCATGAAGATGTCTGGCGAACTCGGCAACACGCGTCCGCCTTCCACCCGGAAATCCGGCGCATCACGCAGCGTACCAGACGTCTTGGAAATCAGCCGGCCAAGCACGCGCCCCAACCCCGGGGCTTCCTTGACCTGTTGCGCCTCAAGGCTGGCGCAGAGGATGCGCGTCAGATCGCCAACGTCCTTTGCCACAAGAAAGTAATGTTTCATGAAGCGTTCGACGTGCTTCAGGCCGCCATGTGCCTTGTAGCCCAATCGCTCCGCGATGTCTGATTGCCGGTCAAAGCTGAGCCGGTCGTTGCCTCGCCTTGACAGGAAGTGAAGGTGGCAGCGCACGGCCCACAGGAAACGCTCACATTTCTTGAAGGTGGCAAGTTCCTGCTGGCTGAAGGCACCCTTTTCGGCCAACTCGTCAGTTGAATTCGTGGCATAGATGTACTTGGCGATCCAGAACAGCGTGTTCAGATCACGGAGGCCGCCCTTTCCGTCCTTGACGTCGGGCTCGACGAGATAGCGGCTTTCCCCGACCTTCAGGTGTCTGAGGTCACGTTCCCCCAGCTTGTCGGCAATGAAGTCTCGCGCCCCCTTGGATACGATCTCTCGACGAAAATCATTGACCAGGGCGGCGAACAGCGTCTCGTCACCGCAAATATAGCGGGCTTCGAGAATGGCCGTGAGAATGGTGTTGTCGGATCGGGCGAGGCGGATGCATTCCTCGATACTCCGAGTGGCGTGGCCTACCTTCTGACGAGTATCCCACAAGCAATAGAGAATGAATTCGACGATGTTCTGAACACGCTCGGTCTGGCGCGTCGGCAGCACGAAGAGCAGGTCGATGTCCGAACCGGGGGCGAGTGTGCCGCGTCCATAGCCGCCCACTGCGACGACTGCAATCCGTTCCTCGTGGCCGCGTGCTGGATAAAGCGTGTTGTTTGCGAAGTCGAACAGTGAGCGAATGATCTCGTCCTCTGCATCGCTCAGCAATTCGGCGCAGCGTGTGCCATCTCCGTCCCCAATCAATCCTTCCTCGGCCCGAGCGTGGGCTTGCTCCAGGGCGTGCTTCACGATCTTCACGACTGCTGGCCGAAGTTCGGGCCTTGCGCCGGCTAGGTTTGCCCCGGCAGTGGTCAAGTCAGTACGCAACTGATGAATATCGACGAGAAGGGATGGCGCGGAGTTGGTCATGATGGCTGCCGTGCCGCCAGCAGGCTCTTGAGCTCGTAAACAAGCGCCAACGCGTCCCGCGGTGACAATTCGTCTGCTACGACCCCAGACAGTCTTTTCTCCACCGCACTTTCGCGCTTTGCAGCCGGTGCGGCGGCAAAGAGCGGCAGGTCCTCGGCCAGGCCGGACGTGGGTCCCTTCGCTCCTTGCCGCTCAAGTCTTTCCAGGACTTGCTGCGCGCGATTGATGACAGCCGCGGGCAGCCCGGCGATCTGCGCGACATGGATGCCGTATGACCGGTCCGCAACGCCTGCGACGACTTCATGCAGGAAAATGATCTGATCCTGCCACTCCTTCACCTTCATCGTCGCATTCGCGAGGTGCGGCAATTTGGCCGCGAGCTGGGTGAGTTCATGGTAATGGGTGGCAAACAGTGCGCGGCATCTGTTTTCGCCGTGGAGATGTTCGAGTGTCGCCCATGCGATGGAGAGGCCATCATAGGTTGCAGTGCCGCGTCCGATCTCATCAAGAATTACGAATGAGCGTTCGGTTGCCTGGTTCAGGATTGCAGCGGTCTCCACCATTTCAACCATGAAGGTCGAACGGCCACGAGCGAGGTCATCTGCCGCACCGACCCGGCTAAACAGGCGATCAACGACCCCGAAATGTGCATCCGCCGCGGGCACGAATGATCCCATCTGCGCGAGGATGACGATGAGCGCATTCTGGCGCAGATAAGTCGACTTGCCGGCCATGTTCGGGCCTGTAAGCAGGCAGAGTCGCCTGGCGTCTCCCGACACGTCACAGTCGTTGGCAACGAAGGATCCGGCAGCCTTGTCCTGCAATGCGGCCTCAACGACTGGATGCCGACCGCCGCGGACGGTGAAGCCAGTTGATCCATCCACGCGCGGTCTTACATAGCGGCGCCGTTCCGCCACTTCAGCAAGTGCCGCCGCTGCATCGAGTCGCGCCGATGCATCAGCAATCTTGGAGAGCAGATCCCTGCGAGCATCGACTCTGGCGCAGAGCGTCGAGAAGATTTCCTGTTCCAGTGCTAGCGCCTTCTCGGCGGCAGCGGCAATGCGTTGATCGAGCGATGCGAGCTCCGTGGTCACGAAGCGCATCGCACTCGCGACCGTCTGCCGATGAATGAACAGTCCGGCCTTGTCCGCGGTCTGAAGCAGGGAAGCTGATGTAGCGGGTACCTCGATGAAGTAACCAAGCACATTGTTGTGCTTCACCTTCAGGGACTTGATGCCCGAGATCTCGGAATAGCGTGCCTGCAATCCGGCAATGACATGCCGTGTTTCATCGCGAAGAGAGCGGTTCTCATCAAGGTCGACGGAATAACCTTGCTTCACGAAGCCGCCGTCTCGTGCGAATGCGGGAAGTTCATGGTCTAGCGCCGCATCGAGATCTCGCGCGAGATCGAGGTCAGTCCAACTCAGTGTTTCGCAGATGTGGTCGAGGTTCTCAGGAAGGCCACTGATTGTCGCGCTGCCGCCCAACCGGTGAGCAAGGTGGCCGGCGATCATCAGCCCGTCGCGCACGGCCGCCAGATCACGCGGGCCACCGCGGGAAATGGCTACACGGCCCAAAGCTCGCTCGAGATCTGGCATGCGTGCCAGAAGCTTGCGGACGTCCTCGCGCAGTGAAGGATCGGCCACGAAGTGGGCCACCTCGTCAAGGCGGTTCGCAATCGCATAAGGGTCGCAAAGCGGGTTCGACAATCGCGAAGCAATGCAGCGAGATCCCGCAGCGGTGATAGCGTCGTCGATCACGGAAAGAAGGCTTCCGCGCCGCTCTCCTCCAAGCGTTCTTGTGAGTTCGAGATTCGCTCGTGTTGCCGGGTCGATGAGCAGAACTGAGGATGCCACTTCGCGCCGGGGCGGCCGAAAGTGCGGCAGCTTTCCCGCCTGGGTGATCAGAACATATTCGAGAAGACCACCCAGCGCGGAGATCTCTGGACGCGTAAAGCTGCCGAAGCCTTCCAGCGCCTTCACGTCGAATTGTTCCTTGAGACGTCGTTCTGCCGCGAGTGAGTCGAATTTCACTGCAGGAAGCGGCGTTAGCGGCGCCCCTGTCCGGTCCAGGAGTTCCGTGAACTCAGGCTCGGCAAGCAGCGTGTCGGCGGCGATGATTTCGCGAGGATCAAGGCGGGTGAGGTCGGCCGAGAGGCGGTTTGAGGAAGTTTGCATCACAGCCAGTTCACCTGAGCTGATGTCTGCCCAGGCTATGGCGATGTCACCCGTTGCCTTGTTCCGGGTCACGCTGACGAGGAAATTGTGGCTCCGCGAATCAAGCAGATTGTCTTCCGTCAGGGTTCCCGGTGTCACCAGACGAACCACGTCTCGTTTGACAACGGCCTTGGAACCACGCTTGCGGGCTTCCGCAGGATCCTCAAGCTGTTCGCAGACGGCGACGCGATGGCCCATCCTGATCAGTTTCTGGAGATAGGCATCCGCTGCGTGTACCGGCACGCCGCACATCGGGATATCCTCTCCCATGTGCTTTCCACGCTTGGTCAGCGTGATACCGAGGGCCGAGGCCGCGATCTCCGCATCTTCGAAGAATAGCTCGTAGAAATCCCCCATCCGGAAAAACAGCAGGCTTCCCGGATTGGCCTGTTTCAGCACCAGGAACTGGGCCATGACGGGTGTTGCACGGCTGGAGGTATCCTCCCCCGCTCCCTCGCCAATATGGTCCAATTCGCTCACGGTGACCTCCATAGCAGGAATCGACCAAAGAGGTACAAGAGGCGATTTCGGAATGCTTGAGTGTCTCCCCCCACCCCTCTAGTCTGGCGGACCCGAATTCCAGAATTGTTTGCAGGGCAAAGACATGGACCAGAAACCGCGCCGTCCGACCATCACCGACGAGGAAGCCCTGCAATTCCACCAGCGTGGCAAGCCGGGAAAGCTGGAAATCAACCCCACCAAGCCGATGGCCACCCAGCGGGACCTGTCACTCGCCTATAGCCCTGGCGTTGCCGTCCCGGTCCGGCGCATCGCCGAGGCACCGGAAACGGCATACGATTACACGGCCAAAGGCAACCTCGTTGCGGTCATCTCGAACGGCACGGCCATCTTGGGGCTGGGCGACCTTGGTGCACTGGCGTCAAAGCCCGTGATGGAGGGCAAGGCCGTCCTGTTCAAGCGCTTTGCCGATGTCGACTCGATCGATCTCGAGGTCGACACCAAGGACGTGGAGCAGTTCATCAACTCCGTGCGGTACCTCGGTCCCTCCTTTGGTGGCATCAACCTTGAAGACATCAAGGCACCAGACTGCTTCATCATCGAGCAGCGCCTGCGCGAAATGATGGATATTCCCGTCTTTCATGACGACCAGCACGGAACCGCGATCATCGCCACCGCGGGTCTGATCAATGCCCTGCACCTGACGAAGAGGGACCTCAAGACCGCGAAGATCGTGTGCAATGGCGCCGGTGCAGCGGCGATTGCTTGCGTGGAGCTGATAAAGTCGCTTGGGGTACCGAATGGCAATGTGATCCTCGCTGACTCCAAGGGTGCTGTCTACAAGGGCCGCACGGAAGGCATGAACCAGTGGAAGTCCGCCCATGCGGTGGAAACGGCTGCTCGCTCGCTTGCCGATGCGATGGAAGGCGCGGACGTTTTTTTTGGCCTTTCGGTTGCCGGTGCGCTGACCCCAGCCATGGTCAAGAGCATGGCGCCTAACCCGATCATCTTCGCCATGGCCAATCCCGACCCTGAGATTACCCCCGAGGATGTGCTCAAGGTACGTCAGGACGCCATCATGGCCACAGGCCGCTCGGACTATCCGAACCAGATCAACAATGTCCTCGGCTTCCCATATATCTTCCGCGGTGCGCTCGATGTGCGCGCCCGCACCATCAACGACGAGATGAAGATCGCGGCTGCCCATGCTCTGGCCGATCTCGCCCGAGAAGACGTGCCGGACGAGGTCGCTGCTGCTTATCACGGTCCGCGTCCGTCCTTTGGGCGAGACTATCTGATTCCGGTTCCCTTCGATCCACGACTCATCTCCAAAATTCCTGTTGCCGTTGCCAAGGCCGCGATGGAAAGCGGTGTTGCCCGCAAGCACATTGCTGACCTCGATGAATATGCCAATTCTCTGTCAGCTCGCCTCGATCCCATTGCCGGTACCCTGCAGAGCGTATTCGGCAAGGTACGCGTGGCGCCGAAGCGCGTGGTCTTCGCGGAAGGAGAGGAAGACCGCATGATCCGCGCAGCAAACAGCTATGCAAGTGCTGGACTGGGCCGGGCCATCCTCATCGGCCGGGAGACTCAGATCCAGGATACGCTGGCGAACAGCGGGCTCGAACTCAATGAGAATGTCGAGATTTCAAATGCCCGCATTTCTGAGCGCAATGTCGATTATGCCAACTTCCTGTACGAGCGTTTGCAGCGCAACGGCTTCCTGCTGCGCGATTGCCAGCGCATGGTGAACCAGGACCGCAACGTCTTTGCCGCCTGCATGGTTGCGATGGGCGATGCGGATGCGATGGTGACGGGGCTCACCCGCAATTTTTCCTTGGCGCTCGACAATGTTCGCCAGGCCATCGACAACCGTCCGGGTCACCGTCCGATTGGCGTATCGATGGCACTGGTCCGTGGGCGGACCGTCTTCATCGCAGACACCTCGATCCACGAACTCCCGTCCCCCGACGAACTTGCCGATATTGCACAGGAAGCGGCAGGTGTGGCGCGGCGTTTCGGTTACGAGCCGCGCGTTGCGTTCCTGTCCTACTCGACCTTCGGCTATCCGCGAGGCGAGCGGGCGGCCTACGTGCGTGATGCGGTGAGTGTACTTGATCGTCGCAATGTTGATTTCGAGTATGACGGAGAAATGGCTGCCGACGTGGCACTTTCGCGAGAGGCGATGGCGCTGTATCCGTTCTGCCGACTCACCGGCCCGGCGAATGTGCTGGTGATGCCGGCCGCGCACTCGGCATCAATCTCCACCAAGATGCTGCAGCAGTTGGGCGGTGTAACTGTTGTCGGTCCGCTGCTCACGGGGCTCGACCGTCCCGTGCAGATTGCGGCAATGTCGGCGACTGCATCAGAGATCCTGAACCTGGCGGCGATCGCGGCCTATGACATCAATCGGTAGGCGCCCCGAAATGAGCAAAATACCGTGGGTTGATCGCTGAGACAGGAAGAATGATAAGGACATCGATGGTGTTGAACTGCCTGTCGATGACGGCACCGTCGCCGATGTAGCAACCTAGGCGGAGGTATCCCTTGATGAGCGGCGGCAGTAGCTTCAGGGCTTGCCTCTGGTCGATCTGACCGGATGGCAGGCGGTTCATCTCGATTCTTTGGTCGGGGTGTGCCTGGACGTTCCAGTTGCTGGGCGCAGCCGCATTTGCCAGCAGGCCGAGAGAGACGGCGTGGTCATCGGGGTTCGTGCCTTCCAAACTCGCACACCCCAGCATGACGTCGATCCTGTGCAGGCGGACGTAGTTCCAGATACCCTGCCAGAGCAGCTCGACGACTGGCTTGGTTCGGTAGGGGGCCAGAACGCAGGAGCGGCCGAGTTCGAGAAAGCGCAGTTGCGGGTGGGCCGCGATCAGAGGCGCGATGTCGAATTCGCCTTGTGTGTAGAAGCCGCCATTAGCTTCGGCCACCTCCTGGCGCAGGAGCCTGTAGGTGCCGATGAGTTCTCCGTCCACCAGGCTGATGCCATCATCATCGGTAACTTCTCCGCGCCTGACGACAACGAGATGGTCGCAGATCGCGTCAAACCGGTCACTGTCGAACCGGGAGATCGCCATGTCCCCGACTGGGCTCGCACCAAGTTCCTCGTAAAATACGAGGTAACGAAGCCTCTGGCAGGCCAGGATTTCGTCAGGCCCGGATGCCTGACGCAGGATCAAGTCGCCCTTTTCGGCGCGAATGTCGAGAGGTGGCTGCAGCGTCCTACTCCTGGATGGCTTCTTGCCACAGACAGCCGTCGTGTGAAAGTATCGTGACGGTTCTCAGGCGACCACTTGTCGCTTCATGAGGCGTGAGATCGCCTCCTCCAGGGCATCGCGATCGAAGGGCTTGGACAGGAATCCGTCCATGCCTGCCGTGAGACAGGCGTCTATGTCCTCTCTTTGCACATTGGCCGTCAGAGCGAGAATCGGAAGGTGCGGAAGTGACTTGTCGGCCTCCTTTCTTCGAATGCTCCGTGTTGCCTCCAAACCGTCCATGACAGGCATTTCGACGTCCATGATGATAAGGTCTGGTCGCTTGCCGGTCGCAAGCACGTCGAGCACGTCTTCACCGGTCTTCGCCGTCGATACACTGTATCCTTCACGCCGCAGGAGTGTGCTGGCAAGCAGCATGTTGACGGGGTTGTCCTCTGCCAACAACACATGAAGCTGCCGCTTCGACTGAAGTGAAATCACGTTCCGCTGGGGTGCTGTTTCCGGATGTGTGGTTTCGGTCCGTAGCGTTACCAGACGCAGCAGGGAATGCCGGCGGAAGGGCTTCAGGAGATAGCCGGCGAAGTTCTTGGCGAGCAGATCCGCGAACTGGCGCCGTTCTTCGCTGCGGAGCATCAGATAGACTCTTTGATTGCCGACCCCGGCCGCCTGCGGCCAGGAGTTGTGGAGAATCTCGGCAAATTCACTGTCGCACAAGACTGCCGTTCGGGCCGTCGCATCGACATCACCAAGCAAGCGAAGCAATTCATGAGGGTACTGCAGCATCTCCACGTCTGCACCGCTGTCCTCGAGTGTCTCGCGGATATGGTCAGCAGTGATCGATGGCGATGCGGCAAGAACAAAGCTGCGGCGACGCAACAGGTCCTGTGCGCCAAGTACCGCCGGCTCCTCAACCGGGAGGATGACATCGAAGGATGAACCCTCGCCTGGCGTCGATCTCACGGAGATCGTGCCACCCATGGCCTCCACCAGTCGGCGCGATATCGTCAATCCCAATCCGGTGCCGCCAAACAACTGACGGGTCTCTTCGTTCGCCTGGGTGAACTCCTCGAAGATCCGCTGCTGCTCGTCAGCGGACATGCCGATACCGGAGTCACTCACCGTAATTGTCAGCCTTCGATCATCCCCAAGGCGAGCACTTATCCCAACCCCTCCTGACGGCGTGAACTTGATCGCGTTCCCACAGAGGTTCAGCAGCACTTGCCGGAGCCGCCGCTCGTCACCTCGTATCTGGGACGGTATCCGCATCGAGATGAAACTCGAGATTTCGATCCCCTTCGCATGAGCGCGAGGCGCCAGAAGCTCGGTAACGGATTCAATCAAGGCGGCAAGGTCGAAAGGTTCCCGGGATACGTCTACGCTCTGCCGTTCGGCGATCGAGGCATCGAGGAGCTCGTCGACGATCGACAGCAGAGCGCGGGCAGAGGAGTCTGCCGTACGCGCATAGTTCCGCTGCTCGAGGGTCAGAGGAGTCTCCATCAGCAAACCGAGCATGCCGAGGATGCCATTCATTGGCGTCCGGATTTCGTGGCTCGTGATGGCGAGGAATCGCGACTTGGCAACATTTGATGCTTCGGCACGGGAGTTTGCCTCCTGCAGAGCCCTGGCTGACGTCGCCAGCTCCCTGAGCCGCCTGTCCGTGCCTCTCCGCCACATGATCTGGGTAATGACGAGGGTGAGGGAGATGGCGAGCCCTGCTGCAGCCATGGCTTCGAGTACCATAGGCGGCATATCAGTGCGCATTGCCAGTGCACCGATCCCGGCAAAGAGCAACACGATGGCAGTCGAGGCGATCAATCCACCGCGGTCGGTTGGTGCCTCCGTGGCAAGGTGGATGGTCGAAGTGGCCGAGGCGGTGGATGGCAGATCTTTGCGCATGTCTGAAAACATGCCACGCGCTTCTTTCAAATGACTTACGTGTGGAAGAACATGGTGAAACAGGAGTTAACAGGACCTAAGCGACGGCTACGAAGGCAGAAAGCTTCTGCCGATAACTGAGTGCTTCTGCGATGTGTATGCGTGCAACCTCCTCGCGGCGATCCAGATCGGCGAGGGTACGGGCCACGCGCAACACCCGGTGATAGCCGCGAGCCGATAACTTCATCGCGTCCGCTGCGTCCCTCAAGAGCGCGAGGCCTGCAGGATCCGGCCGGGAAATTTCTTCGAGCAGTGCCCCGTCAGCCTCGGCATTCGTCCGAAGGTCAGGTTTTCCCAAGCTGGCAAAGCGGTTTAACTGGATCTGGCGGGCAATCAGCACGCGCTTGGCAACGTCTTCGCTTGCCTCCTTCGGAGGTGGCAGGGCGAGATCGGAGGGCTTCACGGCCGCAAGCTCGATCTGGATGTCCATGCGGTCGAGGAGCGGACCGGAAATGCGTGCCTGATAATCCGCAGCGCAGCGGGGGCCACTGCGACAGACATGCCCCGGCTGCCCCGCGTAGCCGCATTTGCATGGATTCATGGCTGCAACGAGTTGGAACCGCGCTGGATAGGTGACATGGTAGTTGACGCGTGCAACCACTGCTTCGCCCGTCTCCATTGGTTGGCGAAGGGATTCAAGAACGCGCGGCTGGAACTCTGGCAATTCGTCGAGAAAGAGCACGCCATGGTGCGCCAGGGCCATTTCCCCCGGCCTGGCACGAAGACCACCGCCCACAAGGGCTGGCATTGATGCGGAATGATGGGGCGCGCGGAACGGCCTGCGTCTGGACAACTGCCCGTTCGATAACTCTCCTGCCAGCGACGCCACCATGCTGATGTCCAGCATCTCACGCGAATCCATCGGCGGCAGGATGGACGGCAGGCGCTGCGCCAGCATCGATTTTCCGGCGCCTGGCGGCCCCACCATCAGCATATGCGGAACAATAGGGACCATGAGGTTATTCGAGGAGACCTCAGCTCATCCTTCTAATTGTTATCTGCTGAGGTTCCGCGGGTTGCGCAATCCACTGTGGAACATTACTCTGGTTCCCCAAAGTAAGCTTTACGCAGGGTGACTCATGACCGACGGAAACTCAAAGAGCTTGGCCACGCAGAACAGTTCGAAAGAGCTGGCTGATCCTGAGGCGATCAACCTAGGCCGCAGTGACATGCTCGATCTCTCTGGCCTCACGGATCAGCAAAAGGCTGAACTGAAGAAGCAATACGCTTCAAGCATGATAAGCATGAAGACGAAGGCCGAAGAACTAAAGATGGACGTTGGAGCACTAGATGCTGCCATTGGAAGCTTCACGGATCAGGCATCCAAGGCGGCACAATCGGGCATCAGTGCCACAATCTCCCACTCTCAGACCTCAACGATAGGTCGAACCGAGGTAATAGTTGGGAATACCGAAAAGGCTGCAGCTGGTAAGTTGACGAGAAGCGCACTCGGTGAGCAGGACAGAACGATCTGGATAGTCGCCATCATTGCTGTTGCAGTAATCGTAGTAGCGCTCCTAATCGTCAATCGCTGATGTGGAAAAAGACCATCAGAATATCCAGCCTCGAAGAAGCGCAGAACGCAATAGCAATATTGCCAAGGCTCGTCTCTGAAGCTGGACTTCCGACCGCTGAAGCCTCTCTTCTTGAAGATCAACTGGTTACAGTGTTGCACTTTGTGGAAACGCAGTTCCGCCGGGGTAGCACAAAGACGCTTCGTTTTAAGCGCCAACTTGAAGGCGACAGGTATCATGTCACAGTTATGGCCGGGCCTCCCGCAGCGAACGGCGTGTGGGGGTTAATCTCCAAATTGATACCCGGCAATAGGAACGGCTGACTTGTCGCGTCGATCCTATCGTTCGCGCTATAGACCCGCGAGCAATCCCGGCTGGGAAGCCGCGAGAAAGCATATCGAAGAAGCCCAGGAGTTCTCTGAAGAACTTGGAGGCCACGACGAAGATGTGAAGGACTATTTTTTTGGCCTCCGCGGAGCGCAACTCGAAAGGGTCTTGACCGAGTACGGTCGGCAATACGGTTCCGATAAGGAAGCATACGCGCGAGCCACGATGTCTAAGTGGAAGTCGGGCAGAACGCAGATGTCTGGCCTTGTAGCAAAGAGGCTGTTCAGCTTGCTTCCGGAGTTGATGCCCTTAGACAAGAAGTTTGAACTCGCTGGCAATCTGTGGAGGTTCTTCGGCCCCCAATCCCAACACAGCTACGTAATTGGTCCCGAGACCAGCATCACTGAAATTGAAAGCATTGTAGCTGCGCGTCTCTCTCAAGTAGTCTTGCAGTATCAAGTGCCTGACAACCTGAAGAAGCGGTTCTCGTGGCTTGCGAAGGGAGATGTCACGCTAAGCGAAAGGATGCTCAACCACTTCCGCCAGCAAGAAAAGGAGTTGGTTCTTGATAAGCTTCGTTCAGAACTGCCCGTCCTGCAACGCCACATGAGGGAAAGTGCTAACTTTACGAAGTCTATGAAGCAGACACTGACTCTGCAGAAACATACTGTTGAGGTATGGCTTGATGCGAGCGGAGGGGCAACAGTTCGCGAAGGCTCGCTGAAGCCAGCCTTCTTTTTCCGTTCAGCTAAGAGTGGCACAGGTATCTCTGAGGGAGGTTGGGATAACCTCGGATTCTTTGGTATAGTGGGGATCATCATCCTCATTCTTGTCCTGATCAGCAGGTAGAGACAGAGGTGAGATCATCCACAGTGCCACTCATGGCGTTTGGAGCCGTAGTAGGCGTTGGAATCATAGCACTCGCAATAGGTAGCGGGCATCGAAAGGATCAATCTCAATCGTCAATAAGCGATGTCACGACGAACACCACTGGTGGAGTCGAGGATTCAACCGTATTCACCGGAAACAGTGGTAGTCCAAAAGGACGCGCGGTCGTAGTCGATGGTGATACCCTAGACATCGACGGCAAGAGGATTCGCTTAATTGGTATAGATGCAGTCGAGTCATCTCAGAGATGCAAGCTCGACAACGTTGAATGGGACTGCGGATCAGATGCAGCAGACGCTCTACGGAATTGGATAGGCGACAGCTTGGTGTCCTGCAAGGGTGGTGAACATGATCGCTATTCTAGGCTGCTGGCCCATTGCTCTACCCGAGCGGACGACATTGGAGCGTGGATGGTATCCAATGGCTGGGCTGTAGCGTATCGGCGTTATAGCGACGAGTATGCTAATCTCGAGGACACCGCAAGAGAGGAGCGGCGAGGTATCTGGCACTCCCAATTCGAGATGCCTTGGGATTGGCGACATAGGAGGAAGGCACAATGATAGCTGAGCCACAGCTGGAAAGCCTATGCGCGTCTTTAGACGATTCTGTATGCTTTGAAGCCTTAGTGACTGGTGATGTCCATTGGTTCGCCGACTGGCCCTGTGGCGATGTTCCGCGTTCTGGCTCTATCGTGTATTCGATCTGGAATAGAAGCCTTGAGTTCATCTATGTCGGAATGTCCGGCAGAGGGCCTACGGTAGGTGGCGGTCAGAAGAAGGGGCCGTGGGGACGCATTAACAGCCATGCGAGCGGAAAGAGAAGTGGCGATCAGTTCTGCGTCTATGTTCATGACTTTCTAGTCATCCATTCACTTCACAATCGCCTCGAGGAGGTCAAGATGCGCACACTGAGCCTTGATCAAGCGACCCGATCCTACATTCGTGAAAACTTCGGGTTTCGATGGATGGCCGCCGCAAGCGGAACGGAGGCGTTAAGGATTGAGCGCCTCATCCAGCGTGGCAAATCTCCTTTAGGATTGCCGCTGCTCAATCCTCTACCTTGACTGTAGACAGCGACTACCAGAACGTCCTCGCCTGTTATTCAGTTTTCTGCGCCCGTTGGAGATCACATGAAGGACATGTTCGCAACTATTTCTGATTTGAGGCATCTGGTGTTTTCGAGAGTTTGTCGGATCGTTATTCTAGCCAGTGTGTCCCTGGCATTCGGATTGCAAACCGCTCTAGTTGTTCAGTGTGCAGAGTTTTCGGTCAAGGAGGTGCGGAATGTCCTCAGCAAATCCGCAAGTAAAATCGATCACTACATATATCTGGATGGGCGAATTGAAAGCGGTGACTTGGTGAAGTTTAACTCAGCAGTCAGAGATGTATTTTCACTGATCAAGAAGGAGCAGGACTTTTCGAGTGACGCCCCAATTCATGACGTCAACGAGGACAACTGGATTAAGCTTGTTCTTAACTCGGACGGTGGAGACGTTAGAGAATCGATGGCCATTGGTCGCCGGGTTCGAGAATTGATGGGCGAGACCAATGTATACGGCACCTTGGTTTTGCTGAGGTCAGCACCATCATCCAAAAAAGAATTCGATCAGCAGTTAGAGTGGCCGGACTTCTTTCCCGCCATGGTCGACAACGCTCAGGAAGGACCCCCGCTATACAAGCACTGCTACAGCGCATGCATACTGATCCTCGTTGCTGGTGTACAGCGTTTTGCTGCCAGCAATATAGATGAGACAGGTTGGAATGCAGAAGACGCTACTGGCGAAAAGAAGATTGTGCCGACACTTGGTCTTCATCGCCCATACTTCGCGAAGGAGGAATTCGCGAAGCTAACAGTGAAGGACGCCGCGCAACAATTTCATGATCTAGAGCAAGACGTTTCTAAATACCTAGTTGAAATGGGTGCATCTCAGTACATGATCGATCGAATGATGGCGACCAACTCAGAGAGCATCGACCTCGTCGAGGATGATGACATTAAGAAGCTATTTCCTTGGCGAGATCCATTTTACGAAGAATGGATCATTGCGAAGTGCCAGGGATATGAATTGAGTGCGGAGGACAAGGCCACGTGGGAATGGTTCAATAAGGAATGGTCAAAGACTAGAGGAGAGGTTCCGATCGAGAACTTCATTCCAAAGGGTATGACCGCGGACGAAGCAAAGAGCATCCTTCAAAAGGAAGGAATTCGAAACACAGGCATGCAGGGCTGCGAGTTCCGTACGAGAACAGCTCAGCAGGAGTCGATCCTATCCGCTAATTGACATCGCAATCTCTACTCCCGCCTAACTGGTTGCAGGCCGTCAATAGCCAGTATTCGCGATGAGGAAGACCCACGCAGACAGACCTCTTAATGCTTAGTGAGATAGGTCTTTGCTGAGCGCCCTCGTCCTTCGGAGACGTAAGTCACGCCTATGGTTGAGAGCTGATCCACGAGTCCTCTGCCTTTCTTCAGTGCATCCTTGATTCTTGCTATCTCTTTTGGTTGCAACTCGAGAAGAGTGACAACGTCCGAGACAGAATAGCGGCCGGGTGGCTGACCTTTCAGGTAGCTCACCAACGCTGCGTTTGCATTTCTTGGTGTCCATTCAGTTGGCACCGCTGAGTCGATTGAATACTGCCAATGCTCCATATGTAATCCGGTAAACTCACTGCGGATATATGTCTCTATGGCTCGCCCAATACTATCATCAGGAAGTGTTAGATACGCCGTAGTCGGCAAGCAGTTGCCCGCGCTGTCACAGACCTTCCGGCTCTGAGGACGGCCGAGGGCTTGGATGATCTGAGCGGCCATCGCCTTGCTTTCAAGATCACGCCGGATGCTCGCTCGCTCTCCGTCGAGCTGGTTTGCATCATACTCACTCCCGGCCAGTGCAGTGTGTAGGTTTAGCGCCCATGCGGGATCACGGTAACTCAGGCCGAACAGAACTACCTTGTTGCAGTCACGATAGTCGTTCAAACCGTCCAGTGCGCCCCAATGAGCGATGGTGCAGCTGTGTGACGGGAGATGAAGCTGGGCCACTGCCTCAGTGTCCTTGTGGACAACGACAAGCCAGTGATCTCCTTCGGCAGTATCACTTCGAATGAACTGACCGAGACGCTGCATACGAGCGGTGGCATTCTGCTTCATCGCCTCCTTACCAAGACCTGTCTGCCTGAGAACTCTGAGCGTGAGGTTTCGGTAGTTTCGCACTCTCGGAAGCGGCACCAAAGTGGCACCGAGGTAATCCAGAAGAATGTCTTGTCCAGCTGTGGCATTGAGAAGAACGGGACACCATAGACGAGGAAGCCTGACCTCGCCAGCAGCAGCACTGACTTCCCGGCCCTTCTTGACATAAGTAGCCCACCGCCGGAACAGAAGAACAATGGCATCGAGTATGTCTGCGACCTTCGCGATCTCCATCTTCCGCAATTGAGGATCGTTCCAATAGCTGTTGCTCTCGTTCCGCTTGATCTTCCTCAGGTCACTCACCAGTGTAGTGAACAGATCCCTGATGCCTTCCGCTATCTGCTTGTCATGGGGACCCAGGCCTCGCCAGAGTGCTGCCATGCTATTCTGACTGCTAGACATAGCCACCAGACGATCATGCAGTAGCTTGATGAACTCGTGAGCCTGTAAGTGCTTCGCCTTCAAGTCCGGGGGTATCTGGGACAGTACATACTGTAGCTTCTCCACGGTAACCGATGCAACGGTTGTAGCGCTGACCAGAGCCTCATCTATGACAGTGAGTACGCGGTCACCGCCTTGCCATGTCAGGTATTCCTTCAGCAACCTGTTGCGAAAACCGTCGTCGCCATTGGTGAGCGCGGCGTGAGTGATAACCAGCACCGGATGCCCATAGACATCGTCAACTGTGGCTTCGTTCTCAGAGTGTCGCGTGATTGCGGCGGTATATCCCGCATGACGGTTGATCGATGAGACTGCCTCCTCACACTGCCGGATAGTTCTGCAAGCGAACATGGCTCCTAACTGAAGCGGAGGAGGATGCTTGCGTATCTCCCGCGCCATCATGCCAAGATAGAGACATGTTCCGAAGGTCTTCCCAACGCCCATCTCTGGCGACAGGACCAGCCATGGCGGTGGCTCCTGTATCAGCAGAGGATCGTGGGACATGCTGGCCTTGATGGCTTCAATGAAGGTGTCGGCCATCTTCGACCAGACCAGCCTGAAGCCGTCATTGCAGTGGTTACCAAGGTCTTGCGTCCACAGACGCGCCATCTCGGTCACAAAGTCGGCACTGGCTACAGGCATCAGCGGGAACCTTGCTTCACAGGGAATGGTAGCTTTTTCAGAATGCGCTTGGACTTGTCCTTCAGCCGCTGCTTGTGATGGGTCAGGAGCGCTTCCATGTGGTCGTGAATGACGAAATCAGCTGCGTCCTCGGCCTTCTTCCCTACCTCCCTCAACACAAGGCCCTCGCTGGCGACATACCAGCTGATGACCTTTTCCTGGGGGAGTGTGCAGTCAGTGTGGTGGGTAGGCCACCGCTTCGTCTGACCACCGGCCATACGGCCCAAGACCTTGGCGATCTGGACCTGCCGATACTCCTTCTTGCGTGTGTCGCGGTCGGCAGCATTACACATGGCGGTGCCAATGATAGCGGCCAAAACCTTGCCGGGTGGCGCAGACTGTTCCCTGAGCCTTGCCCACATAGCGTTAGCCTTAGTGGCTGGCGTTGCACCCTTCAGGTCCCTGACTTCGATGTTCCGTCCCCCATTCCTCATCAGCCCCTCGACCTTCTGCAGGGCCAGCTTCACGTGGCGATGGTCAGCGTTGGCCTTCAGCCATGACGCTGCCGAGAGGCGGTAGGGATTGACCTCGGTGGCCTTGTAGGACGGTTTCTCCGGGTCCCCATGTCTGCGGTGGTGTTCTAGATGGCGGCGACAGAAGCGACCCAATCCATCCCCAGATGCATTGCCGGGTGGGTTGCGGCACCCGAAGACCCAACAGTGGCGTCTTCCATCTTCCCTCGTGTTCTTGAGGCGATTGCGGAGGTCTTGCTTACGACGCTGTCGGTCTAGCGGCATAGGTCTTTCTCAGGCACTGCGAATGTGTGACCACCGTCCTAGCAACGATCACGTAAGAATGGGAAGGGGGGGTCAGATTGGAAGTCTGGAATGGGGGCAAAGCCCTAACAGGAACCTTATAGAGGTCTGCCCCCATTTACTTCGCCCGAGATCAGAAGTTGGCCTCCTTGATGGCCTTGTAGACCCCCTGTCGCGTCACCCCGAAGTGGCTGGCGATCTCCGTCATGGTCTTGCCCTCAGTCTTGAGCTTCTCGACTGTAGCGAGGTCAATCTTCGCCTTCCCGCCCTTATACACACCCTTGGCCTTCGCGGCCTCAATACCAACCTTCTGGCGCTCCTTGATAAACTGGCGCTCCATCTGAGCTACCATGCCAAGAACGGTCAGTATGATCTCGCCCGTGGGTCCTGAGGTATCGATGGCAGGAGAGAGGACCCTGAGGCTGGCTCCCTTCTGCTTTAGCTCATGGACGATGTTGAGGACGTCGCGCGTGTCGCGGCCAAGCCTGTCGAGCCGCACTACGACAACCTGGTCCCCGGGCCTCAGAAAGTCGAGGATGGTCTGAAGCTCGGTGCGCCCTTCCCTGCTGGCACCGCTCACCTTCTCTGCGCGGATGACTGTGCAGCCCGCAGTCTTCAACTCAGCCTTCTGAGTGGCGAGGTCTTGATCAGCGGTGGAGACGCGAGCGTAGCCGATGACGGTAGACATCTAGTTGACCTCCTGTTGTCAACCCAGCCTCTAAAACCTCTGACATTGCTTGTCAACTCGAATTGAAACTGACCCTGAGTTGACGGTCTAAGCGTCAACTACGAAGCGTCAACTGAAGTATACCCCGTGTTTACAACACGAACTCACTTCCTCTACGGAAGGAACAATCTATTCTAAATTTTAAATGGAGATTTGGAATGTCTGACCAACCACTTCCCGGTAGGCTATTCAGCAGAAACTACCTCATTCCCGATAAAAAGGCTTCCGACAGCAAGAGAGCCAGGACACGGTTCGGCGCCTTATTGAGCGAAAGCCCCTTGGGTGACAAGTTTGCGAACCTGGTGACAAGGGAGTTGGGTGTCCGCTACCCCTACGGGTACGGCTGGAATCACACCAAGTTCTTTGATGAGTGTGAGCTGAGGGACTTCTTGGATGCGATCACGCTGTTCATTCAGTTAACGAAAGCCGAAGGTCGATCTAGCATACTTCCACAAGCCACTCGAATACTAGCCGAAGAGCATCTGCGATATGCCCTAGATAGTGAGGGTGGCGTTCATTATCTGGTAGATGAGGTATTTGAACGTAGTGTGATCACCACACTTCAAGGCCTTGGCGAAACTCGATTTGGAGCTGCTCTTCATGACCTCCAAGCCGCTCTATCTGAGTTTAGTGGTCCAACTCCTAGCGGGAAGGCGCTAATCCATAAGATGTTCCAAGCGGTGGAGTCCACATTCCTAGTTATCGCCAACGACCCATCCATAAACAGGATCAGCGACTCAAACCTTGATAAATACCTGAAGCCATTGCTCCTCGCTCGCTACAAGGATTATCCTGAGCGAGCAGATAAGACAGATAGAATACTCAAACTCTTCGGAGCGTGGATTCACACGGCGCATCCCTTTCGACATGGAGCTCCGCTCGACCAGGTGCATGAAGCTCCGATCGACTATGCAGTATCGATTGCTGATCAGGGAATGGCCTTCATACGCCTAATGGTTTCGAAGTAGGGCACGGGGGAACAATCCCGACGACATTCTATCGATGCTTCTTCGGGATTTCGCACCAAACATTGGGCCCCCCTCATTCCTCCTCAGGCCACCTGAACATCACTTCCGTCCTGCCTCCGTTCTTCCAGTGGAACTCAAGCTCTCCAGTATTCTGTCGCAAGATCACCTTCTCCAGTAACTGCCGAAGTAGCCTGTTCACCTTTGGCCTATCGAGTGGCTGTTCCGTCAGCGCATCTCCTAGGAGGTCTATCCGGGCCATCATCAAGGCCGGTTCCTGTTCTTCGATCTTCCTCTGAATCTGGTCTCGTCTTGTCTCAGCATCAACCAGAGCAATGTCTAGTTCAGCCAGAGTGGTTCTTAACGTCGAACTCTTGGTTTCTCGGAGATTGTCCAGCATGTCAGCAATACCTGTAATCTCTGCCTCAACTTTTGCAAGTTCACTACCGAGGCGATCATCACTGGCGAAGCGTTCAAGCTGAGCGAATGGATTCAGGTGAGCGACAATAACATCTTCAACCGGCTGGTAGCGAACAGCGCGGTACTGACATCCAGCCGAGTTCTTTGCTCTCTGGCAGATCAGATAACGGTCCTTATCGGACTTCTTGATGTAGACCATCGGTCCATCACAAAGATCGCACTTACAGAGGCCACTGAGGACGTTCTGAAGATCGCCTGATCCCGCAGCTCTCCCCCTTATCGCGGCACCTTTCGCTGTCGCTAGTCGTACTTCTTGCCAGAGCTTCTGCGAGACGATGGCAGGATAGTAGTTCTCTACTGGTTCTTGAGGTCTTCTAATCCTCTTGCCGTTCACATGCTCGATCAGGTGAGGTACATAGGTTCCGATAGGTGCATCTGAGCGCAGCAACTTCGCGACTGTGGACTTGTGCCAATGTGCAGCGTCGTTGAGGGTAGTGACGTTCTCTCTATTCAAGACCTTAACGACTTGGTTCTGTCCCATACCCTGGGCCGTCATCTCGTAGATGCGCCTCACGATCTGAGCCTTGTCATCGATGATCTCAAACGACTTTCGGTCTTCATTCAGTCTCAGCCAAGATGGGCATCGCTTGGTGAGCTTCATCTCTCTTGCTTTGGCTCTCTTGTTTGACCAAGCGGCTCTGACTCTCCTGCCCTTGGTTAGGCTCTCCTCATGTGCTCGGACGGCCACCATGAACGCGACCATGAAGCTGATAGGGTCCTCATCGATGTCTTGAATGGTATAACGCTTGCCATCGTTCAGAGTGACTACCGTGATGTCCATCTCACAGATCCGCTCCAACAATCTCACGGCTTGCCGAGGCTTTGCTCGGCTGAGCCTGTCCAAGCTCTCAATGAGAAGGAAGGAGCCTCTGGGGATTACGCCAAGTTTCACGGCGTCTATAAACTCGGCAAGGTGCCCTGTCTCTGCGTTCGCTCCGCGATAGGCCGAGACACCAAGGTCCTGATAGCTGACATCTTGGAGATTGAGGCCATTCCGTGCGGCATAGTCCACTGCGAGGGAGTACTGTCTCCGGAGGCTGTCTCCCTTGGACTGTTCGGGAGTGGAGAAGCGTTGGTAGGAGTAGGCGTGGGTCTTGCTCATGGGACAATTTTAATTGAGGTCCCTACACACTACAACATCAGGAGGTGGTGACCTCCCGCTGCCGCTACTTCCAGCGCACGCTTGCCCATTTCCTGGCCCTTGATATCCCTGAGATCCGGAAGTTGCTCGGCTTCGGTCGCAACCACAGGCTTGGGACGGGTGAGAACCTGCGTGCCGCGCACATGGTTGATTAGCTGGATGAGGTTTTCCGGCGCCAGTATATCCGCATCTTCGGCGGCCCAAGCCGCCTCCGGACCCGACACTCTGGGGCAAATCAGACCCATGTCCCGCATGTTGGCTGCTATTGCCGCCGGCAATACCCCTGAAATGCCCATCAATGCGCCGTCGAGTGCCAGTTCACCCATGGCGACATAACGGGTCAGGAAGTCCTGTGGGATGATTCCCAGCGCTGCCAGCACCGCGAGCGTGATGGGAAGATCGAAGTGGCTCCCTTCCTTCGGGAGATCAGCGGGGGACAGGTTGACGACAAGGCGCTTTCCCGGAAGCGCCAGACCGATGGCATGGAGCGCCGCACGTACCCTTTCACGGCTTTCCGCTACGGCCTTGTCGCCAAGTCCTACGACGTTGAAGGCCACCATGCCCGACAGGAACTGTGCCTGCACATCGACCGGCACGGCTTCAATTCCCTGAAAAGCTACCGTCGCTGCTCGTGACGTCATCTGAAATCCTCCTGAACCTGACGTTACAGGAGGTTGCAAATTCCGTCAAAATGTCAGAATCATCCCGACGCGCTGTCGGTAGTGGGATCGGCACTCGGGCGGTTAACGTTCCGGGAATTGATCCTGACCCGTTTCACCCGGCGGGGATCGGAATCGAGTATCTCGAACTCCAGGCCGCTCTCATGGCGAATGACTTCGCCACGGGCAGGCACGCGGCCGGCGATCTTGAAAATCAACCCTGCGAGAGTGTCCGCTTCCTCTTCCTCGTCTTCTGGCAACAGGTCAACGGCCAGCAGGGCTTCGAGCGACGCCAAGTCCACTCGCCCGTCGGCGAGGTATATTCCATCTTCCACCGGCTTTATCTCGAGGTCTTCCTCCGTGTCATGCTCGTCAGCAATGTCGCCGACGATGACCTCCACCAGGTCCTCGATCGAAACGAGCCCCTCGGTGCCCCCATACTCGTCGATGACGATCGCAAGATGGGTTCGGCTTGCTTGCATCCTGACAAGGAGATCGGTCGCCGGCATTGATGGCGGCACGAACAGCACCTCGCGATTGAGACCTGCCTGCTTGACGCTTGTAGACAAGGCAGTCGCGGCAATGCTCAAGCCAGGTGGTGACGCCTTTTCGGTCTTCTCAGGCTTCTCGGCCTTCGCCGAGCGGCGCTTGCGTGTACCGCGGGCAGCCATCCAGCGCAGGAAGTCCTTGACGTGGATCATGCCGGTGATGCCGTCGAGCGTCTCGCGATAGACGGGCATGCGGGAATGATTGGCGTCGATGAACTTGGCGAGAAGCTCCTGCATCGAATCCGCTTCGTCGATCGCTACGATGTCAACCCGCGGAACCATCACATCGTCGACACGCAGGCCGGAAAACTCGATGATGTTGAGCATCATCGATCTGGCTTCCTGACCAACGGTTTCGCCTGGATTCTGAGCTTCGTGGCTTTCGATTGCACCCTCGAGGCTCTCGCGCAATCCGACATCCCGGCCTCGGCCAAATCGGCTCCTCAGCCGCTGCCAGAGGCTCTCGCGCATGATGTCGGCAGGCGGCGAGCCGCCCGTATGGTCAGTCTCGCTCATAGGGATCAGAAATGCCAAGGCCTTTCAGGACGCGTATCTCCAGGGCTTCCATCTTGTCGGCCTCATCGTCGTCTTCATGGTCATAGCCGATGAGATGAAGAGTTCCGTGGACAATAAGGTGCGCAGTGTGGTCACGCAATGTCTTGCCTTGCTCCGCAGCCTCGCGCATGACCACGCCATGCGCCAGCACCACATCGCCCAGCGGACGCGGCTCTCCTGCTGGCACCGGCATGTCATGGGATGTTGGAAATGACAGAACGTTGGTCGGCTTGGGCTTGCCGCGCCACTCACCGTTCAACGCCGCAATCGTGTCATCGTCGGTGAACAACACTGCGATGTCGCAGTCCAGATCCTGCCCGGCTGCCTCCGACAAAACGGCCTTCACTGTCGCCTGCACAAGCTCTTCCAGTCCCGAAAGGCTTTTCCAAGCGGGATCTTCAACCTCGATCGAAACGCTCATTTCTTCGGCTTCGGAGCCTTCTTGTCATAGGCCGCCACAATCCGTCCGACCAATGCATGGCGTACGATATCGGAGTTGTTGAAGCCTACCGAAGCCACCCCGGAAACGCCATGCAGGACCGATACAGCGTCGGAGAGCCCAGAGGAAACTCCAGACGGAAGGTCGACCTGCGTTGGGTCGCCCGTTACCACCATGCGGCTTCCCTCGCCAAGGCGGGTGAGGAACATCTTCATCTGCTGAGGCGTCGTGTTCTGTGCCTCGTCCAGGATAATGAAAGCGGAAGACAGCGTACGGCCGCGCATGAAGGCCAGTGGCGCAATCTCGATCTGGTTCTCGGCAATGCCCTTGGCCACGAGGCTGGCTGGCATCATGTCGTAAAGAGCGTCGTATAGCGGGCGGAGATAGGGATCGACCTTCTCCTTCATGTCGCCCGGCAGGAAGCCGAGCCTTTCGCCAGCCTCGACAGCGGGCCGCGACAACACGATCCTGTCGACCTCGCCATTCATCAGCGCTTCTGCTGCACAGGCGACGGCCAGGTAAGTCTTGCCTGTGCCAGCAGGGCCGATGCCGAAGACCAGTTCATGCTTGCGGATGGCTTCGATATAGGAACTCTGCGTGGGCGTGCGCGGCATCACCAGTTTGCGGCGGGTGCGAATGGCGCCCCCAGGCACGTTCGTTTCCTGGGCCTCCCGCATGCGAATGGCTCCTTCAACCTCACCCTTGGTGATGTCCAGCCCTCTGCGGGCGCGGTTGTAGAGCGCCATCAACACGTCACGGGCCGCATTGCGCCCCGAATCACCTCCGCGTACGGCCAGACGGTTGCCGCGCGGCGTGATATCGACGTTGAGCCGGTGCTCAAGCACGGCGAGATTCTCATCATGCTCGCCGCAGAGCAATGATAACAATCGGTTATCGTCGAATGACAGGGTGAGAATGTCCGAATTTTCTTGCCGGGAGCCGGGGGTGTGGCTTCCGATCTGGGCCGCAGTGACGGGCGGATTCAAGGAATCGATTCTCCGTATTTAGACTGCGTGAGGATAATGGCCTGAAAGACTGTTGGTTCCAACCCCTGATATATGGGTATCCACGATCGTTCCGATAAGGCTGAGATCGGCCTGTAGGTGAACGGACTGCAGGTAGGGCGAGCGTCCGACCAATTGCCCGGGGTCACGACCGGGCTTTTCCAGCAACACTGGCACGCTGCGCCCGACCATCGCTTCGTTGAAGGCCGTCTGCTGGGCATGAATGAGTGCTTGCAGGTCCTGCAGCCGGGCAGACTTCTCCTTTTCGGAGATCTGCTTGTTGCTTTCAGCGGCCGGCGTACCGGGCCTGGAAGAGTATTTGAACGAGAAGGCGCTGGCGTAACCGACTTCTCTGACCAAATTGAGTGTCGACTCGAAATCATCGTCAGTTTCCCCGGGAAAGCCAACAATAAAATCACCTGAAAGCGCAATATCCGGCCTCGCGGCACGGATCTCTTCGACCAGACGAATATAAAATTCAGTTGTGTGGCCCCGGTTCATCGATTTAAGTATCGAGTCACTACCTGACTGCACAGGCAGATGCAGATATGGCATCAGCTTGGAGTTTTCAGCATGGGCCGCAATCAGGTCGTCCGTCATGTCCCGC
Source organism: Aestuariivirga litoralis (assembly GCF_003234965.1). Classification (GTDB taxonomy): domain Bacteria; phylum Pseudomonadota; class Alphaproteobacteria; order Rhizobiales; family Aestuariivirgaceae; genus Aestuariivirga; species Aestuariivirga litoralis. The sequence continues at coordinate 387,287 of NZ_QKVK01000003.1, forward strand.
GGATGGCTGGTGGTGTAGCGAAGTCTTTCGATACCGTCGATGCGTGACAGTTCCGCGACGAGCCCGGCGAGGCCGATGCTGCGCCCCTGCCCGTCCAGTCCATGGTATGCATTGACGTTCTGGCCCAGCAGGGTGAGTTCCTTCACCCCCCGTGTGGCCAGCCGGCGTGCCTCTGCAACCACCTGCTCGACGGGCCGGGAAAACTCTGATCCGCGGGTATAGGGCACCACGCAAAAGCTGCAGAACTTGTCACAACCCTCCTGCACGGTCAGGAAGGCGGCGACGCTTTTCCGGGGCAGGACATTGTCATCGAGTCTTTCGAACTTGTCCTCGGCGGGGAACTCGGTCTCGACCACCGCCCTTCCCCCCTCCTTCCGCCGTGCAAGAAGTTGTGGCAGGCGATGATAAGTCTGCGGCCCGAAGACCAGGTCCACGGCCGGTGCCCGGCGGACGATTTCCTCGCCCTCCGCCTGGGCCACGCAACCTGCGACGGCGATCAGCATCTCCGCCCCAAGCTCCGCCCGCTCCCGCTTCATGCGCCGGATCTTGCCGAGTTCGGAATAGACCTTTTCCGCCGCCTTCTCGCGAATATGGCAGGTGTTGAGGATGACGAGGTCCGCCTCCTCCGGAACTGCGGTTTCGGCATAACCCAGGGGCCCGAGCACGTCACGCATGCGCTCGCTGTCGTAAACGTTCATCTGGCAGCCATAGGTCCTGACGAAGACCTTCTTCGGAGCGGTGTCCATGGGACAAGGCCTCTAGCGGATTTTGGAGGTGCGGTGAAGCGCCTGCACGAGGCCGGTCCGCACCTCCGCCTCGGCATGGCGCGCCAGCGCCTTGCGGCTCAGCTCGCCACCGAGTGACAGTGGCAGATGACAGATGACGGTGACCTCGATCGGGCCCGACCGCAAGGCGCCCAGCAGATGGGGAACGAGGTCCATGTCGCCATACCAGGCATAGGTCGGTAGCGTGCGGCGGTTCATGGGCAGGTTCCGGTGGCCGCGATAGGCGATCGTCACCGGTTGCACGACGACACCGGGCGTGTCGGCCGCGCCGAAGAACGAACTCTTGAACGGAAGCACGCTGCGGCCGTCGCCCGACGTTCCTTCTGCGAAGAGGACAAGGGTGTCACCAGCCTTCAGCCGCTCCCTCATTTCATCACGGCCGTCAGCCGTCGCATGCCGGCGGTCGCGGTCCACGAACACGGTGCGCTGCAACCGTGCCAGAGTTCCGAAGAAGGGCCACTTGGCCACCTCCTTCTTGGCGATGAAGGAAACAGGTGCCACCGCACTCAGCACCACGATGTCGAGCCAGCTCACGTGATTGGCAGCGATCAGCAGGGGTCCATGAGGACGCGCTGCACCAGTCACCTCCAACCTCACGCCCAGGATGCGGCAAACGAGGCGGTGGTAATGCATTGGAAAGGTGCGCGCCTGCCGTGGCCAGAACCACACGAAGAGCTGTTGCAGCGGCATCAGCGGCAGGGTGAGCGCGCAGAACAAGATCAGCACCCATCCTGGCCGCAACCAGCTCACGGGTGAAGCTCGCGGCGCATCACGATGGCGTCATCCGCGCCGTCGGGCCGCTTGTAATAGCCCTTGCGCCGCCCGGCTTCGACAAAACCGCAGGCAGCGTAAAGCGCCTGCGCGGCGCTGTTCGAAGCGGCGACTTCAAGAAAGAGACGACGCACACCGGCTTGTGTGAGTTCGGTGATCCGGCGATCCAGCAACTGCCGTGCTGCGCCGCGGCGCTGCACCGCCGGCCGCGAACCGATGGTGATGATCTCCGCCTCATCGGCGGCCTGCCGGGTGACAATGAATGACAATGGCTCGCCACCCCGGCTGGCAATGACGGCTTGTGTTCCGGGCGCCGCCAGCATGGCCGCAAACGCCTCTGCACTCCATTGATCCTCGAAGGCTTCGCCATGCAGCTCAGAAAGTAGCGGTGCTGCGGCAGCATCCACGGTTTGAACGTCAAGGGCACCGATGTTTCGCAACGAATTCGGTTGGGGCCTGGCGTCCGGCGATCGCAGATAAAGCGGTGTGGGCGCCCTCCTCGGTGTCGCCGCCACAGCCAACAGGGCAAAATGCGCTGCGATCGGCAGCGGACATGCCTTTGAGAGCAGCAGATCCGTCCGGCCGCTGGCAGTGAGCACCGCGGGTGCAGCCGTCCCGAGAACCATTGCTTCACTCGGCAACGCCGTCGCCGCCGTTGCCGCCGTTGTGACATGCGGGTCGCAAATGAACCTGCGATCTGCGTCGAATACTGCGGCGTAGACCTCGTCATTGCGCGCATCCGACACGACGAGGAGCGGTCGTTTCGCCGCTTCGTTGGCGGCGATGGCCGAGAGGCTGTCGATGCCGATGACTGGAATGCCGCGCGCCAGCCCCAGCCCTCTTGCGAAGGAAAGCCCGATGCGCACGCCGGTAAACGTCCCTGGACCGGTCGTCACGACAATCCGGTCGACATCTGACAAGCTGATTTCCGAAGCTCTCATAACCTCGGCCACCATGGGCGGCAGCGCCTCGGCATGGCCCCGCTCCATCGCCACAAAGGCAGCTGCCAGCGGCAGCGGCGTTTCCGTGTCGATCACGGCGGCCGAGCAGGCCGCCATCGCCGTGTCGAGGCTGAGGATCTTCATGGGCCGGCGTGATAAGCCGACCGAGGGGCCGAGGTCAAACGGCGCGCACTTCGCTGACTTCCGGCACGAAGTGGCGCAGCAGGTTCTCGATGCCGTGCTTCAGAGTGGCGGTGGAGGACGGGCATCCGGCGCAGGACCCCTTCATGTTGAGATAGACGACGCCCTCTCGGAAGCCGTGGAAGGTGATGTCGCCGCCGTCCTGCGCTACGGCCGGTCGTACACGCGTGTCGAGCAGCTGCTTGATGGTGCCAACAACCTCGGCGTCGCCCTCTTCGAAGAATTCCTCGCCCTTGGCCTCCGCTTTCGGGGCCTCACCCAGCAGCACCGGCGCGCCCGACAGATAATGGTCCATGATGAGGCCAAGGATCGCAGGCTTCATGTGCTGCCATTCGGCACCGGACCGGGTGACGGTGATGAAATCCTGGCCGAGAAACACGCCAGCGACGCCATTCACTGAAAACAGCTTCTGGGCCAACGGCGACTCGGAAGCGGCTGCGGCGTCCCGGTAGTCGCGGGTCCCGCCGGGCAGCACGGGCTTGCCGGGCAGGAACTTGAGCGTTGCAGGGTTTGGCGTGGCTTCCGTCTGGATGAACATGTCCGATTCCTCTACTCGGGAATTATATAGCCCGAGTTTAGAATCATTTCAAACTGTTCAGTCGCGGCAAGGCGTTCATTTCTTCAGGAAACAATGAAACCGACGATCTCACGAGCCTTCCGCATGATCGGTGCAGCAATGGCCCGGGCCCTTTCGGAACCGTCCTTCAGCACGCTTTCAACGTAGCCGCGGTCTGCCTGCAACCTCTTGGTTTCCTCACCGACCGGTCCGAGCCTGGCCACCGCCAGATCGGCAAGGGCATTCTTGAAAACCGAAAACTGCCCGCCGCCATATTGGCCCAGCACCTTCTCGAGGCTCTCTCCCGACAGCGCAGCATAGATGCCGGTGAGGTTGTCGGCTTCCGGGCGGCCCTTCAGGCCATCTTTCTCGGTCGGCAGCGGCTCGGTATCTGTCTTTGCCTTTCGGATCTTTCTCGCAATGGTGTCAGCGTCATCCGTCAGGTTCAGGCGCGAGAGGTCGGAAGGGTCCGACTTCGACATTTTCTTGGTGCCGTCCCTCAGGCTCATGACGCGCGTCGCGGGGCCGGTGATATAGGGTTCGGGCGGCACAAAGAACACACCGTCGGCAAAACCAGACGCTTCGATTGCATCCTTGTAGTCGATGTTGAACTTGTTGGCGATGTCGCGTGCCAGCTCAAGGTGCTGCTTCTGGTCCTCGCCCACCGGAACATGCGTGGCATGGTAGCCCAGAATGTCCGCCGCCATCAGCACCGGATAGGTATAGAGGCCGACGGAAGCGGCCTCCTTGTCCTTGCCCGCCTTTTCCTTGAACTGGGTCATCCGGTTGAGCCATCCGATGCGCCCCGTGCAGCCGAGAATCCAGGCAAGCTCGGCGTGCTCGGCCACTTGCGACTGGTTGAAGATGATGCTCTTCTTCGGATCGAGCCCGCAGGCAAGATAGGCCGCCGTCACATCGACGATGGCCCGCCGCAGCTCCTTGGGGTCCTGCCAGACGGTAATGGCGTGCATGTCCACCACACAGTAGATGCACTCATGGGTATCCTGCATGTGAATCCAATTCAGCATGGCGCCCAGGTAATTGCCGAGATGCAGGTTGCCGGTCGGCTGCATGCCGGAAAAGACGCGCGGAACGAACTTGGACATGAGGATCCCTCTTGATCGGAAGCGGGCCGCTTATGCCTGTAATCGCCAGTTCTGAAAAGACCTTCGCACGCGGCTTGCCTTCCCCCATCCGGCAGGCTCTAAACGGACCATGCCAGAGCTTCCGGAAGTCGAAACCGTCATGCGGGGATTGAAGCCCGTGCTGGAGGGTCGCCGCATCGCGGGGGTCACCCTCCGCCGGGCGGGCTTGCGCTTTCCCTTCCCGGCGGATTTCGCGGAACGTTTGACAGAACGACGGGTGACCGGGCTGACGCGCCGGGCCAAATATATCCTGGCGAGCCTTGACTCGGGTGATGTCCTCCTGATCCATCTTGGAATGACAGGGCGGTTTACCGTTTTCACCGGGCAGCATGCTCGGAATCTCGGCGAATTCTACTTCGAGTCCGGGGCCGGAGAGGCGGGGCAGGGGCCTCATGACCACGTGGTGCTGGCGCTGGAAGATGGTTCGCGCCTCGTCTACACCGACCCCCGCCGCTTTGGCATCATGGACCTCTTCCCCGCGTCCGAGGCGCCTACCCACAAGCTCCTGGGCAATATCGGCGTCGAACCGCTCGGCAATGAATTCAACGCGGCTTATCTGGCCCAACGCTTCCGCGGCAAGGCTGCGCCTCTCAAGGCGGCTCTGCTCGATCAGCACATCATTGCAGGACTCGGCAACATCTATGTCTGCGAGGCACTGTTTCGCGCTGGTCTTTCGCCCCGCCGCAAGGCCCGGACACTGGTGAAGAAGAAGGGCCACGACCCGCGTCTCGACCAACTGGTGCGTCACGTGCGGGACGTGTTGGCCGAGGCGATCACCGCGGGCGGTTCCACGCTTCAGGATTTCGCCCATACCGACGGCACAGCCGGGGCCTTCCAGCAAGGCTTCCTCGTCTATGACAGGGAGGGCGAGCCCTGCCTGACCTGTGGAGCGCCCATCCAGAGGCTTGTGCAATCGGGCCGCTCCACTTTCTACTGCCGTCACTGCCAGACATAGGATTACTGCCATGGCCTTTCAGAACATCATCGTCGAAACCCGCGGCAAGGTGGGCCTGGTGACCCTCAACCGGCCACAGGCTCTCAACGCGCTCAATGAGGCACTGATCGCCGAGCTGAACGAGGCCCTGACAAGTTTCGAGTCGAATCCAGGGGTGGGCTGTGCTGTTCTCACGGGCAGCGAAAAGGCCTTTGCAGCAGGCGCCGATGTGAAGGAGATGGCGGAGAAGGGTTATATCGAATCCTATCTCGGCAAGTTCCTCGATGGCTGGACCCGTGTCGCCGAGACCCGCAAGCCGGTCATCGCGGCGGTCTCCGGCTTCTGCCTGGGGGGAGGGTTGGAGCTTGCCATGATGTGCGATTTGATCATCGCGTCCGAAACGGCGCGTTTTGCGCTCCCAGAAATCACCCTCGGCATCATGCCCGGCGCTGGTGGCACCCAGCGGCTGCCGCGCTTCATCGGCAAGGCGAAGGCCATGGACCTGATCCTCACCGGCCGGATGATGGACGCCACGGAGGGTGAACGCTGCGGACTGGTCGCCCGCGTGGTCACAGCGGACAAGCTCCTGGACGAAGCCCTGACGGCGGCCGCGAAGATTGCCGGCTATTCGCAGCCTATCGTCATGATGGCCAAGGAAACCGTCAACCGCGCACAGGAAATGTCGCTCTCGGAAGGAGTCCGCTTCGAGCGACGCCTGTTCCTCTCGATGTTTGCGACCGAGGACCAAAAGGAAGGCATGCAGGCCTTCATCGAGAAACGGAAACCCCGCTTCCAGGACCGCTGAGCGGCTCCAAGCATCGATCATCGGGCGAGACGCGCCCAGGTGTGTACTTGCATGCGCGAAGAGCAAGCGCCCGGAACATCGCCGACATCCACTGCAACACCTTCTCGGTAAACAGCACATGACGGGCAGGGGTGCGAATTGCACCTCCTTGAGAGGGTGTTCTTAATACTGAATCGCACCAAAGCGGAGGATTATACACGCTCAGCTTGAGACTGGAAATCTCCCGTGTTAGGAGACTCTCTGAGGTTGTATAAGGTTCCAATTATGAAAATCATTGCTGGATGGTGCCCAGATCGAAACCCCGATACCAAGGCGAGGGGTCTCATCCACGCGCGTCAAGCTTGGTCCTAGAACATGAAGCCGCATCGGTATGGGAAATGGGCGGGTCCCAGCCTGCGGCCCTTACCTCGCCGAATTGAAACAAGGCAGCGGCGATTTCTTGCAGTGAGCGTCCCGGCTCGATCAGGAAGATCAACCTCTACCAGAGGTCGTTCATTCCAATCATTCATCCAATCCCTCCAGTATATACACGTATAGCTTGTATTCAGTCCAAGATCATGTTAATGACTCGTTAAGGTTGAAGAGGGTTCCAAAATGGCAGCAGCAGTCGCCGGGGGTTATGAAAAGCTGGATGAAGACACCAAGGCACGCGTAGCCTTCATGCGGTTTGGTTTCGGGCCGAAACCAGGCGGGAGACTTTCTATCGGAACCGGTGAAGATGCCGCTTACAATGCCTGCTTGGCTGAGCTTAAAGACGAGCAGGCCGCCCTCATTCCAGACGAGAATGTCAGGGTCGTCTATGGCGATTGGCCGGATTACGACGGAACGCTCGAGGGCTGTTACAAAGTAGCTTGCTCTCCCGGAGAGCGGCCACGAACGGCTTGGACAAAGGAATCTACGGAACGATACGTTCAATTCTTGCGCCCTCGCGTGGGCTTCGTTGAGCGCCTCGTACAGTTCTGGCAAAACCATTTCTCGGTCTGGACGTCCAAAGCCTCGTGCTTCAGTGGCCACATGGATCGTCACGCGATCCGCCAGAATGTGCTCGGCAACTTCAGCGACATGCTGCTCGCCGTCGAGAAGCATCCCGCGATGATCCGCTATCTCGACAACCATCTGTCTATTGGTCCCAACAGCCCCTATGTCGGCAGGTGGAAAAAATCGGCGTGGGTGAAGAGACAAGGCTCCGATTACGCGATCAAGAACCGTCCCACTTACACCGAAAACCTGGCCCGGGAGATCCTTGAGCTCCATACCCTCGGCGAGGACGGGGGATACACGCAGGCAGACGTCACGGCCTTTGCCAAAATGCTGACGGGCTGGACTGCCAACAGTCCGAACACGTTCTACAATGCCGACGTGCACCAGCCCGGTGCATATACTGTGATGGGCACAACCTATGGCCAGGCCGACGTGGTGCGGCAGGTCAGCGCGTGCCTGAAAGACTTGGCTCTCCATCCGAACACGGCGAAACACATCGCGACCAAGCTCGTGCGTCATTTCATCAGGGATGCTCCAGATCCCAACAATGAGAAAGCGATGAGTCAGGACACCGCTGATATCAGAAGGCTGGCTGATGTTTTTAGCGATGAGGCCGGAAACCTCTACGAGGTCTCCAAGGCACTGCTGGAATTACCTTCAGCCTGGACCACACCTTTCAACAGGATCAAGCAGCCTCTGCCCTGGGCGGTGTCGGTCATACGCGGAATCGGCACCACGGAGGTTGAGGCGCGCGGGTTTGCGTGGCGCTATAAACTGTACCTTGATCTGATGGGCTGGGCCTTCTGGGGCCGTGAAACGCCTGATGGTTATCCGGACGACAACGCATTCTGGCTCACAGGCGATGCCCTTGTTGTCCGCCGAAACATGGCGTTCAGACTTGTCGAAACGCGAATGCAATTCCTCAAAACCATGGCGGACTCCAAATTGGGCCACTCCACGCCCGCCTCTCTCGCTGAGGACTTGCTGGGAGACTGCGCGACGCCAGCCCTGACGAAGCTTCTCAAGAGGAGTGTCGATTTTCGTCACCTCGTTCCACTCATCTTCCTCTCTCCCGAATACATCCGGAGTTAATGCTATGCAGGACCATGATCACGGCCACGACATCATTGATCCGCGGATTGAGGCAGCAGCCGCTGAAGGCTGCAGCGAATCGCGTCTTTACCTGAACCGCCGCGCCCTGTTGGGTGCGACCGCCAGTCTCAGCGCCTGGGCATTCATGCCGCGCAGTTCCAGTGCCACCGGCAACAATGACCGTGAGAAGCGCCTGTTGGTCGTCTTGCTGCAGGGCGGCCTCGATGGTCTGCACTTGGTCGCTCCGCTGGGTGACCCTGACTATGGCGTTTGGCGGAATGGCCTTCGTCAGTCCGCCACCGATATGGCGGACCTCGATGGATTCTTCTACCTCAACAAGGCCATGACGAACTTCCACGCCTGGTACGAGGCCGGAGATGCGGCGATTGTCCATGCCATCGCGCCCCCTTTGCGGGTGCGTTCACACTTCCACTGCATGTACAACCTCGAAGCAGGTACCAATGGACAGGCGGGAGCAAGAACAGCGAGGAACGGATGGATGAACCGCCTCCTGGCATATCTTCCGCAAGGCGACGCTATCGCGGGCGTTACACCGGAGATCCGGTTACCGAGGGGACTTGCGCTCGGGGGCGCGCCCTTCATTCTGAAAGGTGAGAGGCCTGTACTGACATGGACCCCGGACAGATGGCCGTGGTACAGCGGGGACGTCCAGACGCTCTACAATGCGAGTAATGGCGGTGACATGGAATTGGCCACATATCTGGCGCTTGGTGACGGGGTTCGCACAGTCGCGAGAAGCAATCCTTCTGCTGCTACGGGGAGTGTAAATTCAACTTTTTATGGTGCCGGCAAACTGATGGGAGCTGCCACGGGGCCGCGTGTGGCGGCCATCCAGATCGTCGGTTTCGACGCCCACAGGAGTGAAAAGAGCGGCATGGCCTACATGCTCAACTATCTCGACACATGCCTCAAGAGTTTCAGGGATGGACTGGGCGAAGGCGCAGAGGGGGAAGCTGCGTGGAGAAACACTGTTGTGGCCTGTGTCAGCGAGTTCGGGCGCACGGTGTGGGACAATGGCCAGGACGGCACGGACCACGGCACCGGGACGGCGGCATTGCTTGTGGGCGGTGCTGTCGCCGGCCGCAAGGTGACCACCGACTGGCCGTGGCTCAAGGATTTGCAGGATAAGCGTGATCTCAAGGCCCCCTACTGCACCCGCATGCTCTTCAAGGGGATTCTCAAGGACCATCTGGGTATCAGCGAGGACGAGCTCGAGCGTGGTACCGATGGACGTGAGGCCGTGTTCCCGGACAGCGCCGACGCTAAGGCATTGACAGGACTGATCAAGAGCCAAGGGTGATCTACCCGGGGGCGTTCTATCGCGCCTGGTCAGTCTTCCGGCCAAGCCAGCCAGTCTTCGGTGATGCCATGACACCCCGCAACATGCAGGATGTAGCGAACGCGGGGTCGCCAGCCTTCGGACCCGACACTTCAGGTTGGATAGATCACGCCCTTTTTCACGATGATGTTGCCATAGAGCCGCGGCTCACTGGACGCGACTATGGCGAAACATGACTTCACCTTGTTGTAGAAGGCATCGCCCACCAGCGGGACGATCCTGTGTTTCGGTTCGTGCTTGAGCAGCACCGCTGCGAAGTCCTCGAACACCGGTTCCATGCGGGTGGGATCCATATACGCAGCAGGGCGCCACACCGCATCCGGCACCATGTCATCCACCGGCATGACGGAGAGTATGGCATCAAGGATGCGCGGTGCACCGTGGCCATCGAGGCGGACCACGCGCTTGCCGTGTTCCTCGGCGGGATAATTGCCATCGACGATGGCGATCTCGTCGCCATGTCCCATCGCCCGCAGCACGCGGAGGAGATCCGGGCTCAGCAACGGATCGAGTCCCTTGAGCATCAGGCCTTCTCCTTGAACAGCACATTGCGGTTGATGATGAAGTTGTCGAAAAGCGGCAGGCTGGCCGCCCCTAGCGCGCGGGCGTCTGCCCCGATCGTGCCTTCGAGCACCGGAAATTCCGCCAGGCCCTGCCGGTCGACGCCGTTCAGGGCACGGTTCACGGCTTCCACGAAGCGGGCCCTCACCTGAAGCGGTATCGCCCCATCAACGACGATGGCGGAGCAGTCCAGGACTGCCATGATGCCGGCCGCCGCCGTTGCAACGTCGTGCGCCGCGCGCACGAGCCAGCGGTCGAGCGCGGGTCCAGCGCCTCGCCATTCGCCAAGATCTCTCCACAGCAGCTCCGGGTCACCACCGTCGCGGAGGATGTCGCGCTCCAGCGCCGCCAGCGAGGTCGAATGCACCAACTGTTCTGACTCACCGCGTGCCGATGTTACGGGAAAGGAAGCAAGCGCCCCTGCATTGCCATGATGACCCAGATAGAGGCTTCCGTTCAGCACTACGCCGCCGCCGATGAAGTAGCCGAGGTAGAAATAGGCGAAGTCCTGCAGGTCGCGGCCATGGCCGAACAGCAGCTCAGCCGCGCAAGCCGCAGATGCGTCATTGCAGAAATGTATGGGCCAGGGAAAAAGCCTGGAGATTTCCGCCTGCAGGTCAAAGTCCTTCCATGCCAAGAGCACGTCAGCCGGTGCGCCAACGTCATCGGCCCAGTTCCAGAGCTGGAAAGGAGCGGCAATTCCCATGCCGCTGATACGCGCGCGCTGCTCCGTCGCCAAACCAGAAATCAACTCCTCGACCCCCGTGGTGACGAAGCTCATCATCTCGGCCGGGGAAGGGAAGGTGTAAGGGCGGTGAATGGTGTGACGCACATTGCCGGCAAGGTCCAGGAGCATCAGGTCACCGGATCGGCGGCCCACCTTGAGCCCAATCGAGAAAGCGCCATTGGTGTCGAGCTCGAATGGAACCAGCGGCTGGCCGACCTTGCCCCGGCGCGGTGTCCGCCTCCGCAGCAGTCCGTCACCCTCAAGCTGCCGAACGATGACCGAGACCGTCTGGGCCGAGAGGCCTGTCAATCTTGCCATTTCAGCCTTCGGCAGCTGTCCATGTAGCCGCACCAGCGACAGGATCAGCCGCTCGTTATAGAGCCTCACCCCCGTCTGGGTGGTGCCGCGCGAAAGCTCGGGGTAGGTGTCCCCGCGCGTGCCGCTGGCCCATTCGATCGACATGCCAATCCCGTTCCCTGAGCAGAAGGCGCACAGATTTCCAGCAGCCCGGCAACCTGTCAATCAATAAATCATTCCGGTTTACTTATTGACAGGGGTGATTTTTTGAGTTGAGATTGCGCCATGTGCAGGAGTGTGGAGTCACGTGCCCCTCTCGCACCGGTAGCAATTGATTGTCATCTAACCCCTTGATTGGGGACAACAAACTGATGGGAGGCCTACGTTGAAGACCCTTTTCAAAGCTGCTCTGCTCGGCGCCGCGGCGACCGTTGCTTTTGCCGTCACCCCCGCTCTCGCGGCTGACAGCGTCTGCCTGATCACCAAGAACAACACCAATCCCTTCTTCGTGAAGATGAAGGAAGGTGCAGAGGCCAAGGCCAAGGAACTCGGCATCGAGATCCAGGCCTTCGCCGGCAAGGTCGACGGTGACGCCGGCCCGCAGATCGAAGCCATCGAGAACTGCGTCGCCTCCGGCGCCAAGGGTATCCTGATCACCGCGTCGAACGACTCGGTCATTCCCGCCCTCAAGGAAGCCCGCGCCAAGGGCCTGCTGGTCATCGCCCTCGACACGCCGATCGGCGACGCCGAAGCCGCCGACTCGACCTTCGCCACCGACAACTTCCAGGCCGGCGTGCTCATCGGCAAGTGGGCCAAGGCCCAGCTCGGCGACAAGGCCGCCACCGCGAAGATCGGCATGCTGGACATCAACAAGGACAACATCTCGGTCGACGTGCTGCGTGACACCGGCTTCCTCACCGGCTTCGGCATCGAGGTTCCGGACGGCAAGGTGCTGGGCTCCGAGAAGGATCCCCGCGTGATCGGCCACGAAACCTCGAACGCCAACCCCGAGGGCGGCCTCAAGGCGGTGGAGAACCTCCTCGCCAAGGACCCGGACATGAACGTGATCTACACGATCAACGAGCCGGCCGCCGAGGGCGCCTACCAGGCCATGAAGGCCGCGGGCAAGGAGAACCAGGCGATCATCGTGTCGGTCGACGGCGGCTGCCCGGGCGTGCAGAACGTCAAGGCCGGCGTCATCGGCGCCACCTCCATGCAGTTCCCGCTGCTGATGGCCTCGAAGGGCGTGGAAGCCATCGCCGCCTTCGCCAAGGACGGCACCAAGCCGGCCAACTCCGAAGGCCTGACCTTCTTCAACACGGGCGTGCAGCTGATCACCGACAAGCCGGTGGATGGCCTCGACTCCAAGACCTCGGAAGAAGGCCTGAAGCTCTGCTGGGGCTGATCCCGAAGCAGATTTTCTGAGTTGAACAGCGTGGGGGGCGGCCTTAACGTCGCCCCTCAAACAAGATGCGGGAAAACACCCGCACATGACTCGTACTGGGGTAGGGAACATGAGCGACACCGGTCAGCCGACGAAAACCGTTTCTGATTTTGAGGCGACGCTCACCAAGGCCGATACCTCGGTTGCGTCCTTTGAAACCGAACACCTGACAGGGCTGCAGAAGCTGCGTATCTTCCTGCAGGCCTATCCGGTTGCCGTGCCGGTGTTCGTGCTCATTCTTTCGCTGTTTCTGTTCTCCTTCACCACGGACGGCCGGATCGTACAGCCCGGCAACCTTTCCACCATCCTGAAGCAGATCACGCCGATCGGCATCGTCGCCATCGCACAAACCATCATCATCCTCACCGCCGGCATCGACCTGTCGATCGGGGCCATCATGGTGCTGGCATCGATTATCATGGGCAAGCTTGCGGTGCAGGCTGGCGTACCTGCTCCTGCCGCCATTGCCATCGGCGCCTTCGCGGGTGGTCTCATGGGCTACTTCAACGGATTCCTCGTCACCCGCCTGCGCCTGCCACCCTTCATCGTGACGCTCGGTACGCTCTACATCTACCAGGCGCTCAAACTCTGGTATTCGAATTCGGAGTCGATCCGCAATGTCGATACGGAGGCGGCTGCTCCGTTGCTCATCTGGTTTGGCAAGGTCATCTCGATCGCAGGCTTCCAGATCCTCTACGGCACCGTTGCCTTCCTGCTGCTCGCCTGGCTGATGACCTATGTGCTGAAGCACACTGCCTGGGGACGCCACGTCTATGCTGTCGGTGACGATCTCAGCGGCGCCATGCTCTCCGGTGTCCAGACGGACAAGGTGCTGCGTTCGGTCTATGCAGTCGCTGGCGTCATCGCTGCCTTTGCCGGCCTGGTTCTCATCGGCCGCGTCGGCGGAACGGTCACGCCCCTCGCAGGCGAAACCGCCAATCTCGACTCCATCACCGCCGTCGTGATCGGCGGCACGTCGCTGTTCGGCGGCCGCGGCACCATCGTCGGATCGGTCCTCGGCGCCATCATCGTCGGCGTGTTTCGCTTCGGCCTGTCGCTCTCGAAGGTCGATGTGCTGTGGCAGGATTTCACCGTCGGCATCCTGATCATTGCGGCTGTCGCCATCGACCAGTGGATCCGCAAGGCATCGACCTGACACTTCAACGCTTCAAGCACGGGCACCCGTCATGACCACATCCGTCACGCCGATCCTCACGACCCACAACCTGGTGAAGCGCTATGGCCGCGTCACGGCCCTCGATCATTGCAACTTTGATCTCTATCCCAATGAGATACTGGCGGTGATCGGCGACAATGGCGCAGGAAAGTCGACTCTCATCAAGGCCATTTGCGGCGCCGTGACACCCGACGAGGGCGAGATCAGGCTCGAGGGCAAGCCAGTACACTTCAAGTCGCCGCTGGATGCGCGCAATGCCGGCATCGAGACGGTATACCAGAACCTTGCCTTGTCTCCCGCGCTGTCGATCGCCGACAACATGTTCATGGGCCGCGAGATCCGCAAGCCTGGCTTCCTCGGCTCCGTGCTGAAGAAGCTCGATCACAAGGCCATGGAGAAAATCGCCCGCGACAAGCTGAGCGAGCTCGGCCTCATGACCATCCAGAACATCGGTCAGGCGGTGGAGACGCTCTCGGGCGGCCAACGCCAAGGCGTCGCCGTCGCGCGTGCTGCCGCTTTCGGCTCGAAGGTCGTGATCATGGACGAGCCGACCGCCGCGTTGGGGGTCAAGGAATCGCGCCGCGTGCTGGAACTGATCCTCGACGTGAAGCGCCGCGGCCTTCCCATCGTCCTCATCTCGCACAACATGCCGCACGTCTTCGAAGTGGCGGACCGGATCCATATCCACCGCCTCGGCAAGCGCCTCTGTGTCATCAATCCGAAGGACTTCACCATGTCGGACGCAGTGGCCTTCATGACGGGTGCAAAGGCGCCGCCCCCCGAGTTGATGGCCGCCTGAGCGGGAAAAGCGCCGCCTCAGTGCGGCGTTTTCCTTTCCTGGGCGCGTTTGTGGGCGGCAAGTGCCATCATCCGCCGGTCACGCCACTGGGTGGCATCGCCGAGCTTCTCGCGCGGCACAGCTGCGCGGCGTTCGGCATCGAGCCGTGCTCCCATGTCTTCGGGCCAGGGCTCCGCGGCGGACTGGCTGTGCCCCACCCGACGGATGGTAGGTCCATAGCGCTCGAGATAGTCGGCCACCCCATCGGGTGCGTTGAGGTCAATGGTCTCGATCGGTCCCATGAAGCTCCAGCGCAGTGCGAGCCCGTCCTTGATGGTCTTGTCGAGGTCTTCGGCACTTACATAGTCGTCGGCGATCAACCGAAACGCCTCGTTCAGCACCGCAAGCTGCAACCGGTTCAGGATGAAGCCCTCGATCTCGCGTTTCACGATGATGGGCGACATGCCACAACCTGCCATGAAATCGCGGGCACGCGAAATCACGTCCGGCTGGGTGAAGTCGGCCCCGCACAGTTCGACGATGGGGGCGAGATGCGGCGGGTTGAGCGGATGCGACACGAGGCAGCGCCTCCGTGTCGCAAGTTCGCCGAAGATGATGGACGGCATGATGGCCGACGTTGAGCTCGAGATGATGGCATTCGGTGGAGCCAGCCGCTCAACCTCGGTGAACAGGGCCTTCTTTGGTTCGGCGCGCTCGACGATGTTCTCCTGGATGAAGTCAACTCCCGCCAATGCTTGCGCAAGATCTGCCGCTCCGCTGATGCGTCGGAACGTACTTTCGGCATCCTCCAACAGTCCTGCCGACTGCATCTCGGGCAAGGTGCGCGCGATGTGGCCCTTGGCCTTCTCGACTTGGGCAGGGTCCTGGTCCCACAACACAACATCGTGCCCGCCGCGGGCGAAGACCATGGCCCATGAGCGGCCGATGAGGCCCGAACCGAGGATCGCCGCCCTCACCGCGGCACCGGCGCGTCGGCGTGCAGCAGCCCCTCGGCCTTGAGGTCCTTCCACAGAGTCTTGGGAAGCTTCGCATCCATCGTGGCCACGTTCAGCGCCACTTCCTTCGGACTCACGCCTCCGGGGATCACGCTCACCACGTTCCGGTGGTGCAATGGAAAGCGCAGTGCAGCCTGGGCGAGCTTCACCTTGTGCCGCTTGCACACGGCCTCGATCTTCGCCACGCGCTCCAGGATCGCCTTGGGCGCGGGATCATAATTATACCAGGCGCCAGGCTTCGGACCAGTGGCAAGAATGCCTGAGTTATAGGGGCCGCCCAGCACGATGCCGATGCCGCGTTCCTCGCACAGGGGCAGGAAGGAGTTGAGAGAGTCCTGCTCCAGCAGCGTGTAGCGGCCCGCCAGCAGGAAAATGTCGACATCGGAATTGCGTGTCAGGATCTCGCATACTTCCCACTCGTTGACGCCGGCGCCGAATGCCTTGATCACCTTCTCGCTGCGGAGCTTCTCCAGGGCCTTGATGCCACTGTTGAGAATCGTCTTCACATGCGCATCGCGCGCCGCCACGGTCTTGTGGTTGAAGACGTCCACATCGTGAATGAAGATGACGTCGATCGAGTCGACGCCCAACCGCTCCAGCGAGAACTCGATCGACCGCATGAAGCCGTCATAGCTGTAGTCGTAGATTTCACGGCGTGACGGTGTGTCGAAGAACTTGCCTATCCCGGTACGCTGCTTGGGATCACACACTTCGAGGAGGCGCCCCACCTTGGTCGAAAGCACATAGTCCTTGCGCTTCTTGCCGAACAAGAATCGGTTGAGGCGCGTCTCCGACAGGCCGAGCCCATAGAGTGGCGCCGTGTCATAGTAGCGGATTCCCGCTTTCCATGCCGCGTCCAGCGTCCTTTGTGCCTCTTCCGGATCAACCGCCCTGTAAAGATTGCCGATTGGCGCCGTGCCGAAGCCCAACTCGGTGAAGGAGATGGTTTCTCCGGACGGCGCCCTAAAGTTGCGCTTCTTCATGTCGCAAGTCCTCCCGCGGTGTTGAGATCGGCGAAAAGCTCTGGCCTCTCGCGCGCGAATGTTTCCAGCTCTGTCATGACTGCATCGAGGTGCATGTACATGGCGCGCGCTGCGGCGTCGCCGTCGCGGGCCTCCAGCGCCGTCACGATGGCCCGGTGTTCGGCGAGGGTGAGTTCGACGCGGCGCCGGGTGTTCAGAAGCTGTCTGACGCGGTCGAGCCCCAGCCGTGCCGTTTCCGTTGCAGTCCGCACCCGTTCGAAACCGAGGTGATCTTGCAGCAGAGCATGAAAGGCCAGGTCGAAGCCATGGAAGCCCTTCAGGTCCTGTGCATCGATCGCGGCCCGCTGATAGCGCAGGTTGCTGGCCAGCTGTTGCAGAAGGCTGGGTCCGCTGTGGGGAGCAAGCCACCTTACCGTTTCCACTTCCAGGGCGCGGCGGAGAAACATGTTCTCGCGTGCATCGGATATCTTGATGAGCGCGACGCGGGAGCCGCTTTGCGGAATGATGTCGACCAGTCCTTCCGCCGCGAGACGGTTCATAGCCTCGCCAACGGGGAAGCGTGAAACGCCCATGCGGGCCGCAATTGCAGGTTTATCCAGGACTTCGCCGGGTTTCAGATCCAGCTGGACGATGGCTTCCCGAAGTGCCGCGTGGACGCGCGCTGTTGCACCCTTTGTCGAAGGTCGTCCCGGACTCAAGAATTCATAGGTGACGTCATCGACTGGCATGCTAACATGTTAGCGATATTCCACCAGCGGGCAAGCCCCGCAACACGCAAGCGAGTCCCATGATGATTGCAACCGTGCCGAAACAACCCCGCATGCTTCGCCTGTCTGCTGCGGACAACGTCCTCGTTGCCATCGACACGGTTGACAAGGGGTCGGATGCCCCGGAGGGCATCACGGCATTGGACCGCATCGGCAAGGGCCATAAGATGGCCTCAGCCGCGATCCGATCCGGGGATGCGGTCCGCAAGTTCGGGCAGATCATCGGCTTCGCGAAACAGGACATCCCCAAGGGCGCCTGGGTTCATGAACACAATACGGGCATGCAGGACTTCGACCGCGACTACGCCTTTGCGCAGGATGCAAGATCGGAGGACATACTGCCGCTGGCGCAGCAGGCGACCTTCCTGGGCTATCGCCGCGCCAACGGCAAGGTGGGCACGCGCAACTACATCGGCGTGCTCACCTCGGTCAATTGCTCTGCCACCGTCGCGGGGTTCATTGCGGAGGAGGTGAAGCGATCCGGAATGCTGAACGATTATCCGAACATAGATGGTATCGTCGCACTCAAGATGGACAATGGCTGCGTCGTCGACTACCGCGGCGTGATCTTCGATATCCTGAAGCGTACGGCCTGGGGCTACGCCACCAACCCCAACATGGGTGGCGTGCTGATGGTCGGACTGGGCTGCGAAGGGTTCCAGATTCCGCGCTTCAAGGAAGCCTATGGGGTGGTCGAGAACGAAACCTTCCGGACCATGACCATCCAGGAGACGGGAGGCACGAAAAAGACGGTTGCAGCAGGGGTCGCGGCCATTCGCGAGATGCTGCCCCACGTCAACAACGTGCACCGCGAAACCTGCCATGCCTCGGAGCTGATCGTGGCCCTTCAGTGTGGCGGATCGGATGGTTACTCGGGCATTACCGCCAACCCGGCGCTCGGTGCGGCGGTGGACATCCTGGTGCGGCACGGCGGCACCGGCATCCTGTCGGAAACACCGGAAATCTATGGCGCGGAACACCTGCTCACCCGCCGCGCGGCCAACCGCGAGGTCGGCGAGAGGCTCGTCGAGATCATCAAGTGGTGGGAGGACTACACGAAGCGTAACAATATGGAAATGAACAACAATCCCTCACCGGGCAACAAGCTGGGCGGGTTGACGACCATCCTAGAGAAGTCGCTGGGCGCGGCCGCCAAGGGCGGTTCGACGACGTTGCGCCACGTCTATCGCTATGCTGAGCCGGTGACGGGGCGTGGTTTCGTTTTCATGGATACGCCGGGATATGACCCCGTGGCGGCAACGGGCCAGGTGGCGGGCGGTGCAAACCTGCTTTGCTTCACCACGGGGCGTGGTTCCGCCTATGGCTGCAAGCCCGTTCCGTCTATCAAACTGGCAACGAATACAGATATTTACACGCGCATGATCGACGACATGGACATCAACTGCGGCGACATCCTCGACGGTGTGTCGATCGAGGCGAAGGGCCAGCAGATCTTCGAACTCATGCTGAAGGTGGCCTCGGGGCAGAAGACCAAGTCGGAAGAACTCGGCTATGGCGACAACGAGTATGTTCCCTGGCATGTCGGCGCGATGATGTAGATGCATTCTGGGCGTCTTGCGGATGCATTTCGGATGCAT
Organism: Aestuariivirga litoralis; assembly: GCF_003234965.1. Classification (GTDB taxonomy): domain Bacteria; phylum Pseudomonadota; class Alphaproteobacteria; order Rhizobiales; family Aestuariivirgaceae; genus Aestuariivirga; species Aestuariivirga litoralis. The sequence goes on from NZ_QKVK01000003.1 coordinate 406,206, forward strand.
TCCGGATGCCGTCCGGGTCATCATTGCACCATGTTTGCGAACCATTGCTTTTCCCCGGCGGCGGATGCCGGGTTCACGGCACGTAAAGCCGTCACCCGCTAGTCTTGCCCCTTGTCCGGGGTGCCGGGGGAGTGATGGGTCGGTCGGTCAGGAAAGATCGGGGAGGGCAACGGGCGGAGCCTCAGCTGTTCTCCGCTGCGAAGGGCGGCAAGGGCCGGGCCGGCAAGGAGGCCTCTCCACCGCCGCGCGGGTCGCGCCGCCGCAGGCGCTCCCTGCTGTGGCCCGTCATCCGCTTCGGCCTGACACTGGCGGTGATCGGCACCCTCGGGCTCGCGGGCATGTTCGGTTACGTCTGGATGACGCTGGACAAGCAGGGGCTGCTGCAGATCCCGGACCGGGACCCCGGCATCATGATCCTCGCCAATGACGGCTCGGTGCTGGCCGAGCAGGGCTCGTTCAACGGCGACGAGGTGCGCATCGCCGACCTGCCGGACTATGTGCCCAACGCCTTCATCGCCATCGAGGACCGCCGCTTCCGCAGCCACTATGGCGTCGACCCCATCGGGCTGGCCCGCGCCATCTATACCAACTACCGCTCGGGCCGCGTCGTGCAGGGTGGCTCGACGCTGAGCCAGCAGCTGGCCAAGAACCTGTTCCTCTCCCCCGACCGTACGCTGCAGCGCAAGCTGCAGGAACTGGTTCTGGCCCTGTGGCTGGAGAAGCACTATTCGAAGGACGACATCCTGCAGCTCTATCTCAACCGGGTCTATTTCGGCTCCGGTGCCACCGGGATCGAGAAGGCGGCGCAGGTCTATTATCGCAAGTCCGCCGCAGAACTCTCGCTGGCCGAGGCTGCGACGCTGGCCGGCGTCGTCAAGGCGCCGAGCGCCGCAAACCCGATCTCCAATCCCAGGGCTGCGAGCGATCGCGCCGGGCTGGTGCTGGAAAGCATGGCCGACGCAGGCTTCATCACGCCCGAGGAAGCGGCCGCGGCAATCAGCAATCCAGCCGCCGCCAAAACTGACAGCTACATGTCGGCCAAGAATTTCGTCATCGACTGGATCGGCGAGCAGCTGCCGGAATTCGTGCGGGACTACCAGCAGTCGCTGGTGGTGGAGACCACCATCGACCCGGCGCTGCAGAACAGTGCCGAACTGGCGGTCGCCAAGGAGCTGGGCGCGCAGGGCACGAAGCTGAAGGTCAGCCAGGGCGCCATGGTGGTGATGGATGGCTCGGGTGCGGTTCTCGCCATGGTGGGCGGCAAGTCCTACAAGAAGAGCCAGTTCAACCGCGCCACCAAGGCCAAGCGCCAGCCCGGCTCGGCGTTCAAGCCATTCGTCTATCTTGCCGCGCTCGAACATGGCTTCACGCCGGACACGGTGGAGGTCGACGAGCCCATCCGGGTGGGCAACTGGCAGCCGGAAAACTATCGCAAGAAATACCTGGGGCCGGTGGCACTGGAAACCGCGCTGGCCCTGTCGCTCAACACCATCTCGGTGAAGCTCGTGCTGCAGCTGGGCCCGCAGGCGGTGGTGGCCGTGGCCCACCGGCTCGGCATCGTCTCGCCGCTGAAGGACGATGCCTCGATCGCACTTGGCACCTCCGAGGTGACGCCGCTGGAACTGACCGCCGCCTTCGTGCCCTTCTCGAATGGCGGCTATCCGGTGACGGCCTATGCGGTGACGCGCGTCAAGACGCGCGATGGGCGGGTGATCTACGAGCGCAATGGCTCCGGCTTTCCGCGCACCGTGGGCGACAACGAGCTCTGGGGCATGAACCGCATGATGCGCCTCGTGGTGACCGATGGCACCGGCACCCGCGCCGGCTTTCCCGGCTTCGACATCGCCGGCAAGACCGGCACCAGCCAGGACTATCGTGATGCCTGGTTCATCGGCTACACCAGCGATCTCATCGCCGGCGTGTGGGTCGGCAACGATGATAATTCACCGACCGGCAAAGTCACCGGTGGCCTGCTGCCGGCCATGATCTGGCGCGACGTGATGGAGCCCGCCCATCGCGGCCTCACGCCCCGCCCCCTGCCCGGGACGCCGCAGGTGGCGATGAGCGGGCCTGCCACGGTGACCGATGCACAATATGACATGGGCGCTGCCGAGGAACCGGCGCCGCCCGGCATCAATGCCGGCAACTTTCTCGAACGGCTGTTCGGCGGTGGCCAGGGCAGCGGCAACCCGAAGAAGAAGCACAACAGCGCACGCGAGCGGGCGATGCGCGACAAGCTCGATGAACCCTAGCAGCCGATCATGGCAATCACCGCTTCCAACATGCGCGGGGGGCTTGTCCGGCGCATCCTGAAAAAGGATCGCGGCGTCTGAACATCTGCCCCGGCGATGATGGAACGTTTGCTCAGGGGTGTGCGCTGCAGACAGCGAGGCGCGGGGCTTTCATACCACCACCCGGTGCACGTCCTGGCCGTGGCTGCGCAGCCAGTTCTTGGCGCGGGCGGCATTGGGGCAATGGGTGAGGACGAGACGCCAGAAGCGCGGGCTATGGTCGAGGTGGCGCAGGTGGGCGACTTCATGCGCCGCCACATAGTCGAGCACATAGTCGGGCGCCAGGATGAGGCGCCAGGAATAGGACAGGTCGCCCCCTGCCGAGCACGAGCCCCAGCGGCTGCGCTGGTCGCGGATGGTGATGCGCCGGAACTTCACGCCCATCAGCGCAGCGTATTTCAGCGAGGCGCGGGTGAGATCGGCACGCGCCTCCGCCTTGAGGAAGTCGTGGACGCGGCGCGGCAGATGCGCCGGGTCGCCCGGAACGTCGATGTAGAGGCGGTCACGATCGGCCCGCACGATGCCGCGGCGCCCGGGAACGTGGCGAATGTCGTGCTCGATGCCGCGCAGCGGAAGGGCCGCGCCGTCCGCAAGGTGAATGAGGCCGCCCCGCGCGCGAACCCTGTCCTCGATCCAGGCGCGCGAGCGTTCGGTGAATTCAAGCGCCCGGGCGCGCGAAACGCCGCGCGGCACAGTCACCAGCACGCCGGTGCCAGTGGCATTCAGTCTGAGAACGAGGCGGCGCGCCTGCGCATGGCGGCGGAAGGTGACGTCCAGCACCTCGTCACCGACGAGGAGCCGGGTCGGTTCAAGCGGTCTTGGCGCGACCGTTCGCTGAAGGCTTCTGAGCAGTCCGATCATCAGCGTTCTTATTCACGAAGGCGACGATTCGCGGAACGATTTCCTTGCGGAACCGCGAGCCGTTGAACACGCCATAATGACCGACGCCCGGTTGCAGGTGGTGGAGCTTCTTCTCGGGAGCGAGGTTCGAGCACAGGTCATGGGCCGCCTCGGTCTGGCCGACGCCGGAAATGTCGTCACGCTCGCCCTCGATGGTCATCAGCGCGGTGCGCGTGATCTTCGAGCAGTCGACCAGCGAATTGCGATGGGTCAGGGTACCCTTGGGCAGGTCGTGGTTGACGAAGACCTTCTCCACCGTCTGCAGGTAGAACTCGGCGGTGAGATCCATCACCGACATGTATTCATCGTAGAAGTCGCGGTGCTTTTCGGCAGAGTCGCCATCACCGTCGACGAGGTGCCAGAACAGTTCGCGATGGGCATCGAGATGGCGATCGAGGTTCATGGTCATGAAGCCGCCGAGCTGCAGGAAGCCCGGATAGACGTCGCGCATCATGCCGGCATGGGGCGCGGGCACCTTCATGATGACATTCTTGCGGAACCAGTCGACGCCCTTTTCCTGCGCCAGGTTGTTGACCGCCGTCGGGTTGCGGCGGGTGTCGATGGGGCCGCCCATGAGGATCATGGTGCGGGGCGCGCAGGGATCTTTCGCGGCATTCATCAGCGCCGCCGCCGCCATGACCGGCACGGACGGCTGGCACACCGCCATGACGCTGGTGTCGGGACCCAGAAACTGCAGGAAGTCGGTGACGTAGTCGACATAGTCGTCGAGGTCGAATCCGCCTTCCATCAGCGGCACGCTGCGCGCATCCACCCAGTCCGTGATGTAGGTGTCATAATGCGGGAGCATGGATTCGACAGTGCCGCGCAGCAGCGTGGCATAGTGCCCGGACATGGGGGCGACGATCAGCAGCTTGTGCTGCTTCCTCGGCTTCTCCCACTGCTTCTCGAAGTTGAGCAGCTTGCAGAAGGGCTTGTTGTGGACGACCCGCTCTTCGACGGGGACGATGTCATCGCCGATGATGACGTCCTGGATCTCGAAGCCCGGCTTGCCGTAGCGGCGGGTGGTGCGTTCGAAGAGTTCGAGCGAAGCCGCGAGTGAACGGCCGAGCTGCGTATCCTTGAAGGGATTTGCGGGGCTTCGCCAGAAGCTGATGCCCGCATCGGCGGCCGCACGCCACGGCGCGAGCGCCGCATGATTCATCTCGTACAGGTAATACAGCACAACCGGGAAACCCCTCGTTAACGCTCGACGGTAGCAACTCCCCCGACTCGGGGCAACCCGTCATTTCTAGACTTTAGGGGGAAAGTCTAAGTGTTTCCTTCAGTTCCATCGCGAGTTTTGCGGCGTCCGTGGTGTAGGCCATGTGCCGGACGAAGCGGCCGTCAGGCCCCATCAGATAGATGATGCTCGAATGGTCCATCAGATAGTCCGTGGACGAACTGCCACCCGCCGCCTTCGTGTAATAGACGCGGTAGGCCCTGGCGATGGCGGCAACCTCCTCCGGCGTTCCGGTGAGGCCCATGAGGCGCGGGCCGAAATTGCCGACATAGGCCTTCAGCACCTCCGGCGTGTCGCGCGCCGGGTCGATCGACACGAAGACCGGCTGGATGCGGCTGGCGTCCGGCCCCAGCTGGTCCAGCGCCGCGCTCATCACCTGCAATTCGGTAGGGCAGACATCCGGGCAATAGGTATAGCCGAAGAACACCAGCATGTACTTGCCGAGGAAGTCCCTCTCGGTGACGCGCCGGCCATCCTGGTCGATGAGCGAGAAGGGGCCACCCACCAGCGCCGTGCCGGAACCCTGCGGGGCGTGCGTGCCGCGGCCGAGATAGGCATAGCTGCCAAGGCCCGCCGCGATCAGCAGCACGACGGCGGCGAAGATGAGGACGGGGCGGCGGGGCATGGGTGTTCTTCCTTCAATCCCCCAGCACATATGTCTAGACTGGCCCGGACTCAACCCTGGCCGAACTCACACCACCGGAGCCCATGCCACAGGACCTCGCCCTCGACCCACGGCCCGTCGCCACTGGCGCCGAGATCGGCATGCTGCGCCTGAGGACCCTTGTACGGTTGCGCTGGCTCGCCATCGTCGGCCAGGCGGGCGCCGTGCTGGGCGTGCATTTCGTGCTTGGTTTTCCTTTGCCTCTGGGCTTCTGCCTCGGTGTGGTGGCGCTTTCGGCGTGGCTCAACATCTTCCTGACCATCCGCTGGCGCAAGAGCGTGAGGTTGCATGAAACCCATTCCGGGCTGCTGCTGGTCTATGACGTGATCCAGCTTGCCGTGCTGCTGTTCCTGACCGGCGGGCTGGAGAATCCCTTCTCCTTCCTGTTCCTCGTTCCCGTCACCATCTCGGCCACCTCGCTTCCCAACCGCTGGACGCTGTGGCTGGGGCTGCTGGCCTTTGCCTGCGCCACCTTCCTTGCCTTCCGCCATTTTCCGCTGCCCTGGCTGCCGGGCGAGACGCTGGAGCTTCCCGATGTCTATATCGGCGGCATGTGGGCGGCCATCGTTTGCGGCGTGGTGTTCTCGGCGATCTATGCTCGGCGCATTGCCGACGAGGCGCGGCAGATGTCGGCGGCCCTTTCGGCGACCGAGCTGGTGCTGGCGCGCGAGCAGCGGCTGTCCGCGCTGGATGGCATGGCCGCCGCCGCCGCCCATGAGCTGGGAACCCCGTTGGCCACCATCGCGCTCGTCGCCAAGGAGCTGAAGCGCGAGATGCCGGCGGATGCTCCGCATACGGAGGACATCGACCTCCTCATCAGCCAGACGGCGCGCTGCCGTGAGATCCTGGCGAGGCTCGCCAACCGCGAGGCGCAGACCGACGAGATGTATCAGCGCACCGCCATCCTCGCCATGATCGAGGACCTGGTGGCGCCGCTGCGCGGGCCTGACGCCGTGATCGCAGTCACGAGCTCGGCCGATCTCGACGACAAGGCGCTGGGCAGCGAGCCGGTGTTCCAGCGCAACCCTGCCATTACCTACGGGCTTGGCAACCTGCTGGAGAACGCCGTCGATTTCGCCGAGAGCCGGGTGGAGGTCGATGCCCGCTGGACGCCTGCCCAGGTGTCGATCACCGTCCGGGACGACGGGCCGGGCTTCCACGAGAACGTGTTCGACCGGCTGGGCGACCCCTTCGTGACAACGCGGCCCGGCTATGGCGAGGACACGGGAGAGGCCGGCCAGCACGAGGGCATGGGGCTTGGTTTCTTCATTGCCAAGACGCTGCTGGAGCGCTCGGGCGCCACCGTGTCGCTCGCCAACAGGCCGCCACCGGAACACGGTGCGGTGGTGCATGTTGTCTGGCCGCGCAGCGTCGTTGATCTCGGGCGCGCCTGACTGCGTAACGGGAAGTGTTTGAACCCGCGCTCGCGAGGGGCTAGAGAGCGCATTGGACCCGAGAAACGAGACCAGGCCGCGCCTGCATGACCAACGCCGTGATCCCGACCGAAAAGACCCTGCTGCTCGTCGACGACGACAAGCCCTTCCTGACGCGGCTTGCCCGCGCCATGGAAACGCGCGGCTTCGAGGTGCTGATGGCGGAATCGGTCGCCGAGGGCGTGGCCCACGTGAAGCGTTCGGCCCCTTCCTTCGCCGTGGTCGATCTGAGGCTCGCCGATGGCAACGGGCTCGACGTGATCGAGGCGCTGCACCAGGCGCGGCCCGAGGCGCGCGCCGTGGTGCTCACGGGCTATGGCAACATTGCAACCGCGGTGACGGCGGTGAAGCTCGGTGCCATCGACTATCTCGCCAAGCCCGCCGATGCCGATGCCGTTTATGGCGCGCTGGTGGGCGACAGCGAAACGCGCGCTGCCCTTCCCGACAACCCGATGTCGGCCGATCGCGTGCGCTGGGAGCATATCCAGCGCGTCTACGAACTGTGCAACCGCAATGTTTCCGAGACGGCGCGCCGCCTCAACATGCACCGCCGCACGCTGCAGCGCATCCTGGCCAAGCGCGCGCCGAAATAGTCAGAGCGTTTCCGCCAACGGGTCATGGAGCCCGTGCAGGCGAAGGGCGGCGGCGCGGGCGAAGGCCAGCGTCACGGCCTTGCGGCGCGACGCATGCAGGTTCGACGCCTCCATCCGGCGGATGATGTCGGCCCCCCAGCTGTCGGCGATGATGAGGCCGGTGTCCGCCGGCATCATGTCCGGCTCCATGGCGGTCGGGATGGCGAAGAACAGGCGGTCGCACCAGTCACGGTATTCGGGCCACTTCGAATCGCTGCGGAAGTCCTCCGGCGACGACTTGATCTCGACGATCCAGATCTCGCCCGCGTCCGAGATGGCCATGACGTCGGCGCGGCGGCCCGAGGCCAGCGTGAACTCCGGCAGCACCGCGAAGCCCGAGGCGCGCAGCAGGCGGCACACCCCGCGCTGGATCATCAGCGCGGTGGCGGACTGGCGGCCGTCTGGCCGGGGTGCCGGTTGGGTTCGATCCATATTTTCCACCGGGGAGAGCATTGCGCCGATTTCAGGGGCGGTAAGCCCGGTTCCATCCTATGCTCGGATTATAGGCAATCACAATGTCCCGGCAACGGGCAACGGCGAAATGGGAGAACTGATGATGACGCGGCGCATGCGCACCGAGCGTGATTCGATCGGCGAAATGGAAATCCCGGCGGAGGCCGACTATGGCATCCATACCGCGCGTGCGGTCGAGAACTTCCCGATCACCGGCATCACGCTGTCGCATTTCCCGGAGCTGATCGAATCGCTCGCCATGGTGAAGAAGGCCGCCGCCATGGCCAATCGCGACTTCGGCCGGCTGACGCCCGAGGTCGCCCAGGCCATCATCTCCGCCTGCGACCTCGTCATCGCCGGCGACGAGCATCATGACTTCGTGGTCGACATGCTGCAGGGCGGTGCCGGCACCTCCACCAACATGAACGCCAACGAGGTGATCGCCAACCTGGCGCTCAAGCTTCTCGGCAAGCCGCGCGGCGATTATGCGATCATCAATCCCAACGACCATGTGAACCTGTCGCAGTCGACGAACGACGTCTATCCCACGGCAGTGCGCCTCACCGTGCTGCGCGCCTGCCCCGCACTGATCGAGGAACAGCGCCTGCTGGTCGCGGCGCTTATGGCAAAGGCGGTGGAATTCGATGACGTGATCAAGGTCGGCCGCACCCAGCTGATGGACGCGGTGCCGATGCGGCTTGGCTCCGAGTTCCGCGCCTTCGCGGTGACGGTTGCCGAGGACATCGAGCGGCTGAAGGAATTCGCCAGCCTGCTGCGCGAGGTGAACCTGGGCGGAACGGCCATCGGCACCGGCATCAACACGCCGGAAGGCTATTCCGAACGCGTCATCCGCAACCTCGCAGAGATTTCGGGCGTGCCCATGGTGCCGGCGGCAGACCTGATCGAGGCCACTTCCGACCTCGGCGCCTTCGTCACCTTCTCGAGCGTGCTGAAGCGCATCGCGGTGAAGCTGTCGAAGATCTGCAACGACCTGCGGCTCCTCAATTCCGGCCCGCGCGCGGGTTTGGGCGAGATCAGGCTTCCCGCAGTGCAGGCGGGCTCATCGATCATGCCGGGCAAGGTGAACCCGGTGATCCCCGAGGTCGTCAACCAGATCGCCTACCAGGTGATCGGCAATGACCTCACCGTGACGCTTGCCGCGGAAGCGGGCCAGCTGCAGCTCAATGCCATGGAGCCCGTGATCGTGCTCAACATCATGCAGTCGATGCGCATGCTGCTGAAGGGCATGGCGGTGCTGCGCGAGAAATGCATCGTCGGCATCGAGGCCGACCGCGAGCGTTGCCAGGAACTGCTGGAAGGCTCGCTCGTCACGGTGACGGCGCTCAACCCCTATATCGGCTATGCGGCGGCAAGCCGGGTGGCCAAGGAGGCGCTGAAGTCACGCCGCTCGATCCGTGACGTGGTGCTGTCGGAAGGGCTGATGACAGAGGAGCAGCTGCAGCAGGCCTTCTCCACCGCCACGCTCCTCGGCCAGCGCTAGAGGCCCCAGCGCAGCGCCGGGGTGTGCACCGGTGCATCCCAGCCTTTCGTGATCTCGTCATCGAGCATGGTCACGGTGATGGAGCAGCCCGCCATGTCGAGCGAGGTGACATAGCTGCCGACGAGCGAGCGCACCGGCGTGATGCCGTGCTTGGCGAGCTGTGCCGCGGCGGCATTGTACATCAGGTAGAGCTCCATCGCCGGGGTGCCGCCGAAACCGTTGACGAAGAACAGGGCATTGCCCTTTGCCTTCAGGTCGCCCGCGATGGCCGCCACCATTTCCTCGGCAATCTCGTCGGCCGAGCGCAGCGCCACCCGGCGGCGGCCGGGCTCGCCATGGATGCCGACACCCATTTCCATCTCGGTGGGGCCCATGTCGAAGGTCGGCTTGCCGGCGGCGGGAACGGTGCAGCTGGTCAGCGCCACGCCCATCGAGCGCGTCGCACGGTTCACCCTGTCACCCAGCTGCTTCAGCGCCCTGAGGTCGGCACCCTGCTCGGCGGCGGCCCCCACGACCTTTTCGACGACGAGCGTGCCGGCAACGCCGCGACGGCCGGTGGTGTAGAGCGAGTTCTCGACCGCCACGTCATCGTCCGTGATGACCGTCTCGATGTCGCGCCCCGCCATCTCGCGCGCCATGTCGAAGTTCATGACGTCGCCCTCGTAGTTCTTGACGATGAACAGCACGCCCGCGCCCGTGTCGACTGCCTCCGCCGCCGCGATCATCTGGTCCGGCGTGGGAGAGGTGAAGACCTGTCCGGGACAGGCGGCATCGAGCATGCCGTGGCCGACGAAGCCTGCATGCAGCGGCTCGTGGCCGGAGCCTCCGCCCGAGAGCAGCGCCACCTTGCCCGGCTTCAGCACTCGGCGCTGCACGAACTTGTGCTCGGCCCCGAGCGTGATGATGTCGCCATGCGCCGCCACGAAGCCGTCAAGGCTTTCGGTCAGCACGTTCGACACGTCGTTGATGAGCTTCTTCATCGCCGTTTCCCTTTCTCCCGTTCGTCATCGATCAGCCTCGTGATGTCCCGCACGAAGGCGCTGACCAGCCCGTGCAGTTTTCGGTTCTTCGCATCGTCGCCGAGGTCCGGCAGTTCGACTGCCGCGGCGCGCTGCGGCTTCTCCGCCAGCATCTTCCTGGGATGGGCGCGGGCATAGAGCCTTGTGAATTCCTGCCGTTCGGCGGAGGAGAAATGGCACAGCTCGAAGATCTGCGCGAGGTGGCTCGCGGGGATCGGTGTGGGGTAGGCGGGATTGCTGATCTGGCTCACGAAGCTGCGGTTCTTGGCCAGCGCCGTGGCGAGGCGCTGCCGGGTGCCGGAGGGGCGCCTGTCGAGAATCGCCGCCAGCAGCCGTTTGTAGGCGGCAACGGCATCCTGCGGGGTGTGGTTCGTGGCAGGCTCGGCCATGTTCAGAGCTCCGCAATCGCCGCCTTGAGGCGGGCAATCCGCGCGGGCGCGACGGAGAGTGAGGTGAGTCCGGCCTCGAGCAGTGTCGCAAGGTGCTTCGGCTCGCTCGCCATGTCACCGCACAGGCTGACGGGAATTCCCGCCTCGCGGCCGAAGCGCGCCACCCGCGCGATGAGCGCGGTGACGGCCGGGTGTGCGGGATCATTCAGTGCCGCGACGCGCGCGTCGTCGCGCGAGGAGGCGGTGACATATTGCGTGAGGTCGTTGGAGCCGATGGAGAAGAAGGCAGCCTCGCTGAACAGCTCCGGCACCACGGCGACGGCGGGCACCTCCACCATGATACCCAGCGGCGGGCGATGGCAGGCCACACCTTGCGCTTCGAGTTCGGTGACGCAGGCGTCGAGCAGCGTGGCACCGCGTGCGAGTTCGTCGGGCACGGTGACCATGGGCAGCATGATCTTGAGGTTGCCATGCACCGCGGCCCGCGCCAGCGCGCGCAGCTGGGTGCGGAACACGTCCTCGCGTGCAAGCGTCAGGCGCACACCACGCAGGCCGAGGAACGGGTTGGCCTCGCCATCGGGTGTCAGCCCGCGCACCGGCTTGTCGCCGCCGATGTCCAGCGTGCGGATGGTGACGGGCCGGCCCTGTGCCCATTCCACGAAGCGGCGGTAGGCGCGGTACTGCGTCTCCTCGTCAGGGAGCGGTGCGCCGTCGCGGAACAGGAATTCGGAACGCATCAGGCCGATGCCGTCGCAGGCGGCGTGATCGATATGGTCGAGCTCGTCGACACCGGCGACATTGATGAGGATGTCGATGCGCGCGCCACTGCGGCGCTGGGCCGGACGGAGGCGGAAGTGCTCCTCGCGGGCGCGCGTCTGCGCCTCTGCCGCCGCAGCGGCAGCGAAGTCGCGCCGCTGCGCATCATCGGGATCGGCGAGCACATGGCCGCTGCCACCGTCGACGGCGAGGGTGGTGCAGTGTGCGGGCAGGGCGCCAAGGCCCACCACCATGGGAATGCCCCGGGCCCGCGCCAGCATGGCGACATGGCTGGTGGTGCTGCCGCGCGTCAGCGCGACGGCGCCGCCGGCACTCCAGTCGGTTTCGAGAAACACGGTGGGAGCAATGTCCTCGCCCGCCAGCACGGCGCCTGTCCTGTGCTGCGTGGTGGTATAGCCCGCGAGGTTCCGCAGCACGCGGTCACGGATGTCGCGCAGGTCGGCGGCACGGGCGCGGAAGTAATCATCATCCGAGGCTTCATAGCCTGCGATCTCGCCCGCGAGGGCGGCGCCCCATGCCTCATGCGCGGGCGTGCCCGCGGCGATGGCGGCAAGGGCGGGCGCGGAGAGCGCGTCATCCTCCAGAATCGCCACCTGGAAGCCGAGAATATCCTGTGCCTCGCCATCGACGCGCGCCATCAGCGCGGCGAGCTCACCAACGGAGAGGGCGATCGCCTCGGCGAGCGCAGCGGCTTCGCTTTCGGCACTGCCTGTCGGCTGCCGCTTCAGCGCCGTGCGGCCAAGCCAGCGCAGCGGGCCGAGGAACAGCCCGTCGGAGGCGCCCGTGCCCTGGTGGCTAGTGCCCATCGCCCGCTTCGTCGAAGTCGCGGCGCACAAGGTCGACCACCGCCGCGACGGCGGCCTCGGCATCGACCCCGGCGGCGCGCACGAAGAGGGTCGAGTGCTGTTTCGCCTTCAGCGCCATCACCTTCACGATGCTCTTCGCATCGATCCACGGGCCTTCGGCAGCGCCAGCGATTTCGAGGCTGGACGTGAAGCCCTTGGCGAGCTTCGTCAGCTTCACCGAGGGCCGCGCATGGAGCCCCACGTCGTGGGTGATGACAACCGAGCCTTCTGCAGTCTCGCTCATTGCGGGGACAGCTCCTCTGCGGTGCGCTTCACATCGGCCAGCGAGCCGCCGCCCCAGGCCTCGGTCGCGGCCATCACCGCGCCCTCGACCACCGGGGCATTGCAGATGACGATTTTCTGCCGGCGCTCCTCGGGCAGCATCTCGATGGCCATTTCGCTGTTGGTTTCGGCCCCGCCCAGATCGACGAGGATCGCGATGCCGTCTTCCGACCAGGCCGCATCGATGGCAGCGAGGATCTTCTCGACGCTGGTGCCGAGCCCGCCATCGGGGTTGCCGCCGCAGAAGCCGAGCGGCACCTCATTGCCCACCATCTGGCGCACCATGTCGGCGGCACCCTTGGCCACATCGGGCGAATGAGAGACGATGACGATGCCCACCGTCATGGCTTGCCTTCCAGAACGTCGCAGACGGCGGTGATCATGATCTCGCTCGACCGTGCGCCGGGGTCCATGTGGCCGATGGAGCGATCACCGAGGAAGGAGGCGCGGCCGCGGATCGCCTTCATCGGGATCGTGGCCTTCGCGCTCTCGGTTGCCAAGGCGCGGACGCTCTCGATGGAAGCACTGCCGGATTCGAGATGCGCGGCGACAGGGCCCAGCACGTCCAGCATGGTCTTGTTGCCGATGTCGGCCTTGCCGCGCGCCTTGAGGGCGGTGACCGAGGCCTGCAGGGCGCGGCCGAGATCGGCCACAGACGGATTCTCGGGCAGTTCCTTCCCGAGAGTCATGAACAGCGTGCCGTAGAGCGGACCGGAGGCGCCGCCCACCTTCATCACCAGTGTCATGCCCACGGCCTTCAGCGCCTCGCCCGGAGGCTTTGCGAAGATGCCGGCCTTGTCGGCCTGCACTGCCTCGAAGCCGCGCTTCATGTTGAGGCCGTGGTCGGCATCGCCGATGGCCGAGTCGAGTGCCGTCAGTTCGTCCGCCGCGGAAATGATGCGCGCCGACACGGTGTCGAGCAGGGTTTCGAGGGGAAGCGCCATGGGCGATGGGTCCTCTGTTTAGTGAATGTGTTTAGTGAACAACAGTTCACTAAACAGGGCAAGATGGCCGTCTCGCGTCTGCGAAGCGCCTGGGACCGGCGGGTGGCCCTCACCTTTTCCGCGAAATCCCGGTAGACTGTGCGGCGAGTGATTCTCCCGGATGCCGGATGAAAAAGCTGTTCGCCGTGATTGCCCTGTTCCTGTGGTTCCAGCCCGCCGCCGCGGGGGAGCTGTCGCAGGGCATTTCGGCCTATCGGGCGCGCAATTACGAAACGGCGGTGGCGCTGATCATGCCGCTGGCCAAGCGGGGCGACCCCTATGCCGCCTTCACCCTTGCGGCCATGTATGACAACGGGATCGGCGTGCCGCGCAACTTCGACCTCGCCCTGACCTGGTACAAGCGGGCAGGGGCGCAGGGCCTGGCCGACGGGCAATACATGGCCGGCCGCTTCTATGGCGGCGGCCGCGGGGTGAAGCAGGACATTGCCAAGGCGCTGTTCTGGCTGGAACTGGCAGCGGCCGGTGGCCACCCGCTGGCACCGCTGCTGCGCGACCAGCACTACAACCAGCTCAAGGACAAGGTGCGCCAGCGGGTGATGGCGGATGCCACCGAGTGGCAGGCCCAGCACCCGGTTCAGCTGCGCTGCAACGTCAACCGCTGCATCTATCCCACCTGGACGCGCCGGCCGGGGTGGACGCCTTTCGACCAGCAGTTCTTCTATCCGGGCTACACCCAGCAGTTCTTCTACCAGGGCTACAACTGAGGCGCTTCAGCGGGCTGCGGCGAGCGGCCCGTCCGGCCCGAAATGGCGCGGATAGAGCAGGCTGGCACAGGTCCACACCGTGCACTTCGCTTCCTGCTGGTCATAGGGATTGAGAAGCGTCATCATTTCCAGCCAGGTGCCTTCGATGGTGATGCGGATCAGCCGGGCGGCGCGTGCCGGATCCGTCGCATAGCCATGTGACGCATTCATTCCGGCGCAGACATCTTCCAGCATGCGGATGTAGAGCGCGTCGTTTTCACCGCATTTCGAGAGGTAGAGCGGGCGGCTCTGGCTTTCGCCCCAATAGGCAGACCAGGCATTGACCCGGCTGGGCTGGCACACCTGCGGGGCAAAGTCCGCCTCGACGAGCGCTGCGAGCTTCTCTTCGGGCGCCGGCCCCGAAGCGTCGAGTGCGGCCTGCCAGTTGGCCTTGTATTCGTCCGAGAGATAGTCGAGCGTTTCGACCAGCAGCCTCTCCTTGGTGTCGAAGTGGAACAGCACCAGTCCGTGTGACAGGCCGGCCCTCCGGGCCACTTCGGTGAGCGTGGTGCGCGAGAAGCCGCATTCTGCTATGGTGGCCAGCGTCGCCTCGAACAACTGGGTCCGGCGTTCTTCGCGGCTCAGGGTGCGCGGGGTACGGAGGGGAGGGGCAGAGACGGAGTTTGACACGGCGGCCTCGGTTCACTTCCTTATTTCCTAGCGGAACGAGGGAGAACGGCAAACGTGAAATCGTGGGGAATAACTTGATTGACAGTTCAACCAGTGAAATGGCAGCCTAGGCTTGTCCGGCCCGCAGATCGACAGCTGAGGCGGCCGGGGAGTTAGTCATGGGACAGGAACGCCACCCGCTTTCCCCGCGCCTTGCAGCCTGCCCGGAAGGCCTGCCGCGCGAGGCCTATCTCGATGCGGCCTGGTTCGGCCGCGAGATGGCAACGCTGTTCGCACGGCAATGGGTGATGGCCGGCCGCCTGGCCGATGTCCTGCCCGGCCGCATGCGGCGGGTGCAGGTCGGTGCAGCCCCCGTGATCGTGGTGCGCGCCGCGGATGGCGGCGTTTCGGCCTTCCACAATTCCTGCCCGCATCGCGGTTCCGAGCTCTGCCGGACGGCAGAGGAGCCGGTCGGCAAGCTGATCCGCTGCCCCTATCACGCCTTTGCATTCTCCGCGTCCGACGGCGCGCTGGTGGCCACCGGGCATGCCGTGCCGACGACCGACTTCGACCGTGCGGCGCACGGCCTCAAACCTGTGGCCTGCCGGGTGTGGAACGGCTTCCTGTTTCTCAACCTCGCTGCAGCACCGGGTGGTCTCTTTGCCGACGTAGGGCTCGATACGCTCGGCAACTGGCCCATGGCCGGGCTCGTGACCGGCCACCACTGGGAGACCGAAATCGCCTGCAACTGGAAGACCTTCTGGGAGAATTACTCCGAGTGCCTGCATTGCCCCGGCATCCACCCCGAACTGTGCGACATGGTGCCGGTCTATGGCAGGGGCATCATGGGCCCGTCGGAGGCGCTCGGCTGGGCGCCGGGTGCCCCGCAAGCCCCCAACCTGCGCGCCGGCGCGAAGAGCTGGACACTGGACGGCGAACCCTGCGGGCCGGAGTTTCCGAATCTCTCCGAGGCCGAGCGGCTGGCGGGCTACAGCTTCGTCACGCTGTGGCCGTCGACCTACGTCGTGGCGCATGTCGACTATGTGCGTTCGGTGCGCATCGAGCCCCTGGCGCCCGAGCGCACAAGGCTGGTGGCCGAATGGCACTTCACCCCGGAGACGATGGCCCAGCCCGGCTTCGATGCGGCCCGCGTCGCTGCCTTCGCCAAGATCGTCATGGAACAGGATGGCGAGGCCTCGGAGATGAACCAGCGCGGCATGCGCTCGCCCGCCTTCCGCGCCGCCCGGCTGATGCCGGAAGAGTATGAGATTCACCGCTTTCACCGCTGGGTGCTGAACGAGATGGAGACGCACGCATGACCGAGCTGCCCTATGACACCATCCCCGTGCCGAATGACTGGAACCGTGGCGGCCTGCCGGCCTGGACCTATCATTCCCCCGCGCTGTTCGACCTCGAGCGTGACCGGCTGTTCCTCACCCATTGGCAGGTGGTGGGCCATGTCGGCGACATTCCCGCCGCAGGCGACTGGCTGGCCTTCGACCTGCTGGGCGAACGCGCCGTGGTCATGCGCGGGCAGGACGGCGTGGTGCGCGCCTTCCACAATCTCTGCCGCCATCGCGGGGCGCGCGTCGTCGACGGGGCGAAGGGCCACTGCAAGGGGTCCATCGTCTGCCCGTTCCATGGCTGGGTCTATAATCTCGACGGCTCGCTGCGCGGCGCCGCGAGGCCTTCGAGCTTCGGTGAGCTGAAGCGCGAGGAGTTCGGGCTGAAGCCGATCGAGATGGAAATTTTCCACGGCTTCATCTTCCTGCGCTTCAAGGATGGGCCGCAGCCGGCGGTGGCCGAACTCCTGGCACCCTATGCTGAAGACTTCGCCGCCTATGGGATGGACAAGCTCATGCCCGTCCGCAACCTCGACTGGACCTCGGAACTGCCGGTGAACTGGAAGTCGGTGCGCGACGTCGACAATGAGGGCTACCACGTGGCGCTGGCCCATCCGAGCCTTCAGGAACTCTATGGCCGCACCTACCGTGACCTCCACCTCGACAAAGGCCTCTCGGTATCGATCGGCTGGTTCGACGAGGGCATGGCGCGCGGCTGGTCGGTCAGGAATTATGTGAAGATCTCGCCGCCACGTCCTGAACTTCCCGCGCATCTGCAAAAGGCCTGGACCTATTACGGGCTGTTCCCCAACGCGGTCTTCGCCGTGACGCCGGAAGGCGCCCAGTTCTACCAGGAAATTCCTATCGGCCCGGGGCGTACCCGGCTCGCCGGCCGCATGTATCGCTGGCCCAATGAAAGCCGCGAGACGAGGCTCGCGCGCTACCTCGCCTTCCGCATCGACCGCTTCACCTCCGCCGAGGACCAGCAGCTCTCCATCTGGTCGAACGAGTCGATGAAATCGGAGGCCTTCGAGGGCTTCCATCTCTCCGACCTCGAATATGGCCTGCGCCGCCACCATGACGGGCTGCGCCGCCTGATGCCGGTGATGACCCTGCCCGAGGAACCAGCGGGAAAACCCCTGCCGCGTGCCAATGAAGATTTAATTTGCCAGCCGTCCAACTCGCTCTAGGCTGGCCAAAACGATTGCATTCCGGGAGGATCAGATGAAGCTCAACCGCCGCCACGCCCTCGCCATGATGGGCGCCGCAGCCGGGCTGGCCATGCCCCACATACGCCGCGCCCGCGCCGATGCCGGAACGCTGAACGTCTATAACTGGGCGGACTACATCGGCGAGAACACCATTGCCGATTTCACCAAGGAGACCGGCATCAAGGTCGTCTACGACATGTATGCCAGCGCCGAGGAGATGGAGGCCAAGATGCTGGCCGGCTCGTCGGGCTATGACGTGGTGCTGCAGTCGGGCCTGGGCCTGCCGCGCATGGTGAAGGCCAATGTCTACCAGAAGCTCGACAAGGCGAAGCTCACGAACTGGGGCAACCTCGACCCCGAGATCCTCGCCATCCTGCAGGGCTTCGACCCCGGCAACGACTACGGCGTGCCCTATACCTGGGGCTCGGTGGGCTTCACCTACAACATGGACCTGGTGAAGCAGCAGCTGCCCGGCGTCGAACTCGATAGCCTCGACGTCATCTTCAATCCGGAAAATGCCCAGAAGCTTGCCTCCTGCGGCCTCTCCATCCTCGACAGCCCGACCGACATCGGCCCCATCGTGCTGAAGTGGCTCGGCATCGATCCCAACAAGGCTGGCCCCGACGACTACAAGAAGATGGCCGAGGCATTCGCCAAGATCAGGCCCTACATCACCACCTTCGACAACACCAACTACCTGACCACGCTGCCCTATGGCGAGGTCTGCGCCGTCAACAGCTGGTCGGGTGACTATGGTGTGGCGAAGAAGCGCGCGGCCGACGCAGGCATCAAGCTCGACCTCGAATATTTCGTGCCGAAGACCGGCGCCCCCGCCTGGTTCGACGTCTGGGCCATTCCGTCCGACGCCAAGAACCTCGACAACGCCTACACCTTCCTCAATTACATGCTGCGGCCCGAGGTGATTGCGGCGGCCACCAACTTCATCGGCTACGCCAACGCCAACAAGCTGGCGACCCCGCTGGTGGACAAGACGATCTCCAGCGATCCCGCCGTCTATCCCGATGCCGCAACCAAGGAACGCCTGTTCACCCTCGCACCGCCGACGCCGGAACAGGAAGAGGCGCTGACCCGCACCTGGACCGAGATCAAGACGGGCGGCTGACATCATGACGGCGGCGGGGGAGCCGTTCCTCAGGATCGAGAACATCTCGAAGTTCTTCGGTCCCTTCCAGGCGGTGAAGGATGTCTCGCTCGACGTGGCGAAGGGCGAGATCTTCTCGCTGCTCGGCGGCTCGGGCTGTGGCAAGACCACGCTGCTCCGCATGCTGGCCGGCTTCGAGGAGCCGACCTCGGGCAGGATCTTTCTCGACGGGCGCGACATGACCGGCGTTGCGCCATGGGACCGCCCGGTCCACATGATGTTCCAGTCCTATGCCCTGTTCCCGCACATGAGTGTCGAGAAGAACGTCGGCTATGGCCTGAAGCATGAGCGGATGAGCGCGGATGAAAAAGCCGCGCGCGTGCGCGAGATGCTGGAACTGGTGCAGCTTCTGCCCTTCGCCACGCGCAAGCCGCACCAGATTTCCGGCGGCCAGCGCCAGCGCGTGGCGCTGGCCCGCGCGCTGGCCCGCCAGCCCAAGCTGCTGCTGCTCGACGAGCCGCTGGCGGCGCTGGACAAGAAGCTGCGCGAGCGCACCCAGTTCGAGCTGATGTCGATCCAGCAGCGCACCGGCGTCACCTTCATCGTCGTCACCCATGACCAGGAAGAGGCGATGACATTGTCCGACCGCATCGCGGTGATGGACAAGGGCGAGGTGAAGCAGATCGGCAGCCCGGGCGATGTCTATGAGTTCCCCAACAGCAGGTTCGTGGCGGACTTCATCGGCTCCATCACCTCCTTCCCCGCGACCATCCTTGCCCGGCAGGATGCGCAGCTGCGGCTCTCGGTGCCCGCCCTCGGCGGCGAGGTTCTGGCGCGTGACGTGCCGGGGTTGAACGAGGGACAGGACGCGACCCTCGCCATCCGCCCCGAGAAGCTGCTCATCTCGAAGGACAGGCCCGACGAGGTCAATGCCTTCGAAGGCACGGTCAAGGACCTCGCCTATTTCGGCAAGGACAGTCTCTACCGTGTCATCCTGCGCTCGGGCGCGCTGGTCCAGGCCCATGCGGTGAATGCCAGGCGCGGTGGCGAGGCGGCGCGTGCCGCCGACTGGGACGACAAGGTGTGGATTTCCTTCGCGCCGTCCTCGGCCATCGTGCTGGCGGAGTAGGTCGATGCGGGCGAAGCGGCTGGCACGCTGGTTCGACACCAAGGGCTGGTCCGACCTGCTGATCGCCGCGCCCTATGTCTGGCTGGTGATCTTCTTCCTCCTGCCCTTCCTCATCGTGGTGGCGATGAGCGTCGGCACCAAGACCCCCACGGCGCCACCCATTTCCTTCGGCGGCGAACATCCCTGGGTCAGCCTGCAGGGCTATGTCCGGGCGGTGACCGACACGCTCTATTTCCGCGCCTTCATCACCTCGCTGGTGAGTGCCGGGATCGCAACGGTGCTTTGCCTGCTCATCGGCTATCCCATGGCGCTGGGGCTCACGCGCGTGTCGAAGAGCTGGCGCAACATCCTGCTGATGCTGGTGATCCTGCCGTTCTGGACGTCCTTCCTG
The DNA here is from genome assembly GCF_003234965.1 of Aestuariivirga litoralis. Classification (GTDB taxonomy): domain Bacteria; phylum Pseudomonadota; class Alphaproteobacteria; order Rhizobiales; family Aestuariivirgaceae; genus Aestuariivirga; species Aestuariivirga litoralis. Next base: position 426,164 of record NZ_QKVK01000003.1, read on the forward strand.
CTGCGCGTTTATGCCTGGATGGGGCTGATGGGCCGTTCGAGCTGGTTCAACGAAGGCGTCACCAGGATCTGGAATGCCATCGTGCCGCAAGGCTGGGCCGTCGACTTCATGCCGATGATGCATTCGAACTTCGCCGTCGTGCTGGTGATGGTCTATACCTACCTGCCCTTCATGATCCTGCCGCTCTACGCCAGCCTCGAGCGTCTGGACCCGACGCTCGACGAGGCCGCACTCGACCTCGGTTCCAGGCCCTGGCAGGTGTTCCTGGACGTGACCCTGCCGCAGAGCATTCCCGGCATCGTGGCCGGCGGCATGCTGGTCTTCATTCCGGCCGCGGGCGAACTGGTGATCCCCACGCTCGTCGGCAATGCCGCGAGCCCGATGATCGGGCGGGTGATCTCGGACCAGTTCTCGTCGGCGCGCGACTGGCCCATGGCGTCTGCCATCGCGGTGGTGCTGCTGGTGCTGATGGTGGGCCCCGCCATGCTCTACAGCCATTTCCAGGCCAAGGCGGAGGGTGCCAAGTGAAGCGGCGCCACACCTTCCTGATCACCATGCTGTGTTTTGGCTTTGCCTTCTTCTACATCCCCATCCTGTCGATGATCGTCTATTCGTTCAACGCCTCGCGGCTGGCGAGCGTGTGGGGTGGCTTCTCGACCAAATGGTATGTCTCGCTGTTCTCCAACAAGCAGGTGATCGACGCACTCATCCTGTCGCTCGAGATCGCGCTCGTCTCAGCCACCCTTGCCACGATCCTCGGCACAATGGCCGGCATCGCGCTGGCGCGCTTCCCGGTGTTCCGCGGCAGGCTGCTGTTCTCCGGGCTCGTCACCGCGCCGCTGATCATGCCCGAGGTGATCACCGGCATCTCGTCGCTGATGTTCTTCATTCTCATGGCGCAATGGATCGGCTGGCCAGGGCAGCGCGGCTTCACCACCGTGACGCTCGCCCACATCACCTTTTCCATGGTGTTCGTGACCACGATCGTGCAGGCGCGCATGCTGCAGTCCGACCGCTCCATCGAGGAAGCGGCGATGGACCTCGGTTCGAAGCCCTGGCAGGTGCTGCGCGACGTGACCATTCCGGTGATCTTCCCGGCCGTGCTCTCGGGCTGGCTGCTGGCCTTCACCATTTCCCTCGACGACGTGGTCATCACCTCCTTCACCACCGGGCCCGGCAGCACGACCCTGCCGCTGCTGATCTGGTCCAAGGTGAAGCTCGGCGTGACGCCGGACATCAATGCGCTGGCGACCCTCATGGTCAGCGTCGTGGCGGTTGGCGTGGTGATCGCCGGCATCGTGATGAACCGGGCCGAGCACCGTCGCCAGCGCGACGAGCAGATGGCGTTCCGTGCCAATGGATGAGACGCTGCAGCTGCTGCACACCCCGCCTGGCCTCCATGGCTCGGGGCGCGTCCGCTATGGCGCGGCGATGGAGCTGTTCCGGCAGGGCCTGCTGAGCGAGGCGCAGCTTGATGCCTATCGCGAGGCCTCGCCCTTCGATTCCCGCGATCCTGCGGTGCTGCTCCGCGACCGCGGCCTGCCGCCGCCACCGCCCTGGGCAGCAACGCCACGAGCCCGCCTGCAGGCACTCTTCGTGGCGGCGCGCGACTACCTCGACACGCTGGCGCATCCTGGCGCGGCGGATGTCTCGGCCTGCTTCTCGCGCTGCGCGGCCCCGGGTGAGCTTCCTGCCGCGCGCAGCCACCCCGTGGCGGACCGCTGGCTGGAGCCTGCCCTCACTGCGGCCCGGGCGCTTCAGCCACACCTCGCCCAAGCCATTGCCAATGCCGCGCCGCATCTGGCCTGGGGGATCTACGATCCCTACCCGCGCTCCGAGATCGGCGATGGTTTCGCCGAGGGCCATGCCTTCGCCTCCATCGCAGGCGAAGATGCCCCGTTCCTGGCGGAGGACCTGGAGATCGGCCTGCTCCTCATGGCGCCGCATCTTGTCTACCGCGATCATTGCCACGCGGCACCGGAGCTCTATGCGCCGCTCACCGGCCCCCACGGCTGGCGCTTCGGCCCCGGGCGGTCGCTGATCGTCAAGGCGGCGGGCGAACCGGTGTGGAACCCCGCCCTGCAGCCGCACCTGACGAAGGTGGGTCAGGTTCCCTTCCTCTGCCTCTTCGTCTGGACGCGCGACGTGAAGGAACCCGCGAGGGTCATACCTGCGGGAGACTGGGCGGCGCTGGAGACAGCCGCATTGCCGATCCCGGTACAGCAAGACCTGCGACCTGCTGATCGTTCATGGTGATGGCGGATCGGGCGTTGCCCCATGTCCCGTCGCATGGCTCTGAAGAACATCGTCACAACGGTAGAAGAAGTACTCGCTGATTCGTTGAACGACGATGTTTGCCCGCTCCTGCGCGGCGTCCGGAGGCAGATAGGCCCTCACGAATTCATGGGGAGAACGCCATGACTTGCGTTCCGTTCCCGGAATGTGCTGATCGAGCACTACCACGTCGGGGTGAAGCGGCCGTGAGCAGAGTCCCACGAGATCCTCGAGTTCATGTGGTGCATCGAGGTTGGACCAGAAATACTTCTTGTCGAGCAACGTACCGGTTTCGGATGCCGGTGGTTCGAACATGGCCACCATTTTCAACCGCTCCAGATAGTCCAATGCCGTTTGCCTGTTGAAGACCACTCCTGCACCCTGCACATTGGAATAGAAGCTCGGGTTCCGCAGCACGCCCCATAGCATCATGACATCGCCCGGCCAGTAGACTTGTTCTGTGGGGGCGATCGAGATGGGTAGATCCCGGCTGATGTCGGGGACCGAATCCAGGTAGCTCCGCCAGACTCCGCGCTGGTCCCATTGAAGTGCCATGCCGGCGAGTGCGATCATCGCAAGGGACGCCAACACCTTTCGCTGCCTGGCCATCACCGGTGTCAGCAGCAGTACGCTGCCGAGAGCGGTGACAAGAGCAGCCAGTGTAAAGCGCAGCAGAGGATCCCTCAGTCCCGAGAGAAGCGGATTGATGTCGATGGCCACCAACAAGATGGTCCTGGCGGCAATGACGACCATCAGTGTGCCGAAGGCCAGCCAGATCAGACGCCGTTCGCGTGAAGTCCATTCCCGGTTCAACATCACGGAGAGATAGGTGACGGCGAGCAGGACCCCGAGCGAGAGGCCAAGCGATGACAGGTACGCGGCGAAGCAAAGTGGCATTGCCGCGGCCATTCCGCAGCCGAGGACCAGCAGCATTGATCGCTCTTCCGACCGCACCCCGCTTGCTTCCTGCACGACCAGTGCGAGGCTGACGGGCGCCAACACATGAAGCATCCAGACGGCACGCCACACCTGTGTCTTGCCCACCAGCAGGTCATTGAGCAGGTCGAAGGCCACGAAGGAAACGAGCAAGGACGCGAGTGCCACCGCAACGACAGCCACCAGAAACCGGCGTAGCTCAGGGGAAGCCTTGATGCAGGCGAGCGACACGAGGAGAACGTCACACAGGATCTGCAGCCAGTCCTCGACTGCCCAGTTCACGAGCATGGCCTGCTGGGTGCGGTTCTCGACGATGAATTTCCACGCGGGATCGATCACCGGGAGTGCAGCAACCCCGGAAAGGTGGCCAGCAGCCAGCACTGCCAGGATCAGTGCTGTTGCCGCCCCGGCGACCGGAAGAGCCATCCACCACGGTTGCCGGCGCAGCAAGACCAGCGTTGCGATGACGCCGGCAGGTCCTGCAATCATCAGCGGGTGCAGCACACCACCAAGGATCAGCAGCAGGAAGCAGACTCCGAAACGGCGGCTCAGGAAGGCGGCAAGAGCGGCAAGCGCCAGCGCTTCGGCGAGCAGCCGCGGCGAAAGAAACCCTTCGCCAATGCTGAAAATCTTATCCCCCCCGTAATAGGGCGGGTATGCTGCGAGGAACAGCAAGGCAAGCCAGCTGAAGCGCGGAGACAGCAGGGACCGGATGAGTGCAAAGGCGCCCAGGATCCATAATGCCTGCCCAACGCCCACCAGCATGCGGTTGCTCGCGTCCAACCCAAGGAGGCTGATCCACCACGCATAAAAAGGTGAGAACAGCGTGAAGCTGTCCTGCGAGCCATGCTTCAGGAAGAGGTCTTCTCCCATTCCCCTGGCATCATTGAAGTTGAGTGCAAGCAGGGCGTAGATGCGGTTGTCGTGGACGATGCCGCGATACGGGTGACATAGGATCCAAACGACCACTGCAAGACATGCCAGGGCGAGGCTGTCCCAGTCCCAGTTCCACCTCCCCGGGCGCTCGGCCGAGCGAAGTTGGTCTTCACTGTGCGATGTCATCACGGACGATCTCCTGCGACCGCCTCCGATGCCGCATGGCCCCGAGGGCCATGCGAAAACTGCGGGGCATGAGTCGTTGGCTTCAGGTTGTGCTCTTGCCCCTGCGAGCTCGGCTTGGCGAATACTGCAGCGGCTCTGCGAAAAACGTCAAGTTTCTTTCGTCTGCATTGCACTATTCCGTATCGCGTATACGTTTGCTAAGAGGCCACTGTGAGTGGCAAGGCGGCAAATTCGGCTGCTCCCTTCTCCAGCAAGCGAACCTGGCCGAAGGAAACTCACAATCGTCTCACCACGAATTCGGGAGGTTTTGGATGGCCAGCGAAATTCTGTCGGCATGGTGGCTGTGGGCCGTGCCAGTCGCCTTCGTGGCGGTGCTGATCTACGCGCTGAACCCCAAGCGCAAGAAGCAGTTCGAGGAAGAGGCGCGCGTGCCGCTGGAAGATGACCCGCCCAAGCCGTGAATTCACCCCGCCTGGACAGTTGTCGTTCTGAAATTGACTTTGTTCATGGCCGGACCCACACTCCTCCGCACAACAGCCGGTGGGGTCACGCCGCTGAAGACGGGCGGAGGGGTTCGAGCCTGGGCACGACCGATGTGTCCGAGGGCACCAGGACCCGCGTCGCCTGGCTTCATTGCGTCGAGGGGCATGACGCAGGAGGAGATCGCGTCACCCTCACCGGGCTCGGCGGGTCGCGTGTGCTGCGCGCCCTTACGCCGGAACGGCGGTGCACCCGATCGATCTGTGGGGCGCCCGCCAGGTGATCCTCGTCTCCCGCGGGCACCACAAGCAGCAGATCATCAGCACGTCGCTGAAACGCGTGAAGCCGAGTGTGCTGATCACCAACCAGGACGTGGCCGACTTCCTGGCCCCAGCGGACTGGTGCGTCTGCCCTGCTTGACAGGAGGAGCGCGCGAGTGTCTTCCTCCGGGCGGGACATGGAGCGCCTCACTTTGGGAAAACTTGGCACTGCAATCTATCATCGTCTTGCCGGGCCCTTCTCGGCCGCTGGGCTGATTCTTGGCGCGCTGTTCTGGTGGGCGGCGCTGACGCCGAGCCTCATCCCGCGTGACGGGCTGCTGCAGGGGGCAATCGGCGGGCTGTGCTTCAGCGCGGGCTATGCCCTGGCGGTGGCGCTCATTGCCGTGTGGGCATGGCTGGGCTTTCCGGTGCTCCCCCGGCTGCTGCTCAAGCCGATCCGCGTCGTGTCGGCCATCGCGGCCATTGCCATCATGCTGGTTGCCGCCTTCAAGGGCGATGGCTGGCAGGACGAGGTGCGGGCAGCGCTGGACATGCCGCCCAACGGCGGCAGCTGGCCTTTCATCCTGATCACCGTGGGTGTGGTGCTGATCGTGGTGCTGATGCTGGCGGGGCGCATCTTCGCGGCGCTGCGCGACATGGTCAGCGCTCCCTTGCGCCGCGTCCTGCCGCCGCGGGTCGCGGTGCTCATCGCGGTGGCCGCAGCGTCATGGATCTTCTGGTCGGTCGGCAATGGCGTGCTTCTGGATGCGCTGCTGCGCGGCCTCGATTCCTCCTACCGCCGCATCGATGCGCTGATCCCGCCGGAGGAGGCCCAGCCCACCGACCCGATGAAGGCGGGAAGCCCCGCCTCTCTCGTCCAGTGGGACGACCTCGGCCGGCAAGGACGCCTGCGCGTGCTGTCACAGCCCACCCCGGCCGAGATCACGGCCATCACCGGCCGCGAGGCGAAGGATCCGCTGCAGATCTATGTCGGACTCAACTCCGCGGAAACGCCGCAGGAGCGCGCTGACCTGGCGCTGGCCGAGCTGAAGCGCACCAATGCCTTCAGCCGCAAGTTCCTGGTGATCGCGACCCCCACCGGCACTGGCTGGGTCGACCCTGCCTCGATGCTGCCTCTCGAAGTGATGACGGGCGGCGACATTGCCTCCGTCTCGGTGCAGTATTCCTACCTGCCGAGCTGGCTCACGCTGTTCGTCGATCCGCAGTATGGCGAGGAGACGGCGGAAAAAGTGTTCGACACGGTCTATGGCTACTGGCGCAGCCTGCCGCGCGCGCAGCGGCCGCGGCTGTTCCTGTTCGGCCTGTCGCTGGGCTCGCTCAATTCCGATCTCGCCACCGATGCCTATGCGCTGCTGGGCGATCCCTTCGAAGGCGCGCTGTGGGTCGGCCCGCCCTTTGCCAGCCGCACCTGGAACCAGGTGACAGCGACCCGGCTGAAGGAGTCACCCGCCTGGTTGCCGCAGGCGCGCACACCGGCCGTGTTCCGCTTCTTCAATGCGGGCGACCGCGGGCAGATCACGTCGCCGGGCTGGGGCCCGGTGAAGATCGCCTATCTGCAGTATCCCTCCGATGCGATCACCTTCTTCGAGACCGGCATGTGGCGCCGCGAACCCGACTGGATGAAGGCACCGCGCGGAGTGGGCGTGTCGCCGGCACTCACCTGGTATCCCGGCATCAGCTTCATCCAGCTCGCCTTTGACATGATGACGGCGACGACCGTGCCCAAGGGCCGCGGCCACGTCTATGCCGCGCGCGACTATGGCGCCGGCTGGCGGGCGCTGATCCAGCCGGAGGGTTTCGGCGAGGCCGAGATGCAGAAGCTGGATGACTGGATGGAGGGGAAAGGGCTCTAGCCTCACCCTCCCCAGTTCCATCATCCGGTCGAAAGCCGGGGACCCGTTTTCTGACCGTTCACGAGAATGAGTTTGTAACGATTGCTTTTGGGCGTTTTGGTCAACGGCTAGCCCCCTAGCGCGGGGAAGGGCATGGCCATCCAGCGGGCTCCTTGGGGCCTTCTCGCTCCACTCTCTGCCGTTATCCCGGCGAAGGCCGGGATCCAGCTGTCAACACGTTCCACCGCCCGAAGCGGGACCCCGGCCTTCGCCGGGGTGACGGCCGGAGGGGAGGCTCGGGTGACGGTTAGAAGGGGGTGGGGCCGGGCTAGGTCACGCCCCCGCATTCGCATAAAAGAACGCGATCGCCTGCGAGCGATTGTTGAGGCCGAGCTTCTCGTAGAGGTTCCTGAGGTGGAACTTCACGGTGTTGATCGAGATGTCGAGCTCCGCCGCCAGCTCGGTGTTGGTGCGGCCCTTGGCGAGTGCGGCGAGGAGGGTCTTCTCGCGCTCGGTGAGGCTGTCGCGCGGGTCGCGCTTGAGGCTCCTCACATCCATGAAGGGAAACACCATGCGGCCCGCAGCCACGGAGGCGGCGACGTCGAGCAATTGCTGCTCCGGCGCATCGCGGGCGAGGAAGGCCGCGGCCCCCGCTGCCATGGCGCGGCGTGGCACGTCAGGGTCGCCGGAAGCGGAGTAGACGATAATTCTGGGCGCGTCCGGCCGGTCGCGCAGGATTCCCAGCAGCCGCTCGGCACCGAGCTGCGGAATGGTCCAGTCGACGATGCCGATGTCGACCGGCACGCGCAGGCACGATTCGAGGAAGCCCTCGGCCGTCTTCGATGTTGCAACCAGGCTGAAGCGCCGGTCACGCTCGAACAACTCAGAGAGGGCCTGAAGCATGATGGTGTTCGGATCGGCGACGATGACGCTGCGGATATCTGTCATAAACCTACCCTATCGGGTAGGGCTAATCCCTGACAAGCGGAATTTACAGCCAGAAAGGATGGTAAAAATCCTACCCTAATGGATGCCAAATGGCTGGTTTTCCGGGTGTTTTCAAACTGCACCCACCCGCCCATGGTGAATACAACACAACAGAACACATGGGAGAAACTCGATGCCAGGACAACGCGGCCTCTTCATTCCGGGCCCGACCAACGTGCCGCAGGCGGTCCGCCTCGCGATGGACATTTCCATGGAAGACCAGCGCGCGCCGGATCTTCCCTCCTTCACCCTGCCGCTCTTTGCCGACGTGAAGAAGGTGTTCAAGACCGACACGGCCCAGGTCTTCCTGTTCCCGGCGTCCGGAACCGGCGGCTGGGAAGCCGCGATGACCAACACGCTGTCGCCCGGCGACAAGGTGCTGATCGCCCGCTTCGGCCAGTTCTCGCTGCTCTGGGCCGACATGTGCACCCGCATGGGCCTCGAGGTCGACGTGGTCGACGTGCCGTGGGGCGAGGGCGTGCCGGTCGAGATCTTCGCCGAGAAGCTCAAGGCCGACAAGGCGCATGCCTACAAGGCCGTGCTCGTCACCCACAATGAAACCGCAACGGGTGTGACCAGCGATGTCGCCGGTGTGCGCAAGGCGATGGACGATGCGCATCACCCGGCACTCCTCTTCGTCGACGCGGTGAGCTCGCTCGCCTCGATCGACTTCCACATGGACGAGTGGAAGGTCGACATCTGCGTGTCGGGCTCGCAGAAGGGCTTCATGATGCCCGCCGGCCTCGCGATCCTCGCCGTCTCCGAGAAGGCGCTGGCCGCACGCAAGGCCGCCGGCATGCGCCGCTGCTACTTCGATTTCGAAGACATGATGAAGACCAACAAGGACGGCTTCTTCCCCTATACCCCGCCGCTCCACATGCTCCGTGCACTGAGGGCCGCGACGGACCTCCTTCTCTCCGAGGGCCTGGAGAATGTCTTCGCCCGCCACCACCGCCTCGCCGAGGGCGTGCGCCAGGCGGTTTCCGCCTGGGGCCTCAGGCTCTGCGCCGCGGCGCCGAAGTGGCATTCCGACACGGTCAGCGCCATCCTGCTGCCCGAGGGCTTCGACAGCGCGGCACTCGTGCGCCATGCCTATACCAAGTATCACATGTCGCTCGGCATGGGCCTCAACAAGGTGGCCGGCAAGGTGTTCCGCATCGGTCACTTAGGCGACCTCAACGAGATCATGTGCCTCCAGGCGCTCGCTGGCGCCGAGATGGCGATGCGCGATCTGGGCGTTCCGGTGACGGCGGGCTCGGGCGTGGGTGCAGCCATCGAATATTATCGCGGTGCAACGGCCTCCTCGGCCCTCAAGAACGCCGCATAAGGGAGGACCAAATGGATATTCACGAGTACCAGGCCAAGGAAATCCTTGCCCGCTTCGGCGTAGCAACACCCAAGGGTGCGCTGGCCTACAGCCCCGAGCAGGCGGCCTACCGCGCCCGCGAGATCGGCGGCAAGCTCTGGGTCGTCAAGGCCCAGGTCCACACCGGCGGTCGCGGCAAGGCCGGGGGCGTGAAGCTGTGCCGGTCGGAAGACGAGGTGATGGATGCGGCTGACGAGCTGCTCGGCAAGAAGCTCGTTACCCACCAGTCCGGGCCCGCGGGCAAGATCGTCGGCCGCCTCTACATCGAGGGCGGTGTCGCCATCGCCAAGGAACTCTATCTGGGCTTCGTTCTGGACCGGAAGTCCGAGCGCGTGATGGTCGTCGCCTCCTCCGAAGGCGGCATGGAGATCGAGGAGATCGCGGCGGAAAAGCCCGACTCGATCGTCAAGGTGAGCGTGGAGCCGGCGGTGGGCATGCAGGCCTTCCAGGCCCGCGAGATCGCCTTCGCCTTGGGCCTCAAGCCCTCGCAGATCCAGTCGGCGGTCAACGCCCTGATGGGCTGCTACCGCGCCTTCGAGGAACTTGATGCGACGATGCTGGAGATCAACCCGCTGATCGTCACCGAGGACGATCACGTCATGGCGCTCGACGCCAAGATGACCTTCGACGACAACGCGCTGTTCCGCCACCCGGCGGTGGCCGAGCTCCGCGACAAGAGCCAGGAAGACCCGCGCGAGACCCACGCCAATGACCGTGGCCTCTCCTATGTCGGCCTCACCGGCAAGATCGGCTGCATCGTCAACGGTGCCGGCCTTGCCATGGCCACGATGGACATGATCAAGCTCGCCGGCGGCGAACCTGCGAACTTCCTCGACATCGGCGGCGGTGCAACACCCGAGCGCGTGGCCAAGGCCTTCAAGCTCGTCACCATGGACAAGAACGTCGAGGCCATCCTCGTCAACATCTTCGCCGGCATCAACCGCTGCGACTGGGTTGCCGAAGGTGTGGTCCAGGCGCTGGAGAAGAGCCCCGTTGGCGTGCCGGTGATCGTGCGCCTTGCGGGGACCCATGTGGAGGAAGGCCGCCGCATCCTGGCGCGCTCAGGGCTTCCCATCATCCGCGCCAACACGCTGGCCGAAGCCGCCGAACGCGCGGTCGCGGCCTGGAAGAACAACGCCAACACCGTTGGCCTCAAGGTGGTGAACGCATGAGCATCCTTCTCGACCGTACGACGCCGGTTCTGGTGCAGGGCATCACCGGCAAGATCGGCTCCTTCCACGCGAAGGAGATGCGCGAATATGGTACTAACCTGGTCGGCGGCGTCACGCCCGGCAAGGGCGGCACCACCATCGATGGCCTGCCGGTGTTCGACACCATGAAGGAAGCGGTGGAGAAGACCGGAGCCACCGCCTCGATCGTCTTCGTGCCGCCGCCCTTCGCGGCCGACTCGATCATGGAAGCAGCGGACGCCAACATCCGGCTCTGCGTCGCCATCACCGACGGCATTCCCTCGCAGGACATGATCCGCGTGAAGCGCTACATGCGCCGCTACCGCGCCGAGAACCGCATGCGCCTCATCGGCCCCAACTGTGCAGGTGTCATATCGCCCGGCAAGGCGATGATGGGCATCATGCCCGGCAACATCTATCTCCCTGGCAATGTCGGCATCGTCGGCCGTTCGGGCACGCTCGGCTATGAAGCCGCGGCGCAGATGATGGAGCTCGGCATGGGTGTTTCCACCTCGGTGGGCATCGGCGGCGACCCGATCAACGGCTCCTCGTTCAAGGACATCCTCGAGCTCTTCGAGGCCGATCCCGAAACCCACGCCGTTGTCATGATCGGCGAGATCGGCGGCCCGCAGGAAGCGGAAGCGGCGGAATACATCCGCGACCACATGACCAAGCCGGTGATCGCCTATGTGGCGGGCCTCTCGGCCCCCAAGGGCCGCAAGATGGGCCATGCCGGCGCCATCATCTCGGCTTTCGGCGAGGGTGCTTCGGAGAAGGTCGAGCTGCTCCGCGACGTGGGCGTGGCCATCGCGCCCACCCCTGCCGAAATCGGCAGCACGGCGCACAAGGTCCTCAAGGCCGCGTAAGGGGTGAAGCCATGAACCTGCCTCTGGAAACCCCGGTGCGCCTGGGGCGCAGCAGGACCGCGTCCGGTACCATCAACGTGGTGCCGGAGCTCCGCTCCTATCGCTACGATCCCAAGCCCTGCCGCCTCTCGGCCATGCAGATGCTGGTGCTGCAGCTCGTGTGCTGCGGGCTTGCCGACAAGGAGATCGCCTATCTCCTCGGCGTGTGCAGTGCGACGGTGAAGGCCCACATGTCCCGCGCCATCCGCGAGATGGGCCTCTATCGCCGCCACCAGCTGGTGCGCTACGTGTTCGAGAACGGCCTCTTCGACCCCGAAGCGGCGCAGGCCGAAATCCTGCGCCGCCGCAAGGCCGCCTGACCCCTTCAGATTGGAATCATCATGAGCTTCTTTAATGTCGAACAGGCCAAGCCGCGCCTGAACCGCAGCGAACTGGCCGTTCCCGGCAGCCAGCCCCAGATGTTCGAGAAGGCGGCGAAATCCGCCGCCGACGTCGTGTTCCTCGACCTCGAGGACGCGGTGGCCCCCGACGACAAGGCCCAGGCCCGCAAGAACATCATCCAGGCCATCGGCGACATCGACTGGGGCAACAAGTCCCTGTCGGTGCGCATCAACGGCCTCGATACACATTACATGTACCGCGACGTGGTGGACGTGCTGGAACAGGCGAGCGACCGCCTCGACCTGATCATGATCCCCAAGGTCGGCACCGCGTCGGACGTCTATGCGGTGGACATGCTCGTGACCCAGATCGAGACCGCCAGGAACCGCAAGAAGCGCATCGGCTTCGAGATGATCATCGAGACCGCACTCGGCATGCAGAACGTGCACGAGATCGCGGCGGCGTCCAAGCGCAACGAGTCGCTGCATTTCGGTGTCGCCGACTATGCCGCGTCCACGCGCGCCCGCACCACCTCGATCGGTGGTGCCAATGCCGACTATGCTGTTCTCACCGAGCCCCTCGCCGACAATTCGCGCCAGGTGCACTGGGGCGACATGTGGCACTATGCGATCGCCCGCATGGTGGTGGCGGCGCGCGCCAATGGCCTGCGCCCCGTCGACGGGCCCTTCGGCAATTTCTCCGACCCCGATGCCTTCAAGGCCGCAGCCGCCCGCGCCGCGGTGCTGGGCTGCGAGGGCAAGTGGGCGATCCACCCCTCGCAGATCGCCCTCGCCAACGAGGTGATGAGCCCGTCGGACGCGGAAGTGACACGCGCCCGGCGCATCCTCGAGGCGATGAAGGAGGCCGAGGCCCAGGGCAAGGGGGCGGTGTCGCTCGACGGCCGCCTCATCGACTATGCCTCGATCCGCCAGGCCCAGGTGCTGGTCGAGAAGGCCGCGCAGATCGCGGGGCACTGACCCAAGAGTTCCCCTCCCCCTTGTGGGGAGGGGCAGGGGTGGGGGTGATGCTCGAGATGGTGTTTCACCATCGGACTCGCGGAACCACCCCCACACTTGGTCCCTCCCCACAAGGGGGAGGGAAACGCACCTTCCATCCACATCGCGCTGCGTGCTCTCCGCAAAAATTCGGTTTCTGCACGCTGCTTTGCTGACCTATACTGCGGCCCTGCACCCGTTGGAGGGCTCGTTGAAGGATCCATACGAAACACTGGGCGTGGCCAAGACGGCCACTGCCGACGAGATCAGGTCGGCCTACCGCAAGCTGGCCAAGAAGCTGCATCCGGACTTGAACCCCGGCGACAAGTCGGCGGAAGAAAAGTTCAAGCAGGTGGCCGGCGCCTATGACCTGCTGTCGGACGAGGAAAAGCGCCGCCGCTTCGATGCGGGCGAGATCGACGCCTCCGGTGCCGAGCGCCAGCATGAGCGCTATTACCGCGACTATGCTCAGGACCCCGGCGGCCGCCGCTACCAGTACCAGAGCGCGGGCTCCGGCTTCGACGATTTCGCCTCGCAGGATGACTTCCTGGCCGAGCTCTTGCGCCGCCGCCAGGAACAGGCGCGCCGGGCGCCAGGCGCCGACCGCTCCTATGAGCTGGAGATCGACTTCCTCGATGCGGTGAATGGTGCGACGAAGCGCATCATGCTGCCCGATGGCGGCTCGCTCGACGTCACCATTCCGGCTGGCATCGAGGAGGGCCAGATCCTGCGGCTGCGCGGCAAGGGTGCGCCGTCACGCGGCGAGGGCCCGGCGGGGGATGCGCTGGTGGCCATCACCATCCGTCCGCACCGCTTCTTCAAGCGCGAGGGCGATGACATCCTGCTCGAGCTTCCCGTGACCATCCAGGAGGCGGTGCTGGGCGGCAAGGTGAAGGTGCCGACCACCACGGGCGCCGTCATGGCCACGGTGCCCAAGGGTTCCAACACCGGCACGACGCTGCGCCTCAAGGGCAAGGGCGTCGCGAAAAAGGGTGGCGGTGCCGGTGACGAGCTCGTCCGGCTCAAGGTCATGGTGCCGGCCGAGCCTGATGCCGCGCTTGAAAACTTCCTCTCCGGCTGGACGCCGGGTTCGAACTATGATCCGCGCCGGGACATGCAGTCATGATCATCACCAAGAGCGAATTCCTTCTCCGCGCCCATCTCGACCAGCAGACGCTGGAGGTGTGGATCCAGGAAGAATGGCTGTCGCCCGACCAGGGCGATGCGGAGCCTGTCTTCTCCGAGGCCGATCTCGCCCGCGCCGGGCTGATCCGCGACCTGCAGGGCGATCTCGGCGTCAATCGCGAGGGCGTTGGCGTGATCCTCAACCTCGTCGACCAGATCCACAGCCTGCGCTGGGCGCTGGCGAACCGGATCGCGCCACCGCAGGACGAGTGAACCCTTAAATCCGTCATCCCGGCGAAAGCCGGGATGACCGCAGAGGGGGGTGCACTAGAACCAGGTCGCCCCCAGCTGCCGTGCCCGTTCCAGCAAGGTGTGGCGCGTCGCGTCGTTCTCCATGACGTCATACATCAGCTCGAGATGGGAGCGCGGGATGCCGCAATACTCCATCATGCCGGTGTTGATCTGAACCCGCATCGCCTCGTCGTAGCCGCGTTTCGCATAGGTCTCCGGACCGGCCGAGGCCGTGCCGATGAGGAGCGCGGACTGGAGCTTCAGCTTGCGCGCGCCGTAGGCCCAGCCATTGTTCCACACCCGGTCGATCCAGCCCTTGGTGGTCGCCGGCACGGACCACCACCAGACGGGAAACACGAAGGCGATGGCCTGGTTGCGGACGATCCTCGCCTGCTCCGCCAGTACCTCGGCCGAATAGACCTTGTCGGGGTCATCCCAGTCCGGCTCGTCATCGACGGGAAGCCGCGGGTCGAAATCCTCGGCGCGGAGATTGGCGAATTCGGGCAGGTGGCCCGCGCTGCGCAGCCCCGCCATCAGACTGTCGGCCACCGCTCCGCAGAAGGAGTCGCGCCTGGGATGATCGAATACAACGAGCACCTTCATCGCCGTCTCCTATGTCTTCTTCGCCTGCTGCCGCAGCTTGAAGGATGGCACGGTTCCAAAGCGCTGCCGATAGGCCTTGCGCAACGCTGCCTGGGACTGGAAGCCGCAGGCCACCGCGATCTCCATCATCGACATGTCGGTCTCCGAGATCAGGCTGTGGGCCTGGTCGAGCCGGATGTCGCGCAGCCTGGCGGCAGGCGAGGTGTGGAGGCGGTCGTGGAACAGCCGCTCCATCTGGCGGCGGGACAGGCCGTGGCGGGCCGCCAGTTCCTCGACGTCGATGTCGCCCGCGAAGCCCGCACGCATGTCGTTGAGGATGGCGGAGAGCCTGGGGTGGCGAACACCCAGCTCGGCGGCGACGGAAAGGCGCTGCTTGTTGCCCTCGCCGCGCGGCATGCCGTGAAGGCACATCTCCGCCACCTTGGTGGCCAGCCCCGTGCCGTAATGCTCCTCGATGAGCGACACCAGCAGGTCGACCCCGGCGGCGCCGCCGCCGCAGGTGATGACCTGCCCGTCCCGGCACCAGATCTGGTTGGCGACGGGAAGCTCGGGAAAGATCTCCTCGAAGGCCGGCTGGTTCTCCCAGTGCAGCGTGAAGCGCTTGCCGGCGAGAAGCCCGGCGCGGGCCAGCGTGAAGGCGCCGGTGCACACGCCGCCCATGGTGCGCCCGTGGCGGGCCTGCTCGCGCAGCCAGGCGATGGTCCTGGGCGAGGCCGCGAGATAGCCATCGACGCCCGAGCATACGAAGACGGTGTCGCCGCTCCCGGTCTCGGTGAGGCCGCCGTCGACCACGATGGAGACCCCGTTGGAGCAGCGCACCGGCTGGCCATCCTCGGACAGCAGGTACCAGCGATAGAGGCACTTGCCGGTCAGCTGGTTGGCGATGCGCAGGGGTTCGACCGCCGCCGAGAAGGCCAGCATGGTCATCTTCGGCAGCATCATGAAATAGAAGTCGCGGGTGGTGACGGGCCGGTCGAGCGCGAAGGACGCCGCGCCCTTGCTGACGAAGCGGTCGCGGTCGGCCTCGCTCACGTCCCCTGTCGTCCGGTGCGGCGCGCGGTGTCCCATGGCATGATCTAGACGCGGGAGGCGGCGAGCGTCCACCCCTCTTTGCCGGCTTCCCATCGCGGCGGGCTGCGCTAGTATCGTGCCATGGCAAAAACGGCGAAACGGGCCCCGAAGCGGGCAGGCACCTCCGACGAGCGGGTGCACCAGAACCTCTACAAGGCGATCATCGACCATCGCATCGCCCCTGGCACGCCCCTGCAGGAGGATGCGCTGGCCCAGGCCTTCGGCATCAGCCGCACGGTGATCCGCAAGGCGCTGCAGCGGCTGGCGCATGAGCGGCTGGTGGAACTCGTCCCCAACAAGGGGGCCTTCGTCGCCAAGCCTTCCGCCGAGGAGGCCCGCCACGTGTTCGAGGCCAGGCGCGCCCTTGAACGGGTGCTGGTGGAGCGGGCGATCGAGCTCGGTTCCGACCGCGACATCGCCACGCTGGTCGATACCGCGCGGCAGGAGAAGAAGGCGGCGGAGACCGGCGACAAGGAGGAGCGCCTGAAGCTTTCGGGCACCTTCCACACGCAGCTGGCCCGCATCGGCGGCAACCCGGTGCTGACGGGCTTTCTCACCGAGCTCGTCTCCCGCAGCTCGCTGATCATCGCGCTTTACGAGTCGCCCGGCGCCGTGCCCTGCTCGCATGGCGAACACCTGGAGATCGCCACCGCCATCCGCCAGCGCAACCGGGCGCGGGCGGTGCAGTACATGAACCATCACCTGCAGCACATCGAGGCGCAGCTCGATCTTTCGAACGCCCTGGTGAATGTCGACTTTGACCGGCTGTTCAGCAAGGCCCCGCCACGGCGCGGCGCCAGCGCGGCGAAGTGAGGCTCAGCCCAGCTTGCGCGTGGGGGCGGGATTGCGGTCGGCGGGTGCATAGGCCGAGAGCGCACCCTTGTAGGGCTTGTGCAGCGGATAGGCGAGGTCGCCCCGCTTCGAGGTGCGAAGCCCCAGCGACACAAGGGCTTCGGCGAATTTCACCGCGGCGGTGACCCCGTCGATGACCGGCACGCCGAGCTTGTCCTCCAGCCAGGCATTGAGGTCCGCCATGCCGGCACAGCCCAGCACGATGGCGCCCGAGCCGTCCTCCACGATGGCGCGCTCGCATTCCTCGAGGATCAGCTTGCGGCAGTTGGAGTCGGGCTTCTCGAGCTCCAGCACCGGAATGTCGGTGGCGCGCACCCGGCGGCAGTGGTGCTCCATGCCGTAGTTGCGTACGAGGTGCTCGGCAATGATGCGGGTGCGCTCCAGGGTGGTGACGACGGAAAAGCCGGTGGCCACGAAACTCGCCGCATGCATGGCGGCCTCGGCGATGCCCAGCACCGGCCCCGCCGCGATCTCGCGCGCCGCGAGCAGGCCCGGGTCGCCGAAGCAGGCGATGACGTGGGCATCCGCCACCGGGCCCTCGTTGATGGCGTCGACGAGGCCGACGATGCTCATCGCCTCGTCGTAGTGCCCCTCGATCGACACGGCGCCGGATCGGGAGGTGATCGCGATAATCTCGGTTCCCGGCGATGCGACGGCCCGCGCCGCAGCTGCAATCGTTGCCGTCATCGAGGTGGTGGTATTGGGGTTGATGACCTTGATCTTCATGTCGCCGTTGATCCCGCAGGCGGCGTGACCAGCAATTGGGCAGGCTGCCTGAAACATAGCCAAGTGTATACAGTTGTGTTTTTTCATTGCATGTTTCGGCATTCGAGTCCAACCTCAAAATCAGACCGGCAGCCAGACGGAGACCGCAGGCCATGCGGCGCCGCCGGATCACTCGATGGGAAGAACGTCAGACCTGACAGGAGGAACACCATGCTTATGATTTCCCGCCGTGCCTTGATCGGTGCCGCCAGTGCGCTGGCCCTTTTCGCCGGAGCCCATGCGGCCTCCGCCGCCGACGCCAACCTCAAGATCGGCTTCGTCGGCGTGACCAGCGGCCCGGCCGCGGCCTGGGGCACGTCCAACGTGCGCTCCATGCAGACGCTCGCCGACTGGTACAATGAACTGGGCGGCGTGAAGATCGGTGACAAGACCTACACGATCGAGATCGTCACCTTCGACGACCAGAAGGACCCCAAGCGCGCCGTCGAAGGCATGGAAAAGATGGCCCAGGAGGGCATCCACTACGTCGTGGGCCCGAACGTCGATGACGGTGCTGCCGCGGTGCGCCCGGTGGCCGAGAAGAACGGCATCATCTATTTCCCCTATGCCTTCCCGAAGGAACTCTACACCGCACCGGCGTCGAACGCCGTCCTCGGCATGATCGCCAACTACCAGTCGGGCCCCGCCATCTACAAGTACCTGATGGACAACAAGGGTGTGAAGAAGGTGGCCTTCGTCGCCGCCAACGAGTCCGATCCCCTAAGCCAGCGTGACTCAGGGGTCGCCGCCGCCAAGGCGCTGGGCCTCGAGGTCGTCGCCGACAAGGACACCTACCAGAACGACACGCGCGACTTCACGCCCGTTCTCACCCCCATCGTGGCACTGAAGCCGGACCTGCTGGTGCTCTCGGGTGTCGCTCCCGCCAATGCGCCGCTGCTCATCCGTGCGGCGCGCGAACTGGGCTATGAGGGCCTGATCTCCACCGAGACGGCGCAGGACGCCAAGGTGATCGAGGAAGGTGCGGGCGAGCTCGCCAACGGCTTCATCTCGGTCGGCGGCGCCTCGACACCCGAGATCGCGTCGGACCACATGAAGGAGTTCGTGGACCGCTACACCAAGAAGTTCGGTGAATACAACGACGAGTCCAACACCAAGGTCTATGCGCTCGACTACATCCTCGAGACCATCAAGGCCAACCCGGCCGCGATCGACAATGTCGAGGAGTTCAAGAAGACCATCGACAGCTTCGAGGCGGCGAACCCCTACCTGAAGGACCCGAACGCCAAGCTGAAATATGTCGGCTCCACCTCCTTCGGCCAGAAGCGCCAGGTGGCGGTGCCGATGGTGGTGAACGAGTACAAGGACGGCAAGTTCGAGACGCTTTTCGTCGGCACCGTCGACTGATGCTCGCCTGACACGACACGACACAGGGGGTCCGGCCTTGCCGGGCCCCTCAGCCATTTCACGAAACTTGCGGGCGGCGGATGGAACAGGTCATCGCAAACGGTCTCTATCTCGGGGCGCAATATGCCCTGATCGCGCTTGGGCTCACCCTCATCTTCGGCTTGATGAACGTGCTGAACTTCGCCCATGGCCAGATGTATGTCCTGGGCGGCTTCATCACCTACACGGTCTATGGCCAGCTGGGCCTGCCCTTTGCCGTTGCCGTCATCTGCTCCGGCCTGACGCTGGCCGTCATCGGTGGCTTCATGGAGCGCTACCTGTTCCGCACCGTGATCCGGCGCAGCCATCGCGAGGAGAGCACCATGCTGCTCGCCGCCGCCACTGCCTTCTTCTTCGATGCGGTGATGCTGCTGATCTTCGGTGAGAAGCAGCGCGGCGTGCCGAAGATCGTCAAGGGCGTGTTCAACGACTATGGCATCATCCTGCCCTATGACCGCATCGTGGTGGGTGTCGTCGCCGCCGCGATGATCCTGTCCTTCATCGCCTTCATGAAATACACCAGGACCGGCCGCGCCATGCGGGCCCTGGCGCAGGACCGCGTGGCGGCCCAGCTGATGGGCGTTCAGGTCGACCGCTACACCATGATCGGCTTTGCCATGGGCGCCATGCTGGCGGGCGTGGTTGGCGGGCTGCTCGTTTCCATCACCGGCGTGAATTCGGGGATCGGCGGACCGATATCGGTCAAGGCCTTCATGATGATCATGATCGGCGGTGCCGGTGTGGTCGGCGGTGCCATCGCCGGCGGCTTCATCCTCGGCATGATGGAGTCGGTGGGCCTCACCGTGCTGCGCGAATATGGCGACGTCACCTATCTCGTCATCTTCGCGGCATTGATGGTCTTCCTCTCGATCAGGCCCAACGGCCTGATGGGCAAGCCCTGGGGTTGAGCGCCATGACCAAGAAACTCACCGGGCTCGTCCTCTTCCTGATCACCGTCTTCATCCTTGTGCCGTGGCTCATCGCGGCGACGGGGCGGACGGACCTCTATTACGTCTTCACCTCGATCGGGCTGCTGTCGATCGCCAGTGCGGGCGTGTGGCTCACCTTCTTCATCGGCCGCATCAACATCGGGCAGGGTGCCTATGCGCTGATGGGTGGATATGTGTCGGCCATCCTCATCATGTATTACGGCTGGTCCTTCTGGCTGACGCTGCCGGTGGCCGGCCTGTTCTGCGCCGTGGCCTCGATCCTGATCGGCGTGCCGATCCTGCGCCTGCGCGGCGTCTATTTCGCGATGGTGACGCTGATCCTCACCGAGGTCATGCGGCTGCTCGCGCTGGCCGTGCCGATCACCAATGGCGCCAAGGGCATCACTTCCATCCCGCCGCCGGGGCCGATCTCGCTTTTCGGCCTCACCCTGGTGCCTGACTTCGCAACGCTCGAGAACCCGCGCATCGCCTTCTACTACCTCTCCATGGTCTTGATGATCATGTGCTTCGCGCTGATGTATCGCCTCGTGCACTCGCGCATTGGCCACATCTGCATGTCGCTGCAGCAGAACGAGGAGCTGGCCTCCTCGATCGGCGTCAACATCGCGGCACTGCGCGTCATGGCCTATGCGATTTCCTCCTTCCTCGGCGGCATTGCGGGCGCGGTATTCATCGGCGCCACGCAGTCGATCTATCCCTCCAGCTTCACGGTGACCGACAGCGTGAACTTCATGCTCAACTGCTTCCTCGGCGGGCTTGGCTACGTCTTCGGGCCGATGCTGGGCACACTGGTGCTCTATCTTGGCTGGAACCTGCTGTTCTCGATGGAGAAGTACCAGCTGCTGATCTACTCCACCGCCATGATCGTGCTGATGCTGGTGTTGCCCAACGGGCTCCTCAGCCTCGGCGCGAAGCGGAAGGGCTGAGGCATGGGACAGATTCTCGAAGTCAGGGGACTGACCAAGCGCTTCGGCGGCCTCACCGCCGTCAATGACGTGAGTTTCGCGGTGAACGAGAAGGAGATCCTCTCGGTCATCGGTCCCAATGGTGCGGGCAAGTCGACGCTGTTCAAGCTGATCTCGTCCTTCCTCAAGCCGACGACGGGCGAGGTGACATTCCGCGGCGAGCGCATTTCCAACCAGGCGCCGCACATCGCGGCGCGCAAGGGCGTGGTGCGCACCTTCCAGGAAACGACGATCTTCCGCAACATGAGTGTGCGCGACAACGTCATCGTGGCGCATCAACTGCGCGCCAGGGCCTCGCTGCTCGGCTTCTTCATGGGCTCGGCGGAGGCGCGGCGTGATGAAGCGCGCTTTGCTGAATCTGCGGACGAGATCCTCGCCTTCCTCGGCCTCGACGGCATCGGCAATGAACTGGCCCGCAACCTGCCGCATGGCCACCTTCGCGCCCTTGGCATCGCCATCGGGCTTGCCACCAACCCCACGGTGCTGCTGCTCGATGAGCCATTCGCGGGCATGAACCATGACGAGACGATGAAGGCCGTGGCCATGGTGCGCAAGCTGCGCGAGCGCGGCCTCACCGTGCTGCTGGTCGAGCATGACATGCCGGCGGTGATGAAGATCTCCGACCGCATCGTGGTGCTGAATTTCGGCGAGAAAATTGCCGAGGGCACGCCTTCCGAGATCCAGAACAACCAGCGCGTCATCGAGGCCTATCTGGGCGTCGAGGACGAAGCGATCGGACTTTAGACGATGAGCCAGATCCTCGACTTCCGCAACGTCGACCTCTTTTACGACCACGTCCATGCGCTGCGTGACGTGTCGCTGAGCGTCAACGAGGGCGAGACGGTGGCGCTCATCGGCGCCAATGGTGCCGGCAAGTCCTCGATCCTGCGCGCCATCACGGGGCTCCGCAAGATCCGCAAGGGCGAAATCTTCTACGCGGGCCAGCGCATCGACGGGAAGGACCCGGCGGACCTCGTCAAGTCCGGTATCGCCATGGTGCCGGAGGGGCGGCGCGTGTTCCCCTACATGAGCGTCAAGGACAACCTGCTCATGGGCGCCTTTACCCGCACCGACAAGGCCGACATCGCCCGCACGCTGGAGAGCGTGCTGACGCGGTTTCCCCGCCTCAAGGAACGCTACACGCAGGCCGCGGGCACCATGAGCGGCGGCGAACAGCAGATGATGGTGATCGGCCGTGCCCTGATGGCGAAGCCGCGGCTGCTGCTGCTGGATGAGCCCTCGCTCGGCATCGCGCCCAAGCTGGTGCAGGACATCGCCCGTTCGATCGTCGCCATCAACAGGGACGAAAAGGTGAGCGTGCTGCTGGTCGAGCAGAATTCCCGCATGGCGCTGCGCATCTCGCAGCGCGCCTATGCACTGACCACCGGCAGCGTGGCGCTCTCCGGCAATTCGGCGGAGCTGCTGGCGGACGACCGCGTGAGGGCGCTCTATCTGGGTGGCGAGCTGTAGTGTCTATGGCCGCAGCGATGGCGGCCGGGCATCCACCCAGTCGCCGCCCTGCGCGGCGCTGTCGACCGCAGCCCTGATCGCCGCGATCGAGCGCAGGCCATCCACCGCTGTCGGATAATGGCAGGCCGCAGGGTCGGGGGCGCGGCCCTCGCGCCTGGCATGGATCGCTTCCGCGAGGTCGGCATAGATGTTGGCGAAGGCCACCAGCATGCCTTCCGAGTGCCCGGTGGCGATGCGCGTGGCGCGCGCTGCGTCGGCAGAGTCCGCCGCCCCGCGCTCGATCACCTGGGTGCGGCCGTTGAGCGGCGTCCAGTGCAGCTGGTCGGGCCATTGCTGGGCCCAGCGCAACCCACCCTGTTCGCCGAAGACGCGGATGTTGAGGCCATGGAAGCTGCCAACCGCGACGGAACTCGTCCACAGCCGGACCCGGGTGCCGCCATCCATGCGGATGTTCACCATGGCATCGTCCTCCAGCTTGCGGCTGGCGATGGCGGAGAGGAAGTCGGCCGAGAGTTCGCGTGCATTCTCGCCGGTGACGAAGCTCGCCATGTTGAGGGCATGGATGCCGCAATCGGCGAACTGGCCCGAAAGCCCGGCCTGGGCGGGGTCATAGCGCCAGCGCATCCGCGGGTTCTCGGCATCCGCGGCATCGGCGTGGAAGCCGTGGGAGAACTCGACGACGCAGAGCCGGATGCGGCCAAGCTCGCCGCGCGCCACCATGGCCCGCATGTGGCGCACCAGCGGATAGCCGGTATAGCCGTAATTCACCGCGCAGATGGCGCCGGTGCGCGCCGAAGTGGCGGCAATGTCCTCGGCCTCTGCCACCGTCACCGTCATCGGCTTCTCGCACAGCACGTGGATGCCGGCCTCGAGGAAGGCCCTGGTGATCTCGTAATGCGTGGCATTGGGGGTGGCCACTGTGACGAGGTCGACCCGGTCCGGGCGGTTGCGTTCGCCTGCCAGCATCTCGCGCCAGTCGCCATAGGCGCGATCGGGCGCGATGCCGATCTGCTGCGCGAAGGCGCGGCCCTTCTCCGGGTCGGCGTCGAGGGCACCCGCCCTGAGCGTGAAGAACCCGTCCATGGTGGCGCTGATGCGGTGCACGGGGCCGATCTGGCTCCCGTCGCCGCCGCCGATCATGCCCCAGTTCAGTCGTGTCATGCCGTGCCCCGTCTGTTCATGCCACATCCACCCAGCCGCGCCGCTCATGCGACAGCCATGCTGCCGCGATCACCTGGTTCACCCGGTGCCCGTCGGCGAAGCTCGGCCAGCGCGGGCGGCCTTCAGAAATGGCGGCAAGGAAGTCGCGCGCCTCGATGATGATCTGGTCCTGGTAGCCGGTGCCATGGCCCGGACCAAGGCAGAAGGCCTTGTAGTCCGGGTGCTCGGGGCCGGTCAGGATCCTGCTGAAGCCGCGCCGCCCCTCTGGCCCTTCGGCCTTGTAGAGCCATAGCGCATTCTGGTCCTCCTGGTCGAAGCGGATGGCCCCCCGGGTGCCATGCAGCTCATAGGCATAGCCCATCTTGCGGCCGGTCGCGACGCGGCTGATGAACAGGTGCCCCATGGCGCCGGAGGCGAAGCGGCACATGATCTGCGCCTGGTCGTCATTGGTGACGGCCTCCGGCCCGGCAGGCGATGGCCGCGTGGCATGCACCGTCTCGATCTCGGCGCAGAGGCTGGCGATCGGGCCCATGAAGGCCAGTGCCGCATTGATGATGTGCGGCGAGAGATCGCCCATGTTGCCGTTGGCGCGGCCGCGCGTGCGCCACGAGGCGGGTTGCGCCGGGTCGGCGCAGAAATCCTCGGTGTGCTCGGCGCGGAACCATGTCACCGCGCCGATCTCGCCATTGGCCAGGATCTGCCGCGCGAGCTGCGAGGCGGGCGTGCGGATGTAGTTGAAGCCCGTCATGTGGATGCAGCCGCTGGCCTCGGCCGCTGCCAGCATCTCGGAACTCTCGGCCACGCCGAGGCCTAGGGGCTTCTCGCAGAACACGTGTTTGCCGGCGGCCAGCGCTGCCAGCGCAATCTCCCGGTGCGTGTGCTGCGGGCTGGCGATCACCACCGCATCGACCCTGGGGTCGGCAACGAGCTCGCGCCAGTCGGCGGTGGCGCGGGCGAAGCCAAACTGCCGGGCCTTCTCCGCCGCACCCTCGGGCGTGGTGGTGCAGATGACCTCGAGCGACGGACGGAGTGCCGTGTCGAACACGGGGCCCACGGCAGACATG
Organism: Aestuariivirga litoralis; assembly: GCF_003234965.1. Classification (GTDB taxonomy): domain Bacteria; phylum Pseudomonadota; class Alphaproteobacteria; order Rhizobiales; family Aestuariivirgaceae; genus Aestuariivirga; species Aestuariivirga litoralis. Next base: position 450,535 of record NZ_QKVK01000003.1, read on the forward strand.
GCCACCGCATGCGCCTTGCCCATGTAGCCGCCGCCGACGATGCCGATTCCGATGCGCGACACGTGAAAACACCTCGCCTTGCAAGCGCTTGCAACGAAACTACACACCACCTATCCTCACCCGTCAAGAACAGGCGGATGCATGAACCGCACGCCACGCTCCCATATGGCACAGATCGCCGCCAATGATTTTCTCGTGCTGGGCCGCGCCGGCATGGACCTCTATGCCGATCCGCCGGGCACGCGCGCCGAAGCGGCACGGAACTTCACGGCTGCATTGGGTGGCTCTGCCGCCAACATCGCGGCGGGCATCGTCAAGCTCGGCGGCACGGCGGCGCTCGTCACAACCCTGTCGGAGGATGCGGTGGGCCGCTTCGTGCGCAACGAACTGGCGCAGTATGGCGTGGGCCTGCAGCACGTGCTCGGCGCGGGCGGCGAAGCACGGACGTCACTCGCGGTGGTGGAAACCCGCCTCGCCGATTGCCAGTCGGTCATCTACCGCAACGGCGCGGCGGACTTCGCCCTGCGGCCCGAGGACGTGGCGGCGATCGGCTTCGCAGACCATGGGGCCCTCATCGTCACCGGCACTGCCCTCGCCGTCGAACCCTCGCGCGCCGCCACCTTCCTTGCCATGCGCATGGCGCGTGCCGCCGGGCGGCCCGTCATCCTCGACATCGACTACCGCCCCTATTCCTGGGCGAACCCTGCCGAGGCCGCCGCCATCTGTGCCGATGCCGCGGGGTTGAGTGACGTGGTCGTGGGCAACGACCTGGAATTCGACGTGCTCGCCGGTGGACCCGGCGGGCTAGACCATGCACGGCATCTGGCAGGAGACTGCACCGCCGTCATCTACAAGATGGGCGAGAGGGGTTCCGTCACCTTCTCCGGCGACGACAGTTTCGAAACACCCATCTTCCCCGTTGCGGCACTGAAGCCCACCGGAGCGGGCGATGCCTTCATGGCGGGCCTCGTCACCGGCCTGGCGCAGGGCCTTGGCCTGCCCGCCGCCGTGCGGCGTGGCACGGCTGCCGCCGCCATCACCGTCACCCGCGTGGGCTGTGCCCCCGCCTCGCCCGCCGCCGCCGAACTCGACGCCTTCATCTCGCGCCACGCGCCCTGAGGACAGCATGCACATTCCACCCTTCAACAATCGCAACGCGCCGATCGTCGGCATCGACGATGCGCGCGTGCCGCTCAACTACTTCAACATCGTCAAGCTCGGCCGCGGCGTGTCCTTCGAGTATCGCGTGCCCGGCTACGAGACGGCGGTGGTGCCTGCCACGGGCACGCTCGACGTCGACGCCGGGGGCGAGCGCTTCGCCGCCATCGGCAACCGCGGCCTCGACGTGTGGGATGGCGAACCGGAGGGCGTGTTCGTGCCGCCGGGCACGAGGGCGCGCTTCACCTGCCTCTCCGAGACGGCCGAAGTGTTCATCGCCGGCGCTCGCTTCGATGGCGGCGGCGAACCCTTCGCGGTGCGCAGCGCCGACATCGACGTGGTGCAATATGGCTCCGACGACACCAAGACGCACCGCAAGATCAAGCACATCCTCGGCGCCAAGTACCGCGACCGGGTGGGCCGCCTGCTGGTGTCGGAGCTCTTCACGGTGGGGGCGGGCGGCTGGTCCGGCTTTCCGCCGCACAAGCATGATACCGACCGGCTGCCGGACGAGACCCGCCATGACGAGACCTACAACTTCCGTTTCCGCCCGGCGCACGGCTTCGGCCTGCAGCTGGTGCAGCGGGAGGACGGCAAGGTGGGCGATGCCTATCATATCATCGATGGCTCCACGGTCGTCCTCGACCGGGGCTATCACCCTTGCGTCGCGGCGCCGGGCTACGAGATGTACTACTTCACCATCCTCGGGGGCTTGAGCCAGCGCCCGCTGGTGCAGTTCTTCCAGCCCGAACACGCCTACCAGGTCGAGACCATCCCCGGCATCAAGGACATGATCGCGAAGTTCAAATGACGGTCGCAACGCTGCGCGAGATTCTGGATGTCGCCCGGGCCGGTAGCTTCGGCGTGGCTGGGCTCGTGGTGCTCGGCTGGGAGGATGCCCGGGCCTTCGCCGAGGCGGCGGACGAAACGGGCCTTCCCATCGTGCTGCAGGCCGGGCCGGGTGCGCGCCGCCACACGCCCGTAGCCGTGCTCGGGGCGATGTTCCGCCACGTCGCGGAAAATGCGCGGGTCCCGGTTGCCTGCCACATCGATCATGCGACAACGCTGGACGAGTGCCTCCGGGGCATCGAGGCGGGGTTCACCTCTGTGATGATCGACGGATCGTCCCTGCCGCTTGCCGAGAACATTGCGCTCACCCGCCGCGTGGTCGAGGCCGCGCGGGCTTCCGGTGTCTCGGTCGAGGGCGAGGTCGGCTACGTGGGCTATGCGGGTGGCCCGGCCTCTGCCTTCACCGCGCCAGACGATGCCGTGCGCTTCGCGGCCGAGACGGAGGTCGACGCCCTGGCGGTGTCCGTCGGCAATGTGCACCTGCAGACCGAGAAGACGCGGGGCATCGACATGGCCGCGCTGGGTGCCATCGCGGCGGTGACGCAGGTTCCGCTGGTGCTGCATGGCGGCAGCGGCATCGACCCCGTGACGCGGCGGTTGCTCGCACGCCAGTACCGCGTGGCGAAGTTCAACATCGGCACGGAACTCCGGCAGGCCTTCGGCGGCGCCTTGCGTCAGGTGCTGGCGGAGCATCCCGAACGCTTCGACCGAAACGAGATATTGTCGGCGACGATTCCCGGCCTGCGCGCCGCGGCCCGTGACGTGATCACAAACCTTGGGCCGGACTAGCGCTTCCGCCTGAGCGACGTGCGCTCCACCAGCGAACAGGCAAACCGCCGAGACACGGCAGGCCTGCCGTCCTCGACCATGCCGGAGATCATTTCCACAGCGGCGCCGATGATCTCGGCCAGGGGCTGGCGGATGGTGGTGAGGCCATAGGATGTCCACCCCGCCATGGCGATGTCGTTGAAGCCGAGGATGCCGATCCGGCGCGGAACCTCGATGCCTTTCGCGACACAGGCATCGAGTGCGCCGATGGCGAGAATGTCATCGCCGCAGAACACCGCATCGAAACTCCCACGGCCAAGAAGCTGCTGCATCAGAGCCTGTCCTGTCTCATGGGAGTAGGATGCGCCGAACATGGCCTCGCAGGGCGCGAGTCCATGTTCGGCAAGACCGGCACACAGCCCGGAGAGCCTGTCGACCGTCGAGGAGGCCGCTTCCGGGCCGCCGAGAAAGGCGATCCGCCGGTAGCCGCGCTCGACCAGTGTCCGGGCGGCGAGCTTGCCGCCGGCCCGGTTGTCCACGCCCGCCACCGCAATGCCCCGAGCCGTCCGCGCCCGGCCGAAGGCGTGGACGACCGGAAGGCCGGCGGCGCGACAGCCCTCGAGGAATGACTGCGGTAACGTGGACGAGGCGATGATGACCCCGTCGACATTGTATTGCAGCAGCATGTCGAGGGCCGCGGCGGACTCCGTCTGCCCGGAAAGATTGGCAAGCAGGGGACGAAGCCCCCGCTGCTGCAGCAGGCGCGTGAAGTGATCGAAGATCTCCATGAAGGCGGGATTGTCGAAGTTGTTGGACACCAGCCCGATGAGCTTCGTCCGCCCGGTCATCAGGCTCTGGGCCAGCAGGTTGGGCCGGTAGCCCAGCTCGCGCGCTGCCGCAAGCACGCGCTGGCGGGTGGCCGGCGACACGCTGGCGCCGGCGGTGAAGGTGCGCGACACGGCCGATACGGAAACACCGGCGCGCGCCGCGACCTCGCGTGCCGTCAGCCGGCGGGCGGAAATGCGGGGCATGTCTGCAGGCACATGTTTCACGGCGCAGCCTCGCCTGCATTGCTAGCCGCTGTTCGGCCCTCAGGCAATGCGGCGGGAGGGGGCATGAGGCTCAATTTCCGGCACCCCCGAAGGACAGGCTCATGAACTCGTGGAAGGTGCGGGCGGCCGGGCTCTGGTCCCGCGAGGGGTTCCAGGCCAGTCCAACGTCCATGGTGGGGATATCCGCCACGATGTTGCGCAGCTCGATGCGCTGCCCCTCCAGCGACCACGGGCGGTAGACCATGTCCGAGAGGATGGTCACCCCCATGCCGTCAGCCACCATGGAACGCACCGCCTCGACCGAGGAGGTGGTGAAGATGACGCCGGGCCGCAGCCCCGTCGGCTTCCAGTAGCGCCCCGCCGTCTGGTGGGCTTCGTCCACCGTCAGCATCACATAGGGTTCCGCCGCCACGTCCTCGAGCGTGATGGTGTCGGCGGCGAGCAACCGATGCTCCACGGGAAGCCACAACCGGCGTCGGGAGCGGATGAGCGTCTCATAGGCCAGGCGTTTGCGGTCCTGCAGGTTTGAGACGAGCATCACGGCGAGGTCCAGCGAGCCATCCTTCAACCCGCCTTCGATGGCGTTGCGGGGAAGTTCATAGAGCTCGGCCCGGATGCGCGGGTAGCTCCGCGCGAAGCGGGTGTAGTGGCGCGGCAGGAAATAACCCGCGACCGTGTAGGACACCCCGATCCGCACCGTGCCGGTGATGGCGGTGTCCTCGGTGAGGGGGGCATGCTGCGCTGCATTCACCGCGGCCATGATGTTGCGGGCGTGCTGCAGGAAGCGCGCCCCCTCGGCGGTGAGGGAGACCCCCGTGGGCAGCCGCTTGAACAGGGCGACGCCCGTGTCGTCCTCCAGCTGCTTGATCGCCGCCGTCACGGCTGACTGCGAGACGTTGAGCTCGATTGCCGCCTGGCTCACCTGGCCCGCATCCGCCGTGGCGATGAAATAGCGGACCTGCTTGAGCGAAAGTGGCATATCTGATTTTCCGATAGCGGGATGCAGTTTTTCTGATTTTACAATATTTGCGTTGTCCCGCAAGCTCTTGGGACAAGATGGCGCTTAAGCGCAGGACGCACAGGGCAGGAGGTTCAGGTGACAGTCATCAACTGTGACATGGGCGAGGCGTTCGGCCTCTACAAGATGGGCGACGATGCGGGATTGATGCCGCTGATCGACGTGGCCAACGTGGCCTGCGGCTTCCATGGCTCCGACTTCAACCACATGCGCACCACCGTGCAGCTCGCCAGGAAGCATGGCGTGAAGGTGGGCGCGCATCCCTCGCTCCCTGACCTGCAGGGCTTCGGCCGGCGCGAGATGAAGATGGGACGCGACGAGCTCACCAACTGCATCATCTACCAGGTGGGGGCGCTCAAGGGCTTCCTCGAGGCCGAGGGCATGACCCTCAACCACATCAAGCCCCATGGCTCGCTCTACGGCATGGCGGCGCGGATGGAGGAGGTGGCGCAGGCCGTGGCCGATGCGGCTGACGTCTTCAAGGTGCCGCTGATGGGCATGATCAACACCTTCCACGAGAAGGTCTACACCGCGCGCGGCCACAAATTCATCGCCGAATTCTATGCCGATCTCGACTACCGCGACGATGGCTCCCTCATCATCACCCGCGAGCATGAGGCGAAGGACCCGGCCCATGCGGCCGCACTCTGCCTGCGCGCCATTCGCGAGGGCAAGGTGAGGGGCGTGGGCGGCGGTGACGTCACGGTGCGCGCCGATGCGATCTGCGTCCACTCCGATACGCCCAATGCGGTCGCTATTGCGCAGGCCGTGCGCGACGCCGTGAAGCCCTATATCGACGCCGCCTGACATTTTTACAGAAACGAGGACAGACAATGGCCCAGCTTCTCTCGCCCCTCCCCGGAACCTTCTACAGGAAGCCGGCGCCCGACAAGCCCGCCTACAAGAATGACGGCGACAAGGTCGCCAAGGGCGACGTCATCGGGCTGATCGAGGTGATGAAGTCCTTCACCGAGGTGAAGGCCGATGCCGCCGGCAAGATCAAGTTCGTGGCCGACAACGAGGAGCCGGTGATGGCCGGGCAACCGCTGGCGGAGATAGGCTGAGCATGGCCATCCGGAAGCTCCTCATCGCCAATCGCGGCGAGATCGCGGTGCGCATCATCCGCGCGGCGCGGGAGCTCGGGCTCAGGACCGTGCAGGTGCATTCGGCGGCGGACGCCGAGATGCTGGCGGTGAAGATGGCCGACGAGGCGGTGAACATCGGCCCGCCACATGCCGCCAAATCCTATCTCAACATCGAAAACATCCTGAAGGCCGCGAAGGAGACGGGCGCCGACGCCGTGCACCCCGGCTATGGCTTCCTTGCCGAAAATGCGGGCTTTGCCGATGCGGTGGAGGCTGCGGGGCTGGTCTTCGTCGGACCCAAGGGCGATTCCATCCGCGTCATGGGCGACAAGGTGGCGGCGCGGGTCGCGGCGGAGGCGGCGGGTGTTCCCGTGGTTCCCGGCTCCGACGGCCGCGTGGATGACCCGGAACACGCCAGGCACATCGCCATGGCGATCGGCTTTCCGGTCATGATCAAGGCCGCGGCGGGCGGTGGCGGGCGCGGCATCCGCATCGCCCATGACATGGCGGAATTCGAGACGCTGATGCCGCAGGCCTCCGCCGAGGCCAAGGCGGCCTTCGGTGACGGCGGTCTCTACATCGAGAAGGTGATCGAGCGGGCGCGCCACATCGAGGTGCAGATCCTCGGCGACGGCCAGCGCGCCATCCACTGCTTCGAGCGCGAATGCTCGCTGCAGCGCCGCCGCCAGAAGGTGTGGGAAGAAGCACCCTCCGCCGTGCTGCCGCAGACGGTGCGCGAGAAGCTCTGCGAGTCTGCCGTGGCACTGGCTGAGGCGGTGAACTACCGCGGCGCCGGCACGCTCGAATATCTCTATGACGACGTGACGCATCACTTCTACTTCATCGAGATGAACACCCGCATCCAGGTGGAGCATCCGGTCACCGAGATGATCACCGGCATCGACCTGGTGCGCGAGATGATCCGTATTGCCGGTGGCGAGCCCCTGTCGATCCGACAGGAAGACGTGCGGATCAACGGCCACGCCATCGAGGTGCGCATCAATGCCGAGGACCCGGCGAAGAACTTCCAGCCCGCCCCCGGCACGGTGACGGCGCTGCGCGTTCCCGGCGGGCCCGGCACGCGCTTCGACACCATGCTCTACCAGGGCTACCAGGTGCCGCCCTTCTATGATTCGCTTCTGGGCAAGCTGATCGTCTGGGACACGACGCGCGCGGGCGCCATCGCCCGCATGGCGCGGGCCCTCGATGAACTCGCGGTCGAGGGCCTGTCCACCACCAAGCCGCTGCACCAGTTGCTGGCGCAGGACGAGAGTGTCGCGAAGGCGGATTTCCACACGCGCTGGCTCGAGCCCTGGCTCGAGGCCAATGCCCACAGACTGAATTCATGAGGAGGATGGCGCAGCAATGAAGACGCGGTATTCCTATGGAGGCGACGAGCACATCTTCGTCGAGTGCGACGAGGAAATGTCACTCGAAGCCTTCTTCAAGTCGCTGTCCATGGCGACGGCGATCAAGAAGGCGAAGATCAAGGGCGTAACCGAGATCTGCCCGGCCAACGCCTCGATGCAGGTGAAGTTCGATCCGGACGTCATCAAGCCCGCCGACATGCTGAAGGAGCTGAAGGCGATCGAGAAGGCGGCGGCCAAGGCCAAGCCCGTCATCAAGTCGCGCATCATCGAGATCCCGGTGCTCTACAACGATCCGTGGACGCACGAGACGCTGATGCGCTTCCGCGAACGCCACCAGGACCCGAAATCGACCGACATCGAATATACCGCGCGCATCAACAATCTCGATGGCGTGGACGGCTTCATCAAGGCGCATTCGGGCGCACCCTGGTTCGTTTCCATGGTGGGCTTCGTGGCGGGGCTGCCCTTCCTCTACCAGATGGTGGACCGCAAGCGGCAGATCCAGTCACCCAAATATCTCCGCCCACGGACGGATACGCCCAAGCTCACCGTGGGCCATGGCGGCTGCTTCGGCTGCATCTATTCGGTGCGGGGTGCGGGCGGCTACCAGATGTTCGGCATCACGCCGGTGCCAATTTATGACCCCAACCAGAAGATCAAGCACCTGAAGGACTTCATGTGCCTGTTCCGGCCGGGCGATATCGTCAAGTGGAAGCCCATCGACCGCGCGGAATATGACGCCACGGTCGCTGCGGTGGAGAAGGGCAAGTTCAATCTGAAAATGAAGGACGTGACCTTCGACCTGTCCGAATTCAAGAAGGACATGGATGGTTACAACGCCAAGCTGATGGGGGCGCTCAATGGCCGTTAACGTCATCAAGCCCGGCCTTTCCACCACGGTGCAGGACTTGGGCCGGCCCGGCTACTACAATATCGGCATCCCGCTGTCGGGCGGCATGGACCGCTATGCGCTGAAGGCCGCCAACCTGCTGGTCGGCAACAAGGAAGGTGCTGCCGTTCTGGAGGCCGTGTTCATGGGGCCTGAGCTCAAGTTCACCGAGGATGCGACGGTGGCCGTGACGGGTGCCGAGCTTCCGCCGCGTGTCGACGGTGACCCGCGCGACACCTGGACCTCCTTCAAGGTGAAGAAGGGCCAGACGCTGTCCTTCGACTTCCTGAAGAAGGGCGCGCGCGCCTATATCGCCGTCTCGGGCGGCATCGATGTTCCGCTCGTGCTGGGCTCGCGCTCCACCTACACGCTGGGAGCGCTCGGCGGCTTCAAGGGCCGCAAGCTCGAGGCGGGCGACAAGCTGCCCGTCGGCAAGGGCAGGGGGGCCAGGGAAGGCCGCACCATCCCCGAGAAGCTGCGCCGCGCGCCCGGCGCGCCGGCTGAACTGCGCATGCTGCCGGGCCTCTACTGGCACCGCATCACGGCGGATGCAGGCAAGCACTTCTTCGCCGACACCTGGAAGGTGGCGCCGGAGGCGGACCGCATCGGCTATCGCTTCCGCGGCGGGCGCCCGCTGGACTTCGTTCCGCGCGAGCAGCCCTTCGGTGCTGGCTCGGACCCCTCCAACATCGTCGATGCCTGCTATCCTTACGGCTCCATCCAGGTGCCGGGTGGCACGGAGCCGATCGTGCTGCATCGCGATGCGGTGTCGGGCGGCGGCTATTTCATGGTCGGCACCGTGATCTCCGCCGACATGGACCTGATCGGGCAGTTGCAGCCCCACACGCCGGCCCGCTTCGTGGAAGTGACCATGGCGCAGGCGCTGAAGGCCCGGAAGGACCAGGCGAAGCTCTACGACAAGCTGAAGGCATCTCTGTGAGGATCATGCAGATGAACACAAACCTGTTCTCGACCGCCTTCCCGAAATCCCAGGCGCTGCACAAGGCGGCGGCCGTGGGGCTCGGCGTCGTCATCCTCACGCTGGCCTCCAAGGTGCAGGTGCCCTTCTGGCCGGTGCCGATGACGCTGCAGACCCTGGCCGTGCTGATGATCGGCGCCACCGCGGGCATGCGCCTCGGCGGAGGCACGGTGCTCGCCTGGCTGGGCCTCGGCGCCGTTGGTGCGCCCGTCTTCGCCACTGGTGCCGGCCTTGCCTATATGGCCGGCCCGACGGGTGGCTATCTCGCAGGCTTCCTGCTGGCGGCACTGGTGGTCGGCTATCTCGCCGACAGAGGCCATGGCCGCACGGTTGTCTCGGCGCTCGCCATGCTTCTGGTGGGTCTGGTCGCGATCTATGCGCTGGGCCTCGGCTGGCTCTCGCTGCTGATCGGCGCGCCGAAGGCCATGGCGGCGGGCCTCGTGCCCTTCATCCCGGCGGAAATCCTGAAGCTCGCCCTGGGCACGGCCATTCTCACCGCCGCCTGGAAGCAGGCGACACGCTGATGGCACTAGCCGTGGGCAGGAGACTTCAGTCTGGCCTGCTCACGGTACTCCTTGGGCGGAACACCGAAATGCGCCTTGAAGGCCCGCGAGAACTGCGCCTGGTCGCTGAAACCCCAGCGATAGGCGATCTCGGCCACCGTCTGGCGGTTGGAGCCGTCGCGCAACGCCTCGCGGCAGGCTTCGAGCCGCTGGTCGCGGATCCAGCTGCCCAGCGTCTGGTTGGTGTCGCGGAACAGTTCGTGCAGATAACGGGTGGAGATGCCGCAACCGCGCGCAATGGCCTCGGGGTCGAGCTCCGGGTCACCCATGTTGCGGCGGACGAAGGCTTCGATGCGCGTGAGGTGCGCCGTGCGAACGGTGGAATTGCCGGTGGTGAGCGTGCGCTCGTCGGCCTTGAGCGCCAGCACCAGCAGGTCGACCAGCTGCTGGCCCACCGTGGCGCGGGTTTCCGGGCTCATGGCGTCGAAGCGGTTGGGGATCAGGTGCAGCATGTCGGTGAACAACCCGCCCGCACCTTCCGTCGCATTGAACTGCAGCGAGCAGAAGCGGTCCGGCTGGCGGATGCGGCCACCCAGCGCCTTGGCCTCGACCTTCATCACCCACAGGTCCGCCGCCTCGGCATGGCTGAACTCATAGGGCTCGTGGCTGCGCTCGAGGATGAAGCCGCCGGGATTGCAGCGCACGTCCTTGCCGCATTGCGAGAAGAAGACCTCCGAGCGGGCCGGGACGGTGACGAGAAAATGCTCCTCGCGCTCCACCTTGAAGTGCTGCGGCAGGCGGCGGTACTGCAGCGCCTCCGAGGTGAGGCGGGAGAGCGAGACATCCCCCAACGTCCACAGCGTCAGGTCTCCCGCGAAGTGGTCGGGGTTCTTGAATTGCAGGTCGAGCGGGAAATAGGCCGTCGCAATGGCGTCATGCCAGTGGCGGCTGCGGTCATGGGCAGGCGTTTCGGACGTGGTGATCGTCGTCTTCATGGTCGCGTCCCGTCAGGTGCACGAAGCTTAGGCACAGGGCGCAGCCTGCGCAACCGGTTCCGCAGCCTGTGCGCCAGAAATCAAATGAGCGTTCCGGCCCTGCAAAGACGGGAGGCCGGAAAGCCACATAAGGTCCAAGCTCGGAAAGGTGCGCAAGACACCGCAAAGGGGAGGGTCAGGCTCGGTCAGGGTCCGCTGCCCCTTGCGCGCAATCTTGCGCTCCCCGCAACAGCGAGGACAGCATGATGGCCCAGGTAGCGAAAAAGGCAGCGAAAAAGGCAGCGAAGAAGCCGGCAAGGAAGCCCGCGCGCAGGGCGGTGAAGGTGGACCCCATCACCCTCTCGGTGGTCCGCGGCGTGCTGGAGACGACCCAGCGCGAGATGACCCTGTCGCTCGAAAAGACAGCGCGCTCCTCGGTGTTCAACCTGGCGCATGACTATTCGACGGCGCTGTTCAACGCGAAGCCGGAGATGATCCTGCAGGGCCAGGACATTCCGATCCATCTCGGCTCGCTCATCCCCGCCATGAAGTCGGTCGCCAAGTTCTTCGAGGGCGACATCCACGAGGGCGACCTGATCCTCCACAACGACCCGGCCTTCGGCGGCAGCCATGCCATCGACACCTGCATGTACAAGCCGGTCTTCTACAAGGGCAAGCTCGTCTACTGGACGGTCTGCAAGGGCCACCTGACCGACATCGGCGGCCCGGTGCCCGCAGGTTACAATCCCAATGCCAAGGAGATCTATGCCGAGTGCCTGCGCATTCCGCCGGTGAAGATCTGGGATCGCGGCAAGCCGCGCCACGACGTGCTCAACATGATCCTCACCAACATGCGCGCGCGGCGCGACCAGGAGGGCGACTTCAACGCCCTGATCGGCGCCTGCCAGGTGGGCGAGCGCAACCTCATCGCCATGCTCGACAAATATGGCCAGCCCACCGTCGATGCCTGCATCAACGAGCTTCTCGACATGGCCGACCGCCACATGCGCGGCCTGATCAAGACCGTTCCCGACGGCACCTATGAAGGCGTTGCCATCCTCGAGGATGCGGGCCACGGCTTCGGCGATTTCGAGATCAAAGCCAAGGTGACGATCAAGGGCGATTCCTGCCACATCGCCATCACGTCGCCGCCGCAGATTCCCTATTTCATCAATTCCTACGAGGGCAATTCGCATTCCGGCGTCTATCTCGGCCTCATGATGTTCGCGGCCCTGCCGCCACCCTACAACGAGGGTCTCTACCGCTGCGTCTCGGTCGATTTCGGCCCCAAGGGCACGATCTGCAATGCGCAGGAGCCGGCCCCGCACATGAACTGCACCACGACGCCGATGGAAACCTTGACCGACGCGGTGCGCCTTGCCTTCGAGAAGGCCATGCCCTCCAAGGTGGCGGCCAGCTGGGGCCATGCCAATGGCCTCAACATCGCCGGCTGGGACTCGCGCACCAACGAGGAATTCGTGACCATGGTACTGGCCACCATCATCTCGGGCGGCGGCGCCACGCCGCAGCAGGATGGCTGGCATGCGGTCGGCCCCGAATGCTGCTTCGGCGCGCTGACTTCGGGTGACGTCGAGCTGCTCGAATATTCCTACCCGATCATCATCCACAAATACTCATTGATGACCGACTCGGGCGGTGCGGGAAAGTTCCGCGGCGGCTCCGGCACGGCCTGGGAGGTGGAGCCCCTGGACAAGGAAATGCTCTGCATCGGCTTCGGCGAGGGCCGCCGCATTCCGGCCATGGGAGCGGCAGGGGCCAAGTCGACGGACGTCGATTCCAAGGTCGGCCGCGTGAAGCTGACGCGCGGCGGCAAGGCGGAAGTCAAGCGCACCAACATCATGGAGACCATCAAGCCGGGCGAAACCGTCACCAACATGAACCCGGGAGGCGGCGGTTACGGCAACCCCTATGAACGCCCCATCGAAAAGGTGGTGTGGGACGTCAAGAACGGCCTCGTCTCGATCAAGGGCGCCAGGGATGACTATGGCGTGGTGATCTCGAACCCCGAAACCCTCGATGTCGACGTGGCCGCCACCCGGCGGCTGCGGTCGGCGGCGTAAGCGAGAGAGGGAGAACGGACATGCGCACCACCTATCGTCTCGGCATCGATGCCGGCGGCACCTTCACCGATTTCGTCGTCGCCAACCGCAACACGGGCGACGTCAAGCTGTTCAAGGCACTCTCGACGCCGTCTGACCCCACCAAGGCCATCGAGAATGGCTTGAAGCTGATCGCGGATGATTTCGGCATCACGCCGGCCGACCTCGTCTCCGACTGTGATCTCTGCATCAACGGCACCACCGTGGGCCTCAATGCGCTGATCACGCACCGCGGCGGCAAGACGGGTCTGATCTGCACCGCGGGCCACGAGGACTCGATCGAGATCCGCAACGGCCACAAGGAAGACGGCTTCCGCTATGACCCGGAATATCCCGCCGCAACCATGTTGGTGCCGCGCTACCTCCGCAAGGGCGTGCGCGAGCGCGTGCTGTCAGATGGCTCGGTGCGCGTCAGGATGGAGGAGGCGGATGTCCGCGCCGCCTGCGAGCTCTTCGCCAAGGAAGGCGTTGAAACGGTTGCCATCTCTTTCGTCTGGTCGGTGCTGAACCCGGAGCATGAACGGCGCGCGGCGGAGATCGTGCGCAAGATGCTGCCCGATGCGATCCTCACCGTGGGCTCGGAGCTCTATCCGCAGGTGCGCGAGTATACCCGCACCTCGACGGCAGTGGTGAATGCCTATCTGGCTCCCGTGATGCGGAAATACGTGAAGGCGGTGGATGCCTATTTCCGCTCGCTGGGTGCGAAGCAGCCGGTGCGCTACTTCCAGTCCAATGGCGGCCTTGCCATCGGCCAGGCGATGACGGACCGTTCGGTCTATGCCATCAACTCAGGCCCTGCCTCGGCGCCGCAGGCGGGCCTCTATGTCTCCGCCCCGTTCAAGAAGAAGAACGTGATCACGGTGGACATGGGCGGCACCTCCTTCGACATCACGCTGACCAAGGACGGCCAGACTAACCTCAACAAGAACATCGACTTCCTGCGCTATCGCATCGGCGTGCCGATGATCCAGGTGGAGACGCTGGGCGCGGGCGGCGGGTCAATCGGCTGGATCGACTCGCTGGGCCTCATCCAGGTTGGCCCGCAGTCGGCAGGCTCCGAGCCCGGCCCCGCCTGCTACGGCCAGGGCGGCACGGAGCCGACGACGTCGGACGCGAACCTCGTGCTGGGCTATCTCAATCCCGATGGCCTGCTGGGCGGCAAGCTGCCGCTCGACCTCGAGAAGGCGAAGAAGGCCATCAAGACCAGGGTTGCGGACAAGCTCGGCATCTCGGTCGAGCGCGCGGCCTATGGCATGTACACCATCGTCAACAACAACATGGTGAACGGCATCCGCCGCGTCTCGGTGGAGCGCGGCTATGACCCGCGTGACTTCGTGCTGGTGGGGGCGGGCGGCGCCACCGCGGCCCACATCACCGCACTCGCGCGTGAGATGGGGATCGACACCATCATCCTCCCCAAGCTCGCCTCCGGACTCTGCGCCTTCGGCCAGATCATCTCCGACGTGAAATACAACTACATGGCCACCGCTCCTTTGCGGCTCGACAATGCCGCGGCCTACAAGCGCATCGACACGCTGTTCGGCGAGATCGAGAAGCAGGGCGTGGCGCATCTCAAGACCGACGGCTTCAAGCAGGGCCAGATCGACGTGAAGCGCAGCCTCGACATGCGCTATGTCGGCCAGGTGCATGAATGCACGGTCGACATCGGCACCTTCCCGATCAACGAGAAGACCATCGAGAAGGTGAAGGATGCCTTCCACCGCCGCCACGAGGAACTCTACACATACTCCGAGCGCCACAATGCGGTGGAGGTCGTCAATATCGAGTCCACGCTTTATGGCCGTATCGACAAGCCGAAGGCGCCGAAGCTGAAGAAGGGCATTCCGGTCTCCAAGGCGCTGAAGGGCCATCGCAAGGCGATCTTCGAGGCCTCCGGAAAATCGACCAAGACTCCGATCTATGATGGTGCCAGACTGGGGGCGGGCGCGAGCATCGCCGGCCCTGCCATCATCGAGGAGGTGACGACCACCATCGTCATCGAGCCGGGCTGGACCGCGACGCTCGATGCCAGCGGCTCCTACGTCATCACGCGCAAGAAAAGATAACGGAGGGTCATGGCCCAGTCGCTTTCAGCAACGGATGTCTCGGTCGCCTTCGAGGGGCTGCGCGCCCTCTCGCATGTGACCCTCGACGTGCCGCGCGAGACGGTGACGGGCCTGATCGGCCCCAATGGCGCGGGCAAGACCACGCTGGTCAATGTATTGACCGGCTTCCAGAAGCCGACCGATGGCACGGTGAGCCTCGACGGCGAGAGCATCGCCGGCGTACCGCCCTACAAGGTCCGGCAGAAGGGGATCGCCCGCACCTTCCAGTCGGGCCGGCTGTTCTCCGACCTCTCGGTGCTCGACAATCTGGAAGTGACGGGTGTGGGCCTCGGCCTTTCCCGCCGCGAGGCCGCGAAGAAGGCCGACGAGATGCTGGACTGGATCGGCATCTCGCATTTGGCCGAGCGCACCGCGGGTGGGCTCCCCTATACGGATGAGCGCCGCGTCGCCATCGGCCGCGCCCTGATGCTGGAACCGAAATACCTCCTGCTCGACGAGCCCGCAGCCGGCATGTCGGCGGAGGAGGCGAATGACCTCGCCCAGCTGATCCGCAGCATCATCGCAGAGGTGAAATGCGGCGTGCTGCTCATCGAACACAATATCGGGCTGGTGCTCACCATCTGCGACCATATCCACGTGCTCGATTCGGGCGAGGTGATCGAGGTGGGTCCACCCGCCGCCATCAAGGCCTCGGAGCGCGTGCGCCATGCCTACATGGGCACCCAGGCCGAGGCGGAAGGAGCGGTGCTGTGAGCCTCCTCGCCGTCGAGAATATTTCCGTGCGCTACGGCCAGCTCACCGCACTGCGCAAGGCCTCGATCAAGGTGGACGAGGGCGAGACGCTGTTCGTCACCGGCCCCAATGGTGCGGGCAAGTCGACGCTGCTCAAGGCCATCGCCGGCGTCGTCACGCCGCGCGAGGGCTTCATCCAGTTCGCCGGCCAGCACATCGCCGGCAGGGCGCCCGAGGATATCGCGCGCCTCGGCTTTTCCATGGTGCCGGAAGGCCGCGAGGTGTTTGGCGGCCTCACCATCGAGGAGAACCTGCGGCTGGGCACCGGCATGCGCGCTGACAAGGACCAGGTGGCGAAGGACCTCGAGCAGGTCTACGCCGTTTTCCCGATCCTCAAGGACCGCAAGGACCAGCAGGCGGGCGTCCTGTCGGGCGGCCAGCAGCAGATGCTGGTCATCGGCCGTGCGCTGATGGCCGGGCCGCGCCTCATCGCCATCGACGAACCGTCGCTGGGCCTGGCGCCCAAGGTGATCGACGACGTCTATGCAACCTTGATCCGCCTGCGCGACAGCCGCGGCCTCACGCTGCTGATCGTCGAGCAGAGTGCGACGCGGGCCAGCCTCACCGGCGGGCGCATGGTGCTGATGCGCTCCGGCGAGGTGGCGCTCGAAGGCGACGCGCGCGAGCTGGTCAAGGGCGAGGCACTACGCCAGGCCTATTTCGGCTATGGGGAGCATTGAGATGACGGCGCTGCTGCAGGTCCTCTTCGATGCACTCAGCCTCGGCAGCCTCTATGCGCTGGGCGCGCTTGGCATCGCACTGATCTTCGGCGTCATGCGGCTCGTCAACTTCGCCCATGGCGACTACATCGCCTTCTGCGTCTTCGCCATGCTGTGGCCGTCAATCGACGCGGCGGCCATCGTCTTTGCGGGCAACCTGCCTACCTACCTCCTCATCCCCTTCATCCTCGCTGTGGGGGCGGGGCTGTCGGTGCTCTCCGAAATCGTGGTGTTTCGCCGCTTCCGCAATGCCAATCCGGCCACCATGATGATCGCCTCCTTCGCACTGGGCTTCGTCATCAAGTATTTCCTGCTGATGCTCTATTCGAGCCGGCCGAAGTCCATCGACCTGTGGTCCAACCTCACCCAGCAGATCGAGATCGCGGGGGCGCGCATCCCGCCGCTGCAGGTCATCACCATCGGCGTCACCATCGTCATCCTGATCGCCCTCACAGCCTTCCTGAAGCGCACGCGCTTTGGCCTCGAGATGCGGGCAGCGGCGGAGAACTTCACCATGGCGCGCATGCTGGGCGTGCGCGCCAACCGCGTCATCATGCTGGCCTTCGCGGTGTCGGGCATGCTGGCGGCCGCCGTCGGCCTCATCCTCGTCACCCAGACCGGCACGGTCGACATCAACATGGGTGCCAACCTCATGCTGGTGGCCTTCGTCGCCACCGTCATCGGCGGCCTGGGCAGCCTGCCGGGCGCGGTGCTGGCGGGCTATCTCATTGGCGCCGCCACCGTCATCATGCAGGTGGTGCTGCCGCCCGACGCGCGGCCTTTCCGCGATGCCTTCGTCTATGGCGCGGTCATCGCCATGCTCATCTGGCGGCCGAACGGATTGTTCGCCTCCAAGGCCGCGAAACAGAGGGTGTGATCATGGCCGACCGCCCCTCGATCCTCGCCCGCACCTGGTCCACTCCGGTCATCCTGATCGTCATTCTCGCTGCCTTGCAGGTCGCGGCCCTGGCCGTCGGCTCCGGGCCTTTCAACCAGACCATCATCGAGATCTTCATCCGTGTCGTGCTGGTGGTGGGTCTCTACGTCTTCATCGGCAACTCCGGCGTCATCAGCTTCGGCCATATCGGCTTCACCTGCCTGGGTGCCTACATGACGGCCTGGCTCACCATGCTGCCCGCCATCAAGAAGTCGAAGCTCAAGGGCCTGCCGGACATCATCCTCAACAACAAGTTGGCCTATGGCTGGGGCCTGCTGGCGGCGGTGATCTTCGCAGCGCTTGCCGCCTACATCGTCGGCAAGGTGCTGATGCGGCTGTCCGGCATCGCGGCGTCGATCGCCACCTTCGCGGTGCTGGCCGTCATCATCCAGGTCTATTCCAACTGGGACAGCGTGACGGGCGCGCAAAGCTCGGTCGTCGGCATTCCCATCGTGCGCGTGGTCTGGCCCTATTTCCTCTGCGCAATCGTGGTCGTGCTGGTGGCCTATGCCCACCAGATCTCGCGCTCCGGCCTCGCCCTGCGGGCAGCACGCGACGAGGCGACGGCAGCGGCCGCCTCGGGCGTCAACATTCCGCGCGAGCGGCTCATCGCCTTCACGATTTCGGGCGGCATCATGGGGTTGGGCGGCGCGCTCTTCGCGCACTCCGTCGGCGTCGTGACACCCGACACCTTCTATCTCGGTCTCACCTTCATCACCCTGTCGATGCTCGTGGTCGGCGGCATGAATTCGCTGTCCGGCGCGGTGCTGGGTGTCGTTATCCTCTCCATCATCATCCAGCTCCTGCGCTGGATGGAGAAGGGGGTTGACGTCGGCGGCACCAGCTTCGCCCTGCCGCTGGGCGTGCAGGAAATCGCCATCGGTGTCGTCATGATCGTGATCCTGATGTACCGGCCCTCCGGCCTCACCAAGAACCGTGAGCTGGTGTGGCCGTCGCGCAAGCTTTCGCCGAAGGGCAGGCCAGCTGCCCCGGCGGATGGGAAGACTGCATAAACTCAAGAGGAGGACGTCAATGAAGAGCTTTCTGCAAGTAGGAATGGGCGCAGCGCTCGGCGCGCTGATGCTCGCAGCGCCAATGGCCATGGCGGATGACGACAAGATCATCGTCGGCTTCGCCACGGCCCAGTCTGGCTTCATGCAGGCCTATGACAAGCCGGCCGAGGATGCGGCCAAGATCCGCATCGACGAGATCAACAAGGCCGGTGGCCTGCTCGGCAAGCAGATCGAGTTTGTCGCCGCCGACACCAAGACCGACCGCGCCGAGGGCGCCAAGGCCGGTCTCGAGGTGATCGACAAGGGCGCCGACCTGGTGGTCGTGTCCTGCGACTACGACTTCGGCGCACCGGCGGCGCTTGCCGCGGAAGCGGCGGGCAAGGTGTCCTTCTTCCTCTGCGCCGAGTCGATCAAGGCCGGCATCCAGGGCGTGGGTCCGCATTCCTTCTCGGCCTCGGTCTTGGCGGCCGTGCAGGGCGCCACCATGGCGGAATGGGCCTATACCAAGAAGAACGCCCGCACCTTCTATCGCCTGCTCGACACCTGGACCGAGTACAACAAGGGCATCTGCGACGGCTTCGACTGGGAGTTGCCGAAGCTGAAGGACGCGAAGCTCGTCGGCGAGGACACGTTCAAGAACGACGATGCCTCGATCGCCGCGCAGATCACCCGCATCAAGAGCCTGCCGCAGGAGCCGGACGCCATCATGCTCTGCACCATGATGCCGGGCGGCGTCTCGGCCGTGAAGCAGATCCGGGCTGCCGGCATCAAGTCGATGATCCTCAACGGCTCCGGCATGTCCGGCAGCTACTGGCTCTCGGCCACGCCGGAACTCTCCAACTTCTTCGTGCCTGACCAGGGCTCGGTGCATGGCGATGACCCGAACCCGAAGGTCAACGAGTTCAACGCCAAGTACAAGGCCGCGACCGGTGGCGATCCCTCGAGCCAGTATGTCTATCCCGGCTACGTGATGATCGACGTCTGGGCCAAGGCCGTGGAGCGCGCCGGCTCGACCGATGCCGATGCGGTCGTGGCCGAGCTCGAGAAGATGAAGGACGAGCCGACACTCTTCGGGCCGCGCACCTTCACCGCCGACCTGCACCACCAGAACAAGGGCCGCTACCTGATCACCGAGGTTGACAACGGCAAGGCCAAGGTGGTGGACGAGTGGACGATTTCGGAGCCGATCCCGGTCGACTATCTCGCCAGCAAGTAACGCTGAAACCTGCATGACGAGGCGGCCGCTCCCCCGGGGCGGCCGTCTTGCATTTCGGAAGCTGGGTCACTCGCGCCTGTAACTGACGCCGAGCATCGCTGGCGCCCCGGCATGGCGGCGGCGCACGGCCAGCGCCAGGATCGCCACCACATAGGGGAGCGCCAGCATGAGCTGGTAGGGGATGGCGATGCCGATGCCCTGGATCTGCAGCTGCAGCGCATCGAGGAAGGAGAAGACCAGCGTGGCGACGAGGATGGGTACCGGCCGCCACATGCCGGCGATGACGATGACGATCGCGAGCCAGCCGCGGCCATTGGTCATTTCCGGCGCGAAGCGCGAGGCCGAGGCCACCGTGAGGAAGGCGCCGCCCAGCGCCGCCATGGCACCGCCGAACACCACCGCGCCATATTGCCGGGCGGCGATGGACAGGCCCTTGATGTCCAGCGCCCTGGGGTTCTCGCCGGCGCAGCGCAGGTCGAGCCCGGGCCTGGTGCGATAGAGGAACCACCACACCGCGGGCACCGAAAGCAACGCCAGATAGGTGAGTGCCTTCTGGTCGAACAGCACGGGGCCGATGACGGGGAGCTCGCTGAGGAAGGGGATCGGCACATTGTCGAAGATCGGCGTGGCCGGGATCTGGCTCTGGCCCTTGAAGGCGGCGCGCAGCCAGTAGACCGAGAGGCCGGAGCCCAGCAGGTTCATGGCCAGCCCGGTGACGATCTGCTCAACCTGCAGCGTGATGACCAGGAAAGCAAAGAGCAGGCTCATCAGCGCGCCGGTCGTCAGCGCCGCGAAAACGCCCACCCACAGGCTGCCGCTGGCGTCCGCCGCGAGATAGGCGGTGAGCGCGCCCATCAGCATGGTGCCCTCGAGGCCCATGTTGTAGACGCCACTGCGTTCCGCCACCAGTTCACCGATGGCGGCGAGCAGCAAGGGCGTCGCGATCCGCACCGTGGCGGCGAGCAGGCTGACGATGACGGTGGTCTGGAACAGGTCAGCCAGCATGGGCCACCCGTTTCAGCCGGAAGCGCGCCGCCGCCCAGCCCGCCAGATAGCACAGCAGCAGGATCGCCTCGACGGCATAGATGAGGGCCGACGGCACGCCGGTCTTCACCTGCATGAAGGTGGCGCCGGTGACCAGCGCCCCGAACACGATGGCCGCCGCCACGACGCCCCAGGGCTTCAGCTGCCCGAGAATGGCGACGATGATGCCGGTATAGCCGTAGCCGGTCAGGGCGCCCGCCTTGAGCCGGTAGTGCACGCCATAGACCTGCGCCACGCCGGCGAGCCCGGCAAGGGCCCCCGAAATCATCATCACCATGAGGATGACGCGGGCCGGGCTGGTGCCCTGCACTTTGAGCGCCCGGAGGTTAGAACCCGCGGCGCGGATCTCGTAGCCCACCGGGGTGCGCGTCATGATCACCTGCACGACGGCCGCTGCCGCCACTGCCAGCAGGAAGCCCGCATGAAGCCGCGAGCCACCCGAGAGCAGCGGCAGCAGGCTGCCGGGATCCATCTTCGCCGACTGTTCGAAGAAGGCGCCGGGCTCGCTCCACGGTCCCTGCAGCAGGAGAAGCGAGAGGGCATAGACGATGATGTAGTTGAGCATCACCGTGGAGATCACCTCATCGACGTTGAAGCGCGTCTTCAGGATAGCGGCGAGGCCCGCATAAAGCCCGCCGCCGGCAAGGCCGCCGAGCACGATGACGGGAAGCTGGATCGCGGGCGAAAAGCCCGCCAGCCCGTGCTGGCACCAGTAGGCGAACATCGCACCGGCGAAGACCTGGCCCTCCGCCCCGATGTTCCAGATGCGGGCGCGGAAGGCCACCGCGGTCGCCAATCCGGTGAAGATCAAGGGCGTCGCCGCCACCAGTGTTTCGGATGCCGTGCGCCAGGAGCCGAAGGCGCCCTTGAGCAGGGCCGCAAAGGCAGCGGCGGGGCTGGCGCCTGCGGCCTCGAACAGCAGGGCGCTGAGCAGCACCGCCAGCAGCAACGATGCGCTGACCCAGACTGCGGTGCGGGCAGGGCTGGCATCAGCGCGCACCACGCGCCAGCCCAGATGCTCCAGCATCCTCATGCGGCGCGCGCCCCGGCCATCAGGCGGCCGATCGCCGTCTTGTCGAAGGCGCCGCGCCGGACTTCGCCCATCACCTCGTTGCGGAACATCACGATGATGCGGTCGCTCAAGGCAAAGAGATCGTCGAGCTCCTCGCTGACGAGAATGACGGCGCAGCCCTGGTCACGCTTGGCCAGCACTTCCGCGTGAATGAATTCGATGGCGCCCACATCGACGCCACGCGTCGGCTGGTTCAGCAGCAGCAAATGCTGCGCCTTGGCGAATTCGCGCGCGATGATCACCTTCTGCGCATTGCCGCCGGAGAGGCGCCCACTCGGCTGCTCCGGACCTGTCGTGGCAATGGCGTAGCGCGCGATGGCGTCTTGCCCGTTGGCTGCCATCGCCGCGCGGTCGAGCAGCGGGCCCTTGCGCCAGCGACGGAGCCATTGCTGGCCCAGTATCAGGTTCTCGGCGATGGTGAAATCGCGTGCCAGGCCGTCGCGGAAGCGATCGCTCGGCACATGGCCCACGCCGCGGCCTGCAACCTCTGCCGCGCCGAGGCTGGACATGGGTTCACCCCGCAGCGTGATGGTGCCGGCGCGCGGGGCGCGGATTCCGGCGATGGTTTCGAGCAGTTCATCCTGGCCGTTGCCCGCCACGCCGGCGATGCCGAGGATTTCGCCCGGTGCCACGTCGAGGTCGATTGCCTGGATGAGGCTGCCGCGCGGGGCGGAGAGCGTGAGGCCGCGCACCGACAGGCTTGCGCCCTGTGAGGCTGCAATGTGGCGCGCCTCGATTGTTGCCACGCTGCGCCCCACCATCAGCTCCGTGAGCGCGTCCCGCGTCGTGTCGGCGGTGGTCAGCGTGGCAACGAGGCGGCCCTTGCGAAGGACGCTCACCCGGTCGGAGCGCATCACCTCGTTCATCTTGTGGGTGATCAGGATGATCGCGATGCCCGAGCCCTTGAGCTCGGCGATGAGCGCGAAGAGGCGCTCGGACTCCTGCGGGGTGAGCACCGCCGTCGGCTCATCGAGGATCAGCAGCCTTGCGCCGAGGTAGAGCGACTTGACGATCTCCACCCACTGCATCTCACCCACCGAGAGGCTGTCGACCCGGCGGTCGAGGTCGATGTCGAGGTGGAGCCTGGCGCAGAGATCGGTGATGCGGCCGCGTGCCGCTGCAAGGTCGAGGCGGAGGCCGGAACCGGTACCCACCACGATGTTCTCGAGCACGGTGAAGCGCGGCACCAGCACGAAATGCTGGTGCACCATGCCGATGCCGGCGGCGATCGCATCCGCCGGGCTGCGCAGGTCGAGGCGCTGGCCGTCGACGAGGATCTCGCCCATATCGGATACGGCGAGGCCATAAATGCAGGCCGACAGCGTGGACTTGCCCGCACCGTTTTCGCCGAGAAGGCAGTGCAGCTCTGCCGGTGCCACGGCAAGCGAGATATCGTCGTTGGCGAGCACGGGGCCGTAGCGTTTGCTCAGGCCCCGCACCTCCAGTCGCGGTGTCTCACCTTGCGTGGCGGACAATGCCGGTCAGTCCGACTTCACTTCGCTGAGGTCGAGTTCCACCTGCTTGGCACCGCTCTTGATGGCGGCGATCGAGTCGTCCATCATCTTCTTGACGTCCTCGGGGAGCTTCGCCGCCCAGCCCTGGCCGACCACCACATCGCCCGAACCTTCCTTCCAGGTGAACCACTTCGGGTCCTTCGGCGCATCGAACTTCGCACCCGTGGTCTTGGCGTTCCACCACTGGTCGATCACCCAGTCGATCTGCGGATCCCAGTTCACGGTGGCCGAGGCGACCACGGATTTCGGCGCGAAGGCCGACATGTCGACATAATTGCCGAAGCAGCCGATCTCCTTCTGCTCGCAGACCTCGAAGGTGCCGGACATCTGGTAGATCATGTCGGCGCCCGCCGCGATCTGCGCCGAGGTGGCCTCGTTGGCCTTGGTCGGGTCATACCAGGACTGGATATAGGTGATCTTCTGCTTGACGTTCGGGTTCACCGACTTGGCGCCGGCGAAGAAGGCATTGAGCTGGTCGTTGGTGTCTTCCGCCGGATAGGTGGAGACAGCACCCACGACATTGGACTTGGTCAGCTTGCCCGCCATCTCGCCCATCACGAAGGCTGGCTCATGGGCGTGCACGAAAACCCAGTAGGCATTGTCGCCCAGCCCGCGGTTGCCCGAGCCCGACATGACGAACATGATGTTGGGGAAGTCGCCCTTCACCTTCTCGATCGCATCGGCATAGGCGGTGTCGCCGAAGATGATGTCGTATTCGCCGGTTTCGGCATAGGTGCGGAACACCTGCTCGGCATTGTCATAGACGTTCTCGGTATACTCGACCTCGACGTCGAGGCCATGCGGCCGCGCCGCGATCACCCGGTTCATCGAGTTGATGAAGGAGGTCTCCCACGGCGCTTCCTTGCCGGCGGAGAGCACGCCGGCGATCTTCACCTTGGTGGGGTTTTCCGCTTGCGCGGCGGCAGCCATCAGGACGAGGGCCGAAAGGCCCCCGAACAGCGCGGTCGTGAACTTGCCAGGCATGGTGTCCTCCTTGTTGTGTGTCGTTCAGAACGGGGCATAGACCGGATCGACCACCTTGAGGTCGATGCAGTCGATGGCGCCGAGATCGGTGATGGCATAATCCGGAATGGCGGTGATCTGCAGCACGAACATGTACATGAAGGGCCAGGGCAGGGCGCAGCCCAGCGCGCGCGCCGCAGCGTCGAGTTCGGTTTCGCGCTGTGCCATGTCCTGCGGCTCGAGGTCGGAGACGATGCCGCCGATGGGCAGCGGCAGGAAGCTCGTGACCTTGCCCTTGTCCACCACCACCTGGCCGCCATTCCCGGCGATGATGTGGTTGATGGCCACCGCCATGTCCTCCGGATTGGTGCCGACGCAGACGATGTTGTTGTCATCCGGTGCGGTGGACGTGGCGAGTGCGCCTGACCTGAGGCCGAAGCCGGAGATGAAGGCAACCGGGCGGTTGCGGGTGCGGCCGTAGCGCTCGACAACGGTCACGTACTGCACGTCCTGCGCCGGGTCGGCGAGGATGATGCCGTCCTTCGCGGCCAGCGTCACGTCGCGGCGCTTCCGCACGAAGATCTTTTCCGGCGTCACCGCCATGGCCATGACCTTGGCCTTGGCGCCCTCGCCCTTGCCGTGCACCAGGAGTTCCTCCGGCTTCACCGGATCGACCTTGAAGGTGCGCATCAGCCGGTCGGAGCGCGGCGGCGGATCGAGGCGACCAAGGATGCGGCCGTTCTCGGCCACCATCTTTCCATTGGTCATCACCCGCTTCACGCGGAAGTCGCGCAGGTCGTCGACGAACAGGATGTCGGCGGAGCGGCCCGGCGCGATGAGGCCCACCTTGTGATCGATGCGCAGCGCCTCGGCCGCGTTGATGGTAGCCATCTGGATCGCCGCCATGGGCGAAATCCCGATGCCGATGGCCATCCTCACCATGTTGTCGAGGTGGCCGCGAACCAGAATGTCGCTCGCCACCACGTCATCGGTGCAGAAGCTGATGCGGCGCGTGGCCTTGATGCCCATTTCGGTGACGATGCGCAGGTTCTCGGTGAGGAAATGCGAGATCGAGGATTCGCGGATCACCACATGCATGCCGTTCCGCAGCTTCTCGAGGAACTCGTCGGCCGTGTAGCTTTCATGGTCGGCGCGCACGCCGGACTGGAGATATGAATTAAGCTTCGTGCCCCGCGCCATCGGGCTGCAACCAAGCACGGGCAGGCGGCTTGCCTGAGCGATTTCGAGGGCGGAGAGCACCTTCTCGTCCATCTCCTGGATGAACTCGCGCACCGTTTCCCAGATGCCCACGCATTCCGGCCAGTGGTGCGTGGCGCGGTGATCGTCAGGCCCGAAATAATGGCCGACATTGGAAACGGGCAACGTGTAGGGCGTCTTGCAGGGCGCGCCCCAGAAGACCTTGAGCGGACTCTTCGCCGCCTCGTCGAGGAATTCGCGCGCGCCCTCGTTGCCCGCCGCCACGAGGATCTGGTCGAGGCCGGAGACGATCGCCGTGGTGCCCAGCGGCACCACCGCCTTGGCGAAGCTGGTGATCGACATCTTCGAGCATTCGACATGGAGGTGCCCATCGATCATGCCGGGGCAGAGATAGGCGCCGGCGGCGTCGATCACCTCGGTGTCCTTGCCGAGATAGGGGGTGACGTCGCCCAGCGCCATGATGCGCTCGCCATAGATGGCGATGTCTGCGGGGTAGATCTCCTCCGAGGCGACATTGACCAGCTTGCCGTTGCGGATCACCCGGTCGGCCTTGATCTCGGCGCGGCCAGCTTTGATGTAGTCGCGAAGCGTGGGCAAGGCGGGCTCCTTCGTCTTCTCTCTTGCGCGGGCTCATCCTGTAAGAATATTGTCGTTCAATCAATCGGGTAATCCTGCCTGTTTCTTGGACAGATTGTCCAAGAATTGGAACAAGTAATGGATCTGGCGGCGATCGACTGTTTCGTGAAGGTGGCGGAGGCGCGTTCGCTGTCGGAGGCGTCCAAGCTCTGGCGCCTGCCCAAGTCGACCCTGAGCCACAAGATCCGCCAACTGGAGGACCAGCTCGCGGTGGCCCTTTTCGTACGCGAGGGGCGCGACATGGTGCTGACGGATGCAGGGGCGGAATTCCTCACCCATGCCCACCGCATCCAGGAAAGCTGCGACAATGCCGAGGCGGCCGTCACCGCGATGCGCCAGGACGTGGGTGGCACGCTGACCATCGGGTCCACGGGCGAGTTCGGTACCTCCTTCACCTCCGAGCTGCTCTTCGCCTTCCGCGAGCGTTACCCGCAGGTGCGCATCGACGTGATCTTTCTCTCCGAGGGCTTCCTCTTCGCACCGGAGCGGCTGAAGGCCTTCGACGGCATCTTCTATTGGGGCCAGCCCTCGCTGGTCGATTACGTGGCAAGGAAGCTCACCGACGCCTCCTTCGGCCTCTATGCCAGCCCCGTCTATCTCGAGCGCCATGGCACGCCACGGACCCCAGCCGAGCTGAACGATCACCGCGGCATCGCCTTCCGGCTGCCCACCGGCCTGCAGAACTGGCATCTCGTGAGTGGCGAAGAGCAGACCGACATCTTCCCCGCCTCCAGCTGCACGGCGAATGACTACTGGATGATCAAGTATTTCGCCGTGGCGGGCGAGGGGATCGCCTATCTTCCCGGCTTCTTCACCGAAACCGAATGCGAGCGCGGCAACCTTGTGCCGGTGCTATCACAGTGGCGCTCGCCCGCCGTGCCGGTGAACCTGCTCTATCCGCGCCGCCGCTTCGTCTCGCGCAAGTTCGAGGCTTTCCAGACCTTCTGCACCGAATATTACGAGCACCGCTCGCAGCATTATGTGCCGAGCTATTGCGTCGAAGTCGTCAGCTTCCCGAAATTCCAGTCCTGATGGAGACCCACATGCTGAAGTCATGGCCCGAGACCGCCCACCGCCTGATCGCCGTCGCCATGGGGCGGGAGAAGGCCGACATGGTGATCCGCAAGGGCCGCTGGGTGAACGTGCACTCGGGCGAGATCATCCCTGCGACCGACGTCGCCATCGCCGGCGGCCGCTTCGCCTATGTCGGGCCCGATGCCAGCCACTGCATCGGCAAGGACACCCGGGTGATCGAGGCCGATGGCCGCTATCTCGTGCCGGGCCTGTGCGATGCGCACATGCATGTCGAAAGCGGCATGGTGACGGTCACCGAGTTCGTGCGCGCCGTGGTGCCGCACGGCACCACCTCGATGTTCATCGACCCGCACGAGATCGCCAATGTGCTGGGGCTTCCGGGCGTGCGGCTGATGCATGACGAGGCGATGGCCATGCCGGTCAACGTCTTCGTGCAGATGCCCTCCTGCGTGCCCAGTGCACCGGGCCTCGAGAACCCGGGAGCGACGCTGGGACCCGACGAGGTGCGCGAGGCCATGCAGTGGCCCAACATCATCGGGCTCGGCGAGATGATGAACTTCCCCGGCGTGATCGCCGGCGACGACAAGATGCTGGCGGAGATCGCCGCCACCCAGAATGCGGGCAAGACGGTGGGCGGGCATTACGCTTCGCCTGATCTCGGGCTTCCCTTCCACGCCTATGTGGCCGGTGGTCCTGCCGACGACCATGAGGGCACGCGCGCCGAGGATGCGATTGCGCGCGTCCGCCAGGGCATGCGCGCCATGCTCAGGCTCGGCTCCGCCTGGTTCGACGTGGCGGCCCAGGTGAAGGCCATCACCGAACAAGGGCTCGACCCGCGCAGCTTCGTTCTGTGCACGGATGATTCGCATTCCGGCACGCTGGTGAATGACGGGCACATGAACCGCGTCGTCCGCCATGCCATCGCGCAGGGCCTGAAGCCCATCACGGCGATCCAGATGGCGACACTGAACACTGCGCAGCATTTCGGGCTGGAGCGCGAGCTGGGATCGATCACGCCCGGCCGGCGCGCGGACCTGATCCTCACCTCCGACATCACCACGCTTCCGATCGAGATCGTGATCGCGCGCGGGGTCGTCCAGGCGGAGAACGGCAAGCTCATCGCCGATATTCCGGCCTTCACCTATCCGGAAGCCGCCCGCCGCACGATGAACATGAAACGCTACCTCGCCGCGAAGGACTTTGACCTTGCAGCACCTGCCGGGCGCAACCAGGTGGACGTCCGCGTCATCGGTGTGATCGAGAACCAGGCGCCCACCAAGGCCCTGCAGAAGACGCTGAAGGTCCAGTCGGGCCTGGTCGAGATGGACCGCGCAAACGACGTCTGCCAGATCGCCCTGGTCGAGCGCCACAAGGCGACGGGCAAGGTGGTGAACGCCTTCGTCTCGGGCTTCGGCTACACCAGGGACTGCGCGCTGGCTTCCACGGTGGCCCATGACAGCCATCACATGATCGTGGTGGGCACCAACAAGGAGGACATGGCGCAGGCCGCGAACATCCTCAAGGATATCGGCGGAGGACTTGTGCTGGTCTCGGAAGGCAAGGAACTGGCCCGTGTCGAGATGCCGATCGCCGGGCTGATGTCGGATGAGCGGGCCGAAATCGTGGCGGAGAAGGCCGGCAGGCTGGTCGCTGCCATGAAAGCTTGCGGCTGCAACCTCAACAACGCCAACATGCAGCACTCGCTTCTGGCGCTGGTCGTCATTCCGGAGCTGCGCATTTCCGACGAAGGGCTGATCGACGTGACCACCTTCCAGAAGGTCGACGTTTTCGTCTAGCCTGCTACCGGGGGATCTGGCCCATGCGCATCTTTCATTCCGACGAACACCGCGGCCATGCCGGCGCAAAGGAGATGCGCTATGACGAGCTGATCCCCATGTGCGAGAGCCCGGACCGCATCGATACCATCCTTGCCGCATTGCGCGAGCAGGGCCACCGCGACGTCATGCAGGCATCCCGCTTCGATCTGGCACCTGTCCTGCGGGTCCACACGCCGGGCTTCGTCGATTTCCTGCAACGCTGCTGGCCGCTGTGGGAGGCGGAGTTCGGACCGCGGGGTTTCGCCACCGCCTACATGTTCGGCATGCGCGGCATGGACCAGGTGCCGAACGGCAGCGTCCATTCCATGCTGTCCTGCTACACCTTCGATGTCTGCGTCCCCTTCGTTGCCGGAACCTGGGCTGCGATCAGGTCGGCCGTCGACGTCACGCTGTCGGCGGCGCAGCACGTCGCGGATGGGGCGGACGCCGCCTTCGCCCTGTGCCGGCCGCCAGGCCACCATGCATCGGCCGATCTCGCCGGCGGCTACTGCTACGTCAACAATGCCGCGGTGGCGGCACAGAAGCTGCTCGATGGCGGCGCGTCGCGCATCGCCATTCTCGATGTCGACTATCACCATGGCAACGGCACGCAGAGCATCTTCTACGACCGGGATGACGTGCTCTATGCCTCGCTGCATGCCACGCCGGAGCGCGAATACCCCTTCCTGCTCGGCTATGCGCGGGAGACCGGAAAGGGGCGCGGCGAAGGTTTCAATTTCAACCAGCCACTGCCCCTCGGCACCAGGATCGACGCCTATCGTCCGGCGCTCGCCACTGCCCTGGCGCGTGTGCGCGCCCATGCGCCGGATGTGCTGGTCGTGTCGCTGGGTGTCGACAGCTACATCCGCGATCCGGTGGGCGGCTTCGCACTTGAAAGTGACGACTTCCCGACCATCGGGGCCGACATTGCCGCGCTCGGCCTGCCCACCCTCTTCGTCATGGAAGGCGGCTATGCCATCGCCGAACTGGGCGTCAACACGGCGAATGTCATCACCGGATTCGCGCAGGCGCGGGGCTGAACCGTCAGCCCTGCGTCGTGACCGCGATCACCTTCTTCATGCGGGCGTCGAGAGCCTCCCAGTTGGCGCCGAAGATCGCCCAGCCCTGAAGGCTGAACAGGTTGAACATGCGCTCCATGTCGGCATTGGATTTCGGATAGTTCACCCAATGCGCCGGCGCCACGAGGTCGGAGCGCGACATGAAGTCGGTGGAGACATCGAGGAAGCGCTGCTGGGTATCCTTCTCGAGCAGGTAGGACTGGAACAGGTCGGCCAGGTCTGCGTGCTTCGTGCCGCGCACCTTCATGAACCAGTTGGTATATGAGGCCGTGCCCTCGACAGGAATGGCGGCCGAAAATTCCTCGCCATGGTCCTTGATGAAGCCATAGGCGTCGGCGGAATACATCATTGCCACCTCGGCCTCCTGCTGCAGCATGAGATTGGCGAGTTCGGCGCCATCCTTGTACCATTTCGGCATGCGCAGCTTCTCGAGTTCGACGAAGAGCGGCTCCATCTCCGCAGGCGTGCCAAACACTTCCTCGATGCCGGGCTTGGTCTTGGAGAGGATCGCCGGAATGCACAGGTCCCAGTAGAAGGCGGCTGCATCCATGGTGGTCTTGCCGCGCACCTTAGGGTCCCAGAAATGGGACCAGCTGTCGGGTCCCAGCCCGGCACTCTTTGCCGTGAGCATCCACAGCGAGCCGCCGCCGAAGGGCACGCCATATTTCTTCGCCTCGCCGCGCGTCGCATCGAACCACGGGTATATGGCCTCAAATCCCTTGATCTTGCTGCGGTCGGTTTCGAGGAACAGGTTCTCGGCAAGACCGGCCGACGTCGTGTACTCGTCGGCGATGGTGATGTCGAAGGGCGGATTGTCGGCGGGTGCTGCCACGATCTGCGACACCATCTGGTCCCAGCCGCCCACCGTTTCGACCTTGGTGCCGTACTGCGCGTTGAACGGCTCGACCACCGCCTGGCGGAAGCTCAGCTCGTGATTGCCCGACCATGAGACAACGATCAGTCCCTCGCCTTCGAACGCCGCTTGCGCGCTGGACACCATGGCGCGCCCGACGAGCGCCGGCATGGCGAGGCCGATCGCTGCCTGGCCGAGAAAGCGCCTGCGGGACTTGCTGGTGAGCTTGGTCGTCATCGGTCTGATCCTTCACAAGTTGAGGGTCGAAAGCCGGATAGGATCACTTCGGCATGGGGCTGGCAAGTCGTGACCTCGCTCACCACAGTGCGCCGCCCGTGATCTGGATGTTTTCCGCGGTAATGCCACGTGCGTCGTCGCGGCAGAGGTAGGCTGCGAGCGCTGCGACCTCGGAGGGCTGGATGATGCGCTGCTGGGGGTTCGCAGCCGCGATGTCCGCCATGGCGTCCTCCGGCGTGCGGCCCTTGCCCTCGCGGGCCACCAGCTGCGCCACGTTGCGCCGCATCAGCTCGGTCTCGACCCAGGTGGGCGATATCATCACACAGCTGACGCCGCGCGACGCTCCCTCCAGCGCCACGCAACGGGTGAGTCCGAGCAACCCGGCCTTCGAGGCGCAATAGGCGGGATTGTCCTTCCAGCCGACGCTGGCGGCGGTGGACCCGATGTTGATGATGCGGCCCCAGCCGCGCGCCATCATCCCCGGCAGCACTGCGCGGATCATGCGGAATGAGCCGGTCAGGTTGGTGTCGATGATCTTGTGCCACAAGGCGTCGGAATGGCCGGCGACCGGCTGTTCGGCAGTGGTGCCGGCGGCATTGACCAGAATGTCGATGGTGCCGCAACGGGCCTCGGCGGCCGCGATGAAGCCGGCAATGCTGTCGTCGTCGCGCACGTCGAGGTGCCCGGCATGGACGCGTGCCGCCTCCGTCTCCAGCGACCGTCTCACCCGCGCCACTTCTGCCTCCTCGGGATAGGCCGCGGCATCGCCCAGCCGCGCGCCGCTGCCCACATAGGACCCGACGGCCACATGCGCGCCCTCTGCCACCAGGGCGCGGGCAATGGCATAGCCCTGGCCGGTAAGGCCGCCGGTGACGAGCGCGCATCGGCCGCGGAGTGAGGTCATGGCAATGGCTCCATCAGTTTCGCGGGGCTGCCACCTTGCCGTGGCAGGCCGGGGCGGCCAGTATGCGGCAGTGCGAACATGGGGTTCCCGCGGTGCTTGCTTGATGACGGAAAACGCTAGATGAGGTGGCGTCCCGCTGCCATGTGCCCGTGGGTACAGGAGATCATCCTTGTCCTCTCTTGCTGAAGCGGCGCAAGCGCAGGCTCTGGCGGCCGCGATCGACGCCGTAGGCTCCGATGCGCACGTCGACAGGCTGGTCGATGTCATCGGCGGGCTCGTGCCGCACGACCTCGTGACGGTGGTGCGCTACTCGCTGAGCGAGCGGCCGGAATTCGTGACCCACCGCAACTACTCAGATGCGATGATCGCGGCCTATCTGGATCGCTACTATCCCCATGATCCCTTCTACCGCCAGTGGCGGGAGGAACAGCGGCCTGGCGTCGTTCGCCTGCAGGCCGCGGCGCCGGTCCAGTATGTGTCGGAATTCCTGGTGCAGTCGGTGATCACCGACGAGCTCGGCGTGCTGCTCGCCGACGGGCCGGGCTGGTGCCTCGGCATCTTCCTCGACCGGCGCAAGGGGCGGTTCAGTCCGGCGGAAATGTCACGCCTGGAGGCACAGTACCCGGTGCTCGCCGCCTTGCACGGGCTCGACACCCGCTCGCGCCAGCCGAACTTCCGTCGCACCGCGCAACCTCCGGTGACCGGCCAGCATCCTGCACAATCGCCCGGCGCCGCCGCCCAGGATCGTGTGTGGCCAAGCCTCAGCGCCCGCGAGAGGGACATCGTCGGGCTCATCCTCGCTGGCCATCCGACAGCCGGGATCGCTGCAAAACTCGGGCTCGCCCGGGGCACCGTCAAAAATCACCGGCGCAGCATCTACACCAAGCTCGACATCACCTCCGAACGTGAACTCTTCCTGCAATACCTCGATGCAACCCGGCGGCGTTCTTGACAGGGCGGTTCACGATTCATAACTTGATGAGCATCCAGTTTTTTGGATAAGTCTTCAGTGGGGTCTCATGGATCACGCAGCATCGACTGTCCGGCAGGAAGCAGAGGTAGGCCGGCGGCACACGCCGGATTTCGGCGGCCGCACGCTTCTGCTCGAACTCGAGCTCTTCGCGCTGTTCTTCGTGTCGACCGGCCTCGCCGTCACGGGTGTCATCCCGCTGTGGCTGGGTGCCGTTGGCAACACCGTGTTTCTCTACGCCCTCTACACGGTGGTGCACGAGGCGGTTCACGCCAACATCAGTTCGCGCCGCAAGAACCTGCGCTGGGTCGATACGCTGGCGGGCGTCATCGCCTGCGCACCCCTGTGGCTGAACTACCACCAGCACAGACGTCAGCACATGGCACACCATGCCCACACCAACGAGGACGAGGATCCGGACATCTATGCCCGTGGCAGCTTCGGGGGATGGCTGTTCCTGCGCCTGCCTCTAGCGCTCATCAACTACTTCAACCCCGTGCAGCAATATCGTGATTGTCGGCGCTTCGGCTGCACCCGCCGCGAATATGCCTTCACTGCCGCCAGCTTCACGGCCCATGCGCTGATCGTGCTGGGGCTCCTGGCGCTTGGCTACTGGCGCGAGGTACTGTTCCTGTGGTTCGTTCCGTGGTGGATCGGCCAGACGGTGATGCTCACCTTCTTCACCTGGACGCCGCATCACGACCATCACGAGACGGGCCGCTACCGCAACACCCGCGTGTCACTGTTTCCGCTGGCCAACTTTCTCCTGCAGGGCCAGAACTATCACCTCATCCATCACATGATGCCGGCCATTCCCTATTACCGCTACAAGCCGGTGTTCGATGAACTGCGGCCCATTCTCGAAGCGAAGGGAGTCCGGATCGAGGGCCTGGTGCCGGATCCGCGCCATGAGCACCCGGTGCTCAGCGGCGAAGCACCTCGATGAGGCCTGCACTCACGATCAATGCCGTGCCGATGCCCTCGGCAAGGGTGAAGGGCTGACCTGACAGAAATGCTGCCGACAGCGTGCCGAACAGCACCTCCGTCATCAGCAGGATGCCGACCCGTGCCGAATCGATCCGCTGTGCCGCCCACAGCACCAGGAAATTGGGCGGCACGAAGATGATGAGGCCGAGCAGCATGATCCACGGCAGCATCGCCCACAGCTGCCCGGGCGCCGCCAGCGGCAGACCCAGCACTGCGGCGGCAGCGAGAATGACGGCGGAGGACAGAAGCCCGCCGAAGGAGAAAGTGAAGACCGGCAACGCCACCCTGCGGGTGGGGCGGTGGAAACTGCGCAGCGTGCCGGCGGCCCACAACATGCCGCTGATCAGCGCCAGCCCGTCACCCCAGTTGCGCGGCAGCGGAATGCCCTCCTTCACACCAAGCACCGCGGCGAGCCCGGCGAAGCCCAGCGCCATCGCCAGCAGCCGGCTGGCGCTCAGCCGCTCTCCCAGGAACAGCCGCCCCGCCAGCGTGCTCCATACCGGCGTGAGGTAGAACAGCAGGATCGCATGGACGACGTCGGTCAGCACAAGGCTGACGGTGTAGAGCGAGAATGCCGTGCCCAGCAGCAGGCCGTTCACCGCCTGGTCGGCGAAGCCTTCCCAGGCACTGCGACGCAGCAGGAACGGCAGGGCGGAGGCCACCGCCATGGCATTGAACAGCAGCGATACCCAGGCGCCGCCAACCCCGGCGGAGCCGAACCAGTGGAGCGGAACCCAGAACACGCCCCACATGGCGCCGCACAAGGCTACCGCTACGGCAGGCAGGAGATGCGCCTGCGATGTCCGGACTGCGATGGTCATGGCGTGCTTATGCTGGCCCCTGCCGCCCCTTGCAATGTGACTGCGGGCACGTGGCCCGGATATCTTCTTGACCGGGTGGGAAAAGCGGTTTGATTATGTCCACACCAGCCAGGCGCATAAGAACAGAAACGACTCCAGGGAGCAAACGATGAACAGGAATGTCAGCATACTGAGCAAGGGGCGGCGCAGGTTCCTCAAGGGAGCGGCACTTGCCGTTGCCATGCCTGCGATCATCGGCAGGGCCTGCGTCAGCACGGCCAAGGCCGCCTTCGAAGGCGAGAGCCTCATCGCCGTGTCGTGGTCCGGCAATTATGAGCAGGTCTTCCGCGAAACCGTCATCAATCCCTTCAACGCCAAATACAACACCAAGGCCGAGACGGTGGGCGGCTGGGACCAGATCGTCAGCCAGATCAAGGCCGCCCCCGCGGATAATCCACCCTTCGACGTGACGGTG
Source organism: Aestuariivirga litoralis (assembly GCF_003234965.1). Classification (GTDB taxonomy): domain Bacteria; phylum Pseudomonadota; class Alphaproteobacteria; order Rhizobiales; family Aestuariivirgaceae; genus Aestuariivirga; species Aestuariivirga litoralis. Next base: position 485,647 of record NZ_QKVK01000003.1, read on the forward strand.
GCCGAGGAATATATTTCGTCCTCGGGCCTGGCCGAGAACCTCTACATGAAGACCGACCGGTCGAAGATCCCGAACCTCGATGCCGTCTACCCGTGGTTCTACGAGACCCGGCCCGACAAGGCGAAGGATTATGGCATTCCCTTCGGCGGTGGAACCTGCATGCTGCTCATCCGCAAGAACCTCGGCATTGCACCCGACAGCTGGGGCCTGCTGTGGGACGACCGGCTGGCCGGCAAGACGACGGCCGACAGTGCGGCATGGTGGTGGACGCTGTCGGTGCCGGCGGTGATGGACCAGACCTCGCCCGGCCTCGACGAGATGTATGACATGAAGACCGCCGAGCCGCTGTTCGCGCAACTCGACAAGCTCAAGGTCGCCAAATGGTTCAAGGACGGCGCCGAGCAGGCGAACCTGCTGAACCAGGGCGAGGCCGACGCCGCGATGAGCTATTCCTCCGACGCCTACACCTTCATGACCCAGAGCCCGGACGAGTATTCCGTTGCCGTGCCGAAGGAAGGTGCCTCGGCCTGGGCCGACTGGTACTTCAAGGTGCGCGGCACCAAGCACAATGATCTCGCCGACCTGTTCATGAACTACATGCTGGACAAGGAAACCCAGGACCGCTTCCTGTCCCAGTCGCTGATCTTCATGGCCCGCAAGGATGTCACCGTTCCGGCCCACTGGAATGGTTACCCGACGTCCAACGAGGACTATCACAAGATGTTCCAGATCATCACCATGGATGGCTGGGACAAGATCAATGCGAACTACCAGGCCTATGACGATCGCATGAAGCAGACGATCGCCAGAACGGCCGGCTGATCGCCGCTGCCGGGCCCGTGCTGGTGCGGGCCCGGCCATCCTCTCTCCAGCATGGGTGGCTCATGAAGGTGTATCGGCAAGGGGCTCGCGGGTGACGGCACCGGCGGCGCTCGAGCTTCAGAACGTGGTGCGGCGCTTCGGTGCCGTGGTCGCCGTCAACAATGTGTCGCTCACCGTCGGCAAGGGGGAGTTCGTCACGCTGCTGGGACCCTCCGGCTCCGGCAAGACCTCCACCTTGCGGCTAGTCGGCGGCTTCGAGGAACTCGATGGTGGCGCCATCCTGCTCGACGGCCAGCGCATCGATCATCTGCCCGCCTACCGCCGCGACACGGCGACGATCTTCCAGTCAGGCGCGCTGTTTCCGCACAAGACGGTGGCCGAGAACGTCGCCTATGGCCTGCGCATGCGCAAGGTGCCGAAGGACGAGATCGGCCGGCGCATTGCCGAAGCCCTCGACGTCGTGCGGCTCAAGGGCTTCGAGGCGCGCTACCCCGCACAGCTGTCGGGCGGGCAGAAGCAGCGCGTGGCGCTGGCCCGTTCGCTGGCGGTGCGGCCCGCCATCCTGCTCTTCGACGAGCCGCTCTCCGCGCTCGACCTGTCGCTCCGCCTGCAGCTGCGCGCCGAGATCAAGCGCCTGCATGACGAGCTGAAGTTCAGCGCCATCTACGTCACCCACGACCAGGGCGAGGCCATGGCCATGTCCAGCCGGGTGGCTGTCATGAACGCCGGTGCAATCGAACAGATCGATACGCCGGAGACCGTGTTCCATGCGCCGTCGAGCGAGTTCGTCTATACCTTCATCGGCGAGAGCTGCTGCCTGCCGCTGCGCATCGACGGGCCTGATCTTCGCGACAGGGCAGGCAACCCGGTGCCGCTCGCGCTGGGTGAACGCCCGGCGGATGGCGAATGCCGTCTCTATGTGCGGCCCTCGCGGCTCCGGCTGGCAGGCGAGGCCGCGTCGCTTCCCAACCGCCTCGAGGCGCGCATTCACTTCATCGAATTCCTCGGCGACGTCTACCGCTATCACCTCAAGGCCGGAGCCCTCGAACTCGCCGCCGACCATGCGGGCTCGATCGGCCACGGCGTGGGCGATGTCATCGCCATCGGCTGGCGCAACGAGGACATGAGGCTGTTCCGGTGACGGCCGCCGCGCGCAGCGATGACGCGGCCTTCGCCGCCCAGCGCGCCGCGCAGGAGCGGCGCAAGGCGCTGGCGCCATGGCTGCTCATGCTGCCGGCACTCATCATCGTCCTGCTCTTCTTCGGCCTGCCCACGCTCTACATGGTGCGGATGAGTTTCAACCTGCACTTCGACCAGCGGCTCTATGTGCCGGGCTTCACCTTCGAGCATTACATCAACCTGTTCTCCAACCCGCTCTTCACCGGGGCCATCCTCACCACGGTCAAGCTGGCGCTGGTTGCCTCGCTCGCCACCGTTGCCATCGGCTATTGCTTCGCGCTTCTCGTCTGGCTGAAGCCGGCGCGCTGGCGGCTGCTGTTCATCGGGCTGGCGCTGGCGCCGCTGCTCATTTCCGAGATCGCCATCATCTTCGGCTGGTGGATGTTCTTTCCCAAGAACGGCCTGCTCAGCTATGCCCTGCTGTCCGCCGGGCTGATCCATGACAAGGTCAGCCTGATGTACACCGAGTTCGCGGCCTTCGTCGGCCTCGTCTACGTTACCTTGCCATATTGCTTCTTCATCCTGCTGTCGATCTTCGACGGCATCGACAAGCGCCTGCTGGAGGCCAGCGCCGATCTCGGTGCACCGCCCGTCAGGACCTTCCGCGAGGTGATGCTGCCGCTGACCTGGACCGGCATTCTCGTGGCCTTTTCGCAGTCCTTCATCTGGACCATGGGCACCTATGCCACGCCCTCGGCGCTGGGGCCCGACACGCTCTGGACCATGGGCTTCCTCATCCAGGAGCAGATGCTGGGCAAGCACAACTGGCCAATGGCCTCGGCACTCGCCGTCGTGCTGGTGGCCGGAGTGGCCGCGGTGATGATCCTCACGCGCAGCATGCAGTCGGAGCGGAACTCCTTCCATGTCTGAGCGCGCCCCCCGCAGTGCTGAACCCCTGCTGCTGAAGGCGCTGGCGCTGGCCTTCACCATCTTCATCATCGGCTACATCCTGGTGCCGATCCTCGTCACCGTTGTCATGTCGTTCAACGGCGCGGCGATGATCCGTTTTCCGATCACCGCATGGTCGACGCGCTGGTATGCCGATTTCCTCGGCAGCCCGCAGTGGATGGATGCGCTGAAGAACAGCATCCTCATCGCCTTCGGCACCGCCGCCATTTCCACCACTGCGGGGGTGCTCTGCGCCTGGGCCTTCCAGCGTTTCCACATTCCCTTCCGCGACGGCTGGTACATCCTGATCATGATGCCGCTGTTCATGCCGGGCGTGGTGCTGGGGCTGGGTGTGGCCATTGCCTTCGGCGGCATCTCCTTCGGCGGCTATGCACTTTACGGCTCGCGGGAGCTGGTGATGATCTCGCATTCGCTGTGGGCCATGCCGCTGGTCTTCATGCTCATGGAGGCCACGTTCAAGACACTCGACTACCGCGTTGTCGAGGCCTCGCATGATCTCGGCGGCGGACCCCTTCGCACCTTCTTCGAAGTGGTGCTGCCGATGGTGTCGACCGGCATCGTGTCGTCGCTGCTCTTCGCCTTCGTCATCTCGCTCAATGAATTCGTCATGGCGCTGTTCCTCACCGACCGCGACACGCAGACCCTGCCGGTGCTCATGTGGCTGAGCCTGCGCTCGGCGGGCACGCCGCGCCTCGCCGTCGCCTCGGTGATCCTCGCCCTCACCGTCTTCGCCTGCCTCACCATCATCATGCTGTGGTATGTGCGCCAGCTCCGAAAGGTTGCCCGATGAAAATCAAGGCTGTCGTTGCTACGCAAAAGGGCGGAGCCGAAGTGCTCAAGCTCACCGAGGTCGAGCTCGCCTGGCCGCAGGGCCCGCGGGACGTGCTGGTGGAACTGCGCGCTGCCGCGCTCAATCCGGCCGATATCTTCTTCCGCGAACTCGGCGGCTACGTCGCGGGTCCGCTCCCCTTCGTGCCGGGGCATGATGGCATGGGCGTGGTCACGGCGGTCGGGCCGGAGGTCACGCTGGTGAAGCCGGGTGACCGTGTCTGCTTCTGCAACGGCGGCATCGGCGGCACCTACGGCACCTATGCCGAAGCCGCGGTGGTGCCCGAGTGGCAGCTCGCCCGGGTGCCGGACGCGGTGGACGATGTCACGGCCGCGGCCCTTCCGCTCGTCGCCATCACCTGCTGGGAATCCCTCTACGAGCGTGCGGCGGTCGAGCCCGGCGAATTCGTTCTCGTCCATGGCGGGGCGGGCGGCACCGGGCATGTCGCGGTGCAGCTCGCCGCCTTGCGTGGTGCGCGCGTCGCCGCCACCGTCAGTTCGGCCCGGAAGGCCGACATCGTCTCTGGCCTCGGCGCCGAATTGCCCATCAATTACCGCGAGGTCGACTTCGCCGAAGCGGCGTTGCACTGGTCCGGCGGACTCCACGTTGCCTTCGACAATGCCGGCGCCGAGGTGATGCAGAAGACCTATCGTGCCATGGCGCCCTATGGCCGCGTCGTCACGCTGATGGGCGTGGCACCTGACGACGCCGATCTCAATGCCTATAATCTCAACCTCACGCTCCACAACGTCATGATGCTCACCCCGATGTGGAAGGGGCTCGCCGCGGGCCTGCAGCACCAGGCGGAGATCGTGGCGCAGGCCCTGGCCCTGGTGGCGGAAGGCCGGCTCAGGCTGCGCCTGTCGGAAAGCTTCCCGCTGGCGGATGCCGGCAAGGCGCAGACCTTCCTCGAGTCCGGCGACGCCATCGGCAAGGTGACCCTGACCATGGGTGACTGACGTGGCCGCCACACGCACCAGCATCGAAAAGATCCGCCGTCAGGACCTGATCGAGGCGGCCTACCAGACGTTCCTGGAACATGGCTTCACCGGCATGACGGTGGTGCGCATCGGCGAGCGTGCGGGCATGTCGCACGGTATCGTCAACTATTATTTCAAGTCGAAGGATGAGCTGGTCTCGGCCGTCGTGCGCAAGGCCAATTTCCTGATCATGCAGGACACAGCGAGGCGGCTGCGTGCGGCGCGCTCGGCGCGGCAGCGGGTGAGCGCCGTCATCGCCGGCAACTTCCCGCCCGATCTCTTCACCCGCGAGATTGCCCGGGCCTGGGTCAGCTATTATGCAGCACTCGGCCGGCGCGACGACCTTGACCGGATGCAGAGGGCCGTCGATGCGCGCCTCGCCAGCAATCTCTTGCATGCGCTGGTACAGCTGGTCAGCCGTGACGAGGCCCGGCGCATCGCCTCCTACATCGCCGTGCTGATCGATGGCTACTGGCTGCGCCACACCAAGCCAGGCGACACCGTGGACGCTGCGAGGGCGATCGCTGCGATCGAAAGCTTCGTCGATTCGCAGTTGCCGGCGTGACCCCGCGAGGAAACGTGCCGCCTGCTCAGGGCGCCTGTTCTGCCACCCAGGCCGCGGGGTCGCCAAGCCGCTGGCCGCCGGCGAGATAGCAGTCGATCAGCTCGTGCAGGCGCTCGCGCCCGAAGGAGTTTTCGTGGCCGGCATGAACCTGTTCCACTGCCAGCTCCTTCAGGCGGCGCAGCGAGTCCTCGTAGGCTGGGGCATCGGAATGCCAGGCATTGTCGATCAGCATGCCGTCATAGATCACATCGCCGCTGAACAGGGTCCGCGTCGCCTTCTCGTAAAGTGCGATGGAGCCCGGTGAATGGCCGGGCAGGTGCAGCACGCTGAACACCCGGTCGCCGGTGTCCAGCACGTCTCCCTCGTCCAGATGTCCCGTGAGGGGCGCGGGCGTGAGGCGGAAATTCTTGAGCTCGTAACCTTCATGCGGAAGTGCCGTCAGCAGTTCGGCGCCGATCCAGCTGCTGGCGCAGCTGCGCACGAGGTCCGGTGTGGCATAGTCCATCGCTTCCGCGGCGTGGCCAAGCCGGTGGTCGAACTCATGCGCGCAGCCGATGTGGTCGAAGTGGCAATGGGTGCAGACGGCGGTGACAGGCTTTTCGCCCAGCGCGGCGATCTCGGGCTTGATGGGTCGCAGGCCCATGCCGGTGTCGATCAGCAGGTTGGTGTCGCGGCCATGGATGAGCCACATGTTGCACCTCATCCAGGGCGCCACGTGCCGTTCCACGATGTGGCTGAGGCCAGGACCCGCAGGGCGAAGTTCATACCATGGGCCATCGGCAACCCGCATCACACGCCAGGCCCCGCCGCACGGCTCACGGTTCCACGGCATGACATTCGCATCACATCTATCCTGTCGCTGATCCGACGTGACCGCAGAATGGCAGATGCCGCGGACGCGTCCAAATGCTTTTCGAAACCCTGGAGCGCAGTTGCAGCCCGGATCGCTTCTGGCCCGGCACGGGTCGGCGAGGTCGATCGGAGCCGGTTCCCTTCGCGCCGCCTGCTTCCGGGTCGTGAGGCCACCCGCAAGTTGCCGTTTCGATGCCTCATGGGAGAGTGTGAGACTAAGGATATTTACGAAGGTTATTGACTCAAAAATTGTGCAATGAACTTTCGATACTTCGTAAGTGCCGGATACTGAAAAATGCGCATGCCTTGCAGGTCTCTCCTCGCCGGATCGGCTCTCCTGTTTACTGTTGCCGGTGCCAATGCCACCACGATGAACTATCTGGACACTTGGCTCAGCACGACGAGTTATGCCAAGGGCTCCGTCGTCATTCGAAGCAACGAAGTCTACTACGCGGTCGCGCCCAGCCTGAACGTGCCGCCGTCACCCGATTCCCCGGCCTGGCGGCTCATCGGCCGAAACGGCATGGACTTCAAGGGCGCCTGGAACGGCACGACGGCATATCAGGTTGGCTCGGTGGTCAGCTATAGCGGGCAAAACTACTATTCACTGCTCGCCAACAACATCAATCAGAACCCGACCGTGCAGACGGCCTACTGGGTCCTTGTCGGAACCAACGGAAACACCATCAAGTCCGGTGCCGGAGCTCCGCTCTCGACCCAAGGTGCCGTGGGCGATTTCTGGATCGATACCACCAGCAAGGTTGTCTATGGCCCCAAGACAGCTTCCGGATGGCCGCTGCTGGGAACCTCGATGATCGGTCCCCAGGGCGCGAAGGGTTCGACGGGTCCCGCGGGTGCGACGGGCGCGCCGGGCAGCACGGGCGCCGCCGGTGCGACGGGTGCCAAGGGCAACACCGGACCGGCAGGCGCGACGGGCCTGAACGGGGTTGCCGGTCCGGTCGGGCCGACGGGGGCCAGCGGTGTCGCTGGAGCAACAGGCCCCAAGGGCAATACGGGTGCAACGGGTCCAGCGGGGCCGACCGGCGCCAAGGGAGACGCCGGAGCAACCGGTCTAGCAGGTGCCACGGGTGCAGCCGGCGCAATGGGCTCCACGGGCGCCCCTGGCGTTGCTGGACCGGAAGGAGCAACGGGTGCCAAGGGAAATACGGGTGCCACCGGTCCTGCCGGGGCAACGGGTGCGGCCGGCACAGTTGGGCAGACGGGTGCCAGAGGTGAGACAGGAGCAACCGGTGCCGCGGGCGCTGCAGGCCCGGTAGGTCCCACTGGGGCTGGCGGCTCGACCGGGCCCGCAGGGGCAACTGGTGCGAAGGGCAATACGGGCGCCACCGGCCCAGCAGGTGCAACCGGAGCAATCGGTGCGGCCGGCCCGACCGGTGCCAGAGGCGACACGGGCTCCGCAGGTGCCGCAGGTGCGGCAGGTCCGGCCGGTCCCAAGGGCGATACGGGCGCAGTGGGTGCAACCGGGCCAGAAGGACCTGTCGGCGCCAAGGGAGACACCGGCGCGACAGGTGCAGCGGGCGCAACGGGATCCATGGGGGCGGCGGGCGCCACGGGCGTCACTGGTGCTGCGGGCCCCGAGGGGGCGACGGGCCCCCAAGGTGCCACCGGAGCAACCGGAGCAACCGGAGCGGCTGGGGACACAGGCCCGGCCGGTCCGGCGGGTACACAGGGCCTGCCTGGCACGCAGGGAGACACGGGTCCGGAAGGGCCGCAGGGCATGACGGGACCGGCGGGGGACACGGGTCCCGCCGGCAGTACGGGCGCAGCCGGCATCATCGGTCTTGAAGGCCAGGCCTGCAGCGACGGTGCCTTCGTCACTGGCTTTGGAACCGGCGGCGAACTGGCCTGTTCGTCGGTGTCTGTGACGCACAGCTATGAGTATGTCTATGATCCCGGCATCAGCTGGGTCGAAGCCAGCAATCGCGCGCTGGCCAGGAGCACCGCCACCGCGCAGTGCTATCTCGCCACCATCACGACCCAGGCCGAACTCGATCTCATCGAGGGCCTGACGGCACCGTCCGGCGCGCTCGTGTCCAGTCTTCCGAACATCTACATCGGAAGCGAGAAGACGCAGGGCACCACCGACGAGTGGTCATGGGCATTCGGCCCGGAGAAGGGCACCGTCTTCTGGCGCAATGGCAGTGCCGTCGGCAACAACTTCCCCGGCTGGGATCCCAATGCCATCTATCGCCGGGAAGCCCGCGCCGATCATCACGGCGGCGCCATCAACAATTACTACCGGCCCTATGTCACCGCCATCTACGGCGATGCGATCTCCTCGATCGGCGGCGGCGGCAACAGCGGCTACATCCTCGAGTGCACATCCGCGACGGGTGGCTTGCAAGGCCCGGCGGGTGCAACAGGTCCTCAGGGACCGGCGGGCGAACAGGGCCCGGCGGGCCCAGCGGGGCCTGCAGGTGCGACGGGCGCTGCCGGCGCCATGGGCGCTGCTGGCGCCACGGGTGCACAGGGCTCACCCGGCGCTGCAGGCGCCACCGGCCCCGCCGGCCCGGCGGGCCTGTCGCAATCCCAGGCCAGCCGCTGTGCATCTGGCGGCAACATCGTAGGATTCTATGCCGATGGCAACATTCTCTGCAGCAACGGACCGGCGGACTACACGAGCAGCAACTGGAGCCTCAAGGTCTACAATGTCGACGATAACCTGAACGTCTATGTCAATGGCACGCTCCGCGCGACCTGTGCCTTTGCAACCGGCGTGACAGGCTGCACCTACAACTTGAACTCATGGATGGTGACAGGTGCGAACAGCGTCAGGATTGAACTTGTCAACTCCGGCTCCGGCTATACCTACGCCTACCGCCTCCTGAACAATGGTGTCACGCAACAGGAGTATGAGTGCGGCGTCTGGAACCAGGGCTGGTGTGACGCTGGCGACGGTGGCCTCAAGACGGGCGTGGTGATGACCAAGTCCTGGTCGCTGCTCTACAAGCCCTGACCGCGATGATCCATGGCGCCTGCACCCGCTGGCGCCGTGGCCCCGCTGTCTGCTAGCCTCCGCGGGAGCGAGGCAAGGAGGCCAGCGAAGTGGAGACCGGACACAGGTTGAAGGGCGTGCCGAAGCAGAGGCTGGATGCCTTGACCGACGGCGTCTTCGCCTTCGCCATGACGCTTCTCGTCATCAGCCTCGACCTTCCCTCCGATGCGCAGGTGACGAATGCGGGCCAGCTCCTTGGCCTGCTTGCGCAGTTGCAGGACACGCTCCTCGTCTATGTCATCTCCTTCGTGGTCCTCGGCGCGCGCTGGATCCGCAATGCGAAGGATCATGGCTCAGAGACCTGGTGCAGCTACGGCTATGCCTGGGCGGTGATCATCCACCTGTTCTTCGTCACGCTCATTCCCTTCTCGACCAAGCTGGTGGGCCTTTATGGCGAGTTCTGGCCGGCCGTCTGCCTCTATGCCGCCAACACCATCCTGACCGCGCTGTCCTCGATGCGCGCGGCAGACCTCCTCGCAAAGGAGGAGCAGGAGCCGAAGCCGCTGGATGCCAGGCTCGACCTCACGGTGCTGATCGTCACGGCGCTGCTATCCTGCGCGCTGGCCTTCTTGGCGCCCGGCTACAGCATGTATGCCTATCTGCTGAATGCCGGCAGCCCGTTCCTCAGGCGCGCCCTGCATCGGCCCCATCACGGCTCATGAAGCGGGAGGACTGCGGCCGCGCCTCTTCACCCTGGCCCGGCGCCTGGCGCGCCTTCCGGCAAGCTCCATCAGCCGCCTGAAGGTCGGGCACTCCAGGTGCGAAGGCGCCCGGCACTGCGCCACGTGGCGCAGCAGGATGCTGAGTGTCGTTAGCTCCCGGATCTGCCGGTCGATGTCGTCGGCCCGCTGGTGCATGGCAGAGCGCGGCAGTTGCAGCCCGTCGCCCCCGAACATCCCGGCAATCTCGTCGAGCGTGAATCCCGCCGATTTTCCCATGGCGATCAGCTTCAGCTGCATCAGCACCTGCGGGTCGAACTGCCGGCGCAGGCCATGCCGTGTCACGGCGCTGATCAGCCCCGCGTCTTCGTAGTGGCGCAGGGCGGAAGGTTGCAGGCCGCTCCTCTTCGCCACCTCCCCGATATCCAGCAATTTCATGCTTGACCTCAAGTGAACTTGAAGTGGCACCCTGCGCGCAGTTTCCATTCCATGCAAGAGGAGCGCGCCATGACGACGCCGAAGGATCGAGATCAGACACCCGCGACACCGGTCACCACGCTGGCCCTCTCACTCGCCATGCTGCTGGCCGCGCTGGGAACCAGCATCGCCAACATCGCGCTGCCGTCGCTGGCGCAGGCCTTCGAAGCACCTTTCCACGCGGTGCAGGCGGTTGTCGTTGCCTATCTCGCGGCCCTCACGGCTGCGGTGGTCTTCGCCGGCCGGCTGGGCGACAGCCGGGGGCTGAAGCCCATGCTGGTCACCGGCCTTGCGCTGTTCTCCCTGTCCTCGCTGCTCTGCGCGCTGGCCCCCAGCCTCGTGCTGCTGGTTGCGGCGCGCGCCTTGCAGGGCATCGGGGCTGCCTTTCTGATGACCCTCGCCATGGCCTTGATGCGCCAGACCGCGAGCCCCGCCGGCATGGGCCGTGCCATGGGCCTGCTCGGCACCGTGTCAGCCATCGGTACGGCACTCGGCCCCACACTGGGGGGCGTGCTGATCCCGCTCACCGGCTGGCGTGGCGTGTTCTGGGTGCAGGTGCCGCTGGCGGTGCTCACCCTCGTGCTGGTGGCGGTGGCGCTGCCGGGTGATGTCGCCCGTGGCGCGCGCCGCCCTGTCCGCCTATGGCCGGTGCTGGACGGGGTACTGCTGCCCGCGCTCTTCGCCAATGTCATGGTGGCCGCCATCATGATGGCATCCCTGGTCGTCGGGCCCTTCTATCTCACCCTGGCCTTGGGCCTGAAGCCCGCTGTGGTGGGCATCGTCATGGCTGTCGGCCCGGTGATCTCGATGGTGAGCGGCGTTCCCTCCGGCCACCTGGTGGACCGCCTGGGCAGTGACCGCGTCATTCTCCTCGGCCTCCTCCTCCTGGCTTCGGGCGCAATGTTCATGGCAGTGCTCCCCGGCTTCATGGGCCTTGCGGGGTTCCTGTTCGCCGTCACCGCGCTCACGCCGGGCTATCAGCTGTTCCAGGCCGCCAACAACACGGCGGCCTTGGCAGACGTCGCGCCCGACCGGCGCGGCACGGTCTCCGGCCTGCTGAGCCTGTCACGCAACATCGGGCTTGTCGCCGGGGCCTCTGCCATGGGTGCCGTGTTTGCCATGGGCGTTGGTTCGGATGACTTTGCCCGGGCCGCGGCACCGGCCATCGAGGCCGGCCTGCGGCTCACCTTCATCGTCGCGGCGGGAATGATGCTTCTCACCTTGGCCCTGGCAGGCCGGAGAATGGCTTCTGAAGCCGGATGAAGGGACCTAAGAGCTGAAATGCCCCGCGGCCTTCATCACGGGATGAGCACGAAGTTGCCGACATGCTGCTTGCGCAGGAATTCGCGCTGCGCATCGGCAATCCGCGCGAGGGGGAAGGTACCGGCCAGCAGCGGCCTGATGGCGCCTGCTTCGATGCAGGAGACCAGGTTCGGGAACACCGGCTCATCCCATGCGGTGCAGCCGATGAGCGTCAGGTCCTTCAGGTAGACGTCGCGGATGTCGAAGCTGACGATGGGTCCGCCAATGGCCCCCGAGGACACGTAGCGGCCGCCACGCCGCAGGAGCTTCGGCATCACACCGAAGTGCGGGCCGGCCACATTGTCGACAACGAGGTCGATGCTGCCCTCGCCGAGCACGGCGGGCAGATCGGCGCTGCGGTCGAGAACCGTTTCGCACCCGAGCTGCCTCACGGCCTCGGCCTTGTCGTGGCTCGTCACGGCCACGACGCGGGCGCCCCGGTGCCTGGCGAGCTGGATCGCCGCCGAGCCGACGCCGCCCGATGCGCCCGTGACCAGCACCCGTTCCCCGGCGCGAAGAGCGGCGCGGTGAAGCATGTTCTCCGCCGTTCCATAGGCGCAGGGAATGGTGGCGAGTTCGGCGTCGCTCCAGTCGCAGTTCACCGCAAAGGCTTCCGAGGCCGGAACCTTGACGAATTCCGCGAAAGCCCCGTCGAAGTCCGAGCCCATCCAGATGGTCTCGTGGGAGGAGAACCCATCCGGCCGCATGCAGGCGCGCACCAGCACGCGGCGGCCAAGAAGCTGGCGGTCCGCTGCCCTTCCGGCCTCGATGACCACGCCGCAGCAATCCGTGCCCTGGATGAAGGGAAAGGGCGTGGCCGCATTCCAGCCGCCATCCGCCTTCTGCGTGGGTGCGGCTTGCTCGGCCGCGGCCGCATCCTCCGTGCCCGTCCTGACGGAGGATGAATACCAGCCTAGCCTTGTGTTGATCTCGGTATTGTTGACGCCAGCGGCAAGCACCCGGATCAGTACCTCGTCCGGCCCTGGCACGGGGCGGAGGACGTCACAGTGAAGCAGACGGTCATAGCCGCCGTTTCCCAGCGTCACGATGGCCTTCATCGTCGGCTCGCCATTGGCCGCTGCAAGCCGTCCAGGTGCTGTGGCAGTCATCGGCGGTCCTCCGCCTGCGGCAGCGTCCCGCGGCGGCTGGGGTCTGCCTTACCAGGCACCATGTCCGGCTTCCATACGCGCACGGGGGAGAATGATGTTGTAGCGGGAGCGGATCGCCGCATCGGTCGCCTCACTGACATGCCGCGGATAATGCTTCGCAAGGATGGCGCGCGTGCGCTCCCGGGCGCGTTCACGCGCATCGGCGGAACCCGCCTTCTCCCATTCACCGATGCTGCGGCGATCGGCGATCTCCGGATAGACGTAGTCGGACCGCATCCGGTCGAATGTCTGCGGGTGGCCGAGATAGTGGCCGGGCCCCATGACGGTGTCACGGATCACCTCGAAGCTCAGCGCATCTTCACTGACGTCGATGCCCTTGACCGTGCGCAGGATGGCGCCGAGCAGGTCGTTGTCGAGCACATAGCCTTCGAAGCTGGTGCCCATCAGGGAACCCTGCATGCCCGCACATTCATGGATCATGGTCGCTCCGGCCTGCGCGGCAAGCGAAATGGTGTAGCCCTTCTCCCCGCCGCTCTGGGCGTCGGGCAGCTTGCTGTCGGTCATTCCGGCGGGAACCGAATTCGGCAGGTCGTAGAAATTGGCCATCTGGGCACAGGCTGCCGAAAGCAGCGCCTGTTCACCCGACCCGCCCGACATGGCGCCTGTCCGCAGGTCGCTGACGAAAGGCCAGGCCGCAAAGATGCCGCGGCAATCGGGATCGATGATGTGGCAGAGCACCAGGCCCGCCAGCACTTCGGCGCAGGCCTGCGCCACGGCTCCTGCCAGCGCGGCGGGAGCCGTGGCGCCCGCCTGTCCCGCCGAGACGAGCAGGATTGGCATGCCGGCCAGCACGGCGGCCTCCAGTGCGTCACAGCTTTCCGTGGCAAAGCGCATCGGCGGCACGACATGGCAGCACACCGCCGTGCAGAAGGGCCGCTTCCGATGCCTGCCCTCTCCCCCCGCCACCGCGTCGAGCATCGGCTGCACCGCCCGGACCGAATTGCCGTCGGTATAGCTGACGGCGATCGACTTCGACGTGCCGGACAGGCAGGCATAGGTGGTGTTCATGTCGAGGTCGAGGATCGTCGGCGCGTCACGCGCCACGATCGAGCGGTGATACCAGTGGATGTTGTCGAGCCGGTCGACAAGGCGGGCGATGTCGTAGAGATCGGCGACAGTGCTCTCGCGATACCTGCCGGTCTCGAAATCCATGATGGTCGGTGCGGCCCCCCCGGTCCCGGTGTGAACCCGGCGCCCGCCGATCTCGATGTCGTGTGCGGGGTCCACCCCGTGAAGGGTGAAGCTGCGGCGTGACCTGGCAATCACATCCTCCACCAGGGCTGCAGGAAACCTCAGGCGGCCTGCCTCATCCACCCGGCAGCCGGCCGCGACGGCGCGGGCTTCGAGGCTCGGCGTCACCTGTGAGAGGCCGAGGTCAGAAAGGAGTTGAAGGGCAAGCGCATGAACGCGGAGAACCTCGGCGTCGGTGAGCGGCTTGTAGCGGCCTCCGACCATGCCGGGAGAAATCGGCGAGGCCGCGGGGTTGGCCGCTGCGGTGTCGCGGTTGCGGCGGCCGGGGCGGCGCGAGGCGAGTTCGGACATGGACGACCTCTGGGAAGCAGGGGCTCAGCTAAGGCGCTTCGCAGGTCCACTGCAAATCGTCTTTGCGAATGCGACGCATTCCCCTCCCTCATGCGAGGGCCGCCGCTTCCGTAGCCTGATTGGCGATCCAGCGAAGGAATTCCTCGAGTTCAGGGCTCGCTGCCCCCTGTTTCGATGTGCTGAGGTAATAGCCGTTGCGGGTTTCCATGCTTCCCGACACGGGCCGGACCAGCCGCCCGCTGGCCACGATGGGGTCGACGATGTAGCTCCAGCCCAGCGCCACGCCACGTCCGGCCTCGGCAGCCTGCAGAACCATGGGATATGAATTGAAGCGCAGCCCCGGAAGAACCGGCTGTCCCGCAACGCCCTGGCTAGCCAGCCACCTCTGCCAGTCCACCGGATCGGGGGCCGCGCGGTCGATGTCCAGATGCAGCAATGTCTGTCTGAGCAGGTCCTCCGCGCCAAGCAGCCCCGGGTGCTCCCTCAGGAACGCGGCACTGCACACCGGGTAGACCCGCTCCCGGAACAGCAGCCGCGCGGTGACGCCCACCCACTGTCCTGATCCGAACAGGATGGCAACGTCGACCTCGCCATGCCCCGGCAGGACCGGCGTGTCGCTTGCCAGAACCCGGAGATCGATGTCCGGATGATCGGCGCTGAACTGGTTGAGACGCGGCATGAGCCAGAACCAGGCAAAGGCGACGGTGGCCGAAATGGTGATGCGCGGTGTCTTCGCGGTGGCGCCCAGCGCGGCGAGGCAGCCTTGGATCTGGTCCAGCCCCAGGCTCACCGCCTCCAGCAGCCGCTCCCCGGCCGGCGTCAACTCAATGGCACGGTGCAGGCGATGGAAAAGCTTGATCCCCGTCTGCTGCTCGAGCGCTGCGATCTGCCTGCTCACCGCACTCTGCGTGAGGCAAAGCTCGCTGGCGGCCGCGGTGAAGCTGAGATGGCGTGCAACCGCCTCGAAGCTGCGAAACAGGTCGAGGGGAGGAAGCCGGTATTTCTGCACGGATGTTGCGCCAGTGCCTTGCGGTGACCACACCCAATGTGAAGCGCACGATGCCCGCTGTCAATCATCCCACCCGCAGTGGAGTCAATGCGTTTACGTCGCTGCGGCCCGCGAAATCGAGGTGTGGCGCGGATACCGCTTACCTGTTGGGGATGACGCGGCCAACCGATGGTGCCGATGTCTGTGCGACTGGCGAGCCGCCCCTCTCTCATGATGCCGCTCGTCGGCACCTGCCAGCTGTCAACCGAGGGCTTCTGTCGGGAGCAGGGTCGGGCATTCGGCATCACCGCGGGGATTTCATTCGCTCAGGATCTCGATCGGGGCCGTCAGCCGGTAGCCGATGCCCCTCAGGGACTGAATTGCCGGGACCTCGGCACCGCAGGACACAAGCTTCTTGCGCAGCCGCCCCAGCTTCACCTCGAGGTTCTCCTTGCTGATCTCCTCGCCGTTCCCAAGGTGGGTGGCGACCTGCCAGTGCTCGAGTTCGCGCTGCGGCGCGCGCGACAGCGCCGCCAGGAGCACGACCTCCGGCTGGGTGAGGCGTGCTGCGCCCGCCGGGCCGGTCACCAGCATCTTCATGGGGCTGAGCCGGATGGCCGTCGGGTGTGAGGCTTCAGCGGACAGCAGCCGCAGCACGATTCCGTCCACCACCGCCCGAAGTTCTTCAAGTGAAAGCGGCTTCGTCAGATAGATATTGGCACCCGACTTGTAGCCCCCGATCCGATCATCGACCGAGCTCCGCGCCGAGATGATGACGATGCCGACATCGGGCTGCGACCGGCGTATGCGCTGGGCAAGGCTGATGCCATCCTCGCCGGGGAGGTTGATGTCGATGATGTAGAGATCACTTACGAAGCCTGTCGGCTCGTCATCGACCTCCTCGGCCATCGATACGCCGACGACCTCATGGCCATCCTGCGAGAGCGCGTCACAGATCGCCTCCCGCAGCGCGTCATAGTCCTCGATCACGACGATCCTGAGCGGCCGCAAGGTCATTGCGGGAGCCACAGGCTAAAACGCACCAGCGGAGTGTCACTCCCGGCGGTGGGTCCTTCGTAACCGATTGTACCCCCGAGGGACTGCGCCCAGTTCGCGACAAGGAACAGCCCGAGGCCAGAGCCCGGCCACCGATGCGCCCCCTGGCTACGGTAATACTTGGTGAATAGTCTCTCGCCGTCCGGCACTCCGGCCTCACCGATTTCATTGGCGACGCTCAACCGCGTGCCGCCGACGCCGTTCTGGATTTGCTCAGCCACGGCCAACCGGATCTGCGAAGCCTCGGGACTGTATTTCGCGGCATTGTCGAGCAAGTTTCTGACGATGCTTCTCAGGAGGCTCTCATCCGTTGCAACGATCAACCGCATCGGCGCATCGACCGAGATCCGCGACGCGGCCGGGTGCTCCGCGACGATCTCACGAAGCACGTCGCCCAGGTCCATGGTCGCGGTCTGGTTCTGGCCGTTCGCGTGCTCCAGCGCCTCGCTCAGCTCGACGCGTTCGATGATCTCCGCCATCTCGCGGGCGGCCTGATGAACGGCTTTCCCGCTTGCGGAACTCTCGCTGGTCCTGAGGCGAATGACCGTCAGCGGATTGCGGAGTTCGTGAACGAGCATGGCGAGGAACTTCTCCTTTTCGGCTCTCCTTTCGCTCTCCTGCCGCAGCTCACGTTCCGTGACTTCGTACTGGATCAGCGCCTCCTGCATGAGCAGGTCCTTTTGCCGCGCCCTGATCGAGAGGATCGCAAAGAGGATGACGGTGGTGATCAAGGCATGGAGAAAGACGACCTTCATGACAGGCACGCCGGTGTGGAGAATGTTCGTGGCGATCAGGGCCGGCGCGATGATGACCAGCGCCATCAGTATGTAGCCAACCCTGATCGTATTGATCGCCATCTGCCCATAGGGCGCCCTCTCCTCGTTTCGCGCCGAGAATGCCAGCACCACATTCGTGATGACGAACAAGGTGACCACGAGCGCGCTCAGGTGAAGCGCCGCCTGTGTATGGCCGAGAAGGACCATCACGACACACGTGGCAGGAAGAACGAGGAGACACCAGGCAAGCCTCTGCAGCCAGCGTGGCACACCGAACTCCGAGATGAGCTTGAAGTCGAAGCTGCCGGTGACGGCCACGACGGTCACCAGGATCAGGCTATAGATCAGATCCCTGACCGGCGCACTGAGGGTGCCGGCAAGGAAATATCTCAGCACGCCGGCCATGACGGAGAGGTGAAGGATCGAGAACACGAGGCGGAGCGCGAACAGCCCATAGAGCAGATCGCGCCTCACGGCCCAGCTGACGATGGCCCACAGCAGGAACGCACAGAGGAACGCGAAATAGATCGACAGCGTGCCGGCGCTAACCTGGCTGTCGAACTCTGCATCGGCGACGGGCGACACCTTGATATCCGCCATCAGCGTCGTTGTGGTTGTGATGCGCAGAAACAGGGTTCTGGGCGTCTTGCTGGATGGGATGACGAACCCATTGTCCAGCCCGATGTGATTGACCGGCGTGATCTCTGCATCGCGACCGCTCATGATCGGAGTCCCTGGCGCGTCGTTGCCAGGAAGATCGGGATCGTAGAGCTCAATCCGCCGCAGGAACGCCGGCTGTACGATGATGGCCAGTTGATCGGTGGAATCGCGGCCTGAGATCCGAAGTTTGACCCAGAGAGCAAATGGCCTGTAGCCTTTGGCGATGGAGCCCTCGAACGGCGTGAAGGTTGCGCGCTCGGCATCGTCGAGGGTCGCCTTTCCGCCTTCATCGACCCAGTAAGCTTCCGAGATAAGCAGCGGCTCGGCTGCATGAGCCAGTGGCGCCGCCACCAGCGTGGCAAGGGCAAGCCAGAGCAGCACGGCATGTTTCGTGATCGGTGAGCAAAAAAACATGAGTGTTGGCTTTTGTTGGCTAACTCGATAGCGAATTTGCTAATGCGGCGTCAGATCTGTCGCGTTGAACGACCGGGACAGAACGTTAGCGTTGCGGCCGTGCATAAAGCAAGAAAAACTACTTAGGTAAAAGTAGCGATGCCGATCAGGGCCCTCGCCGGCGATCGCCCTCCTTGCTGTTCAGGTTACAGCGCCGGCGGAAGTCCGATCAATCTTGAACAAAGGAAACATGTGATGAATTTTTCATTCGCCCCGAAGCTGGGCCGTATGGCCCTCGCCTCCGCGCTCCTCCTTGCCACCACCTTCACACCGTCGCAGGCCTGTACCGGCCTCAAGCTTGTCAATAAGGACGGCAGCTTCGTGACCGGCCGCACCGTCGAGTTCGGCATCAAGATCGATGCGACAGCCGCACTGGTTCCGCGCGGCTACGCCTTCACGGGCAAGACCCCGAACGGTGACGGCCTGAAGTACACAGCCAAGCACGCGGTCGTCGGCGTCTATGCCTACAAGGACGTGAAGATCATGGACGGCATGAACGATGCCGGCCTGGTGGCGGGCGCCTTCTATCTCCCGACCTTCGCCTCCTACACGCCGGTGACGGCGGAGAACCAGTCCAGGGGCCTGTCTTCCGCCGAATTCCCGAACTGGCTCCTCTCGCAGTTCGGTTCGGTCGCTGAGGTGCGCAAGGCCATCGAGGCGGGCGACGCCATCATCACCCCGACGGTGCTGGAGGGCTGGGGGCCGGCTGCGCCGCCCTTCCACTACGCGGTCTATGACAACACCGGTGCTGCCATCGTCATCGAGCCGATCGATGGCAAGCTGGTCATTCACGACAACCCGCTCGGCACGATCACTAACTCGCCAGACTTCAACTGGCACATGACCAACCTCCGCAACTACATCACGTTGAACCCGAACAACGTGGACAGCGGCAAGATCGGCAACGTCGAACTGAAGGCCTTTGGCCTCGGCAACGGCATGTGGGGCCTGCCGGGCGACTTCAGCCCGCCGTCACGCTTCGTGCGCGCCGCGCTCTTCAGCGCCAATGCGCTTCCCTCGGACAATGCCGCGGAAGGCGTCACGCATGTCTTCCACGTCCTGAACAACTTCGACATCCCCAAGGGCATCGGCCGTAGCGATGTCGATGGTGGCGTCCAGGCCGACTATACGATCATCACGACGGCGAAGGATTCGCAGAACCTGCGCTACTACTACAAGACCTATGACGACCAGACGATCCGCATGATCGACATGAAGCAACTCGATCTCGATGCCAAGGACATCCAGATGTTCCCCATTGTCTCTGAGCAGCCGATCGTCGACATGAGCGCCAAGCTCAAGTAACCGCTCACACCTCCGCCACTGTCGCTTGGGCGGCAGTGGCAATCCTTCTTCTGCCCGCGTTCCACGGCATGTGCCGCAACACGAGAGACCGGTGACCCAGATGTTCAAGACGATTTTGCTCTCCATGGCCGCGCTGGTGTCGCTCTCCGGCTTCGCGGCGGCGGATGACTCGCAGGACCTGGCCCAGGAACTGACCAACCCGGTGGCGAACCTGATCAGCGTGCCCTTTCAGGGCAACTGGAACCACGGCATCGGCCCCGATGACGGCGACCAGTATTATGTCAACGTCCAGCCGGTCATTCCCATCAAGCTGAACGACGACTGGAACCTGATCTCGCGCACCATCCTGCCGGTCACCTCGCAGAACGATATCGCCGGCCCATCCGGCAACCAGTGGGGCCTCGGCAACACCCAGCAGAGCCTGTTCCTCTCGCCGTCGAAGCCCACCCACGGC
>NZ_QKVK01000004.1 GCF_003234965.1 Aestuariivirga litoralis
CGCCATGGAAGAGAAGCTGCGCTTCGCCATCCGTGAAGGCGGCCGCACCGTCGGCGCCGGCGTCGTCGCGAAGATCACCGACTAAGACTTTAAATGGTGCGGCGGGCTCCTTAACTGAGGGGTTCGCCGCGCTCTAGGGGTATAGCTCAGTTGGTAGAGCGGCGGTCTCCAAAACCGCAGGTCGTGGGTTCGAGCCCTACTGCCCCTGCCATTTTCTAAGGAAGCACACGTGGCAAAGACCAATCCGTTCGAGTTTCTCCAGGAGGTCCGCGAGGAGGCCAACAAGGTCACCTGGCCGACGCGCCGCGAGATCATGATCTCGACCGTCATGGTCTTCATCATGGTTTTCGTTGCTTCCATCTTCTTCCTCATCGTCGACTCCGTGCTGCACCGTGGCGTGCAGTGGGTCCTCGGTATCGCGGGTTAAAGGGCGGACATGGCTAAGCGCTGGTACATCGTTCACGCCTACTCGAATTTCGAGAAGAAGGTCGCGGACTCGATCAAGGAACAATCGGTCCAAAAGGGCCTGGGCGAGCTTTTCGAGCAGGTGCTGGTCCCGACCGAAGAGGTCGTGGAAGTGCGCCGCGGCCGCAAGATCAAGTCGGAGCGCCGCTTCTTCCCCGGCTACGTGCTGGTGAAGATGGAGCTCACCGACCAGGCCTTCCACCTGATCAAGAACACACCGAAGGTCACGGGCTTCCTGGGCTCTGACTCGAAGCCGATCCCGATCTCGGACGCCGAGGCTTCGCGCATCCTGAACCAGGTGGCGGAGGGCGTCGAGCGTCCGAAGTCCACGCTTACCTTCGAAGTCGGCGAGCAGGTTCGCGTCGCCGATGGTCCTTTCGCCTCCTTCTCCGGCCAGGTGGAGGAAGTGGATGAAGAACGGTCGCGGCTCAAGGTCGCCGTGTCCATCTTCGGCAGGCCCACGCCTGTCGAACTCGAGTACGGGCAGGTGGAAAAGCTCCGCTAACCCGTGAAACCCGGTGGGAGGCCCTCAACAAGCCGGACCACTAACCTCAATCAGCCGGATCGTCCGGCGAGGGAAAGAAAATGGCAAAGAAAGTCGTCGGCTACATCAAGCTGCAGGTGCCGGCAGGTCAGGCGAACCCGTCTCCGCCGATCGGCCCCGCTCTCGGTCAGCGTGGTCTCAACATCATGGAATTCTGCAAGGCTTTCAACGCCGCCACGCAGAAGATGGAACCCGGCATGCCGGTTCCGGTCGTCATCACGGCCTTCCAGGACAAGTCCTTCACCTTCGAGATGAAGTCGCCGCCCGCGACCTACTTCCTGAAGAAGATCGCCGGCCTCAAGTCCGGCTCGAAGGAGCCCGGCAAGGGCGCCTTCGTCGGCAAGGTGTCGATGGCCCAGTGCCGCGAGATCGCCGAGCAGAAGCTCAAGGGCATGAATGCCCGCGACCTCGACGCCGCTGCGCGTGAAATTGCCGGCTCCGCCCGGTCCATGGGCCTCCAGGTGACGGAGTAAGAGATATGGCAAAGCTCGCTAAGCGCATCGCCAAGAACAACGAAGGCATCGACCGTCAGAAGGTCTATGGCCTCGATGAAGCCGTCAAGCTCATCAAGGGCCGCGCCAACGCCAAGTTCAACGAAACCGTCGAGATCGCCATGAACCTCGGCGTCGACCCGCGCCACTCGGACCAGATGGTCCGCGGCGTGGTCAACCTGCCGAACGGCACCGGCCGCAACCTGCGCGTCGGCGTCTTCGCCAAGGGTGCGAAGGCCGAGGAAGCGAAGAAGGCCGGGGCTGACGTCGTCGGCGCCGAAGAGCTCTTCGAGATCGTCAACAAGGGCACGATCGACTTCGACCGCTGCATCGCCACGCCGGACATGATGGGCCTCGTCGGCCGTCTTGGTAAGGTTCTCGGCCCGCGCGGCATGATGCCGAACCCCAAGGTCGGCACGGTCACCATGGACGTCGCCGGTGCGGTCAAGGCCGCCAAGGGCGGCGCGGTGGAGTTCCGCGTCGAAAAGGCCGGCATCGTGCAGGGTGGCGTCGGCAAGGCGTCCTTCTCGGACGAGCAGCTCAGCCAGAACATCAAGGCCTTCGTCGATGCGGTCATCAAGGCCAAGCCGCCGGCGGCCAAGGGCACCTATGTCAAGAAATTGTCCATTTCTTCGTCCATGGGTCCCGGCCTCAAGCTGGATCTGGGCTCCGTCACCGGCGGTGGCGCGTAAGGCTTGAACGAGTTTCCCTGCTGAAATCAGCAATGATTTCAGCAGGGTGCCCGAAGTTCCTCGAACTTCGGTTTACCTGTCCGAGATTGCAGGCGCGGGGGAATCCCTCCCGCTTAAAAGCCCAGCCTGCATGAGATGGGTGTCAAAACGGAATTCGGATCCCTACTTAAGGGTTCCAAGTCGGTTTGGACCTCATGGACCCAGTCCCGGAAATGCCCGGGCAGGGGGACAGGCACGTAAGCGCCGCTCAGGCGCCCGCTGCCGTCGTGTGGTGTGCGTCTTGAGCGGTTGGTCCAACGGCGGGCGGGTCTCAAAGCCTTCTCGCCATAAAGGAGAGAGCAAGTGGAAAGAGCTGAAAAGAAAGAGCTCGTCGCAACGCTCAACCAGGTGTTCAAGACCACCGGTGTGATCGTTGTGGCCCACAACAAGGGCCTCACTGTGAACCAGGTCAACGACCTGCGTAACAAGATGGCCCAGGCGGGGGCGACCGTGAAGGTCGCCAAGAACCGTCTTGCCAAGCTTGCTCTTGATGGCACTGACGCAGCCGGGATCAAGGACCTCTTCGTGGGTCCGACCATGGTGGCTTACGCCGCCGATCCCGTCTCGGCACCCAAGGTCGCCTCGGCCTTCGCCAAGGGGAACGACAAGTTCGTCGTCCTCGGCGGTGCGCTGGGCAAGACCGTCATGGATGCCAACGCGGTCAAGGCACTCGCCGAACTGCCCTCGCTCGACGAGCTCCGGGGCAAGCTCATTGGCCTCATCCAGGCGCCCGCCACCAAGATTGCTGGTGTGCTTCAGGCTCCTGCCGGCCAGCTGGCGCGTGTCTTCAACGCCTATGCCACCAAGGATCAGGCCGCTGGCTAAGACGCCACGCCTTAACCACTACCCAACCAACCGACGATAGAAAGATACTCAAATGGCTGATCTCGCCAAGATTGTTGAAGACCTCTCGGCTCTGTCCGTTCTGGAAGCCGCTGAACTGTCCAAGATGCTCGAAGAGAAGTGGGGCGTTTCCGCCGCCGCTCCGGTGGCCGTTGCCGCCGCTCCGGGCGCTGCCGCTGCCGCTCCGGCCGAAGAGAAGACGGAGTTCACCGTCGTTCTCGCCTCGGCTGGCGACAAGAAGATCGAAGTCATCAAGGAAGTCCGCGCCATCACCGGCCTGGGCCTGAAGGAAGCCAAGGACCTCGTCGAAGGCGCCCCGAAGACCGTCAAGGAAGGCGTGAACAAGGCCGATTCCGAAGCGATGAAGAAGAAGCTTGAGGCCGTTGGCGCCAAGGTCGAGCTGAAGTAACGATTTTCCGGTGGCGCCGCGCTTGAACAGAGCAGGGCGCCACCGGGCCAGTACTGCGCCGTCCGCGACGGCTTGCCGGACTTCCTTTCGAAAAAGGGGGTTCGGCAAGCTGTCGAATTTGCATGTTTTTGAACCGTCAAGGGGACCCCATGGCCGAAACTCAGTCCGCCGCTAGCCGCAAACGCCTCCGCAAGTTCTTTGGCAGGAAGATCGAAGTGGCCGAGATGCCGAACCTCATCGAGGTTCAGCGCGAAAGCTACGACCAGTTCCTGCAGATGGTGGAGCCGAAGGGCGGCCGCGCGAACGAGGGCCTGCAGGCCGTGTTCAAGTCGGTGTTCCCGATCACCGATTTCTCGGGCCAGGCCATGCTCGAGTTCGTGCGCTATGAGTTCGAGCAGCCCAAGTTCGACGTCGACGAGTGCCAGCAGCGCGGCATGACATTTGCCGCACCGCTGAAGGTTACGCTGCGCCTCATCGTGTTCGAAATCGATCCGGACACCCAGGCCAAGTCGGTGAAGGACATCAAGGAGCAGGACGTCTACATGGGCGACATGCCGCTCATGACGGCGAACGGCACCTTCGTCGTCAACGGCACCGAGCGCGTCATCGTCTCGCAGATGCACCGTTCGCCCGGCGTCTTCTTCGACCATGACAAGGGCAAGACGCACTCGTCGGGCAAGCTGCTCTTCGCGGCGCGCATCATCCCCTATCGCGGCTCCTGGCTCGATTTCGAGTTCGACGCGAAGGACATCATCTATGCCCGCATCGACCGCCGCCGCAAGCTGCCGATCACCACGCTGCTCTATGCGCTCGGCCTGTCGTCGGAAGAGATCCTGCACACCTTCTACAAGACCGTCACCTACAAGCTGACGAAGAACGGCTGGAAGACGCCCTTCGACGCGCAGCGCTTCAAGGGCATCAAGCCGTCGGTGGACCTTATCGACGCCAAGACCGGTGCGGTCGTCGTCGAGGCCGGCAAGAAGATCACCCCGCGCCTTGCCCGCAAGATCGCCGAGGACGGCGTCAAGGAGCTCCTGGTGCGTGACGAGGACCTCTATGGCCTCTATCTCGCCGACGAACTCGTCAACGAGAAGACCGGCGAGATCTATGCCGAGGCCGGCGACGAGATCAGCGAGAAGCTGCTGAACCAGCTGAAGGACGCTGGTTACGCCGAGCTCAACCTGCTCGACATCGACCACATCAACAACGGCCCCTACATCCGCAACACGCTGAAGGCCGACAAGGTGGAAAGCTACGAGCAGGCGCTCGTCGAGATCTACCGCGTCATGCGCCCGGGCGAGCCGCCGACGCGCGAGACCGCGGAAGCGCTGTTCAACGGCCTGTTCTTCGACCAGGAGCGCTACGACCTCTCGGCCGTGGGCCGCGTCAAGATGAACATGCGCCTCGAGCTCGATGTTCCGGACACCATGCGCGTGCTGCGCAAGGAAGACATCATCGCCGTCATCAAGACGCTGCATGAGCTGCGCGACGGCAAGGGCGAAGTCGACGACATCGATCACCTCGGCAACCGCCGTGTGCGCTCGGTCGGCGAGCTCATGGAGAACCAGTACCGCCTCGGTCTCGTCCGCATGGAACGCGCCATCAAGGAGCGCATGTCCTCGGTCGACATCGACACGGTGATGCCGCATGACCTGATCAATGCGAAGCCGGCGGCCGCCGCCGTGCGCGAATTCTTCGGCTCCTCGCAGCTGTCGCAGTTCATGGACCAGACCAACCCGCTCTCCGAGATCACCCACAAGCGCCGCCTGTCGGCCCTTGGACCGGGTGGCTTGACGCGTGAGCGCGCCGGCTTCGAAGTGCGCGACGTGCACCCGACGCATTATGGCCGCATCTGCCCGATCGAAACGCCGGAAGGCCCGAACATCGGCCTCATCAACTCGCTCGCGACCTATGCCCGCGTCAACAAGTACGGCTTCATCGAGACGCCCTATCGCAAGGTGATCGACGGCCGCGTGACGGATGACGTCGTGTATCTCTCCGCCATCGAGGAGCAGAAGCACCACATCGCCCAGGCCAACGTGGCGCTGAACCCGAAGGGCGGCTTCGCCGAGGACCTCGTCATCGCGCGTCACGCCGGCGACGTGCTGATCGTGCCGGCCGACCGCATCGACTATGTCGACGTGTCGCCGAAGCAGCTCGTGTCCGTCGCCGCGGCGCTGATCCCGTTCCTCGAGAACGACGACGCCAACCGCGCGCTGATGGGTTCCAACATGCAGCGTCAGGCCGTGCCGCTGGTGCGCACCAATGCGCCGCTCGTCGGCACCGGCATGGAAGCCGTGGTGGCGCGCGACTCCGGCGCCGCCGTGGCCGCCCGCCGCTCGGGTGTGGTCGACCAGGTGGACGCCAAGCGCATCGTCATCCGCGCGACGGAAGAGACCGATCCGTCGAAGTCGGGCGTCGACATCTACACGCTCGCCAAGTTCCAGCGTTCGAACCAGAACACCTGCATCAACCAGCGTCCGCTGGTGCGCGTGGGTGACCGCGTCAAGGCCGGCGACATCATCGCCGACGGCCCGTCGACGGACCTCGGCGATCTGGCGCTGGGCCAGAACGTGCTCGTCGCCTTCATGCCGTGGAACGGCTACAACTTCGAGGACTCGATCCTCCTCTCCGAACGCATCGTGAAGGACGACGTCTTCACCTCCATCCACATCGAGGAATTCGACGTGATGGCGCGTGACACGAAGCTCGGCCCTGAGGAAATCACCCGCGACATCCCGAATGTCGGCGAGGAAGCCCTCAAGAACCTCGACGAGGCCGGCATCGTCTACATCGGTGCGGAAGTGAAGCCGGGGGACATCCTGTGCGGCAAGATCACGCCGAAGGGCGAAAGCCCGATGACGCCGGAAGAAAAGCTGCTCCGCGCCATTTTCGGCGAGAAGGCGTCCGACGTGCGTGACACCTCGCTCCGTCTGCCGCCCGGCGTTGCCGGCACGGTCGTCGAAGTGCGCGTGTTCAACCGCCATGGCGTCGACAAGGACGAGCGCGCCCAGGCCATCGAGCGCGAGGAGATCGACCGTCTCGCCAAGGACCGCGACGACGAGCTCGCCATCCTCGACCGCAACTCCTATGGCCGCCTCAAGGGCTGGCTCAACGGCAAGGAAGCCACGGGCGGTCCGAAGGGCCACAAGATCGAAGGCAAGATCACCGAGAAGACCCTCGATGACCTGCCGCAGTCGCAGTGGTGGAACATCGCGCTCGGCGACGAGAAGGCGATGGGCGAACTCGAGGCCATGAAGCAGCAGTACGACGAGTCCAAGAAGCGCCTCGACACGCGCTTCCACGACAAGGTCGACAAGCTGCAGCGCGGTGACGAGCTGCCGCCGGGCGTCATGAAGATGGTCAAGGTCTTCGTCGCCGTGAAGCGCAAGATCCAGCCGGGCGACAAGATGGCCGGCCGTCACGGCAACAAGGGTGTCGTGTCGCGCATCGTTCCCATCGAGGACATGCCCTTCCTCGAGGACGGCACGCATGTCGACGTGGTGCTGAACCCGCTGGGCGTGCCTTCGCGCATGAACGTCGGCCAGATCCTCGAGACGCATCTCGGCTGGGCCTGTGCCGGCATGGGCCGCAAGATCGGCGCGCTGCTCGACGGCTACAAGGACACCAACAGCGTCAAGCCGCTGCGCGACGAGATGAACCGCATCTACGGCAAGCATGACGAGCTCCAAAGCCTCGACGACAAGTCGCTCGTCGAAGCCGCCGAAAACCTGCGCCGCGGCGTTCCCATCGCAACCCCCGTCTTCGACGGTGCGCGCGAGGAGGACATTGCGGCCATGCTGAAGGACGCCGGCCTCTCGACCTCCGGTCAGGTCACGCTGTTCGACGGCCGCTCGGGCGAGCCCTTCGACCGCCAGGTCACCGTGGGCTACATCTACATGCTCAAGCTGCACCACCTGGTGGACGACAAGATCCACGCCCGTTCCATCGGCCCGTACTCGCTCGTCACCCAGCAGCCGCTGGGCGGCAAGGCGCAGTTCGGTGGCCAGCGCTTCGGCGAAATGGAAGTCTGGGCCCTGGAAGCCTATGGCGCTGCCTATACGCTGCAGGAGATGCTGACCATCAAGTCGGACGACGTCGCGGGCCGCACCAAGGTCTACGAGGCGATCGTCCGCGGCGACGACACCTTCGAGGCCGGCATCCCCGAGAGCTTCAACGTGCTCGTCAAGGAAATGCGCTCGCTCAGCCTCAACGTCGAACTGCAGAACTCGCAGGCCAACGTCTCGAGCTAAAGATCAAACGGCGGGGGGCACGCCTCCCGCCGACTGCCTCATTCGAATTCGAACACCCAGCGGGCACGGCCGCCTGCGCAAAATGGAGAATATGACCGATGAACCAAGAGGTCATGAACGTCTTCAACCCGGCAACGCCGGCTCCGACCTTCGACCAGATCCGCATCTCGATCGCCAGCCCCGAGAAGATCCTCTCGTGGTCCTTCGGCGAGATCAAGAAGCCCGAGACCATCAACTACCGCACCTTCAAGCCGGAGCGGGACGGTCTGTTCTGCGCCCGCATCTTCGGGCCGGTGAAGGACTATGAGTGCCTCTGCGGCAAGTACAAGCGGATGAAGTACAAGGGCATCATCTGCGAAAAGTGCGGTGTGGAAGTCACCCTCTCGAAGGTCCGGCGCGAGCGCATGGGCCACATCGAGCTCGCCGCCCCCGTCGCCCATATCTGGTTCCTGAAGTCGCTGCCGAGCCGCATCTCCATGCTGCTCGACATGACGCTGAAGGACGTGGAGCGCATCCTCTATTTCGAGAACTACATCGTCCTCGAGCCGGGCCTGACGCCCATGAAGCTGCACCAGCTTCTCTCGGAGAGCGAGTACATCAAGGCCCAGGAAGACTACGGCGAGGACGCCTTCACGGCGGGCATCGGTGCCGAAGCCGTGCGCGACATGCTGATGTCGATCAACCTCGAGCAGCTGCGTGACCAGCTGCGCGAGGAGCTGAAGAACGCCACCGGCGACCTGAAGCCCAAGAAGATCGCCAAGCGCCTGAAGCTGGTCGAGAGCTTCATCGAATCCGGCAACCGCCCGGAATGGATGATCCTCACCCAGGTCCCGGTCATCCCGCCGGAGCTGCGCCCGCTGGTGCCGCTCGATGGCGGCCGCTTCGCGACCTCCGACCTGAACGACCTCTATCGCCGCGTCATCAACCGCAACAACCGCCTGAAGCGGCTGATCGAGCTGAGGGCACCCGACATCATCGTGCGCAACGAGAAGCGCATGCTGCAGGAAGCCGTTGACGCGCTGTTCGACAACGGCCGCCGCGGCCGCGTCATCACCGGCGCCAACAAGCGTCCGCTGAAGTCCTTGGCCGACATGCTGAAGGGCAAGCAGGGCCGCTTCCGCCAGAACCTGCTCGGCAAGCGCGTCGACTATTCCGGCCGCTCGGTCATTGTGGTCGGTCCCGAGATGAAGCTGCACCAGTGCGGGTTGCCGAAGAAGATGGCGCTCGAGCTGTTCAAGCCCTTCATCTATTCGCGGCTTGACGCCAAGGGCCTCTCCGCCACCGTGAAGCAGGCGAAGAAGCTGGTCGAGAAGGAGAAGCCGGAGGTCTGGGATATCCTCGACGAGGTCATCCGCGAACACCCGGTGCTGCTGAACCGCGCGCCGACGCTCCACCGCCTCGGCATCCAGGCCTTCGAGCCGGTGCTGATCGAGGGCAAGGCGATCCAGCTGCATCCGCTCGTCTGCACCGCCTTCAACGCCGACTTCGACGGCGACCAGATGGCCGTCCACGTGCCGCTGTCGCTCGAAGCCCAGCTCGAAGCGCGCGTCCTCATGATGTCCACGAACAACGTGCTGCACCCCGCCAACGGCCAGCCGATCATCGTGCCGTCGCAGGACATCGTGCTCGGCCTCTATTACCTCTCGATCATGCGCAAGGGCGAGCCCGGCGAGGGCAAGGCCTTCGGCAACATGGCCGAGATCGACCATGCGCTGGCCGCCGGCGTCATCACGCTCGCGACCAAGATCAAGGGCCGCGTCAGCGAGATGAACGCGGAGGGCAAGATCGTCAACCGCATCGTCGAGACGACGCCCGGCCGCATGAAGATCGGCGAACTTCTGCCCAAGGCCGTCAACATCAGCTACGACCTGTGCAACAAGCTGATGACCAAGCGCGACATCTCGCGCATGATTGACGCGGTCTACCGCCATTGCGGTCAGAAGGAATCGGTCATCTTCTGCGACCGCATCATGGCGCTCGGCTTCTACAACGCCTACAAGGCGGGCATCTCCTTCGGCAAGGATGACATGGTCATCCCCGAGACCAAGGAGAAGATCGTCAACACCACGCGCGAACTCGTCAAGGAGTTCGAGCAGCAGTACATCGACGGCCTGATCACCCAGGGCGAGAAGTACAACAAGGTCGTGGACGCCTGGGCCAAGACCACCGACAAGGTGGCCGAGGAAATGATGGCGCGCATCTCCGCCGTGCAGGTGGACGAGAAGACCGGCCGCGAGAAGCAGATCAACTCGATCTACATGATGAGCCACTCCGGTGCGCGCGGTTCGCCCGCGCAGATGAAGCAGTTGGGCGGCATGCGCGGCCTGATGGCCAAGCCCTCGGGCGAGATCATCGAGACGCCGATCATCTCGAACTTCAAGGAAGGCCTGTCGGTGCTCGAGTACTTCAACTCGACCCACGGCGCCCGCAAGGGCCTGGCTGACACCGCCCTCAAGACCGCGAACTCGGGCTACCTCACCCGCCGTCTGGTGGACGTGGCCCAGGACGCGATCATCTCGGAAGTCGACTGCGGCACCGAGGCCTATCTCACCGCGCGTCCCATCGTGGATGCGGGCGAGATCATCGCCTCGCTCGGCAGCCGCGTGCTGGGCCGCACCGCGGCGCAGGACGTGGTCAACCCGGCTTCCGGCGAGATCATCGTCGCCGCCGGCAACGAGATCCTGGAACCGCATGTCGAGATCATCGAGAAGTCGGGGATCGGCGAGCTGAAGATCCGCTCGGTGCTGACCTGCGAGACCAAGTTCGGCGTCTGCGCCAAGTGCTATGGCCGTGACCTCGCGCGCGGCACGCCCGTCAACATGGGCGAGGCCGTGGGCGTCATCGCCGCACAGTCGATCGGCGAGCCGGGCACCCAGCTCACCATGCGTACCTTCCATATCGGCGGCACCGCGCAGGTGCTGAACGACTCGTTCATCGAAGCCAATGCGGACGGCAAGATCGTCATCCGCAACCGCAACTTCGCGAAGGACGGGCAGGGCCGCCTGATGGTGATGGGCCGCAACTCGACGCTGGTTCTCGTCGACGAGAACGGCACGGAGCGCGCGATCCACAAGCTGCTCTACGGCACGCGCATGTATGCCGACGAGGGCGACAAGGTGAAGCGCGGCACGCGTCTCGCCGAGTGGGACCCCTATACCCGCCCGCTGATGACGGAAGTCGACGGCACGGTGGAGTTCGAGGACGTGGTCGAAGGCGTGTCGGTGAACGAGGTGGCGGACGAGGCCACCGGCATCACCAACCGCGTCATCATCGACTGGCGCTCGAACCAGCGCGGTTCCACGCTGAAGCCCGCGATGGTCATCAAGGGCAAGGACGGCAAGGTGATGAAGCTCGCCCGTGGCGGCGAGGCGCGCTACCTGCTCTCGGTCGATGCGGTTCTCTCGGTCGATCCGGGTGCGAAGGTCACCGCCGGTGACGTGCTCGCCCGTATCCCGCTCGAGAGCGCGAAGACCCGCGACATCACCGGCGGTCTGCCGCGTGTCGCCGAGCTCTTCGAGGCCCGCCGCCCCAAGGATCACGCGATCATCGCGGAGATCTCCGGCCGCGTCGAATTCGGCCGCGACTACAAGAACAAGCGCCGCATCCGCATCGTTCCGTCGGAGGAGGGTGTGGAGGCCGTGGAGTATCTGATCCCGAAGGGCAAGCACCTTCCCGTCCAGGAAGGCGACTTCATCGAGAAGGGCGAATACATCATGGACGGCAACCCGGCGCCGCATGACATCCTGGACATCAAGGGCGTGGAGGAGCTCGCCTCCTACCTCGTCAACGAAATCCAGGAAGTCTACCGTCTGCAGGGCGTGAACATCAACGACAAGCACATCGAGGTGATCGTCCGCCAGATGCTGCAGAAGGTCGAGATCACCGACTCTGGCGACTCGACGCTGCTGCTCGGCGAGCAGGTGGACCGCGAGGAGCTCGATCACGAAAATTCGAAGCTCATCGCGGAAGGCCTGCGCCCCGCTTCCGGCAAGCCGGTGCTGCTCGGCATCACCAAGGCCTCGCTGCAGACGCGCTCCTTCATCTCGGCGGCCTCCTTCCAGGAGACCACCCGCGTGCTCACCGAAGCCTCGATCATCGGCAAGGTCGACACGCTCGAAGGCCTCAAGGAGAACGTCATCGTCGGCCGTCTCATCCCGGCCGGCACCGGCGGCATGCTCTCCAGGCTGCGGGCGGTCGCGGACAAGCGCGACACCCTCATCCTCGAGGAGCAGGCCAAGGCCACGGAACTGCCCGCCGCCGAATAAGCCGGCAGACATGCGAAACACAAAGGCCCGGAGCAATCCGGGCCTTTTTCTTTGCGAGAGTGCCGCCCACCCGTCTTCGCAATCGATAAAGGTGAAAAGAAGAACCTTCAGTTGTAACAAGTGGCAGGTCGCCGGCGAAGTCCTCTGTGTCGGGCAAGCCTGCCCGTCGACCCGAACGTCCAGTTCATCCCAAATCAGAGGACATCAGCATGAAGAAGCTACTCGCATCACTCGCCCTCACCTGCGCTGCCGTCACCGCCATCGCCAGCGCCTCTCATGCCGATACGAACCCGGCCTTGGCGAACTCGCAGTATTGCCGTGACTACGCGGAGGACGTCATCTGCATGGGCCCGGAAATGATGGCGATGCGGGCGAAGATCATGGCCATGACCAAGGAAAAGGCGATGGAACTCCGCTCCGCCTATTGCCGCAACAAGGCGGTCACCGGTGATCCGATCTGCGACCCGAAGATGATGACCGACACGACCGGATACTGACACCTAAGCAGAGAGCGGGGTTTCCTCGTCCTCTCCCGCGTCAGCGGGAGAGGAGGGGGCCCCGACGCAGTCGGGGTAGGTGAGGGGAAGCGAGTTCCTCTCCCGCGTCAGCGGGAGAGGAGGGGGCCCCGACGCAGTCGGGGTAGGTGAGGGGAAGCGAGTCCCCCGCCACCGTGCCCATTTCCTCTCATCTCTCCCGCGTCTGCCGGAGAATCAACAATGCCCGGGCTCTCACCCGGGCATTCCGATCATCAGCAGGCTGATGAAATCACTTCCCCCGCTGCGTCACGGGAACATAGTCCCGGCGCGGTGCGCCGGTGTAGAGCTGGCGCGGGCGGCCGATCTTCTGGTTCGGGTCCTCGATCATTTCCTTCCACTGCGAGATCCAGCCCACGGTGCGGGCGAGCGCGAAGAGCACGGTGAACATCGAGGTGGGGAAGCCGAGCGCGCGCAGGATGATGCCGGAATAGAAATCGACATTCGGGTAGAGCTTGCGCTCGATGAAATAGGGGTCGGAGAGTGCGGCCTGCTCCAGCACGCGCGCCACTTCGAGGAGCGGGTCGTCCTTGATGCCGAGTTCGGTCAAAACCTCATGCGCCGTCTTCTGCATGATCTTGGCGCGCGGGTCATAGTTCTTGTAGACGCGGTGGCCGAAGCCCATCAGCCGGATGTGGGACGTCTTGTCCTTCACCTTGGCGATGAATTCCGGCACCTTGGCCGGGTCGCCGATTTCCTTCAGCATTTCCAGTGCGGCCTCGTTGGCGCCGCCATGGGCCGGGCCCCACAGGCAGGCGATGCCCGCCGCGATGCAGGCGAAGGGGTTCGCACCCGAGGATCCCGCGAGGCGCACGGTGGAGGTCGAGGCATTCTGCTCATGGTCGGCATGGAGGATGAAGATCCGGTCCATGGCGCGCGCCAGGATCGGGTTCACCACATATTCCTCGCAGGGGACGGCGAAGCACATGCGCAGGAAGTTGGCGGAATAGGACAGCGAGTTCTGCGGGTAAACGAAGGGCTGGCCGATATGGTACTTGTAGGCCATGGCGGCGATCGTCGGCAGCTTGGCGATCATCCGGTGCGAGGCGATCTCACGCTGGCGGGCGTCGTTGATGTCGGTCGAGTCGTGGTAGAAGGCCGACATGGCGCCGACCACCGCCACCATCACCGCCATCGGGTGCGCGTCGCGGCGGAAGCCCTGGAAGAACCGGGTCATCTGCTCGTGCACCATGGTGTGGTAGGTGATGTTCTTGTCGAACTCCTTCCGCTGCGAGGGGGTGGGAAGCTCGCCGTAATAGAGCAGGTAGCAGGTTTCGAGGAAGTCGCCGTGCTCGGCCAGCTGCTCGATCGGGTAGCCGCGGTAGAGCAGCACGCCCTCGTCGCCGTCGATATAGGTGATCTTCGATTCGCAGGAGGCGGTGGAGGTGAAGCCGGGGTCGAAGGTGAAGGCGCCGGTCTGGGCATAGAGCTTGGTGATGTCGACGACGTCCGGTCCGATGGTGCCGGACTTGACCGGCATGTCGACCGACTTTCCTTTGAGCTCGAGAACTGCCTTCTTCGGATCGTCAGCCATTGTGGGCTCCCATATCTGCCTTTTTCTCGTCACGAACTATTGCACCGCACCATAGAAAGGTCAACGACACTGACCTGATGCTTTGGTCGAGCGCCCGCATGGCTGTCCGTCGTCCCTTGCCATGCTCGGGCAACATGCATTTTGGCATCCGCTGCAACATGCTTCTGTTGCACTCCGAAAAGCATCCGCCGTGCAACGGCGACAACCGTTTTGCACATCGAACGACAACCAATCTGCAACGCCAAAGTTGCGCGACGGCGACGGATCCAGAACTCGTCCCTCCCCCTTGCGGGGAGGGGAAGGGGTGGGGGTCGTCAGGCCGCCTGGTCACTCAACCTTGCCAGCGATTCCTCACGCCCCAGCACCTCGAGCACGTCGAAGATGCCGGGCGAGGTCGCGGTGCCGGTCAGCGCGGCGCGCAGCGGCTGGGCCACCTTTCCGAGCTTCAGCCCCGCTGTTTCGGCATGGGATTTCACTGCCGTTTCAAGGTCATGCGCCTGCCAGTTCGCAATGTGAGTCAAGACGGGGATGATGCCTGCCAGGACGTCCCTGCCGCCATCGGCGATGATCTGGCGCGCCTTGTCGTCCATCGGCAGCGGCCGCTCGGCAAACAGGAACTGGGCGCCATTCTTCAATTCCACCAATGTCTTGGCGCGTTCCTTCAAGCCAGGAAGTGCGCGCAGCAGCTTGGCCATCATGGCGTCGTCGATCTTGGCCTTCATGGCCGGCCCGCCCTCGGCATGCGGAAGGAAATCGATGAACGACATCAACAGCTTGTCATCCGCCATGTGGCGGATGTAGTGGCCGTTCAGGTTCTCCAGCTTGGCGAAGTCGAAGCGCGCGGCCGACTTGCCGATGGCGTCGAGGTCGAACCATTCGACCAGCTGCTCGGTGGAGAAGATCTCGTCGTCGCCATGGCTCCAGCTCAGGCGCGCCAGATAATTCCTCATCGCTTCAGGGAGATAGCCCATGGCGCGATAGGCCTCGACGCCGAGTGCCCCATGGCGCTTCGAGAGCTTCGCGCCATCCGGCCCATGGATCAGCGGGATGTGGCTCATGTGCGGCACCCGCCAGCCCATCGCCTTGTAGATCTGGGTCTGCCGGGCGGCATTGGTCAGGTGGTCCACGCCGCGAATGATGTGGGTGACGCCCATGTCATGGTCATCCACCACGACCGACAGGTTGTAGGTCGGATTGCCATCCGAGCGCAGGATGATCAGATCGTCCAAGTCCTTGTTCGGAATGACGACTCTGCCCTGCACCGCATCCTCGATCACGGTCTCGCCCTGCTGCGGGGCCTTGAAGCGGATGGCCGGCTTCACCCCCGCCGGCGCTTCCGAGGGGTCGCGGTCGCGCCAGGTCCCGTCATAGCGGATCGGCCGCTTCTCGGCCTCGGCCTTTGCCCGCATCGCCTCCAGGTCCTCCGGCGTGCAGTAGCAGCGGTAGGCCTTGCCCTGGGCCAGCAGTTCCTCCGCCACCTGCCGGTGCCGCTCGGCCCGGCCATACTGGGAGACCGGCTCTCCCGCCCAGTCCAGCCCCAGCCAGGTCAGCCCCTCGATGATCGCGTCGATGGCGTCCGCCGTCGACCGCTCACGGTCCGTATCCTCAATCCGCAGCAGCATTTTTCCGCCCGTGTGCCGCGCATAGGCCCAGTTGAACAGCGCCGTCCGCCCGCCACCGATATGCAGGTAGCCGGTGGGCGAGGGGGCGAAGCGGGTGACGACTGGCGATGACATGGACGCCGTTCTCCGTATTGACTGACGTAAGGGAAGGTGGTTGCGTGATGCGAGCCGCCAGTTAGCACACCCGCGGGCGGTCTCAAAGGGGAGTGCCATGTCGCTGGCCATGATGGACCAGGCGGGAGCGGAAGACGCGCCCCGCAAGGTCTGGCTGGCAGACGTTTGCAGGCGTGCCATCGCCGCCCAGCGCGGCCGTAGCGTCCTGTGGGCGGCGCCCGCGCTCAGCGTCGGCATCGGCGTCTATTTCGTCCTCCCGGAGGAGCCAGGCACCCTGCTGCTGCTGTCGCTCGGTCTGGCCGGCGCCATGCTCATCTGGCTCGGCCGGGCCAGCGGCCCCGTGCTGCTGGCAGGACTTGCGCTGGGGGGCTTCGCACTTGCCGGGCTGCAGTCCTGGCAGGTGGCAACGCCGCTGCTCGCCGCCGCCACCGGCGAGGTGACGGTGACGGGGCGGGCCGTCACCGTCGCGCGCAGCGCCCGCTCCCGGCTGGTGCTGGTTCTGGCACCCGAGGAGATCGAAGGCCTCGCACCCGGAAAGATGCCCCGCCTGATCCGCCTCTCGGTGCCGGAGAAGGCCGGGGCACCACCCCCGGGCGCCCGCCTGCGCTTCAGGGCCCGGCTGGCGCCGCTGCCGTCCCCCGTGGCGCCCGGCGCCTTCGATTACGGCCGCAGCCTGTGGCTTTCGGGCATCGGCGGCACCGGGCGGGTGACGTCGCAGGCCATCACCGTGCTGGACGGTCCGCAGCTGATTGCACCGCTCGACGGCTGGCTTGCCGGGCTCCGCGCGGCCATGGGGGCGCGCATCCACGCCGCCCTGGCCGAACCCTATGCCTCCTTCGCCGAGGCCCTGATCACCGGTGAGCGCAGCACCATTCCGCCGGAGATCAACAAGAGCCTGCTGGTCTCCGGGCTGTTCCACATCCTGTCGATTTCCGGGCTCCACATGTGGCTGGTGGCGGGTGGCGTGTTCTGGGCGGTGCGAGCGGCCCTGGCGCTCGTTCCCGGCCTTGCGCTGCGTTTCCCCATCCGCAAATGGGCGGCAGCGGCAGCCCTGATGATGGGGCTGTTCTACATGCTGCTGGCAGAGGGCGGCGTTGCCACCGCGCGAAGCTTCATCATGGTCGCCATCGTGTTCTTCGCCATCATCGTCGACCGTCCGGCCGTGTCGGTCCGCAACCTCGCCCTGGCCGCCCTGGTGATCCTCGTGCTGGATCCTGAAGCCGCCATCGAGGCGAGCTTCCAGATGTCCTTTCTCGCCGTGCTGGGCCTCGTCGCCTTCTATGAATTCTGGGCCCGCTGGAAGGCCGGGCAGGGCGAGGAGGGGCCTGCGCCGCACTGGGCGTGGCGCGTGGTGCGCTGGGCGGCGGCGGCCTTCCTCGCCAGCCTCGTCACCTCGCTGATCGCCGGGTTTTCCTCGTCACTTCCGGCGGCCTATCACTTCGGCCGCATATCGCCCTATGGCGTGCTGGCCAATGGCCTGGCGATCCCGGTGGTCGGCGTGCTGGTCATGCCCTTCGCGCTGCTTGCCGCCGTGCTGATGCCCTTCGGTCTGGAGCAGCTGCCGCTCGCCGTGATGGGCAAGGGGCTGGAGCTGGTGATCGTGATTTCCAATGCCGTCGCTGGCTTGCCCGGCGCCAACGAGGTCATCGCCCGTCCACCCCTCACGGCCATGACCGTGGTGGTCTGCGGCCTGCTGCTGCTCTGCCTGCTGGCCGGGCCGCTGCGCCTTGCCGGCCTTGCCGTGATGGCGGCGGGTGGCCTCCTCATGCTCTCGGCGCCCCCGCCGCCCGACCTCCTGATCGAGGCGACCGGCGCCAACGTGGCGCTGCGTGACGGAACCGGCCACATCGTGCCGGCACGGCCGCGCCGCGCCCGCTTTGCGGTGGAGAAATGGCTGCAGGCCAATGGCGAGGAGGCGAGCCCTGGCGAGGCCGCCAAACGGCCGGGCTGGCAATGCGCCGATGGGCGCTGCACCGCCGAACTGCGGGGCCGGGTGATCGTCTATCTCACCGGGAGCGAGGGAAAGCCTCCGGCTTGCCGCGGTGCAGACGTGGTTATCGCCGATTTTCCGCTGCGCGGCGCCTGCCGCCGCGTGCCGCTCAGGATCGACCGTTTCGACCTGTGGCGGCACGGTGCCCACGCCGTCTTCCTCTCCGGCCCAGCACCCGTGGTGAAGACGGCCAGGGGAGAGCAGGGCCGCCGGCCCTGGGTGGTGGTCCCCGAACCCCGCCGATTGACGGCGCCCGCGGTTGGAGGCAAGAGCGGCACATGAGCAAGCCCCGGCACCTCACCATGAGCGAGATCCGCAAGGAGATCGACCGTATCGACGAGAGCCTCATCAAGATCCTGGCCGAGCGCCAGCGCTGGGTGGAAAAGGCCGTGGTGGTGAAGAAGCGTGACGGGCTTCCGGCGCGTGACGATGCCCGCGTACGCCAGGTGATCGACCATGTGCGCGTGCTGGCGCGCGCCCACAATGTCGATCCGGCACTGGTCGAGACCATGTGGACCGAGATGGTCGAGTGGTTCATCGCATACGAGGAACGCTCGATCTGAGGGTCGACGCCGGGCCGCGGCGCTGGCTAGAATGCGGGCATCATGATGTTCCCGCACCTGTTCTCGCCCTTCACCCTCAAGTCCACCGAGATCCGCAACCGCATCTTCTCGACCGGGCATGACACCTACCTTCCCGAGGGCGGCCTCCCGTCGGACTCGCTCATCGCCTATCAGCGCGCCCGCGCCAGGGGCGGGGCGGGGCTGATCGTCATCCAGGTCGTCGGCGTGCACGAGACATCGCGCTACACGGAAGCCCTGCTGATGGGCACCTCCGACGACTGCATCAAGCCCTTCACGCGCCTTGTCGATGCCATCCACGAGCAGGGCACCAAGGTCTTCGTCCAGCTCTTCCATCCTGGCCGCGAGCTGCTCGGCCGGCCCAACGGCGTGGTGCAGCCGGCCTTCGCACCGTCGCATTCGCCCTCGGAGCGTTTCAAGGTCATCCCGCGGGAGATGTCGCAATCGATGATCGGAGAGATCGTCGATGGTTTCGCCCAGGCGGCGCGGCGCATGGCGGCGGCCGGCGCCGACGGCGTCGAGATCGTGGCCAGCCACGGCTACCTGCCGGCCCAGTTCATGAACCCCCGCGTCAACCACCGCGAGGACCAGTATGGCGGCTCCTTCGACAACCGGCTCCGCTTCACCCGCGAGGCGATCGCCGCCATCCGCCAGCAGGTTCCGGGCGAATTCATTGTCGGCATGCGCATGTCGGGCGACGAGCACGACGAAGACGGCCTGGTGGAGGACGATTCGGTCGCCATCGCCCGGGCGCTGGCCCCGGAGCTCGACTACCTGAATGTCATAGCCGGCACCTCCGCCACGGCCTCCGGCGCGGCGCACATCGTGCCATCCATGGCAAATTCAACGGCTTACGTGGCGCCTTTCGCCCAAAAGGTGAAGCAATCCACCGGCAAGGCGGTGTTCGTCGCGGGCCGCATCAACCAGCCGCAGATTGCCGAGCAGGTACTGGCCTCGGGCGCTGCCGACATGTGCGGCATGACCCGCGCCATGATCGCCGATCCGGAGATGGCCAACAAGGCCAGGGCCGGCAAGGTGGACGACATCCGCGCCTGCATCGGCTGCAACCAGGCCTGCATCGGGCACTTCCAGCTCGGCCTGTCGATCTCCTGCATCCAGCACCCCGAAACGGGCCGCGAGCTGGACTATGGCGAGAAGCCCCGCGCCGCCGTCCGGCGCAAGGTTCTCGTCGTCGGCGGCGGCCCGGCCGGCCTCAAGGCCGCGGCGGTCGCAGCCGAGCGCGGCCACGATGTTCAATTGCATGAGCGCGAGGCACAGACCGGCGGACAGGCCCGCCTGGCCCAGCTGCTGCCCAAGCGGGCGGAATTCGGCGGCATCGCCACCAACCTGACGGCGGAGGCCGAACGCCACGGCGCCATCCTGCACCGGCGCAGCGAGGTGACGCGCGATCTGCTCCTCGCTGAGAAGCCGGACGTGGTGATCCTCGCAACGGGGTCGCGCCCGCATGCCCCGCCGCTCGAGGGCGAGGCGGCCCAGCTCGTGCACGTGGTGGATATCCTCGCCGGCCGCGCCAGCACCGGCCAGAAGGTCGTGGTCTATGACTGGATGGGCGACTGGGGCGGCTCCGGCATCGCCGAGAAGCTGGCCGCCGAGGGGGCGAACGTCCGGCTCGCGGTCAACCACCATTGCGCGTCCGCCTCGATCCAGACCTATGTCCGCTTCGAGCAGGTGGCGCGCCTGCACAAACTGGGCGTCGAGGTCCACCCGTGGCTGCGCCTTTACGGTGCTGACGGGCGCACCGCCTACTTCATCCACACCCCCTCGCGCGAGGCGGTGGTGATGGAGGACGTCGACACCATCGTCCTCAACACGCCCAACCTGCAGGACGACGGCCTGGTCGCGGTGCTCGATGAGCTTGGCATTCCCTACCATCTGGCCGGCGACGCCCTGAGCCCGCGCACCGCGGAGGAAGCCGTCTACGAAGGCATGCTGGCGGGGCTCGCCGTCTGAGCTGCGCTGTGGCGCGGATGCAACAGCGGCCCGATTTGTGAACGCTGTCCAATTCCGCCAGAATCTCAACCTTTTATCCGCCCAAATTGCCCCCTAGCGTGCAGCCTGTGCGGGGGAAGAGATTCCCGTGCACGGCCGACAGGGGCTCAGGGCAGGAGCGACGCATCACCATCGCGCGGGGTTTGACCGGGCGAGGGGGCGTCCTGCGTTCACGGGGTCTTTCGGCATGTCCGCGTAACGTTGAAGAGAAAGTGGCGTCGACGAGAATGGGTCATCCCGCAAACACCTTGAACTTCGCACCCGCGAAGCATGGCTGGGGGGCCTAGGGAATCGTGATGTCCATGCGGGCTCCGAGCGGAGTGTGGCGGATGCATGCCGGCATCCGGCACGTCATCCTGGCAGCCGTCTCGATGCTCATGATGCTCGCTCCCGCCACCGCGGCGGATGACGACGAGAAGGGCCCACTCGCCGAATTCTATTCCTATCTTCCCGCCGCGCCGGACATCCACCTTCCGGAATTCTCCATTCCGTTCTGGACCGACGACCTCAAGAAGGCCAAGCGCGCCTACAAGAACGGCGACTATGAACGCGCCCTCAAGCTGTTCCGCCGCGCCTCGGACGATGGCAACATCGTCGCCGACTGGTATCTCGGCCACATGTACAGCCAGGGTGTGGGCGTGCCGCGCAATGATGCGATGGCCTACAGCTACTATTCCCGCGTTGCCGAGCACTACGACCCCGAGGAGACGGACCCCAACCGCCTGCGCATCACCGTGGACGCCATGGTCCGCCTGGCTGATTACCAGCGGCGTGGCGCCGTCAATGCCGGCCTCCAGCCAGATCCCAAGGCCGCCGCCCAGAGTTACCTCAAGATCGCCACGGCCTATGGCCACCCGGCCGCGCAATATGCGCTGGGGGTGATGAGCATCAAGGGCGAGGGCGTGAAGAAGAACCCGCAGCAGGGCCTGAAGTGGCTGATGGCCGCGGCCCGCAAACGTTATGCGCCCGCCGAGGCCTATCTCGGTGATCTCTACTGGTCAGGCCAGATCGTCAACGCCGACCGCACCCGTGCCGTGATGTGGTACATCCTTGCCCGCGAGTCCGCCCGGCCCGATGAGAACCCGGAAATCTTCTCCCGTGCCGAGCAGATCGAAGCCAGCGTCGGCGCCGACGAGCGCATCGAGGCGGAAGCCCGCGCCCGGGTCTGGGAGGAACGCTACCCAGCCGGCAAGGTGAAGGCGGCGGGGGATTAGCCCGGCGTGTTCGGTGCCGCGTCGAGGCAAGTCTGCATGAAATCCGGGACCGCCATGTTGACGCCCGGCAGCGAATACCAGGACGCGGTTCCGGGGCGGGTTTGCACCATGTAGGCCCAGTGGCCGACCTGGGCGGAGGATGAACCCGTCGACATCTGGTTGGCCATGGTCCACTGCCGTGCCTTCATGACCATGTTGCCGACGCCGATGGTGGTCTCGGACCCGTCAGCATAGGGATAGTCGGTGAAGGTGAGGTAGATCTTTCCCTCCGGCGTCACCGATCCCACCAGCGACTTGCAGCTGATGGCATTGTCGCCCAGCTTCGCCGCGGTGCGGCCCCAGAAATAGCCGTTGCGGTATCCGGTGATGGTGTAGACCGTCTGGTCCTGGACGGGGATCAGCCGGTTCTGTGCGGGTACATAGACATAGGCGGGAAGGCCGCTGGTCGGCACATACCAGGTGGTGCCGTTGAGCCAGTTCCAGTCGC
The DNA here is from genome assembly GCF_003234965.1 of Aestuariivirga litoralis. Classification (GTDB taxonomy): domain Bacteria; phylum Pseudomonadota; class Alphaproteobacteria; order Rhizobiales; family Aestuariivirgaceae; genus Aestuariivirga; species Aestuariivirga litoralis. The sequence goes on from NZ_QKVK01000004.1 coordinate 22,087, forward strand.
GCACGGTGGCTGCCGAAGCGGGCAGGGCTGCCGCTGCCAGTGCGAGGGTTGCTGCAAGAAGATGTGTCTTCGTCATGTCTTGTCCCGCCCTTTGGCCTTGGTGAAGGCTTAGCGGAACCAGCGGCCTGCGCAAAGCAACCAGGGCAGGTGCCTTGCGGCGTGGTAAATGCCTCAGGCCGCGCGGCGCCCGGGGCGGGTCAGGATATAGGCCGCGGTGGCCGCCAGCGTCAGGGCGGCGCCAATCTCCAGCCAGGCCGGGGCCTCGGTGCCGAAATGGAGGTAGCCGAACATGGCCGTCATCATCGTCACGGCGACGATCTTGGCACCGGTCGGGATCACGCCCTCGTCCTCCCAGTCGCGCACATAGGCGCCGGCCAGGCGATGCGAGCGGATTTTCTCCGCCATTTCGGGTGAGGAGCGCGAAAAGGCCCAGACTGCGACCAGCAGGAAGGGCGTCGTCGGCATCAGCGGCAGCACGATGCCGACGAGGCCCAGGCCCACGCAGAGCCAGCCCGTTCCCAGCAGCACGGGGCGCCTCAGGGCCTTCACCATGCGGCACCCGCCGGTCTTGTGATCGTGGCGCGATTCATGTCTATTGGCTGGCCCATGCCCGATCCCATTGATCCCCGCCCTCAAGTGAAGGTGGTTGACGTCGAAATCAAGGCGCAGAGTTCCATTTTTGGGAAGCTGCGCGCCTATTTCTTCACCGGACTGGTGATTACCGCGCCCATCGCCATAACCGTGTGGGCGACCTATTGGTTCGTCACCATGTTCGACGCGTGGGTGAAGCCCTTCCTGCCGGAATCCTATAATCCCGATACCTATCTGCCAATCAGGGTCCCGGGCTTCGGACTGATCTTCGCCCTCATCGCCATCACCCTGATCGGCTTCATGGCGGCAAATCTCGCCGGCCGCACCATGATCGCCATCTGGGACAAGATTCTCAATTCCATGCCGGTCGTGCGCTCGATCTACAAGGGATCGAAGCAGATCTTTGAAACCCTTTTCTCGCAGAAGGGCGCTTCCTTCCGCTACGTCTGCCTGGTGGAATGGCCGCGCCGTGATGCCTGGTCAATCGCCTTCGTCTCGCGCGAGGTGGACGGGGCGCAGATCGGCCTCGCGCCGGGCCGCCAGATGTATGCGGTCTATGTCTCGACCACGCCCAATCCCACCTCGGGCTATGTGTTCTTCGTCGACACCAGCGACGTGAAGATCATCGACATGAGTGTCGAGGACGGGCTGAAGCTCGTGATCTCCATGGGCCTCGTGTTCCCCGACAAGCCGCTGCCGCCGGACAAGGAGGCTGCGGCGGCCGTCAGCCTGCCGAAAGAAGCCTGATCGCCTCGTCGCGCTCGAAGAGGTAGAGCAGCACGCGCAGCGCCTCGCCGCGTGGTCCGGTCAGCTTCGCGTCCTTGTTCAGTACCAGCTGCGCGTCATCGCGCGCCGCCTGCAACAGGTCGCCGTCGGTCGAAAGATCCGCCATGCTGAACAGCGGCAAGCCTGACTGCCGGGTGCCCAGCATCTCGCCAGCACCCCGCAGCCGCAGGTCTTCTTCCGCGATGCGGAATCCATCCTCCGTCTCGCGCATGATGGAAAGCCGTGCCTTGGCCGTCTCGCCCAGAGGCTCCTGGTAGAGGAGCAGGCAGGAGGACTTGCCCGAGCCGCGGCCCACGCGACCCCTGAGCTGGTGCAGCTGGGCGAGGCCGAAGCGCTCCGCGTTCTCGATGACGATGGCAGTGGCCTCCGGCACGTCGACGCCGACCTCGATCACGGTGGTGGAGACGAGAAGCTGCAGCGTGCCGTCCTTGAATTCCTGCATCACGCGGTCCTTGTCCGGCCCCTTCATGCGGCCGTGGACGAGGCCCACCTGACCCTTGAAGCGTGAGGCGAGCTGCAGGAAGCGCTCCTCGGCGGCGGCGAGGTCCACCTGCTCGCTCTCCTCGACGAGGGGGCAGACCCAATAGGCGCGGTTGCCCTGCGCGATCGAGCGCGCGAGGCCGTCGATCACGTCATCCATGCGCGCCATGGGAATGACGCGGGTGTCGATGGGAAGGCGGCCCGCCGGCTTCTCGGTGAGCTTGGAGACATCCATGTCGCCATAGACGGTGAGTGCCAGGGTGCGCGGGATGGGCGTCGCCGTCATGACGAGGAGATCGGTTGCGCCGCCCGCCTTGGCCTGCAATGCGAGGCGCTGGTGGACGCCGAAGCGGTGCTGCTCATCGATGACCACCAGCCCCAGGTCCTTGAACACCACATGCTCCTGGAAAAGCGCGTGGGTGCCGACGACGAGCGCGGTTTCGCCCGCCGCGACGCGCGCGAGGATCTCGTCGCGTGTCTTGCCCTTCTCGCGGCCCGTGAGGAGCGTGACCGAGATGCCAGCCGCATCACAAAGCTTCGACAGCGTGGCATGGTGCTGGCGGGCGAGGATTTCGGTCGGCACCATAAGTGCCCCCTGCGCGCCGCTCTCGATGGCGGTTGCGAGTGCCAGCAGGGCCACCACCGTCTTGCCGGAGCCCACGTCACCCTGCAGCAGCCGCAGCATGCGGTCGCCCGAGGCCATGTCGCGGAGGATGTCGTTCACGGCCTCGGCTTGCGCATTGGTCAGGCTGTAGGGCAGGGCCTTGATGAGCCTTGAGCGGAGCTCCCCCGTGCCCGGCAGCTTGCGCCCCTGCGCCCGCTTCATGTTGGCGCGGACGAGGGTGAGGGCCAGCTGGTTTGCCAGCAACTCGTCATAGGCCAGCCGCCGCCGGTCGGGGCTTTCCAGGCCTACGGCCGTTGGGGCCAGCGGGTGATGCAGGGTCCTCAGGGCCTGCTGGAAGGAGGGCCAGCCGTGGCGTTGCAGGAAGGGCAGGTCCTGCCATTCGGGAAGCTCGGGCAGCTTTTCAAGCGCCTGGGCGATGGCCTTGGCCAGCACCTTGGGCGACAGGCCCTCCGTCAGGGGATAGACCGGTTCGATCAGCGGCATGCGCCCGAACTCGTCCGCCGACACGATGTGATCCGGGTGTGCGATCTGCGGCTCGTCGTTGAACCAGTCGATCTTGCCGGAGATGAAGCGCGTCTCGCCCTCGGGGAGAGCCCGGCGGATCGAATCCGCATAGGCATGGAAGAACACCAGAGTCAGCGGTCCCGTTCCGTCGGAAACGTCCACCCGGTAGGGCACGCGCCTGTTGCCGGGGGGCGGCGGGCGGTGGCGCATCACGGTCGCCTCCACCGTCACCACACCGTCACGCGGAAGGCCGTTGATCTTCGGCCGGAAGCGGCGGTCGACGATGCCCGACGGCAGGTGGAACAGCAGGTCGACGATGCGCGTCGTCTCACCTGGCGTGCCGTGCGCCGGGCGCAGGAAACCTGCCAGCAGCTTGTCCAGCTTGGCGCCGATGCCCTTGAGGCCGGCGGCCCCGGCGAACAGCGGATTGAGGAGCGGTGGGCGCATGGGCCTATTTCACCGGGAACCGGTTGCGGCGCAAGGGCGCTTGGGGCATGAGACCTTTCTGATGACCGCAAGCTCCGAGACAGAAACCCGCCGCAAGCGCCTCCTGTGGCGCGCCACCCACCGTGGCATCAAGGAGATGGACCTGATCCTCGGCGGCTTCGTGGTGCAGCACCTCGGCGGGTTTTCTGAGGACGAGATCACCGATCTCGAGCGCATCATGGAGATTCCTGACCAGGACATGCTGTCCTGGGCCACGAGGCAGGCGGAGGTTCCGCCCGAACACCTGTCACCACTGCTGACCCGCATCCTCGCCTACACGCCATGATCGATGTTTCGAAGCTGACGCAGCGGCTCTCCCAGCCCGGCCGCACCGCCGTCTCCGGCGTGCCGCAGGGGCTCGATGCCATGCTGCTGCCCGAGATCGCGAAGGCGGTGGGCAAGCGCGTGGTGGTGCATGTGGCGGTGGATGACAGCCGCGCCGCCGTGCTGGCGGACCAGCTTGCCTATTTTGCACCGAAGCTTGACGTGCTGCGCTTCCCCGCCTGGGACTGCCTGCCGTACGACCGCGTCTCGCCGGTGGCCGACATCGTCGCCCGCCGCCTCGCGACGCTGGCGCGGTTGCTGGAGCCGGTGACCAAGCCGACCGTGCTCATCACCACCGTTCCTGCCATCCTGCAGCGGGTGGTGCCGCGCACGCTGATCGAGGGGCAGACGTTTGCCGCCGCCCCGGGCAACCGGGTGAATTCCGACCGGCTCATCGCCTTCCTGGCCGAAAACGGCTTCTCGCGCACTGGCACGGTGGTCGACCCCGGCGACTTCGCGGTGCGCGGCGGCATCGTCGACATCTTCCCGCCGGGTTCCGATGCGCCTGTTCGCCTCGACTTCTTCGGCGACACGCTCGAGTCGATCCGCAGCTTCGACCCGGAGTCGCAGCGCACCACCTCGACGCTGAAGCGCTTCACCTTGAACCCCGCCAACGAGGTGCTGCTGAACGAAACCTCGATCGGCAAGTTCCGCGTCAACTACGCCCAGGCCTTCGGCGGCATCGACATCAGTGATCCGCTCTATGAGAGCGTCTCGGCGGGCCGCAAGTACCAGGGCATGGAGCACTGGCTGCCGCTGTTCCATGACGAACTCTCCACGCTGTTCGACTATCTCGAAGACCCCGTCATCACGCTCGACCATTCGGCCGACGAGGCCGCGACGGCCCGGCAGGAGCAGGTGGCGGAGTTCTACAATGCCCGGCGCGAGGCCCTCGACAAGAAGGAGACCTATGGCGCTGCGCCCTACAAGCCGGTGAAGCCCGCCAGCCTCTACGTCACCGAAGCGCAATGGGCCGAGGCGCAGACCAATTACACCGTGCTCGCCTTCTCGCCCTTCGAGAGCCCCAATTCCATTTCCTTCGGCGGCCGTCGTGGCCGCAGCTTCGCGGCCGAGCGCGCGCAGGCCGGCGGCAATGTCTATGAGGCCGTCAAGGCCCACGCCGACGACATCCGCCGAGGTGGGCGCCGCGTCGCCATCGCGTCCTGGACCGAGGGCTCGCGCGAGCGCATGGAGACCATCCTCAAGGACCATGACGTGGCGCCGCTCGCCGCCGCCAGGGACTGGCCGGAGTTCCTCACCTGGGACAAGGCCATCGCAGGCCTTCTGGTGCTGGGGCTGGAGGAGGGCTTCGAGACTGATGATTTCGCCATCATCTCCGAGCAGGACATCCTCGGCGACCGCATGGTGCGCCGCGGCCGGCGCAACAAGAAGGCGTCCGACTTCATAAGCGAGCTCTCGGCCCTTTCGCCGGGCGACCTCGTGGTGCATGTCGACCATGGCATCGGCCGCTTCGAGGGGCTGAAGACCATCGAGGTGCAGGGCGCCCCGCATGATTGCCTGTTCCTCTCCTATGCCGGGGGTGACCGGCTGTTCCTGCCGGTCGAGAACATCGAGCTCCTCTCGCGCTATGGCTCGGACGAGCAGGGCGTGCAGCTCGACAAGCTCGGCGGCGGCGCCTGGCAGGCCAAGAAGGCCAAGCTCAAGGAGCGCATCCTCAAGATCGCCGAGGGCCTGATCCGCACGGCCGCCGCGCGCGAGCTGAAGCCCGGCGACGTGCTGCCGCCGCCCGAAGGTGCCTACGAGGAATTCGCCGCCCGCTTCCCCTATGAGGAGACGGAGGACCAGCTCACCGCCATCGAGGCCGTGATCGAGGATTTCCAGAAGGGCCGCCCGATGGACCGGCTGGTCTGCGGCGACGTCGGCTTCGGCAAGACCGAGGTGGCGCTGCGCTCGGCCTTCGTCGCCGCCATGAACGGCAAGCAGGTGGCGGTGGTGGTGCCGACGACGCTGCTTGCCCGCCAGCACTTCGCCACCTTCCAGAACCGCTTCAAGGGCCTGCCCATCAACATCGCCCAGGCCTCGCGCATGGTGCCGAAGAAGGAGCTGGACCAGGTGAAGGCGGGGATCGCGAGTGGCGACATCGACATCGTCGTCGGCACGCACGCATTGCTCGCGGACTCGATCAAGTTCCGCGATCTCGGCCTCATGATCATTGACGAGGAGCAGCATTTCGGCGTCAAGCACAAGGAGCGGCTGAAGGAGATGCGCACCAACGTGCATGTCCTCACCCTCACGGCAACACCCATCCCGCGCACGCTGCAGCTCGCCCTGTCGGGCGTGCGCGAGCTCTCGCTCATCACCACCCCGCCGCTCGATCGTCTGGCGGTCCGCACCTACATCACGCCCTTCGACCCCGTGATCATCCGGGAGAGCCTGCTGCGCGAGCATTTCCGCGGCGGCCAGAGCTTCTATGTCGTACCGCGCGTCACCGACCTCGACGAGATCGCCGCCTTCCTGAAGGAGACGGTTCCGGAGGTGAAGTTCCGCATGGCCCATGGCCGCATGGCGCCGACCGAGCTCGAGGACATCATGACCGGCTTCTATGACCGGAAGTTCGACGTGCTTCTGTCCACCACCATCGTGGAATCGGGCCTCGACATCTCGACCGCCAATACGCTGATCATCCACCGGGCCGACATGTTCGGCCTCGCCCAGCTCTACCAGCTGCGTGGCCGCGTGGGCCGCTCGAAGCAGCGCGCCTATGCGATCTTCACGACGCCCGCCAACAAGACGCTCACCCAGGCCGCCGACAAGCGCCTCAAGGTGCTGCAGTCGCTCGATTCACTGGGCGCAGGCTTCACGCTGGCCAGCCACGACCTTGACCTGCGCGGTGCGGGCAACCTTTTGGGTGACGAGCAGTCGGGCCACATCAAGGAAGTGGGCTACGAGCTCTACCAGCAGATGATCGAGGAGGCGGTGGCCAAGCTCCGCACCGGCGAGGACACGCTGGAGTCGGACGGCCAATGGTCACCGCAGATCAACATCGGTACCTCGGTCCTGATCCCCGAGACCTATGTCGAGGACCTGCAGGTGCGCCTCGGCCTCTACCGCCGTCTTGCGGACTTGCACGACCAGCAGGCCGTCGATGCCTTCGGTGCCGAACTGCGCGACCGCTTCGGGCCGGTGCCGGAGGAGGTCAATCACCTTCTCGCCGTCGTCTCGATCAAGCTCCTCTGCCGCACCGCCAATGTGCAGAGCGTGGACGCTGGCCCCAAGGGCGCCGTCATGGCCTTCCGCGGCGATGCCTTCGCCAATCCGGGCGCGCTGGTGCAGTGGATCACGGGGCAGGGCACCAAGGCCAAGCTCCGGCCCGACATGAAGCTCGTCGTGATGCGTGAATGGGAGACGCCGGAAGAGCGCCTCAAGGGCACGCGGCAATTGATGCAGACGCTGGTGAAGCTGGCGGCGTGAGCCGCATCTGTGCGTTCAGAGTTTCATCATGCCCGGGCCCGTCCCGGGCATCCTTTGGGCTGCCATCGAAAGGATCGCCGGGACGAGCCCGGCGATGATGATTGCGAGGAATGGCAGAGCCCTAAGCCTCGCCCACTTCCTTCGCGACCCGCGAAATGGCATCGACCAGCACGGCGGGCGACTGTGCGCCCACCAGCGCATAGCTCTGCGCCAGGATGAATGTCGGCACACCCGTCACGCCGATGTTGGTGGCGTGCTGGATCTCCGCCCTGGTCTCCTCGACGTCCTGCTCGGTGTCGAGCAGTTCGCGGATCTGCTGCGCGTTGATGCCGGCTTCGCCCGCGCAGGCGGCCAGCACGTCGCGGTCGCCCACGTCCTTGCCTTCGCTCCAGTAGGCCATGAACAGGCGCTCGACCATCTCGGTCTGGCGCTCCACCGTGTGCGACCAGCGGATCAGGCGATGGGCGTCCAGCGTGTTGGGTGTGCGGGTGATGAGGTCGAAGCGGTAGGGCACGTCCAGTTCCCGGCCAGCCTCGATCAGCGGGTCATGGATGGTCTTCAGTTTCTCCGCGCCGAACTTGTTGAGCATGTACTGGTGGCGGTCGAGACCTTCCGGCGGAATGGTGGGGTCCAGCATGTAGGGCCGCCAGCGGATGAAGACGTCCATGTCGAGGGCGGCAAGCGCCGCATCGAGGCGGCGCTTGCCGAGGAAGCACCAGGGGCAGATGACGTCGGACACGACGTCGATGGTGAAACGGTCAGCCATGCTCAGGGCTTCTCCAGCGCTTTCCGGTTGAGCTTGCCGTTGGCGGTTCGCGGGAGCGCGGGCACGAACCAGATCTGCTTCGGGCACTTATAGGCGGCCAGCCGCTCCCTGACAAAGCCCATCACCGCCTCTTCGTTAACGTCCGCACCTTCGCGCGGCACCAGGAAGGCGGCGATGATCGAGGCCGTCTCCGAGACGCGCCATTCCCGCACGCCGGCCTCGGCAATCGCCCCGTGCTGCAGCAGCACCTTCTCCACCTCCAGCGGCGAGACGCGGAAGCCGCCGGCATTCATCATGTCGTCGATGCGGCCATGGCACCAGACATAGCCATCGGCGTCGAACTCCGCCGTGTCGCCCGTGGCGAACCACTCCTCCGCGAAGCGCTCCTCGCCCCAGTAGCCGAGGAACAGGCCGGGGTCGCTGCGGTGCACGGCCAGCTCGCCATCCTCGAGCACGCGCACCGCGCGGCCCTCCTGCGGCTTGCCGGGGGAGCCTGGCCTGACGGGCACCGTGGGCGAGGACGAGATGTAGGTCGAGATCTCGCTCATCCCCAGCGCCTCGTAGAGCTCGGTTCCGGTCTGTTCGCGCCAGCCGTCGAGGATCGGACGCGCCAGCGCCTCGCCCGCCGTCAATCCGTGGCGCAGCGTCGGGGCCGGGCGAAAGCCCGCCCGCAGCAGGTGGCGGTAGATGCCCGGCACCGAGGCCATGATGGTCACGCCATGTTCGGCGATGAGCCGCTCCCAGACGGCATCATCCTTTGTGCCGGTGTAGACCACCGACGTGCAGCCATTGGCGAAGGGGTCGAACAGCCCCGTGCCCAGCGTGTAGGTCCAGTTGAAGGCCCCGGTGTGCAGCATCACGTCCGAGGGGCCGATGCCGTACCAGCCCCGATACATCGGCCGCCGCCCCCAGATGGCGCGCTGCGCATGCAGCACGCCCTTGGGCGTGCCGGAGGTGCCGGAAGTGAAGATCATGTAGCCCGGGTCATCCGACGCCGTATCGGCGTAGCCTCCAGGCGCCGCGGTCTTGAGGCGTGCGATGTCATCCGGCGCCAGCAGCGTGATGTCCTCAAGGGCAGGGAGCGCCAGCAGGCCATCCCACGCGATGAAACGAGCGCCGCTGAAGCGCAGCAGTGCCGCGACTTCCGTCGGCGTGAGCATCGGCGAGGCGGCAATGGGAATTGCGCCCGCCGCATTGGCGGCAAGGAAGACCAGCGCATAGTCGAGCGAATTGCCCATGCGGATGAACAGGCGCTGGCCCGGCTCCAGCCCCAGCTTGCACAGCCCTGCAGCCATGCGCAGCACCAGATCCTCCAGTGCGCCATAGCTCCAGCGCCGGGTTTCTTCACCCGCAACGATCAGCGCCGTCTTTTCGGCCGCCTTGTCCGCCAGGCAGTAGCGCGCGAGGTTCAGGCGCTCCGGCGGGGGTGCGCCGGTGAAGCTCACTTGTTGCGCCAGAGCGTCGTCGCCTCGAAGCCGGTCAGCGGCTGGGCGTCCGGCCGGCCGATGGTGTTCCACCGCGCCACCCACTGGCCGCCGGCGTCATAGAGCGGCACCATGTAGAAACCTGATGTCAGCAGACGGTCCTCGGCGCGCACGGCCGCGACGAAGTCCTCGCGCGTCTTGGCGTCGAGCATGGACTGGATGGCATGGTCCACCGCCGGGTCGGCAATGCCGGGATAGTTGCGCGTGCCTTGCACGGTGCGGCCCTCCGAGCCGAAATAGAGCACCTGCTCGTTGCCCGGCGACAGCGAGTTGAACCAGGTCGCCGGGATCATGTCATAGTCATAGGTGTTCTGCAGCGCGGTGAACTGCGCCGCGTCGATGATGCGGACAGTGGCGGTGATGCCGATGGCGGCAAGCGTGCGCTGGTAGTGCAGCGCGATCTTCTCCTGGTCGCGGTCCTTCACCAGGATGGTGAAGCTGAAGGGCTCACCCTTGGCATTGACCAGCCCCTTGTCCGACATGGTCCATCCCGCTTCCGCCAGCAGCGCCACGGCCTTGCGCAGCAGCTTCCGGTCGCGCCCGGAGCCATCGCTGACGGGTAGCCGGTAGCTGCCGTCGACGAAGTCGGGCCGGAGCTTCGCCAGTGCATCGCCAAGCACGGCCTTCTCGGCATCGTCCACGGGCTTGCCCTCGGACGAGAGTTCCGATCCGCCATAGTAGCCATAGGTGCGGTGATAGGCATTGCTGAACAGGTTGGCGTTGGCCCATTCGAAGTCGAAGGCCATGACCAGCGCCTCGCGCACGCGCGGATCCTCGAAGATCGGGCGGCGGGTGTTGAAGATGAAGCCGGAGGCAGGGGCCGGTGTCTTCTGTTCCACCTTCTCCAGCGTGATCTTGCCGTCCTTCACGGCCGGGAAATCATAGCCGGTGTTCCAGCGCTTCGGATCGGTCTCGATGCGCACGTCGGCAAGTCCGGACTTGAAGGCCTCGAAGGCGGCGTTGGCATCACGATAATAGTCGAAGCGGACGGTGTCGAAATTCCACAGGCCCTTGCCGATCGGCAGGTCCTTGCCCCAATAGTCCGGGTTCCTGCGATAGGTGATGGTTTCCCCGGCCTTGATCTTCTCCATCACATAGGGCCCGGAGCCCATGAGGGGGTCCAGCGTGGTCTGGGCGAAGTCCTTGTCCTGCCATTGTGCCCTGGGGAAGATCGGCATCAGGCCCATGATCAGCGGCAGTTCGCGGTCGCCCGCTTCCTGGTGGAAGGTGACGGTGTGCTCGTCCGGCGTCTCGGCTTTGGTGATCTTGGAATAGGAATTCTTGAAGTTCGGGCGGCCCTTGTCGCGCAGGGTCTCCATCGAGAACACCACGTCCGCCGCGGTGACGGGCGTGCCGTCGGAAAATTTCGCATCGGGCCTGATCTTGAAGGTGAATGTCTGCCGGTCGTCGGAAACGTCGATCGTCTCGGCGAGAAGGCCATAGAGCGAGAAGGGTTCGTCCCAGTTCCGGCCCAGCAGGCTCTCGAACACATAGGTGCGGGGACCCATGGCCGACTGGCCCTTCACGATGAAGGGGTTGACGCTGTCGAAGGAGCCGGTGACGGCCTGGCGCAGGTCGCCGCCCTGCGGGGCGTCCGGATTGGCATAGGGCAGGTGCTTGAAATCCGGCGGCAGCGCCGGTTCGCCCAGCATGGCGATGCCGTGCTGCGGCGCAGCTTCGGCGAGCGTGGTGAAGGCCAGGAAGGCCGTGGCGAGGAGGGCGGTGCGGCGGAGCTTGGACATGGTCCCTCGATTGCAGTGCGAATCGGGAAACATCATGGCCGGGCAAGCCCGGCCATGAAAGTCTTGCTTCCATGTAACCCCTGGTTAGCGCACCAGGATGTTCTGGAACTGCCAGGGGTCCTTGCGGTCGAGGTCGGTGGCGAAGAGCTCCACAACGGAGTCGAGCGGCGTCCAGCTGGTATAGACGCCGCGCACCGGGCCCAGATAGGGGGTCTGGATCTCCAGGCAGCGCTTGTAGTCCATTTCGTCGGTTTCGACGATGCCGGCCATCGGGTTCTCGATCGCCCAGATCATGCCGGTGAGCACGGCGGAGGACACCTGCAGGCCCGTGGCGCTGTTATGGGGCGCGAGCTTGCGCGCCTCCTCGATCGACAGCTGCGAGCCGAACCAGTAGGCGTTCTTCTTGTGGCCATAGAGCAGCACGCCGAGCTCGTCGCGGCCGTCGGCGATCTGCTTCTCGTCGAGGACATAGAAGTCCTTCGGGTGCTTGCCGCCATTGCCCAGCATCTCCACCCAGGAGAGGACGGCGTCGTTCGACGGATGATAGGCATAGTGGCAGGTCGGGCGGTAGCTCACCTTGCGGCCGGAGCGCACGGTGAAATAGTCCGAGATCGAGATCGCCTCGTTGTGGGTGACGAGGAAGCCGAAATGCGGGCCCTCGGTGGGCGTCCAGGTGCGCACGCGGGTGTCGGCTCCCGGCGTCTCGATGTAGATCGCGGCACCGCAGCCTTTCTTGTGGCGCTTGCCCTTGGGCGGCAGCTTCTTCTCGTGCGTGCCCCAGCCCAGTTCCGCCGGCTGCAGGCCTTCCGAGATGAAGCCTTCGACCGACCAGGTGTTGACGAAGGTGCCAAAGGGCTTGGGCTGCTTCGTCCGCTGGGTGTCGCGCTCGGCGACATGGATGCCCTTGACGCCCAGCTTCTTCATGAGCTTCGCCCAGCCGTCGCGCGTGGTGGGCTCGGCCACCTTGGTCTTGGTCGCCTTGGCGATGTCCATCAGCGCCTGCTTGACGAACCACGACACCATGCCCGGGTTGGCCCCGCAGCAGGAGACGGCGGTGGGGCCGGCACCCAGCGCGCGCTTCAGGTCCAGCATCTTCTCGCGCATCGCGTAGTTGGTGCGTTCGCCCTGCGGCATCTTGCTGTTGTAGTAGAAGCCCGGCCACGGCTCGATGACGGTGTCGATGTAGAGCGCATGCGTCTCGCGGGCGAGGCGCATGATGTCGAGGCTGTCGACGTCGACGGAGAGGTTCACGATGAAGGCGGGGCCGGGACCAGCCGTCAGCAGGGGCTTCAGCACCTGACGGTAGTTCTTGGCAGTGATCGCCGCCTTCATGAAGGCGGCACCCTGCTTCTCGGCCAGCTGGCTGTGCGCGGCGTCGGGGTCGATGACCGTGATCTGCTTCGGATCGCATTTGATGTGGCGAAGGATCAACGGCAGTGTGCCCCTGCCGATCGAGCCGAAGCCGATCATCACGATGGGGCCATTCCACGCGGCGTGCACGGGCCAGTTATTCATTTCATCGGAACTCCTGTGTTTGCGGGATAGTCCTGCGCCTATAGCGGGTAGGGCTGTCATTCAAAAGGAGAATCTGCAGGCGCGAAATTGCCGCCGTTCAGCGCGTTCCGGCGGCGTAGCGCCAGACCTCGTAGCGGATCTTCGCCTTCTTGTAGGCGTCGAAGATCGCGATGGCATAGACGAACAGCCCGCCCGCCAGCTTTCCAATGATGGAGACATCGGGTGCGGCGGTGATGAGGGTGAAGCCGCCCAGCAGGAACATGAAGAACAGGAAGATCAGCCCGCGCCACGGTTCGCCGTTGAACACCTGCCCGGAGCCGGGCAGCACGATGGCGAGTGCCAGCACGAGAAGCGGGTTCATCGGGCGCTTGGTCTCGGCGGGGGTGGTCATGACGCAGTCTCCGGATGGGCCAGCAGGTCGTCCCTGAGGTCGAGCAGATAATCGAGCAGAGGCTTTGCCGCGGCAGCTGGGAAGGGCTGGAGGCCCATCTCGCTGTCGCGGAACAGCAGGTAGGAGCCACGGCTCGCTTCCTCCGTCAGCCACACGATGCGAAGACCCTTCGGCGAGATCACCAGTTCCTTGGCGCGCGGGTCGTCGAGGATGGCGGCATGCTTCAGCAGAAGCTGCCGCGGTGGCAGCAGCTGCGGGGCATCGGTGCGCACCGTGCAATCATGCGGGAAGGCGGGGTCGGGCGCCATCTGCACCGGCAACGCGGCGTGGCGTGAGAACACCTCGACGCCGCGCGGCCGCATCATCAGGTCGAAGGTTGCCTTGACGGGCATCGGCTCGGGCAGCGAGACCAGCAGCCACAGGCTGGGCAGCTTGCGGAAATTCAGCGTGTCCGGGACCAGCTGGATGTCGAAGGTGGCGCCCCGGTAAGTGCCGCTGATGCGCGGGAAACCATCTGGCTGGAGCTTCTTCAGTCCGCCGGTGAAGAGGCACTGGACGTCGTCGAGGAAGGCGGCCCGCCGCGACGCCCGCACGCGGCCGTCGCGGATGCTCGCGGTGAGGGCGTAGAGAAAGCCCGTTCCGGCAATCGCGGCGGCCAGGGCCAGCAGCAGGTGGGTAATGCTCACACTCGGGTCCTCTCATGGAACTGGCCCGCCTCGGGGGAGGCGGGCCAGCGCTGTTCGCATGTCAGCCGCGTGTTCTCAATAGCCGCGCGGGCGCGGCCAGGGCATGGTGAACTGGTCGCCGCGCTTCACGAAGCGGTAGCGCCAGAAGTGGAACCACAGCGAGACCACGATGTAGAAGCCCACCATGGCGATCAGCTGCGTGCCATAGCCCAGGAACACCGCGAAATAGGTCACCGCGCAGAGGCAGAGCAGCACGATGGCCGGAACCGGGTGGAACGGGTGCACGTAGCCGCGCTTGATGGTGTCGAGCGGCCACTTGCGGCGGAACAGGATCACGTTGATGGGCATGAAGGTATATTCCAGCAGGCCCGACAGGATCGAGAAGGTGATCACCTGGTCCAGCGGGGCGCCCAGCGCGAAGAGGATCGCGATGGGCACGAGGAAGATGATCGACCGGAAGGGCGTGCGGAACTTCGGATGCACCGCGCCGAACCACTGCGGCAGGTAGTGGTCGCGGCCCATGGCGAACCAGGCGCGGGAAGCGTCGTTGATGCAGCCGTTGGCCGACGCCATGGTCGAGAACATCGTTCCGATGCCGAGGAACACCATGAGGAAGGTGGAACCCGACAGGCGCGCCGTGTCGAACAGCGGCGCCACCGAACCGTTGACGCCATCGCCGAGGAACTCCCACGGCAGCACGCCGGTGCAGACGTACCAGGTGAGGGTTGCCGCGATCAGCAGCGTGATGATGCCGGCCATGGTGCCGAAGGGCAGGGCCCGCGCCGGCGAGCGTACTTCCTCGGCGGCCTGTGTCGTTCCCTCGATGCCGAGGTAGTACCACAGGCCGAAATGCATGGCAGCGACAACACCGATCGCCCCATAGGGCAGCGACGCATCGCCGGCCATCAGTCCGGCATGGTTGAGCGCCGTCGTGCCGGTGAGGGTCGACAGGAACAGCACGATGATGGCGATGAAGGCCACCGCGGTGATGACCAGGTTGAAGGTCAGCGTCGCCAGCACGCCGCGATAGTTGAGCCAGGCGAGGAACAGGATCGTCAGCACGATGAACGGCGTCTGGTCGAGTTCGCCCGTATAGCCCGAGAGCGCGGCCACCTGGGAGACCAGGTAGCCGAGGGTGATGGCGTTGGCCGCCTCCAGCATGGTGTAGGCAAACACCAGGTAGAGGCCGACGTTGAAGGCCATCAGCGGCCCCACGATGTGCTTGGCCTGGGTGTATTGCCCGCCCGCCGCGGCGACGGTGGACGTCACCTCGGAGTCGATCATGGCCACGCAGGTGTAGAGGAGGCCTGCGAACCAGCAGGCGATCAGGGCGGCATAGGCGCCGCCCTTGCCGACTGCGAAGTTCCAGCCCATGTATTCGCCGACGAGCACGATGCCCACGCCCAGCGCCCAGACATGGGCGGGGCCGAGAACGCGCAGCAGGCTGATCTTCTCGACCTTGCCGCCGGCAGCTTGATGTGCATTTGCCATTGTCAGGTCCTCAGATCTTGTGCTGTTCGGTCATCGCCTCGAGTTCGCCCTCGCGGGACGACGTCAGCGCTTCTTCCGAATAGGACGACTCGATCCTGAACCAGTCGAGGATGATGTAGAGGCCGAATACCGCGGACAGGATCCAGGCCGCGTATTCCATGTAATTCCAGAAACTCATGGGCGTCGCTCCTATTTCCTGTCGCCGAATTTCTCGGCAATCACTTCCTTGTACTCGACACCCGAGAACCGGATGATGAGGAAGAAGTAGCCAACCACCACCACGATCATGATCGCCAGTTCGAGCGGGTCGATGGTGTAGTCGTAGCGGGCGGTGATGATGTTCTGCAGGGCCTCGTTGTCAGGGCTGTCGAAGCCGAGCGCGTTGTAGGCCGCGATCTTCTCCGGCGTGTCCTGTCCGAGGTCGGCCCAGGTGGCGGTGGGGTTGAAGGGCTTGGGGTCCTTGGCGCCGCCTGCGAGGTCCAGCCACAGGGGCAGGCGCAGCGCGCCGATGATGAGCACCAGCAGCACGATCACGTCGATGATCTGGCCGATCTTGCTCTGGTGGGGAGGGGTGTATCTTGCCATGTGCCGTTCCCCTCAGTGCCGGTGGCCACGCATCTCGTCGAGATGCTTGATGTCGAGGCCATAGATGAAGTCCTTGTCCTCCTTGTAGTGCCTCACCATCGCGCCCATCGAGGCGGTGTTGAAGAGAAGGACGGCGGCTCCGCCGATCAGGAGGATGGTGCGCCAGGGTCCCTCGGGTGCGAGGTTCCAGGTGCCGATCATCACGAAGATGATCGCAAACCAGAGGCCGATGACGAACGCATATGCCACGAGCACATCGCGCCGGTACATCGCCTCAATGCGTTGCTTGAGGTCAGACATGCGTTTCTCCCATTGACCAGCCATTATCCTCGCTGCGGGCTGGGCCAATCCCCTATGTGAGTCGTTATTGCTGCGAGGTAATTTTGTTATCTGGGAGGAAACTCTTCATTGCTAACGATGTCAAGCAATCACGCCGCCGAAAGTCCGCAAGTGGCCGCTTTCAGACCCCCGGCGGTTTGAACCCTGCCATGCGCTTGCCGATATCGTCGGCCGACAGGCCTGTGCCCAGTGCCGGAACGTTGAACTCGGGCTGGCGCAACACCCTGCTGAAGAGGCCCAGTGCCCGGGCCGGCCAGAAAATCCCGGCAGTGCTCCGCGCCGGTTCCGCGATGTTCATCTGCAGGCTGTAGGATCGCCCGTTGAAGATCACCTTCCAATCGATCGCCTCCCAGGCAATGGGGCGGGCCGAGAGCCGGCGGTCCAGCAGGCCGGCCTCCGTCATCTCGATGGCGTTGCCGGCGAGGCTGGCGATGCGCCAGCAGTGGCCCGCCATCACCACGCCGGCGAGGCTCAGCACCACCCCCATCACCATCAGCACGATCGCCCCGCCATTCTCGGCCGGCCGCAGCAGGCCATGGCCCGCCGCCACGAAGAGCAGGCCCACCGCGATTTCCGCCACCCAGAACAGCAGCAGCAGGCGGGCGATCAACGGGCGGTTGGGGATGAGCACGGGTGCGGGCATGGCGCGGAACATGGCCCGGGAGGGGGCGGTCAAGTCAAGTGTTGCCAGCCACCCCCCTCAGGGGATACTCACCGCCTGAAACGATTCAGGAACAAGAATGGCCAAGCCCGGCAGCACCTCCGCCAAGTCCTCCGACTCCCTGTTCGACGATCTTCCGGCCGCACCGCGCCCGCAGTCCGCCAAGGGCCCGGCCAAGTCGCGCGGCGAGGAGAGCTATACCGCCGCCGACATCGAAGTGCTGGAGGGGCTGGAGCCCGTCCGCCGCCGCCCCGGCATGTATATCGGCGGCACCGACGAGAAGGCCTTGCACCATCTCTTCGCCGAGGTGCTCGACAACGCCATGGACGAGGCGGTGGCAGGCCACGCCACCTTCATCGACGTCAGCTACACCGAGGACGGCTATCTCGCGGTCACCGACAATGGCCGCGGCATCCCGGTCGACCCGCATCCCAAGTTCAAGGACAAGTCCGCCCTCGAAGTCATCATGACCACGCTCCATGCGGGCGGCAAGTTCGACTCCGGCGCCTACGAAACCTCGGGCGGCCTGCACGGCGTCGGCGTCTCGGTGGTGAACGCGCTGTCGGATCACGTCATCGTCGAGGTGGCGCGCGGCCAGCAGCTCTACCGGCAGGAGTTCCGCCGCGGCAAGCCCACGGGGCCCATCCAGAACCTCGGCAAGGTCTCGGGCCGGCGCGGCACGAAGGTCTCCTTCCACCCGGACGAGCAGATCTTCGGCAAGGGCAACACCGCCTTCCAGGCGGCGCGGCTCTACAGGATGTCGCGTTCCAAGTCCTATCTCTTCGGCGGCGTCGAGATCCGCTGGTCCTGCGATCCCTCCCTCATCAAGGACAAGGAGACGCCGGAGAAGGCGGTGCTCCACTTCCCCGGCGGGTTGAAGGACTTCCTCGCCGAGCGCATCGAGGGCAAGCACCGCGTGGCGGACGAGATCTTCTCGGGCCGCGTCGAGAAGGAAGGAAGCCACGGCACGGTCGAATGGGCGGTCGCCTGGTTCGGCGGCGATGACGGCTTCTCGTCGTCCTACTGCAACACCATCCCCACGCCCGAGGGCGGCACGCATGAGCAGGGCCTGCGAACCGCACTCACCCGCTCCATCCGCAACTATGCCGACCTCACCCAGAACAAGCGCGCGTCGATCATCACGGCGGACGACGTGATGACCTCGTCGGGCGCACTCCTCTCCGTCTTCATCCGCGAGCCGGAGTTCCAGGGCCAGACCAAGGACAAGCTGGCAACGGTGGAGGCCATGCGCATCGTCGAGACCGCGGTGCGCGATCATTTCGACCATTGGCTCACCGGCCACCCGGCCCAGGCCGACCGTCTCCTCAACTTCATCATCGAGCGCGCGGAAGAGCGCATCAAGCGCAGGCAGGAGAAGGACGTCTCGCGCAAGACCGCCGTGAGGAAGCTCCGCCTTCCCGGCAAGCTCGCCGATTGCTCGGCAACCCAGAAGGATGGTTCCGAGCTCTTCATCGTCGAAGGTGACTCGGCCGGCGGCTCCGCCAAGCAGGCGCGTAACCGCGAGACCCAGGCCGTGCTGCCCTTGCGCGGCAAGATCCTCAACGTCGCCTCGGCGACGAAGGACAAGCTCAGCCAGAACCAGCAGCTCGCCGACCTCATCCAGGCCTTGGGCTGCGGCACGGGCTCCTCCTACCGCGAGGAGGACCTGCGCTATGACAAGATCATCATCATGACCGACGCCGACGTCGACGGCGCACACATCGCCTCGCTGCTGATGACCTTCTTCTACCGCCAGATGCCGCTGCTCATCGACGAGGGCCACCTCTATCTTGCCGTGCCGCCGCTCTACAAGCTGGCCCAGGGCCCCAAGGTCGCCTATGCGCGTGACGAGAAGCACCGCCAGGAACTGATGCGCACCGAAATGTCCGGCCGCGGCAAGGTGGAGGTGAGCCGCTTCAAGGGCCTCGGCGAAATGCTGCCCGCCCAGCTCAAGGAAACCACCATGGACCCGCGCAAGCGCCATCTCCTCCGCGTCACCCTCGAAGACGCCGCCCGCACCGCAACAGCGAAGACGGTCGAACAGCTGATGGGCAACAAGCCCGAGGAGCGGTTCAACTTCATCTCGGAGCGGGCGGAATTCGTGAGCGAAGAGGGGCTGGATATTTAGGCTTTCTCGGTCCGTCCTCCCGCGTCTTCCGCGCCTGCGCCGGAATGACGACAACGGAAAGCCGTCTCACCCCCACCGCTCCACCCTCAATCCCTCAACCCGCTCGAACTCCCGAGCATTCCCCGTCACCAGCACCAGTCCCTGTGATCGGGCGATGGCGGCGATCATCAGGTCGTAGGCGCCGATGGTGCGGCCCTGGCGTTCCAGCGTGGCGCGGATGTTTCCGGCCTGAACCGCCGCGCGGCTATCAAAGGGCAGGACGTCGAGGCGGGCTGCGAAGCCTTCGATGATGGCGATGCGCGCCGCCGGGTCGTCATAGCGCTCGGCACCGTAGTAGAGTTCGAACAGGGTGACGTCGGACACGGCCATGCGGCCGTCATGGGCGGTGAAGGCTTCGACGAGGCCGGCGTTCCGCTTCTTCAGCGCGTGGATGCAGATGTCCGTATCCAGCAGATAGGCCAGCATCAGGGATCGTCGCGGCGCTGTGGCTGCGGCTGGTTCCGATCGTTCAGGAAGTCATCGTCGATGCGCGGTCCGGCGAAGAAATCGGCCCAGCTGCCACCGGCGGGCATGATCACCCGGGCATTGCCTCGGGCAATGATCTCCACCTGCTTCACATGCTCCGGCAGCGCCACCGCCTTTGGCAGGCGGACGGCCTGGCTCCTGTTGGACTTGAACACGCGCGACTGGCTCATGCGGAGAGTATATACACGGGGGATATACATTTCAATGTGGCATGCCCCTTGAATTGTAATCAACTCCGCTACATATAAGCCTGCGAAAGCGAGGCTCGTCATGGAAATCGGCATCTACACCTTTGCGGACGTTGGGCCCGGCGGCTCGCACCCGCAGCGCCTGCGCCAGCTGGTGGAGGAGATGGAGCTCGCCGACCAGGTGGGGCTCGACGTCTTCGGCCTCGGCGAGCATCACCGGCCGGACTATGCGGTCTCGGCCCCCGTCGTGGCGCTGGCCGCCGGTGCGGCGCGCACCAGCCGCATCCGCCTCACCAGTGCGGTGACGGTCCTGAGCTCGGAGGACCCGGTGCGCGTGTTCCAGCAATTCGCGACACTCGATGGCCTCTCGAACGGCCGGGCGGAGATCATGGCCGGGCGCGGCTCCTTCATCGAGAGCTTCCCGCTCTTCGGCTATGACCTCAACGACTATGATGCACTCTTCGCCGAGAAGCTCGAGCTTCTCCTGAAGCTCATCGACAACGAGACCGTGTCATGGTCGGGGGAGCTCCGCCCGCCACTGGACAAGGTGACGCTCTATCCGCGCCCCGAGCAGCACAGGCTGCCGCTGTGGATCGCGGTTGGCGGCACGCCGCAATCGGTGGTGCGCGCGGCGACGCTGGGGCTTCCTATGGCGCTTGCCATCATCGGCGGCGACCCGAAGCGCTTCGCGCCCTATTTCGATCTCTATCGCGAGGCATGGTCGCGCGCCAGCAGGAAGCCTGAAGACGTGAAGCTCAGCCTCAACATGCATGGCTTCGTCGCCGACACCACCGAGGCCGCGAAGGACATCTTCTTCGAGCCGCACAATGCGGTGATGAACCGCATCGGCCGCGAGCGCGGCTGGCCGCCCTCGGGCCGGCGCGAGTTCGAGGCTGCCTGCGGCCCCAGCGGCCATTTGCTGATCGGCGAACCGGAGCGCGTGGCGGACCGCATCATCGAGTTGCACGCGCTGTTCCGCAATGACCGCATCCTGGTGCAGATGGCGATCGGCGCCATGCCGCACAAGGACCTCATGCGCGCCATCGAACTGCTCGGCACCAAGGTTGCACCCAGAGTGAAGGAGGCCTGCCCATGAGCCTGCCCCATATCCCCGACCCGATGCCCGGCGATGCCGCCGCGGCGGATGCGATCGAGATGGTCATCGTGCCGCGCGCCCGCGACCTCGGCGGCTTCGAGGTGCGCCGCGCGCTGCCCTCGGCGCGCCGCCAGATGGTGGGACCCTTCATCTTCTTCGACCAGATGGGCCCGGCGCTGATGCAGCCGGGGCAGGGCATCGACGTGCGCCCGCACCCGCATATCGGGCTCTCCACCGTCACCTGGCTGTTCGACGGCTCGATCTATCACCGCGACAGCCTGGGGAGCGCTCAGCCCATCTCGCCCGGCGAACTCAACTGGATGACGGCCGGCAAGGGCATCGTGCATTCCGAGCGCACGGCACCGCCGGACCTTGCGCGCGCGCGGAAAGTTTTCGGCATCCAGAGCTGGGTGGCGCTGCCGAAGCAACATGAGGAGGCGGCCCCCGCCTTCGATCATGTCGCGGCGCACGAACTGCCGGTGATCGACGAGCGCGGCATCTCCGCCCGCATCATCGCGGGCTCGCTCTATGGTGCCACCTCGCCGGTGAAGACCCATTCCGAACTCTTCTATGCCGATGTGCAGATGCAGGCCGGCACCGCCGTTCCGCTGCCCGCCGACCACGAGGAGCGCGGCGTCTATGTCGCCGACGGTGAGGTGGAGGTGGCGGGGCAGGTGTTCGAGGCGGGCCGTCTCCTCGTCTTCCGCCCGGGTGATGCCATCACGCTGCGGGCCCGCACCCACGCCCGCCTGATGCTGCTGGGCGGCGAGCCGATGGACGGCCCGCGCTATATCTGGTGGAACTTCGTGTCGTCATCGAAGGAGCGCATCGAGGCCGCCAAGGACGACTGGAAGCAGGCCCGCTTCGCCATCGTGCCGGGCGACGAGAAGGACTTCATCCCGCTGCCGGACAAGTAGGGCTCAGTTCCCCAGCAGGATGTCGCGGGCTTCGCCGGCCTCGATGTTGAAGGTCGCGGTCAGCAGTTCCGCACCCACCCGGGCGCGTGCGGTGTAGGTGCCGGGCAGCAGCGTGACATTGGCGTTGATGCCGCCACGCGTGGCGATGGGGCTGCCGGACTGGTCCTCGATCTCCCAGCGCACCGCGGCATTGGGGGCGCCGACGAAGGCGAGGCGCGCCAGGCCCGCCCTGTGCGCGATCTTCAGTGTCGCCACGCGGCCCGCCGTCACATGCACGTCGGCCACCGCCTTGACGTTGCCGGTCGACACCTGGCTTTCCACGCGATAGGTGCCGCGCGGCAGGCGGATGATCTCGCCCGGCGTCACCGACACGGCCATAAGTCTTCTCCCGTCCATCGAGAACACCCTTACGCGTGAGGCGACCGGCGGCACGTCGATCTTGCCCAGCATCGGCTCCACCTTCAGGCCGCCGGCATCGAGCACGAGATCGACCTTGAGGCGGGTGCCGGCCGGAATGCTCACCGTCTTCTCGATCAGCGTCGCGCCATAGGCGGCATCGACCACGTAGTCGCCCGGCGCCAGCGACACGTCGGCCGTGCCATCGGTGCCGGAAAACACCGTATCGCCATCAGGGCCGCGGATGGTCCAGGACATGCTCTGCTGCAGGGGCCCGCCATCCGGGGTGAGGCGGGCGGAAAGCTCAAGGCCCTCGCGGCCCGGTGGCACCAGCGCGATCGCCAGGCCATGTGCGGCCTCGGCCAGTGCGGGCAGGGCGGGGCAAAGGAAAAACGCCACCGCGACAACGGCGCGAAGGCCTTGTCCGCGGTGGCGCTGATGCCGTGCACGGGGTCTGCAATCGTGCAAGGGCGAAGTTCCTCTCTCCAAGCCGCATCAGCTAATCATGCAGCCTGCCGGTCCGGCAATTTGCATCTTAATGAATGGTTAATGGCGGCCCCGGCATTGCCTTTTCCGGGCACTCCCGCCAGACTGCAATGATCATGCAGCAATTCAACGACAGCAGTTCCGTTCTCGCGCTTCTCGCCACCCGCAAGTCCGCATCCGCCAAGGCCATGGCCGGGCCCGGCCCCACGGCGGAGCAGCTTGCCGAAATCCTCCGCATCGGCGTGCGCGTGCCCGATCACGGCAAGCTGGCGCCATGGCGCTTCATCCTGTGGGAGGGCGACGCCCGCGCCGCCTTCGGCGATGTCATGAAGGCGCGCTGGAAGGTCCTCCATCCCGAGCATGGCGAGCAGACGCTGGGCTTCGTGCACGGCCTGTTCCTGCGGGCGCCCACCGTGCTTGGCGTCGTCTCCGCCGCCCAGGAGCATCCCAAGATCCCGGTGTGGGAGCAGCAGCTCTCCGCCGCCGCGGTGTGCATGAACATCCTCTATGCGGCAACGGCCATGGGCATCGGCTGCCAGTGGAACACCGACTGGGTGGTCTATGATGCCGAGATCGCCGCCGCCATGGGACTGAAGCCCGGCGAGAAACTCGCCGGCCTCATCTATTTCGGCACGCCGACAGCGCCCCTGGAGGAGCGCCCGCGCCCCGATCCGGCGGCACTCCTCACCCGCTGGCAGGCATCATGAAGATCCAGGGCGTCCTCTTCGACAAGGACGGCACGCTGATCGAGGTCAATGCCACCTGGGTGCCGATCTACCGCCAGATCCTGCAGGAGCTGTTCTCGACCGACCTCGCCGGCGCCGAGGCGTTGATGCAGAAGGCGGGCTATGATCCCGCCAGTGGCAAGTTCAAGGCCGGTTCGCTGCTCGCCGGCGGCACCACCCGCCAGATCGCCGCCACCTGGTGGCCCGAGCTTTCCGGCGATGCGCTGGCCGAAAAGATCCACCTTCTCGATCATGGCTACACCCATCTGGTGCGCGACAAGCTCACGCCGCTCATGCCGCTGGAGCCTTTGCTCACCGAGCTCCGCAACATGGGCCTCAAGCTCGGCGTCGCCACCAATGACAGCCACGTCTCGGCCCGCGCCCACATGGCCCATGTCGGCGTCATCGAGCATTTCGACGACATCATCGCGGCCGATACCGTGCCGGTGGCCAAGCCCTCGGGCAACATGATCCGCCGCTTCGCCGAGATCACCGGCCTGCCGGCCGCATCGATCGCCATGGTGGGCGACAACCACCACGACATGGAGGAGGCGCGCAACGGCGGCGCGGGGCTCGCCATTGCCGTGCTCTCGGGCAATGCCGGACGGGACGACATCGCGCACCTTGCGGACTACACCATCGACAGCGTGGCGGATCTTCCAGCACTCCTGCGGAGCCTCTGATGTTCTATGACGCGGTGAAGAACGATCATGGCTTCCAGTACGACCCGTTCAAGGCCATCGTCGCGCCGCGCCCCATCGGCTGGGTGTCCACGCTTTCGCCGGAGGGCCGCGCCAACCTGGCACCCTACAGCTATTTCAACGCCTTCTCGCAGTCGCCGCACTACGTGGCCTTCGGCTCGGGCCCGGTGAAGGATTCGATGCGCAACATCGAGGCGACGGGCGAGTTCGTGTTCAGCCTCGCCACCTTCGCGCTGCGCGAGCAGATGAACGCCACCTCGGCCCATGTGTCGGTGGACGAGTTCGAGCTGGCCGGCCTCACCAAGGCGCCATGCCAGATCGTCCGGCCGCCGCGCGTCGCCGAAAGCCCGGCGGCGCTCGAATGCTGCCTGCACCGCATCGTCTCGCTGCCGGACGATGACGGCAATGCCGAGAATTTCCTCATCATCGGCCGCGTCCTCGGCATCCACATCGACGACCGCTTCATCCATGATGGCCGGGTGGACACCGCGGCGATGCAGCCCATCGCCCGGCTCGGCTACAGCGAATACGCCACCGTCACCGAGGCATGGCGCATGCGCCGGCCGGACTAGCGCGGCCGCGACTCAGTTCGGCAGCCCTTTCGCGCTCCAGCCCCCCGCCGCAATTCCGCCATTGTGGACAAACCTGTGCACAAGTTGCTTTTTCACGGTTGTTCAAGTGTTTACAGCCTGTGGATAAGCTGTGGACAAGCCTGTTAACCGCTCATTAACCAGCCCGGCGCAGGTTTTCCCTTCACGGGTGACGGGCGGTTGAGCCCCGCCCGAGGGGAGTCGGAGAGGTTTGTGGACATGACCAAGTGTCTGCTCATTGATGACGAGGGCAGGGGCCGGTATCTCGGAGAGATGCTGTCGGGCCTTGGCCTCGACACGTCGCTCACCAGCGGCGCCGACGAGGCCATGCGCTTCTGCAACGACAATTCGCCCGACGTGGTCATGCTCTCGGCGCGTGCCAATGGCGGCGCACCGAAGGACTTCGTCAAGCGCCTGCGCATGGCAACGCGCGGCAAGCCGCCGGTCGTCTTCCTCTTTGCCGAGACGCCCGATACCGAGATGTTCGGCCAGTCCATCCTCGAGGGTGCGGCCGACGTGCTGATGATGCCGCTGGACCGCGACCTCCTGCACTTCAAGCTCCGCCAGGCCGGCATCGCCGTCTGATTTCCGTCGCAATGGCCTGAGAGAGGGGAGACATGAACAACGCCTCCCTCTGGGTTCTCCTCGCCAGCGTCGCCATGCTGTGCCTCGGGCATGGGCTCAACGGGTCGCTGGTGTCGCTCTCGGCCGACCAGGCCGCCTTCTCCACCTCCACCACCGGCATCGTCATGGCGGGCTATTCGGCGGGCATGCTGCTCTCCACCTTCGCCGCGCCGCGCCTCGTCAAGAGTGTCGGCCATGTGCGCACCTTCGCGGGACTGGCCTCCATCGTCTCCACCGTGGTGCTGCTGTTCCCGCTGTTCGTCAACCCGGTCTTCTGGTTCGTGCTGCGCGTGCTCACCGGGCTCTGCGTCTCGGGCATGTACATCGTCTGCGAAAGCTGGCTCAACGCCGCGTCCTCCAACCGCAACCGCGGCCAGACCCTGTCCTTCTACATGATCGTCACCTATGGCGCGCTGGGTGCGGGGCAGCTCCTGCTCAACATCACCGATCCCTCGGGCTACGTGCGCTTCATCGTCGTCTCGTGCCTGCTCTCCCTGTCGCTGGTGCCGCTCATCCTCGTGCCCTCGGAACAGCCGAGCGTCGAGGGTGCGAAAAGCGTGAAGATCGCCGACATCTGGCAGGCCTCGCCGCTGGCCGTGGTCGGCGTCATCGCCTGCGGCCTGGGGCAGAGCGCCTTCTTCGCGCTCGGCGTCATCTTCGGGCTCGCCATGGGCCTGCCGCTGGTCTGGGTGTCGATCATGATGGCGCTGCCCCCCGTCGGCGTCATCCTCTCGCAGTATCCGATCGGCTGGGTGTCGGACCGCATCGACCGGCGCACCATCATCATGCTGCTCAGCCTCGCCGCGGCCATCGTGCCGGCCATCATCCTGGCAGGCGGATACTATGTCAGCTGGTTCATGCTCATCGCGCTGATGACGCTGTTCGGCATCGTCTCGCTGCCGGTCTATTCGCTGGTCATCGCGCACGCCAATGACCACCTCCGCAAGGAGCAGGTGCTGGGCGCTTCGGCCAAGCTGGTGCTGCTCTATGGCGCGGGTTCGATCCTGGGCCCCATCCTCGCCGGTTCGCTGATGAGCGAGATCGGCCGGGCCGGCTTCCTCATCTTCATGATCGTGGTCAATGGTGCGCTCGCGGGCTTCGCCTTCTGGCGCAACTGGCGCCATCCGGACCACATCAAGGCCCATGGCCGCGACGTGATGTCGGTGAGCCCGGTGTCCACCCCCGCCAACGCCCCGCTGCTGCAGGACTGACCGGGAGCGGGGAGGGGCCTGTCACGGGTCATCCTCCCACACGCTCCGATCGGTATGGTGAACCAAAAATTAAGCCTCCGCCGCCATCATCATCGCCGGAGACTCACAGCATGCAGCACGCCACCAAGCAGGAACCCACCTTCGGCCTCGACATCCAGGTCTTCATGGATGTCATCGCCTGTGGCGATGCCGCGCGGCGCACCACGCTGGCGCTGCAGATCGCCCGGTTCCTCGGTGATGCCGCCACCTCGCCGGGCGAGCGCGAGCAGGTGCTGCCGGTGGCCCGCCGCCTCGTGGCGGACGCCGATGCCGGGGTCCGCCGCAGCTTTATCGACGCGCTGACGGTGCTTCGGGTGCTCGATGCCGACCTGCTCTTCACCATTGCCTCCGACGAGGAGGAGATCGCCCTGCCATTCCTCGCGGCCACGCCGGCGCTCGACGGGCTGCGCATGCTGGCGGTGTTGCGTGCCGGCGGTGAAACCCGCCAGGCCGTCATCGCCATGCGCCCCGGCCTTCCGGCCGAAGCGGTGGACTTCATCACCCGCGAGGCCTCGCTCGCCGTCAACGCGCTGCTGCTCGAGAACGCGGATGTCACGCTGGGCGCTGCCCATTTCCGCACCCTCTACCAGCGCTTCGGTGGCGAGAAGGCCATGCTGGACCTGCTGCTGGCCCGCCCGGACCTGCCGCCCGTGATCCGCATCGTGCAGGCCCGCCGCGCCGCCGCCAGCATCCACGCGCTGCTCACCGAGCGCCACTGGCTGCCCTCCGCGCTATCCGCCGAACTCGTGGCCGACGCAGAGGAGAACGCCACGCTCGACGTGCTGCGCCAGGCCGGCCCCCATGACCTGCCGCCGGCCATCGCCTTCCTCATCGACAACCAGTTGCTCACGCCCTCGCTCATCGTGCATGCCGCCTGCCAGGGCGCCATGCCGGTGGTCATCGAGTGCCTCGCCCAGCTCTCCGGACTGCCGCCGCGCAAGGTGGAGGAACAGGTCTACCAGCGCGGCCGGCTGCGCGCACTGCATGCCCGCTGCGGGTTGCCGGACAGCTGCTACTGGACGCTGCAGGCCGCCTGCGACGTGGCCGCCGACGAGCGCGAGGACGGCCTCAACCATTCGGCCGACGAGTTCGGCGCCCATATCATCGAGACGCTGCTCACCCGCTATGCCGCCATGCCGCCCGCCGAGCAGCCACGCAACCTCGCCTTCCTCGGCCGCTATGCGGCAGAACGCACGCGCCACCTCGCCACCCGGCTGAAGGCCGACCTGCAGCAGGCGGCCTGAGGGCGCCTAGAACCTGAACTGCTCGCGCAGCACGCGCTCGGCCAGGCTGTGGCCAGGGTCGAACAGGATGCGCGCGGCGCGGCTCGTGTCCTGCGCCACCTCCACCTGCCGCACGTGGCGCACTTCGACGTGGTCGGCCACCGCCGCCACCGGCCGCTTGTCGCCTTCCATGATGGAGATCGTCACCTTGGCCGCCGATGGCAGGATCGCTCCACGCCAGCCGCGCGGCCGGAAGGCGCTGATCGGGGTCAGCGCCAGGAGGTCCGAATTGATCGGCAGGATTGGTCCGTGGGCGGAGAGATTATAGGCCGTGCTGCCGGCTGGTGTCGCCACGAGGATGCCGTCGCAGGTCAGTTCCTCGAGCCGGGGCCTGTCGTCGATGGCGATCATCAGCTTCGCCGCCTGGTGGCGCTGGCGCAGCAGGGAGACCTCGTTGAAGGCGATCGCCCGGTGGGTCTTGCCGGTCTCGTCCACCGCCGTCATGGCGAGCGGGTGGATGGTGGTGAGCTCCGCCGCCGCCAGCCGCTCGGCCAGGCCGTCGGCCGCGTAGTCGTTCATCAGGAAGCCCACCGTGCCGCGGTTCATGCCGTAGATCGGAATGCCGGTGGACACGAAGCGGTGCAGCGCCTGCAGCATCAGCCCGTCGCCGCCCAGCGCCACCACGCAGTCGGCCTGCGAGGGGTCGGCATTGCCGTGCCGCCGGGTCAGGGTCTGGATGGCCTCGCGGGCCTCGGGCGAGTCCGACGCGAGGAAGGCGATCGAGCGGAAGGTCATGCCGTTTTCAACGCGTTGACAGGTCAGCAGATTGCCTACATTGAAGCCCCGTCCCTTGGCAACCCTGAGAAATCCCGCTCCATGCGCGACATCGTGATGTGTTCGACCTGCAAGTTCTCGGCGACCGAGAAGCTGGCCCCCGACGGTCGCACCGGCGGCGAGACGCTGATCGGCCATGTCCGGGACGCGATCTCCGCCCGCGGCCTCGAGCTTCGCGTGGTCACCCAGGCCTGCCTGTGGAACTGCACCAAGCACTGCAGCGTCGTCCTGCGCGACCACGACCGCTTCACCTATTTCACCGGCAACCACGAGCCGACGCGCGAGCAGGCCGAGGCCATCCTGGACTGGTTCGCGCTCCATGAGCAGTCGGAGACGGGCGAGGTGCCCTTCCGCCAGTGGCCGGACCGCATGCGCGGCCACTTCATCGCCCGCATCCCGAAGGCTCCCGCATGAGCCGGCTGACCCTCGTCCTCGGCGGCGCCCGCTCCGGCAAGAGCCGCTTCGCCGAAAGCCTCGCCCGCCAGCACGGCGGCCCCCGCACCTACATCGCCACGGCGGAGCCCTTCGACGACGAGATGCGCCAGCGCATCGCCCGCCACCGCGACCAGCGGGCAGGGGACGGCTGGCAGACCCTCGAGGCCCCTCTGGACCCCGCCGCCGTCCTCCCCCGCGAGGGGCTGGTGCTACTCGACTGCGTCACCGTCTGGCTCGGGAACCTCATGCACCATGGCCGCGACCTCAAGGCGGAGGTGACGAAACTTTGTGCAGCGCTCGAGGCCTGCCCTGCGGAGGTCATCCTGGTCTCGAACGAGGTCGGCCTCTCGATCGTCCCGGAGAATGCCATGGCGCGGCGCTTCCGCGACGAGCAGGGCCTCGCCAACCAGGCGCTGGCGGCGATCGCTGACAATGTCTTTTTCATCGCCGCCGGGTTGCCCCTGAAGCTCAAGGGCTAGACAACGGCGACAACGCAAAATGCAACGAACAGCAACATCAAGAACAACATCCACATGGCGCGCGACAACACGCGCAAGCCACGCTTGATGTCATCGCGCGTGATGTCGTCCCGGCCCTCGCCCATGTAGGGCAGGTCCACCATCTCGCCGTCATAGCTGCGGGGGCCCCCGAAGCGCACGCCGAGGGCAGCCGCCATGGCGGCCTCCGGCCAGCCGGCATTGGGCGAGCCATGTTTCGGCGCATCCCGTTGCATCACCTCGACAATCTGCCTGAACCGCGCCGGCTCGGCGGCGGCGAAGAGATAGCCCGTGAGGCGCGAGGCGGGCAGGTTCACAAGGTCGTCCAACCGTGCCGCCGCCCAGCCAAACCACTGATACTTCTCGCTTTTGTGGCCGATCATCGAGTCCGCGGTGTTGATCGCCTTGTACATGACGATGCCGGGCAGCCCCAGCAGCGCATACCACAGCACCGGCGCCACGATGCCGTCGGACGTGTTCTCGGCCAGACTTTCGAGCGCCGCCTTGGAGACCCCGGCCTCGTCGAGCTGCGTCGGGTCCCGCCCGACGATCAGGCTCACCTTCTGGCGCCCCTCGGCAAGCGAGCGGCCGAGCCCGTCATAGACAGCAAGCACATGATCTTTCAGCGATTTCTGCGCGATCAGCGTGGTCGCCAGCAACGCCTCCGCGAGCCAGCCCAGCGGCCAATGGGTGAGAAAACGCGCCACGTAATAGGAGGGGATGAAGGCCGCCGCCAGCAGGATGAGCACGGCCACGGCCCCGCGGAGCCGCCCTTCCTGCGGCGAAACACCCTTTACATTCAACTGCTTGTCGAGCCAGTCGATGAGCTTGCCGATCCACACCACCGGGTGGCTGATGCGGTCGAAGACCGGCTGCGGGTAGCCCGCGAAGCGTTCGATCAGCAGCGCCCAGGCGGCGCGCCCGAAGACCAGCACCGGCCAATCCATCAGAATTCCCTCGCCAGCGACAGGATCAGGTCGAGGTCGAGATGGGCCTCGAGATGCGCGGCGAGCTGGTCCAGAACCCGCTCCACCGTCTCCTCGAAGCGCAGCTCGCTGGCCTGAACACCGAGCGATTCCAGGAACTTGGAACGAAACGCATCGCTTCCGAAGCAGCCATGGAGATAGCTCCCCATCACTTGGCCCGAGGCGCTGATCGCCCCGTCCGGCCGTCCCCCCAGCAGGGCGAAGGGCCGGGCGCAATCGGCCCCGGCTGTCTTGCCGAGGTGGATCTCATAACCTTCCAGCGCCGCCCCCGTCGGCACATGGGTGCCGCCGATGCGGGTCAGCGTCTTGTCGGACAGCAGCGTGGTCTCGACGTCGAGCAGGCCCAGTCCCGGAACGAGTCCGGCTTCCGCTTCAAGGCCTTGCGGGTCGGCAATGGTTTTGCCCAGCATCTGGTAGCCGCCGCACAGGCCCAGCACCAGACCGCCGCGGCGCACATGGGCCAGGAGGTCGATGTCCCAGCCCTCCTTGCGCAGCGCTGCCAGGTCCGAAACCGTTGATTTCGAACCGGGAATGATCACCAGCCGGCTGTCCGCCGGGATCGGCTCGCCCGGCTGCACGAAGGTCAGCGTCACACCGGCTTCGAGGCGTAAGGGATCGAGGTCATCGAAATTGGCGATGCGGGGCAGGCGGAGAACGGAAATTCTCACGCCTTTCTGTGTAGTTGTGAGCGCATCCTCCAGCGCCACTGCATCTTCGGCCGGAAGGCTCCGTGCCCCCTCGAAGTGTGGCACGATACCCACACAGGGGGTTCCGGTGCGCTGTTCGAGGAAGCTCCGGCCTTCCGAAAACAGTTCCGGATCGCCGTGGAACTTATTGATCAGGAAGGCTTTCAGCCGTGCGCGATCTTCCGGCGGCAGGATGTCGAAGGTGCCGGCGATGGAGGCGATGACGCCGCCCCGATGAATGTCGCCGATCAGCACGGCGGGCAGGTCGGCGGCCTCGGCGAAGCCCATGTTGGCGAGGTCGCCATTGCGGAGGTTGATCTCGCCCGGGCTTCCGGCCCCTTCGACCAGCACCAGGTCCGCCTGCGCCGCCACCTTATAGAAGCTCTCAAGACACGCGTCCATGTACCTCATCCGGCTGCGGAAATATTCCCGCGCC
Source organism: Aestuariivirga litoralis (assembly GCF_003234965.1). GTDB lineage: Bacteria > Pseudomonadota > Alphaproteobacteria > Rhizobiales > Aestuariivirgaceae > Aestuariivirga > Aestuariivirga litoralis. The sequence continues at coordinate 53,698 of NZ_QKVK01000004.1, forward strand.
GTCATCGAGGCCTGGCGTTTGCCCTGCACGATCACCTGCGCCCCCGTGGTGGTCTCGGGCTTGAGCAGGATGGGGTTCATGTGCACCGAGGGCGGCACCCGCGCGGCGCGCGCCTGCAGCGCCTGGGCCCGGCCGATCTCGCCGCCATCCGCCGTCACCGCGGCGTTGTTGGACATGTTCTGCGGCTTGAAGGGCTGGACGCGTAAGCCCCTGTTTGCAAAGGCTCTTGCCAGCCCCGCCACGATCAGCGACTTGCCGACGTCCGAGCCCGTGCCCATGAACATGATGGCCCGCGTCATGGCGCGCCCGCGATCACATGGGCATAGCTGCCCATCACCTTGCCTCGCCGCAAGCCCATGTTCTCCAACGGGTTTCCGGCTGCGTCCCGCGCTCCGAACAAGCGGTCCGCTTGGCCCTCGCTCACCAGCGTCGAATAGTGGAACTCATGCGCCATCAGCTTCGCGGACCAAGGTCCGTCCGTCAGCGGCTCCAGCTGCCGGTATCCGAGATGCAGCTTGCGCTTCGCGAAGCTGGTCACCAACGGCAGCAGCCCCGCCATGCCATGCGCCATCCCCTTGGAATCGATCAGGCTTTCGCCCAGCACCATGTAGCCGCCGCACTCGCCATAAACGGTTCCCGAGTGGCTCCGGAGTCCGTCGAGGAACCGCCGGTTTCCAGCGATCCGCCCGGCATGCAGCTCCGGGTATCCGCCCGGCAGGAACACCGCCTCCGCCTCGGGGTCGGGAGCCTCATCAGCCAATGGCGAGAAGAAGGAAAGGCTCGCACCCTGGCGGCGCCAGCCATCCAGCAAGTGTCTGTAAATAAACGAGAAAGCGTCATCCCGCGCCACCGCCACGGACTGCGCCAGGGGCGGCAGAACCGGGGCACCTTCGCTGCCATGGAGGGGCCGCGCGAGGTCGAGGATGCGCTCCAGTGCCGGTTTGTGGTTCACCCGCAGGGCGGCCGCCTCGATGAAGGCGTCCAGGTCCTTGTTTTCCTGCGCCTGCACAAGCCCCAGGTGGCGCGACGGCCAGGCCAGCGTCTCGTCATTGCGCAGCGCCATCAGCACCTGCTCGCCCAGCGCCTCGCGCAGCAGCAGCTCGTGGCGCTCGCTGGCGGTGCGGTTCAGGATCACGCCCGCGAGCTCCAAGTCCTTGTTATAGCTGTAAAAACCATGCACAAGCGCGGCCGCCGACTGGGCCTGGTGGCGGCAGTCGAGGGTGAAGATCACGGGAAGGCCAAGCATCACCGCAAGGTCGGCGGTCGAGCCCTTCGCCCCGCGCGGCCCGTCGAACAGGCCCATCACGCCCTCGATGATCACGAGGTCCGCATCGCGCGCCAGTGCGCCCGCCAAGCCCTTGATCTGGCTGGCATTCATCGCCCAGGGGTCGAGGTTGTAGCAGGCCCTGCCGGTGGCGGCCTCGTGGAAGCGCGGGTCGATGTAGTCGGGGCCTACCTTGGCCGCCGCCACGCGCACGCCCGCATTGCGGAAGGCCCTCAGAAGTCCAAGCGTAATCAATGTCTTGCCGCTGCCGGAAGAGGGCGCGGCGACGACGATGGCCTTAGCCAACCGGGTTCTCCCGCAGGGGTCCCTTGTACCAGTCCAAGAGGCTCCGCCAGTCGGCGGCCTTGCCGACGACCACGATGGCCGGCGTCGGCGGTTCATTGGCTTCCACGAAGGCGCCGGCCCCGCCCAGCGTGGTCGAGGCCACTTCCTGATGCGGCATGGAGGCATTGGACACGATGGTGACGGGGTCATCCGCGGCCCGCCCGCCCGCCATCAGCGCCGCGGCGATCTCGCCCAGGTGCTTCACCGCCATGTACATGACGATGACCGGCGAGGCCAGCGCCACGGCCTGCCAGTTTACGTTGGCCGGCATGTTGCCGGTGGCGTCATGGCCGGTCAGGAAAATGACGGAATGATTTGTATCACGGTGGGTTGCGGGCATTCCCGCATAGGCGAGGCCACCGATGCCGGCGGTGATTCCGGGCACGATGCGGAAGGGGATTCCGGTGGTTGCGAGGTGCTGGCACTCCTCGCCGCCACGGCCGAACATGAAGGGGTCGCCGCCCTTCAGCCGCAGCACGCGCTTGCCCGACTGGGCGAGTTCGATCAGGCGCAGCGTGATGTCCTTCTGGGTGGGGGACGGCTTGCCGCCGCGCTTGCCCGCATATTCCAGTTCGGCGCCGACCTTCACCCAGCGCAGGATGTCCGGGTTCACCAGCGCGTCATAGACGACGACGTCGCAATTCTGCAGCGCGTGGAAGCACATGAGCGACATCAGGCCGGGTGCTCCGGGGCCTGCACCGACGAGCCAAACCCAGCCCGGCTCGAAGCTCGGGAAGGTCTCGGCATCCAGCCGGGCGAAGCCCGTCTGTTGCTCAGGTGAGCTCACCCAGTCGCCGATCCTTTTCGTTGGTCCAAGTCCCATGGCCGCCTTATACAGTGGGCTGATGCGAGTAGAGAAGCCCGAAGGCGAGTTAAGGCGCGGCTGGACGACGGGCGCATGCGCAACGGCGGCAGTGAAGGCGGCATTTGCGGCATTGCGCACCGGAGAATTCCCCGATCCCGTGTCGATCACGTTGCCCAAGGGCGAAACCCCAGCCTTTCCATTGGCTTTGGAGGAGAAGGGCGCGGGCTGGGCGCGCGCCGGAATCATCAAGGATGCGGGCGATGACCCGGACGTGACCCATGGCGCCATGGTGGTGGCCACGGTGCGCGAAGGCGGCGAGGGCATCCGATTCAAGGCAGGTCCCGGCGTCGGCATGGTGACGAGGGGCGGTCTTCCCATCCCGCCGGGTGAGCCCGCCATCAACCCCGTGCCGCGCCAGATGATGCGGGACGTGATCGCCGAACTGGGCGGAACGGGCGTCGAAATCGAGATTTCGATCCCCGGCGGCGAGGCTCTCGCGCTCAAGACCTGGAACCCGCGGCTCGGCATCGTCGGCGGGCTGTCGATCCTCGGCACCACCGGCATCGTGAACCCCTTTTCCTGTGCGGCCTGGATCGCCTCCATCCACCGCGGCATCGACGTGGCCCGCGCCATGGGGCTCGGCCATGTGGCGGGCTGCACCGGCTCCACCTCGGAGGACGCCGTTCGCAGTCGCTACGAGCTGCCGCTGGAGGCCATGCTGGACATGGGGGACTTCGCCGGGGGGCTGCTCAAGTATCTCCGCACCCATCCGGTGGCGCGCGTCACCATCGGCGGCGGCTTTGGCAAGATCAGCAAGCTGGGGCAGGGTGCGCTCGACCTCCATTCCGGCCGCTCGCAGGTCGATCTCGACTGGTTGGCAGACCAGTGCCCGGAACTGCCGCGTGACAAGGTCCTTGCTGCAAACACGGCGCAGGAAGTGCTGGAAATGGCCGATGGCGTCGATCTCGCCGCCCGCGTGGCAAGGGCCGGACTGGCCACCGTGCGTGACGTTCTGAAAGATGCGCCGGTGGTGGCAGACGTCATGATCGTCTCGCGCCGGGGCGAGATCATTGCCCATGCCGCGTGACCGCTTGCTGATCCTCGGCGGCACACGGGACGCTCGCGAGATCGCTGATGTGCTGGTGGCGTCGGGCCGTAACGTCGTCACCTCGCTCGCAGGCGTTACGGCCCAGCCGCTGCTGCCTGCAGGCGAAGTGCGCGTTGGTGGTTTCGGCGGAGTGGCCGGATTGAAATCCTATCTTGAAACCGCGCAGATAGCGCTGGTCATTGATGCGACACATCCGTTTGCGGCGCGCATGTCGGCCCAGGCTGTCGCGGCCTGCGACGACTGCAGGGTACCGCTGCTGCGCTTCGAGCGTCCGCCATGGACGGCGCGCGCAGGCGATGACTGGAGGATCGTCGACTCGGCCACGCAAGCGGCCTCTGTCCTTCCGCGCGGGGCGCGCGTCCTGCTCACAACCGGTCGCAAGGATCTCGACCCCTTCTTTGCGCGCAGCGACATTTCGGGAATTGCCAGGATGATCGAGGAGCCTCCACTAAACCCTCCATCCAACTGGAAGATCCTGCGTGAGCGGCCGCCCTTCACCGTGCCGGACGAAATGGCCCTGATCAGCGACAACGCCATCACTCATCTGGTCACCAAGAACGCCGGCGGTCGTGCCACCGAAGCAAAACTGCATGCGGCGCGGGAGCTGCGCATTCCCGTGGTGATGATCGCCCGGCCGGTCAAGCCGGATGCCCCTTGCGTGGCCGCAATGGACAACCTTCTGGCGGTTGTGGAGGGGGTGCTTTGTCCTTGACCTGCTACCCGTTTTCCGATTGTTTTGTCACGCAACCGGGGGACTGATTTGCCCCTCGGATGAAGACATTCGCCGCGTGGATGGCGCATCCTGTCCTGCACAGGTCACAAAGAGGAATCTCGATGAAGAACAAGCTCATAACCCTCATGCTCGGCGCAGCGGCAAGCGTGGCGATCGCCGGGGCTGCCACTGCCGGCACACTGGATGATGTGCGTCAGCACGGCTTCGTGCAGTGCGGCGTCAGCCAGGGCCTGATGGGCTTCTCGGTGCCCGACGCGCAGAACAACTGGACCGGCATGGATGTCGACTTCTGCCGCGCGATTGCCGCTGCGGTGCTGGGCGACGCCACCAAGGTGAAGTTCACGCCGCTCACCGCCAAGGAGCGCTTCACTGCGCTGCAATCGGGTGAAATCGACGTTCTGTCACGCAACACCACCTGGACGATGAGCCGTGACACGTCGCTTGGCCTCAAGTTCGCGGGCATCATGTATTATGACGGCCAGGGCTTCATCGTGAACTCCAAGAAGCATGCCAACGTGAAGTCGGTGAACGATCTCGCGGGCGCCACGATCTGCACACAGTCGGGCACCACGACGGAGCTCAACATCGCGGACTATTTCAAGTCCCAGAAGCTCGACTACAAGCTGCTGACCTTCGAGAAGAACGACGAGGCGATCGCCGCCTATCAGGACGGCCGCTGCGACGCCTACTCGACCGACCAGTCCGGCCTCTATGCCCAGCGCCTCAAGATGCAGGTGCCGGACGACAACCTCGTACTGCCGGAAATCATTTCGAAAGAACCACTTGGCCCCGTCGTGCGGCAGGGTGACGACGCCTGGTTCAATGTCGTGAAGTGGGTCTATTTCGCGCTGGTGAATGCCGAGGAACTGGGCCTCACCTCGCAGAACGTCGAGGACATGAAGAAGACCTCGACCAACCCGGAAATACAGCGCCTGCTGGGCGTTGCCTCGTCCGACGGCAAGGCGGCGGGCTTCGGCATCGGCATGGGCCTCGACGAGGGCTGGGCCGAGGCTGCGATCAAGCAGGTGGGCAATTACGGCGAGATCTTCGACCGCAATGTCGGCCAGGGCTCGCCGCTCAAGATCGAGCGGGGCAAGAATGCCCTGTGGAAGGATGGCGGGCTGCAATACGCTCCGCCGGTTCGCTGAGCGATATCAACGACTTGGAAACCCGGGGCCAGGCCCCGGGTTTCGTGTTTCCGGCAACTGAGGCGGCGTTCCCATGAGCCTTGAGGCGACCGCGCGGCCGCGACGCCGGCCCGTCTGGAGCAGCGCCCGCTGGCGCGGCCTTGCGCTGCAAGCCCTTGTTTTAATTGCGCTTGCAGCGTTTTTCTATGACCTGGCTTTGAATACCGCGGCCAACATGGCCACCCGGCACATTGTTTCGGGTTTCGACTTCCTGTGGCGCAAGGCCGGCTTCGAGGTGTCGTTCTCGCTGATCCCCTATTCCGGCGAGGACAGTTATGCCCGGGCCTTAATGGTGGGGTTTTTCAATACCTTGTTGGTTTCGGCCTGTGGCATCGTGCTGGCCACGATGCTGGGGCTGGTGATCGGGCTGATGCGCCTGTCGCGCAACTGGCTGGCGGCGCGGATCGCCACGGCCTACATCGAAGTGATGCGCAACGTGCCGTTATTGCTGCAGCTTTTCATCTGGTACCGGCTGGTGCTGACGCCGCTGCCGCAGGCCCGCGACGCCATCACCCTCGGTTCGGCATCGCTTTCCAACAAGGGACTGACCTTGCCGGCACCGGTTTTCGGTGATGGAGCATGGTGGTCTTGGGTTGGTTTTGGTGTTGCCGCCGTTGCATTCTGGTTGCTGTCCGGTTGGAACAGGAGACAACGCGAAGCAACCGGAAAGAGCATGCCGGTCTGGTGGCTCGGGGCGCTGCTTTTGGTTGCGCTGCCGGTGCTGTTCCTGTTCGCCGCGGGATGGCCGCTCAGCTTCGAGCACCCAGTGCGCAGCAATTTCGGGTTCCGGGGCGGCATGACGCTGGTGCCCGAATTCATGGCACTGCTGCTAGCCCTGTCCATCTATACGGCAGCCTTCATCGCGGAGGCGGTGCGCGCCGGGGTGATGGCGGTGTCGCGGGGGCAGGGCGAGGCGGCGGCGGCGCTGGGGCTGAAGCCGCGGCTCGCGATGCGCCTCGTCGTCCTGCCGCAGGCGCTGCGGGTGATCATCCCGCCGCTGACCAGCCAGTACCTGAACCTGACCAAGAACTCCTCCCTCGCGGTGGCGATCGGCTACCCGGACCTGGTGTCGACGGGCGGCACCATCCTCGGCCAGACGGGGCAGGCAATCGAGGTGGTGACGATCTGGATGGTCGTCTACCTGAGCCTCAGCCTTCTCACCTCGGCCTTCATGAACTGGTTCAACGCCCGCCACCGGCTGGTGGGGAGGTGAGGCGGTGAGCGTGGCCTTCGTCAGGGATCGCGACGCGCCGCTGCGGCCCCCGCCACCGGGCACGGCGGGCGCCCTGGGCTGGCTGCGGGCGAACCTGTTTGCAGGCCCGGGCAACAGCCTGCTGACCCTGCTGCTGGGCCTGGCACTGGGCTGGCTGGCCTGGTCGGTGCTCGACTGGGCGGTGCTGCGCGCGGTGTGGACCGGCAGCGGCCGCGAGGCCTGCGCCATCCCTGACGCCGGCGCCTGCTGGCCCTTCGTGTGGGAGAAGTTCCCGCAATGGATCTTCGGCTTCTACCCCCTGGACGAGCGCTGGCGGCCGCTGGCGGTGATGGCGATCGGCGCGGCTGCCCTGGCGCCCATGATGGTGCCGGGCGCCCCGGGCAAGCAGGCCAATGCGCTGTTCCTGCTGATCGCCTATCCGGCCATCGCCTATGTGCTGCTGGCGGGCGGCGCTTTCGGCCTCGAGCCGGTGGAAACCTCGAGCTGGGGCGGGCTGTTGGTGACCCTGGTGGTGGCGGTGACCGGCATCGTGATCTCGCTGCCGCTGGGCATCCTGCTGGCGCTGGGGCGGCGCTCGGAGCTGCCCGTGGTGCGGACCGCGTCCATCGTCTTCATCGAATTGTGGCGCGGTGTGCCGCTGGTCACCGTGCTGTTCATGGCGAGCGTGATGCTGCCGCTGTTCCTGCCCGGCGGCGTGACCCTCGACAAGCTGATGCGGGCGATCATTGGCCTCTCGCTCTTCGCCTCGGCCTACATAGCGGAAGCGGTGCGCGGCGGGCTGCAGGCGGTGGCCAAGGGCCAGACCGAGGCGGGGCTTGCGCTGGGCCTGAGCCGGGGCCAGGTGACCCGCAAGATCGTGCTGCCGCAGGCTCTGCGCATCTCGATCCCCAACATCGTCGGCATCTTCATCGGGCTGTTCAAGGACACGACGCTGGTGCTGGTGGTCTCGATCTATGACTTCCTCGGCATCATCAATGCCGGGCTGCAGGACGCGAAATGGGCCGCGCCGCAGACGGCCAATACCGGCTATTTCGTTGCGGCCCTGGTCTACTTCGCCTTCTGCTTCGCCATGTCGCGCTATGCGCTGTTCACCGAGGCCCGGCTGGAACAGGCGGGGAAACGCTGATGGCGCGGCAGGCGGTGCAGTTCATCGGCGTGAACAAGTGGTTCGGCAGCTTCCACGTGCTGCGCGACATCAACCTCGACGTCGAACAAGGCGAGCGCATCGTGATCTGCGGTCCCTCGGGTTCCGGCAAGTCGACGCTCATCCGCTGCATCAACCGGCTGGAGCAGCACCAGGAAGGCCGCATCATCGTCGACGGCGTGGAGATCAACGACGATGTGCACGCCATCGAGGAGGTGCGGCGCGAGGTGGGCATGGTGTTCCAGCACTTCAACCTCTTCCCGCACCTCACCGTGCTGGAAAACTGCACGCTGGCCCCCATCTGGGTGCGCGGCATGCCGAAGCGCGAGGCGGAAGCCCTTGCCATGAAATTCCTCGAACGGGTGCGCATCCCCGAGCAGGCGAAGAAATATCCGGGGCAATTGTCGGGCGGCCAGCAGCAGCGCGTGGCCATTGCCCGCGCCCTGTGCATGACGCCCAAGATCATGCTGTTCGACGAGCCCACCTCGGCCCTCGACCCCGAGATGGTGAAGGAGGTGCTCGACACCATGGTGGCGCTGGCGGCGGAGGGCATGACCATGCTGGTGGTCACCCACGAGATGGGCTTTGCCCGCCAGGTGGCGGACCGGGTGATCTTCATGGACCAGGGCCAGATTGTCGAAATCAATGCGCCGGACGAGTTTTTCGGCCATCCCCGCAACGAGCGCACGCGGCTGTTCCTTGCCCAGATCCTGCGCTAGTTTCGGGCCCACAACGGAGGAATCGGAATGAAAGCTCTTCTTGCCGCAGCGGTGCTGTGCCTGGGCCTGGCGACGGCGGCACAGGCCGCGACGCTGGATGATGTGAAGGCGCGCGGCACGCTGACCTGCGGCGTCAACCCCAACCTCCAGGGCTTCGGCGCCAAGGCGGCGGATGGCAGCTATGCCGGCTTCGACGTGGACTTCTGCCGCGCCGTGGCCACCGCCACCCTGGGAGACCCCGCCAAGGTGACCTATGTTCCGCTCGACGCCAAGTCGCGTTTCGAGGCGCTGAAGGCCGGCAAGGTGGATGTGCTGGCCCGCAACTCCACTTGGACCATGGACCGCGAGACGGCCATGCCGCTGCGCTTCACCGGCATTTCCTATCATGACGGGCAGGGCTTCATCGTGAAGAAGCTGCTGGGCGTCACCTCCGCCCTGCAGCTTTCGGGTGCTGCGATCTGCTTCCAGACCGGCACCACCACGGAGAGCAACGTCGAGGACTTCTTCCGCGAAAAGGAGATGACCTTCGTGCCGGTGCGCCTCGACAACCTCGATGACCTCATCAAGGCCTTCGACGAGGGCAAGTGCGACACCTTCACCACCGACATGTCGTCGCTCTATGCGGTGCGGCTGCGGCTGAAGGAGCCTGATGCCGCCATGGTGCTGCAGGACGTGATCTCGAAGGAGCCGCTGGGGCCCGTCATCCGCCAGGGCGACGAGCAGTGGTTCAACATCGTGCGCTGGACACTGTTCGCGCTGGTCAATGCGGAGGAACTGGGCGTCACCAGCGCCAATGTCGACGACATGAAAGCCAAGTCGAAGAACGCCGCGGTGCAGCGCCTTCTCGGCGTCACCGGCAGCGACGGCCCGAGCACCGGGCTCGACGCCGACTGGGCCGCCCGCACCATCAAGGCGGTGGGCAATTACGGCGAGATCTTCGACCGCAACCTGGGCCCCGGCACGCCGCTGGCCATCAACCGCGGCATCAACGCCCTGTGGAACGCAGGCGGCCTGCTCTATGCGCCGCCGATGTGAGAGCGGACGCTGAAGGATGGTGCACGGTATGCGGACGAGACGGAGCCTGAACGATGCAGCGTGATCGCAATCGCATTGCTGTTCTCGCCCTGGCAGCGGTTGTCGCCTGCTTCGCGGGCGCCGCCGCGCTGGCGGGAGGCCTGTCGGACAGGAAGCCGCATGACGGCGTTGCCGCAGCCCATGGCATGCCTGTGCAGGGGATCGACGTGTCCTACTTCCAGGGGGACATCAACTGGAAGAAGGTCGACGCCGCGGGCATTCGGTTCGCCTATATCAAGGCAACGGAAGGGGCCGACCGCCTCGACCCGAAATTTCACGACAACTGGCGCGGTGCGCGCAAGGCGGGCATCGTGCGGGGCGCCTACCATGTGATGTACTGGTGCAGCCCGGCGCGCGACCAGGCGGCGTGGTTCGCGGCACAGGTGCCGGCCGACCGGGGCACGCTGCCGCCAGTGCTGGACGTGGAGTGGAACGGCCACTCCAAGACCTGCCCGCACCAGATTGCCCGCAAGGAGGCCCTGGCCAAGATGAAGGTGATGCTGGCGGCGATGGAAGCGCACAGTGGCAAGCGCCCGATCATCTACACCGATCCCAAGTTCCACCGCGACGTGCTGCAGGGCGCCTTCACCGACTATCAGTTCTGGCTGCGCTCGACGGCGGCCAAGCCCGCGGCGAAATATCCCGGGCGTGACTGGTCGTTCTGGCAGTTCACCACGACCGGGCGGGTGCCCGGCGTCACCGGTCCTGTCGACCGCAACAGCTACAACGGCACGCCGGCTCAATGGGCACGGGTGGTGAAGCGGTTGCAGACGGAGCAGGCCGCGACGGACGCGGTGCCGGAGACGGTGTCGCAATGAGCCTGGCGCGGGCCTGACTGGTCCTTGGCGCTGCAGGACGCCTGTGACGAGACCTGTCTCCACGACCGGATGTCAGGGCCTGGTCGGGAGCTCGGTGTTCCGCTCCAGCGGGAAGATGGGGCGGGGGACGTTGCGGTAGGTGCGGCGTTCGTAGCGGGGGGTGGAGAGGGCGCCGCTGTCGCAGACGATGACGCGGCCGGCGATGGGTTCGAAGGCGGCGCGGAAGTGCTGCATGGACTTGAGGGCGACCACGGACTTCTCCGCCGGCATGATGCCGAAGGCCTTGAACTGCTGCTGGTCCAGCATCTGCGAATTGGCGGTGACCACGAGGACATCGATGCCATCGACGCGGAGCACGGCGGTAGTGCCATAGCTGTGGTGCAGGCCGCCGAGGATGGGGCCGTCGCAGATCATGTCACCATTGCTGAGGTGGATGATTTCGCCCGTCACCGCGAGGGGGCCGCCGCCAAAGGCCGGGTCGTTCTTGCCGCCGAGCGCCAGGCTGACCGTGTCGCCCACGCGGTGGGTGTGGAGGAAGGCGGCCGCTTCAGGATCGATCATCGGGCCGAAGGCGGCGTTGCGGAGGCCTGCGTCCAGCATGGCCCGGAGCAGGTTGGTGGCATCGCCATAGGCGCCGGAGCCCGGATTGTCGGCATAGTCCGCGATGATGAGCGGACCGCGTGAGGCGTCGAAACTGCTGGCGATGGCGGCCGCCTCCTCGACGCCGAGGTAGGTGTTGACGCTGGTGAAGCGGGCAGCCCAGATGCCGTCCGCGATGTCTTCCGCGATGGCGCGGGCGCGCGACTCCGCAGCGGGCTGCAGCGTGTCGTAGGTGACGGTCACCGTGGGACCGACATCGCGGATGTCGGCATCCGAGAAGCCGGCATTGATCGATACGGCGAGGATGCCCGGCTCCCGTTCCGCCGCGCGGGCCTTGGCATAGAGCGGCAGCATGGGGCCTTCGTCCGAGCGGCCGCTGTTGATCTCGTCCAGCATCGGGCGGTGGGCGCGCAGGGTGCGCGGCCGGCTGCGCCCGGACATGCGGGCTTCCAGGATGCGGCCGGCCTGCAGGCCGCGTTCGCGCATGTCGATGTGGGGATAGGTCTTGTAGGAGACGATGGCATCGGCGAGGTCGCACATCAGCGGCGTGCAGTTGGCGTGAAGATCGAGGGTGACCGCGATCGGCATGTCCGGCCCGACGATGGCGCGCAGGCGGGTGAGGAGTTCTCCCTCGCCATCCTCGCAGAACTCCGTGACCATGGCGCCGTGCAGCGACAGGAGAATGCCGTCGAGGCTGTGCCTGCTTGCCGTCGCGGCGGCACAGATCTGGCCGGCGATGTCGTCGAAGGCGGCACGCGCCACGCGCGCGCCGGGGCCGGCATGGGCGGAGATCACATGGCTCACCCGCCAGCCTGCCTCCCGCGCGGCGTCGAGGAAGCCGGCGAGTTCGGTGTTGGCGTTGCCGCGCTCGGCGATGGCGGCCTCACCCTGGAGGTAGGTCTCGCTGCGGAAATCATCGAGCACCGTGAAGCCCTTCTTGAAGGTATTGCTCTCGTGGGCGAATTCGGCGGTCAGCACATGGCGGGGCACGGCACTCTCCTTGCTCGGTCAGTCACAGCGGGTGGAAACAGGCGACACGGTGGCCCCCGGCCTCGCCAGCAAGCTCGGGGCGCTGGTCGCGGCAGTGGGCGGTGGCGTGGGGGCAGCGGCCGGCGAAGGCGCAGCCCCGGGGAAGGTCGAAGGGCGACGGGATCTCGCCCTTCAGGGCCACCAGCCTGCGGCGCAAGGCGGGATCCGGGCTGAAGGTGCTGTCGAGCAGGGCGCGCGTGTAGGGGTGGCGCGGGGCCGCCTCGGTGGAGGGAAGCTCCTCCACCACGGCACCCAGATACATGACGAGGATGCGGTCGCAGAAATAGCGCACCAGCCCGAGGTCATGCGAGATGAACATGTAGGTGAGGCCGAGTTCGGACTTCAGCCGCTCGAGCAGCGCCACGATCTGCGCCTGGATCGACACGTCGAGCGAGGCGGTGGGTTCGTCCAGCACCACGAAGTCCGGCTTCAGGGCAAGCGCGCGGGCAACGCCGACGCGCTGGCGCTGGCCGCCCGACAGCTGGTGGGGATAGGCCGCCGCCATCGGCGCGGCGAGGCCGACCTGCGACAGGAGGTGGTCGATCGCGTCGCGGCTGACGCGCTCGCCCTGCACCCGGAAGGGCTCTGCCAGGACCTCGGCGATGGTGTAGCGCGGGTCGAGCGAGGAATAGGGATCCTGGAACACCATCTGCATCCGCCGCCGCATGCGGCGCAGTTCGCCCGCAGGGAGCGCCGTGAGGTCCGCCCCGTCGAAGCCGACACGGCCCTGGCTCGGCTCGATCAGCCGCAGCACCAGGCGGGCGAGGGTGGACTTGCCGCAGCCACTTTCGCCCACGACGCCCGTGACCGAGCCGCGCGGAATGGCAAGCGTGACGTCACGCACCGCCGTCATGCTGCGCGGCCGGCGGAGAAGGCCGCCGCCGCTGGTGAAGCGGCGCGTCAGGCCGGTGGTGGTGAGCAGCGGTTCAGCCATTGGTGGGCCCCGGGAAATGGCAGGCGACCACGCCCGAGGGTCTTGGCCGGGAGTCCGGAACGGTGGTGCGGCAGATGTCCTGCGCCTGCGGGCAGCGCGGGTGGTAGCGGCAGCCCGGCGGGTAGGCGGAGACGGCGGGCACCGTGCCGGGAATGCCGGCGAGCGTTCCCTTGCGGGTGTCGTCGCGCGGGATGCAGGCGATGAGCGCCTGGGTATAGGGGTGGGCGGGGGCGGCGAAGAGCGGGTCGATGGCAGCGGCCTCCGCCAGCCGGCCGGCATAGAGCACCGCCACCCTGTCGCAGCACTGGGCGACGACGCCCATGTCATGGGTGATGAGCAGCAGCGCCATGCCGCGCTCGCGCACCAGCTCGGCCAGGAGGTGGATGATCTGGGCCTGCACCGTCACGTCGAGCGCGGTCGTCGGTTCGTCGGCGATGATGAGGTCGGGCTCACCCGCCAGCGCCATGGCGATGACGATGCGCTGCTTCATGCCGCCCGAGAGCTGGTGCGGATAGCTGGCGCAGATCGCAGCCGCCTCGGGGATGCGCAGCTGGGTCAGCACCTCCAGGGTGCGGCGGCGCGCCTCCGCCCGGCTCTTGCCGAAATGCAGCGTGCCGATCACATCGACCTGGGCGCCGATGGTCTGCAGCGGGTCGAGCGCCGTCATCGGGTTCTGGCTGATGAAGGCGATGCGCTTGCCGCGCAGCTGCCGGTAGGCATCCTCGCCGAGCGAGGTGAGCTCGGTGCCGTCGAAGCGGATCGAGCCCGCACTCACCCGGCCGCCGCTCAGCGGCAGCAGGCCCATGATGGCCATGGCCGTGAGCGACTTGCCCGAACCCGATTCTCCCACGAGGCCGAGGATCTCGCCGCGGTCCAGCGTGAAGCCGATGCCGTCGAGCGGCGTCACCGGGCCGATCGTCACCTGCATGTCCGCCACGGTGAGCAGCGCCGTCATGCCGCGCGCAGCCTGGTGCGGATGTCGAGCGCACGGATCAGCGCGTCGCCATAGATGTTGATGGCGACCACGGTGATGGCCACCGCGAGGCCGGGGAAGATGATGATCCAGGGCGCCTTGAACAGCAGCGCCGTGCCCGACGACATCATGGCGCCCCAGCTCGGCGTGGGCGGCTGGGCGCCTAGGCCGAAGAAGCCGAGTGTCGCCTCGAGGATGATGGCATCGCCGGTGGCCAGCATGCCGCTCACCAGCACCGGGGCCAGCGCATTGGGCAGCAGGTGCCCCGTCAGCACCCGGGCGTGCGAGGCGCCGAGGCTGCGCGCCGCCTCGACATAGGTTTCCGACTTGATGGCCATGATCTGGGCCCGCGTCAGCCTGGTGAACTGCGCCAGGTAGGCCACCCCGATGGCCACCAGCGTGCCGGTGATGCCGGGGCCGATGATGGCAACCAGCATCAGCGCCACGAGGATTTCGGGGAACGACCAGGTGAGGTCCACCGCCACCATGATCATCTGGTCGAAGCGCTTGCCGAAATAGCCCGCCGCGGCACCCAGCACCATGCCGACGAAGACCGAGACGCCGATGGCAATGCCCGACACCGACAGCGAGGTGCGCCCGCCATAAAGCAGCCTGGTCAGCAGGTCGCGGCCGAATTCGTCGGTGCCGAGCCAGTGCGCGGCGCTGGGCGGCTGGTAGGCCTCCTTCAGCGACTGCAGGTCATAGGCATAGGGCGTCAGCAGCGGCGCGAAGACGGCGGCGAGGACGACGAGGATGATCCAGCCGCCGGCAAGCGCACCCTTGGGCGTGCGCAGGGCGCGCAGCACCGCGACGTCGCGCCACGCCACGCCATGGTGGCGGGTGGAGGTGGCGATGCTCATGACATGGCCGTGCGCACCCGCGGGTCGAGTGCGGCCTGGATCAGGTCTCCCAGCAGGGTGCCGAGCATCACCGCCATGGCCAGCATGAGGAGCGAGGCCTGCACGACCGGGTAGTCATGCTGGTTCAGCGCCTTGATCAGCAGCGTGCCGAGGCCGGGGCGGGCGAAGACCACCTCCACCGTCACCGCGCCGCCGAGGATCCAGCCGATGCGCAGGGCGAGGATGGTGACCACCGCGGTCAGCGCGTGGCGCAGCACGTGGCCCAGGTGGATGCGCCAGCGCGGCAGGCCCTTGGCATGGAGCAGCATGACGAAATCGCGCTGCTGCGCCTCGATCATGGCGACGCGGGTGACGCGGGCCACCAGTGCGGTGCCCGCCAGCCCGATCGTCAGCACCGGCAGGACCAGCGATTGCCAGTTGCGTGCCCCCGACACCGGAAACCAGCCGAGATGCACAGAGAAAAGGAGGATCATCAGCAGCCCCAGCCAGAAGGTGGGCATGGTGGAGCCGAGCAGCACGCCGCCCATGATGAGCTGGTCCGCCCAGCCGTCGCGCTTCCAGGCGGCGATGACGCCGAGCAGGATGCCGAGGCTGGCCGAGAACAGCAGCGCCGCGCCGCCCAGCGCCAGCGAATAGGGCAGCGCCTGAAGGATCATGGTGGAGACCGGGCGCTGGCCGACGATGGCGGTCCCGAGGTCGCCGCGCAGCACATTGCCCAGCCAGATGAAATATTGTTCAGGCAGGCTGCGGTCGAGCCCGTAGCGCTGGGCGATGATCTCGCGCTGCGCCGGGCTCGACCCGATCCTGATGAGGTTGTCGATCGGATCTCCCGGGATCAGGTGAAGGATCAGGAAGATCACGACCGAGACGGCGAGGAACACCGGCACGAGCATGAGCAGCCGCCTGACGGCATAGCCGATCACCGCAACCGCTCCGCCCGTGCCCGCATGTGCCGCTTACTCCTTGACTTCGACGTCCATCATTGTCACCGCGCCGATCTGGGTGCCGCGGATCTTCTCCGGCAGCACGATGCGCTCGGTGTTGTAGCCGACGTTCACCACCGGCTGGTAGATCGGCGCGAAGGGGAACTGCGAGAGCACGTATTCATGGTAGGCCTTGAAGTTGGCCTGGCGCTCCTCGCCGGTCTTCGAGCCCTTCATGGCCTTGGTACGCAGCTCCTCGGCCTTGGGGTCGTTGTACATCGAGACGTTGGGATAGCCCAGACGGTCGCCGCCGAAGAACCAGTCGATGATGTCGGCGTTGTCCCACTCATAGGAGCGCACGGCGAGCTGCTGCTTGCCCGACTTGTACTGGTCGCGGATGGCGGACGAGTCGAAGATGGTGATCTCGGCATCGATGCCCACCGCCTTCAACTGGCCCTGCACCACCTCGGCGAGGCGCTTGAAGGAGGTATCGGCCTGGGCCCAGAGCGACACCTTGAGCGGCTTGCCGTCCTTCTCGCGCACGCCATTGGCACCCATCTTCCAGCCCGCCTCGTCGAGCAGCGCATTGGCGCGGGCCGGATCGAACTTGATCTTGTACTTGGGGTCGACGTTCGACTCCGGCAGCGCGCTGATCAGGAAGGTGTCGGCCACGGCGCCCACGCCGCCATAGACGGCGGCGAGGATTTCCTCCTGGTTGATGGCCTTGGCGGCGGCCTCGCGCACCTTGATGTCGGTGAAGGGTTCGGCCGTCACGTTCATCGGCATGTAGGCCACCTCGCGGCCCGGCATGGTGAGCACGGCGAGCTTCGGTTCCGACTTCATCTCGCCCAGGAGGTCATTGGGCACCGAGAGCAGCATGTCGACGCCGCCCGTCTTGAGTTCGAGGAAGGCGGTCGAATCCTCGGCGATCTCGCGGAAGGTGAGCTTCTCGATCTTGGCCGGACCGGCGTTCTTCGACAGCGGCGAGGCCCACTTGTAGTCCTCGTTGCGCACCAGCACGGTCTCCGAGCCGACGTTGAAGGTGTCGAGCTTGAAGGGCCCGGTGCCCACCGCCTCGGTGACGCCGAACTTGTCGCCCGCCGCCGCATAGGCCTTGGGCTCCGGCACCGACATGAAGACGCTCGAGAGATTGTAGAGCAGGTTGGGGTCCGGCTGCTTCATGACGAACTTGACGGTGTGGTCGTCGACGATCTCGACCTTGTCGATGGCCTCTGCCATGTAGGCGTTGTCGCTGCCCTTGAACAGCTCGAGCCACACCGGGATGGTGGCTGCGTTGAAGGGCTCGCCATTGTGGAACTTCACGTCCTTGCGGAGGTGGAACACCCAGCTCATGCCATCCGGCGCCTCTTCCCAGCTTTCGGCCAGATGGGGGTGGAAGGACAGGTCGGCGTCCTGCTCGACCAGGCGGTCATAGATCATGGCGGTGGCGGTGTTGAGCATCGGCGCCTTGATGGGGTTGTAGCTCTGCGCGCCCACCTCGTTGGTGTTGAGCACGATGGTCATCTCCTGGGAGAAGGCCGAGGGGGCCGCCTGCAGCAGCGCCGCGAACGAGATGCCGGCCGCGAAGACGGCCTTCCTGAAGCTGATCGTCATGTCCTGTTTCCTCCTGTTGATCTGGTTCTTGTCGCTGGTGACTTGGCAGCGGCCCGCCGCCCGCCCGCCATGGCCGGGGCGAAGCCCGTATGGCCGACGAGGTCGTTGTAGAGCCCTGCCACCCGCTCCATGCGCGTTTCCACGCCGGCGCCGAGTTCCTTGAACACGCCGTTGACGGCCAGGCCGACGAGGCAGGCCATGACCGAGGTCGTGTCCCAGAAATGGTTGAGGTCGGTCTGCACGGTGAAAAGCTCCGACACCACGCCGTGCGCCCAGTCGCAGTAAGGATCGGTGATCAGCGTCACCGCGATGCCGCGCTCGGCCGCGGCCGCCGCCAGCTGCTGCGTGGTGCGCGAATAGCGCCGCCCGTCGAACAGCACGAGGCACACGGCCTTGGGATCGGCCAGCAGGATCTCGGCGAAATGGCCGCCCGCCACATCGGCGAGCTGAACGCCAGGGCGCAGGTACTGGAGATTGTGCACCAGCTGCACCGCATGGCCGCGCTCGGTCTGGAAGCCCGCGACATAGACTGCCGGGCAGTGCGCCAGCCGCGCCACCCAGCGCTGGAATTCGGGTGTGGTGGCCGTCTCGTAGACGGCGACGACCGCCGCGATCTCGCGCTCCAGCGCCAGGGCAAGCTCACCGCTGCCGCGGCGGCTGCGCGCATGGAAATCCTTCAGTCGGTCGCCGATGAGCCAGGCGGTGTTGCCGAAGGGCGACTGCAGGCTGCCCTTCAGCTCCTTCAGGTGCCGATAGCCAAGGGCGCGGCAATAGCGCCCGACGGAGGCCTCGCTCACGCCGACCTTGCGGCCGAGCGAGGCGGCGGTTTCGAAGGGCAGGGTATGGAGGTTGGCGAGCATGTAGCTGCCGATCGCGTTGGCGGCGCCCGAACCGTCCGCCATGCTCAGCCTGAGCCGGCGAACCAGATCGGGGCCAACGTCTCCAGCGGTTCTGGCGCGTGTGCTCAAAGGTCACTTCCCCCGCATGGAAGCGTGTCAGAAAAGTTTCAGACCGTCAATCGTGCAAGAAAACTTGTTCGTGGCCTGATGCAGCGGAACCGCGGGACCCGCTGGCGCCAGCGCCATGCGGCGCGCCGGCACAAGCCGTTTGCTCCACAACCGGGGAAGAGGCTAGCGTTGCATCAACGGCGATCGGAGAAAGTCGATGGCGGAGTTCCTTCTGCAGAACAGTGGCTACTGCCACTGCTGCCGGTCACAAGCCACGTTCCGGAGCGCCAATGCCTGGCTGCGCGACCACTACATCTGCCTGAACTGCCATTCGATCCCCCGTCAGCGCCACCTGCAGCACATCCTGGATGTTCACTTTCCGGACTGGTGCGGCCGCATCCTGCACGAATCCTCGCCCGCGAACGACTTTCTCGCGCGCTATTGCAAGGCCTATGAATCGAGCCAGTTTTTCCCGGACGTTCCGCCGGGCGAGAGTCACAATGGCGTGCGCTGCGAGGACCTCGAGGGAATGTCCCTTGCCGACTCATCGATTGACATCTTCGTCACGCAGGATGTGTTCGAGCACATCAACAACCCGGCACGTGCCGCCGCTGAAGTCACGCGCGTGCTGAAGCCCGGTGGCCTGCACATCTTCACGGCGCCAAGGCACCGGGGTCTCGCCTCGATCCAACCGCGTATCCGGATCCGTGCGGATGGCGAGATCGAGCATCTGCTCGAGCCACAGTACCACGGAAGCCCGGTCGGGGACGGAAAGGCGCTGGTAACCCATGATTATGCCCGTGACTTCGAGAGACTCTATGCCGAATGGTCCGGCAACCTCGTCACGACCTATGTCACGCGGGACCGGGGCCTCGGGATCGATGGCGAGTTTCTCGAGGTGTTCGTGGCTTGCAAGCAGTGATGTGACGGCAGCTGCCGGGCAACGAGGGATGAAGGGCGCGGGGGGCAGTCAGCTGGACGAGCCGATGTCCGCATCCCGGCCAAGATGGCGGGCCAGCTTGCCGAGGGTCTGGTAGCCGTATTCCACCGCACCGAAATCAATGACCGTCCGGCGCCGCTCAGGCGTCGGGTGGAGTTGGCGCAGGGTGAGCACGGTCTTCCCATTCGACTGGGCATCGAAGGTGACGGTGACGTGGAAGCGGTGCGGGTCGTCCTCGTTGTCGGCGCCATGTTGCATCTCGATCAGGCGGGGCGGATCGATGCGGAGAAAGTCGATGCAGTTGGTCCACCTCGTGCCATCGGGCCCGGTATAGACGAAACGCCAGCGCCCGCCTTCACGGATGTCGCACTCGGACGTGTCGCAGGTGAAGCCTTCGGGGCCGAACCAGCGGGTGATCTGCCCGGGATCGGTCCAGGCGGCAAAGACCCGGCCGACAGGCGCATCGATGACGCGGCAGAGGACGATCTCACGCTCGATCAGGTCACGGCGGTCAGGTGTCATTGGCGGGTGTCCTTCTTGGCGGCGAGGAAGTTTTCGAGGCGGTCGAGACGTGCCTCCCAGGCATGGCGGGTATTGTCGAGCCAGGCCTGCGCGGCGGCGAGGCGTTCCGGCCGGAGACGGCAGGGACGCTGCTGGCCGTTGCGGCCGCGGGAAATGAGGCCGGCCTGCTCCAGCACCTTCAGGTGCTGCGAGACGGCAGGAAGGCTCATGGCGAAGGGGCGGGCGATGTCCTGCACCGTCATGTCGCCCTGCTTGGCGAGGCGGGCAAGGATGGTCAGCCGCGTGGGGTCACTGAGGGCGGCAAAGGTCCGTGAGATGGTGTTGGCGCGCGGCAAGGGCATGCCCCATATTTAAGTGATGACTTAAATATAGGACACACGGGAGGCCCGGTCTACGCGGCGGGGGTTGTGGCCGGCCTAGCGCGGTTCCCTTGGCTTCTCGATTTCCAGCGGCTTCGGCGCCGGGCAGGGACGGTAGGCGCAAACCGGGGGATCGACCGGCGGCGGGCAGCACTTCTCGGTGGCGTGGCGCTGTTCCTCGCGTCGATCAAAGTCGAGGGCGGCGGCCGGGTTCACGCTGCGGGTGATGTCGAGGATCGCCGTTTCCGCCGCGGCGATGACGGTCTGCCGGCCGGTCTGGATGTGGGCTTCGTTGTGGATGGCGCAGGTGTTGCGCGAGATCGCCTCCAGCGCACAGATCATCGCATCAGCCTGCTGCGAGAGGTGGAACAGCGTGGCATTGGTGACCTGCTGCAGCCCGGCGATGGTCTTCAGAACGGACGTGCCGGCATCGACCGCGTTGCGCACATCATTGATCGCGGCCGTCGAGGCAGCGATGGCGGCGGCGATGGCCGCCTGCCCGGCGATGATGTTGCCATTGTCGGCATGGAGCGTCTGCAGATGGCCGTTGATGGCCTGCAATTCGCCGAAGGCGTCGTTGAGCGTGGGCATGGCTGTGCTGTTCCTCTCTAGTCGCGGGTGTCTGGCTTCACGGCGGCTTCACTGCGGATGGTCCTGCCCCACCTGGCGAGGCGCGTGCGCAGCGCATGGGCGTCGATCCGCTCGAACTGGCCGATGGGCCTTTCACTGGCGGCGATCTCGCAGCGGATGGTGTGCATGGCGCGAAGGTCGGTCTCGACCAGCGCGAAGGGCTGGCCGGGCACGGGTCGAAGTTCCTTCAGGATGGCGGGAATCTTCACGGTGATCGCTGCCGAGGCATGCGGTTCCACAGTCACCGTGGCGGGGGTGGGAAGGGTGAAGGTAGGGGCATCAGCGCTGATGGGACCGGGCGGTGCCTCGGCAAGCCGCAGGGTGAGCACGCGCTGGGCGGCATCATAGGAGAGGCCGCGCAGCTCGCTGACGACATGCAGCGGTTTCGTGCCGGGATTTTCGAGCCTGACGGTGACGTCGAACCAGATGTCGCGGCGGCCATCCATCGGGTGTGGCAGGCCGCGGCGCCGGGCCGAGAGGGCAATGTCCGTGATCGCGAGCGCATTTGCCATGAGGGCTCCTCAGCAGCTGCAGCAGGGCGAGGGGCCGGTGGGGCCGGTGGGTCCGGCGGGCCCCATGCCGGTGCAGGTGGGCACCTGGCGGCCATCGCCGGGGCCCTGGCCGCCATTGTGGTTGGTGGGATCGCGCAGCGGCAGACCCACCTGGGCGCGATAGGTATTCTCGTCGCTGATCGCCTGAAACTCAGGATCGGCGGCGTTGAAGGTGCCGTTGGCGCGGTGGAAGGCGTGGGAGAGCTCGTGGAACAGGATGTCGGATCGCGGGAGCGAAATCTGGCCTCCCGCCGCGTCGAAGCCGAACATGGCATTGTCGAAGCAATAGACCACCTGGATCAGCCCGGCGGCATCGGGCGGATAGGTGGCGCCGCCCACGAGGTTGACCGGTATCATGCCGCCGGACCCGTCCGGTATGGTGGTACCGTTGGGCACGGCGCTGACCACGACGTTGCCCGCCGACTGAACCAGCGCCTCGATACGGTCCTGGCCTGCACCGGAACTGGTCTTGGCGTAGGAGATGCGGTCGACCTGGGCGTTGATGGTGTCGCTGCCCAGCGCGGAGTCGCAGCGCACGATGGTGAAGACGTCGACCAGCGCCGCACCGGTGTTCGCGAGCTTGCTGAGAAAGAGCGTCACGGCCACCTCCGGAGACGTTGCACCGACATGCACATCGCGATGTTCAACCAATCTCCTGGTTGAAAACATCGCCGATTGTGAATGCCTGCAGGCGCTACGTCAAGAGCGGCGGGTGCTGATCACGCACCTGTGGCGACGGGAGAGTCCGGGTTGCCGCCCCATTCGGTCCATGAACCGTCATAAAGCGCATGGTCGCGCGCGCCCGCCAGCGTGAGGCCGAGGGTGAGGATCGCCGCGGTGACACCGGAGCCGCAGGAGGTGATGACGGGCCTGGCGAGATCGACGCCCGCGGACGTGAAGGCGGCGGCGATGGCGTCAGGCGATTTCAGCGTGCCGTCGGGGTTGAGGAGGCTGGCATAGTGGACGTTTCTCGCGCCGGGCATGTGGCCGGCGCGCACCCCCGGGCGGGGTTCCACCTCCTCGCCGCGGAAGCGCGTGCCGGAGCGGGCATCGGCGATCTGCCCAGCACCGGATTTCAGCGCGGCGGCGACCTCCTTCATGTCCTTCACCATGGAGCCCTTGAAGCGGGCGGTGAAGTGGCGCTCCTGGGCCTTGAGGGCCGGGCCGTCCGCGGTGGCGCGGCCCTCGGCGAGCCATTTCTTGAGGCCGCCGTCGAGCACCGTGACGTCATCGTGGCCGAAGACCTTGAACATCCACCAGGCGCGGGCCGCAGAGAACAGGCCCACCGAGTCATAAGCGATGACGCGCTTGCCGTCGCCGATACCCATCCTGCGCATGCGGGAGGAGAATTTCTCCGGGCTCGGCAGCATGTGGGGCAGGCTCGAGGCGGTTTCGGACAACTCGTCGATGTCGAAGAACTGCGCGCCGGGGATGTGGGCCTCGAGGAATTCCTTCTTGGCGTCGCGCTGCGCGGTGGGCAGGTGCCAGGAGGCATCGATGATGGCGATGTCGGGCGAGCCGAGGTGGTCGGCCAGCCACTCTGTCGAGACGATGTCGTTGCTCATTGGAAGGCCACCCTGATGCGGCGGTTGATCTTGCCCTTGTTCTCGATCTTGGCCACCACCACGGGCCCGATGGCGGCGGTGGAGGAGAGATGCGTGCCGCCGCAGGGCTGGAGGTCGACCTTGCCGTCCTCCCCGATCATCACCAGGCGGACGCGGCCCGTGCCCATCGGCGGCTTCACCGACATGGTGCGGATCAGGTGCTGGTTCGCGGCCATTTCCTCATCCGTGATCCAGCGGAAGGAGACCGGGTGGTCTTCCGTGATCAGCCGGTTGAGCGTGGCCGTCAATTCCGCCTTGTCGGGGATCTGGCCTTCGGGAATGTCGAAGTCGATGCGGCCGCCGTCCTCGCCGATGGCACCGCCGGTGACGGGGAAGGGCACCGAGGCGCAGAGCAAGTGCATCAAGGTGTGGGCCCGCATGTTGCGGTAACGGTTGGCCCAGTCGAGGGTGAGCGTCACCTTCGATCCGACGCCGGGCAGGGTGGAGCCCTCGGCGGGGACGTGCACCACGTCCTTCGCCTCGTCATAGACGGTGGTGGCGATGGCGGCGGTGCCGCCGTCCCAGGCGAGCGTGCCCTTGTCGCCCGGCTGGCCGCCGGCGGTGGCGTAAAAGACCGTGCGGTCGAGCAGGATGCCACCCTTGTCGCTGATGGCGGTGACGGTGGCCTCGCAGTCCTTCAGGTAGGCGTCGTCACGGAAGAGGAGGGCCGCCGTCAAGCCGGGACCTCTTCGGTGACGTTCGGGACATCCGGTGCCTTTTCGAGCCAGGCGGGCACGGGCAGGTTCTTCTCGCGCAGGAAGGCGGGGTTGAAGAGCTTCGAGGCATAGCGCGTGCCATAGTCGCAGAGGATGGTCACGATGGTGTGGCCGGGGCCCAGCTGCTTTGCCATGCGGATGGCGCCCGCGACGTTGACGCCGGTCGAGCCGCCCATGCACAGGCCCTCGTGCTGCAGGAGGTCGAAGGCGATCTGGATCGCCTCCGCATCCGGGATCTGGAAGGCGTCGTCGACGATGGCGCCCTCGAGGTTCGCGGTGATGCGGCCCTGGCCGATGCCCTCGGTGATCGATGAGCCTTCGGACTTCAGCTCGCCGTGCTTGTAGTAGTTGTAGAGTGCGGCCCCCATCGGGTCGGCCAGCGCGATCTTCACACTGGGATTGAAGGACTTGAGGCCCATGGACACGCCGGCCAGCGTGCCGCCGGAGCCCACAGCGCAGACGAAGCCATCGACCTTGCCGTCGGTCTGGCGCCAGATCTCAGGTGCGGTGCCCTCGATATGGGCCATGCGGTTTGCGGTGTTGTCGAACTGGTTGGCCCAGACGGCGCCCATGGCCTTGGCGAGGCGGCCTGAATACTTCACGTAGTTGTTGGGGTTCTTGTAGGGAACGGCCGGCACCTCGACGAGCTCGGCGCCGAGCTGGCGCAGCGCGTCCTTCTTCTCCTGGGCCTGGGTGTTGGGGATGACGATCACCGAGCGGAAGCCCATGGCATTGGCGACGACCGTGAGGCCGATGCCGGTATTGCCCGCCGTACCCTCGACGATGGTGCCGCCGGGCTTCAGCGCGCCGCGCGCGATGGCGTCGCGGATGATGAAGAGGGCCGCACGGTCCTTTACCGACTGGCCAGGATTCATGAACTCGGCCTTGCCGAGAATGGTGCAGCCGGTGAGCTCGGAAGCCTTGCGGAGCTTGATCAGCGGCGTGTTGCCGATGGCGGCGATGACGTCTTGCTTGATATCCATCCCATAGTGATGCCCCAGCGGGCGGATTCCGTCAAATCATCGGGAACCGGGCAGGCGGTTCCGGCGTTGCAACCCGGTTTTTCCTCAGCTCAGCCCTCAATATTACGAAATCGACCCGGGCGGGCGGGTTGCGGAAAAGCAAGGGCAGAGACAAGCAACCAGGAGTTTCCGATGTTCACCTTCAAAGCCATTCCCGTCACGCTGCTGGCCGCCGCGCTGACGCTGGGCGCAGCCGTGCTGCCGGCCCAGGCGGGCGCCAATCTCGATGCCATCAAGCAGGCGGGGTCGATCAAGGTGGGCACCGAGGGCACCTATGCGCCCTTCACCTACCATGACGAGAGCGGCAAGCTCGTCGGCTTCGACGTCGAGATCGCCGAGGCGATCGCCAGCAAGCTGGGCGTGAAGGCCGAGTTCATCGAGGGCAAGTGGGACGGGCTGATCGCCGGCCTCGACGCCAACCGCTATGACGTGGTCATCAACGAGGTGGGCATCACCGAGAAGCGCAAGGAGAAGTTCGCCTTCTCGGACCCCTATATCGCCTCGCGCGCCGTGCTGATCGTCAAGGAGGACAATGCCGACATCAAGGACTTCAAGGACCTGAAGGGCAAGAAGGCTGCGCAGTCGCTGACCTCCAACTTCGCCGAGATCGCCAAGAACAATGGCGCCGAACTGGTGGGCACCGAGGGCTTCGACCAGTCGATCGCGCTGGTGACCCAGGGCCGTGCGGATGCGACGATCAACGACAGCCTCTCCTTCTTCGACTTCAAGAAGAAGCAGGCGGCGGCCCCCGTCAAGATCGTGGCGCAGGAGCAGGATGCCTCCTATTCGGGCGTGATCCTCAGGAAGGGTGACGACGAGCTGGTGGCCGCCATCAACCAGGCGCTGAAGGACATCGAGGCGGATGGCACCTACCAGAAGATCTCCGACAAATACTTCGGGCAGGACGTTTCGAAGTAAACTGGAGCCGGCGCGGTGGCATGCTGCCGCGCCGCAACCTGATCTTCGAAAGGACTTCCGGTGCCGCCCTGGCTGCTGCTGATGCTCGACTCGCTGGCCCCGCTGCTGTGGGCCTGCCTGACCTTCACCATTCCCCTGACCATCCTGTCCTTTGCATTCGGGCTGCTGCTCGGGCTTGCCTCGGCGCTGATCCGGCTGTTCGGGCCGAAACCCGCGGCGGCGGTGGTGCGGTTCTATGTGTGGATCATCCGCGGCACGCCGCTGCTGGTGCAGCTGTTCCTGATCTTCTATGGCCTGCCCTCGGCGGGCATCCTGCTCGACGCCTTCCCGGCGGCGCTGATCGGCTTCACGCTGAACATCGGCGCCTATACCTCCGAGGTGATCCGCGCGGCAATCTCGTCGGTGCCGAAGGGACAGTGGGAGGCCTCCTTCTCGATCGGCATGAACTGGAGCCAGGCAATCCGCCGCACCGTGCTGCCGCAGGCGCTGCGGGTGGCGGTGCCGCCGCTGTCGAACACTTTCATCTCGCTGGTGAAGGACACCTCGCTCGCCGCAGCGATCACCGTGCCCGAGATGTTCCAGACGGCGCAGCGCATCGTGGCGGTGACTTATGAGCCGCTGATCCTCTATGTCGAGGCGGCGCTGATCTATCTCGCCATCTCCTCCGTGCTCTCCGCACTGCAGGCCAGGCTCGAGGTGAGGCTGTCGCGCTATGGCGGCTTCATGGAGGGGCGGGCGTGATTGAGCTCTCCCATATCGTCAAGACATTCGGCGATCACACGGTGCTGAACGGCATCAGCGTGACGATCCGCGAGGGCAGCGTCACTGCGCTCGTCGGGCCTTCGGGCGGCGGCAAGTCGACACTGCTCCGCTGCATCAACCTGCTGGAGATCCCGACATCGGGGCGGGTGCGCATCGGCGCGGAGGCGATCGACTTCAGGCCACAGGTGCGCGTACCCTTCGCCGAGGTGCAGAAACTCAGGCGGCAGACCGGCATGGTGTTTCAGAACTTCCAGCTCTTTCCGCACCGCACGGCACTGGGCAACGTCATCGAGCCGCTGGTGACCGTACTGAAGTGGCCCCACGCAAAGGCGGTGGCGCGCGCGGAGGAGCTTCTCGACAAGGTGGGCATGGCGCACAAGCGCGATGCCTGGCCCGCCGAACTTTCCGGCGGCCAGCAGCAACGGGTGGCGATTGCCCGGGCACTGGCGCCTTCGCCGCGCGTGCTGCTGTGCGACGAGCCGACCTCGGCGCTCGACCCCGAACTGGCGGGCGAGGTGATCGAGGTGCTTGTGGGGCTGGCCCGCGAAGGGACGACCATGGTGATCGCCACGCACGACCTCCGGCTTGCCGCCGGCATCGCCCATGAGGCGGTGTTCCTGGAGGCGGGCGAGGTGGTGGAGAAGGGCGAGGCCCGGCGCATCTTCAGCGCGCCCGAGCGCGAACGCACGCAGCGCTTCATCGCCACGCTCACGCAGGAGGCACGCCAGCACCAGACGCCGGATGCTGCCCGCTAGCCGGCCCCGCCGCTATTGCGCC
This sequence comes from Aestuariivirga litoralis, assembly GCF_003234965.1. Lineage (GTDB taxonomy): Bacteria > Pseudomonadota > Alphaproteobacteria > Rhizobiales > Aestuariivirgaceae > Aestuariivirga > Aestuariivirga litoralis. The sequence goes on from NZ_QKVK01000004.1 coordinate 80,789, forward strand.
GGGCGGAAGCCGACGGTGCCGCCATCGAGGTCGAACATCACGTCCCACTGGGTGTAGAACCAGAAGCCGGTGTTGATGTAGGCCGGATCGCCGCCGCCATCAGTGTGGGCGCTGGCGCTGATCTTCTGCGGCGCCTGCTGCGTCAGCATCGCCTCGAAGGGCAGCCAGCGCGGCCGCACGGTGTTGGCCGCCAGCGACTGGACGGTGACTGTGGCGCCATCCTTCAGGTCGCCGGAATAGCTGGGCGGATTGGTGCCGGGAATGAGGGTCGGGTTCTTGAGGAAGGACGTGTCCAGCACGACGTTGCCGAGTTGCCAGAGGGTGGCGTTGGGGGCGCCGGTATCCAGCGTCACACCAATCTCGTCAAAGACCTGCCGGTCGTCACCATGTCCCACGGCGACGCGGGCCTCGAACTGCTGTTCGCTGAACGCGGTGACGGGAACGGTCGACCACTTGTGCCATCCGGGCAGGCAGTAATTGGGCTGCTTGCGTTTCTGCGGCGGGCACTTGGGGTTCATCCGCACCAGCGAGGTAAAGGACATGACATCATTGTAGCTCAGCCCGATCTTCACCGCGGGCCGGGAACTGCCGTCAGGCCTGCCGACGTGGATGATGAAGCCACGGTGATATGACATCGTTTGCGATGCAATCTGCGGAAGGACCGAATAGACACCGGCGGTGCCGGCCGTGTTGAGGCCCGGGCGGAGTGCGGCCCCGAAATCGCCCCAGAAGGCGCCGGAGAGCGGCGCGGTGCCGTTCTTCATGGCGTCGTCCCACTTCTTCTGCAGCCCGGGCTTGAGGGTGTTGGTGTAGGAGGTGATCTGCGAGACCTGGACCTGCTGGCTGCCGGTGCCGCAGAGCGGCGACTTGGGCGAGGTGCTGGCCGGATCGTAGAGACTGACCCTGGTGCGCACGAGATTGGCCAGATAGGCGTTGCCGGAGGTATAGACCGTCTGCATGTCGCCGCGTGACAGCACGCGCGCCGCGCCCCACCATTGCGGGTCCGACTTCTCGTCATAGGCGGCCCAGAATCCGGGGCCGCCGGTATCGAACTCATAAAGGCGCGGCGCACCGCCGCCGAGGCCGACATTGATGCCGAGCTTGTATTCCGGCTTGTCGTCGGTGCCGATGTTGACGATCTTGAGCGGCACCGTGCAGCCCGCGGCGAGGACCGGCGCAGCCTGGCAGGCGAGGAACAGGGCAAGGCAGGAGACGAGACGGATGTTCATGGGCGTGTCCTCAGGAGGCTGCGGCGCGTGCATGGCCGGCGGTCTTGCGCCGGAATGGCCTTGCAAAGCGCGAGAGGCTGACGCCTTGCGGTGCCAGCCTCCCGGTGTTCATGGTCCTGCCGATCAGTAGCAGGGCGGATAGGGATAGTAGCCGCAGGCCGGGGGCGGCGGCGGCGGCACGTAGGGGGCGCCATAGACGACAGGCGGATAGCCGTACCAGCCATGATGGCCGTGGACGACATAGCCGCCGGGGGTCACCGCCCACCAGTCGATGAACAGCGCGGCCGGGCCCTTGACGCCCTTGAGATCGCCTTCCAGCACCTTGGCATCGAAGGTCAGCTTGTCGCCGTCGAGCTTGGGGTTGGAGATGATGACCACGGCGTCGGTGACGCCGGCGTCGGAGCCGCCGAGCACCGAGATGGTGGCGTTCGGCGGGTCCTTGGCGAAGCTGTCCTTGCCGTCGCCCCAGCGGGCGATGAACAGGTCCATGTCCTCGTGGCCGGCGGCGCGCACCGGGCGGTCGGCGAAGACGATGACGTTACCGGCGATGCCGTCAAGCACCAGCTTGCCATCGGCCAGCGTGGCGTTCTTGGCATTGATGACACCGAGCGACGGCACCGGCGCCTGGGCGCTGGGCTTGCCGATGGTCTTCTGCAGCGGGACATGGGTGTTGGCCGGTTCGGCCGCCTGGGCGAAGCCCGCCGCGAGCGCAATGCCGGCGGCAACGACCGCCATGCGGGTCAGTGCCTTGAGGTTCATGGGGAGGTCTCCTTCAATCTTGATTCCTGCCGTTCCGGCCGCCGGGACAGGCAGATGACGTGGCGCCGGATGCGGATTGATATCAGCCCTTGCATGGGTTCGCCACTGCGCCGGGCAACAAAAAGGCGCTGGCGGCAGCCAGCGCCTCGATCACGTGTGTTTATCCTTAATAGCAGGGCGGATAGGGATAGTAGCCGCAGGCGGGGGCGCCATAATAGCCATAGGGATGGGCCACAGCCGCACCCACGGCGGCACCGGCAACGGCACCGGCGGCCACACCGGCGGCAACCGGAGCGCCATACCAGGCGTGGTAGCCGTGCCAGCCACCGCCGCCAACGGCGAAGCCGCGGCCACCTGCCGCGAACCAGTCAATGAACACCGCGGCCGGACCCTTGAGGCCCTTCAGGTCACCTTCGAGGACGTCGACGTCGAACACCAGGTTGGTGCCGTCGAGCTTGGGGTTCTTGAGGACGACGACGGCGTCGGTCACGCCGTCCTTCTCGCCGCCCAGCACCGAGACGGTGGCATTCGGCGGATCCTTCGAGAAGCTGTCATTGCCATCGCCCCAGCGCGAGATGAACAGCTGCGTCGCCTCGTGGCCGGCGGCGCGCACCGGGCGGTCGGCGAAGACGATGACGTTGCCGGAGACGCCGGTGAGGGTGAGCTTGTTGCCCTCGAGCGTGGCACCATCCGAATTGATGACGCCGAGCGAGGGAACGGGGCCCTGTTCCATCGGCTTGCCGATGGTCTTCTGCAGCGGAACATGCGGATTGGCCGGCTCGGCGGCGCCCGCCACCGAGGCCGCGAGGGCGAGGCCCGCTGCCATGACGGCGACGCGGGTAAGAGCCTTGAATGTCATTCTGTGGTCTCCTTCGAGCCTTCTCGTTTGCCGTAGCCATGCGCACGCGGAGAAGGCGGCAGCTTGCGCAGGAATTGCAACACCCCATATCAGGCGCAACGCCTATTCGCCACCGGATTGCGGCCAATTTGCGGGGGAGTGGGCCAAGTTTGCCCGTACCCCTAGAAGTGGAGCTTCGCGGTGGCCCGGGTGATGCTGAACTGATAGTCGGCCTCGCCCTTCACGCGGGTATTGCCGAAGGCATCGTCGAGGGTTCCCGAGAGATCGCCCGACCAGTCCGCGGTGCCGAGATCGACCCAGAGATATTCCAGCCCGAAGCTGACATTGCTGATGCCGTATTCAAGCCCTGCGCCCGCCGTCCAGCCCCAGTTGGTAGCCTCCGTCGAGCCTTTCCATTTGGCGACATCGCCGGTGGCGAGGTCGATGGCCTTGATGGTGGCTGTCGCCTCCATGTTGCCCGCCGCCAGGCCGGCGGTGCCGTAGAGCAGGAAACCACCGGCGGCGAGGCCGGCGCGGCCGCGCAGCGTGGCGAGCCAGCTGGCATCGATGGTGGTCTTCCGCGTGGCGTTGTAGAGATCATAGTCTTCCAGCGTGGAGCGGGTGTCGCTGACGCCGAGGTAATTGAGATCAGCCTCCGCACCCACGACGAAGCGGCCCGTCTGCAGGGCATAGCCCAGCATGCCGCCGCCCATCAGGCCGGACTGGCTGCCGTCGAGCGTGTTCTTCAGCGTGTCATAGGTGTTGCCCGGATCGCGGATCGAACTGTCGAAGCTGGACTGGTTGGCGGCGATGCCGGCATTGACGCCGGCATAGAGGCCGGTCCAGTCAAAGCCGGGCGCCAGGATATCGGATGCGGCGGCGGGTGCGGCGAGAGCGATAAGCGCGGCGTGGGCCGCCAGGGTGATACGAGAGAGCACGGTGACATTCCGCGCGGCCTGCTTGCCGCTTCACCGCAGGCTAGGTGACAAAGCATTGCGCAAAGTTGAGCAGACAATGCCGCGAGCGGAAAATCCGTCGACGCGGTTCATGAAACGTAAACGGCCGCTTCGCTGCCCATCGCGGGCGGAAGCGGCCGCTGGAATGCCTGCGGGGTGCGCTGGCGCCCCGGGCGATGATCAATCGTAGAGCAGCACATAGCAGGTGCCGTAATTGGCGCCCGACTTGGTCAACTGCAGCGTGACCTGCAGTTCCTGGGTGGCCAGTACCTGCACGGCATCGGCATCGGTGCGGAACATGCCGCGCGCATTGCGCTCGTCCTGGGTGAGGGCGAAGGGATAGGCGAAGTCGATGGCCTTGTTGGCCTTCTTGACGATATTGGCCTGGACCAGGTTGACCAGCTTGTTCGACCACTGGCACGACACGGCGCCGATGTAGAAGGTGGTGGCTGCGGGTGTGAAAGTCAGCGAGCAGGTGAAGCCCGTGGTGCAGGCAAAGTCCTTGGTGGCTGTCTGGGCGGCGTGCGACGCGGTGGGAAGCGCCGCAAGAGCCGCCAGCGACAGCAGGGCAGGCCGTAGCAGGTTCATGGTAATTCTCCCAGCTTGACTGTAGTAACTTTACACGTCTGATCGCCGGGGTAACGCTGTTTTATTGGCGGCGCGTTCTACTTGTGGTGCGAGCCGGGATGTATCGCTTCAGGGGCAGGGGAAGGCACTGGAGAGGGCGGCGCCGATCACGCGGCTCGCCTCTTCCTGGCGTGCGGCCCGATGCGTGTCGATCCACTGCAGAACCAGGTTCACCAGCTGATGCTGGCTCAGCTGCGCCTGCGCACCGTCCCAGCGAAAGCCGTGCAGGGCCTCGCCGCAGTCGAAGGAATCGGCCACGCCCACGATGAAGCCGAGGCACTGGCCGGACGCCATCGGGTCCAGTGTCTTCGCGGACTGGTGGGTGCACATCCGGTAGAGCTCCTCGCCATGGAGGTGGCTTGCCGCCGCATCACCCGCGCCCCACAGCGCGAGGCCGGAAAGTGAGAGTGCAAATAGCTTGGTGGCGGGATGCATGGTGCCGGACCTCTTCGCGTCAGGCGCAGGTGTGCGCGCCGCGATCTATGTGGGGAAATCCCGAGTTGCGAATTGACCCCGGTCAAATGCCGCGCATCCGGCGCAGCAGCGACTGCGCTGCGGTGCGCCGGACCGGATGTTCAAACTGTGGAAGGGTGGCTCCCCGACCTGGACTCGAACCAGGGACCATTCGATTAACAGTCGAATGCTCTACCAACTGAGCTATCGGGGAATGTGACGGCGCCTATAGCAGACGGTTTCGGCGGGGAAAAGCACTTTCTGGGGGTGGCTGAAATTCGCCGCTGCCGCTGTGCAAAACCGTGGGTTCAGACGGTGAGGGCGGCGCGGATCGCGGCGGCGATGGCGCGCGCATCGAGCCCGGCGTCGGCATATTGTTCGGCGGGGGCGCCGTGCGCCACGAAGCGGTCGGGCAGGGTGAGGGCGCGGAACCTGGTGCGGGCGAGAAGATCGCGGCCGGCGAGGTGCTGCAGCACATGGGCCGCAAAGCCCCCTACCGCGCCGTCCTCCACCGTCACCAGCAGCGGATGGTGGCGGGCCAGACCCTCCACCAGTTCGGCGTCGAGCGGCTTGCAGAAGCGCGCGTCGGCCACGCTGGCCTCAATGCCTGCGGCGGCGAGGTCCTGTGCGGCGGCCATGACCGCTTCCAGCCTTGCGCCGAGCGACAGGATGGCGACATCGCCGCCCTCGCGCAGCAGGCGGCCGCGGCCGATGGCGAGCGGCCGGCGCTCCTGCGGGTCATCGATGCCGGAGGCCTCGCCGCGCGGATAGCGGAAGGCAATCGGACCCTCGTCATAGGCAATGGCAGTGGCCACCATGCGCCGCAGTTCGGCGGCATCGGCAGGGGCCATCACCACCATGCCCGGCAGCATCGACATGTAGCCGAGATCGAAGGAGCCGGCATGGGTGGCGCCGTCCTGCCCGACGAGCCCGGCGCGGTCGATGGCGAAGCGCACGGGCAAACGCTGCAGCGCCACGTCATGCACGACCTGGTCGAAGCCGCGCTGCAGGAAGGTGGAATAGATGGCGCAGACCGGTGTCATGCCCTCGCTCGCCAGCCCCGCGGCCAGCGTCACCGCATGCTGCTCGGCGATGCCGACGTCGAAGGTGCGGTGGGGAAAGCGCTCGGCGAAGATGTCGAGCCCGGTGCCGGATGGCATGGCGGCGGTGATGGCGACGAGCCTTTCATCACGCTCCGCGGCGGCAATCAGGCTGGCGGCGAACACCTGGGTGAAGGTGGGCGCGTTGGGTTTGGCGGTCTTGAAGGCGAAGGTGACGGGATCGAACTTCGGGACGGCGTGATAATGCTCCTTGTCGGGCGCCCGGAAGGGGTGGCCGCGGCCCTTTTCGGTGACGACGTGAATGAGGATGGGGCCGCTTTCCTCGCTGTCGCGCGCACGGCCGAGGGCCGCGAGCAGCGCATTCATGTCATGCCCGTCGACCGGACCTTCATGGCGGAAGCCAAGACCCTCGAAGACGCTCGGCAGGCGGCCCTTGCGCAGCTCCGACAAGTGGTCGTTGAGGGCACCAACGGCCGGGGCGATGGACATGCCGTTGTCGTTGAGGATGACGATCAGCCGGCTCGGCAGGCTGCCGGCATGGTTCATCGCCTCCCAGGCCATGCCGCCGGTGATGGCGCCGTCGCCGATGACGGCGATCACATGGTTGTCGCCGCCCGTCAGGTCACGTGCCAGCGCCATGCCGAGGGCGGCGGAAATGGAGGTGGAACTGTGCGCCGTGCCGAAGGGGTCATAGGCGCTCTCTTCCCGCTTGGTGAAGCCATAGAGGCCGCCGCGCTGCCGGATCGACCGGATGCGGTCGCGCCGGCCGGTGAGGATCTTGTGGGGGTAGGCCTGGTGGCTGACGTCCCAGATCAGGCGGTCGCGCGGCGTGTCGAACACGTGATGCAGCGCCACGGTCAGCTCGATCACGCCCATGCCGGCGCCGAAATGGCCGCCCGTCTCCGCCGCGGCGGCGATCACCTCCGCCCGCAATTCGTCGGCAAGGCGCGGCAGGTCGGCGGGGCTGAGCTGCCGGATGGCCTCCGGCGTGGGCGCGCGGTCAAGCAGGGGTGTCAACTTGTCCATACAGAAGACTGTAACACTCTATTGACGCCTCGCCAAGGCGGCGCGTGCGACCCGCAACCGCTGAAGTGGCATGTGGTGATGATGGCCAGTGGAACTGGCAGGAAGTGGAGGCCTCGCCCGGAATCGAACCGGGGTGCAAGGATTTGCAGTCCTCTGCGTAACCACTCCGCCACGAGGCCTTCTTTTATTTCAATGACTTATGTCTTGAGTGGTGGCCTTGTATCGCACGGAGGCCGCGCGGTGACAAGGGCCAATGTCGGGTTCCGGCACGGAAGGGGTGCGGCAGGCGACGACCGTGCGCGGCGAGGCTGCTGCGCGCTCGATCGTGATCAGCGAAACGGTGCATTTCTGCACCGCCCGGTGGACTTATCCGGCAGGCTTCGCTACACAATCATCGACACTCCGTGACTGCGCCAGAACCCAGGAAAATGATGACCGATTACACCGCCGCCCGCCTCAACATGGTCGAATCGCAGGTCCGCCCCAACGGTATCACCGACCGGCGGATCATCGCGGCGATCGAGGCGGTGGCGCGCGAGGACTTCGTGCCGGAGAGCCGGCGCCCGCTCGCCTACATGGACGAGGACGTGGCGCTCGACCCGTCCGACCGGGCGCAGGGGCCACGCGCCCTGATCGAGGTGATGGCCTTCGCGCGCATGCTGCAGCAGGCCGCCATCAAGCCCACCGACAAGGTGCTGATCGTCGGGGCGGAAACGGGCTATGGCGCCGCCGTGGTGAGCCAGATCGCCGCTTCCGTGGTGGCACTGGAATGCGACCCTGGCCTTGCCGCGCGGGCGAAGTCCAACCTTGCCGGCGCAGCCAACGTGAAGGTGGTCGAGGGGCCGCTGGCCGGTGGTGCTGCCGCCGAACAGCCGTTCGACGTGATCCTGCTCGAGGGCCGTGCCGAGGCGGTGCCGCAGGCGCTGATCGACCAGCTGGCCGATGGCGGACGCCTGATCGGCGTGGTGGGGGAACGGGAAACCTCGCATGCCTGCGTCTATTCGAGGTCGGGTGCCGCGGTTGCGGTGCGCCAGGTGTTCGATGCCTCGGTCGCGGCCCTGCCGGGATTGAAGATGAAACGGCCCGCCTTCGTGTTCTGAGGCGGGATCCTGCTGGGGTAAGTGGCGCGGTTGACGGGCGTCAGGGTTTTGGAGTGGTGGACAGATGACACGTAACCGGCTGCGGGCCTTCCTTTCTGGCGTGGCGATTTCCGCCGCGGTGGCGATGCTGGGCGCACCCGCCAACGCCGACACGCTGTTCGGCGCGATGGAGAAGGCCTACGTCACCAACCCCACGCTGAACGCTGCCCGCGCCGGCCAGCGCGCCACCGACGAACTGGTGCCGCAGGCGCTGTCCGGCTGGCGGCCGACGGTGGGGGTGCAGGCAGAGGTGGACCGCACACGCACCTCGGCGCAGGACGTGCTGATCCCGACAACGGGCGACATCGACTCCCTCGCCGTCAACAACGCCACGGGCGGCAGCGTCAGCATTCAGCTGGCCCAGCCGCTGTTCCGTGGCTTCGGGACCGTCAACAGCACCAAGGCCGCCGAGGCGCGCGTCGACGCCGGCAAGCAGAACCTGCTGGGCACCGAGCAGCAGGTGCTGTTCGATGTGGTGCAGGCCTACATGGATGTCTATGCCGGCCGCCAGTTCGTGATGCTGCGCCGCCAGGACGTTGCGGCGCTTCAGGCCCAGGTGAAGGCGGCCCGTGACCGTTTCGCGGTGGGCGAGATCACCCGCACCGACGTGGCGCAAGCCCAGGCCCGGCTGGCGGAAGCCCAGACCTTCCTCGTCAATTCGCAGACCGAACTGGCGCGGGCGGTGGCCTCCTATGTTCAGCTCATCGGCAATGAGCCGGGCAAGCTGAGTTACCCCAAGGTGGTGAACGTACCGAAGTCGCTGAAGTCGGCGCTCGACACCGCGGGTGAGATCAATCCGCAGCTGCTGGCGCAGGCCTTCGTCGAATCGGCGCGCAACAGCGACATCAAGGTGGCCTTCTCCAACCTGCTGCCGAGCGCCGACCTGGTGGTCTCTGGGTCGGCTGCAAATGACGACTTCAGCATCTCGCGCAACGAGACGAGCGTTGCACAGCTGAGCGCCCAGCTGTCCATCCCGCTCTACGAAGGCGGCCTTGTCTATTCGCAGGTGCGCCAGGCCAAGCAGCTGGCGAGCCAGAGCCGCATCCAGGTGATCGAGGTGGCGCGCGCCGTGCGCCAGGCGGTGGCCTCGTCGTGGAATGCCTATGTGGGGCTGGCGCAGATCATCAAGAACACCCGCACGCAGGTGTCTGCCGCCCAGCTGGCCTTGCAGGGTGTTCAGGCCGAATACCAGGCGGGAACCCGCACCACGCTCGACGTGCTGGACGCCCAGCGCGACCTCGTCCAGGCACAGGTGCTGCAGGTGACGGCGGAGCGCAACCGCGTGGTGACCGGCTACCAGCTGCTCGCTGCCATCGGCCACCTGACGGCGGAGGAGGTTGGCCTCAAGGTGCCAATCTACGATCCGGACGCCAACTACCAGAGGGTCCGCAACAAATGGATCGGCACCGACGTCAAAACCGTTGAATAGACAGCCCACGGATATCGACAAGACTCGCCGGCTCGCGTAATCCTTTCTGAAGGGTTAAAATTTGTGAGCCGTTTCAGGGTGGGCGACGTGACTGCAGAACCGCGAATGGAAGACCTCCTTGCCTCGATCCGCAAGGCCATCCACGAGGACATCGGGGACGTGCCGCAGGCCGGGCAGGGCAGGCTGCATGCGCCGCCACCGCCGCCCGCGGCACCCGCCCCGCGGGTGGGAGACGAACTGGCCGCCGCCGCAAGCGAGATCCAGCAGCTGCGCGAGAAGATTTCGCGTGCACGCGCCGGAAAGCCGCTGCCGCCGGTCGAGCCCGCCCAGCGCGCCGCCAGCCTGACTGCCGCGCTGCAGAACGACACCCCGCGCCGCAACTGGCGCGAACTCGAACCGCCGCCGCTGGCACCCCGCCTGCGGGGCAGCGTGATCGAGACCGAAGCGCCCAGGCCGCACCAGCCGCAGGCACCGCGGCATGGGGCCCATGTCAGCGTTCCGGCGCCCCGCCTGCCGGCCCGCGCCGAGCAGCCGGCCATCCTTTCAGGCAACTCGGCACAGGCGGTGCAGTCGGCCTTCGGCAAGCTCGCCGACTCGGTGCTGAGCCGGGCCACCAACGAGCGTTCGGTGGAAGAGGTGACGCGTGAACTGCTGCGGGTGATGCTGAAGCAGTGGCTGGATGAGAACCTGCCGGCCATGGTCGAGCGCATGGTGCGCGAGGAAATCGAGCGCGTGGCCCGCAGCGGGCGCTGACCGATCTGTCTGCCTGTTTGCCGGCCTGCCTTGAAATCGTCTTACACTCGCTTTCTAATTGAACTATCTCGGCATTTGACGTAACGTCCGGTTCGTCAACTTTAGCGAGTTTGCAGCGTTTTCCTTAACCCTTGGTCGAATTTCCCCCACAGCAGGGTGACTGGCAATGACAGCGGCACATGTTTTTCCCGATGAACGGCGTGCCCATCCGCGCCACCGGGTGTTCAAGTGGGCGAAGGCAGTCTTCAATGCCCACGGTTCGGTGGTCGACTGCGTGATGCGCGATCTCTCGGCGGGGGGCGCGCGGCTCTCCTGCGCCTCGGCGGCGCAGCTCCCGGAGCAATTCCAGCTGCTGTTCGTGGCAGAACGCGAACTGCGTGACGTGCGGGTGGCGTGGCGCAGCCTCACCGAGCTCGGCGTGCAGTTCCTGTCGCCGCCGCGCAAGGCGTTGCACCTGCTCGTCTAATCGCCCTCTCTCAAGCGTTGCGTGGCCGCGTCGGCTGGTGTTTAAGGCGCACCAACCCTTCACCATCGCTTTGGCCAGTCGCATCATGCTCGAGAAGACCTTCACGCCCGCCGAAATGGAAGCACGGCTCTATGCCGAATGGGAGGAGCGCGGCTTCTTCAAGCCCGGTGGCAAGCCCAAGGCGGAACCCTTCACCATCGTGATTCCGCCGCCCAACGTGACGGGCTCTCTGCACATGGGCCATGCGCTCAACAACACGATCCAGGACATTCTCGTCCGCTTCGAGCGCATGCGCGGCAAGGACGTGCTGTGGCAGCCGGGCACCGACCATGCCGGCATCGCCACCCAGATGGTGGTGGAGCGGCTGCTGCAGAAGGAAAACAAGACCGACCGGCGGTCGATGGGCCGTGAGGCCTTCCTGGAGCGTGTCTGGGCCTGGAAGGAAGAATCGGGTGGCACCATCTCGCGCCAGCTGCGCAGGCTCGGCGCCTCATGCGACTGGTCGCGCGAGCGCTTCACCATGGACGAGGGACTGTCGAAGGCCGTGCTCAAGGTCTTCGTGCAGCTCTACAAGGAAGGCCTGATCTACAAGGACAAGCGCCTTGTGAACTGGGATCCGAAGCTCTTGACCGCCATCTCCGACCTCGAGGTCGTGCAGAAGGAGGTGAAGGGCAATCTCTGGCACCTGCGTTATCCCATCGAGGGCAGCGATGAATTCATCGTCGTCGCCACCACGCGGCCGGAAACCATGCTTGGCGACAGCGGCGTTGCCGTGCATCCCGAGAACGAGAAGCTCAAGCATCTCATCGGCAAGATGGTGCGCCTGCCGCTGGTCGGCCGCCTGATCCCCATCGTCGGCGACGATTATGCCGACCCGGAGAAGGGCACCGGTGCCGTCAAGATCACGCCCGCCCATGACTTCAACGACTTCGACGTGGGCAAGCGCAACGAGCTGCGCCAGATCAACGTGCTCGACCAGTTCGGCAAGATCCTGATCGCGGGCAACGCCGATTTCCTCGAGGCTGCCGATGTTCCGGCCGAGACCATGGCGCTCAATGGCCTCGACCGCTTCGAGGCGAGGAAGCGCATCGTCGAGATGTTCGAGGCGCAGGGGCTGCTGGACAAGATCGAGCCGCACACCAACCAGGTGCCGCATGGCGACCGCTCCGACGTCGTCATCGAGCCGTGGCTGACCGAGCAGTGGTACGTGAATGCCGCCGAGCTCGCCAAGCCCGCCATCGCCGCGGTGGAGAAGGGCGAGACCAGCTTCGTGCCGAAGAACTGGGAGAAGACCTATTACGAGTGGATGCGCAACATCCAGCCCTGGTGCATTTCGCGCCAGCTGTGGTGGGGCCACCAGATCCCGGCGTGGTATGCACCCGACGGCACGGTCTTCGTCGAGGAGACGGAAGCGCAGGCCATGGCCGAGGCGGAACGCCACTTCGGCATGCCCGTGAAGCTGACGCGTGACGAGGACGTGCTCGACACCTGGTTTTCCTCCGCCCTCTGGCCGTTCTCGACGCTGGGCTGGCCCGAGGAGACGCCGGAGCTGAAGCGCCATTACAAGACGGACGTGCTCGTCACCGGCTTCGACATCATCTTCTTCTGGGTCGCCCGCATGATGATGATGGGCCTGCACTTCATGAAGGAAGTGCCGTTCCACACCGTCTACATCCACGCCCTGGTCCGCGACGAGAAGGGCCAGAAGATGTCGAAGTCCAAGGGCAACGTCATCGACCCGCTTGAGCTGATCGACGCCTATGGTGCGGATGCGCTGCGCTTCACGCTGGCTGCCATGGCGGCACAGGGCCGCGACATCAAGCTCGCCAAGGCGCGTGTCGAGGGTTACCGCAACTTCGGTACCAAGCTGTGGAATGCCGCGCGCTTCGCCGAGATGAACGGCGTCACGCATGACCCGAATTATGATCCGCTCGCCGCGCGCGTGACCGTCAACCGCTGGATCGCGGGCGAGACGGCGCGCACCGAGGCGAAGGTTCGCCAGGCACTCGACGAATACAAGTTCAATGAGGCGGCAGGGGCCCTCTACCAGTTCGTCTGGAACGTGTTCTGCGACTGGTATCTCGAGCTGATCAAGCCGATCCTCACCGGCACGGACGAAGCCGCCAAGGCCGAGACGCGCGCCACCACGGCCTGGGTGATCGACCAGATCCTGCTGCTGCTTCACCCCTTCATGCCCTTCGTGACGGAAGAACTCTGGCAGCAGACGGGCAGCCGCAAGCAGTGGCTGATCGCCTCCGACTGGCCCACCTACAAGGGCCTCGGCGATGCCAGGGCCGATGCCGAGATGGAGTGGGTGATCCGCTTCATTTCCGAGGTGCGCTCGGTGAGGGCCGAGATGAACGTGCCGGCGGGCGCCAAGATCGGCTGCGTGCTGGTTTCCGCCAACAGCGAGACGCGCCGCCGGGCCGATGCCTGGGAGAACGAGATCATGCGGCTGGCCCGCCTGTCCTCGATCGGCTTCGAGGACTCCGTGCCCAAGGCCTCCGCCCAGATCGTTCTTGACGAGGCCACAGTGGCACTGCCGCTCGAGGGCGTCATCGACTTCGCCGCCGAGAAGGCGCGGCTGGCCAAGGAACTCGAGAAGATCGCCAAGGACAGTGCCGCCATCGACGGCCGCCTCAACAATCCCGGCTTCGTCGCCAAGGCGCCTCCGGAAGTGCTGGAGGAAAGCCGCGAACGCAAGGCGGAACTGGAGGCGCGCAAGGCCAAGGTGGACGAGGCGCTGGCGCGATTGGGGTAGGCCTCGCGACATGATCCTGAGCAGCCGGATCGAAACGCCCATCGGCCCTCTCGTGCTTCTCGCGCGGGAGGGCATTTTGCTGATGCTGGAATTCGATGATGGAGGCCCGCGCATCAAGCGCGAGATGACGGCGCGCTTCGGGAGCGTGGAGCATCAGCCCACGGAGGATCCCTTCGGCCTTGCCTCACGCGTGCGGGCCTATTTCGCGGGCGATCTCCCGGCCATAGACGGCATCGAGACCGATGGTGGGGGAACGGAGTTCCAGCGCCGTGTCTGGGCGGAGCTCAGGCGCATTCCGACGAGCGTCACGATCTCCTATGGCGAGTTGGCCCGGCGTCTGGGCGACGTCAAGGCCACGCGCGCGGTTGGCCTTGCCAATGGCCGCAATCCCATCGCCGTCGTCGTGCCTTGCCACAGGGTGATCGGGGCGGATGGATCGCTGACCGGCTATGGCGGCGGGGTTGACCGCAAGCGCTGGTTGCTGGTGCATGAGGGTGCGCTGCTGGACGTCTGACCGCCGGCGCGCTGCCTTGCGGCATTCACCAATATCCCACGCCTTGTGCTTCGCCTAAGAGCCCGGTGGAAGCGACCAACACGGGACATCCTCAACATGCGCAGAGTTCAGCTTGCCGCCATCGCGGCCGTTTCGGCCTTCACCTTCATGGCGTCACCGGCCGAGGCCGTGGTCTATTGCAAATATGTCGGCGTGCCGAAGGGGTGTGTTGCCAAGCCGGGTGTCGTCTACCGCCCGGCCCCGGTGGCGGGCGTCAACACGCCCGTCAATCGCGGCGGCCCGGTGAACCGGGTGGGGCGGCGCTGAGCCACAGGAAAAGGGCGGCCCCTGCGGCCGCCCTCTTTCGTCAGGGAACGAGTTCGAAATCGCCCGGTTTCCAGCTCTTGTCGAACCACGGCTCCAGCGGACCATAGAGCCGGAGCAGCGTGTTCCAGCCCTTGCCGGGCATGGTCTGCACCCAGTTGCCCTCATGGCCCTTGGGCGGGGTGGGGCCGAACCAGACGGTGGCGGACCCGTCGTCGTTCATCTTCAGATCCTTTGACGTGCTGTCGACGCCGGCCAGCTTCTGGTCGGTTTCGAGGAGCGAGCGCGTCTGGTTGGAGTAGACGGTGAAGGACCAGAAATTGTTCATCGGGATGGGGCCGGGGAGCGTGATCTTGTAGGTCTTTGAGCCGTCGAGATAATTGCCGTCCTTGTCGCGGAAGGCCGCGGCATAGGCCGAGCCCGTGCCGGGCTTCGCATCCGCCATCGCGGGCGTGATGCCGGTGGCATAGTAGAAGAAGGTCGAGCGCACGTTGAGCATCAGCTCCGCGCCGTCCATGAACAGGTAGCTGCCGCCGACGAAGGGCGTGATCCACTGGCGGTCCGGATAGATGAAGACGCGCTTGTCCGATGGCACCCAGAGGAACGAGCGCGCGGCGGCATTGCCGAGCGCCACGGCATCGGTGAGGATCTTGGTCGTCCGGTCATCGGGGTTGAAGGGCTGGCCCTTCCTGATGCCGATGGCGGAGAACAGGCCGACGGTTTCCGGCTCGACGAAATCGGCGGGCTCGTTCTGCACCACCTTGTCGAGTTCGCTGAAGAACTCGAACGTGTTGCCGCTGATGGTGTTGAACTGCTGGCCCGAGGTGTTGACGAAGGTGGTGGCGGGCGGCTTGGCGAAATCGGCCAGGGGATAGACCTTCGCCGTGGCCTTGGCGGCATCGACCGCGCCCTTCAGGTCCCCGTCCTTCACGAAGATGCGGTAGAACATGACCAGACGGTTGGTCCTTGGCTTCACCACGTGGAAACCGAAGGGCGGGACCGGACCCTCATAGCCGGGCGGCAGGAAGAGGTAGCGCCCGCCGCGTCCCTGGTCAGGTCCGGTCAGGCCCAGATCGGTGACCCAGCGGAAATAGGCATCGTCTACCGGCCCGAGCACGCCGGGGGGCACCTCGACCACCATGGGACCGGCATTGAGATTGAGGCAGCTGAAGACATAGGGCGTGGTCGTGTTGGGGGTGAGGAAGAGCGTGCGCGCGTCCATCAGGTCTTCGGTGATGCCGATGCCCTGGTTCTCCTTGACGCCCGCGGAGTCGAGGCCGTTGCAGATCGCCCAGACCGAGGTGGCGGGCATGCCCTTCATGAAGCTCTCGATGCCGCGGCCGAGGAGGAGCTGGTCGAGCGCCAGCTGCACCGTCTTGTCATCCGGGGCGCCGTCCTTGAAGTGGAGCGTGCCGACGCTGGTTTCGACCTTGTCGGGCGTGAGGATCGATGGCGGTGGATTGGCCTGGAACTTGGGCGCGTCTGCCATGGCGCTCGCCGCAGCCATGCTCATGAGGGCTGCGGTGGCCAGAAGCTTCAATCCTGCACGTACCATGAGTGTCTCCTGTGTGACCGGGAGACAACCGTAACATGCAAATCGGATGTCGGAATACCCCTTTCGCGACCGATCAGCCTGCCGCCTTCACCGTCTTTCGGTTGCGCAGCACGTGCTCGTGGGCGCCGTCGTAAAGGGCGGAGTCGCGGAAGTCATGGGCATCGAGCACGTGCCCGACGAGGATCAGCGCGGTGCGGGTGAGCTTCGCTTCGCGCACCTTCCTGGCGATGGTCGAGAGCGTGCCACGGATGATCATCTGGTCCGGCCAGGTGATGCGATAGGCGACGACCACCGGGCAGTCGGCGCCATAATGCGGCGTCAGGGCGCGCTCGATGTAGCCGAGATTGCGGATCGAGAGGTGGATGGCAAGCGTCGCCTTCGAGCGGCCCAGCTCTTCCAGCATTTCGCCTTCCGGCATGGAGGAGGACTGCATGGCGGTGCGGGTGAGGATCACCGTCTGTGCGATCTCGGGCAGCGTGAACTCGGTCTTGAGTTCGGCGGCGGCCGCCGCGAAGGCGGGAACGCCCGGCGTCACGTCGTAAGGAATACCGAGCTTCTCGAGGCGGCGGATCTGCTCGGCGATGGCGCCATAGAGCGAGGGATCGCCCGAGTGGACGCGCGCCACGTCATGGCCCCTGGCATGGGCGTCCGCGATCTCGGCGATGATTTCGTCGAGCGTCAAGGGAGCGGTGTCGATGACGCGCGCACCCTCCGGTGCCGCCTTGACGATCTCCTCCGGCACCAGCGAACCGGCATAGAGGCAGACGGGGCAGGACTGGATGCGCTTCAGCCCGCGCACCGTGATCAAGTCGGGTGCGCCGGGGCCGGCGCCGATGAAGTGGACGGTCATTCCGCTGCCTCTCTCTTCCTGGCATAGCCGCGCGGCGTATAGGCGTAGGTCCTGCCGTCGCCGCGGGTGAAACACTTGGATTGCGACGAGCCGACCATCACCAGCGTGAGCATGTCGACGTCGTCGGGGTTGAAGTCTGCAAAGCGCACGATCCTCACCTTCTCCTCTGGGCGGCCGAGGTTGGAGGCGATGACGACCGGCGTATCTGCCGGACGGTGACCCTTGAGGATCGCGAAGGCACGCTCCAGCTGGTCGCGGCGCTTGAGCGAACGCGGATTGTAGAAGGAGATGACGAAGTCGCCCTCGGCCGCGCCATGAAGCCGCTTCTCGATCGCCTCCCACGGGGTGAGGAGGTCGGAGAGCGAGATGCAGCAGAAGTCATGGCCGATCATCGCGCCCGCCTTGGCGGCCGCGGCCTGGAAGGCGGAGATGCCGGGGATGACATTGACCGCGATGCGCGCGGGTTCGAGGTCGATCACCTCGTAGACCAGCGCCGCCATGGCATAGATGCCCGCATCGCCGGAACAGACGAGGGCCACTTCCTTGCCCTGCTTCGCCAGCTCGATCGCATGGCGCACGCGGTCTTCCTCGCCGCCCAGCGGGAAGCGGTGTTCCTGCTGACCGGAGCTCAAATCCGCCACGAGGTCGAGATAGAGGCCGTAGCCCACCCAGTCGGTCGATGCTTCGAGGGCCGCACGCGCGGCGGGCGCCCGCCAGTCCGGCGTGCCGGGGCCGATGCCCACGACATGGACGATGCCGCGGGGTTGGCCGGGCAAATCGAGGATGGGCTGCGGTGCCTTCGCGATGGCGCAGGTACCCCGGGCCGAGCGGGTCTTCTCGACGATGAGGTCGGATGAGGTGCCTGCAGCGGCAAGGGCCGCGGCCTCCGCAACGCCGGCGACGCCCACTTCCTTCGCCACGATCTCCGAGGGGTTCCTGAGGCGCGGCGTTTCCCTTGCGAGGTCATCAGCGGTGAAGAAGCGCGCCGGCACGCCGAAATGCATGGCGACGGCATGGATCGCCGCCTCGTCCGACTTGAGGTCGATCGACGCGACGGCGGCGAGCGAGGCGGGTGACAGTCCTGCGTCAGTCAGCACCTTCTCGGCCAGCGCAATCAGTTCGGAGGCTTCGGCATGGCGTTCGCAGCCTAGACCCATGACGAGGGTCTTCGGATGATAGACCAGGGTGGTCTTCGCACCTTCGATGCGCTGCTCGGTCACGGCGAGCGTGACGGCATCCGGCCCGTCGGCATAGGTCGCGGCGGGGAAGGGGTTGAGCGTGCCCTCCAGCGCGAGGGGTGCACCGTTGAGCAGCGCGGCAGTGGCAGGCTTCATCTCCTGCGGGTTGGCGAGGACGAAGCCGGGCGCGGGATCATCCAGCGCGAAGCCGAAACGCACGTCGCTCGCCGTGGTGACGGCGGCATAGCCGCCGGTGAGCTTAGCGATGCGGCGGGCAAGCTCATTTGCGCCATGATGGCCGCCCAGCAGCGGCACGACGGAGGAGCCGTCCTCCGCCAGCGCAATGACGGGCGGCTCGCTGCGCTTGTCATGAAGCTGAGCCGCAACGGCGCGGATGATGATGCCGGCAGCGCAGAGGCCGATGATGCTTCTGCCTTGCGCGAAGAGTTGTGCGAAATGCGCCGTGGCCTTGGCGTAGGTGACGTCGCCGCCCGACACGCATTGGGGCGTGTGTATTTCGGCGTCGAGCGGACCCTTGAGCTTCTGCGCCAGTGGCAGGGCGGAGGCGCCCAGCACGAGGAGGACGGGCTTCACCATGCTTCGGTGCCTGCATAGACGAGGATGGAGGAGAAATAGGGCAATGTATCTTCCGTGATGTCGAGGAGCGGTGTGACCACCTCGTCCTCATGCGTGGCATTGATGATGACGCGGGCGCGGGACGAGAGATCCAGCAGCCCCAGGATGTTGCGCACCTTCGCGAGGTGGCGGCCCACCTTGATGAGGACGGCACTCTCCGCCGTCATCAGTTCCTCGCGCAGCCGGTCCTCGGGGAGGGTGGCGGGCAGCACCTTCACCACCTCGTTGCGCGCCGAGAGCGGGCGGCGGAGAGAAGCGGCCGACGCCGTCATGGAGGTGACGCCGGGCACGATGGCGCAGGGGTAGTCATGCGCCAGCCGCGCGAAGAGATACATGAAGCTGCCGTAGAAGAACGGGTCGCCCTCGCAGAGCATGACGACGTCACGGCCCTGCTTCAGGTGTTCGGCGATGGCTGCGGCACCTGCGTCATAGGCCTTCTCGCCCGGTTCGCGCTCCACCCGCATCGGCATGTCGATGACGAGGTGCTGGGCGGTGGCGGGGATGTAGCCCTTCGCAATGTCACGCGCGGTTGAGTCCTTGCCGTTGGCGGCGAGGTAGGCGACGACGCCCGCGTTGGAGATGAGCCGCGCGGCCTTGACCGTGAGCAGTTCCGGGTCACCGGGGCCGACCCCGACGCCATGCAGGATTCCAAGCTTGCTTACCATGATTTCTGTGCCCGCCACTGGGTGACGGCCATGCGCGGCCGGAGCGCCCGCAGGCGACCCACATGGGTGAGGTTGGACACCTCCATGCGCATGATGTCGCCGCCGTGTTTCTCGTGCAGGTCGTAGAGGTGGAGTTCGCCCTCGATGGTGACGACATTGGCCACCAGCGTGCCGCCGGGCTTCAGTGCGGCCCAGGCACCCTCGAAGACGCCGGGCAGCCAGATGCCGCCGCCGATGAAGACGGCATCGGGTGCTGGTTGTCCCGCATAGGTGGCCGGAACCTCGCCAGCGACCACCTTGAGGCGCGGTGCACCGAGGGCGTCCATGTTGGTGGCGATCATGCCCAGGCGCCCGGCATCATGCTCGAAGGCGACGGCCATGCAGCCGCGTGCGGCGCGCATCCATTCGATGGAAATCGAGCCGCAGCCCGCGCCCACGTCCCACAACAGCCGGTCGGGCGAGGGGGCGAGGGCCGCGAGAGTCGCAGCGCGCACCTCGCGCTTGGTGAGCTGGCCGTCATGGACGAAGGCATCGTCGGGCAAGCCTGCGAGGCGGGAAAGGACCTTCGCGCCGGGGGATGCGATGCAGTTGATGGCGAGCGTGTTGAGGTCCGAGAAGTCGGTCGGCGGGATGGCGTCGGCGGTGAAGTGCGACTGGGCCTGGCGGTCACCGCCCATGTTCTCGAGGACGGTGATCACGGACTTGCCAAAGCCGCGTGCGGCCAGGCGGCGGGCGACTTCAGGGATCGTGGTGCGATCCGCCGTGAGCACCAGGAGGCGCGTATCTGGCTGGATGAAGGGTTCGAGATGTGCGGCATCACGACCGTGCAATGTCAGCGCATCGCAATCGGGGAGTGACCAGCCCATGCGCGACGCCGCAAGCGAGAAGGCGGAGAGGCCGGGGATGATTTCCATCTCCGGGAAGGGGATGAACTCCATGAGCTTGCGCGCCACGCCATAGTTGAGCGGATCGCCCGTCGCGAGGACGACGGTACGGCGGCCGGCAAGTGGCCTGATGCGGTCGACCACTGCCGAGAAGGGCTGCGGCCATTCGTGTATGTCGGCACCCACCGTCTCGGGCAGGAAACCCAGGAGGCGGGCCGAGCCGACGATCGCCTCGGCATTCTCGATGATCGTGCGGGCGCGGGGCGACAGGCCTTCCCACCCGTCCTCGCCCATGCCGATGATGGTGAGCCACTTGCTCATTGTGCCCCCCGCATCAGCGCGTTGATGACGGAGGCGGCCATGGCGGAACCGCCGCGGCGGCCGAGGAGCGTGGCGTGGGGAATGCCGCGCGGGTTGGCGTGGAGTTCGTCCTTCGACTCCGCGGCCCCCACGAAACCGACGGGGAAGCCGACTATTGCCGCGGGCTTCGGTGCGCCCGCATCGATCATCTCGAGCAGCGCGAAGAGGGCGGTGGGCGCGTTGCCGATGACGGCGACGCTGCCTGCGAGATGCGGGCGCCAGAGTTCCACGGCGGCGGCGGACCGGGTGTTGCCGGTGGCAAGGCCGATCTCGCGGGCCCGGGGGTCATTCAGCGTGCAGATGACGTTAAGCTGCTTGTCGATGATGCCGTGGCGGACCATCTCGGCATCGACGAGAATGGGCCTGCCGGCCGCGATTGCCGCCTGTGCGGCCGTCACGAAATCGGGCGAGATGCGCAGGTCCGCCGCGATCTCGGGCATGCCGCAGGCGTGGATGATCCGCGTGGCAATGGGTTCCGCGTCCGCCGGAAGGCGCGAGAGATCCGCTTCGGAACGGATGATCTCGAAAGAGTGCCGGTAGATGGCGGCGGGATCGCGGAGGTAGTCGATCACTTCTTAAGCATGCTCTTCGGGCCGAGCGGATGATCGGCATGGGGATAGGGTGCATGGGTGTGGTCATGCCCGTGATCGTGGCTGTGGCCATGGTCGTGGCCGTGATGGTGGTGGCCATCCTCGCCATGATGGTGGTGATGCGCGGGGCCGGAGAGGATCTTGGTGGCGTCGACCGCCAGCACGGCCTCCTTCTTTCTCTTCGGAGCCGTCTTGCACATCTGGTTGCACACGCCGTCGCAATATTCGCAGTCGGCGGAGGTGCCGATGCCTTCGACGTGGTGGTGGTGGCTTTCCTGGACGGCGCCGACCTCCGCCTCGAAGCCCAGAACCTGGGTGCGGTACTTGCACATCTGGCAGTTCATGGCGATGTCGCCGGTGAGGATCTGCTCGATCCGTTCCTCGAAGGTGGCGATGACCTGGGGATGGTCGTTCAGGTAGGGCGCCTTGACGAACTCGATCTCCGGGTGGCGCGCGGCCACGGCGTCTGTCGCATCATAGATGCGGTCGACGAGGATGCCGGTGAAGAGGAAATAGGGGAAGACGATGATGCGCTTGTAGCCCAGCCGTGCCGCATGCTCGAGGCCGGGTTCGACCAGCGGGAAGGTGACGCCGGAATAGGCCGTCTCGGCCCAGCCGAAGCCGAAGCCTTCCCACAACAGGCGCGTGACCTTGGCGACGTTGGAATTGGCGTCCGGGTCGGACGCGCCGCGGCCGACGACGACCAGCAGCGTCTCGTGCTTCGCAACACCGGGGCCCGCCTTGTCCAGCGCCTCCTGCACGCGGTCACCCGCAGCGCGCATCATCTTGGGGTCGATGCCGAGTTCCTTGCCATAGTCGATGCGGAGGTCATTGGCCGCTGCATAGGTGTTGAGGACGGACGGGATGTCGTTCTTGGCGTGGCCCGCGGCAAACAGCATGCCGGGCACGGCCAGCACGCGCGTCACCCCTTGTGCCTTCAGGCTGTCGAGGCCGGTGCGGATGATGGGGGTGGCGAATTCGAGATAGCCGTATTCGACCGGATACTGCGGCAGGCGCTTCTTCAGGTGCTCGGAGAGCACGGCGAATTCCTTCACCGCATCCTTGTCGCGGCTGCCGTGGCCGCACAGCATCACACCCAGTTTTTCCGCCATTGGTCCTGCCTTCCAGCTCATAGCGCGCCCCCGGGCGAGGCCCGGTCCGGAAGACAGCTTCCGTCTTGGCCCCGCGATTGGGTCGGCCGCACCGGAATGTGCTTTCAGTCCCGTCTCTGGGGACGCTGCGAGGGGGTGTTCTAGCCGCGTGGCGGGGGTGGGACAAGCACGTTTGCGGCATCGGACGGTGAAGGGCGTCATGGAGACGGCCACTTATCCTCATCTTCGCCGGGCTTGTCCCGGCGATCCTTTCTGGCGACAGCAAAAGGATGCCCTGGACAAGCCCGGGCATGATGGGGGGTGGCAGGCCGTTTCTAGAACTCGATCCCGGCCTGGGCCTTCACGCCGGAGCGGAAGGGGTGCTTCACCTGTTCCATTTCGGTGACGAGGTCGGCGACCTCGATCAGCTCGTCCTTGGCGTTGCGGCCGGTGACGACGACGTGCTTGCCCTCGGGCTTGTTCCTCAGCACCTCGAGCACCTCCTCGAGCGGGAGATAGTCATAGCGCAGCACGATGTTGAGCTCGTCGAGCAGCACCATCTTGTAGTCCGGGTCGGCGATCATCTTCTTGGCCTCTTCCCAGGCGGCGCGGGAATGGGCGATGTCGCGCTCCCTGTCCTGGGTTTCCCAGGTGAAGCCTTCGCCCATGGCCTTGATGGTGACGAGATCGGGGAACTTCTCCAGCACCGTGCGCTCGCCCGTGGCCCAGGCGCCCTTCACGAACTGGATGACGCCCGACTTCATGCCGTGGCCCACGCAGCGGAACACCATGCCGAAGGCCGCCGTGGACTTGCCCTTGCCCTTGCCCGTGTGGACGATAAGCAGCCCCTTCTCGATGGTCTTGCCGGCCATGATCTTGGCGCGTGCGGCCTTCTTCTTCGCCATCTTCTCGTGGTGGCGGGCATTGTCGTGGTCGGGGGTCTCGTCGGTCATCTCGTCAGCTCCTCGAGGAGGTCATGGGTCGAATTGAGGCGGGGTGTCCACAACCCGCGTTCGCGCGCCTCCGCAAAGCGCTCGGCAATCTCGCGCAGTGCCGCGGGGTTGTTGTCTCGGATGAAGTCCCGTGTCGCATCATCGGCGAGGAAGGCGTCATAGGCCAGGTCGAAATGATGGGTCCGCACGGCACCCGTGGTGGCTGCGAAGGCGAACATGTAGTCGACGGTGGCGGCGATCTCGAAGGCGCCCTTGTAGCCATGGCGCTTCACGCCCGCGATCCACTTGGGGTTGACGACGCGGGAGCGCATGACGCGGCCCACTTCTTCTTCAAGTGTCCGGATCACCGGGCGCTCGGGGCGGGAATGGTCGTTGTGGTAGACGCGCGGGCGGCTGCCCGAGGCCTGTTCGACGGCAGCCGTCATGCCGCCCTCGAACTGGTAATAATCGTCCGAGTCGAGCAGGTCATGCTCGCGGTTGTCCTGGTTGTGGACCACGGCCTCGATGCGCTTCAGCCGCTCGGTGAAGGCCTTCTCGTCGTTGATGCCTTGCGCCTTCGCGCCATAGGCATAGGCACCCCATGTGATGTAGGCCGCCGCCAGATCGGTGCGGTCGGTCCAGATCTTCTCGTCGATCAGGGCCTGCAGGCCCGCGCCATAGGCGCCGGGGCGCGAGCCGAAGATGCGGTGCCCGGCCATGTCGCGCGCTGCCTCAGGGTCAATGCCTGAGGCGGCGAGCGTCTTCGCTTCCGTGCGAATACGCGCGGCGAGCGGGTTGTCATCGTCATCCTCGTCGAGGGCGCCGACGGCGCGGATGGCCCTGTCGAGCAGTTCGATCTGGGCGGGGAAGGCATCGCGGAAGAAGCCGGAGATGCGCAGCGTGACGTCGACGCGCGGGCGGCCGAGCTTCGCGAGCGGAATGATCTCGTAACCGGTAACGCGCCAGCTCGATGGCTCCCACACAGGTCTCGCGCCGATGAGGGCCAGGGCCTGCGCGATGTCGTCGCCACCGGTGCGCATGTTGGAGGTGCCCCAGGCGGAAAGGCCAAGGGCCTTCGGGTATTGCCCGACATCCTGGAAGTGGCGGAGCAGCAGGTCTTCCGCCGATTTCTGGCCGAGGTTCCAGGCGGTGGCCGTGGGGACCGTGCGGTTGTCGAGTGAGTAGAAGTTCCGGCCCGTGGGCAGCACGTCGAGGCGCCCGCGCGTCGGCGCACCGGAGGAACCGGGGGCGACGAATTGGCCGGCGAGGCCCTTCAGCAGTGAGGCGATCTCGTCCGGGCCGCAGGCGCGGAGCGCGGGGCGGATGCGGCTGTCGATCTCGGCGAGCACCGTGTGGGTGGCCGCGAAGTCATTCGGGAGCACCGCACCATCAAGCAGTGAGGCGGCGAAGAGCTCCAGCCTTTCGACGGCATCCCCGTTGCTGCGCCATGGATCGGTTGTCAGGGCTTGCAGTTGCGCGGGCCTGTCGCCCGCCCATGCGGCGGCCATCTCGCAGGTGAGGGGATCGAAATCCGTGAAGCCGAAATCCTTGGCCAGCGCCCGGATCAGCGACTGGTCGCCGCCTTCGCCCAGGCCCCGCGGCACGCGGGTGAGGGCCAACAGCAGGTCGGTCTCGAGGCGGCCTTGCGGCGAGGTGCCGAGAATGTGCAGCCCATCCCGGATCTGCGCCTCCTTGAGGTCGCAGAGGAAGGCGTCGAGCCGTTGCAGGTCGGCGTCATCCTCACCGGTGAAGCCGGCATCTGCGTCGAGGCGGGACGATTTCGTGAGGTCGAGGATGTCGCGCTTGAGCGAATCCCGGCGGCGGGCATCGAGGCCGGAGGCGAGGTAGTACTCATCGACGAGGGCCTCGAGGTCCTTCAGCGGGCCATAGGTCTCGGCGCGCGTCAGCGGCGGCGTGAGGTGGTCGATGATGACGGCGCCGGTGCGGCGCTTGGCCTGCGTGCCCTCGCCGGGGTCATTGACGATGAAGGGATAGAGTTGCGGCAGGGCCCCGAGCGCCACTTCCGGCAGGCACTCACGCGTGAGCGCATTGGCCTTGCCCGGAAGCCATTCGAGATTGCCGTGCTTGCCGTTGTGGATGACGGCGTCGGCCTTGAAGTGGTGGCGGAGCCAGAAATAGAACGCGAGATAGCCGTGCGGCGGGAGAAGAGCCGGGTCGTGGTAGGTCGATTTCGGATCGATGTTGTAGCCGCGCGCCGGCTGGATGGCGACGGCGGCATTGCCGTAGAGGCGGATGGGCAGGTGGAAGGCGCCGTCGGCGAAGAAGGGATCGCGGGAAGGATCGCCCCAGCGCGCGGTGATCCGGGTGCGGAGGGGTTCGGGCAGGGTGTTGAAGTGGGCGAGGTAGTTGTCCATCGCCAGCACACAACCATCATCGCCGGGCTTGACCCTGCGGTCCTTTTCGCCGCCGTCCGCAAAGGATGCCCGGGACGAGCCCAGGCATGATGAGTGTGTGGAGGCGGGGGACGCGGCACGCGCGGCATTCGTCGGCCCGCGCTGCAGGTCCTCGATGATGTCGTTGCCGGTTTCAGGGTATTCGCCGACACCATAACCCTCGGCGCGCAGGGCATCGAGGATGGCGACCGTGCTGGCGGGCGTGTCGTAGCCGACGCCATTGGCGATGCGGCCGTCCTTGTTGGGGTAGTTGGCGAGGACGATGGCCACGCGGCGTTCGGGCGCCGGCGTGCGGCGGAGCTTCGCCCAGTTGGCGGCGAGATCGGCGACGAAGGCGACGCGGTCCGGCACCGCGCGGTAGGTCACGATGCGGCACTCGGTCGCTTCGTGCCACAGGCTGTCGGCCTTGAAGGAAACCGCGCGCGACATGATGCGCCCATCGAGTTCCGGCAGCACCACGTTCATCGCGAGATCGCGGGCGTTGAGGCCCTGCGCGGACTCGCGCCAGCTTTCCTCGGAGGAGCCCGAGAGCACGACCTGCAGCACCGGGCAGTCATGTGCGGCCAGTGGGTCGGCGCTGCCACCGGACGCCACGGCGAAGCTGGTGCAGTTGAGGATGACGTCGGGTGCCGCGAGCTGCTGCTGGAGCATTTCGACGCTGGCGCGGTCCTTGAGACTGGCGACGTAGAAGGCCTTCGCGCCGACGCCCCGTTCGAAAAGAGCATCGACCAGCGCATCGATGGGCGCGGTCTGCGCGCCTTCGAGGACGGAGCGGTAGAAGACGATGGCGGCGCACGGGCGGCCCGCGCCGGAAGCGTCGCGGTAAAGGCCCGCCTTGGGCAGTTCGCGCGCCGGGGGCGGCGCGTCGCCGCCTTCGGTGAGGTGGCGGCAATAGGCGAGGAAGGCCGCGGCGTTTTCCGCTCCACCTGTCACCAGATACTGGCGCAGGCGCTCACAGTGGTGGGGGGCGAGCGTCGAGCGCGCGGTGAGATCGGGGTCGGGCTGTGCATCGCCGGGCAGGATGCAGAGCATGATGCCGCGCTCCCTTGCCATGGCTTCGACCTGGTCGAGGCCATAGCTCCAGTAGGATGTGCCACCAAGCACGCGCAGCACGATGAGTTTCGCGTGGGCGAGCGTCTTCTCGATGTAGAGATCGACCGAGAGCGGATGCTGCAGCTGCAGGAGGTTCGCAAGCCGCAGCGGGCAATGCGCGCCGTCATGCGCGCGGGCGAGGGAGGCGAGTTCGCTGTCCGCGGCGGACAGGACGACGATGTCGGCGGGAGACTGCGCGAGATCGACAGCTTCCGAGCCGCCGTCGATCACCCCCGATGTCGTGGCGAGGAGATGCATTACCGGAATACACTCTCAAGGCCGGGATGGCGCTTCACGTCCGCGCATGCTGAACCAAAGCGGGGCCCCGGCCTTCGCCGGGGTGACGGCATGATGTGTGTGTGCCGGGCTGGCACCAGCTATCCCCGCAGCATGGCGGCGATGGCCTCGCGGTCCATGTGCTTTTCGCCGATGATCACGAGCTCGGTGCCGCGCCGGTCACCCGCTTTCCACGGGCGGTCGAAATAGCTGTTGAGGCGCGGGCCTACGGCCTGGACGAGCAGGCGCGCGGGCGAGCCCTTGACGTCGACGAAGCCCTTGAGGCGCAGGATGTCGTGCTTCGCAATGGTGTCCTCGATGCGCGCGAGGAGCGTGGCCTTGTCCGCCACTTCGCCAAGGGACACGATGAAGGTGACGAAGTCGTCGTGGTCATGCTGCTCCTCGCCTTCCATCTCGTGGTGCGAGAGGCGGTTGTGGAGGTCGTCCTCGGCAGAGGCGCCGACACCCAGGAGGGCAGCGATGTCGATCTGGCCGTGGCGGGTGGGTACGAGGCGGGTGCCGGCACGCACCTTCTGCTTCAGCTCTGCCGAGACCGCGTCGTGTTCGCCCTCGCCGAGAAGATCGGTCTTGTTGACGATCACCATGTCGGCGCAGTTGAGCTGGTCCTCGAAGAGTTCCTCGATCGGGTTCTCGTGGTCGAGGTTGGGATCGGCCTCGCGCTGGGCCTGCACGGCCTCCTCGTCATCGGCGAAGCGGCCTTCTGCCAAAGCCTTGGCATCGACCACGGTGACCACGCCGTCCACCGTGACGCGCGACTTGATCTCGGGCCAGTTGAAGGCGCGGACCAGCGGCTGGGGAAGGGCGAGACCGGAGGTCTCGATCACGATGTGGGTGGGCGGGTCCTTGCGGTCCAGGAGCTTCTTCATGGTGGGCACGAAGTCGTCCGCCACCGTGCAGCAGATGCAGCCATTGGCGAGCTCGATCACGTCTTCCTCGCTGCAGGCCTCGACGCCGCAGCTGCGCAGGATCTCGCCGTCGACGCCGACATCGCCGAACTCGTTGATGACGAGCGCGATGCGGCGGCCCCTGGCGTTTTCCAGCATGTTGCGGATCAGCGTGGTCTTGCCCGCACCGAGGAAGCCGGTGACGACGGTGGCGGGGATCTTTTCGGTGCTCATGTGGCGTAGATGTCCTTGGCGGTCCGGTCCAGCCCGAGGCCCAGCAGGAGCCCGATGATGCACCAGAAAACGGCGTTGGCGGCAATGGAGTTGGCGACGAAGCGGGCGACCAGCTCGGCAGGCACGAGGTTCTCGCCATGCGGCGCCACCGGGGCGCCGATGACATGCGGTGCGAGGATCAGCACCGCCGCGAGCACCAGCGCGAAGGCCCGCGTCTGCGTGGCGATGAGATAGATGCCGGCGGCCGTGGCGGCGATGGTGCAGACCCACCACACCTGGCGCGCGAGGAGATCGGCCGCGGCCATGCCCGGAAGCTCCGGCGGCAGGCCGGCGGCGGGGGCCAGCGTCACGGCCAGGAAGCCGCAGAGGCCCCACAGGATGCCGTTCCGCCGGGTGATCTGCAGGCCAGTCAGCAGCGAGATCGCCGCGAGGATTGCGGCGAAGCCCGCGCCCGTCATGGCGGCGGTAACCGTCGTGGCGAGGGTGCGCTGCCAGCCGTTCTCCGGCATCCAGCCTTCACCGTGGTCATGGTCGTGACCGCCGGATTCGGCCACGGCTCCGGGCTCCGGTGTGGTGCCATGCGAATGGGACGCGGGGTCGCCCGCGCGCTCGAAGGCCTCGGCCTCGAGAATCAGGGGGGTGAGCCGCACATGCTGGATCACGCCCATGACGAGGCCCGCCGCGATCCCTGCCAGGAGCACGGCGAGCACGACTCGCCCGATCATATGAAGAGCCGGGGGCTCAGTGGCAGGGGAAGCCGATGGCATGGCGCGTGTCATGCGCCGTGTTGTGCGCAACCGCCATGGAGGAGAGGCCGACCGCGAAAGTGAGCGTCAGGCCGACGAAGAGCAGCGCGAAACCGGCGGCAATGCGCTTCGAGGCGGTGAGCGAGGTGGTGGAAGAAATCGAGCGAGCGGTCATGAACACCCTCCGTGGTGACCTGTTTCTAGTCCTGTTGCGTGGCAGGTCTCCTGACTTGCGGGTCGCTGAACCTTGGCGGCCTTCCCGGTTTCCCAGTGGCCAGAAGTGCCAAGGCCCTCACCGCTCACAGTTGCGGGGGCAGTCACGGATTCGGCCCCTTTTGGGTCGTCCTCACCGTGTTCCCTGTTAGGCCCGCCATCCGTCTGGCAGCGGGCACCACACGCCAACTGTAATGCCATCTTGACAGCCGCCCGTCAACACGTCGGCGGCGGGGTGGAGTCCAGAAACGACACAGGACAAGGCTTCGCGTTTACCACCTGTCAATCTTGCAAAGCCCTCCCGGCAATAGGTTTTTAACCACGCGGAACCAATACTCCGAGTCATGAGCATCCGTACCCTGTTCCTCGCCTCCGTCTGTTCCGTGGTCCTCGCCGCCAGCGCCGTTCCGGCCTGGTCCGCCGCATCCACTCCCGAAACCGAGCTTGCCGCCGAGGCTTACAAAGCTTTGCAGGCGGGTGACGCCGAGGTTGCCGTCGCCGACTACACCAAGGCGATCGACTCGCGCGCCCTGCCGCCCGATGTCCTTGCCAATGCTCTGCTCAACCGCGGTCTGGCCTACCAGCGGCTCAATGAGCATGAGTTCGCCATCGACGATTATACCGCGGCCCTCCGAATCGATGCCCTGTCCGGCAAGGTGCGTGCCCTGGCGCTCTACAATCGCGGCCTGTCCTATCAGCGCCTGGAGCGCAATTCCCTGGCGATGGAGGATTATACCTCCGCCCTGTTCCTCGATGCGAGCTTCAGCCACGCCTATTACAGCCGCGGCACGCTGCTGCGGGATTCCGGGCAGTATCTCTTCGCGCTTGCGGATTTCGACAAGGCCCTGAACTATGGATACCCGGACCCGGCGCGCGTCTATGTCGCCCAGGCCGGGACATTCGAGAAGCTGCAGCGCACGGCCGATGCCCGCGAGGCGCTCGAGAAGGCGCTGCAGGCGAAGCCCGGATACGAGCCCGCGCTGCAACGCCTTGCGGCGCTCGACGGCGCCCCGGCGGCCAGCGCCTCCGGTGATGCCATCCACACCGCCGACACCAGCCCCGCCAGCGACCAGCTTCCGGCCGCGAAGGCGCCTTCGGCTGACCTGATGGGCGGCGAGGCGCAGGCTGCCGAGGCCGAGCAGTCCACCCCCAAGCTCTACACCGACCGCGTGCCACAGGAGCAGCCGGTGCGCGTCGCCTCTGCCGAGCCCGTGGCCGAGGCGCAGCCCGAGGAGAAGGTCCTCGCCGTCGAGGACGTGCCGGACGACAGCGCCGCAGCGCCCGCGCCGGAGGCAGACGAGGTCCAGACCGCCTCCGCCGAGCCGGCCCCGGCCGATGAGGCGCCGCCGCAGAAGATCACCGGCTGGTCGGTGCAGCTGGCGTCCGCCACAACCGAAGATTCGGCCTGGTCCACCTGGCGCAAGATGCAGTCGCGCAACAAGGCGCTTGCCGCGCAGAAGCCCGTCGTGGTGCGGGCCGACCTCGGCAGCAAGGGCGTGTTCTACCGCGTGCGGCTCGTCGGCTTCGACAGCCAGGAAGACGCCGGGCGCGCCTGCTCGAAGCTCAAGTCCAAGGGCGTGAAGTGTTTCATCAGCAAGGCTTCTTCCTGATCGAGTTGCGGGAAGGGGATGGGGACCCGGTGCGGGGGGCATTACCCTCGCGCCGGGTTTTGCTTTCAATAAGCCGGTGTTAAGCGTTGGGAATTAACCTAGCGTCATGTTCGTCCTGAGCGATTTTCAGCGCCTCATGGTGTCGGCCAGTGAGGAGCCGGAGCCTCCGGAATTACCGGGCGGCATCAACGAGGAGGGGGTCGCGGCGCTCACCGCCCTGGTGAATGCTGCCAATGCCGTCCTGCATCACGAGCTGATTTCCCGGATCCACTGCCAGACCCCGGAATTCTTCGAACGCCTGGTGATCGATGTGCTGCTGGCCATGGGCTATGGCGCCGACCGGGCCGCCATGGCGCAATGCCTTGGCCGCTCGGGCGACGGCGGCATCGACGGCATCGTCGTGCTTGATGAGCTGGGCTTCGATTCGATCTGCATCCAGGCCAAGCGCCTGAAGCCGGGCACGCCGGTGCCGATCTCGGACGTCAGGGACTTTGCCGGGAGCCTCGAGGCCCGGCGGGCCGCCAAGGGCGTTTTCGTGACCACAACGCATTTTTCCGCCGGGGCAGCGGAGTTCTGCAGCCAGCTGGTGCGCCGCGTCGTGCTGATCGACGGCAACCGCCTGGCGGAGCTGATGCTGCGCCATGGCATCGGCATAAGGGTGCAGCACCGCTTCGAGATCAGGACGCTGGACCGGAGCTATTTCGCACCGGGCACGGTGGAGGGAGCGGGCTGAGCATGGCTGGGGAAAACCCGTCCTTTGGCGGTTCACCCGGCAGGCGGCCTTGCCTATGATCGGGCGATGCCGCTCAATATCGTCAAGCTCTGCGTCGGCGTGTCCGAGATCGACGAACTGGAGTCCTGGGTCAAGGACTGCAAGGCCGGCCGCGACACGCTTGATCACGTCACCCGCATGTTTCCCAAGCGCCGGGATGAAATCCTGCCGGGCGGGTCGCTCTATTGGGTGTTGCGCGGCATGATCCTGTGCCGGCAGCCGATCGCTGCCCTGGAGCCGGTGACGGGGGCCGACGGCATCGAGCGGTGCCGCATCGTGTTCAAGCCGCAGATCATCCCCGTGCGGCCGGTGCCGCGCCGCGCCTTCCAGGGCTGGCGTTATCTCGAGGACAGCGACTCGCCGCCCGATCTGCCGCGGTCGTCGCGCATCGAGGGCATGCCGGAAAAACTCCGCCGCGAACTGGCGGAGCTGGGCCTGTTGTGAGGGTGCGGCGGCTTGCCGCCGCGGATGACGCGGGCATGGCGGCGCTGCTCCTGCAGCGCTTCTTCCGCGAGGAGGGTTTCACCACCCCAGACGAGACGATCCTCGCCAACCTGCACAAGATGCTGAAGATGGAGCACTGCGCGGTGCTGCTGGCGGAGAACGCGGAAGAGGCGGTCGGCGTCGCCACCGTCTCGATGGACTTCGGCATCGAATATGGCTGGTCGGCCGAGCTCGGTGATCTCTATGTGCTGCCCCGGCATCGCGGCAGGGGCATTGCGCGGCAGCTGATCGGCGCGGCGGAAGACTGGCTGCGCGGCATGGGTGCCACCGGTTACCAGGTTACGGTAACGCCTCACGGCGCCGATGCCGACCTCAGGCGGTTCTACCTGTCGCTTGGCTTCGAGGACGAGCGCAGGGCTCTGCTCTATCGCATGCTGTAGGCGAAGGGTTTCTCGAACGGCCGTCAGGCGCTGGTGTCGGGCGGCCTGACGAGGGCGCAGCCGTTGATCTGCCAGGTGCCGTCCGGCTGCCGCTCCATGGTGTAGATCGCCTCATAGGTGAGCCCGTCCGGTCCGACGATGGTGACGCGCTGGATGGGGCGGCCGGAGGCGGAGAACCCCGCCTTGCCGAAGCTGTAGGACTGCGGCCGGTAGACCGGCTGGTAGCCCTGGCGCACCATGCCCATGAAGCGTTCGGGATCCGGGAAGATCTGGCGGATCATCGGGGCGGCGTGGCTGTAGGCGCGGGCGGTGTCGTCGGCCTGGAAGGCGGTGATCTGGTCGCTGATCACGGCGCGGAAATCCGCCTCGTCCTGGGCGGATAGCGATTCTGCGCGGAGGGGGAGAGCAAATGTCAGGAAAGCGGCGAGAAGGCACATGATCAGTCGCATGGCAGTCTCCGTGGCTGGGCGGTTTTCAGGCAGCTACGCCGCAGCTGCTGCGACGGATTGGTGTGTGCGCTGCAACAACATTGAGTCATAAGACTTTTTTCTCGATCAGGCCGGTTCCAGCACACTTGACGGTTCGAAATTCGCGGTTGAGTATGCCGCCCGGCAATCAGAGAATTCCCCGGCACCGGGCAACCCAGCGAGACGGCGGGGTTGCACAAGACCGGACCGCGGGAGTCCAAATCGGGAGGACCCAAATGCCTGCAATTTCCATGAAGGTGAACGGCCAGGCCGTTTGCGGCGAGGTCGAGGGCCGTACGCTGCTCGTCGAATTCATCCGCGAGAAGATCGGCCTGACCGGCACTCACGTCGGCTGCGACACCAGCCAGTGCGGTGCCTGTGTCGTGCTGGTGAACGGCAAGGCCGTGAAGTCGTGCACGGCGCTCGCCGTGGCCCATGA
Organism: Aestuariivirga litoralis; assembly: GCF_003234965.1. Lineage (GTDB taxonomy): Bacteria > Pseudomonadota > Alphaproteobacteria > Rhizobiales > Aestuariivirgaceae > Aestuariivirga > Aestuariivirga litoralis. Next base: position 113,896 of record NZ_QKVK01000004.1, read on the forward strand.
CGGGGCCGAGGTGATCACCGTCGAGGGCCTCGCCGCCGACGGCAAGCTGCACCCGATGCAGGAGGCCTTCAAGGACAACCACGGCCTGCAGTGCGGCTTCTGCACCCCCGGCATGGTGATCGCCTCGATCGACATGGTGAACCGCCTGGGCAAGAACCTGAGCGAGGAGACCATCCGCCACGAGCTCGAAGGCAATATCTGCCGCTGCACGGGCTATCATAACATCGTCGCCGCCGTGAAGGCCGGCGCGGCCAACATGTGATTTTGGGGAGGACCGAAGACATGGATAACGGAACCGGCATCGGTGCCCGCGTCAAGCGCAAGGAAGACCATCGCTTCCTCACCGGCAAGGGCAACTACACCGACGACATCAACCTGCCCAAGCAGACCTACGCCTACTTCGTGCGCAGCCCCCACGCGCATGCCACCATCAACAAGATCGACACCGCGGCGGCGAAGAAGATGCCGGGCGTGGTCGGCATCTTCACCGGCGAGGACATCGCCAACTCGAAGCTCGGTGGCCTGATCTGCGGCTGGATGATCCACTCCAAGGACGGTTCGCCGATGAAGGCTGGCCCGCACCCGGTGCTGGCCCAGGGCAAGGTGCGCTATGTGGGTGACCACGTGGCCGTGGTCATCGCCGAAACGCGCGAGCAGGCCAAGGCCGCGGCGGGCGCCGTGGAGGTCGACTACGGCGTGCTGCCGCATGTCGTCGACGTGGCGGATGCCATGGGCCACAAGGCGCAGATCCACGACGTGGCGCCCGACAACCGGGTGTTCAACTGGTCGATCGGCGACGAGGCCGCGACGGACGCCGCCTTCAAGAAGGCCGCCCACGTCACCAAGATCGACCTCGTCAACAACCGCCTGATCCCCAATGCCATGGAGCCGCGCGCGGCCATCGGCTATTATGACACGGGTGCGGACCACTACACCCTCTACACGACGAGCCAGAACCCGCACGTGGCGCGCCTCGTGATCTCGGCCTTCCACGGCCTGGCGCCCGAGCACAAGCTGCGCGTCATCGCACCCGACGTGGGCGGCGGCTTCGGTTCCAAGATCTTCATCTATGCCGAAGAGGTGGTCTGCGTCTGGGCCTCGAAATATGTGGGCGGCCGCCCGGTGAAGTGGACGGCCGAGCGCACCGAGAGCTTCCTCGCCGACGCGCATGGCCGTGACCACGTCACCCATGCCGAACTGGCCACCGATGCCGGTGGCAAGATCATCGGCTTCAAGGTCCACACCAAGGCGGCGATGGGCGCCTACCTCTCGACGTTCTCGTCCTGCGTGCCGACCTATCTCTACGCAACCCTGCTGTCGGGCCAGTACAACATCCCGGCGATCTATGCCGAGGTGGACGCGCTCTACACCAACACCGCACCCGTCGATGCCTATCGCGGCGCCGGCCGTCCGGAGGCGACCTACGTGGTCGAGCGCATCGTCGAGACCGCGGCGCGCGAACTGAAGATGGATCCGGCCGAGTTCCGCCGGAAGAACTTCGTCACCCAGTTCCCGCACCAGACCCCGGTCATCATGTGCTACGACGCGGGCGACTATGCCGCCGCCCTCGACGAGGCGATGAAGATCGCCGACGTGAAGGGCTTCCCGGCCCGCAAGGCGGCCTCCGCCGCCAAGGGCAACTACCGGGGCCTCGGCTATTCGGCCTATATCGAAGCCTGCGGCATCGCGCCGTCGGCGGCGATCGGCTCGCTGGGCGCCGGCGTCGGCCTGTGGGAGTCGGCGGAAGTGCGCGTCAACCCGGTCGGCACGGTGGAGATCCTCACGGGCTCCCACAGCCACGGCCAGGGCCATGAGACGACCTTCGCGCAGCTGGTGTCGGACCGTCTCGGCGTCGACATCAACAACGTGGCGATCGTCCATGGCGACACCGACAAGGTGCAGTTCGGCATGGGCACCTATGGCTCGCGCTCGGGTGCGGTTGGCATGACGGCGATCTCCAAGGCCCTCGACAAGATCGAGGCCAAGGCCAAGCGCATCGCCGCCGCCGTGATGGAGAGCTCGCCCGAGGACGTCGAGTTCAAGAACGGCACCTTCACGGTCAAGGGCACCGACAAGAAGATGGCCTTCGGCGAGGTGGCGCTCTCGGCCTATGTGGCGCACAAGTTCAACTCGGCCGAGATCGAGCCGGGCCTGAAGGAGAGTGCCTTCCATGACCCGTCCAACTTCGTCTTCCCGGCCGGCGTGCACATCGCCGAGGTCGAGATCGACGGCGACACGGGTGTGACCACCGTCGTCAACTACACGGCGGTCGACGACTTCGGCAACGTCATCAACCCGATGATCGTCGAAGGCCAGGTGCATGGCGGCATCACCCAGGGCATCGGCCAGGCACTGGCCGAGGGTGCGGTTTATGACAAGGTGTCGGGCCAGCTGCTGACCGGCTCCTACATGGACTACCAGATGCCGCGCGCGGCGGACGTGCCGTCCTACAAGCTGGGCTTCACCTGCACGCCTTGCCCGAGCAACCCGCTCGGCATGAAGGGCTGCGGCGAGGCCGGCGCCATCGCTTCTCCGGCGGCCGTGATGAACGCGGTGACGGATGCGCTGGCGGTGAAGGACGTGCCGATGCCGGCCACGCCCAACGTCGTGTGGAACCAGTTGCAGCACCTCAAGAAGGCTGCGGAATAAGGCGGGAGGACCCAAGAAATGGAAAACTTCAATTACCATCGCCCCGCCTCGGTCGACGACGCGGTGAAGGCGGCCAAGGCTCACCCCGAGGCCAAATACATGTCCGGCGGCCAGACGCTGATCCCTGCCATGAAGCAGGGCCTGGCGGCCCCGTCCGACATCATCGATCTCGGGGCGCTGAAGAATTCGGGCGTCTCGCTCGGCTCTTCGCTGGTCATCAAGGCAGGCACCACGCACGCCGAAGTGGCTAGCAATGCGGATGTCAAGAAGGCGATCCCGGCGCTGGCCGGTCTCGCTGCCAACATCGGTGACCCCCACGTGCGCCACAAGGGCACGATCGGCGGCTCGATCGCCAACAACGACCCGGCGGCGGACTATCCGTCCGCGTGCCTGGGCCTCGGCGCCACCATCCACACGAACGCCCGGAAGATCGCGGCGGACGACTTCTTCACCGGCCTGTTCTCGACCGCGCTGGAAGAGGGCGAGGTGGTGACGGCGGTGGAATTCCCGCTGCCCAAGAAGGCCGGCTACGCCAAGTTCCCCAACCCGGCCTCGCGCTATGCCATGATCGGCGTCTTCGTGGCCGACACGGGCTCCGGCGCGCGCGCCGCGGTGACGGGTGCGGGCCACGGCGTGTTCCGCGCCAAGGAGATCGAGGGGGCGCTCGCCAAGGGCTTCTCCGCGGCCTCTCTCAATGGCGTCAAGGTCGGCACCGACAATGTGGCGGGCGACCTCCACGCCTCGGCCGAATACCGCGCCCATTTGATCACGGTCATGGCCAAGCGCGCCGTGGACGCGGCGAAGTAGGCGCGACGATTGCGTGAGAAGGGCCCGCGCTTCGCTCGCGGGCCCTTTTCGTTGAATGCCCCAAGGTTCGTCATCCCGGCGAAAGCCGGGACCCCGCTTCGGGCGTATACCACGTGGAAAGCTGGGCCCCGGCTTTCGCCGGGGTGACGGTTCTGGGGGTGGGTGACGTCCCGGACGGGACGATTTGGAGGACGATGGCGATGACCAAACTGCCGACCAGCATCGACGACACGGTGAAGCTCCTCCGCTCCACCGGCTATATTGCGGGGCGTGACCTGGCGACCGTCGTCTTCCTCTCCCTCAAGATGGGCCGCCCGCTGTTCCTCGAGGGCGAGGCCGGCGTCGGCAAGACCGAGATTGCCAAGGTGCTGGCGGAGACGCTGGGCCGGAAGCTCATACGCTTGCAGTGCTACGAGGGCCTCGACATCAACTCCGCGGTCTATGAGTGGAACTATTCGGCCCAGATGATCGAGATCAGGCTGGCGGAAGCGGCTGGCGAGCTCGACCGTGAAAGGCTCGGCAACGACATCTTCGCCGAGAAATTCCTCATCAAGCGCGCGCTCCTGCAGGCGCTGGAGGCGCCGAAGGGGCAGGCGCCGGTGCTGCTCATCGACGAACTCGACCGCACCGACGAGGCCTTCGAGGCCTTCCTCCTGGAGGTGCTCTCCGACTTCCAGGTGACCATCCCTGAACTCGGCACCATCAGGGCCGAGGAACCACCCATCGTCATCATCACCTCGAACCGCACGCGCGAGGTGCATGACGCGCTGAAGCGGCGCTGCCTCTATCACTGGGTCGGCTACCCCGATGCCCGGCGCGAGCTCGAGATTGTCAGGGCCCGCCGCCCCAAGGCATCGGACGCGCTGGCGCAGGAAGTGGTGCTCTTCGTCCAGTCGCTGCGCGGGGGCGATCTCTACAAGGCGCCGGGCGTGGCCGAGACGCTGGACTGGGTGACGGCGTTGCATGAACTCGACTCGCTCTCCCTCGACCCGCAGACGGTGAACGACACGCTGGGCGTTCTGCTCAAGTACCAGGACGACATCAGCCGCATGCAGGGCACCGAAGCCAAGCGCATCCTCGACCAGATCAAGGATGAAATCCGGACCATGTCACATACATAAGGGTCATGCAGAACCCGTTCTCCAGCCCCGCCAACCAGAACCAGCGCCCGATCTCGGGCCGGCTGGCGGAGAACATCATGCATTTCGCCCGCGTGCTGCGCGAGGCGGGGATCCCGGTGGGGCCCGGTGCGGTGATCGACGCGCTCGATGCCGCCATGTCAGGCTCGCTCCGCACGCGCGATGACTTCTACTGGACGCTGCATGCCGTCTTCGTCAAGCGCCGCGACCAGAACGAAGTCTTCGAGCAGGCCTTCCACGTGTTCTGGAAGAAGCCGAAGATGCTGGAACAGCTGATGCAGCTGTTCTTCCATTCGATCGCGCGCAACACGCCGGAGGAAGCGAAGAAGGCTGGCTTCCGCCGCCTTGCGGAGGCGATGTTCGACAAGCACGAGACACAGAGCCAGCAGCGCCAGAAGAAGGACGAACTCGAGGTCGATGCCACCTACACCGCATCCGCCGACGAGCAGCTGCGCCGCAAGGACTTCGAGCAGATGACGGTGGCCGAACAGGCACAGGCGAAACAGGCGATCGCCAGGCTTCGCCTGCACCGCACCGAGATCATGACGCGGCGCTGGCAGCGTGCGGCGGGCGGCCGCGCCATCGACATGCGCCGCACGCTGAAGAGTTCCATGCGGGCCGGGGGCCATTTCATCGACCTCGCACGGCGCGAGAAGCAGTGGCACGAGCCGCCGCTCGTCGTGCTCTGCGACATTTCTGGTTCGTGCTCCAACTATTCGCGCATGTTCCTCCACTTCCTCCACGCGCTCAGCAATGACCGCGACCGGGTGCATGTCTTCCTGTTCGGCACCAGGCTCACCAACGTCACGCGCGAGCTGCAGCGCCGTGACATCGACGAGGCCATGGCCAAGGTTTCCGGCGCGGTGAAGGACTGGTCCGGCGGTACCCGCATCGGTACCACGCTGAAGGAGTTCAACTACCACTGGGCCCGCCGCGTGCTGACGCAGGGCGCACACGTCCTGATCATGACCGACGGGCTGGACCGCGAGGAGGTGGGCACGCTCGAGCACGAGATGCAGCGTCTGCGCCGCCAGTCGAAGCGCATCACCTGGCTCAACCCGCTGCTGCGTTTCGACGGCTTCCAGGCGCTCGCAGGCGGCGTGCGGGCGATGATGCCCTATGTCGACGAATTCCGCCCCGTGCATTCGCTCGACAGCCTGAAGGACCTGGCAGGTGCCCTTGCCGGTGCGCCGGGCCCGGAGCATGATCCACGGAAGTGGATGCGGGCGGTTGCACCCCAAATGCCCGTCACCCCGGCGAAAGCCGGGGCCCGGCTTGCGCCGCCTGAAGCGGGGTCCCGGCTTTCGCCGGGATGACGATCGAGAGAGACGAGGAGCACATCATGGCCGCATCCGATCACACCATCCTCGAACAGGCTGCCGACTGGCTCCGCCAGGGCCGCAAGGTTGCGCTCGCGACCGTCGTGGAGACCTGGGGCTCGGCACCCCAACCCATCGGCAGCCAGCTGGTGATCGACGATGACGGCAATTTCATCGGCTCCGTTTCCGGCGGTTGCGTCGAGGGAGCGGTCGTCACCGAGGCGCTCGACATCATCGCGTCGGGCAAGCCCAGGCTCCTGCAGTTCGGCGTCGCCGACGAGACCGCCTGGAAGGTGGGGCTTGCCTGCGGTGGCCGCATCGGCGTCTATGTGGAGCCCATCCAGTGAAGCGTGACCTCCTCGACCAGCTGCTCGCCGCGCGCGCCAACCGCCAGGCGGTGGCGCTCATCACCAACCTTGAAACCGGCGCGCAGCGCATCGTGCCGCGATCACAGGCGGCAGCGGACCCGCTGGCGGAGAAGCTGGACGAAGCCTTCCGCTTCGACCAATCCGGGACCCATGACGGACACTTCGTCAACATCCACAATCCGCCGCTGCGCATGGTCATCATCGGCGCGGTGCACATCGCGCAGAGCGTCATCCCGATCGCGCAGCAACTCGGCTACGACGTGGCGGTCATCGACCCGCGTGGCGCCTTTGCCACCGGCGCGCGCTTCCCCGGCATTTCGCTTCATGCCGAATGGCCCGACGAGGTGATCCCGCAGATCGGGCTTGACCCGCGCACCGCCCTCATCGCGCTCACCCATGATCCGAAGATCGATGATCCCGCGCTGAACGCGGCGCTGAAGTCGGACGTCTTCTACATCGGTGCGCTCGGCTCCAAGAAGACGCAGGCCGCGCGCGCCCAGCGGCTGAAGGATGCGGGCTTCACGGAGGAGCAGGTGGCACGCATCCACGGCCCCATCGGCCTCAATATCGGCGCCAAGGGGGCGCCGGAGATCGCGGTGTCGATCATGGGCGAGGTCACCCGCTGCCTCCGGCTGGGCTCCTGATCCATGATATTCGGTGAACTGCCGCTCGCTGAAGCCGAGGGCGCCATACTCGCCCATTCGGTGAAGCATGAGGGCGGCATGTTCAAGAAGGGCCGCATGCTGACGGCGGACGACATCGCGATCCTGAAGGCCTCCGGCATCGCCCATGTCTTCGCCGCCAAGCTGGGGCCTGACGACGTGCCGGAGGACGAGGCCGCCGCCGCCGTGGCGCAGCGCATCGGTGCGGAAGGGACGAAGACGCAGGCCCCCTTCACCGGCCGCGCCAATCTCCACGCCGCCTGCCACGGCCTCGCGCTGGTCGACGTCGAGCGCGTGCGTGCCTTGAACCGCCTGCATGAGAGCCTGACGCTTGCCACGGTGCAGCCCTTCGCCATCGTCGAGGAGCGCGAGATGGTGGCGACCGTCAAGGTCATCCCCTTCGCGGTCCCGCGCGACGTTCTGGCCAGGGCGCAGGCCATCATCGGCAGTGAACCACTGGTGCGCGTCGCCGCCTTCCGCGACAGGCGGGCAGGGCTCGTCATCACCAAGCTGCCGCAGACCAAGCCCACGATCGTCGCCAAGTCCGAGGACGCGATGCGCGAGCGTATCGGTGCATTGGGCGGCACGCTCGCGGCGGTGCGCGTTGTGGAGCACGAGATCGTGCCCGTCGCCACTGCCATCGCCGAGATGCAGGCGCTCAATTGCGATCCCATCCTCGTCTTCGGTGCGTCCGCCATCACCGACCGCGGCGACGTGATCCCCATGGCTGTGACGAAGGCCGGCGGCCACGTGCTGCATCTCGGCATGCCGGTCGACCCCGGCAACCTGATGATGTTCGGCGCGCTGGGTGACGTTCCGGTGATCGGCGTTCCCTCCTGCGCGCGGAGCCCCAAGCTCAACGGCTTCGACTGGGTGCTGGCCCGCGTCATGGCCGGGGTGAAGGTGACGGCGGAAGACATCATGGACATGGGGGCAGGGGGCCTGCTCGCCGAAATCCCCACGCGGCCCTCCCCGCGCGAAGGCAAGCCCAAGCCGCAGCGCGCGCCGCGCGTCGCCGCCGTGGTGCTGGCCGCCGGGCAGTCCTCCCGCATGGGATCGAACAAGCTGCTGGCGGATGTGAACGGCCAGCCGGTGATCCGCCGCACGGTCGCAGCAATGCGGCAGGCGGCCGACCTGACGGTGGTGGTGACGGGCCGCGATGCGGCGGAGATCGGCAGGGCCCTCGAAGGATTGCCGGTGAGCCTCGTCCACAATCCGCATTTCGCCGACGGCATGTCCACCTCGCTTCGCGCCGGCATCGAGGCCTTGCCGCCCGATACGGACGTTGCGGTGATTGCGCTGGGCGACATGCCGCTCGTCTCGCCCGACGCCGTGCGCCGCCTGATCGCCGCCTACAGCCCGGCGGAGCACCGCTCGATCGCCGTGCCCGTGTTCAAGGGCGAACGCGGCAACCCGGTGCTCTGGGGCCGCCAGCATTTCGAGGCGCTGATGGGCATGACGGGCGACCGTGGCGCGCGCGCGCTGTTCGACCAGCTGGCCGACGAGATCGTCGAGGTGACGATGCCGGACGATGCGGTGCTGGTGGATGCCGATACGCCGGAGGCGCTGGCGGCGTTGCGCGGGAGGTAGCATATCCCCCTTCATCCGTCAACCCGGCGAAAGCCGGGGCCCAGCTTTGGTTCAGCATGCGCGGTCAAGGAAGCGGGGTCCCGGCTTTCGCCGGGATGACGGCCTAGTGGGCTCAAATCAACCCGTTCGACCGGAAACTGAAATGCCCCTTCCGCCCCACGATCACGTGGTCATGCACGACGAGTCCCAATCGCTGCCCGGCGTCCACGATCTTCTTCGTCATCTCGATATCGGCGAGTGACGGTGTGGGATCGCCCGAAGGGTGGTTGTGCACCAGTACGATGGCCGAGGCGGCGAGTTCCAGCGCGCGCTTGATCACCTCGCGGGTATAGACCGGCGTGTGGTCCACCGTGCCCTGCTGCTGCACTTCATCAGCCACCAGCTGGTTCTTCTTGTCGAGGAAGAGGATGCGGAACTGCTCGTTGTCGCTGAAGGCCATGGCGGCGCGGACATAGTCGAGGATGGCGTTCCAGGTGTTGAGCACCGGGCGGTTCAGCACCTCGCCGCGCAGCAGCCGCATGGCGGCGGCATGGACGATCTTGATCTCGGTGGCCACAGCCTCGCCGACGCCGCGCACCTCCATCAGCCGCTCGGGCTCCGCACTCAGCACCTCGGCGAAGGTGCCGAAGCGGGCGAGCAGCTGCTTGGCGATGGGCTTGGTGTCGCCGCGCTTGATGGCGCGGAACAGGACCATCTCGAGAAGCTCGTAGTCCGGCAAGGCGCCGGGGCCCGACTCCCGGAAGCGTTCCTTCAGCCGTTCGCGATGCCCCAGGAAATGAGGCAGCGGCTTGTTGCCCGCGTCCTCGAAACCCGACATCGCGCTCAGACCTTGTAGGGCGGGTGGTCGAAGCCCTTGGGCGAGAGGGTGAAGATCTCCACCCCCGTCTCGGTCACGCCCACCGTGTGCTCGAACTGTGCGGAGAGCGAGCGGTCGCGCGTCACCGCGGTCCAGCCATCGCCCAGGATCTTCACATGCGGGCGGCCCAGGTTGATCATCGGCTCGATGGTGAAGAACATGCCCGGTTTCAGCTCGACGCCTTCGCCCATGCGGCCGTAATGGAGCACGTTGGGGTGGTCGTGGAAGGTGCGGCCCAGGCCATGGCCGCAGAAGTCGCGCACCACCGAGCAGCGCTCGGCCTCGGCATAGGTCTGGATGGCGTAGCCGATGTCGCCCAGGTGAGCGCCGGGCTTCACCATGGCGATGCCGCGCATCAGGCACTCGTAGGTCACCTCGACGAGGCGCTCCGCCTTGCGGTTCACCTCGCCCACCGGATACATGCGCGACGAGTCGCCATGCCAGCCGTCGACGATCAGCGTCACGTCGATGTTGACGATGTCACCCTCGCGCAGCGGCTTGTCGTTCGGAATGCCGTGGCAGACCACATGGTTGATCGAGGTGCAGATCGACTTGGGATAGCCCCGGTAGTTGTAGGGGGCGGGAATGGCACTGTGGTCCTTCGCGAACTCCACGATCACCCGGTCGAGCTCATCCGTCGTCACGCCGGGCTTGACCAGCGGCACCAGCAGGTCGAGCGCCTCGGCCGTCAGCCGTCCCGCCTTGCGCATGGCCTCGAAATCGGCGGGGCCATGGAGCTTGATGCGGGTCGAGCGGGAAGGGGCTTCGTCTTCGGCGTAGGTCATTCGCGATAAATCCGGCCCCAGCGGGCATGAAAGGTCATCCGGGCGAGTTTACAGGATCGGGAGCAGCCACAACAGCCGCTTTTCGCCACGTCCAATGCAGATAATGGGCTTGGCTGCTCTCCGCAAGTGCGAAGGCTCGCCGATTGACAGGCAGGGTCTTCCGCTGGCACTGCAAGGCAGAACAGGGACTTACCAATGACCAGCGCATCACCCACCGCCGCCGTCCTGCTGATCGGCGATGAAATCCTCTCCGGCCGCACCAAGGACAAGAATCTCGGTTTCATCGCCGACTACATGACGGCGCTGGGCATCGACCTGCGCGAGGCCCGGCTCGTGCCGGACGTCGAGGAGGAGATCGTGGCCGCCCTCAACGCGCTGCGGCACCGCTACAGCTATGTGTTCACAACCGGGGGAATCGGCCCCACCCATGACGACATCACGGCCGATGCCGTGGCCAGGGCCTTCGGCGTCGAGATCGACCATGACCCGAGGGCGGTCGAGATCCTGCTCGCCTATTTCAAGGAAATGGGCCGCGAGCCCAATGAGGCCCGCATGCGCATGGCCCGCATCCCCAGGGGGGCGAGCCTGATCGACAACCCCGTCTCCCGGGCGCCGGGCTTCCAGATGGGCAACGTCTTCGTCATGGCCGGCGTCCCCAAGATCATGAATGCGATGATGGAGGACGTGGCGAAGCGTCTCACGCGCGGCGTTCCCATGCAGTCGCGCAATGTTGAGTTCCGCGGCGGCGAGGGCGATGCCGCCCAGCCGCTGGGCCAGATCCAGCGGCTTTACCCGAGCGTGGTGATCGGCTCCTATCCGTTCCAGGCGCCGGATGGCTTTGCCACCAATCTGGTGCTGCGCTCGCGCGATGCGGCGGCGCTGGAGGAGGCCTACCAGGCGGTGTGCCGCATGGCCCAGGCACTGACGGCGGAGGGCAAGGCGCGCGGCTGGGCGTGAGCTTGCAGCCGCTCCGGCGGGCGGGCATAGTTTCGGAAAAACCAAGGGGCAAGGCAGATGGACGAGAAGTGGCAGAAGAGTTTCCCGGTGTCGTGGGACCAGTTCCACCGCGATGCGCGCGCGCTGGCGTGGCGCCTGTCGGCGGCGGGGCCTTTCCATGCCGTGGTGGCGGTGACGCGCGGCGGCCTCGTGCCCGCTGCGGTGGTGGCGCGTGAGCTCGGCATCCGGGTGATCGAGTCGGTCTGTGTCGCCTCCTACGAATATGACAAGCAGGGGGAGATCCAGGTGCTGAAGCCGATCTCGGAGGCCATTGCCAAGAAGGACGGCGGCAAGGGCGTGCTGATCGTCGATGACCTCGTCGACACCGGCGCCACGGCCCGCGTGGTGCGGGAGATGCTGCCCAAGGCGCATTTCGCCACCGTCTATGCCAAGCCCGCTGGCCGCCCGCTGGTCGACACCTTCATCACGGAAGTGTCTCAGGACACGTGGATTTACTTGCCCTGGGACATGCACCTCACCTTCGCGCCGCCGATCGGCGACAAGGCCACCGCGTGATGGCTGACGTCGAGGCCGCGCTGGACCACGCCAAGGCGCAGTTCGCTGCGAAGCGTCCCAAGACACATGCGATGCACAAGCGCGCCGCGCATGTGATGCCGGGCGGCAATACGCGTACCGTATTGTTCACCGCTCCCTTCCCGCTGCGGGTGGAGACGGCATCGGGCTCCACCATCACCGACATCGACGGCCACAGCTATCTCGATCTGCTGGGTGAGTATTCGGCAGGCATCTACGGCCACTCGCATCCGCGCATCCTCGAAGCCGCGCGCGCGGCCCTCGACAAGGGCCTGAACTATGGCGCGCACCACGAGGGCGAGGTGAAGCTCGCCGAAGTGGTGACCCAGCGCTTCAACATGGATCTCGTGCGCTTCACCAATTCCGGCACCGAGGCCAACATGATGGCGCTTGCGGCGGCGCGCTGCTTCACCGGCCGAAGCAAGATCATGCCGATGGCCGGCGGCTATCACGGCGGCACCCTGTATTTCAGCCACGGCGCCTCGCCGGTGAACGCGCCCTTCGACTGCGTGATGGGCGAATACAACGACATCGAGACCACCCGGAAGCTGATCGCGGACAACGCCGATCAACTCGCCGCGGTGATCCTCGAGCCCATGCTCGGCGGCGGCGGCGGCATCTCGGCCAGCCCCGCCTTCCTCGCCATGCTGCGCGCGGAAACGCAGACGCGCGGCATCGTGCTGATCTTCGACGAGGTGATGACCTCGCGCCTCCATCCCGGCGGGCTCTCCGCCAAGGTCGGAATCGAGCCGGACCTCAAGACGCTCGGCAAATATGTGGGCGGCGGCATGAGTTTCGGCGCCTTCGGCGGCCGGGCGGACATCATGGCGCTGTTCGACCCGACGAGCCCCACGGCGCTGCCCCATGCCGGCACCTTCAACAACAACACGCTCACCATGAATGTGGGCCACGTGGCGATGACGGAGATCTACACGCCTGCCGCCTGCGCCGAACTCAACGCCCGCGGCGACCGGCTGCGCGAGAAGCTCAACGACCTGTTCATGCGCTACCAGGTGAAGATGAAGGCCATGGGGCAGGGCTCGATGATCGTCATCCACCCGACCTCGGGCGAGATCAGCACGCCGCACGACATCGAGGATACCGACAAGCGGCTACGCCAGCTTCTCTTCCTCGACCTCCTCGAGCAGGGGATCTACATCGCCGAACGCGGCTTCATGGCGCTGTCGCTGATGGTGACGGATGCCGATTGCGACCGCGTGGTGAGGGCCGTGGAGGATTACGTGAACCGGCGGCGGGAACTGCTGGTCTAGGGGCGCGCTCACTCCCGAATTCATCATGCCCGGGCTCGTCCCGGGCATCTCTTGCGTCCGCCAACAGGATCGCCGGGACCAGCCCGCCGATGATGAGCGGTTGAAGATGTCCCGCGACACGCAATTTATTGTCACAGGTCGGGTGATTTTCCATCGCTGGCAAAACATCACGATGTGTGATATTGAATAGGCGTTCAACTTGAAAGGGAGAACCTATCTTGCTGCACCAGGCTGGCAACCGCTTCAACGCCCAGGAACTCTGGCAACAGGACCATGACCACGTCCTGCACCCCTACCAGCACTTCGACAGTTTCAAGAAGGAAGGCTCGCTCGTCATCGTCGAGGGCGACGGCTGCTATGTCACGGATGCGCAGGGCCGGCGCTATCTCGACGGCATCGGCGGCATGTGGTGCGTCAATGCCGGCTATGGCCGCAAGGAAATCGCCGAGACCATGGCCGAGCAGGCCCTGCAGCTCTGCTACAGCAACTTCTTCGTCGACGTCACCAATGCCCCCGCCGCGCGGCTTGCCGCCAAGCTGGCGGAGCTGGCGCCGGGCGACCTGAACCACGTGGTCTATGCCACCTCGGGCTCCTGCGCCGTGGACACCGCCATCCGCCTCGCGCATTTCTACCAGTCACGCCGCGGGCAGGGTTCGCGCCGCTATGTCATCTCGCGCAAGAACTCCTATCACGGCTCCACCTACCTCGGCATGACCGTGGGCCTGCGTGACGGCGACCAGTCACAGCACTTCAAGTACATCCCGGACCTCGTGCACCACCTCTCGGCGCCCTATCCCTATCGCCGCCCGGAGGGCATGACGCCCGAAGCCTTCAGCGATTTCCTGGTCAACGAGTTCGAGGACAGGATTGCCGAACTGGGGGCGGAGAACATTGCCTGCTTCATCGCCGAGCCCGCCCAGGCCTCCGGCGGCGTCACCCTGCCGCCGCCCAATTACCTGCCGCGCATGCGCGAGCTGTGCACGAAGCACGGCATCCTGTTCATCGCCGACGAGATCGTCACCGCCTTCGGGCGTCTTGGCCACTTCTTCGCCTCGAAGGACGTGTTCGGCATCGAGCCGGACATGATCCTGACCGCCAAGGGCCTGACCTCGGGCTATATCCCGCTCTCGGCCGTGATCTATTCCGACAAGGTGCATGAGGTGATCTCGGCACCGGACCCGGATGTGTGGTTCACCCACGGCTATACCTATGCCGGCCATCCGGTGGCCTGCGCCGTGGCACTGAAGAACATCGAGATCATCGAGCGCGAGGACCTGTGCGGCAATGCCGCCCGGGTGGGAGACTATCTCGAGAAGCGGCTCGGTGAACTGCGCGACCTCGAGATCGTGGGCGACGTGCGCGGCAGGCGTCTGATGATGTGCGTCGAATACGTGCGCGACAAGAAGACCCGGGAGCGCCTTCCCGACAGCTGCAACATCTCGAAGCGCATTTCCAATGCCTGCGAGGCGGAGGGCCTGCTGGTGCGCCCCATCGGCCATCTCGACGTGCTGTCGCCACCGCTGACCATTACCCGCGAGCAGGTCGACTTCGTCGTCGACACGCTGAAGCGGGCGATCGTCAAGGCCGTGGCGGAGCTCAAGGCCGAAGGTGTGATCTGACGACATCCCGGGCTGCGGCAACGCAGCCCGTGACCGGGGGGAGGACAGCCGGGTGCCGCGAGGTGCCCGGCTGTCGCCGTTGTTACGGCAGGTTGCTCTCTGCATAAAGGCGCAGGCCGCCGACGGCCACGTCCGCCGTGAAGGCCCGTCCGATCGCCACCACCCCCAGCCGGCGCAGCAGGCGCAGGTTCAGTGGCACCTCCGTGCGGTGGGGCACGAAGCTGGAGAAGGGGCAGCGGATCTCCTGCCAGTCCGGCACTGCGATGAAGCCCATGCGGTAGGATTGCCACGGGCGCGTCAGCTCCGAGCTGCGCAGGTGCAGGCCATAGTCCTGGCCGTTCCCGGCAACCGTGATGGCGATTCCGGCAAAACCGGAGGCATCGAGCGTGCCGCCGTCCGGCGCCAGGTCGATGGCGATCTGCAGGAAGCCGCCATTGTTCTCGAGGCTGACTTGGCCCTGCATCCGGACGGCGGGACGGCCGGCATGGGTGGTGCGCGACATGCGCCCGGCAGAGACCCCGCCCATCACCGCGTCGGACAGCAGCTGCCAGTGCGTGCCGATGGTGGTCTCGGGATGCTCCTGGGAAAAATCATCGATGATGAGGGGTTGCGGTGCCATCACGCTGCCCCTGTTCCTGCCCGCAGTGCACCCTTCAGGGCGCGGGCGAGATTGCCGGAAGGGCCTGCGGCGACTTCCTGGAGGCCCAGCCATCCCGCCATCAGCCGCAATTCACCCGCAAGGGCCTCCGCCGTTTCCCCCGGATCGGCATGGCCCTCATGGTGGCTGGCATTGGCACGCAGCACACCGGCCTGCCGGTCAGCCTTCAGGCAGACCCGGCCGGCGATCCGCTCCCGATGCAGGAAAGGCAACACGTAATACCCAAATTGTCGTTTTTTTGCAGGGGTATATATCTCGATCCTGTAGTGAAACTCGAAGAGACGCTCGGCTCGGGATCGCTCCCATACCACCGGGTCGAAGGGTGAGAGCAGCGCCGTGCCGCCGGCCTTGCGGGGAAACCGCGCCTCGCGGTGAAGGAAGCCCTGCGGCTTCCAGCCTTCGACCTTCACGGGCAACAGCACGCCGTCTTCCACCAGTTCGGCGATGGCCGTCTTGGTTTCCGGAATGGGCAGGCGGAAATAGTCACGCAGGTCGATTTCGGTGGCGACACCCAGCGCCCGGGCCGAGAGGTCGAGAAGCTGGCGGATCGCCTCCGGCTCCGGCGGGGTTGGCCGCGCCAGAACGTCTGACGGGATCACCCGTTCGGGGATGTCGTAGAGCCGCTCGAAGCCATCCCGCGTCGCGGTGGTGACAAGGCCCTGGTCGAACAGCGTCTCCAGCGCCAGCTTGCCCCTGGACCAGCCCCACCAGCCGCCCTCCGCCTTGCCGCCGCCGGGCACCTCGCTCGCGACCGTCGGTCCGTTGCGGGTGACGAAGTCCAGCACCTGGGCGAGATAGGCGCGCTCCTCACGGCCGAACTGGTCCATCGACTTGTAGGTGCCATCGCCGGCGCGCGCGCGCGCCATGCGCCAGCGCATGAGGGGGTGAAGCTCCAGTGGCAGCAGGCTCGCCTCATGCGCCCAGCATTCGAACAGCGCGCGGTTCCTGCGGCCGAAGGCGCGCTGGTCCAGCGTCTCATGGGCATAGGCACCGAGGCGGGAATAGAGCGGCAGGTAATGCGAGCGGGCGACGACGTTGACGCTGTCGATCTGCAGCAGGTTCAGCCGCCGGATCATCGGCGCCATATGAGCCCAGGTCACCTTCCGCGTCCGGTCCGGCAGGGAAAAGCCCTGCGCCGCGAGTGCCACGCGGCGGGCTTGTGCGAGCGACAGGCTCTCGGCCATCAGAGCTGCTTTTCCAGCGTCAGCAGCACCTCGCCGTAGCCCTGGCGCGCATAGAAGCTGCGGGCGCGCTCGTTGGCCGCCAGCACGCCGAGCCGGATCCAGCGCTGCCCGGCCTCGCGCGCAATCGCCTCGCAGGCCTCGAGCAGGGCGGCCCCCACGCCGCGGCTGCGGGCGGCGGCCAAAACGCCGAGATCATCGACAAAGGCATAGGTATAGGCGATCTCGTCGCGCTCATGCTCGGCGGAGACGGAGGTGAGCAGCGAGGCATAGCCCAGCACGCCGCCGTCGCCCTCGGCCACGAGGATGCGGCCCTTGCCCCCGGCCGTCGCCTGCCTCAGCACATCGATGTACCAGGGGCCCATCGCGTCGGGCGGGCGGCTGCGGTCGTAGATCGCGTGTTCATGGGCTTGCAGGTCATGCAGCACGGCGAGGACGGCCGTTTCGTCCTCGTCACGGTAGTCGCGGATGGTCAGCCGCTCACGCAGCCTGGTCGTGCCAGTGCGCGTTGGGGGGCACCGACTCGGTCTGGCCCAGCCGCGGATTGTGCTTGTAGAGAGTCGAGCAATAGGGGCAGATCGCCTCGGAATCGGCCCCCATGTCGATGAAGATGTGCGGGTGGTCGAAGGGCGGCAGCGCGCCGATGCACATGAATTCCTTGGCGCCGATCTCGATCGACGGAAGGCCCAGCTGGTTCTGGAAATGGGGTGTCGCGCCCGCGGCCATCATGATCCTCGAAATGCTTGTTTCGAGGGCCGATTAGCATATGTTTGCCGCCATGCACAAATTCAATTCGGGCGGCGTGGAGATCGCCTACCAGATGGCCGGCGAGGGGCCGCCAATCCTCCTGATCCACGGCTTCGCATCCAATGCCCGCGTCAATTGGTGGGACACCTCCTGGGTCAGGACGCTGACGGAGGCGGGCCGCCGCGTCATCAGCTTCGACCATCGCGGCCACGGCGCCAGTGAGAAGCTTTACGACAGCGCCCTCTATCCCGCCGCCGAGATGGCGGAGGACGCGCGCCGCCTGCTGGACCATCTCGGCATCGCGCAGGCCGACGTCATGGGCTATTCGATGGGCGCGCGCGTCTCGGCCTTCCTTGCCATCGCGCATCCCGACCGGGTGCGCCGCGCCGTCTTCGCCGGGTTGGCCTCGCGCATGATCACCGGGGTCGGCGGTGCGGAGGCCATTGCCCTCGCACTCGAGGCCCCGTCGCGCAATGACGTGTCCGACATCGCCGCCAAGGCCTTCCGCATTTTCGCCGAACAGACGAAGAGCGACCTGAAGGCGCTCGCCGCCTGCATCCGGTCCTCGCGGGAAAGGATCACGGTCGCGGAACTGGCCACCATCCGCGTGCCGGTGCTGGTGGTGGCAGGCGAGAAGGATGAGGTGGCAGGCGATGTCGAGACGCTGGTCAAGGCCATCCCCGGTGCCAGGGGCGTCACGCTCCCCAACCGCAACCACATGAATGCCGTGGGAGACAGGGGCTACAAGGACGCGGTGCTGGCGTTCCTCGGCTAAGCCCTGGGTGCGGTGATGTGCAGGCGGCAGCAGCCGTCCCGTCCTGGCGTCCAGGTCTCGATCGTCACTGCGAAGCCCGCCGCCTCGAGCGTGCCGTAGTCGGCACAGGCCGCCATGTCACAGAACAGCGCGACTTCCTCGGGGGAGAGCCCGCTCTCCATCCAACCGCTCTTCAGCGGACAGGTCTTGAACTGAACCACGAGTTCGCTCTCGCTGCAGGCCGATACGTCGGGCGTGAACATGGCGCCGCCATCCGGGGCGCAGGCAAAGCTCTGGCACAGACCCTTGAAGTCGCCGGGCAGGTGGCTGCCGAGATCACCGGCCAAGGTGCGGCCCCAGTTGTAGATCGCCTCGCGCGTCACCTCGATGGCCGTCTCGCGGCCAAAGCGGCGTTCAATGCTGCGAAAGAATTCCACATAAACCCGTGCACGTGCCTTGTTGGCATCGTTCAGTGCGGACCACATTGCCGTCGCATCGAGACCTTGCATGCTGATTTCACCCCCTGCAGGAGCAAGCCTAGCAGCGGCGGTTGCGGGCCACAATTGCAGCGGCGCTGCATCTACCTGCCGTGGAATACTGGCTTGCGCTTCTCGGCGAAGGCCCTTCGGCCCTCGGCATAGTCCTCGCTGTCGAAGCAGCGCCCGGCCAGCCAGGCGACCTCCGCGTCGTCTTCATGGCCGGGCCGATCGGTGATGAAGTCAATGGCGCGCTTGGCATGGGTGATGGTGAGGGGGGCACCCTGTGCGATCTCGGCGCAGAGGGCTGCGGTCTCGGCATCGATGTCCTGTGCCAGCCGGTCGATGAGGCCGATGCGCAAGGCGTCTGCCGCCACGAGGCGGCGGGCGGTGAAGATCATCTCCTTGGCGGCCGAAGGGCCGATGGTGGCGGCGAGGTCACGCAACCCGTCGAGCGGGTAGGCGAGGCCCAGCCGCGCCGGTGGCAGGGCGAAGGCCGCCGAGCCGTCCGCCACGCGGAGGTCGCAGGCCAGCGCGATGGCGAGCCCACCGCCGATGCAGAAGCCCTGGATGCGGGCGATCACCGGCTTGGCGCTGCCACGGATGGCGGCGAAGGCCTCGCCGTTCAGCCGTTCGTAGCGGGCGGCGGCCTCGGCATCGTTGCGGGCCTCGCCGAACTCCGAAATGTCGGCCCCGGCGGCGAAGGCTTCCGGCCCTGCGCCGCGGATCACGATCGCCCGCACATCAGCGTGGCCATCAAGGGATTTCATCAGTGGGGGGATCGCCGCCCACATCTCGGCATTCAGGGCGTTGCGCCGGTCGGGGCGGTTGAGGACAAGCCAACCCGTTGAACCGGTTACGAAAGCCTCGATGAAGGGGGTCGGTGAGTGAAGCTGTGTCATGGTGCAAGGCTAGGCCCGTCGCCGGACCTTCACAATGATCTGAAGGGATACCCATATGAAGCCAGATGGCGTAATATTGCAGCCCCCGGTTCAGGAGTACACACATGCGTCAGGCCGCCAAGACCCAGTCCGTCGAGAAGATCGACCCGGTGTGGAGCCGCATCCGCGAGGAGGCGGAGGAGATCGCCCGCAAGGAACCGGCCCTGGGCGGATTCATCTTCTCGCTGATCCTGAACCATGATTCCTTCGAGGAGGCGCTGTCGCACCGCCTTGCCCAGCGCCTGGGCAATGCCGACATCGGCGCCGACCTGATCGTCCATGCCTTCCGCGACGCCATCGAGGCCGAGCCCGAGATCGGGCACGCTGCACGTGCCGACATCATCGCCACCTTCGACCGTGACCCGGCCTGCGACCGCTACATCGATCCCTTGCTCTACTTCAAGGGCTACCAGGCGATCCAGACACAACGTATGGCGCATGCGCTCTGGCATGCCGGCCGCAAGGACTTCGCCTATTACCTGCAGAGCCGCCTTTCGGTTCTGACCTCGATCGACATCCACCCCGCCGCCCGCATCGGCAAGGGCATCATGGTCGACCACGGCCATGACATCGTGATCGGCGAGACCTGCGTCATCGAGGACAATGTCTCGATCATGCAGGGCGTGACGCTGGGCGGCACCGGCAAGGAGGCGGGCGACCGCCACCCCAAGATCCGCTACGGGGTGCTGGTGGGGGCCGGCGCCAAGATCCTCGGCAATATCGAGATCGGGCACTGCTCGCGGGTTGCCGCCTGCTCGGTGGTGCTGCATGACGTGCCGGCAAACACCACCGTTGCGGGTGTGCCTGCCAAGGTCGTCGGCTATGCCGGCTGCACCGAGCCGGCCCGCGCCATGGACCATAATGTGGAGCAGGTTGCGGGCAGGGGTGAATAGGGCTATTCGGGCGGCATTCCACTTGTTGTGAGGCCGCCTTGAAACCCGATGAAATCGCCAAGCTGACGAAGTTCCTGCGCGCCAAGTTCGAACTGCCCGCCATCAGCGTCAAGAAGCGCCCGCAGAAGGACGACTCGGCCGAGGTCTATATCGGCGAGGAATTCGTCGGCGTGATCTTCCGCGACGAGGAGGACGGCGAGCTCTCCTACAACTTCTCCATGGCCATCCTCGACTTCGACCTCGAGGACTGAGCGTGACGGCCTTTGCGCTCGAGGGTGTTGCGCCGGAGCTGCCGGAGGAAGGGCGCTACTGGATCGCGCCCTCGGCCTGCGTCATCGGCAGGGTGAAGCTGGAGCGCTTTGCCTCCGTGTGGTTCGGCGCGGTGATCCGCGGCGACAATGAGCTGATCACCATCGGCGAGAATTCCAACGTGCAGGATGGCGCGGTGTTGCACACCGACCCCGGCCTGCCGCTGACCGTGGGCCGCAACTGCACCATCGGCCACAAGGCCATCCTGCATGGCTGCGTGATCGGCGACAACACGCTGATCGGCATGGGGGCCGTCATCCTCAACCGTGCGAGGATCGGCAAGAACTGCCTCATCGGCGCCAATGCGCTGATCACCGAGGGCAAGGACATCCCCGACAATTCCCTCGTCATGGGCCAGCCCGGCAAGGTGGCAGGCGAGTTGAACGAGGAGGCCATCGCCCGGCTCGGGCGTTCGGCCGAAACCTATGTGAAGAACTGGCAGCGCTTTGCGAAGGGGCTGAAGGCCCTCTAGGGCCCTCCTTCAGCCAGCCCCCGCCGCCGCCCCCAGCGTCTCGTCCGTATCGTCCAGCAGCGCCGTGACGGCCTTCCGGGCGGCCTCGGGGGACCGGGCGGCAATTGCCTTCACCACTTCCGCATGGAGCGGCAGCATCTGTTCCGGATGTGCCGCATGGCTCGTCGTATAGGCGAACATGCTGGCCAGCGCCTGCTCGATGACGATGCCGAAAGGCACCAGCAGCTCGTTGTTGGCCGCCGACAGCAGGGCGAGGTGAAAGCGCACGTCGGCCTCGACCATCTCCTCGGAATCGACCGCCGCCGCCTGCATGTCGGCCAGGGCTGCCTCGAGGGCGGCGAGTTGCGCGGGAGAGCGGCGTTGCGCCGCCAGCACGGCAGCACCGGGTTCGAGGATGCGGCGGATTTCCTGCAGCGACAGCAGGAAGGTGCGCTCGTCCAGCGCTGCCCGGTGCCAGGCCATCACGTCGCGGTCGAGCAGGTTCCAGCGCTCGCGCGGCTCGACGCGCGAGCCGATCTTGGGCCGTGATACGAGCAGCCCCTTGCCGTTCAGCGTCTTGATCGCTTCGCGCACCGCGGTGCGCGAGGCGCCGAACATTTCACCCCATTCGGCCTCGTTGGGCAGGAGCGAGCCCGGCGGATAGGTGCCATCGAGAATGCGGCGGCCGATGCCGGCAGCCAGTTCGGAATGAACGCGGCTTCCGGGCTTTCGCCGCACCGCGCGGACCGGCTTCATCCGTCGCTGGCCCATGTCCCGTCCCCTTCCGACTTTTGTCCTACAAAACTAGCGGCTCCCGCCGGGCTTGGCAATGCCACCCCCGGTCACGGCTTCCGGTGACAAGTGCAATCCTTGCGTAGATATGCTTATTGTGATGTGTAATGCATTTCACTATGAAATGGCCAGCTATCCCTACGTATAAGTGCCTGTAGTATAGAGATATTTCATTAAACTGCGGCCCAGGCCGGCGAGGAGAGACCGATGAGAAGCGTAATGGCCGCAGCGGCCGTGGTAGTTCACCTGATGATGGCGGGTGTGGCGAGTGCCTGCTCGCTTGAGCAACCCAAGGGTGAAGTCGTTCTCACCGTCGATGGCATGATCAATGCCTGCAACAACGGGCTGGAAGTGCAGCTCGACCGGGCGATGATCGCCGCCCTGCCTCGCAAGGCGATCAAGACCGAAAACCCGTGGGACCACGGTCCGGTGACCTATGAGGGCGTGTTGCTGCGTGACCTGCTGGCGCTCGCCAAGGCCGACGGCAAGACCGTGACCTTCACCGCGCTCAACGACTACCGCGCCGACATTCCCTTGGCGGACCTCGAAAAATACGACGTCATCCTCGCCGACACGCGTGACGGCGTGGAGCTGCCGGTGCGTGACAAGGGGCCGTTCTTCGTGGTGTTCCCGTTCACCGACGTGCCTGAACTCGCCACGGAGGCGCGCTATGCGCAGTCGGTCTGGCAGGTCAACCGGGTCACGGTGAAGTAACCACCCTTGGCAATGCAGCGCGCCAAAGGCTTCGACCGCTGGACGATTGCATTCGTTCTCAGCATGCTTGTGCTGATCGTGGTCGCGGCGTTGCTGGGGATGTTTGGCTACCGCGACCTGCGCGATCTCGAGCGGCCGCAGGACGATGCCGGCTGGACGATCTTCCAGATGGGCTTCGAGCACCAGCGCCTGCTGCTGGCGGCCGAGACCGGCGCCAGCGTGGCGGAACTCCGGCTGCGTGGCGATCTCTATCTCAGCCGCGTTTTCCTGCTGCGTGACGCGCCGATGCTGGATCACGTGCGCGAGGACATGAACGAGCAGAGCCTCGTGCAGCTGTTCGAATCGGCCCAGCACACCGACCAGCTGATCAGCGCCGCGGGCACGCCGGAGGGCCGCCAGCGCCTGCTGGAGGAGCTGCGCAAGGACGCCAAGCCGGTGCGCGAGCTGATGATCGACATGTCGAACCTCAACCGCCGGCTCCAGACCGAGGACCGCACCCGGCGTACCCAGTCGCTGCTGTTCTACCTCGCAGCGCTCGAGACGCTGATGCTGGCCTTGCTGGGCCTCGGCGTGCTGGTGCTGCGCACCACCTCGAAGCTCAAGGACGCCAACCTTGCGGTGGCCGAGCAGCTGGAGACGCAGGAGGCGATCCTGCGCTCGGTGGATGACGTGATCATCGGCCTCTGCCCCTGCGGAGAGGTGCTGTATTCCAACCCCCGCGCCCTCGAGCTCCTCGGCCCCAGCGCGAAGAGCGGCAGCGTCTTGGCCATTGCCGGGCAGGGCGCCACCGAGCTTGCCGCCGAGGTGCGCTCCTTCGTCGACGCCGCCCCGCTGCCGGACCGCGACAGGAGCTTCGCCAGCCGCAAGGTAACGGTCGCAGGGCTTGACGGAACGCACCACTACGTGATGCGCAAGTACCGCGAACTCTCGGCCAAGAAACGCCATTGCTCCGACACCTCGCTGATCATCTCGATCTCCGACGTCACGGCGGCGGAGGAGGCCAACCAGCGGCGCGACGACTATGACGCCCGCATCGGCGAGATGAGCCGGCTCCTCGCCTATGCCGCGATTTCCGGCGGCATCGTGCACGAGATCAGCCAGCCGCTCGCCGCCATCCGCAACTATGTCTATGCCCTCAAGGTGTCGCTGAACCTCAGGCCTGACACCGAGGAACAGCGCGCCGTGGCCGATCATCTGGGCGTCGAGGTCGACCGCGCCATCGAGGTGGTGCGCAACGTGCGCCGCATGGGCCCCCAGGACCCCCAGGACCCGGGGATCTGCGACATCCGCGAGGCCATCGACCATTCGATGCGGCTGGTGACGCTGGGCCGCAACCCGCCGCCGCCGATCGAGATCGACCAGCGCCAGGACGACATCTGGGTCAAGGGCTCGCTGCCGCTGATCGGGCAGGTGATCGTCAACCTGCTGAAGAACGCGCTCAGCGCCTCGGCGGCAGCCGACCGGCCGGGCGCGCGGGTGACGGTCACCGCCGCGGACGGCTTCGCCCGCATCGATGTTGCCGATTATGGCAGCGGCGTCTCGGACGACGCGGCCAAGACCATCTTTACCCCATTCTCCAAATCCGCCCGGGGCGGCATGGGGCTGGGGCTTGCCATTTGCCAGCGCATCGCGTCTACATTGGGCGGTTCGCTGTCATGGAAGAACAGCGAAGCCGGCGGCGCCGTCTTCACCTTTACCGTGCCACTCGAAGAGGAAGATAAGAAGCAATGACTGGCAAGACCATCATGATCGTGGACGATGACCGGGGCTTTGCGCAATCGCTTGCGAACATGCTCGGCGCCTCCGGCTACCGCACCTGCGTCAGCTATGATCCGGCCAGCGCGCTGGCCCAGTCGCGCAGCCACCAGGTGGACTGTGCGCTGATCGACTACAACCTCGGCGCCACGCTCGGCACCACCCTCATCACCCGCCTGCGCGAGGAGGGGCACGGTTTCCCGATGATCATGCTGACCGGCTATGGCGACGTGCGCACCGCCACCCAGGCGATGAAGCTTGGCGCGGCCGATTTCGTCGAGAAGCCCTATGAGCCGGGCGAGCTGCTGGCCTCGATCGACACCGCCATCAACAAGGCGCGCGATACGTCACACGCTGCCGACGGCATTCGCGAGGCCCGCCGCATGCTGCGCATGCTGACCGAGCGCGAAAGCGAAATCGTCGATGCCATCGTGGCCGGAAGTTCCTCGAAGCAGATCGCGGAGGCGCTCGGCGTCAGCCAGCGCACTGTCGAGGCGCACCGCGCAAACGTTCTTCAGAAGCTCGGCATCTCGAATACCGCCTCGCTCGTCCGCCTTGCGGTGCTGGCCGGTCTCGGGCCGCCGCAAGGCTGAACGAGAAATCGTTTTCAGTCCACGAAGGACGAATCAAGGCTGCCGATGAAGGCCAGCGACGCGACGGCCCGGCGGGTGTCGCGTTCCATGTTGCGGGCACCCTGCAGCGAGCAGCTCTTCACCGTGTCGGGTGCATCGCCGATCATGCCCCGCAGGCTGTCGCACAGTTCGCGGCCGAGGCTCACGCCCTTGCTGCCGGTTTCCTTGAGGGCGCGCAGCAGGGCGCCGCGCACCAGCACGAAGCGGCGCAGTGCCTCCACCTCGGTCAGCAGCTGCATCCGGACCATCACGTCCTCCTGCTCCGCATATTTCGACAGCAGCCGGCGCACCTCGGCAATGGCCGAGCTCACGCCGAGCTGCGGATCCTTCATCGATGCATCGAAGACGGATGCGCTGGAGCTGGTCTGGGTCGTGACGATATCCATGGGGCTGTCGTTCCTGTTGCCTGTCGCTGCAAGGATAGGGTGCAGTTTATGGCTGTGCATGCGGAAAGCCCGCATGTGAATCCGTAGAAATGCGTCAAAATGAAAAAATCTGCGCTCGGCGCAGAATAATTCACGGGGCCTGCGCTGGCCGCCGCGCGCGCACCCATTGGCGGTTGCGTTCACTGTATGAATTTGACGTAAGTTATTGACTGAACTGTCATTCATGGGTGGAGCCGGCACAGGGTGGGGCTGTGCCGGCTCCCGCGGTCCCGGTCTGGTGGGAAAGTGTGGGGACGCCGACCGGGCGCGTGACTGTCGATTCGTGACTAGCGTGGCGAGCGCACGGCAACCGAACGCGGCGCCGCCGGGCTGTCGGGTGCGAGCGCCACCCAGGCGCGCGGATCCGCCTGCGACTGGCGCTTCAGGAAGACGTAGTCGCTGTCGCGCCAGCGCCGCACGCCGTCACGCCGGTTGTCGAGGATGAAGTCACCCTCGGAGGTGGCGAGCGTCAGCACCGCGTGGCCCTCCTGCCTGTCATCGAGCACCACGGTCAGCAGCAGGGCGGAGCGCGGCAGGCCGAGGGCCTCGAGGTAGCGCTGCTTCAGCAGGGCATAGTCCTCGCAGTCGCCGCGCCGGGTGGGGTAATCCCAGTGCTCGGCCTCGCCATAGATGTCGTCGTCGCTGGCGGGCCGCACGTCGGCATTCACATAGGCGTTGACGCGGGTGACGAGGTCCCATTGCCGGGCGGTGAGCGCCGGGCGCACGGCGCCGGAGGGGCGCGCCGCGCAGGCCTCCGGCCGGCGGCCGCAGAATTTCACGAAGCCCACCGGCGGCAGGGTTGCGCCATAGGTCGGCGCCTGCTGCAGCTGCCTGCCGGCGGGTGCCGCGGGGTTTTCCTTGGCGGCGGCCGCAGGGCTTGCGAGGCCAGCGAGCAGGGCCGCCGCGGCAACGGCAATCTTCAACCTCATCTGTGCCCCCAAAGGCTTGTCCATGGCGTGCAGACTAGCCGCCAAGCCTTTGAGATCACGTTCAGACCGCCGCTCAAATGCAGCGCGCGGGAGTAGCAAAACATTCACCACGACCGGGTGCCTTGGGGCGGCCCGAAAGGGGTTGATTAATGGGGAGCCCCCTGTTAGACACCGCGCCACCAACGATGTGGCGTGCGGCCATGGCGGAATTGGTAGACGCACTAGCTTGAGGTGCTAGCGGGTAACACCGTGGAGGTTCGAGTCCTCTTGGCCGCACCATCGTTCCCCAGCCGGAAATGATGGCTTCCCGTCCCGGGCGAAGGCCGCCCGGAACTCAGTAGAGCTGGTTCGGCGCGCTGTCGCTGACGGGTTTCACGCAGCGATACTTCCGCTTGCCGTCCGCCGTCCTGTACCACTTGGCCACGGCCTCCCCCTTGCACTGGGACTTCTCCTTCGCGGCCACGGCGGCGGGCTGCTTCCTTGCCTCCTTCAACTTGGCGGGTGGCCGCTTCTGCGGCGGCGGCGACAGCGTGGCGACCTTGCGTTCGGCGGCAGGGGCCGGGCGCGAGCGCTCGACCTGCGGTTCGACGGAGGGTTCCACGGGCGGTTCGGCGGCAGCGGCTGCCGCTGCTCCGGCGAGATCAACCGCGGGCGGGGCGATTGGCGCAGGCGCCGCCTTGGCCTCGGGCAGCTTGATCTCGACAGGGGCCGATCCGGCCGGTGCCCAGGCGGGTACGATCTTGGTGCCGCCACCCTTCGCGCTGTCGGCGGGCGCGAGGCGGAAACGTTCCACCGCCGCCACCACCTGCGGGTCGCGCAGCGCGTCCTGCGGGGTGACCGTCAGGGTTCCGCGCTCGGTGTCCTTCTCGATCACCACGGCGCACTGCACCTTGGTGGCGTCGGTCATCAACGGGCTGTGCTCGACCGGGCTCACGCAATGCGCGCCCATGAGCATCACGACTTCAACGAGTCTCATCCGCTCCTGCTCCTTGTTCGCTGCGGCCAAGAGAAACAGCAGAAAAGGGGCCTCAGCATGGTGTGCTTGCGGTGGGAATGGGGCCCCATGCGCCACAATTCGTCAGAGTGCGGAAGTGCACCGGTGCCAGCGCGAAACTCCATCGCAGATTGCGCTGCGTGCCATGCGTTCCATGCGACATAGTGGCGATGCCAGCTACACCGTTAAGTGCAGTTCGTTATCGAGTATTGGTTGTATGATTTTGACATAGGGACATGAATGAGGGGCGCTCCCGCAGCGCCTGACGTGCCGACCGAAGGAGCCGTAGTTGCGAAGCCGAACGACCCGGAAGCGCCTGATCGATGCGGCCTACCGCATCATTTCGGAGGAAAGCCTCTCACAGCTCAGCATCGATCACGTCAGCAAGGTGGCGGGCCTGTCGCGGCGCACCTTCTTCCTGCATTTCGCCAGCAAGGACCAGCTGCTCGCCGAGGTGCTGGAAAACCTGCGGCCCGCCTATGCCGAAACCTATCGTCAGTGGTCGGAGGGTCTGCCGGCGGAGCTTGGCGCCGTGGACCGCATCACCGAACTGTTCCGCCGCATCGTCGAACGCATCGGCCAGCCGGGCTGGAAGGGCTGCGCCTTCGTGCGCATCAGCGCCGAGTTCGCGGAGTGGCAGGGCCACCCGGCGCATGGCCCGGTGGCCGAGGCCCAGCGCGACTTTGAGCTGTGGCTGGCGGACGAGCTGCGCCGCGCCCGCCACGCGAGCCCGGCGCGCGCCGCGCGGCAGCTTGCCATTCTCATCAACGGGCTCATCATCTCGCAGATGGTGCACCGCGACGCCGCCTATGGCGAGGCGGCGCTGGCGGCCCTGCCGCTCATCCTCGGCCAGTAGCGGCCATCGCCCGTTAGCTGCGGGCGGCGGCCTCCGCCAGGATCTCCTGCATCAGCTCGTTGAGCTTCTCGATCCTGAGATTGAGGATGTCGCGCGCCGACACCACTCCCACCAGCTTGCCATTGTGCTGCACCGGCAGGTGGCGCACGCGGGCCTTGCCCATCTGTTCCATGAGGTTGCCCTCGGTGTCATCCACCGAACACCGCACCAGCGTGCGGGTCATGATGTCGGCAGCTGTCCGCGTGGCCTCGAAGCTTTCATCGAGGGCCCGGATCACGTCGCGTTCCGATACGATCCCGACGCCGTTGCCGCTGGCGTCGGTGACGATGAGGACGCCGATCTTGTGCGCCGCCAAGGCGCCAATGATCTCGCCGAGCGGCGCCGTCTCCGCGATGGAGAATACCCGGTATCCCTTCTTCTCGAGAATGCGTGCGACTGTCATGCCTGTCCCTCCCGGCTGGTGGAAAGGCTAGGCGGTGAAGGGGTTTTCGGCATCGGCAGTTCTACGTGGTGTTGCGATAAAGCGGGCGCAACCACCGGGCAGCGAATTGGTGTGCGGCGGACCGGGTGCTGGCAGTTCGTACAGATTGCGGGGCAGGGCCGGCGGTGATGTGATCAGCGGCGCGGTCAACGTTACAGCTCGCAGCCGCTGCCCCTTTGCCGGGGTGGGAAACCTCTCCGGCGAAGGGGTAACTTCAAAGGCGCCTGGTGCGGGCGGTGGGACTCGAACCCACACTTCCTTACGGAAAGCGGATTTTAAGTCCGCTGCGTCTACCGTTCCGCCACGCCCGCCCGGCCAGGGGCTGTCTACACCGGGCGCGAGGGCTGCGCCATTGCGGAACGCGAACGCGCACCCCCGGACCGGCCGGAGGAGCGCTATCATCACTGACTGGACAATCAGTAAACGCGGATGACCTTGCGGGTCGAGCGGTCGACCAGCACCCGGCGGTCGTTCAGCATCACGTAACCATAGTCGCGATAGGCCGGAACCTCCACGATCGTCACGGTCTCGGGGACCACGGCGCCGACGGCGAGATCACCCTCGAAGGCCACCGAGGTGCCAGCCTGGCTCTGCGCCCAGGCATCGATCTGGCCACGGCACTTCTCCGAGAAGGATTCATAGCCACCGGTGGGGGTCTGGTCGTTGCACTGGCTGTCGCTGCCGGTGCCGGCCTGGTTGCCGGCCGAACCGGCCTCGCCGCTGCCACCGGTGTTCTGGTCGGTGGTGGCGCCGGTGCCGGTGCCGCCGCTGGTGTCGGACTGTGCGAAAGCCGCGCCCGGGGCAACAAGCAGGAACAGCGCCGCAGCGCTGATGGTCAGGTACTTCATGATCGCTTCTCCTTTTGACGAAGGGTGGAGGAAACGATGGCTGTTGAGGGGAAGTTCCGGGATCAA
Organism: Aestuariivirga litoralis; assembly: GCF_003234965.1. Lineage (GTDB taxonomy): Bacteria > Pseudomonadota > Alphaproteobacteria > Rhizobiales > Aestuariivirgaceae > Aestuariivirga > Aestuariivirga litoralis. The sequence continues at coordinate 143,393 of NZ_QKVK01000004.1, forward strand.
GACAATGAAAACACAGGGTTTTCAGGCTACCCTTAATCGATTGTGGTGTCCGGCCGCCCCCGCCGGGGGGCAATCCTCAAGGGCAGCCGGAACACACAATCTATGCCTCGAGAGAGACAAGCACACCCAAATGCGGCTGCTTGCGGTATTGTTCCATGCCAGTTGAATTTTTTTACAGCGAGACGGCTGAGCACAAGGAGTCCAGAAAGGCGTAACCGCGAGATCGAAAAGCAAGTTTAGCTTGAATAATTCGCAGTTATCGCTCACAACGTCCAAATGTGCAGGGTTGCGCAATGAGGTCGGAATGCAAGTCGTGAGATGGTGTATGATTGCCTTGTCCGTGATGCTGACGCCGTCCCTTGCCCTGGCACAGGACAGCTCTTCTGGGGCTGCTGCGACACCTGGTGGCGATGGCTGGGTACGCATCGTGCCGGAACCCGTGACCATTGACGGCAAGCTCTATTCACCAACCTGTTCGGCTGCGCCTGGCACCACGACGTCGACCTTTTCCTATTTCTACCGTAAGGGCACGGCGGATGGCCTCGCGGTGTTCTTCAACGGCGGTGGTGCGTGCTGGAATGATGCCACGTGCTCCAAGCCGCGGCTTGCGGGCGACAAGGCATTTTTTTCGGGCAAGGACGACGAGGATGCAGTCGGCGTCTACAAGTCGGAGCTTCTGCCTGGCGATGGGCCCTCGCACATGACGGGCCTGCTCGATCGCAGCAATCCCGATAACCCGGTCCATGACTGGAGCATGATTTTCGTGCCTTATTGCACGGGGGATGTGCACTCGGGTTCCAACACGGCACACTATAAGTTCCCCGATACCGGCAAGCCCTTTACCATCGAGCACCGCGGCTGGGACAACATGCAGGTGATCATGGCGTGGATGCGCACCAACGTGCCGGCCCCCACCCACTTGCTCGTCGCGGGTTCCAGTGCCGGCGCCTATGGTGCCGCCACACATTACACCTCGCTGCGGCTGCTCTATCCGGATGCGCGGGCGGTGTTCCTTGGCGACAGCGGGCAGGGCGTCACCACGCCGGAGTTCGAACGGGTCCGCAACAAGAACTGGAACTACCAGCTTCCTGCCGTCGTTTTCGGTCCAAATCCACAGGATACGCCTGACACGGCCGTAGTGGCGAAGCTTGCCGCCTATTTCCCGAAGGATCGCTTTGCGCAATTCACCTCCATCCACGATGCCACGCAGAGCGCTTTCTATGCACAGATGAATCCAGGCCAGGCATGCAACGCGTGGACCGACAAGATGCTGGGCGAATTGTCCAGCCGTCAGGCGGCGCCGAACTTCCGTTCCTATGTGGCGGACGGCAAGACGCACACGATCCTGCGGGCGCCGCTGTTTTTCTCCGAGCAATCCGGTGGCATGCCCTTCACGGCCTGGCTCTCGGCACTCCTGAATGCTGACAGTCTGCCCGGCAACGAAAGCTGTGCAACATGCTCGTCCACCGCTGACGATTGCGCACAATAGGCACACGCTGATGCGGGAACGCTCCCGTGCCAGCGAGGGCATGCGGGCATTCACCCTTGCGGTTCAGGGAGCGATGCGATCTCTCTTCCGTGCATCCTGCTGGCGGCCTTCCGGTCCCCGGCCTGGCTATCCGTTGCGATCTTGGCCAGTCGCGTTGGAAGCCCGCTGCCGGAGCGTTTCGTCCGCTTCCCCTGGCGATGCGGGCACCGCCTCGCGCGCCTTGGCGTCGAGCGCGCCATAGGCCTCGTAATAGGCGGTGTCGAGCGACGTCACCAGCTTGTCGAAACCGGCCTTGCCGGCGATCTGGCGGAGCTCCGCCAGCATGGCCGCCACATAGCTGGCGGCGTCCTGACGGTACTTGATCTCGTGGGGCGGAGCGCCGGCGGGGGCAGCCTCCTGGCGGCCATTGCCGCGGGCTGCGGGCGGAGAGGAATAGATGTTCATTTCGCCTTCTCCTCGCCGTCCTTGCTGTCGTCCGTTGTTTCGTCGCATTCGACCTTCTTCAGCTTGCTGCCGCGCGGCGGTGCGCCAGCGCGCGCGGTGCGCGAGTAGGAGGGCGGGTCGCTTGCCGGAAAGGATTCCTCGATAGCCTCGTCGATGTGTTCCTCGGTGCGTGGCCGGCGTTTCTGAACCGGGATGGTACTCATCATGACACTCCGTTTCCCATGTCCGACCTGAACGCGCTGCATTGGATATGGTTCCCCGCATGGGTGGAATTGCAGGTGTAATGAACTGTGGAGGGAACAAAGCGGCGCGTGGCGCATTGTGGCCGGGCGCAGCTTGCACAGGCGGGAGGGCTTGCCCACATGATGGCCAGACGGTTCCTTGGCCCGACGGTTTCATGCCCCGCCATGCGAGTGCTTTCCCACCCAGCAGCAATACCGGCGACATTGAGAGGCGCTGTGCCGTGGGCACGCCGCTCAGGCGGCCCCGAAAGGAACACGACGTGCAGACAGGAACCGTGAAGTGGTTCAATGCCCAGAAGGGCTATGGCTTCATCCAGCCCGCCTCCGGCGGCCCGGACGTCTTCGTCCACATCAGCGCGGTGGAGCGGGCAGGCCTCCCCGGACTGAAGGACGGACAGAAGGTCTCCTACGAGATCGTCACCGACCGGCGCAGCGGCAAGGCCTCGGCCGACCAGCTTCGCACCGCCTGACAAGGGCGCGGCAGATTGCTTCGTGAGGGGCCCGGCATGCCACGGATGTACTGGGTGCCGGCCCCCGCAAAGCCTGGCCGGACATTGCCCGACCCGTCGCGCGGTCAGCCGGGCGTGCCGTTGCCGGACAGAACCTGCGCCGCGCCACCCACCCCATTGCGGAAGGCCGCGTCGAAGTTGACGCCCTCGATGCCCCAGCCCGGCGCACCATCGGCCGCGATGCGCCAGCGTGCCTTCCAGGCGAGCAGGGGCTTGCTCCAGTCGAGCAGGCCCACCAGCGGCACCTGCCCGACCTTGCGGTCGACGAAGCCCAGCAGCGATTGCGGCGTGGCTTCGGCCGTGTTCTCCACCGTGAGGCCCGCCCTGGCGAGCGTTTCGGGCGACGGGATCACCACCTCCATGGCGGCATTCCACGCCGCATCCTGGAAGGACTGCCGCATCAGCTCGCCCTGGTCCACCATCGAACTCAGCATGAAGCTGGACCCGATGTGGTGGACGGCGAGGAAGACCACCAGCCGCGGCCGTTCCGCCAGCCAGGGCCGCGAGCCCATCTGCGCCAGCATCGCGTCGATCTTCGCGGGGTCATATTCCACCGTCATCTCATAAGGCCGGTCGCGGGTTCCCTGTTCGTCGCGGATGGGCCGGAAGGCATAGAGGTCGCGGTAGGAATAGGTGGCGACGGCCGTCTCGGGCGTCTCGGACAGGCGGGCCAGCAGCGGGTGTACCGCCAGCCGCGGATCGCCAGATACCCGCACCAGAACCTGGGCGAGGCAGCGCACCATGCCGGGAAGGCGGGTTTCAGGCCGCCGTCCGGTGACGATGGTCCGGCCCTGGTAGAGTTCCCGAACAGTCTGTGCGCCAACGGGGCGGGTGAGGGCGAAGGCACTCGCAAGGCCCAGGAGCGTGCGGCGGGAGAGGGTCATGGCAGCGAAGCCTAATGCGGGGCAGGCCACGGGTCCATCGCCCGCAGGCTGTGGCGTCAGATCAGCCAGCGTGGCGTGCGCGCGGCATAGGTCGTCCACTCCTGCCCGAAGCGCAGCGCGAGGTGGCGTTCCTCCCGCTCGATGGCAAGTTTCCGGGTGGCAAAGGCCGCGGCCAGCGCCGCCGGAACCAGCCAGGCGATGCCGAACGCCAGGCCCGCACCCGCCACCAGCAGGGTGTTGCCGACATAGATCGGGTTGCGGGAGAAGCGGAACGGCCCGTCGGTGATCAGCCGGGTGGCACCGCGGTTCGGCAGCACCGTGGTGCGGTGGCGGCGGAAGGCCAGCATGGTGGCGAGATCGAGGGCGATCCCGGCCGCGGCGAGGAACACCCCCGCCATGGCCAGCACCGCAGCCCAGGCTCCGCCTGGCCAGGGGAGGGGGACCACGTGCTGCAACCAAAGCGCGAGAATGGTCGCGCCGGCGAAGAGCAGGGGCGGCCAGGGAATGGTATTGGGGGTCTCGGCAAGGTCCGGCATGGTGATCCGCAATTCAGGAGGCCCAAATCCACAAAGTCAAGCATGGGCTTGATTTGGCCGCAAAACCTCCTTATGAGCCCGGAATTCCCGTTCATTCACAAGGAGTGCACGAGCCCCATGGCGCGCGTCACCGTTGAAGACTGCATCGACAAGCTTCCCAACCGCTTCGAACTCGTGCTGCTGGCCGCCCACCGCGCCCGCCTTGTGTCGCAGGGGGCCCCCATCACCGTCGACCGCGACAACGACAAGAACCCCGTCGTCGCGCTGCGCGAGATCGCCGACGAGACCATCGTGCCGGAAGACCTGCGCGAGGAATTCATCCACTCCATGCAGAAGCATGTGGAAGTGGACGAGCCGGAGGCCACCGAAGTGCCGCTCATCCAGCAGTCGGGTGACATGAGCATCGTCAACGACGCCGTCGACGAGGACGCCCCCGAGATGGAGCGCATGACGGAAGAAGACCTGCTCCGCGGCCTCGAGGGCATGCCCCCGGCCGAAAGCCCCGGCAGCCAGCGCAACGGCTACTGAGTTTTCCTTTCATACCGAACAGGCAGGCCGGGCTCATCGCCCGGCCTTTTCGTTCCTGTGGCGCCCGTCATCCCGGCGAAGGCCGGGATCCAGCTTTCCGCGCGTTCGATGTCCGAAGCGGGGCCCCGGCCTTCGCCGGGGTGACGGCGCGGATGGGATGGAATTCCATGCGCCAAGGTCGCATCCGCGCAAACCCCACTCGCCAAACGATTAATCCGCGCTAAGATCACGCCATGATGCGTCAGTACGAGCTTGTCGAGCGGGTCACCAAATACGACCCCGATGCGGATGAGGACCTCCTCAACCGCGCCTATGTCTATGCCATGAAGGCCCATGGCAACCAGAAGCGGGCCTCGGGCGAGGCCTATTTCAACCACCCGCTCGAAGTTGCCGCCATCCTCACCGAGATGAAGCTCGACTCGGCCACCATCGCCGCCGCCCTTCTTCACGATACGGTGGAGGATACCGAGGCAACCGAAGCTGAAATCGAGGAAAAATTCGGCCCCGAGATCGCCGCCCTGGTCGATGGCCTGACCAAGATCGCCAAGCTCGACCTCGTCACCAAGGAAGCTGCCCAGGCGGAGAACCTGAGGAAGCTGCTGCTCGCCATGTCGCGTGACGTGCGCGTGCTGCTGGTGAAGCTCGCCGACCGGCTGCACAACATGCGCACGCTGGAACACGTGAAGCCGGAAAAGCGCGTGCGCATCGCGCAGGAGACGATGGACATCTACGCCCCGCTCGCCGGCCGCATGGGCATGCAGGCGGTGCGGGACGAACTGGAGGACATCGCCTTCAAGGTGCTGAACCCGGAAGCCTACAAGATCATCATCGACCGCCTCGCCAAGCTCCACGACGAATCTGGCGGCGTGCTGAAATCGATCGAACAGGAGCTGACCCAGAAGCTGGTCGAGAACGGCATCAAGGCAGAGGTCTATGGCCGCGAGAAGCGGCCCTATTCGATCTTCCGCAAGATGGAGCGGAAGCTCCTCTCTCTCGGCCAGCTCTCCGACATCTTCGGCTTCCGCGTCATCGTCGGCACGGTGGACCAGTGCTACCGCGCACTCGGCATCATCCACCGCACCTATCGCGCCGTGCCGGGCCGCTTCAAGGACTACATCTCGACGCCGAAGCAGAACGACTACCGCTCGATCCACACCACGGTGATCGGCCCGCACCACATGCGCGTCGAGATGCAGATCCGCACGCGCCTGATGCACGAGATTGCCGAGCGCGGCGTTGCCGCCCACAACATCTACAAGGATGCGCCCGACGCCAAGGAGGCGCTCGACGGCTTCAAGGCGCCCGCCGCCGAGTCCAACGCCTATCGCTGGCTGCGCCACCTCGTCGAGATGCTGCAGGAGGGCGAGTCACCGCGCGAATTCCTCGAGCACACCAAGCTCGAACTGTTCCACGACCAGGTCTTCTGCTTCACGCCCAAGGGCAAGCTCATCGCGCTGCCGAAGGGAGCGACGCCCATCGACTTCGCCTATGCCGTCCACACCTCGGTGGGCGACTCTTGCGTGGGTGCCAAGGTCAATGGCAGCCATGCGCCGCTGGTCACCGAATTGCAGAATGGCGACGAGGTGGAGATCATCCGCTCCGACGCCCAGACGCCGCCCGCCGCCTGGGAAGGCCTCGCCGTCACCGGCAAGGCGCGCGCCGCCATCCGCCGCGCCACGCGCGCCGCTGCGCGCAAGCAGTTTGCGGGCCTCGGCCACGAGATCGTCCAGAAGATGCTGGCCAAGATCGGCAAGAACTATGTGCAGAAGGAAGTGACGGCGGCCATTGCCCGCGTCGGCCACAAGAATGTCGACGATGCGCTGGCCGCCATCGGCCGCGGCGAGCTGTCCGCCATCGACATGCTGAAGGCCATGGGCCACACCATCGACGACACCAAGCTCAAGGAGCTGCGCCGCAAGTCGCCGACGAAGAAGACCGATCCCGACCTCTCGGTGCCGGTGCGCGGTGTGGCGCGCACCACGGCGCTGAAGATCGCGCCCGAAACCGGTGCCGTGCCGGGCGAGCGCATCGTCGGCATCCTCACGCCGGGTGAGGGCATCACCATCTACCCGATCTTCGCCAAGGCGCTGGAGCAGTTCGACAACCAGCCGGAGCGCTGGGTCGACCTCGCCTGGGACACGGGGGCGGAGGACCAGCGCTTCCCGGCGCGCCTCACCGTCACCATCCTCAACGAGGTGGGCTCGCTGGCGCAGGTCACCCAGACCATCAGCGACCTGGGCGGCAACATCGATGCCCTGAACATGGTGGCGCGCGAAGGCGCGCGCGACTTCTATGACGTGGACATCACGCTGGAGGTGCATGACCTCAAGCACCTCAACGACATCATGGCCAGCCTGCGCGGCAAGCCCGCCGTCAGCGACGTGAGCCGGAAGACAGGATAGGGACAATGACGCAAGACGAGGTTCTGAACGAATTCCGCGCCGCCGGCGCGTTGCTGGAGGGGCACTTCGTGCTGTCCTCCGGGCTTCACTCCAACCGTTACCTGCAATGCGCCCGCGTGCTGATGGACCCGCAGCGGGCCGCCAGGCTCTGCGCCGTGCTGGCCGAGCAGGTGCGCGCCATGGTGACGGGCCACATCGACCTCGTCGCGTCGCCCGCCATGGGTGGTGTCGTCGTCGGCTACGAGATGGGCCGCCAGCTCGGCGTGCCGTCGATCTTCTTCGAGCGCGTCGACGGCAAGCTCACGCTGCGCCGCGGCTTCGACATTGCGAAGGGCGCGCGCGTCGTGATGGTGGAGGACATCGTCACCACCGGCCTGTCCTCGCGCGAATGCATCGAGGGCATCAACGCCGAGGGCGGCGTCACCGTGGGGGCCGCCTGCCTGATCGACCGGTCGGGCGGCAAGGCGGACATCGGGGTGCCTCTGGCCGCACTCACCCGCCTCGACATCCCGACCTATGCCGCCGACAAGCTGCCGCCGGAGCTTGCCGCCATTCCCGCCATCAAGCCGGGGAGCCGCGGCCTCAAATGATCATCGGCATCGGCAATGACGTGATCGATATCCGGCGGATCGAGGAAACGCTGACGCGCTTCGGCGACCGCTTCATCGAGCGCATCTTCACCGATGTCGAGATCAGGAAGTCGGAGAAGCGGGCCCAGCGCGCCGCCTCCTATGCCAAGCGCTTCGCCGCCAAGGAGGCCTGCTCCAAGGCGCTCGGAACGGGGTTTCGCAAGGGCGTGTTCTGGAAGGACATGGGGGTCGTCAACGAGCCGTCCGGCAAGCCCACCATGGTGCTGACGGGCGGCGCCAGGGACCAGCTCGACAGCCTCGTGCCGGAGGGGCACAGGCCGCGCATCCACCTCACCATCACCGACGACTTCCCCTATGCCCATGCCTTCGTGATGATCGAGGCGCTGCCTGGATGACGGCATTGTGAGACTGGAAAGCCGCACTCACTGTTACTATTTGGCAACAGTGGACCTGCTTGAGCGCGGCTGCGTTGCATCGGTGGCGGGAAACGGTTTATAGCCGGGATTCTGAAGGCCCGGCGATTGGCGGCTTGGCGAAAATGCATAAGAAAGACCATGAGATGGCGGCGGCACAGGACACGCGGCGCAAGTCGGAAGACGGGTTGTGGGAAACCGTCAAGGTCATCATCCAGGCGCTGCTGATCGCCTTTGTGGTCCGCACCTTCCTGTACCAGCCCTTCAACATTCCCTCGGCCTCGATGTACCCGACGCTGAAGGTGGGCGACTACCTCTTCGTCTCGAAGCTGTCCTACGGCTATGGCCGCTATTCCTTCAACTTTTCGCTCGGCCTGTTCGGGCACGAAATCGTGTCCTGCTGCAACCTGGACTTTCCGGGCCGCATCGTTTTCGCCGATGATCCCAAGCGCGGCGACGTCGCCGTGTTCAAGCTGCCGACCGACACCAACGTCGACTACATCAAGCGGGTGATCGGCCTGCCGGGCGACCGCATCCAGATGCGCGACGGCGTGCTCTACATCAATGGCCAGGCCGTGAAGAAGGAGCGCATCGCGGATTTCGAGGACCTGTCCGAACCGGGCCTGCAGGCGCCGGTTCCGCAGTACCTCGAAACCCTGCCCAATGGCGTGCAGTACCACGTGCTCGACACCGAGCCCGAGGGCGATGCCGACAACACCAACGAATACGTGGTGCCGGCCGGCCATTACTTCATGATGGGCGACAACCGCGACAACTCGCAGGATTCGCGCTATCCGCGTGTGGGCTACGTGCCGCTGGAGAATTTCGTCGGCCGCGCCGACATCATCTTCTTCTCGGTGTCGCCCGATGCCAGCCTGTGGCAGGTGTGGGACTGGCCCTTCGCCATTCGCTGGAACCGCTTCTTCACGCTGATCTGAGAAGGCCTTGAACAGCTTCACACCGGCGCGGCAGGACGACATTGCGGAGCGGCTGGGCTATCGCTTCCACAACGCGGCGCTGCTGACCGAAGCGCTCACTCATGGCTCCACCCAGAAGCACAAGGGTGACTACCAGCGGCTCGAATTCCTCGGCGACCGGGTCCTGGGCCTGATCATCGCGGAGCACCTGTTCCGCACCCACCCGAAGGACGGCGAAGGCCAGCTCACCCATGTGCTCAGCAGCCTCGTGCGCTCGGAAGCCTGTGCGGATGCGGGTGACACGATCGGCCTGTCGGACATGGTCATCATCGGCGCCGGCGAGCGCGCCAAGGGCATGAACCTCAACCGCACGGTGCTGGGCGATGCGATGGAGGCCCTCGTCGCCGCGATCTATCTCGATGGCGGACTGGCGGAGGCCCGCGCCTTCGTGCTGCGCTGCTGGGAACCGCAGCTGAAGGCGCCCAAGGCGGCGGTCAAGGACCCCAAGACGTTCCTGCAGGAATGGGCACTCGCCCGCGCCCTGCCGATCCCGTCCTACAAGGTGGTGAGCCGCGCGGGGCCGGAGCATGAGCCGGTCTTCGTCGTGTCGGTGGACGTGAAGGACAAGGCGCCGGCCGAAGGCTCGGCGCGCAACAAGCGCGCGGCGGAAATGGACGCCGCCGAGCAATTTCTGAAACGCGAAGGGATCAGGCCATGAGCGAAGACGTCAAGCAGCCTGAAGGCCCCACCCGCGCCGGGTTCTGTGCCATCATCGGCGCGCCCAATGCGGGGAAGTCGACGCTGGTCAACCAGCTCACCGGCTCCAAGGTGTCGATCGTCAGCCACAAGGTGCAGACGACGCGCGCCCGCATCCGCGCCATCGCCATGGAAGGCAATGCCCAGATCGTGCTGGTCGACACGCCCGGCATCTTCAAGCCGAAGCGCACGCTCGACCGCGCCATGGTGGACAATGCCTGGGGAGGTGCTGGCGATGCCGATGCCGTGGTGCTGCTCGTCGACGGCCGCCCCGGCCTCACCGAAGAGGCGAAGGACCTCATCGCCCATCTGGCGAAGACCAAGACCAGGGCCGTGCTCGTCATCAACAAGATCGACCTGATGTCGCGCGAGCGCCTGCTCGAGGTCGCGGCCGAATTCAATGCCGCCTATCCCTTCGAGCAGACCTTCATGGTCAGCGCGCTCAATGGCTCCGGCACGCAGGACTTGCTGAAATACCTGGCGGGCAAGATGCCGGAAGGCCCCTGGCTCTACCCCGAGGACCAGGTGGCGGACGTGCAGCTCCGCTTCATGGCCGCCGAGATGACGCGCGAGGTGATCTACGAGCGCCTGCACGAGGAACTGCCCTATGCCTCCACCGTCGAGACCGAAACCTGGGAGGAGCAGAAGAACGGCTCCGTCAAGATCGGCCAGGTGATCTTCGTCCAGCGCGACAGCCAGAAGGCCATCGTGCTGGGGAAGGGCGGCCAGACCATCAAGCTCCTCGGCCAGAAGGCGAGGGAGGAGATGGAGCGCCAGTTCGGCCGCAAGGTGCATCTCTTCCTGTTCGTCAAGGTGCGCGAGAACTGGGCCGAGGACAAGGAACGCCTGCGCAACATGGGCCTCGACGTCTGAGATCATGGAGTGGCGCGACGAGGGCGTGATCCTGTCGGTCCGCCGCCACGGCGAAACCAGCGCCATTGCCGAAATCCTCACCGCGGCGCACGGCCGCGTCATGGGCCTCGTGCGCGGCGGCCGCTCGAAGCAGCAGCGCCCGGTGCTGCAATCGGGAAACGCCGTGCAGGCCGTCTGGCGTGCCCGGCTCGAGGAACAGCTCGGCACCTTCACGCTGGAACCGCTCGACCTCAAGGCCGGTGCCATCATGGAGGAGCCCTTCCGCCTCGCAGGTCTCGCCACCCTCACCGGCCTGTCGCAGCTCCTGCCCGAGCGTGAGCCGCATCCCCGCGTCTATGAGGCGCTCCGCATCGTGCTCGACGCCATCGACCATGACGAGCTCTGGCCTGCGCTGCTGGTGCGCTGGGAGCTGGGCCTGCTCGACGAACTGGGCTTCGGCCTCGATCTTTCCAGGTGCGCCGCCACGGGCAGCCGCGAGCAGCTGGCCTATGTCTCGCCGCGCAGCGGCAAGGCCGTCTCCGCCGCGGCCGGGGCGCCGTTCCGCGACCGGCTGTTCCGCCTGCCGGCCTTCCTCAGCGCCGAGGGCGGCGGGGCGACGCCGCCGGACATTGCCGAAGGACTGAGGCTCGCAGCCTATTTCCTTCACCGCCACCTGTTCGAGCCGCGCGGGGTGAGCTTTCCCGAGCAGCAGGACTGGATCATCCGGGCCTTGGCCGAAAAGCCGCATTGAGCCGCGGCGGGCTTGCCCCTAGATAGCCCCCGACAGGAGGACTTGACCATGCTCGGACGTCTGAACCATGTGGCCATCGCGGTGCCGGATCTCGCCAGGGGAACCGAAGTCTACCGCTCCATGCTGGGCGCCACGGTCTCCGCGCCGCAGGCCGAGCCCGCCCACGGTGTGACGGTGGTCTTCGTCGAGCTCCCCAACACCAAGATCGAGCTGCTGGAGCCCCTGGGCGAAAACTCGCCCATCCGCGCCTTCCTCGAGAAGAACCCCGCGGGCGGCATCCACCATGTCTGCTACGAGGTGGCCGACATCCTCGCAGCGCGTGACCACCTGAAGGCGGAAGGTGCCCGCGTGCTGGGCGACGGCACGCCGAAGATCGGGGCCCACGGCAAGCCGGTGCTGTTCCTCCACCCCAAGGACTTCTGCGGCACGCTGGTCGAACTGGAGCAGGCATGAAGTTCGGCAGCGCGGTCGCCATCTATTTCATCACGTGGTGGGTATGCCTCTTCATCGTGCTGCCCTTCGGCGTGAGGAATGCCCATGAGGCTGGCGAAACGGTAGAGCAGGGCAACGAGCATGGCGCGCCGGTGAAGCCCATGCTGTGGCGCAAGGTGCTGGCAACGACGTTGCTGTCAGCCGTCGTCTTCGCCTTCATCTACGGCCAGGTCACCTATCACTGGCTTGGCTTCGACGACATTCCCTTCGTCAAGGCGATCACCACCGACTGACGCTGCGTCAGTTCGTTGAACCAAGCGGTGCATGAGCTTTCGCGTTAAGCAATTCGATGCGAAATGTACAACCTCTGCTTGGAATTCATTGTCCAGTTAGCCTCTCCCTGATATAGCAACTTGCATTTGCAGTTGTCGCCGTTTGCTGCATCTGAAAGCTCTCGGCGGTGGAGGAGTAGAGGCCCGTGTCCATCATCATCCGTCTGGCTGCCCGCGTCGCCATGATCCTGGGTTTGCTGATCATGCCCGCAGGGGCCGGCCTCCAGGCCGCCGCCGCAAAGGTCTTTCCCACCATCACGGTCACCACGCCGGGGGTCTCCGGCAATGCGGCCATTGCCGCGCTGGGCAGCAACCTGCCGGCGGTGGCCGCCTATTACGGCTGGACGGCGGACGAACTGCGCCGAAAGTTCCAGCGGGACAGCGGCTTGCGCGTCGGCGGCACGGGGCGGCTGTTCCAGTCATCGCCCGCCGGCCGGCTGCAGCCCGCGGCCGCGGCGGCGGCGCGGATGGCCGCTGGCGCCCAGGCCTTCAGCATGCCCTGGGCGGGCGGCACGGCACCCTATCCGCTGGACCAGACCTTCGCCCTGCACAGCAAGGCTGACGCACCCAAGACGATCTACCTGAATTTCGCGGGCAAGACCCTGACGGCCGCCAACAACCAGCAGGTCCAGGATCTCCGACTCACGAGCATCGTCGTGCCGCCCTTCAGCATCGATGCCGCGCCGGCCTTCTCGGACGCGGAGCGCCGCATCATCCAGGAGGTCTGGCAACGGGTGGCGGAAGACTATGCGCCCTTCGATGTCGACGTCACCACCGAGCCTCCGCCGCCGGAGCGCATCACCCGCACGCAGGCGGACGACCCCACCACAACCGTCGATGAAAACGACCCGGCCTTCGGGATCGACGTGCTGTTCACCCCGGTTTCCAGCGTTTGGAACTGCGGAGCGTGCGGCCAGACCGGTGATCCGATTGCCGACAAGACTTACGTGCTGTCGTATTTTGATGTCGGTGACAGGTACAAGCCCTCGGTGGTTTTCCATACGGGAAGCTCCACCGGCACGCAGGTGCTCTTTGCCCAGGACCTCGCCGACCGCGCGTCACGCGCCGTCGGCTCCTCGCTCGGCCTCGCATACCGGGGCACCAGCACAGCAGACCTGTACGAGGGCCATGGCAACAACGCGGTGAATGCCTGGGCGCCCATCATGGGCGGGCTGTCGGGGCGGCCGCTCCGCCAGTTCAGCATGGGCGAGTATAGTGACGCGATCCCCACCAGCTCCGATCCGGGAGACTTTGAGGGCTTGCTGGGCGGCGACCTGGGCAACGCCCTGTCATTGCGGGCGGACGAGGCAGGCAACACCACCGCGGCGGCCGAATGGCTGCCGGTGCAGCGCAACGCGGGGCCAAGCACCGGCTCCTTCGACGGGGTGATCACCTCAGCGGAGGACAGTGACGTCTTCTTCGTGAAGGCGGGTCTCGGCACCTTCACGGCAACGGCAACGCCCGCTGCCGTGGGCGCCAATGCCGACCTGGTGCTGACGCTGAAGAATTCCACCGGCGGCATCGTGCCGACCAACAATGCCCAGATCCCGAACCCCAACAACCCCGCTGGCAGGCTCGATGCCGCAATCACCGTCGCCAACCTGGCGGCAGGCAAATACTTCCTCGAAGTGAAGGGCGGGGGTGAAGGCCTGCCCAACGTCACCGCCGCGAACGCGGCGACGGGCTATTCGAACTATGGCAGCGTCGGCGCCTATACGCTCACTGCCAGTTTCGTGGCGCCCGCCAGCACCACGCCGCCCTCGGCGCAGTTCACGCCTCTCTTGCCGAGCGGCAAGGGCCCGCTCACGGTGAATTTCAATGCCTCTGCCTCCGCCGCCGCGACGGGCTCCCAGATCGTGCGCTACACATGGGATTTCGGCGACACCACGACGCTCGAGAGCAAGACTGCGACCGTCACCCACACTTACCCGGAGGCGCCCTCCAGCCCGCAGACCTATCCGGTGACGCTGACGGTCACCGACGACACGGGCCTCACCCGGACCGCCACGACGACCGTCACCGTCGAGGCCACCAACCCCGGCGGACCCACGGCCAACTTCACCATGTCGTCCAGCCCCGCCACGGGCCGGGCACCCTTGCAGGTGACCTTCGATGGATCGCCGTCGCTGCCCGGAGGCAGCCCCATCACCAGCTGGGCCTGGCAGATCGGCGAACCCGCCATCGCCACGCTGTCCGGCAGGAATCCGCCCCCTTACACCTTCACCAAAAGCGGAACCTTCCCCGTCAAGCTGACGGTGACGAACGCGACCTTGAGCGCCCACACCATCCAGAACGTTGTTGTCGTCAACACCGCGCCCACGCCATCGTTCGACGCCACGCCTGTCGCCGCCGGGCCGGTGATTGCGCCGGCTGTCTTCTCGCTGAATGCCAGCGCCTCGAGTGACGCCGACGGCAGTATCACGACATATGAGTGGTCAGTGGACGAACCGCCCGGCGTCGCCAACATCGCCATCCCCAACAAGACGACGGGAGACGCCTTCAACCAGACCTTCGAAAAGCCGGGGACCTATACGATCAGGCTGAGGGTGACGGACAACCTGAACCTCAGCGAAGAGACCATCCGGCAGATCACTGTCCTCGCCAAGCCCAAGCCGTCCTTCACCCCCTCGGCGTCGAGCGGTCCGGCACCACTGGCCGTCAGCTTCAATCCCTCGGGCTCGACGGATGACGGCCAGATCACCAGCTACCGGTGGGAGTTCGGCGACGGCACAAGCCAGAACGAGACGACGGCGGCCATCGTGCCCAAGACCTTCACGGTCCCGGGCACCTATACGGTCAAGCTGACGGTCACGCCCAACACCCCACCCACGGCGTCCTTCACCCCCTCGCCGTCGAGCGGTCCGGCACCACTGGCCGTCAGCTTCAATCCCTCGGGCTCGACGGATGACGGCCAGATCACCAGCTACCATTGGGAGTTCGGCGTCGACGACGCACAGAACGAGACGACGGCAGCCATCGTGTCCAGGACCTTCACGGAGCCGGGCACCTACACCGTGAAGCTGACGGTCACCGACAATGCGGGCCTCTCCCAGTCCACCACCCGGGATGTGACGGTCACGCCCAACACCCCGCCCACGGCGTCCTTCACCCCCTCGCCGTCGAGCGGTCCGGCACCACTGGCCGTCAGCTTCAATCCCTCGGGCTCGACCGATGACGGCCAGATCACCAGCTACCATTGGGAGTTCGGCGACGACACCACCCGGAATGAGACGACGGCGGCCATCGTGTCCAGGACCTTCACCGCGCCGGGCACCTATACGGTGCGGCTGACGGTCACCGACAATGCGGGCCTCTCTCATTCCACCAACCGGGATGTGACGGTCACGCCTGCTGTAGCACCCACGGCGTCCTTCACCGCCGACAGGACGGAGGGTGTTGCGCCGCTGAGCGTCACCTTCGATCCGGCGCCGTCTCACGACGACGTGCAGATCGTGAGCTACCGCTGGACCTTCGATGACGGATCGGTGCGCACCGAAACGACGCCCGTGAAGGTGACGAAGACCTTCACCACAGCGGGCGCGCACGAAGTGGTCCTGCTGGTGACGGACGGCGCCTCGCTCTCGCACGAGGCGCGTCTCACGGTGAATGTCACCGCCAGGCCTGTGGCCTCCTTCACGGCGAGCAAGCTCAGCGGCGTCGCACCGCTGGACGTCACCTTCGACGCCTCCGCCACCACGGATGATGGTCAGATCACCAATTACCAGTGGGACTTCGGCAACGGCTCGACGGACTCCGGCCCCGCACTCCAGTCAGCCGCGACGCGCTACACCGAGCCGGGCACCTATACGGTGCGGCTGACGGTGACCGACAATGACGGCCTGACCTCCGAATCCACCGCCACCATCCTGGTCGAGCCCACGGTGCCGTCTGATGCTCCGAAGGTGGCCAGCCTCACGGTGAAACAGGCCTTGAACCGCTGGAAGCGGCCGATTGCTCGGGCCGAGGTGACCGTGGTGGATGAGGCCGGCAAGCCGCTTCGCAAGGCCATCGTTGCGGTCCAGTGGTCCGGCCCCTTCGCGCGGGGTGGCTGGGGCTCGACCCGCAGCAACGGCATTGCAAGCTTTGTGACGCCGCCGATGGTGGCCAGTGGTTGCTATCGCATCACTGTCACAGCACTGAAGGTGGGCGAGACGACCTATGCGCCGTCACCGGAGGCCGCTGGAGAATTGTGCCGTTGACCGAAAGCTGCGGCGCAGCGGTCCGGCCGCGCCGATGATGCAAGGGCAAGAGAAAAGGGCGAAGCCGAGGCTTCGCCCTTGTTCTCAATCGGGGTCCCTTTTCTGCCAGTGACCGAACCGGCGGGGCAGCTGCCATGTGGCGCGCCCGGAACCTACCTCCCCAGACCTGGGTCACCGTTGGAGTGCACACCGTGGTCTTCTTTTCTTATTGTTAGAAAAGCTATCACAAGACCAAAGCTTGTCACGTTAAAAATGTCACATGCTTGCCACAATTCGCCACGCGTAACGGTCGCGGTTGCAATTGATACTGGGGGTTGAGCATTCTACGCACGGGCAACCGGTGCTTATCCCCCGAATTGGATGCCCTTGTCTTGAGTTCCGGGGCGTTTCCCGTAAAAGAGCCGCAAACTCCTCCGAAGCAGGATTCCCATGCGCCTTTCCCAGTATTTCATGCCCATTCTGCGCGACGATCCCAAGGAAGCGGAAATCGTCTCCCACAAGCTCATGTTGCGCTGCGGCATGATCCGCCAGGAGGCGGCGGGCAGCTATTCCTGGCTGCCGCTCGGCTACCGCGTGCTGCGGAAGATCGAGCAGATCGTGCGCGAGGAGCAGAACCGGGCCGGGGCCCTCGAAGTGCTGATGCCGACGATCCAGCCGGCCGATCTCTGGCGCAAGTCGGGCCGCTATGACGCCTATGGCAAGGAAATGCTGCGCATCAAGGACCGGCACGACCGCGACATGCTCTACGGCCCCACCAACGAGGAGATGATCACCGACATCTTCGCCCAGGGTGTCCAGTCCTACAAGGACCTGCCGCGCAACCTCTATCACATTCAGTGGAAGTTCCGCGACGAGGTGCGCCCGCGCTTCGGCGTGATGCGCGGTCGCGAGTTCCTGATGAAGGATGCCTATTCCTTCGACCTCACCCGCGAGGCCGGCCAGCACTCCTACAACAAGATGTTCGTGTCCTACCTCAAGACCTTCGCCCGCATGGGGCTGAAGGCCGTGCCGATGCGCGCCGAGACCGGCCCCATCGGCGGCAAGGACAGCCATGAGTTCCTGATTCTCGCCGACACCGGCGAATCGGAAGTCTTCCTCGACCGCGCCTTCCACGACATGGACTGGTCCACCTTCGAGATCGACTACGACAACGTCGAGGCCGTCGCCAAGGTGGTGGACGAGTTCACCTCGAAATACGCCGCCACCTCCGAGATGCATGACCAGGCGGACTACGAGACGCGCGTGCCCGCCGACCGCCGCGTCACCGGCCGCGGCATCGAGGTCGGCCACATCTTCTTCTTCGGCACCAAGTATTCCGAGCCGCTGGGTGCGGTGGTGCAGGGTCCCGATGGCAAGATGGTTCCCGTGCAGTCGGGCTCCTACGGCATCGGCGTTTCGCGCCTCGTCGGCGGCATCATCGAGGCGAGCCATGACGCGGCCGGCATCATCTGGCCGGAACCCGTCGCGCCCTTCAGGGTCGGCCTCATCAACCTCAAGGTCGGCGATGCCGAGACGG
Source organism: Aestuariivirga litoralis (assembly GCF_003234965.1). Classification (GTDB taxonomy): domain Bacteria; phylum Pseudomonadota; class Alphaproteobacteria; order Rhizobiales; family Aestuariivirgaceae; genus Aestuariivirga; species Aestuariivirga litoralis. The sequence continues at coordinate 161,185 of NZ_QKVK01000004.1, forward strand.
ATGCCGCCTGCGAGAAACTCTACGCGGCTCTCGAGGCCAAGGGCGTCGACGTGCTCTATGACGACCGCGACGAGCGTGCGGGCGCCAAATTCGGCACCATGGACCTGATCGGCCTGCCCTGGCAGGTGATCATCGGCCCCCGCGGGTTGAAGGACGGCATCGCCGAGGTGAAGAACCGCCGCACCGGCGAGCGCGAGAACGTCGCGCTCGACCAGCTGCTGGCCCGCTTCGCGAAGTAATGGAGAAGGGCCTTCCCGATACCAAGCCCTTCGCGCCCTTCGAGTGGATGCTCGCCGGGCGTTACCTGAGGGCGCGCCGGAGGGAAGGCTTCATCTCCGTCATCTCGCTGTTCTCCTTCCTCGGCATCCTGCTGGGCGTGGCAACCCTCATCGTCGTGATGGCGGTGCTGAACGGCTTCCGCGGCGAATTGCTCGACAAGATCCTCGGCTTCCAGGGCCATGTCAGCGTCTATCATGCGGATGTTTCGCCCATCCAGGATTACCAGGATCTGGCCGCGAGGCTCGCCAAGGTGCCGGGCGTCACCCGGGCCGTGCCGCTGGTCGAGGGCCAGGCCATGGCCTCGAGCCTCCACAACAACACCGGCGCCCTGGTGCGCGGCATCTCCGAGGCGGACATCCAGAAGCTGCCGAGCCTCAACAACAAGGACCTGCGCACCGCCTTCAACAAGGACCTGTTGCCGGACGAGACCCCGTCCTTCAAGGGCTTCGATGCCTCGGGCGGTGTCGCCATCGGCGAGCGCATGGCCTGGCGCCACCAGCTGGGGCTGGGATCGCGCATCACCATCATCTCGCCCGACGGGCCGGACACCGTGATCGGCAATGCCCCGCGCATCCGCGACTATCCGGTGGTGGCAATCTTCAAGGTCGGCATGTCGGACTATGACGAGAACGTCATCTACATGCCGCTCCCCGAGGCACAGGATTATTTCGTCACCGACGACGGCGTGAACCAGATCGAGGTGATGGTGGATGACCCCGACAGCGTCGAGCAATACACCATGCCGCTGATGGATGCGGCGGGTGACGGCATGGCGCTCTCCACCTGGAAGGACCGCAACTCCACCTTCTTCAATGCCCTGGCGGTGGAGAGGAACGTGATGTTCCTCGTCCTCACCATGATCATCCTGGTGGCGGCCCTCAACATCATCTCGGGCCTCATCATGCTGGTGAAGGACAAGGGCAGGGACATCGCGATCCTGCGCACCATGGGCGCGACGCGCGGCACCATCCAGCGCGTCTTCTTCCTGACGGGCGCCGCCATCGGCACGGCCGGCACGCTCGGCGGCTTCGTCGTCGGGCTCCTCATCTGCCTCAACACCGAGCGCATCCGGCAGTTCATCTCCTGGGTCTCGGGTGTCGATCCCTTCAATCCGGAACTCTATTATCTCGCCCAGCTTCCCGCCCGCATGGACAGCTACCAGACGGTGCTGATCGTGCTCATGTCGCTGGCGCTGTCCTTCGCGGCAACGCTCTATCCGTCGTGGCGCGCCGCCAAGCTCGACCCGGTCGAGGCGCTGCGCTACGAATGAGCCCGATCACGCCAGCCCTCGAACTGAAGAACGTCGCCCGCTCCTATGCCGAGGGCAAGGGGCGGCTGGACGTGTTCAAGGACCTGAACCTCACCGTCAGGGCAGGGGAGATCGTGGCGCTCGTCGGCCAGTCTGGTTCCGGCAAGTCCTCGCTCCTCCACATCGCGGGGCTCCTCGAAGCGCCGACGGCGGGCGAGGTCTTCATCGCCGGCCAGAACTGCTCGGCGCTCGACGACAAGGCAAGGACGCGCATCCGCCGCATCGGCATCGGTTTCGTCTACCAGTTCCATCACCTGCTGCCGGAATTCTCGGCGATCGAGAACGTGATGATGCCGCAGCTCATCGGCGGCACCGCCAGGCCCGCCGCGAAGGACAGGGCGCGGGAACTCCTCACCCGCCTCGGCCTCGAACCGCGCCTCGAACACCGTCCGGCGGAGCTCTCCGGCGGCGAGCAGCAGCGCGTCGCCATTGCCCGGGCGCTCGCCAACCGCCCGCTCCTCCTGCTGGCCGACGAGCCGACCGGCAACCTCGACCCCGAAACCGCCGCCCGCGTCCACGACGAGCTCCTCCGCCTGATCCAGGACGAGGGGCTGGGGGCGCTGGTCGCCACTCACAACCTCGACCTAGCCCAGGGCATGAGCCGGATCGCGCGGCTGGAGCGGGGGATGATCGTTTCCTGAGGCCGCTTAGCGGGTTTGCACGGATGGCAGGTAGGGGACTAGCTACAAAAATACCTGCCAAAATCAATCGTTACGAACTCCACCATACACCCGTCATCCCGGCGAAAGCCGGGACCCAGCTTCCTTCCGACCGCCAAAGCGGGGCCCCGGCTTTCGCCGGGGTGACGGCACTTTGGATGTGCATCGCGCCCTCGGCAGGCGTGCATCTCACCCCCCACAGGCGCTAAAGTCCCCCCATGGCCGAGTCCCGCCCCATCTTCGTGCATCTGCGCACACACACCGCCTATTCGCTCTCCGAAGGCGCCCTCCAGATCAAGGCGCTGGCCGGACTCGCGAAAGAGGCGAAGATGCCGGCGGTGGCGATCACCGACACGGGCAACCTCTTCGGCGCGCTCGAATTCTCGGAAGCCATGTGGGACAAGGGCATCCAGCCCATCATCGGCTGCACGCTCAGGGTCGATCTCGCCGAGCAGAAGGAAGGCGGGCTCAAGCAGGTGGGAGGCCTCCGCCGCATTCCCTCGCTCGCCTTCCTCGCCAAGGACGAGCAGGGCTATCACAATCTCATGAAGCTCTCGTCCCGGGCCTATCTCTCCAGCCCCGAGAATGCCGAGACCCATGTCACGTGGGAGTATCTCTCCGAACACGCCGCGGGCCTCATCTGCCTCACCGGCGGACCGGAGGGCCCGATCAACGATGCACTCCTCGCCGGCCAGGGCACGCTGGCGGCGGAACACATCGGGCGGCTCAAGGCCCTTTTCGGCGACCGCCTCTACATCGAGCTCCAGCGCCACGGCACCGCCAACGAACGCCAGGCGGAGCAGGGCCTCATCGACCTCGCCTACCGCCTCGAGGTGCCGCTGGTCGCCACCAACGAACCCTACTTCGCCAAGGCCGACGACTATGCCGCCCATGACGCGCTGATCTGCATCGCCGAGGGCGAGGTGCTGATCACCGAGGACCGCCGCCGCCTGACGCCCGAGCACTATTTCAAGAGCCAGCAGGAAATGGCGGCACTCTTCGCCGACTTGCCCGAGGCGGTGGAGAACACCATCGAGATCGCCATGCGCTGCGCCTATCGCGTGCGCTCGCGCAACCCCATCCTGCCGCGCTTTGCCGACAATGACGAGGCGGAGGAGCTGAAGCAGCAGGCCTATCTGGGCCTCGAGGAGCGGCTGGCCACCCGCGGCCTCGTCGAGGGCCGCAGCCGAGAGGATTACGTCAAGCGGCTCGATTTCGAGCTCGACGTCATCACGAAGATGAAGTTCCCCGGCTACTTCCTCATCGTGTCGGACTTCATCAAGTATGCGAAGAACAATGGCATCCCGGTGGGCCCCGGCCGCGGCTCGGGTGCGGGCTCGCTCGTCGCCTATGTGCTGACCATCACCGACCTCGACCCCTTCCGCTTCAACCTCCTGTTCGAGCGCTTCCTCAACCCCGAGCGCGTCTCGATGCCGGACTTCGACATCGACTTCTGCCAGGACCGTCGCGGCGAGGTGATCACCTATGTCCAGCAGCGCTACGGCAATGACCGCGTGGCGCAGATCATCACCTTCGGCAAGCTGCAGGCCCGCATGGTCACGCGCGACGTGGGCCGCGTGCTGCAGATGCCCTATGGCCAGGTCGACCGGCTCTCGAAGCTGATCCCCAACAATCCCGCCAATCCGGTCACGCTCGCCCAGGCCATCGAGGGCGAGCCCAAGCTGCAGGAGGAGCGCGACAAGGACCCGACCACGCGCACGCTGTTCGATCTCGCACTGAAGCTCGAAGGGCTCTACCGCAACGCCTCCACCCACGCCGCCGGCGTCGTCATCGGCGACCGGCCGCTGGAGGAGCTGGTGCCGCTCTACCGCGACCCGCGGTCAGACATTCCGGCCACCCAGTTCAACATGAAATATGTCGAGAAGGCGGGCCTCGTTAAGTTCGACTTCCTCGGCCTCAAGACGCTGACCGTCATCGAGAAGGCGCAGAAGCTCATCCGCCTGCGCGATCCTGCCTTCCACATCGACAACATTCCTTACGACGATCCCAGGACCTACGAGATGCTGGGCCATGGCGACACGGTGGGCGTGTTCCAGCTGGAAAGCTCGGGCATGCGCGACGTGCTCAAGAAGATGCGCGCCGACCGCATCGAGGACATCATCGCCATCGTGGCGCTGTATCGCCCGGGCCCGATGGACAACATCCCGCGCTACATCGCCTGCAAGAAGGGCGAGGAGGAGCCGGACTACCTCCACCCGCTGCTCGAACCCATCCTGAAAGAGACCTACGGCATCATGGTCTACCAGGAGCAGGTGATGCAGATTGCCCAGGTGCTCTCGGGCTATTCGCTGGGCGAAGCCGATCTCCTGCGCCGCGCCATGGGCAAGAAGATCAAGGCCGAGATGGATGCGCAGAAGGAGCGCTTCGTCTCAGGCGCGGTGAAGAAGGACGTCGATGCCGCGCAGGCCGACAACATCTTCGAGCTCGTCCAGAAGTTCGCGGGCTACGGATTCAACAAGTCGCATGCCGCCGCCTATGCCGTCGTCTCCTACCAGACGGCTTACCTGAAGGCCAATTACCCGGTCGAATTCCTCGCCGCCTCGATGACGCTCGACATGGGCAACACCGACAAGCTCATGCTGTTCCGCCGCGAGGCGCAGCGCGTGGGCGTGAAGGTCATCCCGCCGTCAGTGAATGCGAGCGGCGTCGATTTCGCGGTGGTGGATGGTGCGATTCTCTATTCGCTGGCGGCGCTGAAGAATGTCGGCGCCGGTGCCATCGACCACATCGTCAAGGCGCGGGAGGAGGGCGGTCCCTTCAAGTCGCTCGGTGACTTCGCCAAGCGCATCGACGCGCGTCTCGTCAACAAGCGGGCCCTCGAAAGTCTCGCCAAGGCCGGCGCTTTCGATGGCCTCAACCCCAACCGCGCCGCAGTGCTGGACGCTGTCGAGTCGATCCTCTCCATGGCCAATCGCGCGGCCAGTGCGGCGCAGGCGGGCCAGAACGACCTCTTCGGCGGCATGGCGAGCTCGTCCGACGATCTCGTGCTGCCGCGCCGCGATGCCTGGCTCCCCATGGACCGGCTGGCGCAGGAGTTCGAGGCGGTGGGATTCTACCTCTCGGGCCACCCGCTTGATGACTACATGAAGCCCCTGCAGAAGCTCTCGGTCGACACCTACCAGGCCTTCCACGAGAAGGCCCTTACCAAGGGGGCACGCGCCGCGAAGCTGGCAGGAACCATCACGCACCGGCAGGAGCGCCGCTCCAAGTCCGGCAACAAGTTCGCCTTCGTCGGCTTCTCCGATCCGACCGGCCAGTTCGAGACCATCTGCTTCTCCGACACGCTCGCCGCCTGCCGCGACCTGTTGGAACCCGGCAACGCCGTCATCGCCCGCGTCGAGGCCGACGTCGAGGGCGAGGAGGTGAAGCTCCGCCTCCAGGGGGTCGAGATGCTCGACAAGGCCGCCGCGCAAATGGTCACCGGCCTCGAGATCTTCGTGCGCGATGCCAAGCCCCTCGAGTCCATCGCCGCCCGCCTGACCAACGGCGGCCGGGCGCCCGTCCGCCTCGTCATGCTCATGGAGCAGGGCCGGGAGGTCCATGTCTCGCTCGGCAACAAGTTCACGGTCACTCCCCAGATCAAGGGCGCCATCAAGGCCATCGCCGGGGTGGTGGACGTGCAGGATTTCTGAGGGGCCTGGCTCCCCCTCACGCCGTCATCCCGGCGAAGCCCGGGGTCCAGCGTCTTCAGCAGCCTAGGCCGCGGGAGCAGAATTTGCTGCCCGCGAAGCAACTGTGCGCTGACTCCTTGCCAAATCGTCCATATTCCTGAGCCAGAGGCAAATAGCGAAGAAACCCAAGATGACGTAGAAGGGAACAAGCGCCAGCCTGACTGCGTCCCAACCCGAACAGGAACAGTGCCAAAGGTCCCAAACGCTCTGCAAAAAAACTGGAACCGCCAATACGCCAATCAGCACGCAGGCTTTTCTGTACCAGGCGGGTTCGGGATGTCTTCGACCCCGCAGGAATCGATCCTTCGGAAGTTCGCCCCTGACAATCAACAGCCAGGCGATCCATACCAGGAAAGAATTGTCATCCGGCGGCTTTACGGTGACACCCGTTCCGCTCATGAAAAGGAAAAGCGCGGTCAGGAGATATCCAACACGGATCGACCCGTCACCGTGGGTGAATGACCACATGGCCGCCCTGAATAAACCGTTCGGCAATCCCATCATCGCCATTCTATGCCGCGCCCGAGCAACGACCTTGACGATTTCCCAAAGAACCGACGCCACGAGGGCCAGAACCATAACGGCCAGTAGGTTTGTCCAAACGAAGCTGAACTGATCGAAATGGCTGATCAGCAGCCAGAGCACCGGCACAACGAGCGAGAGGCCGGCAATACAGAGCGCCATCCGCAGCACCCATCGCCGGACCGCATCCTGCTCGTCATTGACCGCTCGCCAGACCTCCTGGCCTTTCCTGTCAAACCGGCCAGCATCCATCGCCTTTCCGCCTTGCAACAACAATGGTAAGACAAATAGGCGTGAAACACAATCATAAGTCGTGGCATGAAGCCGCCGCTTCCATAAGCCGTCATCCCGGCCGCTTGAGATGCGACAGGTGCCCCGGCACGGCCATGGCGGAGCACACGCGGCGATAGACGCGTTCGGTGCAGCCCCGATGGTCACCTTGTCGAGCAGGTGCCACAGTGTGGCGAGGAGCTCCGCCACATCCGCGCCTCCGAGGACGTCGTTCGACATCCTGCCGCCCAAAGTGACATCGTGGACGTGCAGGACCATTAACCCGCCGCCCCGGGCCGCCCGTTTCCGGTATCCCACTGGTGAATCTGGGGATAAGTTGTGTCCCGGGGGCGAATCACCCACCATCCCTTGGTATCAGGGTGGTGACGAGACGAGGATGATTCCGGCGTGACCAGTCAGGACGAGACCCAGCAGGACCCCGTGGCCGCCCCCGAGGGCTGGCCGGACGGGGCCGCGCCCCTTCGCAGCGAGCCGGTGGCGGAGGCCTCGGACGGCACGCTGATCGTCGACGTAGGCGGTTTCGAAGGCCCGCTCGACCTCTTGCTCGAGCTGGCGCGGCAGCACAAGGTCGACCTCAAGCACATCTCCATCCTGAAGCTGGCCGAACAATACCTCGACTTCATCGAGAAGGCGCGCCGCCTGCAGCTGGAGATCGCGGCGGATTACCTGGTGATGGCGGCGTGGCTGGCCTACCTCAAGTCGCGCCTGCTGATCCCCGCTCCTCCCGGCTCGGAGGAGCAGGAGCCCGCCGACCTTGCAGCCCGGCTCGCCTTCCGACTGCAGCGGCTTCAGGCCATGCGCACGGCCTCGGAGAACCTGATGAAGCGCAGCGTGCTGGGCCGCGACGTGTTCGCGCGCGGCGCGCCGGAGCCCATCGTGGTCGACACCAAGCGGCAATATGCCGACAACCTCATCGACCTGCTCAAGGCCTATGCCGACCGGCGCAAGCGCAAGATGGCGCACCAGATCTATGTGCCCAAGCGCCACCCCACCTGGTCGATCAAGGAGGCCCGCAACGCGCTCGAACGCATGGTGGGCGTGATGGACGACTGGGGCACCTTCGACATCTGGCTGGCGCAATACATGGCCGAGCCCGGCATGCGCCGCTCGGTGACGGCCTCGAGTTTCACCGCAAGCCTGGAGCTTGCGCGCGAAGGCCTGCTGGAACTGAGGCAGGAGGGGCCCTTCCGCCCCATCTATCTCAGGCGGCGGGCGAGTGCGGCCTGAGGGCCGCGTCAGTGAAGTGACGGAGTAGATGACATGACCATGCAAAGCCAGGCCGCAGCGATCGAAGCCGCCGTCGAGGACGACGAGGCGATCGCCCATGACGAGCCGGTCGACGCCAGCGCCGCGCCGGATGAGCCGGGCGAGGAGGAGGTCGTGGCCATCGTCACCGAAGAGGTGACGGAGATCGAAGTGGTCATCGAAGACGCCGTGGAGGAGGAGCCCGTGGGCGAGGCGGGTGACCAGCCCTCGGCCACCGTGATGCGCCACCCGCGGGCCGACCGCAACCAGCACCTGCGCATCGTCGAGGCCATCCTGTTCGCCACTGCCGAGCCGGTCGATGTGGCCCACCTCAAGGGCTACCTGCCGGAGGGCACCGACGTGGCGGGCCTGCTCGCCGATCTTCAGGCGAATTACGCCAATCGCGGCGTGAACCTCGTCGAGGTGGCCGGCAAGTGGCTGTTCCGCACCTCGGATGATCTCTCCTACCTGCTGCGCCGCGAGAAGGTGGAGGAGCGCAAGCTCTCCAAGGCCGCGATGGAGACGCTCGCCATCATCGCCTATCACCAGCCCGTCACGCGTGCCGAGATCGAGGACATCCGCGGCGTCGCCATCTCCAAGGGCACGCTCGACCAGCTGCTCGAGATCGGCTGGGTGAGGATGCGTGGCCGCCGCAAGACGCCGGGCCGGCCGGTGACCTATGGCACCACCGATCATTTCCTCAGCCACTTCGGCCTCAACGAGGTCTCTGACCTTCCGGGCCTGCAGGAGCTGAAGGGGGCAGGGCTTCTCGACGCCAACCTGCCGCCCGGCTTCGACATCCCGATGCCGCGCAGCAGCGACGACCTGCTGCCCGACGAGGAGCCGCTGGACGGAACCGAGACGGACCAGCTGCCACTCGAGATGCACCTGCCGGAAGTGCCGGAGGAACCGGGGACGGAGTAAGCGCCCCCGGCCTTCGGGAACCCGCCCCGGCATGGCGCGTTCGGCTGGCATGAGCCTGGCCCCGCGCGCGTGTTCCACCACACTCGCTTCGATCGCCTCGGCCCTTCTCGTGGGGGCCGGCGCAAGGGCGCTGCGGCGCGCGCTGGGCCCCCGAACCGGCCGGCCGCTGCCGCGCAGGGCGTCAACCCGGGAACAGGCCCGCCCGAAACAGGCGGCGGGCTGGTGGGAGATGCTCAAGCGTACCTATGCGGAGGTGAACAAGGACCGGGTGCAGGCGGTGGCGGGGGGCGTCACCTTCTACGGCCTCCTGTCGCTGTTCCCGGCAATCACGGTGCTGGTTTCGCTCTATGGGCTCATCGCCGATCCCCAGTCCATTTCGCTGCACCTCGCGGCGCTGGGTACCATCGTGCCCGAGGGCGGGCTCACCATCATCGGCGAGCATGTGACGCGCCTCACCGGGGCCGACCAGTCGAAGCTGGGCATTGCCGCCATGATCGGGCTGCTCGTGGCGCTGTGGAGCGCCAACGCCGCCATGAAGGCGATGATGGAAGCGCTCAACATTGCCCATGACACGGAGGAAAGGCGGGGCTTCGTGGTCCTGAACCTCGTGTCGCTGGGCTTCACGCTGGGTGCCATCATCTGCCTCATCGTCATGATCACGGCCATTGCCGTGGTGCCGGCGATCCTGGCGCTGTTCAACCTCGGCCCGCTGGGTGACGTGCTGTTGTGGGCCGGGCGCTGGCCGGCGATGCTGGTGCTGGCGGGGCTTGCGCTGGCCGTGCTCTACCAGTGGGGGCCGAGCCGCCCGGACGTGGCGTGGCGCTGGGTCACCCCCGGCAGCGCCCTGGCCTCGATCGCGCTGCTGGTCTTTTCGATGCTGTTCTCGTGGTATGCCGCGAACATCGCCAACTACAACGGCACCTATGGCTCGCTTGGCGCGGTGATCGGCTTCCTGATCTGGATGTGGCTGTCGACAACCATCATCCTGGTGGGCGCCGAACTCAATGCCGTGGTCGAGGCGGCCGGCCGACTGCAGGGCACGCGGAGCGGGGACGGAGGGACGAGACGATGATCAGTGGGCGGCGGATGCCCGGCGCGCTTCGGCCCGCGCAATGGCGGCCTCGGCGCGGGAAATGATCTCCGGATTGCCGGTGGCCACCGCATTCCACAGGAAGGCCCGCACCACCGCGGGGTGGTTCAGGTGCTCGGCGACGTCGAATTGCCGCCCGGCCGTCACGTTCGAATCATCAGCCTTCATGCCGCCAGTATGGCGCGGCGGCGGAATCTGAACAGGGCCTCCGCGTCACATATGCACAGCGGCCTATGCCTCAGTTCGGCAGTTCGGCAACCTCTGCAGTGCGCTTGCGCTTGTCATAGAGGCAGGCGAAGCGGGCGGGAGCGTTCTTCATGTGAGGCTGCGGCCAGAGCCCGTCGATGATCACCAGCACCTTGTCCTCGAAGTCTACGGGCCTGCCCGCCCTGGCCTTCTTGAGATCGCTGGTCTTCAGGCAGGCCGCCGCGGCGCGCTTGTGAAGCTCCGCCCAGGCGTCCGGGGAGGAGGCCTGGGCCGAACCGGCAAGCAGGCCGAGGGCAAGGAGGGGGGCGAGCGCCTTCATGTCTTCCCCCGTCACAACTGGATGAAGGTGTTCTTCACCTGGCAATACTTGTCCATGGCGTGGAGCGACTTGTCGCGCCCGATGCCGGACTGCTTGTAGCCGCCGAAGGGGTTGGTGATGTCGGAGCCCCAGACATTGTTGACCACCACCGTGCCCGCCTTCAGCCGCCGCGCCAGGCGGTGGGCGCGGCTCACGTCGCGGGTCCAGAGATTAGCCTGCAGGCCATAGATCGAGTCGTTCGCGATCCGCACCGCCTCATCCTCGTCCTTGAAGGTGACGGCGACGACCACCGGGCCGAAGATCTCCTCCTGGGCAATCTTCATGTCGTTCTTCACGTCGGTGAAGACCGTGGGCTCGATATAGGCGCCGCCAGTGTCCCTCCGCGCCTGCGCGCCGCCCGCCGCGATGGTGGCGCCTTCCTTGCGGCCGGCTTCGATATAGCCCAGCACACGGTTCATCTGGTCGGTGTCGACGACCGCACCCATCGACGTATCGGGGTCGAGCGGGTCGGCGGGTGTCCAGGGCTTTGCGTGTTTGGCAACGAGGGCCACGAACTCGTCCCTGATCCTGTCCTCGACGAGGATGCGGGTCGGCGCATTGCAGCTCTGGCCGGAATTGTAGAACACGCCGTCGGCCGAGGTCTTGGCGATGTGCTCGAGGTTGCCTGCATCGGCGAAGACGATGTTGGGCGACTTGCCGCCGGTCTCGAGCGAGACATGCTTCATGTTGGATTCACCCGCATAGCGCAGGAAGTATTTTCCCACGACGGTCGAGCCGGTGAAGGCCACCATGTCGACGTCCATGTGCCGGCCCAGCGCCTGGCCCGCCGTCTCGCCGAAGCCGGGGAGGACCTGCAGAACGCCATCGGGAATGCCCGCTTCGGCCGCGAGCTCGGCAATGCGGATGGCGGTCAGGGGCGACTGCTCGGCGGGTTTCAGGATGATCGAGTTGCCGGTGGCCAGTGCGGGCCCCAGCTTCCACGAAGCCATCATCAGGGGATAGTTCCACGGCACCACCGCGGCCACGACGCCGATCGGTTCCCGCGTGATGAGCGAGACGGAGTCGGGCCGGTAGGGTGCGACCTCGTCATAGACCTTGTCGGCCGCCTCGGCATACCACTGGATCGCCTGGATCGACCCTGGTATGTCGCCGCCGGCGGAGGACGAGATGGGCTTGCCCATGTCGAGCGTTTCGAGCAGCGCCAGCTCGTCCTTGTGCTTGACCATCAGTTCGGCGAACTTGAGCATCACCTTCTTGCGCTTGCCCGGGTGGCAGGCGGACCAGGAACCCTTCTCGAACACGGCGCGCGCCGCGGCCACCGCCCGGTTCACGTCCTCGGCATCGCATTCGGCCACCTTGGTCAACACCCGGCCATCGATGGGGGAGATGCAGTCGAAGGTCTTGCCCGACGCCGCGGCCACGTACTTGCCGTTGATGAAGGCCTGGTTACGGAAGCTGAGGCTGGGGATCATGGCGCGGTAGTCGACAGGCATGGGTCTCTCCGGGGTTGAGCGGAATTCACGCTACAGTAGGCCGCAAAATGCGAAAGGCACCGCCCGGGGGCGATGCCTTTTCGACTGAAACCGGTGGGGCCAAGATTACTTGATCTTGGTTTCCTTGAACTCGACGTGCTTCCTCGCGACGGGGTCGTACTTCTTGAACGACAGCTTGTCGGTCTTGGTGCGCGAGTTCTTCTTGGTCACGTAGAAGTAGCCAGTGTCGGCAGACGACGCCAGCTTGATCTTGATCACATTGCCTTTGGCCATAATGGTCTCCAAAACGGGGATTTGGTGGGGATAGACCCGAATTGGCCGGCAAAGTCAAGGCGCGGGGGAAATCTCGTCCTCGACCCAGGTCTTGCCCCGGTAATACTGGAAGGAGGCGGCACAATCCTGGGGTGGGAGGCGGCCCTGGTCGAGGAAGGGTTTCAGCCGTTTCAGGGCGTCGATGGTGATGAGCGGCAGGTCCAGCGACGCGATCTCGTCGAGCGTCAGCCAGGACAGGGTGAGGAGTTCGCCCCCGCCATCATGGTGCGGCTGGTCGATGTTGGAGAGGTTCTCGGCATCGGCCACGAAAAACCGGGAATCATAGCGCCGTGTGCGGCCGGGGGGCGTGATCGCCCGCATGAACAGGGTGAGGCCGGAGAGGTCCGGGGCATCCTCCAGCCGCGCGCGGCCGAAGAGCAGGCCCGCTTCCTCCCAGGTCTCGCGCACCGCGGCATAGGCGAGGCCGCGGGCCCGGGTCTCGGTCGGCTTGCCGCGCATGCGGTGGAGAAGCTTGGCCAGCGTCGCGGGGTGCAGGTCACGGCCGGGCTTCACCCGGCAGTCGGCGGCATCGAGGCGGCCACCGGGGAAGACGTATTTGTTGGGCATGAAGGCATGGCCCTGGGCGCGCTGGCCCATCAGGATGCGGGGCGCGCCCGTGCCACGCCGCACCAGCATGAGGGTGGCCGAGTCCTTCGGTTTCAGCACCTTGGCATGGACCTTGGAGCCGGCAAATTCAGGGTGGTCGTAGCTCATGGACCGGCCGGCTGGCCCTCGTCCCGGTGGGCCGGGTCGAAGCCATGCATGCGCAGCGCCCATTGCAACCCGACGATGGCGCCCTTGACGGCCGGCATCAGCGCGAAGGTCATGGACAGGGTGACGGCGGTCCACAGCATGAAGTGGACCGAGACGTCCGGATGCCAGATCTTCTCCACCACGAGCACGAGCGGCACCACGATGTGGCCGACGATCATCATGGTGAAATAGGGCGGCGCGTCATCCGCACGCTGGTGGTGCAGTTCCTCGCCGCAGGAGGCGCAGGTGTCGGCGACCTTGAGGTACTTGCCGAAGATCCGCCCCTCGCCGCAGGCCGGGCAGGAACAGGTGAAGCCACGCCACATGGCCTGCTTCCAGGACCGGGGTTCCGGGAGGGCGAGGGCGGGGGAGTCGAGGGTGAGGGTCATGGCAGCGAGGATGGGGGCTCAAACTTGCAAATTGAAGGCGGTTTTGCCCCGCGCGACGGTCTGCCGCAAGTGCCAAGCCGCCCGGCCCTGGCGGGGCCGCCGATTCCCCGGTGTGCCGGACCAGCCTTTTGTTGCGCCTGAAAGCAGCCGGGGAGATGAAATTCCGGTTGTCATTTGATACCGATCATCTGTTATCGTTGCGTCATGGACGGATAGGGCCTGGAGCGCGTTCGGCGAATGCTTGCATTGTTGTCCTTTTCCCGCGGCATCGATCGGCTCAGCCAGGCGGCGGCCGTCGTGGCCTCCGTGCTGTGCTTCGTCAGCTGCTTCATCAGTGCGGCCAACGCCCTGTCGCGTTACCTGTTCGATGCTTCCTCAAATGCCTGGCTGGAAATCCAGTGGCAGATGTTCGCCGGAACCTTCCTGCTGGGGGCCGCCTGGGTGCTGAAGCTCAACGAGCATGTCCGCGTCGATCTCGTCTATGGCAGCCTGTCGCCGCGTTCCAAGGCCAAGGTCGACATTTTCGGCTTCCTGTTCTTCTTCTTCCCCTTCTGCCTGGTGATGCTGGACATGACCATTCCGTGGTTCCTGCGCAGCTACTGGTCGGGGGAGGGCTCCGCCAATGCCGGCGGGCTGCCGGTGTGGCCGGTGAAGGGCCTGCTGCCGGTGGGCTTTGCGCTGCTCCTGCTGCAGGGGATTTCCGAACTGGTGAAGCGCGTCGCCGTGCTGCGCGGCACCGGCGAGGTGGCGCTGAGCTACGAGCGGCCGCTGCAATGACGAAGGGGCCCGCAGGTGCTTGATTACGGCCTCCTTGCGCCTGCCATGTTCGCAGGCCTCATCCTGTTCCTGCTCATCGGCTTTCCGGTGGCCTTTTCGCTGGCGTCGCTCGGGCTGTTCTTCGGGTTCCTCGCGATCGAGGCCAATTACTTCGGCGTCGCGTTCATGCAGGCGCTGCCGGCGCGCGTCTTCGGCATCATGTCGAACGAGCTCCTGCTGGCCATTCCCTTCTTCACGCTGATGGGCGTGGTGCTGGAGCGCTCGGGGCTGGCGGAAGACCTGATGGAAGGCTTTGGCCAGCTCTTCGGCTCGATGCCGGGCGGGCTTGCCCAGGCCGTCATCTTCGTCGGCGCCATCCTTGGCGCCATCACCGGCACGGTGGCGGCCAGCGTCATCGCCATCGGCATGATCTCGATCCCGATCATGATGAAATATGGCTATGACATGAAGATCGGCACCGGGGTGATCGCCGCCTCCGGCACCATCACCCAGGTCATCCCGCCATCCCTCGTGCTGATCGTGCTCGCCTTCCAGCTCGGGGTGCCGGTGGGCGACATGTATCTGGGTGCCATCGGTCCCTCGATCCTGCAGGTGCTGCTGTTCTCGGCCTTCATCCTGCTCGTCTCGATCTTCCAGCCGCAGCGCGTGCCCGCCCTGCCGCCGGAAGCCCGCAGCCTGAGGGGGCGGGCCCTGTGGTCCAAGCTCGCCTGGGGCATGGTGCCGTCGCTGGTGCTGATCTTCCTCGTGCTGGGCACCATCTTCCTCGGCATCGCCTCGCCCACGGAGGCGGGCGCCATGGGCTCCATGGGGGCGATCCTGCTGGCGCTGGCGCATCGCCGCTTCAACTGGCGCATGCTGCGGGAATCGGCCGACGGCACCATGCGCATCACCACCATGGTGATCTTCATCCTCATCGGCGCCACGGTGTTCAGCCTGGTGTTCCAGGGAGTGAATGGCGGCAAGTGGATCGAGCACCTGCTGAGCCACATTCCGGGCGGGCGCCTGGGCTTCCTGATCTTCATCAACGTCTTCATCTTCTTCATCGCCTTCTTCCTCGATTTCTTCGAGATCGTGTTCATCATCGTGCCGCTGCTGATCCCCACGGCCCATGCGCTCGACATCGACCTGATCTGGCTTGGCGTGCTGCTCTGCGTGAACATGCAGACGGCCTTCATGCACCCGCCCTTCGGCTTCGCGCTGTTCTATCTCCGCGGCATCGCGCCGCCGGAGATCAAGAGCCGCGACATCTATCTGGGCTCCATCCCCTGGATCATCCTGCAGCTGATCCTGGTGGCGCTGATCATCTCGTTTCCGGAGATCGTCGATTACTGGATCACCAAGGCGGCGAAGCTCGATGACGCGGGCGTGCAGCAGCAGCTGAACGACATCGAGATGCCGACCATCGCCCCGCTCGACCTCAACCCGTGATTTTTTGTGAAGCCAGCAATGAAACAGGGAGGACCATGACGATGATGAAGAGACGCTATCTGCTGAAGGCCGCCGCCGCCGGCTCGCTGGCAACCGCCATTGCCACGCCGGCAATCGCCCAGTCATCACCGAAGATCAGCTGGCGGCTGACCTCGGGCTTTCCCAAGACACTCGACACGATCTACGGTGCGGCGGAGGAATTCACCAGGATCGTGTCGGACGCGACGGACGGCAATTTCCAGATCCAGGCCTTCGCCGCGGGCGAGATCGTGCCCATGCCGGAGGCGGCCGACACGGTGGCGGCGGGAACCGTCGAGATGGCCCATACGGCGAGCTACTATTACTGGGGCAAGAACGCTGCCTATGCGCTGGGCACCGCCATTCCCTTCGGCCTCAACGCCCGCGGCATGAACGCCTGGTACTACCATGGCGGCGGCATCGACCTGATGAACGAGTTCTATCACACCCAGGGCCTGCACGTGTTCCCCGGTGGCAATACCGGCGTTCAGATGGGCGGCTGGTGGCGCAAGGAGATCAAGTCGCTGGAAGATCTCCAGGGCGTCAAGATGCGCATCGGCGGCATGGGCGGCAAGGTGATGGAAGCACTCGGCGTCGTTCCCCAGCAGATTCCCGGCGGCGAGATCTACCCGGCGCTCGAACGCGGCGCCATCGACGCGGCCGAGTGGGTGGGGCCCTATGACGACGAGAAGCTGGGGCTGAACAAGGTGGCGTCCTATTACTACTATCCCGGCTTCTGGGAAGGCGGACCCACCCTCAACTTCATGATCAACCTGGCCAAGTGGAACGAGCTGCCGAAGTCCTACCAGGCGATCATCGCCACCGCGGCAGCCACGGCCAACCAGTCGATGCTGGCGAAATATGATGCCAAGAATCCCGGTGCCCTGAAGTCGCTCATCGCCGGCGGCGCGCAGCTGCGCCCCTTCCCGGAAGACATGATGAGCAAGGCCTTCGAAGTCTCGAATGCGCTCTATGCGAAGCTGTCGGCCGAGAACCCGGACTTCAAGAAGATCTATGACAACCAGGTCGCCTTCCGCAACCAGGCCAACATGTGGAACCAGGTGGCGGAGCTGAGCTTCGACGTCTTCATGATCCGCAACCGCCCGAAGGGGTGAGACGACGGCAAGGTGCATGTCGCCCCGCTCCCAGTCCGGGCGGGGCGGCGCATCACCTGCGGAAGAAAGTGGGATTGTGGAAGGCTACCGCCGCCCCCTGGCGGGCTTCTTGCCGCGGAAGGGCTTATTTCCGGCGCTGCGCAGGGCCTTGCGGTTGGCGGGTTTGCCTTCCTTGCCTTCCGAAACCACCTCGAAGCGCATGCCGCCCGATACGGGCGTGGCCTCGACGAGCTTCACCTCCAGCCGGTCGCCCAGCTGGTAGGTGTCGCCGGAGCGTTCGCCGATGAGCGCATGGCGGGCCTTGTCGAAGACGAAATACTCGCGGCCCAGCGTGGTGACGGGCACGAATCCATCAGCACCATTGTCGTCGAGCTTCACGAAGAGCCCGGCGCTGACCACGCCGCCGATGCGGCCGCGGAAGGTGGCGCCGGTGTGGGCGGCCAGATGGGCAGCAATGAGGCGGTCGATGGTCTCGCGCTCGGCGGCCATGGCGCGGCGCTCGGCGTCCGAGATCATCTCGGCGGTCTCGGGCAGCTTCGCGATATCGTCGGGCGAGAGCCCGTCGGGGCCGAAGCCCAGCGCGGTGATCAGCGCGCGATGGACGATCAGGTCGGCATAGCGGCGGATGGGCGAGGTGAAATGCGCGTAGCGGCGCAGCGCCAGGCCGAAATGGCCCTTGTTCTCGGGGCTGTAGACCGCCTGGGCCTGGGTCCTGAGCACCACCTCGTTGACCACGTGCTGATAATCCTTCCCCTCAACTTCCTTCAGCAACCTGTTGAAATGCTTGGGTCGCATGACCTGGCCAAGCGGCAGGCTCATGTTCACGGTGCGGAGGAATTCAGCCAGCGCGCGGACCTTTTCCTCGGATGGCTGGTCGTGCACGCGGAAGAGCAGCGGCGTGCGGCGGTTCTCGAGTTCCTCGGCGGCCGCGACATTGGCCTGGATCATGAACTCCTCGATCAGCTTGTGGGCGTCGAGGCGTTCGGGCGTCACCACACGTTCGATGAGGCCATGGGCATCGAGCACTAGGCGGCGCTCGGGGAGGTCCAGTTCGAGGGGTTCGCGGGCGTTGCGGCCCTTGAGGAGGATGCCATAGGCGGCCCAGAGCGGCTTCAGCACCCGCTCCAGCAGCGGTTCGGTCTTGTCGTTCGGGCGGCCGTCGATGGCGGCCTGCGCGTCCTCATAGGCGAGCTTGGCGGCGGAGCGCATGACCACGCGCTCGAAGCGGTGCTTCGTCTTGCGGCCCGACTTGTCGAAGCTCATGAAGCAGGCCAACGCCGGGCGCTCCTCCTTCTCGCGGAGCGAACAGAGGTCGGTTGAGATGCGTTCGGGCAGCATCGGCACCACGCGGTCGGGGAAATAGACCGAGTTGCCGCGGATCCGCGCCTCGCGGTCGAGCGCCGTGCCGGGCCGGACATAGGCCGCGACGTCGGCAATGGCGACGATGACATTGGCGCCGCCGGTTTCTTCGTCGATCTCCGCCCAGACGGCGTCGTCATGGTCGCGCGCATCCCGGGGGTCGATGGTGAGGAGGGGCACGGAGCGCAGGTCGCTGCGGTTCTCGTGCGAGAAGGGCTTGAGGCTCTCGGCCTCCTTCAGCACGCGCTCGGGGAACTCGTTGGGAATGCCGTGATGGTTGATGGCGATCAGCGAGATGTTGCGCTGGTCGTTCATGTTGCCCAGCCGCTCGCGCACGCGGGCCATGGGCAGGCCGTGGCCGCGCTCCTTGACGATCTCGGCCTCGACCAGCTCGCCGTTCACCGCCCCGTTCTCGTCGCCCTTCCGCACCTGCAATTCGTGGCGGGCCTTCTTGTCGACGGGGATGATGCGGGCGCCGAGGCCCGGGATGACGCGGTAGACGCCCAGCACCTTGGTGGAGCGGTCCGACAGCGTCTTGATGACTCGCGCGCGGTACTTGTAGCGGCCGTCCTTGGAGGCCTGGATCTTGGCCAGCACCCGGTCGCCCTTTCGGGGCGCCTTCTCCGCTCCCTCGATCACCACATGCGGAGGCTTTCCGGCCTGGCGCTCGTCCCATTCCACCGGCTCGCCATAGGCCTCGCCGTCGCGGTCGGTGCCGATCACCTCGAGCACGGTGACGGGCGGAAGCGAGGACCGGTCGATCAGCTTCCGCGAGCGCTTGGAGAGGAGTCCCTTGTCCTCCATGTCGCGGAGCAGGGCCTTGAGGCCGATCTTGTCGCTGCCCTTGATGTCGAAATGGCGGGAAATCTCGCGCTTGCCGACGATCGCGGGCGAAGACTGGATGAAGTCCAGCACATCGGCCTCGGTGGGGAGCTGCGGCTTTACGGCCGGTTTGGCGGCCGGGCGGGGCTTCGACTTGGGGGCGGGGCGTTTTGCCATGGATCAAGGTCTAGCCGGGATTCCGGCCTGAAATCCAGCGGATTGCCGCTTGGTTCCGGTTTACAGGGCCGGGGCCGGGGAGTAACCCGAAGTCGATTGTGAAGGATTTGTGACAATGCTCGACTGGTTCAAGAAACTGATGCCGAAGGAAGAGAAGTTCTTCGACCTGTTCGAGGCCCATGCCGCCAAGGCGCAGGAGGCCGCCCGCTCGCTCCGCGCCATCGTCGAGGGTGGGCCGGACATGGCAAGCCATTGCCGGGCCTTGTCACGCGAGGAGGAGGAGGCGGACCAGATCTCCTACGAGGTGATGCAGGCGATCCGCCGCAGCTTCATCACGCCTTTCGACCGCTCCGACATCAAGGCGCTGTCCGCCGCGCTGGACGACGCCATCGACCAGATGAACAAGACCGGAAAGACGGTCATGCTCTATGATGTCGACCATTTCGAGCCCAACATGAAGGCGATGGCCGACAAGGTGATCGCCATGGCGGATCTCCTGGCCGAGGGCCTGCCGCTGATGCGCAATGTCGGCGCCAATTCCGCCAGGCTCCATGCGCTGACGGGGAAACTCACGGCCCTCGAAGGCGAGTCGGACGACCTCAACGACAAGGGCCTGAGCGCGCTGTTCAAGGGCCGCGCCAGGCAGGACCCGCTGGCCTTCGTCATCGGCTCCGAGCTCTACGACCACCTCGAGAAGGTGTGCGACCGCTTCGAGGACGTCGCGCATGTGATGAGCGACATCGTCATCGAGCACGTCTGAGCATCATGGGACTGACCATCACCCTCGTCCTGCTGATCGTCGTGGCGCTCGCCTTCGACTTCATGAACGGGTTGCACGACGCAGCAAATTCGATTGCCACCATCGTCTCCACCCGCGTGCTGAAACCGCAATATGCGGTGGTCTGGGCGGCCGCCTTCAACTTCGGAGCCTTCTTCATCTTCGGCGTCCATGTGGCTGATACCATTGGAAAAGGCCTGGTTGATCCGAACATCGTCGATGACGCGATGATCTTCGGCGCCCTCGGCGGCGCCATTGCCTGGAACGCCATTACCTGGTGGGGCGGCATTCCGTCATCCTCCTCGCATGCGCTGATCGGCGGCATGGTGGGGGCGGGGGTGGCCAAGGCGGGTTTCTCGTCGATCATCTGGGGCGGGTTGAGCAAGACAATCTATGCCATCGTGCTGTCGCCCTTCGTCGGCTTCTCGCTGGCGCTGCTGCTGGTGCTGCTCGTGAGCTGGGCCTTCGTGCGCTCGTCACCTGCCTTCGCCGACAAGTTTTCCCGGAAGTCGCAGCTCGTCTCCGCCGCGCTCTATTCGCTGGGCCATGGCTCCAACGATGCGCAGAAGACGGCCGGACTGATCGCCGTGCTGCTGTATTCGCATGGGGTTTACTCGGAATTCACCGTGCCGACCTGGGTGATCCTGTCGTGCTACACGGTCATGGGCATCGGCACGCTGCTGGGTGGCTGGCGCATCGTTCACACCATGGGTTCGAAGATCACGAGGCTGACCCCCATGCAGGGCTCCTGCGCCGAGACGGCGGGGGCGATCACGCTCTTCGGGGCGACCTACATGGGCATCCCCGTATCGACGACCCACACCATCACGGCGGCCATCGTCGGCGTGGGGGCGGCCAAGCGCGTGTCCGCCGTGCGCTGGAACGTGGCGACGGGTATCGTCTATGCCTGGGTCATCACCATGCCGGCGGCCGCCGTCATCGCAGGCCTGTGCTACTGGCTGGGCAAGGCTGTTTTCTGAGTGGGAACCACTTATTTACCGAAATATTGTCAACCTATCGCTCCCGTTATCAAGTCTGATCGTGGAGCTCGAATCGATTGCTCTGGACAGGTGCCGTGAAGAAGCCGGGAACGAAGAAGCAGTATGCCGCCCTGCCGTGGCGCCACACCGGCGGCGGACGCGAGGTGTTGCTGATTTCCTCCCGCGATACCGGCCGCTGGGTCATTCCCAAGGGCTGGCCGATCAAGGGTCTCACGCCCGCCGAAACCGCGGCGCGCGAAGCCTATGAGGAGGCCGGCCTCGGCGGCCAGGTGAGCAAGAAGCCGATCGGCGAATTCGAGTACGGCAAGCGCCTCAACAACGGCAAGGTGCAGCCCACCAAGGTCGAGGTCTTTGCCCTCGAGCAGATGATCCAGCACCCCGACTGGCCGGAACAGGGCCAGCGGAAACTGCAGTGGTTCTCGGTTCCGGAGGCCGCCGAGGCCGTTGAGGAGCCGGAGCTGAAGGTGATCATCCGGAAGCTGAAGTAGGCTCGCGTCCGCCCCCCCAACTCCAAAGCTCATCATCGCCGGGCTTGTCCCGGCGACCCTCTTTCGGGCGGCCCAAAAAGGATGCCCGGGACGAGCCCGGGCATGATGGGGGGGGGATGGCTGGAGTGGACGCTAAGCCGCTTCCTTCGGCGTCTTCGCTGCCTTCCTGGCGGCAGCCTTCTTCGCCGGTTTCTTGGCGGGTGCCTTTTTCGCCGCCTTCTCGGCCGGAGCCTTCTTTGCAGCCGCCTTCTTGGCCGGGGCCTTCTTGGCGGCGGCCTTCTTTGGCGGCTTCTTCGACGGGCTCTTGCCTTCGCGTTCGGCGATCAGCGCCACGGCCTCTTCCACGGTCAGCTGCTCCGGGTCCTTGTCGCGCGGCAGGGTGGCGTTGACCGAGCCGAACTTCACATAGGGTCCGTAGCGGCCCTTCATCACCTGGATGTTGCCGCCGCCTGACGGGTGCGGCCCCAGGTCCTTCAGCGCGCCTGCCTTGGGGCGCTGGAAGCCGCGGGCCTTCTTCTCGGCGAGGATGTCCACCGCGCGGTTGATGCCGATGGTGAAGACATCCTCCGGGCTCTCGAGATTGGCATAGGTGCCGTCATGCAGCACGAAGGGCCCGAAACGGCCGAAATTGGCGACGATGGGCTTGCCGGTTTCCGGATGGAGGCCGACTTCACGCGGCAGCGAGAGAAGCTTCAGCGCCTCTTCCAGCGTGATGTCCTCGGGCTTCTTGCCGCGCGGGATCGAGGCGCGCTGCGGCTTCTCGCCCTCGACGGCCTCGCCAAGTTGCAGGTAGGGACCGAAGCGCCCGACGCGGCGCGTGACCTTCTCGCCGGTTTCGGGATCGACACCCAGCAGCACGCCTTCGGCAGGCACGGCGTCGGCACCTTCGGCACCGGGCGTCATCGGGCGCGTGTACTTGCACTCGGGATAGTTCGAACAGCCGATGAAGGAACCGAACTTGCCGAGCTTCAGCGACAGCTGGCCGCCGCCGCAGGACGGACACGCCCGGGCATCGCCACCGTCTTCCTTCGGCGGGAAGATGTGCGGGGCAAGGATGTCGTTGAGCGAGTCCAGCACGTTGGTGACGCGCAGTTCCTTGACGTCGTCGAGGGCCGCGGTGAACTGCTGCCAGAAATCGCGCAGCACCTGCTTCCAGTCGATCTCGCCGGCGGACACCTTGTCGAGCTTTTCCTCGAGGTCGGCGGTGAAGTCGTATTCGACGTAACGGCGGAAGAAGCTCTCGAGGAAGGCGGTGACGACGCGGCCCTTGTCCTCCGGGATCAGGCGTTTCTTGTCGAGGCGCACATAGCCGCGCGTGCGCAGCGTTTCCATGATGGAGACGTAAGTGGAGGGCCGGCCGATGCCGAGCTCTTCCATCTTCTTGATGAGCGAGGCTTCGGAATAGCGCGGCGGCGGCTCGGTGAAATGCTGCACGCCCTCGATTTTCTTCACACCGATCGAGTCACCGCGGGCCATGGCGGGCAGGCGCTTCGAATCCTCGTCCTCGCCATCGTCGAGGCCTTCCTGGTAGACGCGCAGGAAGCCGTCGAACTTGACGACCGATCCGGTGGCCCGGAAGGCATAATGCTTGCCGTCCTTGCCGTCGGTGCCGATGTCGGCGGTGGTGCGCTCGAGGTCGGCACTTTCCATCTGCGACGAGATGGTGCGCTTCCAGATCAGGTCATAGAGCGCGAACTGGTCTTCATCCAGCGCCCGGCGCACGTCGTTGGGGTGGCGCGACATCTCGGTGGGGCGGATGGCCTCGTGGGCCTCCTGCGCGTTCTTGGCCTTGGTCGTGTAGATGCGCGGGCTCGACGGCACATAGGGCTCGCCGAAATTCTTCAGGATGGCATTGCGCGTGGCGGCGATGGCCTCCGGCGCCATGTCGACGCCGTCGGTTCGCATATAGGTGATGAGGCCCACGGTCTCGCCGCCGAGTTCGACACCTTCATAGAGGCGCTGGGCGATCTGCATGGTGCGGGCCGAGGAGAAGCCGAGCTTGCGCGACGCTTCCTGCTGCAGGGTGGAAGTACGGAAGGGCGGGTAGGGGTGGCGCTTGGCGGGCTTCGATTCAATCGAGTCCACCTTGAAGGGCTGGCCCTTGACCGCCTGCTCGATGGCGCGCGCCGAGGCCTCATCCTTGATGTCGAGCTTGTCGAGTTTTCGGCCGCCGATGGAATTCAGCCAGGCCTGGAACTCCTGGCCCTTCGGCGTCACGAAGGTGCCGTCGATGGTCCAGTATTCCTGGGCCCGGAAGGCCTCGATCTCGAGCTCGCGGTCGCAGATGAGGCGGAGCGCCACCGACTGGACGCGGCCAGCCGAGCGCGAACCCGGCAGCTTGCGCCAGAGCACGGGTGAAAGGGAGAAGCCGACGAGATAGTCGAGAGCCCGGCGGGCCAGATAGGCATCGACCAGGGGCACGTCCACCTCGCGCGGGTGCTGCATCGCCTCCAGCACCGAGGACTTGGTGATGGCGTTGAACACGACGCGCTGCACGGCCTTGCCCTTGAGCGCACCCTTCTTCCGCAGCACCTCCATGACATGCCAGGAAATTGCCTCCCCCTCGCGGTCGGGGTCGGTGGCGAGGATCAGGCGGTCGTCGGTCTTGAGGGCGGCGGCGATGTCGGCGAGGCGCTTGGCCGACTTGCCGTCGACCTCCCAGTCCATCTCGAAATCGGCGTCGGGGCGTACCGAGCCATCCTTCGCGGGCAGGTCACGGACATGGCCATAAGAGGCGAGGACCTTGAAATCCTTGCCCAAATACTTGTTGATGGTCTTGGCCTTGGCCGGTGATTCAACGACGACGACGGTCATGCAGGGTCCCGTTCAGGTTTCAGGCCTCATATAGGCATCGCCCGCCGGGTTCAAGCCGAGGCAATTTTCCACCCCTTGCATCACGAATTCAAGTTTAGGTTGCTTTTAAATCGAAAAAGCACGTTTAGAGTGCGATTCTGGAAAGTGACGCAACTGGAGGACGGCATGGAACATCGGCGCGCTGAGGCCCCCAAACCTGTTCCGGTTCTGGTTGAGGCCGTGCCGAAGCCCGTGCCCAGCCTTGCCCAACGCCAGCGGGAGACGGCGGAGTACCTTGCCGACATGATCCTCGAACTGCGCAACCTTGCAAGGTCGGTGCAGCTTCACACCGTGATGGTGCCACTGGAGTTCGCCTATTACGAGGCCTTCGGTGCCGCCCACAAGGTAGAGGTTCCGCCCGGCGAGGCGGAGCGCATCCGTGAACTCTCCAGGACCGCGGAGGCCTTCGACGGCGACCCCGGCAATACCGGGCTCTAGGGGCTAGAGCGCGTGCTGCTCGGCATCCAGCGGTTCGGCATGGGCGATCACCCGGCGGATATCGGGAAACCGGTCCTTGAGCCCGGCTTCCACCCTGTCGATGTCGTCATGGATATTCTCCACCGTCTCCGTGGGTGAGCAGCGGCAGTGATAGTGCAGGAACAGGCCTTCCTCGTTGCGGCGCAGACGGACCTGGTGGATGTCGGTGAGGCGGGGGTGTGCGGCGGCGAGCGTCAGCAGGGCGGCTGACACCTCGGCCGTGAGGCCCTTTGGCGCGTCGTGCCCCTGCAGCAGGCGCTCCGGCTGGGGCTCGATGTGACTCTCGACCTCGGCATCGCTGCCCAGTTCGGTCCGGATGGCGTCCTCGAGTTCGGTTGCCCGCTCATGTGCCTCGCCCAGCGGCATGGAGCCATCGACCTCGAGGTCGAAGCTGATGGCCAGCCGGCCGCCGATCTGCTGGGCGTTGAGGTGGTGGATCGCGAGGTTGCGGCGGCTGGCGATGAGCATCACCTTCTGGAACACCGTCTCGCTGTCGAGCGGCACCGGGTTCGCCGTCACCGTGATGTCGGCATTGGGGAACCGCTCCTGTACCGCCGCGGTGATGGCGTCCTTGGTCCGGACGATGTCGTCGATGGGCATGGTGCGGGCCACCTCGACGACGATCGAGGTGAACATGGTGGCGCCCGCGGGCCGCAGCCGGATCGACTTCAGCGCCAGCACGCCATGCACGTCGTTGACCAGGCCGCGGACGATCTCGGTTGCCCCGGCCGGGGCAGTGTCCATCAGCGTGTTCACGGTGCGGGCACCCAGTTCCCATGCGGCATGGGCGATGAAGGCGGAGACGATCAGCGCGGCAATCGAGTCCGCTGCCGGGATGCCGGCCCACACCGCGCCGAGGCCCACCAGCACGACGATGGAACTCCACATGTCGGAGGAAAAATGCAGTGCATCGGCCTCCAGCGCTTCGCTCGAGGTCTTGTCCGCCACCTTCTTCAGGGCGCGCGCCCGGTTGAAGTCGATGATGATGGATCCCGCGATGATGGCCACCGCCCACCACGTCACCTCCACCTCGTGGATGTCCTCGCCCAGCAGGCGGCGGATGGCCTCCCAGCAGATCCAGCCCGTGGTGAGAAACAGGAGCCCGGTCTCCACCAGCGCCGCCACGCTCTCGATCTTGGCGTGGCCGTAGTGGTGCTCGTCATCCGCCGGCCGGTCGCTGACCCGGATGGCGAAATAGGTCACGATGGTGGCCCCGAAGTCGATCAGGCTGTGGATCGCCTCCGACAGGATGCCGAGCGAGCCGGTGAACAGCGCGGCAAGGAACTTCGCACCGGCGAGGAGGGCGCTCGCCCCCATGGAGATCAGCGCGACCGACTGCTTTTCGGAACTGGACATGGCCCTGTCTAACGCCCACCCGTCGCGGTCTCAAGCCATACCTTCCCGGCATGCAGGCCAGCAGCATGGGCAATTGCGGATCACCGTGGAAAAATGCTGGTCTGGCAGCCAGCAACCATGCCGACCGACGTCACGACATCCGATTTCCCGCTGCCGCGCCGGGCCGGGGCCTATACCTTCGCCTCGCTCTTCGCGGTCGAAAGCTTCGTGCGCTCGCTCAACTCCACGGTGATCTCGCTCCAGGCCTATGACATTCTGGGGGCCGCACAGAAGGTCAGCGTGCTGTCGACGGTGGTGTCGCTCAGCGTCCTGTCCGCCACGCTCCTGTTGCCCTTCCTGCTCGGCCGCATGCGGCGGCGCTGGGCCTATACGCTGGGCGTCACCATGATGATGGCGGCCAGCCTGGCGCTCGCCTCCCATGTGCTGGCGGGCCAGGCCCTGGGCATGCTGCTGCGCAACCTGGGTGCGGCGGTGCTGAACATCACGCTGCAGCTCTACATCATGGAGAACATCAAGCGCACCGACCTGGCGCGCTCGGAGCCGATCCGCCTCAGCCTGTCGACCGCGTCCTGGACCATCGGCCCGGCACTGGGCGTCTCGCTCTACGTGAGCTACGGGCCATGGGGGCCGCAGCTTCTGGCCGTCGCGGCGGCGGCTGCATTGCTCGTGCTGTTCTGGTGGCTCCGCCTGTCGGACAATGCCGGTGCGCTGCCGGCGGGCAACCTCGAAGGCTTCAATCCGCTGGTCAATGTCCGGCGCTTCCTCGCCCAGCCACGGCTCAGGCTCGCCTGGCTCATCGCCTTCGGGCGCTCCTGCTTCTGGACCACCTTCTTCATCTATGGCCCGCTGCTGCTGGTCGAGGCCGGGCTCGACAAGCGGGTGGGTGGCTACATGATTTCAGGGAGCCAGGTGCTGCTGTTCACCGCCTGGTTCGCCGGTCGTTTCGCCAGGAGCCATGGCGTCCGGGCGGTGCTGGTCGTCGCGTTCACGGTCTGCGCCGTGGCGTCACTGGCGGCCGGGCTTGCCGGCACGGCGTCTCCCTATGTCGCCATCATCTGCCTGCTGGCGGGCTCCGTCTCGGCCTCTGCCATCGACGGGGTGGGCGGCATTCCCTTCCTGCGGTCGGTGCGCCACCACGAGCGGCAGAAGATGGCCGCCGTCTACCGCACCTATATCGACTGTTCGGAACTGATCCCGGCCTTCGTCTTTGCCATTGCGCTGCTCTGGCTGCCGATCGGGGCGGTCTTCATCATCCTGTCCGGCGGGCTGGCGGCCGTCGGCTGGTTCGCCTGGCGCTATCTGCCGAGGTCGCTGTAGCGGGCCTCCTGCGCGACACGAGGAAGCCCGCGACCACGCAGGCCAGCGCCGCGAGGATGTGCCAGGTGATGGGTTCCCCCAGCACGGCCCAGGCCAGCAGCACGCCCGACACCGGCATGAAATAGCTCGCCATGCTCATGAAGCTCTGGCCCACCGTCACCGTGATGTTGGCGCGCAGCAGGTAGGCAAGCCCGGTGCAGACGAGACCCAGATAGAGGGCGGCCAGCATGGCCGTGCCGGAAAGCCGCGGCAGCGGGTCATGCGCCAGGGTCACGAGGGGAAGGAGGGCGATCACCGCCACCCCCATGTTCACCGCCGTCATCATCGGCACGCTGGTACGGCGCACGAAGCGGATGAGCGTTCCCGCCGCGACGTAGCACAGCATGCCGGTCCACACGGCAGCATAGGCGAGGGCGTCGAAGCCGATCCCCTGCGACAGTTCCGGCGCCACCACCAGCGCCAGGCCGGCGAAGCCGAGCACCATGCCGATGATCTTGCCGCCGGTGAAACGGTCGTCGGGCGTCGTGAAGTGGGCCGCCACCATGGTGGCCAGCGGGCCCACGCCCATGATGAGCGACGTCACCCCCGCTGGAATGTGGAGTTCCGCCCATGAGATGAGAAAGAACGGCCCCACCGTGTTGAGCAGGCTCATCGCCACGATCACCGCCCAGTCATGCAGGGTGGGCGGCAGCGGGTCCTGGCGCCACCATGCGAAGAGCGCGATGGGCAGGAAGGCAATGGCGACGCGGATCATCACCAGCCACAGCGGCCCGGTCTCGTGCACCGAGAGCTTGATGGCCAGGAAGGCCGAGCCCCAGATTGCACCAAGAAGAACAATCTTCAGCAGGTCGATGAGTGTAGGGTGCCGCAGGGCGTGTGTTGAAGGCATTTCACTTGACGGGTGCCGCGCAGGCTTGCGACAAAAAACGACGGAGAGGGGACGCCGGACATGCCACAGAACATCGTCGTGGGCCACAGGCAACTGATGGCGGAGGCGGAGGCCGAGGTCGAGAGCATCGACGCCGCCGACGCCGTTGCCGTGCTGGGCCAGCCCAATGTCGCCATCATCGACATCCGCGACCCGCGCGAGATCGAGCGCGAGGGACGCATTCCGGGCTCCTTCCACGCACCGCGCGGCATGCTGGAATTCTGGGTCGACCCGGAGAGCCCCTATCACAAGCCGATCTTCGCGGAAAAGAAGAAGTTCATCATCCACTGCGCCTCCGGCTGGCGTTCGCTGCTGGCCACCCAGGTGCTGCAGCGCATGGGGCTGAAGCCGGTCGTCAACCTCAAGGGCGGCTTCGCGGCGTGGAAGGAAGCCGGCGGCCCGGTCGAGAAGGTGGAAAAGAAGTGAGCAACATCCATCTCGTCATCGGCAACAAGAACTACTCGTCCTGGTCGCTCAGGCCGTGGATGGCGCTCTCCATGGCGGGGATCCCGTTCCGGGAAACGGTCATCCCGCTCGACACGCCGGACACGGCGGCGCTCATCGCCAGGCATTCCGGCGCGGGCCGCGTGCCGGTGCTCTACCACGGCCGGCAGGTGGTGTGGGAGAGCCTCGCCATCATGGAATATCTGGCGGAGCTGTTCCCCGAAAAGAACCTGTGGCCCAAGACGATCTCGGCCCGCGCCATGGCGCGCGCGGTGTCGAACGAGATGCACGCCGGTTTCAGCGCGCTCCGCAACGCCTGCCCGATGAACATCCGCCGCGCACCGAAGCCGGTTCCGCTGAATGACGCGGCAAAGCGCGACATCGCGCGCATCGAGCAGCTGTGGCGCGAGTGCCGGGCGAAGTTCGGCAAGGGCGGAAAGTTCCTGTTCGGCAGGTTCTCGATTGCCGACGCCATGTATACCCCGGTGGTCTCACGCTTCGAGACCTTCGCCATTCCGGTGGCCGAGGACACGCGCGCCTACATGGACACCATCCTCAACACGGCAGCCTTCCGCGCCTGGCGCGAGGCGGCGCTGAAGGAAAGCTGGATCGTCCCGTCCGACGAGGTGGACTGACTAGGCGAAGACCTTCGAGATCTCCCAGCCGGCGATGCCGCAGATCAGCAGGCCAACGGCAATCATCAGCGGCTTGCGGGGCGCAACCTTGATGAGCCAGCCGGCGAGGAAGGCGGCCGGAATGCCGCCGAGGATGAGGCCGGCAATCGCCGTGACATGGTCCGCGATGCCTTTCGAGTCCGCCCACATGCCCAGCGCGATGGTGGCCGCGAAGGCCGTGACGACGGCACAGGTCACGACGAATTCAGCCGCGTTCACCGTTCCCACCACGTAACGCGGCGGGGCGCCCGCGCCGATCAGGCTGGAGGTGACGACCGGCCCCCAGCCACCCCCGCCGATCGCGTCGAGGAAGCCGCCGACGGAGCCGAGCGGCGCGATCAGCTTTCCGGAGACGGTCTTGCTGGCAGGGAGCATCACGCCGCGCCAGATGATGACAAGTCCCATGACGCCGAGATAGCCGAACACATAGGGCCGGATGACGCCGGCCGGCGCATTGACCAGTACCAGCGCACCGAGGACGCCCCCGATGGCGCCGGTGATGCACAGGATGACGAGGATGCGCTTGTCGACATTGCCATGCAGGATGTGGGAGGTGCCGGAGGCGGCAGTGGTGAAGAGCTTGGCGGCATGCACGCTGGCGGAGGTGTGCGCCGGAGGAACGCCCGTGGCGAGCAGCACGGTGGACGAGATCACGCCATAGCCCATGCCGAGAGCGCCATCGATGAGCTGGGCAAGAAAGCCCACGGCGGCAAAGATCAGGAAGTCATAAGTCCAGAAGTCCATGACCCGGCTTATAGGCGGATTGCCGGGTGGGTTGAAAGGGCGGCCTCTCAGCCGCTGGCCTGCACCACCACCGGCGCGTCCGCCAGCACCAGGACCGGCGTTCCCACCTCCACCCGGTCATAGAGTTCCGCCACATGCTCGTTGAGCATGCGGATGCAGCCGGACGACGCCGACTTGCCGATCGAGTCCGGCTGGTTCGTGCCGTGGATGCGGTAGAGCGTGTCCTGGCCGTCCTGATAGAGGTAGAGGGCGCGGGCGCCGAGCGGATTGTCAGGGCCGCCGGGCTGGCCATTGGCCCATTTGCGCGCCTTGGCATCGCGCTGCACCATGTCGCGCGGCGGCACCCAGCGCGGCCAGCGGCGCTTCATGCCGATCACCGCGCGGCCCGACCAGGCAAAGCCCTCGCGGCCAACGCCGACGCCATAGCGCCGCGCCGTGCCGTCATCGCCCACGTGATAGAGGAAGTGCTGCAGCGGATCGACGATGATGCTGTGGGCCGGGGCAATGTCCGGCACGCCGACCGTCTGCGGCTGGAACGCATCGGGCAGGGCAACGGCGGCGGGCGTGATGGGATAGTCGATCTCGGATTCGGGTGGCGGAAGCAGGTCGGCGTCGCGGGCAGCGGGGCCAAGGTCCATCTCGTAGAGCGATGGCGGCACCTTGCGCAGGTTGTCCATGTTGGCGGACGGCCGGATGATGCGCGGCAGCTTCTGGTGCGCCACGGCGGAGGTGGACATCAGGCCGAAGGCAAGCCCCGACCAGGCGAAGTCACGGCGGCTGATGGCGCGCACGGAGGTCCTCCCGGCATGTTGAACTCGGGGAGGGAAACGACTGGGCCCGCGCCCGGTTCCGGCAGCGTGACCTTGGGCGAGGCTAGTGCGCGGAGCGCGAGGGCGCGGCGATGGTCTGGCCGTTGTGGGTCCAGTGAATGCCGCACTCGGTCTTGGCAGAACCGGCCCAGCGGCCGGCGCGGGGATCCGCAGCATCGCCACCGGCCTGGGTGCAGGGTTCGCAGCCGATGGAGAAATAGCCGATCTCGGTCAGGGGATGCGCCGGCAGGTCGTGGGCCTTCATGTAGCCTGCAATGTCGAGGGCGGAGAATCCGGCCAGCGGCTCCACCTTCAGCCGGCCGTCGGCGATCGACAGGAAGTCGAGTGTCGCGCGCGCCGCACCGTGGTAGCGCTTGCGGCCGGAGATGGTGACGTCGAAGCCCTCCAGGGCCTTCTGCAGCGGCAGGGTCTTGCGGATGTGGCAGCAGGCATCGGCATTGGTCTTGTGCAGCGTGCCGTCGGCATCCTGCGCGGCAAGATCACCTTCGTCCGGCGTGATGATGCGCACGCCCGTGAGGCCCAGCCGGTCGATCAGCTTGGCGCGGTAGGAGAGCGTCTCCCAGAAATGCTTGCCGGTATCGAGGAAGATGACCGGTGTCGCCTTGTCGACCTGCGCCACCATGTGCAGCAGCACCGCCGACTCCGCCCCGAAGGAGGAGACGACGGCCGCCTTGCCCGCGAAGTCCCGCAGGATGGGCCCGAGCAGCTGCTCGCCCTCGAGGCCCGCATAGCTTTCGAAGATGGAGCGGTCCATGGCGGTGCTCAGCCGGCGTGCGGCTGTTCGAGCCAGGGTTCGGCGTCGGTGTGGCGCTCGGTCCAGATCTCGGCTTCGGCACCACGGCGGAAGAGGCCGCGCTGATAGGCGAGCGACATCTGGCGTGATGCCTTCGCCCAAGTTTCGAGCGGGAAGCGATCGCCGATCTCGAAGGCATCGAAGCCCACCTGCAGCATGAACTGCAGCTGGTCGGGGAGGACGTTGCCGGTGGCGCGGAGTTCGCCGCGATAGCCCATCTCGCGGAGCGCCCGCGCGATCGAATAGGCGCGTCCGTCATTGAAGGCGGGGAAGGGCAGCACGATCAGCGACAGGCCGGGCAGGAAGGTGCCGAGCGCCTCCGGCTTGTCGGTGTTCGACAACCTGAGGCCAAGCCGGCTCTTGCGCGCCGACAGCTCGCCCCATTCCTTCAGCAGCCGCGCGAAGGGCACGATGACGTCGCCAGTCGGCGGCAACTCGCCGTCGGCCTCGACGCTGATCCAGGTGTCAGGCACCAGCACATTGTTCTTAAGCAGTGGCATAGAGGGCCTCCTTGAAGGGCTTGGCGCCGAGACGGCGATAGGTGGCGAGGAACTCCTCGCCCGGTTCGCGGTGCTTCAGATAGGTGTCGAGGATGGTCTCGATGGCATCCGCCACCTCGTGGCCGGCGAAGCCTGGCCCGAGGATCGTGCCGATCGAGGCGTTCTCGGCGGAGGAACCGCCGAGCGTGATCTGGTAGAATTCCTCGCCCTTCTTGTCGAGGCCGAGGATGCCGATATGGCCCACGTGATGGTGGCCGCAGGCATTGATGCAGCCCGAGATGTTGATCTTGAGCTTGCCGATCTCGTCCTGCTTCCTCGAGTCCGCGAACTTGCGCGAGATCGACTGCGCGACGGGGATCGAACGCGCGGTGGCGAGTGCGCAATAGTCGAGGCCGGGGCAGGCGATGATGTCGCCCGCCAGCCCATAATTCGCAGCGGCCAGGTCGGCCTTCACCAGGGCCTGCCACACGGTGAAGAGATCGTCCTTCTTCACATGCGGCAGCACGATGTTCTGTGCA
This sequence comes from Aestuariivirga litoralis, assembly GCF_003234965.1. Lineage (GTDB taxonomy): Bacteria > Pseudomonadota > Alphaproteobacteria > Rhizobiales > Aestuariivirgaceae > Aestuariivirga > Aestuariivirga litoralis. Next base: position 194,066 of record NZ_QKVK01000004.1, read on the forward strand.
TGGGAGACGCGCAGCTCGTCATTGCCGAAGCGCTCGGCCAGGTCCGCCATCACGCGCATCTGGTCGGCGGTCGCATCGCCCGGAATGCCGCCCTCGGGCTTGAGCGAGATGTTGACGATGGCATAGCCGTCAACCCGATGGGGGCCCAGATTGTTCTTCGCCCAGCGCGCGAAATCCGGGTTCGCAAGCTTCGCTTCCTCGAAGGACGCCGACCAGCGCGGCAGCTTCTCGAAGGCAGGGGGTGCGAAATAGGCGGCGATGCGGGCGAGCTCGCGCTCTTCCACTTCCGTCGTCGGGTGCGGCCTGCGGGCATATTCGGCCTCGACCTCCGACTTGAACTTCTCGGCACCGATCTCGTGGACGAGGATCTTGATGCGCGCCTTGTACTTGTTGTCGCGGCGACCATAGAGATTGTAGACGCGCATGATGGCTTCGAGATAGCCGACCAGCTCGTGCTGGGGCAGGAAGTCGCGCACGGTGACGCCCACCATCGGCGTGCGGCCGAGGCCACCGCCCACGATCACTTCCCAGCCGATCTCGCCCGCATCGTTCCTGTGCAGCCGAAGCCCGATGTCATGCACCTTCACCGCCGCGCGGTCATGCGGCGCTCCCGTCACCGCGATCTTGAACTTGCGCGGCAGGAAGGAGAACTCGGGATGGAGCGACGACCACTGCCGCAGCAGCTCGCCCACCGGGCGCGGGTCGGCGATCTCGTCGGCGGCGGCACCCGCCCAATGGTCGGTCGTGACGTTGCGGATGCAGTTTCCGGAGGTCTGGATCGCGTGCATCTCGACTTCGGCCAGCGCATCGAGAATGTCCGGTGCGTCCTCCAGCTTGATCCAGTTATACTGGATGTTCTGGCGCGTGGTGAAGTGGCCATAGCCCTTGTCCCACTTCTCGGCGATCAGCGCCAGCTGGCGCATCTGCCGGCCCGACAGCGTGCCATAGGGAATGGCGACGCGCAGCATGTAGGCATGGAGCTGCAAGTAGAGCCCGTTCATCAGGCGGAGCGGGCGGAACTCGTCCTCCGTCAGCGCGCCCGACAGGCGGCGTTCCGTCTGGTTGCGGAACTGGTTGGTGCGTTCACGCACGAACTGGTGGTCGAACTCGTCGTAGCGGTACATTGAAATCACTCTCCCTCGGGGGCGGCGAAACCCGCACCCTTGCCCTCGGCCTGCTTGCCGAGGTCCAGTCTCACGGTGGGCCCCAGGGCCCGCATGCGCTCGCGGATGTGTGCGGCGCGCACCCGGCCTTCGAGGCGCTCGGCGTCGACGAGGTAGGACCCCGTCACGATGGTCTTCCTCTCGTCCTCGCGGGCACGCGCCTCAAGTGCTGCGGCGGCCTGCGGCTCCTGCGCCAGAACGGCGTCGTCGATCACTTCGCTCCACTCACCCCCGCGGGTGAGGAACACGGCGATGCCGTCGCGCAGGCGGTTGGCGGTAACGAGTTGGCCCTTTTCTGGCGTGCTCATGATGCGGCTCTCAGGATCTCTTCACGAATGTCCTCGCGGACGGGGAATGCGATCACCTCGGCGGGCCTGGGGGCCGGCACCGAGGGAATGGTTTCGAAGGCGATGCCCTCGGCGGCGACCGATACGGTCTCCTCGATCGACACGTCGCCCGACAGGCGCACCACCAGCTTGCCGGCCTTGGCTTCTGCCAGCAGCACGTCGGTGGCCCCGTCATAGAGCTCGCCCTTCACCGGCACGCGCACCGCGTCGCGGCGGGCGAGTTCGAGGATGGCTTTCGGAACCGTGCGGTCATGCACGATCACGTCGGCCTCCTGCAGCTTGCGCTGCGCCTTGATGGTGAGGAGTTCCGGGTCCTCCGAGCCAAGGCTCACGAAGCTGACGCGGCCCTGCGCCGTCTGCGTGTCCGCGGCGAAGAGGTTCTCGACGCCCGCGAGGTAGTTGCAGGATTCACCCGCGATGAAGGCTTCGCGCACGTCGCCGAAGAAGAAGCGGTACCAGAAGCCGCGGCGGCGGTTGCCGGGCGGGATGGTTTCGGCCACGCGCTGGCGCAGGGCGGCGGCGGCGCGGGCGAGGTCGCCCAGTGCCTGCGGCAGCATGGCATCGATGCGGGCGCGCAGGCCCTGGCCGAGGATGGGGGCCGTGCCCTCCGTGCCGATGGCCACCACAACGGGGTCGCGGTCGACGATCGAGGGCACGATGAAGGTGGAAATGTCAGGATTGTCGACGGCATTGACCGGAATGCCCAGCGCCTTGGCATCCTCCGCCACCCGCTCGTTCAAGGCAGCGTCAGCCGAATAGACCAGCGCCGCACCCTCGAGCAGGCCCGCGTGATAGCCCCTGGCGATCCAGTTCACCCGCGACTCGGCGGCGAGCTCGTCATGGAGGGCCGGTGCGATGATGTTGATGACCGCACCCGTCTTCAGCAGCAGCCGCACCTTGCGCAGCGCCTCCTCGGTGCCGCCCACCACGGTGACCGGCCTGTCCTGAAGGTCGACGAAGATCGGAAAATAACGCATCTCATCCGCTCCCGCTGCTGCTCGTTCGCTGTTCCAAACGTTCGGTCTTCCGTACGTTCCTTGACTAAAGTCACGATTTCATTTGAAGTTCGGGACGAAAACGCGGTATCAAGGGGCCGGCGGAACACCCATTCATGTGGTTGTTCGTTTTAACGAACAGCAGTTCTAAGTTCAGGACGACGAAATGTCAACGCGCCGCGGCCGGAAAAACGCCCCTTCACAGGACTTTGACCCGACCCCCTCCCTCGGCAAGACCATCCAGCGCCTGCGCAAGGCCTACAACATGTCGCTGGGCGACCTGTCGGAACAGTCGGGCGTTGCCAAGTCGATCATCTCGCAGATCGAGCGGAACGAAACGAATCCAACCCTTTCAACCGTTTACAGGCTGTCGCGGGCGTTGGACACGACCATCGACGAGGTGCTGCGCACCGAGGGTGGCCAGCTCTTCCTCGAGCACCAGTCGAAATCCGGCGTGCCGATCCTCGAGAGCCAGGACGGGTTGTGCCGGCTGGCCATCGCCGGCCCCCTGAACCTCGTCGAGCAGGTGCAGTGGTATGATTTCCGCGCCAAGGCCGGCGGCGTGCTCGAATCCGACCCGCACCCCCAGGGCACGGTCGAGCACCTCTACATGCTGGCCGGCGAGATCGAGGTGACGACCGGCGAGGAAACCCGCCGCGTGAAGCTGGGCGAAACGCTGCGCTTCCGGGGCGACCTGCCGCACAAGATCGTCAATGTGGGCACGGGCGAGGCCCACGCCACCATGGTGCTGGTGCTGCGCCAGCTGGGCGCGGCCGACAACAGCGGCTGAGGAGGGGCAGGCGAGGGCGATGCGCAGGAAGCTCGTTCTCACGCCGGACCTCGTGGCCCTTGTCGAGCGCAAGGTGCCGCAGGACCACCTGCCGCCCGACCCTGACCGCGTGCCGATGACGGAAGCGGACTATGCCGAGGGCGTGTCCCGCATCATCGCGCAGCACGGTCCGGGGGACATCTGGGTCTTCGCCTATGGCTCGCTGCTGTGGAACCCGGGCTTCGATTTCTCCGAACGCCGCACCGCCACGCTCCGGGGCTGGCACCGCGCCTTCTGCATGAAGCTCTCCCGCTTCCGCGGCTCGCCCGAACAGCCGGGGCTGATGCTGGGGCTGGACCATGGCGGCTCCTGCAAGGGCGAGGTCTATCGCATCAGCGAAGCCTCGACCGTCGCCGAACTCGACAAGCTGCTGCGCCGCGAGGTGCCCTACCGCCGTCTCGCCAGCGCCTGGCGCTTCGTCGATGTCGACATCGCGGGCACGAAGCAGAAGGCGCTCACCTTCTATGCCGGCATGCGGCGCGACCGCTTCTACGTCGACCTCCCCATCCATGCCCAGGCCCACATGCTGGCGCGCGCCGCGGGCTTCGGCGGCTCGGGGGCGGCCTATCTCCACTACACCGTCATGAAGCTCGAGGAGCTCGGCATCCATGACAGCTACCTCTGGGAACTGCAGCATCTCGTGGCGGCGGAAATCCGCGCCCTGTCAGGCGCGTGACACGCTGCCGTCCTGGTGCCGCGTGATGCGCCCGGCGAGCGCCAGTTCGAGGAGCAGGGCGGAGAGTGTCGCCGCATCGAGCCCGCTCTCGCGCGCCAGGTCGTCGGTGTCGATCGGGTTGGGCGAAAGCAGCTCCAGCACATGGCGCATGTCGGCGTCGTCGGGTTCGCGCAGCGGCAGCGGCGGAGGGTCCGGCTCGAAGAAGCTCATCTGGCGCGGTCCTTCGCTGCCCAGCGCCTCCAGCACGTCGCGCGCCGACATGAGCAGCGTGGCGCCATCGCGGATCAGCCGGTTGGTGCCTTCGCAGCGCGGGTCCAGCGGCGAGCCGGGAACGGCGAAGACCTCTCGCCCCTGTTCCGACGCGAAGCGCGCGGTGATGAGCGAGCCGGACCGCAGCGCCGCCTCCAACACGATCACGGCCCGCGAGAGGCCCGAGATGATGCGGTTCCGCCGCGGAAAGAAATCCGCCTTGGGCTCGGTGCCGGGCACCTGCTCGGAGACGATCAGGCCCCGCGCGCAAATCGCCGCATGCAGCGCCTCGTTCTCGGGCGGGTAGATCACGTCGAGCCCGCCCGCGACGACGGCGATGGTGCCGGTGGCGAGGGCGGCATCATGCGTCGCGGTATCGATGCCGCGGGCGAGGCCCGAGACGATGACATGGCCCTCCGCGTCGATCTCGCGCGCCAGCTGGCGGGAGAACTTGCGCGCCAGCGCCGAGGCGTTGCGCGCGCCCACGATGGCCACGCAGGTTCTCGACAGGAGATCCGCATCGCCCTTGATGCAGAGGACGGGGGGTGCCGAGTCGGTGGCCCGCAGCAACGGCGGATAGGCGGGTTCGACGCTGCACAGGAAGCGCGCGCCGATCTGCTCCGCATGGGCGAAGGCGCGCTCGGCCGTCTCGCGGCTGAAGATGCGGGGCGGGCGCCTGAGGCCGCCCTTGCGGGTCAGCTCGGGCAGCGCCCTGAGCGCGGCACCGGCTGTGTGGAATCGTTTGATGAGGCTCTTGAAGGTGGTGGGCCCGACATTCTCGCTTCTGGAGAGGATCAGCCAGTTCAGGCGCTCCTCGTCACTGAGCGGGCCCTTGCCCATTCACGCTCCCGTCATGCGGTCTTCGACCTTCCGATGCGGGGTTCCTCGCCCCTCAGCAGGCGCGCGATGTTGGCGCGGTGGGTGACGAAGATCGCCGCACCCATGATCACGGCGGGCAGGATGAGGTCGCCGCGTCCCAGCGCCCAGGCTGCGAAGGGCGACAGGAGGCTCGCCGTGAGTGCCGACAGCGAGGAGATGCGGAACATCAGCGCCATGGCGATCCAGACCGCAAGGAAGGTCACCCCCAGCGGCCAGAACAACCCGAACAGCACGCCGATGCTGGTGGCCACGCCCTTGCCGCCCTTGAAGCCCAGCCACATCGGGAACAGGTGTCCGAAGAAGGCGGCAAGCCCGCCAAGCACGCCGGCCTCCGGCCCATAGAGCCAGCCCATCAGCGCCGCCGGCACGGTGCCCTTCAGGGCATCGAGCAGCAGGGTGAGGGCGGCAACCTTCTTGTTCCCCGTGCGCAGCACGTTGGTGGCGCCGATATTGCCCGAACCGATGGTCCGAATGTCGCCCAGTCCTGCGGCCTTGGTCAGCAGCAGCCCGAAGGGAATGGTGCCGCAGAGATAGCCGAACACCAGCGCGATCGCCATTTCGAGGCCGGAGCCCATCATTCCCCCAAGTCGAATGTCATCCCTCAAGCGTAGGCGAAGACGGTCTCGCCCGCAACGACGGTCTCCACCGCGCGGCCTTCCAGCGTGCGGCGCTCGAAGGGCGAATTCTTGGCGCGCGAGCGCAGCCCGTCCTTCTCGACGGTCCAGGAGAGATGCCTGTCGACCACCGCAAAGTCGGCGGGTGCGCCGGGTGCGAGGCGCCCGGTTTCGAGCCGCAGGATCTCGGCCGGCTTCGACGACATCGCCTCGACGAGGCGGGCGATCGGTACACCGTCATTGTGGTGCAGGCCCAGCGCCGCCGAGAGCATGGTCTCGAGCCCGATCGCCCCATAGGCGGCCTCGGCGAAGGGCAGGCGCTTGGTGTCGGCGCTGTGCGGGTCATGGCCGGAGACGATCACGTCGATGGTGCCGTCGGCCACTGCCTCCACCAGCGTGCGCCGGTCGTCCTCGGCGCGCAGGGGCGGCGAGAGCTTGAAGAAGCTGCGATAGGCACCGATGTCGTTTTCGTTGAGCACCAGATGGTGGATCGAGACGCCGCAGGTGACCGGCAGGCCGCGCGCCTTGGCGGCGCGCATCACCTCGACCGACAGGCGGCTCGAGACCTGCGAGGCATGATAGCGTGCGCCCGTCATCTCCACGAGGCGCAGGTCGCGTTCCAGCATGATGACTTCCGCCATGGCCGGGTTGCCGGACAGGCCGAGGCGGCTCGCCGCCTCGCCGGCATTCATCACGCCGCTCGACAGCGTGGGCTCCTCTACGTGCTGCACGACGAGTTGGTCGAAATCCTTGGCATAGGTCAGCGCCCGGCGGAACACATTGGCATTGGCCACCGCCCTGGTGCCCTCGGTGATCGCCACCGCGCCGGCTTCCTTGAGCAGGCCGATCTCGGTCATCAATTCGCCGCCGAGTCCCTTGGTGATCGCCGCCATGGGGGCAACGCGCACCGAGGCCGTGTCGCGCGCGCGCCTCAGGATGAAGTCGACGATCGCCGCATCATCGATCACCGGCTGGGTGTTGGGCATCACGATCATGGTCGTCACGCCGCCCGCCGCGGCCGCCTCGGACGCGCTGGCCAGGGTCTCGCGGTATTCCATGCCGGGCTCGCCGGTGAAGACGCGCATGTCGATGAGGCCGGGGATGAGGGTAAGGCCGCGGCAGTCCGTCACTGTCGCGGCGCCGACACTTTCCCTGGTCACCTTCGGGCCGACGTCGAGGATCCAGCCATCCTCGATCAGGATGCCGCCCCGGCCGCTCAGCCCCTGGGCCGGTGCCACGATCTCGGCATTCACATAGGCGCGGCGGCGGGTGTTCTGCTTGGCGGGGTTGATCATGCATAGCCTCCGCGGGGAAGGTTGCGGGAGAGCGCGTCCAGCACCGCCATGCGCACGGCGACCCCCATCTCCACCTGTTCGCGGATCACCGACTGCACGCCGTCGGCCACGTCCGAGTCGATCTCGATGCCGCGGTTCATCGGGCCGGGGTGCATCACCATGGCATCGGGCTTCGCCAGTTTCAGCGTGTCGGCATTGAGGCTGTAGAAGCGGTAGTATTCGCGGATCGAGGGCACGAAGGCCCCGGTCATGCGTTCAAGCTGCAGGCGCAGCATCATCACGACGTCGGCCCCCCGGAGGCCGGTCTCCATGCTGCGGTGGACCTCGACGCCGAAATTGGCGATGCCCGAGGGCAGCAGCGTCGAGGGCGCCACGACGCGCACCCGCGCGCCCAGCTTGTTGAGCAGGTGGATGTTGGAGCGCGCCACGCGCGAGTGCAGCACGTCGCCGCAGATCGCCACGGTGAGGCCCTCGAAGCCTTTCTTGTGGCGGCGGATGGTGAGGGCATCGAGCAGCGCCTGCGTAGGGTGCTCGTGCTGGCCGTCCCCGGCATTGATGACGGCGCAGGACACTTTCTGGGCCAGCAGTTCCGCCGCGCCCGAGGACTGGTGGCGCACCACCAGGAAGTCCGGCTGCATGGCGTTGATGGTCATCGCCGTGTCGAGCAGCGTCTCGCCCTTGGAGACCGACGAGGTGGCGACCGCCATGTTCATCACATCCGCACCCAGCCGCTTTCCGGCGATCTCGAAGGAGCTTTGCGTGCGGGTGGAGGCCTCGAAGAACAGGTTCACCTGCGTCCGGCCCTGCAGCACCGGCTGGCGCTTGTCGGTCTGGCGGCTCACCTCGACATAGCGTTCGGCGAGGTCGAGCAGGCTGATGGCTTCGAGGGGGGAGATATCGTCGATCGCCAGCAGGTGCTGGCGCTTGAGGAGCGGCGTGCGGGCTTCGCGTGTCATCAAAGCCGGGTGTGTAAGCGTGTTTTCGGGCCCCGGCAAGCGCCATCTCCGGGCTTTGCACAGGGGGGTTAACGGGCGACCCCGGCCAGCCAGAGGACGAGGGGGATCGTCACCACGGCGGCAATCACCTGCACGGTCAGCATGTTGGCCACCATGGGGGCGTCACCCCCCATCTTGCGGGCCAGCACATAGGCCCCGGACCCCGTCGGGACCGCGCCACACAGCAGGGCCACCGCGAAAGCCTCCCCTTGGACCCCCATCAGCCACAGGGTGAGCGCCATGAGGGCGGGCATGGCGAGGAGCTTGAGGACGACGGCCAGCGCCACCGGCGGCCATTCCCTGACCACCGAGCCCACCCGCAGCCCCGCGCCGACGGTGAGCAGGGCGAGGCCCAGCGCCCCCCGGCCGATCATGTCCAGCACCTGGAGCACCATGGCCGGAAGCTCCAGCCCCGACAGCTGCCAGGCAACGCCGCCCAGCGAGGAGAAGACAAAGGGGTTCCTGAGGATCGACAGCAGCAACTGCCCCGGCGAGACATAGGTCTCATGCGCAAAGCGCGCCATGACGATGACGCAGAGGATGTTGAGGAGCGGCGTCATCGCCGCGGCACTCACCGCGCCCAGCGACAGCGCCTGGGTCCCGAAGGTGAGCGGGATGATGGCGAAGGCGATGAAGGTGTGCCAGCGCGCGGCACCCTGGACGAGCGAAGTGAACTGCGGGCCACTGATGCCCAGCCCGGCCATCAGCGGCCGGTTGAACAGCACGAGGAGGCCGATCATCAGCGAGACCGAAATCGCCATGGCGCCCGCCATCTGCAGCACCGGCACATTCGCGAAATCGGCCGCCGCGATCTCCTTGAAGATGATCACGGGGAAGAGCACGAAATAGCAGACATGGTCGAGTCCCGCCCACTGCTCGGTCGAGATAACCTCCGTCTTCCTCAGGGCAAAGCCGACGAGGATGACGATGAACACCGGCAGCAGCGCAAGGAAGATCGTCGTCATCGCAGCGAGTCGAGTGCCGCCTGCAGGATCCACGCGGCGGCCAGCTTGTCGATCACCTCGTCGCGCTTTGCGCGCGAGGCATCGGCCTGGATCAGCATGCGCTCGACCGCGGCCGTGGACAGCCGCTCGTCCCAGAACACGATGGGGATGGGGGAGAGCCTGCCGAAATTCCGCGCGAAGGAGCGGGTGGACTGGCAGCGCGGCCCTTCCGTTCCATCCATGTTGACGGGAAGCCCCAGCACGATGAGGCCGATGTTCTCCGCTGCCGCAATGGCAATCAGCCGCTCGGCATCCTGCGTGAACTTCCTGCGCGCGATGGTCTCGACCGGCGTGGCGATCATCCGGGTGCGGTCGGAGGTGGCGACCCCGATGGTCTTGGTGCCGAGGTCGAGCCCCATCAGCCGCCGGTCGGCGGGGATCGCGGCGATGGCGTCGGCAAGCCTGATGTCGGTGGTGGCCATGGGAAAGGGTTTAGTCGATTGCGTCCTCGGTGCAAGCTCCCGCGTCCTCTCCTGCGGAGCGGGAGAGGAAGGAGCCCCGACGCAGTCGGGCTAGGTGAGGGGCAACTGGCTCTGACAGACTTGGGCCGGCGTCCCCTCATCTCCCCGTTGCGTTCCCCAACGTGACCCTTCTTCTCCAGCGGACGGCGCGGGAGAGGACGAGTGGGAAATCCCCCGGCCTTGCCAATCCCGTGGCGGCGGAGGATACATCCCCCCACCCACAGGAGTGCCTCGCGATGAAGATCACCTATTTCGGCCATTCGGCCTTCCGCATCGAGACGGGCGGCGCCGTCATCCTCGTCGATCCGTTCTTCACCGGAAACCCGGCAGCGAAGACCACCTGGCAGGAGGCCTCCGGCGGCCTCACCCACCTTCTCCTCACCCATGGCCATGGCGACCACACGGGCGACTCGCTCGAGATCCTCAAGGCCACCGGGGCAACGCTCGTGTCGAATTTCGAGATCTGCTCCTGGCTCAACGCCAAGGGGGTGGAGAACTACAGCCCCGGCAACCATGGCGGGCGGATTTCCTTCGCGGATTTCGACGTGATCTTCACCAACGCCTGGCATTCATCCTCGGACATGGTGGCCGGCCAGCCGGTCTACCTCGGCAACCCGTCGGGCTTCGTCATCGAGCCGCAGAAGGAACACGGCAACACGCTCTACATCGCGGGCGACACGGGCCTCTCCTATGACATGAAGCTGATCAACGAGCTCTATCGTCCGGAGATCGGCATCGTCCCCATCGGCGACCGCTTCACCATGGGCGGCGACCAGGCCGCCTATGCCTGTCGCAACTTCTTCGATTTCAAGGCGGTGATCCCCTGCCATTACGCCTCCTTCAAGGGCTACGTGGCGGACGATGCCTCGAAGTTCCTCACGGCCATGGGCCCCGACGCCGGCAAGGTGCGGGTGATGGCCTCGGGCGAAACGGTGAGCTTCTGATGACCGGGTCGATCGCGCGCCCGGTTGGCCCCGTCGTCGACCCGCTGCCGCCGGGTTCGAAGCCGGACATGCGGCCGCTGCACGGCCGCTGGGTGCTGCTCGAGCCCGTCTCGGCTGAGCGCCACGCCAGGGACCTCTTCGCCTCCTTCGCCGACAGCGACCCCGAGGGCACTGTCTGGACCTATCTCGGTTACGGACCCTGGGCCAGCTTCGAGCAGTTCGAGGCATGGGTGAGGGAGCGCGAGGCCTCGCGCGACCCGTGGTTCTATGCCTTCATCGAGCGCGCCACGGGCCGGGCCGTCGGCATGGGGTCCTTCATGCGGGCAGATGCCCCCAATGGGGTGATCGAGATCGGCCATATCTGGATGTCGCCCGGCCTGCAGCAGACGCGGGAAGCGACCGAGATCATCTTCCTGATGATCCGCCACTGCTTCGATGACCTCGGCGTGCGCCGCCTCGAATGGAAGTGCGACGCGCTCAACGCCCCCTCGCGCAAGGCGGCGGAACGCTTCGGCTTCCAGTTCGAGGGCATTTTCCGCCAGCATCTCATCGTCAAGGGCCGCAACCGGGACACGGCCTGGTTCGCCATGCTGGACAGGGACTGGCCGCGCATCCGGGCTGGCTTCGAACGCTGGCTCAGGCCTGAGAACTTCGATGAAACGGGCCGCCAGAAAGCCAAGTTGCAGGTGGCCTGAGCGGGTGCTATTCCGCCCCCCACGATATCCCAAGGGTTGATTTCATGTCGGTCGATCAGAACACCGTGAAGCGGGTGGCGCGGCTTGCGCGCCTCAAGGTCAAGGACGAGGACGTGCCGCGCCTCGCGGGCGAGCTCAATGCCATCCTCGGTTTCATCGAGCAACTCAACGAGGTCGACGTCGCCAATGTCGAGCCGCTCACCTCGGTCGTCACGATGAAGATGAAGATGCGCCAGGACGAGGTGACCGACGGCCACTACCCGCAGAAGATCGTCGCCAATGCCCCCGCACAGGAAGATGACTTCTTCATGGTGCCGAAGGTGGTCGAGTGAAACGCGACCATCCCCGGGCCTGACCCGGGGATCACGCCGAGTTCAAAAGGATGGCCGGGACAAGCCCGGCCATGATGAGACAGAGACCAGATCGCAATGACCAGCCTCACCGCCCTCACCATCGCCGCCGCCCGCGACGGCCTCAGGAAGAAGCAGTTCTCCGCCCTTGAACTGACCGACGCCTATCTCGCCGCCATGGAAAAGGCGCGCGTGCTCAATGCCTATATCGTCGAGACGCCGGAACAGGCCCGCGCCATGGCGAAGGCGTCTGACGCGAAGCTCGCCGCCGGGCAGAGGGGTGCGCTGGAAGGCATTCCGCTGGGCATCAAGGACCTCTTCGCAACGCAAGGTGTTCACACCCAGGCCTGCAGCCACGTGCTGCATGATTTCAAGCCGCAGTATGAATCGACCGTCACGACCAACCTGTGGCGCGACGGTGCGGTGATGCTGGGCAAGCTCAACATGGACGAGTTCGCCATGGGCTCCTCCAACGAGACGAGCTACTACGGCAACGTCATCAACCCGTGGAAGCGCAAGGATTCCAATGCGGCACTGGTGCCCGGCGGCTCGTCCGGCGGCTCAGCCGCGGCGGTCGCGGCCCACATCTGTGCCGCCGCCACGGCCACCGACACTGGCGGCTCGATCCGCCAGCCTGCCGCCTTCACCGGCACGGTGGGCATCAAGCCGACCTATGGGCGCTGCTCGCGCTGGGGCATCGTCGCCTTCGCCTCCTCGCTCGACCAGGCGGGCCCGATCGCGCGCGACGTACGCGACGCCGCGATCATGCTGAAGTCGATGGCCAGCGTCGACCCGAAGGACACGACCTCGGTGGACATGCCGGTGCCGGATTACGAGGCCGCCATCGGCCGCCCGATCAAGGGCCTGCGCGTCGGCATCCCCAAGGAATACCGTGTCGACGGCATGCCCGCCGAGATCGACGCGCTGTGGCAGAAGGGCGCCGAATGGCTGAAGGCCCAGGGTGCGGAGATCGTCGAGATCTCGCTTCCCCACACCAAATACGCGCTGCCCGCCTACTACATCGTGGCCCCCGCCGAGGCCTCCTCGAACCTGGCGCGCTATGACGGCGTGCGCTACGGCCTGCGCGTGCCGGGCGATGACATCGTCGACATGTACGAGAATTCCCGCGCCGCCGGCTTCGGCCGCGAGGTGCAGCGCCGCATCCTGATCGGCACCTATGTGCTGTCTGCAGGTTACTACGACGCCTATTACGTCCGCGCCCAGAAGGTCCGTACACTGATCAAGCAGGACTTCGACAGGGCCTGGGACAAGGTCGACGTGGTGCTCACCCCCGCAACCCCCAGCCCTGCCTTCGCGCCCGGCGAGATCACCGATCCCGTGCAGATGTACCTGAACGACATCTTCACCGTGACGGTGAACATGGCGGGCCTTCCCGGCATCTCGGTGCCCGCCGGGCTCTCGGCCGACGGCCTGCCATTGGGCCTGCAGCTCATCGGCAAGCCCTTCGGCGAGGAAACGCTGTTCCAGGCGGCCGCGGCCATCGAGCAGGCCGCGGGTGGATATACCGCGCCACAGTGGTGGTAGCGCACACGGCGTTCCCCTATTCGCCAACCCAAACTCATCATGCCCGGGCTCGTCCCGGGCATCCTCTTTAGCGGCCGCAAAAAAAGATGGCCGGGACAAGCCCGGCCATGATGAACGTCAGTGAAATCCCCCTCACTGCGGCTGCGGCACCACGCGCAGATAGGGCTTCAGCGTCTTCCAGCCGCCCGGGAACTTCTCTTTCGCGGCCTCGTCCGAGAGGGACGCCAGGATGATCACGTCCTCGCCCTGCTTCCAGTCAGCCGGTGTCGCCACCGACTTCTGCGCGGTGAGCTGGAGGGAGTCGACCACGCGCACGATTTCGTTGAAGTTGCGGCCCGTGCTCATCGGGTAGGCGACGATGAACTTGATCTTCTTGTCCGGCCCGATGATGAACACGTTGCGCACGGTCGCATTGTCCGCGGCGGTGCGGCCCTTGGCATTGCCCGAGGCATTGGGGTGGATCATGCCGTAGAGCTTGGCGACGGAAAGGTCCTCGTCGCCGATCATCGGATAGTTCACCGTGGCGCCGGTCACGTCCTTGATGTCTTCCTTCCAGCGCTTGTGGTCCTCGACGCTGTCGATCGAGATGCCGATCAGCTTCACGCCGCGCTTGTCGAAATCGTGCTTCATCTTGGCGACCGAGCCCAGCTCGGTCGTGCAGACGGGCGTGAAGTCCTTGGGGTGGGAGAAGAACACCACCCAGGAGCCGTCGATGTAGTCATGGAACTTCAGGCGGCCTTCCGTCGTGTTGGCCTCGAAGTCCGGGGCGAGATCGCCGATTTGCAGTGCCATGTGGGAGCCTCCATCATTGTCTATCGCTCGGGTAGAGTATAGGGCAGGTCGGGTTCTGAATAAAGAACATTGTGTACGGCGTTTCGTTCAACCCGGCTTTGCGGGAATCGCGGAACCTGGGCTAGCTATGGATCACACCGGAGAACCGCCGCCATGAAGTATATCATTGCCTTCCCAGCCCTCGCCATCGTCATCGCGGCCTACCTGCTGATGGCCTCGGGGGGCGACATGATGATCGACGGCGATGCCTATTCGATGACGCTTGCATCAGGGGCGGAGATGACGCTGCGGGGAGGGGACATCTTCGTGATCGCCGGCCTCGTCGCCCTGTTCCTCGAGATGCTGAAGGCGGCCCGGCCCGGGCGCGCGGCGGTCATCGACCACATCCTGTCGGTCGCCACCTTCGTGGTGGCGCTGGTCTGCTTCCTGCTGGTGGACACCGCCGGCACGGCCACCTTCTTCATCCTCACCCTGATGACGCTGGTCGATGTCATCGCCGGTTTCGTCGTCTCGCTGTTCTCGGCGCGGCGCGATTTTGCCATCGAGAGCGACCGGTAGCGCGTTCCGTTCATGTTGCTATTGCAATTTTAAGTATATCCGCTAAGGTTGCAGAACATGCCCAAAAAGGGGCGCATGAGCATGCAACTCTGGGGGATGTCGAATGCGCGGACTTTCCGTTTGGCTTGGCCTTCTGTGTTCGGCATTGCTGGCCTTGGCACCCATCCGCCCCGCCACTGCGCAGGAGGCGACAGGTCCCATTGCGGTGATGGGCCATGGCGCATTCCTCGACAAGGCCGGCAACCAGATCATACCCACCGCGAGTTTCGTCACCAGCGCGATCGCCTGGTACATCAATGATGCCTATGGCCGCGTGCCGCTGGAAAAGCGCACCGTCTTCGACCGCCAGCTCGCCGCCGCCCGCCGCGACCGCGCGCTTTCCGCCAACCAGCGCCTGATGCTCGACCTGCGTGCGGCCGACTGGCTCTATGCCAATGCCAAGCCCGCGCCTTCGGATGAGCGCAACCGCCGCGGCCTCAACGGCCTTGCCTATGTCCTGCGCTTCGACCTGCCGAAGACGGCAACCCCCGGCACCCCCGTTTATGGCAGGCCCATCGATCTCGGCGCGGATTTCGAAACCTATCTGCAGCGCTATGGCTTCGGCACCGCCGTCACGCTCGCGCCGCGCTCGCCCACCACCAATTCGGGTCTCGCCTACATTAATGAGTGCCGCAGCCACGGCGTGCCCATTCCGCCGCCCATCGGCGACCCGCGCTGGGTGAGCCAGGGCTTCATTCCAACCGACCAGCTCTTCCTGTTCAACAGCAGCGTCGAGGTGATGACCTATGTCAGCACCAGTCCGGAAGGCATGTGCATCGCGCTGCCGCGCTCCGACGACACCAACCCGGCAGATGGCGTGACCGTGGGACTCGATGGCGTGATCTGCCTCGGCAAACGCGCCTCGCCCATCACCGGCAAGTCGACGACCTGCTTCTGGGACAACCAGATGGGCGGACGGTCCTTCCCCTTCCAGAAGGGTACGCGCATTCCCATCGGCTTCAATGATCCGGCGCAGGTGAGCCCCAACCCCTCCGGCAATTTCATGAGCGGCGGGGCGCAGCTCACCAGCCCGCTTGCGGGCATGTGCACCGACTGCCACGCCGGGCAGAACCCCTTCATCGTCCATCCGCGCAACCCCGTGCCGCCGCGGGCTTTCGGCCAGCCGCAATTCCCCTCGGCCGAGACGGTGCTGGGCAAGCTCGGCAAGCCGCCCTTCAACATGCCGATGTTCGGCGACACCTGGTATGACCCGATCGTGCTGGCCTCCTGGCCGCAGAACACAAAGCGGCTGAACGATGCCTATCTGCCGAATGCCTGTGCCGGTTGCCATGCCGCGGGCGGCACGGGCGGCCAGCTGCCGCATCTCTCGACAGAACTTCCCGGCTATTGCAACCGCGTGCTGCGCCAGGCCATCCAGGTGGGTGTCCCGCATTCCATGCCGCAGGGCACGCCGGGCAGTGCCGCAGGCGACGCGGACGTGAAGGCCATTGCCGACATCACCCCGACAACCGCCAATCCCACCCCCTTCTGCGGCATTGGCCCGACGGCGGGCCCGTCGGACCGTGGCGACCCCCACATCGTCACCACCAATGGGATCGCCTATGATTTCCAGGCGGCGGGCGAATTCGTGGCGCTGCGCGACCAGGACGGAAGTTTCGAACTGCAGACGCGGCAGAGCCCGGTGCTGACCAATTTCATCCCGGGGCCTGACCGCTACCACGGCATCGCCAGCTGCGTGAGCCTCAACACCGCGGTCGCGCTGAAACTCGGCAGGCAGCGAGTCACCTACCAGCAGACAGGCGTCGCCGGAAAGGAACAACGCGTGCAATTGCGCATCGACGGCCGCGCCACCACGCTCGAGAGCGGGCGCCTGGACCTCGGCAATGGCAATGCCATCACTGCCAATGGCGGTGGCAGCCTCACCTTCGCGGCGGCCGATGGTACGCGCGTCATCGCCACGCCCCGTTACTGGGACTCGCAGGGCTATTGGTACATCGACGTCGAGGTTCTGGGCACCTCGGCGCGTGCCGGCATCATGGGCCACGTGGCCGGCGGCGAGTGGCTGCCGCGCGGCGGGGGCAGGGAGAATTTCGGCGCCATGCCCGCTACGCTGGCGGATCGCTTCGCGGTGCTCTACGGCAAGTTCGCCCGGACCTGGCGGGTGACCGACAAGACCAGCCTGTTCGACTATGCAGCCGGCCAGACCGCGAAGAGCTTCGTAGACCCCGACTGGCCTGCCACCAACAACAGGTGCCAGGTCAGTGCACTGGGCGGCGCGCCGCTGGTGAAGGAGCCGGCGTCGCTGGAAATCGCCAAGCAGGCCTGCGCCGGCGTTCCGGACAAGCAGGCACGCGAGCAGTGCATCTTCGACGTTCAGGTGCTGGGCGACGTGGGCGCGGTCAAGGCCTATCTCCGCACGCTGGAACTCCGCGCCGCCGTCCAGGCCACGATCCGCTGAGCGTTCAATAAAGGCCGGGGACCAGCCGATAGCGCGTGCGGGCGCAATAGGCCACGTAGTCCGGGTTCTGCCGCAGGATGCGCTCCTCCGCCACCATGCGGTAGAGGAACAGCAGCCAGTGGACGCCGAAGATCAGCGCGTTCCACAGCAGCGGGCCCGCCAGCAGCAGACCGGCCTCCACGATCATGTAGCCCAGATACATCGGGTGCCGCACGAAGCGGTAGATGCCGCCGGACTTGATGCCGCGGTCGGCCGGGATGACGCCGAAGCTCCGCCGCAGCGACAGCTTGGCGCTGATGTGCACCAGCAGGCCCAGCACCATCAGTGCCGTGCACAGCACGGAGGGAATGACGCTCTGCCCGGAGCTCGGAATGGCCAGCATGGGGATCACCGTGCCGGCGGTGGCCATGATGAAGTCGAGCGGCCGTTCCGTCACCAGCACCGCGCGGCGGCGGAACAGCAGGAAACCAAGGATGATGGTCTGGTCGAAGAGGTAGAGCGCATTGGCCGCACTGGGCCTGGTGAGCAGCGCCTGCGAGAACTTCAGGAACACCAGCGTGTAGAACAGCACGAAGACGAGCGTTTCGAGATGCCCGAGAATGACCCGCCTTCGCTCTGCCTGATCCATGGGTCGTGCTAGGCCTTGATGCGCTCGCCCTTCGGGTCATAGAAGGCCTGGAACTGGACCTTCGCCGGGTAGCGCTTCCAGGCCAGTTCCACCTCCCAGCTGCCGCTGTCGACCCAGTCCTTGGTCACGCCGTCCTTGTTGTGGACATAGCCAAGCCCCAGCGACAGGTTCACCCGGTGGCCCCAGGCGCCCGAGGTGGTGGAGCCGACGATCACGCCGTTCCGGTAGATCGGCTCCTCGTGATAGATCATCGGGGCCTTCTCGGAATTGTCCTCCAGCGCCAGGCAGACGAAGCGCTTGGGCAGCACGGGCAGGGCCTTCTGCGCCAGCAGCGCCTCGCGGCCGATGAAGCCGCCCGACTTGTCCCAGGCCACCGCGAAGCCGAGGCCCGCTTCCAGCGGCGTGTCCTCGTCCGCGATGTCATGGCCCCAGTGGCGATAGGCCTTCTCGGTGCGGCAGTTGTTCATGGTGTGCATGCCGGCGGGCGTGAGGCCGAAGTCCTTGCCGGCCTCCTGCAGCACTTCGAAGACATGCGCGGTGAATTCGGTGGGGATGTAGAGCTCCCAGCCGAGCTCGCCCACATAGGTGATGCGGCTCGCCCGCACGCGGGCATAGCCGATTTCGAGCTCCTTCGACGTGCCGAAGGGGAAGGCGGCATTGGAGAGGTCCGCCCCCGACACCTTCTCCAGCAGGGCGCGGGACTTCGGCCCCATCACCGCGATCATCGGAAGGCCGGACGTGATGTCGGTCGCCACGCAATGCGCATCCGCCGGCGTGTGGCGCTTGAGCCATGCCATGTCGCGCGTCTGCGGGGCCGCACCGGTGACCACGAGGAACCTGTTTTCCTCCAGCCGCGTGACGGTCAGGTCCGCCTCGATGCCGCCGCGCTCGTTCAGCCACTGGGTATAGACGATCTTTCCCGGCTCCACGTCGACGTTGGCGGCGGAGACGCGGTTCAGCACCTTCATGGCATCGCGGCCCTCGACCGAATACTTGGCGAAGCTCGACTGGTCGAAGAAGGCGCAGTTGGCCATCAGTTGCTTGGCTTCGTAATCCGCGCAGGGGAACCAGTTCTGGCGGCCGTAGGAGTACTCGTACTCGGGCTTCACGCCCCCGCGCGCATACCAGTTGGGCCGCTCCCAGCCATTCACCTCGCCGAAGACGGCGCCCAGTTCCTTCTCGTAATGATAGAGCGGCGAGCGCCTCACGCCGCGCGCCGTCTCCGCCTGCCGGTAGGGCCAGTGCATGGCGTAGAGAAGCCCGAGCGACTCCGACACGCGCTCGCGCACATAGTTCTTCACCGACTGGAAGGGGTGGATGCGGCGGATGTCCATGCCGGTCACATCCATCGGCGGGTGGCCGTTCTTGATCCACTTGGAGAGGACGAGGCCGGCACCGCCCGAGGACTGGATGCCGATCGAGTTGAAGCCAGCCGCCACATAGACGTTCTTCACCTCCGGCGCCTCGCCGAGATAGTACTTCACGTCCGGCGTGAAGCTCTCGGGGCCGTTGAAGAACAGCTGGATGCCCGCCGTCTCGAGCAGCGGAACGCGGTTGATGGCGTTGGCGAGGATGGGCTCGAAATGATCCATGTCCTCTGGCAGCGTCACGAAGGCGTGTTCCTCGTCGATGCCGCCGCCGCCCCAGGGCTTGGCCTTGGGCTCGAAGGCACCGACCATCAGCTTGCCGGCGTCTTCCTTGTAATAGGTGCATTCATCCGGCACGCGCACCACCGGCATGTTGCGGGGGAGTTCCGCAATGGGCTCCGACACGATGTAGAAATGCTCGCAGGCATGGAGCGGGATGTTGACGCCGATCGAGCGGCCGAGGTCGCGCGACCACATGCCGGACGCCACCACAACCGTGTCCGCCAGGATCGTGCCGTCGGTCGTCTCCACGCCATAGGCCGCGCCATCCCTGGTGAGGATGCGGGTGACCTTCACGTTCTCCAGCACCTTGGCGCCCCGCGAGCGTGCGCCCTGTGCCAGAGCCTGGGTCACGTCAATCGGGTTCACCTGTCCGTCCTTGGGCAGGAACACGCCGCCCTTGACGTTCTCCATGTTGTAATGCGGCAGCCGCTCGTGGATCTCGCCCGTCGAGATCACCTGCACGTCGAGGCCGAAGTTCTTGGCCATCGAGGCGCCGCGGATCAGCTCCTCGAGGCGGCCGTCGGTCAAGGCCACCGAGATCGAACCGTTCTGCTTGAAGCCGGTCGCCTGGCCCGTCTCCTTCTCCAGCCCCTCGAACAGCGTCGTCGTGTACTTGGCGAGTTCGGTGAGATTGCGGGTCGCGCGCAGCTGGCCCACGAGCCCCGCCGCATGCCAGGTGGTGCCCGACGTCAGCTGCTTGCGCTCCAGCAGCACCACGTCGGTGATCCCCTCCTTGGTGAGGTGATAGGCGATCGAACAACCGACGATGCCGCCGCCGATGATGACGACGTCGGCGCGGGCGGGCAGGGACTTGGACATGGCGAGGAAGACTCCGGATCAGGTGGTGAATTCTTCTAACAGCCACCGGGGTGCAACCGGAAGCGCCAAACCGCCTCACGGGCGTGGGCCAGTGCCTCACCAAGCGCGGGGCAGGCAGCGGCGGATTCCCGGTCTGCGTGCTGCATTCCACCCGCAGCGGGGTGTAGGATGGCCGCTTTCCACGAAGCCACGCGAAAGGGAGGATTGCCATGTCCGCTTACAATGTCGTGCGTTTCAGGGTGAAGCCGGGGATGCAGAAGGCCTTCGAGGATGCCCACCGGGTGGAACCCGGTTTCAAGGGTTTCCACGGCGGCGCGCTGGTCCGGACGGGGGAGGAGACCTACTGCTTCGTCGGCTGCTGGGAGAGTTTCGAGCGGATCGCCGCCGCCCGCCACCAGATGATCGGCATGCTGGACAGCTTCCGGCCCATGCTGCAGGACCTCGGCAACGGCCTCGGCGTCACCGACCCGGTGTCGGGCGATGCGGTGGTCGAGTTCGCCGCCAGCCCGGCCTGAAGGTCCGGTCCAGCGGCCAAATTCCTTTGCAGGGGGAATCCGTTTGGACTAAATCCGTTCGAAACAACGAACGGATCGTTCCATGCATCAGGGTGACATTTCCCCGGCCGAGGCCTACCAGCGGCTCCAGAACAACCCGGCCGCCGTGCTCATCGACGTGCGCACCCAGCCCGAATGGGTGTTCGTCGGCGTGCCCGCTGTGGAGCGCCTGATCCGCCTGTCCTGGCAGGTGTTTCCGTCGATGCAGGTCAACGGCAATTTCGTCGCCGAGGTGGAGCAGATGGGGCTTCCCAAGGACGCCGAGATCCTGTGCATCTGCCGCTCCGGCGCCCGCTCGGCCTCCGCCGCCTCGGCGCTGACACAGGCGGGCTATTCCAATGCCTGGAACGTGGCCGAGGGCTTCGAGGGCGACAAGGACGGGTCCGGCCATCGCGGCAAGCTGGGCGGCTGGAAGGCTGCAGGCCTGCCCTGGGTCCAGAGCTAGAAAGACGGAACCGATGAAGAAGCACAAGTCCGATCCGAAGAGCTGGGGCGATGCCACCAAGCTGGTGCGCGGCGGGTTGCATCGCACCGAGCATGGCGAAACCTCGGAGGCCCTCTTCCTCAATTCGGGCTTCGTCTATGATGAGCCGGAAACCGCCGAGCGCCGCTTCGCGGGCGAGGATGACGGCTATGTCTATGGCCGCTACGGCAACCCCACCGTCTCGATGTTCGAGGACCGCCTCGCGCTGCTCGAAGGGGCGGAAGCCTGCTATGCGCTCGCCTCGGGCATGTCGGCCGTCTTCGGCGCGCTGGCCTGCCAGCTGAAGGCCGGCGATCACCTCGTGGCGTCGAAGGCGCTGTTCGGCTCCTGCTACCAGATCGTCACGGCGATCCTGCCCCGCTTCGGCATCAGGACCACGCTGGTGGACGGCAAGGACCTCGCCGCCTGGAAGGAGGCGATCACCTCCGAAACCAAGTGCGTCTTCCTCGAGACGCCCTCCAACCCGACGCTGGAGACCATCGACCTCGAGGCCGTCTGTGCCATTGCCAAGGCGAAGGGTGCCAATGTCGTCGTCGACAACATCTTCGCCACGCCCATCCTGCAGCGCCCGCTCAACTACGGTGCGGACGTCATCGTCTATTCCGGCACGAAGCACATGGACGGGCAGGGCCGGGTTCTGGGCGGCGCCATCATGTCGACCAAGACGTTCAAGGAAGAGCTGCTGAAGCCCTTCCTGCGCCACACTGGCCCGTCGATCTCGCCCTTCAATGCCTGGGTGCTGCTGAAGGGCCTCGAGACGCTCAAGCTCCGGGTCGAGGCGCAGAGCCATTCGGCCCGCAAGGTGGCGGAAGCGCTCGAAGGCATGAAGGGTGTGGCCCGCGTGCTTTACCCGCATCTCGACTCGCATCCGCAAGTGGCCCTCTGCCGCAAGCAGATGAAGCTCGGCGGCACCATGGTCACCTTCGAGGTCGAGGGCGGCAAGCAGAAGGCCTTCGACCTGTTGCGGCATCTGGGCATCATCGACATTTCGAACAACCTGGGCGACGCCAAGTCGCTGATGACGCATCCGGCCTCGACGACCCACCGCAACATCGGTGCGGAGGCCCGCGCCATGATGGGCATCACCGACGGCATGGTGCGCCTGTCGGTCGGGCTCGAGGACACGGATGACCTGATCGGCGACCTGAGGCAGGCGCTGGCGGCCTAAGGCCTCAACCCCTCCCTGCGCGTCCGGCGGTCATTGACTCCCCAGGCCCGCCTAAATAGCCTTCAACTTATGTTGGAGCTTTGCCATGCCGCGCCGCACAGGGATGATCCTGGTCCTGTTCTCCGTCCTCTGGTCGGCCGCCGCCATGGCCGCTGACACCGTGCCCCTGCCGGACACCATCTCGCCACAGGCGAAAGCCGTGATCGCGTTCCTGCAGTCGGCGGGTCTCAAGCAGCTGAAGGCGCCGGCCCCCGATGATCTCGCCGGGTGGAAAGCGCTCCACGCGGCGCAGGAGAAGGCGCTGGAGGAGCCGAACAGGGCCGTGCTCGGCGCACTCGGGGCCACGGTCGCCGAGGCCAGCATCGGCGGTGTTCCCGTCCTCGACATAAGGCCCCGCGGCTGGAGCGACGATGGCCGCGTGATCGTCTACATCCACGGTGGCGGCTTCACCCTGTTCAGCGCGCGCTCCATGGCAGGTCTCGCGGCGCTGGTGGGCAATGCGGCCGGCATGCGGGTCATTTCCATCGACTATACCAACCCGCCCGCCGCCACATGGGACACGGTGCAGGCGCAGGTGGACGCGGTGCTGAAGGGGCTGGTTGCCAGCGGCACGCCGCTCACCCGCATCGCCGTCTTCGGCGACTCCGCCGGCGGCAACCTGGCCATCCGCACCGTGCTGAACCTGCGCGATGCCGGGGCCGGAATGCCGGCGGCCGTTCTGCTGTTCTCGCCATGGGCCGACCTCACCGACTCCGGCGACACGGCGATCACGCTGCCGGATGCGGACCCCACCCTGTCCTATGCAGGCTTCCTCGCCAATTCGGCGCGCGCCTATGCCGGTGGGCTGGATCTGAAGGACCCCCGAGTCTCGCCGCTCCATGCCGATTTCGGCAAGGGCTTTCCGCCCACGCTCATCCAGGACGGCACCCGCACCATCCTGCTCTCGGCGAGTGTCCGCACCTACCGCGCACTCAAGGCGGCGAAGCTGGACGCGACGATCGACCTCTATGAAGGCATGTGGCACGTCTTCCAGGGTGCGCCGGCACCCGAAGCGGAAGAGGCGCTCGACAGCGCCGGCACCTTCCTTAAGCAAAGACTTAAATAACGGCCCGGCGCCTTGCCAGCCGGTCTGAAACGAGCAGGTGGACGAGCGCCACCGCGCCGCTGATCCCTGCGGCAATGCCGAGGACCGGCAGCCCCTTCCAGTCCAGCAGCCCCGCGCCGATTGCCGAGCCGATGGCGATGCCGGCATAGATCATCGCCGCATTGAGCGCGAGGGCGAGGGCAGGGGCTGACGGCGCAATGGCCACGAGGCGCGACTGTTGCGGCGGCATGAAGCACCAGGCGAAACAGCTCCAGACCATCACGATGAGGCCGAGGAGCCATGGGTTCCACGGCATCACCGCGAACAGCGGCAGCAGCACCATGTGGGCAAGGCACACCAGCACCAGCGTCCGCAGCGGGCCGAAGCGGTCGCTCAGGTGGCCGCCAATGAAATTGCCGGCCACGGCGCCGAGGCCGAACAGCATGAAGTAGAGCGGCAGCAGGCCTGCCTCGGCTCCCGTCGAGGCCTCGATGATCGGGCCGAAGAAGGTGAAGACGATATAGACCGAGCACATCAGCGTGGCGGTGAAGGTGACGGCCACCATGAGGCGGAGATTGCCCAGCGCGCCGAGGATCGAGGACACGCTGCCGGCGGGCACATGGATGTTGCGCGGAATGGTGCGGACCAGCACCAGCGCACAGAGCGCCGCCAGCACGGCCGTGAGGAAGAATGGCGCATGCCAGCCGAAGCGGTAGGCCAGCCACGCGCCGAGCGGCACGCCCACGACCTGCGCCAGGGTCATGCCGGCAAAGACCTTGGCAAGGGCGCGGCCGCGCTCCTCCGGCGGCGCGACGGCCACCGCCACGCCTGCCGACAACGGCGTGTAGAGTGCAGCCCCGAGCGCCACGATGAGCCGTGACAGCGCCAGCATCGTGAGCGAGGTGGACAGGGCGGAGAGCAGTGTGCCGAGGCAGAACAGCCCCAGCGATCCCGCCAGCACCGTGCGCCGCGGCAGGCTGCCGGTGAGCGCTGCACCGACAGGCGACAGCAGCGCATAGGCGATGGCATAGCTGGTGATCACGATGCCGGCGTCGGCTTTCGTCACATGCAGCGCCTCGGCGATGGGCGAAACGATGCCGATCACCACGAAGACGCCCATGCCGACGACGAAATTTCCCAGCGCCAGCAGCGACAGCAGCGGCGAGGCCTTCGCCTCTTGCGCGGCACGGCTCACGCCAGGGGTGTCAGACGATGGCAAAGGCGACGTCGCGGATCGACGTCTTGGCAAGGCTCGAATGCAGCGCGCATTCCGCCGCCCGCAACGGGCCGGACAGCACCTGGCCAAGCTGTGCCGCGACCGGGCACTGCGAATGCGGATCGGTCTTGTGCATGCGGAAGACGTTCTCATCCTCCACCGCGAAATAGACATCCGCCAGCGTGATCTCGCCCGGGTCCTTGCTGAGTTCGAAGCCACCCGAACGTCCGGCCACGGACTTCACCAGCTGCGCCTTCTCGAGTTCGGTCATCAGCCGGCGGATGACCACCGGATTGGTGTGCACGCTCTCCGCAACCAGCGCCGAGCATACGGGCCCCTTGCCCCTGAAGCGTGCGAGCACGCTCATGGCATGGACGGCGACGACGAAACGGCTGCTGCTCAACATAACGGTAACTCCGAGAGTTACATCGGCACGGTGGCCCCAAAGGTCAAGCGAATAAATCGGGGCAGGGTTGGGGATTGTTAACCGAGTCCCGTCTCCGGAGCGAGGTGTTTCGACACCCGCCTGCCCATTGCGCAGGCAGTGCGGGGCAGGATGAGACAAGAATTCCAGCGTCCTTTCGACAATCAGCGGCGCCCGAAACTGCGGAAGGTGGCGCCATCTGCAGTTGAAATGCCGCTGCAGGGAACAGCGAAGGGAAAGACCCATGCGAACCCCGGCTACCGCCTGCGCACCATCGACTTCATCGCAGCAAATCGACGCAAGGTGACCCTTTGTTAACCGAGTCCGCCGAATGGTGATCCCACACTCATGGGGACTTGGTGCCAATGCGCCGTTTCGACTTCGTCGTCACCTGCGTCTGCTGCGCGATGCTGGGTTATTTCGGCTGGCATGCCTACAAGGGCCCGCGCGGCTTTCCCTACCGCGATGGCCTGGAGGTGAAGGTCGCCACCCTCAAGGACAAGTACGAGGGGCTGCAGGCCCAGCGCGAAAAGCTGGAGAGCAAGGTGTCGCTGCTGCGCCCCGAGAGCATCGACCCCGACCTTCTTGACGAACTGGCCCGCGGCAACCTCGAGCTGGCCAAGCCGACCGACGTGGTGGCTTTCACGTCACGGCAAATCTCCGAGTGAAATCCGGGCTGTAAACCGAAATCCGGTTAATCCGCTAAACCGCCTGCATTCTCAACGATTTAATGCTATGAAACCTCACGTGGTCATGGCTGGAGGAAGCATTCATGGCGGTCAAGTCGGCCTATATTTCGAAGAAGGCGGCCAAGGGCGAGAAGGGTGACAAGCCCAATCTCACCAACAGCGGCTTCACGACGGAAGAGGAACTCTACGCCTATCGCGAGATGCTGCTGATCCGCCGCTTCGAGGAGAAGGCCGGCCAGCTCTACGGCATGGGCTTCATCGGCGGCTTCTGCCACCTCTATATCGGCCAGGAGGCCGTCGTCGTGGGCATGGAAATGGCCCAGAAGGAGGGGGATGCCGTCATCACCTCCTATCGCGACCATGGCCACATGCTGGCCGCCGGCATGGACCCCAAGGGCGTCATGGCAGAGCTCACCGGCCGCAAGGGCGGGCTCTCCAAGGGCAAGGGCGGCTCCATGCACATGTTCTCGAAGGAGAAGCAGTTCTATGGCGGCCACGGCATCGTGGGCGCCCAGGTGCCGCTCGGCGCCGGCCTTGCCTTCGCCAACAAGTATCGCGGCAACGACAATGTCTCGGTCGCCTATTTCGGCGACGGTGCCGCCAACCAGGGCCAGGTCTACGAGACCTTCAACATGGCCTCGATCTGGAAGCTGCCCGTCATCTTCGTGATCGAGAACAACCGCTACGCCATGGGCACCGCCGCCACCCGCTCGACCGCGCAGGCCGAGCATCTGGGCGCGCGTGGTGCGGCCTTCGGCATCCCCTATGAGCAGGTCGACGGCATGGACGTGCGCGCCGTGCGCGATGCCGCCGAGCGCGCCATCGAGCATTGCCGCGCGGGCGAGGGCCCCTACATCCTTGAGATGATGACATACCGCTATCGCGGCCACTCGATGTCGGACCCGGCCAAGTACCGCTCCAAGGAAGAAGTGCAGAAGATGCGCGAGGAGCATGACCCGATCGAGCAGGTGAAGGCGCGCATCCTGACGGCCAAGCTCGCCACCGAGGACGACCTGAAGAAGATCGACGCGGAGATCCGCGCCATCGTGACCGAGGCCGCGGAATTCGCCCAGAACGATCCGGAGCCGGACGCCTCCGAGCTCTACACCGACATCTACGTGAACGCCTGAGCCGGGGACGCCAATGCCATCCATCCTCATGCCCGCCCTGTCCCCCACCATGGAAGAGGGCAAGCTCGCCAAGTGGCTCAAGAACGTCGGCGACATGGTGAAGCCCGGCGATGTCATCGCCGAGATCGAGACCGACAAGGCCACCATGGAAGTGGAAGCGGTCGATGAAGGTCCGCTCACCGCCATCCTCATTCCCGCCGGCACCGAGAACGTGAAGGTGAACACGCCGATCGCCGTCATCGGCGAGGCGGATGCCGCACCTGCGCCGAAGGCGGAGGCGAAGCCCGCCGAAGCCCCGAAGGCTGATGCTCCCGCCGTTGCCGCGCCTGCCGTGCATGCCGCCCCGCAGGCGGCCGACCCCGAGATTCCCGCCGGCACCGAAATGGTCACCATGACGGTGCGCGAGGCCTTGCGCGAGGCCATGTCGGAAGAGATGCGGCGTGACCCGGAGGTCTTCCTCATGGGCGAGGAGGTGGGCCAGTACCAGGGCGCCTACAAGATCTCGCAGGGCATGCTCGACGAGTTCGGCGAGAGGCGCGTCATCGACACGCCGATCACCGAGCACGGCTTCACCGGCCTCGCGGTCGGTGCAGCCTTCGCCGGGTTGAAGCCCATCGTCGAGTTCATGACCTTCAACTTCGCCATGCAGGCGATCGACCAGATCATCAACTCCGCCGCCAAGACGCATTACATGTCGGGCGGCCAGCTCAACTGCTCGATCGTGTTCCGCGGGGCGTCGGGTGCCGCCGCCCGCGTCGCCGCCCAGCACAGCCAGGACTATGCCGCCTGGTATGGCCACATCCCGGGCCTCAAGGTCGTCCAGCCCTACTCGGCGGCCGATGCCAAGGGCCTGCTGAAGTCCGCGATCCGCGATCCGAACCCCGTCGTCTTCCTCGAGAACGAGATCCTCTATGGCAAGAGCTTCGAGGTGCCGAAGGTCGAGGACTGGCTGGTGCCCATCGGCAAGGCGCGCATCGCGCGGGTCGGCCACCACGTCACCATCGTCTCCTTCGGCATCGGCATGACCTATGCCCTGGCCGCGGCGGAGAAGCTCGCCGCGGAAGGGATCGAGGCCGAGGTCATCGACCTCCGCACCATCCGCCCGATGGACCTGGCGACCGTTATCGAGAGCGTGAAGAAGACCAACCGCTGCGTCTGCGTGGAGGAAGGCTTCCCGCAATTCTCGGTCACCAGCGAAATCGCCGCCCAGGTGATGACGCACGCCTTCGACTACCTCGACGCGCCCGTCGCACGCGTCGCCGGCAAGGACGTACCCATGCCCTATGCGGCCAATCTCGAAAAACTGGCGCTGCCCAATGCCGATGAGGTGGTCGCCGCAGCAAAGGCTGTGCTCTATGTCTGACCACGATCACCACCACCACAACCACCACGGCGAGATGCACCCGCACCAGCTGGAGCCGCCGCATGAGGTATTCCACGATCCGAAGGCCGGCGAGGTCGCCCGCGCCTGGATCACCAACGGGGGCCTGAGCCTCTCGCTCCATGCCATGGCCTTCGGCACGCCCGACGTCTGGGGCCATGTGCTGGCCGGCATGGCGCAGCAGGTGGCCGCCGCCTGCGCCGAGATGGGCCACGGCAACCCGTCCGACAATTTCGCCGCCATCCGCAAGGTGCTGAACGAGGACCTGAACAAGGTCGCCGCCCAGCTCTCGCCGCTCGCCAACAAGGGCTGAGCCGACTGACGACAAGCATCGCCGGGGCTCACGCTCCGGCGGTGAAGTGCAAGACGAATGGGGAACTCCGACGATGCCCGTAAACGTGCTCATGCCCGCCCTGTCGCCCACCATGGAGAAGGGCAAGCTTGCCAAGTGGCTCAAGAAGGAGGGCGACGCCGTCAAGTCCGGCGACGTGCTGGCCGAGATCGAGACCGACAAGGCCACGATGGAGGTCGAAGCCGTCGATGAGGGCACCGTCGGCAAGCTGCTGATCCCCGCCGGCACCGACGACGTGCTGGTCAACACCCCGATCGCCGTGATCCTCGGAGAGGGCGAGAAGCTGGGTGATGCGCCGAAGCCCGCCGCCGCGCCGCAGGCCGCTGCTGCCGCGCCGGCGCCTGCTGCCGCAGCACCCGCTGCTCCCGTGGCAGCACCTGTCGCCGCTGCCGCGAAACCCGAGGGCGCCCGTGTCTTTGCCTCGCCGCTCGCCCGCCGCGTGGCCAGGCAGAAGGGCCTCGACATCGCGGCGCTTCTCGGCTCGGGCCCGCACGGCCGCATTGTGCTGAAGGACGTCGAGAACGCCAGGCCCGGTGCGGCACCCGCCGCAGCGAAATCCGCTGGCCCCGCCATGGCGACTCCGCCGTCGGACGAGCAGGTGCTCAAGCTCTTCGCCGAGGGTTCCTACGAACTCGTGCCGCACGACTCGATGCGGAAAGTGATCGCCCGCCGTTTGACCGAGTCGAAGCAGACCATCCCGCATTTCTATGTCTCTGTGGATGTGACCCTCGATCACCTTCTCGAACTCCGCGAGCGGCTGAACCTTCAGGCGCCGAAGGACAAGGAGGGCAAGCCCCTCTGGAAGATCTCGGTCAACGACTTCATCATCAAGGCCATGGCCATGGCCCTGATCAAGGTGCCGGACGCCAACGTCACCTGGACCGAGAGCGCCATGGTGAAGCACAAGCACGCCGACATCGGCGTGGCGGTGTCGATCCCCGGCGGCCTCATAACCCCCATCGTGCGCTCGGCGGAACTCAAGGGCCTCGCCCAGATCTCGTCCGAGATGAAGGACTATGCGGCGCGCGCCAGGAACCGCAAGCTCAAGCCCGAGGAATATACCGGCGGCTCGGCGGCCGTCTCCAACATGGGCATGATGAACGTCAAGAGCTTCGCCGCCATCGTCAACCCGCCGCATGCCTCGATCCTCGCCATCGGCTCGGGCGAGCGCCGCCCGGTGGTGCGCGGCAACGACATCGTCATCGAGCAGCAGATGACCATCACGCTCTCCACCGACCACCGCTGCATCGACGGCGCACTTGGCGCGGAATTCATCGGCGCCATCAAGTCCTATCTCGAAGAACCCGGCCTGATGCTGGTGTGAGGCGAGAGATGAAGACCATCCTCGCCTTCGGCGACAGCCTCACCTGGGGCTTCATCGCCGGGAGTTTCGAGCGCCACCCCTTCGACGTGCGCTGGCCCAATGTGCTGGCCGCCGGGCTTAAGGGCAAGGCCCGCGTCATCGAGGAAGGCCACAATGGCCGCACCACGGTGTTCGACGATCCGACCACGCCGGATGACCGCAACGGCTCGCATGTGCTTCCCGTTCTGCTCTCCACCCACACGCCGCTGGATCTCGTCATTGTCCTGCTCGGCACCAACGACATCAAGTTCGCCAACCGCTGCCGCGCCTTCGATGCCTCGATGGGCATGGCGCGGCTGGTGCAGATCGTCCAGACCTTCCCGTTCCTCGACTGGGCGCCGCGCCCGCAGGTGCTGATCGTCGCCCCGCCGGCGCTCGTGCCGACGGAGGATGAATGGTTCAACGACCTCTGGGGCCATGCGATCGCGGAGTCCAAGCAGTTTGGCAAGCATTATGCCCGCGTGGCGGAGGAGATGGGCGTCCATTTCTTCGACGCCGGCACGGTGGCCAGGGCCGACAAGACCGACGGCGGGCATCTCGACGCCGAGAACACCAGGGCCATCGGCACCGCGCTGGTGCCGGTGGTGAAGCGGATTTTGTCTCTCTGACCCCACTCTCATCATGGCCGGGCGTGTCCCGGCCATCCTTTGAGGGCGGCGGACAGGGAACAGATGCCCGGGACAAGCCCGGGCATGATGAAATGCTATTGCCCCATCATGGCCGGGCCCGTCCCGGCCATCCTTTGCGGGCGTGAATGACGAGGAGCAGACCATGGCCGACACGAACTTCGACATCATCATCATCGGCGGCGGCCCCGGCGGCTATGTCGCGGCGATCCGCGCGGCGCAACTCGGCTTCAAGACGGCAGTCGTGGAACGCGAGCACCTGGGCGGCATCTGCCTCAACTGGGGCTGCATCCCGACCAAGGCGCTGCTGCGCTCGGCCGAGATCTACCACTACATGAAGCACGCCAAGAACTACGGCCTCTCGGCGGACAACATCTCGTTTGATCCCGCGGCGATGGTCCAGCGCTCGCGCGGCGTGTCGGGCCGCTTGAACGGCGGCGTCACCATGCTGCTGAAGAAGAACAAGGTCACCGTCATCTGGGGCGAGGCGAAGCTGACGAAGCCCAACGAGATCGTGGTCTCGGCACCATCGAAGCCCGCCGTCCAGCCGCAGAACCCGGCGCCCAAGGACAAGCTGGGGCCGGGCACCTACACGGCGAAGAACATCATCATCGCCACGGGTGCGCGTCCGCGCGTGCTGCCGGGCCTCGAGCCCGACGGCAAGCTGGTCTGGACCTATTTCGAGGCCATGGTGCCCAAGGCCATGCCGAAGTCGCTGCTCGTCGTCGGCTCCGGCGCCATCGGCATCGAGTTCGCCTCCTTCTACAATGCCATGGGTGTGGACGTGACGGTCGTCGAGCTGATGGACCAGATCATGCCTGTCGAGGACGCCGAGATCTCCAAGATCGCCCAGAAGCAGCTCGAGAAGCAGGGCATCAAGTTCAAGCTCGGCGCAAGAGTCACCAAGCTCGACAAGGCCGCCGACAGCGTCACCGCGACGATCGAGGCCGGCGGCAAGTCGGAGCAGCTGACCGTCGATCGCGTCATCTCCGCCGTTGGCGTCCAGGGCAATATCGAGGGCCTCGGCCTCGAGGCGCTGGGTGTGAAGACCGAGAAGGGCTGCATCGTGATCGACGGCTATGGCCGCACCAACGTCCCGGGCGTCTATGCCATCGGCGACGTGGCGGGCCCGCCGATGCTCGCCCACAAGGCGGAGCATGAGGGCGTCATCTGTGTCGAGAAGATCAAGGGCCTGGACGTCCACCCGATGAAGAAGGAGCAGATCCCCGGCTGCACCTATTGCCACCCGCAGGTTGCAAGCGTCGGCCTCACCGAGGCCAAGGCCAGGGCGGCGGGCTATGAACTGAAGGTCGGCCGCTTCCCCTTCCTCGCCAATGGCAAGGCCATTGCGCTCGGCGAGGACCAGGGCCTGGTCAAGACCATCTTCGACGCCAAGACCGGCCGGCTTCTGGGCGCCCACATGGTGGGGGCGGAAGTGACCGAGCTGATCCAGGGCTTCGTCGTCGCCATGGGCCTCGAGACCACCGAGGAGGAGCTGATGCACACCGTCTTCCCGCATCCGACCCTGTCGGAAATGATGCACGAGAGCGTGCTCGACGCCTATGGCCGCGTCATCCACATGTGAGGAGGCCTGCTGCCCCGGCGCTTGATGGCGCGGCGGGCAGGGCCTATCTTTGCAACATCAAGGGACGGGAGAAAGACACATGGAACCCAACCACCTCATGGACCTCGGCGGCGGCGTCGGCTGGATCGGCACGCTGTTCATCGGTGCCCTCGCGGGCATCATCGCCGACAAGGTGATGAAGACCAACCACGGCCTGCTGATGAACATCGTCATCGGCATCGTCGGCTCCTATATCGGCGCCTTCCTCGCCAATGCGCTGGGCATCCAGCTGGGCGAGATCTTCAGTGGCTGGTTCTGGGGCAACCTCATCGTCGCCGCAGTCGGCGCGGTGGTGCTGATCTGGCTGCTGCGCCTCGTGCGGGGCAGATAGAACGGGCCCATGGTCACCATCGTCGACAACAAGCCGAAGCCGCGCCACCCCGAGAAGGCGCACAAGCCCGACACGCCCATCCTGCGAAAGCCGGAATGGATCAGGGTCAAGGCGCCGGGTTCGGCGGTCTATGCGGAAACGCAGAAGATCGTGCGCGACAACAAGCTGGTGACCGTCTGCGAGGAGGCGGGCTGTCCCAACATCGGCGAGTGCTGGTCGAAGAAGCACGCCACCTTCATGATCATGGGCGACACCTGCACCAGGGCCTGCGCCTTCTGCAACGTGAAGACGGGCCTGCCCGAGGCCCTCGTCGCCGACGAACCTGAGAAGGTGGCGGATGCGGTGGCCCGCATGGGTCTGTCGCATGCCGTCATCACCTCGGTGGACCGTGACGACCTCGCCGATGGCGGTGCAAGGCATTTCGCCCGGGTCATCACCGCGATCCGCAAGGCCTCGCCCGCGACCACCATCGAGGTGCTGACGCCGGACTTCCTCAAGAAGGATGGCGCGCTCGAAATCGTCGTTGCGGCGAAGCCCGACGTCTTCAACCACAATCTCGAAACCGTGCCGTCGCTTTACCTGAAGATCCGCCCGGGTGCCCGCTACTTCCACTCCCTGCGCCTGCTGCAGCGGGTGAAGGAACTCGACCCCTCGATGTTCACCAAGTCCGGGATCATGGTGGGCCTGGGCGAAACGCGCGAGCAGGTGATGCAGGTGATGGACGACATGCGCTCGGCCGACATCGACTTCATCACCATCGGCCAGTATCTCCAGCCCAGCCGCAAGCACGCGGCGATCGACCGTTTCGTGACGCCCGACGAATTCAAGGGCTACGAGACCATCGCCTATGCCAAGGGCTTCCTGATGGTGGCGGCAACGCCGCTGACGCGCTCCTCCCACCATGCGGGCGATGATTTCGCAAGGCTGCGTGCCGCCCGGGCCCAGCGCGGCTGATGCCCCAGTTCAGCGTCAGCCGGAGCGTTCCCTATACGGCGGAACAGGTCTTCGCCATCGCGCGCGACGTGGCGAAGTACAAGGAGTTCCTGCCGCTGGTGAAGCGCTCCCTCGTGCGCGGGGTGAGGATGGACGAGCAGGGCCGCGAGCATTTCGAGGGCGAGCTTACCGTCGCCTATGACAAGCTCCGCATCGAGGAGGTGATGACGAGCCGCGTCACCGTCGACCCCGCAGCCCTCACCGTCACCGCGCGGTCCGACCAGGGGCCGGTGAAGCACCTCGTCTCCGAGTGGAAGATTGTGCCAACGGGGGAGAGGCGCTGCGACATCAATTTCACCGTCGACTACACGCTGAAAAGCAAGATGCTGCAGATGGTCCTGTCCGGCATGTTCGACATGGCGGTGCGCAAGATCATGTCCGCCTTCGAAGAGCGCGCAAGGCAGCTCTACGGCCCGGCGATCTCGTAGGCCATTTCCACCGCCACCCGCACCGTCTCGAGCCGCACGGCGTCACGCCCGATGTCGCCGAGGCGCAGCTCGCGATGTACCGTCGCAAAGCCGCGGCGCGCGGCCGCACAATGCACCAGCCCCACGGGCTTCGCCGCCGTACCGCCGCCGGGGCCGGCGACACCCGTCACCGCAATGGCCACATCCGCCGCGCTGTTGGAAAGCGCGCCCGCCGCCATGGCGCGTGCCACGGCTTCGCTCACTGCGCCGTGCTGCGCGATCACCTCCGCCGGCACGCCGATCATCCGCGTCTTCGCCGCATTGGAATAGGTGACGAAGCCGCAGTCCAGCACGTCGGATGATCCGGCGACGGAGGTGACGAGCCCCGCGATCAGCCCACCGGTGCAGCTCTCCGCCGTGGCGAGCATGAGCTTGCTGCGGCGGCAGCGGTCGATGAGGGACGCGGCACGGGCAGTGAGGTCGGGGGGGAACATGGTGCTCACGTTCCGACCCTCCAAACTTCCGTCACCCCGGCGAAAGCCGGGGCCCCGCTTTGTTCGGGAACCACGTGGACAGAAAGCGGGGTCCCGGCTTTCGCCGGGATGACGGAACAATGTGGTGCGACCTGAAGACAGAGCCTCACGGCAACCGCACCGTCACCGTCGCATAGGCCATGATGCCTTCCTTGCGGCCGATGGCGCCGAGTTTTTCCATGGTCGTCGCCTTCACCGCGATGCGCGAGCCGTCCACGTGCAGCAGCGGCGCGAGATAGGCGCGCATCGCGGCGACGTGCGGTGCGATCTTCGGCGCCTCAGCCAGGATCGTAATGTCGGCATTGGCGATGATGCCGCGTCTGGCTTCCAGCAGTTCCACCGCCTTCGCCAGGAAGATGCGCGACGGCGCTCCCTTCCATTGCGGGTCGGAGGGCGGGAAATGCGTGCCGATGTCGCCTTCGCCGATGGTGCCGAGGATGGCGTCGGTGAGCGCATGCATCGCCACGTCGGCGTCCGAATGGCCCTTGAGCTTCTGCGAATGGGGAATCGCGATTCCGCAGAGGATCACCGCATCGCCATCATCGAAGGGGTGGACGTCGATCCCTTGCCCCACGCGCACGTCCGGGCGCTGGGCCAGCTCGCGGCCGGTCATCTCGCGGTCGGCAGTCACGATGTCGTCGGCAGTGGTCAGCTTGCGGTTCTCCGTCTCGCCCGCCAGCATCGATACGGCAATGCCGGCATGCTCGGCAACCGAGGCATCATCCGTCAGCCCCTGCGTCTGCTCGGCCTCCGCCTTGCGGTAGGCGGCGAGGATCCCGTCATAGAGGAAGCCTTGCGGCGTCTGTGCGGTCCAGATGCCAGCGCGGTCCACCGTGCGGCTCACCAGGCCGCCGGGCGCGTGTTTCAGCGTTTCCGCCACCGGCATGCCGGGAACGGCGGCCGGGAAGCGGTCGAGCCACGAGATCACGTTGTCGATGAGAGCGGCGGAGACGAAGGGCCGTGCCGCGTCATGGATCAGCACCTTCGTCGGCTTGTGCCGCCCCACGGCCTCGATGCCGATGCGGCAGGACTCCTGCCGGGTCGATCCGCCGATGACGGGAAGCGGGATGTCGAGGCCCTTCACGGCCTCGGCGAACATCGCCTCGTGGCCCTCGCCGATGACGGGCTGGACGTGGGCGACGGCGGGGTGCTCGAGGAAGGCCCGGCAGGTCCACCAGATCACCGGGCGGCCCCCGATCAGCTGGTATTGCTTGGGGCGTTCGCCCCCTGCGCGCAGGCCGGAGCCACCGGCCACGATCACTGCCGCAACTGTCATGAGCCTGCTGTAGCAAGCGGTTGACACCCCTGCAACAAAGGCTCTTGACGCAATGCAACATCGGGTTATGTTGCCTCTAAATTATACAGCACAGGTGGCTGATTAAAAAATGGGCATCAAGATCGGCCCCATCGAGACCCGCAACCGGGTCTTCCTCGCCCCCATGTCGGGCGTGACGGACGAACCCTTCCGCACGGTTGCGCATGAACATGGCGCCGGCCTTGTCGTGAGCGAGATGGTGGCGAGCGAGGAACTGGTGAACGCGCGGCCCGACATGCTGCGCCGCGCGCTCGGCGCCGAGAAGCTCTCGCCCTTCGTCATCCAGCTCGCCGGCCGCGAACCGCACTGGATGGCGGAAGGAGCCCGCGTGGCGCAGGACATGGGTGCCGAGATCATCGACATCAACATGGGCTGCCCGGCGCGCGAGGTGACGGGCGGCCTCTCCGGCTCCGCCCTGATGCGCAATCTCGACCATGCCGAGAAGCTGATCGAGGCCACGGTGCAGGCCTCTTCCGTGCCCGTCACGCTCAAGATGCGGCTGGGCTGGGACCACACTTCATTGAATGCGCCTGAACTCGCTTGTCGCGCCGAAGCCCAGGGTGTGCAGCTCGTCACCGTGCATGGCCGCACCCGCTGCCAGTTCTATGGCGGCAAGGCCGACTGGTCGGCGATCGCGCGCGTGCGCGAAGTGATCTCCATCCCGCTCATCGCCAATGGCGACGGCGCCTCCGTGGACGACGCGCGCGAGATGCTGGCGAGGTCAGGGGCCGATGGCGTGATGATCGGCCGCGGCGCCTATGGCCGCCCCTGGTGGCCCGGCGTCATCGCCGAGGGCCTCGATGAGGGCACGGGCCGTACGGAGCCAGCCCTCGACGAGGAGGCCCGCATCGTGGCCGAGCACCACGAGCGCATCCTCCTTGCCCATGGTGCCCATCACGGCAACCGCGTGGCCCGCAAGCACATCGGCTGGGCCATCACGAGGCTCGCCGAGCGCAACCACATCACGGCGGAGCAGGCGTCGCACTGGCGCGCCACGCTGCTCCGCAGCAACGACAATGGCGCGGTGCGCGAGGGCCTGCTGACGCTCTACGACACCGTCCAGGAAAGGTCCGCGGCATGAATGCGCCACTGAAGGAACGTCCGCCCGCACCCGATGCGCCCATGCCCAAGGCGGTGGTGGATGCGCTGCCCAACCCGCTCATCGTGCTTGATGCCGAGGAGCGCATCTGCCTCGCCAATGTCGCGGCGGAGGATTATTTCCAGGCCTCCAGCAACGTGCTGCTGCGCCACAAGCTCTCCGACCTCGTGCCCTTCTCGAGCCCGGTCTTCGGCTCCATCGCGCAGGCCCGCGCCAGTGCGGGTGTGGTCAACGAGTATTCCGTCGCGGTGGGAACACCGCGGCTGGGCGGCGAGCGCCTGGTCGACGTGCAGGCGACCCTCATGCACGACGATCCGCGCTACGTGATACTCATGTTGCTTGAGCGCTCCATGGCGCACAAGATCGACCGGCAATTGACGTCGCGCGGGGCGGCGCGCTCCGTCTCCGGCATGGCCACCATGCTGGCGCATGAGATCAAGAACCCGCTCGCCGGCATCCGTGGTGCCGCACAACTGCTGGAACCCACGCTCAATTCCGATGACCGGGCGCTTGCCCGCCTGATCTGCGAGGAGACCGACCGCATCCGCGACCTCGTGGACCAGATGGAGGTCTTCTCCGACGAACGCCCGCTGGAGAAGAGCCCGGTCAACATCCACGCCGTGCTGGAGCGCGTGAAGCGCCTCGTCACCGCGGGGATCGGGCAGGGCGTCAGCGTGCGCGAGGATTACGACCCCTCGCTGCCCCCCGTGCTCGGCAACAAGGACCAGCTGGTCCAGGTCTTCCTCAACCTCGCCAAGAACGCGGCGGAGGCGATCCAGCACAATGGCGAGGCGGGCGAGATCCTGCTCACCACGGCCTTTCGGCCCGGCATCCGCCTCACCGTGCCCGGCACGCAGGAGCGCATCACGCTTCCCCTCGAGGTCTGCGTGCATGACACGGGGCCGGGCGTGCCGGAAGAACTCCGCCCCAACATCTTCGACCCCTTCGTGACCACCAAGCCCGGCGGCAAGGGCTTGGGCCTCGCGCTGGTCGCCAAGATCGTGCGCGACCATGGCGGCATCATCGAATGCGTGGGCCGCGAGCGCGGAACGACGTTCCGCGTGCTGCTGCCCATGCTGCGCGGCACCGCGGCCCCCCGTGATTTTGATGGAGACAACGCATGAGCGGCAAGACGGTCCTGATCGCGGATGACGACAGCGCCATCCGCACCGTGCTGAGCCAGGCGCTGAGCCGTGCGGGCTATGCCGTGCGCTCCACCGCCACGGCGGGCGCGCTCTGGCGCTGGGTCACCGAGGGGCAGGGCGATGCCGTCATCACCGACGTGGTCCTTCCCGACGAGAACGCCTTCGACGTCATCCCCCGCATCAAGAAGCTGAGGCCGACACTCCCCGTCATCGTGATGAGCGCCAAGAACACCATCATGACGGCCATCACCGCGGCCGAGCGCGGCGCCTATGACTATCTGCCCAAGCCCTTCGACCTCAACGCGCTCGTGCAGACGGTTGGACGCGCGCTGGAACAGTCGCAGAAGCCCGCACCGGCCAATGGCGCCAGCCAGTCGGAACAGCTGCCCATCGTCGGCCGCTCGCCCGCGATGCAGGAGATCTACCGCATCATCGCGCGCCTCACCCAGACCGACCTGACCGTGATGATCGTGGGCGAGTCCGGCACCGGCAAGGAACTGGTCGCCCGCGCGCTGCATGACTATGGCCGCCGCCGCAAGGGTCCCTTCGTCGCCGTCAACATGGCGGCGATCCCGCGTGAGCTGATCGAGTCGGAGCTCTTCGGCCATGAGAAGGGTGCCTTCACCGGAGCTACCTCGCGCATGGCCGGCCGCTTCGAGCAGGCGGAGGGCGGAACGTTGTTCCTCGACGAGATCGGCGACATGCCGCTCGAGGCCCAGACGCGCCTTCTGCGTGTCCTCCAGCAGGGCGAATACACCACGGTGGGCGGCAATGCCCCGATCAAGACCAATGTCCGCATCATCACCGCCACCCACCGCGACCTGCGCCAGCTCATCAACCAGGGCAGCTTCCGCGAGGACCTGTTCTACCGCCTCAACGTGGTGCCGCTGCGGCTTCCGCCGTTGCGCGAGCGTTCGGAAGACATTCCGGACCTCGTGCGCCACTTCCTCGCCCAGGCCGTCAAGGAGGGCCTGCCGCGCAAGGACCTGTCGCGTGAGGCGATCGAGCGGCTGCAGGCCCACCGCTGGCCCGGCAATGTCCGCGAACTCGAGAACCTGTTGCGCCGCCTCGTCGCCATCGAAATCGAGGACACGATCCCGTCCTCTGCCATCGAGCGCGAGCTCGCCGCGGCGCCGCCGCAGCAGGCCGCCGAGCAGGTGGACTTCTCGGGCGCCAGCCTGCCGGAATTCATGGAGAACTACCTCTCGCGCTATTTCGCCAGCTTCGGCAGCGGGCTGCCGCCGGCAGGGCTCTATGAGCGCATCCTGGCCGATGTGGAGCCTGCCCTGCTGCGCGCCGTGCTGGCCGCCACGGCCGGCAACCAGCTCCGCGCCGCCGAGCTGCTGGGCATCAACCGCAACACGCTGCGGGTGAAGCTGCGCGACCGCCAGGTGAAAGTGGTGCGCGGCCTTGGCTGACGCTACGGCACTGTCGCAAATAGGACACATTTACTGTTGATTTCCGGCAACAGGTTCTGCTGAACAGGTTGCATGATCGAACGAACGCATCGCCGGCTGCTCGACCGCGTCCGCCGCTTCACCGGCGTGACCGGGTTCGTGCTCGTCCTCGCCGGCGTGGCCTGCGGCCTTGCGACCTTTGCGATCCTGACCGGCATGACGCCGATCACGCCCAATGCCGACAACACCTTCCTGCTGATGCTGCTCAACGGCGCGGTGCTGCTGGTGCTGGCGCTGCTCATCCTGGGCCAGATCCTGTTCCTGCTCATCGAGCGGCGCAACGGCACGCCCGGCGCTTCGCTGCAGCTGCGCCTCGTCTCGCTGTTCAGCGTCATTGCGGTGGTGCCGGCCATCGTGGTGGCGGTCTTC
Source organism: Aestuariivirga litoralis (assembly GCF_003234965.1). Classification (GTDB taxonomy): domain Bacteria; phylum Pseudomonadota; class Alphaproteobacteria; order Rhizobiales; family Aestuariivirgaceae; genus Aestuariivirga; species Aestuariivirga litoralis. The sequence goes on from NZ_QKVK01000004.1 coordinate 233,755, forward strand.
GCCACGGTCACGCTCAATCGCGGCCTCGATGCCTGGTTCTCGCAGCGCACCCGCGCCATCGTCGATTCCGCCGTCTACGTTGCGGAAACCTACGTCCACGACCATGGCGAGGCGGTCCGCAACGACGTGGCGCAGATCGCCGCCGACCTGTCGCAGCACCGCGAACTCTTCGACAAGGAGCCCAACAACTTCATCCGCCGCGTCGCCAACCATGCTCTGCTGCACGGCCTTCCCGCCATCTTCATCTTCGATCCCGCCAAGCAGAAGGATGGCAAGCAGGAGTTCATCGCCCGCGTCGTGGCGCGCGAAACCTTCTCGTTCTTCCCGCCCAACAAGACCTATCTCGAACAGGCCGACAAGGGCGAGCTCGTCGTCATCCAGCCGGGCGAGGGCGGCAACGTGGTGCGCGGGCTGATCAAGCTCCCCAATTTCGGCGATGCCTATCTGATGGTCTACCGGATCATCAACCCGTCGATCCAGAAGCAGCTGCGCGACGCCCAGGAGGCGAAGAAGGAATACGACCGGCTGATGTCGCAGCGTCTCGGCGTCCAGCTCACCTTCGGCATGATGTTCGCGCTCGTCGGCTTCATCCTGCTGCTCGCCGCCATCTGGGTAGGCCTGTGGTTCTCCGACAAGGTGGTGGCGCCCGTGGTGCGCCTGCTCGACGCCGCACGCCGCGTCTCGGGCGGCGAGCTCGACGCCAAGGTGACGGTGGTCGAGGGTCCGAAGGACCTGCAGACCCTGTCCAATACCTTCAACCTGATGACCGACCACCTGAAGCAGCAGCGTGACGACCTCGTTGCCGCCAGCGACGCCATCGATGCGCGCCGCCGCTTCACCGAGGCGATGCTGGCGGGGGTGAGCGCGGGCGTCATCGGCATCGATCCCTCGGGCCGCATCTCGCTGGTCAACCGCTCCGGCCTCACGCTGCTCGGCCGCAGCGAGAACGAGCTTATCGGCGAGCCCGCAGAAGTGGCGCTGGAGCCCTTCCTGCCGATTTTCGAACAGGCGCTCACCAGGCCCTCGGGTTTCGCCGAAGGCCAGGTCGACATCGAAAGGAAGGGCGAAAGCCGCAGCCTCTTCGCGCGGGTCACCACGGAAAGCTCGGAAGACGCCTCGCACGGCCATGTGCTGACCTTCGATGACATCACCGATCTCGTCTCCGCCCAGCGCAACTCCGCCTGGGCCGACATCGCGCGCCGCATCGCGCATGAGATCAAGAACCCGCTGACGCCCATCCAGCTCTCGGCCGAGCGCCTGAAGCGCAAATATGGCGGCCAGATCCACACCGACAAGCACGTCTTCGACCAGTGCACCGACACCATCATCCGCCAGGTCGGCGACATCGGCCGCATGGTGGACGAGTTCTCCTCCTTCGCCCGCATGCCCAAGGCGATCCCCGAGCCGCAGGAGCTCGCCTCCATCGTGCGCGAGGCAACGGTGCTGCAGCGCGTCTCTTCCTCCGACATCGACATCGAGCTCGATGTCAGCCACGGCGAATTCGTCTTTCCCTTCGACCGGCGCCTCATCACCCAGGCCATCACCAACCTGGTCAAGAACGCGCGTGAATCGATCGAGACCCGGTTGCAGAACCAGCCGGAGCCGCGCGGCCACATCGAGGTCATCGCCGGCGTCAATGACGAGCACCCCTTCATCCGCGTCACCGACAATGGCATCGGGCTCCCGCGCGAGAACCGCCACCGCCTGGCCGAGCCCTACATGACGACGCGCGAGAAGGGCACCGGCCTCGGGCTTGCCATCGTCAAGCGCATCATGGAGGAGCATGGCGGCCGCCTCGTGCTCGAGGATGCGCCGATGGCCGACGGCATCCAGGGCGCGCGCGTCACACTCCTTTTCGACAAGATCGCCGCCCATTCGAGTGCGGCGGAATGAAAGTGCAGGGACCTTGAATGGCAGCTGACATCCTCATCATCGATGACGAGGCCGACATCCGGGAGCTCATCGCGGGCATCCTGGAGGACGAGGGCTACGAGACGCGGCTCGCGCATAATTCCGACGCCGCACTTGCCGAGGTGGCGCAGCGCCGTCCCTCCCTCATCATCCTCGACATCTGGCTGATGGGCTCGAAGCTCGATGGCCTCGATCTCCTGAACATCATCAAGGAGAAGCACCCGGAGGTGCCGGTCATCATCATCTCCGGCCACGGCAACATCGAGACGGCGGTCGCCGCCATCAAGCGCGGCGCCTATGAATATATCGAGAAGCCCTTCAAGGCCGACCGCCTGATCCTCGTCGTCGGCCGTGCGCTCGAAACCTCCAGGCTGAAGCGCGAGAACGAGGAGCTGAAGGGCCGCTCGGGTGCCGAGACCGAACTTCTCGGCAATTCCGCCGCCATGCGTCAGCTGCGCCAGCTGCTGAAGAAGATCGCGCCTTCCAACAGCCGCGTGCTGATCACCGGGCCCATGGGTGCGGGCAAGGAGCTCGCCGCCCGCACGCTCCATGCATTGTCGCTGCGCGCCAACGGTCCCTTCGTCACCTTGAGCGCCGCCGCCATGGCGCCCGAGCGCATGGAGGAGGAGCTGTTCGGCGTCGAGGACGGCAGCGGCGCCACCCGGCGCGTCGGCGCGCTGGAGGAAGCCCATGGCGGCACGCTCTACATCGACGAGCTTGCCGACATGCCGCTCGAAACCCAGGGCAAGGTGCTGCGCGTGCTGGTCGACCAGACCTTCTTGCGGGTGGGCGGCGCGAAGAAGGTGAAGGTCGACATCCGTGTCGTCTCCTCCACCAGCCGCGACCTGCCGGGCCTCATCCAGGTCGGCCGCTTCCGCGAGGACCTCTATCACCGCCTCGGCGTGGTACCCGTGCAGGTGCCGGGCCTCACCGAAAGGCGGGAGGATATTCCCGACCTCATCCATCACTTCACCAAGAGCTATTCCGCTGCGTCCGGCCAGCCGATGCGCAAGTTCGCCGAGGACGCGATTGCCGTGCTGCAGACGCGCGAATGGGCCGGCAACGTGCGCGAGCTGCGCAACAACGTGGAGCGCATCCTGATCCTCGCCAGCGGCGAGGGCAGCTCCGAAATCACCGCCTCGATGCTGCCCTCGGACACCGGGGGCGCGGGTGCGGCGGCTGCCACCTTCGGCATCGAGCACCTGCTCGTCCACCCGCTGCGCGAGGCGCGCGAGGCCTTCGAGCGGGACTACATCACCGCCCAGCTCGGGCGCTTCGGGGGGAACATTTCGCGCACCGCCCAATTCATCGGCATGGAGCGCTCGGCGCTGCACCGCAAGATCAAGCTCCTCGGCCTCACCGGCCGCAGCGAGGAGGACACGGAACTGTGAAATTTTCCAACTGAACATTTCGTGATAGTCTGATCCCCGCCGCCACGGCCCAAGCAAGAGAACAGGACAAAAAAAGATGGCCCAAGAAAAGCAACAGAACCTGCAGGACACCTTCCTCAACCACGTGCGCAAGCAGAAGATTCCGGTGACGGTGTTCCTCGTCAACGGCGTCAAGCTGCAGGGCGTCATCACCTGGTTCGACAACTTCTGCGTCCTGCTGCGCCGGGACGGCATGTCGCAGCTGGTCTACAAGCATGCAATCTCCACGATCATGCCCGGCGGCCCGATCAGCCTCTTCGACGAGGAGCAGGCAGGCGGTTGACCACGCGTGGCAAGAGGGGAGCGGGCGGCGGCGTCGACTTCCAGATCGAAGGCAAGGCCGCAACCCGCGCGATTGTCCTCCACGTCGACCGGCGTGACCGCAATGCACCGCCGAGCTCCGACCGCGCCGTCGAGGCGCGGCTGGAGGAGGCCGTGGGCCTCGCACTCGCCATCGACCTCGAGGTGGAAGAGGCGATCATCGCCCCCGTCACCGCGCCCAAGCCCGCAACCCTGCTGGGCTCCGGCAAGGTGGAAGAGATTGCCGAGCGGGTGAAGGCGACCGAGGCCGAGCTCGTCGTCGTCAACGCCCAGCTCTCGCCCATCCAGCAGAGGAACCTCGAGAAGGACTGGGGCGCCAAGGTGCTGGACCGCACCGGCCTCATCCTCGAAATCTTCGGCCGGCGTGCGTCCACGCGTGAAGGCACGTTGCAGGTCGAGCTCGCGCATCTGCAATACCAGAAGAGCCGTCTCGTCCGCTCCTGGACCCACCTCGAACGCCAGCGCGGCGGCTTCGGCTTCCTCGGCGGCCCGGGTGAAAGCCAGCTCGAAGCCGACCGCCGCCTGATCCAGGAGCGCATCAGCCGCATCGAGCGCCAGCTCGAGAGCGTGGTGAAGACCCGCGCACTGCACCGCAAGGGCAGGGCGCGCGTGCCCTATCCGGTGGTGGCCCTCGTCGGCTACACCAATGCCGGCAAGTCCACGCTGTTCAACCGCCTGAGCGGGGCGGAGGTCTTCGCCAAGGACCTGCTCTTCGCCACACTCGATCCCACCATGCGGGTGATCGCGCTTCCGCATGGGCGGAAAATCATCCTCTCCGACACGGTGGGATTCATTTCCGATCTTCCCACCTCGCTCATCGCCGCCTTCCGCGCCACGCTGGAAGAGGTGCTCTCGGCGGACGTCATCCTGCATGTGCGCGACATTGCGCATGAGGATTCGGAGGCCCAGGCCGAGGACGTGAACCGCGTGCTGGAGGAACTCGGCATCGATGAGCTCCGCCGCGCGCAGATCATCGAGGTCTGGAACAAGCTCGACCTCCTGCCGCCGGAGGAACGCGCCGCCCGCGAGGCGCAGGCGCTGCGCCGGCCCGGCACCGTGCTGGTCTCCGCCGTCACGGGCGAGGGGCTGGGCCCGTTGCTCGAACTGATCGAAGGCCGCCTCGGCGCCGAGGACACGATCTACGAAGTGATGCTCGACCCCGAGGACGGCCAGGGCCAGGCCTGGCTCCACGACCGCGGCGAGGTGCTGAGCCGGAGGAACTTCGAGGACGGCCGCATCCTGATGAAGGTCCGCCTCACGGCCGACAAGGCCGGCCAGGCGCAGGCACGCTTCGGCACGGCGATGAAGCTGCTGGGCCAGAAGAAGGTGGCTGCGGAGTAATCTTTCTCGTCCTCTCCCGCGAGGCGTCTCCCTCTCATTCGTCATCCCGGCGAAAGCCGGGACCCCGCTTCCTCACCCCGCTTCCTGAATCAAAGCGGGACCCCGGCCTTCGCCGGGGTGACGGTCCTTGGGGGTCACAACCCCTTCGTCTTCGCCTCGTCCCACAGCCCGTCCATTTCTTCCAAACTGGACTGCCTCGGCTCTTTCCCCATTTCCGCCAGCCTTGCCTCCACATGGCCGAAGCGGCGTTCGAACTTCGCGTTCGTCCCGCGCAGGGCCGCCTCGGGATCGATCCCCAGATGCCGCGCCACATTGGCCATGGCGAAGAGCAGGTCGCCGAACTCCTCGGCCTTCTTGTCCTCCGGTGCCGCGCGGAACTCCGCGATCTCCTCGGCGATCTTGTCATAGACATTCTCGACCGAGGGCCAGTCGAAGCCCACCTTCGCCGCCTTGGCCTGCAGCTTCACCGCGCGCGTCAGGCCGGGCAGGGCGAGGGGAATGCCGGCGAGCGTGCCCTGCTTCGGCTTGCCCTTGCGCTCCTCCGCCTTGCGGTCCTCCCAGAAGCCCTTCGCGAGTGTGGCCGAGCGCGCCTCGTCGTCACCGAACACATGCGGGTGGCGGCGGATCATCTTCTTGTTCACCGCCTCGATCACGTCGTCGAAGCTGAAGCTTCCTTCCTCGTCCGCCATCTGCGCGTGGTAGACGGATTGCAGGAGGAGGTCGCCCAACTCCTCGCAGAGCTCGGCGCGCGAGCCTGTCTCGATGGCATCCGCCACCTCATAGGCTTCCTCGATGGTATAGGGCGCGATCGACGCGAAATCCTGCTCAAGGTCCCACGGGCAGCCGGTCACCGGCGTGCGCAGCGCCTTCATGATGGCGCGCAGCGTCTCGATCTTGCGGGGGTCCATGGCGGCGGGGTTGTCGGTGTTCTGGGTCATGGCCGGGGACTAGCCGATCCGGCGCAAAAGGGCTACCGGGAGATGATGCAGGACAGGCTCTTCGAGGACCCCGATCTCGTCCGCTTCTACGACGCGGAGAATGGCTGGGGCGACGACACGCGCTACTGCCTCGCGCTGGCGGGGCAGGCGGCGAGCGTGCTCGACCTCGGCTGCGGCACGGGGCTCCTCGCGGCGGCCCTGGGGCCGGGGCGGCAGGTCTGGGGCGTGGACCCGGCGGGCGCCATGCTGGACGTGGCCCGGGCGCGTCCCGGGGGCTCCGCCGTCACCTGGGTCGAGGCCGACGGCCGCAGCGTGCGGCTGGGGCGGCGCTTCGACCTCGTGGTGATGACCGGCCACGCCTTCCAGTGCCTGCTGACGGACGCCGACCAGCGCGCGCTCTGTGACACGATTGCCGCCCATCTGGCGCCTCAGGGCCGCTTCGTCTTCGACAGCCGCACCCCGGCGCGGGAGGAGTGGCGGGAGTGGACGCCCGAACTGACCGAGCGGTCATTCGACCACCCGGCGCTCGGCCGCATCACCGCCTGGAACGACGTGAGCATGGATTTCGCAACCGGGATCGTGACGTACCAGACATGCTACCGCGATCAATCGGGCAACATCCAAAACGCAACATCCCGCATCCGTTTTGCATCCCGAAACGACATCGCCCAGCGCATCGCGGAGGCGGGCCTGCAGGTCGACCAGTGGCTGGGAGACTGGTCCGGAAACCCCTGGACCGAAACCTCGCCGGAGATCATCCCGATCGGCCGGTTGGCGTAAAGCTGAGTTTCCTCCTTGCTCCGTCACCCCAGCGAAAGCTGGGGCCCAGCTTCAGGCATCAACCGCGTGGAAAGCTGGATGCCAGCTTTCGCTGGGGTGACGGGATTGTGGGGGCTGACGGACGCAAGAGGCAGGCATCGCCGGGTGCCAGGGGAGACGCACACCCGGGTCAGGCGCAAGCCCGCACAACACTCCAGGACTACTTATCCATCATTCGCATAATATATATTATGGAATATTTCAGCCCTTATCGAGAAGGCTCGGAAATCAGCCCCCACCAATGGCTTGGGCTGATCTCCGTATATCTCACTTCAGTGGCGCCTGCTTCGGCCAGGTCATCGGTTCGCAGGTCGTCACCTTCTCGGTGAAGTCCTTGTTCCACATGGTCCGGCGGCAGTCGAACCAGTAAGGCGTCTGCTTCTGCCACTCGGTGCCGGCGAACTTCGTCGCCAGCAGCTGCTGGGCTGGCTTCGAGTAAGCCGCGTGCCCGCCGTGCCAGTTGCAGCCGTAGCGCGTCGTCCGCACGGCCAGCGCCAGCGCCTCCGGCGCACCATCCTTGCCCTTGGAGGCCTTGCCCCAGTCAATCGCAGCGCGCGACAGCCGCTCCGGACCCTGCGGCATCCGCGACAGTGCCCGCAGCTCCTTCCAGTCGACCGACCTGACCATGGGATGCTTGTTCAGCACGGCGTCGCGCCTTTCGGCCAGCGGTTCGCGCAGCGCCGGGTCATAGACGTCTGCAATCCGCTTCGAAATCCAGTCAAAGTAATCCGGAAATCCCGTTGTATTGTCAGCCTGTTTGCGAATGGCGCCCAGCTGCCGGTCGGGCTCGTAGGGGCACCACCAGTTCTTGTCATTGGGGTTCCAGCCATCGATCTCGGTGAAGCTGTCAGGCCTGATCGACTCGTTCTGCCAGCCGCCGGGCATCGACACGAGGATGTTGTGCGGCGGGCTGCGCAATATGGTTAACAGGCGCTGGTTGCGGGGCGAGATCGCCGGGTAATCCACCTTCACCTGGTCGAATATCGCTTTGATTTCAGGGTTCAAGGCATGGAGCTTGGCCAGGTGCTCACCATCCACCTTGCGCACCAGGCCATAGTCCCTGGTCCAGGCGGCGCGCGCGAACAGCGCCCGGTCGCGCGGCGTGAAGCTCTGGTCATCCGCCAGGGCCCACAAGGACTTGGTGGGAAGGAAGTTGAAGGTGATGTCGGAACCCGGGTCACTATTGCGGAGCACTGCATCCTTCCACTGTGCCTGGTCTTCAGCCACATAGGCAAGCAGGGCCGAAAACCGATTGCGATCAACCATTCGGTCATCACCGGACATGCCGTTCAGCAGCTCCGGCGTGATCAGCGCATCGCGCAGCTTGCGGGACGCGGCAGTGTCACCTTGCGCGGCCTGATACTGAGCCAGATTGTAGAGCGCACCGGCATAGGCCTTGGACGTCTTGGCGGGGGCGGCGGCAAGCCCCTGCTCCGCCTCGTCATATTTCCCGGCCAGCGCCGAGAGGCGCACGGCGTGGTTCAGCAGCAGGCCAGCGGCCGCCGTCTCGGGCGCCGCACCGCAGCTGTTTTCCGCCGTATCAAGGGCTTGCCTGGCCTCAGACCAGAGTTCGGCACGGCTTGCATCGTCCGGGCGCGCGGCCAGCGCCTTGAGCATGGCGAGGGCCGGACCTTGCAGCTTCGCGCCCGTTGGCTGCACCGCCAGCGCCTTGCCGACATATTGCGCCATGCGGTCCTGCCACTTGGTGCCGACGAGGCTCCAGGGTGCCATCTGGTATTTCTCGTTGGCGGTCTGGCCCGCCATCATCCACAGCGCCATGGGGTGCTGGCGGGAGGCATCGACGATGGATTTCGAAATGGTCGCGTCGGCGGGCAGCGTGCCGTCCAGCCACCAGTCACCTTCCTTCTTGCGGATCCCCACGAAATCAATGTCATAGAGAGCGATGCTATACTGGCGCTTCATTCCGTCATCGGCCAGGATCTGGGCCGCCGGCGTTTCCAGTATGGCGATGTCGCCGTCGATCAGGCCGGTCCAGCCCTGGGCCGTGTCCTCCTGGTTGGCAATGTAGCCCAGCAATTGCCGGGTGATCTCGTGCACCGATGCCATGGACGGGTCGGCCAGGATGGCGTCGGCGGCAATACGCGCCTCCACCGGTTGCTTGGCGTTGGCCAGGAGGTTGGCGACGTTATAGGCCGCCGCTGCCCGGTGGATGGAGGTGGAGGCGGCAATCGCCTTGAACAGCGGAATGGCCTTCTGCCTGTCGCGGTAGAAGGCGATCGAGGCCTCCTGGTAGGCGCGGTCGGCCTTCTGCCGGTTGGCCACGGCCGGCGCATCGGCCAAGGGTTCCGGCAGGCTGATCTCGCCATCATCGCCGGAACAGGCGCGGATCACCTGCTGCTGGGCGAGAAGCCATTGTTTGACATAGGGATCCTGCGCTCCCAACTGGTCGATGCGGGTCTTCAGCACCGACAGTGGATAGCCGATGCGGCAGCTCCAGCCGACATTCTGCAGGTCCTGCTGATCGGGCAGGATTGCGCTCGTCAGCTTGCGCCATTCCTCCTGCTGGGCCCAGGTATCGGCATCGGCGGAGCCGGGCTCGAGCATCGGGTCACCCAGTCCCTGCACCACGCGCCATGACCGGGCGCTGAAGGGTTCCTGCGCATATCGATCGATTGCGTCGGCCAGTTTGGCCGGGTCACAGCTGGATTGGGCCAAGGCGGGGCCAGCCAGCAGCGCCAGCGCGGTAAGGCTCGCTGCGAAGGATTTCATCATGATCCGTCCCTTGATCAGAAAGAAAGTTCCAGCCCGTCATAGGCCGGTTCGACGCCAGCGGGAAGTTCCTCCCGAAGTGTGGCGAAGTCGAGATCGACGTGGAGGTTGGTGACGATGGCCCGCCGCGGCTTCATCCGCGCAATCCACTCCAGCGTCTGCGGCAGGCTCCAGTGGCTGGGGTGCGGGGTGCGCCGCAGGGCGTCGACGATCCACAGGTCGAGACCCTCGAGATTCCTGAGGCTCGCGTCAGGAACTCCATCGATATCAGGGGTATAGGCCATGTCGTTGAAGCGGAATCCCAAGGCATCGATGGTGCCGTGATGGACCTGGAAGGGCATGGCCGTGAGGGCGCCCCCTGCTCCGTCGATGGTCACCGGCGTTCCGGCCTCCATGGCATTGAGGTTGATGATCGGCGGGTAATCGCTGCCGGGTGCCGAATAGAAGCAATAGGCGAAGCGGGTGGTCAGCATCCGCCCGGTGGCGTCGTCGGCCCAGACCTCCACACGCTTGCGCTTCAGCAGGAAGAAGGCGCGCAGGTCGTCGATGCCATGGGTGTGGTCGGCATGCTCATGGGTGTAGAGCACGGCATCGATGTCGCGCGTTCCGGAGCTCAGCATCTGCTCACGGAGATCGGGCGAAGTATCGATGAGCAAACGGGTTTCGCCAGCCGGGCCCGATTGCGTCACCAACGCCGAACAGCGCCGACGGCGGTTCTTCGGCTCGGCCGGATCGCACTTGCCCCAGTCGTTGCCCACCCGCGGCACCCCGCCGGAGGATCCGGAGCCGAGGATGGTGATCCGGCGCGTCATGCGTAGCGGGCGGGACGCGGGGTCTTGGAGAACAGCCGGAAGAAATTGTCCGACGTGATGCGGGCCATCTCAGGGACCGGCAGGCCACGGGTCTTTGCCAGCACTTCCAGCGTCTTGACGACGAAGGCAGGCTCATTCGTCTTGCCCCGGTAGGGCAAGGGGGCGAGGTAGGGCGAGTCGGTTTCGACGATGATGCGGTCCAATGGAAGGGCTGCCGCCGTCTCCCGCAGGTCCTCCGCCGACTTGTAGGTGAGGATGCCGGAGAAGGAGACGTAACCTCCTATTTTCACGGCGAAATCCGCCAGCCGGCGGTGCGATGTGAAACAATGCAGGAGCGGCACGAAGGGGCCGAGGGCGAACTCCTCCTCGAGGATGGCGATTGTGTCGTCTTCCGCCTCCCGGCTGTGGATCACCAGCGGCAGGCCGGACCGGCGCGCGGCGTGGATGTGGACGAAGAAGTTGGCCTCCTGCGCCTCGCGTGGGCTCAGGTCGTAGTGATAGTCGAGGCCGACCTCGCCAATACCGACGCACTTCGGGTGCTGCGCCAGTTGGACGAGTTCTTCCGCCGTCACGCCGAGTTCCTCGTGCGCGTTGTGAGGATGGGTTCCCACCGTGAAGAAAACATTGGGATTTTCTTCCGCGATGCGGCGGAGATTGTCATAGCTGCGCACGCGCGAGGAGATGGACACCATCAACCCCACGCCGGCAGCCTCGGCGCGCGCCAGGATGGCCGGCAGTTGCTCTTCCATCCCCTCGAAATCGAGGTGGCAATGGCTGTCGACGACCAGCATCAGGCCTTCGCCGCCTCTTCTTCCACATAGCGCGGGAAGATGGGTGCCGGTGCCGGGAGCGGTGTTCCGGGCACCAGCCGCTTGTGGAGATCAGCGAAGCTTCTGGCGTTGTTTTCGATGCCCAAAAGTTGCAAAAGCGATGCTGCCGATGTTGGTATGTAGGGCTGCGCCATGATGCCGATGATGCGCAGCACCTCGGCCGTCACGTAGAGCACCGTCTCCATCCGGGCGGGATCGGTCTTCTTCAGCGCCCAAGGCTCCTGCCCCGCGAAGTAGCGGTTGGCCTCCGCCACGACACGCCAGATGGCATCGAGCGCCTTGTTGATGGAATGGGTCTCGTGCGCCGCCCGCGCCTCCGCATGGATGCCGTCGGCGGCCGCCAGGATCTCCCGGTCGGCGTCCGTAAAGGCGCCCGGTGTCGGCACGACACCGCCGCAGTTCTTGGCGATCATCGACAGCGAGCGCTGGGCGAGGTTGCCGAGGTCATTGGCGAGGTCGGCATTGATGCGGTTGACGATGGCCTCGTGGCTGTAATTGCCGTCCTGGCCGAAGGGAACCTCGCGTAGGAAGAAATAGCGTGTCTGGTCAACCCCATAGGCCTTCACCAAGGCGGCGGGCGACACGACGTTGCCGACCGATTTCGACATCTTCTCGCCGCGGCTGAACAGGAAGCCGTGGACCACCACCTGGTCCGGCACGGGGAGCCCGGCGGAGAGCAGGAAGGCCGGCCAGTAGATGGCGTGGAAGCGCGTGATGTCCTTGCCGATCACATGGGCGGAGGCCGGCCAGAACGCGGCGCGCGGCGCATGGGTGTCGGGGAAGCCGGTGGCCGAGAGATAGTTGGTCAGCGCATCGACCCAGACATACATCACGTGCTTCGGGTCATCCGGCACTGGCACGCCCCAGTCGAAGGTGGTGCGCGAGATCGAAAGATCGTTGAGGCCGCGCTTCACGAAGGCCACGATCTCGTTGCGGTAATGCTCCGGCACGATGAAATCGGGGCGCTTTTCATAGAGTTCGAGAAGCTTCGGCGCATAGGCCGAGAGCTTGAAGAAATAGCTTTCCTCCTCCACCCATTCGACCGGGGTGCCGGTCTTGATGGCGAAGCGGCGGCCGTCGCGCTCCTCGATCTCGTCCTCGCCGTAATAGGCCTCATCGCGCACCGAGTACCAGCCGGAATACTTGGACAAATAGATGTCGCCGTTGGCGGCCATGCGGCGCCAGATTTCCTGCACCGAGTCCTTGTGGCGCTGTTCGGTCGTCCGGAGAATGTCGTCGGCGCGTGCGTTCAGCTCCTCGCCCATGGCCTCGAACTGCGCGGCGGTGCGGTCAGCGAGCTGCTGCGGCGTGATCCCCTCGCGGGCCGCCGTCTGCTGCATCTTCTGGCCATGCTCATCCATGCCGGTGACGAACAGCACGTCATAGCCGTCGAGCCGCTTGAAGCGGGCGATGGCATCGGTCGCGATGCGCTCATAGGCATGCCCGATATGCGGTGCGCCGTTGGCATAGGGAATGGCCGTGGTGATGTAGAATTTCGGTTTCGACATGTTCTTCGATCTAATTGAATTCAGGAGGCCTTCAGAGCCTCTTCGAGGCGCATCAGCGCATCGGTGACCGTCTGGCGGCGGTCGAGGTTTAGGGCATCCGCCTGCCGGAGGGAAGCATTGATGTCGTCATGGGCGCGCGCCAGCGCCTCGCCGTGGCCCGCGAGGCCCGCGGCGCGGGCCTGGCTTGCCACCCAGCCCACCAGCAGGTCGCAGAAGATGAAATAATCTTCCGCCGTCTCGCGGCCCGAGAAAGCGGCGGCGATCTCGACTGCGGTGGCGGGCGACAGCTTGGAGCGCTTGAGGAACTCGCCGAAGGCCGCCGCCCCGCGCGAGCCGATCAGGTCCATGGCCTTGCCGGGGCTGCCGCGGGACATTTCGGCCGCGGCCCGCACGTCCGCCTCCTCCGCCTCGATGGCCCCGGCGGGCAGGTGGCGGAGCACCTTCAGGGTCTCATCCGTCGAGAGCGGGTCCATGGGCAGATGCAGGCAGCGCGAGCGGATGGTGCGCAGGAGCCGGCCCGGCTGGTTGCAGACGATGAGGAAGATCGACTGTTTCGGCGGTTCCTCGATGACCTTGAGGAGCGCATTGGCGGATTCCGAGTTGAGGTCATCCGCCGCGTCGACGATGGCCACACGCCAGCCGCCGGCGCCGGAGGTGCGGGAGAAGAAGCCCTGCGCGTCGCGCGCGTCATCCACGGCGATCTCGGTCTTGAGCCGCTTGGCGCGCTGGTCCACCGCGCGCTCGATGACAAGGAGATCAGGGTGCGACGCGGCGGCCACCTGCCGGAAGGCATGGCCCTCGGGGGCGATGTGCAGCGTGGTGTGGGCCCTGGCGCCATGCGCGCTCGGCACCTGCAGCAAGAACTTGGCGAAGCGGTAGGCCAGCGTGGCCTTGCCGATGCCCTTGGGGCCAGACAGCAGCCAGGCGTGGTGCAGCTTGCCGGCCTGATGAGCCTGCAGCAGGCGGGCCTCGGCCGGCTTGTGGCCGATGAGTTCACTGGCGCGGCGCGGGTGCCAGGGAACGTCGCGCGGATCCTTGAAGTCCTCGGCCATCAGCCCGCCGCCTCGACGATGGACCAGACGTCCTCGGCCACCGCGTCGATATCCTGGGACGCATCGACCAGGCGGCAGCGCTTGGGGTCCTTGCGCAGAATGTCCAGGAAGCCCTCGCGCAGCTTGCCGTGGAAGGCGAGCCCCTTGCGCTCGTAGCGGTCCTCGGCCTGATGATCGCCGCGCGACTTTGCCCGGGCAAGACCGATGGCCGGGTCGAGATCGAAGACCAGCGTCAGATCAGGCCGCGTCGGGCCGACGACGGCCCTTTCCAGTGCATCGATGAAGCCCGGCTCGCAGCCACCGGCATAACCCTGATAGGCGCGCGTCGAGTCCATGAAGCGGTCGCAGAGAACGGTCCGGCCGGAGACGAGTGCCGGGCGGATGACCTGTTCGAGATGCTGTTCGCGTGCGGCGTAATTCAGCAGGGCTTCCGATCTGGCCGTCCACCGCGCCACATCACCCGAGACGAGGAGACCACGGATCGCCTCTGCCTCCGGCGTGCCGCCGGGTTCGCGGGTGATGAGAACGTCCCTGCCCCTTTCCTGCAGCCTTGCGGCGAGACGGCGAATCTGGGTCGATTTGCCAGAACCTTCGCCACCTTCGAATGTGATGAACCGCGCCGACATCAAGAACCTTCCGTCACCCCGGCGAAAGCTGGGACACAGCGTCTTGGAGCCGAAGCGGGGTGCCAGCTTTCGCTGGCATGACGGCAGTCGGGGATGCCACGCTCCATCACCCTAGCTGCCGAAGACCATGATGAAGACGGAGTCGACGGCACGCGACCACATGGAGGGTTCCTCCTTTACGGCGGCCGCGGTGACCACCGGCACGTCGGCGACGGTGATGCCGTCGACGATGAAGCGGACCGAGCCAACCTCCTTGCCGGCTTCCACCGGGGCGATGAGGGGGCCGGTATAGGCGAGCTTCACCTCCGCCATTTCCTTTTCCTGCGGGGTCAGCGCCACGCGCACGTCGCCCGATGCCAGCAGCGCCACATGGCGCTGCGTGCCGCCCCAGACGCGGGCCTGGCCGACGCGATCACCCTTGGCATAGACGTCCACCGTGCGGAACTGCTTGAAGCCCCAGTCGAGCAGGCTCTGGGCCTCCTGACGGCGCTCGTTGATCGACTTGAGCCCGGCAATGACCATGATGAGGCGGCGGCCGTCACGCTGGGCCGAGCCGATCAGGCCATAGCCCGCCTCCTTGGTGTAGCCGGTCTTCATGCCGTCGGCGCCCGGATAGTCCTTCAGCAGCGGGTTGCGGTTCTGCTGCTTGATGTTGTTCCAGGTGAATTCCGGGATCGAGTAGTACTTGTAGTATTCGGGGAAGGTGTTGATGATGTAGCGCGCGAGAATGGCGAGATCGCGCACGCTCATCTGGTGGCCCGGGTCCGGAAGGCCGGTGGCGTTCTTGAAGGTGGCGTTGGTGGCGCCCAGCTCGTGGGCGCGCTCCGTCATCTGCGCGGCGAAGGCCGGCTCGCTGCCAGCCATGTTTTCGGCAATGACGATACAGGCATCGTTGGCGGAATGCACCACGACGCCCTTGATGAGGTCCTCGAGCGCGATGTCCGAGTTGAGCTCGGCATACATGGTCGACCCGCCGGAGGGCGCGCCGCCGCGCTTCCAGGCGTCCTGGCTGACCTTGAACTTCTGATCCAGCGTCAGCTTGCCGGCCTTCAGCGCCTCGAAGACCATGATCATGGTCATCAGCTTGCTCATCGAGGCGGGGGGAACGGGCTGGTCGGCGTCCTTCTCGAACAGCACGCGGCCAGTGCGCGCGTCGAGCAGGATCGCCTCCGCGGCCTTCGAGACATAGGGCTCGTCGGTCTTGCCCTGGGCAAGGATCTCCCGCGCACCCGGCAGTGCCAGCAGCAGGCAGGCAACAAGCAGGAGGCAGGCGACTCGACGGATACGCTGGACAGACGTCATGGTGCGGAGGCTAGAGGGCTTCGACCCGGAAATCAATTCGCGCCGGCGCCCGCCGCGCCGGAACTACGGGGCGGGCCTATTGCAGCGCCGCCTGCACCGCCTCCGACTTGATCAGCCGGGCATCGGTGAAGCCGGCGGAGCGCGCGTCGGAAAGCGCCGTCTGGGCATCGTCATTATCCGAGATCGGGCCGAGACGGACGCGGTAGACCGGGCCCGCGGCCCCTGAAAGCTCGATGAACTGGACCGGCCAGACGGAGGCGAACTGGTCACGCGCGCGGGCGGCGTTGCCTCCGTCCGAGAAGGAGCCGAGCTGGATGTAATAGCTCACCTCGCCGGTGGGGCCGGGCGCGGCCTGGACCGGTTCCGCCGGCTGTTCGAAGGCGACGGTTTCGGCCACCACCTTCGGCGCCTGCTTCTTCTTCACCGGCGCGGCTTCTGCCACCATCACGGTTTCGGCGGGAGCGGACTTGCCCCGGCGATGGTCGGCGGCGGCAATCATCTTGCGCATCGGCGTGCCGCGCTCGAGTTCGGTGTTCATGGCCACGAGATGCCTGCCGCCCTTGTCGTTGAGGGGAGCGGGGCCGATATACTGGACGCGCACCTTGGCGGTGCCCTGGTTCAGATAGCCCAGTTCGCTGGCGGCGGCCTTGGACAGGTCCATCACGCGGGTGTCGACGAAGGGTCCGCGGTCGTTGATGCGGACGACCACCTCCCGGCCATTCTCCAGATTGGTGACCTTGGCATAGCTGGGCAGCGGCAGCGTGGCGTGGGCCGCGGTGAGGCGGTTCATGTCGAACCACTCACCGTTGGAGGTCTTGCGGCGATTGAAGTCCTCGCCATACCAGGAGGCGGTGCCCTTCCTGTCGTAGTTGGGCTGTTCCTTCGGGGTGAACCACACGCCCGCCACCTGGTAGGGCTTGCCGACGTGATAGCGCCCGCCGCCCCACGGCACGGGCCCCGAACCCGGATAGATGGGGCTGCCGACGCCGGCGAAGGGATCCTGCTTGGCCTGCTTCTTGTGCGAGGAGCAACCGGCGATGGCAAGCCCGATGGCTGCCAGGACGATGGCCTTCCGTGCATGACGCAACATACCCACTCACTCCGCCTCGAAGGCCATGCGCCTCGCGTGGCGCATCCGATTCCATCCGTCGAGAAGTTTGCGCCGGGAGCGTAAACGGAGGGTTGGGAAGTATGGTTAACCGGATCTTGCCGACCTATTCGGCGGCAGCACTCTTGCCCTGCAGGCGGTCGATATTGGCCTGGGCGCGCGTGTTTCCGGCGGCCAGAGCCTGCTGGTAGAGGTCCAGCGCCCTGGTCTTGTCGGCGGTGGTGCCCCAGCCCATCTCATACATGCCGCCCAGATTGTTGAGGCCCCAGGGGTCGTTCTGGGCGGCGGCGGCCTCGAACAGGCTGAAGGCCTTGTTGAGGTCACGCGCCACGCCCTTGCCCTCGAGATAGAGCATGCCGAGATTGTTCTGGGCATCCGCCAGCTTCTGGTCGGCCGCCTTCTGGTACCACTCGGCGGCGCGCGCCAGGTCCACTTCGGCGCCGCGGCCCTGCTGATAGGCCTGACCCAGCGCATCCATGGCCGGGGCGAAGCCCTTGGCGGCCGCATCCTGGTAGAGCTTCAGCGCCGTCGGATAATCCTGCTTCAGGCCCTTGGCACCGCGCGACACGAGGCGGGCGAGGTGATATTGCGCCTCGACATTGCCCTGCAGCGCCGCCTGGCGGAACCAGCGTGCCGCCTCGGCCTCGTCCACCGCGACGCCCTTTCCGGTCTCGTAGGCGAGGCCCACCTGGTATTGCGCGTCGACGTCGCCCACCTTGGCGAGCGTCATCTGCTTGTCGAAGGGAAGCTCCTCCAGCGACTGTGCCGCGGCGGGTGCGGCTGCCAGAAGAAGGGCTGCGAGGGCAAGGACCGGCTGGCGCATGTGGGGGCTCTTCACTTCAGTCGACGCGGATGAATTTCAGGGACTTGCACAGCACCCCGGCCACGCAGCCATTGACCTTCATGGTCGAGGGCCCGAGCAGCTGCATGGAGGAGGAATAGGTGTTGCCGTCGTCCGGATTGTAGATGGTGCCGGACCAGGTGCCCTTGCCGCTGGCCTTCATGTTGGACAGGATGGTGAGGCCGATCACTGGCCGGGAGCGCAGCGCGGGGTTGGGGTTTTCCTTGTCGAGCCGGGGGCGGCCCTTGCCGTCATGCGGCTTCTTGAGCGCCACGACCCGCCCGCACAGGCCCTGGCCGCAATGCGCCACGCGCACCGTGACCTTGCCGTTCGACATCCGCCAGGTGCCGGTGGCATCTTCCGACGCCCGCGCAGCCCCTGCCCCGGCGGCAAGGCCCAGCGCCAGCGCCGTCACCGCAACCATTCGCAATCCTGAAACCACCGCACCCCCGCCATGCGCCCCGCCCCGATCATGCCCGATTGCCGGAGATTATGGGAAGGGATATCGTCACCGGCCTCAGCACAGGAGATTTTCCATGGGGAACCTCGCGACGCTCAAGACCGCGAAAACTCTTGAAACCGATGAATGGCAATTGCGTGTCGACCTTGCGGCGGCTTTCAGGCTGGCCGCGCGCTATGACTGGCACGAGGCGGTGGCCAACCATCTGAGTCTCGCCGTTTCCGCCGACGGCAAGAAGTTCCTGATGAATCCGCGGTGGAAGCATTTCTCGCGCATCAAGGCCTCCGAACTGCTGCTGCTCGACTCGGATGACCCCTCGACCATGGACCGCCCGGACGCGCCGGACCTCACCGCCTGGTGCATCCATGGCCGCATGCACGCCAACGTGCCGCAGGCGCGCTGCATCATCCACCTCCATCCCACCTATGCGACCGCCGTGGCCTCGCTCGCCAACCCCGAGATCCTGCCGATCGACCAGAACACCGCGCGCTTCTACAACCGCGTGGCCTTCGACATGGATTACGGCGGCATGGCCAACACCAGCGAGGAAGGCGACCGCCTGGGCCGGCTGCTCGGCAACAAGCAGATGATGATGATGGGCAACCACGGCATGCTGGTCTGCGCCGAGACGGTGGCCGAGGCCTTCGACCTCACCTATTACTTCGAACGCGCCTGCCGCAACCTGGTGCTCGCCTACTCGACCGGCCAGAAGCTGCATGTGATGAGCCCGGCCGTGGCCGAGAAGACCGCCCAGGAGTGGGAGGCCGACCGCGACCAGTTCAAGTCGCACTTTGCCGAAATGAAGGAAATCCTCGACGCCGAGGACCCCTCCTACGCCGACTGACAACGGTATGATCCCCGGCGGAGCCCGCGTGGCCCTGCCGGGTAATCGTTCAGGCGCCGGCCTTGCGCAGCCGCGCCGTGCAGCAGGCGCGATAGCGCTGCATCCTTGCAAATTCCCGGGCAACCCAGCCGATGGTGACGACCGCCACCAGCGCTTCCACGACATATGCCATTGTCGGACCCTCGTTCAGCCGGAGTGCAGGGTCGCACCCGATTCCTTAACGATCCGCTAACGCCTTACCCGAGTTGACAGTCTCCCAGCCGCTGGGGCATTGAGACAGGCCTGCGGTCCCATCGGAGGGGTGGCAGAGCGGTCGATTGCGGCGGTCTTGAAAACCGTTGAGGGTTCACGCCCTCCGGGGGTTCGAATCCCTCCCCCTCCGCCATTATTCGTCTCTAAGATTCTGGGTTATTCAAACTTTTCGGAACGCCTACTAGAGCCTATCTGTCGTTCAACCCCGCCCAATGGCGAACTGGTTCGGGGCATCGCGCTGGGAAAAGGTATCGCATGGCGGGACATTCCATTCTGCGCGGGCTTAGTCAGGTCTGGAACGGGCTTGCCTTAGTCGCACTTGTCATCATCTGGATAACGGCACCCGTTCTTCCCATTACTTCCGGAATATTGGGCTTTCCAACCATATGGCTCTTTTACGAGTGGCTGTTTGCAGTGACCCGTAGTCGCAGCGGCTGGATAATCGTCCTTGCGCCCTTTCTATTGTCAATTAGCGTACTGCTAATCTGGGGTCCCATCGCTCTTCTGCTGCGAAAGAGCAGACGCGGAAGTTAGTGCTGCATCTGTCTGAGGATTGACCTCAATCGCTTCATAGCCTCACGAAACAGTGTGCGCCTGCTACCTTTGGTCGAACTCAAGCAATGCCTGGTCATAGGAGGCGTCGAGCGCCTGCAATACCGCCGGCGGAACCGTGAGCTGCTCGAGGCGACCTGGCCGCCAGACCAGACGGTCGAGTTGGGCTGCCAGGGCCTCGTAGTGTTTCCAGCGCCTGAGGCCGGAGAGCCTGATCAGCTCCAGCGCCGCGGCGCTCCGGCCCAGCGCCGTCTTCAGCGTGAGGCCGGGGATCAAGCGCTCGGTGCCGGAAGTGCCTGTCCTGCTCTTGTTCTCGTGGGGCAGCGCCAGCGCGATGTCGCCCAGCTCCTGGCATCCGGTGACGTCACCGAGGGTGAGCCCGCCCGACACGAGGTCGGCGAAGGGCAGCAGCCTCACATCGGCAAAGCCGACGTCGGCCAGCAAGCGGCACACCTTCAGATAGTCGAAGCAGGACGCCAGACTGTGTGAGCAGAACGCTGAAAAATCCGGCACGTCCGCCGAGTGAACCTGCTGGAACATCTGCTGATAGAGCGAGGGAAGCGCCTCACCGGCGCGCCGGAGCGTGACGAGAATGCGGCAGTCGACACCGGCCATCAGCTGCCGAAGCCGCGAAAGCCTTGTGCGGGAGGAAGGCTTCCAGTCCACGAGGAACTGCTCCTCCGACAGGATGAGGACGGCGTGGCGCGACGAGAGGTCCCGGATCTCCGTCCTGATCGCGGCGAACGCGGCGTCCGGCTCCTGTTCTGCACTGCAGGCCTCGATGATCCTGTAGTTCAGGCTGTCGACGTCGCGGTGGCGGGGATGGAAGGCACCGCCATAGCAGACGCGGCTGTCGGCCACCGCCTCCAGTGCCAGTTGCAGGGACGAAGTGGCTGTCTTCGGGGGTCCGATATGGACGATGACTTTCATTCACGCGGGTCCGGCACGTCAGTCGCAAATCGGCGCCCGTCATAGGGTTCGGCGGCTGTGGCCGCAAGCTTACTGCAGGTGGCGCTGAATGCCCTGGTTCAGCAATTCAGTCGCGCGCCGGTAGATTTCGACGTCCTGCGGCGCGCGGAGATAGATCTCGCTGCGGGTCTTCTGGTCGAACTCGATGATTTTCTTGCGCTGCGCGCGGCTGTTGAGGACGGGATAGACGGGTGGAGTGCCGAAATGCCTGGAGAGGTCGAGGTCCTTCATCCGGGTCTGCAGCAGGCGCAGCGACGTGGGCAGCGATTCGGTGACCAGCACCACCATGAACCTGTCAAGGCAGAGGCCATCAAGGTGCCGGTACATCGCATCGCCGACGCCGGGCATCGCCGCAAAGTCGATCACTGACAGGCGCCCCTCCCGGATGTCGCGTTGGAACGGCGCGTCACCGCTGTCTTCATTCAGTTCGTGGAGGTACTGGCTGATGATGCGCTCCACCGGATGGCGTACACAGGCGATGTATTGCGCATCGGGGAAGTTGGCGAGGTGGCGCTTCACATTGTAGTGGCCGTGAATGCCGCGATAGAATTTCCCGATGAAGTGGGCCCCCTCGCGGATGAGCGGGTCGGGGCTCGCATAGGTCTCGAAGGGCGCATAGTCCATCAGCACGCGGTGGCCGAAGGCGCGGTTCAGGATCTGGCCCAGGGCGGTGCCCGCCGTCTTCGGTATGTGGACGGACACAAAGAAATCCTGGGGCGCGCGCGCCGTCTGCATGCTGTACCTTCGGGTCTCTTGGAGCAGTGGGTTCACACTAGCAACCCGGCCCGTGGCCCGGCATTCGTTGTTTTGCCCTGCCCGTCCGGATTCCTGCCTAGGTCTTGACCGCATGTTTCGGCCGCTCCCAGCCCTCACCGGGCCGGAAACCGTTTCCAGCCGGGGGTCCTGGCCGCCTTGAGCGGACCTCCTCGGGTCGAGTAATCTCGTGGCATTGACTGTGAGGGCGGCTTGGCGCAAGTGCCGGGGCGCGGCAAGGCAGGATCAGGAAGCAGTGATCGTGAAGACAGGACATTCGTCACATTCTCCGGCTCGGGGCGCGCCAGCTCCCGCCACGGTTTGCGCGCGGTCCTGATGGCGAACGGCACCTCATCGCAGTCGCTTGCCGCGCTTGCCTTCCGGGCGGGCCCCGTCACCTCGGCCGGGGCCATCTTGTGGGTGCATGGCGACAACATCGCCCGGCACAGCGAGAACTACGTGAAGGCCCCTCCCACGATCAGCCATGCCCTGCTCGATCCGGCGATTGCCGATCCCTTCGCCTGGGCGATGATCGTATCGGCGGTGTTCCTGTCATTCGCCATCGTGCAGGTGGTGAGCACGCTCTACCGCATCGTCGCCGCCACGGCCCGCGGCCGGGTTGGCAACCTGCTTCTGCTGGCCGTGATCACGCTGTGCGAGGCGGTGGCGGTGGCCGGCATGATCGTGCTGAGCCAGTACACCGGCAACATCGATTCCCACCTCCACGACGTGGGAAGCTACATGCTGTTCTTCGGCCATGCCTTCGGCATCGGCCTGTCGGGCGTGCTGATCCGCCGGCTGCTGGCCAGCGCGCCGGGGTCGGATGCGTTGATGCAGCTGCGCAGGAACCCGCGCAACGCGCTGGCCATAGCCCTTCTCAGCGCGCTCTACGGCGTCATCTATTTCGGCGGCAAGTTGCTGCCCGATGAATACTTCTTCTGGCAACGCGCCTTGCTGAGCGGCACGGAGGTTGTCGTCATCCTGTCGTTCCTGGCCTATCTCTCGAGCTTCTGGCCCATGGTGCGGATGAGCCGGCAGGCTGCAGGTGCAGCGCGCGCGACGGCCGCAGCGGCGAGAGCCGAGGGCTGACCACCAGACCCCGGCCCGGCGTCAGCGCTTCTTGAACAGTGCGTCGTAGGTATTGCCGAGGAGATTGCTCAGGCGCAGCCCGAACAGCCTGGTTACGGCCGCCGGAACAAAGCCTGAGTCCCAGTAAGGCAGGTCGAAGACGGCTGTCGTCAGGCTGCCGGCGGAATAGGTCGCCACAACATAGTCGCGGGGATTGGCCGGCGAACAGAGTTCGAGCGGACCCCAGGGCACACGTGCCGGCGTCGAGCCTTCGGGCTCGGTGATCTCGGCGCGATAGAGATCGACCACGGGGTAGCGCCAGAACCCCTTGCGGGCGAGCTTCCAGTAGTCGTTGTGGCCGAACAGCTGGTAGCCGTCGCGCGCCGCCTCGGCCGCGAGTTCGGGAAAGCGGCTTTCCAGCTTGTTCAGGTCCTCAGGCCGGTAGACGGTGAAGTCGACGTCATCGTCCCAGGGCATAGGGCCCTTGTGGCGCAGGGCGCCCAGCACCGTGCCGCAGCACATGACGTAGTGGATGCCGTGGCGGGCCAGGAAGCGGTCGGCATAATCCGCCAGCTCGACCAGTTCGTCGAGCACGTCCTGCCGTGCGTGGAAGATGCGCGGCGACTTGAGGGTGATGCCGGTGAGTCGGCAATCCTGCCCGCCGATCCGGTAATGATCGCCAAGGCGGACGCGCCGCGGCTGATAGGGATAGTGATAGCGCAGCCCCAGCACCAGCAGGGCCAGCAGCAGCGCAAGTGCCAGCCACATGCCGCGCAGCAGGCTGGGCGGCAGCAGCAGACCCAGCACGACGCCGCCTGCCGCCAGCAACAGCAGCACCCGGATGCCTTTTGACACCGGGCGAAGTCCCGCCGCGAGACCGCAGAGGCAGGCGGCGGCGGCCGAGGCCAGCGCCATCTGCCAGCGCAGCGGCCAGTCAATCGCCATGAGCAGCATGGTGGCAAGGATCATCAGCAAGGCTGACAGCCATGGCCATTCGAATGCGATACGATCACTCAGGAGGTGGGCTCGGCTGTCGGCATTTGCCATGATGCGACCGGTTTCACCCAAGGCGAACGGACTGTCAACGGCGCGCCGACAGAGCGCTGACGAGCGCTGGTTCCGTCTTCAGGACGGCGACGTAGTTGCCCATCATGTCGAGGCATTCGGCGGTGCGCGGATCATAGTCGGCGAAGTCCACGCCGGCACGGTAAAGCCGCCCGAACACATAGTCCGCCCGCAGCAGTGCACAGAAGTCGAGCAGGAAGCTGCGTGCCGCCACTGCGGTGCTTCCGAACTCGAACTGGATGATCCGCGGGCGCAAACCTGCTGCGATGACGCGGCGGAGGATCGCCAGCTCATGGCCCTCGACGTCCAGCTTGAGGAAGAAGATGGGACGGCCGGCGATCTCGCCCAGGGCAGCCGCATCCCTCACCCGGGCGGTGCCGGGCGAGAAGCCCGGCTCGAGCGGCTGTTCGATGCTGGTGAGTTCGGAACTCGCGCCGGACCGCCAGACCGTCACCTCGGCGTCACGATCGGAAAGGCCGAAGGGAAAGACCTGCCAGCGCCCCCCATGGCTGCGGGCCTGCTCCGCCAATTCGGCGGCCAGTGCCGCATCGACCTCGAAGGACAGGACGTCGACGCCCCCCGGCGGCGCGAGCCAGGCCCTGGCATATTGCCCGCGGTTAGCCCCCACGTCGACGACGCACTCCCCCGCCGCGCAGAAGCGCCGGGCCCGGCCGATGAGCTCAATTTCGCCATTCGCCGCAAGGTCGGAGGAGTTGTTGTGATAGTGCCGTGCCATGAAGCGCAGCGCGCGGCCCAGCACCGTGCCCTCGATCACCGGCTTTTCCAGCCACCTGCCAATTCTGTCGAGAACGACCTGGCGCAGACCGGATATCGTCATGACCTGAATACCCTCACCACTCCCGGGAGATAGTCCGGAAAGCCATGGCGAGGCAATCGACGGGCTCGGCTTTCCCTCGCAGCCGCCTGCGCCTATAGTCAAATTGCAATCTACCGGGACCCCCATGGCCGACATCGCAACTGCCCGCCCCGCCGACCGCGGGCACTTCCGCCGCATGATGCTTCAGATCCTTTGCACGGGCGTGCTGGCCTGGCTGCTGCTGGGGGTCTATCGCGGAGTGATTCTCGAGGCCCCGGAAACCGCCGGTGAATTGCTGGGCGCCGTGCCGGCAGGCATTGCCGCAAGCTTCTATGACCTGCTTTTCATAGCCGGGGTGACGGCGGCGGCCCTCGGCCTGCTGCTGGCGGCGCGGCGCAGCCGGATCGCCAGCCTTGGCGTGGTGATCCTGTTCTACGGCATCATCCTGGTGTCGCTAGCCTGGGGCTTCGCCAACATCAACCTCGTCAAGATGCTGGGCGAACCCTTCACCTTCCAGTGGCTGGTCTATGGCGACTTCCTTCAGAACGCCGACGCCCGCAACGCCATGGCGGATGCCTTCAACCTCACCGACTTCTCGGTCCTGTGCGGCGCCAGTCTCGCCGTGCTGGTGCTGGGCTATGTGGCGGCACGGCTGTGGCTTGGGCTGGGACCTCTGGCGCATCGTCTTGCGCTTGGTGCAATCGTTCTTGGTGTCGGCATCGCAGCTGTCGGGTCCGCCTATCATGTCGAGGCGCAGGCGCTGCCGGTGACCAAGCTGCAGAACCCGGTGGTGCACTTCATCGAATCTGCGCTGGTCAGTTCGACGCCCGTGGTCTTCACCATGCCGGTGAGCGCCAATGACCCCGACACGCTTCCCGTTTCCGAACGCCGGGGCGAGGTTTCGGGCTTCAGGCGGCCGGAGCCCAATCCGGTGAAGAACGTGCTTGTGTTCATGATGGAGTCGGTGCCGGCCAAGTATGTCGAGGCCTTCGGCGGCACCTATCCGGTGACCCCGAACATTGCGGCCCATGTTGACCAGTCGGTGCGCTTCGACCGCATCTATGCGCATGCGCCGTCGACCAATTACTCGATCTTCTCGCTGTTCACGTCGATGTACAACGACATCTCCTACTACGGCATGACGGGGAGCTACCCCTATCTGAAGTTCGACTCGCTCACCAATGCGCTGCAGCAGCATGGCTTCCGCACCGGCTTCTTCTGGAGCGCCGACTCGCGCTTCCAGGGAGTCGATGAATTCCTGCTCAACAAGGGGCTCGACGTCATCAAGGACTACCGCGACCAGGACTGCGGGGGAGCGGAGTTCAAGATCAGCACCGACAGTTTCAAGAACGCCGACTACACCAGCGACCTGTGCACCGCGCGCACCATCGCAAAGTGGATGAACGAGCCTTCGGACAAGCCGTTCTTCGCCATGATGTTCACGGCGATGACGCATTATCCCTACCGCGTGACGGAGGGGGCGCACTCCCGCCGCATTGCCCCGTCCGCCGGCGGGGGCGAGCTGGTCCACTACGCCGATGACGAGAAGTTCAACGAGTACCTGAATGCGCTGCGCATC
The DNA here is from genome assembly GCF_003234965.1 of Aestuariivirga litoralis. Classification (GTDB taxonomy): domain Bacteria; phylum Pseudomonadota; class Alphaproteobacteria; order Rhizobiales; family Aestuariivirgaceae; genus Aestuariivirga; species Aestuariivirga litoralis. The sequence continues at coordinate 259,683 of NZ_QKVK01000004.1, forward strand.
GGCGACATGGCGCTCGGCCAGGTGCTGGCCAGCCTCAAGGCCTCCGGCAAGCTCGACTCGACGCTGGTGGTGATCCTCGGCGATCACGGCGAAGCCTTCGGCGAACACGGCAACTATGTCCATGCCAGCGCGCTCTACGAGGAGAACGTCCACATCCCCCTGATGATGATCAACCGCCACCTGTTCCACGGCGAAGTCGACGACACGGTGGGCGGCGTGATCGACATCGCGCCGACGATCTTCGACGTGCTGGGGCTGCCGCTGCCGGGCCAGTGGCAGGGGCGAAGCCTGTTCAGCACCGACAAACCCAACCGCACCTTCTTCTTCGCACCCTGGCGCGGGGTGCAGTTCGGCTATCGCGAAGACGACCGCAAGGTGATCTTCAATGCCACCACCGGGAAGATCGAAGTCTACGACCTCAAGGCCGACCCCGGCGAGAAGCAGGATCTGTTCGTCACCGGGGTGAGCGATGCAACGCAACTGCTGCAGCCCATCGCCTCCTGGGTGCAGTCGCACAAGCAGCGCATCGCCGCGGTGGTCGCCGGGGGCCCGAAGCCGGCGGGCTGCGGCATCACCGAACTGGTGATCGATGCGGGCGGCACCGCCTACCAGGCGCCGCCGCGCTTCGAACTGCGTTTCGATGGGAAGCTGGTCGCCACACTGGACGCCGCAGGCGTGCCCAGCACCGCTGCCACGTCACAGCAGTCGCTGGCCGAAATGCAGACGGCCGCTGCCAGCACCGAACCACTGACCATTGACCTGCCTCCCGACGCCAGCCCGCAACAGATCGAGATCCGCTACGTCAATGACCTGTGGGGTACGCCCGACAAGCCGGGGGACCGCAACCTGTTCATCAAGAGCGTGCGGGTCAACGGCCTGCGGATTCCGGATTCGCGGCTGCACGTCGATGCCCAGTCGCATGGCATCACCGACAGCAGCGGCACGGCCATGTATGAGAATGGCTCGTTGTGGATCGATGGGCCGTTCGGCGAAGGTTGTGCGGCTACGCCAACCTCGGGTTGACGCGGCGCGGGACGACATGGCGATGGCTCCGGCGCACACATTGGTCTAGGCTGCAACGGCCTGGGACGGACTGGTGTGCCGCTGCCGCGACTGCTGCAGCAAGACGCGGCAAGCCACGGCCCTGCCCCAAGGCTTTGAACGGATGGGCGCGACCGCCCCTCCGCACACCATCGAGGAGGCAGCAGCCATGTTATCGAAGTTTGCGAAGAGCATCATTCCCCTGTGCGCCGGCGCGCTGCTGTGGAGCGCTGCAGCCGAGGCGGCCTCTCCCCTGACCCTGACGGTGTCGGGCAGCGTAAAGATGCCGGCCAAGGGCTCCAAGATCCCGACGAAGCTGCCGCGCACCACCCTGCAGGCATTTCCTGTCGAGGGAACTACAAACGATATTACGCCGATCTCCGGCAAGGCATCGGCGGCGGGCCGCAAGGCGAACCGTGCCGGCGTGGCGCCGATGGCCTATGGCATCTCATCCGAGAAGTGGCCCTACAGCGCCTCGCGTGTTGCCTCGACGACCAACAGCCTCGGCACCTCGGCACTCGAAAACCCTGTGACGGCCGCGCCCTATCGCCAGACCGGCCTGATGCTGATGGACTTCCAGGATGGCACCTACCAGTGCACCGCCTCGCTGATCCTTCCCAACGTGCTCGTCACCGCGGCGCATTGTGTGCAGGATTATGGGCTGGGTGCGGCGGGCAGCGCCCACAACATCCAGTGGATCCCCGCCAATATGGGCGACCCGACGGATCCCGCGCAGCGTCCCTTCGGCGTCTGGACGGCAGACCGGGTCGTGATCTCGGACAGCTACTACAACGGCACCGACACCTGCGCGCGCAATGCGGTGGGCGTCGTCTGCAACAACGACATCGCCGTCATCGTGCTGAACCGCCAGGCCGGCGACAAGGCCGCCACCATCCTGGGCGATGCCTACATGTATGGCTGGAACGGCTACTCCTACATCAAGTCCCCAGCCTTCAAGAACCTCACCGTCGCGGACATCACCGAACTCGGCTATCCCGTCGCCTTCGACAATGGCGAGCAGATGCAGCGCAACGCGTCCTTCGGCAAGTATACGGTGTCGAAAGGAAAGGCCACCACCACCCGCAAGCCGCTGCTCAACACCCAGCTCGGCACGCCCCTCACCGGCGGCTCCAGCGGTGGGCCGTGGCTGGTGAACTTCGGCACCAGGCCCACGGTGAGCAGCGAGGCCAGCCTCGGCAATGACAGCCTGAGCAACGTCGTGGTGGGTGTCACCAGCTGGGGCTATACGGCGACGGGATACAACGTCCAGGGCTCGTCTTTCTTCGGCCAGAACTACGAGTTCCCGCTTGCCGCCTATGGCATCTACGGCGGCGGCAACATCGGTGCGCTGGTCCAGGCGGCCTGCACGGCCGTTCCCGAGGCCTGCCTCGATTAAGCCGTTCCACGGCAACCGGCACGCGGCGCCAGCGCCGTGTGCCGGCAACCCGCCAGGCCGGAATGCTTACCAGGTAAGGTTAAGGTCTGAAGATACGCATATAGCAATCTACACAGCTTGTCGGATTGGCGTCGGTAGATACACTCACTCCCATCAAACAGGGAGATCACGCCAGTGTCCGCTCAGCTCCTCGCCTTCAAGTCGGCTGCCAACAGCAGCAACCATGCCGCGGACAGCAGCCAGGCGGCAGGTCTCTTCGGCGAATACATGCTCATGGAGCTGGTGCTCGAAGTGGCGCGCAGCTCGCAGGACCCGCAGGCCCGGCTGGCCGAGCTTTTCGACCGCATCACCACCCGCGCCCGGAGCGGCGGCGTCGCCGGCGAACGCAGCTCCGTGATGATGCAGTTCCGCAAGCACGCCGAGAACTTCTTCGTTCTGGCTGGCAAGAATGTCTGACCTCGCCCCCTCGCCCAGCGCTGCCTTGTCCTATGTGCCGGGGCGCTTCTCAGTCTGGCTTTTCGCCGAGCACCAGCGGAAGCATGGCTACCGAGTAGACAATGGCGGCAAGCCCCAGTGGATAGACAGTGCCGCGATGGACCAGGGCCGCGGCGACCACGCCCCCTGAGAAGAAGCACAGGATCGACAGGGCCCGCCTGATCCTGTTGGGGTGAGACCCCTGCCCCAGCCGTGACTCCGACAGCAGCGCCGTCAAGGTGAGGGTCATCACGTTGGTGGCAAGGTCCTGTACGCCATGACGGCGGAGGATGGCAGTCTGCAGCCCCATGCCAAGCGCCAGCAGCGCGGTGATGGCGTGGCCGAGCGTTTCATTGCCATTGGGTTCGTAGGCCCCGCAGATGGCGGCAGCCAATGCAATGGTGCTCCACACGACGAGAAATGCGAAGCGCCGCACCTCGCGCTCGCCCGGCAGCAGCAGCAGTCGCCCGCCCAGTATCGCACCGATGGCAAAGGCGGCCAGCGGCCAGAGGTAGCGTGAGGCACGATCGAACGTGCCGCCGGAGCCCACATCCATCGCCATGAGCAGCAGGTTGCCTGTCATCATCTCGGCAAAGACACCGCCAAGCGCCTTGATGCAGGTGACATCGATGATGCCGCACACCGCGGCCACCAGGTAAAGGCCTGGCCGCACGTCCCGCGTGAAACGTCCGATGACGCCTGCCTCCAGCATTGCCCCTCCCGCAGCCGATTCCCGTTCGCCTGCACGGGTTGACTGTTGGCTTCGGACGTTAAGCAATGATTGACGCGGTTCAGCCTGGCGCAATGATCTGGCGCGAGCGCCGAAGCGTCCCGCTGATGGCCTGGCCGCGCCCCACGGCAGAACGGCCGCGGGCGAGGCCCAGACCATCACTGCGATCAGAACCGGTACTTGAGCGTTGCCCGTGCCACGCTGAAGGTGAAGTCGGCCTCGCCCTTCTGCTTCACGTTGCTCCAGTCGTCCTGCAGCGTGGCATCGTTGAGGGCGACATTGCCCATCGAGCCCCAGTCATAGCTGCCAAGGTCCACATAGAGATATTCAGCACCCAGCACCCAGCGGTCGACGGCGTATTCAATGCCTGCACCCAGTGTCCAGCCGAAATTCCAGCCATCGTCCTCGCCCTCCCAAATGGCGGATTCGCCGGCGTCGTTGGAGGCGGAGAGCGTCTGCTTCACCTTGAGCTGGCCATAGGCAAGGCCGCCCGTGCCATAGACCAGGAAATTGTCCATGGCATAGCCGAGGCGCGCCCTCACGGTGCCAAACCAGTCGGCGGTGTAATTGATGCGGTCCGTGGCGGTGGTGTTCTCCGGCTCCAGCACCTGGCTCATCACATCGCTCGCATCATGCGAGGCGGTGTTGTCGAAGCCGATGTAGTTGATGTCCATCTCGCCGCCGAGGACGAAGTTGCCGAACTGCCAGTTGTAGCCGGCCATCATGCCGCCGGTGAACCACAGGTCGTCGGCAGTGTTCTTGTAGTCGAGGTCATCGATCAGGTCCGTGGCATCCGCGCCGATGTCGGCGCCGCCGACATAGGCATAATCGGCCTTCACCGCGGTCGTGTTGAGGGAGACGCCGGCATTGACCCCGACATAGCCTCCCGCCCAGTCGTAGGAAGACGGCGCGAGGCCAAGATCGCCCGCCATCGCTGCGGGAACACCGCAGCTGAGCGAGAGGATGGCGCAGGACGCGGTGAGCAGTTTCTTCATGGGGATTCTCCGGCGATGAAATTAGCAATTTCACAACCAAGGATCGCAGCAAATGGCTTACGAATTATGAATCCGCCGCACCGTTTTGAACAATCGATTTCACTGCATGCCAAAAAGAAAACTCCGTGCACGGAGGTCCGTACACGGAGCATGTGAGTCGCTGGCAGCCTGCGTCAGAGCGGCGTGTACTGAATCGGCCCCGCGGTCAGGCGCATGCCATCGGAGGTGATGGGAACGCAGGTCGAGGGCGTGCCCTTCGGCAGCCAGCTCGTGGGGTTGCGGGCCTGGCAGAGCTTGCCATTGGAAGCCTGCCACAGGCCGGTGCCGGTGCCCTTGCCGGCCTGGTCATATTCGAAGGTGCCGTCATTGAAGAAGGTCACCGTGCCCTTGTTGCCCGGGGCTGCATAGGTGAACTTGCGTTCCGACAGCGCCTTGGTGATGTCGGCCGCGGACAGCGCATTGCCCACGGGCAGCGGCCCCGGCGCCGGCGCCACCGGAGCGGTGGTGATGGGTGCCGGGGTGGCGGGTGCGAGATCCGGCGTGGACTTGCTGGAGGCGCAGGCGGCAAGGCCGAGGGCCACCGTTGCAAGCATCAGGCCGGCCAGGCCGCGGGCGAATCGCATTGCGTCAGACTCCTTCCGCCAGCACCACCACGCGGGTGCCGATGGGAACGCGGCGGTAGAGGTCCTCCACGTCCTGGTTGATCATGCGGATGCAGCCGGACGAGGCATTGTGGCCGATCGACATCGGGTCGGTCGTGCCATGGATGCGGTACAGAGTGTCCTGGCCGTTCTGGAAGAGATAGAGAGCGCGGGCGCCGAGCGGATTGTCGGGGCCGCCGGGCATGCCGTTCGCCCACTTGGCCTTTTCCGGCACGCGGGCGATCATTTCCTTGGGCGGCGTCCAGCGCGGCCACATGACCTTGCGGCCGACGTCAGCGAGGCCGGCCCAACGGAAGCCGTCCTTGCCCACCGCGCAGCCCCAGCGCAGCGCCGTGCCGCCCTGCTGGACGAGGTAGATCTGGCGGTTCGGCGTGTCGACGATGATGGTGCCCGGCCATTGGCGGCCGGTATAGGCAACGGTCGCCGGACGGAAGGGCGCGGGGATCTTGCTGTAATTGAACGGCGGCAGCGGATACGGATCGTCGTCGGCACTCTGCGGGAGGGCCGCTGTGGACAGGGGCACCGTCAGCAGGGCTGCGGATGCTCCGGTCAGGACGGCGCGGCGGGAAAGCATCATGGTCCTCTCGTCGGGTCTGGAAGTCACTGTTGTCTCGTACCAAATTGGCGGGGAAACGCTAAGTACATATTAACGATAACCCGCAAGTTGTGAGGGATTGTCCGGCAGAACGCAATTGAACTCGAATTAATGCAACCTGGGATTTATCGATTGCAGCGGGCTTTCCCGGGATTTCCGCCTAGCTCTTGATCCGCAGCCCCGCAGAATCATGGAGCGGCCGGAGGTGGATATGCGCCTTCACCACGTCATTCGCCACCACCAGCTCATAGCTCGCGTCCGTCAGGTTTCGCTCGTCCACCCCCGCCGGATTGCGCACGTAGCCATACCCAATGGGCCTGCCGATGGTGTAGCCATAGCCGCCGCTGGTGAGGTAGCCGGCGAACTGGCCGTCCCGCAGGATGGTCTCGCGGCCTGCCAGGACCACGTCCTCGCGTTCCGTGGTGAAGCCGGCCAACATCTTGACGAGCGGCCTCGAGGCGATGGCCTCCGTTGCGGCGCGGCCGATGAAGTCCTCGTTGGATTTTAGCTTCACCGCCCAGCCGAGGCCGGCATGGAAGGGCGAGTCATTGGGCGTGATGTCCGCCCCCCAGGCGCGGTAACCCTTCTCCAGGCGCAGCGATTCGATGGCGCGGTAGCCGGCGGGGGCAATGCCGTGGGCGGCGCCCGCCGCCATGAGCGCATCGAACACGGCCCCGGTGGCGCTGATCGGCACATGCAGTTCCCAGCCAAGCTCGCCCACATAGGTGACGCGCAGCGCCCGCACCCGCGAGCCGGCAATGGTGATCTCGCGCACCGCGCCGAAGGGGAAGGCGGCGTTGCCCACATCCCCGTCGGTGACGGCGGCGAGGATGGCGCGCGACGCCGGGCCCATCAGCGACAGCGTGCCCCACTGTTCGGTGACGTCGGTGAGTGCCGCATCGAGACCGGGCCGGATATGTTCCCGGATCCAGGCGAAGTCGTGGGTGCGGAAGCCGGTGCCGGTGACGATGTAGAAATGATCCTCCGCCAGCTGCGCCACGGTGAGGTCGCACTCGATGCCGCCGCGGCTGTTGAGCATCTGGGTATAGGTGAGCTTGCCGGGCCCGCGCGCCACGCGGTTCGCCGCGATGAAGGAGATGGCCTCGGCCGCGTCCCTGCCCTTCAGCTCATACTTGGCGAAGGACGACTGGTCGAAGAGCCCCGCCCGCTCGCGCACCGCGCGGTGCTCTTCGCCCACGGAGGCGAACCAGTTCTGGCGGCCCATGGAATAGACGTCCTTTGGTTCAACGCCAGCGGGCGCGAACCAGTTGGGCCGTTCCCAGCCCAGCTTCGAGCCGAAGCAGGCGTTGAGGCCCTTCAGCCGCTCGTAAAGGGGCGACACGATGCGCGGCCGGCCGCTCTGGTACTCTTCGTGCGGAAAAGCCACCGTGTAGTGCTTGCCATAGGCCTCGAGCGTTCTTTCGCAAGTCCAGGCGCGATCCTTGTGGAGATCCGAGAAGCGGCGGATGTCGACGACCCAAAGGTCCATCGGCGCTTCGCCCTTGGCCGCCCATTCGGCCAGCACCCAGCCTGCGCCGCCGCCCGACGCGATGCCGAAGGCGTTGAAGCCCGCGCCAACATAGAAGTTCTTCAATTCCGGCGCCTGGCCGAGAATGAAGTTGCCATCGGGCGTGAAGCTCTCCGGACCGTTGATCATCTTCTTGATGCCGGTCTTGGCCAGGGCGGGCACGCGGGCCAGCGCCTCGCCCATGTGCTGCTCGAAATGGTCCCAGTCGTCCTCGAAGAGCTGGAACTCGAAATCGCCTGGCACGTCGCCCGTGGTCCACGGGATGGGGTTCGGCTCATAGCCGCCGAAGACGAGGCCCCCCACCTCCTCCTTGAAATAGGTGCGCCGGTCGGGGTCGCGCAGCGTGGCGGCGTCGGGGCTCAGGCCCTCCACCTTCTCGGTGATGATGTACTGGTGCTTCACCGGCTGCAGCGGCACCGAGACGCCAGCGAGCGCTCCGATCTGCCGCGCCCACTGGCCGCCGCAGTTGATGACGGTTTCGCAGGCGATGACGCCCTGACTGGTGCGGATGGCGGTGACCCGGCCGTCCTTGATGTCGAAGCCCTCGACGCGGCAGCCCTCGACGATCTTGGCGCCATGCATGCGCGCACCCTTGGCGAGTGACTGAGCGATGTCCGACGGCGAGGCCTGCCCGTCGGTCGGAAGCCAGGAAGCGCCCACGAGGTCGGACACGTCCATCAGCGGCCACATCTTCTTGACCTCGTCGGGAGAGACGAGGTGCATCTCCATGCCGAAGCTCTGCGCGGTGGTGGCCAGCCGCTTGAACTCGGTCCAGCGATCCTCATTGGTGGCGAGCCTGAGGCAGCCCGTCATCTTCCAGCCGGTGGCAAGCCCCGTCTCTTCGTCCAGCCGCTTGTAGAGGTCGACCGAATACTTCAGCACCTGGGTGATCGAGGCGGAGGAGCGCAGCTGCCCCACCAGTCCCGCCGCATGCCAGGTCGAGCCGGAGGTGAGCTTGTTCTGCTCCAGCAGCACCACGTCCGCCTTGTGGCCCCGGGCGAGGTGATAGGCGGTCGAACAGCCGATGATGCCGCCGCCGATGACGACATATTGCGCATGCGAAGGAAGGGTCATGATGAGTCCTGTGTTCGGTTGCATGATGCGTGGAGTCGGAGCGGAATTCACCTCCATTTTGGACATTCTGCTTTACCCTCTCATCATGCCCGGGCTTGACCCGGGCACCCTTGAGCTCCCCGTGAAAAGGGTCGCCGGGACAGGCCCGGCGATGATGAGGTGAAGGGAACCGCCATCCCCCCGCCGCAGCCTTCCCCCGCTGACCAAGCCCTTTGTCCAACTGCCGGCTGCCTTACCCTCTAATCATGCCCGGGCTCGACCCGGGCACCCTTTAGCTCCCCATGAAAAGGGTCGCCGGGACAGGCTCGGCGATGATGAGGTGAGGGGAACCGCCATGCCCCCGTCGCAGCCTCCCCCCGCCGCCCAAGCCCTTGTTCGCCTGCCGGGACTCCGCCATCCTGCGCGCCATCACGGGGAGGAACACATGAACATTCTGGTCATCGGCGGCGGCGGCATGGTCGGCGTCAAGCTGATCAACAGGCTGGCCAAGGACGGCAAGCTGGGCGGCACGCCGATCTCGAAGATCATCCGCCATGACGTGGTGCTCTCACCCCCGCCCCCGGCCTCCGCCTTCCCCATCGAGACGCTGATCGGCGACCTCTCGACACCGGGCGAGGCCGAGAAGCTGGTGGTGCTGAAGCCCGACGTGATCTTCCACCTCGCGGCCATCGTCTCGGGCGAGGCCGAGGCCGATTTCGAGAAGGGCTACCGCATCAACCTCGATGGCACGCGCTATCTCTTCGAGGCGATCCGCAAGGCGGGCGGCGGCTACAAGCCGAAGGTGATCTTCACCTCCTCGATTGCCGTTTTCGGGGCGCCCTTCCCCGAGGCGATCCCCGACGAGTTCTTCAATACGCCATTGACCAGTTACGGCACCCAGAAGACCATCTGCGAACTGCTGCTGGCGGATTATTCGCGCCGTGGGTTCTTCGATGGCGTGGGCCTGCGCTTCCCGACGATCTGCGTCAGGCCCGGCAAGCCGAACCTCGCGGCCTCGGGCTTCTTCTCCAACATCATCCGCGAGCCGCTGGCAGGCCAGGAGGCGGTGCTTCCCGTGCCCGAGGACGTGCGCCACTGGCACGCCTCCCCCCGCGCCGCGGTTGGCTTCCTGATCCATGCCGCGACCATGGACACGGCGGCTCTCGGCGCGCGCCGCAACGTGACGCTGCCCGGCGTCTCCTGCACCGTGGGCGAACAGATCGAGGCTTTGCGCAAGGTGGCGGGCGACAGGGTGGTGGCCCGCATCAAGCGCGAGCCCAACGAGACCATCATGAAGATCGTGGCAGGCTGGCCCCGGAACTTCGAGGCCAGGCGTGGCCGCGAGCTGGGCTTCAAGGCCGAGAACAGCTTCGAGGAGATCATCCGCGTCCACATCGAGGACGAACTCGGCGGCAAGATCGCCTGATGACCCGGTCCGCATCGGTGGCGCAGCTTGCGCCCTTCTCGCTCGCCGTGCTCACGTCCGCGGGGGCGGACGAGGCCTCGGCGGAGGCGGCCACCTGGGCCATGCTCCACGCCTCGCTGCATGGCGTGGACAGCCACGGCATCCGGCTCCTCCCCTTCTACGCCGACTGCCTGCGGAACGGCATCGCCAAGCCCCGGCCCCATGTCACCGTCACCTATCCGCGCCGCGCCGTGGCGCTGGTCGATGCCGATGACGGGCTCGGCCACATCGCCACCTACCGCGCCATGGACGAGGCCTGCGCCATCGCCAGGGACTGCGGGATCGGCATGGCGAGCGTCATCAACTCAACCCATTTCGGCGCGGCCGGGGCCTATACGCTGGCGGCGGCCGATGCAGGCTTCATCGGCTTCGTGTGCTGCAATTCCGGCGCCTTCGTGGTGCCGCATGGGGGCGCGAAGCCCATCCACGGCACCAGCCCGATCTCGCTTTCGGCCCCCAATCCCGGCGGCGATCCCTTCCTCCTCGACATGGCGACGAGCTCCGTGCCGTGGAACAAGGTTCTGAGGTATCGGACGGAAAGCATTGAATTGCCTGAAGGAGTCGCGGTCGATGGCTCGGGCGCCTTCGTCACCGACCCGACCAAGGCCATGGCATTGGCCCCGGTGGGCGGTGCGGATTTTGGCTACAAGGGCGCAGGGCTTGCGGGCCTCACCGAGGTGCTGGGCGGCATCCTGACCGGCATGCGGCTCTCCTCCGACCAGGACGGATTGGCGCTGGGCGACACCAAGGTGGGGCACTTCGTGATGGCCATCGACCCCACCCTGTTCATGACGCTGGAGGCCTTCGGGCTGGGCGTCCAGACCTATATCGACCGCTTCAAGGCCCAGCCCGGCACCTATGCGGCCGGAGGCCCGGAATGGGAGCGCCGCCGCAAGCGCGAGGCGGACGGCATTCCGCTCCCCGACGGGCTTCATGCCGAACTGGCCGATGCGGCTGCAAAGGCAGGCGTGACGCCGGGCTTCTGATGGCGCCGGACCTCACCGAGAACCGGACGCGCGGCATCCTGTGGATGCTCGCCACCATGTTCTGCTTCATCTCGCTCGACACGATGATGAAGTACCTGATGGAGAGCTATTCGCTGGTGCAGGTCACCTGGGCGCGGTTTTTCTTCGCCACCGTTGTTGCAATCGTTGCCTGCGGGCCGCGCATCGGCCAGCTGGCGGTGAGCCGCCACCCGAAGCAGCAGCTCCTGCGCTCGGTCTTCCTGATGTCGACGACGGGCCTGTTCAATGCCGGCATCCGCACCGTGCCGCTGGCCACCGCCACCACCATCATGTTCCTGAATCCGGTGCTGGTGACGGTGCTGGCCATTCCGCTGCTGGGCGAGAAGGTGGGGCTGCAGCGCTGGATCGGCGTGCTGCTCGGCTTCCTCGGCGCGGTGATCGTGGTCAGGCCCTGGCAGGAGGGCATGGGCGCCTATGGCTATGGAACGCTCTTCCTGCTCGCCGCCGCGGTGCTGAACGCCAATTACCAGATCCTCACGCGGCGGGTGCGCGGGGACGATCCGCTCACCTCGCTGCTCTACACGGCGACCGCCGGCGCGGTCGTGACCAGCCTGTTGGTGCCGTGGTTCTGGGACTGGCCCACGGCCTTCGACTGGCTGCTGCTGATGGGCACGGGGCTGGCGGGCGGGTTTGGCCACCTGTTCCTCATCCGCTCTTTCCGCGCCGCACCCGCTTCCGTTGTGTCGCCCTTCTCCTATTCCTCGCTGATCTGGGCCACGATCTTCGGCTTCGTCATCTGGGGTGACTGGCCGGACCTGTGGACCTGGGCCGGCGCTGCGCTTATCATCTTCTCCGGCCTCTACATCTTTTCGAGGGAACGCAGGGCATGAAGACCGTTGAATTCACCGCCATGAAGGACGGCACCAAGGAGGAATACCTCTTCCTCAAGCCGCTCGAGGACGAGCACATCAAGGGCACCGCCGACCGCGTGCTGCGCGAGCTTCGCCTGCAGGAGGAAGAAACGCTGCCCGGCTACAAGATCTCGCGCCTCACCCACGGCCTGCAGTCGGCGACGCGCGCCTACAATGAGGGGGCGGATGTCGACTGGGTGGTGGGTGCGCTCCTCCACGACATCGGCGACGGCCTCGCGCCGCAGAACCACGACAAGTTCGCCGCCGAGATCCTCAGGCCCTACATGCGCGAGGAGGTGGTCTGGACGGTGGAGCACCACGCCGCATTCCAGATGTATTATTACGCCCACCACTATGGCTGGAACCAGCACGAGCGCGAGAAGTACAGCGCCTCGCCCTATTACAGGTCCTGCGTGGATTTCTGCGAGCGCTGGGACCAGTCCTCCTTCGACCCGGCCTATCCCACCAGGGACCTCGACTTCTTCGTGCCGATGGTGCGCGAGGTCTTCGCTAGGAAGGCCCATGACCCTGCCGTGCAGCAGAAGGGCGTGGTCAAGGGCATACCCCCGCTGGCCACCGCCGCCGAATAGCCGCATACGCCGCAAGCAGACCTGAAATGCCGCACCGTGGCTGGCAGCCGCCCGCGCGCCAGCCCAAGCTTGCGCGCATGAATCAGACCAGCCCGGCCCTGAGCCGCAACCTCACCGGCGTGATTTCGCTCTGCGCGGGGGTCTTCGTGTTCTCGATGCAGGACGCGATCCTGAAGGGATTGAGCGGTGAGCACGCCGTGACGCTGGCCATCGTGCTGCGCTCGATCGTGGGCCTGCCGCTGCTCCTTGCCATGGTGTGGTACGAGAACGGGCTCGGGGCCTTGCGGACGCGGAACTGGAAACTCCTGGTGGCGCGCGGCCTGATCCTGCTCACCTCCTACACCACCTATTACCTTGCCTTCCCGGCCCTGCCCATGGCCGAGGCGGTGGCGCTGTTCTTCACCTCGCCGATCTTCGTCACCATCCTCGCTGCGCTGTTCCTGCGCGAGAAGGTGACGCTGAAGGCGTGGGCCGCGGTCATCGCCGGCTTCGTCGGCGTGCTGATCATCCTGCGCCCCGGCACCGGCCTGTTCGAACCTGCCGCCCTGCTCAGCCTGCTGAGTGCCGCGGCCTACGCCCTCTCCATGGTGCTGGCGCGGCGCTACAGTGCGGATGAATCGACCACCGTCATGGCCTTCTACGTCAATGCCGTCTACATGGTGGCGGCGGCCGGGGTGGCGCTGGCCTTCCACCTGCTCGGCATCACCCACGCGGCCCACCCGAGCCTCGAATTCCTGGTCAGGCCCTGGGCGCTTCCAGACCTCACAGACCTGGCGCTGATGGGCCTGTGCGGCGTCATCGCGGCGCTGGGCATGATCCTGCTCACCCATGCCTACCGGCTGGCGCGCGCCAATCTCGTCACGGTGTTCGAATACACCGGCATGCTGTGGGTACCGCTGTGGGGCTTCCTGTTCTTCGCCGAGGTGCCGAAATGGACCACGGTGCTCGGCACGGTGATCATCATCGCGGCGGGGATCTTCGCGGTCCGGACCGCGAGGCCCTAGGGCGCCACCTGTTCGCTCAGGATGCGGAAGTCGCCGACATAGCTCTTCGCCGCGCCGGGCGCACCGACGACGCGCAGCCAGAGGCCCCTGCCGGTCTCGCCGCCGGGAATGGCGAAGGTCCGGCCCTGCGCCGACTGCGGCAGGTCGAAGCTCATCACCGGGCGGCCGGAGGCGCCGAGTTCGCCCTCGGGCAGCACCATCACGTCCACCGACTTTGCCATGGAGGCAGGATCGACGCCGGCCGGCGGGGTGTATTCCAGCGCCGTCACATCATGCGCCGCAGCGCCTTTGAACAGCACCAGCACGTTGATCTCGTTATCCGGCGGGGCGATGGCCAGGAAGGTGTCGTCCTCGCCATCGAACAGGCTGGCGAAGCTGTAGCGCGCTTCGCTGCCGTCCTTCAGCGCGGCGGAAAAGCTCGCACCCTCGGCCAGGTCGACCGTCTGGGTGGCGAGCTTCGGCGCGTCGGTCTTGGTCACCGTCTCGTTCGGAACCACCGCGTCGGCCTTCTGGGGGTCGACCGTCACCACCACGTTCACCGGCGGCTGGGCCGCCGGCTGCGGCTGGAAGGTCTGATAGGCGGCGAGCCCGACGCCGGCGATCGCCGCCAGGCTCGATATGACGATGTGGAAATTGGTGAGCTTCACCGAATTAGGCTTTGAGGATGCTCCGTCCCGCATATGTCGCCTGCGACCCCAGTTCCTCTTCGATGCGAAGAAGCTGATTGTACTTGGCCAGCCGGTCCGAACGGGCCAGCGAGCCGGTCTTGATCTGACCGCAGTTTGTGGCGACAGCAAGGTCGGCAATCGTCGAATCCTCGGTCTCGCCAGAACGATGCGACATGACGGCGGAATAGCCCGCCTTGTGCGCCATCTCCACGGCTTCCAGCGTCTCGGTCAGCGAGCCGATCTGGTTCACCTTGACGAGGATCGAGTTGGCGATCCCCTCCGAAATGCCCTTCTTCAGGCGCCTGGTGTTGGTGACGAAGAGATCGTCGCCCACCAGCTGGTGCGTCTTGCCGATGAGATCGGTGACCTTCTTCCAGCCGTCCCAGTCATCCTCCGACATGCCGTCCTCGATCGAGAAGATCGGATAGGCCGTGGCGAGCTTGGCGAGGTACACGGCCTGCTCGGAGATCGAGCGCTTCCTGCCCTCGCCCTCGTAGTCATAGGCTCCGTTCTTGAAGAACTCGGTCGCGGCACAGTCGAGCGCCAGGTAGACGTCCTTGCCCGGCTTGTAGCCCGCCTGCTCCACCGCCTTCATCACGAAGTCGAGTGCGGCCTCCGCCGACGGCAGGTTGGGGGCGAAACCACCCTCGTCGCCGACATTGGTGTTGTGGCCGGACTTCTTGAGGGCACCCTTGAGCGTGTGGAAGATTTCGGCACCCATGCGCAGGCCCTCGCGGAAGCTCGTGGCCCCCACCGGCATGATCATGAATTCCTGGAAGTCGATGGGGTTGTCGGCATGCACGCCGCCATTGATGATGTTCATCATCGGCACCGGCAAAACGCGGGCGGCCGCGCCGCCCACATAGCGGTAGAGCGGCAGTCCGGCCGCTTCCGCCGCGGCCTTGGCCGTGGCGAGCGAGACACCGAGGATGGCATTGGCGCCGAGGCGGGCCTTGTTGGGCGTACCGTCGAGCTCGATCATCGCCTGGTCGATGGCGATCTGGTCCTCGGCCTCCATGCCGGCCAGCGCATCGAAGAGTTCGCCGTTGACGGCGGCCACCGCCTTGGTCACACCCTTGCCGAGATAGCGCGCCTTGTCGCCGTCGCGCAGCTCCACCGCCTCATGGGCGCCCGTGGAAGCGCCAGAGGGCACGGCGGCGCGGCCCATGGAACCATCCTCCAGCACCACGTCCACCTCCACCGTCGGGTTGCCACGGCTGTCTAGGATTTCGCGGGCGGTGATGTCGATGATGGTGGTCATGGCCGTATCCCTTGATGTGCGCAAATCAGGCAGGCGTTATGGCGGGCGCCAATGGTGTTTGCAAGACGGTTCGAAAAGCCGCAAAAATGCAGCGATTTTCCCGCCAGGGGTCGAGGCCGCGGCGAACCCCGGCAGCCAGGAGAAGAGCATGCAGAAAACCGATGTTTCAGGCCTCACCCAGCTGGGCGCCGCCACCCCCGCACCGGCCTCCCCGGACGAGGCGGTGATCGAGCGCGTGCCCAACAGCCAGCAGGACGTGGATTATCTCGTGCGCTTCGTGGCGCCGGAGTTCACCTCCATGTGCCCGATGACCAATCAGCCGGATTTCGCCCACCTGGTGATCGATTACGTACCGGACCAGTGGCTGGTGGAGTCCAAATCCCTGAAGCTGTTCCTGGGTTCTTTCCGCGACCACGGCAGCTTCCATGAGGACTGCACCATCGGCATCGCGCGGCGGCTGGTGACTGAACTCAGCCCTCGCTGGCTGCGCATAGGCGGCTATTGGTACCCGCGCGGCGGCATCCCGATCGATGTGTTCTGGCAGACGGGCGACGCTCCGGCGGGGGTGTGGATCCCGGACCAGGGTGTCGCACCCTATCGCGGGCGGGGTTAGGTCCCTCCCCCCAAGCTCGTCACTGAGCCTTCGCCACCGTGTCCAGCGCCATCAGCGTGGTGAGCAGGCCTTCCAGCTTGTCGAGCGGCACCATGTTGGGGCCGTCGGAGGGAGCATTGTCCGGGTCCTGGTGGGTCTCGATAAACACGCCCGCAACCCCAACCGCCACGGCGGCGCGGGCGAGCACCGGCACCATGCGGCGGTCACCTCCGGAAGACGCCCCCTGGCCCCCCGGCTGCTGCACCGAATGGGTGGCGTCGAAGATCACCGGGGCGCCCATCTCTGCCATGATGGGGAGTGCCCGCATGTCGGATACCAGCGTGTTGTAACCGAAGGACGCGCCGCGCTCGGTGAGCATGACGTTGGGATTGCCGCTCTCCACGATCTTGGCCATCACGTTCTTCATGTCCCACGGCGCGAGGAACTGACCCTTCTTGACGTTGACGATGCGGCCCGTCCTGGCGGCGGCGATCAGCAGGTCGGTCTGGCGGCACAGGAAGGCCGGGATCTGCAGCACATCGACTACGCCCGCCACCTCGGCGCATTGTTCGCGTTCATGGATGTCGGTGAGCACGGGCAGGCCCAGCTCCTTCTTGATGTCGGTGAAGACGGCGAGCGACTTCTCGAGCCCCATGCCGCGCTGGCCCTTGAGGCTGGTGCGGTTGGCCTTGTCGAAGCTCGACTTGTAGACCAGCCCGATGCCGAGCCGGCCGCAGATTTCCTTGAGACGACCCGCCATCATGAAGGCGTGGTCCCTGCTCTCCATCTGGCACGGACCGGCGATGAGCGAAATGGGGAGCGAGTTGCCGAACGCGACGTTCGAAACGGTGACGATTGGGTTTGCGATCATTTCTTGGGATACACCAGGAATGTGCCCGAGCCATGGGCATAGAGTTTGCCGTTGTCGTCGGTGAGCTTCGCATCGGCGGTGAGCATGGTGCGGCCGGCGTGGATCACCGTGCCGGTGCAGATGAGCCGCTTCACCGAAGCGTCGATCTTGCCGACATAATTCACCTTGAGCTCGATCGTGCCATAGCCGATGCCGGCAGGCAATTTGGTCTGCACTGCGCAGCCGGTGGCACTGTCGATCAGCGTTGCCGCATAGCCGCCGTGGAGGCGCATTTGCGGGTTGTAGTACTTGGGCGACGGGAAGGCCTCGAAGGTTGCCGAACCGTCATCCACCGCGATCAGCCGCATGTTCATGGTCTCGGCCATGGCCGAGCCATGCCAGTCCTTCAGCAGCTCGCGGAGATAGTCGAGCCCGCTCTGCGGATGATGCTTCTTGCCCTCGGCGTCCATTGATCCCATCACTTCGCGGCCTGCACGACCGGTACGGCCTGCGCGATGGTTATGCCCTTGTCGCGGAACTGCGACAACAGCGTGAAACGAATGTCACTTGAGACCTGGGCGCCTGTCAGCACATCCGCAACGAAGGCCCTGACCACGAACTCGAGGCCATTCTTGCCGAAGCTGGTGAGTAGCACGACAGGTGCGGGATGCTTCAGAACCTTGGGATGCGCCTTGACGACGTCGAGCAGCAGCTTCTTCATCACCTCGGCGTCGGTGTCGTAGTCCACCACGACATCTATCGAGAAGCGGCCCATGTCGTCGTTGTGGGTCCAGTTCTTCACCGCTTCCGTGACGAGTGCCGAATTGGGCAGGATGATCGAGCAGGAATCGAAGGTCTCGATCTCGGTCGAGCGCACGTTGATGCGCCTGACGATGCCTTCGCCCTCCGGCAGCGACACCCAGTCGCCCACCCGGATCGGCCGTTCGGCCAGCAGGATCACGCCGGAAACGAAGTTGTTGATGATCGACTGCAGGCCAAGGCCGATACCGAGGCCGAGCGCGCCGGCGATGATGGCGAGGCTCGAGAAATCCACACCCGCCGCGGTGAGCGCGAAGACGCCCGCCAGGAAGTAGCCGATGTAGCTCGATCCCGTGAGGATCGAATCCTGCACCCCGCGCTTGATGCGCGTGTCGGCCAGGATGCGATGGTCGAGCCAGCTGTTGAACAGCTTGGTGGCGATGATGCCTGCAACCAGGATCGCCAGCATCACGATCAGCGTTCCCGGCAGGATGGTGACGTCGCCGATGGTGATGCCGAGCGCCAGGGTATTGAGCAGCCCCCGCATGTCCACCCAGTTCAGCGTCCACAGCAGCAGCAGCAGCGGGATGCCGGCAATCACCAGCACGAGGTCGACGATGGTGCGGAAGATCAGCCCCAGCCGCTCGATGGCGCGTTCGCCAAGCCCGGTGATGCGACGCAGGAACATGCCGAAGTTCGACTGCGGGTCGAAGCTTGCCTGCACCATGGCGTCGAGCAGGTGATAGACGAGGAACACCAGCGTCACCACCATTGCGGTGCGCACGATCTGGTGAGCGATGTAGTCGCCGAGCGCCAGGTAACCCGTCGCCAGCGCCGCGAAGCCGATGAAGATCAGCACCCAGACCAGCGGCACCAGCTTGGCGGCCCAGCCGAAATAGAACCGCCGCTTGTCCTCATCCGGCAGGCCCGGCTGGTTGCGCAGCACCAGCAGAACCAGGCTCGACAGCACCAGAAGCGACAGGGCGCCCAGCGCCGACTGGCCCTGGGTGTAGTTGATGTTCAGGTACATGCCGGCCGAAACCTGGCCGAGCTGCTTGTTGAAGGCAGCGACGAAGGCCGTCAGGCCGACGAGAAAGGTGAAGCGCGTGGCGGAGCGTTCGTCGAGATCGACGATGCGGATTTCCGGCCGCCCCGGCGCAGCCACGCGGCGGCCGAGCACATAATAGAAGATCGTGGTGAAGACGGTGTCACGCAGCGCCTCCCACAGCATCAGCATGCGCGGTGTCGCATCGCCGAAATAGCCGCTGGTTTCCAGCGAGAAGCGGATGGGCAGGAACAGGATGGCGAGCGCGGCGAAGCTGACGATCAGCGCGCGGAGGATGATCCACAGGCGCGTCATGTTGTCGAGCGGCCGGCCGCCAACGGAATAGCCGGTGATCCAGCGCGCGAAGAACCGGTTGATGAGCCGGAAGACCAGCCCGCAGGCGATGATGATGACCGGGATCATCAGCAGGCCCAGCGGCTGCGCCGTGGCCGAAACGTCGGTCCACCAGTTGCGCAGCAGCAGGCCGAGGCCGGTGAACAGCACCCCGATGCCCGCCACCAGGTCGTACCACAGCTGCGGATTGAGCACGGAGCGGCTGCGGTCGAAGATGCGGCCGAAGAACTGTTCGCGCTGCAGGGTGGACACGGATTTCGAGGCCTGCTCGGATTCCACCGTCACCACGTCGAGCTGCGCCTTCAGGCTCTGCAGCTTGTCGCGCGTCGCCGTCAGGTCGGAGCGCGATTGCGCAACGGCGTCGTCTTCCTTCTGGCCCGTGGCCGGCGCGGGCCCGAGCGAATTGAGCTGCTGGGTGACCTCGCCCAGGGGAACGAGCAGCCGGATCGAGCGGTCGGCGGCACTGGTGCGGATCTTCTCCAGCGTGACCTTGAGGTTGGCCAGGTCCTGGTCGCTCAGGTTGGGGCGGCGCAGCAAGGTGGTTGACGCGTCGAGGTCGACACGCAGCTGCTGCAGGGCGCGGTCGCTCTCGCCGATGATGGCCCGGTCGAAGGCGAGACCAGCAGAGATTGCAAAACAAATTGCAATCAGTGCGGACAGCAGGACCCGACCGAGGCGCATGGCGCTAGACCAGTCGGCTCTGTTCGATCGCCGCCGCGATGAAGGAAGAGAAGAGCGGGTGCGGATCGAAGGGCTTGGACTTCAGTTCCGGATGATACTGCACGCCGATGAACCACGGATGGTCCGGGTACTCAACGGTCTCCGGCAGAAGGCCGTCGGGCGACATGCCGGCAAAGCGCAGACCCGCCTTCTCCAGCCGCTCGCGGTAATGGGTGTTCACCTCGTAGCGGTGGCGGTGGCGCTCGGAGATATGTGTCGCGCCGTAAATTTCGGCGATCTTCGAGCCGGGCTTTAGCTCCGCATCGAAGGCGCCGAGCCGCATGGTGCCGCCGAGGTCGCCGCCGGCCTTGCGGATCTCGAGCTCATTGCCCTTCATCCACTCGGTCATGGTGCCGACCACGGGCTCCTTGGTCTCACCGAATTCGGTTGAGCTCGCGGCCTCGATTCCGCACAGCGAGCGCGCTGCCTCGATGCAGGCCATCTGCATGCCGAAGCAGATGCCGAAGTAAGGAACCTTGCGCGTCCGCGCGAAGGTCGCCGCCTTGATCTTGCCCTCGGAACCCCGCTCGCCGAAGCCACCGGGAACGAGGATGCCATGCACGCCCTCGAGATAGGGAGCGGGGTCCTCCTTCTCGAAGATCTCGGACTCGATCCAGTCGAGGTTGACCTTCACCTTGTTGGCGATGCCGCCATGGACGAGGGCTTCCTGCAGCGACTTGTAGGCGTCGAGGAGGCCTGTGTACTTGCCCACCACCGCGATGTTCACCTCGCCCTCGGGCTGGGTGATGCGGCTCATGATCTCGGTCCACTGGCCGAGGTCGGGCTCGCGCACGTCCTTGAAGCCGAAGATGTCGAGGACTTCCTTGTCGAGGCCCTCGTTGTGGTAGGCGCGCGGCACGTCGTAGATCGACTTGACGTCGAGGGCCTGGATGACCGCCGAGGGCCGCACGTTGCAGAACAGCGCGATCTTGCGGCGCTCGTTCACCGGGATCTCGCGGTCGGCGCGGCACAGCAGGATGTCTGGCTGGATGCCGATGGAGCGCAGCTCCTTCACCGAGTGCTGGGTGGGCTTGGTCTTGAGCTCGCCCGCGGTCGGGATGAAGGGAAGCAATGTCAGGTGGATATAGAGGCAGTCGCCGCGCGGCTGCTCCTGGCCGAACTGGCGGATCGCCTCGAAGAAGGGCAGGCCCTCGATGTCACCCACCGTGCCGCCGATCTCGACCAGCACGAAGTCATAGCCGTCATTGCCGGTCTTGATGAAGTCCTTGATGGCGTCGGTGACGTGGGGAATCACCTGCACCGTGCCGCCGAGGAAGTCGCCGCGCCGCTCCTTGGCGATGATCTCCTGGTAGATGCGGCCCGTGGTGATGTTGTCCTGCTTGTTGGCGTGGCGCCCGGTGAAGCGCTCGTAGTGGCCGAGGTCGAGGTCGGTCTCGGCCCCGTCATCGGTCACGAAGACCTCGCCATGCTGGTAGGGGCTCATGGTGCCCGGGTCGACGTTGAGGTAGGGGTCGAGCTTCCTGAGCCTGACCGTGAAGCCGCGTGCCTGCAGCAGGGCACCGAGTGCCGCCGATGCCAGACCTTTACCGAGTGAGGAGACCACGCCGCCGGTGATGAAAATATATCGCGCCATGGACCTTCACCCTATCTGCATCAAATCACGTTTGAAAGCCCGGAAACGGTGTTTCCGGGCTGTGTGGATAACTCAAGAGATACGCGCCCTTACGGGCTGACCGGGACCTGCGGCTGGGCCGGTGCCGCGGGGGCGAGCTTGGGCAGCACCGCGCTGTCGCCCGACCCCTGCGCCGGGGCAGCCGGCTGGGTGCCGGTGGTGGCGGGCGGCGTCACGCTGTCGATGACCGAACCGGAGCCGCGGTGGGTTGCGATCACCGTCAGCGCAATGGAGGTGCAGAAGAAGGCAACTGCCAGCCATGCGGTGGTGCGCGTCAGCGCATTGCCTACGCCACGCGCCGTGAAGAGGTTGCCGGCGGAACCGCCGCCACCGCCGCCGATCCCCAGCGCGCCGCCTTCCGAGCGCTGCAGCAGCACCACGCCGATAAGGGCGAGCGCGACGACGAGGTGAATGACGAGGATGACGGTTTCCATGGGA
This sequence comes from Aestuariivirga litoralis, assembly GCF_003234965.1. Taxonomy (GTDB): domain Bacteria; phylum Pseudomonadota; class Alphaproteobacteria; order Rhizobiales; family Aestuariivirgaceae; genus Aestuariivirga; species Aestuariivirga litoralis. The sequence goes on from NZ_QKVK01000004.1 coordinate 281,412, forward strand.
TTGCGGGACTTTCCGATCAAATTTCGCGGTGGGCTTTACCCGCTTCATATGGGGAAAGCAACTGCAGCGGCCAAGGCTTGAATTCGGGCCCGGAAACCGCGAACCTGCCGTACCGGAACCGGAGGGGAGAGCCATGGCCGCTTTCATCATTGCCGAAATCAGGGTGACCGACCGTGCGGAGTTCGAGAAATACCGGCAGGCGGTTCCCGCGGTGATTGCCGCCTTCGGCGGCCGCTATGTCGTCCGCGGCCCCGATCGCCACTGGCTGGAGGGGGCCGAGCCACCCTCCTCCCGGCTCGTCATTCTCGAATTTCCGGACATGGCCCGGCTCCAGGCCTTCTGGTCATCGCCCGACTATGCGCCCCTGAAGGCGCTGCGGGAGCGCTCCTCCACCTGCCGGATCGAGGCGGTCGAAGGCTACGCACCCTAGACGGATCGGTCATCGGGTTCCCTCAGTAGCCGGGCAGCACGAGGAGCTTGGGGCTGTCGGGCAGCGTCGCCACCGAGAGGATGCGCTCCGGCGAGGTGGAGGTTTCCAGCGCATAGGTTCCGCTCACCGTGCCGATGAAGCGGTTCAGCGTGGCGGGCCCGAAATAATGCATGGGGATGACGACCCGCGCCTTCAGCGTCTTCAGCACCTCCAGCATCTCTGCCTGGCCCATGGTATAGCCGCCGTCGACCGGCACCATGACGACGTCGAGACGGCCGATCAGCCCGACATAATCCGGCCCCAGCAGGTGGTGCAGGTGCCCGAGATGGCCGATGCACAGGCCGGCGACCTCGAACACGAAGATGGAATTGCCGTCCTTCACCCGCCCGGCCATGCCGCCGCGGATGTCGGTGGTCACGTTGCGCACCCGGATGTCGCCGATCTCGACGTCATGCACGGCGGGTCCACCCTCCGGGTTCCAGCCGCGCAGCACGTGCTTGATCGCGGGGTCGGGCATGTCGGTGAAATGCGAGGAATGGGCCCGGTTCATGGTCACCGCATCGGGCAGGATGCCGCCCGAATAGCCGGCATAGTCGGTCACGATGCGCGTGCCGCCCGGACTTTCGATGATGAAGCTGGAATGACCCAGGAAAGTGAGCCGCACCTCCTCCGACCCGAGTTTCGCGAGTTCGATGGCGGCCGGGACCACGCGGGGCTCGCCGCTGGCGATGGCCAGGCAATCGCTCTGCACCGCGGCGGCGGGCGTGGCCATGGCAGCGAGGCCGAAGCAGAAAGACACAAGCAGATTGCGCATGATGCTCCCTCCCGAAGCCCTCGAGGCTCAGGGGCGAGCATGGCGAAACTACGGCGTGCCGGGCGCCTTGTAGCGGTAGCGGAAGGTGCAGCAGGGCGCACCTTCCATGATGGTCTGCTTGCGCTCCAGCGTGATGTTGGGGTCGTAGCCCTCACAGAAGGTGCCGTCGCGGTTGCAGGACAGGAGGTGCCCGATCTTGCCCAGCCCCATCTCCTTATAGGCCTCGGCATAGCGGCAGCGGGTGATGTCGAAGTCGAAACTCGTGTCGTCCGCCTTCAGCACCTGCATTTCCAGCGCCCCGTCGGCCGTCCAGTGTTCGTAGAGCTTTATGAAGTCGGCCATGGAGGTCTGGCCCCCGGCCTTCCCGGCGAAATATCTGCCCTCCGCCACCGCCGCCTTGCGGATCGCGGCATCGAGGATGGCACTGGCCTTTTCCTCGCCCAGCTGCTCCACCATCTCGGCATAGATCGGCCCGATGACCTGCGCCTGAAGCTTGCGCTTGGTTAAAGTGGGAATTTCAGACATCAGGCGTAAACCTTGATAATCCCCAGGAAATCGGCAGCCTTGAGACTGGCGCCGCCGACCAGCGCACCATTCACATTGGGCTGGCTCATCAGCTCCTCGGCGTTGGACGGCTTGACCGAGCCACCATAGAGGATGCGCACCCCTGCCCCGTCCTGGCCCATCAGGCCGGAGAGTTCCTTGCGGATCAGGGCGTGGACCTCGGCCACTTCCGCCGTGGTGGGGGTGAGGCCGGTACCGATGGCCCAGACCGGCTCATAGGCGATCACCGTGTCGGACGCGGTCGAACCCTCGGGCAGCGAGCCCTTGAGCTGGCGGGTGACAACCTCGAGGGTCTTGCCGGATTTCCGCTCCTCCAGCGTCTCGCCGATGCAGATGATGGCCTTCAGGCCGGCCTTCTGCACCGCCCTGGCCTTCTTGTTGACGATCTCGTCGGTCTCGCCATGGTTGGTGCGGCGCTCGGAGTGGCCGACGATCACGGCGGTGCAGCCCGCCTCCTTCAGCATCTCGGCGGAAATGTCGCCGGTGTGGGCGCCCGACGCGGCCCAGTGGCAGTCCTGCCCGCCCACCTTGATCTTGGAGCCCTTGAGGACGGACTTCACCCGGCGCACCAGAATCGCCGGCGGGCAGACCATCACGTCGGCCTTCAGCTTCACGTCCTTGAGCATGGCGGCGAGGAGGCGCGGCTCCTTCAGCATGGCCACGCTGCCGTTCATCTTCCAGTTTCCGGCGACCAGCGGCCGCGGCCCTTCACTTGCCATGATTGGATGCTCTCACTCCCTTGCGAAACAGCCTCTTAGCAGACGCATCCCGCACTTGCGAGGGGGTGTTCGCCTACCTATAGTGCGCCGCGCCCGACCGGGCCTGCAATTTCAGAGGGACGTTCCGACATGATGGATTCCATGCGCAAAGCCGCCAAGAGTTGGGTGGCGAAGCTCCTCATCGGCATGCTTGCCGTGAGCTTCGGCGTATGGGGCATCGCCGACGTGTTCAAGTTCGGCACCTCGACCGACCTCGTCACCGTGGGCAGCCAGGACATCACCGCGGATGCCTACAGCCGCGCCTTCCAGAACCGGCTGCAGGAAATCGGCCGCCAGACGGGCCAGGGCGTCACGCCGGAGCAGGCCCGCACCTTCGGCATCGACAAGGCGGTGCTGGGCTGGATGATCCAGCGCGCCGCCCTCGACGACGAGGCCAGCAAGCTGAAGCTCGGCGTGTCCGACGCATACCTGGCCAAGTCCGTGATGGCCAATAACGCCTTCCATGATGCCTCCGGCAAGTTCAGCGCCGACCGCTTCAAGCAGGCCCTGGCCCAGAACGGCTACAGCGAATCGACCTTCTTCGCGGCGGAGCGCCAGCGCACCCTGCAAGAGGCCCTGACAGAGACGGCGGCCGGCGGCCTGTCGGTCAGCACCGGCCTGCTGGAAGCCCAGTACCGCTATGACAACGAGCAGCGCGACGCGCGCTACTTCATCGTCACCACGGCGGACAGCGAGGTGGCCGCCCCCACCGACGACGAGATCAAGAAGGAATACGAGGCCCACCCGGAGGCCTATACCGCGCCGGAGTACCGCTCGGTTGCCATCATGAAGGCGGAACCGGCCGACATCGCCGCCAAGATCACCCTCACCGACCAGGACCTGGCCGAGGGCTATGCCAAGTACAAGAGTGATTACTTCACGCCCGAAAAGCGCACCGTGCTGCAGATTTCCTTCCCGACCGTGGCCGATGCCGAGGCCGCCAAGGCCAAGCTCGCAGGCGGTGCGGACTTCCTGGCCATCGCCAGGGAGCGCGGCTTCACCGAGGCGGACGCCACTTTCGCCGACAAGACCAAGGAAGACTTCATCGACCCCGCCATCGCCGAGGCGGCCTTCTCGCTGCCCGAAGGTGCCGTGAGCGAACCCGTCAAGGGAACCCTGTCGACCGCTCTCCTCAAGGTCGTCAAGGTGACGCCGGAGCACCAGTCGACGCTGGACGAGGTGAAGCAGCAGCTCTCCGACCGGCTGAAGCTCGAGCAGGCGATGGAGCAGATCCAGTCCACCTATGATGCAGTTGAAGACGCCCGCGCCGCCCAGACCAGCTTCGAGGACATTGCCGCCAAGGCCGGCATTCCCTTCGTGCTGATCGCCGCCACCGACGCCCAGGGCAAGGACAAGGCCGGCAAGGACCTCGACATCCCCCACAAGCAGGACGTTCTCGAAGCCACCTTCTCCAGCGACGTGGGCGTGGAGAACGACGCCGTGTCGCTGGACAACGGCTATGTCTGGTACGAGGTGCGCGAGGTCGTGCCCGCGGCACTGAGGCCCTTCGACCAGGTGAAGGAACAGGCCCGCGCCGCCGTCATCGCCGAAAAGGTGAAGGCCCTGTCGGAGGACAAGGCGAAGAAGCTCGTCGAGCGTGCCCGCGCCGGCACCAGCCTCGATGACCTCGCCAAGGAAGCCAATGCCCAGGTGCAGACCGCGCAGGGCCTGAAGCGCACCGAACAGGGCGCCAGCTTCGGCCCCGCCGCGGTGCAGGCGCTCTTCGCCGTGCCGGACACCGGCTTCGCCTATGCGGTGGAGGCCGACGGCAAGGGCGCCCGCGTCATGCAGTCGGTGCCGGTGCTGCTGCCGCCCTTCGACGCCGCCTCGCCCGATGCCAAGAGCATCGCGCAGAAGCTCAAGCCCGAGGTGGCGGATGCCATGCTCACCGCCTATCTCACGGCACTCCAGAACGAAGTGGGCGTGCGCATCAACGAGGGCCTCTGGCAACAGGTTTCGGGACAACAGACGAACTGAGACCCGCCCCGTGACCTTTCTGCCGGAACAGCCCCATGATCATCTCCCCCGACTACGAAAGCTTCGCCAGCGCCTATGAGCGCGGCGAAGCGCAGATCGTTTCGACGAGGCTCGTCGCCGACCTCGAGACGCCCGTTTCGGCCAAGCTGAAGCTCGCCCGCAACGCGCGTTATTCCTTCCTGCTCGAATCGGTCGAGGGTGGTGCCGTGCGCGGCCGTTACTCGATCATCGGCCTCAACCCCGACCTGATCTGGAAGGTCGAGAACGGCAAGGCGCAGATCAACCGCAAGGCCTCGCTCGATCCCGACGGCTTCTTCGAGGACACCGGGCTTCACCCGCTCCAGTCGCTGCGCGCCCTCCTCGCCGAGAGCCGGATCAAGCTCGCCGAGGATGCGCCGCCCATGGCCGCCGGTGTCTTCGGCTACATGGGCTATGACATGGTGCGCTTCATGGAGGAACTGCCAGAGCCCAACCCGGATACGCTGGGCCTGCCCGATTCCATGATGATCCGTCCCACCGTGATGGCGATCTTCGACAGCGTGAGGGACGAGGTCACGGTCACCTCCCCCGTCTACCCAACACCCGGCGTCTCGGCCAAGGCAGCCTATGCGCGCGCCGGCGAACGCATTGGCGAAGTGGTGGACGCGCTTGACCGTCCGCTCGACCTGTCGCTGAAGGAGACGGACCTCTCGCCCATCGGCAGCCCGCGCTCCAACACCACGCCAGATGAATACAAGGCGATGGTGCTGAAGGCGAAGGAGTACATCGCGGCAGGCGACATCTTCCAGGTGGTGCTGTCCCAGCGCTTCGAGACCGAGTTCACGCTGCCGCCCTTCGCGCTCTACCGTTCGCTCCGGCGGGTGAACCCGTCGCCCTTCCTCTATTACCTCGACTTCGACCGCTTCTCGGTCATCGGCTCCAGCCCGGAGATCCTGGTGCGCGTGCGCGACGGCAAGGTGACGATCCGCCCCATCGCCGGCACCCGCCGCCGAGGTGCCACGCCTGCCGAGGATCGCGCGCTGGCCGCCGAGCTCCTGGCGGACCCCAAGGAACGGGCCGAGCACCTCATGCTGCTCGACCTCGGGAGGAACGACGTGGGCCGTGTCGCCGACATCGGCTCGATCAAGGTCACCGACCAGTTCATCCTCGAATACTATTCCCAGGTGATGCACATCGTCTCGAACGTCGAGGGCAGGCTCTCGAACAAGTTCGACGCCATCGATGCGCTGGTGGCGGGCTTCCCCGCCGGCACGGTCTCCGGCGCGCCCAAGGTGCGCGCCATGGAGATCATCGACGAGTTCGAGAAGAACAAGCGCGGCGTCTATGCGGGCTGTGTGGGTTACTTCTCGGCCGATGGCGAGATGGACACCTGCATCGTTCTGCGCACGGCCATCGTCAAGGACGGCAAGATGTATGTGCAGGCCGGTGCCGGCGTCGTCGCCGACAGCGTGCCGGAGTCCGAGCACCAGGAATGCGTGAACAAGGCCAAGGCGCTGTTCCGCGCCGCGGAGGAAGCCGTGCGCTTCGCCGGCCGGGCCGGGAGGGCGCAATGATCATCCTCATCGACAACTACGACAGCTTCACCTGGAACCTCTACCACTTCCTCGGCGATATCGGCGCCGAGACGGTCGTGCACCGCAACGACAAGATCAGCGTCGGCCAGGTGATCTCGGCTAGCCCTGAGGCCATCGTCATCTCGCCCGGCCCCGCAACGCCCAACGAGGCGGGCATCTGCCTCGAACTGATCGAGAAGGCCTCGGAGACCATTCCCGTCTTCGGCGTCTGCCTCGGCCTCCAGTCCATGGGCCAGAGTTTCGGCGGCAAGGTCGTCCGCGCGCCCGCCCAAATGCATGGCAAGACCAGCCAGATCCACCATACGGCCAAGGGCGTGTTCAAGGGCCTGCCGCAGGACTTCACCGCAACGCGCTACCACTCGCTCATCGTCGAGCGCGACAGCCTGCCGGACTGCCTCGAGGTGACGGCGGAGGCCGATGGCCTCATCATGGGCCTGCAGCACAAGACGCGGAACGTGCATGGCGTGCAGTTCCATCCGGAGTCGATTGCCTCCGAGCATGGCCACCTGATCCTCAAGAACTTCCTCGAACTGGCGAGGGCCCGCTGATGGCTGAACTGAAACCCCTGATCGCCAAGGTCGCGGCGGGCGCACCCCTCACCCGCGCGGAGGCCCGCGAGGCCTTCGACGTGATGATGTCGGGCGATGCGACGCCGTCCCAGATCGGCGGCTTCCTCATGGCGCTGCGCGTGCGCGGCGAGACGGTGGACGAGATCACCGGCGCGGTCGAGATCATGCGCGAGAAGATGCTCCCCGTCGAAGCACCCGCCGATGCCATCGACATCGTCGGCACGGGCGGCGATGCCTCGGGCTCCTACAACATCTCGACCTGCGCAGCCTTCGTCGCCGCCGGTGCGGGCCTGAAGGTCGCGAAGCATGGCAACCGCGCGCTTTCTTCGCGCTCAGGCGCCGCCGACGTGCTCATGGCGCTGGGCGTCAAGATCGACGTGCCGCCGGAGAATATCTCGGACTGCATCTCGGAGGCGGGCCTCGGCTTCATGTTCGCGCCCGCGCATCACTCCTCGATGAAGTTCGTCGGCCCCTCGCGCGTCGAACTGGGCACGCGGACGATCTTCAACCTGCTCGGCCCCCTCTCCAACCCGGCCCGCGCCAGGCGCCAGGTGACCGGCGTCTTCTCCAAGCAGTGGGTCGAACCCCTCGCCCAGGTGCTGCAGAACCTCGGCTGCGAGGCGTGCTGGATCTGCCACGGCGAAGGCGGCATGGACGAGATCGTGCCCACCGGCACCACGTGGATTTCCGAACTCAAGGACGGCAGGATCACCTCCTTCACCTTGACACCGGAGGAAGCGGGCCTGAGGCGCTCCTCCTTCGAGGACTTGAAGGGCGGCGACGCCGAACACAACGCCGATGCGCTGCGCCACGTGCTGGCCGGCAAGCCCTCCGCCTTCCGCGACGCCGCGGTGATGACGGCAGCCGCCGCCCTCGTGGTCGCCGGCAAGGAAACGGGCCTCAAGCAGGCCGTCGCCGCCGCGCAGAAGGCCATCGACTCAGGTGCTGCGGAAGCCGCCCTCACCAAGCTCATCAAGGTATCGAACGACTGATGGCCACCATTCTCGACAAGATCGCCGCCTACAAGCGGGAGGAAGTGGCGAAGGCCAAGGCCCTCACCACGCTCTCCGCGCTCGAGGCGAGTGCCAAGGCCGCGCCGCCGGTGCGCGGCTTCGCGAAAGCCCTCGATGCCAAGGCGGCTGCTGGCCAATGGGGCCTCATTGCCGAGATCAAGAAGGCCAGCCCCTCCAAGGGCCTCATCCGCGCCGACTTCGACCCACCGACACTGGCCAAGGCCTATGAGGCCGGTGGGGCGGCCTGCCTCTCCGTCCTCACCGACACGCCTTCCTTCCAGGGCGCGCCGGAATTCCTCACCTCCGCGCGCGCCGCCTGTTCGCTGCCTGCCTTGCGCAAGGACTTCATGCTCGACACCTGGCAGGTGGTGGAGGCCCGCGCCTGGGGCGGCGACTGCATCCTGCTCATCATGGCGATGATCGACAACGCGCTGGCGGCCGAACTTGAAAGTGCCGCCGAGCACTGGGGCCTCGACGTGCTGATCGAGGTCCACGACGAGGAAGAGCTCGACCGTGCGCTGAAGCTGCGCTCGCGCATGATCGGCATCAACAACCGCGACCTCCACACCTTCGAGACGACGCTCGCCACCACCGAGCGGCTTGCCCCGCGCATTCCGCGGGAGCGCATGGTGGTGGGCGAAAGCGGCCTCTTCACGCCCGCCGATCTCGCACGCCTCGCGAAGGTGAACGTCAATGCCTTCCTCATCGGCGAGAGCCTGATGCGACAGCAGGACGTCACCGCCGCAACCCGTGCCATACTGACCAAGCCATGAGCCGCCTCACCCATCTCGACGCCGAAGGCAACGCCCACATGGTGGACGTGTCCGGGAAGGACGTCACCAGCCGCAGCGCCACCGCGAAGGCGCTCGTCGAAATGCTGCCCGCCACGCTGGCCCTGATCCTCGAGGGCAAGGCCAAGAAGGGCGACGTCATCGCCACCGCCCGCATCGCGGGCATCATGGCCGCCAAGAAGACGCATGAGCTGATCCCGCTCTGCCATCCGCTCATGATCTCCAAGGTCACTGTCGATTTCGCACCGGATACCGCTGCCTCCACCATCGAAGTGACGGCGACGGTGAAGGTCGAGGGCAAGACGGGCGTCGAGATGGAGTCGCTCACCGCCTGCTCCGTCGCTTGTCTCACGCTTTACGACATGTGCAAGGCGGTGGACCGCGGCATGAAGATCACCAATCTCCGCCTGGTCGAGAAGGCCGGCGGCAAATCCGGACATTTCACCGCGGAGTAAGGCCATGGCGCTCATCCCCGTCGAAGAGGCGCGCGCGCGCATCCTGAAGGGCGTGAATCCGCTCCCCGCCGAGGACGTGACGCTCGAACAGACGCTCGGCCGCGTTCTCGCAAAGCCGCTGAAGGCCGTGCGCAACCAGCCGCCCTTCAATGCCTCCGCCATGGATGGTTATGCGGTGATCGCGGCGGACGTCGCGAACACCCCCGCCACGTTGAAGCTCATCGGCCTCTCTGCAGCGGGCCACGCCTTCAAGGGCGCAGTGAAGCCCGGCCAGTGCGTGCGCATCTTCACCGGCGCCCCCGTGCCGAAGGGGGCGGATGCGGTTGTGATCCAGGAGAACACGGAAGCGAGCGGCAAGGCCGTCACGGTCCTGCAGCCTGTGAAGCCGGAACAGAACATCCGCTTCGCCGGCCTCGACTTCCGGAAGGGCGACGCCCTTCTCCCCGCCGGGCTGACGCTCGGCGCCCGCGACATCGGCCTTGCCGCCGCGGCCAACGCGCCGACGCTCGCCGTGCGCCGCCGCCCCGTCGTCGCCCTCATCGCCACGGGTGACGAACTCGTGCTGCCCGGCGGCAAGCCGCGTGCCGACCAGATCGTCTCCTCCAACAGCCATGCACTCGCGGCCATGGCCCAACATCTCGGTGCGCGGGTGATGAACCTCGGCATCGTGCCGGACAATCTCAAGGCCACCGAGCGCGCCATCGCCAGGGCGGCGACAACCGATATCCTCGTCACCACCGGCGGCGCCTCGGTCGGTGACCATGACTACGTGCAGGAGGCGCTGAAGAATTCCGGTGTCGCCATCGATTTCTGGAAGATCGCCATGCGCCCCGGCAAGCCCTTCATGTATGGCCGCCGCAGGGGCCAGCATGTGTTGGGGCTTCCCGGCAACCCGGTCTCCTCCCTCGTCTGCGCCCGGCTCTTCCTGAAGCCGCTGATCGATGCGCTGCTGGGCCTGCCCGCCGGCGATGACCTGGTCGAGGCACGGCTCGGAGCGTCAATGAAGGAGAACGACAGCCGGCAGGACTATGTGCGCGCGCGGCTGGTCGAGACGTCCGACGGCTACCGCACCGCAACACCCTTCGCAGTGCAGGATTCCTCGATGCAACGCACATTTCGCGAGGCCGAGGCCCTCATCGTCAGGCCTCCCCGCGCCCCGGTGGCAAGCGCGGGTGACGTCGTGAAAATCTTACGTCTGGACTTCTGAACAGTTACGGAAAGTAAACACTTGCAGAACTAAAAGGGTACGGATATCTTTGTTTTGGATTTGTTCCGATTCTGGACAAAGAACAAAAAGATCGAGAGACCCGGACCATGCTGACGCGGAAGCAACTCGAACTCCTGCTGTTCATCAATGAGCGGTTGAAGGAGGAAGGTGTTCCCCCCTCCTTCGAGGAGATGAAGGAAGCCCTGAACCTGCAATCCAAGTCCGGCGTCCACCGCCTCATCGTCGCGCTGGAAGAGCGCGGCTTCCTGCGCCGCATGCCCAACCGGGCCCGTGCGCTGGAGGTGCTGAAGCTGCCTGACGCCCACTCCCCCAGCCTCACCCCCAAGAAGGCCCCCGGGTTCACGCCCAATGTCATCCAGGGCAATCTCGGCCGGGTGAAGCCCGTCACCACCACCAATGACGGTGCGCCGCGGGCCGCCGTGGTTCCGCTGATGGGCCGCATTGCGGCGGGCGTTCCGATCTCCGCGATCCAGGATCACACGGCCAACATCGCCGTGCCGCCCGAAATGCTCACCGGCGGCGAGCACTTCGCGCTCGAGGTCAAGGGCGACTCGATGATCGAGGCCGGCATCTTCGACGGCGACACGGTCATCATCCGCAAGGGCGACACCGCGCACAACGGCGATATCATCGTGGCCCTTGTCGATGACGAGGAGGCAACCCTCAAGCGCCTGCGCCGCAAGGGTGACTCGGTGGCGCTCGAAGCCGCCAACCCGTCCTATGAAACCCGCATATTCGGGCCGGACCGGGTGCGCGTGCAGGGCCGGCTGATCGGCCTCCTGCGCAAGTACTGAGGGCTGCCTGCCGCCCCTTGGAAGCGGCGGGCTCTTCGCCTAACCTCGGGCCACAACAGGCTTTCGAGGAGTGCTGCCCCATGAAGATCTACGGCGACCTGATTTCTCCCTTCGTCCGCATGACCATCGTCGCCGCCCATGAGGTGGGCTTGGGCGAGAGAGTGCAGCACATCGTCGAGCCGGTGAAGCCAACCGAAGTCAATGCCAAGCTCGCCAGCCTCTCGCCCATCGGCAAGATCCCGGTGCTGGAAACCGACCACGGCCACGGCATCTATGACTCGCGCGTCATCATCGAATATCTGGCCCACAGCGCGGGCAACACCAACCTGATCCCGCATGAGCCGGCCAAGCGCTTCCGCGTGCTCACCCTCCAGGCCCTGAGCCAGGGCCTGGCAGACTCCGCCGTCGCCTATCGCTATGAAACCGCCGCGCGCCCCAAGGGCCTGCAGTGGGAGGACTGGATGGCCCGCACCGAGACGCGCCTCCATGCCTCCTTCGACGAGCTCGAGGCGAACTGGATGGACCTGCTGCAGGACGTCAACGCCGGGTCCATCGCGGCGGCCGTCACGCTGGCCTATATCGACTTCCGCCTGCCCGACCTGCACTGGCGCAATGGCCACCCCAAGCTCGGCCACTGGCACGAGCATTTCTCGGGCCGCGACAGCATGAAGAAAACCTCGATCGCCGGCCGCTGACTGCGGCACCAGCGCCCTTGCGCTTGCATCTGCGGACGCCCATTTTCGCGCCATGAGCGATTTTGATGTCATCGTGACCGGGGCCGGCCCCGCCGGCCTCTCCGCTGCCTGCCTGCTGGCCCTCGACGGGCGCCGCGTGGCGCTGGTCGCCCGGGAGCAAGGCGATGCGAGCGACCCGCGCACCGTGGCGCTGATGCAGCCCTCGATCCGCCTCCTGATGCACCTGGGGCTGTGGCCTGGCGAGCTGAAGGACGCCACCCAGCCGCTGCGCAAGCTGCGCCTCGTCGATGACACGGGCTCCCTGTTCAAGGCGCCGACCATCACCTTCGACCCGGCCGAACTCGGCGATGAGGCCTTCGGCTGGAACTTCCCGCTGGGCATCCTGATCCCGGCGCTGTTCGCGCGCGCGGGCGAGCTGGGCGTCACCTTCACCGGGGCCGACGCAGCCTCCGTCCACACCGCCTCCGACAGCGTCTCCGTCACGACGGCCGGCGGCCGGCGCCTCACCGCGCGCGTGGCGATCGCCGCCGACGGCCGCAATTCATTGCTGCGCGAGGCGGCCGGCATCCGCACCAACCGCTGGAGCTATGACCAGACCGCACTGGCCACGAGCTTCGATCATTCGGGCCCGCATGACGGCATTTCGACCGAGCATCACAAGACCGCGGGCCCCTTCACCACTGTGCCGATGCCGGGGAACCGCTCGGCCCTGGTCTGGATGGAGCGCCCGGCGCGTGCGGCCGAGCTGATGGCGCTCACCGACCGTGAACTCGCTGCCGAGATCCAGATCGGCACCCACGGCGCGCTGGGCCTCGTCTCCCACGTCGGCCCGCGCCGCCTCTTTCCCATGCAGGGGCTGGTGGCACGTGACTTCGCGAAGAACCGCATCATCCTCATCGGCGAGGCGGCGCACGTGGTGCCGCCCATCGGCGCTCAGGGCCTCAACATGTCACTGCGCGATGCCGCCCAGGCCGCCGACCTGATGGAAGGCGAGGACGATCCCGGCGCCCCGTCCATCATGGCGGATTACGATGCGCGCCGCCGGCGTGACGTGCAGCCGCGCCAGCAGGTGATCGACCTGATGAACCGCTCGCTGCTCTCAGGCTTCATGGCGCTGGAAACAGGCCGCGCCGCGGGGCTCACGCTGCTCTCGCAGTTCGGCCCCCTCCGCCGGGCCGTGATGCAATATGGGCTGGCGCCCTCCGCCAACCTGCCGCGCGTCATGCGCCCGCCTCAGGGCAGCGCGCCGGAATTGATCGCGTAGATCAGGACCGGGATGATCACCGCCGAGAGGGCGGTGGTCACGATCACCGCCGTCGAGGCACCTTCCACATAGCTGCGGTATTGGCTCGCAAGGATGAAGGCATTGGAGGCCGTCGGCAGGGCCGCCATCATCACCGCCACGTGCAGCCACAGCGCGGGCGTTCCCGGCACGAGCCCGACGACGATGAAGGCCAGCACCGGCTGCACGACCACCTTCATGCCCGCGACCAGCACCAGGGCGGGCCCCACGCCCGCGAAGCGCCGCAGGCCGACGGTGACGCCGAGCGCGAAGAGCGCTGTCGGACCCGCCGCCTTCATCAGCATGTCGAGCATGGTGCCGAGCGCGCCCGGCGCCTTGAACTGCAGCGCCGATCCGATGATGCCCACCACCGTCGCGATGATGAAGGGGTGCGTTGCCACCTGCTTGGCGATCCGCCAGGCGACCGCTCCCCAATGCGCCTCCTCCTCGCGCTCGTTGGCCAGCGTCACGAGGAAGGCCGTCAGCACGAACTGCAGCGCGCAGTCGAAACAGAACACCAGTGCGGCGGGAACGGCGGCTTCGGGCCCGAAGAAGGCCACCGCCAGCGGCAGGCCCATGTAACCGACATTGCCATAGCTCCCCGAGGTGCCCTGCAGCACGGCGGTGCGGAACTCGGTGCCAAAGAGCAGCCGCGACAGCGTCATCACGCTCACGAAGGCGGCGAGTGTCACCGCCGTGGTCGCCGTCACGAAGGGCCAGTTCACCAGTTGCTCGAAGGGTGCGGCCGAGACGACGAGGAAGATCAGCGCAGGAAGCGCGAAATAGACGAGGAAGATGTTGAGCCAGGCCAGCCCCTGCTCGCCCACGTCCCACCGCCTTGCGGCGAAAACACCGAGCAGGATCAACCCGAAGAACGGCATCGCCAGATTGAGGATGTCGGACATTTGGAAGCAGCGAACCCCGGAAACCCGCTCAACCTCTTGCCTTCGGGCGCCATCCTTGGCAAGCAATGGTTATGGGCAACGCTTCGACCGCTAAATTTGGCATAGGGCAGGTTGTGCGCCACCGGCTGTTTTCGTTCCGTGGCGTCATCTTCGACGTCGACCCGGTGTTCAACAACACGGAAGAGTGGTGGAATTCCATCCCCGAGGAAATCCGCCCCCGCAAGGACCAGCCCTTCTATCACCTCCTCGCCGAGAACGACGAAACGGAATACGTCGCCTATGTCTCGGAGCAGAACCTGCTCGTCGACGACACTGGCGAACCGGTACGCCACCCCCAGGTGCGCGAGTATTTCGAAGGCTACGACAGCCGCCGCAAGAGCTACCGCCCGCGGGACATGCAGCACCACTGACGTCGGCCCGGCGCCGAACGCCCGGTCGTTCTCCCGTTCCCTCGCGAAGGGCGGCGCACGCCCGTCGCAATCGCGTGCTTTCCTTCACCGGCCGGCTATCTTATTCAGGTCCGATAGGGATTCTCGACGGAGGGCGACATGGCAATCTCGGCACGCGGCGCAGGACTTGCGGTTGCACTCCTCTTTTCCGGGCTTCTCGCGGGCTGCGACGAAGCTCCCCAGCAGCAGGCGGCAACTCCGGCAACCAACCCCGCCGTCACCGTGGTCAAGGTCGAGGCGCGCGACCTTCGCCCCTCGGTCAGCTTCTCGGCCCGCGTCGAGGCGCTGAACAAGGTCGACCTGCTTGCCCGCATCCAGGGCTATCTCGACAGGCAGGAATTCACCGAGGGTGCTTCCGTCAAGAAGGGTGACCTGCTCTACGTGATCGAGCAGGCGCCCTACAAGGCCCGCGTCGATGCTGCCGAGGCGGCCGTGGCCGTTGCCGCGGCCCGGCTCGACCGCACCGAGATCGAGCTGAAGCGCCAGACCACGCTGGTCAGCAAGGAGGCCGCCGCCCAGACCAAGCTGGACGATGCCCGCACCGCGCGCAACGAGGCGAAGGGCCAGTATGACAAGCTGATGGCCGAACTCGAGCAGGCCAAGCTGCAGCTGTCCTACACCGAGATCCACGCGCCCATCGACGGCCGCATCGGCAAGTCGCTGCTCTCGGTCGGCAGCTTCGTCAGCCCGCAGAGCGGTACGCTCGCCACCATCGTCCAGCAGGACCCGATCGGCGTCACCTTCCCGGTGAGCCAGCGCGACCTCCTCGCCGTGCGCGAGAAGATGGGTGACACGGCGAAGCTCAACGACCAGACGGTCTATGTCGAGATCGGCAAGGGCAAGCGCTACGAGTTCCCCGGCAAGGTCGATTTCCTCGACGTTGCAGTCAACACCGGCACCGACGCCGTCAACGTTCGCGCCACCTTCCCCAACCCGACGGGCCTGCTGGTCGATGGGCAGCTCGTCACGGCCATCGTCGAAGCCGCCTCGGCGGAGCCCACGCTCGTTGTCCCGGTCAACGCCATCCAGATCGACCAGTCCGGCCCCTTCGTGCTGGTGGTCAACTCGGAGAAGAAGATCGAGGTGCGCCGCGTCGAGCTGCTGCGCCAGGACAACAGCTTCGTCGCCATCGCAAAGGGCCTCTCGGCGGGTGACCTCGTGGTCATCGAGGGCGTGCAGAAGGTCAGGCCCGGCCAGGTGGTGGATGCCACCGAAGTCAAGCCGGAGGCCTGAGGCGCATGTTCTCATCGATCTTCATCGACCGCCCGCGCCTCGCGGTCGTCATCTCGCTCGTCATCACCATCGCCGGCTTCGTGGCGATGAAGCAGATTCCCATCGCACAGTTCCCCGACATCGTGCCGCCGCAGGTGCAGGTGACGGCGAGCTATGCCGGCGCTTCCGCCGAGGTGGTGGAAAGCACCGTGGGACAGCCCATCGAGTCGCGCGTCGTCGGCGTCGACAACATGCTCTACATGAAGTCGACGAGCGGCAATGACGGCAGCTATACCCTCACCATCACCTTCGCGGTGGGCACCGACCCAGACCTCAACACGGTCAACGTCCAGAACCGCGTCAAGCTCGCCGAGGCACAACTCCCGCAGGAAGTGCGCGCCCAGGGCGTGAGCGTGATGAAGAAGTCCTCCGCCATCCTGCAGATGGTGGCCTTCACCTCGGCGGACCCGAAGCAGGACCAACTGTTCCTGTCGAATTACGTCACCATCAACCTGCTCGACAAGCTGAAGCGGGTGCGCGGCGTGGGTGACGTGAGCCTGCTCACCCCAACCGACTATTCGATGCGTATCTGGATCGACCCGCAGCGCCTCATCGACTACGAGATGGTGCCGACCGACATCATCAATGCCCTGAAGAAGCAGAACGTGCAGGCGGCTATCGGCCGCATCGGCTCCTCGCCTTCCTTGCCCGATCAGGCCTTCCAGCTCTCGATCCAGGCGCAGGGCCGCCTCACCTCGCCGGAGGAGTTCGGCAACGTCGTGATCCGCGCCACCGAGGGCGGCTCCTTCGTCAGGCTGAAGGACGTGGCACGCGTCGAGCTGGGTGCCCGACTGATGGAAACCATGGGCCGCCAGGACGGCAACCCGGCCGCCGTGATCGGCATCTACCAGGCCCCCGGCGGCAATGCGATCGCCAGTGCCGAAGCCGTGAAGCACATCCTCGAGGAGGCCGATGCCAATTTCCCCGAGGGCATGAGCTACAAGATCACCTATGACACCACGCAATTCGTGGAGGAGAGCATCCATGAAGTGGTGAAGACCCTGCTCGAGGCCTTCGTGCTGGTCGTCATCGTGGTGTTCCTGTTCCTGGGGAGCGTGCGCGCCACCATCATCCCGCTCATCGCCGTGCCCGTCTCGCTCATCGGCACCTTCGCCGTCATGATGGCGCTGGGCTTCTCCGCCAACACCGTCTCGCTTCTCGCCCTCGTGCTCGCCATCGGCATCGTGGTGGATGACGCCATCGTGGTTGTCGAGGCCGTCGAGGCCAAGATGGAGGAGGACCCGAGCCTCTCGCCCAAGGAAGCCGCGCGCCTGGCCATGGGCGAGATCACCGCGCCCATCATCGCCATCACGCTGGTGCTGATGTCGGTCTTCGTGCCGGTGGCCTTCATCCCCGGCATCTCGGGCCAGCTGTTCAAGCAGTTCGCCGTGGTCGTCACCGTGTCGATGATGATCTCTGCCCTGAACGCCCTCACCCTTTCTCCCGCCCTCTGCGGCGTGTTGCTGAAGCACAGCCACGGCCCCAAGCGCACCCCCATGCGCCAGATCCTCGGCGGCATCAACATGGCACGCGATGGCTACACAGCGGTGGTGAAGCGGCTGGTGCGCCTGTCGATCATCGGCGTTATCGCGCTCGCCGTCATCTTCCCCGTCACCGGCTGGCTGTTCAAGCACACGCCCTCGGGCTTCCTGCCAGCGGAAGACCAGGGCGCCATCTTCGGCGAGGTGGTGCTGCCGGAGGGCTCCTCCGTCAACGTCACCGAGGCGGTGGCAAAGCAGGTCTCGGACATGGCAGGCCAGCAGCCGGGTGTGGCCAGCGTCATGACCGTCGTGGGCTATTCCATGCTCGACGGTCAGGTGAAGTCGAACTCGGCGCTCCTCGTGCTGACGCTCGATCCCTTCGCCCAGCGCACCGAGCCTGCGCTCAACGTCAATGCCATCATCGGCAAGCTTCTCGCCAAGGGACAGGCCATCAAGCAGGCCAATGTCATCTTCTACAACCTGCCGCCCATCATCGGGCTCGGCACCGGTTCGGGCTTCGAGTTCCAGCTTCAGGATTTCTCCGGCGCACCGCCGCGTGAACTCGCCGCCGTGGCCCGCGGCCTGGTCTTCGCGGCGAACCAGAACCCGCAGCTTGGCCGCGTCTTCACCACCTTCGCCGCCAATACGCCGCAGCTCTTCCTCGACATCGACCGCGACAAGGTGCAGACGCTGGGCGTCGACCTCTCGGACGTCTTCGCGACGCTGCAGGCGGTGCTGGGCGGGTCCTATGTCAATGACTTCAACCTGTTCGGCCGCACCTGGCAGGTGACCGTGCAGGGCGAGGCAGCGGACCGCGCCAAGATCGACGACATCTACCGGATATCTGTCCGGAACAAGAAGGGCGAGATGGTCTCGATCCGCTCCTTCGCCGAGGCGCGGCTGATCCTGGCGCCGCAGTCGATCACCCGCTTCAACAACGTGCGCAGCGCCACCATCAACGGCAGTCCCGGGCCGGGCTTCAGCTCAGGCCAGGCCATCGCCGCCATGGAGCAGGTGGCGGCCACCTCGCTCCCCAAGGGCTTCGGCTATGAATGGACCGGCACGGCGCTGCAGGAGAAGGAGGCGAGCGGCAAGACGACCATGATCCTCGGCCTCGCCGTGCTCTTCGCCTATCTCTTCCTCGTCGGCCTCTATGAGAGCTGGACCATCCCCATCGCGGTGCTGCTCTCGGTCTCGGCGGGCGTGCTGGGTTCGCTGCTGGCGCTCAAGGTCTCGGGCCTCTCCAACAACCTCTATGCCCAGATCGGCCTTGTGGTGCTGATCGCACTTGCGGCCAAGAACGGCATTCTCATCGTCGAGTTCGCCATGGAGGCGCGGCGCAAGGGCCATTCGATCCTCGATGCCGCCACGACCGGCGCCAAGGAACGCTTCCGCGCCGTGATGATGACGAGCTTCGCCTTCATCGCCGGCCTGATCCCGCTGGTCTTCGCCGAGGGCGCCGGCATGCTCAGCCGCCGGGGCGTGGGCACCACGGTGTTCGGCGGCATGATCGGCGCCTCGGTACTCGGCATCTTCCTGATCCCGCTGCTCTATGTCACCTTCCAGTGGGCGCGCGAGAAGGTGCATGGCATCGGCAGCGACAAGAAGACGGAGGCAGCGCCGCACTAGGTTCACGGAAAGGGTGCTGGCCACAACCGCAATCATCGGTTATGAGGCTCGGCCCTGCTGGAGGAAACCATGTCGCGCCGGCGCGGCAAGTTCGCCGTCATCTTCGTCTTCATCACCGTGTTCCTCGACATGGTGGGCTTCGGCCTCGTCATGCCGGTGCTGCCGCGCCTCATCGAGGAGGTGAGCGGCACTGACCTCGCCGGCGCCTCGATCTGGGGCGGTTGGCTGTTCTTTGCCTATGGCGGCATGCAGTTCCTCTTCGGCCCCGCCATCGGCAACCTGTCCGACGCCGTGGGCCGCCGCCCCGTTCTGCTGCTCTCGGTCTTCGGCCTCGCGGTGGACTACCTGCTCACCGGCTTCGCGCCCAACATCATCTGGCTCTTCGTCGGCCGCGTCTTCGCCGGCATCTGCGGCGCGTCCTATACCACGGCCAATGCCTTCCTCGCCGACATCACCAGGCCCGAGGAGCGCGCCAAGGTCTTCGGCATGATGGGAGCCGCCTTTGGGCTGGGCTTCGTCATCGGCCCGGCCATCGGCGGCCTGCTCGGTTCCTTCGGGCCGCGTGTACCCTTCTTCGTTGCGGCGGGCCTCGCCATCCTGAACTTCGCCTATGGCTGGTTCGTGCTGCCCGAGACACTCGCCCCCGAAAACCGCCGGCCGTTCTCGCTCGCCCGGTCGAACCCCATCGGCGCCCTCAAGGTCTTCGCGCAATACCGGGGCGTGGTGCCGCTCAGCGCCGTGATGTTCCTCTACTTCCTGTCGACGGCGGTCTACCCCGCGATCTGGGCCTTCTGGGGAATTGCCGCCTTCGGCTGGACGGAGGCAACCGTGGGCCTGACGCTCGCCGCCTTCGGCCTCCTCGCCGCCATCGTGCAGGGTGGCCTCACCGGCCCCGTCGTCAAATGGCTGGGAGAGCGCAATGCCGCCGTCTTCGGGCTGGTCACTGCCGTCATCGCACTCGTCGGCTATGGCCTGGCGCCGGGCTTCCTCGCCGTCATGATCCTGCTGGTCGTCCATGCGCCAGAAGGCTTCGTGCACCCGGCGCTCACCGCCATCATGTCCCACCAGGCGCCGGAGGATGCCCAAGGCGAAATCCAGGGCGGCATCGCCAGCCTGCAGAGCATCGGCATGCTTCTCGGCACCGTCCTCTTCGCCCAGGTCTTCGGCTGGTTCGCCGTGCCGGGCGCACCGCCCGCCGCGGCAGGCTACCCCTTCCTGCTCGCCGCTGTCATGCTGGCGGGAACGCTGGTCTTCTTCCTCACGCTCCGCGAGGTGAAACCCGTCACTCCACCGTGACGGACTTGGCGAGGTTCCTCGGCTGATCCACATCCGTGCCGATGAACACCGCGGCGTGATAGGCGAGGAGCTGCACCGGCACCGCATAGAGGAGCGGGCTGACGAAGGGATGGGCCTTCGGAACACGGATCGACCGGAAGGCCTTGTGCTCATTGTCCGTCATGCCGTGGTCGTCGGTCAGCAGCACGATCTTGCCACCGCGCGCTGCCACCTCCTCCATGTTGGAGATCGTCTTGTCGTAAAGCTCGTCATGTGGAGCAATCACGATGACCGGCACGTTCTCGTCGATGAGCGCAATGGGCCCATGCTTCAGTTCGCCCGCCGCATAGCCCTCGGCGTGGATGTAGGAAATTTCCTTGAGCTTGAGGGCACCCTCCAGCGCGATCGGGTAGTTCAGCCCCCGTCCGAGGAAGAGCACGTCCCGCGCATTGGCGATCTCGCGCGCCACGTCGGCGATGTGCTTCTCCTCCTTCAGGATCTCCGTCATCTGCCGCGGCGCCATGATCAGCGCACTGACAAGCTCCCGCTCCTGCTCCAGCGTGAGCGTGCCACGCAGCTTGCCAGCGAGGATGGCAAGGCAGGCGAGCGCCGTGAGCTGGCAGGTGAAGGCCTTGGTGGAGGCCACACCGATCTCTGGCCCCGCATAGGTGCGGAACACCATTTCGCTCTCGCGCGCGATCGTCGATTCCGGCACGTTGACGATGGCCAGCGTATGCTGGCCCTGCTGCTTGCAGTAGCGCAGGGCGGCGAGGGTATCCGCCGTCTCGCCCGATTGCGACACGACAATCGCCAGTCCGTTCTTCGGCAAGGGCGCCTCCCGGTAACGGAACTCGGAGGCGATATCCACTTCGGTGGGCAGTCGGGCGATGCGTTCGAACCAGTACTTGGCCGTGAGGCCTGCGTAGGAGGCGGTGCCGCAGGCGGTGATGGTGATCCGGTCGAGTGCCGCAAAGTCGAAGGGCAGCTTCTCCGGCACACGCACCGTGCCCTCGGCGAAGTCGACATATTCGGCGAGCGTATGGCCGATGACCTCCGGCTGCTCCTCGATCTCCTTGGCCATGAAGTGGCGGTGGTTGCCCTTGTCCACCAGCATGGTCGAAGCCTGGCTGAAGCTCATCGGCCGCTTCACCGGCTTGCCATCGGCATCATGGATCTCGACCGAATGGTGCGTCAGCACCGCCCAGTCGCCATCCTCGAGATAGGTGATGCGGTTGGTGAAGGGCGAGAGCGCAATGGCATCGCTGCCGACGAACATCTCGCCATTGCCATGGCCGATGGCCAGCGGCGGACCGTTGCGGGCGGCGATCATCAGGTCGTTCTCGCCCTTGAACAGGATGGCCAGCGCGAAGGCGCCATGGAGCCTCGAGAGCACCGCCTTCACCGCCTCGCGCGGCGCCCTGCCCCGCTTCATCTCGCGTGACAGGAGCTGCGCCACCACTTCCGTGTCGGTCTGCGTGGTGAACACGGCGCCATCCGCGATCAGTTCATCCTTCAATGCCCTGAAATTCTCGATGATGCCATTGTGCACCACGACCACGTCTCCCACCGTGTGCGGGTGCGCATTGGTCTCGGTGACGCCACCATGGGTGGCCCAGCGTGTATGGCCGATGCCGGACGTTCCCTCCAGCGGCTCGCGCGCCAGGAGGCTGGCCAGGTTCTTCAGCTTGCCAACGGCGCGACGGCGCTCGATGCCGTGCGATGTCAGCGTTGCGACGCCGGCCGAGTCATAGCCGCGGTATTCGAGCCGCCGCAGCGCCTCGACGATGTTGTCCGCCACGGGTTCCTTGCCGAGAATGCCAACGATGCCGCACATGTAATCAGGGTCCTACTTGTTCTTGCGCGCAGCCTTGCGGGCCGCCTTCATCTCACGATAGCGCCTGGCCCAGCCCTCCCGCAGGTCAAGCTCTGCGCGGGTCATGGCCAGGGCATCGGCCGGAACGTTGCGGGTGATGACACTGCCCGCCGCGATCGATGCCCCGTTACCCACCGCAACCGGCGCCACGAGCGCCGTGTTGGAGCCAACAAAGACATTCTCCCCAATGTCGGTGAGGTGCTTTTCGTAGCCATCGTAATTGCAGGTGATGGTACCGGCACCGATGTTGGTCTTCGCGCCGACGCGGGCATCACCGATATAGCTCAGGTGATTGGCCTTGGCGCCCTTGCCGATCACGGCCTTCTTCACCTCGACGAAATTGCCGATATGGGCGTCCTCGCCGATCATCGCACCGGGCCGCAACCGGGCATAGGGGCCGATCCGCGCGCCGGCTTCGATGGTGGCGCCCTCGACATGGGAGAAGGCCAGGATTTCAACCCCGTCGCCGATCAGCACGCCGGGGCCGAAGACGACGTTGGGTTCGATCACGACGTCCTGCCCCACCGCCGTATCGGCAGAAAAGAACACCGTCTCCGGCGCCACCAGCGTTGCCCCGTTCAGCATGTGCCGCCGCCGGTATGACTGCTGCAGCGTCTTCTCGATTCCCGCAAGCTGGAGGCGGTCGTTGACGCCTGCAACCTCCGCCTCCGGGCAAAGGGCGAGCCGGCACGGAAAACCGCAGGACGCCGCCAGATCAACGAGGTCGGTGAGGTAGTATTCCCCCTTGGCGTTGGCATTTCCAAGCTGGGGGACGAGCGACCACAGGAGCGCGGCGTCGATGGCGATGATGCCGGAGTTGCAGAGGCCGATGGCCCGCTCGGCCGGGCTCGCATCGAGTTCCTCCCGGATCTTCACCACGCTGCCGTCGGCGTCCTGAAGCAGTCGACCATAGCCATGAGGGTTGGAGGCCTCGAAGCCGAGCACCGCCATCCCGTGCCCGGCAAGACCCGTCAGTCCCCGCAGGGTGCCGGTCGAAATCAGCGGCACATCGCCGTAGAGCACCAGAACGGTGCCGGTGAAATCCTGCAACTGCTCCCGCGCCATGGCAACGGCATGGCCGGTGCCGAGGCGCTCTGACTGCACCGCCAGGCGTGCGCCCGGGATCACGGTGCGCGCCTCCTGCCAGACGGCCTCCATGTCGGGGCCGACGACGACCACGGCGTGCCGTGGGTCGAGGGCCCGTGCCGCATGCAGAACATGCGCCAGCAGGCTCCGGCCCGCGGCCCGGTGCAGCACCTTGGGCAAGGCCGACTTCATCCGCGTGCCCTTGCCCGCGGCCAGCACGATGATCGCGATATCTGTCATTGCAGTCCCGGTCGCAAAAGGAATCCCATGGCCCCCCGCTAGCATGTCTGCCCGGTTGAGGCGATAGCAAGGCGCCCTGCAATTGTATTGACCCCACCCCCACCCCCCACTATGTTCCGCGCGCGTTCGCCGGGCATTCCTTCCGGTCGTGGGCCCGTAGCTCAGCGGTAGAGCATCTGACTTTTAATCAGAGGGTCTCGGGTTCGATCCCCGACGGGCTCACCACATTTTCCGACGGCATTGACGATCGAATGGCGGCGCGCAGTTCCTGCGCTGGTTGTGGCGCACGGCCGAGGCTGGTCTCCGGGTCGTGGCGAATCCCTCGATCAGGGCGGCCAAGGGGGTGCTGGAATTGGCACGCATGGCGCGAACATCCAGGGTGCCAGCACGGCCCGCGTCCAGCCAATTCTGAAACGCGTTTTGATGAATGAGTATTTATACTTACGTGACACCTGCAATGGTGAAGTGTAACTACGGAACTGTCGATTTCTTGATGGAAATCAAGATAAGCACCATCACATATGCACTATATGATGCAAGTGATTAGCAATCGTTTCCGAAGCCGTTGGCAGGTTTCGTGGGCGGTCTGCAAGACGCCGAGGGCATCGTTTGCCCAGGAAGGATAGCAACGTGAACATCTCCGCAACGACAAAGCTGGTGATTTCGGCATCCCTCCTCCTTGCTGCGGGTGCGTTCCACGCCGGGGCTGAGAACATGCAGCCGCTGCCCAAGCTGCCGATCCAGGACAGGCTGCAACCCTTCCCAGGAATCGACATCGGCGTGAAGCAGGCGAAAGGTCAGGATGCGGTCGATCGGCTGGGAATCCACTTGCCCGATGTCGCCGCCTGGTATGGCAAGACGCCGGACGAGTTTCGCAAGGAACTTCTGACCGACAAGCACATGCGCCTCGATCAAAACGGCCGGCTCTATGCCGTATGGGAGATGAATGCTCCCTTGCCGGCAGAGCAGCAGCCCTCGGCGCAGCAACCCTCCTCGATACAGGACGGTGGCCTCGTCAGCCTGGACCAGACCTTCTATCTTCACAGCCACCCGGGCGCGAACCGCACGATCTATCTCAATTTCACCGGCGACACGATCACCGGAACGGCATGGAACGCCAGCCAGGGCAAGTCGACGATCGTCGCCACGCCCTTCGACCTCGACGGCAACCCCGGGTCGTTTTCCACCGAGGAACTGCAGCGCATCCAGTATATCTGGCAGCGTGTCGCCGAGGATTATGCGCCCTTTGACGTCGACGTGACCACGCAGCGCCCGTCAGACGACGTTCTGACCCGGTCGGACGTCAACGACAAGGTGTTCGGAACCACCGTCGTGATCACCAAGAAGGACGGTGTCTACAACTGCACCTGCGGTGGCATCGCCTATATCGGGGTCTTCGACGCATTCGCCGGCAGCAAGCCTCCGAACTATTACAAGCCAGCCTTCGTGTTCTACGACATGCTGGGAAGCGGCAATGAAAAGGCCGTTGCGGAGGCGATTTCGCACGAGGCAGGCCACAACATGGGCCTGCATCATGACGGCCAGGGCAGCAACGCCTATTATGCCGGGCAGGGAAATGATGCCACGACGGGATGGGCCCCCATCATGGGCGTGGGCTATTACCGG
Organism: Aestuariivirga litoralis; assembly: GCF_003234965.1. Lineage (GTDB taxonomy): Bacteria > Pseudomonadota > Alphaproteobacteria > Rhizobiales > Aestuariivirgaceae > Aestuariivirga > Aestuariivirga litoralis. Next base: position 306,192 of record NZ_QKVK01000004.1, read on the forward strand.
CCGCTGGTGCAGTTCAGCAAGGGCGAGTATTCCGGCGCCAGCAACAAGGAAGATGACTTCGTCATTGCCCAGAACTTCGGCCTGCCGCTCCGGCTCGATGACTATGGCAGCAATACGGGAACCGCGACCCCCTTCGTCCAGCGCCTTTCCGGCAACACCGTCAGCGGCAGCATGGACGGCGTGATCGAGACCACCAGCGACAGGGACGTGTTTGCGATTACCGCAGGCGTCGGACCGCTCCAGGCCAATGTCATGCCGGCGAACCGGTCTCCCGACGTCGATCTCGTCCTGACCCTCCTGGACTCTGCCGGCCGGGTCCTGGCGACACAAAACCCCATCAACGAGTTGAAGTCGGCCCTGGCCTACAACATCACGACGCAAGGCACCTACTTTCTGGAGGTCAGGGGCACCGGTCAGGGAGACCCTGCCGTCACAGGCTATTCGTCCTATGGCAGCGTTGGCAACTTCCGTCTGACCGCCAGCTATGCCCCGCCGGTGGGGACGCCGCCACGCCCCGTCATCGTTGCGTCGCGCAACACGGGACCCGCTCCCCTTGCCGTGACCCTCGATGGCAGGAATTCGACCGATGATGGCCGGGTGGCCTTCTGGTACTGGGACTTTGGCGACGGCAACAGCGATGTGAGCGGCTCCATGGCGCTCGTGAACCACGTCTATCAGGTTGCCGGAACCTATCTGGCCCGGCTGACGGTGGTGGACAATTCCGGGCTGAGCGCCAGCACCTCCCAGGTCATCAACGTCAGTGTTCCGGCACCGCTGTCGAACGTGCAGAGCATCGAGATGTCGCTGAAGACCAACAGCAAGGGCTATGCCTGGGCCGTGGCATCGGTGACGGTCGTCGATCACATGGGAAAGCCGCTTTCGGGCGCCAAAGTGACCGGAAGCTGGAATGGCATCGTCAGCAAGAACGTCACCGCCACGACGAACAAATATGGCAAGGTGACGCTGACCGCCCCCAAGACCAAGGCATCGGGCTGCTTCGCCCTGACCATCACAGGGATCATAAAGACCGGTTATCCGTTCAACGGCGCCTCGAACCGTACCGGCCAGATCTGCCGCTGACGGACACGGCCCCCTTGGCGGCGGCGCTGGCGGCGCAAGCTGGCCGAAGATGACGCTTTTGGGCGGCCTTTCGCGCCGCGAAGTCGACTAGCGTGGCGCCTTATCCAAACAGGATCGGGGCTGACATGTCTGCAATCGACAATCTGAAGGCGGCGCGCGAGGACTCTCTCAGGGCCTCGGCGGGCGGTCCTCCGCCGCGCACCCAGAACCCCTTCTTCGGTGTGGGCCCGATCACCGACATGGCGCGGGACGAGGCCGACAGCCGCATGCTGCGTTTTGCCTTCGAGCACTGGCTGGAGCAGAACTACAGGAAGCTGGACGACACCGGCCGCGACATCGGCCCCTTCACCGCCGCGGAAATCGGCCGCTCGATGCACCGCGGCTATCCGGCCGACAAGTTCCTGCTGGACATGATGCGGGAGATCCACCGCTACTTCGAGTTCCCGAAGTCCAACCGGCTGGCGGTGGGCCTCGGCGGCGGCCATTCGGGCTTCACCGTCTGCGCACTGCACTTCCTGACCGTCAACGACCCTGCCCAGCATGTCTACGTCGATACGCCGGCACCGGAATCGGATCTTGCCAAGGCCTCGGGCTTCTTCCGACAGAGCTGGGGGGCGCAGATCGTCGAGATGATGCGCTTTGCCCGCAATGGCGACGAGGCGCGCATCCATTTCGCCAAATCCGAGGGAGCGATCCCGTCCTCCGACATGCTGGAACGCATGGGCATCAAAGTATTTTTCGGCGTCGGGCACGAGACGACGGGGGCCACCACCTATTCCCGCTCCGACATCGAGAACCTTCTCGACTGGATCGACCGCAATCCGGCCGAGCACCATGCGGTGCTGGATGCGACCTCGATGCTGGGCGCCATGCCCTGGGGCGAGGAACTGGTGGCGGAGGTAATGGCGAAGTGCTGCCTGTTCATGCCGTTCCAGAAGGCGATTGGCGGCATCTCCGGATATTTCCTCGTGTCCTTCACGCCAACCGCTCTGGCACTGGTGGAGGAGAACCAGAAGGCGCCTTCCTGGGCCATTCCGCGCCAGTTGAAGCTCGCCGCACCGGTCGATCCCAAGATGCCGCTGTCGGGCGAGCGAACGGTGAAGCTGGGACCCTTCTATGACCCGCAGGAGAACAAGATGGTGGGTGGTGTGATCAACACCTTCTCCACCCTCGCCTTTGCCGAAACCACCTTTGGCCTGCTGCGCGTCGAGAAGATGATCGGCCCGGTCAGAGAGATGAACCGCCGCTCCGAATTGAACCGGGCCGCCCTGAACGAGTGGATGAGCAACTCGGACCTGTTCCAGCTGGGCGTCACCAGTGCCGAGCACCGCGGAGCCGCGGTCACCCTCGTGAAAGTTGCCGACAGGCAGGTCACCGACCCTGCGCTTCATGCCCGCATCATCGCACGCTCGAAGCAGCTGCTGGCCTATGACGGAATCACCCACCCCAATGGTGTTCACGAGGAGGGCCTCGACACCGCCCGCTATGTCAACGCCTTCCCCGGCACGCCGGGCGACTATCGCGCCTGGATTGGCGGCATCCGGCCGGTGGAAGACATCCACGCCCTGCTCGACAACATCAAGTACGCCTATCACCGGGCGCGGATCGTGGTGATGGAGGAGGAACTGGCGAAACATGGCGTCACCTTCCCTGCTCCCGCACAGCAGGCAGGCCGCAGCCGCAAGGACGACCCCAAGCGCGCCTACAAGGTGCTGATCTGCGATCATGTCGGCCTCAAGTTCGGCATGGACGGCAAGCCCGACCACTCGGCGGTCAGGGCGCACGCCATCGCACAGGGCTGCAGCTTCCATGACGCCCCGTATACGGATGGCATGACGCTCGAGCCGGGCATCCACTTCTTCTACCAGCCGCAGCTGTCGAAGCCCGATGAAATCAGGCCGCTGACCGACAAGGGGCAGTATGACGCGGTGATCGCGGCGGCAACCTTCCTGCCCAAGGAGGCCCAGTTCCCCGCCGGTGGCGTGCGGATCGGCGCCGGCACGGGCAACATGGGCTCCGCATCATGGGGAGGCGGCAACGGCGAAGGAGGCATCGCCCCGCTGATGAACACGCCGTCCTTCAACAGCCGGGCGACCGCGCAGATGGGCTTCAAGGCCCTGCTGAAGGTGTTGCCGGATCTTCCCGTGGACGAGATGCACCGCCTCACCGCCGCGGGCACCTTCGACACCGGGCGCGATCTCGCGAAGTTCCCGACCGAGAAGATCGAAGGAAAGCGCATCGGCATCATCGGCTATGGCAACATAGGACGAGAGATGGCGAAGCTGGCGCAGGCCTTCGGCATGGTGGTGGCAGTCCACGCAAGGCCCCGCCACAAGGACTGGATCGAGTCGGAGGGCTTCATCTACGCTGCGACACCGGAAGACGCGGCACAGGGGGCGGATGTGATTTCCGTGCACACTGGCCTCGGCCCGCTGAACTCCGCCACCGGCAAGTTCGCCAACGCCAATGTGGTGAGCGCCAGCGTTCTGGCCCAACTGAACGACGGCGCGATCGTGATCAACTACGACCGCGGTGAATGCGTCGACGCCGCGGCACTGGATGCCGCCTTGGCATCCGGCAAGGTGCGCTACGCGGCCATTGATGCCGATCTCTTCGTCAACGCCGAGACGGGAGCCGCCACCGGGCCGATGGTCCCCTACCTGCCCCTGGCGCAGAAATATCCCGGCCGGCTGGAACTGCTGCCGCACGCGGCGGCCGACACCGAGCACGTCTCGCGCGTCGAGGGGGCCAAGCAGGCGGTGGATCAGATCATCAGCGCCATCCGCTTCAAGGAGGTCGTGAACCTCAAGGGCGACCTGCCGGAGGGCTATGCGCTGGGCGGGTCCAGAACGGTGGCCGGGGTCGGCAAGTGCAGCGGCCAGTCGATTTCCCAGGCCGTCGCTTCTGGCGATGTCACGGCAGCGCGCGGCGAGGCCGAGACGATGGCGGCGATCTGGGCTGCGCTGGCCGCCGCCCCGACAGAGGCGGCGCGCCAGACCCTGATCGCGCGCCACGGCGCGGCACTGGTGAAGAGCTTCAACAGCTATGCCACGCTGATGCGGAAGCTGGGCCTCGAAGGGCCCTATGCCTGAGGCAGCGCCTTCTCGACGAGCCTCGCCCAGAAGGCGGGGCCCTTCACCAGAAGCGCGTCGTTGAAGTTATAACCGGGGTCGTGAAGCATCGGCCCCGGCCCCGCCCCCAGGCCGAAATAGCAGGACGGCACGACTTCCTGCATGGCGGAGAAGTCTTCCGAGAACATGAAGGGGCCCCGCATGTCGACCTTGGTGGGGTCCTGCCCCATCTCCAGCGCCACCGCGCGCACCAGCGCCGCTTCGTCCGGGGTGTTGAACCCGGCGGGGTAGCTCCAGCTGTCGAGGCCAATCTGTACATCCGCCGTGCAGCCATAGGATTTGGCATGCGCCATGGCGAGTTCCTTGATGCGGGTGAGCACCAGATCGCGCACCGGCTTCGTCACGGTGCGCACGCCGACCAGCAGCCGCACCTCTTCCGGGATGACCGTCGCCATGGACCCGCCATTGATCGCACCAACGGTGACGACCGCCGGATCATGCGGATCGAGGTTGCGGGAGACGACCGTCTGCAGCGCCAGCACGATGCTGGAGGCTGCGACGACCGGGTCCACCGACTTGTGCGGCAGCGCGCCATGTCCACCCACACCCTGCACGACGATGGTGAAGACGTCGCAGGAGGCCGTGATCGGTCCCGGTCGCACGACGATCTGGCCTTCCGCCTCACCCGGCAGGTTGTGGAGCGCGAAGACACGGTCGCAGGGGAACCGGGTGAACAGCCCATCCTCGATCATGCGGAAGGCGCCACCCTCGTCTTCCTCCGATGGCTGGAAGATCAGCCGAACCGTTCCGTCGAAGTTCCGGTGCTCCGCGAGATAGCGCGCCAGCCCGAGCAGCATGGTCGTGTGCCCGTCATGCCCGCAGGCGTGCATCTTGCCGGGGTACTTCGATGCATAGGGCAGATTGGTCTGCTCCTGGATCGGCAGCGCATCCATGTCGGCGCGGATGCCGATGGTGCGGCCGGAGTTGCCGTTTCTGAGCGATGCCACCACGCCGGTCTTGGCGATGCCCGTGGCAACCTCGAATCCCAGCCTTCGGCATTCGTCGGCCACGATCCCGGCCGTGCGTTCCTCCTGGAACAGCATTTCGGGATGGGCGTGGAGATCATGCCGGATGGCCGTGAGATCGGGCAAGTGCTTCTTGAGAACGTCCTCGATCATCGCTTTTGCGGCACTTTCTTCTCGATGTAGCTGAAGGCCCAGACGGTGAGGAAGGTCAGGCACATGTAAATCACGGCAAGCAGCATCAGCGGCTCGTAGACGATGTAGGTGTCCTGGGTGATGCGGTTGCGCACGACGCCCGCAAGGTCCATCACCGTCACCGTCATGGCAAGCGGCGTAGCCTTGAGCTGCAGGACCACCTCGCCGGCCAGCGTCGGCAGCACGAGACGAACAGCACGGGGGAACCACACCCGGGTCAGCACCTTCCAGGGCGACATGCCGAAGGAACGCGCGGCCTCCAGCTCTCCCCGCGGAACACCGAGGAACGCGCCGCGCATGATCTCGCCCTCATAACCCGCGAAGCTGAGGGTGAAGGCAAGCAGCGCATACCAGAAGGCATCAAGCCGGATGAGCCATCGGAAGTCCTGGCGGAACTCGGGGAACACGCTGGCGAGCTGGGGAAACAGGGACCCGAGCCCATAATAGATGAGCCACAGCTGCAGCAGCAGCGGTGTGCCGCGGATCACGGTGCAGAAGCCGCGTGCGATGGCAGCAAGCCAGCGGGGCCCCGTCACCTGCACCAGCCCGATGGGGATGGCAAGGATCATGCCCAGCACGCAGGAGAACACCCACAGGAGCAGAGTCAGCCAGAGGCCGCGGATCAGCAGCGGGTAATAGGTGGCCATCCAGCTCCACTGCGACACCTTCAGCAGCCAGTAGATGATGCCGGTGAGCAATGCCACCAGCAGCAGCACGACCAGGCTTTTGACGATCAGCTTGAACACGTCGAAGCTCATGTCAGCTTCCTCTGGCCGCGCCGCACGCGCTTTTCGAGCATCGCGAAGCCGCGCTGCGACACCAGCGTGATGATCAGGTACACGAGGCCAGCGGCCATGAAGAAGGTGAAATACATCTTGGTGTTGCCGGCCGCCTGGCGGGTGGCCAGCGCCAGCTCGGTGTAGCCGACGACGGCGATCAGTGCCGTATCCTTGGTGACGATGAGCCAGAGATTGGCGAGCCCCGGAATGGCATAGGGCAGCATCGACGGCAGCGTGATCCGGCGGAAGATCAGCCAGGGCGACATGCCGTAGGCCCTCGCGGCCTCCATCTGGCCAACCGGGATGGCCTGGATCGCAGCGCGCAGCACCTCGGTGGAATAGGCGCCCTGGACGAAACCGAGTACCAGCACGGCGGCGGCAAAGCCGTTGATCGCGATGGCCGAGAAGCCCGAGCTTTCGAGCAGCTGGTTCAACGTTGCCGTGCCGGCGTAATAAAGGATGAGGATGAGGATCAGCTCAGGCACGGCGCGCACCAGCGTGGTGTAACCCTGCATGATGGTGCGCGTCAGGGTGCTGCCATAGAGCTTCGACATCGCGCCGATGACGCCGATGATCAGACCCAGCGCATAGGCCAGAAGCGCGATGGCCACGCTGACGGAGGCTCCGAACAGCAGCTCGTCGCCATAGCCGGTGGGGCCGAACGACAGTATTTCCGGAAATCCGGGTTGACCGGCCATGGGCGCCCCTGGTCAGGAACCTGCGCGGAAACCATCTTTCCGCGCAGGCACGCAGCTACGTTACTTGTTTTCGGGAGTGACGAGAATGCCCTGCAGTTCCGGATAGTTCACCGTGATCTCCGCGAACTTCTTCTGCTTCGCCAGTTCGGCGATGGCGGCGTTGATCTTCTCCTTAAGCGCCGTGTCTTCCTTGCGCACACCGGCCCCGACACCCATGCCCAGAACCGAGATGTCGTCCGGAACGGTGCCCTTCAGCTCGCAGCACTGCTTGCCCTGGTCGGATTTCAGGAAGGCATCCAGCGCGGTGGAATCGGCCTGCACATAGTCGACACGCCCTGCAGCCAGGTCGTTGTTGGCCTCGTCCTGCGTGGAATAGGTCTTCACTTCCGCACCGGCGGCGGCGAAATACTTCTGCGCGTAACGCTCATGGGTGGTCGAGACCTGAACGCCCACAACCTTGCCCTTGAGGTGCTCCGGCGAGATGTTGGTGTCGCCATCCTTCTGGCCGATCAGGTTCGACGGCGTGTTGTAGTACATGTCCGAAAAGTCGATGGTCTTCTTGCGCTCATCGGTGATCGACATGGACGACCAGATGACGTCGATCTGCTTCGAGGTCAGCGCGGGGATGATGCCGTCCCACGCCACTTCCACGAGTTCGCACTTCTCGTTCATCTGGGCGCAGAGGGCGTTCATCAGGTCGATTTCCCAGCCGACCCACTTGCCGGAAGCATCCTTCGAGCTGTAGGGCGCATAGGGCTCGGCCGCGACGCCGAACTTGATGTCGGCCATGGCGGCGGTGGAGGCGCTGGCCAGCAGGCCAAGGGCCGCGGCTGCCATGACGATGCGACGGTTAAGCTTCATTCACGTTACTCCCTGTTTTCCGGGCGGCTTGAAGGCCCGGTTTGTTGAAGGCACTTGTCACGTTCCGCTCAGGCATGTGCCGAGGAAACGAACTGGCGGCAACGGTCGCTGCGGGGCGAACCGAAGACCTGCGATGGCGGCCCCTCCTCCTCGATCACCCCCTTGTAGAGATAGATCACGTGGCTGGAGACGCTGCGGGCAAACTTCATTTCGTGGGTGACGAGGATCATGGTGCGGCCCTCATCGGCAAGGTCGCGGATGACCTTCAGCACCTCGCCCACCAGCTCGGGGTCGAGCGCCGAGGTGGGTTCATCGAAGAGCATGACCTTCGGCTCCATGCACAGCGCGCGTGCGATGGCGGCACGCTGCTGCTGGCCGCCGGAGAGAAAGGCCGGATACTGGTCGCGCTTCTCGAACAGGCCGACCTTGTGGAGCAGCTTCTCCGCGCGCTCGATGGCTTCCGCCCGCGGCACGCCCAGCACATGAACCGGGGCCTCGATCACGTTCTGCAGCACGGTCATGTGCTGCCAGAGATTGAAGCTCTGGAAGACCATGCCGAGCCGCGTGCGGATACGCTCCAGCTGCTTGCGGTCCGAGGGGTGCAGGTCGCCGTCCTTGTGGCGGGCGAGCGCAACCTTTTCGCCCGTCACCTCGATCTGGCCCTGGGTGGGCATCTCGAGGAAGTTGATGCAGCGGAGGAAGGTGGACTTGCCGGATCCCGACGCACCGATCATCGAGACGACCGACCCCTCGCGCGCCGTGAGCGAAACGCCCTTCAGAACCTCGAGCTCGCCGAATTTCTTGTGAAGGTCGGTGACCTGCACCGCCACCGGGCGGTCAGCCATGACCTTCGCTGCAGCGTTTTCCACGCCTCGTCTCCCCACCGGGCCGGTTCGACCCTTGTTCTTCTGCGTCGTACAATAACAAGAAAACCGGCGACTGCAATTGGACAGTACGCCGGTTTTCCTTCATTTTCCCGTCGCTTCGACGTGATTACTCACTCGGACTTCGCCTTGGGCTTGCGCTTTGCGGCCTTCCTCTCGGGCTTGTCGTCGCCCTCCTCCCCGGTTTCCGCTGCGGCACGTGGCAGAGCCTTGCGTTCGGGCCGGCCGGGCAAGGCCTTCTCCTCATCGCGACTCAGATACTCGAAGTGCAGCTCATCCCCCTTGAGAAGGATGCGCACGGTTCCGCCCTTCGACAGCTTGCCGAACAGCACCTCCTCGGCCAGCGGCTTCTTGACGTGCTCCTGGATGATGCGCGCCAGGGGCCGCGCGCCCATCTGCTGGTCATAGCCCTTCCGGGCCAGCCAGTCGGCGGCATCGGCAGACAGCTCGATGTTGATCTGGCGTTCGGCCAGCTGGGCCTCCAGCTGCAGCACGAACTTCTCCACCACCTTGCGAACCACTGCCGGCGGCAGGTGGCCGAAGGCGATGACCGCATCGAGCCGGTTGCGGAACTCCGGCGTGAACAGCCGCTGGATGGCCTCCATGTCGTCACCCTGGCGAACACTGTTGCCGAAGCCGATGGCCTCGCGCGCCATGTCCTGGGCACCGGCATTGGTGGTCATGATGAGGATCACGTTGCGGAAGTCGACCGACTTGCCATTGTGGTCGGTCAGCTTGCCGTGGTCCATCACCTGCAGCAGGATGTTGAACAGGTCAGGGTGCGCTTTCTCGATCTCGTCGAGCAGCAGCACCGAATAGGGGTGCTGGTCGATGCCGTCGGTCAGCAACCCGCCCTGGTCGAAGCCGACATAGCCGGGAGGCGCACCGATGAGGCGCGAGACCGAGTGTCTTTCCATGTACTCGGACATGTCGAAACGCAGCATGTTGACGCCCATCACCTCGGCGAGCCGCTTCGCAACCTCCGTCTTGCCCACGCCCGTGGGACCGGAGAACAGGTAGCAGCCGATGGGCTTTTCCGGTTCCCGCAGGCCCGCGCGGGCAAGCTTGATGGCGGCGGCCAGGGCCTCGATGGCCTTGTCCTGGCCGAACACCATGCGCTTCAGCTCGGCGTCGAGGTTCTTCAGCACCGTGGCGTCGTCCTTCGACACCGTCTTGGCCGGTATCCGGGCCATGGTGGCAATGGTTTCCTCGATCTCCGGCACGCCGATCACCTTGCGGCGCTTGTCCTCGGTTACCAGCATCTGCGAGGCGCCGGTCTCGTCAATCACGTCGATCGCCTTGTCCGGCAGCTTGCGGTCGGCCATGTAGCGCGCCGAGAGCTGCACCGCCGTCTCGATCGCGTCATCGGTGTAGCGGACCTTGTGGAACTCCTCGTAATAGGGCTTGAGGCCCTTGAGGATCTCGATCGCATCCGGGATCGAGGGTTCGTTGACGTCGATCTTCTGGAACCGACGGACGAGGGCCCGGTCCTTCTCGAAGTGCTGGCGGTATTCCTTGTAGGTGGTCGAGCCGATGCAGCGCAGCGAGCCATTGGCCAGCGCCGGCTTCAGCAGGTTGGAGGCGTCCATGGACCCGCCCGAGGTCGCCCCCGCGCCGATGACCGTGTGGATCTCGTCGATGAACATGATGGCGCCGGGGCGGGACTCGATCTCCTTCACCACCGCCTTGAGGCGCTCCTCGAAGTCGCCGCGATAGCGGGTGCCGGCCAGGAGCGCGCCCATGTCGAGCTGGAAGACGGTACAGTTCAGCAGCACCTCCGGCACGTCGCCATTGATGATCTTGCGGGCCAGGCCCTCGGCGATCGCCGTCTTGCCGACGCCCGGGTCGCCCACGAAGAGCGGGTTGTTCTTCTGGCGGCGACAGAGGATCTGTATGGTGCGGCGGACTTCAGCCTCGCGGCCGATCAGCGGATCGATCTTTCCTTCGCCGGCCTTCTTGTTGAGGTTGATGCAATAGGCGTCGAGCGCATCGCCCTCGCCTTTCTTCTTGGCGCTGCCCTCGTCGCCGTCACTGTTGCTGGCGCCCTGCTGGTCCTGGTCGACACCGCGCACGGGGCGCGTTTCCGAAAGACCGGAACGCTTGGCAATGCCATGCGAGATGTAGTTGACGGCATCGTAACGCGTCATGTCCTGCTCCTGCAGGAAATAGGCCGCATGGCTCTCGCGCTCGGCGAAGATGGCGACGAGCACGTTGGCCCCCGTCACCTCCTCGCGGCCCGAGGACTGGACGTGGATCACGGCGCGCTGGATCACGCGCTGGAAGCCGGCCGTGGGCTTCGAATCCTCGCGCTCGGCCGAGATCATCTGGCCCAGCTCATTGTCGATGTAATTGGTCAGGCTGCGGCGCAGCACGTCGAGGTCGACGTTGCAGGCCTTCATGACCGCTGCAGCGTCCTTGTCGTCGGTGAGCGAGAGCAGCAGGTGCTCGAGCGTCGCATATTCGTGGCGGCGTTCGTTGGCCAGTGCAAGGGCGCGGTGCAGCGCCTTTTCGAGACTGCGGGAGAATGTCGGCATTGGCCTATTCCTTTTCCATCGTGCACTGGAGGGGATGCTGGTGGTTGCGGGCGAAATCCATGACCTGGGTCACCTTGGTCTCCGCCACCTCGAATGTGTAGACCCCGCAGACGCCGACGCCCTTCTGGTGGACGTGCAGCATGATGCGGGTCGCCTCGTCGCGTCCCTTGCCGAAGAACCGCTCGAGCACGTGCACGACGAATTCCATCGGCGTGTAGTCGTCGTTGAGCAGCAGCACCTTGTAGAGCGAAGGCTTTTTGGTCTTCGCCTCCGTCCGGGTGATCACCCCTGTCTGATTTTCGTCTCTGTGGTTGGGCTGCTTCGGCATGAGAGCGATTATATAGGTGCTTCGCCCCGAATGTGGAGGGGGTATTCTCGGCCAAATTCGGGCACTGCTGTTTCACCGGATACGCAGGGCGGGTGGCATTGGTTTCACTCAGGCTGGGGCTCGCGGGAGAAAGGCTCTCGTTCACAGCAGAACCCGCCGCAACCGGCAGAGTTCCCAGCCGACGCCTGCCCGGAAATTGTGCGCCGCGACAGGTTTCCGGGCCGCCTCAGCCCCGGGCAAGCTCCAGCAGGCGGAGGGTCATGGGGTGGCGGGGACGAGCCAGCAGGTCTCCGATGCTGAAGTGGTTCTCTCCCGCCACCTCCTCATAACGGCAGGGAAGCCCGAAACCTGCCCAGCCCGCTGCGAGCGAGCGGGCCTGGCGACGGAACTCGAAGCTCTCCTCGGCGCCCACCCAGCTGTCAAAGGGGATGCGGCTGGGCATCGGCCAGAACAGCGGGCTCGCCGCCATGGCCGCGGCGGCGGAGAGCCGCAGATCGTCATTATAGGGCGTCACCATCAGCGGGCGGAGGTCGAACAGCCCGCTGACCGCCAGACAGGCCTGGATCAGGTCCTGGCGGGCGCCATAGAGCTGCCATTCGGTGGCTGCCATGGCGGCGGCAAGGTGACCTCCGGCGGAATGGCCCGTCACCACCAGCCGCCGTCCGCTGCGCTGCCCGAGGAACAGGCAGCACTGGCGAAGCTCGTCGATGATGTCGGCGACCGTCACATCCGGGCAGAGGCTGTATCCCGGAACCGCGACGTCGAAGCCCGCCGCATTGGCGGGACCTGCCACATGGCTGAAGGTCGACTTGTCGAAGCTCCGCCAGTAGCCGCCATGGATGAAGACGATGACGGGCCCCTGCCCCTGGCCGCCATCAGCCGGGAACAGGTCGACCCGGTTGCGCGGCCTGGCACCATAGGGGATGTCAAGTTCGCCTTCATGGCTGGCCCTGTAGGCCGACGCATCCTTGTGCCAGCGTGCGATGATCTCCGCATGGTCCGGCACCATGGCGCGGTTGTTGTATTCGGCGGCAAGATCCATCATGGCCGGGTTCTTATCACAGGAACAGCTTTGCCGCCGCGCCATGGGCGGCGCGCAGCGCGGCGATGTCGATGCCGACCGGAAGGCCGTCGATGACCCGCCATTCGCCGGCCACCATCACCCGGTCGGCACGATGGGCGCCGCAGAGCACGAGGGCCGCCAGTGGATCACCGGCGCCCGAGAAGCGCAGCTCGTCGAGCCTGAACAGGGCCAGGTCCGCCTGCTTGCCGACCGCGATCTCCCCGATGTCGCTGCGCCCCAGGCAGCGGGCGGAACCTTGGGTGGCCCAGCGCAGCGCATCGAGATGGCTGACGGAGGCGTCATAGGTCAGGCGGTTGATCATCAGCGCATGGCGCACGCCCTCCATCAGGTTGGAGGAATCGTTCGAGGCCGAGCCATCGACCCCCAGTCCCACCGCCGCCCCGGCGGCCTCGAGCTCCCGGGTGCGGCATTGGCCCGAGGCCAGCACCATGTTGGAGGTGGGGCAATGGCACACCCCCACGCCATGCCGGCCCAGCCGCTTCACGTCATCATCGGAAAAATGGATGCCATGGGCCAGCCACGTGCGGTCATTGAGCCAGCCCACATCTTCCAGGTAATCGAGCGGACGCATGCCGAACATCGCCGTGCAGAAATCATCCTCGTCATGCGTTTCGGCGAGGTGGGTGTGCAGGCGGCAGTCATGCGTCTCGGCAAGGGCCCCGCAGGCGCACATCAGCGACTTGGTCACGCTGAAAGGCGAGCACGGCGCGAGCGCGATCTGGATCATCGCGCCCTCGCCGCGCTCGTGATACTTGCCGATCACGCGCTCGCAGTCGGCGAGGATCGTGTCCTCGTCCTGCACCACGGAATCGGGCGGCAACCCGCCATCCTTCACCGACAGGTTCATCGACCCGCGGGTCACGGTCATCCGCAGGCCGAGGTTCCGCGCCTCCTCCACCTGGATGTCCATCGCGTCGTCAAGCCCGCCCGGAAACAGGTAATGATGGTCGGAGGTGGTCGTGACACCCGACATCAGCAGCTCGGTGAGCGCCAGCCGGGTGGCGAGCCGCAGCGATTCGGGCGTCAGGCGTGACCACACCGGATAGAGCGCCCTCAGCCAGTCGAAGAGCTTCTTGTTGATGGCATCGGGGTGAGCCCGCGTCAGTGTCTGGTAGAAGTGGTGGTGGGTGTTGACCAGGCCGGGCAGCACCACGTGCTGCGATGCGTCAAAAACCTCGTCCACCGCCACGGATGGCCGTTGCCCCGACGTCAGCACTTCGGCGATCCTGCCGCCGCGCAGCACAATCCCGGCGGGTGCGTCAGCCATGATTGCCAGCGGCGATTTTATCCAGAGGCTGCGCATGACGATACCTAAAGGTTTGCCGGGGTTGAAGTTTGGGTCCACTTCGGTTCACAATACATGGCACGGGCCAGATGGTGCTGCCAAGAAGCGCCTCACAATCGGCCCAACAGGGAGCAGACAGATGACCTTTATGAAGACAGCGATTTCATCGCTCGCCGCCCTCGCCGCCGTGGCGGGCCTCGCCATGGCGCAGGAGGCCAAGAAGGAGATCGGCCCAGGTGAAGGCCAGGTCGACATCGTGGCATGGCCGGGCTACATCGAGCGCGGCGAGACCGACAAGAACTATGACTGGGTGACCAGCTTCGAGAAGGACACGGGCTGCAAGGTCAACGTCAAGACCGCGGCCACCTCGGACGAGATGGTGACCCTGATGAACCAGGGCGGCTTCGACCTCGTCACCGCCTCGGGCGACGCCTCGCTGCGCCTCGTGGCCGGCAAGAAGGTGCAGCCCATCAACATTTCCCTCATCAAGGACTGGGGCACGCTGGACGACCGCCTGAAGGAAGCGCCCTGGCACACGGTCGACGGCGTCCACTATGGCGTGCCCTATCAGTGGGGCCCGAACGTCCTCGCCTACAACACCAACGTCTTCAAGGAAGCGCCGAAGAGCTGGGCCATCGTCTTCGAAGAGCAGAACCTGCCCGACGGCAAGTCGAACAAGGGCCGCGTCCAGGCCTTCGACGGCCCGATCTACGTGGCCGATGGCGCGCTCTACCTGATGAAGACCAAGCCGGAACTCGGCATCAAGAACCCCTATGAGCTGAACCAGGCGCAGTTCGATGCGGTCATCGCCCTCTTGAAGAACCAGCGCCAGCTGGTCGGCCGCTACTGGCATGATGCCATGGTGCAGATCGACGACTTCAAGAACGAGGGCGTCGTTGCCTCGGGCTCCTGGCCGTTCCAGGTGAACCTGCTGCAGGCCGACAAGCAGCCGGTCGCTTCGACCGTGCCGGAGGAAGGTGCCACGGGCTGGGCCGACACCACCATGATGCATGCCGAGGCGGCGCACCCGAACTGTGCCTATCTGTGGATGAACCACTCGATCTCACCGAAGGTGCAGGGTGATCTCGCGGCCTGGTTCGGTTCGGTTCCCTCGGTTCCCGCCGCCTGCAAGGGCAACGAGCTCCTGACCGACGCCGGCTGCGCCACCAACGGCTTCGAGAACTTCGACAAGATCTGGTTCTGGCGCACGCCGACCGCGAAGTGCGAGGCGGAGGGCGGTTGCGTGCCCTACTCGCAGTGGGACAAGGCCTACCGAGAAGTCATGAGCCAGTAAGGCTCGCAGCCCCAACCACGCTTGACCCCGGCCTCCGCAGGCCGGGGTCTTCAGTTCAGGACCCATCATGCCCGCAGCCGTCAGCTTCCAGCACGTGTCACGTCACTTCGGCCAGGTGAAGGCCGTCGATGACGTGTCTCTCGATATTGCCGAGGGCGAGTTCTTCGCCATGCTGGGGCCGTCCGGGTCAGGCAAGACAACCTGCCTCCGCCTCATCGCCGGTTTCGAGCAGCCCACTTCGGGCCATATCGAGATCTTCGGCGAGACGGCCGAGGGGCTTCCACCCTACAAGCGCAACGTCAACACTGTCTTCCAGGACTACGCCCTGTTCCCGCACATGACGGTGGGCGAGAACGTCGCCTATGGCCTCATGATCAAGGGCGTCGCGCGGGCTGAACGCGAGGCCAAGGCGCTGGAGGCCCTGGCCATGGTCAAGCTCAAGGGCTTTGACCAGCGCCGGCCGTCGCAGCTTTCCGGTGGCCAGCGCCAGCGCGTGGCGCTCGCCCGCGCCCTCGTCAACCAGCCCAAGGTGCTGTTGCTCGACGAGCCCCTCGGCGCGCTCGATCTCAAGCTGCGCGAGCAGATGCAGGAAGAATTGAAGGCGCTGCAGAAGCAACTCGGCATCACCTTTGTCTTCGTGACCCATGACCAGGGCGAGGCCCTCTCGATGGCCAACCGCGTGGCGATCTTCAACGAGGGCAGGATTGTGCAGGCAGGCTCGCCAGCCGACGTCTATGAACGCCCCCGCTCGCGTTTCGTCGCCGATTTCGTGGGCTCATCCAACGTCCTCCCGCCCGATTTCGCAGCGGCCCATGGTGGCACGCTGGCGTGGACCAGCCTTCGCCCGGAAAAGATCCGCCTGGCGGGGGGCCATGAAACTCTGCCCAGTGGCCAGTTCGGCGTCACCGGCCGCGTTGCCTCCGTGAACTATCAGGGTGCCGTCACCCGGATCGCCGTCGACGTGAACGGCACGCGCATCGCGGCTGCCCTGCCTGCGGGCATGACCGCAATCCAGGAAGGCGAGACAGTGACCCTCGCCTGGGACGCGGACAATCTCGTTGCAATGGATGCCGCATGAGCGCCCTTGCCACCACGGCCCCGCGCGGCGGACTTTCGGACTTCTTCTACCGCAATTCCGGGCTGCTCACCCTCGCGCTGCTGTTGCCGCCACTCCTGTGGATCGGCATCGTCTATCTGGGCTCGCTCTTGGCCCTGCTGCTGCAGAGCTTCTATTCGCTCGATGAATTCTCGGGGCTGATCGTCCACGAATTCACCCTCACCACCTACGGACACCTGTTCACCGCCACCAACCTGACGATCATCCTGCGCACCGCCGTGATGGCGGCAGTCGTCACCATCGCCAGCGCCATGCTTGCCTTTCCCATCGCCTATTACGCAGCGCGCTATGCGCGTGGTGGCTGGAAGGCGCTGTTCTATCTGGCAGTGATGATGCCGCTGTGGTCGAGTTACCTCGTCAAGGTCTATGCCTGGAAGCTGATCCTCGCCAAGGAGGGGATCATCACCTGGGTGGCGGACAAGCTCCACGTGGGTTGGCTGCTCGACGCGCTGCTTAGCCTGCCGGTGATCGGCGGCTCGTCGCTGTCCTTCAGCTATATCGGCACCTTCATCGTCTTCGTCTATATCTGGCTCCCCTACATGATCCTGCCCACGCAGGCGGCGCTGGAGCGCGTGCCGAAGAATTTCATCGAGGCCTCGGCCGACCTCGGTGCCTCGCCGCGCCAGACCTTCCGGACGGTGATCCTGCCCTTGGCCCTGCCGGGCGTCATCGCGGGCTCGATCTTCACCTTCTCGCTGACGCTCGGCGACTACATCATCCCGCAAATCGTGGGAAATTCGCGGCCCTTCATCGGCACTACGGTCTATGCGCTGCAGGGCACCGCGGGCGACATTCCGCTGGCCGCGGCCTTCACCGTCGTGCCTGTCGTCATCATGGGCATCTATCTGGTGATCGCCCGGCGCATGGGGGCCTTCGATGCGCTCTGAGCCCGCCGCTTCGCTACCCCTCCGGCTGGCCGCCATCGGCGGCTTGCTGTTCCTCCACATCCCGCTGGCGCTGATCATCCTCTATGCCTTCACCACCGAGGAGAAGAGCTTCCAGTTCCCGCCACCGGGCCTGACGCTCCGCTGGTTCTCGGTCGCGTGGTTCGACCGGCCGGACATCTGGGGGCCGCTCTGGCTGTCGGTGAAGGTGGCTGTGCTCGCCACGCTGATCGCGCTGGTGCTGGGCACACTCGCCGCCGCAGCCCTCTGGCGGGCGCGCTTCTTCGGCAAGGATTCGATCTCGCTCCTGTTCATCCTGCCGATCGCGCTTCCCGGCATCATCACCGGCATCGCGCTGCGCTCGGCCTTCGACATCATGTCGATCCCGTTCTCGACCTGGACCATCGTTCTGGGGCACGCCACCTTCTGCATCGTGGTGGTCTACAACAATGCGCTCGCCCGCTTCCGGCGGCTTTCCGGCAGCATGATCGAGGCCTCGATGGACCTTGGCGCCAATGGCACGCAGACCTTCCGGCACGTGATCCTGCCGCAGATCGGCTCCGCCCTTCTCGCGGGCGGCATGCTGGCCTTCGCGCTGTCCTTCGACGAGGTGATCGTCACCACCTTTACCGCTGGCCAGCAATCCACCCTCCCGATCTGGATGCTGAACGAGCTGATCCGCCCGCGCCAGCGCCCCGTCACCAATGTGGTGGCGCTGATCGTCATCGCCGTCACCTTCCTGCCCATCCTCGCCGCCTATTACCTGACGCGCGAGGGCGAGCACACGGGCGGCTCCGGAAAGTGACCTCTAGCCGGGCTCGTTGACGGCGAGCCTGGCGAAGCTCTCGAAGAACTGGGCCGAGAGCTGCTTGGCCGTCGGCTCGATGAAACGCTGGGCGAGGCTGGCGATCTTGCCGGTCACCTGGGCATCGACGTCATAGATCAGCTTGGTGCCTTCCGGCACGTCCTCGAGCCTGACATTGGCACCGCCGATGGCGCCGCCCATCATCGACTTGCCCTCGCCCGAGATGCGATAGCCATTGGGCGGGTCGAGGTCGGAGAGCGTCACCGCCCCCTTGAAGCTCGCCTTCACCGGCCCCAGCTTCACCGTCACCTTGGCTTCCATCTCGGTGTCGGATTTCTTCACGATCTCCTCGCAGCCGGGAATGCACTGGCGCAGCAGTTCGGCGTCATTGAGCGCCTCCCACACCTTGATGCGCGGCACGGGGATGATCACCTCGTCCGTAAGCTTCATCTTGTCGTCCTCCCATTTCGGCAGCGATTATGCCGGGATATCGCCACGCTTCCACTGTTCCTTCGTCGCAACCCGGAAGTCCTCGAACCGGCCCTCGGAGATCGCCGCCCGGATACCCTGCATCAGCGACTGGTAATAGGCGATATTGGCCCAGGACAGCAGCATCATGCCCAGCAGCTCGCCCGAGCGGATCAGGTGGTGCAGGTAGGCCCGGGAGTACCTGGACAGCGCCGGGCACGGATGTTCGGGGTCCAGCGGGCGCAGGTCATCGGCGTGCTTCGCATTCCTCAGGTTGATCTTGCCGAAGCGGGTGAAGGCCTGCCCGTGCCGCCCGGACCTCGTGGGCAGCACGCAGTCGAACATGTCGATGCCGCGGGCGACCGACTCCAGAATGTCCTCGGGCGTCCCCACCCCCATCAGGTAGCGCGGCCGGTCCTCCGGCAGGTGCGGAATGGTGTGCTCGATCGCCTGCAGCATCAGCTCATGCCCCTCGCCCACCGCGAGGCCGCCGATGGCATAGCCCTCGAAGCCGATGGACTTGAGCCCCTCGGCACTCTCCTTGCGGAGCTTCGGGTTGATGCCGCCCTGCACGATGCCGAAATTGCCGCGCCCCGGTTGCCGCCCGAAGGCCTTGCGGGAGCGCTCGGCCCAGCGCAGCGACAGCTGCATGGCCTTCTCGGCTTCCTTCTCGGTGTGGGGATACTGGATGCACTGGTCGAGCTGCATCTGGATGTCGGAGCCCAGCAGACGCTGGATCTCCATCGCCCGCTCGGGCGAAAGTTCGTATTTCCGCCCGTCGATGTGGGACTGGAACATCGCCGACTGCTCGGTGATCTTGCGGATCTTGGACAGCGACATGATCTGGAAGCCGCCGGAATCCGTCAGGATCGGCCGCTTCCAGCCGATGAAATGGTGGAGGCCCCCCAGCTTTGCCACCTCCTCCGCCCCGGGCCGCAGCATCAGGTGGTAGGTGTTGCCGAGGATGATGTCCGCCCCCGTGCCCTCGACCTGGTCGAGATAGAGGCCCTTCACCGTGCCCACCGTGCCGACGGGCATGAAGGCCGGGGTGCGGATGTCGCCATGGAGCGTGTGGACGGTGCCGAGACGCGCAGTGCCGTCCGTGCCGTGGAGCGTGAAGCCGAATTCAGGGGTCTTTTCTTGGAGAGTCATGGCGCGGGGAATAGCAGGCTGGAGTCGCCGTAGGAATAGAACCGATAATCATTCGCGATGGCATGGGCATAGGCGGAACGCATGCGCTTGAGGCCGGCGAAGGCCGAGACCAGCATGAAGAGCGTCGACTTGGGCAGGTGGAAATTGGTGACCAGCAGGTCCGTGGCCCGGAACCGGTAGCCCGGCGTGATGAAGATCTCCGTCGTCCCGGAGAAGGGCTCGAGACCGGAACTCTCGAGCAACCGCAGCGAGGTTGTTCCCACCGCCACGATCCGCCCGCCCCTGGCCCGCGCCGCCTTGAGGCGTTCGCAGGTGGCGGCGGTCACTTCGCCCCACTCGGCATGCATCCTGTGGTCCCGGGTGTCCTCCGCCTTGACCGGCAGGAAGGTTCCCGCACCCACATGCAACGTGACGAATTCCTGTGATATTCCAGAAACCTGCAGGCGTTCCATCACCTGGGGCGTGAAGTGCAGTCCAGCCGTTGGGGCGGCAACCGCACCCTCCTTCACGGCATAGATCGTCTGGTAATCCGACCTGTCCTGCGCGTCCGTGCCCCGCTTGCCGGCGATATAGGGCGGAAGCGGCATCTCGCCCACGGCGGCGATGGCCTCGTCCAGCGCGGGGCCGTGGAAATCGAAGGCGAGCGTCACCTCGCCAGCCTCGCCTTTTTCTTCAACCGTTGCATATAAAGTCCCGAGAAGGCATACCTTTCCTTCTGCACCGAAGCGGACGCGATCGCCCTTCTCCAGCTTCTTGGCCGGCTTCACGAAGGCCTTCCAGCGGCTCCCGTCGAGGCGCATGTGCAGCAGCGCCTCGATCTTCGGCGTGGTGCCGAGGCGGCCCATCCGATGGCCTGAGAGCGCCGCCGGGATGACGCGGGTATTGTTGAAGACGAGCACGTCGCCAGCACGGAGGAGATCCGGGAGTTGGCGGAAAATGCGGTCCTCCAGACCATCCGGCCGCACCACCAGCAGCTTCGAGGAGTCGCGCGGGTTGGCTGGCCGCAGCGCGATACGCTCCGGCGGCAGGTCGAAGTCGAAGTCGGAGACGCGCATACTGACCCCAAAAAGAATTCCCCAAAACGTCATCCCGGCGAAAGCCGGGACCCCGCTTTGGGGACCATACATGCGGAAAGCGGGGCCCCGGCTTTCGCCGGGGTGACGGCCTTCAGTGGTTACTTCGCGTCGGCCGCAACCTGCATCTTGGCGATCTTGTCCGGCTCGCGCACGGGTTCGCCGCGCTTGATGCCGTCGACGATGTCCATGCCGTCCGTCACCTTGCCCCACACCGTGTACTGGCGGTCGAGGAAGGTGGCGTCGCCGAAGCAGATGAAGAACTGGCTGTTGGCCGAGTCCGGGTTCTGCGAACGCGCCATGGAGCAGACGCCGCGCACATGCGGCTCCTTGGAGAATTCCTGCTTCAGGTTCGGCTTCTTGGAGCCGCCCATGCCGGCACTGCCGGGGCTGAAGCTGGCGGATGTGGTGTTGCCATACTGCACGTCGCCGCCCTGGGCCATGAAGCCCTCGATGACGCGGTGGAACACGACGCCATCATAGGCGCCCTCACGGGCCAGTTCCTTGATGCGGGCGACGTGGTTCGGCGCCAGGTCCGGACGGAGTTCGATGGTCACGCGGCCCTTGGGCTCGCCCTTGGCGTTGGCCACGTCGAGATAGAGGGTGTTTTCGAGATCGGCCATGTTCTTACTCCACCGTGACCTTGACCATCTTGTCGGGGTTCGCCGGCGGCTCGCCGCGGGCGATCTTGTCGACGCATTCCATGCCCTTGTCGTCCACCTGGCCCCAGACCGTGTACTGGCCGTTGAGGAAGTCGCCCGGCGCGAACATCACGAAGAACTGGCTGTTGCCGGAATTGGGGTCCTGCGAGCGGGCCATGCCCACCGTGCCGCGCTTGAACGGCTCCTGGGTGAATTCGGCCTGGATGTCGGGAAGCTTGGAGCCGCCCATGCCGGTACCCGTCGGGTCGCCCGTCTGGGCCATGAAGCCGTCGATCACGCGGTGGAAGATGATGCCGTTGTAAAAGCCTTCCTTGGCCAGCTGGGTGATCTGCGCCACGTGCTTGGGCGCGAGGTCCGGCCTGAGCGTGATGTCGAAGGAGCAGCCCTTGCTGGTCTCGATCTTGAGCTTCTCCGCGGCCAGTGCCGGGGTGGCGATGAGGCCCGCCGCCAGTGCGGCCAGTGCCAGTTTCCTGATCATGGTATCTCCCATTGTTATCGGTGCCGTTCCTGAGGGGACAGGAACAAAATGTCAATGCGAAGGCTTCAGCGCTGCCGTCTTCAGGGCGGCCGCCATGACCGCCTGCGCCTCCTTCGGGATGAACAGGGTGATGTCACCCCCCATGCGGGCAATCTGCTTTACCAGCGAGGAGGCAATCATCCGGGTCGCCGGAGAGGCGGCGAGGAACACGGTCTCGATGTCGGGCGCCATGGCCCCGTTCATCTGGCCCATCTGAACCTCATAGTCGAAGTCGGTTGCATCCCTCAGGCCCCGGATGATGACGCCCGCATGGGCCTTGCGCGCGGCATCCACCGCCAGCCCGTCGAAGGTGGTGACCGAAATCTTGACGCCCGTATGTTCGGCAATGGGTTGCGTCACCTGCTCCAGCAGCGCGATGCGGGTCTCGGCGTCGATGAACGCCTGCTTGCCATGGTGCACGCCCACACCCAGCACCAGCCTGTCGACCAACCGCGCCGCCCGCGCAATGATGTCGAGGTGGCCATAGGTGACGGGGTCGAAGGAGCCTGGGTAGAAGCCGGTGCGCGCCATCTCAGCGTCCTCTCAATGCCATCCAGATGCCGCCGCCCATCAGGAAGCAGCCGCTGACGATTTCCAGCGCCCTGATGCGCGAGCGTGACAGGAAGCTCCCCGCCTTGCCCGCCATCAGCGCATACATCACGTCACCGAAGCCGGCGATCACCATGAAGGTGGCGCCGAGCAGCAGGATCTGCTGCATGGCATTCGCCTCAGGGCTGATGAAGGGCGGGATCAGCGCGCCGAACAGCACCAGCATCTTGGGGTTGGACATGATGACCACGAAACCCTGCAGGAAGAAGCTGCCATTGGGCCTTGCCCGGTCCACCGCCACGGCGAGATCGCCATTGGAGCGGAACAGCTTGATCGCCAGCCACATGAGATAGAGCGCACCCGCCCAGCGCAGCACGTCGAACCACACGCCCATCACCTTGATGGCAGCACCCAGCCCAAGTGCTGCAATGGCCAGCCAGATCACGAAGCCGGCCTGCGTGCCCGCCACGTTCATGAGCCCCGCCCGGTGGCCATAGCGCAGGCTGTTGGCGATGATGACCGTGACCGTGGGTCCCGGAACGAAGGCCAGCGCCGCCGCGGCGGCAGTGAAGGCGAGGTAGGATTCGAGCGTCATGGTGGAGTCTCCTGAAGGAAACTAGCCATGGATGGCGACCAGAGGCAAGGTTTCACAAATACCCGTCATCCCGGCGAAAGCGGGGACCCAGCTTTGGTTCAGCACGCGAGGGAAAGGAAGCGGTGTCCCGGCTTTCGCCGGGAGACGGCTCAGGACATTCAGCCCTCGCCTTCCTCGCCGTCCTCCTCGGTGATGTGCTCGACCGAGACCACATGCTCGTCATCGGCCGCATTGATGACGATGACGCCTTGCGTGGAGCGGCCTGCCTTGCGGATGCCGTTCACGGGCGTGCGGATCAGCTGCCCGCCATCGGTCACCAGCATGATCTGGTCGGCCTCTTCCACGGGGAAGCTCGCCACCAGCGGGCCGTTGCGCTCGTTCACCGCCATGGCAACGATGCCTTTGCCGCCACGGCCGGTGATGCGGTACTCGTAGGACGAGGTGCGCTTGCCATAGCCATTTGCGGAGACCGTCAGGATCACCTGCTCGGCGGCACCCATTTCTGCATAGCGCTCCTGGCTCAGCGTGAATTCGGAGGAGCCCTCCTCGTCACTGCCATTGGCCTCCTGCTCTTCACCGGCCACCGCACGCGACAGCTTGATGAAGGCCGTCCGCTCATCCGACGACGCATCGACATGGCGCAGGATCGACATGGAGATGAGGTGATCGTCATTCTCGAGACGGATGCCGCGCACGCCCGTCGAGTCACGGCCCTTGAACACGCGGACCTCGTCCACGGCGAAGCGGATGCACTGGCCCTGCGCGGTGGTCAGCAGCACGTCGTCCTTCTCGGTGCAGATCTCGACGCCGGCGATCATGTCGCCCGCGTCGAGCTTCATGGCGATCTTGCCCGCCCGGTTGATCTGCTCGAAGTCCGAGATCTCGTTGCGCCTGACGGTGCCGGAGCGCGTGGCGAACATCAGGAACTGGCCCTCGGCCTCCGCCGCCGTTTCCGGCATGGGCAGGATGGTGGTGATGCGCTCGTCCTGCTCCAGCGGCAGGAGGTTGATCAGCGCCTTGCCGCGCGACTGCGGCGTTCCCAGCGGCAGGCGCCAGACCTTGAGGCGATAGACCATGCCGGCAGACGAGAAGAACAGGATCGGCGTATGGGTCGAGGCGACGAAGAGCTTCGTCACGAAATCCTCTTCGCGGGTCCCGCCGGCGCCACGGCCCTTGCCTCCGCGCCGCTGCGCGCGATAGGTCGAGAGCGGCACGCGCTTGACGTAGCCTGCATGGCTCACCGTCACCACCATGTCCTCGCGCTGGATCAGGTCCTCGTCCTCGACCTCGCCCTCGTTTTCGACGATCTCGGTACGACGAGGTGTTGCGAACTCGTCGCGGATCGCCGTCAGCTCGTCCTTGATGATGCCCAGCACGCGGGCGCGCGAACGCAGGATCTCGAGATAGTCCTTGATCTCCTCGGCGAGCTTCTGCAGTTCCTCGGCGATCTCGTCGCGGCCAAGTGCCGTGAGGCGCTGCAGGCGCAGGTCGAGGATGGCGCGGGCCTGCTCGTCGGAGAGGCGATAGGTGCCCTCCTCCGTCAGCGTGTGGCGCGGGTCGGCGATGAGCGCGATGAGCGGCGCCATGTCCTTGGCCGGCCAGTCGCGCGCCATCAGGGCCTCGCGCGCTTCGCCTGCGTCCTTCGAGGTGCGGATGAGGCGGATCACCTCGTCGATGTTGGCCACCGCAATGGCGAGGCCCACCAACACATGTGCCCTGTCGCGCGCCTTGTTGAGCAGGAACTTGGTGCGGCGGGTGACCACTTCCTCGCGGAAGGACACGAAGGCCTGCAGCAGGTCCTTCAGGTTCATCAGCTCGGGGCGCCCGCCGGTCAGGCAGACGTTGTTGATGCCGAAGGTCGATTGCAGCGGCGTGAAGCGATAGAGCTGGTTCAGCACGATCTCGGCCATCGCATCGCGCTTCAGCTCGATGACGACGCGCATGCCCTGCCGGTCGGACTCGTCGCGGATGTCGGAAATGCCCTCGAGCTTCTTCTCGCGCACGAGCTCCGCGATGCGCTCGATCATCAGCGCCTTGTTCACCTGGTACGGAATCTCGGTGACGATCAGCGCCTCGCGCTCCTTGCGGATCTCCTCCACTTCGACGCGCGCACGCATCACCACCGAGCCACGGCCCGTATGGAAGGCCGACTTGATGCCCATGCGGCCGAGGATCAGGCCACCCGTCGGGAAGTCGGGACCCGGGATGATGTTGATGAGGTCGTCGATGCTTATCCCCGGATCGTTGATCACCGCAATGCAGGCGTCAATCACTTCGCCGAGGTTATGCGGCGCCATGTTGGTGGCCATGCCCACCGCGATGCCGCCCGAACCATTGACCAGCAGATTGGGGAAGCGCGCCGGCAGCACCGTCGGTTCGCGCTCGGAATTGTCGTAGTTGGGCTGGAACTCAACCGTGTCCTTGTCGATGTCCTCGAGCAGCGCGTGCGCCACCTTCGCCATGCGGGACTCGGTATAGCGCATGGCCGCCGGCGGATCGCCGTCGACAGAGCCGAAATTGCCCTGGCCGTCGATCAGCGGAAGGCGGAGCGAGAAGTCCTGCGCCATGCGCACCAGCGCGTCGTAGATCGACTGGTCGCCGTGCGGGTGATACTTACCGATGACGTCGCCGACGATGCGAGCGGATTTCCGGTAGGCCTTGTTCCAGTCATAGCCATTCTCGTTCATCGAGAACAGGATGCGCCGATGCACGGGCTTCAGCCCGTCGCGCACGTCGGGAAGCGCGCGGCTGACGATAACGCTCATCGCGTAATCGAGATAGCTCTTGCGCATCTCCTCTTCGATGGAGATGGGGGCGATCTCGGAAGGATTGGAGGGCGGCGTCGCGCCCTTCTGGTCGTCGTTGTCGGCCACGGAAAACCTGTAAGCTAGCCCCGGAAAATGGGTCCAAACCGAGGCGATCCGGCCATCGATTCGGGAGTCCTCACAATCTAGGTCGTGAGGCCCTCCGGCACAATGAAAAGCTGTTGATTTTCGGGCCTAAATTCCGATTTCAGGCGGTCCGGGGAAAGCCCCTTTCCTGCCCCTCGGGAAAGCCCTCAGAACGGCACTTCGTCGTCGAGGTCACGCGCCGGAATCGTGGCCCGGCCACCCGCACCGCCGCGCGGACGGTCCATCGGGCTCGACTGGCCGAATTCGTCGCCACCGCCGCCCATGCCGCCGCCACCCATGCCACCGCCGTCACCACGGCCGCCCAGCATGGTCAGCTCGCCGCGATAGTTCTGCAGCACCACTTCGGTGGAGAACTTCTCGACGCCGTCCTTGTCGGTGTACTTGCGCGTCTGCAACTGGCCCTCGACATAGATGGTCGAGCCCTTCTTGAGATATTGCTCAGCCACCTTGGCCAGCGCCTCGTTGAAGATCACCACGCGGTGCCACTCGGTCTTCTCCTTGCGCTCGCCGGTGTTGCGGTCACGCCAGGTCTCCGAGGTGGCGAGCGACAGGTTGACGATGGGCTTGCCATCCTGGGTGTGGCGCACTTCCGGGTCGCGGCCCAGATTGCCCACGAGAATGACCTTGTTCACCGATCCTGCCATGACACCACTCCTTGATTTCCGGGCACCCTAGTCAAAGGCGGGTCACTGCACAGCAGCGCTCGGCGCCTTATCCACACTGCATCTATAGTTCTCTTTTTGTTCCAACGCAAGCGGCCTAGCGTGATGCGATCGATGGAGGTTGACATGATCCGCACGCTCGAGACCGACAAGGCCCCGAAACCCCTCTCCGCCTATGCGCAGGGGATCGAGATCCCGCCCGGGCACCGGGTGGTGCACGTGTCGGGACAGGTTGGGGTGACGCTGGACGGCCAGATTCCGGCGGACCCGGCCCGCCAGCATGAGCTGGCCTGGGAGAATGCGCTTGCCGTGCTGGCGGCCGCCGGCATGGACCACACCCACATCGTGGATGCGCACTGCTACATCACCGAGCGGTCCCATCTCGGCATCTACCGCGCCACGCGCGACCGGTTCCTGAAAGGCCACAGGCCCGCCGCGACGCTTCTCATCGTGGCAGGCCTGGCTGACGAACGGCTGGTGGTCGAAGTCGACCTGGTGGCTGCGGCTGGGGCAGCGGGCCCGGCCACATGAGGCCGAGCCGTCGAAACGGGTTAACGGCGCTTGAGCAGACCGAACAGCGGGTGACGACGGGCATGGGCGCGCTCCTTCGCAGGCGCAGCATGATGCTCAGCGTCTTTCGACTGCATCATGGCAGTCTGATAAACGTTTGAATAAGTGTCCAAAATCCAGTTCATGATATTTCTCCTTGGCCCTTAAATCGGCTTCTCTTGAACGTCCCCAATATGGTTCTTTCGCTCTTGCAACACAAACGGCATTAATCTACGCTACCTGTAACAAAAACTCACAGGTGAGCCTCTGGGACGCCGTCTGCCATCGCTGAATGCCCTCAAGGCCTTCGAAGCTGCCGCCCGGCTCGAAAGCTTCACGGATGCGGCTGCCGAGCTCTTCGTCACCCATGCCGCGATCAGCCGCCATGTGCGCGATCTCGAGGACTGGCTGGGCACCCCTCTCTTCCTGCGCACCGGCCGGGGCGTCGAACTGACCGATGCCGGCCGCCGCTTCGCGCTGCGTTTGACGCCCCTCTTCGACCAGCTGGCGGATGCCACCCGCGAGGCCGCGGCGGTGGGCGACGTGCGCCAGCTGAAAGTGTCTGTCGAACCCTCCATCGCCTCGCGCTGGCTGGTGCCCCGCCTCGGCCGCTTCAACGAGCTGCACCCGGACATCGAGCTCTCGATCGACCCCACCAGCAAGCTTGCCGACTTCCGCTCCGGCGAGGCCGATGTCGGCATCCGCTATGGCGCGGGGCAGTGGGACGACGTCGAGGCGCAGAAGCTGACCGATGCGATGATCTTCCCCGTCTGCGCGCCGAAGCTGCTCCGGGAGCGGAGCGATCTGAAGCCCGCCGATCTCGCCGACTTCAACCTGCTCCATGAATCGCGGAAGCAGTGGTGGGCCGACTGGCTCGCCGCTGCCGGAGTATCAGGCGTGGAGGACTGGCGTGGCACGCTGTTCCAGAACCATCTCGCCATCGAGGCGGCGGAGGCCGGCCAGGGCTTCGCCCTCACTGACCAGGTTCTGGCGACCGACTCGATCCTCGAGGGCTGGCTGGTCAGGCCCTTCAGTTTCGACATGAAGGACCACTGGCATTACTGGATCGTGCGCGGCAAGGGCCAGAAGGAGACGGTTCCGGTCCGGGCCTTCCGCGAATGGATGATGGGCGAGATCGCGGATACCAACAGGAAATTCGCGCAACTCGCCGGCCAGAAGCCGCCAGCCGTTGCAGGAAAGGCCGCGACGGCCTAGCGTCCGCCGCGTCCACATCCGGAATCGAGATCCATGGCCCGCGCGAAATATGACTGCCTGAAGTGCCCCGGTTACTGCTGCTCCTACCCCGTCATCGAAGTGAAGGACAAGGATGCCGAGCGCATCGCCAAGCATTTCGGCCTGAGCCTGAAGGACGCCGAGAAGAAGTTCTTCAAGTCGGCGCATGGCTACAAGCGCGTGATGCGCCGCCAGAAGGACGAGCATTTCGGCAAGATCTGCCAGTTCTTCGACACCACCGAACGCCGCTGCACCATCTATGCCGCGCGCCCCTCCACCTGCCGCATCTTCCCGGGTGAAGGCCACTGCGGCTATTATGACTTCCTGAAGTTCGAGCGTGCGGGCCAGGAGGACGAGACCTACATCTCGACCACCAATCACTCCGGCAACTGACGTTTCGCCAGGAGCTCGAAGCGCCAGGCCAGCAGCGTGCCGGTGAAGGCAAGGCCGATGGCCACGCCGCCCCACAGTCCGATGGCGCCCCAGCCGAAATGGAAGCCGAACAGGTAGCCGCTGCCCAGCCCGATCAGCCAGTAGCCGATGCCGGCGATGATCAGCGGCACCACCGCATCCTTGAGGCCGCGCAGCGCGTGCGATGCGATGGCCTGCAGCCCGTCGAACACCTGGAACACCGCTGCGATCAGCAGCAGAGACGCCACGAGGCCGCCGATCTGCGCAAAATTCGGGTCAGAGGGGTCGAGGAAGATGTGACTGATCAGGCCGGGTGCGAAGACCGGGATGACCACCAGCAGCAGCGGCACGCCGACGCCGACCAGCATGCCGAGATTCCCCGCCTGCCGCGCCGCCGCCGGGTCCCGCGCCCCGACGAAATAGGCGACGCGCACCATGGCGCCCTCGGAAATGCCCAGCGAAATGACGAAGGGAATGGCGATCCAGCCCATCACCATCTGGTAGGCGGCGAGTTCCACCGTCCCGAGAATGCCTGACAGCAGCGACGTCGTGGCGAAGAGCCCCGACTCCATCGCAACGATGCCCGCCACCGGAAGCCCCAGCTTGACCAGCGGCCCATAGGCGCGCGGCCCCCCGATTGTGCCGGGATGCAGCGGCAGGCGGCGCTGCCGGATGAGGAAGAAGGTATAGACCGCCAGGCACAGGAACTTGAACCACATGGAAACGGCCCAGGCGATGCCTGCCCCGGCAATGCCCAGCTTGGCGAAGCCGAAGCTGCCGTGCACCAGCCCCTGCATGAGGAAATAGTTGAGGATGACCGTCACCACCGTCACCGCTAGCACGAAGCCGGTCTTCATCATCGCCGCGGCGAAGCTCCTGAGCACGCCAAACCACACGATGGGCAGCATGGCGAAGGCAAAGCCCGTGTAATAGGGCCCGGCGAGTGCGATCACCTGCGGCTGCTGGCCCAGTGCCTTCAGCACATGGCCGAGGTTCAGCACGATGACCGTGACGACGAGGCCAAGGAGGCCCGCCAGGATCATGCCGCGGATCAGCTCCGGCACGATCCGTTCGCGGTTCAGGGCACCGCGCGCCTCCGAGACGAGAACACCCACGACGGAAAAGAACCCCATCAGGATGATGCACATCTGGTAGGAGAGATCGGTCGAGATGCCGGCGGCTGCGAGGTCGATCGCACCAAGCCTGCCCACCACCATCTTGGCGGTGATGATCATCATCACGTCGGCGAGATAGGCGAAGATCAGCGGCAAGGCGATGGTGATCAACGCCTTGATTTCAAGCAGGCGGGGTGGCTTCACGATTCGAATCCTGACGTCACGACAGGCTTAGCTGTTGCCCCCTTGTCAGGCAACTCCGCTTTCCTGCTGCACATGGCGGGTGATCTCCGCCAGGAAGACCTCGGCAAATTGCTGCAGTTTCGACTCGCCCACGCCGTGCACTTCGCCGAAGTCCCAGCGCGTCAGCGGCCGCTTCGCCGCCATGTCGATCAGCGTGCGGTCGGTGAACACCACATAGGCCGGCACCTTGCGCTCCTTGGCGAGCTTGGCACGCAGCGACTTCAGCCGCTGCAGCAGCGCGTCGGAGACACCGCCCTCCTCCACGGCCGCCACCAGCTTGCGCGCCCGTTCGGCCTTGCGCGACGTGCGCACCGGGTCCTGCCGGTAGCGGAAACTGCCGTCGCCCCGCGCCAGCGCGTGGCCCTTGGGCGAGATCGACAGGCCGCCATAGCCCGCCACATCGATGGCGAGATAGCCGCCGCCCACCAACTGCCGGATCATCGACTGCCAGTGCTGCCGCCCCTGCGCCTTGCCGATGCCGAAGACGGGAAGCTCTGTGTGACGCAGTGTATCGCCCTTCTCGTTGCTTTTCCCCGCCAGCACATCCGCCACATGCGCCGCCCCGAAGCGCTGCCCGGTGGTCTTCACCGCCTCCAGCACCCACTGCGCCTCCGCCGTACCGTCCACCAGATGAACGGGATCGAGGCAGACGTCACAGTTTCCGCAGGGTGGCGACTCCTCGCCGAAATAGAACAGCAGGTTCTGCCGCCGGCACTCCGGTGCCTCGCAATAGGCGACCAGCGCATCGAGCCTCTTGTGCTCGCGCCGCCGCCGTTCGTCGCCGCCCTCCTCCTGGTCGATGAACCGGCGCCGCAGCTGAATGTCGCCCAGGCCATAGACCATCTTCACATCGGCCGGACTGCCGTCGCGCCCCGCGCGCCCGATCTCCTGATAGTAGGCATCCAATGAGGACGGCAGGTCAGCATGGAACACGAAGCGCACGTCCGGCTTGTCGATCCCCATGCCAAAGGCGATGGTGGCGCAGACGATGACACCCTTCTCCGTCATGAACAGGCTCTGCGCCTCCGCCCGGTCCTCCGCACTCATGCCTGCGTGGTAGGCAATGGCGCGGAAGCCCTTGGAGACGAGGAAGGCCGCCCATTCCTCCGTCGACTTGCGCGACAGCGCATAGACGATGCCGGACTGCCCGGCCCGGCCGTCGAGGAAATCGATCAGCTGCTGCTTGGCATTGTCCTTGGGCGAAACCGCGAGCTGCAGGTTCGGCCGGTCGAAACCCGCGACATAGACCTCCGCATCCCCGCCGAAGATCTTCCCCACGATGTCCCGCCTGGTCGCCTCGTCCGCCGTCGCCGTGAAGGCGCCGATCGGAACGCCGGGGAAGGACTGCCGCAGCGTCTGCAGCATGTCGTATTCCGGCCGGAAGGCCGGCCCCCATTGCGAGATGCAATGCGCCTCGTCGATGGCGATCAGCTGCACGTTCAGCCGTGCCAGTGCCCCCACCATGCGCTCGGTCATCAGCCGCTCGGGCGAGAGATAGAGCAGCCTCACCTCGCCCGCCGCCACCCGCCGCCAGATGGCGACGTTCTCCTCCCGGTCCTGCGCCGAGTTGATGCTCTCCGCCGCAACGCCAGCCAGCTTCAGCGCCGCCACCTGGTCCTGCATCAGCGCGACGAGCGGCGACACCACGATGGCCAGCCCGCCCCGCGCCAGCGCCGGCACCTGGTAGCACAGCGACTTCCCCGACCCCGTCGGCATCACCGCCAGCACGTTCCGCCCCGCGAGCAAGGTGGTGACGATCCCTTCCTGGCCGGGCCGGAAAGTCTCGTAACCGAAGGTCTTGCGGAGGATGTCGTGCGGGCTCACGGGCCGAGGTCTAGCCGCTCCGCCGCGATTCGGGTGCCGCTTATCGATTTCCTCCCCGGGCATGACAGCCCTGCCCCTGCGGCGCTTGGGGAACACGCCCCGCGCCACCACCTAAGCCATCTGTGGATAACCAGAACTCTACCGGTGCAACCCGCGTATCATGTCACGAGGGTGGAGCATCCTTGCGGATGTTCTCTTTTTGATCTAGTCGAGATGCCATGCCAGAGCAAAAGAAAGTCCTGTCCATCCAGGGTGCGCGCGAGCACAACCTGAAGAATGTCTCGCTGGAGCTTCCGCGCGACAAGCTGATCGTGTTCACGGGGCTTTCGGGCTCCGGCAAGTCCTCGCTCGCCTTCGACACGATCTATGCCGAGGGCCAGCGGCGCTATGTCGAGTCGCTCTCTGCCTATGCCCGGCAGTTCCTCGAGATGATGCAGAAGCCGGACGTCGACCAGATCGACGGCCTGTCGCCCGCCATCTCGATCGAGCAGAAGACGACGAGCCGCAACCCGCGCTCGACCGTCGGCACCGTCACCGAGATCTACGACTACATGCGCCTGCTCTTCGCGAGGATCGGCGTGGCCTATTCGCCGGCCACCGGCCTTCCCATCGAGAGCCAGACGGTGACCCAGATGGTCGACCGCGTGATGGCGCTGGAGGAAGGAACCCGCCTCTATCTCCTCGCCCCCATCGTGCGCGGCCGCAAGGGCGAGTACCGCAAGGAACTGGCCGAGCTGCAGAAGAAGGGCTTCACCCGTGTGAAGGTCGACGGCCAGTTCCACGAGATCGACAGCGTTCCGGCCCTCGACAAGAAGTTCAAGCACGACATCGACGTGGTGGTGGACCGCCTCGTGGTGCGCGGCGACATCGCCACCCGCCTTGCCGACAGTTTCGAGACCGCGCTGAAGCTGGCCGACGGCTTGGCCGTCGCCGAATTCGCCGACAAGCCGCTCCCCGCGTCGGCCACGTCCGAGGAAGGTGCGAACAAGTCGAAGAACGAGACGCATGAGCGCCTCCTGTTCTCGGAGCGCTTCGCCTGCCCCGTCTCCGGCTTCACCATCGACGAGATCGAGCCGCGGCTCTTCTCCTTCAACAACCCCTATGGCGCCTGCCCCAAATGCGACGGGCTCGGCACCGAGCTTCATTTCGAGCCGGAGCTCGTGGTGCCCGACGCCTCGCTCTCGATGAAGGAGGGCGCGATCCTGCCTTGGGCGCGCACCGGCAATACCTCGCCCTATTACAACCAGACGCTCGAAGCCCTGGCCAAGCACTACAAGGTGTCGATGAACACGCCGTGGAAGGACATTCCGAAGAAGGCGCGCGAGGCGATCCTGTTCGGCACGGGCGAGGACGAGGTCACCATCACCTATGACGACGGCATCCGCGCCTACAAGACCAAGAAGCCCTTCGAGGGCGTGATCGGCAACATCGAGCGGCGCTGGCGCGAGACCGATTCCGAGTGGATGCGGGAGGAACTCTCCAAGTACCAGTCGGACCATCCCTGCTCCGAATGCAACGGCTTCCGCCTGAAGCCGCAGGCGCTGGCCGTGAAGGTCGACCGCAAGCACATCGGCGAAATCTCCGCCATGTCGATCCGCGAAGCCAATGAGTGGTTCGCGAGCCTCCCGAAGAAGCTCAAGGCCAAGGACCAGGAAATCGCCTCGCGCATCCTGAAGGAAATCCGCGACCGGCTGAAGTTCCTCGTCGACGTGGGGCTGGACTATCTCAACCTCTCGCGCACCTCCGGCACGCTGTCGGGCGGCGAGAGCCAGCGCATCCGGCTCGCCTCGCAGATCGGCTCGGGCCTCACCGGCGTTCTCTACGTGCTGGACGAGCCCTCCATCGGCCTGCACCAGCGCGACAACGCGCGGCTCCTCGAAACCCTCGTCCACCTGCGCGACCTCGGCAACACGGTGATCGTCGTCGAGCATGACGAGGATGCGATCCGGCTCGCGGACTATGTGGTCGACATCGGCCCCGGTGCGGGCGTCCATGGCGGCCAGATCATCGCGCAGGGCACGCCCGCCGAGATCATGGCGAATCCCAAGTCGCTCACCGGGCAATATCTCACCGGCCAGCAGGCCGTGCCGCTGCCCGGCATCCGCCGCAAGTGGGACAAGGGCCGTTCGATCCGCGTCAAGGGTGCCCGCGCCAACAACCTCAAGAACGTCTCGGCAGAAATTCCGCTGGGCGTCTTCACCTGCGTCACCGGTGTCTCGGGTGGCGGCAAGTCGACGCTGCTGATCGACACCGTCTACAAGGCCGCGGCGCGCAAGCTCATGGGCACGCGCGAGGCGCCGGCCGAGCATGACCGGGTCGAGGGCCTCGAACTCCTCGACAAGATCATCGACATCGACCAGAGCCCCATCGGCCGCACGCCGCGCTCCAACCCCGCCACCTATACCGGCGCCTTCACCCCGATCCGCGACTGGTTCGCAGGCCTCCCTGAGGCCAAGGCCCGCGGCTACGAGCCGGGGCGCTTCTCCTTCAACGTCAAGGGTGGGCGCTGCGAGACCTGCCAGGGTGACGGCGTCATCAAGATCGAGATGCACTTCCTGCCGGACGTCTATGTGACCTGCGACGCCTGCCACGGCCACCGCTACAATCGCGAGACGCTGGAGATCAGGTTCAAGGACAAGTCGATCGCCGACGTCCTCGAGATGACCGTCTCGGAAGCCGCCGACTTCTTCCGCGCCGTGCCGAGCGTGCGCGACAAGATGGAGACGCTGGAGCGCGTGGGGCTCGGTTACATCAAGGTCGGCCAGCAGGCCACCACGCTCTCGGGCGGCGAGGCGCAGCGCGTGAAGCTCGCCAAGGAACTCTCCCGCAGAGCCACCGGCCGCACGCTGTACCTGCTCGATGAGCCGACCACGGGCCTGCACTTCCACGACGTGAAGAAGCTGCTCGAGGTGCTGCACGAGCTGGTCGACCAGGGCAACTCGGTCGTTGTCATCGAGCACAATCTCGAGGTCATCAAGACCGCCGACTGGATCATCGACCTGGGGCCCGAGGGCGGCGACGGCGGCGGCGAGATCGTGGTGGCGGGAACGCCCGAGGACGTGGTGCGCGAGAAGCGCAGCTACACCGGCCACTTTCTGAAAGACGTGCTGAAGCGCGGCAAGAGGCAGGCGGCGGAGTAGTGTTCCTCTACTTCGCCTATGGCTCCAACATGTCCAGGCGCCAGATGCGCGCGCGCTGCCCGGACCATGAGTGCCTCGGCAAGGCGGTGCTGAAGGACCACGCTTTGTGTTTTCCGCGCCATTCCACATATCGGAACTGCGGCGTCGCAGGTCTCGTGGAACAACCAGGCGCAGAGGTATGGGGTGTCGTCTACCGCCTGCACGACCGCGACCTCGCCGCGCTCGACAGGCGCGAAGGCTATGACCCCGCCATGCCCGCTGACGCGAACCGCTACAACCGGCAGGCCGTCCGTGTGCTGATGGACGGCAACGAACTGGACTGCCTCACCTATTTCGCCCGGCCGGAGCCGGGTGAGCATATTCCGAGTGTCGCGTATCTCGCGACTATCCTCGAAGGCGCGGAGGAGAATGGGCTGCCGGCGGACTATGTGGCGGGGCTCAAGGTGGTCCGCGTCCTCTAGGGCCGCGGTCAACCACTCCGCACGACATCCCCCTAACACCGTCATCCCGGCGAAGGCCGGGATCCAGCTTTCCTTCAGCCTGTCCATTGCCGAAAGCGTCACCCCGGCCCTCGCCCGGGTGACGGCACTTTTCTTGACCTGCTTCGCAATCGATTTTGTAACGATTGTTTTCCTGTTACAGGACCACCCCGGTCGCCCCCTAGCGGCCCCCTTCCTAAAGCCAGCCCAAGCCCTCCGCAGGGGCTCTCGCGGCCGTCCCCAAAGCTGGAACCCGGCCTTCGCCGGGATGACGGCTCCTGGTGAGGGTCCGGCACCCCCGGGCATGACCCCATGTCCCGAGCCCCTTGAGATCATCCGCGTTCACCTGCATGACCCGTGTTCAGCGCAATTCTTGCCGGAAGGCCCTGACATGCGGAACACCGTCTGGTCACGCCTGGTGCCGGAGCTGGTCGTCAGCGACATCACGGCCAGTCTCCGTTTCTACACGGGGATCATCGGCTTCCGCACAGCCTATGACCGGCCCGAGGACGGCTTTGCCTATCTCGACCTGGACGGCGCGCAGCTGATGCTCGAACAGACGGATGAGCCCTGGCTGACGGGCCCGATGGAGCGGCCCTTCGGCCGTGGCATCAACCTGCAGATCGAGGTGGCGGCGATCGCGCCGCTGCTGCAGCGGCTGGCGGATCACGGCTGGCCCCTGTTCCGCGCAGCCCGGGACGACTGGTATCGCTGCGGTGGCGTGCTTGCCGGAAACCGGCAGTTCATGGTGCAATGCCCCGACGGCTACCTGCTGCGTTTCTTCGAAGACCTCGGGGAGCGGCCCCTCGGCTAGATCAGCTGCCAGCGCCCCACCCTCGCCTGCGCCCCTCATGACCCCGGAACGTAGGGAACATCGAACTCCGCCGACCGCGCGGCAGCGGAGGTTCTGCCCGTGATCGAGATCGAATTGCCCGACGGGTCCTTGGCATTGGCATAGACATAGCCGATGCCGTCATGAAGGGCACCGAACACCAGTCCTCGTTTCTTGGCAGCGCGCGCAAAGGCGTGGACATCATCCACGTCGAAGTTCAGCTTGACCAGGACCTGCCCCATCTTCTGGCCCTTGCTCGCAGAATGCAGGTAAATGGCGGTGCCCGCGCCGGGCGGCCGGAGCTCGACGATGCGATCCCCCGGCCGCTGAAAGGCCGAGTAGCCGAAGTGGTGGCTGTAGAAGGCCACCATCTCGGGGATGCGCCGCGTGTAGATCGTGACACTGGTGAACAGAGGCATCATGACCGAAACTCCTGTCTGAGGACTGATGGAGCGTGTCGGCACTTGATTTTTATATCAAGGATTTTGTTCTGTACCCGGCGCGACCTGACGCTGGCGAGAACCTAGCCCCGCTCCTTCCGCAGCTTCGCCCAGTACTCCAGCCGCCGCCTCACCTCGCGCTCGAAGCCGCGTTCCACCGGGGCGTAATAGGTTTCCCGCCCCAGCCCGTCGGGGAAATAGTTCTGGCCGGAGAAGGCATCGGGCTGGTCATGGTCGTAGCGGTAGCCTGCCCCGTATTCCTGCTGCTTCATCAGCTTGGTCGGCGCGTTGAGGATGATCTTGGGCGGCATGAGGGAGCCCGTCTGCTTCGCCCGCTCCGTCGCCGCCTTGTAGGCCGTGTAGACGGCATTCGACTTCGGCGCGGTCGCCACATAGACGACCGCCTGCGCAATCGCCAATTCACCTTCCGGGCTGCCGAGGAAGTCATAGGTGTCCTTGGCCGCCAGCGCCTGGTGCACGGCTTCGGGGTCGGCGAGCCCCACGTCCTCGATCGCCATGCGCACCACGCGGCGGATGATGAACAGCGGGTCCTCCCCCGCGGTGAGCATGCGCGCAAGGTAATACAAGGCCGCATCGGGGTCAGAGCCGCGCACCGACTTGTGCAGCGCCGAGACGAGGTTGTAGTGCCCGTCCGCCGCCTTGTCGTAGAGCGGCATGCGCTTCTGGACGGTGCGGGCCAGCGTCTCGGGCGTCAGTGGTGCCGCGCCCTCAGGCACGGCGGCGAAGACCTCCTCCAGCATGTTGAGGAAATAGCGCCCGTCGCCATCGGCCATGCCGATCATCGCTTCGCGAGCCGCGGCATCAGCGGGCATCGGGCGGCGCTCGAACATTTCGGCGCGGCGGATGAGCGCGTTCAGCGCATCGGCGTCGAGCCGGTTCAGCACCAGCACCTGGGCGCGGGAGAGGAGCGCGCCGTTCAGCTCGAAACTCGGGTTCTCCGTCGTGGCGCCCACCAGGATGATGGTGCCGTCCTCGACGTAGGGCAGGAAGGAATCCTGCTGGGACTTGTTGAAGCGGTGGATCTCGTCCACGAAGAGGAGCGTGCCCCGCCCCTGCTCGCGCCGGATGCGGGCCTGCTCGAACACCTTCTTGAGATCCGCGACACCCGAGAAGATCGCCGAGATCTGCTCGAAGGCGAGACCCGTCTCGCCCGCCAGCAGCCGCGCGATGGTGGTCTTGCCGGTGCCGGGCGGACCCCACAGGATGATCGACGGGATGCGGCCCGCCGCCAGCATCCGGGTGATCACGCCATCGGCGCCGACGAGGTGGTCCTGCCCCACGACATCCGCCAGCTTCTGCGGGCGCAGCCGGTCCGCCAGCGGGCGGGGTGCGTCCTTGCCGAAGCCGGCGGAGTCGAAGAGGCTGACCATCAGCCGCCGATGGCCAGCTTCAGCACCCGGCCGCCGCGGTTGATGGCGATGCGCCACAGGTTGCGCTCGTCGGCCAGCGAGGCGTTCAGCGCATCGACGCTGTCCACCTTCTCGCCATTCACCTCCAGCACCACGTCGCCCGGCTTGAAGAAGCGCAGCGCCGGGGGCTTCTCGACCTTGTAGATCACCACACCCTCGGCCTCGGCAGGAAGGCCCAGCTCATCGGCCACGGCGGGCGACAGGTTGGCGGCGGTGGCGCCCGCAAAGGGATTGGCACCCTTGATCGCGGTGTTGTCGCGGTCCACGGTTTCCGGCGCGGCGATCATCGTCACCTGGGTTTCCTTGCGGTCGCCCTTGCGCTGGTACTCGACGATGATGGTGGCGCCGATGGGCGTGGTGGCGGAGCGGTAGCCCAGCTCCTGCGCCGTCTCGACCGGCTTTCCTTCCAGCGCCAGCACGATGTCGCCCCGCTTCAGGCCGGCCTTGGCCAGCGGGCTTTCGGGGTGCAGGCTGATGATCAGCGCGCCCTCGGGCCTCGCCATGCCGAGCGAGGTGGCGATGTCGGGCGAAACATCCTGCAGCTCGGCGCCGAGCCAGGGGCGCCTGATGGCCGCTCCGCCGTTCTCCGCCGTGGCCACCACGGTCTTCACCATGTTGGTTGGAATGGCGAAGCCGATGCCGATCGAGCCGCCGGACCGCGAGAAGATGGCGGTGTTGATGCCCACGAGCTCGCCCTTCATGTTGACCAGCGCGCCGCCCGAGTTGCCGGGATTGATGGCGGCGTCGGTCTGGATGAAGAACTGGTAGTCGCTCACCCCCACCCGCGTGCGGGCCAGCGCCGAGATGATGCCGCTGGTGACAGTCTGGCCCACGCCGAAGGGATTGCCGATGGCGAGCACCAGGTCACCCACTTCCAGCGCGTCGGAATCGGCCAGGGTCAGGGCCGGCAGCTGCTCGTCCGGAACCTCGATCTTCAGCACAGCAAGGTCGGTGCGCTCGTCGGCGATCAGCACCTTGGCCTCGAACTCGCGCTTGTCGGCCAGCGCCACCTTGATGTCGGTGGCATTGGCGATGACGTGGTTGTTGGTGACGATCAGGCCATTCGCGTCGACGATCACGCCGGAGCCCAGCGAGCTGGCAACCCGCTCGCGCGGGCGGCCGAAGCTGCCGCCATCGCCGAAGAAGCGGCGGAAGAACGGATCCTGCATGAAGCCGTTGCTGGTCTGGTCTTCCACCAGCTTGCGCTGGGAATAGACGTTGACCACGGCGGGCGCCGTGGCCTTCACCACCGGCGCGAAGCTCATCTGCACGGCGTCCGCCGAGGCGGGCACGGCCTTGCTGTCCGCCTGGGCGAGGGGCGTGCCCAGGAACAGCAGGAGGGCGGAAAGAATGGCGGGAACGAAACGCATGTGACTCCTTATGGCGCGCTTTTCGGCGCCTTATCTGCGATCAAGCTTTGTCGACAAAATGACCGAGGTCTCGATCCGCGTGATGCCGGGGATCTGGCCGATCTCGTCGATCAGCCGGTCCATGGCCTCGGAAGACCCGGTCTTGACCTGGGCGATCAGGTCGAATTTTCCGCTCACCGTGTGCAGTGTCTCGAGCTGCGGGAACCTGGCAAGCTGGCGGCCCACCTCGATCTGGCGGCGCGGCTCCACCGAAAAGGTGACGAAGGCCCGCATGCCGCCCTGGTCGAGCTCGCGCGACAGGCGGATCGAATAGGCGGCGATGACGCCTGTCTCCTCCAGCCGCTTCAGCCGGTCCTGCACCGTGGTGCGCGACAGGCCCAGCTTGCGGGCGAGCGAGGCCACCGGCTCGCGCGAATCCACCTTCAGGAGGGCAATCAGCTCCTCATCCTTGGGGGTGATTTGTACCATCGGCGATCTGCGGCCCGCTTCCGTCGGAATGACGACTCATCCGTCATAATTCAGCACAACGCCGTGTGTAAACCAACAGCACCGGACGTTATGTGTCGCCTTCACCTTTTCCCCTGCTCTTTCGGAGGTTTCGATGGCCAAGACGGCTCTGAACGCTGCCCTGAACGTGGTGTCCGACCCTTACTATGCCGATGCCCTGGCCGTCGCGGACGTCATGCAACCGGAAGAGGCAGTGTTCTGCTTCAGTGCCGAGCGCCTGAAGGCACGACTTGGCCTGTTCACGGCCGGCTTCCCCGGCACCGTCAGCTTTGCCGTCAAGTCCAACCCCTCGCGCGAGGTGGTGAGCAGCCTCGCGGAGGCCGGCCTCACGCACTGGGACGTCGCCTCGGTGCAGGAGATGGCGCTGGTCCATTCGATCCAGCCCTCGGCGCATTTCCACTATCACAACCCGGTCAAGTCCCGGCGCGAGATCCTCAACGCCTACAACAAGTATGGCTGCCGCCGCTTCGCGGTGGACGCGCGCGAGGAAGTGGCCAAGATCGCCGCCATCGTGGGGGATGACCATTCCGTCGAGCTGGCGGTGCGCTTCGTGCTGCCGCGCGACCGCGCCACCTCGGCGCATGATTTCTCCACCAAGTTCGGCGCGCCCGAGCACATCGCGGTCGAACTGCTGCAGGACATCCAGCGCCGCGGCTATGTTCCCGTCATGACCTTCCACCCGGGCTCGCAGTCACGCGACCCGAATGTCTATGTCCGCCACATCGAGGCGGCGCACCGCATTGCCAAGCAGGCCGGCGTGCACATCGGCAAGCTCAATGTCGGCGGCGGCTTCCCGGCCAGCTATCCGCTCAGCAAGCCGGCACCGCTGGAAAGCTTCTTCACCCTCATCGCCGAGGCCACCACGCGCTATTTCGGCAAGGGCACCGAGCCCGAACTCGAATGCGAGCCTGGCCGCGGCCTCGTCGCCAACTGCATGTCGCTCCTCACCCGCATCAAGCTCGTCTGCTCGGACGGTGACGACATCTTCCTCAATGATGGCATCTATGGCGGCCTCATGGAATTCATGCAGGCGCCGGAACTGCAGCCGCCCTACCGGGTGCTCCGAGATGGCCAGGTGATGGAGGGCCCGACCAAGCCGTGGAAGGTCTTCGGCCCGACCTGCGACCCCCTCGACGTGCTGCCCACCAAGCTCGACCTGCCCATCGACCTCCGCGACGAGGACTACGTGGAGTTCGGCACGCTCGGCGCCTATGGCATCGCAACGGCCACCCTGTTCAACGGCTATGGCGATCATGCCGTGATCCCGGTGGGGGATGTCTTCAACGGCTGACGCTGCAACCAGCAGGCAAGAGACGGACAGGCCGGTCGTATCGACCGGCCTTTTTCGTTCGGGCTCCTGCTCATGCCTCGATGCAAACCATTTCTCCTCCATTTCACGAGTCAATCATACAGCCCGGATAACCAAATGACGTGACTAAAAGGTTTTCATATTCATTGTTTGTTTATTTCTACTACATGGACTTGCTGATTTATGTATTCTTCCCTCATCGCTCACGGCTTCGCCCTTGAGCACATGCCGAGAGCAACTGTTTTTGGTTCTTGTAGGGGGTTATCATCATGTCTGTTCGTCACCTGAAGAGGACATTGGCGCTTCTGGGCACGGCCGCCGTCCTTCCGCCGCTTGCCGCCGCCGCGCCACAGGCCGCCGACGATTTCAAGGCGCTGCGGCTGTCATCCGACAATCTCGCTGGCGCGCGCGCCGTGGTGGCGCTGGGCCGAAACCTGCCCGCCGTCGCGAAATACTACGGCAAGACCACGGCCCAGCTGCGCCGCCTGCTGCTGAACGACAAGACGCTGAAGGTGGCGCGCAACGGCCGCCTGTTCTATGAGGAAGAGGCCGCGCAGGTACCGCGCAGGGCATCGGCGGACGATGCCATTCTGACCGGTGCATTGCTGCCGCTCGACCAGACCTTTGCGCTGCACAGCAGGCCGGAGGCCAAGCGCTACATCATCCTCAACTTCCAGGGCAGCACCATCACCGGCACCTACTGGAACACCTATCTGCGCCGCAGCTCCTTCGTCGCCACGCCCTTCAACCTTGACGGCAATGCCAGCACCTTCAGCGATGCCGAGCGCATCGCCATCCAGCAGATCTGGCAGCGGGTGGCCGAGGATTACGCGCCCTTCGACGTCGATGTCACCACCGACATCAGCATTGCCAGGACCGCGCCCGCCGGAAGCTATGCCACGGCGGTGATCACCCGCCAGGCGGATTTCTTCAGCTCGGCACCGGGCGTCGCCTTCGTGAGCACCTTCGGCAACAACATCTACGAGCCCGCCTTCGTGGCCTATGACACGCTGTACAAGAACGCCAAATACATCGCAGAGGCAGTGTCGCACGAGATCGGCCATCGCCTGGGCCTCGATCATGACGGCACGACGAGCACCGCCTATTACGCCGGCCACGGCAGCGCGCCCATGAAGTGGGCGCCCATCATGGGCAACAGCTACACGGCCAACGTCTCGCAGTTCAGCAAGGGCGAGTACCGCAGCGCCAACAACACCCAGGACGACTACGCCATCATGAGCCGCTACCTGCCGCTGCGCGCCGACAGTGCGGGTGATACAGCTGCAGAGGCTGCGGCCTTCCCGGCGAGCATTGCCAACGGCCAGGCGAGCGGCAGTGTGAATGGAACGATCGAGCGGCAGGGTGAGGTGGATCTCCATGCCATAGCCGCGGCGGCCGGTACGCTCACCGCCGCCGTCACTCCCTCCGCCCTTGGGCCCAATGCCGATCTCACCCTCGCGCTGGTGAATGACGCCGGCACGGTCATCGCCAGCAACCCTCCCGGCAGCACGCTCAATGCTTCGATCACGGCCACCATTCCCCGCGCCGGCACCTACTACCTCCGGGTGGGAGCAACCGGATTCGGCGCCAATCCCAGCACGGGCTTTTCGGATTATGGCAGCCGCGGCCTCTATCGCCTGACGGCCTCCTACCCCGCCGCAGCGCAGACGCTGCCCGTGGCGGCCATCACCGCCACCCCGGCCATGGGCGTGGCACCTCTCACCGTGTCCTTCACCGGTCGCGGCACGGGTGGCAGCGGGCGCATCACCGGCTATGCCTGGACGCTGGGCAACGGCACCAGCGCCAGCACCGCCAGCCCGCGGGTGACCTATACGGCGGCGGGCACCTATACGGCCCAGCTCAAGGTCACCGACAGCGCAGGCTTCAGCGGTGCAGTGACCAAGCAGGTGGTCGTGGGCGAGGCCTTCACCGCGTCGACGCTCACGATCCAGCGCACCGTCAACCCTGATGGCTCGTTCCTGGCAGCCGTGAACGTCAACAATTTTGCCAGCCTCGCCGGCACCCGCCTCGTGCCAACTACGGTCTATGGCACGTGGAGCGGCGCGGTGCAGGGCACATCCAAGTCGTCCGGCTTCACGCGCAGCGGCACCAATCTCTATTCACCCACCACACGCAATGCCAACGCCTGCTTCACCTTCACGCTGGACCGCATCGACACCACCGGCGGCAAGATGTGGTTCACCCCGTCGCCGCGCAGCGTGACTGCCTGCCCGCAACAGGCCGCACGCTGACCATCTCCCCCGAAACAGCAGGACGGCCGGTCATCGACCGGCCGTCCTGCCGTTCAACCCTGGGAGAAGATCAGTTGAACATCGAGTTCCGCACCGCGATGGCCACGGCCTGC
This sequence comes from Aestuariivirga litoralis, assembly GCF_003234965.1. GTDB lineage: Bacteria > Pseudomonadota > Alphaproteobacteria > Rhizobiales > Aestuariivirgaceae > Aestuariivirga > Aestuariivirga litoralis. Next base: position 349,950 of record NZ_QKVK01000004.1, read on the forward strand.
GTCTTGGTGTGGGCCCTGAGCTTGCTCATGGCGCGCGCGGCATAGAGGTTCACCGCGCTGGTGCTCAGCTTCAGGATCGTGGCGGTCTCAGACGCGGTCTTGCCTTCCGCCGCCCACATCAGCACTTCGCGTTCGCGCGGGCTCAGCTCGAAGCCCTCCCCGATCGGGCGCTGCTGCTGGGCGATGAGCTTCTTGACGCGCTGGTGATAGTAATGCGCGAAGAGATGCACCTCGTTCACCAGCTCGCGCCGCACCTCGCCCCAGTGGCGGTCGTCGCAGTCGAAGTTGATCGAGAACATCGCATCGCCCACGCCCAGTTCGCGGATGGGGATCGAAATGCCATGGCGGCCGATGCCATAGCGCTCGGCGATCTGGTGGATGTCCTTCACCGTGTCGTCACTCACCCGCGCCTCGTCCCAGTCCAGCGGCAGCAGGCGGCTGAAGCACAGGTGGAAGGCGCTGTCCTTCAGCGGCGAATATTCTTTCATGTAAAGTTGGGTATAGTTCTCGTCATAGGTCGAGAACCACGTCATCCGGTCGGGCACCGCCCGGGAAGACCCGAGGAACCAGTAGGAAAGGTTCAGAACGCCGAAACGGTCACGCGCCGTGCGAAGGAAGTTCGCGGATTCCTTCTCGTCGGAGAAGGGTTCCTGCGTAGCGTTGAAGATGTCAAATCGGCTGGTCATGGTTCTTTGCAATCGTTGTCAGTTTTAGGGTCACCGTGTCTCAACGGCGAACACACGACTCAACGAACGCAAGGAACGGACCAAGTTTTTCACCGAAAACCCCGGCCGCGCAATGGCAAAGGGGCAGCTATTTCGCTGCCCCTGTGTCAGAATGATACTATAGAAGAAATCAGGCGGCGGCTTCCGCGCTGTCCTCACCCTTCTGGGACGGGCCGGAATCCAGGCCGCGGGCGTTGACGTCGCGGTCAACGAACTCGATCACCGCCATCGGGGCCTGGTCGCCATAGCGGAAGCCGGCCTTCATGATGCGCAGGTAGCCGCCGCTGCGGGCGCCATAGCGCTTGGCCAGCACGTCGAACAGCTTCTTGACCTGGGTCTCGTCGCGCACCTGGGCCAGCGCCTGGCGGCGGGCGTGCAGGCCACCCTGCTTACCCAGCGTCACCAGCTTCTCGACCACCGGACGGAGGTCCTTGGCCTTGGGCAGCGTCGTGACGATCTGCTCATGCTTGATCAAAGCAGCAGCCATGTTGGCGAACATCGCCTCGCGATGCTCGGCCGTGCGGTTGAACCGGCGGCCCCTGAAACCATGACGCATAACCGTTCTCCTTCAATTCCCGGCGCGGCCCGAAGCCAGGCGCCGTTCGGGTTCTCAATAATGTTGTTCGTACTTCTTGGCCAGCTCTTCGATGTTCTCGGGCGGCCAGTTCGGCACTTCCATGCCGAGGTGCAGCCCCATCTGGGCCAGGACTTCCTTGATCTCGTTGAGCGACTTGCGGCCGAAGTTCGGGGTGCGCAGCATCTCGGCTTCGGTCTTCTGGATCAGGTCGCCGATATAGACGATGTTGTCGTTCTTCAGGCAGTTGGCGGAGCGCACGGAAAGCTCCAGCTCGTCCACCTTCTTGAGCAGCGCCGCGTTGAACTCGAGCTCGGGGCGCGACTCCTCGATCACCGCCTTGGACGGCTCCGAGAAGTTGATGAACACCGACAGCTGGTCCTGCAGGATGCGGGCGGCATAGGCCACGGCATCCTCGGGGCTGACCGAGCCATCGGTCTCGACGTTCATGATCAGCTTGTCATAGTCGAGGATCTGGCCCTCGCGGGTGTTCTCGATCTTGAACGACACGCGCTTCACCGGGCTGTAGATCGAGTCGACCGGGATCAGGCCGATCGGCGCATCTTCCGGACGGTTGCGTTCGGCCGAGACATAGCCCTTGCCGGTGGCGACGGTGAACTCGATGCGGATCTCGGCACCCTCGTCCAGCGTACAGATCACGTGCTCGGGGTTCAGGATCTGGATGTCGCCGGAGGTCTGGATGTCGCCGGCGCGGACCACGCCCGGGCCGTCCTTGCGCAGCATCAGGCGCTTGGGGCCCTCGCCCTGCATGCCGATGGCGATTTCCTTGATGTTCAGGATCATGTCGGTGACGTCTTCGCGCACACCGGCGATCGAGGAGAATTCATGCAGCACGCCGTCGATGTGGACGGAGGTGACAGCAGCACCCTGGAGCGAAGAAAGGAGGATGCGGCGCAGCGCGTTGCCCAGCGTCGTGCCGAAGCCGCGCTCGAGCGGCTCGGCCACGAAGGTCGCGATGCGGCGGCGGTCGCGGCCCGGCTGCACATCGAGCTTCGACGGACGGATCAGTTCCTGCCAGTTCTTCTGGTTGACTTGCATCTTCTTGTGCTTCCTGTCGAAAATCCGGCTCCCCGGTCAGGGGAGCCCAAGTTTTCACAAAGATAACGATGAGCCGGCCCGAAATCGCGGGACGGCGGCGGGCAGCGTGGTTAGACGCGGCGGCGCTTGGGCGGGCGGCAGCCGTTGTGCGGGATCGGCGTCACGTCGCGGATCGAGGTGACCTGAAGGCCGCAGGCCTGCAGCGCGCGGAGAGCCGACTCACGGCCCGCACCCGGACCGCAAACCTCGACCTCGACGGTGCGCATGCCGTGCTCCATGGCGGCGCGGCCAACCTGCTCGGCAGCAACCTGGGCGGCATAGGGCGTCGACTTGCGCGAACCCTTGAAGCCCAGCTTGCCCGAGGACGACCAGACGATGGCGTTGCCCTGGACGTCGGTGATGGTGATCATCGTGTTGTTGAACGACGAGTTCACGTGAACCACACCGGAGGAGATGTTCTTGCGCTCTTTGCGGCGCGGACGTGCAGCTTCCTTAGCCATGTTCTTTCAGCCTTTACTTCTTCTTGCCGGCGATTGCCTTGGCGGGACCCTTGCGGGTGCGGGCGTTGGTGTGGGTGCGCTGGCCGCGGACGGGCAGGCCCTTGCGGTGACGCAGGCCGCGGTAGCAGCCCAGGTCGACGAGGCGCTTGATGTTGATCGAGACTTCGCGGCGCAGGTCGCCCTCGACCACGTAGTCGCGGTCGATCACTTCGCGGATCGCCAGGACTTCGGCGTCCGAGAGCTCGTTGACGCGCTTGGTCGGCTCGATCTTCGTCTTGTCGCAGATCTCGACCGCGTTCACCGGGCCGATGCCATAGATATAGCGGAGCGAGATCGCCACCGGCTTGTTGGTCGGAATGTTGACGCCTGCAATACGGGCCACGCCTGTTCTCCTAATCACTTCAACGGTTTAAGCCGTTGACTTCGCATCTGTTTTCAGCATTCGACCGGGTGCTTGCAAAGGCATGAGGCCGTACCCCAAGGGGTCGTTCCCCCTGAAGCCAGCCTGTCCTCGACCGAGATTGGCGCTGTCTCTAGAGGGGAATCGCTTGCGCGTCAACTCCAGAACGCCAAATCGGGGTCTCAAACGCCCTTCAACACACCTTCGATCTGGCGGGTCACCTGCGTGATGTCCGCCATGCCGTCGATCGTCTTCAGCTTGCCCGTCCCGCCATAATACTGCACCAGCGGCGCGGTCTGCTTGTTGTAGACAGCGAGGCGGTCACGGACCGTTTTCTCGTTGTCGTCGGCGCGGCGCGTGAACTGGGTTCCCCCGCACACATCGCACACACCTGAAACCTTGGGTTGCTCGAACCGGTCGTGATAGCCCTTGCCGCACTTGGCGCAGGTATACCGCCCGGTGATGCGCTCCACGAGCGCCTCGTCATCCACCTTCATCTCGATCACGGCATCAAGCTTGAGGCCCTTGCCGGTGAGCATCTTGTCCAGCGCCTCGGCCTGGGCCGTGTTGCGCGGGAAGCCGTCGAGGATGAAGCCCTTCGTCACGTCGGGCTGGTCGAGCCGGTCGGCGATGATGCCGACCACCACGGCGTCCGGCACGAGTTCGCCCCGGTCCATGATCTCCTTGGCCTTGCGGCCCGTCTCGGTTCCGGCGGCGACAGCGGCGCGCAGCATGTCTCCGGTGGAGAGCTGCTTCATGCCGTGCTTGTCCTCGATCAGCTTGGCCTGTGTGCCTTTGCCGGCGCCCGGAGGCCCGAGAAGAATGATGTTCACCGCTTGCTACCCCTGAGCTTGGACTTCCTGATCAGGCCCTCATATTGCTGGGCCAGAAGGTGTCCCTGCACCTGGGCAACGGTATCCATGGTCACGCTCACCACGATCAGCAGCGAGGTGCCGCCGAAGTAGAAGGGAACGCCCGTGTAGCCGATGAGGAATTCAGGCAACAAGCACACCACCACCAGATAAAGCGCACCGATGAGGGTAATGCGAGTCAGCACATAGTCGATGTATTCCGCCGTCCGCTCGCCCGGCCGGATGCCGGGGATGAACCCGCCGTATTTCTTCAGGTTATCCGCCGTCTCGACCGGGTTGAACATGATCGAGGTGTAGAAGAAGGCGAAGAAGATGATGAGCAGCGCATAGAGCAGCAGGAACAGCGGCTGGCCATGGCTCAGCATGGCGGTCAGCGAGTTCAGCCACTCCGGCCCCTGCCCCTTTGCGAAATTGGCAACAGTGATGGGCAGCAGCAGCAGCGAGGAGGCGAAGATCGGCGGGATGACGCCCGACGTGTTCAGCTTCAGCGGCATGTGCGAGCTTTCGCCCTGGAACATCTTGTTGCCGACCTGGCGCTTCGGGTACTGGATCAGCAGCCGGCGCTGGGCGCGCTCCATCAGCACGATGAAGGCGATGACGGCGAAGGCCAGCACGATGATCGCGAGGATCACGAAGGTCGACACCTGGCCGGTGCGCCCCATTTCCAGAAGGCCCGCGATGCCGCTCGGCAGGTTGGCCACGATGCCGGCGAAGATGATGAGCGAGATGCCGTTGCCGATGCCGCGCGAGGTGATCTGCTCACCCAGCCACATCAGGAACACCGTGCCGCCGGTGAGCGTGATGACGGTGGAGATGCGGAAGAACATGCCCGGGTCGACGACCAGGCCCGCCTGCCCCTCGAGGCCGACGGCAATGCCGTAGGACTGCAGCGCCGCGAGCAGCACCGTGCCGTAGCGGGTATATTGGTTGATCTTCTTGCGGCCCTGCTCGCCTTCCTTCTTCAGCGCTTCGAGCTGCGGGGAGACCGAGCTCATCAGCTGGATGATGATGGAGGCCGAGATATACGGCATGATGTTGAGGGCGAAGATCGCCATGCGGCCGAGCGCGCCGCCGGCCAGGTTGTTCACCCAGCCCAGGATGCCGTTGGAGTTCTGCGCGGCGAACTTCGCGAGCTGGATCGCGTCGATGCCGGGAATGGGAATATAGCTGCCGAGGCGATAGACGATAAGCGCGCCGAGCGTGAACCAGATCCGCTTCTTCAAGTCTTCCGACTTGGCGAGCGCACCGAAGTTCAGGTTGGCGGCAAGTTGTTCTGCGGCTGATGCCATGTCTTCGTCCTCGCAAAGGTCTGAGGGCCCCTATGTGGGGCCCCCGACCAATGCCTGCAAGCTTACTTCGCGTCCGGGGCCTTCTCGGCGGGCTTCAGCATCTTGACCGAGCCGCCGGCCTTCTCGACCGCCGCAACGGCGCCGGCCGTGGCGTGATAGACCTCGAAGGCAACCTTGGACTTGAGCGTGCCCTTGCCGAGCAGGCGGACGCCGCCCTTGGGCGCCGAGATGACGCCGGCGGCGACGAGCGCCGCGGCATTCACCGTCTGACCCGCATCGAGGCGCTTCGAATCGATGGCGGCCTGCACCAGCGACAGATTGACCTCATTGTATTCCACCTGGTTCGGCTTGTTGAAGCCGCGCTTCGGCAGACGACGATAGATCGGCATCTGGCCGCCTTCGAAGCCGGCCTTGGCGCCGCCCTTGCGGGCCGTCTGGCCCTTGCCGCCACGGCCCGCGGTCTTGCCGAGGCCGGAACCGATGCCGCGGCCCACACGCTTCCTGGCGTGCTTGGAACCGGGATTGTCGGCGATCTCATTGAGCTTCATGGTCGCTCTTCCTTATTCCACGACGCGCACGAGGTGCGCGACCTTGGCGATCATGCCACGAACCGCCGGGGTGTCCTGGAGGGTCGAGGTCTTGTTCATCTTGTTGAGGCCGAGACCGACCAGCGTTGCGCGCTGTTCGGCGGGGCGGCGCGCGGGGCTGCCGACCTGCTGGATCGTGACCGTCTTGGAGGCTTTCGCCGGGGCTTTCGCCATGATCAGTTTCCTTCTTACTCGGCCACGGCCGAGCCGCCGCGGCGGCCAAGCACGTCAGCGACCTTCTTGCCGCGGCGAGAGGCGACGGCGCGGGGGCTCGTCTGCTTCTTCAGCGCGTCGAAGGTGGCGCGGACCATGTTGTAGGGGTTGGACGAGCCCTTGGACTTGGCAACCACGTCCTGCATGCCCACCGACTCGAAGACGGCGCGCATCGGGCCGCCGGCGATGATGCCGGTGCCGGGAGGAGCGGTGCGCAGCGTCACCTTGCCCGCACCCCAGCGGCCGTCGATGTCATGGTGCAGCGTGCGGCCTTCGCGCAGCGGCACGCGGATCAGGCCGCGCTTCGCCGACTCGGTGGCCTTGCGCACGGCTTCCGGCACTTCACGCGCCTTGCCATGGCCGAAGCCCACGCGGCCCTTCTGGTCGCCGACGACGACGAGAGCTGCAAAGCCGAAGCGCTTGCCGCCCTTCACCACCTTGGCGACGCGGTTGATGTGGACGAGCTTGTCGATGAACTCGCTGTCGCGCTCTTCGCGGTTGTCACGGTCCTTGCGGCCACCGTGCTCCGAACGTTCCTTAGCCATATTGCTTTCCGCCTATCTTTCGCCGGAGATTAGAAGTTCAGGCCGCCCTCGCGGGCAGCGTCTGCGAGCGCCTTGACGCGCCCGTGATAGAGATAGCCGCCGCGGTCGAACACGACGTCCTTGACGCCGGCCTTGATCGCGCGCTCGGCGATGAGCTTGCCGATCGCAGCCGCGGCGTCCTTGTCGGCGCCGGTCTTGATCGTGCCCTTCACGTCCTTCTCGAGCGAGGACGCAGCGGCAACCGTCACGCCCTTCGTATCGTCGATGATCTGGGCATAGATGTTCTTGGACGAGCGGAACACCGACAGCCGGGGACGAAGCGCACCACGTGCCGCGAGCGCCTTGCGGACGCGGGCCTTGCGCAGGTCTTGAGATTTCGTAGCCATGGCCATCCCTTACTTCTTCTTGCCTTCCTTGCGGAAGATGTATTCGCCGGCGTACTTGACGCCCTTGCCCTTGTAGGGCTCGGGGCCACGGTAGTCGCGGATTTCAGCCGCAACCTGGCCGACGCGCTGCTTGTCGATGCCGGTGATCACGATCTCGGTGGGCTTCGGCGTCTTGATGTCGATGCCATCCGGGATCGGATAATTGATGTCGTGGCTGTAGCCGAGTGCCAGGTTGAGCGTCTTGCCCTGGGCGGCCGCACGATAGCCGACGCCGGTGATCTCGAGAGTCTTGGAGTAACCCTCGGTGACGCCCTTGATCATGTTGGCGATCATGGTGCGGGACATGCCCCAGGCCGAACGCGCCAGCTTGGTCTTGTCCTTCGGGTCGACCTTGACGGCGCCCTCTTCCATCTTCGCGATCACCTGGTCGGTGAGCACGAACTTCAGTTCGCCCTTGGGGCCCTTGACCGACACGTTGGCGCCGGCAAGGTTGACGGTCACGCCGGCCGGTACGGGAACTGGTTTCTTTCCGATACGAGACATGTGAGTGACCTCAGAACACGGTGCAGAGAACTTCGCCGCCCACATTGTGGGTGCGGGCGTCGGCATCCGACATCACACCCTTGGGCGTCGAAAGGATCGAGATGCCGAGGCCGTTGTACACGGTCGGCAGCGAGCCCACGGAAACATACACGCGGCGGCCGGGCTTCGACACACGGTGCAGCTCGCGGATCACCGGAGCGCCGTCGAAGTACTTCAGCTCAACCTCGATCTCGGCCTTGTTGTTGCCCAGCTGGACAACGGCGAAACCGCGGATGAAGCCCTCGCCCTGCAGCACGTTCAGCACGTTCTCGCGCAGCTTGGAATGCGGCGTCGAAACCTTCGACTTGCCACGCTCCTGCGCGTTGCGGATACGAGTCAGCATATCGCCGATCGGATCATTCACACTCATTCTTCTCTCCTGAAGTCCGTATCTGTTACCAGCTCGACTTGACCATGCCGGGGATCAGACCCTGGTTGGCCATCTCGCGAAGCGCCAGACGCGACATCTTGACTTTACGATAAAAGGCACGCGGGCGGCCCGTAACCTCACAGCGGTTGCGGATCCGGTTCTTGGCGGAGTTGCGCGGCAGCTCGGCAAGCTTGAGCTGGGCCGTGAAGCGCTCCTCCATGGTGACATCCTTGTTCTGGATGATCGCCTTCAGCTTCGCACGCTTGTTGGCGTACTGCTTCACCATCTTGCGGCGGCGGTTGTTCTTCTCTACCGAGCTCGTCTTAGCCATATGGGCTTTACCTCGACTTGAACTATCTTAAGCGGCCTTGCGGGCCGGCTTGCGGAACGGGAAGTTGAAGGCATCGATCAGCGCGCGGGCCTCGGCGTCATTCTTCGCCGTGGTGCAGATGATGATGTCCATGCCCCAGACGCGATCGATCTTGTCGTAGTCGATCTCCGGGAAAATGATGTGTTCCTTGATGCCGAAGGCGTAGTTGCCGTTGCCATCGAAGGAGCGGTCGGTCAGGCCGCGGAAGTCGCGAACGCGCGGCAGCGCGATGTTGATGAGCCTGTCGAGGAACTCATACATGCGAACCTTGCGGAGCGTCACCTTGGTGCCGATCGCCAGGTTCTCGCGGATCTTGAACTGCGCGATGGCCTTCCTCGACTTGGTGATCACGGGCTTCTGGCCGGCGATCTTCTCCAGTTCCGAGGCGGCGACCTGCACCAGCTTCGAGTCCGTGGTGGCCTCGCCCACGCCCATGTTCAGAACGATCTTGGTGATCTTCGGAACCTGCATGGCGTTGTCATAGCCGAACTGCTTGATCAGCGCCGGGCGGACGACCTCGTCATAGTGCTTGCGCAGGCGCGGCACGTAGTCGGCCGGCACGGCCTCCGAGCCCGGAGCTGCCTTCGCGACGGGAGCAGCCTTTTCGGCCTTCTTCGCCTTGGCCTCGGCGGCGGGCTTCTTCGCCGCGGCCTTCTTTGCCTCTTCCTTAGCCATCGATCACTTCTCCCGAACGCTTGGCGACGCGCACCTTCTTGCCGTCACCCAGGGTCTTGTAGCCCACACGGGTCGGCTTGCCGTCCTTGGGGTCGATCAGAGCCAGGTTCGAAACCTGGATCGGAAGCTCCTTGGAGACGATGCCGCCTTCCTGGGCCGCGGTCTGCTTCTGGTGGCGCTTGGCCACGTTGATGCCGCGCACCACGGCGCGGTTTTCGGACGGGATAGTGCGAATGACTTCGCCCTGCTTGCCCTTGTCCTTGCCGGTAATGACGACGACCTTGTCGCCCTTACGGATCTTGAGTTTCGCCGACATCAAAGCACCTCCGGTGCAAGCGAAATGATCTTCATCTGGTTCTTGGCGCGCAGCTCGCGCGGCACGGGCCCGAAGATACGGGTGCCGACCGGCTCGCCCTGCGCATTGATCAGGACGGCGGCATTGCGGTCGAAGCGGATCACCGAGCCATCCGCGCGGCGGATGTCCTTGGCGGTGCGCACCACGATGGCCTTCATCACCGTGCCCTTCTTGACGCGGCCACGCGGAATGGCTTCCTTGATCGACACCACGATGATGTCGCCGACGGAGGCATACTTGCGCTTCGAGCCGCCCAGCACCTTGATGCACTGGACCCGGCGGGCGCCGGAATTGTCCGCCACATCGAGATTGGTTTCTTGCTGGATCATCTGATCACCCGTTCACTCATGGAAGCCCTGGGGCCCCTGTTCTCTTTAAGCCTGACCCGCGGCGACCTTCTCGACGAGGGCCCAGCGCTTCTGCTTCGACAGCGGACGGGTTTCCTCGATGCGGACGATGTCACCGGCCTTGGCCTCGTTCTTCTCGTCGTGGGCGTGGTACTTCTTCGAAAGACGAACCGTCTTCTTGAGCACCGGGTGACGCAGGCGGCGCTCGACGAGCACGACGATGGTCTTGTCGTTCTTGTCGCTCACCACGACGCCCTGCAGGATGCGCTTCGGCATTCTATTCTCTCCTACTTCGCGGCGGCCTGCTGCGACTGCACCGTCTTGAGACGGGCGATGTCGCGGCGGATCTGGCGGATGCGCGCGGTGTTCTCAACCTGGCCCGTCGCCTTCTGGAAGCGCAGATTGAACTGCTCCTTCTTGAGCTTCAGGATTTCGTCCTGGACCTGGTCCTTGGTCATGACGCGGATGTCTGTGGCCTTCATGGCGGTCACCTTCTTATTCGCCGAGGCGCGCAACGAAGCGCGTCTTGATCGGGAGCTTGGCGGCGGCCAGCGAGAGCGACTCTTCCGCGACTTCGCGCGGAACGCCGTCGATCTCGAACAGCACGCGGCCGGGCTTCACACGGGCCGCCCAGTATTCCGTCGAACCCTTGCCGGAGCCCATGCGGACTTCGGCCGGCTTCTTGGAGACCGGCACGTCCGGGAACACGCGGATCCAGATGCGGCCGGCACGCTTCATGCCACGCGCAAGCGCGCGGCGGGCGGCCTCGATCTGGCGGGCGGTAAGACGGTCCGGCTCGACGGCCTTGAGGCCGAAGGCGCCGAAGTCCAGCGTGTTGCAGCTGGTCGACTTACCGTGGATGCGGCCCTTGAAGGCCTTGCGGAACTTGGTACGCTTTGGTTGCAGCATTTTCGCTAACCCTTAATCCTCAAGCCGCGTCGCGGTCACGGCGACCGCGCGAGGCGCCGGCATCGGCCGGTTCGTTCATGCGCTTGTCCTGCGCCATCGGATCGTGCTCAAGGATCTCGCCCTTGAAGATCCAGACCTTCACACCATTGGTGCCATAGGTCGTGAAGGCGGTCGCCGTGCCGTAGTCCACGTCGGCGCGCAGCGTATGCAGCGGCACGCGGCCCTCGCGGTACCATTCGACACGGGCGATTTCGGCGCCGCCGAGGCGGCCCGAGCAGGTGATCTTGATGCCCTCGGCGCCCATGCGCTGCGCGGACTGCACCGCACGCTTCATGGCGCGGCGGAAGGCCACGCGGCGCTCGAGCTGCTGGGCGATGTTCTCGGCCACCAGCGTCGCGTCGACTTCGGGCTTGCGCACTTCAACGATGTTGAGGTGCACTTCCGAGCCGGTCATGTCCTGAACCTTCTTGCGAAGCTTCTCGATGTCCGCGCCCTTCTTGCCGATGACCACGCCGGGGCGGGCCGAGTAGATCGTGACGCGGCACTTCTTGTGCGGACGCTCGATCAGGATCTTGGAGACGCCGGCCTGCTTCAGTTCCTTCTTGAGGTATTCGCGGATCGCGACGTCCTCGTGGAGCAGCTTGCCGTACTCGCGCGAGTTGGCGAACCAGCGGGAGTCCCAGGTGCGGTTGATACCGAGGCGCAGGCCGATCGGATTGACTTTCTGACCCATCAGGCGGCCTCCTTGCTCTCTTCACGCACTTCGCGGACGATGATCGTCAGTTCGCTGAAGAACTTCTCGATGCGGCCCACGCGGCCACGCGCGTTGGGCATCCAGCGCTTCATGACCAGATTCTTGCCCACCCACGCCTGGGCGACGACCAGGTTGTTGATGTCGAGATCATGGTTGTTCTCGGCATTGGCGATCGCGGACTCGAGCGTCTTCTTGATGTCCTTGGCGATGCGGCGGCGCGAGAAGGTCAGATAGGCGAGCGCCTTGTCCACCTTCATGCCACGGATCTCCGAGGCCACGTCATTGAGCTTGCGCGGCGAAATGCGGATCGACCGGGTCACGGCCTTCGCCTCGTTGTCCGGCAGAGCGCGCGGGCGTGCTTTCTTGCTCATGGCTTACTTGCCTCCGGCTTTCTTGTCGCCGGCGGTGTGGCCATGGAAGGTCCGGGTCGGCGCGAACTCGCCGAGCTTGTGGCCCACCATTTCCTCCGACACGAGGACAGGAATGAACTTGTTGCCGTTGTGGACCTGGAACGTCAGGCCCACGAACTGCGGCAGGATGGTCGAACGGCGGGACCAGGTCTTGATGGCCTGGGCGCGTCCGCCGGTGCCGCGAGCGGCATCTGCCTTCTTGAGGAGATACCCGTCGACGAACGGGCCTTTCCATACAGAGCGTGTCACGGTCTACCTCTTACTGCGACTTCTTGCGGTCATGGCGCGACCGCACGATGAACTTCTGGGTCCGCTTGTTGGAGCGGGTCTTGGTGCCCTTCGTCGGCTTGCCCCAGGGCGTTGCCCAGTGCTTGCCGCCGTTGGTACGGCCACCGTTCGGATGGTCGACCGGGTTGCGGGCGATACCGCGCGAGATCGGGCGGTGGCCCTTCCAGCGGTTGCGGCCGGCCTTGCCGACGACTTCGTTCATGTGGTCCGGGTTCGACACCGCACCGACCGAAGCCATGCAGGAGGCGTCGACCATGCGGGTTTCACCCGACTTCAGCTTCAGCAGCACATAGCCCTGGTCGCGGCCCGCCACCATGGCGTAGGTGCCGGCCGAACGGGCGAGCGTGCCGCCCTTGCCGGGCTTGGTCTCGATGTTGTGGACGATGGTGCCAACCGGCATGGCGCCGAGCGGCATCGCATTGCCGGGCTTCACGTCGACCGACTTGCCGGAGATGACGCTGTCGCCCACGGCCAGGCGCTGGGGCGCGAGGATGTAGGCGAGCTCGCCATCGGCATACTTGATCAGCGCGATGAAGGCGGTGCGGTTCGGATCATATTCCAGGCGCTCCACCACGGCGGCGACGTCGTGCTTGGTGCGCTTGAAGTCGACCACGCGGTAGGACTTCTTGTGTCCGCCGCCCTGGCCGCGCGTCGTGATGCGGCCGGTATTGCCGCGGCCGCCGTTCTTGGCGATGCCTTCGACAAGCGCCTTGACGGGCTTGCCCTTCCACAGCTGGCTGCGGTCCACCTGGATCAGGTGGCGGCGGCCGGCGCTGGTGGGGTTGAAAGTCTTGAGTGCCATTGTTCTATCTCACCACTCAGAGGCCAGTCGTGACGTCGAGGCGCTGGCCCTCTTCGAGGGTCACATAGGCCTTCTTGACGTCGCTCAGCATGGCCAGCTGGCCCTTGAAGCGGCGCTGCTTGCCCTTGCGCACCAGCGTGTTGACCGACTTCACCTTGACGCCGAAGAGGCCTTCGACGGCCTTCTTGATGGCCGGCTTGGTGGCGTCCTTGGCGACGTTGAAGACGATCGTGTTGCTCTCGGAGACCAGCGTCGCCTTTTCGGTGATCGCCGGGCTCTTGATGATGTCGTAGTAGTGTTCCTTGCTCACTTGAACCGCGCCTCCAGCGCTTCGACGGCCGCCTTGGTCAGCACGAGCTTCTTGCGGCGCAGGATGTCGTAGACGTTGATGCCCTGGATCGGCAGCACATCGATGTTCGGGATGCTGCGGGCAGCCTTGGCGAAGCTGTCGTTCACCGCGGCGCCGTCGATGATCAGCGCGTTGACGAGGCCGAGCTTCTCGAAGGCGTTGACCAGGGTCTTGGTCTTGCCGTCCGAGGCCGCGGCGTCGAGGATCAGCAGCGACTGGTCCTTGGCCTTGGCCGAGATGGCGTGGCGCAGGCCCAGCGCGCGGATCTTCTTGTTCAGCGACGTCTCGTGGCTGCGCGAACGGGGGCCGAAGGCCTTGCCGCCGCCGACGAAGATGCCGGACTTGCGCGAACCGTGACGTGCACCGCCCGAACCCTTCTGGGGACCGAGCTTCTTGGTGGTGCGGGAAATCTCACCGCGCGACTTGGCCTGGTGGGTGCCCTGCTGGCGCTTGTTGAGCTGCCACTGGATCACGCGGTGGATCAGGTCGGCGCGCGGCTCGAGACCGAAGATGTGGTCGGCAAGCTCGATCGAGCCGGCCGTCTTCGCCTCGATGGTGTGAATATCGGCTTTCATATCCGTCAACCCTTACTCTGCTGCCGGAGCCGCGGCGGCTTCGGGAAGCTTGAACGCGCCCGGCTTCGGAGCGCTGTCAGGAAGCTTGCGCTTCACGGCATCGCGCACGGAAACCCACGCACCCTTGACGCCCGGAACCGAGCCCTTGACCATGATCAGGCCGCGGGTCGCGTCCGTCTTCACGACGACGATGTTCTGGGTCGTCGTGGTCTCGGCGCCCATGTGGCCAGGCATCTTCTTGTTCTTGAAGACCTTGCCGGGATCCTGGCGGTTACCGGTCGAACCGATGGAACGGTGGCTCACCGACACGCCGTGCGTGGCACGCAGGCCGCCGAAGTTCCAGCGCTTCATGCCGCCGGCGAAGCCCTTGCCCATCGAGGTCGCGGTCACGTCCACGAACTGGCCGGGAACGAAATGCTCGACGGTGATTTCGGCACCAACCGGGATCACGTTGTCCGGGGAAACCCGGAATTCCTTCAGCTTCCGCTTCGGCTCGACCTTGGCCACGGCAAAATGGCCACGCTCGGCCTTGGTCAGCCGCTTGATCTTCGGGACGCCAGCACCAAGCTGCAGGGCAGTGTAACCGTCCTTGTCGCTCGTCTTCTGAGCAACGACCTGACAGTTATCGACCTTCAACACGGTGACGGGGACGACAACGCCCTCTTCCGTGTAGATGCGGGTCATACCCAGCTTCTGTGCGATGAGACCAGAACGCATCGCTTCACTCCTTCAAAGCTCTAGGACTTAGAGCTTGATTTCAACATCGACACCGGCAGCGAGATCGAGCTTCATCAAAGCATCGACAGTCTGCGGGGTCGGATCGACGATATCGAGCAGGCGGCGGTGGGTCCGCATTTCGAACTGCTCACGGCTCTTCTTGTCGACGTGGGGCGAACGGTTCACGGTGAAACGTTCGATGCGGGTCGGCAGGGGCACCGGGCCCCTCACCTGCGCGCCGGTCCGCTTGGCCGTGTTGACGATCTCGCGCGTCGACGTATCGAGGATGCGGTGATCGAAGGCCTTGAGGCGGATGCGGATGTTCTGACGTTGCATTTCTCTATCCGCCCTTAGTCAGTGATCTTCGCGACGACGCCGGCGCCGACGGTGCGGCCGCCTTCACGGATGGCGAAGCGCAGCTTCTCTTCCATGGCG
>NZ_QKVK01000005.1 GCF_003234965.1 Aestuariivirga litoralis
GGGCGCACACGCCCGAGGGCGAAGGTCCCACCGGCTGGGGCGCGCGCGCCGGCCTCACCTTCCTGTTCCCGGAGAAGTGAACGTTTCGTTGCGGCTTACCCGACGTGGTCAAGCCGAATGACGACCTGAGTGTTGCCAGTTCTGTGGCGCCGCACACGGGACCAAGCCAGCAGGATCAGTGATTTTGAATTCTGGCGCACCGGACGAGATAAAGATGAAAAGTGAGTTGTCTGGCTCAGACCTGATGGCTCGCATCGCGCGACCCGGCAAGCGCGTCCTGTAGGCGGGGTAATCGGTTTCGCCGATGTCCGGGGGCAGCGGCCGGTCCGGCGTCACCAGTTCCATCTCGTCCGCTCGTTCCGCCACGAATTCGGCAACCGCCGTGGTCGGGTGCGATCCGTTGTTGTCGACCAAGGTCACGGAGCGCGCAGTTGGCCATGCTCGGGCATGGCGCGCTGGAAGCCCTTGCCGTCCGGCATGGAGCCGGTGGCGACAATGATCCCGTCGGCACCGAGGCTGGCGACGCCACCGCCCACAGCCATCGCGGCTGGTACTGGAAAGTTGCTTTTCAATCGTTGCTTTCATTGGAATGTCATCTTGCAAGTGCGCACCGATGAAATTCCTCAAGTATCTGATTTAACGAGCAATATCTTTTGCATCGGGTCCGGCATCGTTCTTGCGTCGGGTTTCTCGAGGGATTTGGCATGGCGCGACAATCGGCCAGCCGCCTGCGAGAGGGAGGATCGCCACCGATGCTGGAAAGCTTTTATGACGTGATGCGGCGCCAGGGCATAAGCCGCCGCAGTTTCCTGAAATTCTGCAGCCTGACGGCGGCGTCCCTGGGGCTTGGACCGAGCTTCAACGCGACGATTGCCCATGCCATGGAAAACAAGCCGCGCATTCCGGTGCTGTGGCTGCATGGGCTCGAGTGCACCTGCTGCTCCGAATCCTTCATCCGCTCGGCGCATCCGCTGGTGAAGGACGTGATCCTGTCGATGCTGTCGCTCGACTACGACGACACCATCATGGCCTCCGCCGGCCACCAGGCCGAGGCGATCGTCACCGAGATCGTCGAAAAGAACAAGGGCAACTACATCCTCGCGGTGGAGGGCAACCCTCCGCTCAACGAGGACGGCATGTTCTGCATCATCGGCGGCAAGCCTTTCGTCGACCAGCTGAAATATGCCGCCTCCAACGCCAAGGCGATCATCTCCTGGGGCTCCTGCGCCTCCTGGGGCTGCGTGCAGGCGGCCCGCCCCAACCCGACGCGTGCCACCCCGGTGCACCAGGTCATCACCGACAAGCCGATCATCAAGGTACCGGGCTGCCCGCCCATCGCCGAGGTGATGACGGCGGTCGTCACCTACATCCTCACCTTCGAGCGCTTCCCCGAGCTTGACCGGCAGGGCCGGCCCAAGATGTTCTACAGCCAGCGCATCCACGACAAGTGCTACCGCCGACCGCATTTCGATGCCGGCCAGTATGTCGAGAGCTGGGACGACGAGGGCGCGCGCAAGGGCTACTGCCTCTACAAGATGGGCTGCAAGGGCCCGACGACCTACAATGCCTGCTCCACCGTGCGCTGGAACAACGGCACCTCCTTCCCCATCCAGTCGGGCCATGGCTGCATCGGCTGCTCGGAGGAGGGCTTCTGGGACAAGGGCGGCTTCTACGACCGCCTCACCAACATCAATGCCTTCGGCATCGAGGCCAACGCCGACAAGATCGGCCTGACGGCGGCCGCCGTCGTCGGCGGCGCCGCGGCAATCCATGCCGGCGTCACCGCCGTGAAGCGCGCCCGTGAATCAGGAGACAAGCAGTCATGACCGTACAGACGCCCAACGGCTTCATCCTCGACACGTCCGGCAAGCGCGTCGTCGTCGATCCCGTCACCCGCATCGAAGGCCACATGCGCTGCGAGGTGAACATCAACGACCAGAACATCATCACCAACGCCGTGTCCTCCGGCACCATGTGGCGCGGCCTCGAGGTCATCCTCAAGGGCCGCGACCCGCGCGATGCCTGGGCCTTCGTGCAGCGCATATGCGGCGTGTGCACCGGCACCCATGCGCTCACCTCGGTGCGCGCCGTGGAGGATGCCCTCAACATCTCCATCCCCGAGAACGCCAACTCGATCCGCAACATGATGCAGCTGACGCTGCAGGTGCACGACCATCTCGTGCACTTCTACCACCTCCATGCGCTCGACTGGGTGAATCCGGTCAACGCGCTGAAGGCCGACCCCAAGGCCACGAGCGAGTTGCAGCAGTCGGTCTCGCCGTCGAACCCGCGCTCCTCGCCCGGCTATTTCCGCGACGTGCAGAACCGGCTGAAGAAATTCGTCGATTCGGGCCAGCTCGGGCCCTTCAAGAATGGCTACTGGACCAACCCCGCCTACAAGTTGCCGCCCGAGGCAGACCTGATGGCGGTGACGCACTATCTGGAAGCGCTCGACTTCCAGAAGGACATCATGAAGATCCGCACCATCTTCGGCGGCAAGGACCCGCACCCCAACTGGATCGTCGGCGGCGTGCCCTGCGCCATCAACGTCGACGGCGTGGGCGCGGTCGGCGCGGTGAACATGGAGCGCCTCAACTACGTTTCCTCGATCATCGACGCCTCGATCGAGTTCGTGAACCAGGTCTACATCCCCGATCTCGTGGCAGTGGGCTCCTTCTACAAGGACTGGCTCTATGGCGGCGGGTTGTCAGGCAAGAACGTGCTGTCCTATGGCGACATTCCGGACAATGCCAACGACTACTCCGCCAAGAACCTGATGATGCCGCGCGGCGCCATCATCAACGGCAACCTCAAGGAGGTGATGGAGGTCGACCTGCGCGACCCCGAGCAGGTCCAGGAGTTCGTGCCGCACAGCTGGTACAGCTATCCCGGCGACCAGAAGGGCCTGCACCCGTGGGATGGCGTTACCGACCCGACCTTCGTGCTCGGCCCCAACACGGTGGGCACGCGCACCGACATCAGGCAGCTCGACGAATCCGGCAAGTACTCCTGGATCAAGGCACCGCGCTGGAAGGGCAATGCCATGGAGGTGGGCCCGCTCGCCCGCTACATCGTTGGCTATGCCCAGGGCAATGCCGAGATCACCGAGCAGGTGAACGGCCTGCTCGGCACGCTCAACGTTCCGGTCGATGCCCTGTTCTCGACGCTGGGCCGCACCGCGGCGCGGGCGCTCGAGTGCCAGTGGGCGGCGGGCAAGCTCCGCTACTTCATGGATAAGCTGATGACCAACCTGAAGAACGGCGACAGCTCCACCGCCAACACCACGAACTGGGACCCGTCCACCTGGCCGAAGGAGGCCAAGGGCGTGGGCTTCACCGAGGCGCCGCGCGGCGCGCTCGCGCACTGGATCAAGATCAAGGACATGAAGATCGAGAACTACCAGTGCGTGGTTCCCACAACCTGGAACGGCTCGCCGCGCGACGACGCCGGCAACATCGGCGCCTTCGAGGCGGCGCTGATGAACACCAAGGTCGAGGTGCCGGACGAGCCGGTGGAGATCCTCCGCACGCTGCACAGCTTCGATCCCTGCCTGGCCTGCTCCACCCATGTGATGAGCGAGGACGGACGGGAACTCACCAAGGTCCGGGTGCGGTAAGGGGGCTTCCATGGCACGCAAGGCAAGTGTCGATTCAGCCGCCCTCGCCCTGGCCGCCGCCCATGGCCAGGAGCAGGAGGCTGTCTACATCTACGAAGCGCCGGTGCGGCTCTGGCACTGGGTGAACGCGCTGGCCATCCTGGTGCTGGCGGTCAGCGGCTATTTCATCGGCTCGCCCTTCCCCACGCTCTCGGGCGAGGCGTCTTCGCATTACCTGATGGGCTATATCCGGTTCGCCCATTTTGCGGCGGGCTATGTCCTGGCCATCGGCTTCCTGTTCCGCATCTACTGGGCTCTGGCTGGCAACCACCACGCCCACCAGATCTTCGTGCCGCCGGTGCATTCGGCGTCGTGGTGGGACGGCGTCATCCACGAGGCCAAGTGGTACCTGTTCCTGGCGCGCGAGCCGCGCAAATACGTGGGCCACAACCCGCTGGCGACGCTCACCATGCACTTCGTCTTCATCTGGGTGATCGTCTTCATGATCTTCACCGGCTTCGCGCTCTATGGTGAGGGCGAGGGCATGGACTCCTGGCAGTACAGGCTGTTCTCCAGCTGGATCATCCCGCTGTTCGGGCAGAGCCAGGACGTGCACACCTGGCACCATCTCGGCATGTGGGCGATTGTCTGCTTCAGCCTCGTTCACATCTATGCGGCGGTGCGCGAGGACATCGTCTCGCGCCAGAGCATCATCTCCTCGATGATCTCCGGCTGGCGCATGTTCAAGGACCACCGGCCGCCCGACGACGGCCACTGAAGACCCGCCACACCGGTCTTGCCGAAGGCGCGGAGCAATCCGCGCCTTCTGTCTTTAGGTGGATAGAATCTATTCGTATTATGAAACATAATGAAAACATACTATCCATGTGGTTAGGGAGTTTCCAGCAACCATCAATCTTATCAATGGCTTGAAGCAGCCTTGACTCTGGCATGCAAGTTGCTGGTCACTGACAAAAGACAATAATCCGGCAGGAAGCACCAAATGGGAGAGGCACCCCGTGTCCTGATTCTGGGGATCGGCAATCTGCTCTGGGCCGATGAGGGCTGGGGCGTGCGCGCCGTGGACCAGCTGCACCGCAGCTACCGTTTCCCCGACCATGTGAAGCTGATGGATGGCGGCACCCAGGGCCTCTACCTGGTGCAGCACATCTGCGCGGCGGATGTGCTGGTGGTGTTCGACGCCGTGGATTACGGCCTCGAACCCGGCACGCTGATGCAGGTCGAGAACGACGAGGTGCCGCAGTTCATGGGCGCCAAGAAGATGAGCCTGCACCAGACGGGCTTCCAGGAGGTGATCGCCTCCGCCGACCTCCTCGGCCACAAGCCGGCCGAGATGCTGCTGATCGGCCTGCAGCCCGTGGAACTTGAGGATTATGGCGGCAGCCTGCGCCCGCTGTCGCGCGCGCGGATCGACCCCGCCATCGACATCGCGCTCGGCTATCTTGCGGACCGGGGCATCCTGGCCGAGCGCCGCGCCGCGCCACTGGGCGATGCCGAGACGCTGGCCAGCCCGGAAATGGCGATCGCACTCTACGAGGGCAACCGGCCCTCGCCGGAGGAGGCCTGCCGCACCGCCGACATACGCTTTCTCGTGCCGGAACCGCGCTGATGTGCATCGGCATTCCCATGCAGGTGATCGAGGCCGGTGAATTCGCGGCCCTGTGCCGCGGCAGCACCGGCACTGAGCAGGTGGACCTCGCATTGGTGGGGCCACAGCCCGCCGGCAGCTGGCTTCTCGTCTTCCTCGGTGCAGCGCGCGAGGTGCTGACGGCAGAAGACGCCGGCCTCATCGCCTCTGCGCTCGAGGCACTCTCGGCCGTCGCTCGCGGCGAAACCAACGTCGACCATCTCTTCCCCGATCTCACCGGAGCCCGCCCATGAAGGTCCAGGACTTTTCGCCGCTTCTCAGGTCCGTCATGGCGCGCCATGGCTTCACCACCGTGTCGGAGGACACGCTCGATGCGTTCCTCGCCGCCAGCCCCCTGTCGGTCATCTTCCTCTCGGGCGACTGGGAGCGGCTGGCCGAAAGCAACGACGTGGCGGCAGTGCTCCCCGAGCTGCAGAAGCTGGCACCGGGCCTTGCGGTGGCGGTGGCCGAACGCGGCGCCGAGCGCGCCCTGCAGCTGCGCTTCCGCTTCAACAAGTTCCCCGCCCTCGTGTTCATGCGCGGGACGGGCTACCTCGGCGCCATTCTCGGCATGCGCGGCTGGAGCGAGTATGGCGCGGAGATCGCCGAGATCCTGTCCCGCGCGGCGAGCGAGCCGCCGCCCTTCAAGTTCCCCGAGGCCTGCGCGCCGAAGACGCGCGACGTGCTCGACTCCCTCCACATCCACTGAACAGGGACACCCGCCCATGACCAGTCCGCTCTCCGCCCTGCTCGGCCCCGGATCGCAGCCCGCCGAGGAGGATGCCGTCCTCGAATACATGGAAATGCCGAACGGCATGATGTCCTATCACATGCCCGCCCTGCCGGAGCTTGAGGACACCGGCGCCATCGCCCCCGCACTCGCTTGCCTCGATGCCGTTCTCGCGGCCCTGCAGTCCTTCACCCCGGGCAAGGACACGGTGGGCGTCGCCCTCACCGATCTCGACGCCGCCAACCGGGCCTTCATCGACGAGGTGCTGGGTGAGGGCGAGGTCAGCATCATCGGCGGTGAACGCATGCAGGCGCAGGAGTCGGTCCTGGCCGGCGTGTGGCGGGTGCGCGAGACGACGGCCGATGGCGCGCTGCTGAGCGACCGCATCGAGATCGGCTGCCTGCCGCGCCGCCTGGCCGAACTCGCCTTCGCCGGTGCGGCACCTGCGGTGCGGCCGCCGGACGGTGTCTCGGCCGAGGGCCTGCTCGCCGCGCCCTCGCTGCTCGCCGAGATCCACAATGTGCTGGTCACCGGCACGCCGCCGCATGCCATCAACCTGAGCCTGCTGCCGCACACTGAAGAAGACTTGCTGCTGCTCGACAGTCACCTCGGCCGCGGGCCGGTGCACATTCTCTCCCGCGGCTATGGCAACTGCCGCATCTCCAGCACCGCGACCCGGCATGTCTGGTGGGTGCGCTACTATAATTCGCAGGACACGCTTATCCTGAATTCGCTCGAGGTGGCGGAGGTGCCGGACGTGGCGCTCGCGTCGCCCGAAGACCTCGAGGACAGCGCGCAGCGCCTCGCGGAGATTCTCGGGGTCTACCGGTGAAAGACAGCTTCTTCAGCGGCAGCTTCGGCGGTGACCTGGGCAAGATCACGCCGGCCACCCGGCTCGAGTGCAATGTGTGCTGGCACGTCTATGACCCCGCCGAGGGCGACGTGACGCGCCAGATCGAGCCGGGCACGCCCTTCGCTGCCCTGCCTCAGGACTGGAGTTGCCCTGTCTGCTCGGGCGACAAGTCGAGTTTCATGGTGCTGGAGGACTGAGGGTGGAGCAGGAGGTGCGCGCCCGGGCGGAGGAGGTCGAAGCGGTGTTCCGCCACATCGCCGCCACGCGCATGGAGGGCGTGCCCATCCTCAACCCCGCCCTCGCGGTGGAAGCTGCCGCGATGGAGGTGTGGGGCGAGGGCGTCATCCTCGCGCTGGTGACACCGTGGTTCATCAATGTCATGCTGCTGCCGGGCGCCGATGAGCGCCCCCATTGGGAGGACATGGCCGTGGGCCAGAGCACCGTGCATGCGTTGCCGGGCGGGCGCTTCTCCTTCATCGCCGGGCGCGAGGAGGGGATCGGCCCCTACCGCATGTGCTCGCTGTTCTCCCCCGTGCTCGAATTCGCCGACCATGAGACGGCCTGCGCGACGGCCGGGGCGGCACTCGCCGAAATGTTGCGCGAGGAGCAGGAGCCCGAGGTGCAAATGTCGCGCCGTGACCTGTTCCGCCGCGCCGTCCGCGAGGAGGCGGAACCGGCATGATCGCCGCTGCCGGCCAGCTGACGATCGAAACCGGTGCGCGCGTGTGCATCACCTCCACGCGGCCGAAAGCCCTCGGCCAGGTCTTCATCGGGCGCAAGCCCACCGAGGCCCTGGCGCTGGCGCCGCTGCTCTTCGCCGTGTGCGGCCCGGCCCAGGCCGAGGCCAGCGCCCGCGCGCTGTCCGCCGCCGGCGCCGATGTCCCGGCGGGACCCGGCGGCCGCGCCGTGGCCGCCGAGGCGATCCGCGAGCACCTGATGCGCATAGCCGTCGACTGGGCGGGCAGCCTCGGCGAGACGACGGATGCCGCCCTGCTGAAGGCCATCCACCACATGCCCCGCGCCGCGCCGGTTGAAAGAAGCCAGCAGGCCACGCGGCTGGTGACGCTGCTGGTGGCCCCATCCGACAGGCTGGGCGAACCCGGCTGGCACGCCGGCGCGAACAGCGTCGCGGCACGTCTCATCCGCAAGGTGATCGCCGAAGGCTGGAGCACGCTCGGCGGCGTCGACGGCCTGCAGGCGCAGGAGACATCGGCGCTCACCCTTGCGGGGGCTGACACGTCGGGGCCGTCCGGCAACGGGTTGCTGGCGCGGCTTATGGCGCGGGCGGCGCATCTGCGTCAGCTGCTCGCGGAACTCGACGCCGAGGAAAATCCCGAAGGTCCCGTCGCCACCTCGCGTGGCCTCCTCCACCACCGCGCCCAACTGCGTGACGGCGTGATCGCGTCCTATGACATCACGGCGCCGACCGACGTCAACTTTGCGCCTGGGGGGCCGGCGGAGCAGAGCCTTGCGGCCTGCGGCAGCATCGCGAAGATGCCGGCACGCCTGCTGATCGATGCCTTCGACCCCTGTATCCCCTATGAACTGAGGGCCGCCTGATGCACGAGATGTCGCTCTGCGAGAACCTCATCTCCGTCATCGAGGCCGAGGCCACGCGCCAGAACTTCGGGCGGGTCAGCAAGATCTGGCTGGAAGTGGGGCCCTTCTCGGGCGCCGAGCCCGAGGCGCTGCGCTTCTGCTTCGATGCCGTGTCGCGCGGCACGCTCGCGGAAGCGGCGGAATTCGAGATCGTCCCCACGCCGGGCACCGCCTATTGCATGGGCTGTGCCGAGAGTGTCGTGATCGGCGAACGTTACGACCCGTGCCCGCGCTGTGGCAGCCACGTGCTGCAGATCACCGGCGGCACCGAACTGCGCATCAGGGAACTGGAGGTGGCGTGATGTGTGTGACCTGCGGATGCCATTCCGATGCGGTGAAGATCGGCGGCATCGACTACACCTTCCCCGCCGTGACGCAGCCGGCGCTCGGGGCGCATGCCGCCAGCACCGAGGCGCGCCGCATCGTTCAGATCGAGCGCGACATCCTGTCGAAGAACGATGCCGAGGCCGAGGCCAACCGCGCCTTCTTCCGGGCCAATGGCATCATGTCGGTGAACCTGGTCTCCAGCCCGGGTTCGGGCAAGACCACGCTGCTGGTGCGCAGCGTGGCCGACCTCATGCCCATGATACCCGTGGCGGTGATCGAGGGTGACCAGCAGACCTCGAACGATGCCGAGCGCATCCGGGCCACGGGTGCGCCAGCCCTGCAAATCAACACCGGGCGCGGTTGCCACCTCGACTCGCACATGGTGGCCAGGGCCCTGCCGCTTCTGGCGCCGCGGCCGCAGTCCTACCTCTTCATCGAAAATGTCGGCAACCTCGTGTGCCCGTCGGCCTTCGACCTCGGCGAGGGCGCGCGCGCCGTCGTCATCTCGGTGACCGAAGGCGAGGACAAGCCGGTGAAATACCCGGACATGTTCGCCTCTGCCGATGTGGTGCTGGTCAACAAGATCGATCTGCTGCCCCACCTGTCCTTCGATGTCGCCGCATTGGAGGGCTCGGTGCGCAAGGTGAACCGCCGCGCCGAGATCCTGAAGGTCTCGGCCACCACCGGCGCGGGGCTGGAAAACTGGTATGGCTGGCTCGCCGCGCGGCGCGCCGCGCTGCTGGCGTAGGAGGAAACCATGTGTCTTGCCGTACCTGCCGAAGTCGTGAGCCTCGACCTCGAGACCCAGACGGCGGTCGTGGCGCTGGGCCAGGTGAAGAAGCAGATTTCCATCGCGCTCCTGGAGAGCGTCACCGTCGGCGATTTCGTGCTCGTGCATGTCGGCTTCGCGCTGAACCGCATCAGCCCGGAGGAGGCGGCCAGGACGCTGCAGCTGATGGCCGAGGCCGGGCTCCTCGGCGAGGAGGAAGCGGCATGAAATACGTCGACGAATTCCGCTCCGAGACACTGGCGCGCGATCTCGCCGCCACCATCGCGCGCGAGGCGGATCCCGGCCGCAGCTATGCCATCATGGAGTTCTGCGGCGGCCACACCCATGCGATCTTCCGGTACGGCGTGCAGGACCTGATGCCGGGAAACGTCTCCTTCGTGCATGGGCCGGGCTGTCCTGTCTGCGTGCTGCCAATTCCGCGTCTCGACAATGCCATCGAGATCGCCGAGCGCCACAAGGCGATCCTGCTGACTTATGGCGACATGATGCGGGTTCCCGCCTCGAAGCGCCGCTCGCTGCTCAAGGCAAAGGCCGGGGGAGCGGACGTCCGCATGGTCTATTCGGTGGCGGATGCCCTCAAGGTGGCGCGTGCCAACCCGGAAAGGCAGGTGGTGTTCTTCGCCATCGGCTTCGAGACCACGACGCCTCCCACTGCCGTGGCGCTGCTCACCGCAGAGCGCGAGGGGCTCGCCAATTTCTCGGTGTTCTGCAACCACGTGCTCACCCCATCTGCCATGCAGCAGATCCTCGACGTGCCCGGCCAGTCGATAGCCATCGATGCCTTCCTCGGCCCCTCGCATGTGAGTTCGGTGATCGGCTCCGCGCCCTATGAGCGCTTCGCGCGCGACTTCCACAAGCCGGTGGTGATCGCCGGCTTCGAGCCGCTGGACGTGATGTATTCCGCCCTCATGGCCATCCGTCAGCTGAACGAGGGCAGGGCGGAGGTCGAGAACCAGTACACCCGCGTCGTCACCCGCGAGGGCAACCTCAAGGCCCAGGCCATGGTGGCGGAGGTGTTTGAACTGCGCGACAGCTTCGAGTGGCGCGGCCTCGGCGCCGTGCCCGGGAGCGCGCTCCGCCTGCGCGAGCGGTTCCGCGCCTTCGATGCCGAAACCCGCTTCGCGCTGACGCCCTCGACCGGCACCGACGTCAAGGGCTGCGAATGCCCAGCCATCCTGCGCGGCCAGAAGAAGCCGCTCGACTGCAAGCTCTTCGGCACGGTCTGTACGCCCGACAATCCGGTAGGCAGCTGCATGGTGTCCTCGGAAGGCGCCTGTGCCGCCTACTGGAGCTATCGCCGCCACCAGGCGGGCGAACACATGCCGGCGGAAGACGAGGCGTTCGGCGAAGAGGCGGTGGCATGACCGACGCCACGCCACGGCCCATGGCCCGCCGCTTCCCGGTCCGCCTCGACATTGCCCGCGGCAAGGTGGAGATGACGCATGGCGGCGGCGGCCGCGCCGGCGCTCAGCTGGTGGAGGAAATCTTCTTCCGCCACTTCGGCAATGCCGAACTCGCCAAGGCGGCGGACCAGGCGCAGCTTTCCATCGCCGGCGGGCGCATCGCGGTGTCGACCGACAGCCACGTGGTCTCGCCGCTGTTCTTCCCCGGCGGCGACATCGGCACGCTGGCCGTCAACGGCACGGTGAACGATGTCGCCATGGCTGGCGCGCAGCCGTTGTGGCTCACCGCCGGCTTCATCCTCGAAGAAGGTTTCCCGCTCGCCGACCTCGACCGCATCGCCGCCTCGATGGCCCGCGCCGCGGCGGAGGCGGGGGTGGAGATCGTCACCGGCGACACCAAGGTCGTTGATCGCGGCAAGGCCGACGGCGTGTTCATCACGACGAGCGGCATCGGCGTCATCCCCGAGGGTGTGTCGCTGGGGGCCGCGCGTATCCAGGCGGGCGATGCCATCATCGTCTCCGGCAGCATGGGTGACCATGGCATGGCCATCCTGTCACGCCGCGAAAGCATCGACTTCGACAGCCCGGTCGAATCCGACTGTGCCCCCCTCAATGGCCTCGTCGGGGTGATGCTGGCGGTCGCGCCCAACCTCCACGCCCTGCGTGACCCGACGCGCGGCGGGCTGGCGGCCGTGCTCAACGAGCTCGCCCATGACAGCGGCACCGGCATGCTGATCGACGAGCAGGCGATCCCGGTGTCCGAGACGGTCCATGCCGCCTGCGAGCTGCTTGGGCTTGACCCCGTCAACATCGCCAATGAGGGAAAGCTCGTCGCATTCTGCCCGGCAGCCGAGGCTGATCGCCTGGTCGCCGCCATGCGCACCCACCCGCGCGGACGCGATGCTGCCGTCATCGGCCACGTCACCCCCGGCCAGGCGGGCCTCGTGCGCATGAGGACGCGCTTCGGCGGCGAGCGCGTCGTCGACTGGCTCAATGGCGAACAGCTGCCGAGGATCTGCTGAATGGCGGAACGTTTGCCCGTGCTGCTCATCGTCGACGACGAGGTCCGCAGCCTCGAGTCGCTCGCCCGCATCCTGCAGGATGACTTCGACGTGAAGACTGCCGCCAACGTCACGCGGGCGCGCGAGATCCTGCAGTCCGAATGGGTGCAGATCGTGCTGTGCGATCAGCGCATGCCGGACATGACCGGCGTCGAGTTTCTCGCCCAGCTGCGCGAGCAGTACCCGGATGTCGTGCGCATCATCATCTCCGGCTACACCGACACCGAGGACGTGATCCGCGGCATCAACCAGGCCGGCATCTTCCAGTACATCACCAAGCCCTGGCAGCCCGACAGCCTGTTGCTGACGCTGAAGAACGCCGCGCACCTGTTCGACCTCAGCCGCCAGAACGAGCTGCTGGCCACCGAGCTCAAGCTCTCCACCAGCCATGTCGAGGCGACGCTGGCACAGCGCCGCCAGAAGCTCAAGGAGCGCTACCAGTTCGAGGACGGCATCATCCGCGGCGAGGCGAGCCCGATGAACCTCGTCTGCGACCGTCTCCGCCAGGTGGCGCCCTTCGATATCTCGGTGCTGCTCGAGGGCGAGTCCGGCACCGGCAAGGAACTCGCCGCACGCGCGCTGCACTACAACAGCCTGCGCTGGAACAAGCCCTTCGTGGCGGAGAACTGCGGGGCGGTTCCGGACGAGCTGCTGGAAAGCGAACTCTTCGGCCACAGGCGTGGTGCCTTCACCGGGGCGGTTGCCGATCACGTCGGCCTGTTCGAGCGCGCCGACGGCGGCACCGTCTTCCTCGACGAGATCGGCGAGGTTTCGGCCGCCTTCCAGGTCAAGCTGCTGCGCGTCCTGCAGAATGGCGAGATCCGCGCGCTGGGAAGCTCCAAGCCGCAGAAGGTCGATGTGCGCATCATCGCCGCCACCAACAAGACGCTCGAGGAGGAGGTGCGCGCCGGCCGCTTCCGCGAGGATCTCTATTACCGCATCGCCGCCATGACCATCCACCTGCCGCCGCTGCGCGAGCGCAAGGACGACGTCACGGTGATCGCGCGCGCCTATCTCGCCGGCGCGGCCCAGGGCTTCGGGCGCGCCAGCGCGGTGCTGACACCGGAGGCCGAGGCCTGCCTCGCGCGCTATTCCTGGCCCGGCAACATCCGCGAACTGCAGAACGAGCTGCAGAAGCTGCTCATCCTGTCCGGCGAGTCCGGACGCATCGGCGCCGAGCTGCTCTCGCCGCGGATTCTGCGGGCGGCCCCGGCGCACGAGCCGGCGGGCGAGAGCATCGACGTCATGGACCTCGAAGGCTCGCTCAGGGACCGGGTCGATGCGCTGGAGGAGCGCATCCTGCGTGAGGCGCTGATCAGGAACCGCTGGAACAAGAGCAAGGCGGCGAAGGAACTCGGCCTGTCGCGCGTCGGGCTCAGGCTCAAGCTGCAGCGCCACAATCTCGAGAACGTGCATGAGCTGCCGGTGAAGCGGCGCAGCGCCGCCGCCAAGGACTGAACGCCGTGGCCCCGCGCGAGACACTCCCGCAGGCATCCTCCCGCCTCATCGACAGGGCGGGTGTCGCCGATGCGCTGCACACGCCGGCCCATACCGAGGAAGCCTGGATCGACGTCATCCACCGCATGGACGAGGTCTATGCCGACCTCGTGCAGAACCAGCAGCTGCTGGAAGACAAGAACTCGGAACTCGAGGAAGCGCAGATCTTCATCGACAGCGTGCTGGCCTCGATGACCGACGTGCTTGTGGTGTGCGACCTCGAGGGGCGCGTGGTGCGCGCCAACAAGGCGGCCGAGGCGATCCTCGGCGGCGGTCACCGCGGTCTCGAGGGCCGCGCACTGCGCAGCATCTTCGCACCCGGCTCGGCGCTGGGCGCCGATGCCCTGCTGGCGCGGCTGCTGAACGACGGGCACATCGCCGATGCCGATGCGATGCTGCTGTCCGCCGACGGTGCCGCGGTGCCGCTCTCGGTCAATTGCGCCACCCGCTTCGATCACCTGGGACGGCTCGTCGGCTTCGTGCTCATCGGCCGGCCCACGGGCGAGCTGCGGCGCGCCTTCGCGGCGCTCGACCAGGCCCACCGCAAGCTCACCAAGACGCAGGCGCAGCTTGTCTCGGCGGAGAAGATGGCGGCCCTGGGCCAGCTGGTGGCCGGCGTGGCGCATGAGCTCAACAACCCGATCAGCTTCGTCTTCGGCAACCTCCATGCACTGAAGCGCTATGCCCAGAAGCTCAACACCTTCCTCGCCGCCTGCGATGCGGCCCGGTCGCTGCCGGAGGTCAGGGAGCAGGCCGAGACACTGGGCATCCGCCGCATCATGCTGGACCTCAACCCGCTGGTCGACGGTACGCTGGAGGGCGCCACGCGGGTGAGCGAGATCGTGCAGGACCTGCGCCGATTCTCTTCGAGCCAGAAGGAGCAGTGGGAAAGCTTCAACCTGGTGCGCGTCGTGCAGACGGCCGCCGACTGGGTGACGAAGTCGGCCCGCAGCAAGCCGCAGCTGGTGGTCATGCCCACGGGCGCGCTGGAGGTGCGGAGCCTGCAGCGCGCCGTGCACCAGATCGTCGTCAACCTCGTGCAGAACGCCGTCGACGTGCTGGCCGGTGGCCGCGGCGGCCGGATCGAAATCGTCTGCGGCATCAGAGACAGGCTCGCCACCGTGGCGGTGACCGACACTGGCCCCGGTCTCAGGCCCGAGCACCTGAGCCGCGTCTTCGAGCCCTTCTTCACCACCAAGCCGGTGGGTGAGGGCACTGGCCTCGGCCTCTACGTGAGCTATAATCTCGCCCAGGAACTGGGGGGGCGGATCGACGTGGAGAATGTGGACGGCGGCGGCGCGCGCTTCACCCTGAGCTTCCCCGCGGAGGGCCACGAGGATGGCTAGGGAGGCCCGCAAGAGCCTGCTCTGGCTGCAGTCCGGCGGTTGCGGCGGCTGCACGCTGTCGCTGTTCTGCGCCGAGGGGCCGGACCTGGTGACCGCGCTCGACTCCATCGGCATCGACCTCCTGTGGCACCCCAGCATGTCGGAGGACTCCGGCGCCTCGGCGCTCGCGGTGATGGAAGAGGTGATCGCCGGGCGCCGCCACCTCGACATCTTCTGCCTCGAGGGCGCCGTGATGACCGGCCCCAACGGCAGCGGCCGCTTCCACATGATGGGCGGCAGCGGCAAGCCGATGATGTGGTGGATCGGCGAACTGGCCAGGGCGGCCGATCATGTTGTCGCCGTCGGGAGCTGCGCCGCCTTCGGCGGCATCACGGCGGCCAACGGCAACGCGACGGGCGCGCGCGGCCTCGTCTTCGACGGGCGCGCGGAGGGCGGCTTCCTTGGTAGCGGCTTCTCGGCGCGCGCGGGCACGGACGTCATCAACGTGGCAGGCTGCCCCACCCACCCGGGCTGGGTCATCGAGGCGCTGAGCCAGATTGCCTCCGGCCATTGGGACAACACGGCGGCGGATGGCTTTGGCCGCCCCCGCGCCTATGCCGATCACCTCGTGCATCACGGCTGTCCGCGCAACGAATACTACGAGTTCAAGGCCAGCGCCGAGCAGCCCTCCGACCTCGGCTGCATGATGGAGCACCTCGGCTGTAAGGGCACGCAGGCCCATGCCGACTGCAACACCAGGCCGTGGAACGGCGCGGGATCTTGCCTCAAGGGCGGCTATGCCTGCATCAACTGCACTGCGCCCGGCTTCGAGGAGCCGGGCCACGCCTTTGCCTCGACGCCGAAATTCGCCGGCATTCCCGTCGGCCTTCCCGCCGACATGCCGAAGGCCTGGTTCGTGGCGCTCGCCTCGCTTTCCAAGGCGGCAACGCCGAAGCGCCTGCGCGAGAACGCCGTGTCACATCGCCAGGTGGTGCCGCCCTCCGACCGCGGCCTCACCAAGAAATGACCCGCCGCATCATCGGTCCCTTCAACCGCGTGGAAGGCGATCTTGAGGTGAAGGTCGAGATCGCCGACGGCGCAGTGCGCGAGGCCTGGGTGACCTCGCCGCTCTACCGCGGCTTCGAGCACATCCTGCGCGGCAAGCCGCCGCGCGACGCACTGGTCTATGCGCCGCGCATCTGCGGCATCTGCTCGGTGTCGCAGTCGGTGGCGGCAGCGCGCGCCATCGCTGCGGCCCAGGAGCTCACACCGGTGCCGAACGGCCTCTTCGCCACCGACCTCATGCTGGCGGCGGAGAACGTCGCCGATCACCTCACCCACTTCTACATGTTCTTCATGCCGGACGTCTGCCGCGAGGTCTATGCCTCCGAGCCCTGGCATGCGGCGGCTGTCGAACGCTTCCGCGCCGTGAAGGGCGAGGCCGTACCGCCCTTCCTCGCGGCCCGCGCCGGCTTCCTGCATCTCATGGGCATCCTCGCCGGCAAGTGGCCGCACACGCTGGCGATCCAGCCCGGCGGGTCGACCCGCCCGGTGGAGGTGCAGGAACAGGTGCGGCTGTCGCTGATCCTCGCCGGCTTCCGGCAATTCCTCGAGCGCCAGGTATTCGGCGGCACGCTGGAGGCCTTTGCCGCGCTCTCGTCGCCTGACGATCTGGACGCATGGCATGCCGCCGACCCGGGGCGCGGCGATCTCCGGCGTTTCCTCACCATTGCCCGAAGCCTGGAATTCGAAGGCCTCGGCCGCGCCGCCGACCGGTTCATGAGCTATGGCAGCTTCGGTCCGGAGGACCGGCGGCTGTTCGCACCGGGAACGCTCGTCGCCGGACGGCGCGGCGCCGTGGAGCCCGCGCAGATCACCGAGGACGTGAGCCACGGCTGGATGGGCGTCGACACCGTGGCGCGCCATCCCTTCGACGGCATGACGGTGCCCGATGCGGACAATCCCGCGGGCTACAGCTGGTGCAAGGCGCCCCGCCTCGATGGCGCCACCATGGAGGTGGGTGCACTTGCCCGCCAGGCCATCGACGGGCAGCCGCTGGCGTTCGGCCTCGTCGCGTCGGGCGGCGGCAATGTGCTGAGCCGCATCGTGGCGCGCTTCATCGAGGTGGCGCGGCTGGTTCCCGCCATGGAGTCCTGGGCCCGGGCGCTCGACCCGCGCGAGCCCTTCTGCGACACCCGGGCCATCGCCGATGAGTGTGAGGGCATGGGCCTTGCAGAGGCCGCGCGCGGTTCGCTGGGCCACTGGGTGAAGATCCGCAAGGGCTACATCCACAACTACCAGATCATCGCGCCCACCACCTGGAACTTCTCGCCGCGCGACAGGGGCGGTGCGCCGGGGCCGCTGGAGCAGGCGCTGGCGGGTGCTCCGGTGCGGCCCGGCGAAACCGATCCCGTCGCGGTGCAGCACATCGTGCGCTCCTTCGATCCCTGCATGGTCTGCACCGTGCATTGACCATGGCCCATCGCATCCGCGTCACCGGCACGGTTCAGGGCGTGGGCTTCCGCCCCTTCGTCTGGCGCCTGGCGAGCGAGCTCGGCATTCGCGGCCAGGTGCTGAACGACGGTCGCGGAGTGGAAATCCTCGCCTGGTGCGAAGATCCGGAGGCCTTCGCCACGCGCCTGCGCCGCGAGGCCCCGCCCCTGGCGCGCATCACCGCGATCACCATCGCGGAGGAACGGCTTGGCCCGCCGCCGCAGGATTTCCGCATCGTTGAAAGCCACGCCAGCGCGCCCGCCACGGCGATCGCTGCGGATGCCGCCACCTGTCTGGATTGCCTGGCCGAGATCCGCGACCCCGCGCAGCGCCGCTTCGGCCATGCCTTTGCCAACTGCACCAATTGCGGCCCGCGGCTCAGCATCCTGCAGCGCCTGCCCTATGACCGGGCCAACACCTCCATGGCGGGCTTCGCCATGTGCCCGGCCTGCGCGTCGGAATATGCCGATCCCGCCGACCGCCGCTTCCATGCCCAGCCCATTGCCTGCCCTGCCTGCGGCCCGCGGCTGTGGCTCGCGGAAGGCGATGCGGTGCACGAGGGACGCATCGCGCTCGATCGTGCCGCGGAGATCATCCGCGGCGGCGGCATCGTCGCCGTCAAGGGGCTGGGTGGCTTCCACCTCGCGGCCGATGCGCGGCAGGAGGAGACCGTCGCCCGCCTGCGCCGCAGCAAGCGCCGGCGCTCCAGGCCCTTCGCCCTCATGGCGCGTGACCTCGCGGAGATCCGGCGCTTCGCGCGGCTCGATGCGCAGGAGGCGGCCCAGCTCGGCTCATCCGCCGCACCCATCCTGCTGCTGAATTCGGAGGGTGAAGCCCTGGCGCCGTCCGTCGCGCCCGGCCAGTCGACGCTCGGCTTCATGCTGCCCTACACGCCGCTGCATCACCTGCTTCTCGCACGCCTCGATGGTCCCATCGTGCTGACTTCCGGCAACCTGACGGACGAGCCGCAATGTGCGTCCAACGCCGAGGCGCAGGAGCGGCTGAGCGCCCTTTGCGATGCACTGCTGATGCATGACCGCGACATCGTTCAGCGCGTCGACGATTCGGTTCTGCGCATGGCGCGCCATGGCCCGATCGTCATCCGCCGCGCCCGTGGCCTCGCACCAGAACCCATCGCGCTCGCGCTGCCGGACGCCCCGTCGGTTCTTGCCCTCGGAGGCGATCTCAAGTCGTCCGCAGCGCTGTTCACCGACGGAAGGCTCACGGTCAGCCAGCACCTGGGCGATCTCTCGACGCCCCTGGCCCGTGCTGACTTCGCGAAGATGGTGGAGGTGCTGCTCGCCCTCAACGGCGCACGGCCAGCGCTCGTTGCCTGTGACCTCCACCCCGACTTCCACGCCTCGCACGTCGCCGCCGGCCTCGCGGCACGCTTCGATGCACCTTGTGTCAGGGTTCAGCATCATTACGCCCATGTCCTCTCCTGCCTCGCCGACAACGGCATCACCGCCTTCGCGACACCGGTGCTCGGCGTGGTGCTCGACGGCATGGGCCATGGCAACGACGGCACGGTATGGGGTGGCGAGTTCCTGCGCGTCGATCACGCAGGCTTTCAGCGCCTCGCGCATTTTCCGGTGGTGCCCCTCCCTGGCGGCGACGCCGCGGCGCGCCAGCCCTGGCGCAATGCCGTGGCGCAGCTTGATGCCACCCTGGGGTGGGAGGCGGTGGCTGGAAGCCCGGCGCTCCGCCACCTGGCAAGCAAGAATGCCACGGCGCTGCGCCGCAGCTTCGCGCTCTCCGGCGCGCATCGCACCAGTTCCGCCGGGCGCCTGCTCGATGCCCTGGCCGCCCTGCTCGGCCTGTGCGTGGATGAGCAGAGCTATGAAGGCGAAGCCGCCATGCTGCTCGAAGCCTGCGCCGCACGGAGCACGTCCGGTGGAAGCTATGGCGCGGAGCGTTGCGCCACTGGCCCATCCTGGGCGCCACTCTTGCGCGGCGTGCTGGATGATCTTGAAAGAGGCACAGCGGCGGAGATCATCGCAAGGCGCGCGCATGACACGGTGATCGCCGGCGTGGTGAGCCAGGTGGAAGCGATCCGCGACGCACATGCCATCAACCGCGTCGCGCTCAGTGGCGGCTGCTTCAACAACGTGCTGTTGTCCGATGGCATCAGCGACGCGCTCGCGGCCCGCGGCTTCTCCGTCCTCGTCCACCGCGGCCTCCCCCCGGGCGATGGCGGCCTTGCCGCCGGCCAGGCGCTGGCGGCACTTCAGGCGCGGAGCGAAGGATTGAACTGAAGCGCCGCGACCGACCCTCCAGCCGCCTTCATGGACTGGGTCCGGCAGAAGATCGAAACCGCCGCTATCGAGGCCCGCAAGGCCGCGGCCGGAAAAGTTAGTGGTTTTGTTCGCAAATGGCGCACCCGACAGGATTCGAACCTGTGACCTCTGCCTTCGGAGGGCAGCACTCTATCCAGCTGAGCTACGGGTGCAGCGCGTGGGGAGAGCTATACCCGATTGGCATGGCGTTCGGCAATGGCTGGCGCTAAGGGGCTGGTCCGGGGAGGTATCGTCACATGAAAGCAGCCATATTCGAAGCCTATCGGGGGCCCTTGGAGATCCGCTCCGTGCCGGATCCGCAATGTCCGGCGGATGGTGTGATCCTGAAGGTCGAGGCCTGCGGCGTCTGCCGGTCGGACCATCATGGCTGGAGCGGGGTCGACCCCGACGTGGCGCTGCCGCATGTACCTGGGCATGAATTCGCGGGCACCGTGCTGGCGGTGGGGCCGGGCGTCCGGACCTTCCGGGTGGGTGACCGCGTCACCGCCCCCTTCATCCTCGCCTGCGGCGACTGCCCGGACTGCCGGGCAGGGGAGCCGACAGTCTGCAACCACCAGCATGTGGTGGGCTTTTCCGGCTGGGGCGCTTTCGCGGAGCTGCTTGCCGTGCCGCGGGCGGATTTCAACCTGGTCAGGCTGCCTGATTCGCTGGGCTTCGCCGAGGCCGCCGCCATGGGCTGCCGCCTCACCACCGCCTTCCGCGGCCTCGTCGACCGGGCGGACCTGAAGCCCGGCGAATGGCTGGCGATCCACGGCTGCGGCGGGGTGGGGCTTTCCGCCGTGATGATTGGCCAGGCGCTCGGCGCCCAGATCATCGCCATCGACATCAATGCGGAAGCCCTCGCCATGGCGAAGGCGCTGGGCGCCAATGTCACGCTGAACCCATCGACGCTCGAGGACACCGCACTCGCCGTGCGCGAGGTGACGGGCGGTGGTGCGCATGTCTCGATCGATGGCCTCGGCATCACCGCGACGATCCACAATTCGGTGAGGAGCCTCCGCAAGCTCGGCCGCCATGTGCAGATCGGCCAGCCTTTGGGCCAGCATGCGAGCCCGCCCATGCCGCTGCTCGAAACCGTCTATGCCCGCCAGATTTCGATCCTCGGCACGCGCGGCATCGCCGCCTCCCGCTTTTCCTCGCTCCTTGGCATGATCGCCGGCGGGCGGCTCGATCCCGCGCGCATGATCACGAAGCGGATCGCCTTGTCCGAGGCGGGCGCCGCGCTCAAGGCCATGGATGGCTATACCGGCGTGGGCGTCACGGTGATCGACAGGATGAACGCATAGCGTCCTCTCCCGCGCGCGGGAGAGGACAATGGCTGACATCCGCTGGCATCTGCGGGGGCACGGTGGCATACTCTCGCCATGTCCAGCACCTCCCCCCTCAAGCCCGGCGACCATCTCTATCTCATCGATGGTTCTGGGTATATTTTCCGCGCCTACCATGCCCTTCCGCCCTTGACGCGCAAGTCCGACGGGTTGCCCGTCGGCGCCGTGCAGGGCTTCTGCAACATGCTGTGGAAGCTGCTGAAGGAGACCAAGGCGGGCGAGAAGCCCACCCACCTCGCGGTGATCTTCGATCATTCGTCCAAGTCCTTCCGCAACGACATCTACCCGCAATACAAGGCCCAGCGCCCTGAGCCGCCGGCGGACCTCCGCCCGCAGTTCGGGCTCATCCGCCAGGCCACCCGCGCCTTCAACGTCGCCTGCGTGGAACAAGCGAATTACGAGGCCGACGATTTGATCGCCACCTATGCGCGCCAGGCGGTGGAGGCCGGCGCCACCTGCCGCATCGTCTCCTCCGACAAGGACCTGATGCAGCTGATCCGCCCGGGCGTGGCGCTTTATGACACCATGAAGGACCGCGAGGTGGGCGAGCCCGAGGTGCTGGAGAAATTCGGCGTGACGCCCGACAAGGTGGTCGACATCCAGGCGCTGGCCGGTGACTCGGTCGACAACGTGCCGGGCGTGCCTGGCATCGGCGTCAAGACCGCGGCCCAGCTCATCACCGAATATGGCGACCTCGAAACGCTGCTGGCCCGCGCGCCCGAGATCAAGCAGCAGAAGCGCCGCGAGAACCTGATCGAGTTCGCCGAGCAGGCCCGCATCTCGAAGAAGCTCGTGGTGCTCGACGACCACGTGCCGGTGGAGCATGACGTGAGCGGCTTCGCGGTGGACAATCCGAAGGCCTCGCAGCTCATCGGCTTCACCAAGGCGCTGGAATTCACCTCCTTCACCAAGAAGGTGGCGGGCGAGCTCGACGCCGATTCGACCGCCATCGAACCAATCCCGGTGGAGGTGAAGTTCTGGCCTCCCGAGGGTGGTGAAGGCGTCCCGCTGCCCCCGCCGCGCTTCGCCGCCAAGAAGGCGGAGCCCGCGGCGGAAGCACAAGCTGCAACGGCCGATGTGCCGCCGAGCAGTGCCGATGCGGCCCTCCTCGCCATCCCCGTCACCCATGCCGATTACGAGACAGTAACGACGCTCGCCTCCCTCGAGGCCTGGTGTGCAGCCGCTTATGAGAAGGGCTATCTCGCGCTTGACACCGAGACGGATTCGCTCGACTCGATGCGCGCCAATCTCGTCGGCGTGTCGCTGGCAACCGCCCCGGGCCGCGCCTGCTACATTCCGCTGCAGCACAAGGCCTCTGGCGGCGGCCTCTTCGGCGGCGAGCTTGTCGAAGGCCAGGTGCCGCTCGACCAGGCCATCGCCGTGCTGAAGCGCGTGCTCGAGGATCCCTCCATCCTCAAGATCGGCCAGAACCTCAAATACGACATCGAGGTGCTGAAGCGCCATGGCATCGCGGTCGCCCCCATCGACGACACCATGCTCATCTCCTACGTGCTCGAATCGGGCGACGTCGGCCACGGCATGGACGAGCTGTCGCTCCGCCACCTCAACCACAAATGCATCGCCTTCAAGGACGTCGCCGGTTCCGGCAAGTCCATGATCACCTTCGATCGCGTGCCGGTGGCCGATGCCACGCGCTATGCGGCGGAGGATGCCGACATCACGCTGCGCCTCTGGCTGCTACTCAAGCCGCGGCTGGCGGCGCAAGGCAAGCTCGCGGTCTACGAGACGTTGGAACGGCCTCTCATCGCCGTGCTCGCAGCAATGGAGATGGAAGGCATCCTCATCGACCCCGAGCTGCTGCGCCGCCTGTCGAACGACCTCGCCACCGCCTGCGCCGGGATCGAGACCCACGTCTATGAGCTGGCCGGCGAGCGCTTCAACATCGGCTCGCCCAAACAGCTGGGCGACATCCTGTTCGGCCGCATGGGCCTGCCCGGCGGCAGGAAGACCGCCACGGGCGCCTGGAGCACCGACTCCGATGCGCTCGAGGATCTGGCAGGGCAGGGGATCGAACTCGCCCGCCGCGTGCTGGACTGGCGCCAGCTGTCGAAGCTGCGCTCCACCTACACCGATGCGCTGCCCAACTACATCAACCCGGAGACGAAGCGCGTCCACACGTCATACTCGCTCGCCGCCACGTCCACCGGGCGGCTGGCCTCGACGGACCCGAACCTGCAGAACATCCCCGTGCGCACCGAGGAGGGCCGCAAGATCCGCTCGGCCTTCATCGCGCCGGAAGGCTCCAAGCTCGTCAGCGCCGACTACAGCCAGATCGAGCTGCGCGTGGTGGCCCATGTGGCGGACATCGCGCAATTGAAGAAGGCCTTCGCCGAGGGCCAGGACATCCATGCCATGACGGCGTCGGAAATGTTCAACGTGCCCGTCGAGGGCATGGACCCGATGGTGCGCCGTCGTGCCAAGGCGATCAACTTCGGCATCATCTACGGCATCTCGGCCTTCGGCCTCGCCAACCAGCTCGGCATCGGGCGGGAGGAGGCGGGCGAATACATCCGCACCTACTTCAAGCGCTTCCCCGGCATCCGCGACTACATGGAGGCGACCAAGCAGGAGGCCCGCGACAAGGGCTATGTCGAGACCATCTTCGGCCGCCGCATGCATTTCCCGCGCATCAAGTCGCCCAACCCCTCGGAACGCGCCTTCCTCGAACGCGCCGCCATCAACGCGCCGATCCAGGGGGCCGCCGCCGACATCATCCGCCGCGCCATGATCCGCATGCCCGATGCGCTGTCCGAGGCGGGGCTTTCAGCCCGCATGCTGCTGCAGGTCCATGACGAACTGATCTTCGAATGCGTGGACGCGGAAGCGGAGACGACCATGGCTGTGGTCAAAAAGATCATGGTCTCCGCCCCCGATCCGGTGGTGAAGCTGAGCGTCCCCCTCCAGGTGGACGCGCGGGCAGCCCAGAACTGGGAAGCCGCCCATTAGGATTCACAATGTCAATCAGCAGAAAGCGCGATCAGGAGAGTATGCCTAGCATAGGTCTGACTGAAAGTCAAGGAATTTATTCTATCAGGCACCGCTAATGCACCCCTGCCGCCATCCCACCCCTCTCGGCCGTCATCCCGGCGAAAGCCGGGACCCCGCTTTCTTTCAGGGTGTGCTGACCCAAAGCGGGGCCCCGGCTTTCGCCGGGGTGACGGATTGAGTGAGCGGAGTGATGGCCGCGCCTACGTCCCGCAGAACGTCCGGTAACCCCCGTCAACCTCCGCCGGCGGCGCGGCATAGCGCTCCGCTCCCGGTTGCTCCTCGTAAGGGGTCATCAGCACCCGGAGCATTTCTTCGAACGGCCGATAATCCTGCCGCTCCACGCCGGCGCTGATCATCTCCTCGACGAGGTGATTGCGCGGGATATAGACCGGGTTCACCGATCGCATGAAGGCCCGGCGCTCTTCCGCCGACTGCGGGTCCCGCGCCAGCCGTTCGCGCCACGTCGGCAGCCAGTCCCTCAGCGCCTCCGGCTCCTCGTCATTGCTCAGTGCACGGAACGTCACCGTGAAGTCCGCCCTCACCATCTGCATCGCATCGAGCATCGCCTGGATAAGGTCGAGGTCGCCATCCTCCTCCGACACGAGCCCGATCTTCTTCCGGAACCCCGCCAGCCAATACTTGGTGTAGATCGCCGGGAAGGCCTCGATCCGCTCCGTGGCGATGCGGATCGCCTCTTCGCGGTCAGGCGCGATGAAGGCCAGCAGCGTCTCCGCCAGCCGCGCCAGGTTCCACTGCGCGACGGGCGCCTGGTTCGCGTAGGCATAACGCCCATAGGTATCGATCGAACTGAACACCGTGCCGGGGTCGTAAGCGTCCATGAAGGCGCAGGGGCCATAGTCGATGGTCTCGCCGGAGATGCTCGTGTTGTCCGTGTTCATCACCCCATGGATGAAGCCCACCTGCACCCAGCGCGCGACCAGCGCGGCCTGAGCCTCCATCACCGCATCGAGAAGCGCCAGT
The DNA here is from genome assembly GCF_003234965.1 of Aestuariivirga litoralis. Taxonomy (GTDB): domain Bacteria; phylum Pseudomonadota; class Alphaproteobacteria; order Rhizobiales; family Aestuariivirgaceae; genus Aestuariivirga; species Aestuariivirga litoralis. The sequence goes on from NZ_QKVK01000005.1 coordinate 24,937, forward strand.
GCCGGGTTCTCGGCACCCTTCAGCTGCGGGTAGTGCCGGTCGATCACGTGGTCGACCAGCAGCTTCAAGGCTTCGAAATCCTGGCGCACCGCGAAGAACTGGAAGGTGCCCACCCGGATGTGGCTCGCGGCCACCCGGGTCAGCACCGCGCCCGGCAGCACCGCGTCGCGGTAGACGCGCTCGCCGGTGGTGGCGGCCATCAGCGCCCGGGTGGTGGGGATTCCCAGCGCGTTCATCGCCTCGCTGACGAGATATTCCCGCAGCACCGGCCCGAGGGCCGCCCGCCCGTCACCCCCGCGCGAGAAGGGGGTGCGGCCCGAGCCCTTGAGCTGGATGTCGCGCCGGCGGCCGTTCACGTCCACCACCTCGCCCAGCAGGATGGCCCGCCCGTCGCCCAGCTGTGGCACGAAATTGCCGAACTGGTGCCCGGCATAGGCCTGGGCCAGCGGGCTCGCCCCCGCCGGAATGGCGTTGCCGACCGCCACCTCCGCCGTCAGCAGGGCCGGGTCGATCGCCAGTTCCCGGGCCAAAGGCTCGTTCACCCTGACCAGCCGGGGGGTGGAAACCGGGGTGGGGGCCACCCCCACATGCATGGAGCCGGGCAGGCGGGCATAGGAATTGTCGAAGGCAATGGCGTTCATGGCCCTCAATATAGGGCAGGAGGGCCGGAAGTTCCTCCTTAAGAGGACATAAAGAATTCTTTATGTCCTCATGGACAGGGGGGCGGACCGCTGCTATAGACCCCGGCCAAATTCAGGACAGAGGACGAGACACATGAGCCGCCACGACTATCACGTTGCCGACATCAAGCTGGCCGACTGGGGCCGCAAGGAAATCGACATGGCCGAGGTCGAGATGCCGGGCCTGATGGCGACGCGCGCCGAATACAAGGCGCTGCAGCCGCTGCGCGGTGCGCGCATCTCGGGCTCGCTCCACATGACGATCCAGACCGCGGTGCTGATCGAGACCCTCGTGGCGCTGGGTGCGGAAGTCCGCTGGGCCTCCTGCAACATCTACTCGACGCAGGACCACGCCGCCGCGGCCATCGCCGCCGCCGGCGTCCCCGTCTTCGCCTTCAAGGGCGAGACGCTGAAGGAATATTGGGACTTCACCGCCAGGATCTTCGACTGGCCGGACGGCCAGCCCTCCAACATGATCCTCGATGACGGCGGCGACGCCACGCTCTACATTCTGCTCGGCTCCAAGGCCGAGAAGGACCCGAGCCTCATCGCGCATCCGAAGAGCGAGGAGGAGGAATGCCTCTTCGCCGCCATCAAGAAGCGCATCAAGGAACAGCCGGGCTGGTTCGACAAGGTGAAGGCCGCCATCAAGGGCGTCTCGGAAGAGACCACCACCGGCGTCCACCGCCTCTACGAGCTGCAGAAGAAGGGCGAGCTGCCCTTCCCGGCGATCAACGTGAATGATTCGGTGACCAAGTCCAAGTTCGACAACAAGTACGGCTGCCGTGAATCGCTGGTGGACGCGATCCGCCGCGGCACCGACGTGATGATGGCCGGCAAGGTGGCCGTGGTCGCGGGCTATGGCGACGTGGGCAAGGGCTCTGCCGCCTCGCTGAAGGGCTCGGGCGCCCGTGTCATCGTGACGGAGGTCGATCCGATCTGCGCGCTGCAGGCCGCGATGGACGGCTTCGCGGTGCAGACCATGGAAGACGTGGTCGGCACGGCGGACATCTTCGTCACCGCCACCGGCAACAAGGACGTGATCACCGTCGATCACATGAAGCAGATGAAGGACATGGCCATCGTCTGCAACATCGGCCACTTCGACAACGAGATCCAGGTCTCGGAGCTCCGCAACTTCAAGACCACCAACATCAAGCCGCAGGTGGACATGATCCACATGCCGTCGGGCGCCCGCGTCATCCTGCTGTCGCAGGGCCGCCTGGTGAATCTCGGCAACGCCACGGGCCACCCCAGCTTCGTGATGTCGGCCTCCTTCACCAACCAGACGCTCGCCCAGATCGAGCTCTTCACCTCGGCCGGCACCGGCAAGTACAAGAACGAGGTCTACGTCCTGCCGAAGCACCTCGACGAGAAGGTGGCGCGCCTCCACCTCGAGAAGCTGGGCGTGAAGCTCACCAAGCTGCGGGACGACCAGGCCGCCTATATCGGCGTCACCCCGCAGGGTCCGTTCAAGCCGGAATATTACCGCTACTGAGGATTCCGGCCCGCCCCGCTTTTGGTTATACCGAAGCGGGGCGGATGACCGGCTGATTCGGCAGGCCATCCCGGCACTTTGACCGGAGAAGACATGGACGCCGGTTTCGGCAGCAGCTTGGCGGGCGACGGGGTCGCCCTCATTGCCGTTTTGGCCGCCGCCGGCATTTTCGTCCTTTCCCGCCGCCTGCTGCGCCGCTGGGGCGGCACCTCCGACAGGCAACGCATCGCCGATCTCGAAGCCCGGTTGAACGAGGCCGAAACCGCCATCGCGGCGGAAGCCCATGTGCTCGTCATCTGGCGCGGCAAGCAGGCGCTGCCAGACCGCGTGCTGGGCTCCATGCATGGTGCGGCCACGCTGCCCGAAACGCCCGCGGCGCTCATCGATTTTCCCGCCTGGCTCGACCGTGATTCGGCCTCGGCCCTTGCCGATTGCCTCCACGACCTCCGCCAGGACGGCACCCCCTTCAACATCGCCATCAAGAGCCTCTCCGACGAGCTCCTGGAAGCTGACGGCCGCACGGCGGGCGGCCTCGCCACGCTGCGTTTCCGCCCGCTCGCCGGCGAGCGCCGCAAGATCGCCGACCTCGCGCATGAGGCGCACCGGCTGGGCAAGCAGGTGGAGCGCCTCAGCGCCGTGCTCGACGCGGCCCCATTGCCGGTCTGGCTGCGCGGCACGGAGGGAAAGCTTCTCTGGGTCAACCAGTGCTATGCCGCCGCCGTCGACGCGCAGGACCCCGATCTCGTGGTGGCGCAGGGCACCGAGCTCGCCGGCCGCGCCGCCATGGACCGCACGGCGGCCAGCGCCACGACGGGCTGCCTCGGCCGCATCCATGCCGTGGTTCAGGGCTCGATGCGCGCCCTCGATGTCTTCGAGGTGCCGGTCACCGGCGGCACCGCCGGCTTCGCCATCGACATGACGGTGCTGGAGAATGCCGAGAAGGAGCTGGACCGCCACATCAAGGCCCATACCTCGACTCTCAACAAGCTCGACACGGCGATTGCCATCTTCGGCCCCGACCAGCGTCTTCGCTTCCACAATGCGGCTTACGCCGAGCTCTGGCCGCTCGACCCCGAATGGCTGGGCAGCCACCCGCCCGATGCCGAGATCCTCGACCGGCTCAGGAACCAGCGCTGCATTCCGGAACAGGCCAATTACCGCGAGTGGCGGGCGAAGCAGCTCACCGCCTATACCACCATCGAGCCGCGCGAGGACTGGTGGCACCTGCCCGACGGCCGCACGCTGCACGTGGTCTGCGAACAGCATCCCTTCGGCGGCGTCACCTATCTCTACGAGAACGTCACCGACGAGCTGGCGCTCGAAAGCCGCTACAACGAGCTCATCGGCGTGCAGCGCGAGACGCTGGACAATCTCGAGGAGGGCGTCGCACTGCTGGGCTCCGACGGCCGCCTCAAGCTCTACAACCCCGCCTTCGCGCGATACTGGCAGCTCGACCCCGAGGCACTGGACGCCCAGCCCCATATCGAGGAACTCGCCCAGCACGGCAGCCAGCTCGCCGCGGATTCGAGCACCTGGGACGAGGTGCGCTATTCCGTGACGAGGCTCGACGCCGAGCGCAAGCCCGTCACCGGCAAGATCGACGTCGCCGACCGCATCCTGCAATTCGTCGCCGTGCCACTGCCTGATGGCAACTCGCTCCTCACCTTCGCCGACGTCTCCGACTCCGCCCGCATGGAGCGTGCGCTGCGAGACCGGGCCGATGCGCTGGAAGCGGCAGACCGCCTCAAGAACATGTTCCTCTCCAACGTGTCCTACGAGATCCGCACGCCGCTCACCTCCATCCTCGGCTTCGCCGAAGGCCTGCAGATCGGGCTTGCCGGACCGCTCACCGCGAAGCAGCAGGACTATGTGCGCGACATCCGCCGCTCCTCCACCGACCTCAAGACCATCATCGACGCCATCATCGACCTGACCGCCATCGATGCCGGCGCGCTTGAGCTGAAGCTCGAGCATGTCGAGGTCACCTCGCTGCTCGAGGCTGTCGCCGAGAAGCTGGCGAACCAGATCGACGAACGCGACCTCACCCTCAACATCGAGGTGGGGGCGGACGTGAACAGCTTCGTCGCCGACCCGAAGCGGGTGGAGCAGATCCTCTCGAACCTCCTCTCCAACGCCATCGGCTTCTCCGACCGCGGCGCCACCATCCGCATGGGGGCGAAGAAGACGCGCGGGCAATTGCAGCTCTGGGTCTCCGACCAGGGCCGCGGCATCGAGCCCGAGTTCCAGAAGCAGGCCTTCGACCGCTTCCAGTCGCGGCCCATTCCCGGCGGCCACCGCGGCCCCGGCCTTGGTCTTGCCATCGTGAAGAGCTTTGTGGAACTGCATGAGGGGCAGGTGTCGCTCCTCTCCAAGATCAACCAGGGCACCACCGTCCTCTGCACCTTCCCGCTCGACGGGCCCGGCAGCTCGCAGCGGACGGATGTCCGCAAGTCGGCCTGAAATCCATGCAAGTGACCCGCCGATTCGAGTCCACCGCGGCGCTCGAGGGCTTCGCCGCCCAGCTCTCGCTCTTCGCGAGGCCGGGCATGGTGCTGCTGCTGAAGGGCGACCTCGGCACCGGCAAGTCGACCTTCGCCCGCGCCTTCATCCGCGCGCTGGCAGGGGGTGCCGAGTTCGACGTGCCAAGCCCCACCTTCACGCTGGTCCAGACCTATGACGAGACGCGCGTGCCGGTGGCCCATGCCGATCTCTACCGCATCGGCTCCGCGCAGGAACTCGACGAGCTGGGCTTCGATGACCTGATCAGAACCCACGTGCTCGCCGTCGAATGGCCGGAGAAGATGCTCGATCAGGCTCATGCCGACAGGCTGCTGATCGAGCTCTCCGGTTCCGGCACCCATCGCGACGCGGTGCTCACCGCCGCGGGTGCGTGGGAACAGGCACTGGCCCGCAACGATGCGATGAATGGCTTCCTCGCCACCACCCGCTGGGCCACAGCGGAACGCCGCTTCCTCGAGGGCGATGCCTCCTTCCGCCGCTATGAGACGCTGCACCTGCCGGGTGAAGCCGCGATCCTCATGGACATGCCCGCGCGGCCCGACGGCCCGCCGGTGAAATATGGCAAGCCCTACAGCGCCATCGCGCATCTGGCGGAGGACATCCGCGCGGTGATCGCCATCAACAGCCTGCTCTGCGCGCGCGGCTATTCCGCGCCCCAGGCCGAAGCTTACGACCTCGCGCAGGGCTTCGCGGTGATGGAGGACCTCGGACGCCGTGTCTATGGCGGCATGATGCGCGCGGGCGAAGACATGCGCGAGCCGATGGCTGCCGCCGTCGCCGTGCTCGCCGACATGGCACAGCGCGACTGGCCGAAGGACTTGCCGGTCGACGGCCAGACCTATCGCGTGCCGCCCTATGATGTCGAGGCACAGCTGATCGAGGTCGACCTGCTTCCCTCCTGGTTCTGGCCGCATCTCAACGGCACGGCCATTCCCGCTGCAGCGCTGGCGGAATTCGAAGCTTTGTGGATGGAATTGCTGCCGCTCACCCAGAAGGGTCATCGCGTCTGGGCGCTGCGCGACTATCACTCGCCCAACCTGCTCTGGCTGCCGGAGCGTGAGGGCCTCGCCCGTGTCGGCATCATCGACACGCAGGATGCGCTGATGGGCCATCCCGCCTATGACCTCGCCTCCATGCTGCAGGACGCGCGCGTCGACATCGACTTCGCCTTCGCGGACGAACTCTACGCGCTTTACTGCGCGCTGCGGAAGGATGACCCGAATTTCGAGCGTGCCGAATTCGACGTCGCCTATGCCATTCTCGGCGCGCAGCGGGCGACCAAGATCCTCGGCATCTTCGCCAGGCTCTCGAAGCGCGACGGCAAGCATGGCTATCTCCGCCACATCCCGCGCGTGTCGCGCTATCTCGAGCGCAACCTCGCGCACCCGCGCCTGTCGAAGCTGAAGCACTGGTTCGACACCCATCTTCCCGCGGCCCGCCGCGAGGTTGCATGACGGACGGGCTCGGCAGCCGCGCCATGGTGCTGGCCGCGGGCTATGGCCAGCGCATGCGCCCGCTCACACTCACCCGGCCCAAGCCGCTGGTCGAGGTCGCGGGAAAATCCCTCATCGACTATGGGTTCGACCGCCTGCGCGCCGCGGGCGTTGAAGAGGCGGTGGTGAATGTGCACTATCTGCCCGACCAGATCGAAGCCTGGGCGCAGCGGCAAGCCGCGCCCCGCATCGTGATCTCCGACGAAAAGGCCGAGATCCTCGATACCGGCGGTGGTGTCGCGCACGCCCTGCCGCATCTGGGGGATAAGCCCTTCTTCGTCATCAACAGCGACAGCTTCTGGGTGGATGACGGCACCCCCGCGCTTGATCGCCTGCGCGCCGCGTGGGACGATGCGGCGATGGATTGCCTCCTCCTCCTCTCCCCGCTCGAACGCACCGTCGGTTATGACGGCAAGGGCGACTTCACGCGCGGTGCCGATGGCCGCCTCGCGCGGCGCGCCACGTCGCAGGGAACGCCGCTCGCCTATATTGGCGGCTATCTCGTGCACCCCCGCCTCTTCGAAGGCGCTCCCGCCGGTGCCTTCTCGATGAATGTGCTGTGGGACCGTGCCATTGCCGCGGGCCGCCTCTTCGGCATCGAGCATACCGGCCGCTGGCTGCATGTGGGAACGCCTGACGCGATCGGCCTCGCCGAAGCGGCGCTGAAGGCATGAGCCATGACAGCCGGCATACCGCGCCTCTTCACCATCGCGCCTGACAAGCCCTTCCTCCAGGTCCTTGCCGAAGCCGTTCTGAAAGGCTTTCCGTGTACGGACGGAAAGACCCCGGGCAAGCTCGATCTCGCGCGCTGGACCATCCTGCTCCCCACCCGTCGCGCCGTGCGCGAGCTGGAGGAGATCTTCTTCCGCCTGACCGGCGGCTCCGGCGTGCTGCTGCCGCGTATCCGGCCCCTGGGCGACATCGACGAAGACCTGCTGCAGCCCGAACATGGCGTCGCGGAACTCGGCACGCCGGTGAGCGTGCCGGGCCAGCTGCTGCTGCTGATGGACCTCATCGATGAATGGGCCGCCGCCAACCCCACCACGCGGCTCGCCCAAGAAATCGCCGCGGCGCCGCACCAGGCGGGCGGCCTCGCGCAATCCCTTGCCGAGCTGCTCGATGCGCTTGAAACCGAGGACGTGGACGTCACCAGGATCGCCGATCTCTATGGCCTCGAATCCGCCCGCCACCGTGAGGCGATCCTCGAGTTCCTGGCCATCGCGCGCGAGAAATATCCCCTGCGCCTCGCCGCGGAAAATGCCATGGGCCCGCAGGCGCGGCGCTCCGCCATCCTGCGGCGCGAGGCGCGGCGGCTGGAATTCACCCGCACCGAGCGTCCCTTCATCGCCGCGGGCTCCACCGGCTCCATCCCCGCCACCTGCACGCTGCTCAAGGCCATCGCGGGCCTGCCCAATGGCGCCGTGGTGCTGCCGGGCCTCGACCAGTTCATGGATGAGGCGAGCTGGACCGCCGTCGGCCCCACCCACCCGCAGCATGCCATGAAGCAGCTGCTGCAGCGCCTCAACGCCACGCGTCCGATGGTGGAAGAACTCGGCGCGCCGCCCGGCCCGCGCGCCTGGCTTGCCAGCGAGCTGATGCGGCCGGCGGAGGCTTCGCATCTCTGGCACGGTGCGCTGAAGGGACAGGCGCCCCGCGTCGCGAAGGCGATCGAGGGCGTTGAACTGGTCGAGACGCGCTCGGTTCCGGAACAGGCGCTCACGGCCGCTCTCATCCTGCGCGAATGCCTCGAAACGCCGGGGCGCAGCGCTTGCCTCGTTACGCCGGACCGCCAGCTGGCGCGGCGCGTGAAGGTGGAGCTGCGGCGCTGGAACATCACCATCGATGATTCAGCCGGTGAGCCACTGGTGCGCTTCGGTGGCGCATCACTCCTCAACCTGCTGCTTGAGGCGCTGCTGCAAGATTTCGCGGCGGAACCGCTGGCGGCCCTGCTGCGCCACGACCTCGCCGGCTTCGGCCTGCCGCCCGAGGAGGCGCGCCACCTCGCCAGCCTCATCGAGCTGGCGCTGCTGCGTACCGGCACGGGTGCGCCCGATATCGGCAAGCTCTCGCATGCCCTGCGCATCGCCACCGAAAAGGACAAACGCCGCAGCCTGCCGCTCGTCACGCGGCATGTCGGCGATGAGCAGTGGGAAGGCGCCATCGCGCAGGCCCAGCGCATCTCCGAGGTGCTCGCCCCGCTCACCGCCCATCAGCCCGGCACGCTTGCCGGGCATCTCGACCGGCTGGCGGCGGCCTGCGAGGCCATGGCGGGCGAGGCCTTTTGGGCAGGCGAGGGTGGCGATGTGCTGTCCGATGCCTTCGCGCTGCTGAAGCAGGAGTCGCGTTTCCTCAGGCACTGTGACCTCCGCCGCACCGCGGCCATCCTGCGCCACTGGCTCCATGGCCTCCCCGTGCGCAGCCAGCAGCGCAATCCGGCGCCGCTCTCCATCCTCGGCCTGCTCGAAGCACGCCTCATCCGCGCCGATGTCATGGTGATGGCCGGCCTCAACGAGGGCACATGGCCCGGCGCCACCGACTGCGGCCCCTGGCTCAACCGCCCGATGCGCGACGTGCTGGCCATGAAGCAGCCCGAGGCGCAGATCGGCCAGACGGCGCATGACTTCGTGCAGGCCTTCGGCAATGCGGAGGTCAAGCTCCTCTGGTCGCGCCGCATCGGGGACGCTCCGGGAACGCCGTCGCGCTGGCTGCACCGGCTGCTGATGATCCTCGAAACGGCGAAGCTCAAGCCGGCCCCCAGCAACTGGCCGCTCCATGCCCGCAAGCTCTCCGCGCCCGGCTCCGTCACGCCCATCGCCATGCCCAAGCCCCGGCCCGCCGTGGCGCTGCGGCCCAGGGCGCTGAGCGTCACCCGCATCGAGAAGCTGATCCGCGATCCTTACGCGATCTATGCGCGCTTCATCCTCAACCTCGAACCGGTAAAGCCCGTCTCCTCCGTGCCTGATCCCGCACGGCGCGGCACCATCTTCCATGATGCGATCGGTGATTTCCTGAACCGCTTCCCGAAGGATCTTCCCGCCGATGTGGCGGCGGAGCTGGAGACCGACGGCAGCCGCCACTTCCAGCAGATCGCGGATTATCCGGGCCTCGTCAGCTTCTGGTGGCCGCGCTTCCGCCGCATCGCGGCGTGGATCGCCGCGCAGGAGCCAGGCTGGCGCGAGGGTGTCGAGCGCGTGGTGGCGGAGCGCAATGGCGCGGTCACCTTCCCCGTGGCGGGCGCGGACTTCACGCTCTCGGCCCGGGTCGATCGCATCGACCTGATGGCGGACGGCTCTGCCCGCATCACCGACTTCAAGACCGGCGGCGTGCCGAGCCCGAAGGAGGTGGAGGTGGGGCTTGCCCCGCAGCTCACACTGCAGGCGGCGATCCTGGCGCGCGGCGGCTTCCGGGATGTGAACCCGAAACAGACGGGCCAGATCTGGTATGTGAAGTTGAGCGGCGGCAACCCCGCGGGCGAGGTGCAGGAGCTGAAGAAACTCCCCGTCATGGATCTGGCGGAAAGGCACTTTGCCGAGCTGCAGGCATTGCTCGCGAAATATGCGCGCGTCGAGCAGCCCTACTACCCGCGCACCATCATGAAGAAGGAGGATGATCCGAGCGACTATGATCACCTCTCGCGCTTCCAGGAGTGGACGCTCTCCGGGGGCGGTGCATGAGCCTCAACCCCGCTGCCAGCCTCGCCCAGCGCAAGGCGTCTGATCCAGCAGCCACCGTCTGGGTCAACGCCAATGCCGGCTCCGGCAAGACCCATGTGCTGGTCGACCGCGTGGTGCGCCTCATGCTCGGCGGTACCGAGCCCTCGCGCATCATGTGCCTCACCTTCACCAAGGCGGCCGCCGCAGAGATGGCCAACCGCCTGTTCGAGCGCCTGAGCAAGTGGATCGCGCTGGAAGATGCCGCACTCCGCGATGAATTGAAGAAGCTCGGCCTCGAACATGCCGACGATGCGCTGCTGCAGCGCGCCCGCCAGCTCTTCACCCGCGCGCTCGAAACGCCGGGCGGCCTCAAGATCCAGACCATCCACGCCTTCTGCGAACGCGTGCTGCAGCTCTTCCCCGTCGAGGCCAGCATCGTGCCGCACTTCACCATGCTCGACGACCGCGAGCAGCTCAGCCTGCTGCAGGAGGCGCGCAACACCGTGCTGTCGTCGGCCAAGGACGAGGCGACCGAGCTGGGTGCCGCGCTGCGCGACGTCGTCAACCGGGTGAACGCCGACGACTTCGACAAGCTCTTGACCGGCCTCCTCGCCAAGCGCGCCAACCTGCGTGCCCTGTTCGAGGAGGAGAGGGGGCTGGAGCGGGCGGAAAGCCTGCTGCGCGTGCACCTGTCGCTGGAGCAGGGGCTCACGCGGGAGAGCCTCGTCTCCGGCCTCACCTGCGATGTCGCGCGCTATCGTGATCTCGCGGACGCGCTGGATGGCGGAACCGACACGGAGCGGAAGACCGCGGCGAAGATCCGGGCTGCCTGTGTTGCGGGGCTGGTGAGGCTCACCGCGCTGCAGTCCATCCTGCTCACGGGCGAGGGCGAGCCGCGCAAGGCGGTGGCCAACAAGCCCACCCTGGCGAAGCATGTCTGGATCGAGGATTTCGTGAAGGCGGACCAGCGGCGCCTCGTCGATGCATTGGGCACCATGGGTGATCTCGAATGCCTCGGCGCCACGCTGTCGCTCCTGCGGCTGGGCAGCGCCATCACCCGCGGCTTCGAGACGGCGAAGCGGGCGCGCGGCGCCTATGATTTCGACGACCTTATCATCAAGACCGGCGAATTGCTGCAGGAGAGGCCGGATGCCGCCTGGGTGCTGTTCAAGCTCGATGGCGGCATCGAGCACCTGCTCGTCGACGAGGCGCAGGACACGAGCCCCATGCAGTGGCAGATCGTGCAGGCGCTGACGGCGGAATTCTTCGCCGGCGAGGGCCGCCACGGCCAGACGCTCCGCACCCTTTTCGTGGTGGGTGACAGGAAGCAGTCGATCTATTCCTTCCAGGGGGCGGACCCCAATGTCTTCGAGCAGGTGCTGGGCGAGGTGAAGGGCCAGGTCGAGGGCGTGGGGCAGGAATTCCGCGAGGTGGACTTCAGCGTCTCCTTCCGCTCCTTGGGCGAGATCCTGACAGCCGTCGATGGCGTCTTCCCGCCGGGCTCCGCCGCGCGCACCGGGCTCGATGGCGAGACGCCGCGCGAGTGGAGCCACGTGCCCAACCGCCGCGACGCGCCGGGCACGGTGGAGCTCTGGCCGCTGGTCGAACCTGTCGAAAAGCAGGAGCCGGAGCCCTGGCAGGCCCCCGTCGACCGCGAGCCCGCGCAATCGCCAAGGCGGCGGCTGGCGGAGAAGCTGGCAAAGACCATCAAGGGCTGGATCGGCCGCCGCATGCTGCCGGGGCGCAAGCGCCCGGTTGAGGCGGGCGACATCCTGATCCTCGTCCGACAGCGCAACAGCTTCTTCGATGCCATGATCCGTGCCCTGTGGAACGAGCAGGTGCCGGTGGCGGGCGCCGACCGCCTGAAGCTGGGCGAGAACATCGCGGTGCTCGACCTCGTGGCGCTGGCGCAGTTCGCCATCATGCCGGAGGACGACCACGCGCTGGCCTGCCTGCTCAAGAGCCCGCTGCTGGCGCGGCCCCTGACCGAGGACGAGCTGATCGCCATCGCAGCCGGACGCGGCGCGCTGTCGCTGTGGCAGAGCCTTCAGGCGCAGGAGTCTGAACCCTGCTGCCGTGCTGCGGCCTTCCTCCGTCCACTGATCGACGATGCGCCTGCGGCGCGGCCATTCGAGTTCTTCTCCGCCATTCTCGGCAAGGCGCGGCTCGCCATCGTGTCACGCCTCGGCAGCGAGGCGAATGACGCGATCGATGCCTTCCTCGACCGCGCGCTTGACTACGAGGAGGCGCATGGCACCTCGCTCGCCGGTTTCGTCAACTGGTTCCAGGCGGGCGAGATCGAGATCAAGCGCAACATGGAGCAGGGGGCGGGCGAAGTGCGGGTGATGACCGTGCATGGCGCCAAGGGCCTCGAGGCGCCCATCGTCATCCTGCCGGACACGACGAGCGACGAGCAGCCGCGCGGCGGCGAGTCCCTGTTGATGCTCGAGGGTGGCGGGGGCCATGCCCGCGTGCCGCTCTGGGCGGTGCCGAAGCTCGGGGCGTCCAGGGCCGTGAAGGCGCTGAAGGCGGCGCAGAAGGACGTGGCGACGGCCGAGCACCGCCGCCTGCTCTACGTCGCCATGACGCGTGCTTGTGACGAACTCTACGTCTGCGGTTTCCGCGGCGTGCAGGAACCCTCGGAAAACTGCTGGTACAACACCATCGCCGCCGCGCTGAAGCCGGGGATGACGGAACTCGACAACGGCCAGGGCTGGCGTCTCGGCGCGGCACCGGTCATGGCGGAGGTGCCGGCCACGGCGAAGCCCGTTGAAGCCCTTGCCTTGCCGGGCTGGGTGGCGCGCGAGGTCGCGGCGGTGCCGGTGACGGCCGCACCCCAAGCGCGCAAGCGGGCGGAGGCGCGGGTGGCGCGCGGCCTCCTCATCCACCGCATCCTGCAGAACCTCCCCGACCTGCCGGAGGCAGAGCGGGCGGGCCACATCGACGTCGCGGTGCGCCGCGCCGGGCATGACGCGGCACTGGCCACCCGGCTGAAGGCGCTCATCGCCGAGCCGGTGGTGGCGGAACTTCTCTCCGCCGATGGCCATTCCGAGGCATCCCTCATCACGGTGGGGCCCGATGGCGGCCCGGAGCGCCGCCGGCTGGACCGGCTGGTGATGACCGCCGAGGGCCTGCTTGTCGCCGACTACAAGACCGACCGCGAGGTGCCGGAGACGGCGGCCGCCTGCAACCCTGAATATCTCATGCAGCTGGCCACTTACCGTGAAGCCCTGCGGCTTGCCGGGCCGGGCCGGCCGATGCGCTTCTGCCTCCTCTACACCGAGGCGCCCCGGCTCATCCTGGTGCCGGACGCGCTCCTCGACCGCATGGCGGCCCTGCGCGGCGCCCGGCCTTGACCCCCGGGAGGGGGGCTCCTACCTTCCGTCAACCCGCAACGGCGAATCCCCGCCCCAGCCCGAAAGAGGTTCCCATGGCCACCCACAAGGTCTCCGACGCGTCCTTCGAAAAGGACGTCCTGCAGTCCGACACGCCCGTCGTCGTCGATTTCTGGGCGGAGTGGTGCGGCCCCTGCAAGATGATCGCCCCGGCGCTGGAGGAAATCGCCCAAAGCCTCGGCCCCAAGGCCAAGATCGTGAAGATCAACATCGACGAGAACCCCTCGGTGCCCTCGCAATACGGTGTGCGCGGCATCCCCACGCTGATGGTGTTCAAGGGCGGCCAGGTGGCCGCCACCAAGGTGGGCGCGGCGCCCAAGAACCAGCTCCAGAGCTGGATCGAACAGTCGATCTGACCGCTCCGGTTGTCCTGAGTTGATGATGGCCGCCCGCCCGGGCGGCCATTTTCCATGGGGCCGGGCCTGCCGCCTTGATGCTGCCATGAGCAGGTCTTCATACGACTGTCGCAATTCCGGAAACTGCACTAGTTTGCCCGGCGGGAGGACGAAGACGTGACGACAGCTGAGGCGGCCGCCGGAGAGGCGCCGGGCAGGGGCCGTGCCGTGCCCACATGGCTCACGGCGGCGGGCAAGCTGCTGTTGCAGCTCTTCATCATCTATCTGGGCCTGCTCGCCATCCATGCCTATCTCGGCTGGTGGTCGCCCGAGTACCTGACGGGCCGCAGCCTTTGGCACTTCTGGTTCACCCGCATGATCGTGCCCATGGTCATGCTCGGCGTCTTCGCATCCTTCGCCCGGCTGCTGCCGGCAGGTGCCATGCTGGGCGCGGCCCTGCTCTTCGTCGGCACGCTCTCGGCCATCAAGAAGGAATCGACCGGCGAGCCCTTCCAGATCAGCGATCTGTTCCTGGCGGGCCAGTCGGTGCACCTCCTGCATTACGTACACTGGCATCACTGGCTGCTCGGCGCGCTGATCGTGCCCGCCGCGATCTGGTATGTTCTCAACCTGCGTTTCCGCTGGTGGAGCCTGCCCATGGCGCTGCTCTGCGTGGCGCTGCTCTCCACCTATCGCATCCAGTGGGTGGCCAACTGGATCCACGACAACAGCTGGTGGATCGGCGTCGAGAACCTCACCTTCAGCCAGGCCGAGAGCGAGCGCATGAACGGGCTTGCCACGCACCTCTATTTCTCCACCGCGGGACTGCGCCTCAAGACCTACACGCAAGCCGAGGTGAAGCAGGCGATCGACGCGCTGCAGGCGCCGGGCCAGCCGCCGGCCGTTGCCGCCTCCGGGCCGGCGCCCGATGTCTATGTCATCCTCGGCGAGGCCTGGTGGCGCGACCCGCATGACACGGCCTCCCCGCTCGACCAGCTGAAGGCCGCGGGCTTCACGGAATCGATGGCGGTGTCACCGGTCTATGGCGGCACCACCCCCAATGCCGAGTTCGAGGCACTCACCGGCATTTCGATCAAGACCTTCCAGGACGGCATCATCCCCTACCAGCACTATGTGCAGTACATCACCGAAGGGGCGCGCGCCCTGCCGCGCATCCTCACCGAGAAGGGCTATGCCGCCACTGCCTATCACAACTTCACCCGCCGCTTCTGGCTCCGGGACCAGATCTACCCGAAGCTCGGCTTCGCCGATTTCGTGTCGATGGACCAGATGACGCTGACCATCCAGCCCAATGACTGGCCCACCGATGAAGGCCTCTACAAGGCCGTGCTGTCACGCATTGGCGGCGACAAGCCGCAGTTCCACTTCATCGTCACGGTGCAGACGCACGGCCCCTATGAGGCCGACGAGCGCGACGTGAAGGGCCATGAGGGTGTCACCGACTATCGCACCAGGCTGGATGGCGCGGCAAAGTCGCTCGCCGCCTTCAAGGCGGAACTCGATGCCAGGGGCCGGCCCTATGCACTGGTGCTGTTCGGCGACCATCTGCCGGGACTGCGCATGCACCAGCTTCACGATGGCATGAAATCTGAGCAGGACCCGCGGCTCCACCAGGTGCCGGTGCTGATCGCGTCCAACACCGACCAGCCGCAGGTGCTCGCCGATGCCATCCGCGGCCGCCCGCTCTATTGCCTCTCGCCGCTGGTGCTGGACTGGATTGGCCGGCCGGCGGAGGAACGCTACATGACCTACCTCGATGCCAGCTGCCGCAGCGCGGAAGACCCGAAGCTGCGCCCGGCGGAAGCGGTGATCCAGAACCAGCTGTTCACGCTGGATCCGCTTTAGGGATCAGGCACACCCACCCCGTCATCATGGCCGGGCTCGTCCCGGCCATCTTTTTCGCATCGCGAAAGAGGTTCGCCGTGACAAGCCCAGCGATGATGAACGTGTGTGATGTTGCGGCGACCCGCACTCACTCCTCGTCGAACTTGCTCTCGACGAGTTGCGCCAGCGCCTCCAGTGCCTCCTCGGCCTGGGCGCCCCTCGCCTCCACCATGATCGAGGTGCCCATGGCGGCGCCCAGCATCATCAGCCCCATGATCGAGGTGGCGGGCACCGACATGCCATCGCGCGTCACCGTGATCTCGGCGTCGAAGCCTTCCGCGCATTTGACGAACTTGGCCGAGGCGCGGGCATGGAGCCCCCGCTGGTTGGTGATTGCGAGTTCGCGGGCCGCCACCGTCGCCGACATCTCAGTCCCCCAGGATCTGGCTGGCGACGTTGATGTATTTGCGTCCCGCGTCCTGTGCGGCGGTCGCCGCCTTGTCGAGCGCATAGTCCTTGCGGATGCGGGCGAGCTTGACCAGCATCGGCAGGTTCAGCCCTGCCACCACCTCCACCTTGCCGATCTCGAGCAGCGAGATCGCGAGGTTCGAGGGCGTGCCGCCGAACATGTCGGTGAGGATGATGACGCCGGCGCCGCCATTGACGCGCTCGACGGCTGCGGCAATGTCGGCGCGCCGTGCTTCCATGCGGTCATCGGGGCCGATGGCAACCGTCTCGATCGCCTGTTGCGGACCCACCACATGTTCCATTGCCGACAGGAACTCTTCCGCCAGGCGGCCATGGGTGACCAGGACGAGTCCGATCATGATGGTCGTGAAACTCCGCGCTTTTCCCGCTCAGGGTGGCGCACAATGCCTCTAACGATCGCGCGATGCAACATCGTTTCAGGGCTGGACGAACTGGTCCAGCGCCGCCCTCAGCCGGGCCGGCGCCGAGGCGCTCTGCGGGTCGAGGAGGATCAGCGGCACGGCCATTCCGAGGATCTCCATGCGCGCCGCGCCGAGGTCCGGCAGGCGCTCGATCTCTGCGGCGGGTGTCAGCCGCACGGCGAGCCGCAAACGGGCTTCCGCGACAACGGCAAGTTCCGCAATGCCCAGTCCCCTGATCTCCAGCTTTCCCTTGAGGGCAGCTGGCGCGGAGGCGATGAGCCGGCCCTCCTGCTTGCGGATCACCACCTGGTCGTCGGCCACCAGCTGCGCGGCCCGCGCCGTGCCGGTGAGGCCAAGCCCCTGCTGGTCGACGAGACGCAGCGCCAGGTCGGACTTGCCGCTTCCCGGCTTGCCCACCAGCAGCACGCCGTCACCGCCGATGGCGAGGCAGGTGCCGTGGATGAGCGCTTCCTCATGCATTGGTGGCCGCCGGAATGCGCACGGTGAAGCGCGCGCCGAGGATGGGCTTCTCGCCGCTCTCATCCGGCTTGCCAAGCCGGTTCTCGGCCCAGATGCGGCCCTTGTGCGCGTCGACGATCTGCTGCGAGATTGACAGGCCGAGGCCGGAGTTTGACCCGAAGCTGCCCTCCGGCCTGTCGGTGTAGAAGCGCTCGAACACGCGCTCAAGGTTGTCGGGCGGAATGCCGGGCCCGAAGTCGTCGACACGGAACTCGACGTCCGGTCCCACGCGGCGCACCCGGACCTGCAGCTTGGTGCCGGGCCTGGTGAAGGAGCGTGCATTGTCGATCAGGTTGCGCACCACCTGGCCCAGCCGCGAGTCATGCCCCATCACGGTATAGGCCCTGGCGCGGTCCATGCCCGGCGGCGGCTTGGCGATCTCGAACTCGACTTCCGCCTGGGCCTCCTTGCGCGTGTCGTTGGCGAAGCTGGTGATCGATTCGAGCAGCTGCGACAGGTCGAAGGCCTGGGCCTCGCCGCGGGCCAGCTCGGCATCGAGCCGCGACGCATCGGAGATGTCTGTGATCAGCCGGTCGAGCCGCTTCACGTCATGGTTCACGATCTCCACCAGCCGCTCGCGTTGCTCCGGCGTCTTGGCATAGGCGAGTGTCTCGACGGCGCTCCTGAGGGAGGTGAGCGGATTCTTGAGCTCGTGTGACACATCCGCCGCGAAGGCCTCGATGGCGGCGATGCGGTTGTAGAGCGCATTGGTCATGTCGCGCACCGCACCCGAGAGGTCGCCGATCTCGTCGCCGCGCGCCGAGAAGTCCGGAATCTCAACCCGCTTGTTGATGCCGCGCCGCACCCGCTCGGCGGCGGCGGCGAGCTTGCGCAGCGGCAGCGCGATGGTGGAGGCGAGCAGGATCGACAGCAGGATGGTGACGAGCGCCACGAAGCCGAAGGTCATCAGCACCACCTGGCGCTCGGCGCGGAGCACATTGTCGATCTCGCCGCCGGTGGTGGAGAGCACGAGCGAGCCCAGAACGGCGCGGAAGCGCTGGATCGGCACGGCAACGACGACGATGATCTGGCCCCGGTCGTTGAGGCGGACGAGGCTCACCTTGGCGCCCTTCAGCGCGGCGGCCACCTCCGGAAAGTCCTTGCCGTTGTCGATGCCGTATTCGATCTGCTTGGGGTAGTCGTAGCTGAAGGTCCAGGTGACGAAGCGGTTCCACAGCGAGCGCATGCTGTCCTGTTCGCCATTGGGCGGCGGCAGGTCGGTCTGCACGATGTCGCCGCGCGAATAGAGGAAACGGCTGTCGACGACGAGGTTGCCGTCCTTGTCGATGATCCGTGCACGGACGGTGGTGTTGGCCAGCAGCCGCTTCAGCACCGGCCCCGCCGCCTCGGGGTCGATGGGGAAGTCGAGGCTCGACATCTGCTCGGTGTCGGGCAGCAGTTCCTCGTTCGAGTCGGCCAGCGAGTCGGGGTCGATGACGATCGAGCCGGTGTCGACCGTGGCCGAGCCCGCCACGGCGGCGGCGATGATCTGCGCCTGCGTGGTGAGGCTCTGCACGCGGGCGTCGATCAGGCCCTGGCGGAACTGGTTGAAGTAGAGGATGCCGGAGACGAGAACGATGAGGCCCAGGAGGTTCAGCAGCACGATGCGGCTGGTCAGCCGGTGCGGCCAGATGCGGCGCACCAGCCCCTGCCTCGGCGCAGCCTCGCGCTCCGCGGCGTCGGCGTCTTCGGCCTCGGCGCGGTCGGCGGTCTCCGGTGGCATCACCTTGTCAAGCATCGGCGGTCACCGGGCCCGAAGGTCCGGTCCTATTGCTCCTTGAAGCGGTAGCCCACGCCATAGAGCGTCTCGATGGCGTCAAACTCGGCATCGACCGCGTTGAACTTCTTGCGCAGCCGCTTGATGTGGCTGTCGATGGTGCGGTCATCGACATAGACCTGGTCATCATAGGCCGCATCCATCAGCGCGTCGCGGCTCTTCACGATGCCGGGGCGCTGCGCCAGCGACTGCAGGATCAGGAATTCCGTGACCGTCAGCGTCACGGGCTTGCCGTCCCAGGTGCAGGAATGGCGGTCGGGGTCCATGGCCAGCTTGCCGCGCTCGATCACCTTGGCGGCCTCGGTGGGGGCCGCCGTCACGTCGCGGTTCACGACGCGGCGCATCACGGCCTTGACGCGCTCCACCAGCAGGCGCTGCGAGAACGGCTTCTTGATGAAGTCGTCCGCCCCCATCTTGAGCCCGAAGAGTTCGTCGATCTCGTCGTCCTTGGAGGTGAGGAAGATGACGGGAAGGTCGGATTTCTGGCGGATGCGGCGCAACAGCTCCATCCCGTCCATGCGCGGCATCTTGATGTCGAAGATGGCCATGTCGGGCGGATTGTCCTGCAGGCCCTGCAGGGCTGCCGCACCGTCATTGTACTTCTGCACCGCATAGCCCTCGTTCTCGAGCGCCATGCCGACGGACGTCAGGATGTTGCGGTCGTCATCGACCAGCGCAATGGTGGGCATCTTCTTGTTCATCCCTTCAACTATGTCCTTCCATTGGCAGTAGGGGCGGAACTGGAACAAAATGTGGCAGACATGATAGGCATTCCGCACCGGAATTGCGAGGTATGTTCATGAGTGAACGCAGAAGTTTCAGCGCGGACGAGGCCCGCAACCTGCTCCGGAGGGCCCGCACGGGCACCCTGGGCACGCTGAATGCCGAGGGCGGCATCCCCTATGCCTCGCTCGTCAATCTGGCGACGGACGTCCGGGGCTGCCCGGTCATCCTGGTCTCGACCCTGGCCTGGCACACCCGCAACCTGCTGGCGGATCCCCGCGGCAGCGTCATGGTGGCCGAAATGCCGCCCGAGGGCGACGCGTTGACGGGCGCCCGGGTCACCGTCATGGGCCGCTTTTCCAGGGTCGAGGGCCGCGAGGTCAGCCGCCGCTATCTCGCCCGCCACCCCGCGGCGGAGCTCTATGCCGGCTTCGGGGATTTCGCCTTCTGGCGGCTGGAGCCGGAGCTCGCCCATGCCGTGGCCGGCTTCGGCCGGATCGAGACCATCCCCGCAAATGAGCTGTTCCCCTCAGCCGATGAGATGATCGCGCTGGAGGAGGGTGCAGTGCAGCACATGAATGAAGATCACGAGGACGCCATCCAGCGGTTCGCCGAAAAGCTTCTGGGTGCCACAGCCGGAGGCTGGAAAATCATGGCAATCGACCCTGACGGCGCGGATCTCCGCCGCGGCGAGGAGGTCCTCAGACTGCCCTTCGGCACGCCCGTCTATTCAGGTGGGGCCTTGCGTTCATGCCTCGCGAAACTGGGGGAGCAGACGCGAGTTTAGGTTTTAGTCTCAGATAATGATGTACGATACCGCATACTTTTGATGTAAACTAGGCTTTTCCATCATTTTGCTCTTGCAGGACCCCCCGGGCGGACTTAACAGTTGCCCTTACGGTTCACAGGAGCACGACATGGACACAGCCGCCGACGCCCTCATCCGCGCCCAGCTTGCCGATCTTGGGCTTGCCTGGCTGGACAAGATCTCGTGGAACGCGCCGGCTGCCGTGCTGTACCAGGATGCGATTTCGCGTGGCGAAGGCCTCGTCGCGGAAGGTGGCGGCCTCGTCGTCACCACCGGCCAGCACACCGGCCGCAGCCCCAATGACAAGTTCGTGGTGCGTGATGCCACCACCGAAAACACCATCTGGTGGGACAATAACAAGGCGATGAGCCGCGAGCAGTTCGAGACGCTGCGCAAGGATTTCATGGCCCATGCCCGCTTGAAGAACGTCTTCGTGCAGGACCTCGCCGGTGGCGCCGAAATGGCCTACCAGCTGCCCACCCGCGTCATCACCGAATATGCCTGGCACGCGCTCTTCATCCAGCACCTCCTCATCGTGCCGGAGGACCAGACGGGCTTCGCGCCCAAGCTCACCATCATCGACCTGCCCTCCTTCAAGGCAGACCCCGCGCGTCACGGCACGCGCAGCGAAACGGTGATCGCGCTCGATCTCGCCAACGGCCTCGTTCTCATCGGCGGCACGCAATATGCGGGCGAGATGAAGAAGTCGGTCTTCACCGTCCTGAACTATCTCCTGCCCGAGAAGGGCGTGATGCCCATGCACTGCTCGGCGAACGTTGGCCACAAGGGCGACAGTGCGGTGTTCTTCGGCCTCTCCGGCACCGGCAAGACCACGCTCTCGGCCGATCCCTCCCGCACGCTGGTGGGCGATGACGAGCATGGCTGGTCGGAGAACGGCCTCTTCAACTTCGAGGGCGGCTGCTACGCCAAGGTCATCAAGCTGTCGAAGGAGGCAGAGCCCCAGATCCACGCCACCACCGAAATGTGGGGCACGGTGCTGGAGAACGTGAAGATCGATCCCGCAACGCGCAAGCTCGACCTGCACGACGGTTCGCTCACCGAGAACACCCGCTCGGCCTATCCGCTTTCGGCCATTCCCAATGCGTCCAGGACCGGCACCGCGCCGATCCCCAAGACCATCGTGATGCTCACGGCGGATGCCTTCGGCGTGCTGCCGCCCATTGCCAAGCTCACGCCGGCGCAGGCCATGTATCACTTCCTCTCGGGCTACACCGCCAAGGTGGCGGGCACCGAGCGCGGCGTGACGGAACCGCAGGCCACCTTCTCCACCTGCTTCGGCGCCCCCTTCATCCCGCGCGATCCGGGCGTCTATGGCGAGCTGCTGCGTGACCTGATCGCCAAGCACGACGTCTCCTGCTGGCTGGTCAACACCGGCTGGACGGGTGGTGCCTATGGCGAGGGCCACCGCATGCCGATCAAGGCCACGCGCGCGCTGCTCAACGCTGCGCTCGAAGGCCGCCTCGACAACGTGCCGATGCGCACCGATGCCAATTTCGGCTTCGCCGTGCCGGAGGCCGTCGAAGGAGTCGACACCAAGATCCTGACCCCGCGTGAAACCTGGGCTGACAGGCACGCCTATGACGCGATGGCAAGGAAGCTCGTCGGCATGTTTGTCAAGAACTTCGCCAGGTTCGAAGCCAAGGTGGGTGCCGACGTGAAGGCTGCGAGCCCCACCGTGCAGCTCGCCGCCGAGTAACCTCCGCACGCTTGCAGATTCGGGGGCACGGGCTCATGAAGGGCCCGTGCCCTCCTCGTTTGATCAGTTCAGCATCCTGACGCTCGCCCTTACCGTGCTTGTCGCCGGCATCGCCGGCCTGGCACGCGGCTTCTCGGGCTTCGGCGCGGCGCTGATCTTCATGCCCGCCGGCAGCGCGCTGGTGGGACCCGCGGTGGCGGCCCCGGTGCTGCTCGTCGCCGACGGCGTTCTGTCCCTGGGCTTCCTGCCACGCGCCTGGCTGCTGGCGCGCCGCCGCGACGTCGCGTTGATGGCCTCCGGCGCCGTCATCGGCGTGCCACTCGGCGCGCTCATCCTGCGCCATGCCGATCCGCTGCTCCTGCGCTGGGTGATCTGCGGTCTCGCCTCGTCGATGCTGCTGCTGCTGCTCTCCGGCTGGCGCTATCACGGCACGCCGCGGGCACCCGTCACCGCGGCGGTCGGCGCCGTCGCCGGCCTCTTCGGCGGGCTGGCGCAGATGACGGGCCCGCCCGTCGTCGCCTACTGGCTCTCCGGCAAGGAGACGCATGGCACCGTGCGGGCCTCCATCATCCTGTTCTTCGGCGCAACCACGGTCTTCACCTTCATCAGCTATCTCGCCTCCGGCATCATCACGGCGCAGGCCCTCTGGCTCGCGGCCCTTGTCGCACCGGCCTATGCGCTCGGGTTGTTCACGGGTTCGCGCGCCTTCCATTTCGCCAGCCCGGAGGTGTTCCGCCGCCTGTGCTTCGCCCTGATCGCCGCCTCGGTGCTGACCAGCCTCCCCGTCTGGCGCTAGCTCGCGGGCTCGTGCGCGGCGCAGATGCGGGCCGCGTCGTCATTGGACAGCGCATCCTCGAACAGCATGCAGAGATGCGGTCCCTTCGCATCCCCGTCACGCCCCTTCTCGCGGAAGAAGCGGCAACTGGCGCAGAGGCCATAGCTGGCAAGTCCCGCCCGCTTCAGCTCGCGCGCCAGCAGCTCCTCGAGCCCGCGTTGCATGCGCCGCCGGGTCTTGCCGCCCAGCTCCTCCACCCCGGAAGAAAGCTCCATCCAGGGGTCCTTCGCCAGCACGGCAAGGCCCTGCTGCGTCAGCGTCAGCTGCACCGCCTTGCGCGCATTGCGCTTCGCCTTGGTGATCAACCCCTTGCGCTCCAGCGCCATCAGCGTCTGCGAGATGGTGCCCTTGGTGGCACCCAGATAGCGCGTCAGGGCCTGCGCCGTGTTGGAGAAGCGGTTGGCACGGGCGAGGTAGCGCAGCGCCTCGCGCTGCGCGGGGTTCAGGCCGTCCTCGTGCTCGCGCGCCCGCAGCACGCGGGCCAGCCGCTCCAGCGGCCAGGCGATCATGTGGCCGTCGCCCTCATCCTCGTCACTGCTCATGGCCGCGCATGGTTCCACAAAGCGGGGTCACGTGCGAGTGGAAATTCAGCCGCCCATGTAGCGCCGCACCGCCTCGCGCTGCCCTGCCGACAGGTGAAGGCCATGCTTGGTGCGCCGGTCCAGCACGTCTTCCGCCGTCAGCGCCCACTCGGCCCGGCGGAGATAATCGATCTCCGCCTGGTACAGCAGCCCGCCGAAATGCTGGCCGAGCCCGGAAACATCGCGCGCCCCGTTCAGCACGTCCGTCGTGCGCGTGCCGTAGAGCCTGGCATAGTGGTGGGCCAGTTCATCCGGCAGCCACGGCGTCGCCTCGCTGAGGCGTGACAGGAACCGCTCGAAATCGGCGTCCGGCATGTCGCCGCCGGGCAGGGGTGCCGCTGCGGTCCAGGCCGGCTTCATCTGGGGGAAGAACGGCTTCAGCTTCTCCAGCGCATGTTCGGCGAGCTTCCTGTAGGTGGTGATCTTGCCGCCGAACACCGAAAGCATCGGCGGTTCGCCCGCCACGTCGAAGACATAGTCGCGCGTGACCGCCGAGGGGTTCTCGGCATTGTCGTCGTAGAGCGGCCGCACGCCGGAGAAGGCGTGGATCACCTTGTCCCTGGTGATCGGTGACTTCAGGTAGCGGTTGATGGCGGCGAGCAGGTAATCCACCTCGCGTTCATCGATCGCCACGTCCTCCGCACGCCCCTCATAGGGGATGTCGGTGGTGCCGATCAGCGCCATGTCGCCCTCGTAAGGATTGACGAAGATCACGCGCTTGTCGTCGTTCTGGAACAGATAGGCCTGCGGCCCCCACCAGAATTTCGGCACGATGATGTGGCTGCCCTTGACCAGCCGCACGCGCCGCGGAGAATTCGACCCCGCCACGCCATTGATGACGTTCTCCACCCACGGCCCCGCAGCATTGGCAATGGCCCGGGCGCGCACTTTCGACTGCGCTCCATCCGCTGCGGTGAACTCCACCTCCCACGCACCATCGACGCGCCGCGCCGCCGTCGCCGATGTGCGCGTCATCACCAGCGCGCCGCGCTCCTTGGCGTCGAGCGCATTGAGCGACACGAGCCGCGCGTCATCCACCCAACAGTCGGAGTATTCGAAGGCGCGGGTGAATTCATCGCGGATCGACTTGCCTTCGGGATCGCGGCGCAGATCGATGTTGCGGCAGCCGGGCAGCTTCCTGCGGCCGCCGAGATGGTCGTAGAGGAACAGGCCCAGCCGCACCAGCCAGGCTGGCCGCTGCTCGGGTGAATGCGGCAGCACGAAGCGCATCGGCCAGACGATGTGCGGGGCGGCGTTGAGCAGCACCTCGCGCTCGATCAGCGCCTCGCGCACCAGGCGGAACTCGTAGTATTCGAGATAGCGAAGGCCGCCATGGATCAGCTTGCCGGAGCGTGACGAGGTGCCCTGTGCGAGGTCATCCTTCTCGCACAGGATGACGGAGAGGCCGCGGCCCGCTGCATCGCGCGCAATGCCCGCCCCGTTGATGCCGCCCCCGATGACGACCAGATCGACCGGCTTCAGCTCCTGCATGGCACCCTGTCCATCAGCACCGGTTGAGCGCGGGCTCACCCGCGAGATAGCGACGCACTTCCTCCGCCGCGAGGCCCGCGGCATAGCTCACCGTCTTGACCGAGGCGCCCGCGATGTGCGGCGTCAGCGTGACGTTGGGAAGCTTGAGGAAGCGGTTGTCCGGCGGCACGGGTTCCACGTCGAAGGTCTCGAGCATCGCGCCCTTGAGCTTGCCCGTCACCAGCGCCTCGTAGACATCGTCGTAATTCATCAGGGGCCCGCGCGCCGTGTTGATGAGATAGGCGCCGTCCTTCATCTGCGCGAGCGTGTCCTTGTTGATCATCTTCGTGGTCTCCGCCGTCACGCGCGGGTGCAGCGACACGACGTCCGACTCGGCCAGAACGCGCTCGAGCGAGCACTGGATCACGCCGTCGTTGAGATCATCGGCCGTCAACTGCACGTAAGGGTCGCTCACCAGGATGCGGCAGCCGAAGACCTTGAGGAACTTGACGACGCGGCGGCCCACCTCGCCATAGCCGATGAGGCCCACCGTCATCTCGGAGAGTTCCTGGCCCGTGAGGTCGGCGCGGTAGAGGTCGCCTCGCCACTCGCCGCGGCGCAGCGCGTCGTGGCCCTGCGTGATCTTGCGCGTCTCGTTGAGGATGGCGCCGATGGTGAATTCTGCGACGGCGGAGGCATTGCGGCCCGGCGTGTTGACCACCGTGATGCCGCGCTCGCGTGCTGCCTTCATGTCGATGTTGACGGGCCCGCCGCGCGACACGGCGACGAATTTCAGGTTGGGCAGCCGGTCCATGATGCCTGCAGACAGCGGGGCCAACTGCGTAACGAGAATCTCCGCATCACCCGTCAGCTCCACCACCTCGTCGGCGGACCCCATGTATTCCTTCAGGCCGTCCATGCCCTGCACCGCATAGCCATGCTCCATCGGCTCGTCGGGCCAGGGCATGTCGTGGGTGCGGATCGAGAGTTCGAACAGGCGGCAACGCTCGCGCAGCGCCTCCTCGAACATGGAAGAGAGCATGAAACGGTCACCGATGACGGAGATCTTACGAAGCACGATTAGCCACCATGGTGCGCCACAGGGGGCGCATTGTCTCGCGGGTTTCCTTGTAGATGCCGAAGGCGCCGTCGTAACGCGCCGTCAGCGATGGGTCGGGAACTGTCACCGCGCCCAGCAGCGGGTTCACCCACTCGGCAACGCAGGCATCCATGTCGGGATAGAGCTTCTGCTGCACCGCGGCCATCATGGCGGCACCGGCGGCACCCGCCTCCTCGCGCTGCACGCTGCGCACATTGGCCTTCAGCGCGCTGGCCAGCATCATGCGCAGCGCAGCTGAGCGCGCGGCACCGCCGGTGACGCGCACCTCGCGCGGAATCTCGCCCATGGCGGAGTAGCAGTCGCGCGAAGCGAAGCAGAGACCTTCGAAAACAGCGCGCATCAGGTCGGCATAGCCCATGCCGAGCTCGAGTCCGGTGAACATGGCCCGCGCCGCGGGCTCCATCACCGGACCGCGCTCGCCCGCCTGCGAAATGTAAGGGTGATAGATGGCGCGTGCGGGCTCCGCCTGCATGATGCGCTCGTCGAGGCCCTTCAGCAGGTCGCCGCGCGAGCGCTCGACGCCTTGCGAGGCGAGGACATCGCGCCCCACGTCCAGCAGCCAGTCGATGTTGAGCGTGGACGCCATGTTGGACTGGATCTGCGCATACATGCCGGGCACCGGGAAGCACATGGTATAGCCGGAGAGCTCGCTGTTGAGCTTCACATGCGCGGCGGACGGCGCGATCTTCATGTGCATGCCGGTGGAACCGACGATGGTGCAGCCGGTCTCGCCCTTCGGGTCATAAAGCCCGCCGCCGAGCCCGGTGCAGAGAACGTCGACATAGCCCAGCGTGATCGGCGTTCCGGCCTTGAGCCCCGTCAGCGCCGCGGCCTCGGGCGTCAGTGCGCCTGCGACCTGTGTTCCTTCCACCATCTCCGGCAGCAGCGACTTCGCATCCGATGCGCCCAGCACGTCGAGCACGTCTGGCGCATAGCTCCGCGTCCGGTATTGCCCGAAGGTGAAATTGCCTTCGGACGGGTCGGTGGCGCGAACACCCGTGAGCTTGAAATAGAGCCAGTCCTTGCAGTGGAAGCCCGTAGTGGCGCGCGCCAGCAGGTCAGGCCGGTTGCGCGTCATCCAAACGAGCTGCATGCTCATCTGGCAGGCATTCACGCCCGTTCCCGTGCGCTGGTAATGCGCGGGATAGTCCGCACTCTGGGCGAAGGCCTCGGTGATGGCGGCGGAGCGCGCGTCGAGCCACAGCCAGGCCGGCGCCACGGGCTCGCCCGCCTTGTCGATCAGCCACATGCCGTCGCCCTGGCCCGTCACCGAAATGGCGATCAGCCGATCACGCAGGTTCGGCACCTTGTCGGAGAGTTCCTTCAGCGTCGCGGCGGTGTCAACCCAGGTGCGGGCCATGTCCTGCTCGGCACCGCCATCGGGGAAGGTCTGGTAGCGGTTGGGGATCGCGGCCGCCGCGATCTGCTCGCCCGTGGTGCTGAAGGCCACGGACTTGATGACCGATGTGCCGGCATCGATGCCGATCAGCACGCCGTCCTTCATGCCAGCGCGTCTCCATGGGCGATGGCCTTGCCGGAAGCGGGATCGAAGAGGTGCAGGTCGCGCGCCGCCACCTTCAGCGCCACATCGCTCCCGGGCGCGCGCGCCACGCGCTCCTGCGACACCGAGACGACGGTGCGGCCCGCCACATCGACGGCCACATGCGTCTGGTCGCCCAGCCACTGGCAGGCCACGACCTTGCCCTTCACGGCCCCTTCGCCGAGGTGCAGCGCATGCGGGCGGATGCCCAGCGCAATCCTCGGATTGCGCGCCAGCGCCTCGCGCAGCTGCGGCGAGAAATCGGCCGCCGGGTAGGAGAGGGTGGCACCGCCTTCGACCGTGAAGGCAACCGTCTCGCCATTTGCCTTCACGTCCGCCGTGAACACGTTCATCGGCGGCTCGCCGATGAAGGTGCCGGTGAAGAGGTTGGCGGGCTTGGCCTTCAGTTCGGCGGGTGTTGCATATTGCTGGAGGACACCGCCTTCCATCACCGCGATGCGGTCGGCCAGCGCATTGGCCTCCGTCTGGTCATGGGTGACGAGGATGGTCGTGCAGTTGTGCTCGCGCAGGTAATGCTTGATGCGCCCGCGCAAGACCGCGCGCAGCTGCGGCTCCAGCTGCCCCATCGGCTCGTCGAGGAGGTAGAGCCCGGCATCGCGCACCAGCGCGCGGCCCAGGCTGGCGCGCTGCTGCTGGCCGCCGGAGACGGAGGTCGGATACTTGTTCAGGATATCCGCGATCTCCAGCATCTCGGCCATGGCCTTGACGCGCCTGTCCTGCTCGGCTTGCGGCAGCTTCGAGGCCTTGAGCGCGAAGGACATGTTCTCGCCGATGGTGAGCGGCGGATAGAGCGAATAGGCCTCGAAGGCCATCGCCACCCCGCGCGCCGCCGGCGGCAGCGTGTGGATGGGCTTGCCGCCCAGCGTGATGGAGCCGTTGGAGACCTCCTCGAAGCCCGCGATCATGCGCAGCGTCGAGGTCTTGCCGCAGCCGGAGGAGCCGAGCAGCGCCACGATCTCACCTGGCTTCACGACGAGGTCCAATGCCTTCACCGCATGCACGTCGCCCTTGCGGGAGTGATAGATCTTGTCGACCTTGGTGATGTCGAGCTCAGCCATCGAGGCGCTCCCCGGTCTGGCGGTCAAAGAGATGGGTGCCGGCGGCGGCGAAGCTGGCGCGCACCTTGGAACCGGCCTCCGGAATGTTGCTGGCGGTCGAGGGCAGCGATGCGAGGAACTCCCAGCCATTGGGGTTCTGCAGCAGCAGCACGGTGCGCTCGTTGAGCGGCGTCACGGCGATCACCTCGGCCTCGACGCCCTCCGAACCGATCGTCACCGATTCCGGCCGCACGCCGAAGATCACTTCACGTCCGGCGAAACCGCGATAACTGTCGGCCAGCGGCACCCGCGTGCCACCGAGAACGACATGGGTGCCGCCCTGGGTTTCGATCACCGTCTCGGCCGTGTTGATCGAGGGATCGCCGAACAACCGCGCCACGCCCAGCGTCGCCGGGCGCATGTAGATGTCCTCGGGCGAAGCCGTCTGCACGAACTGGCCATTGGCCAGCACCGCGATGCGGTCCGCCAGCGCCATGGCCTCCTTGTAGTCCTGCGTCACGTAAAGAACCGTGGCACCCGACTGGCGCAAGAGGCGCGGCAGCTCGAGGCGCATCTCGAAGCGCAGCTTGGCGTCGACATTGCGCAGGGGGTCATCGAGCAGCAGGATCTTCGGCGAGGCCGCCAGCGCGCGGGCCAGTGCCGTGCGCTGCTTCTGCCCGTTGGAAAGTTCGCGCGGGCTGTGGTTCAGCACATGGTCGATCTTCAGCAGCTTCGCCACCTTGGCCACACCGGCAGCAACCTTGCTCTCGTCCGCTCCCGCCGCGCGCAGCGGCGTTGCGATGTTCTCGGACGCATTCATGTGCGGGAACAGCGCGAAGTTCTGGAAGGCCATGCCCACACCGCGGTGCTCGGGCGCGATGTCGGACACATCATGGCCTGCGATCTCGATGGCGCCTGCGGTAGGCTCCTCGACGCCCGCGATCAGGCGCAGCAGGATGGTCTTGCCGGTGCCGGAGCCGCCGAAGATCACCACGATCTCGCCGGCTTCCGCCGAAAGGTTCAGCCCGTCGAAGACCTTGAAGGAGCCATAGGTCTTGGCGAGCGATTTGATGGCAAGCTGGCTCATCCCTTCACCGCACCCATGGAAAGTCCCTCGACGAGGTAGCGCTGCGCATAGAGCGCCAGCGCCAGCGTGGGCGTGATGGACAGGATGATGGCCGCCGCGATCTGGCCATACTGGATGCCCGACGCCGTCACGAAGGCGAGCGCACCCACCGTCACCGGCTGCTTGTCGGCGGAGGCCAGGATCAGCGCGAAGACGAAGTTGTTCCAGGCGAAGATGAAGGCCAGGAGGCCCGCCGCCGCGATGCCGGGCTTGGCGAGCGGGATCGAGATCCGCGTGAAGGTCTTCCACCAGCTGTTGCCGGCAATGCGGTAGGCATGCTCGATGTCGGGGCTGATGTCCTCGAAATAGCCGCGCACGATCCACAGGATCAGCGGCAGGCAGATCAGCTGGTAGACCCAGATGAGCCCGATATAGGTGTTGGTGAGGCCCAGCGTCTTGAAATAGAGGCTCAGGGGCAGCAGCACCAGCAGGGCCGGCGCGAAGCGGAAGGAGAGAAGCGTGAAGGCGATGTCCTCACCCAGCCTGAACTTGAACCGCGCAAAGGCATAGGCCGCCGGCACGCCCAGCACCAGCGAGAGCGCCACCGAGCACACCGACAGCAGCACCGAGTTGAACAGGTTCTGCATGAAGTTCAGCTGCAGGCTGCCGGCCGCGGTGCGGAGCTGGCCGGTGACGAGGGCCGTGTAGTTGTCGATGATCGGCGTGAAGGACAGCGACGGCGGAATGCGCAGGATCGTCTCGTTGGTCTGGAGCGACATCAGGAAGATCCAGACGATGGGGAAAAGGAAGAAGACGAGCACCAGCGTGACGGCCAGGCCGCGCAGGACTTTCTCGAAGGTCGATGTATGGTCCATGGGTCAGTGCGCTCCGTGGGCGCGTTCGCGAAGCTTGAGCCATTGCTTGATGAACACGTTCGACAGCGCATAGGTGATCGCCCAGAGGATGATCATCAGTGCTGCGGACCGGCCCACATTGGTGGCCTGGAAGAAGTCGAGATAGGCCTGCACCTGGAAGACGAGCAGCTTGTCGCCGGGGCCGCCTTGCGTCATCGCATAGATGATGTCGAACTGCTGGATCGAATCGAGCAGGCGGAACAGCGTCGCGGTGATGATGTAGGGCATCAGCATGGGGAGCGTGATGCGGAAGAACACGAAGCTCCGCGGCACGCCGTCGAGTGCGGCGGCCTCGAAGGGCGCTTTCGGCAGCGAGCGCAGGCCGGCCAGCAGCAGGATCATGATGAAGGGCGTGTAGACCCAGATGTCGACCAGCACGACGGTGAAGAGGGCCGTCGCGGGGTCGGATGCCCACTTGAAGTTCTGGATGCCGACGACACTGAGGAGATAGCTGAGGATGCCGAAATCCGGATGCGTCATCAGCTTCCACATCAGTGCGGCCAATGCGGGTGCCGTCATCAGCGGCAGCAGCAGCATGATCGAGGCGATGTTGTTGAAGCGCGACGGCCGCTGCAGGAGGAGCGCGATGCCGAGGCCCAGCAGCAGTTCGAGCCCCACCGTCAGGAAGGCATAGGTGAGCGAGATGTAGACGGTGTTCCAGAACTTCGGGTCGGTGAAGAAATTGATGTAGTTGTCGAACCAGATGAAGCCCTTCATGGCGGGCAGGTTCATCCGGTAGCGCAGCATCGAGTAATAGACGGCGGTGAAGAAGGGGATGAGGATCCCGATGCACATGAGCAGTGCAGGGAGCGACAGGATGTAGGGGAGCGCCCGGCGCATGAAGCGGCTCTGCTTCACGGGGCTCTGCATCTCTGTGGTGGCGGCTGTCATGCGGGAGGCCCGGACTTCCAGAAAAGGCGAAAAGGGGAAAAGGCGCGCGAGGCGTGCCGCAGGGAGACGGCGTCTCCCCGCGCGCCAGTTGTTACTTAACCGAGACCGGCTTCAGCCAGCTTCTTGTCCATTTCGGCGGCCATCGCATCGAGGCCTTCGTCGACCGCGATTTCCTTGGCCACCATCTTCTGCAGGTTCTCGGCCCACAGCGTGGTGAGGTCGAAGAACAGCGGCTGGGCGGTGAAGTAGATCTTGGCACCCGGTGCCGAGACTTCATACTGGTTGAGGTAGCCCGGATAGGACTTGTCGATGCGTGCGCGGAACTCTTCGTCCTTCCAGACGGAGGCGCGGACCGGGTTGACGAAGTCCATCTTGCGCGCACCGAACAGGTCATGCTCGACGGAGGTCGCCCACTGCAGGAAGTACCAGGTGGCGTCCTTCTGGGTGCCGGCATTGTTCATGGCCAGCGACCAGATCCAGACGTTCGGTGTGGGCGCCGAGGCCGCCGGGTTGGCCGCGAACGGCGCATAGCCCAGGTTGCCGGCTTCCTTGTTGTCGCCGCCGTTCATGAAGTAGCCGAGGATGTCGGCGTCGAAGATCATGGCGGAAGCGCCCGCACCGAGGTCGGTGCCGACCTGGTACCAGGTATAGGTCGACCAGTTCTTCGGGCCCGACTCCTGGATCATCTTCACCCAGTCCTTGTGGAAGGACTTGGAGCCCGCCGAGTTCATCGCCGCCTTCAGCTTGCCGTCGGTGACGTTGAAGTCCTTCTCGCCGAAGTTGGCATAGCCCGAGAGGAAGCCCGGGTGGATCGTCGCCCACGAGCGCGAGCCGCGCACGCCGATGCCGTAGGGCCCACCGAGGTCCTTGGTCAGCTTGGCCGAGACCTCGATCATCTCGCCGATGTTCTTCGGCGGCTGCACGCCCACCTTGTCGAACATCTTCTTGTTGTAGGAGATGTTGTTGAGTTCGAAGCCCCACGGGATGCACCACTGCTTGGCATCCGCCGAACCGAGCTCGCCGCCCGGCACGCCGTTCCACGAGGTGGACGCGCGCAGGCCCGGCAGTACGTCTTCCCAGTTGTAGTTGGGATTGGTCTTGGCCGGGTCCTTGATGAACTCGTTGAGGTCGGTGATCCAGCCGGCCGGGCCATAGGTCCAGGTCATGTAGGCGCCGGTCATGAAGGCGTCATACTCGGTCGAGCCGGAGGAGAGTGCCGCCGTCACCTTGTCGAAATAGACGTCCTCGGGGAAGATGTCCCACGAGATGTCCATGCCGGTCATGTCCTTGAACGTCTGGATATTGGCGATCATGGCATCGGCATAGGGGTGCTTGTTGAGCAGCAGCTTCAGCTTGGTGCCCTTGTACTTCATCCAGTCGAAGTCGGCAGCCATGGCGCGGGTCTGCGCCTGGGTCAGGAACATGCCGGCGGCCGAGGCGGTGAGGCCCAGCTTAGCCGTACCGTTGATCAATTCGCGGCGGCTCATCTTCTTCGCCACGAAGGCGTCGAAGAGGCCCTTTTCTTTCTCGAACATTCCCATTCCTCCGTTGGTTGTGGGGTCTTCTTGTTAGCCCGGTGCGGGTTTTCCGTTCTTCTTGCCGGGCTCACGTCCCGGTTTCAGCGAGACGAGGCGCTTGGCTGTCGCCTCGTCGGTGATCAGGCCGAAAAGAAGTCCGTGCGCAAGGATGGCGCGGATGGCCCGAGTTTTCGACGTGCCGCCGGCAAGGGCGACGATCCTGTGGCTTTTCAGATCGGCAAAGCGCGGCGCCATGGCGCGCGCCGAAACGGAATTCGGCAGGTGCTCGCCGTGTTCGTTGAAGAAGTGGCCCAGAAGCTCGGCGCAGGCGCCGGTCTTCATCACTTCCTCGACGTCCTCCTCGTCCACCATGCCGGCGGTGGCGATGAAGCTCTTGCGGTCCACCTCGCCGATGCCGGCGATGTAGAGTTCGGCCTCCTTCGCCATGGCGATGACGTCGGAGACGCCGTACTGCGCCTCCAGCACCTGGCGGTCCTTCTCGGTATTGGCAAAGAACGGCACTGGCATCACATAGGCCTCGGCGGCGGTGCGCTCGGCCAGGCGGTGGATCACATCGAAGGGGCTCGCCGCGAAGCGCCGCGTCAGGCCGCCGAGCAGCGAGACGAACCTGGTGCCGTTCGCGGCAACACTCGGCATGAGGTCGACGGCGGTGGCCAGCGTGCGGCCATGGCCCATGCCGATCATGCGGTACTTGGCCGATTCAATGAGGTTCCGCAGGTAGCGTGCCCCGGCCATGCCGAGGGTCCGCAGCGGCAGCGAACCTTCATCGATGTTGGGAACGACTTCGCAGAAGGCGAGACCGTAATCCGCCTTCAGCTTCTCCTCCAGCGCGATGCAGCCGGAGATCGGCCCCTCGACGAAAACCCGGATCAGCCCGTCGGCACGGGCCCGCGCGATCAGCCGATGCGCCTTGGTGCTCTGCACGCCGAGAAGCTCGGCAACCTCGCCCTGCGTCTTGCCGCCCGCAAAATGCAGCCACGCGGCGCGGGCCGCGAGTGCGGCCTCCTCGTCCACCTGAGGGGCTGGCTGGTGCAGCGTCAACGTCTTCCCATTTGGTCGTGAAAATTTTTTCTTGAGGTGCAATATTTTTCAGATAAGCTCCGGCGTCAACAAAATTCGATATTGCGCTGCAAAACAGCAGGCTTCGTCACATGGGATTTTCGCTTTCGGTCAATACCAACCCCTTCGTGAACCGCTTCGCGGAACCGGAGGATCTGATTGCAACGCTGGCGGATGAGGTGGGCATCGGCCACATCCAGCTGGTGCACGAGTTCATCAACCCCTCGTGGAAAGCGGCCACCATCAAGCGCCTCACCGACCGCATGGCAAAGGCCTGTGTGCAAAAGCGGGCGCAGATCACCTCGATCATGACGGGTCCCTATGGCCGGTTGAACCACTTCGCCCATCCTGATGCCGAGGTTCGGCAATACTATGTCGACTGGTTCAAGGGCATGGCGGAGATCGCGGGCGATCTCGGCGCCCCCGCCATCGGCACGCAGTTCGGCATCTTCACCTTCAGGGATTACGATGACGTCAGCCGCCGCGCCGAGCTGATGCAGGTGGCGCTCGACTGCTGGCGCGACGTGGCCGAACACGCCAAATCGCGCGGCCTCACCTGGCTGTTCTGGGAGCCCATGTCGGTCGGCCGCGAGCTGGGCCACACGCTGAAGGACACGCAGGCGCTGCAGGACTGGATCGACGCGGCGCAGCTGCCGCTCCCCTTGAAGCCCATGGTCGACATCGATCACGGAGATGTGACATCGCCCAACCCGGCGGACGTCGATCCCTTCGCCTGGGCGAGGGACTTCGCCACCCAGTCGCCCATCATCCACATCAAGCAGTCGACCATGAACAAGGGCGGCCACTGGCCCTTCACCGCGCAATACAACGAGAATGGCCGCATCACGCCGGAAAAGCTCATCGCCGCGGTCAAGGCCGGCGGCGGCACCGACAACGAGCTCTGCCTCGAACTCGCCTTCCGCGAGCGTGAGCCCGCCGACCGCAGCGTGGTGGCGGCGCTGAAGGAATCCGTCGCCTACTGGGCGCCCTACACGAAGACAGGATACAACTGATGAAGACGCCGTGGATCGGCACCAGCTGGAAGATGAACAAGACTCGGGGGGAGGCGCGCGCCTTCGCCGAAGCCCTGAAAGCCTCGCCCTTCGCCACCACCGCGAAGGCCCAGCCCTTCGTCATCCCGCCCTTCCCCTATATCGCCGAGGTGGCCGACATCCTGTCGGGCACCAGGGTCAAGATCGGCGCGCAGAACATGCACTGGGAGACCCAAGGCGCCTGGACTGGCGAGGTCTCGCCGTTGATGGTCAGGGACTGCGGCGCCACGCTCGTCGAACTCGGCCACAGCGAGCGCCGCACGCATTTCGGCGAGACCGACGAGACGGTCTCGAAAAAGGTGGCAGCGGCGGTAAAGCAAGGCCTCATCGCACTGGTCTGCATCGGCGACACGCGCAGCGAGTATGAGGCGGGCGCCACGGCGGACGTGCTGGCGAAGCAGACACGCTACGCGTTGCGCGACGTCGGCAGGGCAGCACCCGGCAAGGTCATCATCGCCTATGAACCGGTCTGGTCCATCGGCGAGGGTGGCATTCCGGCCGACCCGGATTTCGCCAATGCCCAGCACGCAAGGCTCAAGACACTCACGGCAGAGCTCACCGGCCAGCCGCTCCCCATCCTCTATGGCGGCAGTGTCAACCCGCAGAACTGTTGCGACCTGGCGGCCATGTCGGATATTGACGGGCTCTTCATCGGCAGGTCCGCCTGGGACCCCGCAGGTTACATCGGCATCATCGATGCCGTCATACGCAGATTGGGAGAGACAGCATGAAGATCGCACTGGGCGCCGACAGCGCCGGAAAGCCGCTCCTCGACGTGATCGAGGCGCACCTCAAGTCGAAGCCCGAGCACCAGGTGACGAACCTGAGCCAGCAGGGTTTCTATGCCGATCTCTCCGCCAACCTCGCCCACAAGGTGAAGGACGGCGAATACCAGCGCGGCATCCTGATCTGCGGCACCGGCATCGGCGTCTGCATCTCGGCCAACAAGGTACCGGGCATCCGCGCCGCGCTGACGCATGACACGTACTCTGCCGAACGCGCCGCCAAGTCCAACAATGCCCAGATCATCACCATGGGCGCCCGCGTCATCGGTCCGGAACTCGCCAAGGCCATCGTCGACACGTGGCTCGCCTCGGAGTTCGATCCCAAGGGCGCTTCGGCCGCCAATGTCGAGGCGATCAACAAGCTGGATGGCAGCTGCTGAGCCTGCGAACATCCTTACGTCTCATCATGGCCGGGCTTGACCCGGCCATCCTTTTGGGACGCTCGAGAAAGGATGCGCGGGTCAAGCCCGCGCATGATGATCGTGGGGGAGCGCAGTGAGGAACTAAAGTGAGCTGAACCCGAAGCTCGCAGCCGGCAGATCCAGATAATGCTTCAACTCCTGATCCAGCTTCATCAGCGAGATCGAGAAACCTGCCATCTCCTGTGACGTCAGCCACGAGCCGACGAAGCTGCGATAGACGGTGATGCCCTCGCGATCCAGGATCTGCCGCACCCGCCGGTTGGCGATCAGCAGTTCGAACATCGTCGTCGCGCCGAGATTGTTGATCAGCAGCGCCACCTCGTCACCTGAACGATAGGGCAGGTCCCGCAGGATCGGCGCCATCATCTGGTCGACGATGTCGTCCGCGGTGGTCAGCTTCTGCCGCTTCACCCCCTTCTCGCCATGCGCGCCCATGCCGATCTCGATCTCGTCATCACCGAGTTCGAAGGTGGGCTTCCCCGACTCAGGGAGTGACCCCGGCGACACCGCGACGCCCATCGAGCGCGTGTTGGCCTCCGCTTTCGCCGCCACGCGCGCCACCGCGTCGAGATCGCCCAGCTCGGCCGCCGCTCCACCCGCGATCTTGATCACGAACACGTCACCCGCAATGCCGCGCCGCTCGTCCGGCCGGTCGGGCGCGCCCACCGCCACGTCGTCGCGCACGCGGATGGTGCGCGTCTCGATGCCCTCGGCGGCCAGGAATTCCGCCGCCATGTCGAAGTTCATGGTGTCGCCGGAATAATTGCCATAGACAAAGACCACGCCCTTGCCCCGGTGAATGGCGCGCGCCGCCTCGCAGATGGTTTGTGGCGATGGCGAGGTGAAGACTTCGCCCGCCGCCGCGCCATCCGCCAGGTTCAAACCGAGAAATCCGCCGAAGATCGGCTCATGCCCGCTGCCGCCGCCCACCAGCAGCGCCACCTTGCCATCGGGAATCTGCTTCAGGAAGAAGGCGCCGTGCCCCTCCACCTTGCCCACCTTGCCGTCATAGCCCAGCACCAGGCCTTCCATCATCTCGTCGGTGGCGCGGCGCGGGTCGTTGAGAATCTTCTTCGGCGTCTTCATGGCTTGTTCCCCGTATTTTCACGAGCCATAACATGTGAGGTCTGCCACTTGAAGCCGCCCCGCGCCAAGCCCTATCCTCAACCCATGATGCATGACGACATTCGCGCCTCCGTCGCCAAGTTGTGCGAGGCCTATCCCGGCAGCTACTGGCGCGCGCTGGACCGCGACCGCGCCTATCCGGCGGCTTTCGTGGCGGAGCTGACGCGCGCGGGCTTCCTCGCTGCGCTCATTCCGCAAGCCTATGGCGGCTCCGGCCTGCCGCTCGGCGCCGCCGCGGCGATCCTCGAGGAGATCCAGGCCGCAGGCTGCAACGGTGCGAGCTGCCATGCGCAGATGTATGTGATGGGCACGCTGCTTCGCCACGGCAGCGAGGGCCAGAAGCGCAAGTACCTGCCGCGCATCGCATCCGGCGAGCTGCGCCTGCAGGCCTTCGGCGTCACCGAGCCCGGCAGCGGCACCGACACGGCCTCGATCACCACGACAGCGCGGCGTGACGGCAATCGCTACATCATCAGGGGCGCCAAGATCTGGACCAGCCGGGCGGAGCATTCCGACCTGATGATCCTGCTCGCCCGCACCGCGCCGGTCACCGAAGGCATGAAGCGCACTGCGGGCCTCTCCGTCTTCCTGCTCGACATGCATGAGGCGAAGCAGAACGGCTTGAGCATCGCGCCCATCCGCACCATGATGAACCACGCCACCACCACGATCACCTTCGACGACGTGCCGGTGCCCGCGGAAAACCTCATTGGCACGGAGGGCGAAGGCTTCCGCTACATCCTCTCCGGCATGAATGCCGAGCGCATCCTGATCGCCGCCGAATGCGTGGGTGACGCGCGCTGGTTCATCGCCAGGTCCACGGCCTATGCCAAGGAGCGCGTGGTCTTCGGCCGCCCCATCGGCCAGAACCAGGGCATCCAGTTTCCCATCGCCAGGGCCTATGCCAACATGCGCGCCGCCGGCCTGATGGTGGCGGAGGCGCTGCGCAAGTTCGAGGCGGATGAACCCTGTGGCCCCGAGGCCAACATGGCCAAGATGCTGGCGGCCGATGCCAGCTTCGAGGCTGCCAACGTGGCGATCCAGACCCATGGCGGCTTCGGCTTCGCCGAGGATTTCGACATCGAGCGCAAGTTCCGCGAAACGCGGCTCTACCAGGTGGCGCCCGTCTCCACCAATCTCATCCTGTCTCATCTCGCCGAGCATGTGCTCGGCCTGCCGAGGTCCTACTGATGGAAGACTTCACGGATTGGATCGGCCGCAGCGCCACGCGCATCGACACGCTCACCCAGCGCCTGTTCGACAAGTACCATGCGACGATGGCGCCCTTCCTGTTCGAGCCGGGAGATCGCATTGCGCCCCCTGGCCTGCATTTCGGCCTGGCGCCGGTGACGCCCGAGGCGGAAGAGACCGGCCCCGATGGCGCCGAACTCAAGGGCCTGTTCCTGCCGCCCATTGCGCAGCCGCGCCGCATGTGGGCAGGGGGCTCCATCGAGACGCTGCGGCCCTTGCGCCATGGCGCGCTGGTGATCCGCACCTCGACCATCACCCGGATCGAGGCCAAGCAGGGCAGCAGCGGGGCCATGCATCTCGTTTCGGTCGAGCATGACATTGCCGATGGCAACGGCACCGCCATCCGCGAACGCCAGGACCTCGTCTTCCGCGATCCGCCGGCGGGCGGCGTGCCGCCCCTCGGGCCGCCGCAGAAGATCGCCGCCGAATGGCAGGTCGATGCCACGCCGCTGCTGCTGTTCCGCTTCTCGGCCTTCACCTTCAACGGTCACCGCATCCACTATGATCTGCGCCACGCCCAAGCGGAGGGCTACCCGGACCTGCTCGTCCATGGCCCCCTGCAGGCGGCGCTGATGCTCAACCTCGCGGCCGACAAGCTGGGCTATGTGCCGCAACGCTTCGATTACCGCTGCCTGGCCCCGCTCTTTGCCGGTGCCCGCTTCGGCGTCACATGGGACAGCGGCACGCTGCGCGTCCTGCGCAGCGACGGCGTCACAACGGCGGAAGGCCAAGTTCGCGCTCGAGGAACAGGCTGAGCATCACCGTCTTGGCATCGATGATGCGCCCCTCCTGCACCAGGCGGCGCATCGCGTCGAAGGCCATTTCGAGAACCTCGATGTCCTCGCCCTCATGCGCCTCCCCGCCACCAGCACCCACGCGCGCATCGTGGTCGTAATCGGCAATGAACAGCGACAGGCGCTCGGTCACCGCGCCGGGCGTCATGTAAACCGTGGTCATGAAGCGCAGGTTGGCGAGGCGAAAGCCCAGCTCCTCCTCCGCCTCGCGCTTGGCGCATTGCGCCGGGTCATCGCCATCGAGAAGCCCCGCACAGGCCTCGATCAGGAAGCCGTCATGGTCGTGGAGATAGGCGGGCAGGCGGAACTGCCGCACCAGCAGCACCGTGCCCCGCCTCGCGTCATAGGGCAGCACCGTGGCGCCATGGCCATGGTCATGCACCTCGCGCTCCAGAACGTCCTCCCGGCCATCGCTGCGCTGGTAGCGGATGGTATAGCGGTCGAGCTTCGCCCAGCGGTGCGACAGCGGTTCCACCTTGTCGATCACCACGCGGCGCTTCATGCCTCTCGCTCCTGCTTCACGGCGTCCAGAATGCCACGCGCCAGCGGGCCCTGCGCCAGTTCCTCCACCGGCACCTGCACGCGGCGGCGCCAATTGGGCCATTCGCGGTCGGTGCCGGGCACGTTCAGCGGGTCGCGCTCGCCCGCCAGGTCATCGGCCTGCACCAGCATGATCTGCGCCGGCGTGCCGGCCACGAAGCGGTGGGCCGCGGCGCTCGCCGCAAGGTCATCTTCCCCGGCATATCCGGTGCGCGCGCCCAGCAGCCGCTCCTCCTCCCGCCGTTCCGCCTTGCGCGCGGCCGCCTCCGCCGCATCGATCTGGCCGATGGCCTGCGCGATCTCGATGTCGCGCCCGGCGCGCCAGCCCATGAAGGTGGGCAGGTCATGCGAGGCGAGGCAGGCCAGCGCCCGCTGCGGATAGGCCTCCGCGGGCTTGAAGCCGGCACCCTCGCGCTCGAACCACAGCACGCGGTAGGAGAAGATCTTCGCCGCCGCGAGCCTCTCGCGCAGGCCGCCCGGCACCGTGCCGAGGTCTTCGCCGACCACGAGGCAGCGGTGGCGCCGGCTTTCCATGGCCGTCACCGCAAGCAGTGCATCGAGGGGAAAGCGCACATAGGCGCCGAAGCGGCCTTCCGCTCCCTCCGGCACCCAGAATTGCCGCGCCAGGCCCAGCACATGGTCGATCCGCAGGGCCGCGGCGTGGCGCATGCTGGCGGCAATGACGCGGCGTATCGGCTCCATTCCAAGGGCATCGAGCGCAAGGGGCGAAAAGGGCGGCAGGTTCCACACCTGCCCCGCCGCCGAGAACGGGTCCGGCGGCGCGCCGATGGATACGCCCCGGGCGAAGGCCGCAGGGTTGGCGGCAAGCTCGCCGCCATCGAA
This sequence comes from Aestuariivirga litoralis, assembly GCF_003234965.1. Lineage (GTDB taxonomy): Bacteria > Pseudomonadota > Alphaproteobacteria > Rhizobiales > Aestuariivirgaceae > Aestuariivirga > Aestuariivirga litoralis. The sequence continues at coordinate 65,674 of NZ_QKVK01000005.1, forward strand.
GGCGCAGCCGAGGGCGAGGTCGCCATAAAGGTTCCCGTGCCGCGCCGCCTCCGCCAGCTGCCCATCCGCCACCCATTGCAGGAAGGCGCGATAGGCGATGCGCTGTGGCGTCGGCTGCTCGCCCATGCGCAGCGCCTCGAAGCGGCCATGCGCCGCCAGCTGTTCGCCGCCCGCCGCCACGAAGGCGTCGAAGGCCGGGCTTCCGGGAAATTCCGCGAAGGCGCTCTCCAGCAGCCGCGCCTTGGCCTCCCACACTGCGGCATAGTCGACCAGCGGCAAGGCATCGAACCGTGCGAAGGCGGCGCGTGCGTCGCGCGCCAGCGCCGCCGTCCGCGGCAGCGCCAGCCCGGACAGCAGTCTCTCGATCGAGATGTAGATCGGGTCGACGTAATGCCGGTCCGACGGCTGGTAGGGGCTCGCCCGGCTGCGGTCGGACGGAAACATGTGGTGCAGCGGATTGAGCCCCGCATGGCGCCCGCCGATGCGCGCGGTCAGCGCCGCGAAATGCTGCAGCGTGGCAAAGTCGCCGATGCCCTCGCTGTTCCCATGCCGCAGCGCATAGAGGTGCGATGCCAGCCCGAACACCTTGTCGCCCGACGCGATGTCGTCGGGCACGAAGCAGGTGCCGGGACTGGTGATCACCGGCCTCGGCCGCGCCAGCACCGCCTGCGCGTGCTCGATGTCGTCTCCCGTCGCGAAGCCGAGCCCCATCGCGGAGAGCAGCGCGCGCTGCGTCTCGAGGCTGACGCGGTGGTGCGTGCCATCGACCTCCCACCACTCGGGTTCGATGCCCGCCGCCACGGCCAGCGCCGCGACCTCGGCATCGGCAACACCCTGCGACGCGATGCGCTCCTCGGCGAAGACGCAGACGGAGCGCGCGGGCAGTTCCTCGCCTCCTGCCGAGCAGAACAGCCGCGTCCACCGCCGTCCCTCGCGCTTCGGCAACACCAGTGCACGCGCCTCGCCGCGGTTGAACACCAGCGCCAGCCGCCTGGCGCCCGCGGTGAGCAGAAGCCCCAGCACCGTGGCCTGCGCATCCTGCCAGTCCATGCCAGCACCATCGGCGCCGAACCACTGCGCCGTGTCCTGCGTCAGGAAGTGATCGGCAAGGAACGGCGAAAGCGCCCGGCGCAGATGGACCAGGGCGGCGGTGAAGCCGATGAGCCGCTCGTCGGCGCGGGCCCAGTCCAGCCAGGTGATCTCGTTATCCTGCGCATAGGCATTGTTGTTGCCGCCCTGGCTGCGGCCGAACTCGTCGCCCGCGGTGAGCATCGGCGTGCCGCGCGACAGGAACAGTGTCGCCAGCAGCGCGCGGGCGTCACCGCCTGGCCAGGAGGGCTCATGCGCATTGCCGTCGCGGTTGTCCTCGCCATTGGCATGATTGTCCTTCGCGGCATAGGTCACGCAGTCGTGCAGCGTGAAGCCGTCATGCGCCGCGATGAAGTTGATGCCGGCCGACGGAGGCCGGTGCTGTCCGCCGAAGATGTCGGAGGATCCGGCGATGCGCGTGGCGAAGCCCCCGGCTCCTGGGTCGCCCCGCCAGAAGCGCCGCACCTCGTCGCGGTAGCGGTCGTTCCACTCCTGCCAGCGCGGCGGGAAGTGCCCGAGCTGGTAGCCGCCGGGCCCCACGTCCCAGGGCTCGGCGATCATGGTCAGCCGCGACAGCAGCGGGTCCTGCTCGATGGCCGCGAGCAGCGGCGCCCGCGGAGAAAAGCCGGATGCCGTGCGGCCCATCACCGTCGCGAGGTCGAAGCGGAAGCCGTCGATCCCCGTGCGCATCGCCCAGCTGCGCAAGCTGTCCATGGCGAGCTGCATCACCGCAGGCTCATCGAGGGCCAGCGTATTGCCGCAGCCCGTGTCATTGATCAGCACCTCGCCCGCGCGCGCGTAGTATAGCGCCTCGTCCAGCCCGCGCAGCGACAGGGTGGTGCCGTAGACGTCGCTCTCGCCCGTATGGTTCAGCACCACGTCCAGCACCACGCGGATCCCCGCCGCATGCAGCGCGTCGACGGTGGCACGGATTTCCGCGAGGCCCCCGGGCGCGAGGCGTGGATCGGGTGCGAGGAAGCTCACCGGATTGTAGCCCCAGCTGTTGGACAGCCCCAGCGCCGGCAGGTGCCGTTCGTCGATCCAGGCGGCCAGCGGCATCAGTTCCACCGTGTCGGCGCCGAGCCGCTTCAGGTGCTCGATGATCACCGGCTCCGCCAGTGCCGCCACCGTGCCGCGCTTCTCCGGCGGCACATGCGGGTGCAGCATGGTGAAGCCGCGCACCGGGATTTCATAGATGAATTCCGGCCGCTGCGGCGGCAGCGCCTGAGCGTCAGCAGGCACGTGACCGGCAATCGCCTTGGGCACGAGGTGCTGCGTCTCCACCCCGCGCTGCATCAGCTCCGGCAGGTGCCGGAAGGCGCCGGTGAGCTGTGTCGCATAGGGGTCGAGCAGCAGCTTCTCGCGGTCGAAGCGAAGTCCCCGCTTCGGCGCCCACGGCCCCTCGGCACGAAGCCCGTATCGCGTGCCCTCGATCAGCCCCGGAACGACGCCATAGTGCACATCGCCCAGGCGCTGCGTCAGCGGCACCCGCGCCACCTCCGCCCCGCCCTCGAAGAGCGACACGAACACCCGCTCCGCGTGGCGCGACACCACGGCGGCGTTCGCGCCCTCGGCCGAAGGCGTCACGCCGAGCGGAAAGGGTCGGGCTGCGTCTGTCAGGTGATCACCGTCGGCGCGGCGCGGCCGGTGCGTTGTTCGATTTCGGCGATGGAGCGCGACAGCGCGATCAGGTCGGAGAGTGCCTGTTGCGTCTCGACCCCATGAAAGCCGGCATGCGGCTCGTAGCGCTCGATATAGACGCGCAGGGTCGCACCCGCCGTGCCGGTGCCCGACAGGCGATAGATGATGCGTGAGCCGTCGGCGAAGATCAGCCGGATGCCCTGCTTCGTGGTGCGTGAGCCGTCGACCGGGTCGTCATAGGCGAAGTCATCCGCCGTTGCGATGCCGTTCTGCCCGGCGAGCGATGGCAGCTTCTCGCGCAGCGCCTGCATCAGCCCGTTGGCAGCCTCCGCGTCGACCTCTTCGTAGTCGTGGCGCGAATAGAAGTTCCGCCCGAACGCCGCCCAATGCCCCGTCACGATATCGGCAACGCTCTCGCGCCGCTTCGCGAGGATGTTGAGCCACATCAGCACCGCCCACAGTCCGTCTTTTTCGCGCACATGGTTCGAGCCCGTGCCGAAGCTCTCCTCGCCGCACAGCGTCGCCATGCCGGCATCGAGCAGGTTGCCGAAGAACTTCCAGCCCGTCGGCGTCTCGTAACAGCCGATCTTCAGCTTCTCCGCCACGCGGTCGGCGGCACAGCTCGTCGGCATGGAACGCGCGATGCCGGAAAGGCCTTGTCGATAGCCCGGCGTCAGCGTCGCATTGGCCGCGAGGATCGCAAGCGAGTCGGATGGTGTCACATACATGCCGCGCCCGATGATCAGGTTGCGGTCGCCATCGCCATCGGAGGCCGCACCGAAATCCGGCCCACCCTCCGGCATGACGAGGTCGACGAGTTCCTTGGCATGGACCAGGTTCGGGTCCGGGTGGTGCCCGCCGAAATCCGGAAGCGGTGTCCCGTTCATCACCGTGCCCTTCGGGAAGCCCAGCATGTCCTCGAGGATGCGCTGCGCGTATGGCCCGGTGATCGCCCCCATGGCGTCGAATTTCATGGTGAAGCCGGTGGCGATCAGCGCGCGGATCGCATCGAAGTCGAACAGCGCCTGCATCAGCTGCGCATAATCGGTGACGGGGTCGACAACCTCCACCACCATGCTGCCCAGTCGGGTCTCGCCGATGCGGCCGAGATCGACATCCGGCGATGTGGTGATGCGATAGCTGCTGATCGTCTTCGTCCGCGCGTAGATCGCGTCGGTCAGCTTCTCGGGCGCCGGCCCGCCATTGCCCGCATTGTACTTGATGCCGAAATCGCCATCCGGCCCGCCGGGATTGTGGCTCGCCGAAAGGATGATGCCGCCGAAGGCCTTGTACTTGCGGATGAGGTTCGAGGCCGCAGGCGTGGAGAGCAATCCGTTCTGCCCCACCATCACCCGGCCGAAACCATTGGCCGCCGCCATGCGGATTGCCGTCTGGATGACGTCCTTGTTGAAGTAGCGGCCATCGCCGCCGATCACCAGCGTCTGGCCCTGGAAGCCTTCGAGCGAATCGAAGATCGACTGGATGAAGTTCTCCGCATAATGCGGCTCGGCAAACACGGGCACTTTCTTGCGCAGGCCCGATGTGCCGGGCTTCTGGCCCTCGAAGGGCGTGGTGGCGACGGTGAGGATCATGTGACTCAGGCCTTCACGAGATTGCGGTAGAGCTGGGCATAGGCCGCGGCACTGCGCGCCCATGAAACGTCCTGTTCCATGCCGCGCTTCTGCAGCCCGCGCCACAGTTTCGGGTTGGCATGGCACTCGGCAACACGGCCCAGCGCATGTTCCAGCGTCGCCTCGTCGACGGGTGCGAACTGGAAGCCGGTGGCAACCTCCGCCTGCAAGGCGGCATCATTGGCGTCGATCACCGTGTCGTTGAGGCCCCCGGTGCGCGCCACCACCGGCACGCAGCCATAGCGCAGGCCATAGAGCTGCGTCAGGCCACAGGGCTCGAAGCGCGATGGCACGAGGATGGTGTCGGCTCCCGCCTGCATCAGGTGCGACAGGTCCTCGTCATAGCCGACGATGATGCCGATCCGTCCGGGGTGCCGCAGGGAGGCCTCGAAGATCGCATTCTCGATCGCCGTCTCGCCGGTGCCCAGCAGTGCCAGCCTGGCACCCGTCGCAACCAGGGCATCGAGGCTCGCGGCGAAGATGTCCATGCCCTTCTGCCAGGTCAGCCGGCTCACCACGCCATGGATGAGGCCGTCGCCGGGCTCCAGCTTGAAGCGCGCCTCGAGGGCCCGCTTGTTGGCCTCGCGCTTCTTCAGGCTCCTCGCCCCATAGGTCTGGGGAATGCGCCTGTCGCTCTCCGGGTCCCACACATCGGTGTCGATGCCGTTGACGATGCCGCGCAGCACGTTCCGCCTGGCGCGCAGCAGCCCGTCGAGCCCCATGCCATATTCCGGCGTGCAGATCTCCTGCGCATAGGTCGGGCTCACCGTGGTGATCGCATCGGCTGTCGCAAGTCCGCCCTTCAGGTAGCCGACATTGCCGTAATACTCGACGCCGTCGATGGCGAAGGCCTGTTGCGGCAGGCCCAGCAGGCCGAACACCGTGGCCGGGAACTGGCCCTGGAAGGCGATGTTGTGCACCGTCATCACGCTCCTGGGGCCGCCGAGGAAGCGCGTATAGACGGGGCCGAGGGCCGCCTGCCAGTCATGGCAGTGCAGCACGTCGGCGCGGTAACGCGGGTTGATGCCGCCAGCGACCTCGGCCGCCGCCCTGGCCAGCGCGGCGAAGCGCTGCGCGTTGTCCGGCCAGTCCTTGCCGTCCTTGCCGAGATAGGGGTTGCCCGGCCGGTCGAAGAGATGCGGCGCATCGATGGCGATGATGTCGAGGCCATGGGCCGTGCCGCGGATCAGCTGTGCGGGGCCGCCGAAGAGATCGGCATAGGCATGGAAAGCCGCTGGCCTTTCCAGCGCCGCCATCACGGCCGGATATCCGGGCACGATGGTGGTCACCGCAACACCCTGCTGGCCGAGCGCCGCCGGCAGCGCGCCGGTCACATCGGCCAGCCCGCCGGTCTTCACCAGCGGAAAGAGTTCGGACGCGGCAGAGAGAACCTTCATGACGTCAGGCGGTCGATCATCGGCTGGGTGATGAGGCAGATGCCGCTCGCCGTGCGGCGGAAGCGCTTGGCGTCGAGCTCCGGGTCCTCGCCGACGACGAGGCCCTCGGGGATGCGCACGCTGGTGTCGATCACCACCTTCTTCAGGCTCACATTGCGCTCGATGTGGACGGACGGCAGCACCACCGCCTCCTCCAGCGACGAGAAGGAATTCACCCGCACATTGGGCGACAGCATGGTGCGCTTGATGGAAGCCCCCGACACGATGCAGCCGCCGGAGACCAGCGAGGCCACGGCGGAGCCGCGCCGCCCCTCGAGGTCATGCACGAACTTGGCGGGCGGTGTCACCTCGGAGTAGGTCCAGATCGGCCATTCGGTGTCATAGAGGTCGAGTGCGGGCAGGGTCTCCGTCAGGTCGATGTTGGCCTCCCAATAGGCATCGACCGTGCCGACGTCGCGCCAGTAGGATTCCGTCTCGTATTCGGAACGCACGCAACTCGCAGTGAAGCGGTGCGCCACCGCCTTGCCGTTGGCGACGAGGAAGGGAATGATGTCCTTGCCGAAGTCGCGGCTCGAAGCGGGGTTCGCGGCATCCTCGCGCAGCCATTGCGCCAGTTTCGCCGTCTCGAACACATAGATGCCCATCGAGGCCAGCGCCATCTCCGGGTTGCCGGGAATGGCCGGCGGGTCCTTGGGCTTTTCCACGAAGGCGGTGATGCGGTCCTGCTCGTCCACCGCCATCACGCCGAAGCCCGTCGCTTCCATGCGCGGCACCTCGAGGCAGCCGATGGTGACGTCGGCGCCGGAGTTGACGTGCTGCTGCAGCATCAGCTCATAGTCCATCTTGTAGATGTGGTCGCCGGCCAGGATCACCATGTATTGCGGGCCATAGCTCAGGATGATGTCGAGGTTCTGGTACACCGCGTCCGCCGTCCCGGCATACCACTGGTCCTCGGAAACGCGCTGCGAGGCGGGCAGGATGTCGAAGCTCTCGTTGCGCTCGGGGCGGAAGAAGTTCCAGCCGCGCTGCATGTGGCGGATCAGGCTGTGCGCCTTGTATTGCGTCGCGACCCCGATGCGCCTGATGCCCGAATTGAGCGCGTTCGACAGTGCGAAGTCGATGATGCGCGACTTGCAGCCGAAGGGCACGGCGGGCTTGGCGCGCCGGTCGGTCAGCTCCATCAGCCGGCTGCCGCGTCCGCCCGCCAGCACATAGGCCATCGCATCGCGCGCCAGCGGTCCTGTCCGTCTCTGTGCCATGGCCGTCCTCCCTCTGCGTCCATCTTGTCATCCCCTCCCCCTTGTGGGGAGGGGCAGGGGTGGGGGTGATGCCGGACCGTTCTCCACGAAGGTCTGCCACGTGGCGCGACCCCCACCCCCACCCCTCCCCGCAAGGGGGAGGGGGACGAGGTGGGAAGAGCCTGATCCTGCGTCCCTATCCATCCTGCATGAAATACAAGGTTGCGAGCGGAGGCAAGGTCACGATTGCCTGTGCGGGCTTGCCGTTCAGCGGCTCGGGCTCGGCCACCACCGCCCCCATGTTGCCCATGTCGCTGCCGCCATAGATGTGGGCATCCGTGTTGATCAGTTCGCGCCAGCGCCCGGCCACGGGGAAGGGCAGGGCATAGCCCGTCCGCGGCACGGGGGTGAAGTTGCTCACCACCACCACGATGGGGTGCCCGTCTCCCGAATGGCGCGCCCAGGCGAAGACGGAGTTTTCCTTGTCATCCGCCGTCAGCCATTCGAAGCCCTCGGGCTCGCAGTCGCGCGCATGCAGTGCCGGCGTGCCGCGATAGACATGGTTCAGGTCGCGCACCAGCGACTGCACGCCATGGTGCGGCGCGTGTTCCAGCAGGTTCCAGTCGAGGCTCCGTGCCTCCGACCACTCGCCCCAGGGTGCGAATTCCTGCCCCATGAACAAGAGCTTCTTGCCGGGATATCCCCACATGAAGGCGTAGTAGGCGCGCAGGCTGGCGAATTTCTGCCACGCATCGCCCGCCATCTTGTTCAAGAGCGAGCCCTTGCCATGCACCACCTCGTCATGGGACAGCGGCAGCACGAAATTCTCCGAGAAGGCATAGAGCAGCCCGAAGGTCAGCTCGTTTTGGTGGTGCTTGCGGTGAATGGGCTCCCGCTTCAGGTAGGAGAGCGTGTCATGCATGAAGCCCATGTTCCACTTGAAGCCGAAGCCGAGGCCGCCCGCACTGGTGGGCTTCGACACGCCGGGAAAGGCGGTCGATTCCTCCGCGATGGTCACGATGCCGGGGTTCTGCCCATAGGCCTCGTGGTTCACGCGTTGCAGGAAGGCGATAGCCTCGAGGTTCTCGCGCCCGCCATGCTCGTTGGGAATCCACTCGCCCTCTTTCCGCGAGTAATCGAGATAGAGCATCGAGGCCACGGCATCGACGCGCAAGCCATCGACGTGATAGCGCTCGAGCCAGTAGAGCGCGTTGTTGAGCAGGAAGGACGAGACCTCGCGCCGTCCGAAATTATAGATCGCGGTGTTCCAGTCGGGGTGGAAGCCCTGCCGCGGGTCCTCGTGCTCGTAGAGTGCGGTGCCGTCGAAGCGCGCCAGGCCATGCTCGTCGGTCGGGAAATGGGCGGGCACCCAGTCGAGGATCACGCCGATGCCGGAACGGTGCGCCCTGTCGACGAAGCGGGCAAAACCCGCCGGGTCGCCGAAGCGCGAGGTCGGCGCATAGAGCCCCGTCGGCTGGTAGCCCCAGGACGGATCGAACGGGTGCTCGCTGACCGGCAGCAGCTCGATATGGGTGAAGCCCATCTCGGTCACATAGGGGATCAGCGTGTCGGCCAGCTCCTCATAGGTGAGGAAGCGCCCGTCATCCCAGCGCCGCCAGGAACCGAGATGCACCTCGTAGATCGACATCGGCGCGCGCCGCTGGTCGATCGTCCGGCGGCGGTCGAGGTAGCCCTTGTCTTCCCACTGGAAATTGTCGGTGCGCGCCACCTTCGAGGCCGTCTTGGGCCGCATCTCGGCCGAGAAGCCGAAGGGGTCGCTCTTCAGCGGCAGAAGCTTTCCTGCGCTGTCGAGCAGTTCGAACTTGTAGCACTGCCCCTCATGCGCGCCGGGGATGAAGATTTCCCACACGCCCGTGTCGCGCCGCTTGCGCATCACATGGCGCCGCCCGTCCCAGCCATTGAAGTCGCCGACCACGGAGACGCGTGAGGCATTGGGCGCCCAGACCGCGAAATGCACCCCCTCGTGTCCCTCGTGCCGCATCGGGTGGGCGCCCAGCCGGTCATGGAGGCGCAGGTGGTTGCCCTCGCCGATGTAATGGTCATCGAGCGGCCCCAGCACCGGTCCCAGCAGATAGGGGTCGATCACCGTCCAGCTGCCGCCTTGATTGCGCGCGAGGTAGCCCAGCGTCTGGCGGCCGGACACCGGCAGCGGGCCCTCGAAGAAGCCTGCGGCGTGCCGGCGCGGCAGCCAGACGAGCCGCTTGCCGTCCCTGTCGAGGACTTCCAGTTCTTCGGCCCCCGGCACGAAGGCGCGGGCCACCCACTCCGTGCCGGCCTCATGCAGGCCGAGCACCGCGAAGGGGTCACCGTGTCGACCCGATACGATGGCCTCCACCTCGGCGGCGGGCAGTGTCCAGTCCGGGTCGGCCATGGGTCGTCCGCCTCCTTAAGGGGTGGGCACGGTCCAGATGTCGCGGGCATATTCCCGGATCGTCCGGTCGGACGAGAACCAGCCCATGTTCACCGTATTGAGGATCGACTTCTCCGTCCAGTCCTGGGTCCGCCGCCACAGTCCGTCGACCGCGCGCTGCGCTGCGGCATAGGCGTTGAAGTCGGAGGCCACCATGAACCAGTCGCCATGGGTGATGCTGTCGACGATGGGCCGGTAGCGGTTTGCATCGCCCGGCGAGAACACGCCGGAGCCGAGTTGGTCGAGCACGATCCGGAGCTCCGGAACAGCATCCAGAAGTGCAACAACATCAACGCCAATGCGACGTCTTTCATCAACTTCCGCAGCCGTCAGACCGAAGATGAAGATGTTGTCGGAGCCCACATGCTCCAGCATCTCGACGTTCGCACCATCGAGCGTGCCGATGGTGAGCGCGCCATTGAGGGCGAACTTCATGTTGCCTGTGCCCGAGGCCTCCATGCCGGCGGTGGAGATTTGTTCCGACAAATCGGCCGCGGGAACAATGACTTCGGCGAGGCTCACATTGTAGTTCGGGATGAACACGACCTTGAGGAGATCGCGGATGTCCGGGTCGTTGTTGACGACCTGCGCCACGTCGTTGACCAGCTTGATGATGAGCTTCGCCTGCGCATAGCTCGCCGCCGCCTTGCCTGCGAAGATCTTGACGCGCGGCGCCCAGGGTCGCTCCGGGTGGGCGCGGATCGCGTTGTAAAGAGCGATTGTTTCCAGGATGTTGAGCAGCTGGCGCTTGTATTCGTGGATGCGCTTCACCTGCACGTCGAACATCGCTGCCGGATCGACCTTCAGTCCCATCCGCGCCGAGATGAGGTTGGCGAGCTCATCCTTGTTGTGCCGCTTGATCGCGGCGAAGCGCTGCTGGAACGCGGCATCCGATGCAAAGCGCGCCGCTTTCGTCAGAACCGTGGCATCATCCATCACATTGGCGCCGACGGCATCGTTCAGGAGTGCCGTAAGCTGCGGATTTGCCTCGAGAAGCCAGCGCCTGGGCGTGATGCCGTTGGTCTTGTTGTTGATGCGGCCGGGGTAGAGTTTGTTCAAGTCGCGGAACACGCTCTGCTGCATCAGTTCGGTGTGGAGCGCGGAGACGCCATTGATCGAATGCGCGCCGACGAAGGCAAGCTGCCCCATGCGCACCCGGCGCCCGTTATGCTCGTCGATCAGGGACACGGAGGCGAGAAAGTCATCGCTGGAAAAGTTGCTCTTCTGTGCATCCGCGATGAGTTTTGCGTTGATGCCGTAGATGATCTGCATGTGCCGCGGCAACACGTGTTCGAAGAGGTGGACGGGCCAGCTCTCCAGTGCTTCCGGCAACAGAGTGTGGTTGGTGTAGCCGATCGCCGCCCTGGTGATCTCCCAGGCCTGCTCCCAGTCCAGCCCATGATGATCGACCAGGATGCGCATCAGCTCGGCGACCGCCACCGCGGGGTGGGTGTCGTTGAGTTGGATCGCCACCTTGTCCGCCAGCAGCCGGATGTCGTCATACTGCTGCATGTGGCGGCGGATGATGTCCTGCAGCGAGGCGGAGGTGAAGAAATACTCCTGCCTCAGCCGCAGCTCCTGCCCCGCCGGCGTTGAATCGGCGGGATAAAGGACGCGGGTGATGATCTCCGCCTTGTTGCTCTCCGACAATGCCGCCGCATAGTCGCCGCTGTTGAAGGCATCGAGGCGGATGGGGTCCGGGGCGCGCGCCGTCCAGAGCCTCAGCGTGTTCACCCGCCTGCCGCGCCAGCCCACCATGGGCGTGTCGCAGGCCGACGCGATGAGCTTCTCGGCCGGTTTCCAGCGCCGCTGGTGGCGGTTGTTCTGGTCGATGCCGGGCACCACCTGGCCGCCGAAGCCGATCTCGTAGGCGGCCTCGCGGCGCGGGAATTCCCAGGGGTTGCCGTGCTCGAGCCAGTTCTCCGGCAGTTCAACCTGCCAGCCATCGGTGATCTTCTGGCGGAACAGGCCGTGATTGTAGCGGATGCCATAGCCATAGGCCGGGATGTCGAGGCTCGCCATGCTCTCCATGAAACAGGCGGCGAGACGGCCGAGGCCGCCATTGCCCAATGCCGCATCGGGCTCCAGTGCCTCGACGAGGTCGATGTCGACGTTGAGCCCGGCGAGCGCCTCGGTGAAAGCGGCGGTGAGTTGCAGGTTGCTCATCGCATCGCGCAGCAGGCGCCCCACCAGGAACTCCAGCGACAGGTAATAGACGCGCTTGGACTTGGCCTGGTAGGCGCGCTTGGTCGACTCCATCCAGCGGTCGATGATCCGGTCACGCAGTGCCAGGATGGTGGCGTTGAGCCAATCATGGCGCTTGGCCACGGCGGGGTCCTTCCCCACCGAATAGGCGAGCTTCTCGAGGATTTCGGCGCGGATCGTCTCGGGGTCGGTGCCGCGCGGGGCTGGCTTGATCATCTGTCGCTCTCGGGTCCTGCCGTGTCGACCCAAGGATAAATCAGGGGAGTTGATTTATCCAAGTCAATTCTGACACGTCAATTCTGGGTCACCGACATTGTTGCCACGGCAGTGACGATCATGGCGAGTCCCACCCACTGCCCGGGGGAGACTTTTTCCCGGAGGAAGATCATCGCCATGATCACCGAGAGCGCGCCATAGGCCGAAATGCCGATGCCGGCGAACTCCTTGCCCGGAAAATGGCCGGAGGCGTTGACGGCGATCACCCCGAACACATCCAGCGTTCCCATGACGAAGATGCCGATCCACTGGTTGCGGGTCAGCACGGAGCGCTTGCCATCGAGGAAGGCGAACGGCAGCAGCACCAGCAGGGCGACGGGGCGCGACAGCCAGGTGGCATCCACCTCGCCCACGCTCAGCGCCGCCTGCTGGCCCAGCACGATGGAGGAGGAATAGCCCAGCACAGCCATGACGGCGAAGAACAGCAGTGCCGGCATCTTGCCCGGAGCCACGGCATTGATGCCGCCATCGGGCTCTCCCGAACGCGCCACGATGATGGCGCCGAGCAGGGTGGCCCCGACACAGGCCCATTGCAGGGCCGTCGGCTCCAACCCGTTGAAAACGCCCCACAAGACCGCCAGCACGGGGTAGCCCGCCGTGATCGGGCCCACCAGCGACACCGGGCCGAGGCTGAAGGCCTTGAACAGCCCGCCCACGCCGAAGCCATAGGCGAAGCCCAGCAGCAGCCCGGAGAAGATGGCGGGGCCGGAGGCCTGCCACACCGAGCCATCCCACAGCACATAGGCCGACAGCACGATGAAGCCCGACACCATGACCCAGGCTGCCGTGCGGAAGCCGCCCACCGAACCGGCGATCGACCGCGCGATCACGTCATGGATCGACCAGCACAGCGCGGCAAACACGCCGAAAAGCACGGCAATCATGGTGGCCTCAGTCCCCTCGTCAGCTCCCTGCCCGGTATTTGAGCACGGGCAGGGGAGGGCGGGAACTGCAATTCCGGAATGGCGGGCGGCGTTCGGCCACCCCGGGCGGAAAAGGCGGCTCAGTAGCCCCGGTTCTTCAGCGCGATGTTGCACTGGCTCCAGAACTGCGGCCAGGTGATGCCCTCGGGGATCTTGCCCTCCGCCTTGGCACCGCGCCACTTGGCACCGCACATGCGGATGCGCTTCTGGGCGGCCTCGCGGCCCGGCGTACCCGGCGCGGCGGCGGCCTTGCCGGATACCGCCACGACCTCGGTGGCGCTCTTGAACTTGTCGAAGACGCCCGCCGGGATGACGGCCTTCTGCTCGAACTGGGCGAGCGAGGCATAGGGGCGCCCGTCCACGATGGCCTTGGCGCGTGCCGGGCCAACACCCGGCAGCACCTCGAGTTCCTCAGGCGTTGCCGAATTGAGGTCGATCTTGCCGGTGGGCTCCGGCACGTTCCTTTCCTCGGGCGTGTCCGCCGCCACCGGCTTCGGCTTGGTGACGGTCACGTCGCCCTTGAACTTCTCGACGGTGGAGGCCGCGACGATGTTGCGGGCCTCGAAATCCTTCAGCGACTTGTATGGGCGGCCCTCGACGATGGCCTTGGCCTTGGCGGGCCCGATGCCGGGGAGCGACTGCAGCTCGTCCACCGTGGCGGTGTTGAGGTCGATCCTTTCGGCCGGTGCCGCTGCTTCGGCGGCCGTGGGCTTGGCCTTGGCCACCGTGACCTGGCCCTTGAGCTTATCCGCCACGGCAGGGGCGACGATGTTGCGCGACTCGAAGTCCTTGAAGGATTTGTAGGGGCGACCCTCGACGATGGCCTTGGCCTTGACCGGCCCGATGCCGGGGAGCGCCTGAAGCTCCTCGAGGCTGGCCGTGTTGAGGTCGACCTGGGCGGTGGCGGCCGTCGCCGATCCAGTCCCGACCAGGCTCAGCTGCGGAGCGGCGACGAGGGGGAGGGCCAGGAGCAGGCCGATGGACAGCCATTTGCGGAGCGACATTGGGGGTTCCTTGGACGTGAATTGTGAAATCGATTGTTTTCGACATTACGCCCGGTTGTGCAACCGTTCAATATCCGGAGGTTGAGTTGCCTGGGTGGGGACCAGCCTAACCTTCGAGCCTCGTCCCTCCTCCGTATCGTCACCCCGGCGAAGGCCGGGGCCCCGCTTCGGGCGGCCGTCACGGGGAAAGCTGGGCCCCAGCTTTCGCTGGGGTGACGAACTGTGGGGGTGTGCCGACCCGCCAGCCAGACGTTTATGGCGCAAAAGGCGGCAGATCCGGCTATGCTGCCGGTTCCGAACAATGATTTCTGGTTGCTATGTTCCTCTCCGTCTTCGACATCTTCAAGATCGGCATCGGCCCCTCCTCCTCCCACACGGTGGGGCCGATGGTGGCGGCCGAGCGGTTCCTGGCCCTCGCCTCCGCCGCCTCGCTCCCGCGCACCGGGCGGCTGACGGTGACGCTGCATGGCTCGCTCGCCTTCACCGGCAAGGGGCACGGCACCGACCGCGCCGTGATCCTGGGGCTTGCCGGAGAGCGGCCGCAGACCATGGACCCCGACCGGGTGGACGACGTGCTGCGCCAGATGGCGGAGATCGGGCGCATCCAGATCGGCGATGACTTCGCGGTGGCCTTCAACCCGGCGACCGACGTGATCTTCGACTTCGGGCCGGCGCTGAAGGGCCATGCCAATGGCATGGTGTTCCGCATCCTCGACGACGACAACAACGTGCTGCTCTCGGAAACCTATTTCTCGATCGGCGGCGGCTTCGTGCAGACCGAGGCCGAGCGCGCCCAGAGCATCGCCGCGGGCAAGAGCGAAAAGCCGTCCGTCGACGTGCCATACCCGTTCCGCACCGCGGCCGAGATGCTGGAGATGGGCAGGCGCTCCGGCCTTTCGATCGTCGCGATGAAGCGCGCCAACGAACAGGTGGCGCAGACGCCGGACCAGCTCGACGCCAATCTCGACCGCATCTGGCACGCCATGCGCGACTGCATGAACCGTGGGCTTCGCCAGACCGGCACGCTGCCGGGCGGGCTCAAGGTGAAGCGCCGGGCCGCAGAGATCTACAAGCGGCTGAAGGAAGAGAAGGGCAACAACGCCATCCAGCCGCACCAGCTGATGGACTGGCTCTCGGTCTATGCCATGGCGGTGAACGAGGAGAATGCGGCAGGCGGCAAGGTCGTCACCGCGCCCACCAATGGCGCGGCGGGCGTGATCCCCGCCACCATCCGCTATTACCTCGACCATTGCCTTGGCGCCGACGAGAAGGGCATCCGCACCTTCCTGCTCGCCGCTGCGGCAATCGGCGGCCTCATCAAGCACAATGCCTCGATCTCGGGTGCCGAAGTGGGCTGCCAGGGCGAGGTGGGCTCGGCCTCGGCCATGGCGTCCGCCGGTCTGTGCGCGGCGCTGGGTGGCACGAACGAGCAGGTGGAGAACGCAGCCGAGATCGCGCTCGAGCATCACCTTGGCATGACGTGTGATCCCGTGGGCGGCCTCGTGCAGGTGCCCTGCATCGAGCGCAATGCCTTCGGTGCGGTGAAGGCCGTCACGGCGGCCTCGCTGGCGCTGCGCGGTGACGGCACGCATTTCGTGCCGCTCGACACCTGTGTGGAAACCATGCGCCAGACGGGGCTCGACATGAGCGAGCGGTATAAGGAGACCTCCACCGGCGGCCTTGCGGTGAACGTGGTGGAGTGCTGAAATCCGGGGCATGCCTGTCTTTGCCCCGCCGATCGCCGACCACCTCTTCACCCTCTACGAGCTTCTCGACTTCGAGAGCCATGCGCAGCTCCCTGGCTTCGAACACTGCACGCGCGACGTGATCGCCGCTGTGCTGGAGCAGTCGGCACGGTTCTCCTCCGAAGTGCTCTATCCGCTGCATCGCACGGCCGACGAGGAGGGCGTGCATTTCGACAATGGCACGGTGACGACGCCGAAGGGCTTCAGGCAAGCTTACGCGCAACTCGTCGAAGGCGGCTGGCCCGCACTCACCGCGAGCCCGGAACACGGCGGGCAGGGCATGCCGCACATGGTGAACTTCCTGTTCGAGGAGATGCTCAACGGCGCGAACCTGTCCTTCGGCCTGTTTCCCGGGCTCACGCGCGGCGCCTATGTGGCACTCGCCCAGCATGGCAGCGCGGAGCAGAAGGCGCTTTATGCACCGAAGCTGGCAAGCGGCGAATGGGCGGGTTCCATGTGCCTGACCGAGGCGCATTGCGGCACCGACCTCGGATTGCTGAAGACCCAGGCCATGCCGAAGGGCGATGGCTCCTATGCGCTCACCGGCACCAAGATCTTCATCTCGGCGGGCGAGCATGACCTGACCGAGAACATCATCTATCTCGTGCTGGCGCGGCTGCCGGATGCGCCGAAGGGGACGAAGGGCATCAGCCTGTTCGTCGTGCCGAAATTCCTGGTCGATGCCGCTGGCGCGCTGGGCGCGCGCAATGCCGTCTCCTGCGGCTCCGTCGAGCACAAGATGGGCATCCATGGCTGCCCCACCTGCGTGATGAATTTCGACGGCGCCACCGGCTGGCTGATGGGCGAGGCGAACCAGGGCCTGAAGGCCATGTTCGCCATGATGAACACCGAGCGTATCGCCGTCGGCATCCATGGCCTCGCCATTGCCGAGGCTTCCTACCAGAATGCGGTGGCCTATGCGCGAGAGCGGCTGCAGGGCCGTGCGCCGTCGGGCGCGCGCGATGCGGCAAAGCCCGCCGACCCGATCATCGTCCACCCCGACGTGCGCCGCATGCTGATGACGCAGCGCGCCTTGACCGAAGGCTGCCGCATGCTGGCGCTGTGGACGGCGCAGGCCCTCGACGTGAGCGAGCGGCATGGCGATGCGGAGGTGCGCGCCAAGGCCGATGCCATGGTGCAGCTGATGACGCCGGTGGTGAAGGCCTTCCTCACCGACTGCGGCGTCGAGGTGGCCAATCTCGGCGTGCAGGTGCTGGGTGGGCACGGCTTCATTCGCGCCAATGGCCAGGAGCAATATCTGCGCGACGTGCGCATCACGCCGATCTACGAGGGCACCAATGGCGTGCAGGCGATGGACCTGCTGGGGCGCAAGGTGCTGCACCTCGACCTGTTCCACCATTTCGCCGTGCCGGTGCAGGGCTTCGTCGAACGCCATGAGGGCGACGAGGCGCTGGCCGAATTCGTGGAGCCGCTGGCCGCGAGCTTCGACCTGCTGGAGGACTCGACACGGATGATCCGCGAGCGGGCGGGCCTGCATCCGGAAGAAACGGGTGCGGCGGCGGTCGACTACATGCGGCTCTTCGCCTTGACCGCGGTCGCCTATCTCTTCGCCCGCGCGGCGGAGGTGTCGCTGCCCAAGAGCAATGATGCGTTCCACCGCGCCAAGCTCGCCACCGCGCGCTTCTACATGCAGCGCGTGCTGCCGGATTCGGCGGCACTGCATGCGAAGATCCTCGCCGGTGCCGGGCCGGTGATGGCGATGGATGAGGCGATGTTCTGACCCGCGGCGTCACCCACACCTCCATCATCGCCGGGCTTGTCCCGGCGATCCTTTTTGGTAGCCGGGAAAAGGATGGCCGGGACAAGCCCGGCCATGATGACGAAGTGGTGGTGAGCGGGGAGTGAGCGTGCCTAGCCCAGCTTCCGCAGGAACTTCACCAGCCCAGCCGTGGAGGAATCGAGCCCCTCCGTGCCCTTCTTGCCCTCGACGACAGGCTGCAATCCCGTCGCCAGTTCCTTGCCGAGTTCCACGCCCCACTGGTCGAAGGCGTTGATGTTCCAGATGGCGGCCTCCACAAACACGCGGTGTTCGTAGAGCGCGATCAGGCGGCCGAGCGTGAAGGGATCGAGCTGCCTGTAGGCGAGCGTCACCGACGGGCGGTTGCCGGTGAAGACACGGTGCGGGGCCAGCGCCTTCGCCTCCGCCTTGCTTTTCCCCATGGCGAGGAGCTGGGCTTCCGCTTCCTTCTCGGTGCGGCCCAGCATCAGCGCCTGGCTCTGCGCCAGGCAGTTGGCGACAAGCAGCGCGTGGTGCTCGCGCATCGCCTTGTCCTCATGCGGGTCGGCCGCGATGAGGAACTCGACCGGGATGATGCCGGTGCCCTGGTGCAGCAGCTGGAAGAAGGCGTGCTGGCCATTGGTGCCGGGCTCGCCCCAGACGATGGGGCCGGTGTCGCCCTTCACCGGCTTGCCGCTCTTCGTCACCCGCTTGCCGTTCGACTCCATGTCGAGTTGCTGCAGATAGGCGGGAAAGCGCGACAGGCGCTGGTCGTAAGGGATGATGGCACGCGAGGGATAGCCGCAGATGTTCCGGTGCCACACGCCCAGCAGGCCCATGAGCATGGGCAGGTTCTCGAGCACGGGCGCCTCGCGGAAGTGGCGGTCCATCGCGTGGCCGCCCTCGAGGAAGTTGATGAAGCGTTCCGGCCCGATGGCGATCATCAGCGGCAGGCCGATGGCCGACCAGATCGAATAGCGCCCGCCCACCCAGTCCCAGAAGCCGAAGATGCGGTCTTCGGAAATGCCGAAGGCCTTGACCTTGGGAATGGCGGTGGAGATGGCGGCGAAGTGTTCGCCCACATGGGCTTCGCCCAGCTTTTCCGCGATCCATTTGCGCGCCGTCTGCGCGTTGGTCATGGTCTCGATGGTGGTGAAGGTCTTCGACGCGATGAGGAACAGCGTCGTCTCGGGTTTCAGCAGCTTCAACGTGTCGGCGATGTGGGCGCCGTCGACGTTCGAGACATAATGCAGTCGCGGGCCATCGTGGTAGGGGGCGAGTGCCAGCGTGGTCATGGCGGGGCCGAGGTCCGAGCCGCCGATGCCGATGTTGACGACGTCGGTGATCTTCGACTTGCGGATCTTGCGGGCGAAGGCGGCCATGCTGGCGAGCACGGCGTTCACATCCGGCATCACGTCCTTGCCACTCACCAGCACGGGCGTGTTGGCGCGGTTGCGGAGGGCCGTGTGCAGCACGGCGCGCTGCTCGGTGCTGTTGATGATGGCGCCCGCAAACATCTGGTCGCGCTTGGCCTCGACGTCGCAGGCTTTCGCGAGCTGTGCGAGCAGCTTCATGGTGCGCGTGTTCACCGCGCATTTGGAATAGTCGAGCAGCAGGTCGTCGGCCTTGGCGGAGAATTCCGCGAAGCGTTTGGGGTCGCGCTCGAAGGCGCGCCGCATGTCGATCGGCGCGCCCTTCCTGCGATGGGCCTTCAGATCGGCAAGGATTTTGCGGCTGTCGGCCCTGGCCATGGTCAGCTCCTCAAGCTTCCGCCGGTGGCCTTGGTGACGGCCTGCACGATCTTGGCCGAGACGGCCTCGATCTCCGGTTCGGTGAGCGTTTTGTCCTTCGGCTGCAGCGTCACCTCGATGGCGAGGGATTTCTTGCCGCCCTCGAGCTTGTAGAGGTCGAAGACCGACACATCGGCGATCAGCGCCTTGTCGGCACTCTTTGCGGCCTTCACCAGCTTGTCGGCCTCCACCGCATCATCCACCACGAAGGCGAAATCGCGCGACAGCGGCATGAGGTCGGAGATGACCAGAGGCGGCCGCGTGGCGCCCTTCGACTTCGATCCCGGAATGGCGTTGAGGATCAGCTCGAAGGCGACGAGCGGGCCCTTCACGTCCATTGCCGCGAGCACGCGCGGATGGATTTCGCCGAAGAAGCCGAGCTTGTTCTGCGGGCCCATCTGGATCGTGCCGGAGCGGCCGGGGTGGAACCAGGCGGGAGCGCCCGCCACCACCTGCAGCGTCGCCACGGGCGCGCCTGCAGCCTCGAGAACGGCGAGCGCATCGGCTTTTGCGTCGAAGGCATCGACCGCGCGGGCGCCACCATGCACGTTGCGGCCGGTGAAGGCGCCACGGCGGATGCCGGCGGCGCGCAGCGTCTCGTCTTGAGGGCGGTCACCGGCATAGGCATGGCCCACTTCGGCCAGCATCATGTCGGCGAAGCCGCGGTCCATGTTGCGGCCGGCGGCTGCGATGAGGTTCGGCAGCAGCGAGGGGCGCATGTCGGAGAGTTCCGACGAGATGGGGTTCGCCAGCTTCAGCTCCGGCTGGCCGCCGCCGAAGAGCTTCGCCTGATCTTCGGGCAGGAAGGCCCAGGTGATCGCCTCGTTGAAGCCGCGCGAGGCAAGTGCGCGGCGTGCGCCGAGCATGCGCTTCTGCAGCGGGTTCAGCACCGGCTTCGCGATGGCGCTGGTGCGCTCCATCGGCTGGGGCGGAATGTTGTCGAGACCCCAGATGCGGGTGACTTCTTCCACCAGATCGGCCTCCCCGTGGACATCCGGCCGCCAGGAGGGAACAGCGCAGGTGAAGGTGTCTGCATTCTCGGTGACACCGTAGCCGAGCGCCTGCAGGATCTCCTTCTGCCGCGCGACGGGAATGTCGGCACCGGCGAGCGAGGCGACGCGGGTCTTGCGCAGGTCGTAGCTGCGCGACGTGTCGGGCACCGCACCGGCGACGACGACATGCGAGGCCTCGCCGCCGCAGAGGTCGAGGATCATGCGGGTCGCGATCTCGGCGCCCACGGGCGTGAAGGCCGGGTCGACGCCGCGCTCGAAGCGGTAGCGCGCATCCGAGGTGATGCCGAGCTTGCGGCCCGTCGCGGCGGTCTTCAGCGGGTCGAAATAGGCGGCCTCGAGGAAGACGTTGACCGTCTCGTCGGTGCAGCTCGACGGAATGCCGCCGATGATGCCGGCAATGGCCTCCGGCCCTGCGTCATCCGCGATGACTGTCATGCCCGCTGACAGCGTGTAGGTCTTGTTGTCGAGCGCTTCCAGCGTCTCGCCATCCTTCGCAGGCCGCGCACGGATACTGCCCTTCACCTTGTCCGCGTCGAAGACATGCAGCGGGCGGCCATAGGCGAAAGTGATGTAGTTGGTGACGTCGACGAGCTTGGAAATCGGACGCAGGCCGATGGCCTTCAGCTGGCGCTGCAGCCATTCGGGCGAGGGGCCGTTCTTCACGCCCTTGATGTAACGCCCGACGAAGAGCGGGCAGGGCTTCATGTCGCCATCGGGGAAATCGAGCGACACCTTGATGGGCGACTCGAAGCTGCCTTCCACCTTCTTCGCATCGAGCGGCTTCAGTGTCCCCACGCCCTTCGCCGCAAGGTCGCGCGCGATGCCGTAGATGCCGAGCGCATCGGGGCGGTTGGGCGTGACCTTGACGTAGATCATCGGGTCATCGAGGCCCAGCGCCTTCGCCGCCGGCGTGCCGACCGGCCAGTCGCCCTCGATCTCGATGATGCCGTTGTGCTCGTCCGAGATGAGAAGCTCGCGTTCCGAGCACAGCATGGCCTGGGATTCGACACCGCGTATCGTGGCGGGCGCGAAGACCGCTCCCGTCGCCGGAATGGTGACGCCGGGGAGTGCGATGATGGCCTTGATGCCGGTGCGCGCATTGGGGGCGCCGCAGACGACCTGCTTCGTCCCGTCCTTCGTTTCCACCACGCATTGCCGCAGCTTGTCGGCATTGGGGTGCTTCTCGGCAAGCGTGACATGCGCCACGCTGAAGTCGGCGAGCAGCTTCGTCTTGTCGGTGACCTCCTCCACCTCGAGGCCAACGCCGACGAGACCCTCGCAGATCTCGTCGAGGCTGGCTGTGGTGTCGAGATATTCCTTGAGCCAGGAGAGGGTGAATTTCATGACAGGCCTCCGGCAAGTGTCGGCACCTGGAGTGCCTTGAATCCATAGTGGCGAAGCCAGCGCAGGTCGGCTTCGAAGAAGGCGCGGAGGTCGGGGATGCCGTATTTCAGCATGGCGATGCGGTCGATGCCCATGCCAAAGGCCCAGCCCTGGACCTGGTCCGGGTCCATGCCGCCAGCGCGGATGACGTTCGGGTGCACCATGCCGGAGCCCAAGATCTCCAGCCACTTGTCGCCGGTGCCGATCTTCAACTGGCCGCCCTCGCGCGAATACTGGATGTCGACCTCCATCGAGGGCTCGGTGAAGGGGAAGTGCGAGGCGCGGAAGCGCATCTTCACGTCGTCGACCTCGAAGAAGGCCTTGCAGAATTCGGTGAGCACCCATTTCAGGTTCGCCAGCGTCGCCTTCTCGTCGATGACGAGGCCCTCGACCTGGTTGAACATCGGCGTGTGCGTCATGTCCGAGTCGCAGCGGAAGGTGCGCCCCGGCGCGATGATGCGGATCGGCGGCTTGGAGGCCAGCATGGTGCGGATCTGCACCGGGCTCGTGTGGGTGCGCAGCAGCATGCGCGAGCCGCCGGCCTTCTCGTTGAAGAAGAAGGTGTCGTGTTCCTGCCGTGCCGGATGCTCGGGCGGAATGTTCAGCGCATCGAAATTGTGGAAGTCGTCCTCGATGTGCGGGCCTTCCGCCACCGAGAAGCCGAGGTCGCCGAAGATCTGCACCACTTCTTCCCAGACCTGGGAGACGGGGTGCACCGTGCCCGACACCTGCGGGCGGCCGGGCAGCGTCACATCGATCTTCTCGGAGGCCAGCCGCGCTTCCAGCGCCACTTCCTGCAGCTTCGCCTTGCGGGACGACAGGGCGTCGGCGACCTTGTCCTTGAGCACGTTCAGGGCGGCACCTGCTTCCTTGCGCTCCTCGGGGCTCATGGCGCCAAGGCCCTTCATGCGCTCGGAGATCGAGCCTTTCTTGCCGAGGGCGGAGACGCGCACCGCCTCGAGCGAAGCCTCATCGCTGGCGGCTTCGATCTCGGCGAGGATCGACTGTTCGAGAGTGGCGAGACTCATTCAGGATGTTCCTCTGGAAACGACATGACCGGGCACAGGTGCCGTGGAAGACACGCTGTGGCCCGGTCAAGGCAATCGGAATTCGACGTGGTGATCTACGAGGCTTGATTAAGCCTGCGCAGCCTTTGCCTTCTCGACGAGAGCGGCGAAGGCGGCCTGATCATGCACGGCGAGATCGGCGAGAACCTTGCGGTCCACCTCGATCCCGGCCTTGGCCAGGCCATGGATAAATCGGCCATAGGTGAGGCCGAGTTCGCGGGTCGCGGCGTTGATGCGCTGGATCCACAGGGCGCGGAAATTGCGCTTCTTGGTGCGGCGGTCGCGATAGGCATACTGCTCGGCCTTCTCGACGGCCTGGACAGCGACGCGGAAGATGTTCTTGCGGCGGGAGAAGTAACCCTTCGCAGCCTTGATCACCTTCTTGTGGGACTTGCGGGCGACGACGCCGCCTTTTGCACGTGGCATTGGTCTATCTCCTCGGCTTACTTGGCGATGTAGGGCATGTGGATCTTGACGAGGCGCTCATCGCCTGCCGCCAGAACCATGGTGCCGCGCTGGTTGCGGATCTGCTTGTTGGTCCGCTTGATCATGCCATGGCGCTTGCCGGCCTGACCTGCCTTGATCTTGCCGGAAGCGGTGACCTTGAACCGCTTCTTGGCCGAGGACTTGGTCTTCATCTTGGGCATTTTGCTTAATCCTTTCAAAGCGTTATAAAGCCGCCATGGCATGCCCTTTACAGGCCAGGCGGCTAGAACGGGCGGGTTTAAGCAAAAACAGGCCGGAAAAGCAAGGGTGAGGGCGGGACGGCACCCAACCTCTGGTAACCTCCCGTTAGGTCAAGGGAGCTAATGGGTTGGATGAACATTGGGATTGGGGAGTGGAGCGGCGGATGCTTGAAGCTGTGTTGCTGTTTGCCAGTGCCGTCTCAGCTGCCTTCGTCGTCGGCCTTGCCTATCTGGCCTCGGTTTCCTGAGGGGGCCGGCGCTGCGGTGAGCCGCGTCCCCCAAGGAAAATGCCCGGGACGGGGCCCGGGCATGATCGTGCGGGAACAGGGATAAGCCTTACTTCGGCGCCAGGACCATGACGATCTGGCGGCCCTCGAAGCGCGGCTCCGACTCGACCTTGGCGATCTCGACGACGTCCTTCTTGACGCGGTCGAGGAGCTGCTGGCCGAGTTCCTGGTGGGCCATTTCGCGGCCGCGGAAGCGCAGCGTGATCTTGACCTTGTCGCCTTCCTCGAAGAAGCGCCTGATCGCCTTCATCTTCACGTCGTAGTCGTGATCATCGATCATCGGGCGCATCTTGATCTCCTTGATCTCGATGACCTTCTGCTTCTTGCGAGCCTCGGCGGCCTTCTTCTGTTCCTGGAACTTGAACTTACCGTAGTCGAGGATCTTGCAGACCGGGGGCTTGGCGTCCGGCGAAATCTCGACGAGGTCGAGGTTCGCTTCCTCGGCCATCATGATGGCCTGGCGGATCGGCACGACGCCGACATTGGCGCCATCGGCGCCGATCAGACGCACTTCGCGCGCGTCGATGCGGTTGTTGATCCTGTGTCCTTCTTCCTTTTGCGGGGGGGCGGCTCCGCGGATTGACGGCCTCCTGGGTGGCATTGGCAAGTGGTCTTCAGCTCCTGTGAAAGGGGGTCCGGCATGAATCCTCCCCCTGTGGTTTGGTTGCGACCGCTATAGACATTGAATGGGGCACCCCCGTCAAGCGCGGAAAAACCGGGTTTATGCCCGGTTGCGGGCGCCGCGGCGGCCGGGGCGGAGCTCCACCACGGCATCCGGCACCACCACGTGGAACACGGTGCCTGCGGGGCCGGTTCCGTTGAGCCTGATCTCGCCGCCATGGGCCCTGATCAACTCCGCCGCGATCGCCAGCCCCAGCCCCACGCCGCCGGGCTTGGCGGCACTCTGGAAGGCCTCGAACAGCTTCGGGCGCACCCGCTCCGGAATGCCGGGGCCATTGTCCTTCACCTCGATCACCACCACCGCGCCCTCGCGCCATGAGGAGAGGGTGACGCGGCCGTCCTCCTCCGAGTCCTGGGATTCCAGCGCCTGGATGGCGTTGCGGACGAGGTTGGTGAGCACGCGGTTCAGGTGCTCGCGGTCGGCATCGATGAGCAGGCCCGGCGGCACGTGGTTGAAGAGGACGACGCGGGAGGAGGCCTGCAGCACCGCGGTGTCGATCACCTCCTCGGCGATGTCCTTGAGGGGCAGGCGCTCGCGCATCGGCGGGGCCTCCTCGGCGCGGCCGAATTTCAGCGTGGCGGTGAGGAAGGAGATCGCCCGGTCGAGGCTGATGATGAGCTTGGGCGCAAAGCGCTTCACCGTCGGGTCCTCCGCCATCGCCAGGCGGTCGGAGATGATGTGCGCGGAGGACAGCATGTTGCGCAGGTCATGGCTCACCTTCGACACCGCTAGGCCCAGTGCGGCAAGCCGGCTCTTCTGCTGCAGCATGGCGGCGAGTTGCGACTGCATGTCATGCAGTTCGCGCTCGGCAATGCCGATCTCGTCCTGGCGCGCCGAGGGCACGATGATGCGCGAACGGTCCTCCGGGTTCTGGGCGAAGGCCATCATGTTGCGGGTCAATCGCTTCATCGGGCGGATGAGCGCGAAGGTGAGGGCGAGGTAGACCAGCCCCGCGACGATCACCGAGAGCACGACGGAGAGCAGGAAGATGTTGAAGCCGAAGCGCAGCATCGCCTCGCGCAGCGGCTTCTCGAACAGCGCCACCTCGATCACGTCACCCGACATGTTGGGCGGCTTGTCGATGACCCCGATCACCCGGTCGGTGGGCCGCAGCAGCACGGCGAAGGCATCGGTGACGGCGGGAAGCCACGGCACGTCGCGCAGGTCATAGGAGGTATCGATCATGTGATCGGTCTCGCTCCGCAGCATCAGCTTGCGGGTCTCGCCGCGGGTGAGTGAGACGACGAGCACGCCAGCGCCCTTGAGGATCTCGGTGCGGAGGTCGGGCGACAGGATGCGGTCCGGTGCGGCTTCGGCGGCCAGCGCCGCGATCTCCGCCTGGGCGATGCGGCCCTTCAGCCACTGGATGCGGAAATTGGCGATGGAGGGCAGGAAGATCAGCACCTCGCCCAGCATGACGAAGAGGATGGTCATGACCAGCACCTTGCCGGACAGGCCCCGGAACGGGGGCGGCCCTTCGCGCCGCACGGTCTCGCTGCTGCCCGTCATGGAATGATCCTGCTCACCAGCCCCATTACGTGCCGGAGCAGCCGGTTGGATGCGAGGCCGGCGAAATATCCGATGGCCGCGCGGCGGGAGGCCTCGCCCCGCGTCGGATAGGGCAGCACGGAGGAGGCCAGCGCGCTGATCTTCAGCCTGCCCTGCAGCGCCAGCACCCAGGGTTGGATGAGGTCGCCCGCGCCGGCCCCGGCGATGCCGGCACCGAGGATGCGGCCGCGCCGCGTGGTGATCACCTTCACCAGGCCCTCGACCTCCGCCTCGGTCACCGCCCGGTCATTGCCGCTGAAGGGCGCGCGCAGCACGCGCACGCCGTCGCCATGGGCAGCACGGGCTTGGCGCTCGGTGAGGCCCACCTGCGCCAGTTCCGGGTCGGTGTAGGTGACATGGGGAATGGCGGCCGTGGCCCTGGCGGGAAGCCCGAACAGCGCGCTGCGGATGACGATGCCCGCCTGGTAGCCCGCCTCATGGGTGAAGCGCCCGCCCGCCACGTCGCCAATGGCATAGGCGCGGCGGTTGGAGGTGCGCAGCCCCCTGTCGACGGTGATGCCCCGGGGCGTGACGGCAATGCCCGCGGCTTCGAGGCCCAGCTTCTCGATGTTGGGCCTGCGCCCCGTAGCGACCAGGAGGTGCGAACCGGTGATGCTGCGGCCGCCGACCTCGAGGGTGATGCCGCCGCCGCTGGAAGAGACGCGCGACACGGCCGCGGAGGTGATGATCCCGACCCCCTCTCTCGCGAGGTGGCCGAGCACCACGGCGGCGAGTTCAGGGTCGTCCTGTGCGAGCGGGGCCGCGGCTTCGATCACGGTGACCTCTGATCCCAGGCGCCGGTGCGCCTGCGCCATTTCCAGCCCGATGGCGCCGCCACCGATGACGAGAAGATGCGACGGCAGCGTCTCGCTGGCGAAGAGCGTCTCGTTGGTGAGGTAGGGGACCTCCGCGAGCCCCGGGATGGGCGGAATGGCGGGACGCGAGCCGGTGGCGATGATGAAGCGGCGGGCAGTGTAATGTTCGCCGCGGGCCTCGACGGTGCGGTCATTGACGAAGTGCGCCGCAGCCCGAATGACGCTGACGCCGAGGGCCTCGAAGCGCTGCTGGCTGTCATGCGGGGCAAGGGTGGCGATTGTCCGCTGCACATGGGCGCGCACCGCCGCGAAATCGACCGTGGGCGCCACCGGCGTGATGCCGAAGCGTGCCGCAGTCCGCATCGCCTGTGCCTGGCGTGCCGCGGCGATGAGCGCCTTCGAGGGCACGCAGCCGGTGTTGAGGCAGTCCCCGCCCATGTCGCCCGCCTCGAACAGCACCACCCTGCAGCCGAACTGCGCCGCCGCCGCCGCTGCCGAGAGGCCGCCCGAGCCCGCGCCGATCACCGCGATGTCGAAATGCCGGGCCCTCATCGCGGGCGGTTCCGCCACAGCCGCAGCAGGGTGGGCAGCAGCGCCACGACGCCGAGGCCCGTCAGCCCCCACAGCAGTTCCGGCGAGATCAGCATGCCGGGGCTCAGGGTGAGGTGGCAGTTCTCCGCCCCGTTCTGCTCGGCGCAGACCTTGAAGGCGAGGAGCTGGTCGTCGATCACCCCGTCGAGCCCCGCCCCGATCAGCGCGAAGGCAATGGAGCCCGGAATGATGCCGATCAGCGTGGCGGCGAGGAAGGTGGAGAGCGGCATGCGGCTCAGCCCTGCCACCGCATTCACCGCCCAGAACGGAAACACCGGCGTCAGCCGCAGGAACAGCAGCAGGCCGAAGCCATTCTCCGCAAAACCCCTCGACAGCCGGGTGAGGAAGGGGCCGGAGCGCTCCGCCAGGGTGGCGCCGAGCGAGGTCTTCACGATCTCGAAGACGATGGCCGCCCCCGCGGTGGCGGCCAGCGTGGTGACCGGTGCACTCACCATCCAGCCGAACAGGAAGCCGCCGGCGAGGCTCAGCGCCGCGGCCGCCGGCAGCGACAGGGCGACAACGGCGACGTAAAGGGCGGCGAAGCCCGCCAGCGCCAGGGTGAAGTGGCCCTCCACCCAGCCCCTGATGGCATCGCGGTGCTCGATGAGGGCGGGAAGCGACAGGCGGTTCTGCAGCCCGAGGCCATAGCCCAGCCCAATGGCGAGCAGCAGCAGCAAGGCCGGCAGCCAGCGCCACAGACGGCGGGGCTGGGCCGGGCCGGGCAGGCTGTCGGTCGGGTGGGGCGGGCTGGCCTCGGTCATCATCAGGATGCCATGCTTGGACCATATGGCGCGCAGGCGAAAGGGGGCTCACGCCCACGTGACCGGTGGCCACGAAGCGTGTTCAGCGCCTCGTTGACTTCCCCCGGCTTTTCGCCCATAAGCGCCCTCCAACTTCCCGACGTGGCCGGAGAGGCCCTCGGGGCATGCCTGTTTCAGCAGGTCATGTTGTTGAAAACATTGGCTGAAAAGCCTAATTCGGAGTACCGATCGTGAAGCGCACCTACCAGCCGTCCAAGCTCGTCCGCAAGCGCCGCCATGGCTTCCGCGCCCGCATGGCGACGGTTGGCGGCCGCAACGTCCTCGCCCGCCGCCGCGCCAAGGGCCGCAAGCGCCTCTCGGCCTAAGCGCCGGACCGCCTGACAATGGAGCGCCTGAAGCGTCGGCAGGATTTCGTTGCCGCCGCCCGGGCGCTTTATGCCGCCATGCCGGGCATGGTCGTGCAGATGCGCGCCCGGGGTGACGAGGCGCCCCCCCGCGTCGGCTTCACCGCCACCAAGAAGATCGGCAATGCCGTGGTCCGCAACCGCGTCAAGCGCCGGCTGCGGGAACTGGCCCGGTTGCAGCTGGCCACGGTGGCCCGCCCCGGCCATGACTATGTGCTGATCGGCCGCGCGCCCACCTTCGAACGCGCCTTCCCCGATCTCGCGAAAGATCTGAGCTCCGCCTTGAAAAGGCTGCACCGCACCGCCCACATCGCGGCGGACAAGGGAACACCATGAATTTCGAGAACAAGAATTTCATCGCGGCCATCCTGCTGTCGATGGCGATCATCTTCGGCTGGCAGTATTTCTATGCGGCACCCCTGCAGAAGAAGCTGGCCGAGACCCAGACGGCGGAGACCCAGCAGGGCACCACCGCGCCCGCCACCGGCGGCGCCGTGCCCGGCACGACCGCCCAGGCCGCGCCGGTGAGCCGCGAGGAAGCCCTGGCCGCCTCGCCGCGCCTGCCGATCAAGACCGACTTCGTCTCGGGCTCGATCAACCTCAAGGGCGCGGTGATCGACGACCTGCACCTGCTGCGCTACCGCGAGACGATCGACCCCAAGAGCCCGACCATCACCTTCCTGTCGCCGTCGGGCACGCCGGGTGCGCTGTTCGCCGAACAGGGTGTGGTTCCCGCCACCGGCACCACGGCGAAGCTCCCGGACTCGAACACGGTGTGGACCGCCCCCGCCGGTGCGGTGCTGAGCGAAGACAACCCGGTGACCCTCACCTGGGACAATGGCGCGGGCCTCAAGTTCTCGCGCAAGATCCAGATCAGCGACGAATATCTCTTCACCGTCGAGCAGACGGTCGAGAACACCTCCGCCGCCGCCGTGGCGATGATCCCCTATGCCCGCATCCAGCGCCAGGACACGCCCGTCGTCTCCGGCTACTGGGTGTTCTTCGAGGGCATGCTGGGCTGGCTCGACGGCAGCCTGCACGAGATCCACTACAAGGACGTGAGCGAGCAGAGCGAGCCTGACCGCCGCGACACCACGGGCGGCTGGATCGGCTTCACCGACAAGTACTGGGCCGCCGCCATCGTGCCGGACCAGGCCATGCCCGTCACCGCGAGCTTCATCCACACCAAGCGCGACAACCGCGACCTCTACCAGACCGACTATCTCGCCAAGGATGCGATGGTGGTCGAGCCCGGCAAGTCCGCGTCCTCCACCGGCCGCCTGTTTGCCGGCGCCAAGGTGGTGCGCACCATCAATGCGATCGAGAGCCTCTACCAGATCCAGGGCTTCAGCTACATCATCGACTGGGGCTGGTTCTATTTCCTGACCAAGCCGTTCTTCTACCTGCTCGACTGGCTGAAGGGCATCGTCGGCAATTTCGGCATCGCCATCCTCGTCGCCACGGTGCTGGTCAAGGCGGCGGTCTTCCCGCTGGCCAACAAGTCCTATGCCTCGATGAGCAAGATGAAGAAGCTCCAGCCGGAGATGGAGCGGCTCAAGAAGGAATATCCCGAAGACAAGATGAAGCAGCAGCAGGAGATGATGGCGCTCTACAAGCGCGAGAAGGTCTCGCCGCTGTCGGGCTGTCTGCCTGTGGTCGTCCAGATCCCCATCTTCTTCGCGCTCTACAAGGTGATTCTCACCTCGATCGAGCTGCGCCATGCGCCGTTCTTCGGCTGGATCCATGACCTTTCGGCGCCCGATCCGACGAGCCTGTTCAACCTCTTCGGCCTCATCCCCTGGACGCCGCCGCACATGCTGATGATCGGCGTGTGGCCGATCATCATGGGCATCACCATGTGGCTGCAGATGCGCCTCAACCCGGCCCCGCCGGACCCGGTGCAGGCGAGCCTGTTCAACTGGATGCCGGTGATGTTCACCTTCATGCTCGGCTCCTTCCCGGTGGGTCTCGTCATCTACTGGGCGTGGTCCAACACGCTCTCGATCCTGCAGCAGTCGCTGATCATGAAGCGCCATGGCGTGGACATCGACTTCTTCGGCAATGTGAAGAACAGCATCCCCTTCCTGAAGAAGAAGGCCACCAGTTGAGCGAGCGTTTCAACGAGGACCAGATCGATGCGGGCCGCCGTCTGTTCGGCGGCCCGTCCCGTTTCCTCAAGGGTGTGGCGAAGCTCGAGCAGCTGCCGCCGTCGGACGGCGTCGAGATCGCCTTCGCCGGGCGCTCCAATGTCGGCAAGTCGTCGCTCATCAATGCGTTGACCAACGTCAATGGCCTGGCGCGTGCCTCCAACACGCCGGGCCGCACGCGCGAGCTCAATTTCTTCGACGTGAACGAGGCGCTCACCCTCGTCGACATGCCGGGCTATGGCTATGCCAAGGCGCCCAAGCACGAGGTGAAGCAGTGGCAGGCGGTGCTGAGGGGCTATCTCCGCGGCCGCCCGGGCCTGACGCGCGCCTTCGTGCTGATCGACAGCCGCCATGGTATCCTGAAGGCCGACGAGGAGATGTTCGATCTTCTCGACGAGGCCGCCGTGACCTACCAGGTGGTGCTGACCAAGACCGACAAGATCAAGCCCGCCGAGCTCGAGAAGGTGAAAGAAAAGGTCGCTGCGGCGATCAAGAAGCACCCTGCCGCCTTCCCCGAGATCCACGCGACCTCCAGCGAGAAGGCACTCGGCATCCCCGAGCTCCGGGCGGAGATCGCGGGGCTGCTCTAAGGAATTGTCTTCTCCCGCTGAACAAGCGGGAGAAGACCTCCAACGACCCTTTGAAACCTTCACATTTCTCCTGTAATGCGCTTCGCCACTGACCCGGGGGAACTTCATGGACGAAATCGCCGCGACGGCCCGAATCCTTTCCGAGGCGCTGCCCTTCCTGCAGCGCTATGACGACCAGATCATCGTGGTGAAATATGGCGGCCACGCCATGGTGGACCCCAAGCTCGCCCACCAGTTCGCCCGCGACATGGTGATGCTGAAGGTCTGCGGCCTGAACCCCATCGTCGTCCATGGCGGCGGCCCGCAGATCAACAAGATGCTCGACAAGCTCGAGGTGCAGCCGGAGTTCCGCGAGGGCCTGCGGGTGACCGACGAGGCCACCATGTCGGTCGTCGAGATGGTGCTCTCGGGCTCGATCAACAAGTCGATCGTCGCCTCCATCCAGCAGGCGGGCGGCCGCGCGGTGGGGATTTCCGGCAAGGACGGCAACCTGATGATCGCCGAGAAGCTGACCAAGAAGAAGACCGACCCCGAAACCGGCAAGGTGGTCGAGATCGACTTCGGCTTCGTCGGCGAACCGGTGAAGGTCAACACCGAGATCCTCGAGACCATCATGAAGTCCGACGCCATTCCGGTGATCGCACCCGTCGGCGTGGGTGCGAATGGCGAGACCTTCAACGTCAATGCCGATACGGCGGCGGGAGCGGTGGCCACCGCCACCAGGG
This sequence comes from Aestuariivirga litoralis, assembly GCF_003234965.1. Classification (GTDB taxonomy): domain Bacteria; phylum Pseudomonadota; class Alphaproteobacteria; order Rhizobiales; family Aestuariivirgaceae; genus Aestuariivirga; species Aestuariivirga litoralis. Next base: position 97,481 of record NZ_QKVK01000005.1, read on the forward strand.
CCAAGCGCCTGCTGCTCCTCACCGACGTTGCCGGCGTGCTCGACAAGGACAAGAACCTGATCAGCGAGCTCGCCGTCGAGGAGCTTCCCAACCTCATCGCCAACGGCACCATCACCGGCGGCATGATCCCCAAGGTCGAGAGCGCGGCGGATGTTGTGAAGTCCGGCGTCGAGGGCGTCATCATCCTCGATGGCCGCGTGCCGCATTCGGTGCTGCTCGAACTGCTGACGCCGCACGGCGTGGGCACGCGCATCTCGCGGGCAGGGGCATGAACGACTTCTCCCACGTCGACACCTGGGTCTTCGACCTCGACAACACGCTCTATCCGGCCTCCTGCCGGCTGTTCGACCAGATCGACGTGAAGATGGGGAATTTCGTCTCGAAGCTCCTCAATGTCGACTATGCCGAGGCCAAGCGGCGCCAGAAGGAGATGTTCTACAAGTATGGAACGACACTCCGCGGGCTGATGACCGAGCATGGCATCACGCCGGACGACTTCCTCGACTATGTGCATGACATCGACCATTCGCCGGTGCCGCTGAACAGGCCGCTCGACGAGGCACTCCATGCGCTGCCGGGCCGCAAGCTGATCTTCACCAACGGTACGGTGGCCCATGCCGAGAAGGTGCTCGCCCGCATTGGCATCACCCACCATTTCGGTGACATCTTCGACATCGTGCATTCGGATTTCATCCCCAAGCCGGAGATGGAGCCCTACCGCAAGTTCGTGGCCCAGACGGGGATCAACCCCGAAACCTCCGCCATGTTCGAGGACATCGCGCGCAACCTCGAGGCACCGCATGCGCTGGGCATGCGCACCGTGCTGGTGGTGAGCCCGGAAAACCACGACGCCGAGCACCTGAACAAGGCCACCGGCGGCACCGCCCAGCCGCACATTGACCACGTGACCGACGACCTCGCCAGCTTTTTGGCGGGATTGACGAAGGACCTCCAAACCCGGTCTTGACCGGGCCTGCCTTTTTGGCGAAAGCCAGCCGAAACGAGTGAGGGGACAGCCATGACCGATCTTCAGAGCACCATCGAACAGGCCTGGGAGGGCCGCGACAAGGTCAACCTCGAAACCAAGGGCCCGGTGCGCGACGCCGTGGTGGCCGCCCTCGAACTGCTCGATTCCGGCAAGGCCCGCGTCGCCGAGAAGCGTGACGGCGAGTGGCACGTGAACCAGTGGCTGAAGAAGGCGGTGCTCCTCTCCTTCCGCCTCAACGACATGCAGATGATCTCCGGCGGCCCCGGCGGGTCCTCGTGGTGGGACAAGGTGCCCTCCAAGTTCGATGGCTGGGCGGAGAAGGACTTCCGCGCCGCGGGCTTCCGCTCGGTGCCCAACTGCGTGGTCCGGAAGTCGGCCTATGTGGCACCCGGCGCCATCCTCATGCCGTCCTTCGTCAACCTCGGCGCCTATGTCGACACCGGCACCATGGTGGACACCTGGGTGACGGTCGGCTCCTGCGCCCAGATCGGCAAGAACGTTCACCTCTCGGGTGGCGTTGGCATCGGCGGCGTGCTGGAACCGATGCAGGCCGGCCCCACCATCATCGAGGACAACTGCTTCATCGGTGCACGCTCGGAGGTTGTCGAGGGCGTGGTGGTGGGCGAGGGCTCGGTCATCTCGATGGGCGTGTTCATCGGCCAGTCCACCAAGATCATCGAGCGCGACACCGGCAAGGTGCACATGGGCAAGGTGCCGCCCTATTCCGTGGTGGTCTCCGGTTCCCTGCCGCAGAAGCCCTATGCCGACGGCTCGCCTTCGCCGTCCCTCTACTGCGCGGTGATCGTCAAGCGTGTGGACGAGAAGACGCGGTCGAAGACCTCGATCAACGAGTTGCTGCGCGACTGACAAGGCGGCTTCCGCGAATCTCCGATCTCGTTCATAGTTCAACCTGCGGGTACCGGCGCATCACGCGCCGCGCAAAGGGGGTTGGACATGGACTGGAAATATCTGTTCACGAGCCTCGAGGGCCGCATCGGCCGCCAGAGCTACTGGATGGGGGTGATCGCCATGACGGTGATCACCATCATCGCAGCACTGATCGACATGGTGCTGGGCACGGCCGGCGAGAATGGCTACGGCATCGTCAGCATCATCGTGGCGCTGGCGCTGATCTATCCCGCCATCGTTCTCTATGCCAAGCGCTGGCATGACCGCGGAAAGTCCGGCTGGTGGACGCTCATCGGCCTCGTGCCGATCATTGGCGGCATCTGGATGCTGGTCGAGCTCGGCTTCCTCCGGGGCACGGATGGCGAGAACCAGTATGGGCCGGACCCGCTGAGATACTGAGGCCTCAGGAGTTTCATCATCGCCGGGCCGGTCCCGGTGATCCGTTGTGCGCCCGGGAGACGGATGCCCGGGACGAGCCCGGGCATGATGGGGCGGGGTGATCTCTCCCGCCTCCCGGCAGATCATCGGGGGTGCATGTCCGTGGCCGATGCAATAGACTGATCCCCATGAAAAACACCCCCACCGATCCCGTTCCGCTGCTGCAGGACCTGATCCGCTGCAAGTCCGTCACCCCTGCCGAGGGGGGAGCACTCACCTATCTCGAGAACCTGCTCTCGACCCATGGCTTCGTCTGCCAGCGGCTGATCTTCCGCGAGGCGGGCACGCCGGATGTCGAGAACCTCTTCGCGCGCATCGGCTCCGGCAGCCCGCATCTCTGTTTCGCCGGCCACACCGATGTGGTGCCGGAAGGCATCGTCGAGAGCTGGACGCACCAGCCCTTTGCCGCCGAGATTGCCGATGGCTTCGTCTACGGCCGCGGCGCCACCGACATGAAGGGCTCGGTCGCGGCCTTTGCCGGTGCCGCCATCGACTTCGTGCGGAATGCAGGCAAGTTCAAGGGCTCGATCTCCTTTCTCATCACCGGTGATGAGGAAGGCCCCGCCATCAACGGCACGGTGAAGGTGCTGCAGTGGATGGCAGAGAACGGCCACATCCCTGACCATTGCATCGTGGGCGAGCCGAGCTGCGTGGAGACGCTGGGCGACACCATCAAGATCGGCCGCCGCGGCTCCTTGAGCTTCACCGTCACGGTGGAAGGAAAGCAAGGCCATGCCGCCTATCCGCACAAGGCGGACAACCCGATCCCCAAGCTCGCCCGCTTCGTCGACCGCATCGCGCATGCGACACTCGACGAGGGCAACGACCATTTCGATCCCTCGACGCTGGCGGTGACGACCTTCGACGTGGGCAACCCTGCGGGCAATGTCATCCCCTCGCGCGCCACCGTGAAGTTCAACATCCGCTTCTCGCCCGTGCATTCCTTCGCCTCGCTCAAGACATGGGTGGACGAGCAGATCGCCGTGACCCGGCAGGAGATGGGCGGCACCTGGACGGTATCGGCCACCGAGGGCGCCGATGCCTTCATCACCGAGCCCGGCCGCTTCGTCGGGCTCGTGCAGGACGCGGTGGAGCACGAGACGGGCGTGCTGCCGAAGCTTTCCACCAGCGGCGGCACGTCGGATGCGCGTTTCGTGAAGGATTACTGCCCGGTGCTGGAATTCGGCCCCACCAATGCGACGATCCACCAGACCGACGAGCGTATCTCGATCGACGAGCTGCGCGCCACGCAGGCGATCTACGCCCGCATCATCGCGGATTATTTCTCGGCGGAACTGTAGCCGACGCGGAGGAGATAGAGCCCGTCCGGCGGCGCCACCGGCCCGCAGGCGCTGCGGTCCGCCGCGTCGAGGGCCTTCTTCATGTCGCGCGGGCTCCACTTGCCCTCGCCGACGAGGCGCAGCGAGCCCACCATCGAGCGCACCTGGTTGTGCAGGAAGGAGCGGGCGTCCGCCCGCACCTCGATCAGCTCGCCGTAGCGCGCCACCTCGAAGTGATCGAGCGTCTTCACCGGCGAATTGGCCTGGCACTGCGCGGCCCGGAAGGTGGTGAAGTCATGCTTGCCGACGAGATGGCCCGCCGCCTCGTGCATCGCATCCGAGTCGAGGTCGACCGGCAGCCACCAGACCTTGCCCCTGTCGAGGGCCGGCGGCGCGCGCCGGTTGAGGATGCGATAGAGATAGTAGCGCCTGGTGGCGGAGAAGCGGGCGTGGAAGTCATCCGGCACTTCCTCCGCCTCCAGCACGCTCACCGGGTGTTCGCGCATGTTGCCGTTCAGCGCGTTGCGAAGCTTGAACGGGTCCCATGATTTCACGAGGTCGACATGCGCCACCTGCGCCAACGCATGCACACCCGCATCGGTGCGACCCGCGCCATAGACCATCGAATGACCGCCGTTGATGATGGCGACCGCGCGCTCCAGCACGTCCTGCACCGAGGTCCCGCCGGCCTGGGATTGCCAGCCGGTGAAGGGTGTGCCGTCATACTCGATGGTGAGGCGATAGCGCGGCATCAGGCGGCCTCCGTGCCCTTGGCGATGGGAAAGCCGCGCAGGAAGTCGGTGGCCTCCATCGCGCCCTTGCCCTCGCGCTGCAGCCTGAGAAGGCGGATGGCCCCGGTGCCGCAGGCGATGGTAAGGTTGTCGTCGAGGAAGGTGCCGGGCCTGCCGCTCGCTTGCACCACCTCGCAGAGCAGCGCCTTGAGGCGCGTAGCCTTCACCGGGAACCATGCGCCGGGGAAGGGCGAGAGGCCGTGGATGTGGTTGCGCACCTCCTCCGCGCTCCGCGTGAGGTCGATGCGGGCCTCGGCCTTGTCGATCTTCCTAGCATAGGTGACGCCGTCCGCAGGCTGCGGCGTGCAGCTGATCTCCGGCTGCGCCAGAACCTCTACCATCAGTCGCGCGCCGAGCGCGGCGAGTTCATCATGCAGCGACTGCGCGGTGGTGGTGGGCGTGATCGCATGCCTGCGCACCTTGCACATCGGCCCGGTGTCGAGGCCTTCCTCCATGCGCATGATGGTGACGCCGGACTCGGCATCACCCGACATGATGGCGCGCTGGATGGGCGCGGCCCCGCGCCAGCGCGGCAGCAGCGAGGCGTGAACGTTGAAGCAGCCGAGCCGGGGGGCCGCGAGCACGGGCTTGGGCAGCAGCAGGCCATAGGCGACGACCACCGCGGCATCGGTTTCAAGCGCCGCGAAGCGGGCCTGCTCGTCGGCCGACTTCAGCGAGGCGGGCGTTCGCACCTCGATGCCTTGTGCTGCCGCGAAGGCGTGGACGGGCGAGGGCCGTTCCGCCATGCCGCGGCCGGCGGGGCGCGGCGGCTGCGAGTAGGCACAGGCGATGTCGTGCCCGGCGGCGATCAGCGCCTTCAGCGTCTCGACCGCGAAGTCCGGCGTGCCCATGAAGACGAGGCGCATCGGCCTAGAGCTTTCCGAGCTTGTGGGCCTTCTGGAATTTCTTCACCACCCGCTCGCGCTTCAGTCGCGAGATGTGGTCGATGAACAGGATGCCGTTGAGGTGGTCGATCTCGTGCTGCAGGCAGGTGGCCATCAGGCCGGTGGCGTGCATCGTCCTGGCCTCGCCCTGCCGGTCGACATAGTCGATGCGGATCTCGGCGGGCCTGGTCACCATCTCGTAATACTCCGGGATGGAGAGGCAGCCCTCTTCGTAGTCGCTCTGCTGTTCGCTCATCCAGGTGATCTCCGGATTGGCGACGAAGAGTGGGGTCTTCGGCTCCCCGTCCTTGGCGAGGTCGATGACGAGCAGGCGTTGCGGCACGCCCACCTGGATGGCGGCCAGGCCGATGCCGGGGGCGCGGTACATGGTCTCCAGCATGTCGTCCCACAGTTTCTTGACGTGGGAATCGATCGAGGCCACGGGCTTCGAAACCTCGCGGAGGGTCTTCTCGTCGGGAAGCGTTACGATGGGGAGCAGCGACATGGCCGTCCCTTAGTCAAGCCTTGGCCGCCGGTCAATCAGCCGCCATAGGGGCTGCGGCACTTCATCAGCTGGTAGCCGCGGCCCTTGTAGAAATTGGTGGTGGGGTCATAGGTGCGGTAGTGATCGCTGCACCACGCCACATGGGCGGCGGAGTAGCGGCGGCCCCAATGGGCGCGCTGCGGCTTGAAATCGCCATAGCGGTAAACCTGGAAGGGCTTCTGGTACCAGTAGCTGCCCGGCCGCGCCACCATGGAGCGCTGGAAGGGGGCATAGTCCATCCGTGCCCTGCAGTGGTAATACCAGTCACCCGAGCAGTTCTTCTCGATCACATAGGGCTTCCAGATCCGAACATAGCCGTCGTCATTCGTGCCGTAGGGGTCGGAGGCCAGCGCAGCCGTGGTCAGGGCCGCGAGGCCGAGGAGGCCCAGAAGGGGTGTGACGAGCGTCCTGAACATGCGGAAATCTCCCTGAAAGCCCCGATGCGGCGGGGAATCTGCCTCTCCGGCAGAATGCAGCCGCGCCCGGCGCTTTGCAAGCCGTGGTGCTTGCCTTTTGTTCCCGTTCCCCCCATATAGCCCCCGGGAGGTTGGCGGCGGACGTGCCGCTCGCCAACCGGGTCAGGTCCGGAAGGAAGCAGCCCCAACGAGACCGGAACGGGTTGCCCGTCCAGCCTCCCACCCTTTAAGCTGCCCCGCGGAAGCCCGCCATGGACGACACTCAGAGCGGCGCGAACGCAGCAGGGTATCGCGTTCTTGCCCGGAAATACCGCCCGCGCACCTTCCCTGACCTCATCGGCCAGGAAGCGATGGTGCGCACCCTCACCAATGCCTTCGCCTCGGGCCGCATCGCGCAGGGCTTCATGCTGACCGGCGTGCGCGGCGTGGGCAAGACGACGACCGCCCGCCTCATCGCCCGCGCCCTGAACTATGGCGACCGGCCAGCCATCGACATGCCCGACATGGGCCCGCACTGCGAGGCCATCCTCGAATCGCGCCACATGGACGTGATCGAGATGGACGCCGCCTCCAACACCGGCGTCGACAACATGCGCGAGATCATCGACAGCGTGCGCTATGCACCCGTCCAGGCGCGCTACAAGGTCTACATCATCGACGAAGTGCACATGCTCTCGAAGAGCGCCTTCAACGCGCTGCTCAAGACGCTGGAAGAGCCGCCGCCGCATGTGAAGTTCATCTTCGCCACCACCGAGATCAACAAGGTTCCCGTCACCATCCTGTCGCGCTGCCAGCGCTTCGACCTGAAGCGGCTCGATGCCGCACTGCTCGCTTCGCACTATGCCGGCATCGCCGTGAAGGAAGGGGTGGAGGCCGAGGCCGATGCGCTGGCCATGATCGCGCGTGCGGCGGAGGGCTCGGTGCGTGACGGTCTCTCGCTGCTCGACCAGGCCATCGCTTACGGCGAGGGCAGGGTGAAGGCGGCGGACGTCGCCTCCATGCTGGGCCTGATGGACCGCTCGCGCATCATCGACCTGTTCGAGACGGTGATGGCGGGTAACGCGAAGGGCGCCATCGAGGAGATCGAGGCGCAGTACCAGGGCGGCGGCGATCCGGCCACCATCCTCAGCGACCTTGCCGATTACGTGCACTGGGTGACGCGCCTCAAGGTGGTGAAGGAGGGGGCACTCGCCGACTCCTCGCGCACCGAGGCGGAGAAGACGCGCGGCGCCGAGCACGCCCAGAAATGCGGCATCGCGCATCTGACGCGCGCCTGGTCCATGCTCTTGAAGGGCATCCGCGAGACCGAGCTTCATTCAGATCCGCTGATGGCGGCCGAGATGGTGCTGATCCGCCTCTGCCACGCGGCGGACCTGCCGGGCGGCGAGGAACTGGCGAAGATCGTCAAGCAGGCGCAATCCTCCGAGCGCGTGGTGCCGATGAGTGCCCGCGAACTGCTGCGCAACAATTCCGAGACGCCGGTCGAGTCGCAGGGTTCCCTTGCGGTGAAGCCGCAGGTGGCGGCCCCCACCGAGACGCGCGCCTTCTCGAGCCTCAAGGACCTCATCGCGCTCGCCACCGAGAAGCGCGACATCAAGCTCAAGACCGACCTCGAAAGCCTGATACGCCCGATCCGCGTTGCGCCGGGCCAGTTCGAGCTGGCGCTGGAACCCGGTGCCCATGCAGGCCTCGCCAACGAGATCGGCCGCAAGCTCGAGGCCTTCACCTCCATGCGCTGGATCGTGATGGTGGCGAAGGACGGCGGCGACAAGCCCGTCGCCCGCCAGCGCCAGGAGGCCAAGGACAATCTGTTCATGACCGCGCGCGAACACCCGGACGTGCAGGCGGTGCTGAAGCGTTTCCCGGGGGCGGAGATCATCGACGTCAAGCTGCCGGATGACAGCCTGCCGCCCCCCAACATGAGTGAGAGCGATGAAGAACCTCGGTGACATGATGAAACAGGTCCAGGCCATGCAGTCCCGCATGGCCGAGATGCAGGCCAAGCTGGAGCAGGCAACCGTCACCGGCCAGTCTGGCGGCGGGCTTGTGAAGGTGACACTCTCCGGCAAGGGTGTCATGACGGCGCTGTCGATCGACCCCTCGCTGATGAAGGCGGACGAGAAGGACATCCTCGAGGACCTGATCCTCGCCGCCCACACCGATGCCAAGAACAAGTCCGAAGCCATGATGGCGGAGGAGATGAAGTCGGTGACCGGCGGGTTGCCGCTGCCGCCGGGCTTCAAGCTGCCCTTCTGATGTCGCGCCGCACGACAGGACCCGAAATCGAGAGGCTGATCCAGCTGCTGGCGAAACTGCCGGGGCTCGGCCCCCGCTCGGCCCGGCGTGCGGCCCTGTTCCTGATCAAGAACCGCGAGCGGCTTCTGGCCCCCATGGCGCTCGCCATGGCGGAGGCGCAGGAAAAGGTGACAATCTGCACCGCATGCGGCAACGTCGACACCGTCGATCCCTGCACGCTGTGCACCGATGCGCGCCGCGACCGCACCACGATCTGCGTGGTGGAAGAAGTGGGCGACCTCTGGGCGCTGGAGCGCGCAGGTGCCTGGGGCGGGCTCTATCATGTGCTCGGCGGCACGCTCTCGGCCATCGAGGGTGTGAGGCCGGAGGACCTGAGCATCGGCGCGCTGATCGAGCGCGCCGGGGCGGGCGAGGTGAAGGAAGTCGTGCTGGCCTTGAACGCCACCGTCGAGGGGCAGACCACGGCGCATTACATCACCGAGCGGCTGAAGACGCTGGGGATTGCGGCGTCACGGCTGGCGCATGGTGTGCCGGTGGGGGGCGAGTTGGATTATCTCGACGAGGGGACGCTGACCCAGGCCATCCGGGCGCGGCGGCCGCTGTAGGGCGGAAGGCCGCTCACGTCTGCTTCAAGGCAGCCTCATTCATTCACCGCATCATGCCCGGGCTTGTCCCGGGCAACTTTTTTGGGTCCGCGAAAAGGATCGCCGGGTCAAGCCCGGCGATGATGAGAGGAAGGGAGGGGCGCAGAAATGAATTCGTAACGATTGCTTTTTGGAAAGTCAGATGAAGGCTAGTCCCCTAGCGACTTCTGCATAAATCCCCTCTGCGACATCCCTGAGGCCTCTACATGTGTGGCCACGGCCCAGAGCTGGATCCCGGCCTTCGCCGGGATGACGGCATTGAGGGTGGCGTCAGGGCCTTGAGGGCCGGGTGACGGCAATGAGAGCCGGGTGACGGCATTGGGGAGGGATGACTGGAGGAGAGTGGGACCTAGCCCCGCTCCACCAGCTTCGGCCGCACGATCTCCACGCCGCCTTCCGGCTCCTGCAATTCCAGGCTCTCGATCCGGGCGCTGCGCCGCGTGATCTTGTCGGCGGAGACGGCGAGCTTCTCGAGGTCGTTGGAGGCGGCGCCGAAATGCTTCTGCAGGTCGCCGACGCGTTCCCTGAGGCGGTCGACGTCCTCGAGGAGCTTGGTCACTTCCACCTTGATGAGGCCGGCCTGCTCGCGCATGCGGGCGTCGCGGAAGATGGCCTGCAGCGTTTGCACCAGCAGCATCAGCACGTTGGGCGAGGCGAGGATGACGCGCGCGCGATGCGCCTTCTGGATCACGTCCTCGAACTTCTCGTAGAGCTCGGCATAGACCGACTCCGAGGGCACGAACATGATTGCCGTCTCATGCGTCTCGCCGGCGAGCAGGTATTTCTCGGCAATGTCCTTGACGTGCTTCAGCACGTCGCCCCTGAGCCGCGCCTCGGCATTGCGGAGTTCGGTCTCGCCGGTCGCGGCCTTCAGCGCGTTGAAGGCTTCCAGCGGAAACTTGGCGTCGATGACGAGCTTGATGTCCGAGTCGGGGAGCGAGACCAGGCAGTCGGGCCGTGTGTTGTTGCTGAGCGAGCCCTGGAAGGCATAGGCGGTTGAGGGCAGGCCGTCGCGGATGATCGCCTCCATGCGCGCCTGGCCATAGGCGCCGCGCGCCTGCTTGTTGGAGAGGATGTCCTTGAGGCTCAACATCTCGCCGGACAGTGCCGCGATGTTCTTTTGCGCGGCGTCGATCACCGCGAGGCGCTCGTGCAGCTGCTTCAGCGACTGGCCGGTGCGTTCCGCCTGGTCGGTGAGGCGTTCGTCCAGCGTGGAGACGAGATGGATCTGCGAGCCCTGTGACTGTTCCGCCAGGGTCCGCAGCGCGCCGGAAAGCTCGGCGATGCGGTATTCCAGTTCGGCGGCGCGGCGCTGGGTGGCGATGCTGTCGCCCAGCCGGGCCGCCTGGGCCCGCCACGACAGGATGACGGCCGCGACCAGCAGCAGCAGGGCGAAGAGCCCGGCGACGAACAGGAGATGGAGGAGCGTGACGGGGGCGCCGCCGATCTCAAGCAGGGTGCGGTCGAGGTCCATGGCGCGAGATTACGCCGATTCGGTTCCCAGAACGTAAGTGGCCCGCCCATACCGGCAGGGTATGGACGGGCCGATGGCCTTCACGACTCGGGACGGCGACAGGAGCCATGCGGGCCAAACTGGTGGCAGGTTGCGTCTATCAACGCTTCCGCTTCGGGGTGGTTCCGGGAATTCCGCAGAAAAGTTGCATCGCCCCGACCGCCCCTCTGGAAGTGACAATGCCCTCCAATCCGGGCCGGAGCGGGGAGGGCACGTGGCATTGTGGTGGCGGGACTGGTGAATTCCCGCCCAAACGTCGGAATGTGAACCCTAGCGGCGGGTGCCGCGCTTCACCGGGGTCGGGTTGATGCCGCGGGCGGTGGTGTCCTGGCGCTCGCTGAAGAACAGGCCGAAACCGCGGGTCAGGCCGTCGGCCAGGTCGCGCATGGCGGAGAAAACGATCATGGGTTGCCTCGAGACGTTGGAGTGGTGCGTTTCTTCTGTTGACCCTCCATATGGCGATCAATTGTGAACAGATTGCAGCAATCGTGCTGCACTGCACACAGAGCCAGCCATGCAATTCACGCATGGCGAAACTGGTCCGTCGCCCGCACCAGCGCATCTGCGATGCCAGGCTCGGTTGCCGTATGGCCGGCATCGGGCACCATGATGAACCGGGCCTCCGGCCAGGCCTTGTGCAGGTCCCAGGCGGTGACGGGCGGGGTGACCACGTCATAGCGGCCCTGGATGATGACGCCCGGAATGCCGGCCAGCCTGCGGGCCTCGGCGATCAGCTGCCCGTCCTGCCGGAAGAAGCCGTGGTTGACGAAGTAGTGGCACTCGATGCGGGCGAAGGCCAGGGCGAAGTGGTCGCTGCCGAATTCCGCCACCCGTTTGGGGTCCGGCAACAGGGAAATGGTCGCTCCCTCCCACTGGCTCCACGCCCGGGCGCAGGCGATTTGCGCCGCCTTGTCCGGCCCGGTCAGGCGGCGGTGATAGGCCGAGAGCAGGTCGTGCCGCTCGTCCGGGGGGATGGGGGCGATGAAACCCTCCCACAGGTCGGGGAAGAGCTGGTCCGCCCCTTCCTGGTAGAACCAGCGGATCTCGCTTTTCCTCAAGGTGAAGATGCCCCGGGTGATGAGTTCGGTGACCCGGTCGGCATGGGTCTCGGCATAGGCCAGCGCCAGGGTGGAGCCCCAGGAGCCCCCCACCACCTGCCAGCGCTCGATCTTCAGGTGCCGGCGCAGCGCCTCCATGTCGGCCACGAGGTCCCAGGTGGTGTTCTCGGCGAGTTCCGCATGCGGCGTCGACTGGCCGCAGCCGCGCTGGTCGAACAGGATGATGCGATAGGCCCTCGGGTCATGCAGCTGCCGCAGGAAGGGCGAGATGCCGCCGCCGGGCCCGCCATGCAGCACCACGGCAGGCTTGCCCTTCGGGTTGCCGCACTCCTCGAAATAGATCTCGTGCAGAGGCGAGACCCTGAGGCGGCCCCGGCTGAAGGGCTGCAGGTCGGGGTAGAATGTGCGGCGTTCCAACATCTGATTCGCTGTCCTGCGCTATGGGGCCTTTGATTTTGCCAGCATCGGCAGGATAATGGCAGTGACAGATCATCAAACCCGGGATGCAGATCCCGACTCGAGGGGGACGACATGGCAGGCGATACGGTGCGCAGGGAATGGAGCGACTTCAAGTCCTTCGCCTTCAAGGGAAATGCGTTCGACCTGGCGGTCGGCGTCATCGTCGGCGCGGCCTTCAGCCGGATCGTCGACGGCATCGTCAATCTTCTCATCATGCCGATCATCGGCGCGCTCACCGGCGGGCTGAACTTCGATGACTATTTCCTGCCGCTCAATGCCAACGTCACGGCCACCACGCTGGCCGCGGCGCAGAAGCAGGGCGCGGTGCTGGCCTATGGCGCCTTCATCACGGTGGTCATCAACTTCCTGCTCGTCGCCTTCGTGCTGTTCCAGCTGGTCAAGGTCTCGAACCGGCTGAAGCGCGAGGAGCCCGCCCCGCCGCCCGCTCCGCCTACCAAATCGGAAGAGCTGCTGGCCGAAATCCGCGATGCGCTGAAGGCCAAGAACCCCGCCTGATGCGGGCCCAGCGATGCAGCCTTGCGCGCCGGGGTGGTGGACACCCCGGTGCCTTTGTTTAAGTTCCGCCCATGACCGATGAGAAGCTTCTCGCCGCACTGACACCGCAGGCCCGCAACGAGCCCGACAGCGGCATCGTCAAGGCCGCCATGTATGGCTTCACCGTGCCCGGCATCATCCCGCTGTGGTCGGGCGAGGGCAACCAGCCCACGCCCGAGGCCTTCGCCAGGCCCGCCGCCGAGGCCCTGCTCAACGGCGAGACATTCTACACCTGGCAGCGCGGCATCCCCGAACTGCGCGACGCGCTGGCGCGCTATCACACGCGCAATTTCGGCCGCAGCTTCGAGCCTGAGAATTTCTTCGTCACCTCGGGCGGCATGCATGCGATCCAGACCATCGTGCAGATGATCACCAGCGATGGTGACGAGATCGTTCTGCCCACGCCGGCCTGGCCCAATTATGCCGGCGCACTGCGCATCTCGGGTGCGAAACCCGTCGAGGTGCCAATGAACTTCGCCAATGGCAAATGGACGCTCGATCTCGACCGGCTGTTCGACGCGGTGACGGAGCGCACCCGCGCCATAGCACTCAATTCGCCGTCGAACCCCGTGGGATGGACGGCAACGCGCGACGAGCTCGTCGCGGTGCGCGACTTCTGCCGCAGGCGCGGTATCTGGATCTTCGCCGACGAGGTCTATACCCGCTTCTATTATGGCGACAACGGCGAGACGCGCGCGCCCTCCTTCCTCGACATCTGCGAGGACGAGGAGCAGCTGCTGCTCGCCAACACCTTCTCCAAGAACTGGGCGATGACCGGCTGGCGCGTCGGCTGGCTGCAGGCGCCCAAGGCGCTGGGCCCGGCGATCGAGCGCATCGTGCAGGTGTCGTCCTCCGGCACGCCGGCTTTCCTGCAGCGCGGCTGCGTGGCGGCACTCGACCATGGCGACGCGTTCATCGAACGCCAGGTGCTGATGGCCCGCCACCGCCGCGACCTCACCGTGCTGATGCTGAAGGAATTGCCGGGGCTGCAGTTCGAGGTGCCGCAGGGTGCCTTCTACCTGTTCTTCGGCATCGACGGCATGACGGATTCGGCGGCCACCGTCCGCCGCCTGATCGACGAGGCCAAGGTCGGCTTCGCGCCGGGCAGCACCTTTGGCGCCGGCGGCGAGGGCCACCTCCGCATGTGCTACCTGAAGGACCTGGGGCCCCTCGAGGAGGCGCTGGGCCGCTTCGTCGACTGGATGCGCAGGCACGGGCCGGTCTGACCGTTTGCTGAAAAGACAGGCGCTGCACTGCACAATGAGGGGGCAGCCAGTGCGCGGGCTCGATATGGTTAAAGCATCTTTTACGACCTAAAATCTCATTATTACAAATATTTAGCCTGATATCCCCGGTGACGCCCGGTCTGGCACCGCCTTTGCAATGCACAAAGCGGCGCACACGTCTTTCTTGGGTCCTCCCATTCTCAAGCGAAGAGTACTCGGAGCGTCCCGGCCTTGGGCCGGCTCAGGGGTGAACGGTTGTTGGTTGCTGCCGTTCACCCCTCTTTTTTTGCCCGCGCGCGCTTGTGCGGCGGCGAAGCATCCCCACATGGTCATCAGACGGGTCCGGGCCCCTCTGGCAGCCACGCGGCTGCGATGTCGGACTCTTCCACCTTGAAGGCGCGTCTCGCGCCGCAATCTGGGAGATGAACGCAATGACCAGCCCCTCGATCACCCTTGACCTCACGCCACAGGGCACCATGCAGCGGCTCGAATGGCTCGCCTGGTTTTCCGACTCGGCCCTGCGCATTCCCGGCACCTCGCGCAGCGTGGGTGCGGATGGCGTGCTGAGCCTCGTCCCCGGTGTTGGCACGCTCGTCGGCACCGGCATGTCGCTCTATGTCATCGGCGAGGCCGTTCGCCATGGCGTGCCGGCGCGCCTTCTCACCCGCATGGGCCTCAACATCGCGGCGGACACCGCACTCGGCGCCATTCCGGTGATCGGCTTTGTCTTCGACATGGCCTTCAAGGCCAATACGCGCAACCTCAACCTGCTGCGGCAGCACCTCGCGGAGACTCATCGATGAAGACCCTCGTCTGGACCCTCACCACTGTGGTGATCGCGCTGTGGTCGCTGGTGGCCTGGATCACCCATGGCCTCGTGGGCGTGGCCGGCGGCCTCGTTGCCAGCAATGCCGACATCCTCCCGGCGGATCCGATGCTGGTCGAATGGGCCTCGTGGCTGGCCTCGGCCGGAGCGGGCGTGGGCGAGTGGCTGGTCGTTGCCCTCTGGGGCTTCGTGACGCTGGTGCTCGTGGCGCTGGGCTTCGTGGCGACGAAGCTGGTGCCGCGGCTCAGTTCAAGTGCCAGGGCGTGATGGCGGAGACGCCGTCGATCACGAACTGCACCGCGAGTGCGGCGAGGATGATGCCGAGAAGCCTGGTCAGCACGGCGCGGCCTGTCACGCCCATCAGTTTCGAGATGCGCTCGGCCATCAGGAAGGCGACGAAGCAGGCGGCCATGACCAGGGCCGCCACGCCATAGAGCGACACGAGCCAGGTGATGCGCCCCTCGGCGCGGCCCGCCAGCAGGATCATGGCGGTGATGGCGCCGGGCCCCGCCATCAGCGGAATGGCCAGCGGAAAGGCCGCGATGTTCTTCACATGGTCGACGGTGATGGCCTGTTCGACGGTGCTCTTCAGCCGCTCGCTCCTCCGGTCGAACACCATCTCTGCCGCGGCTGACAGCAGCAGCAGCCCGCCCGCGATGCGGAAGGCCGAGAGCGAGATGCCGAGCAGGTCGAGGAGCTTTGCGCCGCCGAGGCCCGCCGCCAGCAGGATGCAGAAGGCGATGATCGAGCCGCGGAGCGCCACCTCGCGCCGGTGCTCCCGGGTCATGCCATGGGTGATGCCGAGGAACAGCGCGCTCATCAGCACCGGGTCGGCAACGACCAGCAGTGTGGCGAGGGCGGAGGTGATGTAGTCGATGAGCATGGCCGACCCCTGCTAGCACGCGGGGGTGCGTTCCGCCACCGGCCTCAGTTTACCGTGTCGGGCAGCACTTCCTCGCGCTTCGCGATGAAGTCCTTGAGGCCCTCGGCGATGCCCTCGTCCATTTTCGGTGGCTCGTAGGCCTGCAGCATCTGGCGGGCCTTGTCGCGGCCGCGCGTGGCGTGGTCCTTGGCCCCTTCCGCCGACCACTGCTCGAAGGAGTTGAAGTCCATGATCGAGGGGCTGAAGAAGGCCTTCTCGAAATGCTCCAGCGTATGCTGCGTGCCGAGGAAGTGGCCCTGCGGACCCACCTCGCGGATCGCCGCCATGGCATCCTTGAAGTCGGCGAAGGAGACGCCGCCCGCATATTTGTACCAGCCGACCAGCTGCTCGGCATCGGTGACGAACTTGGAATAGTCGCAGCACAGGCCCGCTTCCAGCCAGCCTGCCACGTGCCAGATGTAGTTGGCGCCCGACAGGATCGCGGCATGCATCAGCATGTTGGATTCATAGCCCGCCTGCGCGTCGTTGAGCTTGGAGCCGACATGGAAGCCCGAGGTACGCCACGGCAGCCTGTACTTCCGCGCCAGCTGCCCCATCAGGTACATCATCTGGGCGGCTTCCGGCGTGCCCCCCATGGGGGCACCCGACTTCATGTCCACCGCCACCATGAACTGGCCATAGATGACGGGCGAGCCCGCGCGGATCAGCTGGGTGAAGGCCACACCCGCCAGCGCCTCGGCATTGACCTGCGCCACCGCCCCCACCGCCGAGGCCGGCGTGGAGGCCCCGCACAGCGCGAAGGGCGCGCAGATGACGGGCTGGTTGTGCGCGGCATAGACCTTCATTGCATCCAGCATGGTGGCGTCCCACACCAGCGGCGAATTGCAGTTGGTGATCGAGACGACGACCGTATTGTCCTTCACGTAGTCTTCGCCGAAGACGATGCCGGACATCTTCATCACGTCCTCGGCGCGCTCCTTCGAGGTGACGATGCCCATGAAGGGCTTGTCGGAATGCGTCAGTGCCGAGTGGATGATGTGCAGGTGGCGCTTCGGCACCGGGATCTCCATCGGCTCGACGCAGATCGAGCTCGAGGAGTGGAGTGCGGGCAGCATGTAGGCGAGCTTGTGGAAGTTGTTGAGATCCTCGAGCGAGCCATAGCGGCGGACGTTGTCGAGGTCACGCACGTAGGGAGCCCCATACATCGGCACGAAGACGGAGTTGCGGCCGCCGATCCGCACCGTGCGCCCGGGATTGCGGGCGTTGAGGGTGAATTCCTCCGGCGCCTTCGCCACGAGGCTCATGAGCAGCGCCCGGTCGATGCGGACGCGGGTGCCTGTCACATTGGCGCCGGCGGCCTTCCACATGGCGATGGCCTCGTCGTCGCGGAACTCGCAGCCCACCTCCTCGAGGATCTTCAGCGATTCATCGTGGATCAGCTCCACCGCCTCGTCGGGGACGAGATTGTAGACCGGAATGTCGCGCACCAGCGTCGGGAAGGACGCCATGGGAGTGGCGCGCAGCGCGCGGCGACCGTCGCGCCCGCCGCTGCGGCGTGCGTTGGGGGTTGTGGCGGGGCTGGCGTCGGTCATTCTGCGTCTCCTGCTGCGAGCCGCCATAGAACGCCGCACCGGTGCCGGCTTCAAGCGAGGCTTTTGCGCCCCTTGCTTGAGTTCATCTCAAGCTGGCTGCTGCAGCAGCCAGTCGCGCAGGATCTCCGCTTCGGGCGTCAGCGGCTGGCGCGCTGGCCAGGTGAGATAGAAGGACTGCGGCGCCTCGATCTCCGCCGGGCCCGCCTTGGCCAGCAGCTTGCTTGCCAGCAGGGGCTTGACCAGGCTCATCCAGCCCAGCGCCACGCCCTGGCCCGCCTGCGCAGCCTGAAGTGCGATGACATAGGAGTTGAAGCGCCGCACATTGAGCTTGCGATGGGACGCGCCGGCAGCCTTCAGGAAATCGGCCCAGGTGGTCCAGGTCCAGTCCACGCCTTCGACCGACAGCAGCGGCAGGGACGAAAGGTCCTGCATGCTCTTCACCTTGTGGCGCGCCAGGAAGGCGGGTGCGGCCACCGCCACGATCCGGTCGCCGAACAGCAGTGTCGCGGTTTCGTCGGTGAAGCTGCCATCGCCATAGCGCACGCGCAGGTCGATATCCGCACGGCTCGCCTCATGCGGCCGGTCGGAGATGATGTGGTCGAGCACGATGTCCTGGTGCCTCGTCCAGAAGTCACCGAGCCGCGGCATCAGCCACAGCTGCGCGAAGGCCATGGTGGTGCCGATCGAGACGGAGCGCGGGCTTCCCGAGAGCCCGACCTGCCGGATCGTGCTCGACACGCGCTCGAAGGCATCCTTCAGGCTCTGGTAGACGGCGTGGCCCTCGGGGGTCAGTTCCAGTGCCCGGTGCAGGCGCAGGAACAGCGGCCGCCCGATCTGGTCCTCCAGCGCCTTCACCTGCTTCGACACGGCGCCAGGCGTGACGTTCAGTTCCGCGGCGGCGCGGGTGAGGCTCAGGTGGCGGGCGGCAGCCTCGAAGGCTGCGAGCGCGTTCAGCGAGGGGAGATCGTAGTGGCGGCGGACCATGGCATCGGACGTGGCAGTTCGGTTGACGTGAGGAAAGCTCACGCGAACAGAATGCACTGCCTCTCCCGCGCGCACAACTGCTCGCTTTGCAATCAGTTACGACACGTTGACCGATTGTAAATTCCGTTACAGAATGATCACGGGGAAAAGGGGCTTCGCTGGCCCAAGCCAGCGATTCCAGCACAGCAAACACAACAACACGCCAAGAATCCCCTGGGGCGTGGGGGAGATGCCTTTATGGAACACATGACCGAGGACGAAAAAGTCCTCCACAACATGGGTTATGCGCAGGAACTTGCGCGCCGCATGAGCGGGTTCTCGAACTTCGCGATTTCCTTCTCGATCATCTGCATCCTGGCCGGTGGCATCACCGCGTTCCCGGTGGCCTTCTCGTCGGGCGGCGGCTTCTCGGTGTCGATCGGCTGGCTGGTGGGCGGCTTCTTCGCCCTCGTGGTCGCCGCATCGGTCGGCCAGATCGCCTCGGCCTATCCGACTGCCGGCGGCCTCTATCACTGGGCCTCCATCCTCGGCGGCCGCGGCTGGGGCTGGCTCTGCGCCTGGATCAACCTCGTCGGCCTCATCTTCGTGGTCGCCTCGGTGAACTTCGGCGTCTACCTGCTGCTGAAGGACCTCGTGATCACCGGCGTCTTCGGCGTCGACACCTCGGCCTGGGGCGCGCTGCATGCCAGCATCTTCGTGACGATCTTCGCCGTCACCCAGGCGCTGTTCAATCATTTCGGCATCAAGATCACCACGATGCTGACGGACTTCTCCGGCTACCTGATCTTCGTGGTGGCGATCGGCCTCACGCTTTCGATGCTGATCTGGGGGGCGTCCTTCGACCTGTCGCGGCTGTTCACCTTCGTCAACAACTCGGGCGAGCCGGGCGGCCTCGTGGTGCCGGAGCCGCGCACCGCGCTGGTGGCCTTCCTCATCGGCCTGCTCTACCCGCTTTACACCATCACCGGCTTCGATGCCTCGGCGCACACCTCCGAGGAAACCATCAATGCCAGGTCCACCGTGCCGAAGGGCATGCTGAACTCGGTGTTCTGGTCGCTGCTGTTCGGCTTCTTCCTCGCCTCGTCCTTCGTGCTGGCCATGCCGGACACGACGGTGGCGGCAAAGGACGGCTTCAACTCCTTCTTCAACCTGTTCAACACCCTGCCGATGCCGGAGCTCCTGCGTGACCTGCTGGCCATCGGCATCGTGATCGCCAACTACATCTGCGGCCTCGCCGGCATGACCTCCACCTCGCGCATGATCTATGCCTTCGCGCGTGACGGCGGCCTTCCGGCCTCCAAGGCCCTGGCGACCATCCACCCCAAGCACCGCACGCCCGTCAATGCCATCTGGCTGACGGCGGCGCTGTCGGCGGGTGCCTGCTACTATGCGCCCTTCATGTTCGCGCTGGCCGCCGGCTGTGCGCTCTTCCTCTACATTTCCTACGCCATGCCGGTGGCCGCGGGCCTGTTCGCGGAAGGCAAGACCTGGACCGAGTACGGCCCGTTCCGCCTCGGTGCCTGGTCGAAGCCCTTCGCGATCATCACCATCATCGGCGTGGTCATCCTCGCCTATGCCGGCATTCAGCCGCCCTTCAACCCGATCATCCTGCCGCTGTTCCCGGACCTCGTGTTCCCGCTGAACCAGCTCACCAATCCGCTGATCTTCCTGGCGGTTGCGATGGGACTGGGCTGGTTCCTGTCGGAGCGCAAGCGCTTCAAGGGCCCGCCCATCGGCGAGGAGATCAAGCGCCGCCAAGCCGAGATCGCGGCCCGCGAGAAGGCGCTCGACGCGGCGGAAGCCTCGTAAGCCACACCACGTCCGAAGGGGCGGCGCGCAAGTGCCGCCCCTTTTTCGTTTGTGCTAGGATCGCAGCCATGCAGCGGAGCTTCGACATCGCGGTGATCGGCGGCGGCGTGGTGGGCCTCGCCATCCTGCGCCGCTTCGCCATGGCCGGTCTTTCCGCCGTGCTGCTGGAGCGCGGTGCCGATATCCTGAGCGGCGCCTCCAAGGGCAACAGCGCGCTGCTGCATACGGGCTTCGATGCGCCCACGGGAAGCCTCGAGCTCGCCTGCATGCAGGCGGGCCATGCCGAATATCTCGAAATCCGTGACCGGCTGAATCTGCCGCTGGTGAGGAGCTCCGCCCTCGTCGTGGCGTGGTCGGAGGAGGAGCAGGCGAAGCTCGACGGCATCGTGGCCAAGGCCCATGCCAACGGCGTCGCCGACGTGCGTCCTGTCGCGCGCGATGAATTGCGGCTGCTCGAGCCTGAACTCGCACCTGCAGCGCGCGCCGCCGTGCTGGTGCCGGGCGAACACATCATCGATGCCTGGTCCGCCCCGCTCGCCTATGCCCACCAGGCGCTGGCCCATGGCGCGGTGATCCTGCGCCATGCGGAGGTGACGGGCGGTGACTTTGCGAACGGAGCGTGGACGCTTGCCAGCAAGGCAGGTCCCGTCACTGCGCGCGTGGTCGTCAATGCCGCCGGGAATTTCGGCGACCTCGTGGAAGCGATCGCGCGGGCCTCTCCCTTCACCATCACGCCGCGCCGCGGGCAATTCGTGGTCTTTGACAAGCAGGCCTCCCGGCTGGTCGATGCCATCATCCTGCCCGTGCCCACCGAGCGCACCAAGGGCGTGGTGCTGTTCCGCACCGCCTTCGGCAATCTCGCCATCGGCCCCACGGCGGAGGACGTTCCTGAGCGCGAGGTGGCCGCGACCGACATCGCGACACTGGAAAAACTCAAGGCACGCGCGCTGGAGATGGTGCCCGCCCTGCAGGGCATCGGCGTCAACGCCATTTATGCGGGCTTGAGGCCCGCGACGGAACACAAGGACTATGTGATCGAAGCGCTGCCCGACCGCGGCTGGATCACCGTGGGCGGCATCCGCTCCACCGGCCTCACGGCCAGCCTCGGCATCGCGCGGCATGTGGCGGGGCTCTATGCGTCCAATTTCGGCGCGCTGCCTGAGGCGCCACAGCCTGTCTGGACGCCGGTGCCCAACCTCACCGAGGGGCGGCCGCGGCCCTACATGGACGGCGGCGAGATCGTCTGCCATTGCGAATGGGTGACGCGGGCTGAGATCGAGCGGGCCCTCGAAGGGCCTCTGCCCGCAGGCGACCTTGGCGGCCTCAAGCGCCGCACGCGCGCCATGATGGGGCGCTGCCAGGGCTTCAACTGTTCCGCCCATGTCGAGGCCATGTTCCGGGAGAAGACCTATGGAACGGCGTGACGTGGTCATCATCGGCGGCGGACCCGCAGGGCTTTCCGCCGGGCGGCGCTTTTCCGAACTGGGCATCGCTGCCACGGTGCTGGAGCGCGAACAGCAGGCGGGTGGCATTCCGCGCCATTGCGGGCATCTGGGCTTCGGCTGGCAGAGCCACCGCCGCATCTGGACCGGCCCGCGCTTTGCCCAGCAGCTGCGCGCAGACTCGGAGAAGCTCGACCTGCGCACCGGCCACACCGTGCTCGGCATCGACGGTGACATTCTGCGCGTCCAGAACGCGCAGGGCATCCACGACATGTCGGCCGGCAGGATTCTGCTTGCGACGGGCACGCGGGAATCACCGCGCGCCCCGCGCTTCGTCGGCGGCGCGCGCCCGCGCGGGGTGATGACCACCGGCGCGCTGCAGGCCAATGTCTATCTGCAGAACTTCAAGCCTTTCGAACGGCCTGTGATCATCGGCAGCGAACTGGTCGCCTTCTCCGCCATCCTCACCTGCCGCCACTTCGGCATCCGGCCCGTGGCGATGATCGAGGCGCAGGACAGCATCTCCGCGCCCCGCACCGGCGATCTCGTCGCGCGGCTTCTCTATGGCGTGCCGGTGTGGACGAAGACCAAGCTCGTCGCCATCGAGGGGCGCGCGCAGGTGGAGGCGGTGGAGATCGAGCGCGAGGGCCGGCATGAGCGCGTGGCCTGCGATGGCGTGATCTTCACGGGCCAATGGGTGCCGGAGGCCGCGCTGCTGGTGAACCGGCCGAAGGTGACGCTCGCCGGCAATGTGCATGGCGCGCTCAAGACCTCCGGCGCCTGCTGGCGCGAGGGCCGCGCGATCGCGGAGAAGATGGCAGGAGAATTGGCGTGAAAGTCGTTGCAGTCGACCAGGGCACCACGGGCACCAAGTCCTATGTCTATGACGCGGACGGACGCTTCACCTCCGTGGCCGGTTTCGAGCATGCGCAGGTCTATCCGCAGCCGGGCTGGGTGGAGCATGATCCGGACGAATTGCTGCGCCATGTCACCGAGGCCATCGCCGCGGCAGGAGAGGTCGACGCGATCGGCATCGACAACCAGGGCGAAACCGTCATCGCCTGGGACTCTGCGACGGGCCGCCCCATCCACAACGCCATCGTCTGGCAGGATGACCGCACCAAGGACGTGACCGCGCGGCTCAAGGCCGAGGGGGCCGAGGAGCTGACGCAGCGCGTGGCGGGCCTGCCGCTCGACCCTTACTTCTCCGCTGCCAAGCTGCGCTGGTTCATCGACCATGTGCCGGAGGCGAAGCAGCTGCTGAAGGAGAAGCGCCTGCGGCTCGGCACCTCCGAGGCCTTCTTCCTCGCGCGCCTGACCGGACACTTCGTCACCGACGTCACCAATGCCTCGCGCACCAGCCTGATGTCGCTCGATTCGTTCCAGTGGGATTCGCAGCTCTGCGATCTCTTCGGCGTGCCGGTGGAGTGCCTGCCGGAGATCAGGCCTTCGACCGGGCCCTTCGGCGAGCACAGGGGCGTGCCCGTCACCGCGAGCTTCGTCGACCAGCAGGCGGCCCTCTTCGGTCATGGTTGCTCAGGTCTGGGCGACGTGAAGATCACCTTCGGCACCGGCGCCTTCGCGCTGGCGATTGCCGGGGCGGAACGGTTGAATGGCAGCCGCTTCGGCATCGTGCCCACGGTCGCCTGGCAGCAGATGAGGGACAGGCCCCATTTCGCGCTGGAAGGCGGTGTCTACAATGCGGCCTCGGCGGTGAACTGGGCCAGGCAGCTCGGGCTTTTCAGCGACCTTGCGGAGATCAACGCCTTCGACAAGCCACCCGCCATCCTGCGTGACCTCGCCTTCGTGCCTGCGCTTTCGGGCCTCGCATGCCCGCACTGGGACCGCGCGGCCTCAGGAATGTGGATCGGGTTGGGGCTGGATACGACGCGCGCCGACCTGATGCAGAGCCTCATCGAGGGCGTGGCGCTGCGTGCGGCGGAGGTGATCGCGGCGATGGCCGAGTTGCTGCCGCTGTCGGCCACCGTCTCGGTCGATGGCGGCATGGCGCGAAACCCTTACCTCTTGCAGGTGCTGGCGGATGTGACGGGGCGGACCATCGTGGTTCCGTCCTCCACCGACCTCACGGCACTGGGAACCGCCCGCATGGCGATGCGGGGGCTGGGTGCGGCACGTCTTCCCGACATGCCGCCCCCGGCCAGCAGCGTGAAGCCGGTGGGGACCTATGGCCCTCAGGCGCGCAGCCGCTTCGCCACAGCGATAACGCGCGCCCGGGGCTGGAAGGAAGCTTAGGCGGCCTGCCGTTGAGCGGCCTCGCGCCGGCCGCAGCCGGCGACGAAACCTTCCGCGCCGTCGAGCGCACCGGGGATCAGTTCGATCCCGAGGAAGCGCGCGCGGTCCACCGGGCCCGGCAGGTGCAGGTCCGCCATCGGGGCACCCGAGAAGCCGAAGCGCGCATAGTAAGGCGCATCACCGACCAGGATGATGGCCGCATGGCCGAGGAGCTTCGCCTCGGCGATCGCATGGCGCATCAGTGCCGCGCCGATGCCCTTGCCCTGGTGCCTGCAGTCGACGGCCAGCGGCCCCAGCAGCAGGGCAGGGCCGGCGGAGCCCGCCACCACGTCCCACAGGCGCAGCGTGCCGACGAGCCTGCCCTTCTCGTCGACGGCGCTGAAGGCGAGGCCTTCCGACGGCAGGCGGCCCTCGCGCAGGCGCTCGGAGGTCTTGCGGCGGCGGCTCTTGCCGAAGGCGCGGTCGAGCAGGCGCTCGCGGGCGGCCACGTCGGCCTGGGTCTCGGTGCGGATCTGGATCATGTCGAAAGCCTTCCTGTCATCCCGGCGATACGCGCCGGAACCCAAAGAGTGAGGAGGTCCCCCGGCACGGGCCGGGGGCGACGGGAGTGTGGGTTACGTCAGATGACGTAGGACTTGAGCGGCGAGAAGCCGTTGAAGGCCACGGCCGCATAGGTCGTCGTATAGGCGCCGGTGGCCTCGATCAGGACCTCGTCACCCACGGTGAGCGTCACCGGCAGGTCGTAGGGCACCTTCTCGTAGAGCACGTCGGCCGAGTCGCAGGTCGGGCCTGCGATCACGCAGGGGGCCTTCTCGTCGCCGTCCTTCGCCGTCACGATCGGGTAGCGGATCGCCTCGTCCATCGTCTCGGCGAGGCCGCCGAACTTGCCGATGTCGAGGTAGACCCAGCGGTGGTTGTCGTTGGCGTGCTTCTTCGAGATCAGCACCACCTCGGCCTTCACCACGCCGGCATTGCCCACCATGCCGCGGCCCGGCTCGATGATCGTTTCGGGGATCGCGTTGCCGAAATGCTTGGTCAGCGCCTCGTGGATGGCATTGGCGTAGCTGCCCGTGCCCGGCACCTCTTTCAGGTACCTGGTCGGGAAGCCGCCGCCGAGGTTCACCATCTTGAGCGTGATGCCGCGAGCCTGCATAGCATCGAAGATCGCCTTCGACTCCTCGAGCGCCTGGTCCCAGGCCTCGAGCCTGGTCTGCTGCGAGCCGACGTGGAAGGAGATGCCATAGGCCTCGAGCCCCAGCCTGTGGGCATGCATCAGCACGTCCACCGCCATGGCGGGCTCGCAGCCGAACTTGCGCGACAGCGGCCACTCCGCACCGGCCCCATCGGTGAGGATGCGGCAGAACACCTGCGCGCCGGGGGCGGCGCGGGCGACCTTCTCCACTTCCTCGTCCGAATCGACGGCGAAGAGCTTTACTCCGAGGGCGTGGGCGCGCGCGATGTCGCGCTCCTTCTTGATGGTGTTGCCGAAGGAGATGCGGTCCGCCGTGGCGCCGGCGGCAAGGGCCATCTCGATTTCCGGCACCGAGGCGGTGTCGAAGCAGGAGCCCATGTCGGCCAGCATCTTGAGGATCTCCGGTGCCGGGTTGGCCTTCACCGCATAGAAGATGCGGGTGTCGGGCATGGCGCGGCGGAAGGCGCGGTAGTTGTCGGCAATGACCTCGAGGTCGACGACGAGGCACGGGCCTTCGGGACGTCGGTCACGCAGGAAGTCGAGAATGCGGGCGGTGGCGGCCATGGGTCTATCTCCCGGAATCAAGAATGCGTTGCCTGCGCCGGAATGATGACGCTCGCCCCGCGCTGTGGAGACGCGGGATACGCTCGGATCAGACTGACGTTCGCCTTGGCTTGATCGGGAATGTCCCAATCGCACATGGGGCAAGGATAGTGGTGCCTCTCAGTAACCCCGGCCTTTGGAGGAGCCGGCAGAGACCAAAAAGCCCGCACCGTCGTTGCTTTGGGGATGTCCTTGAGGCACGTGCGACTTTGGGCGAGCGCGATATGTTCCTGTTCGCCGTCACATGCAAGGATTTTTTGCCCCCGCGGGCAAAGTTTTTTCAGCCGAAGGCCTTCCAGCCGGCGTGAAGCCGCGTCGCCGCTGTCAGCGCACAGAGCGCTGCATAGAAATACGCCAGCACCGCGAAGTGCTCCGGCCACACGCACATGGCGAGGAAGCAGGCGATGGTCTCGGTGCCCTCGGTGAGGCCGCCGAGATAGTAGAAGGCCTTGGAGGGATAGTCGGTGCTCTTGAGGCCGCGCTTCTCCGCCAGCACGGCGAAGGCGAGGAAGCTCGTTCCCGTCACCACGAAAGCGGCGAGCAGCACGGCGGCGGCGAGTGCATTCTCGCCCGGTGCGGCGATACCGAAGGCCAGCGGGATCGCGGCGTAGAAGACGAAGTCGAGCGAGATGTCGAGGAAGGCGCCGCGCTCCGAGGAGGTGGAAAGCCGTGCGAGTGCGCCGTCGATGCCATCGAGGGCGCGGTTGGCGAGCAGTGGAACGAGCGCCAGCAGGCTGTGGCCGGAGGCCACCAGCCCGGCGGCCAGCATGCCAAGCGCAAAGCCCGCCAGCGTCACCTGGTCCGCCGTGATGCCACGCGCGGCCAGCCACCGGGCAGCGGCGTCGACGGCGGGCTTCACGAGCTTCAGGGCCAGCCGGTCAAGCATGGGCCACCTTGCCGTCCTTCAGCCGCAGCACGCGGCCGCCGGGCGGCACGTCGGCGTCATCATGCGTCACCATCAGGCAGGGAATGCGGCGGGCCGCGATGTGCTCGAACACGAAGCGGCGCATCGCCTGGCGCAGTTCCGCATCGAGCTTGTTGAAGGGCTCGTCCAGCAGCATGGCCCGGGGCTCCGCCACCAGGGCGCGCATGAGCGCCACGCGGGCGCGCTGGCCGCCCGACAGCGTGTGCGGCGGCCGGTCACCGAAGCCCGGCAGCTCCGCTTCGGCCAGCGCGGCGTCGACCTTCGCCAGCCGCTCCGCACGGGCCCCGCGCGGCATGCCGAAGAGCAGGTTCTCCGCCACGGTGAGATGCGGGAAGAGCAGGTCGTCCTGGAACAGCCGCCCGATGTGCCGCGCCTCGGGCGGCAGGCCGCCGAGGGCCGCGCCGTCGAGGCTCACGCCGCCCGCGGCGGTGAAGAGCGGGTCGAGGTCGCCTGCGATGAAGGACAGCAGCGTCGACTTGCCGGAGCCGCTGCCGCCCATCAGCGTCACCGTTTCGCCGGGCGCCACGGTGAGCGACAGGGGCTGGATCAAGCTCCAGTCTCCGAGGCGGATCGACACCTGCTCCAGCCTCAGCGCCATCGGGGCCTCCCCAGCAGGGCAGCGGCGAGGAAGGCGATGAGCGGCGGCGCGGCCAGCGCCAGTGCGAAGGCGGCGGTGAGGGCGCGGTTGCCGCCAGCGGCGAGCGTCACCGCCTCCATCGGCAGCGTGCTGAAGCGTCCCGCGGCGATGAGTTGTGCGGGCACGTATTGCGCGATCGACACGGCGAAGCCGATGGCGGCCGCCGTGAGCAGCGGCGCCTTCAGCAGCGGCAGCTTCACGGCGAGCAGCGCGCGCATGCGGGACGCGGAGAGGGCGCGTCCCGCCGCCACGTAACGCCCGTCGAAGCTGCGCCAGGGCCCTGCGAGCACGATCAGCACATAGGCGGCAACCGGTGTGAGATGCGCGAGGAATAGCCCGGCCAGCGTGCCGGTGAGGCCCAGCGGCAGGAACAGCCGGTATTGCCCGCCGGCACTCGCCATCTGCGGCAGGGCGAGGGCGACGAGCGCGAGGCCGATCACCCAGCGGTCACGCGACGGCGCCTGCGTTTCGAACCACATCATGGCCAGCATGACGGCCGTGATGGCGGCGGCGAGTGACAGCGTGAGGCTCAGCCACAGGGGCGCTGCCGTCACCTTCATCCAGGCCGCGCCATCCGCTGCTGGCGGCAGCAGCGCAGGGTAGGGCCAGCGCGGCGCCAGGGAGAGGATGACCAGCACCACCATCGCGAGGACGAGAATGGCAAGTGCAAAGGCCCCGACAAGCGCAGCGAGGCCGCGGGGTGCGCGCAGTGATGACGGACCCACGGTAAGAAGCCGGTGCAGCGGGCCATGGGCCTGCCGCAGCACCAGCGCCACGCCGCCCAGCAGCAGCGCGAGCGCGGCGGTGAGCAGCAGCACCATGGCGAGGCCCATGCCATTCATGGCCGTGTCCACGTCGTTGAGTGCATGCCAGATCACCACGGCCAGCGTCGGCGGCTGCGTCGGCCCCAGCACCAGCGCCATGTCCACCACCGTGGCGCCATAGACGAAGACGATCACCAGCGGCCAGCGCAAGTCCTTGAGCAGCGGCGGCAGCACCACGCGCAGGAAGGCGGAGCCCGGCGAATGGCCGAGGCTCGCTGCCGCGCGGCAGGCCTGCCGCAGCCGCAGCGCCGCGTCACCGCGTGACAGGATGCCGAGCCCGGCGGTGAGCAGGAAGGGCAGCTCCTTCAGGGCAAGGGCCAGCGACAGGGTCAGCCCCCAGGGGTCCTGGACCGTCACCCATTGCGGCGGCGCCTCGCCCCCGATGACGAGCCGCGCCAGCAACCCCGATGGCATGACGAGGAAGCCGAAGCCGATCGCGAAGGCGAGGTGCGGAATGGCGAGGCCCGCGGCCGCGAGGGATTGCAGGCTGTACCAGAGCCGGCTGCGGTAGAGCCCGGCGAGCAGCGTCAGCGTGAGGGCCAGCGCGAGAAGGGTGGAGATGGCCCCGGTGCCGAGCGACAGGGCGAGCGCCGGCCACAGCTGCGGATGCGCCAGCGCCATGCGCCAGGCCTCACTGTCGCCTGCTGCGGGCAGCAGCATCGCGAGGCCTGCAAGCAGCGGCAGCGCCCAGAACAGCAGCAGCGGTGCGGCACCTAGTCTCGTCATGCGCCGTAGCGTTCGAGCCAGGCCGCCTCGAGCAGCGGCACCCAGCTGCCATGCGGCTCGGGGATGGTGCGGGCGGGGTCCTTCACGGCACCCGGCGCATCACCGCCGGTGAACAGCGCGCGCTGCGCGGGCGTCAGCTTGTCCATGTCGAGCACGGTGGGGTCGCCCCAGATCTTGAGATCCGCCTTGCGCGCCTGGGCTTCGGGCGAGAGCAGGAAATCCGCCACCACCTGTGCGGCCGCCTTTGAATTCGAGTTGATCGGGATCGCCACGAAATGCGAGTTGCCGATGCTGCCGCCGCGGTTCTGCCAGGCAATGGTCGTGTCGGGCAGCGTGCCGGCGGAGACGAGGTTTGCCGCCTCGTTGGGGTTGAAGGTGAGGCCCATCAGCAATTCGCCGTCGGAGAGCATCTGCGTCACCTGCGCCTGGGTCGGCGGGAACTGCTTGCCCTCGCGCCACAGATAGGGGTGAAGCTGATCAAGGAACTCGAACAGCGGCTGCGTGGCCTCGGTGAAGGTGTCCTTGTCGATGGCGAGCGGCAGCAGCGCGCGGTCATCGATGGTCTCCACCAGCGCCTGCTTGACGAAGGTGGTGCCATGGAAATCGGGCGGTGCCGGATAGGTGATGCGGCCCGGTTCGTCGCGCGCCAGGTCGAGCAGCTCCAGCATCGACATGGGTGGCGTGTCGAGCTTCGCGCCGTCGGCGAAGAAGGTGAGCTGCGCCATGCCCCAGGGCGATTCGAGCCCCTCGGTGCCCTCGGCGAAATCGACGAGTGTCGTCGGCTTGCCGTCGGTGTCGACCAGCGCGAAATTGGGGAGGTCACCGGTGAAGGGGCCGAAGAGCAGCTGCTCCTCCTTCATCACGTGGAAGTTCTGGCCATTGATCCAGATGAGATCGACACTGCCTTGCCTGCCCGCCTTCACCTCGTCGCGCACCCGGCGCACGGCTTCCCCCGTGTCGCTGAGCTTCACATGCTCGAGGGTGATGCCATGACGCGTGGCGAGTTCACCCGCCGCCCAGGCGATATAGTCATTGACCTGCGGCGAGCCGGCCCAGGCATTGAAATAGACAGTCTGGCCCCTGGCCTGCTTCTCGATGTCGTCCCAGCTCTCCTCGGCGCGGGCAGGCGAGAGAAAGGGCGTCAGCGCCAAGAGGCTCGCGAAGCCGCGGCGGGTGAATGTCAGGGGCATGGGTCCGTCTCCGTCTGCAACCCTCATAAGGGGGTGGAGCGGAAAAGAAAATCAGCTTGGCGTGAAGGAACCAGCAGGGATCATCTTTCTCGAAGATCGTCATCCCGGCGAAAGCCGGGACCCAGCTTTCTGTCCGCTGGGTTACTGCCCGAAGCTGGGCCCCAGCTTTCGCTGGGGTGACGGGACTAACGGTTGGGCGTCCACGCCTCGGCCGCGGCCTTCGCCTTGTCCAGCACCGCGAAGCCATTGGCGTCGACTGTCATCGGTTTCCCCCAGTCCTCGCCCGGCCAGCGCACACGGACCTCGGCCTGCTTCGCATCGCCGATGCCGAAATGCACCCAGCCGGACTGGCCGGAGACATGGCCGCCGCCGGACACGACTTCCCGCGCCTGGCGGCCCAGCTCCGTCTTCACCTCGACCATCGCGCCGATGGCATTCACGTTGCCGCCGGGCTGCTGCAGCTTCACCTCGATCCAGTTGCCCGCCCCCGGCGTCACGTTGCGCCAGAGCTGTGTGGGCGCATAGCGGTTGACCACCAGCAGGTCGACGAGGCCATCGAGGTTGAAGTCGGTGAGCACGCCGCCGCGCGCCGTCTCGGTCGAGGCGACGCCCGCCTTGTCCGCCATCTCGATGAACGTGCCGTCTCGTGCCTGGACGAGCAGGTTGTTCGGATCCTTCATCGCGAAGTCCGGCATCTCGGAGACATTGCCCTTGGCGATGAAGATATCCGCAAGGCCATCATTGTTCACGTCCTGGAAATCGATGTGCCAGGCGGTGGAGGGCTTGAGGTCGTCGCCGGTGAAGGGCCGGTGCGCGGTGACGCCTTTCGGCCAGGCCACGTCCTTGAACGTCGGCTTGGCCGCGCCGCCATCCTTGGGCGGCTCCTTCAGCGTCTGCAGCTTGTTGTCGGCCATCGAGGTGATGGCATATTCCTGGTAGCCGTCGCCATCGAGGTCGTAGCCGGCGATCCCCATGCCCCAGATGCGCAGATAGGCCCAGCCGTCCTCCTTGGTGTAGAGCTTCGGTGGTTGGCCCGGCCGGACTTGCCACATCTGCTCCTGACCGCCCTCGTAATACTCGCGGTCATTTGCCATGCGCAGGTCGGCGGTGCCGGAATTGTTCCAGTCGGTGAACAGCATGGAGAGCGGGCAGTAGCTGGGCGTCAGCGCGACCGGCGCATCGAAGCCTTTGGCGCCGGGCTTCGGCCGCTGCATCACGTTGGGCGTGCAGGAGCCCCAGGGTTCGAGTTCCTGGGCGCGGTCGATGTAGTTGCCGATGGCGATGGTGGGCCACTGATTGCCCTTCTCCCAGGTCGCGGCATAGGCGGTGGACCAGCCGTCGCCGCCCGCGAAGCCCCAGTCCTCGTTGGCGCGGGTGAACTGGCAATCGCCCTTGCCCTTCATCACGATGTTCTCGCCCACGCGCAGCACCACCACATCCATGATGCCGTCGCCATCGATGTCGATGGGATAGGCGCCGGTCATGGCGTCGAACTCGAGGCCGCTCTGCTGCTTCGCGAATGTGAGCGCGCCACCCCTGGCGCTCCTGTTGACATAGAAGGCCGCGGGCATCTCGCCGCCGGCGATCAGCACGTCCTCGAAGCCGTCCCCGTTGCAGTCGAAGGCAGCGGCACCGCCGCCCACCATGTATTGCCACTGGCCGGTATAGACGCTGTCGATGCCGGAGGTCTTCGTCTCCTCGGTGAAGGCGGGCACGACCGGCGTGTCCGCCGCATGGGCCTGCCCCGCCGCGAGCATCAGCAGGGCAAGGGCAGCCCGCCTCATGCCGCGCTCCGCGTTCGCAGTGCGATGGCGAACTGCGCGATGCAGCGGCCCTGTTCGAGACCCTGCTCGATGGCGGGGCGGAAATGGATGCCGCCATACATGCGCGACATGCCGGCCTCGTCCGCGGCGGCCGTGAAGCTCGCGAACTTGCGCTCGCCCAGCCCGTCGCGCACATGGCTGCGGTCGGTGAAGGCGACGTTGTCGCCATAGATCGACGTCAGCACAGCTGCGGCAGCGCCCGACTCGGTCGAATGCCCGCTCGGATACTCCGGGAACGGAGGCGTGATGAGGAGCGGTTCCCACTTGGCGTCGATCAGCTTCTTGATGACGGTGACGGGGCGCACGTAGTCATACTGGTACTTGGCGTTCCAGCAGCCGATGAATCCATCCGCCATGGCAACGCCCAGCCGCATCATCACCTCGGCCGTCTCGTCGAGGCCCGCCTTCTTCTCTGCCAGCAGGTCATGCGCGATGGCGATCCAGTGGCCGGGCGGCGTGAAGGACAGCATCGGGTCATCCGACCAGAAGCGCGCGATGGCGACCTGTTCAGGCATCAGGCGCATGGTGACGTCATAGACCTCCTTCGCCTGCGCGTAGAACTCCGATGACGGGTCTTCGCTGTAGGTCGGCGGCGGCGGCAACCCGCAGCTGGCGCCCGACGGCATGGCGAAGCTGCGGTTCTGCCCCCATGTCGGCAGCAGCGGAACCTGCTGCTGGCGGATGGCGCTGGTCGGCACCCAGTGGCCGGGCTCCTTCGACACATCGTAAGCCATGGGAAAGCCCATGTTCTCGATCACCGCGCCGCCATCATCCTTGGACCAGTCGATGATCGCCGCCTTCAGCGTCTCGCCATAGGCGAGGCTCGCCTCCACCACGTCACCGGGAAGCCCCTGCAGCGCCGCGCCCTTCAGCTTCTTCTCGGCCGCAGCCATGACGCGCTGGCCGGTTGGGCCCGTATTGCCGAAGAAGGTCTTGACGGCGGAGGCCATCACGCAATGGGTGATGACGGCATCGCTGTAGCGCTTGGCGGGATCGCGCGGCGGCAGGGCCTTCAACCCGTTGAGCTGGCCTTCGAGCGAGACGAGCGAAGTGGAGCCCGAGGCCACCGCCTGGTAGGCGGCGACACCGAGATAGGCGAAGGCGCGGCTGGCCACGGGCGGTGAATAGGTGGCGGTGTGGCGCACCAGCATCAGCACCACCTTGTACCATTGCCGCAGGATCGCGCCGCCATTGTCCTCCGCCAGGGCGAGGCGCCCGGAAAGGCCCAGCAGCGCGGCGGCAGCCACGCCTTTCAAAGCACTGCGGCGGGTCATCATCATGCGACGGTCTCCAGTTCGCGGCCCTTCTTCAGGGGTCCATGTGCAAAGATCTCGCGGTCGACGTGGCGCAGCGCCCGGTCGATCGTGCCCTTGATGATCATGTCGGTGTCGATCGGCACCACCTCGATCTCGACGGTGCGGCGAAGCTCGTCGACGACACCCTGCTCCAGCGCGCGCTCGAGATGCGGGCGGATCAGCGGCATGGCGCGGGTGCCGGGCCCCGCCAGCACGATGCGCGCCGGCGTGAGGATGGCGATGAGGCGGGCAAGCCCGAAGCCCAGCGCCTCGCCGGCCTTGGCATAGGCCGAGACCGCGGCGGGCTCGCCGCGATGCGCCGCGGCCTCCAGCGCCAGCATGTCGTCCGGCGGAATGGCGTTGGACGAGGGCGGCTGCGTGGCGGCATGGCCCGAGGCCCAGCGCAGAAGGCTGTAATCCGCCACATAGGCCTCGACGCAGCCGCGGCGGCCGCACCGGCACAGCGGGCCGTCCGGCAGGTGGTTCATGTGGCCGAACTCGGCGGCAGCCCCGGTGGGCCCGTGATAGACTTGGCCGTTGATGATGAGGCCCATGCCCACGCCCCAGCCCATGAAGACCACGGCCGCGGTGCCTCCGTAGCGCTTGCGGTCGCTGCCGATCAGCCCCTCGGCGATCATGTTGGCGTCATTGGCCACCCGGCAGGCAATGCCAAGGCGCTCTTCGATCGCCGCCGCCACCGAGATGTTCCGCCCACGGAAGGCCGGGCTCCACACCACCGTGCCGGCCTGCGAATCGGCCACGCCCTGCACCGCGATGCCGACCCGGGCCACGCGCCGCGTGGGGACGCGCGCCTTGGTGAGCAGCGCCGTGATCTCGTCCGCCACCAGCTTGCCGAAGGCGGCCGAGTCGGCGTCATGGGTGGCGCTGCGCGAGGTGCGGCGCGCCAGGATGGCGCCGCGCGCGTCTGCCAGCGCCAGTTCAAGGCCGTCGATCGACACCTTCACGGCCACCACATTGGCGCCCTTCGGGTTGAAGTCGATCTGCGTCGTCGGCCGGCCGCGGCGCTGCGGGCCCTCGGCGGCGGTATGGGGCGTATGCGCCTCCTCCAGGATGCCGTCGCCAATCAGCTGCGAGGAGATCGAGGTGATCGAGGCGGGGGAAAGCCCGGTGTGGCGGCCCATGTCGACCCGCGCCATGGCGCCATGCTGGCGCAGCGCCTCGAGCAGCAGGAGACGGTTCTGCCGGCGCACGAGGTCGCTGTCGGCCTTCTCCCGCATGGTCCTCCCTGTTTCGCATGTGCAACATTCTTTTGCGTTGCACTATTTTGTTTTGGTTATTTTGCATGTTGACTCCGAACACGGATTGTCGCAACATTTTTTTGGACGCCGAAATAAAACAACAGATCGTCCATGGCCCAGGAACCCCGTGCGGTGGCGTGACAGCTGCTCCAGGGAGGCGTCCCACGGGAACCATACGGCTTGGAGGAGGACCCAACGAATGCTTCGCAAGATCCTGACACTGGCGGCCGGCGCTGCGGCGCTCACCGCTGCCAGCCTGGCGACGACCCCGGCCATGGCTGCCGGCAAGAACATCTGCGTCTCCTGGAAGACCTTCCAGGAAGAGCGCTGGAAGACCGACGAAGCGG
This sequence comes from Aestuariivirga litoralis, assembly GCF_003234965.1. GTDB lineage: Bacteria > Pseudomonadota > Alphaproteobacteria > Rhizobiales > Aestuariivirgaceae > Aestuariivirga > Aestuariivirga litoralis. Next base: position 132,052 of record NZ_QKVK01000005.1, read on the forward strand.
CGATCAAGGCCGTGGTGGAAGCGGCCGGCAACAAGTATTTCTCGGCTGACGCGCAGGGCTCCGCCGCCAAGCAGCAGGCCGACATCGAAGGCCTGATCACCCAGGGCTGCAACGTCATTCTCGTCGTCGCCTTCGACTCCGACGCCATCCTGCCGGCCTTCCAGGCCGCGGCTGACGCCGGCGTGAAGATGATCTCCTACGACGTGCTCGTCGAGCATCCCGATGCGCTCTACGTGACCTTCGACAACGTGGGCGTTGGCCGCCTGATGGCCAAGACCATGCTCGAGAAGGGCAAGCAGGAAGGCAACTTCGCCTTCATCAAGGGCGACAAGGGCGACCCGAACGCCACCTTCCTGTTCCAGGGCATCATGGAAGTGCTGAAGCCGAACATCGACGCCGGCAAGATCAAGAACGTCTGTGAAACCTTCACCGACGGCTGGAAGCCGGATGCCGCCCAGAAGAACATGGAGCAGTGCCTGACCTCGGTGAACAACAAGGTCGATGCGGTGATCTCCGAGAACGACGGCATGGCCGGCGGCGTCGTTGCCGCTCTCGAGGCCCAGGGCCTCGCCGGCACCGTGCCGGTCACCGGCCAGGACGGCGACAAGGCCGCCCTGAACCGCGTGGCGCTCGGCACCCAGCTCGTGTCGGTCTGGAAGGACTCGCGCGTGCTCGGCAAGGCTGCGGCCGAATTTGCCAACATGATCGCCGACGGCAAGGCCAACACCGACATCCCGAATGTCGGCAAGTTCAACTCCGGCGCCAAGGGCGTCGAGGTGAACGCCGTGCTGATCGCCCCGAACCCGATCACCAAGGCCAACCTGAACGACGTCATCGACGGCGGCTGGGTGACGAAGGACGAAGTCTGCGCCGGCGTGGCGGCAGGCTCGGTCGACGCGTGCAAGTAAAGGGCTGCACGCCGGGACTGTGACACGACTGGCCGCGCCACTCCCCATGGGGTGGCGCGGTTTTCATGAGGCCGGGCGCCGCCAGAAGCGCCGCACACAAAACACCAGACAGCCTGAAGGGAGGACCCGCCGATGGCCGCCATCGACAATACCCAGAGCCCCGCACTGGAACGCGAAGGCGCGGTGACGCGCTTCCTGCGCGCCACCGAAATCGACTCGCGCATGCTCGGCATGCTGGGCGCGCTGCTGGTCATCTGGGTCGGCTTCGATCTCGCCAGCGCCTTCATCCGCGGCGGCGACGGCCTCCTCGGCGGCACCTTCCTCACGCCCCGCAACCTGTGGATCCTGCTGGTCCAGACCTCCTCCATCGCGGTGATGACCACGGGCATGGTGCTGATCATCGTCATGCGCCACATCGACCTCTCCGTGGGCTCCGTCCTGGGCTTCACTGCCGTCTGCATCGGCACCATGCAGGTCTACTGGCTGGGGCCGGCACTGGGCGTTGGCCATCCGGCGATCTGGATCATCACGCTTGTCCTCGGGCTTGCCCTGGGTGCCGCCATCGGCGCGCTGCACGGCACGCTCATCGCCTATTTCGGCATTCCCTCCTTCATCGTCACGCTGGGCGGCCTCATCGTCTGGCGCGGTGCCGCCTGGTCGGTCATCCGCGGCGAGACGGTGGCGCCCATGGACAAGAACTTCAAGCTCATCGGCGGCGGCATCTCCGGCATCACGCCCGGTTCGATCGGCGCCACGGCAAGCTGGGTGCTCGGTTTCATCATCTGCGCGGCCATCGTGGCGCTGATCTGGAACGGCCGCCAGCAGAGGAAGCGCTTCAACTTCGTGCTGAAGCCGGTGTGGGCCGAGGTGCTGCTCGCCGCCGCCGGCTGTGCGGCCGTCCTCGGCATCACCTTCGTGCTCAACTCCTATTACTGGCCCAAGGGCGTGGTCGACCGCTGGGCCCAGCAGACCGGGGCCACCATTCCGCCCGAGGGGCTCAACATCTCCTTCGGCTATTCCATCCCGGTGCTGATCGCGCTGTTCGTCGGCATCGCCATGACCTTCGTCGCCAACCGCACCCGCTTCGGCCGCTACATCTATGCGATCGGCGGCAACCCGGAAGCGGCCGAGCTCGCCGGCATCAACACCAAGAAGATCACCCTCATGGTGTTCTCGCTGATGGGCATGCTGGCGGCGATCTCCGCCTCCATCTCCTCGGCCCGCCTCGACTCGGCCACCAATGCGCTGGGCCAGTTCGACGAGCTCTACGTCATCGCCGCGGCGGTGATCGGCGGCACCTCGCTGGCCGGCGGCCTCGGCACCATCTACGGCGCCATGCTCGGCGCCCTCGTCATGCAGTCGCTGCAGTCGGGCATGACGCTGCTCAACTTCGAATCCGCCACCAAGGACATGGTGGTGGGCTGTGTCCTGGTCTTCGCCGTCTTCGTCGACCAGGTCTATCGCCGTCGCGTCAAGTAAGGGGAGCGCACCATGTCAACGCACGCACACGCCCACAAGCACCCCACCGAAGTCCCGCGCTCCGGCCCGCCGCTGATCGAGATGAAGGACATTTCCATCGCCTTCGGCGGCATCAAGGCGGTGGACCACGCCTCGGTCGACCTCTATCCCGGCGAGGTCGTTGGCCTGCTCGGCCACAACGGTGCGGGCAAGTCGACGCTGATCAAGATCCTGTCGGGCGCCTACCAGCGCGACCATGGCGACATCTTCATCAATGGCGAGAAGGTGGACATCGCCAACCCGCGTGACGCCAAGGCGCTGGGCATCGAGACGATCTACCAGACGCTGGCGCTCGCCGACAATGTCGATGCGGCCGCCAACCTCTATCTCGGCCGCGAGCTGCGCACCTCCTGGGGCACGCTGGACGACGTCGCCATGGAGGCCGAGTGCCGCAAGGTGATGGGCCGCCTCAACCCCAATTTCCGCCGCTTCAAGGAGCCGGTGAAGGCGCTTTCCGGCGGCCAGCGCCAGTCGGTCGCCATCGCGCGCGCCATCCACTTCAATGCCCGCATCCTGATCATGGACGAGCCGACGGCGGCGCTGGGCCCGCAGGAGACCGCGCAGGTCGGCGAGCTCATCAAGCAGCTGAAGGCGGAAGGCATCGGCATCTTCCTCATCAGCCACGACCTGCATGACGTGTTCGACCTCGCCGACCGCCTCACGGTGATGAAGAACGGCCGCGTCGTCGGCACGGCGCGGACCTCCGACGTCGACCATGACGAGGTGCTCGGCATGATCATTGCCGGCAAGTGCCCGCCCGGCGCCATTCCCGGCCCGGGCGCCCTGCAGAGCCCGGCAGCCGCGGCGTGAGCCGTTTCGGCGTCCTCGCCCTCGGCGAGCCGCTCTATGAACTGAACCGCCAGCCGGACGGCAACTGGCTGACGGGCTTCGGCGGCGACACGCTCAACGTGGCCATCGCCGCCGCGCGTCTCGGCTGTCCCGCCGCCTATGTCACGCGGCTGGGGGACGACATCTTCGCCACCGAACTGCGCGAGCTGATGCAGCGCGAGGCCATCGACACCTCTGCCGTCGCGGTGGACGCGGGTGCCCCCACGGGCCTCTACTTCGTCACCCATGGCGCGGCCGGCCATGTCTTCACCTATCGCCGCGCCGGCTCCGCCGCCAGCCGCATGACGCCGGCGGACCTTGATCAGGGCCTCATCGCCGCCGCCACCTTCCTGCATGTCTCCGGCATCAGCCAGGCGATCAGCCGCGGCGCGGCGGAGACCGTCGCCGCCGCCATCGCCATGGCCCGCGCCGCCGGCACGCGGGTGTCCTTCGACACCAATTTCCGGCCGCGCCTGTGGAGCGCCCCCGAGGCCCGCCCCCTGGCGGAAGCCGCCGCCGCCGCGGCCGACGTCTTCAAGACCTCCGCCGAGGATGCCGCCGCCCTCTTCGGCCTCACCGAGCCCGCCGCCATCGCCCGCCACGTGCTGGGCCTCGGCGCCCGCGCCGTTGTCGTCACGCTGGGCCGGGACGGGGTGGCGCTGGCCACCGCGGCGGGGCTGGAGCGTCTGCCCGGCCGCGCCGTCGCCACGCGCGATGCCACCGGCGCGGGGGATGCCTTCACCGGTGCCTTGCTGGCGCAGCTGGCGCTGGGCGAGGAGTTGGCCAGTGCTGCACGTTTTGCGAATGTCGCGGCCGCCCTTTCCACCCAGGGCTATGGCGCCATCGCGCCCCTGCCGGGGCGCCAGGCGGTGGACGCCGCCCTGCGGGCCGCCGATTGATCTGGATCAAGGCCCCTTGGGTCCCGGCCCTTGAAATTGGGCGATGATTTCAGGAACCAGCCGTTGATGTCGGACCACGCCGTGAGTGACAGACCGAACCCTCTGGCGCGCAATCCGCTGGACATGATCGCCAGCGCCCATGCCCTGCAGGTGCAGATGTGCGACGCCATGGAGCGCATCGCCGATGGCCTGCCGGACGAGGTGGACCGCCGCCTCTGCGCCCAGGTCGCCTCCTGCCTGCAGTTCGACCTGCCGCTGCACCACCATGACGAGGAAGAAGGCCTCTTCCCGCTGCTCATGAAGCGGGCGAAACCCGAGGACGGGCTGGACCAGATCCTGGCGCGGCTGGCCTCCGAACATTCCTCCGACAACGACTTCGCCTCGGAGATCGCCGAGGCGCTGGAAACCCTGGGGCAGGGCGGCCGCCCCGCCAATCCGGAGATGCTGGGCTACATGCTGCGCGGCTTCTTCGAGCGCTACCGCCGCCATGTGCACTGGGAAAACCAGCTCGTCATGCCGCTCGCCCGCCTCCGCCTCACCCGCGAGGACCTCGACGAGCTGCAGGCCACCATGAACGAGAACCGCCGCCAGGCCAGCTAGGCCGCGAATTCCATTCCTCCTTCCCCACCGGGAGAACGGAATGGACTGCGGCGGCCATCCGCCCTGCCTGCGCGGCCAGGGATTGATTGACCGACGTCCCTCCAGCCTGACACAAACTTGCCTGCCTAGCCTCTGACCCGAACAGCAGCGGAGCGGGAGGCCATGCGCATGTCCATCGACAAGGTGCCGGATGAGCGATAGTCCGGGCATCACCACCCTGCGCCTCAGGCCCTCGCTCGACCCGACCGCCATCGAGGAGCTGCTGCGCGACCTCAGGAAGGCCCGCAACACGGCGGTTGTGGTGGAGGCGGGCGACGTCGCCCGCGTCTCCACCGTGGCGCTGCAGGCGCTGCTCTCCGCCTGGATGACCTGGCGCTCCGACGGGCACGACTTCCATGTCGCCGCCGCCTCTCCCGCCCTCGTCGATGCCGCGGCACTGCTCGGCCTCCCCAGGGACTTTCTCGCCCGTGAAGGACTTGCCTCATGACCGTCACCATCCTCACCGTCAATGATTCCCGCACCATGCGCGACATGCTGCGCATGGCCCTCGTCGATGCCGGCTTCCGGGTCGTGCAGGCCGAGGATGGCCTGCATGGTCTCGACGTGCTGCGCCAGGAGGTGCCGCATGTGGTCATCACCGACATCAACATGCCGCGCATGGATGGTTTCGGCTTCATCGAGGCGGTGCGGCAGGACCAGCAGTACCGCGCCATCCCCATCCTGGTGCTGACCACCGAGAGCGACGACGAGAAGAAGGCCCGCGCAAGGCGGGCCGGTGCCACCGGCTGGATCGTCAAGCCCTTCGACCCGGCGAAGCTCGTCGCCGCCATCCGCCGCGTCGCCGCCTGAGGAGTGTGCTGATGGACCCGATGGCCGAAATCCGCCTCACCTTCTTCCAGGAATGCGAGGAACAGCTGGCCGCCCTCGAGAATGGCCTGCTCGCCATGCAGGAAGGCGAGACCGATTCCGAAACCGTCAACGCCGTGTTCCGCGCCGTGCATTCGATCAAGGGCGGGGCGGGGGCCTTCAAGCTCGACGCGCTGGTGAGCTTCGCCCATGTCTTCGAGACGGCGCTGGACAAGGTGCGCTCCGGCAGCCTCGCGCCCGATGCCGATGCGATGAAGCTGTTCCTGCGCGCCGCCGATGCGCTGGCCGATCTTGTGGCGGCGAGCCGCGACGGCGCGGTGGAGGACGCCAGCCCCTATGTGGCGATCGAGGAGGAATTCAACGCCCTCATCGGCGGCGGCCCGGCGGAGGAGGAGGATGAATTCGCCGGCATGGACTTCCAGCCCATCGTCACCGCCTTCGACGAGCCCGCGCCGGCGCGCAACCGCTATGCGATCCGCTTCCGTCCGCTGCGCGAACTCTATGCCAAGGCCAATGAACCACTGGCCCTGCTGCGCGAGCTTGCCCGGCTCGGGACGCTCGAGTCCCAGTGCGACATCAAGAACCTGCCCTTCCTCGACACCTTCGAACCCGAGGACAGCTATCTCTCCTGGGAGCTCCAGCTCGACACCGACGCCTCCCTCGCCGCCGTGAAGGAGGTCTTCGACTTCGTCGAGGGCGACTGCGACCTGGCAATCGCGGCGCAGCCGCCCGCCGAACAGGCAGCGCCTGTGCCGCAGGAGATGGACATCACCGCCATCCTGCGCAAGGTGCGCGAGGAAGCCCCTGCCATCGCCGCCGCCGCCGCTGCGGCGGCCCCCGCGCAGCCCGAGGCCGAAGCCGCCCCCAAGGCCAGGGCGGTGGTGCAGCCAACGATCCGCGTCGACCTCGACCGCGTCGACCGGCTCATCAATCTCGTGGGCGAGCTCGTCATCAACCAGGCCATGCTCACCCAGCGCGTGCTGCATTCGAGCCACGTGCGCGACCGCGAGGTGACATCGAGCCTCGAGGAACTCGAACGCCTGACGCGCGAGATCCAGGAAAGCGTCATGGCCATCCGCGCCCAGCCGGTGCGCCCGCTGTTCCAGCGCATGTCCCGGATCGTGCGCGAGGTGGCCGATGCCACCGCCAAGGACGTGCGGCTGCGCACCGAGGGCGAGGCGACGGAGGTCGACAAGACGGTGGTCGAGCTCCTTGCCGATCCGCTCACCCACATGATCCGCAATGCGGTGGACCACGGCCTCGAAAGCCCCGAGCAGCGAACCGCTGCCGGCAAGCCGCCCGAGGGCACGGTCAGGCTTGCCGCGGCGCATCGCTCCGGCCGCGTCATCATCGAGGTCAGCGACGATGGCCAGGGCATCAACCGGCCCAGGGTGCTGCAGAAGGCCATCGCCAACGGCCTGGTGCCGCCCGACGCGCAGCTCTCCGACAGCGAGATCGACAACCTGCTCTTCCTGCCCGGCTTCTCCACCGCCAGTTCGGTGTCCAACATTTCGGGCCGCGGCGTGGGCATGGATGTGGTCAAGCGCTCGATCCAGGCCCTGGGCGGCCGCATCTCGATCTCCTCCGCGCCGGGGCAGGGCTCCACCTTCACGCTCTCGCTCCCGCTCACGCTCGCGGTGCTCGACGGCATCGTGGTCACGGTCGACGAGCAGGTCTTCGTGATACCGCTCACCGCCATCGTCGAGACGGTGAAGCACGAGCCCTCGCGCATCCATCACCTAGGGGATCACTCCTTCGTGCTGCGGGTGCGCGACGTGCTGGTGCCGCTGGTCGACGTCGGCGCCGAGCTGGGCGTGAGGGCGCCCGCCTCCGACCTCCGCTCCGGTGTGGCCATCCTCATCGAGACGGCCAACGGCACCAGGAGCGCGCTGCTCGTCGACAACATCCAGGACCAGCGCCAGGTGGTGATCAAGAGCCTCGAGACCAACTACATGCGCGTCGATGGCATCGCCGCCGCCACCATCCTCGGCGATGGCCGCGTGGCGATGATCCTCGACGTCGATGCCCTGGTCGGCCCGCGCCACCATGACTGGGCGCAGGCCGAAATCCCCCTTGCCAAAGCGAGCTGAGACATGATCGAGAAATCCGCCCGGGAGCTGACCCGCGAAGCCGAATTCGTCGCCTTCCGCGCCGGCGGCCTCGAGTTCTGCATCAACATCATGTCGGTGCGCGAGATCCGCGGCTGGACGCCGGCCACCGCCATCCCGCGGGCACCCTCCTACATCCGCGGCGTCATCAACCTGCGCGGCGTGGTGCTGCCCATCGTCGACCTGGGGGTAAGGCTCGGCCTTCCCGGCACCGAGCCCACGGCGCGCCACGTCATCATCGTCGCCCAGGTGGGCGAGCGCGCCGCGGGGCTGCTGGTCGACTCGGTCTCCGACATCCTGTCGGTCGAGGACACCTCGATCCAGCCCACGCCGGATGTCGCCTCGCAGCTCGCGCGCATGTTCGTGCGCGGCGTCATCGCCATGGATGGCCGCATGATCTCGGTCATCACCATGGACAACGTGCTGCCCGCGGGCATCGAGCTGGAAGCGGCATGAAGGGCGTGACATGAAGGACGTGACATGAAGGACGTGACATGAAGGACCGGGCGCTCGCCTCCGGCGAGTTCGGCTTCGACCGGAGCGACTTCGCCTTCATCGCCACCACGCTCTACGAGGATGCGGGGATCAGCCTTCCTGCCTCCAAGGCCAACCTCGTCTATTCGCGCCTCGCCAAGCGGCTGCGTGCGCTGGGGCTGGAAAGCTTCCGCGACTATTGCGAGCTCGTCGGCTCCGACGAGGGCAGCGAGGAGCGCACCCAGATGATCGCGGCGCTCACCACCAACGTCACCCGCTTCTTCCGCGAGCCGCACCACTTCGATCACCTGCGCCGCAAGGTGGTGGAGCCGGCCGCGGCCGAGATCCGGCAGGGCCGGCGCCTGCGCATCTGGTCGGCCGGCTGCTCGTCGGGGCAGGAGCCCTATTCCATCGCGCTCACCCTGCTCTCGGTCATCCCCGATGCGCGCGCCTATGACGTCAGGATCCTCGCCACCGACATCAACCCCATCGTGCTGGAGCAGGCGCGCAAGGCCACCTATCCGGCCGAGGAGGTGGTGAGCGTTCCCGCCGACATGCGCAAGAGCTGGATGGAGCCCACCGGCATCGGCACGCTGCGCCTCGACGAGGCGCCGCGCGGCCTCGTGTCCTTCCGGCCGCTCAACCTCATCGGCAGCTGGCCGATGAAGGGGCCCTTCGATGCCGTGTTCTGCCGCAACGTGGTGATCTATTTCGACGAGAAGACCCAGATGCGACTGCTCACCCGCCTGTCGTCACTGCTCCGGCCCGGCGGCTACCTCTATCTCGGCCATTCCGAACGCATGGTGGGCCCGGCCGAAGCGTTGTTCCGCCTCGAGGGCACGACGACCTACCGGAAGCTCGGGGGCGACCACGCATGAGCCGCATCCGGGTCCTGGTCGTCGATGACAGTCCCACCATGCGCCAGCTCGTCACCCGCGCGCTGCAGGCGGATGGCGGGATCGAGGTGGCGGGTGCCGCCGCCTCGGCGCTGGAGGCGCGCGACCTCATCAAGCAGCTGAACCCCGACGTGATGACGCTCGACGTCGAGATGCCGGAAATGGACGGCCTCTCCTTCCTCGAGCGCGTCATGCGGCTTCGGCCCATGCCCGTGGTCATGGTCTCGACGCTGACCGCGCAGGGCACCGAAACGGCGATCTCGGCGCTGGCGCTGGGGGCTGTGGACTGCGTGGTGAAGCCGTCGGCGGCGAATCCGACGAGCTTCGACGAGCTTCCCGCCAAGGTGAAGGTGGCCGCCCGGGTGAAGCGCCGCGTGCCGGCCGCCGAGCCGGAGCCCGCGCCTGGCTTCCGCGGCAGCTACCAGCCCGGCAACAAGGTGATCGCCATCGGCTCCTCCACCGGCGGCGTCGAGGCGCTGATCGCGGTGCTCACGCGCTTTCCGGCCAATTGCGTGCCCACCGTCGTCACCCAGCACATGCCGCCGGTCTTCACCCGCAACCTGGCGCAGCGGCTGGACCGCATGTGCGCCCCCCAGGTGCTGGAGGCCACCCATGGCGCCCCCCTGAAGGTGGGTACCATCTATGTGGCACCCGGCGGCGACATGCACCTCGAGGTGTCGGCGCAGTCCTGCCTGCTGAAGCCGGGCGGCCCGGTGAACGGCCATTGCCCCTCCGTCGACCGGCTGTTCCAGTCGGTGGCGCGCAGCATCGGCCCGCGCGCCGTCGGCGCCCTGCTCACCGGCATGGGCCGCGATGGCGCGCAGGGGCTGCTCGAGATGCGCCGGGCCGGCGCCCGCACCTTTGCGCAGGATGAGGCAAGCTCCGTCGTCTACGGCATGCCGCGCGCCGCCATGGAACTGGGCGCGGCCGAACATCAATATTCCCTCACCCGCATCGGCCCGGCCCTCGTCGAGGCCGCGGCGGCGAAAAGCTAGTGGAGTCCCTTCATGCCCTTCATGCAGCACCTCAAGGTGATGGTGGTCGACGATACCTCGGTGAGCCGCATGCTGCTCGTCGACGGCCTGAACGAGATCGGCATCAAGAACACCGTGCTCGCCGCCGATGGCGAACAGGCGCTGCAGCTGATGATGCAGGGGCCCTGCCACATCGTGTTCTCCGACATGAACATGCCGAAGCTCAACGGGCTGCAGCTGCTGAAGGCGCTGCGCGAATACCAGCCCACCCGGCAATGCTGCTTCATCCTCGTCACCGGCAAGGGCGACCGCGCCATGATCGAGGAGGGCAAGAAATACGGCCTCAACAACTTCCTCGCCAAGCCCTTCACCACGGCGACACTCAAGGCCGCGATCGAGGCCGTGGTGGGCAAGCTCGTCTGATGCAGCATCCAGGCCACCACCCGCGCATCAACATCGTGCAGGGCGAATACCACGTGAGCGGCGACAGGGCACTCTCCATCACCACGCTGCTCGGCTCCTGTGTTGCCGCCTGCCTGCATGATCCGGTGGCGCAGGTGGGTGGCATGAATCATTTCCTGCTGCCGGGTGACGAGGCCGCCACGGCGCTCTTTGCGCGCCACGGCGTGCACCTCATGGAGCTGCTCATCAACGGCCTGCTCAAGAAGGGCGCGGCGCGCGAGCGGCTGGAGGCCAAGCTGTTCGGCGGGGCCCGCACCATGCAGGGCCTGGGCGACATCGGCGCCGGCAATGCCAGGTTCGCGCAGGAGTTCCTCCGGCGCGAGGGCATCACCGTCACCGGCGGCAGCCTCGGCGGCGAAACCGGCCGCCGCATCCAGTTCTGGCCCGCCTCCGGCCGGGTGATGCAGAAACTCGTGCGCGCCGTGGAGGAAAAGCCGCTTGCCGACGCCGTCCTGCCCAGTGCGGGCGATCTGGAGCTGTTCTGACCATGAGCCACCTGCCGCTGCCCGTCCTGCTGTCGCAGCTCTCGCATGAACTCGGCGCCCTGCAGCTCATGGCCGCCGACATGGAGGCCACGGTGGATGACATGATCGAGCGCCACGCCGGCGTGCTCGACGCGCGCTCGATCCAGAACCTGCAGCTTCTCGACATCCTGAACCAGACGCTGCTGGCGCTGGCGCAATATGCCGCCAACACCGCAGCGCTGTGTTCGCCCGAGTGGAAGGCCGATGGCGTCGCCACCGTCCACGGCATCACCCTCGCCAGCCTCGCCCACCGCCTGTCACGCGGCACCGGCCAGGCCGTGAAGGTGGAGGCCGAGAGCTATGAGCTGTTCTCGGACGCGTGAGACGATGCCTTCTCCCGCCGCGGCCAGCGATGGGAAAAGGTTTGCTCACTCGTTCGAATAATCACCCTCTCCATCACCATCGCTCCGCCAGTCATTGTCATAGCCATCGCCGCCGCCGGAGGAGCCGCTGTCATTGTCCCAGCCCGGCACCCGGCTGCGGTCACGCTTGCCGCGCCAGGTCTGGCGCTCCTGGTAATACTCGTTGGGCGTGTAGCCGCCCTCGCCATCGCCCCAGCTGCCATGGTGGCGGTGATGCCAGTCCATGCCGTCCATCCCCATCCCCATGCCCATCCCCATCCCCATTCCCCAACCCGCGGGGTAGCAGGCGAAGGAGCCGAAGCCGCCCATCGGCGCCGGGCTCACGCAGGTCATCATGCCCTGCATCATCGGCTGGCCGCCCCAGCCACCCTGATTCCACGGCGGGCTGCCGGAGGACGTGCCATGGATATTGGGGTTGGGTGACTGGCTCCCCGGCGTGGCGCTGCCGCTGGTTTCGGGCGCGGTGGAACTGCTGCCCATCCCGGTGGTCGACCCGCTGCCCGTATTGCTGCCGGTCGCGCTGGAGGGGCCGTCCGTTCCTGGCGTGGTGGCCGTCGGCGGCGTGCCGGTTCCCGTGGCGGTGGACTGCGCCAGCGCGCCGGTGGCGAGTGCGGTCGAAGCAATGAGGGCCAGCAGCAGGGAGGTCTTCATCATGGTTCTCCTGATCGGGGGTGTGATCGGGGGAGAACAGTGCGCCCGCCCGCGCAGTTCCGGTGCGGGCGGCAAATCCATGAAGGGCAGGGGCCACAAGCGTGCGGCGGGCGAGGAGCGCCATCAGGGCAATGATCAAGCGGATCAGCATTGCAGTCCCTCCCGTCCGCCGCACCACCGGCGGCCGGGGAGGGATATGGCACGGCCTGGCGGATAAGTCAAGAAAATCCTATTTAAGGAATAAACATTATAGACCTCGCATATGCGCATCCGCTCATGTCGCATCCGCCCGGTGGTCAAATCGCCGCACGCCGCGTGCATCACCTTCACGCCGCACGCGCTGCGTGCTTCAGTTCGGGCATTCCGCTGCCATCCATTCGCGACGCAATTCCCCCATGAGACGACTTGCGCTTCTCCGATTCCCGTGTACAGTTCGGAAAAAATAATTCCATACAGGAAACACAGAGGAGGAGACTGATGCCGCTTTCCTGGAGATTTTCGGTCCTTGGCGACCGTCACCGTGCCCTGGGCTCGAAGCTCGAAGACTGGAGCGGCATGGGCACCGCCTGGACCTATGACAAGGACATCTACGCCGAGCACATCGCCGTCCGCACCAAAGCCGGCCTGATGGACGTCTCAGGGCTGAAGAAGGTCCACCTCGTGGGCCCGCACGCCATCGCGGTGCTCGACTACATCACCACCCGCGACATGAACAAGGTCTATCCCGGCAAGTCGGTCTATGCCTGCATGCTCAACGACCGCGGCATGTTCACCGACGACTGCATCGTCTACCGCACCGGCCCCAATTCCTGGATGCTGGTCCACGGTTCGGGTACCGCGCATGAGGAAGTGATCAAGCAGTCGCTGGGCCGCAACGTCGCCGTGCTGTTCGATGACGATCTCCATGATCTCTCGCTGCAGGGCCCGGTCGCCGTCGATTTCCTCGCCCAGCACGTGCCGGGAATCCGCGACCTCAAGTACTTCCACCACATGCAGACCACGCTGTTCGGCGCCCCCGTCATGATCTCGCGCACCGGCTACACCGGCGAGCGCGGCTACGAGATCTTCGTGCGCGGCCAGGACGCGCCCATGGTGTGGGACACCATCCTCGAGAAGGGCAAGTCGATGGGCATCATCCCCGTCTGCTTCAGCGTGCTCGACATGCTGCGCGTCGAGAGCTACCTGCTGTTCTATCCCTACGACAACTCGCAGATGTATCCCTTCCCCGACCAGCCCCCGGGCGATTCGCTGTGGGAACTCGGCCTCGACTTCACGGTGAGCCCTGGCAAGACCGGCTTCCGCGGTGCCGAGGAGCACTACAAGCTCAAGGGCAAGGAACGCTTCAAGATCTTCGGCGTGCTGGTCGAGCACGACGGTCCGGTGGACCTTGGCGACGAGGTCTGGGCCGATGGCCGCAAGGTCGGCGTCGTCACCTGCCCCAGCTACTCGAAGCTCACCAAGAAGAGCATGGGCATCGCCCGCCTCGAGGTTCCCTATGCCAAGCAGGGAACCCCGCTCGAGATCCGCGGCAAGAACGTGAAGGCCAAGGCGATTGCCCACACCATCACCTTCGACGATCCGGAAAAGAAAAAGCGCACCGCGGTGGGCTAAGGAAAGAAAGGGCGAATGCTCGTAGCTGGTATCAAGAGCCGCCCTGTGTACGGCGGACTGAACGTCGCAAGCCACGCCAAGCGGCACCTCTTCGCCCTCGAGGGCGAAGGGGCGCTCGCCCTGATCGACCAGGTCAGGGCGGCGGGGCCGGACTTCCTCCGGAAGTCGGACATCCTTTATGTCGCTTCGGGCTCCGCCGCTCACGAACACGACAAGGCATTGGCGAAGCTGGGCGCCGACACGTTGTGGGTGGCGCCCACCATCCCCGTCCTCCTCAACCGTCTGAACGTCATGCTTGGCCAGGCCCACATGGGCACCCACATCTATCTCTCGGGCACCGAGGGCTTCATGGGGCAGGCCCAGCAGGTGGCGATGAACCACGGCGCCGACCCCGCCTCGCTCCACATGGAGCATCGCGGCTCCACGGCGCGGCGCGTGCAGTGCGTGCACTGCAAGGGCATCACCGACAGCGTGACGACGAGCCCCTACACCTGCACGCATTGCGGCCTGTCGCTCCTGGTGCGTGACCACTATTCCCGCCGTCTCGGCGCCTTCCAGGGCGTCTGCATCGATGCGGAGGAGCCCGGTACCGCGCCCAAGCCGGAGGAATTGTTCCCGTGACCATCAACACCGAAATGAAGGTCCGCGTGGCGAAGATCACGCAGGTGGCGGACCAGGTGAAGCGCTTCCGCTTCGAGCGCGTCGACGGCCAGCCCATGCCGGTCTTCTCCGGCGGTGCGCATGTCATCGTGTCGATGCGGGACGGCAAGGCGCTGCGCCGCAATCCCTATTCACTCATGTCCTCTCCTGCGGACACCGCGGGCTATGAGATCAGCGTGCTGCGCGTGGAAAACTCGCGCGGCGGCTCGGCCTTCCTGCACGAGACGCTGAAGGAGGGCGATGAACTCGTCCTCAGCCAGCCGGTCAACCTCTTTGCCTACGACCATCGCGGCAAGAAGCACATCATGATGGCGGGCGGCATCGGCATTACCCCCTTCATCGCCATGATGGACCAGATGGAGCGCGAGGGGAAAAACTTCGAACTGCACTATGCGGTGAGAACCCGCACCCACGGCGCCTACTGGAAGGAACTGCAGCAGCGCTATGGTGCGCATCGCGTGAAGGTCTATTGCGACGCGGAGAAGCTGTTCATTCCCGTCGAGAAGGTGCTGGAGAACCAGCCGCTCGGAACCCACCTCTATGTCTGCGGCCCTGCCGGCATGATCAATGGCGTGCTCGGCAAGGCGCGTGATCTCGGCTGGCCGAAGCAGAACCTGCACTCGGAGGAATTCCTGGCGCCGCCGCCGGGCAAGGCCTTCCAGGTCAAGCTCGCGAAGTCGAACCGCACCATCGACGTGGCGCCACACCAGAGCATTCTCGAAGCGCTCGAGGCCAATGGCGTCGACGCACCCTATCTCTGCCGCGGCGGTGCCTGCGGACAATGCGAAACCGGCGTGATCTCGTGTGACGGCGAGCTCGAGCACAACGACCACTTCCTCGAGCCGGACGACAAGGCCTCGGGAAAGAAGATCATGATCTGCGTGTCCCGCATCAAGGGCAACGCCGTCACCCTCGACCTCTAGGAGTTCGCGTCCATGAACATCACATTCAAGAACGAAACCTTCCGCGACGACTACACCTTCAGGAATTCCCCCGAGGCGATCCGCCGCTTCCCCTTCCCCTTCAACGAAGACAAGTACATGTATTCGGTGAACATGGAGCCCCATGTTCCCGCCGGTCCCGCCGGCCACGCCTATAACAAGCCGATCGACGTCGACGAGCACTACCTTGGCGAAATGGCCGACCGCGCCAAGGTGCTGAAGGAAGATCCGCTGCGCTACCAGGCGCTGCCGCACATGATGGCCGCCCAGTGGGACACGCTGGAGCTCCTGATGGAAGCGCAGGCCGAAGGCTACCCCGAGCACTTCACGCTGGAGAAGAACGGCGACCAGTGGCGCTGGATCAACCGCCCGATGGGCATCGACCAGACCTTCACCTTCGGCGACGCCTCGACGCTGCCGATGGAGCCTCTCGAATTCATCACCCGGCAGGTGCAGGGCGATGTGGTCATCGTCGACCAGCGCGACGGCCAGCTGTGGTGCGATGCCGGCATGGTCACGACCCAGGCCGACTGGTCGCTCGACTTCGACATCGGCATGAACTTCCACGAGTGGCACGGCCCCGTGCCGCTGGCCCACGAGATCGGCGTGTTCGACCGCGCGCTCAAGTTCCTGCTGAACCTCCAGCAGGGCAAGCCGGTGCGCCGCCTCAACTGGACCATGACGATCAACCCGCGCCTCGACACGAGCCCGGAGAACTATCACAAGTGGGGTGCCGACCGCGCCACCGTGACGCCGGAGAATGTCGGCAACAAGGTGCACCTGCGCTGCGAACTGCAGACGCTGTGGCGCCTGCCGCGCTCCAACGCCATCCTCTTCGTCATCCGCTGCTACCTGATCAAGATGGAAGAGCTGGTGACCGTGCCCAAATGGGCGCGCCGCTTCCACCGCGTGCTCCGTGACCTGCCGCCGGAGCTGGCGGACTACAAGGGTCTGACCCGCTACCGCCCGACCACCATCGAGTGGTTGTCGAAGTTTGACGACGGCCAGCCGACCTCTCCCGGCATCTATCCGGAATGAGCAAGGCAAAGAAGACAAGCACTAGGGAGACACCATGACGAGAGTTGCAGTTATCGGCGCAGGCCCTTCGGGCCTGGCGGCGCTTCGCGCCTTCCAGTCCGCGAAGAAGAAGGGGGCCAAGATCCCCGAGATCGTCTGCTATGAAAAGCAGGACGACTGGGGCGGCCTTTGGAAATACACCTGGCGCACCGGCCTCGATGAATATGGCGAGCCCGTGCACTGCTCCATGTACCGCTACCTGTGGTCCAACGGGCCCAAGGAGTGCCTCGAATTCGCCGACTACACCTTCGAAGAGCATTTCGGCAAGCCGATCGCCTCCTACCCGCCGCGCGCCGTGCTGTGGGACTATATCGTCGGCCGCGTGAAGAAGGCGGGTGTGCGCAAGTGGATCCGCTTCAACACGCCCGTGCGCATGGTCGAGTACGACAAGAAGAAAAAGAAGTTCCTGGTGACGGCGCACAACCGCCCGAAGGACATCATGACCACCGAGGAATATGACTACGTCATCTGCGCCTCGGGCCACTTCTCGACTCCGATCACGCCGTTCTTCCCCGGCCTCGATTCGTTCAACGGGCGCGTGCTGCACGCCCATGACTTCCGTGATGCCCTGGAATTCAAGGGCAAGGACGTGCTGATCATCGGCCGCAGCTATTCGGCCGAGGACATCGGCTCGCAGTGCTGGAAATACGGTGCCAAGTCGGTGACCACCACCTACCGCTCGCGTCCGATGGGCTTCAAGTGGCCGAAGAACTTCGAGGAGCGCCCGCTCCTCCAGAAGGTCGAGGGCAAGACGGCCTATTTCAAGGACGGCACGAAGAAGGATGTCGACGCCATCATCCTGTGCACCGGCTACCAGCACTACTTCCCCTACCTGCCGGAGGAGCTGCGCCTCAAGACGCACAACCGCCTGTGGCCGGAGAACCTCTACAAGGGCGTTGTGTGGCAGGACAATCCGAAGTTCTTCTACATCGGAATGCAGGACCAGTATTACACCTTCAACATGTTCGACGCCCAGGCGTGGTACGTGCGTGACATCATCCTCGGCCGTATCAAGCTGCCCAAGCCCGATGCCATGAAGAAGGACTGGAAGAAGTGGCTTGCCCGCGAGAAGAAGCTCGCAGGGCCGGAGCAGGACATCAAGTTCCAGGGCGACTACGTCAAGGAGCTGATCGACGCGACGGACTATCCGAGCTTCGACATCGAGGGCGTCAACAAGACCTTCCTCGTGTGGGAGCACCACAAGGCAGAGGACATCATGGGCTTCCGCAACAACTCCTACCGCTCGCTGATGACGGGCACGATGAGCCCCAAGCACCACACGCCGTGGAAGGACGCGCTGGACGACTCGCTCGAGGCTTACCTCGCCAACAAGTAAGCCTGCTGAGGTTACATTCCCACAATCATCATGCCCGGGCTTGTCCCGGGCATCCTTTTTGACGGGTGCGAAAAAGATCGCCGGGACGAGCCCGGCGATGATGGCGTTCTGGGGATTCGGCAGCCTGGACGAAGGTGAGGAGTGCCGCTGACACATTCACCTCCACGTCACCCTCGCCGGGCTCGACCCGGCGATCCTTTTCGCGGCCACCAAAGAAGATGCCCGGGGCGAGCCCGGGCATGATGAACGTGGAGAGGAGATGAAGCCCTACGACCTTGGCCTGGTCTTCTCCGGATCATATGCCGCGAACTTCACGATCTTCGCGGGCAGCCGCTTCTGGTGGCCGTCGAGCTTGCCGATCTCGACCTCCGTGCCGAGCTCCGCGTTGAGCGCGTCGACCCTCGCGAGCGCGATGTTCTTGCCGAGGATGGGCGAGCGCATGGAAGAGGTGACGACGCCCACCTGGGCGCGGCCGATGTGCACGCAGTCGCCGTGGCCCACCGCCTCGTTCGATGCGATCTCGAGGCCGACGAGCTTCCTGCGCGGGTGCTCCTTGCGCTTGATGAGCGCCTCCTTGCCGATGAAGTCGTCGCCCTTGGTCTTCAAGGGCACGGCGAAGCCGATGCCGGCCTCGAAGGGGTCGGTCTCGGAATCGAACTCGTAATGCGCGAAGATCAGGCCCGCCTCGATGCGCACCATGTCGAGCGCCTCGAGGCCCATGGGCTTGAGGCCATATTTCTTGCCTGCCTCCCAGACGGCGTCGAACACCGCATTGGCATCCTTGGGGTGGCAGAAGATCTCGTAGCCCAGTTCACCCGTGTAGCCGGTACGCGAGACGACCACGGGTGCCCCCTCGAAGTGGCCGATGCGGGCGGGCGTGAAGCGGAACCACTCGAGCTCAGCCATCGATGGCTGTGCGGGTGGCGTCCAGATGATCTCCTTCAGCAGCTCGCGGCTGTTGGGGCCCTGCACCGCGATGTTGTGCAGCTGGTCGGTGGAGGACCTGACCCACACCTTGTATCCCATCTTCTCGGCCACCTCGCGCAGCCAGATGCCGGAATAGTCATCGCCGCCGATCCAGCGGAAGTTGTTGGGGCCGAGACGGAACACCGTGCCGTCGTCGATCATCCCGCCGTTCTCGTAGCACATGGCGGTATAGACCACCTGGCCGGTGGCGAGCTTGCGGATGTCGCGCGTCACGCAATACTGCATCAGCGCCTCGGCATCGGGTCCCGTCACCTCGAACTTGCGCAAGGGAGAGAGGTCCATCACCACGCATTTCTCGCGGGCCGCCCAGTATTCCTCGATCGGCCCGTCATTGTTGAAGCGGGTGGGCAGCCAGTAGCCGCGATACTCGGTGAAGTTCCGGGTGAGTGCGGAAAAGCGCTCGTGGAAGGCGGTCTGCTTGGTCAGCTGCGCGTCGGCGTCCGGTGTCATGCGATAGGCCACTGCTCTCTGGAAGGTTTCTTTTGCCGCATAGGTGCGGATGTGGATGTCGGTCGGGTCCCAGGCATTGGCCGCGTCGATGTCGTCGGGGCAGGAGGAGGAGACGCAGACGATGTCGGTCAGGGCCCGCATCAGCACATAGTCACCCGGGCGCGACCACGGCTCGTCGAGATAGAGCTGGTTCTGGTGGTCGATATTGGTGTTGTAGAAGTAGTTGAGCGCCTCCCAGCCCTTGCGCGGGGCGACGCCATAGGGTGCCAGCGCCCGGTTGAAGTTCTCGGTGCAGTTCACGTGGCCGGGATAGCCCATGTCGTCGTAGTAGCGGCTGTTGCAGGCGGTGGCGAAGGCATCATGACGGCCCACCGTGTCCTGCACGATCTCGACGAGGGGCTCGAACTCGCGGTCGAAAGCCTTCGATGGTAGGCCCGGTGTCGGGTAGCTGCGGCCGAGGAGCGTGCGGGTGACGGTCGAGTCCAGTGCGTAGTCGAGGCCCTTGTCCACCTTGCGGGCGGCCAGCGCCTGGAAGTCGGTGCATTGCCGGCCCGAGACGTCGATCACCTGGATCCATTCGCCGGCGCGCACCAGATAGGCCTGCGCCGTGGCGGCCCCGATGCGGATGTCGTGAACGGGATCGGCCAGCGGCTCGGGCAGGATGTCCAGCGCCTTGCCGCCTTTCGGTGCCGCGCGGGTGATTCGCAACTCGACGGTGGTGGCGGTGTCCTGCGCCTCCGGGCTCATGTCGCCCGCGGGCGCTGCAACAATCAGCAGTCCGTTCCGCGCAACCTTCAGCTCGGCACCGGTGCCGGCGCTGCTCGCGGCGCCGAACAGTCCGATCGAAGAGGCCTTTGCGAGATCGATGCCGCGCCGGCGCAGCGCGCCAAGGGTGCGGGCGGCTCCCTCGCCGTTGCGCGACAGGATGGCCTTCAGGCCTTCGCCCGCGCCATCCGCCTTGGCGCCCAGTGCAGCGGCATCGAACGTGCCATCCGCCCCGCAGAACAGCACTTCGCAGGCCTGCCCGCCTTCGATGTCGGTGAGGCGCAGCGCGTCACCCGCCTTCACCTCGACGACCACCGATCCGGCACCCGGAACCGGATAGCGCTCCACCCGCTCCGGCAGTGTCCGCACCCCCGGCCGCAGGATGCGGCTCGCCGGCGGGGCCGTGTTGCGTCGCAATAAATCCAGCATCAATGACCCTTCCCTAGGGGTACGTTTCGAACGTCTTTTGAAACTATAAGTGAGTTTCTCTTGACCGTCGATATAACCGCATTCAAAATTATTTCCTGAGGGATCGAGGGGGAACGGCGGCAGGCTCCGCTGCCTCATTTCTTGCCCGTTGGACAAACGACCCGCCCGAAAGAGGCGGGCGCGCCTCCGGGGGATGGGAATTGGGAACCAACGGAGGATAAGACTACATGTCACAACAATCGAACTCGGGCGAACTCGTCCGGGCGCTGGACTGGAAGGGCGCCTTCTGGGTCGCGGCCGGCGTGCCGCCGCTCGTGCTCTTCTCCATCGGCGGCATCGCCGGCACCACGGGCAAGCTCGCCTTCCTGGTGTGGATGATCTCCATGGTGATGGGCTTCCTGCAGTCCTTCACCTATGCCGAAATCGCCGGCATGTTCGCCAACAAGTCGGGCGGCGCCTCGGTGTACGGAGCAACGGCCTGGCTGCGCTATTCGAAGTTCATCGCGCCCCTTTCGGTGTGGTGCAACTGGTTCGCCTGGAGCCCGGTCCTCTCGCTCGGCTGCGCCATCGCGGCGGGCTATATCCTGAACTCCCTGTTCCCCATCCCCGCGGCGGATTCGCAGATGGTGCTGGACTGGGTGGCGGCCAACCTCGCCAACTATACCGAGACCACGCAGTCGGTCGTCGACTACATCGCCGCCAATGCCGGAACGGCACCCGCCGATGCCATCAAGGCGGTGGCCACCAATGATGCCGTCGCGGCCCTCACCCCGGCGATCCGCAGCTGGGAGGCCTTCGGCTTCGACATCCCCGGCCTCGGCGTGCTGCACTTCAACACCACCTTCGTGATCGGCGCCGTCCTGATGCTGATCATGTTCGCGATCCAGCATCGCGGCATCGCCTCCACCGCGAGCGCGCAGAAGGTGCTGGCCATCATCGTGCTCGTGCCGCTGTTCCTCGTCGGCATCGTGCCGATCATCACCGGCCAGATCGACTATGCCAACGTCACCGGCCTCGTGCCGCCTGCCGCCGCCTATTCGGCGGAGGAGGGCACCTGGAACATCGGCGGCTGGACGCTGTTCCTCGGCGGCCTCTACATCGCCGCCTGGTCGACCTACGGCTTCGAGACCGCGGTGTGCTACACCCGCGAGCTCAAGAACCCCAAGACCGACACCTTCCGGGCCATCTTCTACTCGGGGCTCCTGTGCTGCGTGTTCTTCTTCCTCGTGCCCTTCTCCTTCCAGGGTGTCCTGGGCCACGCGGGCATGCTCGCCCCCGGCATCGTCGATGGCACGGGTGTCGGTGAAGCGCTCGGCAACATGGTGGGCGGCGGCAAGGTCATCACCCAGATCTTCGTGATCCTGATGATCCTGGCGCTCTTCCTCGCCATCATGACGGCAATGGCCGGTTCGTCCCGCACCCTCTACCAGGGTTCGAAAGACGGCTGGCTGCCGAAGTACCTGAGCCACGTCAACAAGCATGGCGCCCCCACGGGTGCGATGTGGACGGACTTCGCCTTCAACCTGTTCCTGCTGGCGCTGGCCTCCGACATCGCGGGGTACTTCTACGTGCTCGCCATCTCGAACGTCGGCTACATCATCTTCAACTTCCTGAACCTCAACGCGGGCTGGATGCACCGTGTGGACTCGGGGCACGTCGAACGCGCTTGGAAGGCGCCGACCTGGCTCATCGGCTTCAATACCATCCTGGCCTTCGTCAACGCGCTGTTCCTCGGCGCCGGCGCCAAGGTCTGGGGCTATTCGAGCGCGCTGTGGGTCGGCTTCGTGATGGCGGCGCTGATCATCCCGGTGTTCATCTTCCGCCACTACATCCAGGATGGCGGCCAGTTCCCCAAGGAAGCGCTCGATGATCTCGGCATCGTCGGCGGCGGCCTGGGCGAGCGCAAGGCGGGCGTGCTGCCCTACCTCGCTCTCGTGGCGGGCATCTGCGTGGTGCTGTGGGCCAACTGGTTCTTCGTGCTGCCGGGCTGACGCCGGCCACGCGACAATCCGACGACCGTGCGGGGCCCTTCGGGGCCCCGCATGCGTCTTGCGGGGGAGCCGCTCTCTTCCTACACTCCAGTCAACAGGGAGAACGTGCACCATGAAGCAGATCGCCGCCACCGAGCGCATCGTCGCCAACTACAAGACCGCGCCCTACAAGGCCTACATCGATGCCGACGGCCGCGAGATCCCGGGCCAGTCCTTCGTGCAGTTCGATGACACCTTCCCGGAAGGGGCAGGCTTCACCCTCTACCGCATGGCACCCGGTTCCTCGAGCCAGCCGCATGAGCACACCTGCCATGAGCAGTTCTTCGTCATCGAGGGCGAGGTCACCGACAATGACGGCTATGTCTACAAGGCCGGTGACTTCGTGCTGCTGAAGACCGGAACGCAGCATTTCTCGACCACCGAGAAGGGTGCCACCCTCGTGGTCTTCGTGAGAGAGCTGGAAAGGAACCTCTAGCTTCGCTCAGGGGGTCTGCGGCTTGCCGCGCAGCCGCGCCAGCGGATCGCCAGCCGGCCCCCAGCGCGAGAGCGCGGCGGACAGGCGGTCCGGCAGCGTGCCGATGCCCGTCGTCGTCTTGTAGAACAGCACGACCGAGGTGGCGAAGAACACGCCATAGGTGAACCACAGCAGCGCCGCGGGCCCGATGGCCAGTTCCTTGCCGACGTCGCCGGCGAACTCCACCAGCTGGTGGTAGATGATGACGATGAGCAGGGCGATGATCGACTGGTAGATGTTCTTCTTGCGGGCGCTCTGCACGCCCAGCGCCACCGCCATCAGCGGCAGGAACAGGCAGGAGAGCGCGATCACCAGCCGCTTGTGGGCGTTGGAGGAAATATCCGCCACGCTGGCATCGGCGAGGGCCGTGTTCTGGGCGAGGAGCTCCGGCATCAGCAGCTCCTGCTCGTCCTCGCCGCGCGGCCGGAAGGGCGCCACCGCATTGCCCACCGGCACGTCGATGACGTCGAAGTTCAGCGACTGCACGTTGTCGGGCTCCGCACCGTTCTCGATCAGCAGGCGCTGCCCATCATAGAGCCTCAGGCTCAGCCTTTCGCCCAGCTTGGTGATGTTGCCGCGCGGCGCCGCGATGGTCATGCTGCCGCCCTTGTCGAGGGGCTCGTAGATCAGGATCTTCTGGAAGCTGTGACGGTCGGGGTTGATCTTCTCCACGAAGATGGTCCGCGGGCCCACATTCATGAAGGTGCTGTCGCGCACCCTGAGGTAGAAGTCGGCGTTCTCCAGCTTGTAGGCGAGGGCGCGGTAGGTGTAGCGCCCCATCGGCTGCAGCCAGCCCACCACCGCGACGTTGATGGCGGCGAACACCACCCCCAGCACCACCAGCGCCCGGAAGGTGCGGCCCACCGAAGACCCGGTGGCCTGCAGGATGTTCACCTCCGAGCTCACCGTCAGCTGCCGCACCGTGGTGTAGCTGCCCCAGTACAGCGCCAGCGGCAGCATGAAGGCGAGGTAATGCGGCACGAAGGCGGCCAGCAGCCGCGCCACGATGATGAGGCCCTGGTCATTGCCCAGCACCAGGTCGAACACGATCAGGAAGCGCGCCGCCGACAGCACCAGCAGGCCGATGAGGATGGTTCCCATGATCGGCAGAAGCGCCTGGCGCAGCACATAGCGGTCAATGATGGTCAGAAGGACCTCGCCTGACAGGGGGAAACGTTTCCAAACAGCCTAAAAAACCATGATATATCTGCGAAGCCAAGCCCCAATAATCCGGGAAAGCTGCATGCGGCGCAATGCGCCCGTACCCGTGGCGCGGGCTTGATACAACCACGAAGTCATGACGGATGCCGCATGGTGCGGCGGAGGATGGTGGAGCCAGGCGGAATCGAACCGCCGACCTCTTGAATGCCATTCAAGCGCTCTCCCAACTGAGCTATGACCCCTTGTAACCATCGGTCTCGCCACATGGGGGTGGCGAAGCGGGGCGGAACCTAGTTCCGCCGCCGCTGACACGCAAGAACTATTTTCAGACTTCTTCCTCGTCTTCCTTGCCGCCGGTGTCGAGCAGGCCCGACATGTTGTCGCCCTCCTCTTCCTCCTCGACCAGGAAGGTGTCGTCCTCGGCCTCGTCGCCGGCCTCTTCGCCGAGATCCACGTCCTCGATGCCTGCGGTCTCGTCATCGTCGCCGGTGTCGGGCGCTTCCGCATCCTCGAGGCTGATGAGCTCGACGTCCGCCACTTCGGCATCCTCGACCTCCTCCACGACGCGCGGCTTGGGCGCGGGGGCCATGGCGGGCATGTCGCCCTTGGACGGCAGGATCGAGGCCGCCACGAAGTTGGCGTTGCACTTCGGGCAGACGATCGGGTTCTTCATCAGGTCGTAGAAGCGGGCAGCACAGGACGGGCACGTCCGCTTGGTTCCGAGTTCAGCCTTGACCACGGGTGATCCTTTCGACGGAAAAGCTTTGATTGGGCGCTCCATGGCACTTCTGGACGGCAATGTCAAAACCCCGGATGCCCAAGGGCTGGAAGCCGGCCGGATCATCGTGTATCGGAGCGGGCCTGACGGAGCGACCATGACCAGCCACACCCCCGCCGACCCCCTTCCGCTCACCTCCAGCCGCGCCGGCGCCCTGAACGGACGCATCCGCGTGCCGGGCGACAAGTCCATGTCCCACCGGGCGCTGATGTTCGGGGCCATTGCCATCGGGGAAACCACCATCCGGGGGTTGCTGGAGGCCGAGGACGTGATCAACACGGCGAAGGCCATGACGGCCCTGGGGGCTGACGCCACGCGCGGGCCCGATGGCGTCTGGCGCGTCCAGGGCGTGGGGGTCGCAGGCCTGCGCTCGCCCGCCCAGCCGCTCGACTTCGGCAATTCCGGCACCGGCGTGCGCCTGGCCATGGGCCTGATGGCCACGACCCCGCTCACCGCCACCTGCGTGGGCGACGCCTCGCTGTCCAAGCGCCCCATGGGCCGCGTCACCGTTCCGCTCAGCCAGTTCGGCACCCAGTTCGAGACGGCCGAGGGCAACCGCCTGCCGCTCACGCTGAAAGGTGCCAGGAACCCGGTGCCCGTCACCTACACGCTGCCCGTCGCCTCCGCCCAGGTGAAGTCCGCCGTGCTCTTGGCCGGCCTCAACACGCCGGGCAAGACGACGGTGATCGAACCCACCCCGACGCGTGACCACACCGAGCGCATGCTGAAAGGTTTCGGCGCGAAGATCGCGGTCGAGAAGAAGGCCGACGGCAACCACATCACCATCGAGGGCCAGCATGAGCTGAAGGCGCAGGACCTCGACGTGCCGGGCGATCCGTCGTCCGCCGCTTTCCCGATGGTCGCGGCGCTGATCACGCCCGGCTCCGACATCGTGATCGAGAACATCATGCTGAACCCCACCCGCACGGGGCTCATCGACACGCTGGTCGAGATGGGCGGCAACATCACGATCGAGAACCGCAGGCTGGCGGGGGGCGAGGAGGTGGGCGACCTCCATGTGAAGCATTCGCAGCTGAAGGGCATCACGGTTCCCGCCGCGCGCGCGCCGTCGATGATCGATGAATATCCGGTGCTCTCGGTCGCCGCATCCTTCGCCAACGGCGTCACCCGCATGGAGGGCCTCGAGGAACTGCGCGTCAAGGAATCGGACCGCCTCGCCGCGGTCGAAGCAGGCCTCCACGCCAATGGCGTCACCACGCGGTCGGGCCATGACTGGCTCGAGGTGGATGGCGGGGGCGCCAGGGGCGGCGGCACGGTGGTAACCCACATGGACCATCGCATCGCCATGTCCTTCCTCGTCATGGGCCTCGCTTCGGCGGAAGCCACGAAAGTGGACGACAGCCGCTTCATCGCGACCAGCTTCCCGGACTTCACCGGCCTCATGAACGGCATGGGCGCCAGGCTGAAGCCCGCCGCATGATCATCGCCGTCGACGGCCCCGCCGCCGCCGGCAAGGGCACCATCGCCCGCGCGCTTGCCAGGCATTACGGCTATCACTTCCTCGACACGGGTGCCCTCTACCGCATGGTGGGCCTCGCCGCGATCCGCGCCGGCGGCGAGCCGATCACCACCGTTTCCGCAATCACGGCTGCAAAGAGCCTCGACCCTTCGCACTTCTCCGACGCCGAGCTGCGCAACGAGAAGGCCGGCGCCGCCGCCTCCATCGTCGCCGTGATCCCGGAGGTCCGCGCAGCCCTCCTCGACCTCCAGCGCAACTTCGCGAAGAAGCCCCCCGGTGCCGTCCTCGACGGCCGCGACATCGGCACCGTCGTCTGCCCCGACGCCCACGCCAAGCTCTTCATTACCGCCAGCGCGGAGGTGCGCGCCAAGCGCCGGCAGATCGAACTGGGTGCGGCGGATTACGCGGTCGTGCTCGCCGAGATACGCGCCCGTGACGAGCGCGACTCGAAGCGCGCCACGGCCCCTCTCGTGGCCGCCGCCGACGCGGTGGTGATCGATACCTCCGAGATGGACGTCACGGCGGCGGTGGCGGCGGCGATTGATGCCGTCGAGGCGCGGCGCAGGCCCTAGGGCGCGCGGTCGATCCGACCGGAATAGCAGCCCTGCCTCGCATTGTGGACGTGGATGTAGCTGACGGCCGGATCGGCGAAGAAGCGTGCGATGACCGGTTCGATGGCGGTGCCCTCCACCACATCGGCATCGCGCATCATGCCGCCCGCGTCGAAGGCCCGCAGCGACAGAAGCCGCCGCCGCATCACCGGCGGCACCTCGTCCACCGCATCATAGGCCTGCGTGGCGCCCTCGCGCACGAAAATGGCATGCGAGGCACGGTAGGGCGTGTCCGCGGGCTGACTCACGTGGTTGAGCAGCAGCACGGTCTCGCCCGGCTCCGCATCCCGCATCTCGATCCGGTCCGGATAGCCCGGAGACATGTCGACGACGTAGCGCTTCACGCCGAACCTCTGCAGGTCATCGTCGGCGAGGCCGAAAAGGTGGCGGAAGGGCTCTGGTGACAATCCGGTGATGCGAAAGGCCATGGGCGTCTCCTGTCATGCCGCCATCTGGCAATCCCGCAGCCTGCTCCGCCACCCGATTCCTGACCCGTTGGCCCGATAGGTCCCTTTCCCTTGCCCCACCCCCAAATTTCACCTATATGCGGCCCCGTTGCAGGACGTCCGGCCTCGGGGCCGTGGCGGACATGAACCGGGGTGCCTCACCGCACCCCATATTGTTTCACCGCTTCGAAGACCGCTAACTGTCTGCCTGGACAGGGTTTTCTGGCTTGGAACGCAGGGTCGAGTTTGCCCCTCCGGCGCCCATTTCAACCCAGGGAGCCTGTGGGGACGTCCTAGCGGTTTTTTCCGCCGGGCCAGCCTCGATTTGAACAGGACACGTAACACACATGGCGAAATCCGCCGTCTCGCTCACCCCCACCCGTGAAGACTTCGAATCTCTCCTCGCCGAGAGCTATTCCGACAATCCGGCCTCCGAAGGCAGCGTGGTCAAGGGCCGCGTCGTCAACATCGAAAACGACTTTGCGATCATCGACGTCGGTCTGAAGACCGAGGGCAAGATCGCCGTCAAGGAATTCGCCCAGCCGGGCAAGGCCTCGGAACTCAAGGTCGGCGACACCGTCGAAGTCTATCTCGAGCGCATCGAGAATGCGATGGGCGAGGCTGTGCTCTCGCGTGACAAGGCCCGCCGCGAGGAGGCCTGGACCCGCCTCGAGCAGATGTCGAATGCCAACGAGCGCGTCGAAGGCGTGATCTTTGGCCGCGTCAAGGGCGGCTTCACCGTCGACCTCGGCGGCGCCGTGGCGTTCCTTCCCGGTTCGCAGGTCGACGTCCGCCCGATCCGCGACGTGGGCCCGCTGATGAACGTTCCGCAGCCCTTCCAGATCCTCAAGATGGATCGCCGCCGCGGCAACATCGTCGTGTCGCGCCGCGCCATCATGGAAGAGACCCGCGCCGAGCAGCGCTCCGAACTCGTCCAGAACCTCGCCGAAGGCCAGGTGGTCGAGGGCGTGGTCAAGAACATCACCGATTACGGTGCGTTCGTTGACCTCGGCGGCATCGACGGCCTGCTGCACGTCACCGACATCGCGTGGAAGCGCGTCAACCATCCCTCCGACGTGCTCCATGTCGGCCAGACGGTGAAGGTCCAGATCATCCGCATCAACCCCGAGACGCAGCGCATCTCGCTCGGCATGAAGCAGCTGGACAAGGATCCGTGGGAAGTCGTCACCGAGCGCTATCCGATCGGCGCCAAGGTGAAGGGCAAGGTCACCAACATCACCGACTACGGCGCCTTCGTGGAACTGGAAGACGGCATCGAAGGCCTGATCCACGTGTCCGAAATGAGCTGGACCAAGAAGAACGTGCACCCCGGCAAGATCCTCTCGACCTCGGAAGCGGTCGAGGTGCAGGTGCTCGACATCGACTCGGCCAAGCGCCGCATCTCGCTGGGCCTCAAGCAGACCCAGAAGAACCCGTGGGAAGCCTTCGCGGACAAGTATCCGACCGGCACCGACGTCGAGGGCGAGATCAAGAACATCACCGAATTCGGCCTGTTCATCGGTCTCGACGGCGATGTGGACGGCATGGTCCACCTCTCCGACATCGACTGGAAGCGCTCGGGCGAAGAAGCCATCAAGGACTTCAAGAAGGGCGACCGCGTCAAGGCGCGCGTCCTCGATGTGGACCGTGAGAAGGAGCGCATCTCGCTCGGCATCAAGCAGCTGGGCTCCGATCCGCTGGCCTCGGCCGCCGGCATCAAGAAGGGCGACACGGTCACCTGCGAAGTCCTCAAGGTCGAAGAGAACGGCCTCGAGGTGAAGGTCGCCGGCACCGACATGACGGCCTACGTCAAGCGCGCCGACCTGGCCCGTGACCGCGCCGAACAGCGCCCCGAGCGTTTCGCCGTGGGGGAGAAGTTCGACGCCAAGGTCACCATCTTCGACCAGAAGGCCCGCAAGATGAACGTCTCGATCAAGGCCCTCGAGATCGCCGAAGAGAAGGAAGCCGTGGCTCAGTACGGTTCCTCCGACTCGGGCGCCTCGCTTGGCGACATCCTCGGCGCTGCGCTCAAGAAGCAGAAGACCGACGAGTAAGCGAGACGACAAGAATCGAACAGGACGGCCGGGGAAACCCGGCCGTTTTGCTTTTGTGACTTTGACAGAAGTCATCATCGCCGGGCTTGTCCCGGCGATCCTCTTTGGCGGCCGTGGAAAGGATGCCCGGGACGAGCCCGGGCATGATGAGCGACGTGCAGCGGGGGCGATGAGTTGGATGGATGGAGCGTTTCCATCCGCCCGCAACACCCTATATAAGCCCCACACCACCACGGGAGCCCCGCATGATCTCCGAAGCCGAACTCATCGTCGACCGCCGCAAGCTGAAGCGCCGCGTCACCTTCTGGCGCATCCTGGCTGTCGTGCTGGGCATCGCGACCGTGGCGGCCCTGCTGTGGAGCCAGGGCTGGACGGGGGGCGACCAGATCGCCCGGGTGCGGATCGACGGCCTCATCACCGGCGACCAGAAGACCATGGACCTCTTGAAGCGCGTCGAGCGCGAGGACCGTGTCAAGGCGGTGATCCTCAGGATCGACAGTCCGGGCGGGACCACCGCCGGCTCCGAGGCGGTTTATGACGCCGTGCGCAAGATTTCCGAGAAGAAGCCCGTCGTCGCCGTCATGGACACGGTGGCGGCCTCGGGTGGCTACATCACCGCACTCGCCGCCGACCGCATCGTGGCGCGCGGCAACACCATCACCGGCTCGATCGGCGTGATCTTCTCCATGCCGGAATTCTCCAAGCTGCTGGCGACCGTCGGCGTGCAGATGGAGGAATTGAAATCGGGCGACCTGAAGGCCGAGCCCTCGCCCTACAAGCCGATGACGGAGAAGGCCCGCGCCGCCTCCATGGAACTCGTCATGGACGGCTTCGCCTGGTTCAAGGGCCTGGTGGCGGAGCGCCGGAACCTGCCCATGCCCACCGTGGACGTGCTGTCGGACGGCCGCGTCTATACCGGGCGCCAGGCGGTGGCCAACAGGCTCATCGACGAGCTGGGTGACGAGGGAACAGCCATCGCCTGGATGGAAAAGGACAAGGGTGTTGCCGCCCGGCTCCCCATCCGCGACTGGGAGCCCGAACGGGAAGGGGAGGGCTTCGGGCTCGGCTTCTCGGCGGCTGACCTGGTCCTCAAGTCCTTGGGCCTCAAGGGCTTCCAGGAAGCGGCCCAAAGGGCACAGCTTGACGGGCTGCTCGTGCTTTGGCACCCTGCCCAGTAACAAGGGAAGCGCCATGATCAAGTCCGAGCTCGTCCAGAAGATCGCGGAAAAGAACCCGCACCTCTATCACCGCGACATCGAGCGCATCGTCAACACGGTGCTCGACGAGATCATCAATGCCCTGAAGGAAGGCGACCGGGTGGAGCTGCGCGGCTTCGGCGCCTTCTCCGCCAAGGCCCGCAACGCCCGCATGGGCCGCAACCCGCGCACCGGTGAATCGGTCGAGGTGGTAGCCAAGCGCGTGCCCTTCTTCAAGACCGGCAAGGAACTGCGCGAGCGGCTGAACCTGCCCAAGGCGTGATTGTGCGCCGGGGCCTCAGGGCGTAGAACAGGGCCATGACGTTCAAGCGCATCATCAGCTGGGTCGTGGGCCTGCCCATCGCCGTCATCGGCGTGGGCTTCGCGGTGGCCAACCGCGAGTGGGTCACCGTCTCCTTCGATCCCATCAACCGGCTTCAGCCCTTCGCCACCATCGCCATGCCGCTGTGGGTGCTGTTCTTCGCGGGCATCTTCGTCGGTATCTTCGTGGGCTGGTTCGTGGCCTGGCGCGGTGCGGGAAAGCACCGCCGCAGCGCGCGGGATGCGAAGATCGAGCTGATCCGCGCCCAGCAGCACCATGAGCGCGAGAAGCGCGAGCTGCAGCAGCAGCTTCCTGCCATCCGCCCGGAACACGTCTCGTGAAGATCCTGACCCAGGCCGACGTGGCGCGGCTCGGCGCCTACCGGGACATTGTGGAGGCCCTGCGCGAAGGCTTCCGCGCCGAGATCGAAACCCCGGTGCGCCACCATCATGACATCACCGATGTCGCGACGCTGCTCCTCATGCCGGCCTGGTCGAAGGACTGGGCCGGGCTCAAGACCGTTGTCTTCAAGTCCGACAATGCGGCGCAAGGCCTGCCGACGATCCAGGCAAGCTACCTCCTCATCGAGCAGAAGACCGGCGAGACGGTCGCCATGATGGATGGCGGCGAGATCACCCGCCGCCGCACCGCCGCGGCCTCGGCACTGGCCGCTGACTACCTCGCGCGCAAGGATGCGGAGACCATGACGCTGGTGGGTGCAGGTGCGCTCAGCTCCCATTTCGCGCTGGCCCATGCTGCGGTCAGGCCGGTGAAGCGGGTCTTCATCTACACCCGCTCGCTCCCCAAGGGCGAGGCGCTGGCCGCCGAACTGGCGCAGCGTGGGCTCGAAGCGCATGCGGTGACCGACCTCGAACACGCGGTGCGCCAGTCGGACATCGTCACCTGCGTCACGACGTCGACGGCCCCCATCGTCAAGGGCGCATGGCTGAAGCCGGGTGCCCATGTCGACCTCGCCGGGGCCTTCAAGCCGACGATGCGCGAGACCGACGGCGACGTGGTGGCGCGCTCCTCCGTCTATGTCGACACGCGCGAGGGGGCGCTGGCCGAGGCGGGCGATCTCCTGCAGGCGCGCGACGAGGGCAAGTTCGACTTCGCCCATGTGAAGGGCGACCTCTTCGACCTGTGCCGGGGCAAGGTTCAGGGCCGGGCCTCGGACGAGGAAATCACGCTCTTCAAGTCCGCCGGCACGGCCATAGAGGACCTTGCCACCGCCATCATGCTGTATCAAAAGGCCCGCTGACCTGCCATACCGGCAGGGAACAGGGAGCTCCCGCATGCCCGCCAACCCGATCTGCGTCGCCATCGACACGCCGGACCTCGAGAAGGCCGTGGCGCTGGCGAAAACGCTGAAGCCGCATGTGGGCTGGGCCAAGATCGGCATGGAGTTCTTCTATGCCCATGGGCTTGCCGGCTACACGCGCGTCGCGGAGACGGGCTTGCCTATCTTCCTCGACCTGAAGCTCCACGACATCCCGAACACGGTCGCCTCCGCCATGAAGGCGCTGATGAAGATCACGCCCACGCCGGGCATCGTGAACCTGCACGCCACCGGCGGCCTCGACATGATGAAGGCCGCGGCGGACGCCGTCGACGGCCGGGCGAAGCTCATCGCCGTGACGATCCTCACGAGCCTGTCGGATGACGATATCTGGGCCGCCGGCTTCGAGACGGCGAAGAACACCGAAGCCCATGCCCGCTCGCTGGCAGAGCTCACCAAGCGCGCCGGCCTCGATGGCGTGGTCTGCAGCCCGCATGACCTCGTCGGCATCCGCCATGACCTTGGCCGCGACTTCCTCACCGTCGTCCCGGGAATCCGCCCGGCGGACGCCGCGGTGCAAGACCAGAAGCGCGTAGCCACGCCGGCCGCGGCGCTGGAGGCGGGTGCCGACATCCTCGTCATCGGCCGCGCCATCACCGGGGCGGCAGACCCGGCCAGGGCGGCGCAGGACATTCTGGGGACGCTCCATGCCGGTTGAGGTCAAGATCTGCGGGCTCTCGACGCCGGAGACGGTGGATGCGGCGCTGGATGCCGGTGCCGATCTCGTGGGTTTCGTGTTCTTCCCCAAAAGCCCGCGCAACGTCACGCTGGAACAGGCGGCGACGCTCGCCGCCCGGGCGCGCGGCAAGGCCAGGATCGTCACCCTCGTGGTCGATGCCGACGATGCGCTACTGGAAGCGATTGCGGCCGAGGTCCGGCCCGATCTCATCCAGGCCCATGGCTCCGAGACGCCGGAGCGCATCGCCCAGATCGCCCAGCTGACGGCGAAGCCCGTCATCAAGGCCATCCGGGTGAAGGACGACGCCGACATTGACGCGGCGGCGGATTATTCCACCGTGGCGAGCCTTATCCTCTATGATGCCAAGGCGCCGGAGACGCTGGGCAATGCGCTGCCGGGCGGCAATGGCCATGCTTTCGACTGGGGCCTGCTGGAGGGGGGGAAACGCCCCGCCTTCATGCTCGCGGGCGGGTTGACGCCCGAGAATGTCGCAGAGGCCATCCGGGTCACCGGTGCGCCCGTAGTGGATGTGTCGTCAGGCGTCGAATCCGCCCCCGGCATCAAGGATATCGACCTCATCCGGAAATTCATTGAGGCCGCCAAGTCAGCCCGCTAGAACCGGGCCAGCATACGACAAGAAGGCAGTATCAGCCCCATGAACGTGAACACCCCCAATTCCTTCCGCACGGGCCCTGACGAGAACGGGTTG
The DNA here is from genome assembly GCF_003234965.1 of Aestuariivirga litoralis. Classification (GTDB taxonomy): domain Bacteria; phylum Pseudomonadota; class Alphaproteobacteria; order Rhizobiales; family Aestuariivirgaceae; genus Aestuariivirga; species Aestuariivirga litoralis. The sequence continues at coordinate 165,659 of NZ_QKVK01000005.1, forward strand.
TTCGGCATCTATGGCGGCCGTTTCGTCGCCGAGACGCTGATGCCGCTGATCCTGGAACTCGAGCAGGCCTACAAGGCCGCCAAGGCCGACCCGAGCTTCCAGGCGGAGCTCGACTCGTTCCTCGAGCATTATGTCGGCCGCCCCAGCCCGCTCTATTTCGCCGAGCGCATGACGGAGCACCTCGGCGGCGCCAAGATCTATTTCAAGCGCGACGAGCTGAACCATACCGGCGCCCACAAGATCAACAACGTGATGGGCCAGATCCTGCTCGCCCGCCGCATGGGCAAGAAGCGCATCATCGCCGAGACCGGCGCCGGCCAGCATGGTGTGGCCACCGCCACCGCCTGCGCCCGCTTCGGCCTCGAATGCATCGTCTACATGGGTGAAGTGGACATGGAGCGGCAGAAGCCCAACGTGTTCCGCATGAAGCTCCTGGGCGCCGAGGTGGTTCCCGCCAAGTCCGGCTCGCGCACGCTGAAGGACGCGCTGAACGAGGCACTGCGCGACTGGGTGGCCAATGTCGAGGACACCTTCTACTGCATCGGCACCGTCGCGGGCCCTCACCCGTATCCCGAAATGGTGCGCGACTTCCAGTCGGTGATCGGCCGCGAGACCAAGGAGCAGATGCTGAAGCGCGAAGGCCGCCTGCCGGACTCGCTCGTCGCGGCCATCGGCGGCGGCTCCAATGCCATGGGCCTGTTCCATCCCTTCCTCGATGACAAGGACGTCGAGATCATCGGCGTCGAAGCGGCGGGCCTCGGCCTCAAGACCAAGACCAAGCATGCGGCCTCGATCACCGGCGGCAAGCCGGGCGTGCTGCATGGCAACCGCACCTATCTGCTGATGGATGACGATGGCCAGATCATCGAGGGCCATTCGATCTCTGCGGGCCTCGACTATCCCGGCATCGGCCCGGAGCACGCCTGGCTTCATGACATGAAGCGCGTCGAATATGTTTCCGCCACCGACAAGGAGGCGCTGGACGCCTTCCAGCTCTGCTGCAAGCTCGAGGGCATCATTCCGGCACTCGAACCCTCGCATGCGCTGGCGCATGTGATGAAGATCGCGCCCAAGAAGCCGAAGGACCATCTGATGGTCATGAATCTCTGCGGCCGCGGCGACAAGGACATCTTCACGGTGGCCGACATCCTGGGAGCAAAGCTGTGACGACCCGCATCGACCGCCGCTTCGAGGCCCTGAAGAAGGAAGGCCGCGCCGCCCTCGTCACCTTCGTGACGGCGGGTGACCCGGACTATGACACCTCGCTCAAGATCATCGCAGGGCTTCCCAAGGCCGGTGCCGACGTGATCGAGATCGGCATGCCCTTCACCGACCCGATGGCCGATGGCCCGGCGATCCAGGCCGCTGGGCTGCGCGCACTGGCCGCCGGCCAGAACATGAAGAAGACGCTGAAGCTGGTGAAGGACTTCCGCAAGCAGGACAAGGACACGCCCATCGTGCTGATGGGCTATTACAACCCGGTCTATGTCTATGGCGTCGAGAAGTTCCTGAAGGACTCGAAGACCGCGGGTGTGGACGGCTACATCATCGTCGACCTGCCGCCGGAGGAAGACGGCGAGTTCTGCATTCCCGCCCTCAAGGCCGGGCAGAACTTCATCCGCCTCGCCACGCCGACAACGGATGACCATCGCGCCCCCACCGTGTTCCACAACACGAGCGGATTCGTCTATTACGTCTCGGTGCTCGGCATCACCGGCACCAAGGCGCCGGACCTCAAGAGCGTGAAGGCCAACGTCAACCGCCTGAGGAAGCACACGAAGCTCCCCATCTGCGTCGGCTTCGGCGTCAAGTCGGCCGAGCAGGCCCGTGCCATCGCCAAGGATGCCGACGGCGTGGTGGTCGGCTCGGCGCTGGTGCAGGCCGTCGAGAAGAGCCTCACAAAAGCCGGAAAACCCACCTCTAAGACGGCCAAGGCCGTGCATGCACTGGTCTCGGACATCGCCCAAGGCGTGAGGAGCTAGTCACTTGAACTGGATCAAGAACTTCGTCCGCCCAAAAATCCGGTCGATCCTCGGCACCGACAAGCGCGAGGTGCCGGAGAACATGTGGGTGAAGGATCCCGACTCCGGCCAGATGGTCTTCTACAAGGACCTCGAGGCCAACCAGCATGTCATGCCGCAATCCGGCTATCACATGCGCATGCCGCCCGACGTGCGGCTGAAGTCCATGTTCGACGACGGCGCCTATGAGAAGATCGCCATGCCGCAGGTGCCGGCGGATCCGCTGAAGTTCCGCGACGAACGGAAGTATGCCGACCGCATCAAGGAAGCCCGCACCAAGAACGGCGTCGACGACTGCATCCAGGCCGGCGTTGGCGAACTCGACGGCTTCCCCGTGACCATCGCCGTGCAGGACTTCGCCTTCATGGGCGGCTCGCTCGGCATGGCCGCAGGTGAAGCGATCGTCACCGCCATGCGCAAGGCGGTGGAGAAGAAGACGCCCTTCATCTTCTTCATCTCGTCCGGCGGTGCCCGCATGCAGGAGGGCGTGCTGTCGCTGATGCAGATGCCACGCACCACGGTTGCCGTGCAGGAACTGCGCGCCAACAAGCTGCCCTACATCGTGGTGCTCACGCATCCGACCACCGGCGGCGTGACCGCCTCCTACGCCATGCTGGGTGACGTGCACATTTCCGAACCCGGTGCGCTCATCGGCTTCGCCGGCCAGCGCGTCATCGAGCAGACGATCCGGGAGAAGCTCCCCAACGGCTTCCAGCGAGCGGAATATCTCGAGGAGCATGGCATGGTGGACATGGTCGTCCACCGCCACCAGATGCGCGAGGTGCTGTCGCGCATGGTGCGCATGCTGATGAAGGCACCCTCGCGCGAAATCCCCTCGACCGCTGTCGTTCCCGTCGAGGCCTGATCTTGGCCCTCAGCGACGCCATCCTGACGCGGCTCCTGTCGCTGCACCCGAAGATCATCGACCTGAGCCTCGGCCGCATGGAGGCGCTGCTGGCGAAGCTTGGTCATCCGGAGAGGAAGCTGCCGCCGGTGATCCACGTCGCGGGCACCAACGGCAAGGGCTCTACCGTCGCCTATCTCCGCCACATCATGGCGGCCGCAGGCCTCAAGGCCCATGCCTATACCTCGCCGCATCTGGTGAAGTTCCACGAGCGCATCCGTGTTGCGGGCGAGCTGATCTCCGAAGCCGATCTCACGGCGCTGCTGGAGGAATGCGAGCAGGTGAATGGCGGGTTGCCCATCACCTTCTTCGAGATCACCACGGCCGCCGCCTTCCTCGCCTATAGCCGCACGCCGGCCGATTACCTGATCCTCGAGGTGGGCCTGGGCGGCAGGCTCGATGCCACAAATGTCATCGACCCCGCGGTCTCCGTCATCACCACCATCGACTATGACCACCAGCAATATCTGGGCGACACGCTGAGCCTCATCGCGCATGAGAAGGCGGGCATCCTGAAGCGTGGGCGTCCGGCCATCATCGGCGTCCAGCCTGACGAGGCCCGCGCCGAGATCGAGCGCGTGGGCGAGCGGGTGCGTGCGACGCTCCACATCGCAGGCCAGGACTGGTCGTCCTACGAGCAGCATGGCCGCCTCGTCTTCCAGGACGAGAAGGGCCTGCTCGACCTGCCGCTGCCGCAGTTGAAGGGCCGCCACCAGATCGACAATGCCGGCAACGCCATCGCCACGCTGCGCGTGCTGGATGATCCGCGCATCACCGACGCCCACATCGCCGAGGGCCTGAAGTCGACCACCTGGCCCGCCCGCATGCAGCGGCTGGGGCAGGGCGCGCTCTCGGCACTTGTTCCCGCCGGGTCGGAACTCTGGCTCGACGGCGGCCACAACCCGTCTGCCGGCCGTGTGCTGGCCCAGGCCTTCTCGGAACTCAACGAAAGGCATTCGCGCCCGCTGGTCATGGTCTGGGGCATGCTCAACACCAAGGATGTCGGCAGCTTCATCGGCTGCTTCGCCGGCATCGCCAGCCGCGTGATCACCATCACGATTCCGGACGAGGAGAATGCGGTGCCGGCAGACAAGCTTGCCGAGTCTGCCCGTGCGCATGGCCTGCAGGCGGAAACCGCGCCCAATCTCGACGCGGCACTGCGCCAGGCGTCATCGACCGTGCCGGCCCCGCGCATCCTCATCTGCGGCTCGCTCTACCTCGCCGGCCGCGTGCTCGCGGCACATGGCAATGAGGAGATGACGAAAGTGAGCGGGGCAGGGAGACGATAGGGACGCCATGCGCACCCCACACATTCATCATGCCCGGGCTTGTCCCGGGCATCCTTTTTCCAGGTCACCAAGGAGGATCGCCGGGACGAGCCCGGCGATGATGAAGGCAGGAGGTGTGGGGCTCTACCCCACGATCCTGAGCTCGCGCGGGAAGCTCGTCAGGCACTCGATGCCGTCTTCCGTCACCACCACATCGTCCTCGATGCGAACGCCCGCCTCGCCCTCGCGGTAGAGGCCGGGCTCGATGGTGAAGACCATGCCGGGTTCGAGGACATCCCTGTTGCCCCGCATGATCTGCGGCGCCTCGTGCACGTCGAGGCCCAGGCCATGGCCGGTCTTGTGGCGGCAGAATTGCGCGAATTGCGACTGCTCGAGCACGGTCAGCACGGCATCGTCGACGTCGGAGGCGGTGATGCCTGGGCGGGAAATTTCACGGCCCCTCGTGTTGGCGGCCAGCACCGTCTCGTAGAAGGCGCGGTCGTAGTCGGACACCTCCTTCACGAAGAAGGTGCGGGTGATGTCGGCGCTATAGCCCTGGTAGGTGCCGCCGAAGTCGATCAGCAGAGGGTCACCCGGCTTCAGGTGATAGTCGGGTCGTGCGTGGGCATGGGGCTTTGCGGCATTGTCGCCCGCCGCCACGATGGGTGCGAAGGAAAGGCCATCGGCGCCATGCGAGAACAGGTTGCGCAGCAGGATGCCCTCGACCTCCGTCTCGGTCATGCCGACCCTCACCTCGGCGAGTGTTGCCTCGAGCGCCGCTTCGGAAATGCGGATCGCCTTGCGCTGCAGTTCGATCTCGTCAGGTGTCTTGTGCAGCCGGACCCTGGAGATCTCGCAATGAATGTCGATGAATTCCGCGCCGGGCAATGCCTGCTGCAGGGCGAAGAGGTCGAACACCCGCATGCGCTGTCCCTCGACACCGATGCGCGCCGCCTTGCGCAGTTGCGGAAGGGCCTCGCCGGCCGCCATGAAGGCACCCATGTAGCCCTGCTCGTCACGCCACGGGAAGACCCTGCCCGGGAACCCGATGGGGGTGAAGGAACCCATTTCGAGATGCGGCACAATGGCGACTGATTCGCCCTGACGTGGCACGATGACGGCGAGCGGGCGCTCCATCTGGTGGAAGTCCTTGCCGAAGACGCGGCGGAAATTGGCGCCCGGCACCAGCACCAGGGCATCGAGCCCGGTGCGGGCAAGGACCGTCATGAGGGGAGTGAGCATGCGAGTTGCACTAAGTTGCAGAAATGCTTTTCAGTAACCGTTTGCCAAATTGCTCAACTTACAATTCGGCGCCATAGGGTAGCAGAGGTTCGCCGCTACTCCTTGATCATGTAGATATAGGCGGTGCTTACACCGTATTTTTCGGCCAGCTTGGTGGCCGGTACGCCCTTGGCGCGCTTCGCCAGGATATCGGCACGCATCTTCTCGGCCTCGACAGCCGAGCGCCGCCGGCGCTTGGGCCCGCCCGAGCGGCTGTCCTCGAGATGCGCTGTGTCGAGCATCTTCTGTGCCGTGCTGATGATCTTGTTGAGATAGGCAATCTGTCTTTTCGAAAGTGCCATGTTTGTTCCGCTGGTTGTGGGAGAGCGGCAGAAAGCGGCTGTGGCTCTCGGGCTGTCGACACAGCTTGCTTACCCTGCAAAGTGATGCAAGGCAATCCTAAGTTATGATTGCCCCCGAAGTGGCTGGTCAGCCGCGCCTGCGCCGCCGGCGCTCGGCCCCGTCATCACCTGCCGTCACGACATCCTTGGGCGGCGGCAGCGTCACTTCCTTCGACAGCTGCGGGAAGGGCGCGGTCTTGTGCGGGATGGCCATGGCCTCGACGAAGTGCTGCTGGAACATCGGCTCCACCGCCGTCTCGATCTTCTCGATGCGGCGGACCACACTCTCGATCTCGTCACGCGCCTTCATGTTGAGGAGCGCGATGCGCGCACCCGTGCCCGCGGCATTGCCCGCACTCTGCACCTTGGCGAGGTCGCAATCGGGGATGAGGCCGAGGATCATCGCATACTTGACGTCGATGTGGCTGCCGAAGGCGCCGGCGAGCCTGATCTTGCCGACCTGTTCGATCCCGAGCTTGTCCATCAGCAGGCGCACGCCGGCATAGAGTGCGGCCTTGCCGAGCTGGATGGCGCGCACGTCATTCTGCGTCACGCGGATCAGGGGCTCGTTGCCGCCTTCCTTCGGGGCGCGGATCACATAGTTGAAGGTGCGCTTGTGCGGCTCGATGCGCGGGCTCTTCTCCGCCAGCGAGCCGTCGATGAGGCCATCCTGGTTGATGACGCCCGAGAGATACATCTCGGCAATCGCCTCGATGATGCCGGAGCCGCAGATGCCGGTGACGCCGGTCTGCACGATCGCCTCCTCGAAGCCCTCTTCGTCCGACCACTTGTCGCAGCCGATCACCTTGTAGCGTGGCTCCAGCGTTTCCGGGTTGATGCGGATGCGCTCGATGGCGCCGGGGGCCGCGCGCTGGCCCGAGGAAATCTGTGCGCCTTCGAAAGCGGGGCCGGTGGGCGAGGAGCAGGCGAGCAGCCGCGCCTTGGAACCGAGCACAATCTCGGCATTGGTGCCGACGTCGACGGCCAGCATGATCTCGTCCTGCTCATGCGGCGCTTCGGAGAGAACGACGCCCGCGGTGTCCGCGCCCACATGGCCCGCGATGCAGGGCAGCACATAGGCCCAGGCGCCCGGGTTGAGATGCAGGTCGAGTTCCTTCGCGGGGCAGGTGACGGCGAGCCCGGTGGCCAGTGCGAAGGGCGCACCGCCGAGCTCGGTCGGGTCGATGCCGAGGAAGAGGTGGTGCATGACGGGGTTGCCGACCAGCACCACTTCGAGAATGTCGGTGAGTTCGATGCCGCCCTGCCTCGCCACGTCCTGCGCCAGCGTGTTGAGCGCCTGGCGGATGGCGGCGGTCATCTCCTTCTCGCCGCCCGGATTCATCATCACGTAGGAGACGCGGCTCATCAGGTCTTCGCCGAAGCGGATCTGCGGGTTCATCAGGCCGGCGGAGGCCGTCACCTCGCCGGTCGAGAGATTGGTGAGGTGGGCGGCAATCGTGGTGGAGCCCACGTCGATGGCTAGCCCAAAGACCTTGTCATGGAAGCCCGGCCAGATGGCGACAAGGCGGTTGCCGCCGCCCGGCGCGCGGCTGAACACGGCGGCAGTGATCTTCCACTCGCCCTTGCGCAGCGTCTTCTGCAGGTCGGAGATGATGGAAAGATCGCAGGAGAGATTGTCGATGCCCCACTGGTCGTGCAGCGCCTTGTAGACGCGCTCGAGATCGGAGGACGGCTTGTGCATGTCGGGCTCTTCGACCTCGATGAAGCACAGCCTGGTGGCGGGATCGAGCTCGATGGCGCGGGTGTCGGCTTCCTTGCGGACGACCTGCTTGTGGACCTGGGACTCCGGCGGCACGTCGATGACGAGATCGCCGAGGATCTGCGTCTGGCAGGACAGGCGGCGGCCCGCGGGCAGGCCGCGGATCTTGTCGTAGCGCTCCTCGACCTTGGTGACGCCGGAGACATGGGAGGCGGTGGAGGTGATGCCGTGCTTGGCGAAGTCGCCTTCGCCCACATTGATCTGGCAGCGCCCGCAAATGGCACGACCCCCGCACACCGAGTCGATGTCGACGCCGAGCGCGCGCGCGGCCTGCAGCACCGGCGTGCCGATGGGGAAGCGGCCACGCTTGCCCGAAGGCGTGAAGACGATGAGGGGGTTCGTTTCGGTCATTGCGCTCTGCCAATCTCTGTTCCCCTCCCCCCTTGTGGGGAGGGGTAGGGGTGGGGGTGGTGCCGCGCGGTGGGTGGGGGAGCCTGAGCCTCAGCCATCACCCCCACCCTGCCCTCCCCACAAGGGGGAGGGGGAAGGTCTGTGTTAGCGGCGGCGGCGCGCCTCGCGCGCGGCGCGGCGGGCGGCGAGTTCCTCGGCGGAGGGCGCTGCCTCGCCCGGAGCAAGCGCTGCGGTCGAGGGGGCAGGCGCCATGTCGCGGAACTTGTTGTTCCAGAACTTGCAGTGCGCATCCGTGCCGTTCAGCACGTTGGCACCGAAGATCGCATGCATGTCTTCGTCGTGCAGCGGGTTCATGATGGCCGAGGTCATGCCGTGGCTCGCGGCCATGGCGAGGAAGTAGCCGGTGAGCGCGCGGCGGTTGGGCATGCCGAAGGAAATGTTGGAGGCGCCGCAGGTGGTGTTGACCTTCAGCTCCTCGCGCAGGCGGCGGACGAGGCGGAACACCTGCTGGCCGGCCGTGCCCATGGCGCCGATCGGCATGACCAGCGGGTCGACCACGATGTCATGCGGCTTGATGCCATGGTCGGCGGCGCGCTCGACGATCTTCTTGGCCACCGCGAAGCGCACGTCCGGGTCTTCCGAAATGCCGGTCTCGTCATTCGAGATGGCGACGACGGCAACATTGTACTTGGCCACCAGCGGCAGGATGGCCTCGAGCTTCTCTTCCTCGCCGGTCACCGAGTTCACCAGCGGGCGGCCCTTGGCGGTCTCGAGGCCCATCTTGAGGGCGGAGGACACCGAGGAGTCGATGCACAGCGGCAGGTCGCACACGGACTGCACGATCTCGATGGTCTGGCGCATCAGCGGCGGCTCGGATTCGTTCGGGTTCACCGCGGTGACGCCGGCATTGACGTCGAGGATGTGGGCACCGGCCTCCATCTGGGCCAGCGCATCCTTGATCACGGTGTCGAAGTTGCCGGCCTGCATCTCGGCGGCGAGCTTCTTGCGGCCCGTCGGGTTGATGCGCTCACCGATGACGGTGAAGGGGCGGTCGAAACCGATGATGTGCTCACGCGTGGCGGACGCGACGAGGGTATGGGTCATTGGGCTTTGCCTCCGTTGGCAATGAGTGTCTTGAGCTTGTCTTGCGTGAATAGGGCTTCGATTTCGGCCCTGGCCTTCTCGACTTCCGCCGCGAGGTCGTCACCCACGGGGACGGGCTCGGCCCGGCGCCAGTCGGCGAGGTAGCTGTCGGTATCGGAGGCGCCGCCCCGCATGGCGGCCATGTCGATCGCTTCCTGGAAGCGGTCGGCGAGCATGCGCTTTTCCTCCTTGCGGCCGGCCTTGACCGAGACCGCGGAAGGAATGTCGCGCCAGTACGTGATAATCAGGTTGGCCATGATGGGCCGTGTATGCCCGGTCCCGCGGGGGGCGGATAGCCTGAAAGCGACATGGAAAAAGGGCGGGACGAAGCCTCGTCCCGCCCCTTGCAGACGGTAAACGGTTCAGGCCCGGCGGTTCTTCGAGATCATGCCCCAGACGGCGAGCACGATGATCGCACCGACGATCGAGGCAATGAAACCCGCGCCCTGGCCCGGGCCATACCAGCCGATGGCCTGGCCAAGCCATGTCGCCACGAAGGCGCCGACGATGCCGAGAATGGCGGTGAGAACGAAGCCCTGCGGCTCGTTCGGGCCGGGCATCAGGAACTTGGCGATAACCCCCGCCACAAACCCGATGATGATCGTCCAAATGATTGACATCAACGTCCCCTATGGTTTTCTGGTCTAGGACTACCCAATGGCAAGGAGCGTTTTCAGTTCCCCTGCCCCTTGCAATCCTGGTGGCCGGGGCCACCTCAGAAGACCATAGACTTGGAGCGTCACATGTCAAACCGCATGCCTTCTCTCGCCGCCCTGCTGGGTCTCGTGGCCGTGGCCGGCTACCAGAATCGCGAAAAGATCGGGGAATTCATCAAGAACTTGCAGAGCCCGGGCAGCGGCACCTCGCCCGCCCCCGCCGAACAGGGCACCGACATGGCCGGATCGGGCTATGGCGGTGGTGCCGTGTCCGGCGGCCTTGGCGACCTGATCGACCATTTCCGCAATTCGGGGCTGGCCAAGAAGGCTGACAGCTGGGTCTCGACCGGCCAGAACGAGCCGGTGGACGAGGCCGAGATGGGCCAGGCCCTGGGGCCGGACCTGCTCGACCAGCTGGCCCGGCAGACCGGCCTCAGCCGCGAGGAACTGGCCAAGCGCCTGTCGCAGGTGCTGCCCCAGGCCATCGACCACATGACGCCGGAAGGCCGCCTGCCGCCCCGCTCGCGCGAGGGCGCCGCATAGGCCCGCGCCGAACGGTTTCGATTTTCAGGATGCCCGGGTGAGAGCCCGGGCATTTTCTTTGCGCAGGCACGGAATCGAAATCAGTCAAAGGATATTTTTCCTTGACTTTTGGTCGCACCTATGTTAGGTATGTGTTCCTTGAAGTGCTTGCTGCTGATTGACATTGTGAATCTGTTTTCGGGGCCGGAGCGGGTCTCTCCCGGCGGGGGCGTGTCTGGTGCGCTGACAGTCTCATCATGGCCGGGCTTGTCCCGGCCATCCTTTTCCGTGGCGGCCAACAGGATCGCCGGGACAAGCCCGGCGATGATGGCATGAGGGTGGCATGAGGAGAGTGGAGTGGAAGGGGAAGAGAGGCCGGCCTGTCTACCCGATCACGCCCGCCTTGCGCAGCCGTGCGATCTCATCGGCGTCCAGGCCCAGCTCCTCGCGCAGGACCTTCTCCGTGCCGTCGCCCAGGCGCGGCGGGGCCTTGTCGTACTGGATGGGGGTTCCGGAGAAGACGATGGGGTTGGCGACGCCCGGCACCTGCACGCCGTCGTCACGCGTCAGCCCGATCTGCAGGCCGCGCGCCAGCACCTGCTCATTGGCAAAGACCTGGTCGATCGCGTTGATCGGGCCGCAGGGGATGGCGGCACTCTCGAAGGCCTGGACCCATTCCGCCGTGGTGCGCGTCTTCATCGGCTCGACGAGGAGCGGGATCAGTTCGGCGCGGTTGATGACGCGGCCGCGGTTGAGCTTGAAGCGCTCATCCTCCGCCAGATGCGGCAGGCCGAGGATGCCCACATACTCCTTGAACTGACGATCATTGGCGACAGCCATGATGATGTGGCCGTCCTTCGTCGCGAAGGTCTGGTAGGGCACGATGTTGGGATGCGCATTGCCGAGCCGGGTGGGCGCCTTGCCGCCGACGAGATAGTTGAGAGCCTGGTTGGCCAGCACGCCGACCTGGCTGTCGAGCAGCGCCACGTCGATGTGCTGGCCCTCGCCGGTGCGCTCGCGGTGGAACAGCGCGGCCTGGATGCCGATGGTGCAGTAGAGCCCGGTGAAGATGTCGGCGAAGGCCACGCCGATCTTCATTGGCTCGGCGCCAGGCATGCCATCGGGCTGGCCCGTCACCGACATGATGCCGCCCATGCCCTGGATCATGAAGTCATAGCCGGCGCGCTGCGCGTAAGGGCCGGTTTGGCCGAAGCCGGTGAGCGAGCAGTAGATGAGGCGCGGGTTGACCGCCTTCAGGCTCTCGTAGTCGAGGCCGTATTTCTTCAGGCCGCCGACCTTGAAGTTCTCCATCACGATGTCGGACTTCGCCGCGAGATCGCGGATGAGCTTCTGGCCTTCTGCACTCGCCATGTCGATCTCCACCGACCACTTGCCGCGGTTGGTGGACAGGAAATAGGCCGCATCGCCCTTGGAGCCATCGGGGTTGGTGATGAAGGGCGGTCCCCAGCCGCGGGTGTCGTCACCTTCGCCCGGCTTCTCGACCTTGATCACCTCGGCGCCGAAATCGGCGAGGATCTGGGTGCACCAGGGCCCGGCGAGCACGCGGCTCAAGTCGAGGACGCGAAGACCGGCGAGTGGACCTGGCATGATGGCTCCGTGAGAGTGACTGTGCTGGAGATCATCTAGTCAATATTTGCGGTGACGTCACCCCGCCTTGCAGCCACCTCTGCTCATCATCGCCGGACTTGTCCCGGCGATCCTTGTCCGCCCCACCCGAAATGATGTCCGGGTCAAGCCCGGGCATGATGAGACGCGTGGTGCGGTGAAGCGGAATGGACCCTAGATCGCGGCCCACTGAGCGTCATCGATCTCCAGACCCTCTTGCGCGGCGAGGTCGAGCTTTTCCACATAGGGGTTCTTGTGGCGCTCGCCGCCCACCGCGAAGGACGGGTCCACCGGGCAGCCCAGCCCAATGTTCTCGCGGACCGTGAAAGGCAGCATGTAGAGGCCATGCCGCACGTTGCGCAGGAAGGCGCGGCCGTTGGCGGCGACCTCGCGCATGATGGCGGGGGCGAGGAAGGCGCAGGAGACCTGCTGCAGGTCGATGCCCAGCGCATCGCGGGTGAGGTCCAGCGTGCGGCGCTCGTCCTTCAGCGCCTCGCCCAAGAGCTTCACGCCGGAATAGCCGCAGGCCTCGAGCCAGATGGTGGCCCAGGCGATGTCGGCGGCGTCGGGGAGGCCGCCCAGCTTCTTCGTCAGTTCGGCCTGGGCCGTCTGCATGTCGATGCGCATGGGATGAGTGTAGGACGGAAGCGAGAAGGTGGCTAGACCAACTCCGCGCGTCCTCTCCCGCAGCGCGGGAGAAGACGAAGTCACACGCCTCTTGCCGCGAACGTGCCGAAGCGCTGCTTGATGCGGCGGACCAGCTGGTCGCGCACCTCGCGGTAGCTGTCCAGAATCTGTTCGCGGCTGCCCGCGGTGATCGAGGGATCGAGGGTGGGCCAGTATTCCGTCTCGATGGCCATGGTGCGGGTGAGCTCCAGGGCGCGGTGGTGCGCCTCGGGCGAGAGCGAAATGACGAGGTCGAAGCTCGAATCCTCGAGGTCCTCGAAGCCCTGCGGGCGGTGCTTGCCGAGGTCGATGCCCATCTCGTCCATCACCGTGGCGACGAAGGGATCGGGCGTTCCGGGCCGCACCCCGCAGGAGGCGACATAGACGCGCTGGCCGTAGAAATGCTTCATGATGGCGGCCGCCATCACCGAACGGATGACGTTCTGCGTGCAGGCAAAGAGGACGGCGCTGGGAAGGTCTCCCGCCATCGGGTGAGCCTAGCCCCGCCAGTGCAGGACGCAGACGAGGGTGAAGAGGCGGCGCGCCGTGTCGAAGTCCACTTCCACCTTGCCGTTGAGGCGCTCCTTCAGAAGCTCGCTGCCCTCGTTGTGCAGGCCGCGGCGGGCCATGTCGATGGTCTCGATCTGGCTCGGCGTCGCCGTGCGGATCGCCTCGTAATAGCTCTCGCAAATCATGAAGTAGTCCTTCACGATGCGGCGGAAGGGCGACATCGAGAGGCCGATGAGGGTGAGGCGCTCCTCGCGCTCGTTCAGCACGTCGAAGATCAGCCGGCCATCTGCGGTGGAGAGCTTGAGGCGGTAGGGGCCTTCGGGCTGGCTCAGCAGCGTGAAGCTGTTCTCCTCCACCAGGTCGTAGATGGCGACACGGCGCTCATGCTCGGCCTCGGGCGAGGGGCCGGGGCCGATGGTGGCGTCGAGTTCGACCGCCGCGAGGCGGGTCTTCGGTTTGTCGGTCATGGGGGGAGGATAGCCGGGTGAGGGCAGGCGAGGCTAGGGCGACGAGAGGATAGGGTGGTGGAAGGAATTTTCCCCTCCCCTTGCTGGGAGGGGGATCTAAGCCGGGTCGTCTTCTTCCTCGTCCTCGACGTCGTGGTGCGGCACGGCGATGGCGGCCCAGGCCGGGCCCAGGTCACTCATCTGGCATTCGAGGCATTCGACGGAAAGCCGGATGGTGGCGCCTTCCGAGAAGGCCAGCAGCACCTCGCCCGAGGGCGCATCGATTTCGGCGAAGGTGACGGAGAGCAGCGACAGCACCTCGTCCTTCTCCAGGTGGCTCATGTTCAGCGTCTTGACGGCGAGCACGCGGTCGAAGTGCAGCCCGGTGCGGCGGCGCTGCGGGGTATCGGGGTCATCCCAGGCGAAGCGGTTGGCCAGCAGCACGAACTGCTTGCGCTTCCGGTCATAGCTCATGTCGCCCGCCAGCAGCACGGCGTCCTGCATCTGGGCGGAAATGATGGCGAGGTCCTCGGTGTCGAGGGCGGAGAGGCGCAGCATCAGGATCAGCCGGAGATACGCGCCACATCGGCGCCGCAGGCGACAAGCTTGTCTTCCAGCGTCTCGAAGCCACGATCAAGGTGATAGACGCGGCTGATCATCGTCTCGCCTGCGGCCGCGAGCCCCGCGATAACGAGGGAGACCGAGGCGCGGAGGTCGGTGGCCATGACGGGTGCACCGGTGAGCTTCTTCACGCCGCGCACTTCCGCGGTGTCGCCGTGGAGGTGGATGTCGGAACCGAGACGGGCGAGTTCCTGCACATGCATGAAGCGGTTCTCGAAGATCGTCTCGCGGATGATGGAGGTGCCATTGGCCATGGTCATCATCGCCATCAGCTGCGCCTGGCAGTCGGTGGGAAAGCCGGGGAAGGGCTCGGTGTCGAGCCGCACCGGCGCGAGCGCCGCGCCATTGCGGTGGATGCGCAAGCCATCGTTCTTCACATCGACGCTGACGCCGGCGCGCTGCATGACGTCGATGACGGCGCCGAGGTGACTGGCGTTGGCATCCTTCAGCAGCACGTCGCCGCCGGTCATGCCCACGCACATGGCATAGGTGCCGGTCTCAATCCTGTCCGGGATCACGCTGTGTTCGCAGCCCGCAAGGCTGGTGACGCCCTTGATGCGAAGCGTCGGGGTGTGGATGCCCTCGATCTTCGCCCCCATCTTGACGAGGCATTCGGCCACGTCGCCGATCTCGGGTTCGGAGGCGGCATTCTCGATGATGGTGTCGCCGTCGGCCAGCACGGCGGCCATCAGCGCGGCATGGGTGGCGCCGACCGACACCTTGTCGAACACGATGTGCGCGCCCTTGAGGCCCTTCCTCGCGGCGGCGATCACATAGCCGTTCTCGATCTCGAGGCTGGCGCCGAGCTTCTCCATCGCCATCAGGTGCATGTCGACGGGACGCGTGCCGATGGCGCAGCCGCCGGGGAGCGACACCTTCGCCTCGCCGCAGCGAGCCAGCAGGGGCCCGAGCACCCAGAAGCTGGCGCGCATCTTGGAGACGAGGTCATAGGGCGCGGTGGTGTCGACGATGTCCTTCGCCGAGAGGTGCATCACGTCGCCCATGCCGGTCTGGCCGGCGCGCTTGCCGGCGACCGTGATGTCGACACCGTGGTTCTGCAGGATGCGCTGCAGCAGGCGCACGTCGGCGAGGCGCGGAACGTTGGACAAGGTCAGCGTGCCGGGGGTGAGCAGCGAGGTGATCATCAGCGGAAGAGCGGCGTTCTTGGCGCCCGAAATCGCGATGGTGCCGTTCAGGCGGTTGCCGCCGCGGATGCGGATACGATCCATACTTTGTTCCCCTGCTCGGCAGGCGGCCCGGGAATCACCCCGAATGGCCCCGAACCTGCCCCGGTTTTGGCGCTAACAAGCACAGATGGCTCAATTGGGGCAACCATCCTCGTCAGGGGGCGTTTCCGGGGGGGCTTCTCCCGCGGGCCGCGTGGCGGCCTGCGCCCGGGCCTGCGCCTTGCGCTTCGCGATATTGGCCTTCAGCGCCCGCGCAAGGCGGGCCTTGCGGGCCTCGGATGAGGGTTTTTCGGCAGCCATCACGGGCTTTTCCGCCGCCCCGCGGCAATCGTCAAGCGATGGGGTTGCGCAAGCCCGCCCGCTGTGGCATGTGTCCGCCCGCTTCACATGGTGCGCTGCCGTAGCTCAGTGGTAGAGCACTCCCTTGGTAAGGGAGAGGTCGGGAGTTCAATCCTCCCTGGCAGCACCATTTCACGCCACATCGCTGCATCGACCGGGCCGGCTGCCATATCGTGGCTGGCATGAGCAGGGCGTGGGTGGTTATCAGGCCCGCAGCGGCCTAAGCTTGGCCGATGCCGCGGCCGGGTGCCTTCCGGGCCGCAGCGCTGCGAGGTGCTTCATGAAACGTCGGCTGGCTGCCGTTGCGGTGTTCCTTCTGCTGTCCCCCGTTGCCGAGGCGCGCGACAGGGTGGTCGACTGCGCCATTCTCTCGCTGCCCGGCAAGGCCGTGCAGTTCAAGGGCAAGTGCAACTTCATGCCGGAGGCGGGGGGATCCTTCTCGCTTGCCGATGCCGACGGCAAGCCGAAGCTCTATGGCGACATCGGGGTGGTGTCGGTGACGCTGACGGGCAAGGATACGGCGGAGGTGAGCGGCCTCGTCATCGACAGCGGCGGCGGGCACAGTTCGCGCTGGGGCACGGCGCGGCGGGCGGCGGACGACCGCGCCTGCTGGGATGGCGAGGATTTCCGCATCTGCGCCTGGTAGGCCGACGGGGCGCCGCTGAGGTCGCCTGAAGCAGGCCCCAAGCCGCGCGGATTTCACCACACGTGTCTGGATCCGGTGATCTGAACGCAACGTCAATTTGAGGGAAGTCAATTCAGGGCCGGCTTTGGTTGGCTAAAAGGGACCCATCGCGGAGATTGCAGGATGGCTCTCCGCCACCGAGGAGACTGGGCACATGTCCACCGTGCATCGCTCGCTTGCCGCCGTGCTTGTTATCACCGCCCTGTCGGTCGGCCCCGCCTCCGCCGCGGAGGTCTCGGGCCGGCAGCTGCTGTCGCTCTGCGCGGCCGGACTGGCGGGCGCCGACCACCCTGTCGAGGCGGCGGAATGCACCGGCTTCATCGCCGGGGTGGCCGATACCTTCGACTGTGTTGAGGCAAACCACGGCGCGAGGTGGAACAGCAAGGTGAACCTGCCGGAGGCCGAGCTTGCCGGCCTCGTCATCCAGTACATCCAGTCGCACCCCGAGGCCCTGGAGAGCGACGCCCACCGGCTGGTGGGCGCGGCACTGGCGGCGGCCTATCCCTGCCGGCCCCGCACGGCCGCAAAGTAACGCCGCTTCATCCGGGAATTCCCGCAGCCAGCTTGACGCCATGGCTGGAGGCTTGCGGAATTCACCTAGGAAACTTGCGCCATTCCGCATGAGAGCCATGAGCAATCAATGATTTGAGCTGGCGCCGGCCGCCCGCATATAGCGCTTGGCAGTCGTTAGGAGTGAGGCCAGCCAATGACCGTTGCGGCGATCGTCAAGCGCAGTTCCACCAGGCTCGTGTCCATCGGCGAGGATGCGGACATCCGCGCCGTGGCGGCCAGGATCGGCGAGCCCGATACCGGTGCCGTCGTCGTGCTGAACCAGGCGGGGGAACTCACCGGCATCATCACCGAGCATGACCTCGTCCGTGCCATGGCCACCGGGAATGCCGGCCTCACCGCGCGCGACTTCATGACCCGCGAAGTCTTCACCTGCGCCCCGCGCGACACCGATATCGGCGTGATGCTGGCGATGACGGAGAGAGAGATCCGCCACATGCCGGTGGTGCTGGAAGGCAAGGCAGTGGCGATGATCGGCCTGCCGGAAGTGGTGAAATACCGGCTGGGAAAGATCGGCCGCCTGGCGGAAGAGGCCCAGCAGGAACCGGACGACGCCAAGCGCCTCGACATTCTCTCGAGCCACCTGAAGAAGCTGCCCGGCGACATGCGGCGCGGACAGATCGTCGATGTCGCCCGGCGAGTGATCGTCGAGCAGGGCATGAAGGGCTTCACGGTGCGCAACATCACCCGCGAGGCGGGCCTCTCACCCGGCATGATCAACCTGCATTTCGGCAGCATGGAAGGTCTGCTGCACGCCGTCTTCGATTCGGTGATGTTCGAACTGCCTGACACGGCGGGGCGCGAACCGGTGAACCTGACGGTAGCCATCATCAACCTGCGCCTGATCGTGAAGCGCTATTTCGAGCCGCAGTATTTCTCGCGCCAGAGCCTGCTGGTGTGGCTGCCGCTGTTCGATGCGATGCTGCGCGACCCCGAGTTCCGCAAGAAGGTCTATGCCCGCGACGAGGACTACGTGGCGGAATTCGCCAGCCACATCGCCAAGGTGATGGCCTTCCGCCAGATCGAGGGCGATGCCGTGGCGATCGCCCGCAACCTGATGAGCTTCATGGACGGATTGTGGCTGCGCTGGTGCCATTCCAGCCGTGACGACACGCGGCCCGAACATGCCGCGGCCATGGAATATCTCGAAAGCAAGGTCGGCTCGCTGGCGATCGAGGGCGTCTGACGCGGCGCCCGGCTGCGCCTCACGAGACGTAGGGCGTGGGACCGGGGCTCGGACCGGGGGTCGGCGCGGGATCGAGTGCGGGCAGTACGCCCGGTGCCTGCAGCGGGAACTGCGAATAGCCGCAGCGCGGCGCGCCGCGGTTGCTGCCGGGCGGCAGGTCGTCCCGGCACTCCCAGGTAGGCTTGGCGGCGATGGCTCCGCCGCTGGCCAGCAGGCTCGCGCCGGTGACCGCGCTGGCGAGCGCCATGGCCCGCAGCATCTTGTGTTTCATGTCTCGACGTCCTTCGAGGGAACAGGCCGATGGGCGCAAGACCGCATCCGGCAACTTCTGCGGCTCCCCTAGCAACCCGGAGGCGTCGAAGACAGCTGGTGCTTATGTCACTGGGGCTGGTGCTTATACCTAAGGCCGCAGCAACCCTGCCTCAGAACGGCGCGAGGCTCACGTTGGGCGTGCCAAGCCCGGTGGGTCCGTCATAGCCGGGGCCCGCCTTGCACAGGAAGCCGATGGCGCAGGTGCCGGTGCTGCCGGAGGTGACATCGCGCAGCGCGCCACGCTGGGCATAGAGGTTCCTGCCATAGCCGGTGGCGACGGTGGTGCCGCCCTTGTTCGGATAAACCGAGGAGGCGACGGTGCCGGAACTCAGCGTCAGGCGGATCGCCACGTTGCGCTGGGCGATGATGCCGGCGATGATGGGCGCGCCCACGCTGGTGCCGCCGAAGCGGAAGTAGCTGCCGCGATAGACCACGAAGACGCCGGTGTTGATGTCAGCCACGGCGGAGACGTCCGACGCGACGCGGCCGACGCAGGCGGTGGAGGGCAGCACCGGGCTCTGCCAGGCCATCTGGCTGTAGATCTTGCTGCAGCCGCTGCCGGCCTTGGCCCAGGCGGTCTGCGACCATGATCCGTTATAGGTCAGCGACGTGCCGCCGACCGAGAGCACATAGGGTGCGGATGACGGGAACTCGGTGCCGCCGGCATAGGCGCTGTCGCCCGAGCTGACGGTGACGGCGATGTGGACGGGCAGCTTTCCGGCATAGCCGTTGGTGATGGTGTTCACCGGGCTGTAGAAGGCGGAATAGAGGCTGGAGCCGGTTTCCGACCCGCCATAGCTGTTGGAGATGGCGATGACGCCCGGAAAGGCGCTGGCCGTCAGCACCGCCTTGCCGAGATTGGCGTAGCTCGCCGAGTTGGCCTGGACCAGCACGATGTTGCACCATGGGCACATGGCGCTGACCATCTGGACGTCGAGGGCCTGCTCCTGCGCCCAACTGCTGGAGGCCATCGGATAATTGCCCGCCACGCCGGACTGGTTGAGCTTGGTGAAGCGCACGCAGCCCGTGGTGAGCGTGGCCGTGCACAGCGGCGGAAGGTTGTTGAGCTGGCGGTAGGTCGCAAGGTCGGTGGCTGCCTGGCCATAGCCATAGGCGGCGACCACGGCCACCGTGGGCCGTGCGCCGGCGGGAACGGCTGGCATGGTGATGGTGCCGTAATAGGCCGACCACAGGTCACGCGCGAAATAGGGAACGGCACCGAGCGTGCTGCGGCTGAAGGGGCGCAGCCCCGCGGCCAGCGGGCGGCCCGCCTGGTCGGTGGCGATCTCGCCATGGCAGCGCGCATGGCCGGCAGCGGGCGCATCCGAGCACAGGCGCTTGTAGAAGCCCTGGCCGGCGCGCTCCACCCCGATGACGGATTGGGCGGCGGCTTCACTGAGGCCCGCGGCCATCACCGCGGAGACAACGAGAATCGCCTGCAGAATCCTCACCAACATGCTGCGCACCTTCCGTAACCTGACATTGAAACCGGGCCACGCCCCCGCGCGGCACCGACCGCCGGCACCATGGCCGGTGGAAACTTACACATTGCTGACAGCCTGTGGCGATCAGCGCATCCCTGCTGCGGCGCTGTTACATTGTGCCGGGATTTGAAACCACAGATCGAAAGTTGAACCATCCGTCGCAGGCCTCACACACGCCTGAGCTGCAGACGGATGGATCGCGGCGGGGTCGCGGGCGCTAGAGGGCGCCCTCGTCGGTGAGCGACATCACCTCGGCCACACGGCCGTTCTTGACCAGGCACTGCCACCGCGCCTTGTCCTTGCCGACGCCGATGATGACGGTGTTGTTGGCTTCCGAGCTGTTGGTGTCGAGCACCACCACCTCGCCATTGTTGGTCTTGTTCGAGACCGCGGCGAGGCAGGCCTCCTGGTCCTTGCTGGGAGCCAGGGTGAGATTGCCGCCAGCGCCGCCACTGCTGCTGGGGGCGGCACTGCTCGTCACCTGGCAGATGCCGTTGGCCCCGCCCTTGCCGGTATAGGTGACGGTGAGCTCCGAACCATCGACGCCGAAGTCGATGCTGACGCCATTGGCGCGGGCTTCCCAGGCCGTGGAGCTGAAGGTCTTCACCGTGGCCTTGGTGCCGTTGATCCTCACCTTGCCCTTGCCGTTCGATTTGACCTCGATGCCGGTGGGGCAGCTCGCCGTGAATTTCGGCGGATTGGCCAGGGCCGGCGTGGCGAGCATGGCGAGAAGGGTGGCGGCGGCCGCAAGGGTGAAGGGTTTCATGGGTGTCTCCTTGTTTGCAGTGTGAGCAGGAAAGAATTCAGGGCGCAGGCGTGGCGTGCGTCAGTAGACCCCTTCGAGGATGGTGAAGTCGTTGGCGCGGTGGGATGCGGTGTTGGGCTGGTCCGTCGTCACCACCGTCATGCCGTTCTGCATGCGCTTGCGGATTTCACCGCGCACGTTCTGGTCGGCCGTGATGCGCCGGAGTTCACGCCCCATGTCCTCGCGGTCGGTCTTGCCATAGCCCACACTCGACCAGGTGAGGCTGTCATCCGCCCTGTCGGCGCCGGTGAGGGTGTAGACATTCTCGCCCAGCGGCTTGCCGCCGCCGGAGATCGCCGCCTTTCCGCGCGCCACCACGTGCCCGTCCTCCATCACGGTGACGCTCTTGTCCCTGCTGCTCACCACGACGCTGGTGACGGTGGGCTTTGCAGCATGCCCGGCGCCGTACTGGTCCTTCAGCAAGGCGGTGTCGACGGCGGCGAACTCGCGCCGCGCATAATCGCCCAGCACCATGCCGGGATGGGTGACGGCCGCGGGCTGCGAATGCTCGTCGGCGATCACCACCGTCATGCCTTTGCGGGTGATGTCGAACAGCAGTTCCGAGAACTGCATCGGCAGGCGCACGCAGCCATGCGAGGCGGGATAGCCCGGCAGGTTGCCGGCATGCAGCGCGATGCCGCTCCACGTCAGGCGGTTCATGTTGGGCATGGGGGCGTTGGAATAGGTGGAGGAGCGGTGGTGCTTGTCCTTCTGCAGGATCTGGAACACCCCTGTCGGCGTGCGGTGGCCCGGCTTGCCGGTGGAACAGGTGGAGGCGGCGATGCGGATCCCGTTGCGGTAGACATGCACCAGCTGGTCCGGGATCGACACGATGATCAGGATGGGCCCGCCTTCCGAGCGCTCCGGAAACCAGTTGAACTCGCCATTCTTCAGGTCATAGGCGAGCTTGTTGACGAGCTGTGCGGCGGCGGGCCGTGCGAGCAGGGGGGCCGCTGCCGCCAGCCCGGCGCCCGAGATGAGAAAACTGCGTCTTTGCAAGAGTACCGCCAACTGTTCACTTGGAGGTGGCAGAATTCCCGATGTGGTTGATGCCCGTCAACCAAACATTTGCGTGATCCGGGGCTGCACGCAGCAAGCGAAACGACCGACGCTCCTGAAGTCTCCACCGGAGCGCCGTGGCTGCGGGCGGCACGCCGCACTAGACTTCGCGACGGACGGCATGACCTCAAGCTCCGAGAAGGAGAATGACATGCGTTGTTCCCTGTCCATCCTCTGCACGGCAGTGATGGTGTCTGCGCTGCTGTGGCCCGCCGCAGCGCCCGCCGAGGCTGCTTCACGCAGCGCCGTGCTTTCGGCCTGCAACCGCACCGCCGGTTGCGGCTATACCAAGAACAAGGACAATGGCGATATTTCAGGCTGCAGCCGCCAGTCCGGCAAGTGCTTCTATTGCCCCAATGACGGCAAGAAGCAGTGCTTCGGCGTGGGCCGCACCTTGCCGCCTGCCGGCAGGCTGCCAGTGATCACCGGCGATGCCGTGGTGCTCACGAAGTAGCAAAGCGGCGGCTGAGAAACGGCGAACCCGCAAGGCCGAAACGCCACGGCACCTCCGCCGCGCGGCTGATGCCGATGCGCGGCCCGGTGGCCAG
Source organism: Aestuariivirga litoralis (assembly GCF_003234965.1). Taxonomy (GTDB): domain Bacteria; phylum Pseudomonadota; class Alphaproteobacteria; order Rhizobiales; family Aestuariivirgaceae; genus Aestuariivirga; species Aestuariivirga litoralis. Next base: position 187,970 of record NZ_QKVK01000005.1, read on the forward strand.
CGGCACGTTGCCCAGCGCGGGGTTGAGGCCGAAGGGCCGAGCCAGCAGCGACAGCCCATTCTGCGCGCTGCCGATGGCCAGTGCCGCGGCCAGCTTGCCAGGCCCCGAACAGAGATGTTTCGGGTTCTCGCGGCCGCGGCGTTCGGACATCCGCTCCAGCCCGCGCGTCGGCTGCAGGGCGCGGATCAGCACGGCGGAACCCGGCAGGCACACGGCATTGAGGCACCAGTGCATGCCGTAGATGCGATAGACATAGGCCGAGCCCGGCGGACCGAACATGGCGGCGTTGCGCGGCGTCAGGCCACGGAAGCTGTGCGAGGCGGGATCGTCGCGCAGATAGGCCTCGGTTTCGACGATGATGCCGCCCGCCCCGCCGCAGACAAGCTCGAGCCCGATCATCGCCGCTGCCACCTCGCGGGCGTCACGCATGAAGAAGCTCTGATCGGGCATGGCGCCGGAACCCGCCGCCGCTCCGTCCGTTCCATCGGTTTCCATCATGGAGGCAGTGTGCCGATGAACCAGGCCAATCTCCAGCTCGAAGGCTTGCTCATGGCCGTGGCGGCGCTCAACCGCATGCTGGTCGAGAAGGGGCTCGCCTCCGCCCATGAGATCGACACCGCGCTGCGCCGTGCCGAAGCCCGCATCACCTCCGACGACCGCTTCCAGGACGCGGATATCGCGCTCGCCAACCGTGATGCCATGTGCTTTCCGATCCGCCTGTTGCGGCTTGCCAATGCCGACGAGGACTGCGCCGCCGTGAGCTTCGGCGAGCTGGCCCGCCAGGTGGGCCTCAGCAAGCCGCGCTACAACGACCAGCGCTGAAGTTGCGGCGGAACCGTACCCCCATCACCGCCGTTGCGACTCCCGGCTGTGAAAGGTGGTGACGTGGCGGAGTTCGACTGCATCGTGATCGGCGGTGGCCCGGCAGGGCTTTCCGCAGCGATCTACCTGGCGCGCTTCCATCTTTCCGTCGCGGTGTTCGACGATGGCCGCAGCCGGGCCGCCCTCATTCCGCTCACCCGCAACCTCGCAGGCTTTCCGGTGGGGGTGGGCGGGCGTGACCTGCTGCGCCGCATGCGGGTGCAGGCGGAAGGCTTCGGCGCGCGGATGCGGGCCGACACGGTGGAAGGCTTGGCGCCACAGGACGGCGGCTTCGCGCTGACGGCGGGCGATCGGCACTGGCGTGCCAGCCGGGTGCTGCTGGCCACCGGCGTCATCAACCTTGCCCCGAAGATGAAGCCCGACGCGCATGACGACGCGCTGCGCTGCGGCCTGCTGCGCTATTGCCCGGTCTGCGATGGCCATGAGGTGACGGACCGCCGCGTGGCGCTGCTCGGCAGCGGGCCGCACGGGCTTGCCGAGGCGCAGTTCATGCGCAGCTTTTCACGCGACGTTTCGCTGGTCGCTCCCAGTGGCCCGCATGGCTTCGACGAGTCCCGGCGTGCGGCCCTGGCGGAGTGGGGCATTGCGGCGATCGACGGACCGGTGGATGCCATTGTCGCTGGCCGCGACGACATCGCGCTGCAGGTGGCAGGCGAGACGCACTGCTTCGACACGCTCTATGCCGCGCTCGGCACGGCGCTGCGCTCCGAACTGGCACGCGCTGCCGGCGCGCAGACCGCGCCGGATGGCGCGGTGCTGGTGGACCGCCACCAGATGACCTCCGTCGAAGGCCTCTATGCGGCGGGTGACGTGGTGAAGGGCCTGGACCAGATCGCCACCGCCATGGGACAGGCGGCGATTGCGGCCACGGCGATGCGCAATGCCATCTGCGCCGAGCGGCCGCTGCGCCGCTAGCTAGTCGGCGCCGTCCCCTGCCATCACGCCCTGGCGGTTGGCGCTGCGCCAGTCTTCCGGGGTCTGGAACCTGCCTTGCCAGATGCCGCGCCGCGCCGCGCGGGCCTCGGCCTGGGCTGCCGCATGGTCGAGGCCGTGCCGGGTATAGGCGATGGCCCAGCCGGCACGCACCATGGCGTCGTTGAGGTTGACGCTGCCCGCGCTGCATTCGGCGACCGAGCGCCCATAGCGGTCGGTGTCGAGGATCTGGCAGGTGACGGTGGCATTGCGGATGAGGCGGCGCAGTTCATCGCGCGCTTCCCGCCCGCAGTCATAGCTGCTGCCGTCCGCCTTCCAGCAGGTCTGGAACAGTTCCGGCGCGTCGATGGCGTGCAGGCGATAGTCCTTGCCATCCTTGCGCAGCGAGTCGCCATCGACGGCGGTGAAAGCACCGGTCTCGTCGGGCAGCAGGCCGGACTGCCGCGCCAGGAAGGTGATGGCGGCGAGGAGCAGCAGCATCACGGCACCTTCGGCGAGGCTGCGCCACCACGGCCTGGGCGCGCGCCGCGCGGGTCTGCTGCGCCTCACTTTGTCCAGCGCCGCGCCGCGTCGTCGTCGCTGTCCTTGGCGGCGACCCAGGCCGCACCCTCGCCGTTTTCCTCGAGCTTCCAGAACGGCGCCTTGGTCTTCAGCCAGTCGATGAGGAAGTGGCAGGCCTCGAAGGCAGCCTCGCGGTGCGCCGAGGCGGCGATCACCAGCACGATGTCCTCGCCCGGTTCGAGGCGGCCGTAGCGGTGGATGATGAGTGTCGCGTCGAGCGGCCAGCGGCGCTGCGCCTCCGCCTCGATCTCCGCCAGCGCCTTCTCGGTCATGCCGGGATAATGCTCCAGCGTCATGGCGCGGACGTCGGTGCCGTCAGACAGGTCGCGCACCGTGCCGAGGAACATCACGGTGCCGCCGATGGAGGTGCTGCCCTGCTTCAGGCGGCTCAGTTCGGCGCCGGGGTCGAAGGCTTCTTGCTGGACGCGGATCATGGCTCTGTCATGCCCCTGTTGGCGCTGCGCTTCAATTGCCTTGCAGCGGTGCGGCTTCCTGCAGGCGCGCGAAGCCACCCTCCGGGTTGGTGAGGATGTTGGGGATGTCGGGATAGACCTGCGGCCTGGCCCACAGCCCCTTGGCGACGACCGGCACCGGCAGCAGCGGCTGGCCGTTGACGAAGCCGCTGCCCGCCATGGCGATGCCCTGGCGCAGCACGTCGAGGATGCCCTCGGCCGTGACGGTGAGGGCCGGGCTCTCCAGCCTCGCATCGCGGATGGTGGCAATGCCGTCGGCGATGGTGGCGCTGGCGTTGAGGTTGTCGAAGGGCGTGGCGCCCGGCGCTGCCTGCCAGCCCTCGAGGATCTTCTGCTTCGCGGCCAGGAACAGGGCGGTGATGTCGACCCCCTGGATGCTGCCGGCGGCGATGCCGATGCGGGCGGTGCCCTTCAGCGTGCCCGCCAGTTCCTCCTGGGTGGTGCCGGTGGCGGAAAGGTCGGCCACCAGGTCGCCCGTGCCGGTGAGCTTGCTTGCCCCGGTGAGCGCGCCCAGCAGCGGTTGCACCGGCGTATCCTCCGCCGCGAGGCTGAGGCTGACCGCCGGCGGCAGGGTGGTTGCATCGGCGGTGATGTCGAGGTTCAGCGTGCCATTGCCCGGCAGCTGCGATTCGACCGTGGCCTGCAGCTTGCCGCCGGCGAGCGTGGCGATGACGCGCGCCGGGCCCGCCGCCACCGGGCCATAGGCCAGCTGCCGCGCCCCGATGTTGAGTTCGGCATCGAAGGTCCGGAGCAGGGCGAAGGGCAGCGGCCTGCGGCCCCAGTCCGTCGCCGTGGCGCCGGCCGCGGGCACGAAGCCGTCGAGCCACAGCGTGTCGGCGGCCAGCCGCGCCTGCAGCTTGGGCAGGCCGCTGCGCAGGTCCACCGACATGTCGCCCACCGCCCGGAAGGCACCGAGCGACAAAGTGGCGTTGCGGATGGCATAGGCGCGGCCGGCACTGTCCAGCGCGCCATCGACAGCAATGCTGGCGCCGACCGCGCTGCCCTCCGGCAGCGGCAGCCCGATGAGGCGCAGCGCCGCGGCCGGATCATCGCTCGACAGGCTGACCGGCCCCGCGAGGCTCAGCACCTTGGCGGTGGCGAGGCGGCCGCTGAAGCTGGCGCTGCCCTCCCGGGCGGAGAGCACCAGTTCGAGCGGCGAGCCATCGGCATTGACGCGCGCCAGCGACTTCAGGTCGGCATCGATGCGCACCAGCCGGCCATTGATGACGGCACTGCCCGCGAAGCCGGCGCCGCCGTCAGCGCGCAGGTTCAGCGTGCCGTCGACATGGGAAAGCTCCATGCTCTGGCCGTTGCGGGCATCGAAATAGCGGAAGCGCGACTGGTCGAGCGTGATGGTCATGGCGCCGGGCGCCTTGCCGGCAAAGTCCCAGCTGGCCTCGCCCCGCTCGCTGACGAGCAGTGCGAACTCGGCCCCCTCGAGGGTGATGGCGGGTGCCGCGGGTGCCGCGCCGAAGAGCTGCCCCAGCGTCACCGGAATGATGGCCGAGCGGGCCATGACGAAGCTGTCGTCATCGGGCTTGGGGCCTGACAGCGCGGCCTCCTCGACACGCAGCGCCAGGGGCGAGAACACCAGGTGCGTGGCGCCGTGCACGGTGACGGCGCGGCCCAGCTGCTGCTGGGCCAGCGCGGCGAGGCCGCCGGCGGCGATGCGCGGCGTGACGAGGACGAAGGCGATGATCGCCGCCGCCACCAGGGCAATTGCCGCGCCAGTTGCAGCCAGCCGTCGGTCGTACATCGGAAACTCCTGAAATCGCGCCGCTTTTGGGCGGGACTTGCGGCCCTTTCGTGACATGACTAGAGCCAAGCGCAACCGCCACCCTGGAGTGCCTTACATGACCGAACGTGCTTTGTGGACCCCCGGACCGGAGCGGATCGCCGCCTCGAACCTCGCCCGCTTCATGGCGCCGCTGGGCTTCACCCGCTTCGAGGAGGTGCTGCGCTATTCGGTGGAGGAGCCCGAGGCCTTCTGGTCGAGGCTGTGGGACTTCTGCGCGGTGAAGGCCGAAACGCGCGGCGAGCGGATCATCACCGACGGCACGAAGATGCCGGGTGCCAGGTTCTTCCCCGACGCACGCCTGAACTATGCCGAGAACATGCTGCGCCGGAGCGACGATGGCGATGCGCTGGTGTTCCGCGGCGAGGACAGGGTGAAGCGGCGGATGAGCTGGGCGGAACTCAACAAGGCGGTGGCGAAGCTCAACCGCGCCTTTGCCGCGGCAGGCGTGAAGGCCGGTGACCGCATCTGCGCCATCGTGCCCAACATGCCCGAATCCATCATCGCCTTCCTCGCGGCCTCTTCGCTGGGCGCCATCTGGTCGTCCTGCTCGCCGGACTTCGGCGAGCGCGGCATCCTCGACCGCTTCGGCCAGATCGCGCCGAAGATCCTCATCACCTGCGATGGCTATTACTATGCCGGCAAGACCATCCGCATGGGCGAGAAGGTCGGCAATGTGCTGAAGGAACTGCCGAGCGTCGAGCGGGCGCTGGTGATCGACTACATCGGCGAGGCCGATGAGGTGGCGAAGCTCTTGCCGGGTGGCCAGTCCCTCGCCGATTTCGTGAGCAGCGAGAGCGATGCGCCGATCAGCTTCGCGCAGCTGCCCCCCGATCATCCGCTCTACATCCTCTATTCCTCGGGCACCACGGGCATTCCGAAATGCATCGTCCACGGCGCCGGCGGCATCCTGCTGAAGCACCTCTCCGAGCATGTGCTGAACACCGACACCAGGCCATCCGACAAGCTGTTCTACTTCTCCACCTGCGGCTGGATGATGTGGAACTGGCTGGTCTCCGGCCTTGGCGCGGGGGCCACCCTGCTGCTCTATGACGGCTCGCCCTTCCATCCCTCCGAGCGCGTGCTCTTCGACTATGCCGACGACGAGGGCATGACCATCTTCGGCACCTCGGCCAAGTACATCGACGCGGTGAAGAAAAGCGGCCTCATGCCGAAGGAGACGCACAGGCTCGACAGCCTTCGCGCCATGCTCTCCACCGGTTCGCCGCTCTCGGCCGAGAGCTTCGATTTCGTCTATGCCGGCATCAAGCAGGACATCCAGCTCGCCTCGATCTCGGGCGGCACCGACATCTGCGGCTGCTTCGTCGGCGGCAACCCGCTGTCACCCGTATGGCGCGGCGAAATCCAGGGCGCGATGATGGGCGTGGCCGTCGACGTCTATGACGAGACGGGCAGGCCGGTGCGCGGCGAAAAGGGCGAGCTCGTCTGCGTCAAGCCCTTCCCCTCGATGCCGGTGATGTTCTGGAACGATCCGGATGGATCGAAATATCACAACGCCTATTTCGCGCGCTTCCCCGGCATCTGGTGCCATGGCGACTTCGCCGAGATCACGCCGCACGATGGCATGATCATCCATGGCCGCTCGGACGCCACGCTGAACCCCGGCGGCGTGCGCATCGGCACGGCGGAGATCTATGCCCAGGTCGAGCAGGTGCCGGAGGTGATCGAGGCCATCGCCATCGGCCAGGACTGGGATGGCGACGTGCGCGTGGTGCTGTTCCTGCGCCTCAGGCCCGGCGTCACGCTGGACGATGCACTGGTGGCCCGCATCAAGAAGAAGATCCGCGACGGCGCCTCGCCGCGCCATGTGCCGGCCAAGGTCATCGCCATCGCCGACATCCCGCGCACCAAGTCCGGCAAGATCACCGAGCTCGCGGTGCGCGACGTGGTGCATGGCCGGGAGGTCAAGAACAAGGAGGCGCTGGCCAACCCGGAAGCGCTGGACCTGTTCGCGGGGATCGCCGAGCTGCAGAGGTAGCCTTCAGTTCGTGCTGTGCGAATCGTGCAGGGTGCGCGACAGCAGGATCACCGGCAGCAACCCCACGGCGACGATGGTGAGGGCGGGCAGCGCGCTCTCCTCCAGCTGGTCGAGCGAGGCCAGCATGAAGACGGAAGTTGCCAGCGTCTCGAAGTCGAAGGGCCGCAGGATCAGCGTCGCCGGAAGTTCCTTCATGCAGTCGACGAAGACGAGCAGTGCCGCTGATGCCAGCGCCGGCCTGAGCAGCGGCAGGTGCACCTCGATGAAGGCGGCGATGGGACCGCGCCCCAGGGTGCGCGCCGCCGCGGCGACATTGGGCGTCACCTTCTGCAGCCCCGTCTCGATCGCCCCGAAGGACACCGCGAGGAAGCGCACCACATAGGCGAAGACCAGCGCCGCGATGGTGCCCGACAGCAGGAGCCCCGAGGAGACGCCGATCTGCTCGCGCAGGAAGCTGTCGAGCGCGTTGTCGAAGGCGGCCAGTGGAATGAGCACGCCGATGCCCAGCACCGTGCCGGGAATGGCATAGCCCGTGGCGGCAAGCCGGATCACCCGCTTGGTGAGGCCTGAATGCATGGCGCGGTTGGCATAGCCGAGGATGAGGCCCAGCAGCACGGCGGTGGCCGCCGCCAGCACCGCCAGCAGCAGCGAGTGATAGACCGCGCTGAGGTAGGTGGCCGACAGCGCATCCTCCAGCCGAGACATGGCGAAGTGCATCAGGATCAGCGCGGGCACCACGAAGCCGATGAGGATCGGAAGCCCGCAGACGACGACGGCGAGTGCGCGCTGCCAGCCATTCAGCCGGATGCGGTCAGGCTGGCGCGGGCGCTGGGCGGGCAGCACGAAGGACTGCCGCCGCCGCGCCTGCCGCTCGATCCACAGCAGCACGAAGATGAACAGCAGCATGACGGCGGAAATCTGTGCCGCGCCGCCGAGGTTTCCCTGCGACAGCCACGTGGTGTAGACGCCGAGCGTCAGCGTGCGGACGCCGAAGAAGCCCGCGGCACCGATGTCGTTGAGGCATTCCATCAGCGCCAGCGACACGCCCACCGCGATGCCGGGCCGGGCGAGCGGCAGCGCCACGTTGCGGAAGGCGCCCCACGGCGTGCGGCCGAGCGCGCGCGCGACTTCAAGCTGCGTTGCCGGCTGGCGGATGAAGCTCGCCCGCGCGGTGAGGAAGACGTAAGGATAGAGCACCATCGACAGCACGAAGATGGCGCCGCCGAGCGAGCGGATTTCGGGGAACCAGTAGTCGCCCTTGGCGGTCCAGCCCATCAGGCCGCGCAGGCCGGTCTGCACCGGCCCGGCATAGCTCAGGAAATCGACATAGGCATAGGCCACGATATAGCCCGGCATGGCCATGGGCAGCAGCGAGGCCCACACGAAGAGCGGCCGCAAGGGGAAGCGGCACATGGTGACGAGCCATGCCGTTCCCGTGCCGACGATGAAGGTGATGACGCCCACCCCCGCCATCAGCGCCACGGTGCGCAGCACATAGCCCGGCAGCACGGTGGAGATGAGGTGCGGCCAGACATTCTCGGTCGGCATCAGCGCCAGAACGATGATGGTGAGAACGGGCAGCACCAGCGCCAGCCCGATGACCAGCGCCGCCACGGCGAACAGCCTTTCGCTCAACGGGCGGGGCGGGCCTTTTGCCGGACCCCTGGCAAGCTGGGCGGCGGTCATGGCGGTGTTACTCCGCCAGCACGCGGGTGGTGGGGAAGGTGACCTCGGCGAGCGTGCCCTTGCGCGGCTCGCTGGCCAGCGCCAGGCGCGCCCGGTTGGCTTCCACCAGCGCCTTGGTGAGCGGCAGGCCGAGCCCGGTGCCCTGCACCTCGCGGCCTTCGGTGATCACGCGCCCGAAGGGCTCGAGCGCGCCGCGCAGCTGGTCCTCGTCCATGCCGATGCCGGTGTCCTTGACGCGCAGCTTCAGCTCGCCATTGCCCATGAGCTGGGCGGATATCACCACCTGGCCGCCGGCATCGGTGAACTTGATGGCGTTGGAGACGAGGTTCAGCAGTGCCTGGCGCATCGAGCGCAGGTCGGCCACCACGTTGGGCAGGTCTGCCGGCATCGACTTCCTGAGCACCACGCGGGCCGCGGTGGCCTGTTCCTGCATGAGCTTCAGCACATAGTCGGCGACGTCGCCGAGCGACACGGCGGTGAAATTGAGTTCGAGCTTGCCGGCCTCGACCTTGGAGAGATCGAGCAGGTCGTTGATGAGCGACAGGAGATGCGCGCCGCTCGCGTGGATGTCCTGCACGTAGCCGCGGTACTTCTCGTTGTCGATCTCGCCGAAGCGGCCAAGCCGCATCACTTCCGAGAAGCCCATGATGGCGTTGAGCGGTGTTCTCAGCTCGTGGCTGACGGAGGCGAGGAACTCGGATTTCTGGCGGCTCGTCGCCTCGGCCTTTTCCTTGGCCTCGCGCAGCTCGGCCTCGGTCTTCTTCCACTGGGTGATGTCGCGTACCACCGCGCAGAAGGCGGCCTGCGAGCGGGTGGCCTGCAGCCGGCCGATGGTGATGAACAGCGGCACCGTGCCGCCGTGGTTCACCAGTGCGGTCACCTCGCGCCCGTCATTGAACACCGCGGCAAGGCCCGGGCCCTGCAGTGCGGCCAGATAGTCGCGCACCACCTTGCGGCTGTCGGGCGACAGGAGGTCGAACAGCGGCTTTCCGGCAACATCCGCGATGCGGTAGCCGAAGATCGCCTCGGCCCCGGCGCTGAAGGTGTGGATCTTCGCGTCCTGGTCCAGGGTGATGATGCCGTCGGCGGCGGTGTCGAGAATGGCGCGCAGCTCCTGGTCGGCGTCGCCAGACTGCTGGCGCATGGGCAGCTGGATCACCTCGGCACTGGCACGCTGTGCCTCGGGCGGGGCGATGGTCTCGACCGTGGCAGGCGCTGCCTCGGGTGCCGGCGGCACGGCGGGCGCCCTGGCGGGCGCTGCGGCCGGCGCAAGGCGGAGCTCCGGCCGGGACAGCGCCGCCGGCAGCAGCAGGAACTGCCGCGCCGGGCCGCCGAGCCACGGGATCACCACCATCTGGACACTGGCCTCGATCTCGCTGCCGCCGTCGGTGACGATCTCGGCGCGCGGCAGCGCCTGGCCGAGCTGGCCGAAGCGGTTGGAGAGGGCCTGGTCGTTGATCACGTCCTCGCCGGTTTCATAGCCGAACAGGCGCGCCGCGGCGGGGTTGGCATAGAGCAGCTGGCCATCCTTGGCGACGAGCACCGCCTCGGGCCGGTTTTCCAGCGGCAGCCGCACCTGGTCGGGAATGCGCTGCAGCTTGCGGCGCGGCGGCGCAGGCGGTGGCGCCTCCGGCGCGGGCGGGGCAGCGGCGCGGGCCGGCGGGCGCGGCTTGGCCTCGCGGATCTCTGCCTCCAGCGTCTTGCCCAGCTTCTCGAAGGCGGCGGCATCGGCCTCGGACAGGGCGCCGGAGCCCGCTGCGGCGGCCCCCGGCGGCGGCGGGGCGGCTTGTGGCGCCGCGGCGGCAGCCGCTGCGGGCTCGGCGCCGGAGAGCTTCAGCTCCAGCGCCCGGCGTTCGGTCACGTCATCGAGCAGCAGCATGGCGAAGGCCGCGCCCTCGGCCTCGCGGTTCAGGCGGCGGGCGGTGAGACGGATGTCGCGGATGCCGATGCGCACCGCAAGGGCGCGGTGCTGCACCACGGTGCCGGCAGCGCCAATGCGCGCCAGCAGCTGGTCCGCCTGGGCCTGCTCGCCCAGCAGGTCGCCCAGCGCACCCCGCTGGTTGGCCCCCAGCAGCAATTGGGCCGCGGCATTGAGGTGACGGAAGCCGCCATCGCGCCCGACGAGAATGGCGGCGGAGGGCAGCAGGTCGAAGGCAGCCGCCATGTCGGCATCGGCCCGGGCCAGCCCCGCGCCGGCCGTGGAGCGGGCGACGGCCAGAACGCCCGGCCGGCCATCGGCCAGCGCATGGATCATGCAGCGGCAGGTGAGGGGGACTTCGCTGGCGGCGGAGGGGAATTTGAGCTCGACCGTCTCCACCTGGCCGCGATGCAGGCTGCGCGACAGGTTCATCAGCGCCTCGACGCCCGGCTCCTGCTCGTCGAAGGGCCGGTCGATGAGGTCGAACAGCGAGGCGCCGCCGAAGAAGGCGATGGCCGCCGGATTGGCCCAGACGATGCGGCCGCGCCCGGCATCCCACAGCCAGGCGGCCTCCGGCACGTCCCTCAGGTCTTCCAGCGTCGGTGTCGCGGCGTCGGCCAAGGCTCACCCCAAAACTTGCGCCCAGATGTTTACGATGGCTTAACCGAAAAAATAAAGGAATTCGGCAACATCCGGTTAATTTTCAGGCGGCCCGGGCGGGCGTGCGCGGCCGCAATGCAATATTTATGTTGCACTGCACAATAATCTGGCCTATATGGTTGCCCATCAGGCAGGCAGAGACCACGCCTGGCCAACAGGAGAAGCACCCATGTCGACCAAGAAGGCCAAGCCCGAAATGTCCACCGAAACCGTGACCAAGGCCACCGAGCAGGTTGCCGAGCAGGTTGCGTCCTTTGCCCAGAAGACCCTCGATCAGGCGCAGGGCGCCTTCGAGAAGGTCTCGGAAGTGGCCCATGGCAACGTCCAGCTGATGGACGCCGCGGCCAATGCCTACAAGAACCGCGTCACTGACATCCAGCTGAAGTCGATGGAATTCGTGCAGCTGAACATCAATTCCGGCTTCGCCTTCGCGCGCAAGCTCTTCGCCGTGCGCGACCCGCAGGAAGCCGTCAACCTCCACCAGGGCTTCTTCAAGGAGCAGGCCGAGACGCTGCAGCGCCAGGCCGCCGAACTCTCGGAGCTGTCGGTTGCCCTCGCCAAGGAATCGATGAAGCCGGTGCAGGAGCAGATGACCAAGTCCTTCGCCAGCCTCTCCAAGGTGGCCTGATCCGCATTGCCGGTGCACGGGCCGTCCTCCCCGGCCGGTGCACCAAACTCCCAAGGCCCGCTCGTTTCGACGCGGGCCTTTTTGTTGGCTTGAAATCCATGCCGACTGGGGCTAGGAACGCCCCCGAGCGCGGGGCCTCGCAGCCCCGCCGCCAGTGATGCCGCCTTAGCTCAGTTGGTTAGAGCACTAGATTGTGGATCTAGGGGTCCCCCGTTCGAGCCGGGGAGGCGGTACCACTCTTCTCAGCGCTTCAGCATCGCCTCGGCCTGGGTGAGATCGTCGTTGATCGCGTCGAGCGACGACATGATGGCGCGCATGTCGCGCTCGTCGCCCATGCCGGCCATGGCCAGCCGCACCACGTGGGTCTGTGCCTTGACGCGGGCCAGCGCATCGTGAAGTTCATCGAGCGCGCCGTCATCCTCGCCGATGGTGATGTCGATATTCACGTCCGTCCCCCTTGCAGCGCTGATTTGCAACTGCAGCCTTCAGAATAATTTGTGACGATGCCATCGCGCAAGCGAGGAAAATTCAACTTGGCATCAGTAACTCTACTTATGACGCTTGGGCAATCCATTGCAGCCACAGAATGGCGGCAAGTGCTGCACCGATCAGTGCACCATCCAGCGGCTCAAGCAGCCAGAGCCCGCGCATCTCCCGGCGCCGGCGGGGCGCGCGGTTCTCCTGATAACGAATTCTCTTCACCATGGCAGCAACTCCCGGCCTAGTACGAAGTCCGGAATGCGAAGCGGGGGACACGGTTCCCTCACTCCTCGCTGGCACGGCGAAAGCCCATGCGCCACAGCAGGTCGGCCGCGTGGCGGCCGAGCCTGTCGACCTGGGCTTCGTCGAGATCCGGCAGCACCACATGTGCTGCCTCGTGGATGGCGATGTCGAGCAGGGTCTGGTCATCCAGCGCTGGGTCGATCTCGATCCGCCATTCATGCGGGAAGGCAAGCCCCCACATGCCGCGGTTGCGCTTGTAGCAGTAGCGGATCCTGCGCATCCCTTTCCCCTGTTCCGTGAAGCAGGGGCGTAACGGGGCACCGGGGGGATTGGTTCGCGCTTCAGAAGATCGCTTCGCCGGCGATGAGCCCCATGATGAGGAAGATCACGAAAATGGCGATGGCGATGAAGAACAGGATCTTCGAGATCTGTGCCGCGCCGGCTGCGATGCCGGTGAAACCGAGCACGCCGGCGATCACCGAGATGACAAGAAAGATGAGTGCCCACTTGAGCATGGCTGCCTCCTGCATTGAGACCGCCGCAACGGAACAGCCTGCCCTCAGGTTCCCGCCAGCCGGGCCGGGCGCGGGCCGCCATAGGCCCAGTCGAGCAGTTCCACCGTGTGGAGGATGGGGATCTTCGTGCCGAGCCCGATCTGCGTGATGCAGCCGATGTTGCCGGTGGCGATGGCCTCGGGGGCGAGGGATTCGATGTTCGCCACCTTGCGCTCGCGCAACCGGACAGCGATCTCTGGCTGCAGGATGTTGTAGGTGCCTGCCGAACCGCAGCACAGGTGACCCTCGGGCACCTCCACCACGGTGAAACCGGCGCGCCGCAGCAGTCTCTGCGGCTCGGTCCTGATCTTCTGGCCATGCTGCATGGAGCAGGCGGAATGATAGGCGAGCCGCAACCCGCCCTGCGCTGCGGGCAGGTCCTGCGCCATGAGGAACTCGGTCACGTCCTTCGCCTTGGCGCTGATGGCCCTTGCCTTCTCGGCATAGGCCGCATCATGGCGCAGCATGTGGCCATAATCCTTGATGGTGGTGCCGCAGCCCGATGCCGTGATGATCACCGCATCGACATCGGCCTTCGTCCACTGGTCGATCGAGCGGCGCGCGCGGGCCAGCGCATCCTGTTCCAGCCCCATGTGATGGGTGAGCGACCCGCAGCAGGCCTCCTCGCCCGAAACGACCACCTCGTATCCGAGCCGCGTGAGCAGGCGGATGGTGGCGGCGTTGATGCCGGGGTCGAGCACGCTCTGCACGCAGCCCATCAGCAGCGCCACGCGGCCCTTCCTCGCGCCCTGTGCGGGATAGGTGCCAGGCTGGCCCATGCGCTCCGGCGTGGGCATGCGCTTCGGCACGAGGCCGAGGAGTGCCGCAATGCGCGTGGCGCCGAAGGATTTCGCCACGGGTGCCAGCGGCGAGGCGATCTTCGCGCCGATCAGCGACAGGCGGAACAGCCCGGGCCGCGGCATGGTGTAGGCCAGTACATTGCGCAGCAGGCGCTCGAACAGCGGCCGCCTGTAGGTCTCCTCCACATGGGCGCGCGCCTCGTCGACGAGGTGCATGTAGTTGACGCCCGAGGGGCAGGTGGTCATGCAGGACAGGCACGAGAGGCAGCGGTCGAGGTGCTTCACCGTCTTCTCATCGGCCGGTTGACCTGACTCCAGCATGTTCTTGATGAGGTAGATGCGGCCTCTTGGTGAGTCGAGTTCGTCGCCCAGAAGCGCATAGGTGGGGCAGGTGGCGGTGCAGAAGCCGCAATGCACGCATTTGCGCAGGATCTGGTTCGCGGCGTCGATGCGCGGGGTGGCCAGTTGTTCGGCGGTGAAGTTGGTCTGCATCAGAGCCCCCGATACATGCGGCCGGGGTTGAGGATGTGGCGCGGGTCGAAGGCGTCCTTCACCCGGGCCGAGAGTGCGGCGAGGGCTGCCTCCTGCGGCTGGAACACATTGACCGCCGCGCGCGTGGCCTCGGGCGCGCGGACCAGCGTCCCATGCCCCGCGCGGAAGCTGCCGCGCACGAGGGCTTCCGTGGCATCATGCGACGGCGGCACTTCCAGCCAGACGAGCCCGCCGGCCCAGTCGAAGAGATAGCGGATGTCGAGCTTGTCCCTCAGTGCGCTGATGATGCCAGGTGCATCCGACGGCGCCACCGAGATGCGCCACAGCGGGTGGCGCGGGTTCCCGGCGAACATCGCGCCGTCGCGGATGGCCTTCCAGGTGGTGGCGGAACTCTTCGCCGCCATCACCTCGATCGGTCGCTTCAGCACCCTGCCCAGCTGGTCGCGGCGATAGGCGACGGAAGGCGCGATGCCCTCGAGGCGGAGGTAGACGGCCTCATCCGGAACGTAAGCCGCAGCCGACACCTCGCAGGGCGACTGCATGGCAAGGCTCATGGCCTCGACCGCCTGCGCGTCGTCGAGGCCCCGCAGCACCACCGTCTCCTCCGTTTCCGGAGCGGGCAGCACCTTGAGGATCACCGAGGTAAGGGCCGCGAGCGTGCCCCAGGAGCCGGTGACGAGCTTCGGCATGTCATAGCCCGTGACGTTCTTGACCACGCGCGCACCGGCCTTGAATGCGTTGCCCGCACCCGTCACGCCGTGCACACCGAGAATGTGGTCGCGCACCGCGCCCGCCTTGATGCGCCGCGGTCCCGACAGGTTGGAGGCCACGAGCCCGCCGATGCTGCCGCTGTGCGCGGCACCGAGCAGGGCGGAGAAATCCGGCGGCTCGAAGGCCAGCTGCTGGCCGCGCGCCGCCAGCATGGTTTCGATCTCCGCCAGCGGGGTCCCGGCCTGGACGTCGAGGATCAGTTCCTCCGGCTCATAGGCGATGATGCCCGAAAAACCCGACATGTCCAGCGTCGCCGCCGCCTGCACCGGGTGGCCGATGTGGCGCCTGGTGCCGGTGCCGATGATCTCCAGCGGCGCTTCCGCCGCGGCGATCATTTCGGCCAGTTCGGCTGGCGTTGCAGGCTTCAGCACGGCACCCATCAGAATCTCGGAATATCCGCGAAGGGGAGTGTTCCGCCCTTCACATGCATGCGGCCCAGCTCGGCGCAGCGGTGCAGCGTGGGGAAGACCTTGCCGGGGTTGAGCAGCCCCTTGTCGTCGAAGGCGCATTTGACGCGCATCTGCTGCGCGAGGTCTCCCTCCGAGAACATCTCCGGCATCAGGTCGCGCTTCTCGATGCCCACGCCATGCTCGCCCGTCAGCACGCCGCCCACCTTCACGCAGAGGCGCAGGATGTCGGCGCCGAATTTTTCCGCGCGGTCGAGCTCGTCAGGGTCATTGGCGTCGAACAGGATCAGCGGATGCAAATTGCCATCGCCCGCATGGAAGACATTGGCCACGCGCAGCCGGTGCAGGCGTGACAGCTCCGCCATGCCCTGCAGCACCTCCGGCAGGCGCTTCCTCGGAATGGTGCCATCCATGCAGATGTAGTCGGGCGAGATGCGCCCCACCGCGGGGAAGGCCGCCTTGCGGCCTGCCCAGAACAGCAGGCGCTCTTCCTCCGAGGTCGAGATGCGCAGCGTCGTCGAATTGTTGGCGCGCGCGATTTCGGAGACGCGCTCGATCAGGTGGTCGACCTCCACCTGCGGTCCGTCGAGCTCGACGATCAGCAGCGCCTCGACGTCGAGCGGATAGTCGGCATGGACGAAGTCCTCCGCAGCATGGATGGCGGGGCGGTCCATCATCTCCATGCCGCCGGGGATGATACCGGCGGAGATGACGTCAGCCACGCACTGGCCCGCGTCCTCGGATGTCGGGAAGCCCACCAGCACGGCGCGCGCCGTCTCGGGCTTCTGCAGGATGCGCACGGTCACTTCGGTCACGACGCCGAGCAGGCCTTCGGACCCCGTCATCACGCCCAGCAGGTCATAGCCTTCCGAGTCGAGATGCTTGCCACCCAACCGGATCACCTCGCCCGTCACCAGCACCATCTCCAGCCCCAACACGTTGTTGGCGGTGAGGCCGTATTTGAGGCAGTGCACGCCGCCCGAATTTTCCGCCACGTTGCCGCCGATGGTGCAGGCGATCTGGGAGGAGGGGTCGGGCGCGTAATAGAAGCCCTTGTGCTCCACGGCCTTGGTGATGGCGAGGTTGGTGACGCCGGGCTGCACCACCGCACAGCGGTTGGCATAGTCGACCTCCAGCACCCGGTTGAACTTGGCCATGCCGAGCAGGATACCGTCGGCCAGCGGCAGCGCCCCGCCCGAGAGCGAGGTGCCCGCGCCCCTTGGCACCACCTTGATGCCATTCTCGTGGGCATATTCCAGCACGGCGGCGACCTGCGCGGTGGTTTCCGGCAGCACCACCACCAGCGGCATCTGGCGGTAGGCGGTGAGCCCATCGGTCTCGAAGGCCCGCATTTCCACGGGCGCCTCGATCACGCCCTCGCCCGGCACGATGCGGCGCAGCGCCGCAGCGATGGCCGAGCGGCGCCGGATCGTGTCCTCGTCAGGGACGGGCATTGTGAGCATGCGTGATCTTTTCGTGAATTGCAGCGTTAAAGGCAGGGGAATTAAACCGCGTCCGACCGCCAATGCAACGAAAGATCAATGGAGTGAAGCCATGACCCGACTGACGATCACGCTCGTGTCGCTGCTGGTGCTGCCCGCCGCCGCACTCGCCCAGGATGCAGGCGATGCCGCCAAGGGCGAGAAGGTCTTTGCCCAGTGCAAGGCCTGCCACGACGTCGAGAAGGGCGTCAACAAGATCGGGCCAACGCTCAAGGGCGTGATCGGCCGCACCGTCGCCTCCGTGCCGGACTACAAGTATTCCACCGCCATGCTGGACTTCGCCAAGACCCACCCGGCCTGGACGGACGAGCTCTTCCTCACCTACATCGAGAACCCCAAGAAGGAGGTTCCCGGCACCAAGATGGCCTATGCCGGCCTGAAGAAGCCGGAAGACCGGGCCAATCTGCTCGCCTATCTCAAGACCAGGCAGTGACCTCATGGAGCCTTGCGGGCGCGCACGGGGGCTGGCAAAACCTCCCCCCGTGATTGCCCCGAGGTTCCATGCCTGAAACATCCCCGCGCGTCGGCCTGTTCGTCACCTGCCTTGTCGACATGTTCCGCCCCTCCATCGGCTTTGCGACGGTGAAGCTGCTGGAGGATGCCGGCTGCACCGTCGAGGTGCCGGAACTCCAGACCTGCTGCGGCCAGCCCGCCTACAATTCCGGCGACCAGGCGGATGCCCGGGCGCTGGCGCTGAACGTCATCGAGGCCTTCAAGGGCTTCGACTATGTGGTCGTGCCGTCGGGCTCCTGCGGCGGCATGATCGTGAAGCATTACCCGGAATTCTTCGAGCCGGGCTCCACCGAGCATGACGAGGCGCTCGACCTCGCGCGCCGCACCCATGAGATCACCTCCTTCCTCACGCGCGTCATGAAGGTGGAGAAGGTCGAGGCCCAGTTCCCGGCGCGCGCCACCTATCACGACTCCTGCTCAGGGCTCCGCGAACTCGGCATCCGCAACGAACCCAGGAAGCTCCTCGCCAGCGTCGAGGGCGTGAGCCTCCGCGAGATGACGGACGCCGAGGTGTGCTGCGGCTTCGGCGGCACCTTCTGCGTCAAGTATCCCGGCATCTCCGACAAGATGCTGGAGAAGAAGCTTCGCCATATCGAGGCGACGGGGGCCGACACGCTGATCGCCGGCGACCTGGGCTGCCTGATGAACATGGCCGGCAAGCTGAAGCGACAGGGCTCCGCCATCAAGGTGCGCCACGTGGCCGAGGTGCTGGCCGGTGATTACGAAACCCCGCCCATTGCGGAGGCCGAGTGATGACGGAAATGTCCACCACCGCGTTCAAGGACAACGTCACCCGTGCGCTGGCCGACGACAAGCTGCAATTCGCCATGACGGAGACGGGCCCGCGCTTCATCGCCAAGCGCACCAAGGCCCGCGAGGCGCTGCCTGAGTTCGATCAGCTGCGTGACCAGGCGCGCGACATCAAGGACCATGTGCTCGACCACCTCGACATCTACCTCGAGACCTACGAGGCCAAGGTGAAGGAGGCGGGCGGCCACGTGCACTGGGCGGAAACGCCGGACGAGGCCCGTGCCGCGGTTCTGGAGATCTGCCGCAAGGCCAATGCGAAGATGGTCACCAAGGGCAAGTCGATGATCTCGGAAGAGATCGACCTCAACAAGCATCTTGAGGAAAACGGCATCACCCCGGTCGAGACCGACCTCGGCGAATACATCATCCAGCTCAGGAACGAGCGGCCCTCGCACATCATCGCCCCTGCCGTGCACCTGACACGCGACCAGGTGGAGGCGGATTTCCGCCGCGTCCACACCCATCTCGACCCGAAGCGCGATCTCACCGAAATCCCGGCGCTGGTGGAAGAAGCCCGCGCCGTGCTGCGGCAGAAATATCTGAACGCGGATGTGGGCATCACCGGCGCCAATTTCCTCATCGCCGAAACCGGCACCTCGATCATCGTCACCAACGAGGGCAATGGCGACCTGACGCAGTCACTGCCGAAGGTGCACATCGTGCTCGCCTCGATCGAGAAGCTGGTGCCGACGCTGGAGGACGCAACCACCATCCTGCGCGTGCTGGCACGTTCCGCCACGGGCCAGGACTTCTCCAACTACACCACCTTCTCGACCGGCGGCCGCCGCCCGGGCGACCCGGATGGCCCCGTCGAATACCACGTCATCCTGCTCGACAACGGCCGCACCTCGGTGCTCGGCACAGAGTTCCAGGACATGCTGCGCTGCATCCGCTGCGGTGCCTGCCTCAACCACTGCCCGGTCTACAATGCGGTGGGCGGCCACGCCTATGGCTGGGTCTATCCGGGCCCCATCGGCTCGGTGGTCACACCTGCCCTCGTCGGCATCGAGAACGCGCGGCACCTTCCCAATGCATCGACCTTCTGCGGCCGCTGCGAGGAAGTCTGCCCGATGCGCATCCCCATCCCCAAGATGCTGCGCCACTGGCGCGAGAAGGAGTTCGAGCGCCACCTGCAACCCACGAGCCAGCGCTGGGGCCTCGGCCTCTGGGCCTTCATGGCGAAGCGCCCGCGCCTCTACCGCAAGGCAACCGCCATTGCCGCGCGCGTGCTGTCGAACCAGGCGGTGGGCAAGGGCCGCCTGAAGAAGGTGCCGCTCGCCTCGGGCTGGACCGCGTTCCGCGATTTGCCCGCGCCGCAGGGCAAGACCTTCCACCAGTTGTGGAAGGAGCGCCGCCCATGAGTGCGCGCGAGATGATCCTGGGCCGCGTGCGCGCCCGCATTCCCCGCGGGCCCGAAGGTGCGCGCCGCGAGGCGGTGGAGCGTCGCCTTGCCGAGCATCCGCGCAACCTGATCCCGCAGCGCGGGCAGGGCGACATCGAGCACCGCATCCGCGTCTTCACCGAGATGATGCTCGCCGTGGGCGGCACGGTGGAGGTGATCGACGACATCAACGAGGTGCCGCACCACGTGGCGGTCTACCTGCGTGACGGCAACCTGCCCGCCCGCGTGCGGCGCGGCGCGGACCCGCTGCTGGCCAGGCTCCCCTGGCACCGTGGCGGCACGCTCGAGGTGGTGGAGGGCCCGGCGGTCGACGAGGACCGCGCCTCGGTCACCCATGCCTTCGCGGGCATCGCCGAATCCGGCACCATCGTGCAGATCTCGGGCGCGGACAACCCCACGACGCTGAACTTCCTGCCGGAGGCCCATATCGTGGTGCTCGAATCCGCCGCCCTTTTCGCCAGTTACGAAGAGGCGTGGACGAAGTTGCGCAGCCTGATGGGCGAGGGCATCATGCCGCGCACGGTGAACATGATCTCGGGTCCCTCCCGCACCGCCGACATCGAGCAAACCATCGTGAGGCCCGCCCATGGCCCGAAGAACATGCACGTCATCATCGTCCGCTAGCCTGCTCTTTGTGCTCCTGTCGTCCGGCGCAGCCCTTGCCTGCGCCGATGACGAGGCAACCCTGTTCTCATGCCTCGCGAAGGACCAGTCCCACACCATCCAACTCTGCGCCGTAAGGGATGATGCGGCGGGCGGCTTCCAGTCGCTGCAATATCGCTATGGGACGGCAGAGAAGACCGAACTCACCTTTCCCGAGAACCGCAACGAGGGCAGGGCGGCCATGTCCTTCGCCCATGCCTTCGATGGCGACAGTTATGTCTGGTCGCTGCGCTTTGCCAATGAGGGCTACACCTACCGCCTCTTCGGCATGGGCAATGACGCGGGCGTCGAGGTCTGGCGCAAGAAGAAGCGGCTGGCGCAGGTAATGTGCGGCGAGCGGCCCTATGCCATTGCGGCGGATATCCGGAAGGCCGCGGGCTGCGACCTCAACAATCCCTTCGGGAAGGACGGCTGCGGCGAGGTTCCCCCGCAGCGCAAGTGAGCTTTTGACTCGCAGCGGATTCGACGGCATTTTGCCGCGATCGTCATACAAATGGGATGGGACGTCAGATGAAGCTGCTGCGTTACGGTGCGAAGGGCAAGGAGAAGCCGGGCCTGCTGGACAGCGAGGGGCGGCTCCGCGACCTCTCTTCGGTGATCCCGGACATCACCGGCGAGACGATCAGCCCCAAGGGCCTCGCGCGGCTCAGGAAGATCAAGCCGGAATCGCTCCCCCTGGTGCGCGGCAAGCCGAGGATCGGTGCCTGCATCGCCAACCCGCAGAAGTTCATCGCCATCGGCCTCAACTATTCCGACCACGCGGCCGAGTCGGGCCTCCAGGTTCCGAAGGAGCCGGTGGTCTTCACCAAGCAGGTAAGCTGCCTGTCGGGTCCCTTCGACGACGTGACGCTGCCCCCTAAGTCCAAGAAGTCGGACTGGGAGGTGGAGCTCGGCGTCATCATCGGCACCAGGGCCAAGAACATCAAGAAGGCCGACGCGCTGAAGCATGTCGCCGGCTACTGCACCATCAACGACCTCTCCGAGCGCGAATTCCAGGCAGAGCGCTCCGGCCAGTGGACCAAGGGCAAGTCCTACGACACCTTCGGGCCCGTAGGCCCCTGGCTCGTCACCGCGGACGAGGTCAAGGACCCGCAGAAGCTGCACATGTGGCTGGAACTCAACGGCAAGCGCGTGCAGAACGGCTCCACCTCCACCATGGTCTTCGGGGTCGCGCACATCGTGGCCTATCTCTCGGAGTTCTTCACCCTCATGCCGGGCGACATCATCACCACCGGCACGCCCCCGGGCGTCGGCATGGGCATGAAGCCGCAGCGCTTCCTGAAGCCGGGCGACGTGATGCGGCTGGGCATCGAGGGCCTGGGCGAGCAGGGCCAGAAGGTGGTGCGGGACAAATAGGTCCTTCCGGGCCTCCCCGCCTTCCCACACCATCATCATGGCCGGGCGCGTCCCGGCCATCTTTTTTGGCGGCCGTGCAAAGGATGCCCGGGACCCGCCCGGGCATGATGAGGTGGGGGAGCCGTGGCCCGTGATGGCCGGGCATGGGCGCCCCCGCCGCATGGCGGTTGCCCCCCGTCCCCCGTTCCTCTAGAACCCGGCGCATTCAAGCCGGGTTGCCCACATGACCAAAGAAAACCGCCCGAAGGCGCGCGTCGCCAAGGGGTTCCGTGACATTGCCGCCGAGGAAATCCGCGGCACCCGCCAGATGCTGGCGACGATCCAGCGGGTCTACGAGGCCTATGGCTTCGAGCCGGTGGAGCAGCCCTTCATCGAATACACCGATGCGCTCGGCAAGTTCCTGCCCGACCAGGACCGGCCCAATGCCGGCGTCTTCTCCTTCCAGGACGATGACGATCAGTGGCTGTCGCTGCGCTATGACCTGACGGCACCGCTCGCCCGCTACGTGGCCGAGAACAGCCAGAAGCTTCCCACCCCCTATCGCAGCTATCGCCAGGGCTGGGTCTTCCGCAACGAGAAGCCGGGCCCCGGGCGCTTCCGCCAGTTCATGCAGTTCGACGCCGACACGGTGGGCTCCGCCTCGCCGGTGGCCGATGCCGAAGTCTGCATGATGGCGGCGGACACGATGGAGGCGCTGGGCCTTCAGCGCGGCCAGTACGTGATGAAGTTCAACAGCCGCAAGCTGCTCGACGGCTTCACCGAGACCTTCGCGATCGGCGAGGAGGTGAAGCTCACCTGGCTCCGCGCGCTCGACAAGCTCGACCGTCTCGGAAAGGAGGGCGTTGCCCTTCTCCTCGGCGAGGGCCGCAAGGACGAGTCCGGCGATTTCACCAAGGGCGCGGGCCTCAACGCGAAGCAGATCGAGGCGAGCCTTGCCTTCGCCACCGCGACGGCACTCGACCCCGCCTTCGTCAGCGGCAGCAAGAACGGTGAGGACGGCCTGCGCGATCTCGAAGCCATGCAGGCGCTCTTCGCCGCCGCTGGCTATGGCGCGGACCGCATCCGCTATGACTCCTCCGTTGTCCGCGGCCTCGAATATTACACCGGCCCCGTCTTCGAATGCGAACTCCTGATGGAGACGAAGGACGAGGACGGCCGCACCGTGCGCTTCGGTTCGGTCGGTGGCGGTGGCCGCTATGACGATCTGGTGGCGCGCTTCACCGGCCAGCAGGTGCCGGCCACCGGCTTCTCAATCGGCGTGTCGCGCCTCTATTCGGCGCTGAAGCTGGTGGGCAAGGCGCAGGAGTCGGCCACACTCGCCCCCGTCGTCGTCCTCGTCATGGACAAGGACCGGCAGGGCGATTACTGGCGCATGGTGCAGGCGCTGCGCGCCGGCGGCGTGCGCGCCGAAATGTATGCGGGCACGGCCGGCATGAAGGCGCAGATGAAATATGCCGACAAGCGCGGCGCGCCTTTGGTCGTCATCCAGGGTGGTGACGAGAAGGCCAAGGGCGAAGTGCAGGTGAAGGACCTCCGTCTCGGTTCCGAGCTCGCCAGCAACATCGCATCCCGCGAGGAATATGCCTCCCAGCGCCTCGCCCAGTTCTCGGTGCCGGAGGCCGACCTCGTGGCCGCGGTGAAGAAGGCGCTGGCGCAGTAATGGCCGGAAAGTCGAGCGCCGAGAGGTCGTCGCTGGAGCACCAGAACACGGCGCTGATGGCCGTGTTCGAACGCGCCGGCTTCGATCACGTGGCGCCCGACATCATCCAGCCCGCCGACATCTTCCTCGAACGCTCGGGCGAGGACATCCGTGCACGGACCTTCGTCTTCACCGACCCGTCGGGGGCGGAGATGTGCCTCCGCCCGGATCTCACCGTGCCCGCCTGCCGCTATCACCTGAGCCATGCGGATAACCCCGCCGCCGAGCGTCGCTACTGCTATCTCGGCCCCGCCTTCCGCTTCCCCGACGAGCTGCTGAGTCCGCAGGAGTTCACACAAGCGGGCCTCGAATGGTTCGGCGCACCTGAGCCCATCGCGGCGGAAGCCCGCGTGCTGAAGCTCACCATCTCCGCCCTCGAGGCCGCGGGCCTGTCGCGCTACCGCGTCAGCTTCGGCGACTTGGGGCTGTTCTCGGCACTCCTCGAAGACACCGAGATGCCGGAGCGATGGCGCCAGCGCCTGCGCCATCATTTCTGGCGTCCGCATGCCTTCCGCGAGCTGCTCGACAGCTTCTGCGCCGGTCGCGGCGCCCGCCGCACATCCATCTCGCCGCTGGTCGACCGCGTTGCCGCGGGCGATGCGCTGGCCATTGCCGAGGCCGAGATCGACGCGCGCAAGCTGCCGCTCGTCGGTGGCCGCGACGTGCCGGAGATCGCCGCGCGGCTGGCCAACAAGGCCGCCGACCGGCAGGAGACACCGCTGGAGCGGAGCAAGGCCGACACGCTCAATGCCTATCTCGCGGTCGCGGGCGAGGCCTCTTCCATCGACGCGCAGTTTGCTGCGATCGCCGGTGGCCCACGCTTCAAGGGCGCGCGCGATTACTACGCGAAGCGGCTCTTCGAGATGGAGGAGCTGGGTTTGAACCCGCGCCGCTTCCACTTCGCCGCGGGCTTCGGCCGCGAGCTCGAATACTACACGGGCTTCACCTTCCAGATCGAGGCGGATACGCCGCATGGCCCTGTCGCCGTGGCGGGCGGCGGGCGCTATGACAACCTGCTCTCCGACATGGGCTCCCCCGTCGCGGTGCCGGCCGTTGGCTGTGCCATCCACACCGATCGGCTGAAGGCGGTGCTGGCATGAGCGTCATCACGCTGGCCATCCCGTCAAAGGGCCGCCTCATGGAGGCGACGGCCGAATTGCTCGCCAAGGCCGGCTTCACCATCGACCGGCTGGGCGCCGACCGCGGCTATCGCGGTGTGCTGCGCGGGTTGGAGGGTGTCGAGATCGCTTTCCTCTCGGCCTCCGAGATCGCCCAGAACCTGCGCGACGGAAAGGTCGACCTGGGCGTCACCGGCCAGGACCTGCTGACCGAGAAGATCCCGCCCGACGACAAGGCCGTGCAGCTCCTCGTCCGCCTCGGCTTCGGCCCGGCGGATGTCGTCGTCGCCGTCCCCGAATGCTGGCTCGACGTCGCCACCATGGCGGACCTCGACGAGATCGCCGAAAGCTTCTACGAGCGCCACGGCCGCCGCCTGCGGGTTGCAACCAAGTACCACAACCTCACGCGCCGCTTCTTCGCCGAGAAGGGTGTCACCGGCTACCGCATCGTCGAAAGCCTGGGGGCCACCGAAGGGGCACCCGCGGCGGGGATTGCCGAGATCATCGTCGATATCACCACCACGGGCTCGACGCTGGCCGCAAACGCGTTGAAAATCCTTGATGATGGCGTGATCCTCAGGTCCTGCGCGGTGCTCGCGGGCCGGGTGGGGCAGCTGGATGATCCCCGCGCCCGCCGCCTGGTCGAGGTTCTTTCCGCCATCACCTGATTGTGTTGTGGCAATTTCCGCGTTCCGCGTTACCTTATCCGATGAGACGATCAGGGAGGTTGCCGATGAGATCCCTTCTGACAGTTGCGGCCCTGCTGGCGGGACTTTCCGCACCCGCGCTCGCCGCGGAAACCGCGTCGCCGCCGCCGCCCGTGCCCCAGACCCAGGCCGCGCTTGCCCCGTCGCGGGGCCAGGCTCTGCCTGATGCCCAGCCGCAGTCCCCGGCGGTGGAGGTGGTGCCCATGTCCGCCCCTCTCGATGCCAATGCCGCACCCCCTGCGCGCGGGGGAGGGTGCAGCCACGGGAAATCGACGGTCTACCTCACGAACTGAGCCTTCCCCCAAGTCGGCCGGTTCCCCAGCCCCTCCCGCACGCCCCTGCGGGAGGGGTTTTCGCGTGGAGCCCGCCATCCGGCCTTTAATTTGACCAAGAGGGGACTTAGCGCCAAAGGTCACGATCAACGGCAGACGAATCGGGAGACAGGAATGCGGAACTTCAAACTGGCGGCGCTGGCCCTTTCGGCCCTTCTCGGCGCAAGCGGCATGGCCCAGGCGGCCGCCACCTGCGGCGACAGCGCCAAGGGCTTCGACGGCTTCATCAAGCAGTTCAGGAAGGAAGCCGCCGCGGCCGGTGTCAACGCCAAGGGCCTCTCCGCGCTCGATGGCGTCACCTACCAGCCGGGCATCATCAAGAAAGACCGCGCCCAGGGCGTGTTCTCGCTGTCCTTCATCGATTTCTCGAAGCGCATGGTGTCGAACTACCGCATCAAGGAAGGTGCGAACATCCTCGCCCAGAACAAGCAGATGTTCGACAGGATCCAGCAGCAGTACGGCGTGCCGGGCGAAGTGCTCATCGCCTTCTGGGCGTTCGAGACCGACTTCGGCAAGAACATGGGTGACTTCGACACCATCGCCTCGCTCGCCACCCTGTCCTGGGACTGCCGCCGCCCGGAGAAGTTCCGCGAGCAGCTGATCGGCGCTTTGCTGCTCTATCAGAACGGCGACCTCCAGCGCGAGGACATGAAGGGCGCCTGGGCCGGCGAGATCGGCCACACCCAGTTCCTGCCCAAGGAATATTACGAGACCGCCGTCGACTTCGACGGCGACGGTCACCGCAACCTCAGGAAGTCGATCCCCGACGCCATGGCGTCAGGCGCGGCCCTTCTGGTGAAGCACGGCTGGAAGGCCAATGAGCCCTGGCTCGAGGAGGTGAAGCTCACCAAGGACCTGCCCTGGGACCAGGCCGACATCGCCATCCAGCTGCCGCGCAGCCAGTGGGTGAAGTGGGGCGTTCAGGGTGTCGACCGCAAGCTCAAGGCGGACAAGTTCCCGGCCTCGCTGCTGTTGCCCATGGGCAAGGATGGCCCGGCCTTCCTCGCCTATGAGAACTTCACGACCGCCTATCTGAAGTGGAACGAGTCGCTCGTCTATTCGCTCACGGCCGGCTATCTCGCCAACCGCATCGCCGGTGATGGTCCCTTCAACCCCGGCCGCGCGCCCGTGCAGGCCCTGTCCTATGACCAGATCAAGCAGCTGCAGACGATCCTCGAGGGCAAGGGCTATGACGTCGGCACGGTCGACGGCAAGCTCGGCAAGTCGACGCGCGACGCGGTGAAGCAGGAACAGCTGAAGATGGGCTGGCCGGCGGATTCCTATCCCACCGTCCCCTTCCTCGAGAAGCTGCAGAACGGCTGATGCCGTTCGTTCTGCTTACGATAAGTTCTCCCTCTCCCGCACCGGCGGGGGAGGGCAGCCAACCGAAACGGCGGCCCGCGCAGCGCCAGATTGTGTCTGCCGGCTTTGCTTGCCTTTGTGCCATGGCGGGTGAAACTTAGTTCAGTGTGGCGCCGTCAATTTACCAACCCTTAGTGGAGCTTCGGCTAAGCCGGACGGCACCCGCACGCCGCGGTCTCATGCATCCGGAGGCAACAATGACGGCCCCTTCCAAGCTCTCCAGCGCGCTTCGCTCGCTCGCCCTCTCCGCCATCGGCATCGCGTCGGCGGGCCTGCTGGCCCCGGCAGTCGCGGATACGCCCCCTGCCTTCACCATCCGCAACAAGACCGGCCTGCCCGATACCCAGATCAGGCTCTATTATCTGGGCGCGGGGATGAACACCGCGGGCGATTTCGTGGTGCTGAAGCCCGATGGCTCGTGGGCCAAGGCGGGCGGCCCCGACACCGGCTGGAACCCCACCGGATGGAATACCAATGCCAATAGTGGAAAGGGTGGCGCCACCGGCGCCGGTGTGGTGCCCTGCTACCCCGCGAAGGGCGGCGAGACCGTCACCATCCCGCTCGATGCCAAGTCGCTGCGCGTCTATCTGTTCCAGGTGCGCAAGAGCCAGGCCCAGTTCAACACGCCCTGCATGACGGCACCCGCCAAGACCGGGCAGAAATTCGTCCGCGGTGCCTTCGGTACGACCTTCACCGCCGGCGATGCCTCGGCCACCAGCCTGTCGCCCTTCGCCTATACGCTGCTGACCGGCAATGGCGGCCTCGTGGGGCCGAAGCTCAACAACCTCAAGAGCGGCAACTTCCCCGCCTGGGCCTATGCCGAGATCGGCGCCGCCGACATCGATGCCAGCCAGGTCGATGCCATCGCCTTCCCGATCAACATCACCGCCAAGATGACGACAAGCCCGGGCACCACGCACCCCTTGTGGAACATGGGTGTGGGCTTCACCCCCAACGGTGAGGGCATCGTCAACATGCAATCGATCGTGGCCTCCTACAGGGCCTTCGTCGCCACGCTTCCGGTGGATGGTGGAACACCCACCGCGCCCACCAAGCCTCAGCGCAACTACAACAACCTCATCGTCGGCATTCCCGGCGGCCTCGGCTTCCTGACCAATCCGGGCAAGTACCTCGGCGAGGTGAACCCCGGCGGGCCGTTCTTCGTCAACGTCTTCTCCAACCTCGCCGACGGCTATATCTGGAACAACTGGACCGGCACCATCGACGACGGCGGCATCCTCTCCGGCACGCCCAACAACCTGCCCCAGACGGTGTTCTCCGGCTCGGTCGTCACCCTGCCGTCCTATCCGGGATACAAGGGCAAGGCCACGCTCAAGGCGCTGAAATTCACCGGCGGCGGCGTCTCTGCCTATGTCCTCAGCCCCTCGACCTACCAGACGCTGTGCAAGGCCAACGCCATCAACGGCGCCTGCGGCTACATGTCGACCGCCTACCAGATCTTCGCTGCCGACGGTGCGCTCAACACGCCCATCGACAACAACCAGTTCAACCTGCTCAGCACGGCCGAACAGAATGCCTGGGCGACCTATGGCGGCGCGCCGACCTACAACACCGTTGTCGCGCGGCTCGGCCTCATCATCTCCATGGCCTTCAACCGCGGCGTTGCCGGCGGACTGCAGACCAAGGGCGGCCTGTGCGCCGACAAGGTCCGCTATCCACACACCAGCGCCTGCTGGAGCGACCAGGCGCTGTGGTATCCGAAGCCCGCCACGACGCCGGCCGACAAGGCCAAGTATTTTGGCGGCGACACCACCCAGAACGAATTCTCGCGCTGGCTGCACACCGCCCAGATCGGCACCGCGCCGAAGATCGTGCCGATGATGACGAGGCCCAACAACCCTGCCGTCTCCGCCAATGGCGTCATGGGCATGGGCTATGGCTTCGCGGTGGACGAGAACCCCACACCGCCCTTCAACCCGCTGACCATGGCGCAGACGCCGTCGGAGTTCAGCAGCAACGTCGCCATGGAAACGTCCAGCGGCTGCAACTACATCACCTTCTCGCCGCTGCTGGCGGGGGTGGCCAACTGGTCGCCGGTGTCGCCGACCTGCGCCCCCGCACCCTGAGGCTATTCGCGGCGGAGCGCCTCGATCGGGTCGAGGCGCGCCGCCCGCCGCGCCGGGAAGAAGCCGAAGATCACGCCGATCAGCGCTGACACCGCGAAGGCCAGCGCGATCACCCGCAGGTCGGCCTGGAACGGCACGTCCATGATGGCCGAGCCCGCCGCGGCAAGCCCCAGCCCGATGGCGATGCCCAGCACACCGCCGAACAGGGCGAGCACCACCGCCTCCACCAGGAACTGCGTCAGCACCTGGCGTTCCAGCGCGCCGATCGCCAGCCTGATGCCGATCTCGCGCGTGCGCTCGGTCACCGAAACGAGCATGATGTTCATGATGCCGATGCCGCCGACGAGCAGCGACACGGCGGCAACGGCACCCAGCAGCCCGGTAAGGATGGTCGTCGTCGAGGCCATGGTGGCGAGGATCTGCGTGAGGTCGCGGATGGTGAAGTCGTCTTCCTCGCCCGGCACGATGCGGCGGCGCTCGCGCAGCACGTCCTCGGCATCGCGCTGCACCCGCGCAATGTCCTGCGCGTCGGTCACCGAGATCGAGATGGTGCCGATGCGCGTGTTGCCGGCAATCCGCCGGTGATAGGTGCGCATCGGCAGCACCACGATCGAATCCTGGTCGGAGCCGAAGGCGGACTGGCCCTTGGCCTCCATGTGCCCGATCACCTCGCAGGAGAAGTTGCCGATGCGCAGCCGCTCGCCGATCGGGTCCTGCGCGCCGAACAGCTCGCGCGTGAGGGTGGCGCCGATGACGCAGACCGAGGCCCCGGCGCGCAGTTCGCTGTCGGAGAACACCCGCCCGTCTGCCAGCGTCCAGTCCTGCACCGCGAACCAGTCGGAATTGGTGCCGGTCACCGAGGTGTCGTAGTTGAGCGAACCATAGACGGTCTTGGCCTGCTTCTGCGCCGTGGGCGCAACGCCCCGGATGCCGGTGAGGTTGTTCTTCAGCGCCGTCACGTCGCGTTCGTCGAAGGCACGCGCGTCGGATGTGCCACCCGGCCCGAAGGTCGATTGCCCGGGCCTGACGATCAGCATGTTGGAGCCAAGCTTGGCGAGGTTCTCCTGCACCTTGCTGGAAGCGCCATTGCCCAGCGTCACCATGGCGATCACCGCACCGACGCCGATGACGATGCCGAGCAGCGTCAGCACCGAGCGCAGCACGTTGCGCCGGATCGACGACATGGCGAGCTTCACCGTCTCCCACAGCATCAGGCCGCCGCCTTCTGCTGGTCGCTGGCGATGCGCCCGTCGAGGAAGTGGATGATGCGGTGGGCATGGGCCGCCATGTCGGGCTCATGCGTCACCATCACCACGGTGATGCCGCGCTCCGTGTTGAGCCTGGCGATCAGCTCCATGATCTCCTGGCTGCGCTGCGTGTCGAGGTTGCCGGTGGGTTCGTCGGCGAGCAGCAGCAGGGGGTCGGTCACGATCGCCCGGGCAATCGCCACACGCTGCTGCTGGCCGCCGGAGAGTTCGCCCGGCGTATGGTGCTCGCGGCCCTTGAGGCCGACCCGGTGCAGCGCCTCCATGGCGCGCTCGCGCCGCTCGCGCCGGGGCGTGCCGCGATAGATCAGCGGCAGCTCGACGTTCTCGATGGCGGTGGTGCGGTTGAGCAGGTTGAAGCCCTGGAACACGAAGCCGATGAAGTTGCGCCGCAGCAGCGCGCGCTGGTCCTGGTCGAGGTTGTTCACCTCCTGCCCGAGGAAGCGGAAGCTGCCGCCCGTCGGCCGGTCGAGGCAGCCGATGATGTTCATGGCGGTGGACTTGCCAGATCCCGAAGGACCCATGATGGCGATGAACTCACCGCGCCCGATCGTCAGGTCAACGCCGGCCAGCGCCCGCACCAGTCCACCGCCCTCGCCATAGCTGCGGGTGACGCCGGTGAAGGAGACGAGCGGCGGCTCGGTGCTCACGTGCCGCTGGTCCTGGAGGAGATGATCACCTCGTCGCCGGGCTTCACGCCGCCCGATTCGATCACGGTGTCCTTGCCGTCGGTGACGCCGACATGCACCGTCACTTCCTTCGGCGCGCCATTCTCGAGCACGTAGAGCGTGCGCGTGCCATCGGCGGCCGGGGCCGTGTTCTTGCGTGCCGGCGGCATGCGCGGGATGAACATGTTCATCACGCTGAAGCCCGGCTGCTTCTGTTCCTTGGGCGGGGTATAGCGCAGCGCTGCATTGGGCACCGCCAGCGCGTCCGCCACCTCCTGCACCACGATCTGCGCCGTTGCGGTCATGCCGGGGCGGAGCAGCAGTTCATCATTGTCCACCGTCAGTACCGCCTTGTAGGTCACCACGTTGTCGGTCACCTCGGGGGAATATTCGATGGTGTCGATCACCGCGGGGAAACTCTTGCCGGGATAGGCGTCGACGGTGAAGCTCGCCTTCTGCCCTTCGCGCACCGCGCCGATGTCGGCCTCGTCCACGTCGGCTTCCAGCTGCATGTGCGCCAGGTCCTCGGCCAGCGTGAACAGCACCGGCGCCTGGAACGAGGAGGCGACCGTCTGCCCGGGCTCGGCGTCACGCTTCAGCACGATGCCGTTGACCGGCGACAGGATGCGCGTCTTGGTCAGGTCGGTCTCGGTCATTGCCATGTCCGCCTTGGCCACGGCGATGTCGGCCTGCGCGGCCACCACGCCGGCCTCGGCGCGTGCCTTCGCGGCGCGTGCCGTGTCGAGGTCCTGGGTGGAGGACACGCCGCGCGCACTCAGCTTCTCGGCGCGCTCGAACAGGATCTGCTTTTCGTTCAGCGTCGCTTTGGCATCCGCCAGCCGGGCCTCGGTGGCCGCCAGTGCCGCCTTGCCGCGCGCCAGTTCCGCCTGCAGCCTTTCGGTGTCGAGTTCGGCCAGCACGTCGCCCTTCTTCACCACGCTGTTGGCCTTGACGTTCACCGTGCGGATGACGCCGGAGCGCTCGCTCGACACCTCCACCTCGGTGGTGGGCTGGATGTTGCCGGTGGCCTGCACCCTGACGACGATGGTCTTCGTCTCCGCCGGGGCGGTGTCATAGCTGATCGCCTTGCCGCCGCCCTGGCCCGCCATCACCCACCACGCGATGCCGCCCAGCGCCAGCGCCAGCAGCGCCAGCCACAGCAGGCGGCGGCCCCGGCGCTTGCGGCGGCTCTTGGGGTCGAGGCCCAGCATGGCCTCGATTTCGGCGGGGCCGGGGGGTGACTGAATGTTCATCTGGTCCAATGCGTTGTCAGGGTCCGGTGGGTAGACGTGAATGACGGCACAAATCCGGCGCGGGGCGGATTTGCAAGCCATGCAACGCCTGATATGACCCTGCCATGACCGATATCAAGTTCGAAAAGGCCCCGGACGGCACATCCATCGCCTGGCGTCAGGACGGGCGGGACGATCTCGGCCGCTGCGGCTTCGTCTGGCTGGGCGGCTACAAGTCGGACATGGAGGGCTCCAAGGCCGAGGCGCTTGCAGCCCTGGCGCGCGAAACCCGCCGCGCCTGCCTGCGTTTCGATTATTCCGGCCACGGCGCATCGGGCGGCCTGTTCGTTGACGGCACCATCTCGAAGTGGCTGGAACAGTCGGCCCACATGCTGCTCACCCATGGGCGCGGCCCGCGCATCCTCGTCGGCTCCTCGATGGGCGGCTGGCTCGCCCTGCTGCTCTACCGCCTGCTGCAGCTCAAGGCTCCGGCCGCGGCGCAGGCCATCAAGGGCCTCGTGCTGCTCGCCCCCGCCGCGGACATGACGGAAGACCTGATGTGGGACGAATTCCCGGAGGCGGTCCGCACCGAGTTGAACGACAAGGGCGTGTGGCTCCGCCCCTCGGCCTATGGCGAGCCCTATGCCATCACCCGGCGCCTGATCGAGGATGGCCGCCGCCACCTGATGCTGAACCAGGGGCTGGACGTCGCGTGCCCCGTCCGCATCCTGCAGGGCGACGCCGATCCCGACGTGCCGGCCGCGCATGCCGTCAAGGTCTTCGGCGCGCTGCGCGGCGCGGACGTGACGCTGACGCTGATCAAGGGCGGCGACCACCGGCTCTCGACGCCCGCCAACCTCTCGCTCCTGCGCGACACCGTGCTGCGCCTGGCGGAAAGGTCGGAGGGGATCGGGGTTTAGGAAACCTCGTCGCCGGGGTGACGGAAGAAAAAGGTGAGCCGACGCCCAGTGCGATTGAGCGCCTACCGCCCCATCTCCCGCGCAATCGCGGTCAGCCCCTCGCGATAGGTGGGATAGCTCAGCCTCACCCCCAGCTCGGTCACGATCCGCGCATTCGAGACGCGCTTCGAATCCGCATAGAAGCTCCGCGCCATGGGCGAGAGGTCGGCCGCCTCGAAGGACACGTCCGGCGGCACCGGCAGGCCCAGCAGCGTGGCGCCATATGCCACCACGTCCTGCGGCGGGCAGGCCTCGTCGTCGCACACATTGTAGGCGCGCCCGGGCTGCGGATGCGCGATCGAGGCTTCGAGCGTGTTGGCGATGTCCGCCACATGGATGCGGCTGAAGATCTGGCCCTGCTTGATCACGCGCTTGGCCGTGCCATCGAGCAGCGACAGCAGCTGGTTGCGCCCCGGTCCATAGATGCCGGCGAGCCGGAAGATCATCACCGGCAGGCCGTGGTCGCGCCACAGTGCGAGCCACTGGTTCTCGGCCAGAAGCCGCTTGTGCCCGCGCTCGGTGTTGGGGGTGAGCGGCGTGTCCTCGGTCACGAGCCCGCCGCCATGATCGCCATAGACGCCGGTGGTGGAGAGATAGGCCACCCACTGGAACTGCTTTGCCCGCGCCGCGGCGTCGCGCGCATGCCAGCGCAGCACGGGGTCGCCGTCCTCACCGGGCGGCGCCGAGTCGACCATATGCGTCACCCCGTCGAAAGCTTCCTGCGGCAGTGGCCGCGAACCGTCGAACACGAAGGCGCGATAGCCCCTGGCGCGGATCGCGGCGGCGCCCGCCTCGCTGCGGCTGGTGGCGCTCACCGTCCAGCCTTTCGCCGCCAGCCGTTCCGCCAGCACCCTGGCCGAGAAGCCGAGGCCGAAGAAGAGAATGTGGTTCATGCCGTCTCCCATTCGCGGCGGACGTCAGCGTCCGTCTCATGTCCGGTGCGCTCTGTACGCAACTGTGCAAAATCCGGTTCGCCCAGCAGCCGCGACATCGCCCACACCGCCATGGCCCGCACGATGGGTGCAGGGTCATCGAGCAATGCCGTCACCTGCGGCACGAGGCTCTTGTCGCCGCTGTTGCCCGCCGCGATCAGCACATTGCGGATGAAGCGGTCGCGCCCCGTGCGCTTCACGGGCGAGCCGGTGAACAGCGCGCGGAAGGCTGCATCTTCGAGCGCCAGCAAGTGGCCGAGCCGCGGCGCTTTCAGGTCTTCGCGCGCCAGCAGCTTCGCCTCGCGCGCGGCTGCAGCGAACTTGTTCCACGGGCAGGCGGCGAGGCAATCGTCGCAGCCATAGATGCGGTTGCCCATGGCCACGCGGAACTCCCGGTCGATATGTCCCGCATGCTCGATGGTGAGGTACGAGATGCAGCGCCGTGCATCGAGCTGGTAGGGCGCGGGGAATGCCTTGGTTGGGCAGATGTCGAGGCAGGCGCGGCACGAGCCGCAGTGATCGGCCTCCGCCGCATCGGCCTCGATCTCCGCCGTCGTCAGGATGGTGCCGATGAAGAACCACGAGCCCAACTCGCGTGACACGAGGTTGGTGTGCTTGCCCTGCCAGCCCAGCCCCGCCTTCTGGGCGAGTGGCTTCTCCATCAGGGGGGCCGTGTCGACGAAGACCTTCACATCAGCGCCCGTGCGCCTGGCCAGCCACTGCGCGATGCGCTTCAGCTTGCCCTTGACGACGTCATGGTAGTCGCGGTTCAGGGCATAGACGGAGATGACGCCACTCTCCCTGTCCGCGAGCCGCTCCAGCGGGTCGAGGTCCTGGCCATAGCTCTGCGCGAAGACGATCGCCGTCCTGGCCTCCGGCCACATGGCCTGCGGGCTGGCGCGGCGGGCTTCCGTCTCCGCCATCCAGGCCATGCTGCCGTGGCGGCCCTCGGTGATGAACTGGCTGAGGCGCTCGGCCTGCTGCGCATCGGGGCCGAGCGTCACGATGCGCGTTGCGCTGAAGCCTTCGCCAGAGGCTCTCTCGCCAAGCTCCTGGCGGAGGGTCTTCACCTCAGAAATCGAGGTCCGCGTAATGCGGCCCCGGCTGCATGCCGCGGATGGTGTCGGCCAGCAGCGGCCGGAAGGAGGGGCGCGACTTCACCCGCTGGTACCAGCCCTTGGCGACCGGGTAATCCGCCCACGGAATATCGCCGAAATAGTCGATCGCCGAGATGTGCCCCGCCGCCGCCAGGTCGGCAATCGAGAGTTCCTCGCCCGCCAGCCACACCCGGTGGTCCACGAGGTGCGAGATGTAGTCGAGGTGGTCGCGCAGCCGCAGCATGGCCTGGCGCACGCGGGCTGTGTCCGGGCCGCCGCCGCCCTTGTCGCGCCGCAGGAAGCGGCGGATGACCTTTTCCGTCAGCAGCGGTTCCGAGACCTCGGCATAGAACTTGCCGTCGAACCAGCCGGCGAGCCGTCGCACCTCGGCGCGCTCGAAGGCGTCGCCGGGGATGAGCGGAATGCGTGTCGCCCTGGTTTCCTCGAGGTATTCGGTGATGGCCTCGATGCCGGAGAGCGCGGTGGTGGAATCCTCGAGGTAGACTGGCAGCGTTCCGGCAGGATTGAGCTCGTACAGATGCGGGCTCGGCTCCCATGGCTCCTCGTCGATCAGCTCCACCGGCACGCCATATTCCGCAAGGGCAAGGCGCAACCTGCGGCTGAACGGGTCGAGCGTAAAGTGAACGAGAGACGGCATGTTAGGACGAATTTAACCCTGTGCTTGGCAACTCTGGGGCAATCGCGAAACAAAAGCCGCATTTGCCCGGAATGTTGCGCGCGTATAAAACGCGCGCGGCCTCCGCGGCAAGAAAATCCGACCCGCAAGCCCCGAGCCCCAGGTTCCAATCCCAGAGTTGCCATTCATGCTCATCCTCCAGATCGTCGTGCTGGCGCTCATCCAGGGCATCACCGAATTCCTTCCTATCTCCTCCTCCGGCCACCTGCTGCTGGTGCCGGTGCTCACCGGCTGGCCCGACCAGGGCGTGCTGACCGACGTGATGGTGCACATGGGGTCCTTCCTCGCGGTCATCGTGTATTTCTGGAAGGATTGCGTGAACCTTCTCATGGGTCTCGTCGACCTGGCGCGCGGCCGCAGGAGTGCCTGGGGCCGGCTGGCGCTGCTCATCGTGCTCGGCACCATTCCGGCAGTCGTGGCGGGCGTCCTCCTCGACAAGCTCGGCTTCATGGACCTGGTGCGGCAGATGCCCATCATCGTGGCGTGGAACGCCATCGTCTTCGGCATCCTGCTCTATGTCTGCGACCGTTTCGGCATGAGCACCCGGCGCATGGCGGACATGACCTGGGTGCCGGCGCTGATCATCGGGCTTGCCCAGGCGGTGGCGCTCATCCCCGGCGTCAGCCGCTCCGGCATCACCATGACGGCAGCGCGAGCACTTGGCTTCGAGCGGCCGGAATCGGCGCGTTTCGCCTTCCTGCTCGGCATTCCCGCCATCGCCGGTGCCGGCGTCCTGAAGCTGGGCGAAGCGGTGCACACAGGGGCCCATGTCAGCTTCGGCATGGTGCTGACGATGATCCTCACCTTCTTCGTGGCGCTCGGCACCATCACGGTGCTGATGAAGCTCGTCCGCCACATGAGCTTCCTGCCCTTCGCCATCTATCGCGTGGCGCTGGGCGTGGTGCTGCTGGCGCTGATCTATTCGGGAATGCCCCTGGGCGCGGTGAACTGACCGGCCTTGCGGTAGCGGTAGAGATAGCCCGGAACGATCCCCTCGATTCCCTGCGGCGTGACGCCGAGGCCCTCGAGCGTGCGCTGCTCGCGGCGCGCTGCCTCGCTCACCACGTTGTCGTGGCGCAGCATCTCCACCTGGTCGACGGTCAGCATCGGGTTGGGCAGCAGCCCGAGGATCGATGCCTGCAGCCTGGCGAGGCCCCAGGGCAGCGGCAGCAGCAGGCGCTTGCGGCCGATGGTGTCGAGCGTGAACTGCATCAGCGCCCTGAAGCTGAACTGCTCCGGCCCGCCCAGCTCATAGGTCTTGCCGTCGGCCTCGCCTTGATCGACGAGGCGGGCCACCGCCTCGCCCACATCGCCGGCGAAGACCGGCTGGAACGCGGTTTCACCCCCGCCGATCAGCGGCAGGAAGGGCGAGAAGCGCGCCATCTCCGCGAAGCGGTTGAAGAAGCCGTCTTCCGGCCCGAACACGATCGACGGGCGCAGCACGATGGCGCCGGGGAAGTTGGCGCGGGCCCGCGCCTCGCCCTCGGCCTTGCTGCGGCCATAGGCGGAGGCGGAAACGGCATCGGCCCCGATCGCCGACATCTGGATGAACACCCGCGCGCGCGCCGCCCTGGCGGCCTTGGCCGAGGCCTCGGCGCCGAACACATGCACCGCGTCGAAGCTCTGGGCGCCCGCGGAATGCAGCACGCCGGTGAGGTTGATCACCGCATAGGCGCCCTCGCAGGCCGCCTCGAGCGAGGCGGGGTAGCGCACGTTCGCCTGCACCGCCATGATCTGGCCGGTATTGCCCAGGGGCTGCAGATGGCCTGCGAGGTCGGGCCTGCGGCAGGCCACCCGGATGCGGTAGCCGCGCCTGGCCAGCGCCCTCACGATATGCCGCCCCACGAAGCCCGAACCGCCGATGATGGTGATGAGTCTGTCGGAAGGCTGAACGAGCACGGAAGCTCTCCCCTGATTTTCGGTTGTGGCGGGCCTTTTAACGCCGCGCCCGGACGGATGCAAAGCCCAAGAAACGATCTCCGCAGGACTGCGGTTGACAGCCGCCTTGGGCCTCTCTAAGAGACGCGTCGCCTGCCCAGATGGCGGAATTGGTAGACGCACTAGTTTCAGGTACTAGCGCTGAAAGGCGTGGAGGTTCGAGTCCTCTTCTGGGCACCACTTTTATAGTCTAGTTACGGCGGGACCCATGGCAATCAAGCTTTACAAGGGCGACCTGCCTCCGGGCCTCGATTTCGGAAGCTCCGTCGCCGTCGACACCGAAACGCTGGGCCTCGTTCCCCGCCGTGACAAGCTCTGCCTCGTGCAGCTCTCCGCCGGAGACGGCAACGCCCACCTCGTGCAGCTCGACCGCGCGAACTATGACGCGCCCAACCTCAAGGCACTCTTCGCCAACGAGGCCGTCACCAAGATCTTCCACTATGCGCGCTTCGACGTGGCGGTGATCCGCCATTACCTGGGCGTCGACGTGACGCCCCTCTACTGCACCAAGATCGCCTCCAAGCTCACCCGCACCTACACCGACCGGCATGGCCTCAAGGACCTGGTGAAGGAGCTTCTCGGCATCGAGCTCAACAAGCAGCAGCAAAGCTCGGACTGGGGCGCCCACATGCTGTCCGACGCGCAGAAGCAATATGCCGCTCAGGACGTGCTCTATCTGCACGAGCTGAAGTCCCGCCTCGACCAGATGCTGGCGCGCGAGGGCCGCGAGGCGGTGGCCCGGGCCTGCTTCGACTTCATCCCCACGCGCGCCGCCCTCGATCTCTCGGGCTGGACCGAGGAAGATGTCTTCGCCCACTGAACAGGCCCGCAGGGCTGTCAGGAATGCCACGGTTTCCCGCCTGCTGAGCTGGCTGGCGGCCGCCATCGGACTGGGCTTCGTCATCGCCTTCCTGGCCCAGGCCGGCCTGTTCCACGCGCTCTTGCCCCGCCAGGACGTGCCCCCGCCCCCCAATGTCGAGCCCGACCGCATCACGGCGGGCATCTCCACCGTCAACGGCATCGACGACGGCAAGCAGCCCTACCAGGTCACCGCTCGCCGCGGCTGGCAGGATGGCAAGACGCCCAACCTCGTCCACCTCGAGGACCCGGTGGGCGAGTTCCGCCGCGCCAGCGGCGCGCGCTACACCATCACCGGCACCACCGGGCTCTATGACACCGAGGTCAAGTCGCTCAACCTCGACGGCAACGTGGTGCTGGAGCAGGAAGGCCGCTTCAAGGCCCGCATGGACAAGGCGAAGATCGCGGTGAAGCAGAAGACGCTCACCGCCGACACCCCGGTCACCGCGCAGTTCGGCTCCGGCACGGTCGATGCAAACGGCATGCAAATAACCGATGACGGTGCCCGAATTCTGTTCTTGAATGGCGTCAAGGCGCGCTTCACCGCGGCCGAGGCCAAGGGAGATACCAATCCATGACTTTGAGGCTCGCCGCCTGCGCTGCGGCACTGTTCCTGTTCGCTGCCGCCCCGGCCCTCGCCCAGGAAGCCGATGGCCAGGCCGACGGCACGGCCGCCGCCGACACCACGACCGGCACCAAGGCCAAGGCCAAGACGGCCCAGCCCGCTACGCCGGTTGATATCGTTGCCAACGAGATGGAAATTCTCGACAAGGAGAAGAAGGCCATCTTCCGCGGCGCGGTCGACGCCACCAAGGGCACCACCAAGCTCAGGTCGGACGAGCTCGTCGTCACCTACGCCGACGTCAAGCAGCCCGACGGCACCACCAAGACCGACGCCACCGACCTCGACGCCAAGGGCAACGTGCTGATCGTCACCCCCAAGGAG
Organism: Aestuariivirga litoralis; assembly: GCF_003234965.1. GTDB lineage: Bacteria > Pseudomonadota > Alphaproteobacteria > Rhizobiales > Aestuariivirgaceae > Aestuariivirga > Aestuariivirga litoralis. The sequence continues at coordinate 227,395 of NZ_QKVK01000005.1, forward strand.
AAGATCACCGGCGACTGGGCGAAATATGATCCGCAGACCGAGAAGCTCACGGTCGGCGGCACCAATGTCAGGCTGGTGCAGGGCACCACCGTTCTGGTGGGCCAGGAACTCCACGCCGACCTCAAGACCGGCCGCACCCAGATGACGGGCGGCCGCGTCAAGGGCAGCTTCCTTCCCAAGTGATCAGCCTTATCTAAAATTAAACCTATTGGGTGGACACTCACTTGGCGCGTGACGAAGATTTAGTGGCAGACAGGCAGGCAACGGCAATGGCGCCCCGGCGGGCACAGATTCCGCAGACGGGCGAAGCAGCCGCCGCCTCCCTCGAGCGTCCGGGCCTCGTGGTTGAAGGGCTGAGGAAGTCCTACAAGCGGCGGCCCGTGGTGCGTGATGTCTCGCTCTCCGTCAGGCGCGGTGAAGCTGTGGGACTTCTGGGACCCAATGGCGCCGGCAAGACCACGGTGTTCTACATGATCACCGGGCTCATTGCCGCCGACAGCGGCCGGATCAGCCTCGATGGCGCCGACATCACCCACCTGCCCATGTACCGCCGGGCGCGGCTGGGCATCGGGTATCTGGCGCAGGAAAGCTCGATCTTCCGCGGCCTCACGGTGGAGGAAAACATTCGCGCCGTGCTGGAGCTGACCGAGGGCTCGCGGGCGAAGCGCGAAGCGAAGTTGCGTGAGTTGCTCGATGAATTCTCCATCGCCCACATCCGGAATTCGCCGGCTGTTGCACTTTCTGGCGGCGAGCGTCGCCGGGTGGAAATCGCCCGAGCGCTTGCAGCCGACCCCGAATTCATGCTCCTCGACGAGCCCTTCGCCGGAATTGACCCGATTGCGATCGGTGATATTCGCCGCCTGGTGCGACAGCTCACCTCTCGGGGAATCGGGGTGCTTGTTACGGATCACAACGTCCGCGAAACCCTCGAGCTCATCGACAAGGCCCTCATCATCCATGAGGGCCAGGTCCTGACCGAGGGTTCACCCCAGGAAATCGTCTCCCATCCGGACGTCCGGCGCTATTACCTTGGCGCCGACTTCACCCTCTAGCGGGGGGCGCCCCCCATGGCGCTGAACCAGCGGCTCGACCTCCGCCAGGGCCAGTCCCTGGTGATGACGCCGCAGCTGCAGCAGGCGATCAAGCTGCTGCAGATGTCCAACCTCGAACTGCAGGCCTATGTCGACCAGGAGCTGGAGCGCAATCCGCTCCTCGAGCGCGACGAGCGCGCCGAGATCCAGAAGCCTGCCGAAGCGCCGGAGAGCCAGCCGGACATGGTGGCGGCCCTCGCCTCCACCTCCGCCGCCGAGGACCGGCTGCGAACGCTCGATACCGAGCTCGAGAATGTCTACACCCATGAATCGCGCGCCGATGCCGCTTCGCGTGAGGCCGCCGTGCCGCCGCCCGATTCCGGCTGGTCGTCGCTCAGGCCGCAGGGGGCGCTCTCGCTCGATGCCGAGGGGCTGGATTTCGACGCGACGCTCACCCGCCAGCCCACGCTCGCCGAGCACCTCACCGACCAGATGCACCTGCTGCTCACCGGCCCTGCCGACCAGCTCATCGGCCAGCACCTGATCGGCAGCCTCAACGAGGCGGGCTACCTCATCGCCGACATTCCCGCCATGGCCGAGGCGCTGGGCACCTCCGCGGCCCATGTCGAGGCGGTGCTGGCAATGCTTCAGTCCTGTGATCCGCCGGGCGTCTTCGCCCGCGACCTCAGGGAATGCCTCACCCTCCAGCTGAAGGAGCGTGACCGCTTCGACCCCGCCATGGCCGCCCTCGTCGCCCATCTCGATCTGGTGGCCAAGCGCGACTATGCGGCCCTCAGGACCATCTGCCGCGTCGATCTCGAGGACCTGAAGGACATGGTGGCGGAGCTCCGCGCGCTGGACCCGAAGCCCGGCCATGCCTTCGGGTCGGATCCCGTCCAGCCGGTCATCCCGGACGTCCTGGTGCGTCCCTCGCCCGAGGGCGCCTGGGTGGTGGAGCTCAACACCGATACGCTGCCGCGCGTCCTCATCAACAACCAGTACCTCGCCCGCGTCTCCGCCACCGCCCAGCGGAGCGAGGACAAGGTCTATCTGTCCGAGTGCCAGGCCAATGCCTCCTGGCTTGTGAAAAGCCTCGACCAGCGCGCCAAGACCATCCTCAAGGTGGCGCGCGAGATCGTCCGCCAGCAGGATGCCTTCCTGCTGCTCGGCATCCAGCACCTCAGGCCCCTGAACCTGCGCACCGTGGCGGATGCCATCGAGATGCACGAGTCCACCGTCAGCCGCGTCACCTCCAACAAGTACATGGCAACCCCGCGCGGCATCTTCGAGTTGAAGTATTTCTTCACCACCGCCATCGCCTCGGCGGACGGGGAGGGCGATGCCCACTCGGCTGAGGCCGTTCGCCACCGCATCCGCGAGTTGATCGCAGCCGAGGGCCAGGACGTGCTGTCGGATGACACGATCGTCGACAGGTTGAAGGCCTCGGGCATCGACATTGCCCGTCGGACAGTGGCCAAGTACCGGGAAAGCCTGGGGATTCCTTCTTCCGTCCAGCGCCGCCGGGAAGCCCGCGTGCAGGCTGCCCAATAGGGTTTGACGGGGCCTCCGCCCTCGACTAGGTTCCGCCCGCTTCGCGAAGGGGCCCCTGGGGAAGGGGGTCCGGTACGCAGGTTCAGCGAAGCGGAAGGCAACTGCGTTTCGGATCCGCCGGACAGCCCAGTTGACGTGTCAGCCAAACGCGCCCATGTGTAATCGCAGGGGCGAAGCAGGGATATTTGCGACGGCCATGCAGATCAAAGTCACCGGAAAGAACCTCGATGTTGGCGACGCCTTGCGCGAGCACATCGAAAGCCGCCTCGGCACCCTCCAGCAGAAGTATTTCGACGGCACCGTTCACGCCACCGTGACGGTGGAGAAGCAGCGCAGCTTCTTCCACACCGACTGCGCCCTCCACCTCGCCACCGGCCTCGTGCTGCAGGCCGAGGGCACCGGCGCTGAAGCCCATCCGAGCTTCGACGAGGCCGCCGCCCATCTCGAAAAGCAGCTCCGCCGCTACAAGCAGCGCCTCAAGGACCATCACCGCAAGCGCCGCGAGCCGGTCCGCCAGTTCGAGGCCCAGAGCTATGTGATCGAGCCGCAGTCCGACGAGCATGACGGCCAGGGCGAGCACCCCGTCGTGGTGGCCGAGACCGGCCTCAAGCTGCCGGAACTCTCGGTTGGCGAGGCGGTTATGCAACTCGACATCTCCACCCAGCCGTTCCTGCTATTCCGCAATGGTGGCCATGGCGGGCTCAATCTCGTCTACCGGCGTCCCGACGGCAACATCGGCTGGGTCGATCCCAAGCCGGCGGCCTGACGCGCGACCTTCCCGGGGAGCTGACCCGACATGACCCTCGATTCCCTGATCGACAAGCAGTCCGTTCTGGCGAGCCTCAAGGCGCCCAACAAGAAACAGCTGCTTCAGGAACTCTCCCAGGCCCTCGCCGCCCAGGTGGCGGTGGACCACCGGGTGATTCTCGAGACGCTGATGAAGCGCGAGAAGCTGGGTTCCACCGGCATCGGCCAGGGCATCGCCATCCCGCATGGCAAGCTGCCGTCGATCAGCCGCGTCTATGGCCTGTTCGCGAGGCTCGCCCAGCCGGTCGATTTCGATTCGGTCGACGGCCAGCCGGTTGACCTCGTCTTCGTGCTGCTGGCCCCCGAGGATGCCGGCGCCGACCACCTGAAGGCCCTCGCCAAGATCTCGCGCCTGCTGCGCGACCCCGCCGTGGTCGCCAAGCTGCGCGGCACCGATGATGCCATGGGCCTCTACGCGATCCTGACCGAGCCCGCCGCCAACCCGAAATCGGCCTCGGCGGCTTAGGGGCATATCCAGTTATTGCCGTCATCCCGGCGAAGGCCGGGATCCCGCTTCCTTCCCCTGGTCTCCTCATGAATTCATCTCCCCCGGGCCTGACCCGGGGGCCCTTTGTCCGCCGCCCGAAAGGGATGCGCGGATCAAGTCCGCGCAAGGTGAATTCACAGAGTGCCGGACCGAAGCGGGACCCCGGCCTTCGCCGGGGTGACGCCAGTTTCGGGGGTATGACAGAACTCACTCCCACCACTCCCTCCTCGCCGGAAGGGGGGTCCCCCGGCACGCACCTCGCCCGCAGGGCCAGGGGAGAGGGTCATCCGGGATCGGCTGTGGCGCGCCGGCCCGGGAAATCTTTCACAATGTCAATCAGCAGCAGGCACGTGCTGGGATATATAGAACAAAATAGGAACAAAGTCAAGCTGAAAATTCCTGCTGCAGGATAAAAAAGGGCCCCGGCATCCGCCGGGGCCCGTCATTCAGCACTGGTTTGCGGGCTCAGTGCACGCTCATCGGCATCAGCTCATGTTCGAAGGCGCTGCCCATGGCCGCTTCCTTCGAGCCGGAGATCGACACCGGCGTGCCATCGGCATTGTAGAGGCAGAACAGCTTCGAGTCGGCCGAAACGCTGGCCTGCCCGCCCAGCAGCCGCTTGGCTTCGTTGACTGCGATCTCGCGGATATATCCGAGGTCGCCCTCGCCCAGCAAAGCTAGGTCCTGCGGCGTGAGATCGACGGACTTCTTCAATTCCATATGATCACCCTCCAATCTGGATACGGCGGACCACCCGCCGCGGTTCGGGTCGTTCGAGGTGGAGTTCGAGCAGGCCGTTCTCCAGCCTCGCCCCGGTCACCTCCATCCCGTCCGCCAGCACGAAGGCCCGCTGGAACTGGCGGGCCGCGATGCCGCGGTGCAGGTAGGCCTTCCCGTCCTCCTCCTTCTGGCGGCCGCGGATCACCAGCTGGTTCTCCTCGACCGTCACGTCCAGCTCGTCGCGGGCAAAGCCCGCCACGGCCAGCGTGATGCGAAGCCGCTCGGCCTCGCCCTCCGCGCGCGGAAGCCGTTCGATGTTGTAGGGTGGATAGCCGTCCCCGCCGGTCTTGGTGGCCCGGTCGAGCATCCGCTCGAGCTCATCGAAGCCGAGCAGCAGGGGGGACGAAAAAACAGACAGACTTTTCATTTCGGTTTTGCCCTCGTGAAGCAGCAATGAGCTGGAACCCGGACGCGGCATCCTCAGCTACAACCATCATATGTGAAACCTGTTCCCGGCTTTCAAGCCGCCCGCTTGACCGGCCCATGGCGGGGGTGTTTTGATCGGATGATCAACATTGCTATCGCCACCCCGGCAGGGTTGTGGTTAGATCGGACAAACACTTCAAACAGGGAGACGAAGATGCTCAGACGTTCACTCCTCGCCGCCGTGGCGGCCCTTGCCATGTCGGCCACCGCCGCGCTGGCGGCGGATGACAAGCCGGCGATCGTGTTCGACATCGGCGGCAAGTTCGACAAGTCGTTCAACGAAAGCATGTTCAACGGCTCCGAGAAGTTCAAGAAGGAGACCGGCATCGCCTATGGCGAGTTCGAGATCGCCAACGAGGCCCAGCGCGAGCAGGCCATCCGCAACTTCGCCGACCAGGGCTATTCCCCCATCATCGCGGCGGGCTTCGCCCAGGCCGCGGCGCTGGAGAAGGTCGCCAAGGAGTATCCGGACCTCAAGTTCGCCATCGTCGACATGGTGGTGGACCTGCCCAATGTCCAGTCCATCGTGTTCAAGGAGGAGGAGGGCTCCTACCTCGTCGGCCTCCTCGCCGGCATGGCGTCCAAGTCCGGCAAGGTCGGCTTCGTCGGCGGCATGGACATTCCGCTGATCCGCAAGTTCGGCTGCGGCTATGCCCAGGGCGTGAAGGCCGCCAAGGCCGATGCCACCGTCATCCAGAACATGACGGGTGACACCGGTGCCGCCTGGAACGACCCGGTCAAGGGCGGCGAGATCACCAAGGGCCAGATGGCCCAGGGTGCCGACGTCATCTATGCCGCCGCCGGCGCCACGGGCCTGGGCGTCCTTCAGGCCGCTGCCGATGGCGGTGCGCTGTCGATCGGCGTCGACGCCAACCAGAACTACCTGCACCCCGGCAAGGTCCTCACCTCCATGCTGAAGCGCGTCGACGTCGCCGTCTTCAACGTGATGATGTCCGGCAAGGACGGTTCCTTCACGCCGGGCATCAAGGTGCTCGGCCTCGCCGAGGATGGCGTGGGCTATGCGGTGGACGACAACAACAAGCCGCTGCTGACGCCCGAGATGACCGCCGCGGCCGAGAAGGCCAGGGCCGACATCATCGCCGGCACCATCAAGGTGCACGACTACACGACCGACAATACCTGCCCCGTGCAGTAAGTCACTGCGAGCCGCTTTCCATCCGGAAGGCGGCTCGAACCTTGCCTGCTGAAACGGGAACGGCATGACTCCCGCCATCGAACTCATCCGCATCGACAAGCGCTTCGGCTCCGTCCATGCCAACAAGGACGTGTCGCTGGCGATCGAGCCCGGCTCCATCCACGGCATCATCGGCGAGAACGGTGCGGGCAAGTCGACCCTGATGTCGATCCTCTTCGGCTTCTACCACGCCGACTCGGGCGAGATCCGCGTCAAGGGAAGCCCGGTGAAGATCCGCTCCTCATCCGATGCCATCGCGCTCGGCATCGGCATGGTGCACCAGCACTTCATGCTGGTCGAGCCCTTCACCGTGCTTGAGAACGTGGTGCTCGGCGCCGAGGGCGGCCGCCTCATCGGCCCGGCACTCGCCAAGGCCCGCGCCGAACTCGAGCGCCTCGCCGCGGATTATGAACTCGAGGTCGACCCCGACGCCATCGTCGGTGAACTGCCTGTCGGCCTGCAGCAGCGCGTCGAAATCCTCAAGGCCCTGTTCAAGGGCGCCGAGACCCTGATCCTCGACGAGCCCACCGGCGTCCTCACGCCGGACGAGGCCGACCACCTGTTCCGCATCCTCCGTACACTGAAGGACCAGGGCAAGACCGTCATCCTCATCACCCACAAGCTGCGCGAGATCATGGCCATCACCGACCGCGTCTCGGTCATGCGCCGCGGCGAGCTGGTGGCGACGAAGGAGACGAAAGCCACCAACGTCGAGGAACTGGCCGAGCTGATGGTCGGCCGCCGGGTGCTGCTCAGCGTCGAGAAGGGGCCGTCAAATCCCGGCGAGACGGTGCTGGAGGTCAAGAACCTCACCTGGAAGGACAGGAAGGGCGTGCCCCGCGTCGACAATGTCTCCTTCAGCGTGAGGAAGGGCGAGATCGTCGGCATTGCCGGCGTCTCCGGCAACGGCCAGTCGGAACTGCTCGACGTCATCGCCGGCATTGCAAAGCCCAGCTCCGGCCAGGTGATCTTCGAGGGCAAGGACATCGGCATCCTCGGTGACCCGCGCCACGTGCGCGAGGAGGGGCTGGCCCATGTTCCGGAGGACCGCCAGCACCGCGGCCTCATCGGCAGCTTCGATGCCGCCGAGAGCGCCATCCTCGGCTGGCATCATCTCGAGCAGCTGGGCAAGGGCTTCCGTCTCGACCGTGACAAGGTCGTCGCCCGGGCCCGCGCCGAGATGGAGGAGTTCGACGTCCGCCCGCCCGACCCCTTCCTCAAGTCCTCCAAGTTCTCCGGCGGCAACCAGCAGAAGCTGATCATCGCGCGCGAGATCAAGTCCAACCCCGATCTCCTCATCGTCGGCCAGCCCACACGCGGGGTCGACATCGGCGCCATCGAATACATCCACAAGCGCATCATCCAGCTGCGCGACGAGGGCAAGGCGGTGCTCCTCGTCTCGGTCGAGCTCGACGAGATCCGCTCCATGTCGGACCGCATCCTGGTCATGTTCGCCGGCCGCATCATGGGCGAGCGCGGGCCGGGCGCCGACGAGCGCGAGCTGGGCCTGCTCATGGCCGGCGTCGCCCGGGATGCCGCCTGATGGTACAGCACCGCGGCGAACTTCCGCACTGGGTCGACGTCGGCCTCATTCCGCTCATCAACCTCTGCGTGGCGCTGGCCGTCTCGGGCCTCATCGTGCTCATCATCGGCGAGAACCCGGTGGAGGCGATGTGGATCATGCTCAAGGGGGCCGTCGGCTCGCTCAAGGGCTGGGGCTACCTCCTCTACTATGCCACCACCTTCGTCTTCACCGGGCTTGCCGTGGCGGTGGCCTTCCACGCCGGCCTCTTCAATATCGGCGGCGAGGGCCAGGCCTACATGGCGGGCGTCGGTGCGGCCGCGGTGGGCCTGGGGCTGGAGTTCCTGCCCTGGCCCATCCTCATCCCCCTCGCCATCCTCGCCTCCATGGCCATGGGCGCCTTCTGGGCCTGGATTCCCGGCGTGCTGCAGGCCAAGCGCGGCAGCCACATCGTGATCACCACGATCATGTTCAACTTCATCGCGGCGAGCCTCGTCGGCTACCTGATCAACTACTGGTTCCGCCCCGTCGGCAAGATGGCGGTCGAGAGCCGCGAGATCACCGGGGCCTACATCATGAGCGCGCGCGAGGTGGCGCGCGAATTCTTCGGCGTCAGGATCGCCTCCTCGCCGCTGAACTTCTCCGTCTTCCTCGCGCTCATCGCGGCCTGGGCGGTGTGGTACCTGCTGTGGCGCACCAAGCTCGGCTACGAGATCCGCGCGCTGGGGGCGAACCCGGCCGCCGCGGTCTATGCCGGCATCAGGCCGGACCGCATCATCATCATCGCCATGGTCATCTCCGGCGCGCTCGCGGGCCTCGTGCCGGTGAACGAGATCCTCGGCGTCCAGCACCGGCTGGTGCTGGGCTATGTCGGCGGCGCCGGCTTCGTCGGCATTGCCGTGGCGCTGATGGGCCGCTCGCACCCCATCGGCATCCTGCTCGCCGCCATGCTCTTCGGCCTGCTCTATCAGGGCGGCTCCGAGCTTTCCTTCGCCAAGCCTGAGATCAACCGCGACATGGTGGTGGTGATCCAGGGCCTCGTGATCCTGTTCATGGGGGCCCTCGAATATGCCTTCCGGCCGGCACTCTCGGCGCTGTTCTATCCCGTCGGCGGGGAGGGCAACCAGTGAACCTCTACATCGAGCTCCTCGCCTCCACGATCCGCATGAGCGTACCGCTGATCCTCGCCTGCATGGCGGGGCTCTGGTCGGAGCGGTCGGGCATCGTCGACATCGGGCTCGAGGGCAAGATGCTGATCGCCGCCTTCGTTGCGGCCTCCGCCTCCGCCGTCTTCGGCTCGGCCTGGATCGGCCTGTTCTGCGCCATCCTGGCCTCGCTCGCCTTCGCGCTCGTCCACGGCTATGCCTCGATCAACCAGCGCGGCAACCAAGTGGTCTCGGGCGTTGCCATCAACATGCTGGCCGCCGGTCTCGCCGTGGTGCTCGGCAATGAATGGTTCAAGGAGGGCGGCCGCACGCCGGCCCTTCCGCCGGACGGGCGATTCCTGCCCTTCCAGTTCCCCGCACTGGACACGCTGCCCGTCATCGGACCGCTGGTCCGGATCTTCTTCGAACATTCGATCCTTGCCTATGTCGCCTTCCTGCTGGTGCCGCTCACCGCCTGGGCGCTGGCCCGCACCCGCTTCGGCCTCAGGCTCCGCGCCGTGGGCGAAAACCCGCATGCGGTGGACACGGCCGGCATCTCGGTCGCGGCCCTGCGCTATCGCGCCGTCATCATCGCGGGCGTGCTGTGCGGCATTGCCGGGGCCTATATCTCCACCTCGCTGTCCTCGAGCTTCGTGCGCGACATGACGGCGGGCGGCGGCTTCATGGCGCTCGCGGCGCTGATCTTCGCCAACTGGCGCGCCTGGCCGGCCTTGGGCGCCTGCCTGCTCTTCGGCTTCCTGCAGGCGGTGGGCAATTTCGCGCAAGGCGCCTCGGTCGGCGGCTTCCAGATCCCGGTGCAGTTCATCAACATGCTTCCTTACGTGCTCACCGTCGTGCTGCTCGCCGGCTTCATCGGCAAGTCGGTGCCACCCAAGGCCTCTGGCCTCCCCTATACGAAGGACCGCTGACATGCATGACCTGATCGAGGAGGCGAAGTCCGCCCGCCTGCGCGCCCATGCGCCCTATTCGAAATTCCTCGTCGGTGCCGCCATGCGCGATGAATATGGCCGCGTCCATGGCGGCTGCAACATCGAGAACGCCTCTTACCCGCAGGGCTGGTGCGCCGAGCCTTCCGCCATCTCCGCCCTCGTCATGGCCGGCGGGCGGAAGATCACCGAGATCGCGGTGATGGGCAATGGCGCGACGCTGTGCACCCCCTGCGGCGGCTGCCGCCAGAAGATCCGCGAATTCGCCGCACCGGACGTCAGGATCCATTGCTGCACTGAATCGGGCGAACTGATCCAGACCTTCACGCTGGAGGAGCTGCTGCCCTTCTCCTTCGGCCCGGAGAACCTCGCATGAATGTGCTGGCCGAAAAACTGAAGGGCAGGGCGCCGAAGACCGCCATCATCCTCGGCTCCAGCCTCGGCGCACTGGCCGAGGCCGTCGAGGACCCGCTCATCATTCCGTATACGGATCTTGCGGGCTTCCCCGTGCCGAAGATCTCGGGCCACGCCGGCAAGCTCTTCGTCGGAACACTGGGCGGGAAGGAGGTCGCCGTCCTCGCCGGCCGCGCCCACCCTTACGAGTCCGGCAACGCCGCCGTCATGCGCCCGGCGATCGAGATGCTGAAGGGGGCAGGGATCGAGACGCTGATCCTCACCAACGCGGCGGGAAGCCTCAAGCCCGGGATGCGCCCGGGCTCCATCATGCTGATCTCGGACCACATCAACTATTCCGGCATGAACCCGTTGATCGGCCAGCACGGTGACGAGAACTTCGTGCCGATGACCGATGCCTATGACCCCGCGCTCCGCGCCCGCTTCCACGCCGCGGCGAAGGCGGAGGGCATTGCGCTCCACGAAGGCGTCTATTGCTGGTACTCCGGCCCCTCCTTCGAGACCCCGGCGGAGATCCGCATGTTCCAGGTCATCGGCGGCTCTGCCGTGGGCATGTCGACCGCGCCCGAGACGATCCTCGCCCGCCGCTTCGGCCTGAAGGTTGCGGGCCTCTCCGTCATCACCAACCTCGCCGCGGGCATCGAGGGCGCATCGCCGAGCCACGAGGAAACGAAGCGCGAGGGGGCAAAGGCCGCGGAGAACATGAAGCTCCTCGTCACCCGCTTTCTAAGGGATAGCTGACATGCTGCCGCAGGAGCTGATCCGCCGCAAGCGCGACGGCGCATCGCTGAAGCGCGAGGAAGTGAAGGACTTCATCGCAGGCCTCACCTCGGGTGCGGTATCCGAAGGCCAGGTCGCCGCCTTCGCCATGGCGGTATTCTTCCGCGGCATGAGCCGGGAGGAGGCCGTGGGCCTGACGCTGGCCATGCGCGATTCCGGCACCGTGCTGCAGTGGGACCTGCCCGGCCCGGTGGTCGACAAGCATTCCTCCGGCGGCATCGGCGACAATCTCTCGCTCATGCTCGCCCCCATGCTCGCCGCCTGCGGCTGCTACGTGCCGATGATTTCCGGGAGGGGCCTTGGCCACACCGGCGGCACGCTGGACAAGCTCGATTCCATTCCCGGCTATGCCACCCAGCCGGGGCTCGATCTCTTTCGCCGTGTGACGCGCGAGGCGGGCTGCGCCATCATCGGCCAGACCGCCGACCTCGCCCCCGCCGACAAGCGCCTCTATGGCATCCGCGACGTGACGGCGACGGTCGAGTCGGTGCCGCTCATCACGGCCTCCATTCTTTCCAAGAAGCTCGCCGCGGGACTTGGCTCCCTCGTCCTCGACGTGAAGATGGGCTCCGGCGCCTTCATGACGCGCATGGCCGATGCCGAGGAACTGGCCGAGAGCCTCGTCGACGTGGCGAATGGCGCGGGCCTTCCCACTACGGCGCTGATCACCGACATGAGCGAGCCGCTCGCACCCTGCGCCGGCAATGCGCTGGAGGTGGCCCATGCCTGCGATTTCCTGCTCAACCGCCGCAGCGATCCCCGCGTCATGGACATCACCCTGGCGCTGGGCGCCGAACTGCTGGTCAGCACCGGCATCGCGCCAGACGCCGCCCAGGCCCGCTCCCGCCTCGAGGCAGCGCTCACCTCCGGCAGGGCGGCTGAACATTTCGAGCGCATGGTTGCCGCGCTGGGCGGCCCGGCGAACTTCCTTTCCACCTTCCGCGAGCGGCTGGCAACGGCCCCGGTCATCCGCCCCGTCCATGCCGACCGCGAGGGCTTCGTCTCCGCCATCCAGACCCGCGATCTGGGCCTCGCTGTCATCGAACTGGGCGGCGGCCGCCGCGTGGCCTCCGATGTGATCGACCACCGCGTCGGCCTCTCGCAACTGCTCGGCAAGGCTGCACGGGCCGACGTTTCGCAACCCCTCTGTCTCGTCCACGCGGCTGATGAGGACAGCTTCGCGAAGGCTGCGGAAATCGTCAAATCCGCTTATGTTGTGGGCGAGCGCCCCGGTGAATCGGCAACGGTGCTGGCGCGCATCACTGGCTGAAGCGGAGCAAAGATGGCGCGCGCCTTCCTGTTGATTCTCGATTCCTTCGGCATCGGTGGCGCACCCGATGCGGCAAGCTTCGGCGACGACGGCGCCAACACGCTCGGCCACATCTGCGATCACATGACGCTGAACGTGCCGCACATGGCCTCACTTGGACTGGGGCAGGCGGCGGCACTATCGACTGGCCGCAACCCGCTCGCGGCGCAACCTCTCATCGGACAATTTGGCGTGGCCCGCGAAGTCTCCCGCGGCAAGGACACGATCACCGGCCACTGGGAGATCGCCGGCGTGCCGCTGGCTTTCGACTGGGGCTATTTCCCGCACAGCGTCCCGGCTTTCCCTCAGGACTTGATCGACGGCATCGTCACCCGGGCGAAGATCCCGGGCCTGCTCGCCCTGTGCCATGCGTCGGGCACGCAGGTCATCGAGGACTTCGGCGAAGAGCACATCCGCAGCGGCAAGCCCATCGCCTATACCAGTGCTGACAGCGTGCTGCAGATCGCGGCGCATGAGGAGCATTTCGGGCTCGACCGCCTCTACGAGGTCTGCCGCATCGCGCGCGAGCTCACCTATCCCATGAACATCGGCCGTGTCATTGCGCGGCCTTTCCTCGGAGAGCGGCCGGGGGAATTCAAGCGCACCGGACACCGCAAGGACTTCGCGGTGACGCCGCCGCAGCCCACCCTGCTGGAGGTGCTGAGCAGGGCGGGCCGGGACGTCGTCTCGGTCGGCAAGATCGGCGACATCTATGCCCATGTGGGAACCGGCCGCGAGTTCAAGGTGGCGGGCAACCCGGCCTTCCTCGAAACGACCCTCGCCAACATGGACGGCCTTGGCGAGGGCGGCTTCCTGATGACCAATTTCGTCGACTTCGACACCGAATTCGGCCACCGCCGTGATCCGGTGGGTTACGGCCGGCTGCTCGAATCCTTCGATGCCGGGCTTCCGCGCATCATGGCGAAGTTGCGCGCGGGCGACCTGCTCGTCCTTACCGCGGATCACGGAAATGACCCTACGTGGCGCGGCACCGATCACACCCGCGAGCAGATCCCGGTGATGAGCTACATGCCGGGCATGCATCCCGGCAGCTTCGGGCTCAGAAAAAGCTTCGCCGACATCGGCCAGACCATCGCGCACCATCTCGGCGCCGGCCCGCTCGCCGCCGGCACCGCCTGGGACCCGGCTACTCCTGGCGCTTGAGCACCGCCTGCAGCACATTCCTGACGCCGATGGCGCCGAGGAATCGGTCATTCTCGTCGAAGATCGCCACGGGGGCGACGTCGGTGTTGTGAATGGCCAGCATCACCACCTTCAGCGAGGTTCCCGGCCGCGCCCAGAACACCGGGCGATGGCCCTCATCGACAGGTGTTTCGACGTGATCGCATGACACCCAGGTGGCGGGATGCCCGTCGCGTTCCGCGGCGACGACCTTGCCATCGGTCCCCAGCCTGAAGCGCGTGGTGCGGCGCTTGTCCAGCCACACCCAGCCATCGGCATCCTTCTCCAACTCGTGCAGTGCCCGCATCACGTTCCATGCGGTCAGCACCGAGAGCGGGTTCACATTGGCGATGAAGTCCCGCACATAGTCGTTGGCGGGCTTCAGCACGATGTCCTCCGGCGCTCCCGACTGGACGATGCGGCCGCCCTCCATGATGGTGATGCGGTTGCCGATCTTGAGCGCTTCCTCGAGGTCGTGGCTGACGAAGAGAATGGTCTTCTTGATCTGTTTCTGCAGCTGCAGGAGCTCGTCCTGCAGCTTGGTGCGGATCAGTGGATCGAGCGCGGAGAAGGGCTCGTCCATCAGCAGGATCGGCGCTTCCGTTGCAAACGCCCGGGCCAGGCCGACGCGCTGCTGCATGCCGCCCGAGAGCTCGTGGACGTATTTGTTGGCCCATTGCTTGAGGCCGACGAGCTCCAATTGCTTGTCGACCTTGGCATTGCGCTCAGGCACAGGAACGCCTGCAAGCTCCAGGCCGAAGCCGGCGTTCTCGCGCACCGTTCGCCACGGCAGCAGCGCGAACTGCTGGAACACCATGGCCACCTGTTTCTGGCGGATGTGGCGCAGCGTGGGCTCGTCGCAGGAGGCGACATCGACCATGCGGCTTCCATCCTTCACCAGCACCTCGCCGCCCGTCACCTTGTTGAGGCCGTTGACGGCGCGCAGCAGCGTCGACTTGCCGGAGCCCGAAAGCCCCATCAGCACGCTGATCTCGCCCTCGTTGACGGTGAGGCTGGCTTGCGTGGCTCCCAGCACCGCACCGGTCTTGGCCAGGATCTCCGAGCGGTCGGTGCCGGCATGGGCCAGCTTGAGAGCTTCGTCGGTCTTGTCGCCGAAGATGATGTCGACGTTTCTGAACTCTATTGCCGTCGTCATTTCTTGGCTCCCGCCTTCACCGCCAGCATGCGGTCGAGGATGATGGCCAGCACCACGATGGCGAGGCCCGCCTCGATGCCGAGCGGAATGTTGCGGTTGGACAACGCCTTGAACACCGGGTTGCCGAGTGACGGCGCGCCGATCAGCGTGGCGAAGACCACCATGGAGAGCGACAGCATGATGCATTGCGTGAGGCCGGCCATGATCGATGGCATGGCGGCCGGCAGTTCCACCTTCCACAGGAGTTGCCGCTTGGTGGCGCCGAAGGCCTCGCCCGCCTCGATCATCGGCTTGGGGATCGAGGTGATGCCGAGATAGGTCATGCGCACCGGCGCCGGCATGGCGAAGATGATGGTGACGATGAGGGCAGGTGCAGCACCCAGCCCGAACAGGATGAGGATGGGGATCAGGTAGACGAAGGTCGGCATGGTCTGCATCAGGTCGAGGATCGGCTGGGTGACATGCCAGACCCTGGTCTTGTGCGCCGCCCAGATGCCGAGCGGCACGCCCATGGCCATCGACAGCGCGGTGGCGCCGACGACCAGCACCAGCGTCTGCACCGTTTCCTTCCACAGGCCCTGGTTTATGATGAAGAGAAGGCCGATCAGCACGCCCAGCGCCAGCTTCCACGACTTCTGCAGCCAATAGGCGAAGCCGGCGATGGCGAGTGCCAGCAGCACCGGCGGAATGGCGAGCAGGCCCGCCGTGGTCCAGTCCACCACGAAGTTGAGCGACACCTTGAGGGCGTCGAACAGCCACTGGAAGTAATTGACGATGAAGTCCATGAAGCTCTTGCCCCATGGCCCCACCGGGATCTTCCACGACCGGATGAAATTGGAGACCGGATCCATCTGCCCCTCCCCCGAGAGTGACGCCGCTGGCTTATGCTGCCGCGGTCAGTCTGGCATCAAACGCATACGAAAGGAAAGGAGCCCGGGAGGTTGTCCCGGGCTCCTCAAACGTGCTCAGCCCTTCAGCGCGGCGTCGACCGCGGCGGCCGCGTCGCCGCCGTCCAGCGTGGTGACGCCCTGCAGCCAGGGCTTTACCACATCCGGATTGGCCTTGAGCCAGGCCTTGGCGGTTTCCTTCGGGTCGGCGCCGTTCTTCAGCACCGGGTCCATCATGGCGCCTTCCATGGCGAGGTCGAACTTCAGGTTCTTCAGCAGCTGGCCGACGTTCGGGCACTCGCTGGTGTAGCCGGCGCGGGCCACGGTGTAGACGGTGGCGGCGCCAAACCCTGAGTCACCCATGCCATCGAGATAGGCGATCTTCATCTCGCCCATGATCGGATGCGGCGTCCAGCCAAGGAAGATGATCCATTCGTTGTTCTTCATGGCCTTCTCGGCCTCGGTCAGCATGCCGGCTTCCGAGCTTTCGACCAGCTGGAAGTCCTTCATGTTGTTCTTCGGATCGTCGATCATCGTCTGGATGATGCGGTTGCCGTCATTGCCGGCCTCGATGCCGAAGATCTTGGCACCGAACTTGTCCTTGTTGGCGCCGAGGTCGGCGAGCGACTTCACGCCCGCATCGGCCACATATTGCGGAACGACGAGGCCGTAGCCCGCGCCCTCGAGGTTGGCGGCGACCTGTTCCACCGACTTGTCGTCGAGATAGGCCTGGATGTCGGCGGTCATGGAGGGCATCCAGTTGCCGAGGAACACGTCGATGTCCTTGTTCTTGAGCGACGCCATGGTGACCGGCACCGAGAGGGTGGAGACCTGCGGCTCATAGCCCAGCGCCTCGAGCACGACCGAGGTGGCGCCGGTGGTGACCTGGATGTCGGTCCAGCCCACATCCGCGAATTTCACGGCCTTGCAGCTGGCCGGATCGGCGGCAAAGGCGGTGGAGGCCATGGCGACGCCCATGACGGCAGCCGCCGCCACGCTCTTGATGAATGACTTCATAATCTGCTCCCTGTTCACCCGAAGCCTTCTTGGCGGCCCCGCGGCATGGGCCGAGACTAATTCAGGTTTCGCACACTCGGCAAGTTTTCATTGGACAGCTGACCAATAAAAACCGACAGTTTCGGCTGGAGGCAGGGGAATGCCGAAGCTTGGAATGGCGCCGATCCGGCGCAAGCAGCTGGTGGAGGCGGCGATTGCCGCCATCCACGTGCATGGCTTCGCCAATGCCACCGTGGCGCGCATCGCCGCCCAGGCGGGGATATCCTCCGGCATGGTGCACCACTATTTCAAGGACAAGGACGAGCTGCTCTTCGCCACCATGCGCCACCTTCTGGCGGAACTCAGAGCCGATGCGGTGGCCCGCCTGTCCCGCTCGGCGGAGCCGCGCGAACGCATCCGCGCAATCATCGATGCCTGCTTCGGCGATGCCCAGTTCGACGAGCAGGTGTTCAGCGCCTGGCTGGCACTCTACGGCAATGCCCGCCACTCGCCACGGCTGATGAACATCCTCTCGCTCTATCACCGCCGCCTGCGCAGCAGCCTGCTCCACGACCTGCGCCGCCTCGTTCCCGAAGTCGAGGCCCTGCGCCTCGCAGACGGCATCGCCGCCATGATCGACGGGCTGTGGCTGCGCTATGCGCTGACGGGAAAGCCGGAGAACCCGGAAACCCCGCGCGCCCTGACGCGCGACTATCTCAGTGCGGCGCTCGCAGACACTTCCAACACTGGCCGTGGCAGACTAAACATGCGCTCCTGATCAGGGAGGGCTGACACATGAAACCCGTGAAGTGGGGCATCATCTCGACGGCGAACATCGGCGTGGCCAAGGTCCTGCCGGGCATGCTGAAGTCGAAGGACATCGAGATCGTCGCGATCTCGTCGCGCAACAAGAAGACGGCACAGGAATGGGCCAAGAAGCTGGGAATCCCCAAGGCCTATGGCTCCTACGAGGAAATGCTGGCCGACCCCGAGATCGAGGCCGTCTACAATCCGCTGCCCAACCACCTGCATGTGCCGCTGACGCTGGCCGCGGCGAAGGCGGGAAAGCACGTGCTGTGCGAAAAGCCCATCGCCATCACCGCGAAGGAGGCGATGCAGCTCAGGAAGATCAAGAACGTCTTCGTGGCGGAAGCCTTCATGGTGCGCCATGCCACGCAGTGGCTCGCAGCGCGCGATCTCGTGAAGAAGAAGAAGATCGGCGAGGTGCGGGCGATCCAGGTGCTCTTCTCCTATTTCAATCGCGACCCGAAGAACGTGAGGAACAAGGCGGACATCGGCGGCGGCGGGCTGCTCGACATCGGCTGCTATCCGATCACCGTGTCGCGCTACATCTTCGACGGCGAGCCCACCCGCGTGGTCGGCACCTTCGACCGCGACCCCAAGTTCAGGACCGACCGGATCGCCGGCGGCCTTGCCGATTTCGGCCAGGGGCGTCACCTGTCCTTCACCGTCTCGACCCAGCTTGCGCCCTACCAGCGCGTCAACATCATGGGCACCAAGGGCCGGATCGAGATCGAGATTCCCTTCAACGCGCCCCCTGACAGGCCGAACCGCTATTTCGTGCAGGGCATGGAGATGAACCAGGGGGTGTGGACGGAACTTCCCGTGTCCGACCAGTACCAGCTGCAGGCGGAGGCCTTCGGCCGCGTGGTCCGCAAGAAGCAGAAGCCCTTCTGGGGGGTGGAGGACGCCATCCAGAACATGAAGATCCTTGACGCCTTCTTCCGCTCGGAAAAGACCGGGAAATGGGAAAAACCCTGAGATATCAGAGTCGCTTACAGGCCATTGACGGAAAGGCCCCACTTCCCTATAAGCCCGCCATCCCGATGGGCCGGGAAGGCGGGCCGTCTGCCAATGGGCATGGCGGCTCCTTGTCTTGCAAGGCCGATCAAACGCATTTCTGAAGCAGGACCAAAGCCACATGGCCAATACGAAATCGGCGAAGAAGGCCACCCGCGTCTCCGCCCGCCGCACCGAGATCAACAAGAACCGCGTCAGCCGCATGCGCACCTTCGTGCGCAAGGTCGAGGAGGCGATTGCCTCCGGCAACCAGGCGGAAGCCGCCGCCGCCCTCCAGGCCGCCCAGCCGGAGCTGATGCGCGGCGCCCAGAAGGGCGTTCTTCACAAGAACACCGCCTCGCGCAAGGTCTCGCGCCTTGCCGCCCGCGTGAAGGCTCTCAAGGCCTGACGACCCGTCCTGCCTTGTGCAGGACCCTGTCGTTTTCTGTGGCGCCGGACAGTATCTGTCCGGCGTTTTTCGTTGTTCCTGCGGGGT
The DNA here is from genome assembly GCF_003234965.1 of Aestuariivirga litoralis. Taxonomy (GTDB): domain Bacteria; phylum Pseudomonadota; class Alphaproteobacteria; order Rhizobiales; family Aestuariivirgaceae; genus Aestuariivirga; species Aestuariivirga litoralis. Next base: position 246,306 of record NZ_QKVK01000005.1, read on the forward strand.
CTTGGGCTTTTCCACAGCCGCATGATTTATCCGGGGACGGAACGTCTCGCGCAGAATTTTTAGCGAAAATACAAAGGCTTATCCGGCAACCCGGCGGGAGCTGCCGCAAACCGCGCGCCCCGCGCGCGAAGCCCTTCGATAAGGCTCACGGTGGTGCAGGCCTCGCCGCGCCCCGCCCAGCCGTGTGCCCTGCCGCAAAAGCGGAAGAGTCTCAGGGCCTTAGGATTGGGGCGCGGAACCGGCGCCGGGCCGCAAACGCGTCAAGCCACTTCCGTGTACGGAGCGTTTCCTGAATCAGGTTGCTTGGGCCGCGAGCGCTTTTGTAAGTTCCCGTCCGTGGGCAGGCCGCACGGCCAATCGCCCGCAACATGACAGGACCCGGGCCAGTCGCGCCCAACGGTTCTGACAAGCGGTCAGTGGTGGCGTTTGCTGGGCGGCCTCCGTCCAAGCGGAAGCTATGTGTGCGTGGGGTGAGGGTGTTGTGAGTGAGGCTTGGGGCACATGACAAACCCGGACAACGGACCGTGTCGACTTGAAATGCTACGGCAGGGGCATGTGATGATCACTTCGGAAACTTCGGCCTTCGTCCCGGAGCGCGCTGGCAGGTAGCCAGCGGCAGCTGCCGGGATCGAGAGACGGTTGGGCCATCGGCCCAGTCGCAATGATGATGCGCGCCGCAGAATGCGCGCGAAGGGATGCGGAAGAAGATGACTGTTTTGACGGACGTGAAGACGAGGTGGGATCGTGTTGCACAGCGCCTGCGGGCTGAACTTGGTGAAGATCTCTATACCTCGTGGTTCGCGCGCATGGAGCTCGAGGACTTCGAGCAGGGCCGCCTGATCGTTTCCGTTCCCACCCGTTTCCTCAAGTCCTGGATCGAGACCCACTATGTCTCGAAGCTGCACAAGATCAGCGAGGCCGAACTCGGCCGCTTCGACTCCATCCATGTTCGCGTCAGGATGCGCGGCGGCGTGCCGCAGCGTGCCGTGGCCGATGAGCAGGCCCCGCATGCGCCGCAGCCCGCCGCGGCCGCGCAGCCGCAGCCTTCGGTGATCGCGCAGGCGCAGGCCGTGTCCGCCGCCGAGCGCGGGCCGCAGCTCGATCCGCACCAGACCTTCGAGACCTTCGTGGTCGGATCTTCCAACCAGCTGGCCCATGCCGCCATGTGCCGTGTGGCCGATGCCGCCCCGGGTGCGGCCGTCACCTTCAATCCGCTGTTCATCCATGCCGGTTCCGGCCTCGGCAAGACGCATCTGCTCTCTGCCGTGGCCCACCGCCTGAAGGAGAAGCGCCCCGATCGCCGTGTGATGTTCCTCACCGCCGAGCGCTTCATGATCAATTTCGTGATGGCGCTGAGGCAGCGCGACACGCTGGCCTTCAAGGACCAGTTCGCCGCCGTCGACGTGCTGCTGATCGACGACTTCCAGTTCCTGCAGGGCAAGACCATGCAGCAGGAGTTCTGCAACGCCTTCAACGGCCTCGTCGACTCGCGCCGCCAGGTGATCGTGGCCGCCGACGTGCCGCCGGCCCAGCTCGACTCGATCGACCAGCGCATGCGCTCGCGCCTGATGGGCGGCCTCGTGGTCGACATCGAGATGCCGGACCTCGAAACCCGCCGCCGCATCCTGCAGAGCCGCTACGAGACGATGCAGAAGCGCGACCAGACGGTCGTCATCCCGGACGAGGTGCTGGAATTCATCGCCAACCGGGTGACCGGCACGGGCCGCGAGCTGGAAGGGGCGCTGAACCGCATCACCGCCTACCAGCAGTTCAACAATGCCGCGGTGACGCTTGACCTCGCCTCGCTCGTCCTGCGCGACATGCAGGCCAGCCCCGATGGCTCGCGCATCAAGATCGACGACATCCTGAAGATCGTCGGCCGCCACTTCAATGTCGGCCGCACCGACCTGCTGTCGCCGCGCCGGGCGCGGAGCGTGGTGGTGCCCCGCCAGATCGGCATGTATCTGGCCAAGAAGATGACCGCCCGGTCGCTTCCCGAAATCGGCCGCCGCTTCGGCGGGCGTGACCATTCGACGGTGCTGCACGCCGTGCGCAAGATCGAGGACCAGATCAAGACGGACGACAAGCTCGCCCGTGAGGTGGCCCTCCTCATCCGGCTCGTCGAACAGGGCTGAAAAGCCCCCGATAACCCTTGAACTTGCACGCTTTCCGCGCCAAAGTTTCCGGCCCGGCATGAGGCCGGAAACCACGGAACGAGGGATTACCGGCTTATGCGTGTCACGATCGAGAGGTCAGCTTTCCTCAAGGCGCTCACCCATGTGCAGAGCGTCGTCGAGCGGCGCAACACCATTCCGATCCTGTCCAACGTGCTGCTGCAGGCGGGCGACGGCCAGCTGAAGCTGACCGCCACCGACCTCGACATCGAGATCGTCGAAAGCGTGCCGGCCGAGGTGTCGAAATCCGGCGCCACCACCGTGCCGGCGCACATGCTCTATGACATCGTGAGGAAGTTGCCCGATGGCGCGCAGCTCGAACTCGAGCAGGCGGGCGACGGCCAGCGCGTGTCGATCTTCGCCGGCCGCTCGCGCTTTGCACTGCAGGCGCTGCCGCACGAGGATTTCCCTGATCTTGCGGCGGGCGATTTCCCGCATCATTTCGCCATCACCGCCACCGACCTCAAGGGCCTGATCGAGAAGACGCGCTTCGCGATCTCGACCGAGGAGACGCGCTACTACCTCAACGGCATCTATTTCCACGACGTGGCGGCGGGCAGCCTGCTGCGCGCCGTGGCGACCGACGGTCATCGCCTCGCCCAGGCGCAGATCGCCAGGCCGGACGGGGCAAAGGGCATGCCGGGCGTCATCGTGCCGCGCAAGACCGTGCTCGAAGTCGTCAAGCTGTTCGAGGGCATCGACGGTGCGGTGGAGGTTTCGCTCTCGGCCGCCAAGGTGCGCTTCGCGGCGGGCGACCTGGTGCTGACATCGAAGCTGATCGATGGCACCTTCCCGGATTATGAGCGCGTCATCCCGCGCAACAACGACAAGAAGCTGGAGCTCGACACCAGGACCTTCGCCCAGGCGGTGGACCGTGTCTCCACCATCTCGCAGGAGAAGGGCCGCGCGGTGAAGCTGGCGATCGGCGGCAACAAGGTGGTGCTCACCGTCAACAATCCGGACTCGGGTTCGGCGGAAGAGGAAGTGGCCTGTTCCTATGACGCCGACCCGCTCGATATCGGCTTCAACTCGCGCTACCTGATGGACGTGGCGGGCCAGATGAAGTCGGACGGCATGGAACTGCACCTCGCCGATGCGGGTTCGCCCACCATCGTGCGCGACCCGACCGACGAGCAGGCCCTCTATGTGCTCATGCCCATGCGGGTGTAAGCCTCGTTTGTGACCGATTCCCCGATCCTCGCCATCCGAAGGCTGACGCTGACGGAGTTCCGCAACTATCCCGCGCTGCGCCTCGAGACGGGCGCGCAGCTGGTGGCGCTGACGGGTGCGAATGGCGCGGGCAAGACCAATATCCTCGAGGCGATCTCGCTGCTGTCGCCTGGCCGGGGCCTCCGGGGTGTCACCTTCGATGAACTCCCCCGCCAGGGTGGCTCCGGTTCCTGGGCCATTGCCGCCGAGGTGGAGGCCGAGCATGGCCGCGTGTCCCTCGGCACGGCCTGGAGCGGCCAGGCCGATGGCGGGGATGGCGGCGGCCGCCAGGTCGTCATCGACGGCGAGGCGCAGAAGGGGCCCGGTGCGCTGGGCGATACCATGCGCCTGCTCTGGCTGACCCCGGCGCAGGACCGGCTGTTTGCCGGGCCGGCCTCGGACCGGCGGCGCTTCCTCGACCGCATGGTCACGGCCTTCGACCCGGAACATGCCGCCCGCATCACGGTGTTCGAGAAGGTGATGCGCGAGCGCAACCTGCTGTTGGAGGAGGCCCGCCCGGACCCCGCCTGGCTCTCGAGCCTCGAGGCCCACATGGCGGAGGCCGCGGTGGCGATTTCGGCCGCCCGGCTGGTTGGATTGGAGGCCCTAGAGACCCATATAGGGGAGGGCCGGGAGACCAGTTCCTTCCCCTGGGCGGAGGTTGCCGTCGCGGGCGAGATCGAGGCGCTGGTGGCCCAGAAACCTGCCGTGCAAGTCGAGGACGAATATCGTAGGATTTTACGCGATTCGCGGGGGTTGGACCGGGCGGCGGGGCGGACCCTCAGGGGCCCTCACCGGAGCGATCTGGAGGTGGTCCACGGGCCGAAGCGGATGGCCGCGGCACACTGCTCCACGGGGGAGCAGAAGGCGCTGCTGATCGGCCTGGTGCTGGCGCAGGCCCGCGCCGTGAAGGCAGGCGCGGGGGTTCCGCCGCTGCTGTTGCTCGACGAGGTGGCAGCCCATCTCGACCGGGCGCGGCGCAGGAGTTTGATCGAAGCACTGTCGGCCCTTGGGTCGCAGAGCTGGATGACGGGAACAGACGCAGTGCTGTTCGAGGCAATTGGTGAGATGGGCCAGGTCTTCCAGGTGGAGGACGGCCGCGTCTCGGAAGCGATGGAAGACTGATGTCAGACGTTGAGAACACCGGAAACGGCAATGGCACCTACGGCGCGGACTCGATCAAGGTCCTCAAGGGGCTCGATGCCGTGCGCAAGCGCCCCGGCATGTATATCGGTGACACGGATGACGGTTCCGGCCTGCACCACATGGTCTACGAGGTCGTCGACAACGCCATCGACGAGGCGCTCGCCGGCCACGCCACGCATGTGACGGTGACGCTCAATGCCGATGGCTCCTGCACGGTCACCGACAACGGCCGCGGCATCCCGACCGACATCCACCCCTCCGAAGGCGTCTCGGCCGCCGAGGTCATCATGACCCAGCTGCATGCCGGCGGCAAATTCGACCAGAATTCCTACAAGGTGTCGGGCGGCCTGCACGGCGTCGGCGTGTCCGTGGTCAATGCGCTGTCGGTCAAGCTCAAGCTCACCATCTTCCGCGATGGCAAGGAACACTTCATGAGCTTCACCCATGGCGAGCCGGATGCGCCGCTGAAGGTGGTGGGCGACGCGCCGGACCGGCGCGGCACGGAGGTGACCTTCCTGCCGTCCTCCGAGACCTTCACCAGGACGGAGTTCGACCTTGGCACGCTGGAGCACCGGCTGCGCGAACTCGCCTTCCTGAATTCCGGCGTGCGCATCATCCTCACCGACAAGCGCGGCGTGGAAGACAAGGTGGTGGAGCTGTTCTACGAGGGCGGCATCGCCGCCTTCGTGCGCTATCTCGACCGCACCAAGCAGGCGGTGCTGTCCGAGCCCATCATGATCCATGGCGAGCGTGACGGCATCACGGTCGACTGTGCGCTGTGGTGGAACGACAGCTATCACGAGAACGTGCTGTGCTTCACCAACAACATTCCGCAGCGCGACGGCGGCACGCATCTGGCGGGCTTCCGCGGCGCGCTCACCCGTGTCGTCAACAATTACGCGAATGACAGCGGCATCGCCAAGAAGGAGAAGGTGGCCCTGACGGGAGACGACGCGCGCGAGGCGCTCACCTGCGTGCTCTCCGTCAAGGTGCCGGACCCCAAGTTCTCCTCGCAGACCAAGGACAAGCTGGTCTCCTCCGAAGTCCGCCCGGTGGTCGAGAACCTCGTCAACGAGCAGCTCGGCGCCTGGTTCGAGGAGCATCCGTCCGAGGCCCGCGCCATCGTCTCCAAGGTCGTGGAAGCCGCCGCCGCGCGCGAGGCCGCCCGCAAGGCGCGTGAGCTCACACGGCGCAAGGGTGCGCTCGACATCTCGTCGCTGCCCGGAAAGCTCGCCGACTGCCAGGAGCGTGACCCCGCCAAGTCCGAACTCTTCATCGTCGAGGGTGACTCGGCCGGCGGCTCGGCCAAGCAGGCGCGCCACCGCGAGAACCAGGCCGTGCTTCCGCTGCGCGGCAAGATTCTCAACGTCGAGCGCGCCCGCTTCGACAAGATGCTGTCCTCCGCCGAGATCGGCACGCTGATCACCGCCCTGGGCACCGGCATCGGCCGCGAGGAATTCAACGCCGACAAGCTGCGTTACCACAAGATCATCATCATGACCGACGCCGACGTCGACGGCGCCCATATCCGAACGCTGCTCCTCACCTTCTTCTACCGGCAGATGCCGGAGGTGATCGAGCGCGGCCACCTCTTCATCGCCCAGCCGCCGCTCTACAAGGTGAAGCGCGGCTCCTCCGAGCAGTACCTGAAGGATTCGAAGGCGCTGGAGGACTATCTCGTCAACACCGGCCTCGAGAACACCACGCTGGTGCTGGCCGATGGCACGGAGCGGGCAGGCCAGGACCTGCGCGCCATCGTGGAGGAAGCCCTCTCGGTGCGTGCCGCCCTCGACGCGCTGCATTCGCGCTATCCGCGCCCGCTGCTGGAGCAGGCGGCGATTGCCGGCGTGCTGAACCCGGAAGTTCTGTCGAGCACCGAGCGCGCGACGGATGCCGCGGCCTATATCGCGCGCCGCCTCGACGTGATCGCCGACGAGACCGAGCGTGGCTGGGTGGGTGAGCCGACGACGGATGGCGGCTTGAGCTTCACCCGCGAGGTGCGCGGCGTGAAGGAGGCCTGGACGCTCGACGGCAAGCTCATCGGCTCTGCCGATGCGCTGCGCCTCGACAGGAAGTCGGTGCATCTGCAGGAGATCTACGAGAAGCCCGCGAAGCTCCGCCGCAAGGATGGCGAGACGGTCATCCACGGCCCCACCTCGCTGCTCGATGCCGTCTTCGCATTCGGCCGCAAGGGCATCACCATGCAGCGCTACAAGGGCCTGGGCGAGATGAACCCCGAGCAGCTGTGGGAGACGACGCTCGACCCCAACGTCCGCACGCTGCTGCGCGTGAAGGTGTCCGAGCTCGACGAGGCGGATGACATCTTCACCAAGCTGATGGGCGACGTGGTGGAACCGCGCCGCGACTTCATCCGCGAGAACGCGCTGAGTGTCGCGAACCTCGACGTCTGATCCTGCCTTAACCCCCCGTTTAGACCTGCCGGGTTAGTTTCGCGCCGTGCGGAATGCGGGCTATCATGGCCCGCGGGCATGATGCCGCCTCACCAATACCGTCGCAACTCCGGCCATCAGGACGCTGTGCAAGTCTCGCACAGGGTTGCCGCGGCAATGTCTCCATGCGGATCGTGAGGTTATTGGGCGCGCGTCGCGCTGCCCGGCAGGAGCCCATCCATGTCGATCGTTTCGTCGCTGACCACCAGGCAGATCGCGACCCTGAGCACCACCGCCATCCGGGCACTGTCGACGACCGACGTACAGGCGCTCAGCACCACGCAGGTGGGCGCCCTGACCGCGGCGCAGATCAATGCCATGGAGACGACCGACCTCACCACCCTGGACACCGCCCAGGTGCAGGCGATCTCGACCACCGCCATCAAGTCGCTGATCGCGGCCACCATCACCAATCTCACCGACACGCAGGCGGCTTCGCTCACCACCGGGCAGATCGGGCTGCTGCAGGCCTATGCGGTGGAGGCGCTCGAATCGACCGACGTCCAGGCCTGGACGACGACCCAGCTCGGCGCCCTCACCTCCCGCCAGCTTGCCGGGCTCACCACCACGGCGCTTGCCGAATTCTCGGATACCCAGCTTGGCCAGCTCACCTCCACGCAGGTGCGCGGCCTGACCACCACCCAGCTGAACAACCTCGCATCCACCCAGCTCAACGCGCTGAACATCGCCGATCTCTCGGCGACCCAGGTTCGCGGCATGACCTCGACCGCCGTCGATGCCCTGTCGACGACCCAGGCGCAGGGCCTCACCACGTCGCAGATCGCGGTTCTCTCCGCCGCCGGCCTCGAGGCGCTCACCTCGACGGAATTGCAGGGCTGGTCGACGACCCAGCTCTCGGCGCTCACCTCCCAGCAGCTGGGCGGCCTCACCACCACCGGCCTGGCCGATCTCTCGGACACGCAGCTCGGCCTCCTGACCTCGACGCAGATCCGTGGCCTCACCACGCTGCAGCTCAACAATCTCGCCTCCACCCAGCTCAATGCCCTCGACGTGACGGCGCTTTCCGCCACGCAGATCCGCGGCATGAGCTCGACGGCGATCGATGCGCTGTCCACCACCCAGGCACAGTCGCTCACCACCGCGCAGCTCGCCGCCATCTCGGTCACGGGGCTCGATGCGCTGACCTCGACGGAGGTCCAGGGCTGGAGCACCACGCAGCTCGGCGCCATCACCTCGCAGCAGCTGGCCGGCCTCACCACCACGGCGCTGGCCGACTTCTCAGACACGCAGCTGGGCCAGCTCACCGCCACGCAGGTCAAGGGCCTCACCTCCACCCAGCTCAACAACCTGGCCTCGACGCAGCTCAACGCTCTGAACGTCACCGACCTCTCGGTGTCGCAGATCCGCAACATGAGCGCCACGGCCATCGGCACGCTGACGACCACCCAGGCGCAGTCGCTCGGCACGCTGCAGATCGCCGCCCTCAGCGCAGCCGGGCTTGAGGCCTTCGACTCCACCGTGGTCCAGGGCTGGTCGACGACGCAGCTCGGCGCCATCACCTCGCAGCAGCTCGCCGGGCTGACGACGACCGGCATCGCCGACTTCTCCGATACGCAGCTGGGCCAGCTCAGCTCGACCCAGCTGCGCGGCCTCACCTCCACCCAGCTCAACAACCTGGCCACCACCCAGCTCAATGCGCTGGACGTGACGAGCCTGTCCGGCACGCAGGTGGCGGGCCTCAGCACCACCGCCATCACCAACCTTACCTCCACCCAGGCCCGGGCCTTCACCGTCACCCAGGTCACGGCAATGACGGCAAGCGGGCTTGGCGCCGTTGCATCCACCGACCTGCAGGCCTGGAGCACCACCCAGCTCGGTGCCATCACCACACGGCAGATGTCGCAGCTCACCACCACGGCGATCGCCAACTTCTCCGATACCCAGCTGGGCCAGCTGACGTCGACCCAGGTGAGGGGCCTCACCTCCACCCAGGTCAACAACATCGGCACCACGCAGCTCAATGCGCTGAACGTTGCAGACCTCTCGACGGCGCAGATCCGCGCCATGACCTCGACGGCGCTTGATGCGCTGACCACCACCCAGGCCCAGGCACTGACCACCGTGCAGATCGCCGTACTCTCGGCCACCGGCCTGTCGGCACTGTCGTCCACCGAATTGCAGGGCTGGTCCACCACCCAGCTCGGCGCACTCACCTCGCAGCAGTTCGTCGGCATCGCCGCCACCGAGGTCGAGGACTTCTCGACGACCCAGCTTGCCAGCCTCACCTCCACCCAGCTGCGCGGCCTGACGGCAACCCAGCTGAGCGGCCTCACCAGCACCTATCTGCAGGCGCTGGACGTTGCCTCGCTCTCCACCCAGCAGGTGGCGGGGCTCGACACCACGGCGGCGGGCAACCTGTCCAGCACGCAGGTGCAGTCGCTCTCCGCCGGCCAGATCGGCGCGCTGTCGGCCAGCGTGCTCTCCGCCTTCGGCTCCACCGACATCCAGGCCTGGAGCACCACCCAGCTGGGCGCGGTGACCGCCACGCAGCTGGGCGGCCTCACCACCACCGAGATCACCGACTTCTCGGACACGCAGCTGGGCCTGCTCAGCTCGACGCAGCTGCGCGGCTTCACCTCCAGCCAGCTCAACGCGCTGGACACCGCTCAGCTCACCGTGCTGACGGCGTCCTCGCTCTCCACCGCGCAGATCGCCGGCCTCACCTCCACCGCGCTCGACCGCTTCACCACGACGCAGATCGGCACGCTCGATGCCAGCCAGTTCCGCGCCATCACGCCTTCGGCCCTGGACAGCCTCGACACCGCCATCTTCTCGGGGCTGAGCTCGACACAGGCGGGGGCGCTCACATCGGCGCAGGTCGCAGCACTCAGCACCACCAACTTCGCCTCGCTGAACGAAACCACCGGCATCCCGTCGCTCGCCACCTCGGCGATTGCCGGCATCACCACCGACCAGATCGCCGCCCTGTCCTCGACCCAGGCCAACGCCTTCACCACCTCGCAGATCGGGCTGATGAGCTCCGACCAGCTCACCGCCCTCATCGTCGCCTCCAACAGCTAGCCGGGAGATCCTCCAGCCTTGCCATCCACCATCGCCGCGCTGTTTCGTGACGCAGACATCATCGAGAAGGCCGAAGGTGCCGCGGCTGCCGCCGAGCTCTACAAGCGCTGGATCGCGCTCAACCCGGACGACCCGCACCTGGCGCCGGCGCACTTCAACATGGCGGTGGTGGCGCAGCGTGGTGGTGATTCCTTCGCCGCCATCAACGCCCTGCGTGACGCGCTGCGCATCGACCCCGATTTCCACCCGTCCTACATCAATCTCGGGCGGGCGCTGGAGGACCAGGGCCAGGCCGGAGCCGCCGTCAGCCAGTGGCTGGCGCTGGTCAACCGCTTGCCGGCCCTCAACGGAACAACCCTGCGCCACAAGCTGATGGCACTGCACCAGATCGGCCGGGTTCTGGAATCCAACCATGCCGATGCGGCGGCCGAAGATGCGCTGCGCCAGGCCATCGACCTGTCGCCGGAAAGCGCGCAGGCGGTGCAGCACTGGATTGCGCTGCGCCAGAAGCAGTGCAAGTGGCCCGTGGTGCAGGGCTGGGACGGGGTGGAGGCAAGGCGGCTCCTCGCCAACATATCGCCGCTGTCGGCCGCCGTGATGTTCGATGATCCCGTCTTCCAGCTGGCCCGCAACGCCAGCTATGCGCGGCAGTCGATCGCGCGGCCGCCCGCACTCTTCGACCATGCTGCCCGCCGGTGCGAGCGGCCCGCGCGGCTGAAGATCGGCTATGTCTCGTCCGATCTCCGCGAGCACGCCGTTGGCTTCGGCCTGGCGGAGGCCCTGGAACTGCATGACCGCAGCCGCTTCGAGATCCATGCCTATTACTGCGGCATTGCGCGCGAGGATGCCACGCGGGCCCGGATCCATGCCGCGGTCGATGGCTGGACCGATATCACCGGCCTCACCGATGATGCCGCCGCAGCGCGCATTGCGGCTGACGGGATCGACATCCTCATCGACGTCAACGGCTATACGCGTGATGCCCGCACGGCCGTCTTCGCACGCCGGCCCGCGCCCATCGCCGCCAACTGGTTCGGTTTTCCCGGCAGCATGGCGACACCCTATCACCATTACCTCATCGCCGACGGCCATGTGGTGCCGGAGGGCCATGAATGCTTCTTCACCGAGCGGGTCCTGCGCCTGCCCTGTTACCAGCCCAATGACCGCAAGCGCACGGTGGCGCCCGAGCCGCCGCAGCGCGCCGCTGAAGGCCTGCCGGAGCAGGGCTTCGTCTTCTGCTGCCTCAACGGCACGCAGAAGATCACGCCGCAGGTCTTCGGCGCGTGGCTGAAGATCCTTGCCGCGGTGGAGGGGAGCGTGCTGTGGCTGCTCGACTCGTCAAGCGAAACCAATGCCCGGCTGCGCGCCATGGCGGCGGCGGCGGGCATCGCGCCCGAGCGCCTGTGCTTCGCGCCGAAGCGGCCGAATCCCCAGCACCTCGCGCGCTATGCGCTGGCGGACCTGTTCCTCGACACCTTCCCCTATGGCGCCCACACCACGGCCTCTGACGCCATGTGGATGGGAACGCCGGTGCTGACGCTGGAGGGCCGGGGCTTCGCGGCGCGCGTCTGCGCCGGGCTGGTGAAGTCGGCCGGCATGCCGGACCTCGTCTGCACCAGCCTCGAGGACTATGTCTCCCGCGCCGTCGCCATCGCGGAGGTGCCGGGTGCGGCAGCGGAATTGCGTGAACGGCTGAAAGCCGGCCGCGGCAATTCCATTCTGTTCGACACGGCGCTTCTGGTGAACAGCCTCGAGGCCCTCTATGACCGGATGTGGGAAGAGTTCCGCAGCGGCGCACTGCCGGTTCCCGGTCTCACCAACCTCACTGCCTATGAGCAGATCGGCCTTGCCCTGGTGGAAGGCCATGAAGGCGACAGCATCCCGCCGCAGCTCTACGCCGAAGAACTGGCGCGCTGGTCACTGCATGAACCCCTGCCGCCGGATGGCAGGCTGCTGACTGCCGCGGCGGCACCGCCGCCGAGGCGCGCTGCCGCGTAGCGCTGGGCGCGGCGCCCCCGCTGCCGCGTGCTAGAGCAGTCCGAGCAGGGCCCGCGCTGCCTGCTCGTCGGTCACCAGCGTGTTGCAGCCGATGCTCCGGTGCACGGCGAGGATCGCCGCCGCGCGCTCCTGCCCACCACTCGCCAGCACCTTGTGCGGCGCCGCCTTCAGCGTCTCGACCCCGACGGACATGATGCGCTCATTGATCGGGTGATCGACCAGCTGCCCCTGCGCGTCGATGAAGTTGCACATGATGTCCGCCACGCAACCGGCCCGCAGCAGCTGGGCCGCCTCCTCATCCGTGATCAGCTGGCGCACCAGCGAGCCGGAGCTCTCCTTCAGCCCGCCCGCACTCACCACCGCGAGGTCGAGCGACTGGGCAAGCCCGCGCAAGCGCGCGATGCCACGGTCCGCCATCAGCCGCGCACGCGTCTCCGCACTGTCCACGACCAGCGGGGCGGGGAACAGGAAGCACTCCGCCTGCAGCGCGCTCGCCAGCCGCCAGGCGAATTCGAAGGGGTTGGCGAATTGCGTCTCGACAGCACCGCCCATCAGCGACATCACCTTCACGCCCTGCCGTTTTGGCGGATTGAAGCTTTCGAGTGCGGCACTGAGCGTGCGGCCCCAGCCGACGCCGATAGTCATGCCGTCCGTCACCGCGTCCGACAGCAGGCGGCCGAGCGCCAGCCCCACCGCGCGCCGCGTGCCCTCGCCATTGGCAGGCGACGGCACCACGATGGCCTCGTCGAGACCCAGCGCCCGTTCGAGGCGGATCGAGAGTTCGGCGAGGTCCGGCACCCGGTCCTCGATGGTGATCCGCACCTCGCCGCGCTGCCGCGCCTCCTCGAGCAGGCGGATGACGGTGGAGCGGCCAATGCCCAGCTGTTCCGCCACCTCCGACTGGGTGAAGCCGAAGGCGTGGTAGAGCCAGGCCGCGCGCAGCCGCAGCGCCGCGTCGTCTGCCAGGGCCGCGCCTGCATTGCGCTTCAGCTTGGCCATGGCTCAGCCACCCACGCGCGTGATGAAGGCGGTGATGGCAGCATTCACCTGGCGTGCCGCCTCGACATGCGGCAGGTGGCCGGCCTCGGGGATCACCAGCTGCTGGCCCCCGAAGGCCGCGAGGGCAGCCGGGCTCGGCGGGTTGATGGCATCCGCGCCACCGAAGATGACGAGGCGCGGCAGGCCCGTCGCCGCGATGAGCCGGGCGGCTTCGCCCAGCTGCTCCTCATGTGCCTCCACGCCCTTTGCGATGGCGCGCAGTGCCTCGCGGGCACCGGTGCGCGAAAGTTGCTCCAGCACGCGGGCAATGGTGAAGCGGTTGATGAGCAGCGGCTTGGAGACGAGCTTCTGCAGCAGCGCCTCTGCCTCTTCCTTGGTCGCAAGGTCCGGGAAGCGCGCCAGGAAGTCATGGTCGATCGCGTGGCCGAGACCGGCGGGTGCGAGGAGCGTCAGCGAGCGCACGCGCTCCGGCTGGCCCAACGCCATCAGCATGGCAATGCTGCCGCCCAGCGAATGGCCAAGCAGGTGCACGGGGCCCATCCCCTGCGCATCGAGTGCCGCCGTCACCGCCCCGGCGAGTGCCGCCGCGCTGCCATCCCCGGCATCGGCGGCAAGCGAGTCCCCATGCCCCGGCAGGTCGAGGGAATGGACGCGCGCCACCTCCATCAGCGCGGGCGAGGTGCCCGCCCAGGACAGGCGGTCGGAGCCGAAGCCGTGGATCAGCACGAGATCCGGCCCCTCGCCACCCAGCGTCTTGAAGGTGAGGCCTTGCATCACGCCTCGTCGATGACGGCGAGAACGTCGCCCACGCTCGCGATCTCGTCCGCCGGCACGCGGATTTCCTTCAGCGTGCCGGAGGCCGGCGCCTCGATTTCCATGGTGAGCTTGGGCGTGGTGATGGTCAGCAGCATCTCGCCCTTCTCCACCTTGTCGCCCGGGCCCTTCGACCAGTAGTCGATCTGGGCCTCGGTGATCTCGTTGCCAAGCTGCGGCATCACGACGTCGGTGCTCATGTCTCTGTCCTCCTCAAAGGCCGTTGCGGGCGAGTGTGCGGTCATCCCAGTTGCGGATGCCGCGGCGGTTCGAATGCTTGTCCGGATGGAACTCTGACGTGACGATCTCGATGATGTCGTCCGCCTGCGGGAAATAGCTCGTCTCCATCTCCGCCCCCGGCACGATCCAGTTGGGCGAACCCAGCACGCGCGGCGCTGATTTCAGGCTGCCGAAGGCGAAGCGCGTGAGGTTGGCGGCAAGCGTCATGGCGAAGGAGCCGCGTTCCGAGGCCTCCGTCACCACCAGCAGGTGCCCGGTCTTCTCGATCGAGCGGATCACCGGGTCATAGTTGAAGGGCACCAGCGAGCGTGCATCGATCACCTCGAGCGACAGGCCATGGCTCTCCTCCAGTTCCTGCGCGGCGGCAAGGGCTGGGTAGAGCGAGGGTCCGATGGTCAGCACGGTTGCGTGGCCGCCGTCGCGCTTCACGTCGGGCTCGCCCATGGCAATGCGGTAATAGTCCGCCGGCACGCCGTCGGGCCGGAAGGTCTCGACCGTGTCGTAGAGGCGCTGGCTCTCGAAGAACACCACCGGGTCCTCGGACGAGAGTGCCGAGGCCATCAGCCCCTTCGCGTCGTAAGGCGTTGCCGGATAGAGCACCTTGAGGCCGGGGATATGCGCCACCAGCGCCGTCCAGTCCTGCGAATGCTGCGCGCCATACTTGCTGCCCACCGAGCAGCGCAGCACCACCGGCACCTTCAGGATGCCGGCGGACATGGCCTGCCACTTGGCCATCTGGTTGAAGATCTCGTCGCCCGCCCGGCCGATGAAGTCGCCATACATCAGCTCGATCAGCGTGCGCCCGCCCTCCATGGCATGGCCCACGGCGGTGGCGACGATGGCCGCTTCCGAGATCGGCGAATTGAACAGCCGCTCATAGGGCAGGATGTCGGAGAGCCCGCGATAGACGCCGAAGGCGCCGCCCCATTCGCGGCATTCCTCGCCATAGGCGATGAGGCGCTCGTCATGGATCATGTGGTGCAGGATCGCCTCGAACAGCCCGTCGCGATAGGTGATGGCGCGCATGGCGGAGAGCTTCTGGCCATCGGTGCCGATCCCGAAGCGCGCCTTCTTGGCATCCTGCCGGATGCGTGCCGACGTCTCGATTGGCGCCAGCAGCTTCACCTCACCCGCGGGAACGGGAATCTCCTCATGCGAGAACATCAGCCGCCCGATCAGCGTCGGGTCGGCGGGAACATCGACGGGTGCCGCGGCCGTCACCGCCGCGCGCGTCACCGCCGCCATGGCGGAGGCCACCTCCGCCTTCATCGCATCGACCGCCGCCTGGTCGATCACGCCCGCGCTGATCAGCTGGGCCGCGAACTTGGCGATCGGGTCATGCGCCTCCCACAGCGCCAGTTCTTCCTTGGTGCGATAGGCATTGGCATCGGTGGTCGAATGCCCGCCGGAGCGATAGCATTCGACGTCGAGCAGGGCAGGGCCTTTCCCTTCGAGCAGCAGCGCGCGCTTGCGCGCCACGGCATCGGCCACCGCCAGCGGGTTTGTGCCGTCCACCGTCTCGGCATGGAGCGCCTGCGGGTTCACCGCCGCGCCGATGCGCGAGAGCCTGTCCCAGCCCATGGTCTCGCCGATGGTCTGCCCGCCCATGGCGTAGAAATTGTTGGAGAAGAAGAACAGCACCGGCAGCCCGCCCGGGCGTGCGTCCGTCCACAGCGTGCGGTACTGCGCCATGGCGGCGAAATTCATCGCCTCGAAAACGGGCCCGCAACCGGTCGAGCCGTCGCCGCTCATCGAGACCGTGATGGAAGCTTCACCCGCCAGCTTCTTGCGCAGCGCCGCCCCCGTGGCGGTGCCGGCGGAGGCACCGACGATGGCATTGTTGGGATAGGCGCCGAAGGGGGTGAAGAAGGCATGCATCGAGCCGCCCATGCCGCCATTGAAGCCATCCGCCTTCATGAAGATCTCCGCCAGCAGCCCGAAGAGCAGGAAGTTCTCCGCCGTGCTGGTCACGGGCGTGGGCGGCAGATGCTGTTCCACCATGCGCAGCAGCGCGCCGTCGCGGTGGCTGGCCATGATGCGCTGCAGCTCCGCCTCCGGCAGCTTGGCGATGGCGGAGAGGCCCTTGGCGATGAACTCGCCATGGCTGCGGTGGCTGCCGAAGATGTGGTCGGCCGGTTCCAGCGCCAGCGCGGCCCCCACGGCCGCGCCCTCCTGCCCGAGCGAGAGGTGGGCAGGCCCTTTGTAGACGTAAGGAATGTCGGCATAGCTGCCCTTGGCCTTGAAGGCGCCCAGCATGGTCTCGAATTCCCGCACGATCATCATGTGGCGCAGGATGTCGACCATCGCTTTCGGGCCTCGCGCCACCAGTTCCGCGCCGAAGGGCCGGGCATAGGCATGGAGGGGAATGCGGGGGAAGGCCAGTTCGCCAGCCTGTTGGAATGCCTGGGGGTCGACGGGGATGGATTTCGGCATGGTCCTGCACTTCGTGTAAACAATTGCGCATCATGATACACAAATGTCTCGCAACATGCCAGCCCCGACCGGCCGCGGGGGCGAGACACCGGGCGCTCCCGTGCTAAGGTCATGAAAAATAGCGTTGATGGGGGATTCGATGGGGAACGCACTGCCGACGGCCACGCTGGACAATTGGCGCGAACATCCGTTCAGCGTCTGGGGCTTCACCCATGTTGACAGCCTGGTCCCGGTCGCGCCCATCCCCACCGCGCCGCCGCCCTCCGCCCTGCGCCGCGGCAAGGAGCTGGATTTGGCCCGGCTGGCCATCGTCTGGGCCGGCAGCCGCCGCAGCGCCGAGGCCGCGCTGGAGGAAACCCACACCGACGGCTTCATGGTGCTGAAGGACGGCGAGGTGGTGGCCGAGCGCCTCATCAACCAGACCGCCAGCGACCGCCACATCGTCTTCTCGGTCAGCAAGTCGATCACCGCCGTGCTCGCCGGCATCCTGGTGCAGCAGGGCAAGCTCGATCCGGAGGCGCCCGTGTCGCGCTACGTGCCGGAGGTCGAGGGCTCGGCCTATGCCGACGCCACGCTGCGCCATGTGCTGGACATGGCGGTCAGCATCCGCTTCGTCGAGGATTATCTCGACCCGCAGGGTGATGTCGCCCGCTACCGCGCCGCCATGGGCTGGAACCCGCCGGGGGCGATCGCCAGTGCCGATGGCATCAATGCCTTCGTGACGAGCCTGCCCAAGGCGGAGCATCCGCATGGCAGCCGCTTCCATTACGTCTCGCCCAACAGCGACCTGCTCGGCTGGATCCTCGAGCGTGCGGCGGGCGAGAATTTCGCCAGCCTGCTCTCCCGCCTCATCTGGCAGCCCATGCACATGGCGCAGGAGGCCTTCGTGACGGTCGATCGCCATTGTGCCCCGCGCACGGCAGGCGGCATCTGCACCAGCTTGGGCGATCTCGCACGCTTCGGCGAGATGATGCGCAACAAGGGCCGCTTCAACGGCCAGCGCATCGTGCCGGAGGAGTGGATCAACGACATCCTGCACAAGGGCGACCATGCCCAGTGGTCGCGCGGCGAGATGGTGAACCTCTTCCCCGATGGCCGCTACCGGTCCAAGTGGTACGTGCCGGATCCCAACTCCAGCGTGCTCTGCGCCATCGGCATCCATGGCCAGTGGATCTATGTCGATTACGATGCCGGCATGGTGGCGGTGAAGCAGTCCTCCCAGCCCATCCCGGCAGACGAGGCCCTGGACAATCTCACCTATGCGATGTTCCAGGCCATCGCCGATGAACTCAGATGAGTGCTGACCGCAGCGAGGCCTGGCGGCGCGAGGCGGTACTCGGCATCTATGCCGAGCGGCCCTTCCGCGAGCCACCGGCGCAGCCGCGCATCTGGAGCTATTGCGACCAGCTCTCCTATGCACCGGGCGAGACGGTGAAGGTCAGCATCTGCACCAATGCGGATCTTTGCGACGTCGACGTCATCCGCGATGGCCACACGCCGGAAAGGGTCTTCTCGCGTTCGGATCTTCGCGGCGCGTGGCACGACACGCCGAATGATTGCTCCGTCGTGGGCTGCGGCTGGCCCGTCTCGCTCGAAATCCCCGTGGCGCCGGACTGGCCCTCGGGCGGCTACATCCTGCGCACCCGCGTCGACGGTGACATGCACGAGCATTTTTTCATCGTCCGCCCGCGTGACGGCATCGACAGGCGCGGCCGCCTGCTGCTCATTGCCGCCACCGCCACCTGGACGGCCTATAATGACTGGGGCGGCTCCAATCATTACCAGGGCTATTGCGGCCCGAAGGGCGACCGCTTCTCGCCCGTGCTTAGCACGCAGCGCCCCTTGGCCAAAGGTTTCGTCTCGCTGCCGCCGGACGCACCGCGCGCCGTGTTGCTGGATGATCCGCCGATCAATTCGGAGCCCCGCTACCCGCACATGGAATGGGCCTATGCCAACGGCTATTCCAAGAAATACATGTCATCGGGCTGGGCCAGCTTCGAGCGCCACTTCGTCACCTGGGCGGAAGCCGAGGGCTATGCACTCGACATCATCAGCCAGACCGACCTGCAGTATCGCCCGCGTCTGATCGAGGGCTATTCCTGCATCGCGCTCGTCGGCCATGACGAATACTGGTCCTGGGAGATGCGCGACGCCATCGATGCCTGGGTGGAGAAGGGCGGCCGCATCGCCCGCTTCGCCGGCAATTTCATGTGGCAGATCCGCCTCTCGGACGAAGGCCGCACCCAGACCTGCTACAAATACATCGCGCGCGACGAAGACCCCTTCATGCAGGAGGGACCGCGCGAGCGCGTGACCGAATCCTGGGAGGCCCCCGAGATCGGCCGGCCCGGCGCCGCGAGCTTCGGCCTCAATGCCACCCACGGCCTTTATGCCAGCTGGTCCGGCTGCAGCCCGCGCGGGGCCAAGGGTTTCCCTGTCTACCGGCCGGAGCACTGGGCTTTCGCCAACACCGGCCTCTATTACGGTGACATCCTCGGCGGTGCTTCGCGCATCTTCGGCTACGAGGTCGATGGGCTTCCTTACGAAATCCGCGGCGGCCTGCCCCATGTGGCCGATCCGTCACTCGCGCCCGAAGGGATCGAGATCCTCGCCCTCGGCCTCGCGGCGACGATCGAGGAAGGCTCGACCATCCTTCCCGGCCGCAGCTTCCTCGGGACCGAGGACGGTGAATATGTCGCCTCGGTGCTCACCGGCCGCAAGGATACGGCGGCGATCGAGGCCACCAAGCGCGGCTGCGGCATGATCGTGCATTTTCCGAAGGGCAGGGGCGAGGTCTTCCACGCCGGCTCCAGCGACTGGATCATCGGCCTCACCCGCAAGGATGAGATCGTCGCAATGGTCACCCGCAATGTGCTGAATAGGTTTCTAGTTTCTCGATAGTCTTGACGATTAACTGTATTGCAGCACTGATAAAGCGCAATTTTTAATTGATAAATTCGTTACTCACTGATAGTCTTTCTATCCATAGGTGAGTGGATAGGCAGTTGCTTCAATTTCTGTGGGAATTCGCACTCTCCGATACAGCGAGCGCTGTCGCGAACCTCCTTGAGGCAGTTGGATTCGTTTTTGGCTGCTTTGGGATCGCTGCAACTTATTTCGCTGCTTTAAAGTCCCGCTCGGCTGCGGAGCAAGCCAGAGACGCCGCTAACGCGATGAGGAATCGGGTGCATGAGGTGGAAGTAATGTCGGAACTCTCCGCTGCCGTATCAGCCATGGATGAATTGATGCGGCTACATAGGTCCCGCCTTTGGGAGATGTCACTGGATCGACATTCTCAAGTTCGAAAATCCTTAATTAGAGTAAGGGCAGTCTCGCAGCACTTCCCAGAAGGCGATCAGGTGAAGTTACAAATGACAATACAACAGATCACTTCGATCCAGAGATTAATAGACAAGCGTTGCAGAAGTGAAGAAGACAAACTGGATCATGTCAGATTCAACGGCATAATTAGAAAGCAAATTGATGATCTAAACGACGTGCTCGTGTCAGCACAAAAGCGACTTACGAGTAATTGAAATGATCGGTAGTAAACATATCGAACTCTTGAGAAGACTTGCTAAATCAACCAAAGAAGGAAAGCTAAGCTGGCAGGAAGACACGAGTAAAGATAGTTTTATCGTGGCATTCTCGAGATATTCGGTTTCCATAGCTTACTATGCCGATTTAGCGGGTAGTGAAGACGAGATAACGGTCAAAATATTCAATTCAGAGGGTGAACTAATCGAGAGTGTGAGCCATACAGATTTCGCACAAGGAACATTGAGTATCGGTTCTTCGTTTTTTTTCCTGCGAGAGCTGTATCATGATGCCCGAAGAAAAGCGGTTGGTATCGATGGCGCCTTGGACTCTATACTTGAGGAACTCCCTAGTGATGACGATGAGGTCCCCTTTTGATTTAATCATAGGGAAACGACACCCAGCCGCGGCAGCCTGATCGTGGCGCGAAGCCCCCCGGCCTCGCGGTTCTCGAGCAGCAACTGCCCGCCCAGCGACTGCACGATGCGCTGGGTGATGGCGAGACCAAGCCCGATGCCGCCGGAGGCGCGGTTGCGCGAGGCCTCGCCGCGGTAGAAGGGTCTCAACACCTGCGGCAGCTCGCTGGCCGGAATGCCGGGGCCATTATCCTCCACCAGGATCACCGCGTCCTCATCCTCGGCGCGCAGGATGATGCGCACCTCATCGCCATGGCGGCGGGCATTCTGGATGAGGTTGAACAGACAGCGCTTCAGGCCTGTCGCGTCGGATGTGATCAGCAGCGGCACCGAGCGGTCTTCCTCCGCCACCGCGACGCCCGGAAAATCTTCGATCGTTCGTTCCACCAGCACCGGCAGGTCCACTGTTTCGCGCGCCGCGGCGGCCGCACCGGAGCGCGCGAATTCCAGCACCGAGTTGACGATCGCCTCGATGTCATGCACGTCGCCGGCGATCTTGGCGCCAGTCTCCTCACCGATCAGTTCCGAGCGCAGGCGGATGCGGGTGAGCGGTGTTCTCAGGTCATGCGCCAGCGCCACGGCGAGATATTCATAATCCGCGACATAGCTCTTCAGCCGCTGCTGCATGGTGTTGATGGCGCGGATCAGCCCCCGCGCCGGGTTGCTGCCGGTCTCGTCGATGGGCGCCACGCGCAGGTCATGGCCGATCTGCGTCACCGCCATCTCGAGCTGGCGGTAGGGGGCCGTCAGCCGGCGCACCGCCAGCACGCTCGCCGCCACGATGAGCAGCGAGAACAGCACATACCATTGCAGGCTGTCGGGCGAGAGCAGCGGCGGCGGCGGCGAGCGTGGCGAGGAGAGGTTCAGCCATGCGCCGTCGGAAAGCTGGATGGAGGCGAGAAAACGCCCGCTGCCGGCGAGGCTCGACGACAGGCGCGCAAGCCCCAGCTCCACCGGGCCGGGGTCGTCGGAGCGCGCGCCCGCCATGGGGTTGTGCGCGGGGCCGCCGTCCTGCTCCGCCACGCGCAGCTCAATGGCACCGCGCGCGGCGACACTGTTGAGCAGGATGTCCTCGGTCTCCGCCAGCGCGTCGTCATCCGCCACCGGGCTTGTCACCAGCGGCGTCCTGTCGAGGGAGACGCCGGGCGACAGCTGGTCGAGCAGCTTCACCGCCTTCTGACGTTCGGCCGGTGCCGCGGCGTTGATGACGCGCATTGCGCCCTCGACGCGCTCGAGCAGGCGCAGCAGGTCGCCCGCCCGGCTGGTCTGCGACACTTCATGGGTCGCGACGCCCAATGCAGTGATCTCGAGCGCAAACAGCGCCACGACCACGGTGATGATCAGCCAACCCGGGCCGGGCCGGAACAGCGCCTTCAGCATCGCGTCACCTGTCCCACCAGCATGTAGCCCACCGCGCGCACGCTCTCGATGGCGAGGGTGATGCCGGCCTTGGCCAGCTTGCGCCTGAGCCTGCTCAGCAGCACGTCCACGCTGCGGTCATAGAGCCCGGCGCTGCGGCCGAACACCTGCTGCAGGATCTGGGCGCGCGGCAGCGTGGCATTGGCATGCGCCAGGAGGAGCGCGAGGAGTTCGAATTCGGCGAAGGTCAGCGCCACGTTTTCCCCGTCCGGTGCCGTCACGCTGCGTAGGCCGGGGTCGACGACCATGCCGTCCAGCGCATGGCGCCCCGCGCCGGCCTCCGGTTCCCCGGTCTGGCGGCGGCGCACCGCGGCGCGGGCCCGCGCCAGCAGTTCGCGCGGCTCGAAGGGCTTGACCATGTAATCATCCGCACCGAGTTCGAGGCCCGTCACCTTGTCGGCGAGCTGGCCCATGGCGGTGAGCATGATGATCGGCACGCTGCTGGTGCTGCGCAGGTCGCGGCACAGGTCCAGTCCGCTCTGCCCCGGCAGCATCACGTCCAGCAGCAGGAGGTCGAACGCAGTCCGGCTGACAGCGGACTTCGCGCTCGCCCCGTCATGCGCCACATCAACTTCGAATTCGGAGCGTTCCAGATAGGCCTTCACCAGGGAGCAGATCTCCTGGTCGTCATCGACGATGAGAATGCGCGAGGCCATGGCCGCAAGGTTCCTGCAGGTGGCTCCCAGAGAGCAGAGGACTGTGGCGCATTGACGGCATGCCGCCTGCAACAAAATGCAACAGAATGCCGTCAGTCGTAACATCACCACACACCGCAGCGGTGTTAGCTTCAGCGTCAGACAGACGGGCGGTGATGCTCATGAAACGCCACATGCACATGAACGTCCTCGCCGCGCTGTCCGCCACCCTGCTGCTTCTCGGCCAGACCGATGGGGCCCAAGCTGCAACGGTGGTGAAGCCGGGTGTGAAGCGATGTGCCCTGCTGCAGTCACAGCTGACCGCGGCAGTCAGATCGAAGCACATGGTGCTCTCGCCGCGGGCCAGGTCGCTCGAGGCGGAGGCCCGGGAGTTCTGCCAGCAGGGCAAGACCGCGCAGGGTGCGCGTGCCTATGTGAAGGCCCTGAACACCCTTGGCATCATGCCCGATCTTGAAACTGCACACGTCGCAACAGGAGAAGTCCCATGAAGTCCACCCTCGCGCTCTCGCTCGGCCTCGCGGTCATCCTTGGCCTCGGCGCCGCACTGCCGGTCTCGGCCGCCACCACCACCGCAACCAGCGCTGCTGCAGCCAAGCCCACACACTACTACGTGTCGCTGAAGGCCAAGGGCCCCGGCTGCGAAGTGGTGGCCATGAAGCCCACCACCAAGCTCATGGTGGGCAAGCATTCCTTCAAGACCGAGGCCGATGCCTCGAAGGCCATGGCGGGCGACAAGGCCTGCAAGGCCTGATGGCCTGAGGGTCGAAGGGCCTCGCGGATCCCCACTCCCGCTCCACGCGAGGCCACATGCAGCGAGGGGTTGCCAGTGTCCTGGCAACCCCTCGTTCATTCATTGGTCATTTTGCGTTCAGCGCAGCGTCTCGACCTTGTCCATGAAGCGCTTCACCCGCGCGCCGTCCACCGCGTTCCAGGTAATGCCGTCGACCTTGAAATGCGTGCCGATGATGACGCCGGAGGCGAGTGCCAGCGTATCCTTCACATTGTCGATGGTGACGCCGGTATTGGCGAAGACCGGCACGTCCTTCACCGTCTCGCACACCTTCTTGAGTTGCGACTGGTCGGCGGGCTCGCCCGTCACGGGGCCGGAGACGAGGATGGCATCGGCCAGCGAGGAGAACACCGCGCTCCTTGCGCGCAGTTCGATGGGCCGCGCATCCAGCGAATGGGCGAATTCGGCGTTGATGTTGTAGAGCAGCTTCAGGTCCGGCCGGCCCAGGTTGCGGCGCAGCCTCGCCGGTGTCGCGGCATCGGGCGCCCATACGCCCATGTCGGAGGCGAAGACGCCGGTGAAGATCTCGCGCACGAACTGCGCCCCCGTCGCCGCCGCAATAGCGACGCTTGCGGTCGGGTCCCACAGGTAGTTGACGCCGAAGGGCACCTTGATCATCGGTTTCAGCGCCGCCACCACCGCGGTCATGGCGGCGGTCGATTCAAGGGTTGCCTTCAGCAGGTAGGGCCGGTCGTTCTCGTTGCCGAACATGATGGCGTCGACGCCGCCCGCCTGCAGCTTCTCGATGTCGGAGGCCACGCCGTCGATCAGCTTCTGCATGCCGCCCTTCTCGTCATAGAGCGGCGAACCCGGCATGGCGCCGATATGCGCCATGGCGATGATCACCTTCTTCCTGGAACCGAAAAAGTCGAAGACCATGCGTCTGCTCCTGGGTGAGCACCAGAAGCGACATGTTCCGGGCTGCGGGGACTGGAGCGGGCGATGGGAATCGAACCCACGACATGCAGCTTGGGAAGCTGCCGTTCTACCACTGAACTACGCCCGCGACGGGGCGGAGATTAGAGGAGCGGGGCCGGGGCGGCAAGGGGGTGGGGAGGAGGCGCATAACGCCCCCCCTGAGGAGTTGTTCTGCTTCTTAAGGCTCACGCTCGATGAGCAGGAAGCTCGGCCCGGCATAGGTAAGGGCTTTCGAAAGAACGCCCGGCACGTCGCTGGAACTTGCAATTTTCTCGACACGTGCACCGAAGCCTTCCGCGATGGACTGGAGATCGAGGTTCGGGTCGCCGAAGTCCAGTCCCACGAAATGCGTGGTGGCGAAGTCTGTCTTCATCTCGTTGCACCACAGGTCTTTCAACAGCCGGTATTCGTGGTTCACGAAGCACACGAATACGGTGGGGATGCGATACTTCGCGGCTGTCCACAGGGCGTGAATCGAGAACATGCTGCCGCCATCGCCGACAAAGCAGACAGCCGGCTTGCCACTCGCCAGGCCGATCCCGACGCTCAGCGGCATGGCCCAGCCCAGACCTCCACCGCGCGGCGAGAAGTGCACGTTTCGGAAGCCCAGAGAGACCGCCATGTCCTGCACGATCGCGTCTTCCGAGGAACCCTCGGTGACGATGTGTGTCGTGCGGTCGAGTTGACGGAGAACGTCGAGGATCAGCGCATTGCTGGCGTGTGGCCCTGAAGGCGGATACTTGGCATCGAGTGCGGCCTCATCGATTTTCCGAGGGGCCGGTGGTGTTGATGGAGCGTCCAGCGCCTTGACCAATGCCGAGAGCGTGGCATGGACATCACCAAGAACCGCGATGTCGCAGGGGAAGTCGAAGCCGAGCTGACTGGTTGCCGGGGCGATCTGGATGACCTTCAGATTGGGAGGCAGTGCCACACTTCCCGTATATGTGAAGCTGTCCACCTTCTCGCCGATCAGCAGCATGGTGTCATATCTGCCGAGCGTCTCGTTGATTGCCATGGTGGTGGGCGGAAGCTGGCCACGGGAGCGCGGGTGCAGCGGATCCACGGTTCCCTGCACGTGGAAGGGTGCCGCAAAAACATCGGCGCCGAGCGCATCGGCAATGCGGCTTACATCGCTTATGCCCTGCGCCGCACCGACAGCGTAATCTGCGACAATGACAAGCTTTCCAGGCGGAACGGCTCGGAGCGCGGTGACTGCTTCCCCAAGACCTTGCGGCACCGTATCAGCGACAATGCGGGTCTTCTTGAAGGTGGTGTGCTCGGTCTGCTCCAGCATGAAGTTCATGGGGATGGAGAGGAACACGGGGCCGCTCGGTTGCAACCGGGCCTGCAGATAGCAGCGCTGCAGTGCGATGGCTAGGTCGTCCGTGCGGGTCACTTCGTAGGAATACTTCGTTGCCGTCTGGGCCAGTTGCACATTGGGAGCGCCGAGCACCGGGTTGTGGATGAGGAAGCGCGAATCCTGCTGTCCATTGATCACAAGCAGCGGGATGCCCGACATGATTGCGTTACGCATGTTGAACATGCCATTTGCGAGGCCCGGATAGGTATGGAGGCTCACGATCGACGGCCTGCCGGTGATCAGCGCATACCCGGCGGCGATGCCAACGGCGCTCGACTCGTGGAGCGAGAGCATGTAGGTCGCCTTCGAGTTTGCCACGGCCGCGAGGAAGCTGGTTTCCGTGGTTCCTGGATTGCCGAAGACGTACGAGACATCATAGGTCGCCAGAAAATCCTGAATTAACTCTCCACCCGTTCGCACCGTCACCTTTGATCTCCCTGTTCTTTGACATTCCACTCAAGTGGAGTGTTAACCCACCAATAGAACTGCTTTTCATTAAATATCGACCACGACGTTGAGCGGTTTGATCACATTGTGGGCAGCAACAGGAAGTAGGAACAAAAACAACTATAGATCGATCAATGGTCTGCGGCTTTGCACGCCAGAGCGAGCTGCTCGTCTTAATCTAAGTGGGCGGCTCAAATGACAGTCAGCACGACCATCACCCTCATTCCCTGATGCTCCTTCGCGATCTGCTCCCAAGTCTTGCGACCCACGTTGCGAGAGATGACAGCTTTGGTGACGGGGAACCCTTGCAACTCCCTGAGCAGCTCGGACTTTGAACGGGCGGCGGGTTACGATGCGGCAAGGGGGTGGCCCCTGCGAGGACGCAGGAGGCCGCCTGGGTTGACTATTTCGAGAGATCGGTGGCCGCGGCGGGCTGGTCGATGGAGATGTAGCGGATCTCCTTGGCATCGAGGTCGAGGTCCTTCAACGAAACCTGCCGGATGGCCGGGTTGTCGTAGGTCCGGAACTGATAGATGCCGTTCTTGAGGTCGGCACTCACCGCCCACTCGGTGATCTCGTATCCCGCCACGCCGCCTCCGGCGGCGCCACCAGCCAATGTCTGGATCGCCCCCGGCGGAATGTCAAACTGGTTGAGCAGGTGGAAGGCAATCGGCATGCCCTCGGAGGCGTCCTTGAACTTCGGAGCAGTGTTCACAAGGAAGGCCGCGCGAATGAAGCGCGACTGCGAGGAATAGTCGCCAGGCTGTGCCACCTGGCCGCCACCGGTTGACCACTGCGGGAAGCTCTTGCCGTTGAACACCAGCGGCGGCACCGGCGCTGCGGTCGAGGTTGCGAACATCGACAGGCTGTCGAGGTGCCATTGCATGCCAGGGGCATTGGTCATCACGCCGGTCGGATTGTCGATCATGTTCAACTCGCCACCGACATACTCGATGGCGACGCTGTTGCCAGATGCGTCATGAACCGTGACATGAATCGGCAAAGTGCCGTTGAAAGCGGCCAGCGGTGCCCGATTGACCTTGATCTTCGAAAGCCCGGCCTTCACCTCATCGACTGTGGCAAATTGTGTGAGGATGTAGGTAAGGAGCTGATACGAGGCGATGGAGTTGGCCGCATCCGCCGCGGAAACATCCTGAAACTCGGCAATCTGAGGGAAGAAGAGAAGCCCGCCGTTCAAACCCTTCTCGTTCATGCCGTCGACGAAGTAGGGAAGGTCGAGACCATTCATGCCGGTAGCGGCATATTTGGTCTTGAACGCGAGCCCGCTACCGTCCTTGCCGTCAGGCCCGACGCCCTGGATGGTGAAGTTTCGGGGCATGACCATCAGCTTGGAGTGCAGCGGCAGCGCAAACTCCATCGTTCGGCCATAGACGAATTCACCATTCTCGGCCTTGAGCAGGAACGAGGTACAGGCATTTGCGGATGTGGCAGTGAATGCCATGAGGGCGGATACAGAGGCAGCGCAGACAGCGCGCAGGAACTTGAGCTTGGACATCTTGGTCTCCGAACGGTGGGTGATTGCGAGATGCGAGTTCTGTCATTTTTCAGGGAACAGGAAGGTCAAGGCACACTGTAGACACCTGTCGTCATCAGAGTCCTTCTGACCGGACTGAACGCGATGACTGGGTTCATAGTCACTATTGAAATTGCAAGTAATAGTAGAAACACTGATTGGCAGGGCAGATCGCTCGTCTGTCTCCTGCATGCTCGGATATGAGAAGGGCTCTTGAGAGGGCATTCACTGGGCGGGAGGCTGTTCCCGTTCAAGGCCGGCACGCCGAACGTCCTCCTTCGCCTTCCGCATGGCGGGCGGCTGATATCGAAGGGGCATTTGCCGCACGTGCCTCTTCATTGTATCGATACCGCAGTTGCGCCAGGCCACGGTTCGTCGTGTCCCGCCGGAGAGTGCCCCCTGCAGTGCCCTGACCTGTCCATTCAATGACCTGTCCATTCAATGACATCGCCTATCTGTCGGGCCTTTCGAACATCGGAACGCCAGAGATGGCAGAACATGGAGCGCTGGCGGTCCTGAAGCGCGCGGTCAGGGGCAGCGGGCACTATGATGGCGTTGGCCCCTGGCCCTATCTCTGGGTTGAATCGCCGCGGGACCTCGAGGTGCTCCGTGAAGGCTTCCGCCATCTGGTCACGCTCACGGTCGTCACTCAGCCCGGCTATGTTCATCCGGTGCAAGGCGGCGACACGTCATTCCTCAAGCACCATTTCGTCTATGATCCCGCCTTGCCGGCCCCGGTGATGAGCAGGCGCACGCGGACGCGGATCGCAAGGTGCGAGGCCAGGGCGACCTTCCGGCCCATCACCGATGTCGGGAGGCGGATGGCGTGCCTCGCACTCTACAGGCGCCTCCTGCAGCGGCGGGGACTGACCGGCTGCTACGTCGATTTTCCGGACGATCACTTCCAGGGCCTCGCCTCGCTTGAAGCTGGCGTGTTCTTCGAAGTCGTTGATGCGGACGGACCGGGAGCCTTCTCCTGTGGCGTCGTTTTCAACGGGATCCTCCAGGTCCTGCACATGGCAAGTTCGGATGAAGGCCTGCGGTGGGATGCCTCATATCTCCTGATGAAGGGCATGCAGGAGCATGCAAGAAGCAACCGGCTTCGCCTGATGACGGGAGGCATGCCGGACACCGGGTCCCCCGGGCTCCGGCAGTTCAAGCGGAAATGGGCAAATACCCATGAGCCGGTCTACATCATGAAGATCATCAACGATGCTGCCCTCTATCATGGGCTCTGCAATGGTGTCCTGCGATCGTCACGCTATTTCCCCGGCTATCGCGCCACGGCCGGCCTGGCCGCGATGGGTGGTCCCGATGCATCGCTTCCGGGAGGTCCGTTCTGACGCCGACATTCCTCATCTGGGCGCCGCGCTACTCGCACAGAAGCTCCGGGGTGCGGGCGCTCTACCGGCTCTGCCATCATCTCAACTCCTGCGGATATCCGGCTGCGATGGTGGCCAAACCCTGCAGCGATCCGCCGCCCTGGCTGTGCCCCCTGCATCGGGGTCCGGTGGGCGAGAGCATCGTCATCTATCCGGAAGTCGTCCCGGGAAATCCGCTGGGCGCCAGGAAGGTCATCCGCTGGGTGCTGAACGATCCCGGGCTGCTCGGAGGCCAGACCTTCTATTCCGATTATGAGATGGTGTTCGTCTACGATCCGCAGAAGCTCCCGGTGGTGAACCGGTCGCTGTCACGCGGCATCGGGCGCGATCGTGTCCTGTGGACAGGGCTGGTCGATCCGAGCGTGATCTATCCCGATGCCTCCGTCACCAGGACCATCGACTGTTCCTTCACCCACAAGGGCAGGGCGCTGAGCCAGCGGTTTCCCTTGCCCCATGCGAACATCCTGAGGCTGGAAGACCTGACCGCCAGCTTCAGGGACCTGGGCGACACGCTGCGGAAAACGAAGGTTCTCTACTCCTATGATCACTACAGCAATGTCCTGCGGGAAGCCGTGATCTGCGGATGCGACGTCCGGGTCATCGGCGAGGATGGCGTGTGGCACGATCCCAGGACCTGCGGCTGTCCGCTGAACATCCTCTGGCAACCGGACCTGCTCGCAACCTATGCCGATCACTTCAACAGCAGTGACTTCATCATCCCCTTCGTCAGGACGGTCGAGACGCGGTGGCCCGTGAGGAGCATCAGGTTGCCCTCACCCGCGGCCCGCACTGCAGGCCGTGCCGCGCGTCAGCGGACCGGGCCCCGGGCAGGGTGATGGCCGGTCGTCACGTGTTGCGAAACAGGAAGGCCATGCCGGCGCGCAGCGGCAACCGGCCACTCGCCGCTGTCCCGATGGTGGCCACTGTCAGAACTACCAGTTGCCGAAGCCGGCGGCGCGGTGTTTCCTGCCGCCGCTTCGTCAGTTGTGTTCATGGAGTTCACCACAATGCGGTCTCTGCTCGGCGCGCTTGCCCTTCTTGCCGGTTTCACCATCGCCCTCGCCCCGGGCCAGGCAGCGCAGTCCTCCGGCAAGCCATCACCGGCGGCGATCGTCGTCCCGTCGCAGGCCGGCAAGGTCGATGGCCGGCCCGGCAACTCGGACCGCTACATGTGGGAGGTCTTCACTTCCGCCGTCAGGCCCGCGGTGACACCGGGCAAGGCCGTGTTCGAAACCTGGGCGACGGACGAGGACATCTACCAGGCCAACCCGGTGTGGCCCACGGCCGGGGCCGAGCGGCCCATCCGCGCCAGCCGCCGCCAGACCAACTTCCACCTGGCGGGCAGTGATCTTCCGCCCTGCGGCACGCCGGAGAATCCCTGGGTCGCCAATTTCCCGCTCACCGGCTGCCTGGCGGAAGTGGTCTACCGCGACCGCCTGCAGTTCGACTACATCGTCGGCAACGGCCTCAATACCAAGGCGGGGGCGGCAGCCTTCTATGCCTCGCCGCGGGTCGTCAACTTCCCCGGCGCCTCGCTGGCGCTGAAGGCGGACTGGGTTCCCCTCACCGACCTGCTGCAATGGGTGCCGGAGTTGGGCAGCCTCGAGAATGCCCGCCGCGCCTATTACACCGTGGTCTCGGAAGGGGTGGAATATGGCCTCGTCGCCATGCACATCTCGACCGCCGCGAACCCCGCCTGGGTGTGGGGCACCTTCGAGCACCGCAACAATCCGGGCCGTTGCGATGCCACCGGCTGCTATGACAGCTTCGGCGCCCGCAGGCCGGTGGTGCTGCCCGACGAGAAGCAGTCGAACACCCAGTACGGCGCCTGCACCAAGACACCGGAGCTGAAGCGCCTGATGCAGGCCGCGGGCCTTTCCGGCGTGTGGGAGAATTATTGCCTGAAGTCCACCCAGGTGTCCTTCACCAATGCCGCCGGCAAGCCCACGGTGCTGACCAATTCGGTGACCGAGCGCCTGTCGGTCAATGGCGAGCTCATCGGGTCCTGCATCAGCTGCCACGCCTATGCCGCCTTCGGCGCCGATGGCGCACCCACCAGTGCCGCCCTCACCATGCTGGCCTACAATCCGGTGGGAAAGCCCATCGCTTCGCCCTTCGCGGATGCCAAGCCCAACGACTTCATGTGGGGCATCATCAACTTCCTCAACAGCAACTAGGCCTCAGCGGCAAACGCCCGGACGGCGTCCGTCACCGCGCTGACCTCGTCTTCACCGAGCCCGGGAAAACACGGCAGCGAGAGCACCGTGGCGCACCAGCCGTCGGCGCCGGGAAAGGCTTCCGCGTGCGCGGCCCAGGGTGCTGCGAGCCGGTGCAGCGGCTGCGGGAAGTGCACCTTGGTCTCGATGCCCCGCGCCCTGAGGAAGGCCGCCAGCGCATCCCGTCGCGGCGTGCGGACCACGGCGAGGTGCTGCAGGTCGCCCGGCCCGGACACCGGCTGAACCTCCGGTGGCAGCTGTGCAGCATATTGCGCCCCGATCGCCTGCCGCGCCGCCAGCCACCGGGGCAGGCTGGCAAGCTTCACCCGCAGCACCGCCGCCTGCAGCTCGTCCATGCGCGAGGTCAGCTGGCGCCCGTCGCGCAGCACGTCGTCACGGCCGGCCAGGTCGCGCATCAGCTGTGCCAGGCCCTCGTCGTTGGTGGTGATGGCCCCGGCATCGCCCAGCGCCCCAAGCGTCTTGGTGGGATAGAAACTCCAGCAGGCGACGGCTTCAGGCCCCGGCTGCCAGCCATGGGCATGCGCCGCGTCGAACAGGCGGCAGCCCGCCTCGCCATCGCCGGGCTGCCGGCCATAGAGCAGCACCGGAACGGCGTCGGCGTGCGGCGCCGCCATGCGCCCGTCGGGGCCGACATCGGCCAGCGCCAGCGCCACGCCGGCGCGGTGCAGCCCGATGGCGGTGAGCGGCAGGGTATTGTCCTGCAGCGTGGCGCGCTTCAGGCCGAGGGCCGCGGCGGCGATGGTCAGTGCGTCGGTTCCGCTGGCGCAGCTCACGCAATGGGCCTGGCCGCAGAAGGCTGCCCACTCGGCCTCGAAGCGCGCCGTCTCCTGCCCGCGCAGGAACCAGCCGCTGGCCAGCACGCGCTCCATCGCCTGGCGCATCGCGGGCATGAGCGGGGCATGCAGCCGCGCCACGTCGTTGAGTGGAATGGGCCTGGTCACGGCCTGGTCACGATGGCGAGGCCGGGAATGGCGCTGTCGTCCACCCGCGCCTGCCAGCCCTTCGGCAGCTGCGACAGGAACCACTGCACCCCGTTCTCCTCCCGCCATTCCGGAATGCGGTCGAGCACGGCATTGTTGATGAGCATCGTTCCGCCGGGCTTCAGCCGGCCCATCAGCGGCTGGGCATAGCGTGCCCAGTCGCGCGGTGAATTGCCGTGCAGGTCCATCACGATCAGCCCGTGCGTTTCGCGCGCCTGGGCGAGGAAGCCCACTGCCTCGGCGACGACCACCTCGACGTCGAGCCCCGCCAGGTTCTGCCGCGCGCCGCGGTCCACCCGGTCGACCGTCACCACGCGAAAGCCGCTGCCGGCAAGGATCGCCGACAGGCGCCCGCGTGAGGTGCCGAGTTCCAGCACCTCGCGGCAGGGCTGCGCCAGCGCATGGCGCAGGATCAGCCGGGTGATGGGGTGCGCGCTCGACCAGCCCGGAATGCCCCACTGGCCGATATTGCCCAGCCAGTTGGCGCGCATCACCGCGTCGGGTTCGGGGCAGCTGAACAATGTTCCGCTTTCCGTCAGCCGGTGGAAATGCGGGTTGTCGCGCCGGAACGACAGCCCGAAGTGATAGGCCCAGGCCCGGCCGATGTCGCCGCTCTGGCCGAAGTCGAGTTCCGGCTGCACGGCGCGGCCGAAGGGAAACTCGTTCAACGGAATGGGCAGCGCGCCCAGCCGCTGGAAGCAGGCCGCCACCACGCCCTGCTCGCACATGTCGCGCCGGCCGTCATGGCCATCATCGAGCGGCAGCTGGTGCAGGATGGCGCTCATGGTGTCCATGTAGCGAAGCCCCGGCGGCAGCGACACGATGCCGGAATAGAGCGCCAGCTTGCGGTCGACGAGTTCGAAATAGCGGCCATAGATGTGCGGCCCCTCCTTGTCGTCCTGCGCCACGCGCAGCGGGTCCTCTCCTGCCAGCCAGTGCTCGAACCACGGCGGCTTCGCCGTCACCACCATGTCGCCGTCGAGGATCCATTCCGGTGCGCCCGGGCGCACCCGCTCGGGAAACCACTTCCACCAATAGCCGAAATGCTCCGGCGGGCAGTCCGCCGCTGCCAGCAGATCCGCCAGGGCAGGGTTGTCATCGGGCCCGATTGGCCACCATTCCACCGGCAGCAGCGACCACGAAAGAATGTCGCGTGCCCGCTCGGGGGCAATGTCGTGGGTGCACAGGCAATAATCCACCTTGTCGCCGAACAGCCGCGTCGCCTGCGCGATGGCGGTGCGCGTCACCGCATCGTCGCGGCCATTGCCCTTGATCCAGCGCAGCACCGGGCGGCTGCCGAGCGAGAAATGCCGCCCCGCCAGCCCCTGGTGCTGCGCGAGGTCGGCCTCCGCCATGCGCTGCGCATGGGTGGTGGCGCGCCCCGTCCAGCGGCGCACGAGGTCCTTCAGATATCCGATGCCGCCCGCCGCCGCCATGTGCCCCGCCCCAACCCTGCCGATCCCCGCAGAAGATAAGCAGGCAGGCGATTTGTCCAGTGGCACGGCCGTGCGGCGGAGGCCTTGCTCCGCCGCCGCGTCCTTGACCTATTTCGCGCAGGCCGCCGGGGTGATGCCGAAATCAGGCGACTATGCGCTTTAAAGCTGAATTCAACTGGTCCGACCAAAAAAAGCGGCGGGGCATGGGGCACCCCGCCGCTGCAACCGTCATGCTGCTGAAGGAACCGGGGCTCAGCCCTTGTTGCAGTTGGTGCCGGCTGCGCAGCTTCCGCTGCTGCTCTTGCTGCTCGAACTCGACGAGTCGTCGTCGCCCGAGTCATCGTCATTGGAGTCATCGTCGCTGGAGTCGTCATCGCCCGAGTCGTCATCGGAATCATCCGGGCCGTCGTCATTGTCGTTGCCGTTGTCGTCGCCCTGGTCATGGTCGGACGGGTCGTCGCTGCCGCCGCCGGAAGAACCACCGCCGCTGTTGTCGCCATCGTCGTCGCCGCCGTCATGGCCGCTGCCGGAATTGCCGCCGCCATCATTGCCGCTGCCGGAGTTGTCGCCGCCGGAGCCGCCATCATGGCCGCTGCCCTTGTCGGCGAAGGCGGGCGTCCCGTGGGTGGTGACGGCGGCCGTGGTGATCATCAGCGCAAGCGCGCCGAGGCCGAGTGTGGACAGAAGCTTCCTGCGTTCGATCATCATGTGGTCTTCTCCTTGCTGGCGTCGAGCAGCGCCGTTGCGGCGCCGTCTGTGTGGGGTACGCACGCACCCTGCCGCACATTCCCTGTCACAAGACTGACAGGACAGATGCGCCCGCGGTTCGGAGAAAATGGAAACGGGGCAGCCTCAGCGCTGCGCGGGATCGAAGGCCCTGAAGTGCTTCGAGAGCTTCAGGCCCTGCCGCTGGTAGTTGGAGCCGATGCCCTGGCCATAGACGCGCTCGGGCGCCTCCGTCAGCGGCTCATAGACCAGCCGCCCGATGATCTGCCCGTCCTCGAGGATGAAGGGCACCTCGTGGCTGCGCACTTCCAGGACCGCACGCGCACCTTCTCCGTGTCCGGACGAATG
Organism: Aestuariivirga litoralis; assembly: GCF_003234965.1. Lineage (GTDB taxonomy): Bacteria > Pseudomonadota > Alphaproteobacteria > Rhizobiales > Aestuariivirgaceae > Aestuariivirga > Aestuariivirga litoralis. Next base: position 280,996 of record NZ_QKVK01000005.1, read on the forward strand.
TCCGAAGCCGGGGTCGAAGAAGCCGGCGTAATGCACGCGGAACTCGCCCACCAGCGGGTTGAAGGGCACCATCTCGGCGGCATGCGCCGGGGGCACGCGCACCGCCTCCTTGGAGGCGAGGATGTAGAACTGGTCGGGGTCCAGCACCAGCGACCCGCGCTGCCAGATCGGCTCCCAGTAGTCGAGCACCGCGAGGGCCGCCTTGCGGTCGACGTCGACGAGGCCCGCATGGCGCTTGGCGCGGAAGCCCACCGGGCCGTCCTCGCCCAGCGTCGACAGGTCGACGGAAAGTGCCAGCCCGTTGTCGATGTTCACCTCGCCCGACGAGATCAGCCCCTCGCGCGCATGCAGTTCGCGGATGAGGTCGTCGGTGGCAAGCGATGCCCCCTGGCGGAAGCGGATCTGCGACAGGCGCGAGCCTTCGCGCACCAGGATGGGGAAGGTGCGCGGCGAGATCTCGGCATAGAGCGGGCCTTCATAGCCTTCCGGCACCTTGTCGAATTCCTGCGCATGATCGGTGATGACGCGCGTGAAGATGTCGAGCCGCCCGGTGGAACTCTTGGGGTTTGCCGCGGCGGCAACGCCCTTCGGCAGCTTCAGGCTCTCCTGCAGCGGCACGATGTAGACGCAGCCCGTCTCCAGCACGGCGCCATCGCCCAGCGGCATGCGGTGCAGCGACAGTTCCTTGACGCGGGCTTCCACCGTGGCGCGGGGCCCTGGCAGGAAGGAGGCGCGCACGCGATAGGCCCATGCCCCCAGCCGCAGGTCGAGGCTGGCCGGCTGGATCTGGTCCGCGTCGGCCGGCCGCGCGAGGCGGATCAGGCCCTCCTCGCAATAGCGGGCAATGGTCCGGGCGGGCAGGATGCCGCGGGTTTCTCGTGGGGTTCCCATGACCACCACATGGCGGAATTGGTGCGGGCTTGGCAAGTGTCTTCGCTGTGGAAAACCCCGCCACATGGGCTAAACTGCCGCTCATGTATGAGCGCATCACCCGCGGCGTGAAGGTCATCGTCCGCCCCCGCTATCTCGACGGCCAGTCGAAGCCGGAGGATGGGCATTATGTCTGGGCCTATTCCGTCACCATCGAGAACCATGGCCGCGAGACGGTGACCCTGCGCACCCGCTACTGGAAGATCACCGATGCGCTGGGCCAGGTGCAGGAGGTGCGCGGCGCGGGCGTGGTCGGCGAGCAGCCCACGCTGCAGCCGGGCGACAGCTACAGCTACACCTCCGGCTGCCCGCTCAAGACCTCGTCGGGCTTCATGGCCGGCGCCTACCAGATGCAGCTTCCCTCCGGCGAATTCATCAATGTCGAGATCCCGGCCTTCTCGCTCGACAGTCCGCACGAAAAACACCCCATCAACTGACAGAGATCATGACAGGAACCCGCTATTCGACCGAGGAGATGCTGGCCCGCCTCATCGCCTTCGACACGACCAGCCGTGACGGCAACATTCCCCTGATCGAATTCGTCGAGGACTATCTCGATGGCTGGGGCGTTCCGTATTTCCGCGTCGATTACGAGGCCAACAGGAAGACCAACCTCTTCGCCACCATCGGGCCCGCCATCGCCGGCGGCATCGTGCTCTCGGGCCACACCGACGTGGTGCCGGTCGACGGCCAGCCCTGGACGAGCGACCCCTTCGAACTGACGGCGCGTGATGACCGGCTCTTCGGCCGCGGCACCTGCGACATGAAGGGCTTCCTCGCGGTGTGCCTGGCGGAGGTGCCGAACTTCCTCGCGGCGGGCCTCAGGACGCCCATTCACCTCGCGCTGTCCTGTGACGAGGAGGTCGGCTGCAAGGGCGTGCGCCCGCTCGTCGCCCACATGCGCGACAATCTGCCCAAGCCGCGCGCGGTGATCGTGGGCGAGCCCACCTCCATGCAGGTGGTCAACGCCCACAAGAGTGCCGTTACCTTCTCGACCGAGGTGACGGGCCACGAGGCCCATTCCAGCCTCACGCACCATGGCGTCAACGCCATCCTGGTGGCGGGCGAGCTCCTCTCCGAGATCAGCCGCATCCGGGAGCACCTGATCGAGGTGGGTGATCCCACCCACCGCTTCAACCCGCCCTATTCGACGGTCCATGTCGGCGTCATCGCGGGTGGAACGGCCAAGAACATCATTCCGCGCAAATGTTCCTTCCAGTGGGAGACGCGGCTGCTGCCTACCGCCGACACCACTTACGTGCCGCACCGCTTCGACAGCTTCGCGCGCAAGCTCGAACCGGCGATGCAGGCGGTGGCGCCTGAAACCGGCATCGCCACCGAGGCCGTCAACAGCGTTCCCGGACTGGCGCCCGAGAAGGATTCCCCGGCGGAGAGCCTTGCCCTCCACCTCGCCGGCGCCAATTCCACCCATGCGGTCAGCTACTGCACCGAGGCGGGCCTCTTCCAGCAGATCGGAATCCCGGCCGTCATCTGCGGCCCCGGTTCCATCGAGCAGGCCCACAAGCCGGACGAATGGATCGACGTCTCCGAACTCAGGAAGTGCGAGTCCTTCATGGGAAAACTTGTTTCCAAGCTGTCCTAGCACCCATCCGGCCAGCCATGTGAGGAACATCAGCATGGCGGTATACATAGCATGAATAGGAATGAAAGTCAAGGATATAATTCCTGAAACTTTTATTCCTCCGTGGAAATCGCACCACTCCCTCAACGCGTCACCCCAGCCAAAGCTGGGGCCCGGCTTCGGGTGGCGCTATTTCCGAACCCCCATCACCATCGCGCCGACCGCCAGCCCGATCCCGAAGCTCGAATGATGCACCAGCGTCCGCCCGATGATCAGCCACGGCGTCGCCGTGGCGCTCGCCAGCACACCCATGCCCATCAGCGGCATCTGCACGAGGAAGGGGAAGGCCATGGTCACGAGGCCGAACAGCAGGCCGTTCCACAGCGTCGGCTTGCGCTTCATCAGCTTCAGCACCGTCAGGTAAACCGCCGCGAAGACCACCGAGATCGTGTAATAGGCCGCATGCCCCGCGAGCAGCTCATGCGGCAGGCTGGGCGCCTGCCCGATCCCCGTCACATAGGGCTGGCCCTGCAGCACCATCAGGAACCACCGCCCAGTGATCGACCAGTTGACCGGCGGAAAGCCGGTGACCCACTGATACAGCATGCGCCCGATATCCGCCGCCGTCGCCCCGGCAAGTCCGGTGATGAGGATGGCGAGGGGCGGTGGCAAGCGGCGCATGGGCAATCATCCTGTTGATGATCCTGAGTGACGCGCTCGGCAAGTAAAGTCAATTCGCAGAAACTCAGGACAACAGAGCTTACCAGGTCGTCACCCCAGCGAAAGCTGGGGCCCAGCTACTGGGAGCCAAGCAAGCAATCGAGACAATAAAACTCGCTTAACTCTGTATACGGACGAATTTTTCAAACTCGATTTCTTCGTCTGGATCAAATCCAGCTCTACTCAGGCATTCGCAGACGGTAGATTGAACCCATCTTTTACCCTCATCTGCGACATCAATAGCAGATTTCCCGTCGTAGGGGCCGCCTCGGAGGACAAGTCCTTCCGTCTCGCCGTCATTGAGTAAGTAAAGAATGCCCGTTCGAGCCTTTGCTTCCCCTTGAGCATTTATGATCGACTCGTAGGCGCCGAACTCATACTCCTTAAGAATGTTGTTCCGTTCACGATGGATGAATTCCCAGTAGATTGGGAACTGGTCCTTATTGGCGCGCAGTTCATGCCACTTCTCAATCAGCGACCGCCTTACCTCCTCGGGGAAGCATGCTTTGGCATCTTTGTTCCGCATCACATCAATTGACGCTCTTAGTAGTGAACAGAGCCCTGCCCATCTGACACGCCATCGCGAGTATCTCAAACTTTCTGTCCTCAACTCGGCGATCTCAACCTCACAATCCCGGCTGACCCGATATGAGGCAAGGAATTGCTTAGTAGGCATCTTGAGGTGCCGATATTGACTAAGTACACTCATTCCAAACCCCTGTTGTCGACCAACCTCCCAGTTGTAGGTTGGACCGGTTCACCGAATTACTGCAGCAGCCGCGGGATCTCCTCGTTGAACTCCTTCTCGAAGACCAGGGCATCACCCTCGTAGGCCTCGATCCGGCCCCACACGATCCAGTGCCGCGCCGTGGCGGTGAGCCGCCCGAAGGTCTCGGTGCGGATCGACCAGTCGCCGCGCTGCCGGGTCTCGGTCCAGTGGGTTTCCATTTTCGCTGAAAGCGGGTCGTCCGGCATGATCGAGTATTTCTCGCGCCCCGCGCCGCCGATGATCAGGCCATGCGGGTGAAGCTCCTGTTCGCCGAAATCGTCGACGATCTCGATCCTGAGTTCGCCGGTCTCGGGGTCGGTCACCGTCTCGCGCTTGTTCCAGGACGTCCTGATCTCTGTCTGGTCCACCGGCGGTGCCGCCTCGGGCTCGGCCCATGCCACCGCCGACTCGCCCGCCGCGTCCTTGCGCAGCGGCAGGTGCAGCTGCGACTTGCCGGCATAGACGGTGAGCGTCACAGGCTCGGGGGCCGGCCACATCATCGGGAAGTAGGAGGTCGAGATCGCCACCCGCAGCCTGTGGCCCTTCGGCACCCGCCAGGCAATGTCGTCGAGCTTGATCTTCATGCGGTAGTGCTTGCCGGGCTCCAGCGGCATGGGGAATTCGCGGCTGTCCCGCATGCACAGGTTCTGCAGGTGATAGGTGATGCGCGAGACTTCGCCCGAGGGCCACACGTCGTTGAGCCGCACCGCGATGTGCGCCACCGGCTTGTCGACCGAGAACTCGATTTCCACTGCCGGCTGGCCCACGATGTCGATGTCGGTGACCAGCGCCGGCGTGTCGAAGGTGATCGACTGCGCGTCGTCGCGCGCCTGGTCGCCCGGGAATTCGGGGCCGAGCCAGATGATGCAGTATTCCCCGCCATCCGCCCCGGTCGTCTGCCTGGAACAGATGGAGAGCGGTGTCTCCGTTCCCGCCGTGGGCCCGATGCCGCCGGCATTGAGCCACCACTTCTTGGTCTCGATATGCCCGAAGCCCCAGAAGCTGTCGCCGATCCAGCGGCCCTCGATTCTTTCAGGAAAGGTGCCGGGCTTCCACGGCTCCATCACGTAGTAGCGGTAGTCCGGGTCGCGCGAGATCTGCGCGTTGCTGCCCTTCAGCCACTGGTCCCACCAGCGCAGGCACTCCTGCAGGAAGCCGATGCGCGGTTCGGGCACCGCGAAATGCGGGTACTTGTGCGCCCAGGGCCCGATGATTGCCTTCCTCGTGGTGCGCAGGCCCTTCATCAGGCGGGGCACGGCGTTGGAATAGGCGTCGTTCCAGCCGCCCACCACCAGCGTGGGCGCCTCGATCGCCGAATAGTTCTCGCACACCGAGCCGTGTTTCCAGTAGTCGTCGCGGTGCGGGTGCGAGAGCCAAGGGATGACGAGGAAGGGCTCGTTCTCCAGCCGCTCCATCCACATCTCGCGCCAGCGCTCGCCCACGATCAGCGGGTCCGGCGGGCGCGAGGAATAGGCCAGCATGGTGGCGGCCCAGCCCAGCATCTCGTTCAGCACCGTGCCGCCCTTGTAGTGGACGTCGTCCTCGTAGCGGTCGTCCGTCGAGCAGATGGTGACGATGGCCTTCAGCGCATCGGGCTTCAGCGCCGCCACCTGCAGGGCATTGAAGCCGCCCCACGAGATGCCGAACATGCCGACCTTGCCGTTGCACCAGGGCTGGGCGGAGAGCCAGTCGATCACCTCCACCGCGTCAAGCTGCTCCTGCTCGGTATATTCGTCGGCCATCAGGCCGTCGGAATCGCCGTTCCCCCGCATGTCGACGCGGACCGAGACATAACCGTGGCCGGCGAAATAGGGGTGCGTCAGCGCATCGCGCACATGGGTTCCGTCGCGCTTGCGGTAAGGCAGGTACTCGAGCAGCGCGGGCAGGGGCGTGTATTCCGCCGCCTCGGGCATCCACACCCGCGCGGCGAGCTTCGTGCCGTCGGAGAGCGGGATCCAAAGGTTCTCGATTTCCGTCACCTCGTAGGGCAGGTCGGTACGCGTCGTGATCGTCATTCAGGTCATCTCGGGTGGAAGGCGGCCGTGGTGCGCGAGGCTCGCGCAGGCCTGGGTGATGGCCTCGAAACTGGCGCGCGCGGGCAAGCTCATGTTCCGTGCACGGAGGAAGGCGTGGACGAGCAGTGGCTCGTCGCGCACCTGCGCGTGGACGCCCGCCGCGCGCAGGGCCGCGGCATAGGCAAAGCAGTCGTCATGCAGGGGGTCGAGGGCAGCGGCCACCATGAAGGCGGGCGGCAGGCCGCGAAAATCCGTCTCGCGCAGGGGCTCGGCGAATTTCGAGCCGCCGCCCCGGTAGGTGTCGCGGTAATAGCGGACGTCGGCCGTCGAAAGCCCAGGCGCATGGGACTGTGACACGTAGGAGCCGCTGTCCATGTCGCCGCCGAGGCCCGGGTAGATCAGCACCTGGCCCTTGAGCCGCGGGGCCTCCTCGTCCCGCGCCTTCAGGCACAGCGCCGCGGCCAGGTTGCCGCCTGCCGAATCGCCACCGATGATGATCTCGGCATTGGTCGAAGCCACCGCCTTCAGGGCCGCCCAGCCATCCTCGAAGGCGGCGGGGAAGGGGTGCTCGGGTGCCAGGCGATAGTCGACGGCCACCACGTCGATGCGTGCCCCCGCGCAAAGCTCGGCGCAGACGTCGTCGTGGCTGTCGAGGCCGCCCAGCACGAAGCCGCCGCCATGGAGATAGACCAGCACCGGCGCAGTCTCCGTGCCTGCCAGCCGGTAGTGGCGGCAGGGCACCCCGCCATAGCGCAGGTCCTCCGCCGCGACGCCGGCCGGGCGGGGCTTGCGGAAATGCGCGCAGTAGCGGTCATAGAAGGCCCGCTGCTCCGCCATGGTGAAATTCACCGCGTCGGGAGGATAGAAGCGCTCGCCGGCGATCAGGAAATCGCGGATGCCGGGATCTTCCAGCCAGGCATATTTCGTTTCGATCTCGTCCAAGATGTTTCGCTGTGTGATGCGCGGCACAGATGCCGGCCGCCGCGCAGGTTACAAGCTCATCCATCGAAAGCAAGATGAACGCCGGATAAACGCAGCGGCCAGCAGTGGTTCAGGCCCCGAGGTTTAGAAAGGCGGCAAACGGCAACACAGGGATCAAGGGACAACGGCCATGAACAGGATTTTCACCATCATCGCTTCCGCCGCCTTCGGGGCGGGCCTCCTCGCCACCTCGGCCTTCGCCGGCCAGGTCGCACCCAGCCAGCAGGATGGGCCCTTCCAGGGCGTCACCATCGTCCCCGCCTCGGCCAGCCCCACGCAGGATGCGGCCCCCGAGGTGCAGGGCTTCAAGCGCGGCAAGCTCGTCGCCTTCGCGGCCGAGGCCAAACCCGGCGACATCATCATCAACACCCGCGAGAACCGGCTCTACTACGTACTGGGTGACGGCCAGGCGGTGATGTACCGCGTCGCCACCGCCAAGAAGGGCTTCGAGTGGCGCGGCTCGCACCAGGTGTCCTCCAAGGTCAAGTGGCCCGACTGGCGCCCGCCGGCGGAGATGAGGAAGCGCCGCCCGGAACTGCCGGCCTACATGGCGGGCGGCCCCAACAACCCGCTCGGCGCCCGCGCCATCTATCTCGGCTCCTCGATCTACCGCATCCACGGCACCAACGAGCCCTCCTCCATCGGCAAGGCCGCATCCTCCGGCTGCATCCGCATGCTGAACGAGGACGTGAGCGAACTCTACCGCCACGTGAAGCTCGGCGCCCGCGTCACCGTGATGTGAGGCGTCCGACATCCCGGCATTCCTCCCCAACTCATCATCGCCGGGCTCGTCCCGGCGATCTTTTCTGGCTGAAACCGAAAGGATGCCCGGGACAAGCCCGGGCATGATGAGGGTGGGGATTGCGCCACGAAATACAGCCCTGCGCGGCTCGCGTTTCCCTTCTGCGCCCGGCCGCCCTATCATGGCCGCACCAGATTCGACGGGAGCAATCATGACAGAGTTCAACCAGCCGCTCGGCGGCAATGACATGCCGCGCTTTGCCGGGCCCGCCACCATGATGCGCCTGCCCAGCCAGGCGACCGCAAAGGGCCTCGACGTGTGTTTCGTGGGCGTGCCGATCGACATCGGCTCGTCCAACCGCTCCGGCACGCGCCACGGGCCCCGCCAGATCCGGGCCGAGTCCTGCATGATCCGCCCCTACAACATGGCGACCAGGGCCAAGCCCTTCGAGTCCTTCCAGGTAGCCGACATCGGCGACGTGGCGATCAACACCTTCGACCTCAAGAAGACGGTGGGCATCATCGAGAAGGCCTATGACGCGATCCTGGCCGAGAACTGCAAGCCGCTGACGCTCGGCGGCGACCACACGCTGACGCTGCCCATCCTGCGCGCCATGGCCAAGAAACATGGGCCCGTCGCGCTGATCCATGTCGACGCCCATGCCGACATCAATGACGAGATGTTCGGCGAGAAGATCGCCCATGGCACGCCCTTCCGCCGCGCCATCGAGGAGAACCTGCTCGCCTGCGACAAGTCCTTCCAGATCGGGCTGCGCGGCTCGGGCTATTCACCCGATGATTTCGACTGGACCAGGAACCAGGGCTTCACCGTGGTGACGGCGGAGGAGTGCTGGTACAAATCTCTTGCGCCCTTGATGGAGCAGGTGCGCGCGAAGGTCGGCAACCACCCGGTCTACCTCACCTATGACATCGACAGCCTCGACCCCGCCTTCGCGCCCGGCACCGGCACGGTGGAGGTGGGCGGCCTCTCCACCTGGCAGGCGCTCGAGATCATCCGCGGCTGCCGCGGGCTCAATTTGGTGGGCGGCGATCTCGTCGAGGTCTCGCCGCCGCTCGACCCCGTGGGCAACACCGCATTGATCGGCGCGAACTTCCTCTACGAGATGCTCTGCGTTCTGCCCGGCTGCCAGTACGGCTGATCACGACGGCGGAAGCGCGCCCTCATGCGCCAGATGGCGGACGGCATCGGCAATGGCCTTGAAGCCTGCCATCGCCGCCTTGCTGTGGTGGCGCGAACGCCAGTAGGAGTGCGCCAGTGCGGCTTCCTCGCGCAACGCCACCGGCACGCCCGCCGCCTTGAGTTTCCCGGCGAAGATCACGCCGTCATCATGCAGCGGGTCATGCGCCGCCACGGAGATGAAGGTCGGCGGCAGCCCGCCCACGTCCCTGGCGCTGTTGGGAACACCCGTCGGGTCGCTCCAGCTGGCCGAGCCCTTCGGCCCGAGCAGCGCCACGAGGCATTCGATCATCTCGTCACGGCCGAGTGCGGGTGAATTGGCCTGCGCCATGTAGGATCCTGTCTCGGTATCCCCGCCGACTGCCGGATTGATCAGCACCATCCCGCGCAAGGCCCGGCCGCCGTCGCGCCTGATCGCCAGCGCGGTGCCCGCCGCCACCTGGCCGCCGGCACTGTCGCCCGCGGCGATGATGTGGGTGGGATCGATGCCCATGGCGCGGCCGGAACTGCGCATCCAGTCGAGAACCGTGAGAGCGTCCTCGACCTGGGCCGGATGCGGGTGCTCGGGTGCCAGGCGATAATCGAAGCACACGACCACCACGTCCGCCTGGTCGGCCAGTTCGGCGCAGAGGTCGTCATGCGTCTCGCAGCTGCCCATGGTCCAGCCGCCGCCATGGGCATAGAGCACGCCGGGCTTCGGGTCCTCGCCCGGCGGGCGGTAGATGCGGAGATGCAGCCCGTCGACCTCCATATCCTCCACCATCAGCCGCTCCGGCCGCCGCGCGCGGGCCTTGCGGCAGGCCGCCTCCCAGGCTTCGCGCTGGCGGGCGAGCGGCCAGGCCGGGTCCCATTCGCCCGCCTCCGCGGCCTGCGCTGCGAGATGGGCGCGGCATTCGGCGTCGAAGGGCTGGCTGATCATGGCGCTAGGCTCCCGGCAATCGATCTGTCATATGGGGCTGCAATCCTGCACCCATGCAGCTCTTTCGTCCAATCATCCGAGCCATCCGGCCCATGCCGAACAGCGTGCCGCAACCTGCCGACCTCGTCCATGCCATGCCGGACCCCGCGCTGGTGGTGGATGCGCAGGGCGTGGTGCGGCTGGCCAACGAGCAGGCGGTGGATCTGCTCGAGGCCGATCCCACGGGACGGCACCTTTCCGCCACGCTGCGCGCCCCCGATGTGCTGGAGGCCGTCACCGCCGCCACCTCCGGGGCCGGCAGTGCCAGCGTCGATTATGAAATCCGCGTGCCGGTGCCGCGCGCCTTCCGCGCCCACATCTCCTGCCTCGGCCAGGGCAAGGGTGCGCTGATCACGCTCCGCGACCTGACGCGCGAACAGCAGATCGAGCGCATGCGCGCCGACTTCGTGGCCAATGCCAGCCACGAGCTCAGGACACCGCTCACCGCGCTGTCCGGCTTCCTCGAAACCATCCAGGGCCCGGCCAAGTCCGATCCCAAGGCGCAGGAGAAATTCCTGGGGCTGATGAAGAGCCAGGCCGAACGCATGCGCCGCCTGATCGACGATCTGCTCTCGCTGTCGCGCATCGAGATGAACGAGCATGTCAGGCCCTCGGGCGAGGTGGACCTCGCGCAGGTCGCGCACCATGTGCGTGACGTGCTCTCCGGCATGGCGAAGGATTTCGGCTGCGAGATCGCCGTCGAGACCGATGGCTCGGTCACTATCGCCGGGAGCCGCGACGAGCTCGTCCAGGTGCTGCAGAACCTGGCCGAGAACGCACTGAAATACGGCAGCTCCGGCAAGCTGGTCGAGATCATCGTGCGCAAGAACGGCGAATGGGCGGACGTCAGCGTGCGCGACCATGGCCCGGGCATCGCCGAGCAGCACATCCCGCGCCTGACCGAGCGCTTCTACCGCGTCAACGTGCAGGACAGCCGCTCGCGCGGCGGCACCGGGCTGGGGCTCGCCATCGTCAAGCACATCGTCAACCGGCACCGGGGCAAGCTGGTCATCACCTCCGAACTCGGCAAGGGCAGCACCTTCCTGATGCGGCTGCCGGTGAAGGGGTAGGGGGCCGGTCCAGCCTTCCTCCTCTCGGTCCATCACGCTACGTCGGCCCACACCACATCATGCCCGGGCTTGTGCCGGGCATCCCTTGCGGCGGTGGCAAGAGGATCGCCGGGTCAAGCCCGGCGATGATGAGATAATATCATAATATCAAATATTTAAATCGTCACAATAGTGTAATCTTACAGTCACATAAGCGTTTTGTGACATCCCTAGCTTCCGCCTGCCTTCAGACAGGAGAGAGACAACATGAAACGCACCCTTCTCACCGTCAGCCTCGTCGCGCTGACCGCCGTGCCGGCCCTTGCCGCGCGCGACCAGATCCGCATCGTCGGTTCCTCCACCGTTTATCCCTTCACAACGGCGGTGGCCGAGCAGTTCGGCAAGTCCACCGGCATGAAGACCCCGGTCGTCGAGTCGACCGGCACCGGCGGCGGCATGAAGCTGTTCTGCGCCGGTGTGGGCGAGGACACGCCTGACTTCACCAACGCCTCGCGCCCCATCAAGAAGGGCGAGTTCGAGGATTGCCAGAAGAACGGCGTGACGGAGATCGTTCAGCTCGAAGTGGGCTTCGACGGCCTGTCGATCGCCCAGTCGAAGGATGCCACCCCGCTGTCCCTCACCAAGGAGCAGCTGTTCAAGGCGCTGGCCAAGAACATCCCCGATGCCGATGGCAAGCTGATCCCCAACCCCAACAAGACCTGGAAGGACGTCGACGCCTCGCTTCCCGACGTCAAGATCGAAGTGCTGGGCCCGCCGCCCACCTCCGGCACGCGTGACAGCTTCGCCGAGCTGGTGCTCGAGGCGGGCGCCCTCAAGAACCCCGCCCTGGCCGACCTGAAGAAGGCCGATGCCAAGGCCTTCGAAGCGGTGTGGAAGTCGATCCGCGAGGACGGCGCCTATGTCGAGGCCGGCGAGAACGACAACCTGATCGTCCAGAAGCTGACGGCGAACCCGACCGCGCTCGGCATCTTCGGCTTCTCCTTCGTCGAGCAGAACGCCAACGCCATCAAGGACATTCCGATCGAGGGCGTGGAAGCGACCTATGAGACCATCGCCGACGGCACCTACAAGGTTGCCCGTCCGCTCTTCGTCTATGCCAAGAAACAGCATATCGGCACGATCCCCGGCATGGCCGAGTTCATCGCCGAATACGTGTCCGACAAGGCGATCGGCGAGGACGGCTACCTGGCCGACAAGGGCCTCGTGACGCTTCCGGGCGAAGAGGCTGACAAGACCCGTGCAGTTGCCAAGGACCTCACCGTCCTCACGGCGGAAGACGTCAAGTAACTGCACAAGTGAGGGATCAGGGGGACCGCGGATGAACCGGCCCCCTGGTCTTTGTCCTTCCCCTTAGTCGGAGCGACCGATGTTCGTGTGGACCGTGCTGCTGATCGTGCTGATGGCCGCCATCGCCTACTGGGCCGGCCGCACGCGTGCCGCGGGCCTGGTGACCGCCGGTGGCCCGAGGCTCCATTCGCTTCCCTCCTACCACGGCCTCTTCACCGCCGCCGGTGCCATGATCGGCGGCCTCGCGCTGGCAATCGCCGGTGCGCTGGCCTTTGGCGGGCAGTCGGTGGCGACACCCGTCGCGGCGGTCGTTGGCGCCGGCATCGGGGCCGCGCCGCTCTATGCGAAGAGTTCGCTCGACTTCCGTGCCCGCAACAATTTCGAGCGCATCGTGCTGGTGCTGCTCATCTGCTGCTCGGGTGTGGCCATCCTCACCACCATCGGCATCGTCTTCTCGGTGCTGTTCGAGACGCTGGTCTTCTTCCGCTCCGTGTCGCCCATCGAATTCCTCTTCGGCACGCACTGGTCGCCCACCGGCACGCCGCCCTCCTTCGGCCTCATCCCGCTGCTCGCCGGCACGCTGCTGATCACGGTGATCGCCATTCTCGTCGCCGGCCCCCTTGGTCTGCTCTCGGCCATCTACATGGCGGAATATGCCTCGCCGCACCTGCGCAGCGTGCTGAAGCCGATCCTCGAAATCCTGGCCGGCATTCCCACCGTGGTGCTCGGCTTCTTCGCGGCCCTGACCGTGGCCCCCCTCATCCGCGGTTCGGGCGAGGCGATGGGCTTCTCGGTCGCCTCCGAGTCGGCACTGGCCGCCGGCCTCGTCATGGGCATGATGATCGTGCCGCTGATCTCGTCGCTGTCGGATGACATCATCAATGCCGTGCCCCAGTCGCTGCGCGATGGCTCCTATGCCATGGGTGCCACCAAGTCGGAAACCATCAAGAAGGTCGTCCTGCCCGCCGCCTTGCCGGGCATCGTCTCGGCCTTCATGCTGGCGATTTCGCGCGCCGTCGGCGAAACCATGATCGTGGTCATGGCCGCAGGCCTTGCCGCCAACCTCACGGCGAACCCGCTCGCTGCCGTCACCACCATCACGGTGCAGATCGCCACGCTGCTGGTGGGCGACCAGGAATTCGACTCGCCCAAGACGCTTTCGGCCTTCGCGCTTGGCTTCGTGCTCTTCTTCTTCACCCTCGTCCTCAACTACATCGCACTCCGCATCGTGCAGAAATACCGGGAACAGTATGACTGAGGTTCGGAACGAACTCGTCCGCAAGCGCTATGCGGCAGAGCGCCGTTTCCGCTTCTATGGCGCGGCGGCGCTTGGCCTCACTGCGCTGTTCCTCGCCTTCCTGCTCGTCGACATCGTGTCGAAGGGCCTGCCCGCCTTCCGCGAGACCAGCGTGGAGGTGGACGTGACGGTGGATGCCGCGGAGGTCGATCCCGCCAATCTCGCCGGCGGCAATTACGACAAGATGATCAAGGAGGCGTTCCGCGCCGAGTTCCCGGACGTGAAGGGCCGGACCGAAAGGAAGGCGCTCTCGGCCCTTCTCTCGTCCGGTGGCGCCGACACGCTGCGCAGCATGGTGATCGCCGACCCCGCGCTCATCGGCAAGACGGTCACCGTTCCGGTGCTGCTGGGGGATGATGCCGATCTCTTCCTCAAGGGCCTGCTGACCAGGGTGAAGACCACCGCGGGCGCGATGCCGCTGCACATCGCCCAGCTCGATGGCGAAGAAGGCTTCGTGCTGACGGGCGACAAGGCAGGCGAAGAGGCGGAAAGGCAGCTGGGCCTCGCCGCGGGTGACGTCATCCGCTTCAAGGGGGGCGCGCTCCGCGTCACCGGCCCGCAGAACGGCTATCTCAAGGCTGAACCGATCTTCGCGCCCGATCCCGCCATCACCACGCTTGCCGCCGGGCAGTGGGACGTGCTGGCCTTCTCGGTGCCCGAGTCCAACCGCCGCATCAGTGATGCCCAGGTCCTGTGGCTCGACCAGCTGAAGAGCGAGGGCCGCATCGAAACCTCCTTCGCCTGGCGCCTCTTCGAGGCAGGCGACTCGCGCGAGCCGGAGCTGGCCGGCATCCGTGGCGCCCTCATCGGCTCGCTGCTCACCGTGCTGGTGGCGATCTCGCTCGCCCTGCCGCTCGGCATCGCCGCAGCGATCTATCTCGAGGAGTTCGCGCCCAAGAACAGGTGGACGGACCTGATCGAGGTCAACATCAACAACCTCGCCGCCGTGCCCTCCATCATCTTCGGCCTTCTCGGCCTCGCGGTGTTCCTCAACTTCTTCGGCATGCCGCGCTCGGCGCCGCTCGTCGGCGGGCTGGTGCTGGCGCTGCTCGTGCTGCCCACCATCATCATCGCCTCACGTGCCGCCCTGAAGGCGGTGCCACCGTCGATCACCGAGGCGGCGCTTGGCGTCGGCGCGTCGAAGCAGCAGGCGGTGTTCCAGCATGTGCTGCCGCTGGCGCTGCCCGGCATCATGACCGGCACCATCCTGGGGCTCGCGCGCGCCTTCGGCGAGACAGCACCACTCCTCATGATCGGCATGGTGGCCTTCATCGCCGATATCCCCTCGGGCTTCACCAGTGCGGCCACCGTTCTGCCCGTCCAGGTGTTCCTGTGGTCGGACCTGCCGGAAATGGCTTTCCAGTCCCGTACGGCGGCGGCCATCATCGTGCTGCTCGTCGTGCTCTTCGCCCTCAACGCCGTCGCCATCTATCTCCGCAAGCGCTTCGAGCGCCGCTGGTAAGGATCATATCCATGAACGCCCCCGTCCATCACCAGACCCTCGTCACCCCGGAGAAGCCGAAGGCGCTCGCCGCCGGCCAGTTCAAGGTCACGGCGCGCGACGTCGATGTCTTCTATGGCGACAAGCACGCCATCAGGAAGCTGTCGATCGACATTCCCGACCGCGCCGTCTCGGCCTTCATCGGCCCCTCGGGCTGCGGCAAGTCCACCTTCCTGCGCTGCATCAACCGCATGAACGACACGATCCCCACCTGCCGCGTGACGGGTGACATCAAGGTCGACAAGAACGACATCTATGACCCGAAGATCGATGTGGTGCAGCTGCGCGCCAAGGTGGGCATGGTGTTCCAGAAGCCCAATCCCTTCCCCAAGTCGATCTACGAGAACGTCGCCTATGGCCCGCGCATCCACGGCCTGGCCGCGTCAAAGACCGAGCTCGACGAGATCGTCGAGAAGAGCCTGCGCAAGGCCGGCCTGTGGGAAGAGGTGAAGGACCGCCTCCAGCATCCCGGCACCGGTCTCTCCGGCGGCCAGCAGCAGCGCCTCTGCATCGCGCGCGCCATCGCGGTCAACCCCGAGGTGATCCTGATGGACGAGCCGTGCTCGGCCCTCGACCCCATCGCCACCGCGCGGATCGAGGAGCTGATCGACGAACTCCGCCAGAACTACTGCATCGTCATCGTCACCCATTCCATGCAGCAGGCGGCGCGCGTCTCGCAGCTCACCGCCTTCTTCCACCTCGGAACGCTGGTGGAATATGGTGACACCGACGAGATGTTCACCGCGCCGCAGGAAAAGCGCACCCAGGATTACATCACCGGCCGCTTCGGCTGAGGAGACAAGACATGTCGGACCATATCGTGAAGGCCTATGACGAGGACCTCTCGCAGCTCAAGACCATGCTCGCCCAGATGGGCGGCCTCGTCGAACAGCAGCTCGACGACGCCATCGATGCGTTGACCCGCCGTGACACCGCACTCGCCGACCGCGTCATCCAGAACGACGAGCGCGTCGACGTGCTCGAGCACCAGATCGAGGAAAAGGCGATCCTGACGATCGCCAAGCGCCAGCCGGTGGCGCGTGACCTGCGGGAGATCATGGTGGCGATCCGGGTGGCGTCCGACCTCGAGCGCATCGGCGACCTTGCCAAGAACACGGCGAAGCGCACCCATGCCATGTCGGACCAGCTGCCGAGGAAGCTGATGTCAGGCGTCACCCGCATGGGGCGTCTCGCCCAGGTGGAGCTGAAGAACATCCTCGATGCCTATTCCCACTCCGACGCCGAGATGGCGATGGAGGTCTGGCGTTCCGACGAGGAGCTCGATGCGCTCTACAATTCGATCTTCCGCGAACTCCTCACCTACATGATGGAAGACCCGCGCAACATTTCGCTGTGCACCCATCTTCTCTTCGGTGCCAAGAACATGGAGAGGATCGGCGACCATGCCACC
The DNA here is from genome assembly GCF_003234965.1 of Aestuariivirga litoralis. Taxonomy (GTDB): domain Bacteria; phylum Pseudomonadota; class Alphaproteobacteria; order Rhizobiales; family Aestuariivirgaceae; genus Aestuariivirga; species Aestuariivirga litoralis. Next base: position 297,456 of record NZ_QKVK01000005.1, read on the forward strand.
AACATCGCCGAGAACATCCACTATCTCGTGCATGGCAAGCCTCTGGGCGAGGGCCGCCCGAAGAAGGACGTGACCGCCGCCATGCGCATCGACCTCGAAGGATCTGACGACAGATGAGCGCATCAATCCTTGTTGTCGAAGACGAGGAGCCGATCCAGATCCTGCTCAGCTACAATCTGGAATCGGAAGGCTACCGCGTGCGCCACACGGCCGAGGGCGAGGAGGTGGCGGGCCTCGTCGCCGACGAGCGCCCCGATCTCATCGTGCTCGACTGGATGCTGCCGGGGATCTCGGGCATCGAAGTCTGCCGCCTGCTGCGTGCCAAGCCCGAGACGCGTGACATTCCCATCATCATGCTGACGGCCCGCAGCGAGGAGGCCGAGCGCGTGCGCGGCCTTGCCACGGGTGCGGACGACTACATGGTGAAGCCCTTCTCGGTGCCGGAGCTTCTGGCCCGCATCCGCACCATCCTGCGCCGGGTGAACCCCGATGCGGTGGCCGACCAGCTGAAGGCCGGCGACCTCTCGCTCGATCGCAAGACCAGGCGCGTCACGCGCGCGACCCGCGACGTGAACCTGTCTCCCACCGAGTTCAAGCTGCTCGAGCACCTGATGAGGAACCCCGGCCGTGTCTATTCCCGCGCGCAATTGCTCGACACGGTGTGGGGCCACGACGTCTATGTCGACGAGCGCACGGTGGACGTCCATGTCGGCCGGCTGCGGAAGTCCTTGAGCCGCGGCCGCGAGGTCGACCCGATCCGCACCGTGCGGGGGATGGGCTATTCCTTCGACGAGAGGTTCGGGCGCCACTAAGCTCCGTCACCCCAGCGAAAGCTGGGGCCCAGCTTTGTGTCAGCCTTTCCGCGTTCCGAACATTCACCTCGCGCCCCCTCTCAGCGCTCTTCGCGCAGCCAAAGCTGGGCCCCAGCTTTCGCTGGGGTGACGGAGCTAGAGGGGTGAGGGAGTGTTGGTGGTGGAAACAAGAAAGGCCCCCGTTTCCGGGGGCCTCTGATATCTCAACCGAAGTTCACCTTGCGGTTCCGCCGGTCCTGCAGCGGCTGGTAGGCGAGCCTGGCGTGGTATTCGCAGTAGGGCGAGCCTTCGCGGGGGCCGTGGCCGCAGAAGCAGAATTCTTCCGAGCCCGGGTCGCCGATCGGCCATTTGCAGGTCTTGTCGGAGAGGTGGAGAATGGTGACGCGTCCGTCCTTGGGCAGGTCGACGAGGCGCAGCGGCTGCGGCTCGGGGATGGCGGCGGGGCGGATATGGGTTTCGGCCCGCATCATCGGCTTCAGCGCCGAGGAGCCTGCCGTGGGCATGCTGGGCATCGAGCCGCCGGCGCGGGGTGCCAGGCTCGGTTCGCGCTGCTTGCGGGGGGCGCGCGGTGCGGCGACGCGCTGCTGCTGCACCCGGCCGGAGAGGTTGAGGCGGTGAACCTTGCCGATCACCGCATTGCGGGTGACGCCATTGCCCAGCCGGCCGGCGATCTGGCTGGCGCTCAGCCCTTCGGTCCAGAGCCTCTTCAAGAGCTCGACGCGCTCATCTGTCCAGGACAATTTCGCCCCTCCAAGATTGACTTCATGCTGTGCAGTCAAACGGAATCCCTCACACCTCGCCGGGCCCAATCCGCTCCGGCGTGCTCATTCACCAAACTGACCGTTAATCGCTACATCTCGTAGCTGATGGTCGCGACCCTACAATACGCGGTGACTCACCCGCAACCTTCGGAGCCAGAATCGGAACCGTTTTCCCCAGTTTCCGTGCCCAGCACCTTGGTTAACCAAACCTTATCAGGGGCAGGAATCGGCTGTCCCTGCGCTGTTTTGACTCAGTGTGGACAACCGTGAATCACGCCTTGGATTCCGTGAATCATCCGGCCGTCCCTGCATCATTGACCCCGCGGCCCCTTGGAATTATAAGGTTTTCGCTCTGAGGCGCCCACCCAAACGGCGGGCGCCTTTTGATTTCAACGACAGGGTTCCGCCATGATCTCGCCCGTTCTGCCCACCTATGCCCGCGCGAAGGTTGCCTTCGACAGGGGCGAGGGCGCGCGCGTTTTCACCGCCGATGGCGAGGCCTATCTGGATTTCGGCGCAGGCGTGGCGGTGACCAGCTGCGGCCATGCCCATCCGCATCTGGTCGCGGCGCTCACCGATCAGGCGAGGAAGATCTGGCACACCTCGAACCTCTATCAGATGCCGGGGCAGGAAAAGCTGGCCCAGCGCCTGATCGAGAACACCTTCGCCGACACCGTGTTCTTCACCAATTCCGGCGCCGAAGCGCTGGAATGCGCGATCAAGATGGCGCGCAAGTACCAGTCCGCCACCGGCCACCCGGAGCGCTACCGCCTCATCACCTTCGAGGGCGCCTTCCATGGCCGCACGCTCGCCACCATCGCGGCCGGCGGCCAGGCGAAATATCTCGAAGGCTTCGGCCCCAAGGTCGAGGGTTTCGACCAGGTGCCCTTCGGCGACCATGAGGCGCTGAAGGCTGCGATCGGGCCCGAGACGGCGGGCATCCTCATCGAGCCCGTGCAGGGCGAGGGCGGCATCCGCCCGGTGCCGCCGCAATGTTTGAAGGGCCTGCGCCAGCTGTGCGACGACCACGGCCTGCTCCTCATCTTCGATGAAGTGCAGACCGGCGTGGGCCGTACCGGCAAGCTCTTCGCCCACGAGTGGTCCGGCGTCACGCCGGACATCATGGCGATTGCCAAGGGCATCGGCGGCGGCTTCCCCATCGGCGCCTGCCTTGCGACCGAGAAGGCCGCCGTGGGCATGACGGCCGGCACCCATGGCTCGACCTTCGGCGGCAACCCGCTCGGCACCGCCGTGGCCAATGCCGTGCTCGACGTGATCCTCGAGAAGGGCTTCCTCGAAGGCGTGCAGCAGCGCGCCCTGACGCTGAAGCAGAAGCTCGCGGCGCTCAAGGACAATCACCCCGCCATCATCGAGGACATCCGCGGCGCAGGGCTCATGATGGGCATCAAGTGCAAGGTGCCCAACACCGCCTTCCAGGCGGCGGCACTCGACCAGCATCTCCTCACCATCGGGGCGGGCGACAATGTGGTGCGCCTGCTGCCGCCGCTCATCGTCACCGATGCCGACATCACCGAGGCCGTGGACAAGCTCGACCGCGCCTGCAAGGCGCTCGAAGCCAAGGCCTGATCCCTTTCATTCAAGACGGTTATCATGAGTCACCCGAAGCACTTTCTCGATATCGCCGATTTCGACGCCAGCACGCTGAACGGCATCATCGCACAAGCCCGCGCCATGAAGGATGCGCGCAAGGGATGCCCCAAGGGCCTGCGCGAGAAGGACGAGCCGCTGAAGGGCCGCATGCTGGCGCTGATCTTCGAGCGCCCGTCGACCAGGACGCGCGTCTCCTTCGAGGTCGGCATGCGCCAGTTGGGCGGCGAAACGCTGGTGCTGTCGTCGAACGACATGCAATTGGGCCGTGGCGAAACCATTGCCGATACGGCGCGCGTGCTGTCGCGCTATGTCGATGCCATCATGATCCGTGCGGCCAGGCATTCCAACCTCACGGACCTCGCCGCATCGGCCACCGTTCCGGTCATCAACGGCCTCACCCCGCTGACGCATCCCTGCCAGGTGATGGCCGACGTGATGACGCTCGAGGAGCATGTGGCGCCGCTGAAGAACCTCACGGTGAGCTGGGTGGGCGATGGCAACAATGTCGCCGCCTCGTGGATCCAGGCCGTGGGCCGCATGGGCGGCAAGCTGAAGATCGGCGCGCCGAAGGAACTCAGCCCCGCCGCGGACGTGATGGCCTGGGCGAAGGCCCAGGGTGCGGATGTCTCCGTCACCACCTCGCCGGAAGAGGCGGTGGAAGGTGCCGACTGCGTGATCACCGATGCCTGGGTGTCGATGCATGACACCGATGGCGAGACCCGCCACAACCTGCTCAAGCCCTATCAGGTCAATGGCGCACTGATGAAGCGGGCGAAACCCGATGCCAAGTTCATGCATTGCCTGCCTGCCCACCGTGGCGAGGAGGTGACGGACGAGGTGATGGACTCGAAGAACTCGCTGATCTTCGACGAGGCCGAGAACCGCCTCCACGTGCAGAAGTCGATCCTGTTGCACTGCCTGGGCGCGTGATGGCGGAGGCGGCTCCCCTTCCGGCGGATGACCTCGTCCTGCCCTTCGAGATCAAGCCGCTCGGCGTGCGCGGCCGCCTGGTGCGGCTCGGGCCCGCGGTCGATGACATCCTGCACCGCCATTCCTACCCCGCACCGGTTTCGGCCCTGCTGGCCGAGGCGGTGGCGCTGGCCGCCATTCTCGGCGCCATGCTTAAGTTCGACGGCAAGTTCATCCTGCAGACCAAGACCGACGGCCCGGTGGACATGATCGTCGCCGATTATGTCGCCCCCGGCAAGGTCAGGGGCTATGCCCGCTTCGACGCGGCCCGCGTGGCCGCGCTGAAGACGCCCAGCCAGGCCAGCCTGCTCGGCACCGGCTACCTCGCCATGACGGTTGACCAGGGGCCGGACATGGAGCGCTACCAGGGCATCGTGCCGCTCGACGGTGCCGACCTGACGGCGGCGGCCCACAGCTATTTCGAGAAGTCCGAGCAGATCCCCACGCGGTTGCGCATGGCGGCGGGCCCGCTCATCCAGCGCGGCAACAAGGGCGAGGCTTGGCGGGCCGGCGCCATCAAGGTGCAGCACCTGCCGCGCGAGGGCGGTTCGAGCCCGCTCCCCAGCCATTCGGGCGATGCGCCGGAGGGTGCTGATGTTGCACCGCAAGAAAACGATGACTGGGTGAAGGCGCGGCTGCTGCTCGACACGGTCGAGGCGCATGAACTGCTCGACCCGCAGCTTTCCGCCGAGCAGCTGCTCTATCGCCTTTACCACGAGGATGGCGTCACGGCTTACCCGGCGACACATCTGGAGCGCTACTGCAGCTGCTCGCAGGACAGCATCACCCGCATGCTGGCGCGCTTCCCCGCGGAGGACCGGGCCGACATGGTGACGGACGGCGAAATCGCGGTCACCTGCGAATTCTGCTCCACCACCTACAAGGTGAAGCCGGGCGACCTCGCGCCCTGATGGGCTCCGCGTGTCGTATTTCGCCCGAAACCTGTCCAAATCGTTAGTAGTATTCACCACTGCCCTGTGCAACTCTGATTGACGGACGGAAGTCCCCGTGACAGGCTCCCGGGGACAGGGCCAAAGGCCCCAAAGATAAAGAAGAACGGACGTGGGAGAGGCGAAGGACATGTGCCGCGAGGAGCACCTGAGGTGCGGCCCCCGGCGTTCCGGCACCACCCCCGCAGCCTATCACTGACGGTCACTTAAGGAGAGAGACGCATGACCGAATTCGAAATGAAACTGAAGGCAGCCGAGAAGGCCGTCGGCCTGGGCAAGCTGTCGCGCCGCGACTTCATCCAGTTCGTCATGGCCTCGGGCGTGACGCTCGCCGCCGCGCAGGCGATGTTCACCCGCGCTGCCCGCGCCGAGCCCAAGCAGGGTGGCACCTTCAAGGCCGCCGTCGGCCATGGCCAGACCACCGACTCGCTCGATCCGGCCACCTGGTCGAACGGCTTCACCTTCGCCTGGGGCAAGTCCGTCATGGGCGCGCCGCTGGTGCAGATCAGCCCGAAGAACGAAATCATCCCGCACGTCGCCGAAAGCTTCGAGCCGACGGACGGCGCCAAGAAGTGGGTGGCGAAGATCCGCAAGGGCATCACCTTCCACAATGGCAAGACGCTGACGGCCGATGACGTGGTCGCCACCATCAACTACCACATTGCGCCGGACTCGAAGTCGCCTGCCAAGGGCGTGCTCTCGAACCTCGTTTCGGTCAAGACCGACGGCCCGGACACCGTGGTGTTCGAACTTTCGGGCGGCAACGCCGACTTCCCCTACCTCGTGTCCGACTATCACCTTGCCATCTACCCCTCCGAGGGCGGCAAGATCCAGTGGGACAAGGGCATCGGTGCCGGTCCCTACATCCTCGAGTCCTTCGAGCCGGGCGTGAAGCTCACCGCCAAGCGCAACCCCAACTACTTCGGCAAGACCTACTTCGATGCCGTCGAGGTTCTCTCGATCATCGACGTCGCGGCCCGCACCAACGCCTATCTCTCGGGCGAAGTGCACTTCATCGACCGCGCCGACCTCAAGACCATCGACATGCTGAAGAACGCGCCGGACACGTCCCTCTACAACGTGTCGGGCACCGCGCTCTACTCGGCGCCGATGCTGGTTGACGTGGCACCCTTCGACAAGCTCGAAGTGCGCCAGGCGCTGAAGTGGGCGATCAACCGCCAGGAACTGGTGGACAAGATCCTCTACGGCTACGGCTCTGCCGGCAACGACAACATGCTTGCGCCCTCGCTCAAGTATGCGATCCAGCCGGAGCCCGTGTACAACTACGATCCGGAGAAGGCCAAGTCGCTGCTCAAGAAGGCCGGCATGGAAAACCTCACGGTCGACCTGTCGGCGTCCGATGCGGCCTTCCCGGGCGGCGTCGACGCGGCGCTGCTGATGGCCGAGCAGGCCAAGGCCGCGGGCATCACCATCAACGTGGTGCGCGAGCCGAACGACAGCTACTGGGACAATGTCTGGATCAAGAAGCCCTGGTGCCAGTGCTACTGGGGTGGCCGTCCCACGGCGGATGCCTTCCTGTCGATCTCCATGGCGGCCGACGCGGCCTGGAACGACACCAAGTGGAAGAACCCGCGCTTCAACGAGCTGCTCGTCGCGGCCCGTGCCGAGACGGACGAAGCCAAGCGCCAGGCCATGTATGCCGAGTGTCAGCAGCTCATGCATGACGACGGCGGCCAGGTCGTGCTGATGTTCAACAACTACGTCGGCGCCCTGTCGAACAAGATCGGTCACGAAGAAGCCTTCAACACCGACTTCGACCACGACGGTGGCTTCATGTACGAGCGCTGGTGGATGGCGTAAGTTACGCCTGACACAACAATTTAATCGAACTGGACCCCGTCAAGCGATTGACGGGGTCTTTTCGTCATGTGAACCTTCAACCAGGGCGGCAGCAGAACCCTTGGGACCCCGGCATGATCGGAGGTCCGCAGAAAGGGCGCGCCGGCCGGGGAAACGCAATGGCCGAAACCGGCCCGAGGGAGAAGACACGATGGACGAAATCAAGCACAAGCTGAATGCCGCATTGGGCCAGGCCGTGAGGGGCCGCGTCACGCGGCGTGAATTCACCCAGCTGGCACTGGCTTCAGGCGTCAGCCTGGCCGCCGCCAACAGCATGTTCACCAAGGCCTGGGCCGATGAGCCCAAGAAGGGCGGCAACTTCAAGGTCGGCGTGGGCCATGGCGCCACCACCGACTCGATGGACCCGGGCCTCTATCCTGACCAGTTCACCGGCACCGCGCTGTGGGGCACGCTCGCCAACAGCCTGACCGAGATCGACGCTGACGGCAACGTGGTGGGTGACGTGGCCGAAAGCTTCGAAGCCTCCGACGGCGCCAAGAAGTGGGTGTTCAAGGTTCGCAACGGCATCACCTTCCACAACGGCAAGACCGTGACGGCGGACGACGTGATCGCCTCGCTGCAGCATCACCTGGGCGAGAACTCCAAGTCGGCCGCCAAGTCGCTGTTGAAGGAAGTTGCCTCGATGAAGGCCGATGGCCCCAACACCGTGGTGTTCGAACTCACCGGCGGCAATGCCGACTTCCCCTACACCGTCTCCGACTACCACATGCCCATCATGCCGAAGAAGGACGACGGCTCGGTCGATTGGGAGTCCGGGATCCGCACCGGCGCCTACAAGCTCGAGAAGTTCGAGCCGGGCGTGCAGGCCTCCTTCACCAAGAACGAGAACTACTACAAGCCGGGCAAGGGCTGGTTCGACACGGTGCAGTTCCTGTCGATCAAGGACGTTGCCGCGCGCACCAATGCGCTGCTCTCGGGCGAGATCCAGTACATGGACCGCTGCGACCTCAAGACCCTCGACCAGCTGAAGTCCAACCCGGACATCACCGTGTCGGAGATCACCGGCTACGGCCACTACATCTACGTCATGAACGTGACGCAGAAGCCCTTCGACGACGTCAACGTCCGCACCGCAATCAAGTATTCGATGCCGCGCGAGGACATCCTGGCGACCGTGTTCCTCGGCCACGGCACGGTGGGCAACGACAACCCGATCGCGCCCACCGTCAAGTTCGCCGTCGATCCGCAGCCCAAGCACACCTATGATCCGGCCAAGGCCAAGGAGTATCTCAAGAAGGCCGGCCTCGACAGCCTGTCCTTCGATCTCTCCGTGGCCGATGCCGCCTTCGCCGGCGCCGTGGACTCGGCCATCCTGTGGAAGGAGAAGGCCAAGGCCGCGGGCATCGACATCAATGTCATCAAGGAGCCGGATGACGGCTACTGGGACAATGTCTGGCTGAAGAAGCCCTTCGTCGCCTCCTACTGGTCTGGCCGCCCCACCGTCGACTGGATGATGACCACGGCTTATGCCGCGGACGCCGCCTGGAACGACACCTTCTGGAAGAACCCGCGCTTCAACGAGCTTCTCGTTGCGGCACGTTCCGAGACGGACGAGGCAAAGCGTGCCGCCATGTATGCCGAGATGCAGCAGATCCTGCACGACGACGGCGGCCTGGTGAACATGCTGTTCAACTCCTACGTCGAAGCCCATGCGAAGAACCTCGGCCACGGCAAGGTGGCAGCCAACTGGCAGCTCGACGGCATGCGCGTCGCCGAGCGCTGGTGGTTCACCTCGTAACCTGACGGAAACGGCTGATCATAGGTCGGGGGCCGGACGGCGGATGCGCTGTCCGGCCCCTATCATTTTGCTGGGCAGGATCGGTGTTTCTGCTACTATCGAAAGAACGGGCCCGCAAAGAGGCCCAGGGGAGAGGCATGCATCCGGTTCTGAAAACCGTACTGCAGCGCTTGGGGCTCGGATTGCTGACGCTTTTCGTGGTGTCGGTCTTGATCTTCGCGTCCCTTGAAATGCTGCCTGGTGGCTTCGCACAAGCCATTCTCGGACAAGGCGCCACACCGGAAACGGTGGCCGCCTTCAACCACCAGCTCGGCCTCGACCGCCCGGCGACGGTGCGCTACTTCGAGTGGATCTGGAACGTGCTGCACGGCGACTTCGGCTATTCCTATGCCGGTGCCGGCGGCTCGATCAAGCAGAGCGTGTCCGGCATCATAGCGCCGCGCCTCTACAACACCTTCTTCCTCGCCATCATGACGGCCATCATCGCCGTGCCGCTGGCGCTGTTCCTCGGCATCATGGCGGCACTCTATCGCAACAGCCTCTATGACCGCGCCGTCAACGCCGTGACGCTGACCACCATCGCCACGCCGGAATTCTTCATCGCCTACCTGCTGATGTTCTTCTTCGCGATCAAGCTGAAGTGGTTCCCGTCGCTGTCGACAGTGTCCGACAGCACCAGCATCGGCGAGCACATGTATCGCGCGGCCCTGCCCGCCATCACGCTCACGCTCGTCATCGTCGCCCACATGATGCGCATGACGCGAGCCGCCCTCATCAACCTGCTCGCCAGCCCCTACATGGAAATGGCCAGGCTCAAGGGCGTGTCGCAGCGTGACGCCATCGTCCAGCATGCCCTGCCCAATGCCTGGGCGCCAATTGCAACCGTCGTCGCCTTCAACCTCGCCTATCTCGTGGTCGGCGTCGTCGTGGTCGAGGTGGTCTTCGTCTATCCCGGCATCGGGCAGCTGATGGTCGACTCGGTATCGAGCCGCAACATGCCGGTGGTGCAGGCCTGCGCCCTCATCTTCGCGGCCACCTACATCCTGCTCAACCTGTCGGCCGACATCGTGTCGATCATCACCAATCCCCGGCTGCTGCACCCCAAATGACCGCGCAAGCTCCAGACCTCCGCTCCGTCCGCGCCCGCCGCACCCTGTGGGAGAACACGCGGCGCACCCTTGCCTCCGCGCCCTTCAGCGCCTGGTTCGGCATGATCGTGATCCTGATCTATGTGATCGCCGCCATCTTCGCCCCATGGCTCGCGCCTTATGGCGAGGCGGAAGTAGTGGGCAAGGCCTATCAGCCGGCCGGCGGCGAGTTCTTCCTCGGCACCGACCAGATCGGGCGCGACCTGTTCTCGCGCCTCATCTATGGCGCGCGCAACACCATCGGCATCGCCTTCGTCACCACGCTGCTCTCCTTCGCCATCGGCGGCACGCTCGGCGTGCTGACGGCATTGAAGCGCGGCTGGCTGGACCAGGCGATCTCGCGCGTGGTCGATGCATTCCTCGCCATTCCCGTGCTGATTTTCGCGCTCATGCTGCTGGCGGTGGCCGGCAAGAGCATCATCAACCTGGTTCTGATCCTGGCACTCCTTGACTCGACCCGCGTCTTCCGCCTCGCCCGCGCCACGGCGCTGAACGTGGTGGTGATGGACTATGTCGAGGCTGCCAAGCTGCGTGGCGAGAAAATGGGCTGGATCATCTTCAAGGAAGTGCTGCCCAACATCCTCCCCGTGCTTATCACCGAGTTCGGCCTCAGGTTCTGCTTCGTCTTCCTCACCATCGCGGCGCTGTCCTTCCTCGGCGTCGGCATCCAGCCGCCCACCGCCGACTGGGGGTCGATGGTGGCCGAGAGCAAGACGCTCATCACCTTCCCCGTCCGCACCTTCCCGTGGATCCCGGCGCCCTTCTACCCCGCCATGGCCATTGCGCTGCTGACGGTCGCCATCAATTTCGTGGTGGACTGGTTCCTCCACAAGACCAGCGGGCTCCGCGATGAAAAGTGACAACCAGCGCGTAAAAGGCGCGGACCTGCTGCAGATCCGCGGCCTCAAGATCGAAGGCAATTCGGATGGCGTCTGGCACCCCATCGTCAAGGGCGTCGACCTCACGCTGAAGCGCGGCGAGGTGCTGGGCCTCATCGGTGAATCGGGTGCCGGCAAGTCGACGATCGGCCTTGCCGCCATGGGTTTCGCCAGGCCCGGTTGCCGCATCGTCGACGGTACCATCAATTTCGACGGCATCGACCTGCGCACGGCGTCCGAAGCGGAGAAGCGCAAGCTCTGGGGTGCCCGCATCGCCTATGTGGCGCAGAGTGCGGCGGCCTCCTTCAACCCCGCCCACAGGCTCATCGACCAGACGGTCGAGACGGCGACGCGCGACGGCATCATGACACGCGACAAGGCGGTGGCCGATGCGGTGGACCTTTATCGCCGGCTGCAGCTCCCCAATCCGGAAACCATCGGCGGCCGCTATCCCCACCAGGTGTCCGGTGGCCAGTTGCAGCGCGCCATGACCGCCATGGCCATGTCCTGCCGCCCCGACCTCATCATCTTCGATGAGCCGACGACGGCGCTCGACGTGACAACCCAGGTCGAGGTGCTTGCGGCGATGCGCAACATCGTCGAGGAGTTCCACACCGCGGCGATCTACATCACGCATGACCTTGCCGTGGTGGCCCAGATGGCCGACCGCATCATGGTGCTGCGCCACGGCCTCGAGGTGGAGGAAGCCCCCACCCGCGAGATGCTGAGGGAACCCAAGAAGGACTATACCAAGACCCTCTGGGCGGTGCGCAAGCTCGCCAAGGAGGAATCGATCAGCGATGACGTGACGCTGAGCGTGCGCAACGTCGACGCCAGCTATTCCGGCGTCGTCAAGGTGCTCGACAACGTCACCGTCAGCCTGCCGCGCGGCCGCACCGTTGCCGTGGTGGGCGAGTCGGGCTCCGGCAAGTCGACGCTGGCCCGCGCCATCACCGGCCTCCTGCCGCCGTCGAAGGGCGAGATCCTGTTCAACGGCAAGCCGCTGTCCAAGGCGCTGAAGGACCGCGACAAGGACACGCTCCGCCGCATCCAGATGATCTACCAGTCGGCGGACACCTCGCTGAACCCGAAGCAGACCATCCGCGACATCATCGGACGCCCGCTCGAATTCTACCACGGCATCAAGGGTGCGGCGCGTGACCGCCGCGTGGCGGAACTCCTCGACTCGATCGAGCTCAACGAAAGCTACATCGACCGCCTGCCCACCGAACTCTCGGGCGGCCAGAAGCAGCGCATCTCGATCGCCCGCGCGCTGGCCGCCGAACCCGAGATCATCATCTGCGACGAGGTCACCTCGGCGCTGGACCAGATCGTGCAGGAGGAAATCCTCACGCTCCTGATGAAGCTGCAGAAGGACACCAACGTGTCCTACCTCTTCATCACCCATGACATCGCCACGGTACGCGCAATCTCGGACGAGATCGTCGTCATGCATCGCGGCAAGGTGGTGCAGCAGGGGCCCAAGACCCAGGTGCTGAACCCGCCCTATCCGGCCTATACCGAGCTTCTTCTCTCCTCGGTGCCGCAGATGGACCCCGACTGGCTCACCAACCTTCTGGCGAGCCGCGCCCAGGCGAAGGTCAAGGCCTGAGGGCCGTGGCAGCCGGACTCCGCTACAGCGAGACGGGTGAGGGCGAGGCGGTTCTGTGCCTCGGGCATGATGGGCAGGCACTCGCCGCCACGCACCGGGTGATCGCGGTCGACATCACCTCGGGCGGGCCGGTCAACGGCCTGCGCCACCTGATCGAAGACCTGGGCATCACGGCCGCCAACATCGTGGCGCGCGGCGCGGGCGCCGGACTGGCGCTCGCCTTTGCCGCTGCCCATCCGCAGAACGTGCTGCGTCTTGCGCTCGTCGCCCCGGCGCGCCTCACGGAGGACACCATCCTCTGTCCGGTCCTGATCCTCGGGGAGGCGGAGGTACCGGCATCGATGCCGCGCGCCCGCGTTGAAGGCGCAAGCGATATCGATGCGCAGCTCGCCTCCTTCCTCACCCGACGCCTCTCGGGCTTCGACAACCGCGAACTCCGCTCCGCCTTCGGAAGCTTTATGACCGGTGTCACCATCGTCACCACCACCGGTGTCGACGGCGGCCCGCGCGGCTTCACCGCCAACAGTTTCACCTCCGTGTCGCTCGAACCGCCGCTGCTGATGATCTGCATCGGCAAGCAGGCGGCAAGCATGGAGACCTTCCGCCGTGCCCGTGGCTTTGCCGTCAACATCCTGTCGGAAGCGCAGAAGGACACTTCCGTGCTTTTCGCATCGAAGCGGCATGACAAGTTCGAGGCCGCGTCCTGGCGGCCCGGGCCCTTCGGCAATCCACTGATCGAGGGCTCCGCTGCATGGTTCGACTGCGCCCGCTACCAGGTGATCGATGCCGGTGACCACATCATCCTGATGGGGCACATCGAGGCCTTCTCCTATTCGGATGCCAACCCGCTGGGCTATGCGCGCGGCCACTATATCACGCTGGGTCTCGAACAGGCGGCGGTGAACGCGGCGTCGTCCGCCAGCCGCACCGTGGTCGGCGCCATCCTCGAGAATGACAACCGCCTCGTGCTGCTGCCCGACCCCTCCCGTCCCAGCGGCCTGGCGCTTCCCGAAGTGGGCCGCCTTGGGCCTTCGGGCAGCGCCTCGCAGCTTCACGACCTGTTGCAGCGGGAGGGGCTGGACGCCACGCTCGGCTTCCTCTTTGCCGTCTTCGAAAACCCCGGCACGCGCGAGCAATGCATCTACTACCGCGGCGAGGCCCTCCTGCATGCCCGCGGCCGCACGGTGCTGGCCGATTTCGAGGACATTCCCTGGGATCGCCTGCCCGACGAAGCCACCCGCTCGATGCTCCGCCGCTATGCCGCCGAGCGCAAGATCGGCCGCTTCAAGGTCTATTCCGGCGACCACAGGCAGGGCACCGTGAAGGCCGTCGATTAGCGCCTGATAGACGCCTCTCAGGAATTGACGAAATCTTGCAGCCGCGCTTTGATGGGCCATGGTCAAGGCCACCATCGAGGATGTTGCCGAGGAAGCGGGCGTCAGCGTCGCCACGGTCGACCGTGTGCTGAACGGCCGCGCCGCCGTGCGGCCGCAGACGGCGGAGCGCGTCGAAAGGGCCATCCGCCGGCTCAACTACCAGCCGGACCGGCTGGCAGCCCGCCTGGCGCGCGCCCGCGAATATCGCTTCTGCTTCATCCTGCCCGAGGGTGCCAACGCCTTCATGCTGGCCTTGGGCGATGCCGTACAGGAAGAGTCGCTTCGCATGGTGCGCGAGAAGGTGGTGATCGACCTCCGCTATACCGACGTCTTTGACGCCCAGAAGCTCTCGGCCACACTCGACTCGATTGGCCCCGTCTATGACGGCGTCGCCGTGGTGGCGCTCGACCATCCCCGGGTGCGCGAGGCGATCAATGCGCTGTCCGAGCGCGGCGTCTCGGTGGTGACGCTCGTCTCCGACGTGCCGAGTTCCAAGCGCATCCATTATGTCGGCATCGACAATTCCGCTGCGGGCCGCACCGCGGCGACGCTGATGGGTCGCTACCTTTCGGGCCGCAAGGGCAAGGTCGGCCTCGTCGCCGGCTCGCTGTCGCTGCGCGACCACATCGAGCGCCAGTTCGGCTTCGAGCAGGTCATGGCGCATGATTTCCCGAACCTCACCATCTTGCCCGTGCGCGAGGGCCGCGACGACCGCGACAAGGTGAAAGCCGTGGCCGACCAGATCCTCGCCGACAACCCGGATCTCATCGGCCTCTACAATGTGGGCGCGGGCTCGGGCGGCATCGCCGCGGCATTGGAACATGCGGGGCGTGCCCGCGACGTGGTCTTCATCACGCATGAACTCACGGAAGACACGCGCCGCGCGCTGATCGACGGCACCATCGACATCATCATCAACCAGGATGCCGGCCACGAGGTGCGGAGCGCCATCCGCGTGCTCATGTCCAAGGCCGACAAGCTGCCCATCGTGGAGCAGATGGAACGCATCCGCATCGACATCTATCTCCGCGACAACATCCCGTAAGAGGACCGCACATGTATCTGGGACTGGATTTCGGCACATCTTCGGTGAAGGGCGTGCTGATCGACGCAAAGCAGAAGATCATCGCCACGGCGTCGGCACCCCTGAAGGTCTCGCGCCCGCAGCCCGGATGGTCGGAGCAGAACCCGGAAGACTGGTGGAAGGCCTGCAACATCGTGGTGAAGACGCTGGGCAAGATGAAGCCCAAGGCCATTGCCGCGGTCGAAGGCATCGGTCTCTCCGGCCAGCAGCATGGTGCTACCCTTCTCGGCAAGGACGGCAGGGCGCTGCGCCCCTGCATATTGTGGAACGACGCGCGTTCCTTCCGCGAATGCGAGGACATCGAGAAGGCGGAGCCGCGTGCCCGGGAGATTTCCGGCAACATCCCGCTCGCGGGTTTCACGGCGCCGAAGCTCCTCTGGGTGAAGAAGCACGAGCCCAAGGTGTTCTCGCAGGTCGCCAAGGTGCTGCTGCCCAAGGACTACATCCGCTTCCGCATGACCGGCGAATATGCCTCCGACATGTCGGACTCGTCCGGCACCTACTGGCTCGACTGCGCCAAGCGCGACTGGTCGTCGAAGCTCCTCGCCGCAGGCAGCATGAGCATCGACCAGATGCCGAAGCTCTACGAAGGCACCGATGCAACGGGCCGCCTCACACCCGCCGTCGCCAAGGCCTGGGGCATGCCGAAGCGCCCCGTGGTGGCCGGTGGCGGCGGCGACAATGCCGCAGCGGCCTGCGGCATCGGTGCGGTGACGGACAATGCCGCGCTGGTCTCCATCGGCACATCGGGCGTGATGTTCGTCTCGAACGACCAATTCCGCCCGAATGCCGGCCGCGCCGTCCATGCCTTCTGCCATGCGGTGCCCAACACCTGGCACCAGATGGGCGTCATCCTCTCCGCCGCCGCGAGCTTGGAATGGCTGGCCACCGTTCTCGGCAAGCCCGCGCCGAAGCTCACCGCGGCGCTGGGCAGCAAGCTCACCGGACCTTCGGCGGCGCTAATGCTGCCCTATCTCTCGGGCGAGCGCACGCCGGTCGCGGATGCCCAAATCCGCGGCCTCATCATGGGGCTGGGCCATGAGTCGGACCACAAGACCCTCACCCACGCGGCACTCGATGCCGTGGCCTTCGCCTTCCGCGACTCCCTCGAGGCACTGAAGGATGCGGGCACGGAAGTGAAGCGCGTCACGGCCGTGGGCGGCGGGTCGAAGTCCGAACTCTGGCTCAGGATCATCGCCACCGTGCTCGGCGTGCCAGTCGACCTCCCTGCGGCGGGCGACGTCGGCGGCGCCTTCGGTGCAGCGCGCTTGGGGCTTATCGCCGCAACGGGGGCCGACTATCGCAAGGTGCTCACCGCGCCGAAGACCGCCCGCACCATCAAGCCCGAACCCAAGGCGCGCGACGCTTACGAAGCGCATTACCGCCGCTATGCCTCCATCTATCCCGCCATCAAGGAGATTTATCGCTGATGTCCGCTTTCTATTCCATCAAGGACCCGATCAGGTACGAAGGTCCCAACGCCCGAGGCGAACTGGCTTTCCGCTGGTACAATCCCGACCAGGTGGTGATGGGCAAGAAAATGCGCGACCACATGCGCTTCGCCATCGCCTACTGGCACACGCTGTGCTGGCCGGGTGGCGATCCCTTCGGCGGCGACACCTTCATGCGCCAGTGGCACCACATGGGCGACGAGATGGCGGCGGCCCGCATGAAGGCCGACCTGATGTTCGAGACGTTGCGGCTGCTCGACGTCGACTTCTTCTGCTTCCATGACCTTGACATCGCACCCGAGGGCAAGTCGCTGAAGGAGTTCAACGCCAACGTCACCGAGATCGCGAAGATCTTCGAGAAGAAGATGGCGGCGAGCGGCAAGAAGCTCCTGTGGGGCACCGCCAACATGTTCTCCAACCGCCGCTTCATGGCGGGTGCGGCGACCAACCCCGATCCGGACGTCTTCGCTTACTGCGCCGCACAGGTGAAGCATTGCATGGATGTCACCAAGGACCTCGATGGCGCCAACTACGTCATGTGGGGCGGCCGCGAGGGCTACGAGACGCTGCTCAACACCAAGATCGGCCATGAGCTGGAACAGGCCAAGCGCTTCCTCTCGATGGTCGTAGAATACAAGCACAAGATCGGCTTCAAGGGCCCGATCCTGATCGAGCCCAAGCCGCAGGAGCCGACCAAGCACCAGTACGACTATGACGTGGCCACCGTCTATGCGACCATCGCCTCGCTCGGCCTCCAGAACGACGTGAAGGTCAACATCGAGCAGAACCACGCCATCCTCGCCGGCCACACCTTCGAGCACGAGATCGCGCTCGCGGCGGCACTGGGCATCTTCGGCTCGATCGACATCAACCGCGGCGACTACCAGTCGGGCTGGGACACCGACCAGTTCGCCATGAACATCCCGGAAATGTCGCTGGCCTTCCTCGAGATCCTCAAGGCCGGCGGATTCACCACCGGCGGCCTCAACTTCGACGCCAAGATCCGCCGCCAGTCGATCGACCCCGACGACATCCTCCATGCGCATGCCGCCTCGATGGATGCCTGCGCCCGCGGGCTCCTCATCGCGGCGACGGTCCTCGAGGACGGTAAGCTCGGCAAGATCGTCGACGAGCGTTACGCCAAGTGGAACGAGTCGAAGAACAAGGCGATGCTGGAGGGCAAGGAGACGCTCGAGTCGATTGCAAGGCGCGCCTTGGCCGAGGGCCTTGACCCGCAGCCCAAATCCGGCAGGCAGGAGCGCCTCGAAGCGCTTCTCAACTCTTACATCTGATCCGTCCAGGGAGGACCCAACATGCCGACCGATATCAAGGGACCCGCCATTTTCCTCGCCCAGTTCGCAGGCGACGCAGCGCCCTTCAACTCATGGGATTCGATCACCAAGTGGGCCGCCTCGCTCGGCTACAAGGGCGTGCAGATCCCCAGCTGGGATGGCCGCCTCTTCGACCTGAAGAAGGCCGCCGAGTCCAAGACCTATGCCGATGAGGTGCTGGGCGTGGCCCGCGCCAATGGCGTGGAGGTGACCGAGCTCTCGACGCACCTGCAGGGCCAGCTCGTCGCCGTGCATCCGGCTTATGACGAGGGCTTCGATGCCTTCGCGCCGGCGCAAGTCCACGGCAAGCCGAAGGACCGCCGCGCCTGGGGCGAAGAGCAGGTGAAGCTCGCAGCCAAAGCCTCGCAGAACATGGGCCTCACCAGCCACGTCACCTTCTCCGGTGCGCTCGCCTGGCCCTTCATCTATTCCTGGCCGCCGCGCCCGCCGGGCCTGATCGAGGAGGCCTTCGACGAGCTGGCGCGCCGCTGGAAGCCGCTGCTCGACACCTTCGACAAGCATGGCGTCGACGTGGGTTACGAACTCCATCCCGGTGAGGACCTGATCGACGGCATCACCTTCGAGATGTTCCTCGAGCGGCTGAACAACCACCCGCGCGCCCAGATCAACTACGACCCGTCGCATTTCGTGCTGCAGCAGCTCGATTATCTCGACTTCATCGACATCTATCACGAGCGCATCTGCGCCTTCCACGTGAAGGACGCGGAGTTCAACCCCACGGGCCGGCAGGGCGTCTATTCCGGCTTCCAGCCCTGGCTCAAGCGCGCGGGCCGCTTCCGCTCGCTGGGCGACGGGCAGGTTGATTTCGGTGCCATCTTCTCCAAGCTCGCCGGCTACAACTACGACAGCTGGGCCGTGCTCGAATGGGAATGCTGTATCAAGGATGCCGAGCAGGGGGCAGCCGAGGGCGCACCCTTCATCGAAAGCCACATCATCAAGACCACGGCCAAGTCCTTCGACGATTTCGCCGGCGGCAAACCCGACACCAGCAAGGCCCGCCGCATGCTGGGCCTGGCATAAGGGGAGCGCGCATCATGGTATCAGGACGCAGCGACGCGAATACGGGCCGCATCCGGCTCGGCATGGTGGGCGGCGGGCAGGGGGCCTTCATCGGCGCCGTGCACCGCCTCGCCGCGCGCATGGACGATCAATATGAATTCGTGGCCGGCGCCCTCTCCGCCGACGCGAAGAAGGCCAAGGCCTCGGGCGCGGAACTGGGCTTGGCGCCCGACCGCATCTATACCGACTTCCGCGAGATGGCGAAGGCCGAGGCAAACCGCACCGACGGCATCGAGGCCGTCTCCATCGTGACGCCCAACCACGTGCACGTGCCCGCAGCCCTCGCCTTCATCGAGCAGGGCATCCACGTCATCTGCGACAAGCCGCTGTCGCTGAACCTCAAGGAGGCAAAGCAGCTGGAGAAGGCGCTGGCGAAACACCCGGGCGTCATCTTCGCGCTCACCCACAACTACTCGGGCTACCCGATGATCCGCCATGCCAAGGCCATGGTGAAGGCGGGCGAGCTGGGCGAGATCCGGCTGGTGCAGGGCGAGTATCCACAGGACTGGCTCACCACGGCCCTTGAGAAGACCGGCCAGAAGCAGGCCGAGTGGCGCACCGACCCGAAGCGCTCAGGCGCGGGCGGCTGCGTGGGTGACATCGGGACGCATACCTACCAGCTGATGTGCGATGTCTCGGGGCTCAGTGCCAGCGAGCTCTCGGCCGACCTCACCAGCTTCGTGAAGGGCCGCGTGCTGGACGACAACGTGCATGTGATGTTGCGCTTCAACAATGGTGCGCGCGGCATGATCTGGGCCAGCCAGGTGGCGCCGGGCAACGAGAACGGGTTGAAGATCCGCGTCTACGGCACCAAGGGCGGCCTCGAATGGACCCAGGCCGACCCGAATTACCTCTGGTACACGCCCTTCGGCGAGCCGAAGCGCTTGATCACCCGCGGTGGCGCAGGCTCCGGCCCCGCCGCAGGCCGCGTCACCCGCGTGCCGCCTGGCCACCCTGAGGGCTATCTCGAAGGCTTCGCCAACGTCTATACGGAAGTCGCCCGCGCCATCAAGGCGAAGCGGGCGGGCAAGAAGGTCGAGAAGGACGTCGCCTTCCCCGGCATCGCCGACGGTGTGGCCGGAATGGCCTTCATCGAGGCCTGCGTGAAGTCATCGGAGAAGAACGGGAAGTGGACGAAGCTGTAGGGCTTCGAATATCTCTCCCCACTCCCATAATCGCCGGGCTCGTCCCGGCGATCCTGTTTGGTGGCCACAAAAGGGATGCGCGGATCAAGCCCGCGCATGAGGAGGTGTAGGGGAGGTGACGTCAGTCCTTCTCCGAACTCAGGATATGCTTCCTAAGCCTTCTGATCCCGTACCACACCAGGAAGACGACGACCGGGATGATGGCGATGCTGACCAGCTTGCCCATGGCTTCGGCATGGGCATATGAGCCCAGGCCTTCGATCAGCTTCGACAGGATGCCGATGAGGTAATAGCTGATTGCCACCACGGAGAGGCCTTCGACCGTTTCCTGCAGGCGGAGCTGCTGGTGGCTGCGCTTTTCCATCGACTTCAGCACTTGCTGGTTCTGGGCCTCGAGCGCGATGTCGACGCGGGTGCGCAGCAGGTTGGAGGCGCGCTCGCTGCGCTCTGCCAGGCTCCGGATGCGGTCGTTCACCGCCTGGCAGGTGGCCATGGCGGGCGAGAAGCGGCGGTCAAGGAAGACGCCGATGCGCTGGAAGCTCATCACCTTCTCCTCGCCCAGTTCCGCGATGCGCTTGTCGACCAGTGCGGAATAGGCGCGTGCCGCCGAAAAGCGATAGCTGGTGCGGCTCGAGATCTCCTCCACGTCACGCGCGATGCGGCTGAGCGACGTGAGCAGTTCGGCGTCCTCGTGGCTCTCGCGCGCTGACAGCATCTCTGCCGTCACCTTGGACAGCGCGCGGTCAAGGGCCCCCAGTTCACCCGTCACCTTGCGCGCCAGCGGCAGCGCCAGCAGTGCCATCATGCGGTAGGTTTCGATTTCGTGGATGCGGCGGATGACCCGGCCGAGCCTCAGGGGCGACAAGCCATGGTCCTTCACCAGCATGCGGGTATAGCCATCCTCGCCGATGCGGAAGTCGGTCCACACCGTCGCCTGGCCGGAGCTGACACGAGACCCCGCAAGGTCCTCGTGCCCGAACATGCGAATGAGCTCCGCCACGTCCGGCCCCGGCTCGTCCTTGGCCATGACGCGGGTATGGATGCCCACGAGGCGGGAGCCCGGCAGGCCGTCGACCCAGCCCACGGGGAGGATGGCCAGCGCCTCGCCTTTCTCGGGGCCACCCTCTGCCACCACGCTGATGCGGTAGAACTCGCCGTGCCGCTCATACTTGAATTGCCCGCCGGCAATGTCGGCGGCATGGTGGGCAGCACCAGGTGGCGGCGGCTTCACTCCCAGGGCGTCGCAGAGCAGGCGGACATGTTCCAGCGGGTCCGAATCCCCCTCGGACAGGGTGAAGGCCAGGTGCGTGATGCGGGCTGGCGCGACCACCGGCAGGCCCGGGCGGCCATGCAGCTCGTCGTTGAGGATGGATCTCAATTCATGGTCGCGCATATCAAGCCTTACGAGAAGTTTTCGCCGCCGGGTCACCTAAGGTCAGGCTTCGGCCTTTCCCAGGGGCAAAGCATTGACTATGCTGCACCGCATGGCAAGTGCGCGACAGAGCGATTCCACCCGCCAGCGCAAGGCTGCAAGGCCGGTGCGCCGCCAGCAGCTGATCGAGTCGACCATCGCCGTCCTGGCGCGCAAGGGCTATGCCGCAGTGACGGTCGCCGATGTCGCGAAGGAGGCCGGACTGTCTGCCGGCATCGTGATCTTTCACTTCAACAGCAAGGAAGAGTTGCTGGGCGCCGTGCTGGAGGCGCTCGCCGCCGAGTACCGGAACCACTGGGAAGCCAGCATGAAGGCCGCAGGCCCGTCTGCCGCTGCCCGGCTGCAGGCGATGTTGCTCTCGGACTTCGACACGGAGATCTATACCCGCGAGAAGCTTGCGGCCTGGGTGGCCTTCTGGGGGGAAATCCAGGGCAGACCCTTCTATGACCAGATCTGCGCCGGTTTCGATGCCGAACGCCAGGCCGCCACCGAAGCCCTGTGCAGCCAGATCATTGCCGAAGGCCATTATGGCCTCGACCCGCAGCTGATCATGCGGGGGCTGGAATCGCTGGGCGATGGGTTGTGGATCAGCCTCGGTGGCGGCGGCTACAAGGGGCAGGTGAGCGGCACCCAGGCCAAGCAGGTGATGGCGGCCGCGCTCGCCGCCTTCTTTCCGAAACATTATGTCCGGCCGGCCTGAGTTGCGCACCTCAACAACCCCCTTTCGCGGCGCAGCAAAATCTCTATAACAGCCGCCGAGTTTCGAACCCCCATCATCCGGAGAGCTTCCCATGACGAAAGTCCGTGTCGCCATCAACGGCTTCGGCCGCATCGGCCGCAACATCGTTCGCGCCATCTATGAATCGGGCCGCAAGGACATCGACGTCGTCGCCGTCAACGATCTGGGCCCGGTGGAAACCAACGCCCATCTCCTGCAGTTCGATTCCGTGCACGGCCGCTTCCCGCATGAGGTGGTGGTGAAGGGCGACTCGATCTCGATCGGCAGCGACCAGTTCAAGGTCACCGCCATCAAGGATCCGAGCCAGCTTCCCTGGAAGGATCTCGGTATCGACATCGCGCTCGAATGCACCGGCATCTTCACGGCGCGTGACAAGGCGGCAGCCCACCTCACCGCCGGCGCCAAGCGCGTCATCGTCTCGGCTCCGTCGGATGGCGCGGATTGCACCGTCGTCTATGGCGTCAACCACCAGGGCCTCACCAAGGATCACATGGTGATCTCGAACGCCTCGTGCACCACCAACTGCCTCGCCCCCGTGGCCAAGGTGCTGAACGATGAGCTCGGCATCGAGAAGGGCATGATGACGACGATCCACTCCTACACCGGCGACCAGCCGACGCTCGACACCATGCACAAGGACCTCTACCGCGCCCGCGCCGCGGCACTCTCGATGATCCCGACCTCGACCGGTGCCGCCAAGGCCGTGGGCCTTGTGCTCCCCGAGCTCAAGGGCAAGCTCGACGGCTTCGCCATGCGCGTGCCGACGCCGAACGTGTCCGTCGTCGACCTCAAGTTCATCGCCAAGCGCGCGACGACCAAGGAAGAGGTGAACGAGCTCATCAAGAAGGCCGCCGCCGGCCCGTTGAAGGGCATTCTCGGCACCACCGACAAGCCGAACGTGTCGATCGACTTCAACCATGATCCTCATTCCTCGGTCTTCCACCTCGACCAGACCAAGGTGATGGACGGCAACTTCGTGTCGATCCTGTCGTGGTACGACAATGAGTGGGGCTTCTCCAACCGCATGGGCGACACGGCCGCCTATTTCGGCAAGCTGATCGCCTGATCATGAAGACGCGGCCCCTGCTGATCTCGCCCTCGATCCTCGCCGCCGACTTCGCGCGGCTCGGCGAGGAGGTGCGCGCAATCGATGCGGCAGGGGCCGACTATATCCATATCGACGTGATGGATGGGCACTTCGTGCCCAATATCTCCTTCGGCACGCCGATCATGGACTCGATCCGCAGTGTCACGAAGAAGCCCTTCGACGTCCACCTGATGATCGCGCCCGTCGATCCCTATCTCGAAAGCTTCGCCAAGGCGGGAGCGGACATCATCACGGTGCATGCCGAAGCGGGCCCGCATCTCGACCGCACGCTGCAGGCCATCCGCGCCATGGGCAAGAAGGCCGGCGTCTCCTTGAATCCTGCAACGCCGGCGTCGGTGCTGAAGCACGTGATGGACCGGTTGGACCTGATCCTGGTGATGAGCGTGAACCCCGGCTTCGGCGGCCAGTCCTTCATTCCTGCCATGCTCGAGAAGATTTCCGAGATCCGCGACATGGTCGGCGGCCGCGACATCGACATCGAGGTTGACGGCGGTGTGACGCGCCACAACGCTGGCGACATTGTGCGCGCAGGGGCCAATGTTCTGGTGGCAGGTTCGGCGATCTTCAAGACGAAGGACTATGCTGCCGAGATCCGCGCCATCAGGGCCGCTGCGACATCGGTCGCAGTCTGAACATCTCCCCCCCCCCCCCCCCCCCCCCCCC
>NZ_QKVK01000006.1 GCF_003234965.1 Aestuariivirga litoralis
CGTGTTCCGCGGCCTCGACCTCAAGCGCATGGCGCGCGACATGCGCCAGCCGGTGCTGGTCGACTTCCGCAACCTCTTTTCCATCGCCGATGCCCGCAATTCCGGCATGGATTATCATTCGATCGGGCGGCCCGCCTCCCGAGGGCTTCCGTGGCATGCCGGAGCGGAGCGGGTCGCCCCCGGCAGCGGCCGAGTACACGGGAGTGGCGCAGCGCTGCCCACATGTATCGATGGATCTTCACCAGTTTGCAGCGAGCATTCGGCTCCGAACGTGTACTCCGATTTGATGGTTAAGGCATGATTGGTTTCGGCGCCACGGTGGGCGGTGAAGCCAATCAGCGTTGCGCAGCTGCCCGCGCGGACTGCGGAATGAAGACCTCGGGGCTGGTGGCCGGTAGCCTAGCGAGCCATGTGGTCAGGCGCGTTTTGTAGAAGCGACGCCAGCTTTCGACAGCGACGCCGACTTCAGCGAGAGTATGGATATACGGTACTCCCGTCTGTCACGCGCGCGTGCGCGCGGAAAACTACGGACATTGGCTTGTTTTTGAGGCTGGGACGCGGTGCGGGGCTTCGCCGGACCTTGGCAGCATCCCCCCCGACTCCTGGGCGCCGCCCCCGGTTGCCCCCGGCAGGCCCGCCACAGCCCAGCGGAGGGGCTGCGGCGTCGATCGATGGCGAGGTGGGCACCCCCACGCCAGCCCCTGCCTACCCCTGCCCTGGTGGGTGGCGGAGGGTGGTGTTCAGACCGGGGACATGGTTGACGCCTGTTCGGAGATATGGCTGACACTTTATTGATCCGTCAAGTCGATTGAAGCGATTTGGTGGGAGGCGAAGAACACGCCGAACTGTCCGTCTTGGGCGAGTGGCCGGATGGCGAGGCGTTCGCCGCAGAAGGCTTCGGGGACTTTCCAGTGTCGTCCCTGGAAGGAGATGTCGCTTTTGGTGGCCGGGACCTTGCGGGTGAGGGTGCCGTCCTCGTAGTGCGGTTGCGCGGGTTTGGACGGCATGGGCCTTATGCTTGGCCGGTAACGGCTGGCGGGCACGGCGAGGCCCAGCGCCTCGTGCGGGCGCTGGTGATTGTAGACCAGGCGCCAGTGGTCGAAGGCCTTCTGGGC
Source organism: Aestuariivirga litoralis (assembly GCF_003234965.1). Lineage (GTDB taxonomy): Bacteria > Pseudomonadota > Alphaproteobacteria > Rhizobiales > Aestuariivirgaceae > Aestuariivirga > Aestuariivirga litoralis. The sequence goes on from NZ_QKVK01000006.1 coordinate 1,116, forward strand.
GTCGGCCCTGGTGGCGAGCGGACGGAGGCTCAGCACCTCCTCGTCCATGCTGCGGTGAAAACGCTCGTTCTTGCCCCGGCTCTGCGGGTGGTAGGGCCGGGAGTGGATGAGATCGACGCCAAGCTTCAGGAGCCACACCCGGAACCTGGTCCAGCAGTTGCCCTGCGAACCGCCCCACGGCGTGCCATTGTCCGTGAAGATGCGCGGCGGCAGGCCATGCACCGCGAACACCTGGGTGAGCGCCGCCTTCACCTCCTCGCCTGTCTCGCCGCCCAGCGCCTTGAGGCAGGGCGCATAGCGCGAATGGTCATCGACCACCGTGAGGGGGTGAAGCCTTGAGCCGTCGCCCAGCCGTGAATGGCCCTTGAAGTCCATCTGCCAGAGGTCATTGGGCGCTGCCGCCTCGAAGCGCAGGCGGGCCGGCTCGCCGCCCGGTTCCGGCAGGATCAGCCCATGGCGCTTCAGGACCTGGTGTACTGTCGAGCAGGCAGGCCTCGCCTGACCCGCCCTCTCGAGCACAGCCCTGATCTTGCGCGCCCCCCAGGCCGGATGCTCCGCCCGGGCCGCCAGGATCCGCTGCTCGATGCCATCCGCTGTCCGGCGAGGGCTCGCCGGAGGGCGCCGCGAGCGGTCGGCAAAACCGCCAACATCTCCGGCGCTGGGACCATCCGCCACCATCCTGCATCATCTGGATACAGTTTGGTGTGCCACCGGATAGTGCTGGGCGGTGATCTGCAATCAGGGGGTCAGGGGTTCGAGTCCCTTAGCCGGCACCAGTGGTACCGGTGCGCATCTTTGTCTCTCCTTCCGTGTCAGGATGAAGGACTAGCGGCCATTTCGCTGCAATCTCGACTTGATGGCTCTTGCAATGAGGCCGATGTCGCCCCGGGCCAGTGCGGCGCCGAGCTTGCGGCTGCGCTGCGTGGCGCGGTTCCAGCGCGTCGGGGGGCGGTAGCCGGCCACGCGGTCCTCCAGCATCCGCAGCCAGTCTCCCGTGACGTTGTGGCGGCGTGCATAGGCGATGATCGACTGGAGTTCGAGGAACTGAACCTCGTTGCGGATCGGCATGGTGGTGATCGCCGCCGGATCGAAGGGTGTGCTGAAACAGCCTGGCGTGGCATCACCCAGCGCCATGAAGTTCAGCCTCGTGCGGATGCACTTCTCGCAGGTCCCGCAGTTCTGGCCGGGGTCAGGCCCTTCCCAGCACACCTTGAGGCTGGTCACGGCCGTGGGGTGCCTGGCGATCAGGGCGACCTTCTCGGTTCGCGAATATCCAGCACCATCATGGATGATGCGCATCTGGCTGCCTGACAGGAGATGGTCGGTGATGGGGCTGGAGCCCCAGGGTATCACCAGCGCGTCGTAAGGCTCGGAACTGCCGACCAGCGCATCGCTGTGATCGTGGGAGAAATTGTGCAGGCAACATGCAAGTTGGGCGGCAACCGAATCCTCCCAGTCCTGCGGCAGGGCCTGCCGCAGATTGGTGCGCACGACCCTGATGTCGAGGCCCAGCTGGCGGGCCAGTGGTGTCAGGCGTTCCGTGAGGCGGGCAAACCCGTCCACAGCGCTCAGCGGAACGTCGAAACCATGCACCAGCACGAGCGTGTCATCGAGCGGCTGACCATCGAGGGCGCGGTTTTGCCGGCAATGGCGGAGCATGGTGAAGATCGAATCGACGCCACCGGAAAACGCCGCGAGTGCCTTTCGGGGGCGCACCCCGTCCAGATGGACAACGGTATCGGCCGTGATCGCGATACGCCGGTAGCGCTGCGGCCGCCACAAGGTCCACGCCTCCTGGTATTCACGCAGGTTGGCGAGCAGCTCGTGGCTTACCGCGCCGCGGACGTGAAGCGCCTCGCCCTTCTCCATGGCGTAGAAGATGACACCGAGCACGAAGCCATCGAGGACGGCCGGAACTGCAAGATCCGTATCCGCGATCTCGAAGAAGATGTCCTTGGCTGCCGTACCGTCCCCGTGAAAGAGCGTGACGGTCCTGACGGTCCCTCTTCCGGATACCTCCTGCGAGAACCTCAACTCCATGACTGCGTCCTCACTTGCAACCCCCTGACGTATAAGTCAGGCAAACGCCCGTTTTCACTTCATCCCCGCCTCTCAAAACACCCTCAGGCCGGATTGCGGGACGGGTCTTGGCGCGGCCCCATGCCCTTGATGCGGCGACGCAGGCCGACGGCCGGCCGCAGGGCCGCGAGCAGGCGCACGGGGTTGAGGAGGCCGGCACGATCCTCCTCGAACAGCCGCGCCATGAGCCGGTGCAACTCGCCCTCGGCGTCGGAGCGGGCGCGCGCTTCGGCGATCTCGGTGGCGAACACCTTCTCGACGGCCTCCGTCGGAAAATCGGGGATGAACCGGTTGGCCACGGCAAGCGCCCTCGCCAGCCTGATCTGGAGCTTGCGGTTCAGGGCCTCCTGGCGCAGCAGCGCCCAGTCGAAATCCGGATGTGCACGCAGGATGGTGGCGGCATCATAAAGCCAGTCCAGGCGTTCCTGGTGGCGATCGCGCAAGCCATTGAGCATGGCGGTGAGGAGCTCATCCTCCGGCGCGAGAACCCTCAGTGTCATGCCCTTCCACGTGATCTGCCGTGAGCGCTGCCAGAAGCCGTCATCGGCCCGCGGCGTGCGGCATTCGGCAAGCGCGTTCCAATGCAGGTCGACACCATTGCCGGCGGAGTCGGTGTAGTCGTCCGAATGCCGGTTGCGCGGGCTCGATCCGGCAGGCGCCTTGAGGCTGAAGCCAAGCCCGGCGAGCACGGCCTCGGCGCGCGGCTTGTCCGCGAGGTGGATCAGCACATCGCAATCACCGAAGGACCGGAGCGCCGCGCTGGGGTGATATTGCAACACCACGGCCGTGCCCTTGATGAGGATGAAGTCGATCCCGGCTTGCTGGAGGGCACGCAGCGTGCGCTCGATCACCGCGAGCAGCCGGCTGTTGCGATAAAGGAAGTAGCGGTAGATGCCCTTGAGGCGCCCCTGGTGCGGGGCCAGCACGGGGTCCGCGCCGGCCTCGGCGTAGAGTGCGGGGATAAGGCGGTAGGATGATGCACCGATCCTGTCGATATCCACCGTGAGCGCCCACTTCTGCAGGGCGGTGTGGCGGGACTGGCCCTCGCCGAGAAGTGCCTCCAGCATGTAGCCGTGGACCTCGCCGATGCCGGACCGCAAGAACGCATAGAGATCCGGCAGGCTCATGCCGGCTGCCCGTCCGCCGCCTGCGCCAGCTTCCGGCGGCGCAGCATCGATTCCCGCACGATGCGCAGCCGGCTGGCCTCGATCTCGGCCTTGCGGGTGAGCGTCATGTTGGCGCCATGGATGCGGCGGTGCATCACGATGTCGTCGATGAACCTGATGCGCGCGCCGAGGTCCTGCGCCCGGGCCCACCAGGCCAGGTCGCCATGCGCGGGATAGCCTTCGTCGATGCGGCCGAACGTGGTGACCGCAGAGGCACGCAGGATCGAGGATCCGGCGAGGTGCCCATGCTGCGGCCGTTGCGGCAGGGCAAGACGGGCCCGGTCAGCCTCGCTCATCTCGGGGGTGTGGAAGCAGGTGAAGCGCCCCGTGACGATGTCGGGCACCGGCGTTCCGGCAAATTGCGCCATGAGGCAGCCGATCGCGCCGGGTGCCAGCAGGTCGTCGGCATCGAGATGCAGGAAGAAATCGCCCTGCGCCTCGTCCATGCCGACATTGCGCGCCACCGCAAGACCGCCATGCGGGCGGCCGATCACCCGCACAGGCTGGCCGAAACCTTCGGCAACAGCGGCAGAGCGATCCGTCGATCCGTCATCCACCACCACGATTTCAAGCACCGGCCAATCCTGCGCGAGAACGCTGCTGATCGTCTCCGCAATGTAGCGCTCGGCATTGAAGGCCGGGATGATCACGCTGATGCGGCCAGAGGATATGTCGTTCACCATGTCAGTCCTTCCCCGGCGGCCCGGATTCGCGCTGTGCTGCAAGCGGGGCCAGCGACTTTGCCTCGCCCTGGCCCGACCTGCGGCGCTGCAGCGACTTGCGCAGCATGAGCGCGAGGTACGTGCGGTTGGCCTCCTGATCGCGCGTGATGTTGCTCCAGTGCAGCCGCTGGCGCAGCAGAAGCCCGTCATGGAGCAGCATTGGAACCTGGCACTCGCGGGCGCGCATGAACCAGTCCCAGTCGTCGCAGTGGCGCAGGCTCTCATCGAGCATGCCCACCTGATCAAAGACGCTGCGGCGGAACAGGCAGACGCCGAGCTGGGTGGAAATCTTTTCCTCGGTCTCGATCGCACGGAAGACCAGCGGCTCCCCCGGTTCACTGGCAACCTCCTCGCGTTGCAGGCGGCCGATGGCAATGGCCGCCGCCTTGTCGCCGCGCAGCTTCGCAACCTGCAGCGCCAGTGAGCCTGGCTCATAAACGTCGTCGGCGTCGAGGAAGCCGATGAACTCACCCTGCGCCACGGCCAGGCCACGGTTACGGGCCGATGGCGGCCCGCCATTGGCCTGGCGGATCAGCGTCACCTCGGCCCCGAAGGCCTGCACGGCTTCGGCGGTGCCGTCCGTCGAGCCGTCATCGACGACGATGACCTCCTTTGCCGCGTGGCTCTGCTGCAGCACGCTGCGAACCGCCGCGGCGACGAAGAGTTCGGCATTGTATGCCGGGATGATGACACTCACCAGGCCCTCAACCGGCATGCTGCACCGCTCTGTGATGGATGATGCCGAGCAATTCGCCGGCCGCACGCGAGGGATCGCCGCCGACCCTCAGCCGCCAGCACGGCAGTTCGCGCAACACGGCGGTGATGGCGCCGAAGGACTTCGCCCGCTCGCCCGGAAGCTGGAACAACGTGCTCGGCGCAAGCGCGCGCAGGGCTTCGGCACGTCCCAGCGGCTCGGCCGTGCAGCCGTTGCCCGGCACGATCATCGGCACGACGACGGCGCGCAGCGGCGCCGCGCGCTGCAACGCCGCCGGACAATGCTCAGCGAGGAAGATGATCGACTTGCCTCCGGGGTCCTTGAGGCCGGCGGCAAACGCCGGGCTGAGCAGCGGCAGGCGGGCGATGGAATTGCCGTCTGCCTTGCCGCTGCTGAACAGCGAATGGACCATGGGCCATGGGCCCGGCTGCAGCAGGCAGTAGTCATCCGAAAGATAGTTGAGCTCTGAGCCGATGCAGGCCAGCGCCGTCGTCGACTTTCCGGATCCGCCACGGCCCACCAGCAGCACTGCTCCCTCCGGACGGCCGACGGCCGCGCCATGAACGAGTTGCAGCCCGTGCCCGGCCGACCACCAGTGCAGGATGCGCAGGAAGGGAGACCCCGGTTCCCAGCTCGAAAGCGTGGCGTGATCGGGCACCCGGAACAGTGCCAGGCCGCGGGACGCATCATAGGCTTCGAGGCGCCTTGTCTGATGATCGGCGGCAAAGCGCAACGGTCCATCGAGGAACGTCACCCCCTGCTCCGTCCCGGCAAGGGCCGGCTCGGGCGTGGACACGCCCGCCGCCGCGTCGTCCCAGCACAGGATGGTGAGGTCCGCGGCGCTGGGCTGCGCTCGCTCGAGGTGGCCGAAGGCCGGAAGAAGCCGCGACGCCAGTCCCCGGCCGGCAAAGCGGAAGCGCAGCGTGTGCTCCGCGATGCGGCAGCTGTGCTCGACGATGCCGGAGGGCTCCGCCTGCGCGAAGAGAATGCCGGCAAAATCGAAGAGACTGCGGGGATCGGTCATTCCGCCTTCGGGTTCTTGATCGGCCAGCCGGCTTCCGTCACTTCATGGATGGGGTCGATGAGCAGCATTTCCTGCATGTCGGTGAATTTCTGAAGCTGCGGCGCGGCGAACACCCCACGCGGCGCGAAGGGGCGCGCCGCATCCCGCCCGGCTGTGGCGTAGGGCACGACGAGTTCCTCCGCCACCAGTTGGGCAACGAAATCGGCCACGGGCTCAGCGACGCTCTCGCGCGCCACACCGGCATCGTCGGCGAGGCAGGCGGCAATGTCATCGGCTGTCCAACCGGCGGCCAGTCCCTGCCACACGTCGAGCGCCGCATCACGCAGGCTATAGTAAGTACCGGACTGGAGATGGATGACCACGGCCTCGCCGTCGAGGATCTCGCTCACCACATCAGGTTCATTTGGCCGGTACTGCATGCGTCACATTCCTGTGTATGTCCTGTGAGCGACCTATAAACATCCTGTGATGCCGCGTGAAGGCGCTTTTCACCCCGGGGATGCAACGGAGGCCGTAATGCTCGGTACGCGCAATTACGGGTTGCGAATGGTAACGTGGCCATCCAGGGCAGCGCCGACCCCGCACACCGCCCCTTCAGAACTGATTCCAGCAGCCTGCGTTACATGCATGTTTTGCCATGTGTCCACTTGTCGACACGTTCCCGGAGAAACTGCGTAGGGAGATGATCATATCGCACAGGACATTACTTACTTGTGCCTACGCCAAGAAGATTTTCCGTTCAGCCGGAGCAAATCTTCTACAAGGCGTTGCTGGAACGTGTCGCGGTGATGTCATACCCGCTGTTCCGGTTCCCCTCGCGGGAACTGGCGAATGCCGGGCAACTGACAGCGAGATGAGTGACGTGACGACACATCCGACTTCGAGAATGGTCCGCAACCTCGCCATGCGATTCGCCGAGATCGTCCACAAGGTTGGCCGGCGGATCCATATCGGCTGCATCATGGCGGCAGGCCAGGACTGGGTGGAGGTGAGCCTGCCCAAGGCCACATCGGTGGAGAGCGGTGCCCGCGTGCGTTTCATGCCGGCCGACGCCTATCACGAAGTGGCGGTGAGCTGGCGGACGGATGACAGGGTCGGGTTCACCTATGTCGAGGGGGGACCCCCGGAAGAGCAATTCGCAGGCTTCGCCGGACTGACGGACCCCCGCCCCGCCTTCCTGAAGATGCCGCGGAGCTGAGTCAGCCAGTCGCGCCGCCCGATGGACGAAGGTCACGGCGTGGGGCAGCGGCGATCGCCGTCGCTGCGCCGGACACTCAGAGACCCAGGGCGTCGATGTCCACGGCCTTGGCCGCATCGATGCCCTTGAGGGCAAAGGCGCTGGCGGGAGGCACCTCGGAAGACCAGCCGGTGAAGGTGACGGCGGCGCTCGCCGCGACATCCCCCGTCCCGGAGAACCACGTGCCGTTGATGCGCGCCGGAAGGCTGGTGCTGCGGTCGACCCAGACCTCGCCGGTGAAGCGCCCCCCCATCACCGCGTCAAGTGTCGTCTGCTCGGGCTGGTCGGGCAGGCCCTGGGCAATGGGCGTGATGGAATTGACGCCACCGAAGAAGTCCGTGGCAGGATCCTGGGACAGAAGGCCGAGGAACGGAATGAAGAGTCCCGGCACCATGAAGGCAGCCCCCCTCTCCGGCGCCAGCTTCACCACCGTCTTGGCGGCCAGCGACAGGCGCAGCAGCGTGGCCTCGCCGCCGGTGATCAGCATCTGCACATCCGGTTCACCGCCGCCGCCGAACACCGCGAACAGGCTGTCCGGACGCGTGAACACGACGCTGGCGCGCGTTCCCAGCGTCTTGAGCCGATCCTTGGCAACGGAGGCGCCGAACACCGAGTCCGCCGTGAAGGACAGGGCCTTCGCCGCCTGCAGCGCGGCCAGCGTGTCGTTCACGGCACCCGCTCCATCCGGCGCCGCGGCGCGCACTCCGGCCGTGCCAGCAATGGCCGCAACGGCACCACCCGCCAGAAACCCGGCAAATCCACGGCGGCCGATCATCAAGTCATCACGCATGTCTGTTTCCCTGTCCTGGCCTCGATACACGCTGGCAGATCCTGTCGGCCATATCAAACTCCGCAATCACATACCACTTGGAGGACATGGTGGAACTGCCATTCACAAAAAGATTGCGCCCAGACAACCCTGGCGCGAACGCTGACCTTGCGGGTTTCGGTGGCATCGTGTCCCGCCGCGTGTTTCGCTGACACGCCTTCTGATTGCAGCCTGCAAGAATACAGCCATCTTCGTCTCGATCCGGTGGCAGCCGTGCGTGTTACAACGCGCTTATGAAAGATGTTTAGATACTTTTGCATCGCAAACGTTCATTCTGCAGTGATGAGAACCAGAACTGCGAATTACCTGGTCATGGCCTGCTGCAGCCTGGCCTTGGCATTGCCATCCCTCATGCCGCTTTCTGCGACTGCTGCAACAATCGATTCCAAGACGGCATGCCGTGCCGAAGACGTGATCACCTCGCTGGCTGGCGTAGCGCCCGACAAGCTCGACTTCTTCGGCAAGCCGAAGGGCCAGGGCTCCTTTGCCTGCGAGGCCTATTTCTCGTTCAAGCTCTATGCCGAGGTGTGGACGCGCATCAACGATCTGGCGGCCACGCTGAAGACAACCGAGGCGATGTGCACCATCAACGGTCTCGTCACCCTGCCGAAGCTCGACGCGCTGCAGATGACCTATGACATCACTGCGGCGGGGCAGTTCACGGTCACCTCCGTCAACAACGGCCTGCCGACGGATGCGCGCAGGCTGTCCGGCAGGCTCAAGGCCGGCCTCGCCCGCCTCGCGGCGCTGCGCGATGCCGACGACGACACGATCTATCGGCAATTCGCCCGCCGCAACTGCCCGGAGGCCGACTATCCCGACGAGATGGAGTGACGGCCCAGTGAGCCCGACAGGGGCCCGGTTGCCTCACCCCGGCAATGCAATATGATGCGCCACAACCCTGAACCTGCCCGGCCCTGCGCCCCATGCAGCGGCCGGAATTTGCCGTGGAGCGCCTGCGCGTGCCGAGATTCAGCCTGATCGTGACCTGCAAGGGGCGCCTGATGCACCTGCGGCAGACCCTGCCCCTGTTCTGCCAGCTGCCCGGCTGCGAGGTGACGGTGGTCGATTATGGCTGCCCGGACCGCAGCGGCGACTGGGTGGCGGCGCATTTTCCCACGGTGAACGTGGTGCGGGTCGAGGATGATCCCGGCTTCAACCCCTCGCGCGCCCGCAACATCGCGGCGCGGGCCAGCACGGCGGACTACCTGTTCTTCGTCGATGCCGACATCCGGGTGGCAGCCAATGCGATGGATGCGATCAGCGCCGCCGTCACGCCCGAGACCTATGTGACCATCGATGCCACGGAGCGCGGCGATGACCTGCGCGGCACGGCCGTCGTGCCGCGCGCGATGTTCGAGGCGGTGGGCGGCTATGACGAGCTGCTGCGGCACTACGGCATGGAAGACACCGAGCTCTACACGCGGCTCACCGATTACGGCTGCAAGGATGCCTTCATCCCGCCCGACGCCTTCACGGCCATTCCGCATGGCGACGAGCTTCGCACCACCTTCTTCCCGACCAAGTCGGTGCGCAAGCTGCGGCTGATCGCGCAGTTCTATCAGGAATACATCAAGGTGTTCCGCCGCTCGGTGCGGGTGCCGCAGCTGGCACTGGAGGACCGCGAGCAGATCCACGCCGCGGCCTGCTCGCTGGTGGAACAGCTGACCGCCGCAAGCGACCCGCGCAACGGCGCCCGCCTCGGCCTGAAGCTGCCGCTCATCCGGCCCGAAGACAAGATCGGGGGCGACATGGACTGGCAGTTCGAACTGACCATGACGATGAAGCCGCGCAACCCCTCGGCCTTCCGCCAGGCCTACCGGAACCCCCTGCTGCGGCGCTGATGGCCCGGGCCGCGCCGGGCGGCCCGGGGATCGACGTCAGCCGAGGTCGGGAATGCGCAGCACCTGGCCGGGATAGATCTTGTCCGGGTGCGACAGCATCGGCTTGTTGGCCTCGAAGATCACCTGGTGCTTGGTGCCCGTCTTGTAGAAGTGCTCCGAAATCTTCCACAGATTGTCGCCCTTCTTGACGGTGTAGAACACCGGCTCCCTGGCGTCCGGCACTGTCACCTCGGCCTCGACCTTGGAGATGCCCTGGGTATTGCCGATGGCCACGATGGCCTTCTCCAGCACCTCCTGGCTCGACACGTCGCCGCGGATGATGGCCTTGTCACCCTTCACCTCGACCACGACCTTCTCGGTGCCCAGGCTATGCGAGTCGAGTTCCTTCTTCAGCGCGTCGGCGCTGGGGGCCTCGTCCCTGGACCCGATGCCGATGGACTTGCCGGCGGACTTGATGAAGTCGAAGATACCCATGATCTGCTCCTTGCTTATGATCAACTTAGTGGCCGCTCCTTCAACCCCGGAGCCGACGAGGAGTCCACCCGAATATCGCAATTCTGCACCGGGATCATGACGCCGAGCTAAGCAACGTGTTTTTACTTAGTTTACTCTGGGCTGTTTCTTCCGGCGTTTTTGCCCGTATTGGCTGGTAATGTCGCAGATGAGTTATGCTAAGTTGAGGTCGCACCGCAGCCACCTTCTCCGCTTCCGGCAATATTTCTTGCCCTGGTTGCGTCTCGCGGTGTCTGTGCAGACCCCCTAAATCGCTATCTGCAATACACTTTTATTTCCGATTGACTGGACAGTCAGCAGTTGTTAAATCTTCTTTTGTAATCGATTGTGGTTTGGGTGTTTCAAAGTTCCCGAACCTTTTGGGCTTGAACTTATCAAGCCAGATAATGCGCGCGGACCAATCAGATGCTGGCTTTCAGGAAGAGCAACAACAGGCTGTCCCGGCTGCGGGACGATACCGACGGTTCCGTACTCGTGGAATCCGCGCTGATCATGCCGATGGTCGTTCTGTTCATTGCAGGCATCGCCGACTATGGCGTCACCCTCTATCAGTACCACACACTCTCGACGGCAAACGGTGCGGCCGTGCGCCAGCTGGTCGTGAGCCGCGGCTTCGACAAGCCATATGAAGGGGTTCTTGCGCAATACGCCGAGTGGGCTCCCAATCTTTCGGTTAAGGGCAGCCAGATCACGGTATCGGTGGAGAATTCCTCCGGCAAGTTGACGGCCTGCACTGACGGTACAAGCCCAAGCTGCAAGACCTTGCTGGACGCCGGCGCCGGCAAGCAAGGCTCCATCTCGCTGAATTACCCCTGCACGGTGACCTTCATTCCAAGCATGGCGAGCCCGTGCCCCATCAAGATCACGGCAAGCGGGATGATCGAATGATGAGCAAGTTCCCACGGCGGATGGTCCGCTTCGGCAAGGACGAGTCTGGCGCAGCCTTCATCTACTTCACGATGACCCTGCCCGTACTGATCGCTCTGACGTCGATGGCGGTCGATCTCGGCTATGTCTGGTATGTGAAGACACGCCTGCAGGTGGCCGCTGACATGGGAGCACTGGCGGGTGCATCCAAGCTCTACACGGACAACGCAAAGGCCGTCACCGATCTTGCCACCACCTATGTCAATTCGAACCTGCCTAGCGACTGGACAGGTGGCGGCAAGACGACGGCGTCCGGCAAGCCGAAAATCGAATGCCTGACCACCATCTCGAATATGGGACTGACCTGTTCGAGCCTCAGTGGCGGAAACGCCCTCAGGGTGACGGTCAATGCAAAGGCACCGCTGTTCTTCGCAACGATGCTCGGCTTCAAGTCGATAAACCTGTCGGCGGAGGCAATGGTCACCGGTGGCGGGTCTGCGCCGCCGCCGCTCAATGTCGCGATCGTGCTTGATGCCACGGCATCGATGGCCCAATCACTCGGCACCTCGTGCGGCTCGCTTACGAGCCCGAAGAAGGTCGAGTGTGCAAGCCTCGCGGCGAAAACGCTGATGACGAAGCTCTGGGCGTCGGTCGACCAGGTCGCGCTCTATGCCTATCCCGCGTTCGACACGGCCAGCAAGGACATCATCACCTGCAAGACCGGAGCTTCAGGTTCCGCCAATTGGATCAACTACTCGACGCTGACGAGCACCCCGAATTACCGGCTGGTCGACTTCAACGACACATTCACGGACAAGGGCACTCCACCGACGACAGGCCTGGACGTCACCAACCCGCTGGTGAAGGCCTTTGGCAAGACTCCGACTGCCGCCCCGAAGAACGACACGACGACCTGCAACGGACTGAACAGCGCGGCCATTGGTGTGGGCACATCCATCGCCGATGCCATCGTGCAGGCACAGAACGACCTGATTGCCGCCAATGATGCATTGGTCGCAAAGGGAGAGCCCAAGCGCCAGAATGTCTTGATCGTCCTCAGTGACGGCGACGCCAACGGCAACAGCAAGTCTCTCCTGAGCGCGAACCCGCCCGACGACTTCAGGCCGGGCACCGACCTCTACGGCAAGACCAGTTCAAGCTGGGTCGTGGATGTCCATCGGATGATGGATCAGTGCCAGGCTGCGGTGACGGCGGCCAAGGCCGCGGCAGCCACCGGAACGTGGGTGTACTCCATTGCCTTCGCAGCTCCCTCTACTGCCAAGGGGTCCTGCTTCACCGACAGGCCGGTGACCACCGTCATAAAGACAGCCACCTCCACGCCAGCCCTGACGTCGGCTGACAACATCGTCACCACGAGATCGTGCAGCAGCAGCAACAAGTGCAAGGCGATAGCATCAGCTCCGACCAGTCAAATCACGTCGACGATCAAGGCTCAGGTCGCATCGACGTCGCAGGTTGCCGTCACGACGTGGGGAAAGACCATCGTGACGACATGCACCAAGCCTGATGGCAGCACGAGTGGTACCTGCACGACGACGCTGACACCTTCGAAGGTCCAGACTGACACTTACGATCTGACGAAATACGACACGACCGCCTGCGCCACGATGCGGGCCATCGCATCCGATCCGTCCAAGTTCTACTCGACGGATGGCAACACGAAGTGCGCATCTTCCGCAAACCCAAACTTCACTGACCTCGTCAAGATATTCAACAATGTCGCAGCGAGCATCATGAAGAAGCGGCGCATCCCCAGCAGCACGACGTGATTGGTCGACGTGTCCTCAGCGCGCGTGATGGTCAGGCCTGCTCCGCCTGAAAGCTGGCCGGCCGCAGGGCGGAACCGGTGAAGCTAGATTGATTTCAACGCCATGAACGAGGACGGAATACTCTTTCTCTCCGCGGTGTTGGAGATACTTTTCCTCTTCAGCACTGCCTTTGCATTGATCGTATTGTGGGTCAGGTTTCGGACCAAGCGATCGTCAAGGGAGAAGGACGGCGTTGCATCGGGTCCGCGACGAGGCGGACTGACGGACGAACGCCGCAAGGAATAGCCGCGGCGGCAGACGCCGGCAATTGTCGGGAAGCCAGCATGGCGCTGTCGAAGGCCAGTTCACACATCCCCCGAGATCGCCCCGATGATGCGCTTCGGCCCCAGGCTGGTGTCGCCGCCGAAGGGGTTGTCGATGATGATGTTGAGGGCCAGGATCACGCCGAGCGCGCTCATCTGGATGAACACCACCTGCGCGCCGTAGCGCGTCACGCCGTGGCGGCCCGCCAGCACGCAGGCGGAGAGGAAGAACATGCCGATCATCAGCCACACCACGTCGGGGATGCCATTGACCGAGGCCGAGAGGCGGCTGGTGCGGGCATCCTCGATCTTGTGCATGTAGTCGCTCAGGTCATAGCCGAGATTGGGATTGTCGTTCCTGAGCAGCGCCTGCAGCCGCCGCACCTCCGCCCACAGCGCGTTGAGTTCGTTCTCGGCGATGGGGGAGAGCGACTGCGGCCGCCGCGCCAGCCGCGGCCACTCATCCGCCGCCACGCTCGCCACATAGGCGCGCAGCAGCCTGCGCCCCTGTGCGCCATCGGCTTCCAGCCGGGAGAGGTCGCGGTCCACCCGCTTGATGGCCAGCGCCTCCAGCGTCACCTGGTGGTCGGCATTGCCGAAGCTGGTCAGCTCGCTGGTTGTGATCAGCGCCAGCAGGAAGGCGATCAGCGCGAGGATGGAATTGTGCACGCCGTCGCCCATGTTGCGCGAGGGTTCGCCATCATTCACCACGCGTGACCACCACAGGCGGTGCGCGAGCTTGGCGATCGCCACGCCCAGAAGCCCGGAGACCACGGCGCAGCCAAGCAGGATCAGCAGGTCCGGAACGCTGAGCGAAAGATTGTAGAGAATGTCGATCACGGCGGGGTTCCCTCAGCGTCCGGTGAAGCGCGGCGCGCGCTTCTCGCGGAAGGCGGCAACGCCCTCGCGGTAATCGGCGCTGTCATAGACCAGACGGCGCATGTCCTGCAGGCGCTCGAAGGTCTGGGCGGCGATCGGCACCTCGTCGCTCAGAACGCGCAGTTGTTCCTTGATCACCGCCATGGCGAGCGGGGCCTTGGCCGCCATGCGCCTTGCAAGGTCCAGCGTGAAGGCATCGATCTCCTCCGCCGGAACCAGCCAGTTGATGACGCCCCATTCCAGCGCCTGCGCCGCCTCCGCCGGCGCGGCGGTGAAGAACAGTTCCTTGATCACGTTGAGCCGCAGCCGCCCCATGAAGTGCAGCAGCCCCGTGGTGTTGTAGGGCACGCCGAGGTTCACCGGGGTGATGGCGAAAGTGGCGGAGGCATCGGCCACCACCAGGTCGCAGCTCAGCACCAGGTCGAAGGCGCCGCCCCACACCGAGCCCTGGACCTTGGCGATCACGGGGCCCGGAAAGCGCCGGATGGCACGCAGCGTGTGCTCGAGAGGGTCGGCATAGCGCAACGGGTCCAGGCCGCCGACGGGAAGCTCGCCGATGTCATGCCCCGAGGACCACACCTTGGCGCCGGGCTCCGCCGCGATGATCACGACGCGCACCGACTGCTGCTGGAAGCCCGCCAGCGCCGCCGAGATCGCGTCCATCATGCCATGGCTCAGCGCATTGCGCCTGGCGGCATGGGCGAGCGTGATGGTGCCGATGCCATCCGCGGCGCTGCTGGTGATGTAGTGCTCCGTCGCCTCGCCCATGCTGGTGCTCCTGCCGCCTCGTGCAGGCTCACGTTAGGGGAAAGCGCCGCCTCCGGGTTTGACGCGCGTCAAGCCCCGCCCGCCGCCTTCAGGTTGCATGTCCCGCCAGTCCCGGGCCTCAGCGCGCCGCGATCTGTCCGGCCACGTGCTCGGCATCGACCCAGACGCCCCAGATGAAGGCGGAGGCCCGGCGCGACAGCCAGGGTAGGCCGAGGAAATAAAGCCCGGGCGCCTTGCTGGAGACGCCGCGCTCATGGGCTGGCCGGCCCTTCTCGTCGAAGGCATCGAACTTGATCCAGCCGAAATCCAGCGCATAGCCGGTGGCCCAGATGATGGAGGTGACGCCGGCCTGCTTCAGGTCGAGTGACAGGATGGGGTTGAGCGCGCAGTCCGGCATGGCTGCCAGCCTGCGGGCCTCGGGCTCCGGGGGAAAGTCAAGCTTGTTGGCGGCGATGTGGGCGTCCGCCTCGTCCAGCACCGAGAGGTAATTGGCATCGCCACGCTCGATGTTGGCCTTGAGATCGGGGGCGAAGGTCATCCTGCCATTCGCATAGCCATCGGTGCGGCCCACCAGCGTGATGCCGCGGTGTGCGAGCTCGCGGAAGTCCACCGTGTGGCCACCATGCGCGCCGCTCACCGCGATGGTCACATGCTCCATGCCAGGCGCGATGGTTTTCGCGTTCCACTTGCCCAGCGCGCCCAGCCACCACACGAAGTCCTTGCCGCGATAGGCGCGTGGCGGCCGGTCATGCGGCCCGACGGAGAGATAGACGGTGCGGCCGGCGCGCTGCAGCTCATCGGCGATCTGCGCGCCCGACGAACCTGCCCCCACCACCAGCACCGCGCCGGGCGGCAGCTGCCCGGGGTTCTGGTAATGCGCCGAATGGATCTGCAGGATGCCTTCCGAGTCCGGCACCATGACGGGGCGCAGCGGCTTCTGGAACGGGCCGGTGCAGGCCACCACATTCTTCGCCTCGATCACCCCCGCCGTGGTTTCTGCCCGGAAGCCGCCATCGCCGTTGCGCGTGAGCGCCGTCACCTCGACGCCGGTGCGGACGGGCGAATTGTTCTGCCTTGCGTAGTCCTCGAGGTACTGCACGATCTCGTCACGCGTGGCGAAGGCATCGCCATGGCACTTGAATTCGAGGTCGGGGAAGCGGTCATGCCAGGCCGGGCCATTGGCAACGAGGGAGTCCCAGCGCTCGGCGCGCCAACGTTCGGCGATGCGCCTGCGCTCGACGACGAGGTGCTCCCGCCCCAGCTTGCCCAGATGCCGGCTCACCGCCAGCCCCGCCTGGCCACCGCCGATGATGAGTGTTTCGACCTTCTCGACCGCCATGTCCGCCGTCCCTTCCGATATTCACGTCCTGCCGCCGTTCTACTGGAGATGCGCTGCCCGCGTCAGGATCATTTCGCCGCAGCCGTGGCGGCATCCCAGTAGAATGGCCCCTGCGCCAGGCCGGTGACCTCCCGCCGCATGGTTGCGGCAACGGGCCCCTGCTCCGGATCGAACTCCTCGGCATAGCGCCGGCCTGCCCACACGGCGGCGGCGATGGTGCCGGGCGCCAGCGCATCGCCGATGAGGGTGACCGAGCCCAACCCCGCCGCTGCCCAGTCCTGCCGCCGCGCCGCGAGCGCGCGCGCCAGGCCATTGTGCGGCAGCCGCGCGGTGACGGTCACCAGGGAGCAGTCGTCCACCACCGTCTCGCGGCCGGTAAACCCGCAGGCATAGGTGACGCGCGAACCATCGGCGCCGACCAGATGATGGTGCGAGACGATGCGCACCCCGAGGTTCACCAGCCGGTGCTGCA
This sequence comes from Aestuariivirga litoralis, assembly GCF_003234965.1. Taxonomy (GTDB): domain Bacteria; phylum Pseudomonadota; class Alphaproteobacteria; order Rhizobiales; family Aestuariivirgaceae; genus Aestuariivirga; species Aestuariivirga litoralis. Next base: position 17,662 of record NZ_QKVK01000006.1, read on the forward strand.
CGAAGAGTTGTTCCATGGTCATGCGCATCCAGGTGGAGACTTCGGCCGCAGGCGTGACCACCGAGACCCCGAAGCCCTCCCGCACCAGCAGCTCCGCAAGAACGCCGCCCATGTAGTAATGGTCATCGTCATAGATCACCACGTTCCGGTGGCGGGGCCGCTGGCCCGCCATCAGCTCGTCCGGCGAGAGCACATCGGCATCCCCGAGCGGTGCCGGACGCAGCAGGCGGCGCCCGACGCCGTCCTTGCGCCAGGCCGATCCCGTGGCGATCGCCACATGCGCAAAGCCGAAGCCGAGGATGTCTTCCGCCGTCAGCGCGCTGTCGCGGTAGAGGGTGATGCCGGGGGCCGCCTGGATCTGGCCCAGGCGGTAGTCCGCAACGCGCTTCCAGGCGGACAGGCCTGGCAGCCTGGCCTCGCGCATCACCCGCCCGCCGGGCTCGCCCTGTTCCGCCAGCGCCACCTCGGCGCCGCGGCGGCCCAGCATCATCGCGGCCTCGAGGCCCGCCGGACCCGCACCGACGACCAGAACCCTTGCAGATGTCTCCACCGGGCGGATCACCTCCGGGTGCCAGCCGCGCCGCCACTCGTCGCCGAAGGAGGGGTTCTGGGTGCAGCGGCTGGGCGTCATGGTGAAGTCGCCGGCCACGCACATGTTGCAGCCGATGCATTCGCGAATGTCCTCGATGCGGCCCTGCGCGATCTTCTGCGGCAGGAAGGGATCGGCGATCGAGGGCCGCGCCGCGCCGATGAGGTCGATCACGCCGTCGCGCACCAGCTTCACCATCAGGTCAGGCGAGGTATAGCGGCCGACGCTGACGATGGGCTTGCTGGTCAGCGGCTTGATGCCCTTGATGAAGGGCAGCTGGTAGCCCTCCTCGGCGAAGCGCGAGGTCTGGCTGTCATTCTCCCAGCCGGACAGTGTCAGGTCCCACAGGTCGGGCAATTCGGCGAGGTGGCCGATGATATCCTGCGCCTCCGCCGCATGGATCCCCTCCTCGCCCACCATCTCGTCGACCGAGATGCGGCAGGGCACGGCGCAGCTGTCGCCGACGGCATCCTTGGTGTCCTCGATCAGTTCCTTCAGGAAACGCGCACGGTTCTCCAGGCTGCCGCCATATTCATCGCTGCGCTGGTTGAAGCGGCGCGACAGGAAATACATCGGCAGGCCAAACAGCTTGCCGGCATAGACATAGATGAGGTCGAAGCCGGCGCGCTTGGCGCGCAGCGCTGCATCACGGTGCCACTTGCGGAAATCCCGGATGTCCTGCTTGTCCATGCCCCGCACCTGCACGGGGTCGCTGAAATAGCTGTAGACCGGCAGGTCCATCGGCCCCAGCGGGATCTCGCGCGAATAGAGGTTGGGCGCATTCATGCTGTTGTGGGCCAGCTGCAGGCCGGCGAGCGCTCCCTTCACCTTCACCGCCTCGGCGATGCGTGCCAGCATGGGCAGGTCCTGGTCGTCCCAGATGCGCAGCTCGATGAAAGGCGCGATGTCGCCGGTGGGGTGGATCTCGACCTGCTCGGTGCACACGACACCCCAGCCGCCCTCCGCCTTGATCGCCCGCATGGTGGCGAGTGCCGTGGCGTCACGGTAGCCCATGCCGTTGCAATGGGGCACCTGGTAGAAGCGGTTCTTGGTGGTCACCGGCCCGATCTTCACCGGTTCGAAGAGGATGTCGTAACGCGGATCACGGCTCATCTTGGCAAGCTCCCCTCACGCCTGAAGGCCAGAGCTTATGCGCAGCGGCGGCATGGCCGCAATGCCGGTACCGCCCGCCGCCATGTGCAAAAAAATACTTTTCCCCCTGCCCGGCACATGCTCCAATGCAACCACAATGGCAGGGCCGCACAGAACCGCCCGCCGGACCAAATGGGCGTGGAAACAGAGGAACGAAGACATGAGCATCAAGTCCCTTCTCACACTGGCCACCGGCGCTGCCGCCGCAATGGTGATGGCGGTTTCGGCCGAGGCCGGCACCATGCGGCTGGGCATGACGACCTGGGTGGGCTACGGCCCCATGTTCCTGGCCCGTGACAAGGGCTTCTTCAAGGAGAACGGCCTCGACGTCGACCTGCGCATCATCGAGGATGCGTCGATCTACATGGCGGCCATCGCTGCCGGTGAACTTGATGGCAACGCCTCCACCCTCGACGAGATCATGAAGTACCGCTCGCCCGAATTCTGCTTCAAGGCGGTGGTGGCGCTCGACGACAGCCACGGCGGCGACGGCGTGCTGGTGCGCGACGACGTGAATTCGCTGAAGGACCTCAAGGGCCAGCAGGTCGGCATGAACGAGGGATCCGTCTCTCAGTTCTGGTTCAACATCCTGCTCACCCGCGAGGGGATGACCGAGAAGGACCTGCAGATCACCAACATGACGGCGGATGACGCGGCTGCGGCCTTCATCGCCGGGCAGATTCCCGCCGCCGTGACCTGGGAGCCGCACCTGTCGCTGGTGCGCCAGAAGAAGCAGGGCAAGGTGCTGATCGACAGTTCGCAGACGCCCGGCCTGATCGTCGACGTGGTGGCGCTCACCTGCGACTACATCAAGAACAATCCGAAGGATGTCGAGGCCTTCGTGAAGGGCCTCTACAAGGCCGTCGACTTCATCAAGACCAATCCGGACGAGGCCTATGCCATCATGGCCAAGGGCGTGGGCGGCTACTTGGAGAAGCCGGAGGACTTCGCCGAGGCCGCGAAGGGCGTGCGCTTCTACGACCAGGCGCGCAACGTCGAGTTCTTCGGCACGCCCGAGAAGGGCGAGGCCAAGGACCTGATGGACATGGGCAACAAGATCTGGGGCGGCTTCCAGAAGATGAAGATGGACATCGGCTACAACGACCTGATCGACCTCACCTTCGTCAACCCCAAGTGACCCCGGGCGCGTGACGATTTGATACCCCTGATGCAGGGCGGGCCACCAGCCCGCCTTGCGTCCTTCCGGACGGACCCATGGCCACCAAGCGATCGCTGCTGCAGAGCTTCACCACGCCCTTCGGCGAGATTTCCGCCACCGCGGCGCTGATCGCGGCATCCATCGTCTGGATTGCCGTGCTCGGCGCCTGGGCGATTGCCACCTATGGCGGCTTCATCGCCGACATGTTCCTGCCGGTGCCGGATGCGGTCATCCGCCGTGGCCTGACGCTCGCCTCGGATGGCACGCTGTTCGTGCACCTGTGGTCGAGCGTGAAGGTGGTGATCCTCGGCTTCATCCTCTCCGCCGTCATCGCCGTGCCGCTCGGGCTCTACATGGGCACCTACAAGATCGTGCAGGCGGCATTGGAACCGCTGGTCAACTTCATCCGCTACCTGCCCGTCACCTCGCTCGTGCCCCTGTTCATCCTGTGGATCGGCATCGGCCTTGGCCAGCGTGTCACGGTGATCTTCTTCGGCGTGTTCTTCTCCCAGCTCATCATGATCTCGGACGAGGCGCGCGCCGTGTCGCGCGACCTCGTCAATGCCAGCTACACGCTGGGCACGACGCGCAACGAGGCGATCTGGCACGTCATCTTCCCGGCAGCGCTGCCCAACATCATCAACACGCTGCGCGTCACCATGGGCTGGGCCTGGACCTATCTCGTGGTGGCGGAACTCGTGGCGGCCAATTCGGGCCTCGGCTTCATCTCGCTCAAGGCCATGCGGGGCTTCCAGGTGGACACGATCTTCCTCGCCATCATGCTCATCGGCCTCCTCGGCCTCATCTCCGACATGGCCTTCCGCCTGCTCAGGCGCTGGCTCTGCCCCTGGGCGGCCTGAGCATGAAGGGCAGCCTCTCCATCCGGAACGTCACCCTCACCTATGGCAAGGGCGAGAAGCGGGTGCTCGCCCTCGACGGCATTTCCTTCGAAGTCGAACCCAACGAGTTCACCGTCATCGTCGGCCCCTCCGGCTGCGGCAAGTCGAGCCTGCTCTACATCGCCGCCGGCCTTCTCGATGCCACCTCGGGCCAGATCCTCGCGTCGGGAAAGCCGGTGGAGGAACCGGGCGCCGATCGTGGCATGGTGTTCCAGTCCTACACGCTCTTTCCCTGGCTCTCGGTGCGCGGCAATGTGGAATACGGCCTGCGCCGCAAGGGCATGGCGCCGGAAGAGCGCGCGAGGATCGTCGACCGCTACCTCGCGGAAGTGGGCCTCACGGCCTTCGCCGGCCATTACCCCAAGCAGCTCTCGGGCGGCATGATGCAGCGCGTGGCCATTGCCCGGGCACTCGCCAATGATCCCGACATCCTGCTGATGGACGAACCCTTCGGCGCGCTCGACAGCCAGACGCGGCATACCATGCAGAAACTGCTGCTGCGGGTGTGGGAACATTCCCACAAGACCGTCGCCTTCGTGACCCATGACATCGACGAGGCGATCCTGCTGGGCGACCGGGTGATCGTGATGACGGCGCGCCCCGGCAAGCTGAAGGCCGACATCCGCATCGACATTCCGCGCCCGCGCAACCCGGACGTGGAGCTGGAGCCGGACTTCATCGCCCTGAAGCGCCGTATCCTGAACGAGCTGCGTGACGAGATCGACGAGGATCACTGACGTGGCCGATCTCTCGCTCTTCGATCTCTCGGGCCACAGGGCGCTCGTCACCGGCGCCAGCCGCGGCATCGGCCAGCAGCTGGCCATCGCGCTGGCCCGCGCCGGTGCCGATGTGGCCATCACCGCGCGGGATGAAGCAAGCCTCGCCGCCACCGCCCGGGCGGTCGCGGGCCTCGGGCGCAGTGCTGTACCGCTGGCACTCGACGTGCGCGACGTGGGTGCCATCGGCAGCGCGGTCAGCGCCGCCGCGGAGAGGCTCGGCGGACTCTCGATCCTCGTCAACAATGCCGGGGTGGAGGAGGTGACGCCTTCGCTGCAGGTCACCGAGGCGATCTGGGACAAGATCCTCGACACCAACCTGAAGGGCGCCTTCTTCTGTGCCCAGGCCGCGGCGAAGCGGATGGGTGACGGGGGCTCGATCATCAATCTCTGCTCGCTCACCAGCGAGGTGGGCATTCCGACCGCCGTGCCCTATGGCGCGTCCAAGTCCGGCCTTCTCGGCATGACTCGCGCACTCGCCGCCGAATGGGCGCCGCTCGGCATCCGCGTCAATGCGATTGCGCCCGGTTATTTCCGCACCGCCATGACGGAGGTGTTCTACGAGAATGCCGCCTGGCAGCAGGCCATGAAGGCCAAGATCCCCATGGCGCGCTTCGGAGACCTCTCCGACCTCGACGGCATGGCCGTCTTCCTCGCCTCCCGGGCCTCCGGTTACGTGACCGGCCAGTGCTTTCCCGTGGATGGCGGATTTCTCGCCTCGATCTGAAGGGAGCATTTCCCATGAAGGCCGTCCGGCTCCATGCCAAGGGTGATCTCCGCGTCGAGGAGATCGCCGCACCCGCCGCACCTCTGCCCGGCTGTGTGAACCTCGCCGTCACCGCCGCCGGCATCTGCGGCTCCGACCTCCATAATTTCCGCACCGGCCAGTGGATCAGCCGCAGCCCCTCGGTGCCGGGCCATGAGCTGATCGGCCGCGTCACGGCGCTGGGTGCGGGGGTCGCCGATCTCGCGCCGGGCGACCGGGTGGTGGCCGACTCCCGCTTCTGGTGCGGCGACTGCCCGGCCTGCCGGGCGGGCAACCATCACCTCTGCGCCAGCCTCGGCTTCGTGGGCGAGGTCTGCGATGGCGGCTTTGCGGAGGCAACCTCCCTGCCCCGCCGCCTGCTCCATAAGTTGCCGGAGGATCTTCCCGATGAGGCCGCCGTGATGGCGGAGCCCGTCGCCGTGGCGCTGCATGCCGTCAGGCGCCTACGGGCCGAAGCCCAGGCACCTGTGCTCATCGCCGGTTGCGGGCCCATTGGCGGGCTTGCGGCGCTGGTGCTGTGGGCGGCAGGCCACCGCGACATCCGCGTCGCGGACCGCAATGCGCAGCGCCTCGCGCGCGTCTGCGCGGTGACGGGCGCGCGGCCCGTCGACCTCACGGCCGCCTCGGCCGGCGCTGACATCCGCTTCGCCATCGAAGCCACCGGCAGCACGGCTGCGCTGGAGAGCCTGCTCGGCTGCATGTCGGGGGGTGGCGCCATCGCTCTCGTCGGCATCATGCATGGCCGGATCGCACTCGATCCGAACATCCTTGTCGAACGCGAGGTCAGCCTCATCGGCTGCCACGCCTTCCGCGACGAGTTGCCGGAGGCCATCCAACTCCTCGCCCGCGTGGCGCCGCAGGCGCGCCATCTCATCGACCGCGAAATCACGCTTGCAGACGTGCCGCAGGCCTATGAGCGCCTGATCGCCGGGAAATCCGAGGGGCTGAAGACCATCATCCGGCCGTAGCCGCTAGATCCGCGCCCCGCTCGCGGCATCGAAGAGGTAGCAGCGGGCCACGTCGAAGCTCAGGCTGATCGGCGTTTCGAGCTCCTGGCGGAAATTCCGGGCACCCTTGGCCACCACCATCTGCTCACCGGCGAGAGCCGAGACCAGCGTCTGGTCGCCCGTCGGCTCCAGCGAATAGAGGCTGGAGTTGAGGTGGCCCTGGCCGGGCGCGGCCACCGAAATGTCCTCCGGGCGGATGCCGAGGATGACACCCTTGCGGCTCCCCTTGCCCACGCCCTCGACGCGTGTCGACGGGCCGATGAAGGTGCCGTTCTCGATGTCGCCCTTCAGCAGGTTCATAGGCGGCGAACCGATGAAGCCCGCCACAAAGACATTGGCGGGGTTGTTGTAGACCTCGTCGGGCGTGCCCAGCTGCTGGATCCTGCCCTTGCTCATGATGGCGATGCGGTCCGCCAAGGTCATGGCCTCGATCTGGTCATGCGTCACGTAGATGGTGGTCGTCTCCAGCCGGCGCTGGATGTGTTTCAGCTGCGCGCGCATGGTGAGCCGCAGCTTGGCATCGAGGTTGGACAAGGGCTCGTCCATCAGGAAGACCCGCGGGTGGCGCACCACGGCACGCGCCAGTGCGGCGCGCTGGCGCTGCCCGCCGGACAGGGCGCGCGGCTTGCGGTCGAGCAGGTCGCCCAGTTCGACGATGGCCGCGGCCTCGCGCACCATCTGGTCATGCTTCTCCTTCGGCACGCCGCGCATGCGCAGGGGGAAACGGATGTTCTCGTAGATCGTCATGTTGGGGTAGAGCGCGTAGGACTGGAACACCATGGCCACGTCACGGTCGCGCGCGTCGACATCGTTCACCGCCTCCCCGTCGATCAGGATCTCGCCCCCCGTGGGGTCCTCGAGGCCGGCGATCATGCGCATGGTCGTCGTCTTGCCGCAGCCCGAGGGGCCGAGGAAGACCATGAATTCCTTGTCGCGGATCTCCAGGTCGATTGCATCCACCCCGACCACCGGGCCCCAGGCCTTGCTGATCTTGTTGAGGCTGATCGACGCCATGCTTCGCTCCCGCTTTTTTGCGGAGAATTACACATCCGACACTAAATGCAAGATGGAAGCGCGATTGTTTCGGAATTACGCCCAACGATGAAGCGATCGCACCCGCGCTGGATACTCACAGCGGCTTGTTTGCACCTGCACAACCCCTTCGCATATGCGAAACAGCGCGGATTTCGACCAAACAATACTTATTGACACTTTGTGGCGCAAAAGTATCCTATTCCTGATTTCCAGCAGTCAGGAGACCGGCATGCCGGCAGACCAACTTCCGCGCGGCGAGCGCCGCATCGGCGCCACGACCGGACTTGCAGCAGACCTCGCCCGCCGCCTCGAGCAGGAAGGCCGCCCGATCCGCGTGGGCCTCATCGGCTCGGGCGAGATGGGCACCGACATCGTCACCCAGTGCCAGCAGATGACCGGCATCACGGTCGCCGCCATCGCCGAGATCAACCTCGCCGCCGCGCGGAAGGCACTCAGCATTTCCGGGCGGCCCGAGGATGCCGTGCTCGAAGCGGGCACCGCCTCCGACTTCTCCGTTGCGCTTGAGGGTGGCAAGACCGCCATCACGCAGGATGCGCAGCTCGTCTGCACCTCGCCCCACATCGACGTGGTGATCGACGCCACCGGCAAGCCCGCCGTGGGGGCCGAGATCGGCCTCACTGCCATGGAACATGGCAAGCACCTCGTCATGATGAATGTCGAGGCTGACGTCACCATCGGCGCCTATCTGGCGCGCGAGGCAAAGCGGCTGGGCGTGGTCTACACGCTGGGTGCGGGCGACGAGCCCTCCTCCACCATGGAGCTGATCAACTTCGTGACCGGGCTCGGCTATCCCATCGTCGCCGCCGGCAAGGGCAAGAACAACCCGCTCAACATCGATGCGACCCCGGCCGAGTACATGGACGAAGCCAGGCGCCGCAACATGAACCCGCGCATGCTGGTGGAGTTCGTCGACGGCTCCAAGACCATGGTGGAAATGGCCGCGATCGCCAATGCGACCGGCCTCGTGCCCGACTGCCCCGGCATGCACGGCCCCGCGGCGACGCTCGACCAGCTCGAAAAGGTGCTGTGCCCCAGGGCCGACGGCGGCGTGCTCTCGAAGAAGGGTGTGGTCGACTATTCCATCGGCAAGGGTGTCGCACCGGGCGTCTTCGTCATCGCCGAAATGGCGCACCCCCGCGTGCGCGAGCGCATGCATGACCTGAAGCTCGGTCCCGGCCCTTACTACACCTTCTACCGCCCCTATCACCTGACGAGCCTCGAGGTGCCGCTCTCCTGCGCCCGCGCCGTGCTCTATCACGCGGCCGACATGGTGCCCCTCGACGTGCCCTCGGCCGAGGTCTGCGCGGTGGCGAAGAAGGACCTCCAGCCCGGCGAGCGGCTGGATGCCATCGGCGAGTACACCTACCGCGCCTGGATCATGACCACGGGCGATGCCGCGCGCGACCGCACCATTCCCTGCGGGCTGCTCGAGAACGGCAAGGTCACGAAACCCATCCGGAGGGGCGAGCTCCTCACCTACGACAATTGCGCGGTGGACAGCTCCGCCCGCATCGTGGCGCTGCGCCAGCGCCAGGACGACATGCTGAAAGGAAGCGCACGATGAACGCGGTGGGCAAGATCAAGCCGAACGCCCGGCCCTTCTACCAGAAATACTCCGGCGAACAGCTCAAGGAAGCATTGCGCAGGATGTACCTGATCCGCCGCTTCGAGGAAGGAGCCGAGGAAGCCTATATGCGCGGGCTGATCCACGGCACCATGCATCTCTCGATCGGCCAGGAGGGCTCCGCCGTGGGCGCAACCATGGCGCTGCGGAACTCCGACTACATCACCTCCACCCATCGCGGCCACGGCCATTGCATCGGCAAGGGGGCGGACCCCAAGCTGATGTTCGCCGAGTTCTTCGGCAAGGAGGAAGGCTATTGCCGGGGCCGCGGCGGCTCCATGCACATCGCCGACGTGGCCACAGGCAACCTCGGCGCCAATGGCATCGTCGGCGGTGGCCTGCCGATCGCGGTGGGGGCGGCACTCGCCATCAAGAAGCAGAAGCGCGACGACGTGGCCATGTGCTTCTTCGGCGACGGCGCCTCCAACGAGGGCGCCTTCCACGAGGCCCTCAACATGGCGGCGATCTGGAAGCTGCCTGTCGTCTTCGTCTGCGAGAACAACAAATACGGCATGTCGGTCTCGACCGAGCGCTCGATGGCGGTGGCGAACGTCGCCGACCGCGCGGCGGCCTATGGCATGCCCGGGGTGATCGCCGACGGCAATTCCATCGCCGATGTCGAGGAGGCGATTGCCGAGGCCATCGCGCGGGCGCGCCGCGGCGAAGGCCCGAGCCTCGTCGAATGCAAGACCTACCGCACCCGCGGCCATTCCCGCTCGGACCGCAACCGTTACCGCACCAAGGAGGAGATCGAGGAATGGAAGGCGCGTGACCCGATCCCGCATTTCGAATCCGAGCTCATGGCGCATGGCATTGCCACCGAAGCGGAGGTGAACGCCATCCGCGAGTCGGCAGAGGCCGAGATCGCGGCAGGTATCGAATTCGCTCGGCTGGGGACGAACCCCGATCCGGCGGAGGTCACCCGCGACGTCTATTCCAACGAGGCGGCCTGATGCGGGAACTCACCTATGCGCAGGCCATCCAGGAGGCGCTGGCCCAGGCGATGGATGCCGACCCCGCCGTGTTCCTGATGGGCGAGGACATCGGCGTCTATGGCGGCGCCTTCCAGGTGACGGGCGACCTCGTGCACCGCTATGGCGAAGACCGCGTGATGGACGCGCCGATTTCGGAACTGGGCCAGGCCGGCGTTGCCGTTGGCGCCGCCCTTGCCGGCTGCAAGCCGGTGCTCGAATTCCAGTTCTCCGACTTCGCCACGCTGGCCATGGAGCAGATCGTCAACCAGGCGGCGAAGCTGCGCTTCATGCTGGGCGGCAAGGTGAATGTGCCGCTCGTCATGCGCTTCCCCGCCGGGTCCGGCACCGGCGCTGCGGCCCAGCATTCGCAGTCGCTGGACGCGTGGCTCGCCCATGTGCCGGGCCTCAAGGTGGTGCAGCCCTCCACACCCGCGGACGTCAAGGGCATGCTGCTCGCGGCCATCGACGACCCCGACCCCGTGATGGTCTTCGAGCACAAGCTCCTCTACAAGATGAAGGGCGACGTGCCGGAGGAGCCCTATCGCATCCCCATCGGCAAGGCGCATGTGGCGCGCGCGGGCCGCGACGTGACCGTGGTGGCCACCTCCATCATGGTGCACAAGTCGCTGGAGGCCGCCGAGACGCTGGCAGCGGAAGGGATCGACGTCGAGGTGATCGACCTCCGCACGCTGCGCCCCATCGACACCGCCACCATCATCGAGAGCGTCAAGAAGACCTCGCGGCTCGCCTGCGTCTATGAGGGCGTGAAGACGCTCGGCATCGGCGCCGAGATCGCGGCCCGCATCGCCGAGAGCGAGGCCTTCGACTATCTCGATGCGCCGATCCTGCGGCTGGGTGGAGCCGAGAGCCCCATCCCCTATAACCCGGAGCTCGAGAAGGCGGCGGTGCCGCAGGTGCCGGGCATCGTGGAGGGTTTGCGCAACCTCGTGAAGGGGCGGCTCTAGCATGGCCGTCGAAGTCATCCTGCCGCGCGTCGACATGGACATGGCGACGGGCAAGATCTCCAAGTGGCACCACAGGGACGGCGACCGGGTCGCCAAGGGTGCCGCCCTCTTCGAGATCGAGACCGACAAGGCCGCGATGGAGATCGACAGCCCCGCCGACGGCATCCTGCGCAACATCACGGTGAACGAAGGCGGCACGGCGCCCGTCGGCTCCGCTGTCGCGTGGATCTATGCCGAGGGCGAGGCGGTCACCACCCCTGCCCCGGCGAAAGCAGCCGCCATTGCGCCTGTCGCCTCAAACGCGGCACCGGCAGCCGCTGCGCCCGTCGCGTCACCCTCCATTGCCAATGGCGAGACCCCGCGCGCCACGCCACTTGCCCGCCGCCTCGCGCGGCAGGCCGGCCTCCCGCTCGCCGCCATCCCCGGCAGCGGCCCGCGCGGCCGCATCGTCGCGGCGGATGTGCGCGGTGCGGGAGAGGCGAAGCCTGCGCCCGCCGCAGCGCCTGCACCCTCTCCAGACAACGTGCAGAAGCTCTACGCCCTCGGCAGCTTCGAGGTCGTGCCGGTCGACGGCATGCGCCGCACCATCGCGGCGCGGCTCACCGAGTCGAAGCAGACGGTCCCGCATTTCTATCTCTCGGTCACCTGCACGCTGGACACACTGCTGGCGACGCGCGAGCGGCTCAATGCCTCCGCCCCCAAGGGGGCGGACGGCACGCCGCTGTGGAAGCTCTCGATCAACGACTTCATCATCAAGGCCATGGCCGCCGCACTGCAGAAGGTGCCCGCCGCCAATGTCACCTGGGCGGGTGACGCGATCCTGCAGCACCGTGGCTCGGACGTAGGCGTGGCGGTGGCCGTCGAGGGCGGGCTCTTCACCCCCGTGATCCGCGCCGCCGAGGCCAAGACGCTCACCGCCATCTCCGCCGAGATGAAGGAACTCGCCGCCAGGGCCCGGGCGCGCAAGCTGGTGCCGTCGGAATACCAGGGTGGCACCACGGCCATCTCCAATCTCGGCATGTATGGGATCGAGCAGTTCACCGCCATCATCAACCCGCCACAGGCGACGATCCTCGCGGTGGGTGCCGCCGTCGAGCGCTTCGTGCCGGTGAAGGGCCAGCCGGTGCTGGCCACCCAGATGACCGCCACCCTCTCCTGCGACCACCGGGCGGTGGATGGCGCCGTCGGTGCGGAGTTGCTGCAGGCCTTCCGGAGCTTTATGGAAGAACCTCTGCTGATGCTCGCCTGACGGGAGGACGACGGTGCCGCGCTATGACTACGTCTCGATGGGCTTCTATACTTACGATTGCCTCGGCTGGCCCTTCACCGAAGTGCCACCGGGCGGCGGCACGGTGTTCATCGACGAACTGACACTGGCTGTCTCGGGTGCCGGCGGCACCGCAGCCATCGCCGCCGCCAAGATGGGCCTCGCCACGCTCGCCGTTGCCGGCGTGGGCGACGACCTGATGGGCGACTGGGTGCTGCAGCGGCTCCAGCACTTCGGCGTCGACACCTGGGGCGTGCAGCGCGAACCGGGTTGGAAGACCTCCTCATCCATCGTGACCACGCGCGCCGACGGCTCCCGCCCGGCGCTGCACATGAAGGGTGCCACCTCCAACTTTTTCGTGACGGAGGAGATGATCCCGCGCGCCACCGACACCAAGGTGTTCCATGCCGGTGGCGTTGGCCTGATGGACGCCATGGACAAGGGCCAGACTGCGGTGGTGATGAAGGCCGCCAAGGCCAATGGCGCGACGACCACGGTGGACGTCTTCGCCGGAAGCCCGAAGGACCTCCCCGCCATCGCACAGGTGCTGCCCTATACCGATTACTTCATGCCCTCGATCGAGGAGGCGCAGGCGCTGTGCGGGCGGAGCGACCATGGCGACACGGCGAAGTTCTTCCTCGACATGGGGGTCAAGGCCTGCGTGCTGACGCTGGGCGGCGACGGCGCCTATTACCATGACCGCGACGGCGTGACGTTCCACGTGCCGGCCTATGACATCGCGGTCAAATGCACCTGCGGCTGCGGCGATGCCTTCGACGCGGGCTTTGCGGTGGCGCTGGTGAAGGGCTTCGACATGGAAACGGCGGTGCGCTTCGCGCAGGCGACATCGGCTCTCAATGCGACGGGTCTGGGCTCACAGGCCGGCGTGAAGGATTTCGCGCATACGCTGGCGTTCATGAAGGGGACGAAGACGAAGGGGTAAGTTCCTCGCAGTCCCCAGATCTTCATCATGCCCGGGCTTGTCCCGGGTATCCTTTTCCAGCTCCCGAGAAGGATGCGCGGCACGAGCCCGCGCATGATGAGAATTGGATTGCGGGGCGTCATGCAGAGGTAAGCCGAAACGCCCTACCCCTTCACCGCCCCCATGGTCAGCCCGCGCGACAGATGGTTCTGGATCAGGATCACCAGCAGCAGTGCTGGGAAGAAGGCGAGGAAGGCCACCAGCGCAATGGCGTTGTAGATGATGCCGTCGGAGCCGCCGGAGAAGTTCGCGAGCGCAACGGACAGCGGATAGGCATTCTTGCTCGCGATGATCAGCGTGAAGAGATACTCGTTCATCGCGAAGATCGCCGCGATCACGGCAGCCGTGATGATGCCCGGCAGGCACATGGGAATGATGATCGACCACAGGATGCGCAGGTCGGAGGCACCATCGGTGCGCGCCGCGTCCTCGATCTCGTGCGGGATGTCGATCATGTAGGAGCGGATGATCCACACGACGATCGACAGGTTCATCGCCGCATAGACCAGCATCAGCGCCCACACCGTGTCCAGGAGACCCAGCGCGCGGAACAGGAAGAAGATGGGGATCGCCACCGCCGCCGGCGCCATCATCTTGGTCGAGAGGATGTAGAAGCCGATATCCTCCCGTCCCCGGTACTGGTAGCGCGCCAGCGAATAGGCGGCGGGAATGCCGAGCACGAGGCAGATCAGCACGCTGCCCGACACGGCGATCACCGAATTCATGAAGTAATGCATGATCGGCCATTCGGCCCAGATCTTGGCCCAGGTCTCGATCGAGATCGTCGGGAAATAGATGGGTTCGGGCGCGATGATCTCGTTCCTCGGTCGCAGCGCGATGGTGGCGAAGAAGATGATCGGCAACAGGCAGAACAGTCCCCAGACGATGAGCAGCACGGTGCGGCCGAGGGAGAAGCGCGAGCCTTCCGACATCAGTCCCTCCCCGACTTGAAGAAGCGCCTGACGAAACTCTGCGCCAGGATGATTGTGAGGACGAGCACCACCACGGAGGCCGCCGAGGCATAGCCGAACTCGAAGCTCTTGAAGCCGGTGCGGTAGATGAAATAGCTCACCGTCTCCGTGTCGCCGGCGGGCGCTCCCTGCGTGATGATGTGGGGCGAGGCGAACATGGTGAGGATGTCGATCCCCCGCAGCACCAGCGCGATGGCGATGACCGGCCGCATCAGCGGCAGCGAGATCGAGAAGAAGATCTGGCCCCAGCGTGCGCCGTCGAGGCGGGCGGCCTCCTCGATCTCCTTGTCCTGGCCCTGCAGGGCGGCGACGAAGATGATGAACAGGAAGGGCACCCACTGCCACACGTCGGTGACCACAAGCACGCCGCGGGCAAGCCAGGAGGAGCCCATGAAGTCGATGTTGGAGTCAACCAGCCCCACCCGCATCAGCAGGTCGCTGATGACACGGCCGTCATTGAACAGCAGCTTCCACAGATAGGCCACGGCCGAGGGCATGAACAGCATCGGCAGCAGGAAAATGATGCGCCAGCCGCGCACGAAGGGATCGCGGTAGACGAGTGCCGCCAGCGTCATGGCGATGACGAATTCGATCGCCAGCGTGATGCCGCCGATGATCAGCGTGTTGGACAGGCTGTGCCAGAAGGCCTCGTCGGCAAACAGGTCGACGTAGTTCTGGAAGCCGATGAATTCGAGCTTGAAGCGGCCCTGGTAGAAGCTGCGCCACAGCGCGAAGATGCCGGGATAGAGCGTGATCGCCAGCAGGTAGACGACGGCAGGCGCCACCAGCAGGTAAGGAAAGGCCTTGCGCCGGAACGGGCTGCGTCGCCGCGCCGTGCGCAAGGCCGAGGTGGGGAGGACGGCGTCGGTCATGAAACCTGCTGGGATGAGTTACCCCTCCCCCGCCCACAGGGAGCGGAACGGGAGAGGGGCCGGAGAAGTGCGAGATCAGAACGGCAGCGGCTTGCCGCGGCCAACCCACATGCCGGGCTTGGTGGCAGCGAAGTTCATCGGATCCTTGCCCTGGTAGAAGCCGTTCTTGGACATGATGTCCTTGACCTTGACGGCGGCCTCGTCCAGCGCGGCCTTGGGCTGCATTTCGCCCACAACCACCTTGTTGATCAGGAAGCCAATCTCCTGGTCGATCTGGAAGCCGGACGGGAGGCGCGGCGCGCACCAGGCATAGTTCAGTTCCTCGCCCCACACCTTGGCGGGCTGGGACACGGCCTGCAGCTTGGCATTGTTCAGCACCGACTTGTAGCCCGGCGCCACACCATTTGCGTTGGCCTCGTTCATCGCCATGATCGAGGCGGTGGTGAGGTAGGCCAGCATCAGGAAGGCCGCCTCCGGTTCCGGCGAGGACGCCGTCACGCAGGAGGTGGAGCCGGCGATGTTGGGCGGCGCGAAGTTGCCGCCCTTGACGCGGGGCTCGAAGATGGTGAGCACGTCCTCGCCGATCTTCGACTGGTCGGGCCGCGTGGCCTGGGTGCCCGAATCCTGCCAGGAGATGTTGCAGGCGATCTGACCACCGAGCCATGCGGCGCGGTTGGTCGGCCAGTCGGCGGCCGCCACACCCTCGATCGCATGCTTGGACAGCGCCACGATCGTCTCGAGGCCCTTGACGCCGGCGTCGCCGTTGAAGATCGGCTCCCAGTTCTCGTTGAAGAGTTCGAGGCCATACTGCGCGGCGATGTGCTGCCAGGTATAGGTGGCCCAGAAGCCGCGGCCGCACATCATGCCGATGCCGTTGACGCCCTTCTCGGCCTTGTTCAGTTCCGGCGCGATGCGGATCATGTCGTCATAGGTCTCGATCGACTTCACGCGGTCGGCGTCGATGCCGATCTTCTTGAAGATCGAGGGGCGGATGTGGACCATCTGGATGTCGCAGTCGAAGGGAATGCCGAGGATGCCCTTGTCCGCCCAGTGGCCGTAGTTCAGCTGGTAGGTCTCGTAGAAATCATCGAAGGGCAGGTTCCACTTCGCGACATATTCATCGAGCGGCTTGAGGAAGCCCTGCGCCGCGAAGTCGCCCAGCCAGGGCGAGAAGAACTGGATGGCATCGAAGCTCGCGTTGCCGGAGAGGAACTCGGCAACCACCTTGTCGTACATGGAATCGTCGGGGATGGCGACGAGCTCGATCTTGATGCCGGAGAGCTGTGCGAAGGGCTCGATCTGGTCCTGCGCGGATTCACGGTCGGCCGCGCCGATGGCGAAGCGCACCGTCTTGCCGGCATGTTCTTTGCGGATCGCTTCCCAGTCCACCGTGCGGATCCAGTCCTTCTTCGGATCCCACAGCTCGTCATTGTCGCCCAGCTTGTACTGCTCGCGATATTCCTTCTTCACCATGTTGCCGACATTGATCTTGGCCAGCACGTCGGCCGGGTTCGGCAGGTTCTGGGCATAGGCGCGGCGGATATTCACCAGCGGCACGGACCCCGTGCCCACGGCAAGGGCGGCGCCTGCGGCGGCGGTGGACTTCAGGAGCGAGCGACGGGTGATCAGGCCCGACTTGGTGATCGGCATGCGGTGGTCCTCCATGGGGTTCGGCCTGTGTCGTTGTATCCGCGCCTCGCCGCAGGCCGGCGGCGGGCGGGATCATCCACGTCAGATGTGCATGTGGCGGGGCGTGGCCAGCCGCGATACGCGGTGGCGGCGAACGAAACGACGACTGTCGGCAAGGGCAGCATGTCCGTTCCTCCCTCGACGCCCTCCCGTTCTGGTGCAGGATGGGCGTTCACTTCAATTCATGTACTAAATTGCATGATCATGCGCAAATGTTTCGTAATGACGCGGCGCAACAAGGTCTCGCATTGCGAAAAACACCGAGGCCGACGTCTTCCGGAGGGCCGGAAAATCACCCTGCACAAGCCATGGGGCGTCACCACGATCTGCAACATAAGTGCGCGCTTGCCCGATTTAGTATCCTCCGTCACAATGAGAAATCGTCATCGGCACGTGGTCCCAGCATGTTGGAGAAGACCCAGACCCGCAAGAGCCGCCCGCTCGCCGCCGAGCGCGGTGCCGGCCGCATCGCCCGCAACCGCATGCGCATTGCCTGGATGTATTACGTCGAGGGACTGACGCAGAACGAGATCGCTGACCGGCTCGGCATCGGCCGCGTCACGGTGGTGCGCAACATCAACGAGGCGATCAAGCAGCGCGAGGTGAAGATCTGGATCGAGGGCGACGTGGCCGAGTGCTTCGAGCTCGAGGCCGAGTTGAAGGCGGCCTTCGGCTTCAAGGATGCCGTGGTGGTGCCGGAGCCCGTGAGCCCCGAAAACATCCGCAAGGCCATCGGGGTCGCCGCAGGCATGTACCTCTCCGATACCCTGGAAGACGACATGACAGTGGGCGTGGGCTGGGGCGCGACGCTCTATGAATCACTCGCAACGCTGGCCCCGCGCGACCTCGAGAATGTGCAGGTCATCTCGCTCCTTGGGGGCATCGTTCAGGCGCGGAAGTTCAACCCGGCGGAATTCGCCTGGCAGTTCGCCCGCATCATGGGGGCCGACTGCTATCTCTTCCAGGCCCCGGCCGTCGTCGATTCACCCGAAACGCGCGAGGCGCTGATCGAGCGCTGCGGGCTTCGCGACATCTTCCGCCGCGCCGAGCGGCTGGACCTCGCCATCCTCAGCGTGGGCACCATGGCGCCCTCCTCAACCGCCTTCCGCTTCAACCTGATCAGCGACGAGGAACGCGCCGAATTGCTGAAGCTCGGCGCGGTGGGCGACATGCTGTTCAACTTCTATGACCGCGACGGAAAACTCGTCGACCACCCGGTCAACCGCCGCATCATGTCGCTGCCGCTGGACCAATTGCGCAGCGTGCCCACTCGCGTGCTCGCCTCGGGCGGCAACGACAAGGTGGACTGCCTGCTGGGCGCCATCCGCCTCGCCGATGCCAATGTGCTGATCACCAACGAGGCGACTGCGCGCGAGCTGCTGCTCCGGAAGCCTTAGACGCCGCGGGCCTTCATCAGGCCCTGCGCCGCACTCCGGAGCTTCCAGCCGAAGGCCAGCAGCACGAGGCCCACCAGCACCGCGGTGCCGGCGATAACCCAGATGATGCTGATGGCGGCCGTCGCCGGGTAGAACACGATGAGGAGGCCCAGTGCAGCCCCCGCGAGGCCGGCGAGTGCCAAGAGCCCCGGCTGCTCGATGTCCTTCCACATGACCAGCGCCCCGATGAGCTGGAGAAGCCCTGCCGCGATGTTCCAGAAGCCGATGAGCAGCACGACATAGGTCGTTGCGAAGCCCGGTGCCAGCAGGCAGACGAGGCCCGCGACGATGCCCACGATGGCGGTGAGCAGGCTGGTGACGGAGGTGCCCTGGTCCTTGCCCCGGAACACGCCCCACAACCCGAGCAGGCCATCCACAAGGGCGTAGATGCCGAACAGCGTCACCACCACGGCCAGGGTCACGCCCGGATAGACGAAGGCGAGGATGCCGAAGGCGAGGCTGGCCAGCCCGCGCAGCAGGATCGTCCGCCACATCGCGGTAAAGAATTCACGCATCGCCATTTCTGATCTCCCCCAGTTTGGCTAGACTGGGCGCAACCTAGCACACTCCCATTGAGTCTGGAGAGCGGATTGGACACGCAGACCCACGCCAAGTACGAGCAGCTGATCGAGCGCACCCGGGCGATCCCGCCCACGCCCACGGTCGTCGTCCATCCCTGTGACGAGACCTCGCTGATGGGCGCGGTCGAGGCCGCGCAGTTGGGCATCATCACCCCGATCCTGGTGGGCCCGCGGCGCCGGATCGAGGCGGTGGCGGAGAAGGCGGGGGTTGACATCTCGCGGCTCCGGCTCGAGGACGTGCCCCACAGCCACGCCGCCGCCGCGCGTGGCGTCGAGTTGATCCGCGCCGGTGCGGGCGCCCTCCTGATGAAGGGCAGCCTGCACACCGACGAGCTGATGCATGAGGTGACGTCCTCCGCCACAGGTCTGCGCACCGGCCGGCGCATCAGCCATGTCTTCGTGATGGATGTTCCGACCTATCCCGAAACCCTGTTCATCACCGATGCGGCGATCAACATCTTCCCCGATCTCGATACCAAGGCCGACATCGTCCAGAACGCCATCGACCTCCATGTGCAGATCGGGTTCGGCATGCCGCGCGTCGCCATCCTCTCGGCGGTGGAGACGGTGACCACCAAGATCCCCTCCACCATCGAGGCCGCAGCCCTGTGCAAGATGGCCGAGCGGGGCCAGATCACCGGCGGCCTGGTCGACGGCCCGCTCGCCTTCGACAATGCCATCGACATGGATGCCGCGCGCATCAAGAACATCCATGGCGAGGTGGCGGGCCGCGCCCAGATCCTCGTCGTGCCCGATCTCGAGGCCGGCAACATGCTGGCCAAGAACCTCACCTTCCTGGCCAATGCCGATGCGGCGGGGCTGGTCGTTGGCGCGCGGGTGCCGATCGTGCTCACCTCGCGCGCCGACTCGGTGCGCTCGCGCATGGCGTCCTGCGCCATCGCGGCGCTTTACGCGCAGTCGCGCCCGGCCATTCCGGGGGAGTGAGGCTCAGCCCCGGTCGATGATCCGGTCGGGCAACTGGTCCACGCCCTCGGCGTGGGGGTCCGGATGCTCGCCCTCGGCCCCCTCATGCAGGATGCGCGTTGCCACCTTGTGCTTCACCTTGTTGGAGGTGGGGCGTGGCGCCGTCCCGCCGTCAGCCTCGAGGTCCTTTGGGGCATCCTCCCCCCGGCGCGCCGATTCGGCGAACTGGCGCAGCGCCTCGGGGCGCTGGCCGTCGCGGTCACCCAGGTCATTGACGGCCGCCTGCAGGGCCTCGCGCTCATCGGCCTTGCCGGGTTTCTGTCGGGAAGTGTCGGTCATGTCGGCCTCCTCCGGTGGTTCGCGCCAAAACCCCCGAGGGCCCTCCCCGGTTCCCTCGCGTGAACTGCCCTTTTTGCTTGACAGTTGCCCTCCGCCGGTCCAATTCCGGACCGTGGCCCGGAAACCCGCGCCATTCTCAAACAGGAACCCGAAACCCAATGCCAAGCGACCATAGTCGATCGACCATGCCGTTACTGGCGCGCGCTGGGTTCTGAGCTTTCTCGGTTCACCCGCCCGCCGCCGGTAACGGCTGGTCGGAAAGAGGTGAACCAAATGACCTTCAAGACTCTCTTCACGTTCCGCAAGGCCGCCATTCAGGGCGGCCAGTCAGATGACGCCGGGATGATCGTCATCCTGATGATGGCACTCGTCTTCGTGCCCATCATCGTGGCCCATGCCTCGGTGATGCTGCCGGATGCCCCGGCCACCCAGATCGCCGGCGCCTTCAGCGCCCTGCTCAAGACCTTCTGACGAAACCCCGGGCCCCCGAAAGGGGCCCGGTGGTCATTTCGCCTGCAGGCTGGCGATGTAATCGATGAGATTGTCGACACGCCGCTCGACCGAGGCCTCGTCGCCTTCGGCGCCGCCAAGCTCCTGGGCGGCCTCGGCCTTGAACCACACGCCCCACACCGGCATCTCGCGCTCGCCATGGCCCGGCACGGGCTCCCGCCCGTCGATCATGCGAGCCAGCTTGTCCTTCGGGAACGCGCCATAGCGTTGGGTGAGCGTCGTCAGGTCAGGCGGCTTGACGGCCAAGCTGAAGGCCTTGGGGCCGTTGCCCCTGCCATCCTCGCCATGGCAGCTCGCACAATACATGTTGAAGTCATGCTCGCCCGAAACGCCGGCATTGGGGTCCATGTCTTCCTGGGCGTGGAGGGGAGCGGCGGCGAAAAGCAGGAACGCGGCGAAGAACGGAAGCTTGCGCATGGCAAAGACCTTTTGATTCACGGCTTCGACCTCTGCGCGACTGTAGCGCAACTCCAGAGGTCCGTCACCACGCTCCCCCACCTCATCATCGCCGGGCGTGTCCCGGCGATCCTTGCCGACGTGCCCCAGAAGAAGATGCCCGGGACGAGCCCGGGCATGATGGACCTTCAGAGGGGAAAACGACCTCAGGCGTTCGCCGGCTTCAGCTGCACGCTTTCCCCGCAGCCGCAGGCGGAGACCTGGTTGGGGTTGTTGAACACGAAACCCGATTTCAGCGTGGTGGTCTGGTAGTCCATCTCGGTGCCGAGCAGGAACATCATCGCCTTGGCGTCGATCAGCACCTTGACGCCCTTGTCTTCCACCACCTCGTCGAAGGGCTTCTGGTCCTCGGCCCATTCCATGGTGTATTCCATGCCCGCACAGCCGCCATTCTTGACGCCGATGCGCAGCCCCACCACAGGCTTTTCCGACTTCGCCATGATCTCGCGCACGCGGTCGGCGGCGGCGTCGGTGAGCTTCATCACCTGCGGCTTGGGACGGGGATTGGCTGATGCCATGGCTTCCTCCTTACCACATGTTCAGTGCAACGCGGGCCTCGTCCGACATGCGGCTGTGGTCCCACGGCGGATCGAAGACGATTGTCGCCCGGCAGCTCTGCACGCCCTCGACGGCGGAGACCGCATTCTCCACCCAGCCCGGCATGTCGCCCGCGACGGGGCAGCCGGGCGCCGTCAAGGTCATCTCGATTGCCACGTTGCGGTCGTCATCGATGTCGACCTTGTAGATCAAGCCCAGCTCATAGATGTCGACCGGGATCTCGGGGTCGTAGACGGTCTTCAGCGCCGCGACGATGCCGTCGGTGAGGCGCGCCAGCTCGTCCGGCGGTATGGCCGAAGGGTTCGGCGCATTGTCGGCTGCGGGCTTCGTTTCAGTGGCGGCATCGGTCATCCGAAGATCCTCCGGGCAGAGATAAGCGCGTCCGCCAGAACATCAACCTCTTCGAGGGTGTTGTACATGGCGAATGAGGCACGGCAGGTGGCCGTGACGCCGAAGCGCTGCAGCAACGGCTGCGTGCAATGGGTGCCGGCACGCACCGCAACACCCGCCCGATCGATCACGGTCGCCACGTCATGGGCATGCGCCCCTTCCATGGTGAATGAGACGATGGCGCCCTTGTTTCTGGCGCGGCCATAGATGCGCAGCGAATTGATCTCCGAGAGCCGCTCCATCGCACGGTCGCGCAGCAGCGCTTCGTGTGCGGCAATGTTGTCAAGGCCGACACCCCGCATGTAGTCGAGTGCCGCACCCAGTCCGATGGCCTGTACGATCGCGGGCGTGCCCGCCTCGAAGCGATGCGGCGGGTCATTGTAGGTGACGTAGTCGGTGCCCACTTCCGAGATCATCTCGCCGCCACCCTGGTAGGGCGGCATCCTGGCGAGGAGTTCCTTCTTGCCGTAGAGGACACCGATGCCGGTCGGCCCATAGGTCTTGTGGCCGGTGAAAACGAAGAAATCGGCATCGAGCTTCTGCACGTCGACGGCCATGTGCACGGAGGACTGCGAGCCATCGACCAGCACGGGAATTCCCCGCGCATGGGCGAGCCTGATCACCTCCGCCACCGGCACGATGGTGCCGAGCGCGTTGGACATCTGGGTGATCGCCACGATCTTCGTCTTCGGCGTCAGCAGCTTCTCGAACTCATCGAGCAGGAAGTTGCCGTCATCGTCGATCGGCGCCCACTTCAAAACCGCGCCATTGCGCTCGCGGTGGAAGTTCCACGGCACGATGTTGGAATGGTGCTCGAGGATCGACAGCACGATCTCGTCACCCGGCCCGATCACCATGCCGCCGAAGCTCTGCGCCACTAGGTTGATCGCTTCCGTTGCGTTGCGGGTGAAGATGATCTGCTCAGGCTGCGGCGCATTGATGAAGCGGCGCACGCTCTCGCGCGCATCCTCGAAGGCCTGGGTGGCGGCATTGGACAGGTAATGCAGGCCACGATGCACGTTGGCATATTCTTCCGTATAGGCCTTCATGATCGCATCGAGCACAGGCTTCGGCTTCTGGGCCGAGGCGGCATTGTCGAGATAGACCAGCTTCTTGCCATAGACCTCGCGCGACAGGATCGGGAAGTCGGCGCGGATGGCGGCAACGTCGTAAGCCATCAGCCCTTCCTCCGGTGCTCGGTCAGCCAGCGCGCGGCGAACTCTTCGAGTGCCGCCTTGATGCCGTCATGGTGGATCATGTCGAAGGCCTCGCCCACGAAGGCCGCGATCAGCAGCGCCTTGGCCTCCGCCTCCGGAATGCCGCGGGATTTGAGGTAGAAGACATGGTCGTGGTTGAGGTCGCCGGAGGTCGCGCCATGGCCGCAGGCCACATCGTCGGCATAGATCTCGAGCTCGGGCTTGGCGTCGAACTCGGCGGTCTCGGAGAGCAGCAGCGCATGGCTCGACTGCTTGCCATCGGTCTTCTGCGCACCGGGGCGCACGATCACCTTGCCCTGGAAGATGCCGCGGGCATGGTCGTCCATCACGCACTTGAAAAGCTCGCGGCTGGCGCAATTCGCCACCTCGTGGTCGACCACGAGGCGGGTGTCGGCATGCTGCTTGCCCGCCAGCAGATAGGCGCCCGAGACCTTGGCATCGGCGAATTCGCCGATGAAGCGGAAGGTGCCATCCTGGCGGTTGAGCTTGGCACCAGTCGTCAGCGTGAAGTCGCGGAAGGTGACGCTGTGCCCGACGATCACGTGGCAATGGGCAAGATGCACCGCGTCATGCGACTCGAGCTCCACCTTCACCCGGTCGAGGCGCGCGTTGTTGCCTACGCGGATCTCGGTCACCGAATTGGCGAGGTAGCTCCCCTCGCCCAGATGCGTCTCGACGATGGTAGCCGAGGCATCATCCGCCACCTCGATCACGTTGCGCGTCGCCACCGTGCGCGGGGCGGCGTCGGTCGAAACGAAGATGAGTTCGATGGGCGTATCGACATTGCCCTCGATCCGGAGCCGTGCGCCATCGGTGGCAAAGGCAACGTTCATCAGGTTGATCGGATCGCTGAGCTCGGATTTCGACTCCACCCACGCATTGGCGAGCCTCGAATGCGCCGCATCATACTCACCATTGACGAACACCATGCGCGTGGCGGCAACGCTCGCGAAGATCGAGGCGCCAACCAGCCGCTCGACCTCGCCCGCCTTCGCCTGCACCTTCTGGCGCGGCGGATAGGGCTTGTCGATCATCTGGCGCAGGTCGGTCCAGCGCCAGTCCTCCATGCGCCGGTGCGGCAGCTGGAAGCCCAGCGCCTCCTCGGCGGCGGTCTTTGCGAGGGCCGTGCTCATGCCGCGTCCTGCGTGAATTCAGCATAGCCCTTCTCTTCGAGTTCGAGGGCCAGGCTCTTGTCGCCCGACTTCACGATGCGGCCCTTGGACAGCACATGCACGAAGTCCGGCACGATGTAGTCGAGCAGGCGCTGGTAGTGGGTGATCACGATCATGCCGCGGTCGGGCGAGCGCAGCGCGTTCACGCCTTCCGCCACCACGCGCAGCGCGTCGATGTCGAGGCCGCTATCCGTCTCGTCGAGGATGCAGAGCGAGGGCTCCAGCACCGCCATCTGCAGGATCTCGGCGCGCTTCTTCTCGCCGCCGGAGAAGCCCACGTTGACCGGCCGCTTCAGCATGTCCTGGCTCACGTTCAGTTTCGCCGCGCGGTCCTTGACCAGGCGCATGAAGTCCGGCGTCGAGAGTTCCTTCTCGCCGCGCGCCTTGCGCTGGGAGTTCAGCGCCACCTTCAGGAACTGCATGGTGGCCACACCGGGGATCTCGATCGGATACTGGAAGGCCAGGAACACGCCTTTGGCGGCGCGCTCCTCCGGCGGCATCTCGAGCAGGTCCTCGCCCTTGTAGGTGACGGAGCCTTCGGTCACCTCATAGCCTTCGCGGCCCGAGAGCACATAGGACAGAGTCGACTTGCCGGAGCCGTTCGGGCCCATGATGGCATGCACCTCGCCCGGGTTCACCTTCAGCGACAGGCCGCGGATGATCTCCCGGTCCTCGTCTTCGAGCTTCACATGCAGGTTGTCGATGTTGAGCAGGGTCACGGTTGTCGCCTCAATGAGTAAGATACTGGTAGCCGAGCGTGATGACGGCAAGGCCGATGGCGCCCTTGACGCCATCGGCCGCCGCCTTGGGCAGGGCCGTTTGCGGATCTGCCGAACGGTACTGGGAGTAGCGGAAAACCGCGAAGACCAGCGCCAGCCCGATGGGAAGTGCGATATCGTAGGCGGTGATCGTCATCCGACGCTCCCTTCCAGCGAGATGCCGATGAGCTTCTGCGTCTCGGCCATGAATTCCATCGGCAGCTGCTGCAGCACGTCGCGCACGAAGCCGTTGACGATCAGGGCCACCGCCTCTTCCTGCGAAAGCCCACGCGACATGCAGTAGAACATCTGGTCGTCCGAGATCTTGGACGTCGTCGCCTCATGCTCGAACTGCGCGGTCGAGGTCTTGGACTCGATGTAGGGCACCGTATGCGCGCCGCACTTGTCGCCGATGAGGAGCGAGTCGCACTGCGTGAAGTTGCGGGCGTTCAGCGCCTTGCGGTGCGCCGAAACGAGGCCGCGATAGGTGTTGTCGGAACGGCCCGCCGCGATGCCCTTGGAAATGATGCGGCTCGACGTGTTCTTGCCGAGGTGGATCATCTTGGTGCCGCTGTCGACCTGCTGGCGGCCATTGGAAATGGCGATCGAATAGAACTCGCCGCGCGATTCCTCGCCGCGCAGGATGCAGCTCGGATATTTCCAGGTGATGGCCGAGCCCGTCTCCACCTGCGTCCAGCTGATCTTGGAGCGGGGGCCACGGCAGTCGCCTCGCTTGGTCACGAAATTGTAGACGCCGCCCTTGCCCTCGGCATCGCCGGGGTACCAGTTCTGGACGGTCGAATACTTGATCTCGGCATCGTCCAGTGCGATCAGCTCGACCACGGCCGCGTGCAGCTGGCTCTCGTCGCGCGTCGGCGCGGTGCAGCCTTCGAGATAGGAGACGTAGCTGCCCTTGTCGGCGATGATCAGCGTGCGCTCGAACTGGCCCGTGTTCTTGGCGTTCATGCGGAAATAGGTCGACAGCTCCATCGGGCAGCGCACGCCCGGCGGCACGTAGACGAAGGAGCCGTCCGAGAACACGGCAGCATTGAGGGCCGCATAGTAATTGTCGCCCTGCGGTACCACCGAGAAGAGATACTTCTTCACCAGCTCCGGGTGCTCGCGCAGCGCTTCCGAGATCGAGCAGAAGATCACGCCCGCCTTGGCGAGTTCCGCCTTGAAGGTGGTGACCACCGAGACCGAGTCGAACACGGCGTCGACCGCCACCTTGCCGGAGGCATATTCATTGCCCTCCTCGTCCAGCTCGCTCTTCTCGCCCTGCTTCCGCACACCGGCGAGGATCTCCTGCTCCTTCAGCGGAATGCCGAGCTTGGCATAGGTCTCGAGCAGCTTGGGGTCCACCTCGTCGAGGCTCTTCGGCGCCGAGACGCTCTTGGGCGCCGCGTAGTAATAGAGGTCCTGGAAGTCGATCTTGGGGTAGTCGACCTTGGCCCAGGTCGGCTCCTCCATCTGCAGCCAGCGGCGATAGGCTTCCAGCCGTGCCTCCAGCATCCAGCCCGGCTCGTTCTTCTTGTTCGAGATGAAGCGGACGATGTCCTCGTTCAGGCCCTTCGGCGCATATTCGGACTCGATGTCGGTCGTGAAGCCGTACTTGTACTTGTCGACGTCGATGTCCTTGACGAGTGCAATCGTTTCAATGTCAGCCATGTCAATCCTCAGGCAGCAGCCCTGGCCTTGTGGCGGTCGCGGATCTTGCGCCACGCGGCGGTGAAATGTTCGATGTCCTGTTCGGTGGTGTCCCAGCCCAGTGATACGCGGATGGCAGCCTCGGAGATTTCCGGCTTCACCCCCATCGCTGCCAGCACATGCGATTTCGCCACCTTGCCCGACGAGCAGGCGGAGCCGGACGAGACCGCGACCCCTTCGAGGTCGAAGGCCATGAGCAGCGTCTCGGCCTTCATGCCGGGAAAGGCGAAGCAGGTGGTGTTGGGCAGGCGTTCCACGGTGCTGCCGAAAATCTCGGCACCGTCGAGCCCTGCCTCCAGGCGGTCACGGAGCGTCCGGACGTCGTGCCTGAGGCCGGCGACCGCGCCGAAGCCTGCAATCGTTATCAGGTTCTCGGTCCCCGCCCGTCGGCGCAGCTCCTGGCCGCCGCCGTGGATCAAAGGCTCGACCGGAATACCATCGCGGACAACCATTGCTCCGATGCCAACCGGACCGCCGGCCTTGTGCGCGGACAACGTCAAAAAATCAACCGACAACAAGCCAAAATTCAACGGCAGCTTGCCCAGAACCTGCACCGCATCACTGTGCACCAGCGCGTCATGCTGCTGCGCCAGGCGCACCACTTCGGCCAGGGGCTGCACCACGCCGGTCTCGTTGTTGGCCGCCATCACGCTCACCAGCGCCCTGGGCCCGTGCAGCAATTCCGCGAGCGCTTCAAGGTCGATGACGCCATTGCCATCGACCGGAATGATGCCCACGGGCTTGCCCGACGCCGTCGCCGCCTGCAGCACCGACGGGTGCTCCACGGCAGAAACGATAATCCTTTCAACGGGCGCGCCCTTGAGGATCATGTTGTTGGCTTCGCTGCCGCCGGAGGTGAACACCACCATCGGCGCGATCACGCCAACCGCGCGCGCCACCTGCTCCCGCGCCTCGTCCAGCAGCTGCCGCGCCGCGCGGCCCTCGGCGTGGACCGACGACGCGTTGCCGGTGCAATCCATCGCGCGCAGCATCGCCGCCTTCGCCTCCGGGCGCAGCGTCGAGGTGGCGTTATGGTCGAGGTAGCTCCTCACTGAGGCGCGCCCTCCGGGTGGCGGTCCTTGGTCTGCTTGATGGTTGCGGCCAGTGCCAAATTCCGTTTCTCGACAACGTCTTCGAGCGAAATCGACGACAGGAAATACATCATCTGCCGACCCAGGCTCGACCACAGGTCATGCGCATTGCAGCGCTCGCCCTTGACGCAGCCCTCCACCGCATCCCCGCCGCAGCGGGTGAACTGCAGCTCCTCGTCGACGGCGGCGATGATCCTGGCAACCGGGATCTCGCCCATCGGGGTGGCCAGGCGATAGCCGCCGCCGGGTCCGCGGGCACTCTCGACCAGCTTGTGCTTCCTGAGCTTGCCGAACAGCTGCTCGAGATATTCCTGTGAGATGTCCTGACGTTCGGCGATTTCGGCCAATGACACCGGCGCCCCATCGGAATGGGTGGCGATGTCGATCATCGCCATCACGGCATAGCGGCCCTTGGTGCTCATCTTCATGGCACGAAATCCTTGATTTTGAACCCCTCACCCGTGCTAAAGGCGAGAACTTCAAGACGGAGTCCCGCTCCGCCAGTTTCGAACAATTCTAAACAGGGATATAGAAAACCCGAGTACAGGAGTCAATTATTCGGTGGATCCTCCACCGGGTTTTTCCCGTGCCGGATATCTCCCATGAGGATCAGAGCTTTATGCCGGAAGTGATTTTCAGCGGGCCCGCGGGCCGCATCGAAGCACGCTACCACCACTCCAAGGCGGCAGGCTCTCCCATCGCCATCCTGCTCCACCCGCACCCGACCTTCGGCGGCACGATGAACAATCCGATCGTGCATGCCATGTACCAGATGTTCCAGAGCCGCGGATTCTCGGTTTTGCGCTTCAATTTCAGAGGCGTAGGCCGTTCGCAAGGGGTCTTCGAGAATGGCGCGGGCGAACTGTCCGATGCCGCCTCGGCGCTCGACTGGCTGCAGTCCTTCAACCGCGAAGCCAAGATCTGCTGGATCGCCGGCGTCTCCTTCGGGGCCTGGATCTCGATGCAGCTGCTGATGAGACGCCCTGAAATCTCAGGGTTTATTTCGGTTGCCCCACTCGCCAAGCATTATGACTTCTCCTTCCTCGCCCCCTGTCCGGCCTCTGGCCTGTTCGTGAACGGCGAGAAGGATACCGTGACATCGCCCGAGGCGGTTCACAGCCTTGTATCCAAGCTCAAGACTCAAAAGGGAATTACCGTCGAACACAAGGTGATCCCGGGGGCCAACCACTTCTTCCAGGACAAGATCGACGAGCTGACCAAGACCTGCTCGACCTACCTCGACAAGCGCCTCGCGGCGGAAGGCCAGCTCTAGTCAGCTATCGGGTGGCTTGAGCGCGCCGGGCGGGAGATGACGGCACCGATGACGCCCAACCACCACCATATCCCGCTGTCCGTCTGGGGCATGCTGCTGTTCCTCTCCGTCATCTGGGGAGGCTCCTATCTCTTTGTTGGCATTGCGGTAAAGGACCTGTCGCCGCTGGTGATCGTATGGGCGCGGGTGGTGCTGGCCGCGGCTGCCCTGCTGCCGTTTCACTTCCTCCTGGTCGGGCCACTGCCGAGGGACCGCGAGGCCTGGACGGCCATCATCGGGCTGTCAATTCTCAACAACGTCATTCCTTTCACGCTGATCGTGACGGGGCAGACGATGATCGCCTCGGGACTGGCCTCGGTGATCAACGCCACCTCGCCGCTGTTCGGTGTCGCCTTCATTGCTGCGGCTGGGCTCGACCCACTCATCCCACGGAAAGTGCTGGGAATTCTGATCGGCATCGCGGGCGTCGCCGTGCTCAAGGGCACCTCGCTCTTCGGCGAAAACTCGCAGAGCATCGGCATCCTGCTCTGCCTCGGGGCGGCGGCGAGCTATGGGGTGGGCAGCCTCTGGGCGCGGATGAAGCTGAAGAACACGCCGCCCTTGAGCATGGCCACGGGGCAGCTGCTGGTCTCATCGCTCATCATGACAATATTCGCATTCAGCTTTGATAACCCCGCACAACTCATTGATGCATCGAAGGAAAGCTGGGCTGCGCTGCTGGGGCTTTCGTTGCTGTCCACGTCCTTCGCCTATATCCTGTTCTTCCGCGTGGTGGCCAGGTCTGGGCCGGCCAACGTGTTGTTGGTGACCATGCTGATCCCGGTATCGGCCATTGCCATGGGCATCGCGGTTCTGGGCGAAACCCTTGATCGCATGGAGATTTTAGGGACGGTGATCATCATGCTGGCACTGGTGGTGATCGATGGGCGCGCGCTGAAGCTGCTGCGCCGTCAACCGAAGGCCTTGTGAGTTTCGCCACTGAAGGGCACCTGACGCAGAGGCAGTATAGAGGCAACCAGGGAGGTTGCCATGCCTGTTGCCGCTTCAGCACTGTCCCGCGCCTCGCGCACCGCAGCCCTTTTCAACGCGCCTGCCACGGCGCTGGTATTGGTCATGCTGGCAGCCACCTTGTGGGCCACGGTAGGTGTGGCCAGCCGCTTGTTCCCAAACGATCTTTCGGTGAGTGACGCGGGCTACGGCTTCATCCGGACAGCGGTGGCCGGGCCGGCTTTGCTGCTGCTCTGGGCGCTCTGCGGCGGCCGAGCGCGGACGTGGCCCAGGCTGAAGAACCTGCCGAACTTGATCGTTTTCGCAGTCTGTTGCGCTGTTTTCCAGATCGGACTGTTCCGCAGCTTCACCCTGCTGGGGGTGACGGTCACGGTGTTCATCACCGTCTGCCTGCCCCCGGTGGTCGCCGTGATGTGGGGGCTGTGGCGGCAGCCGGGGGCCGTGTCGCGGCCGGTGCTGGGGGCGCTGGTCCTGGCGGTGGCGGGGCTGGCGGCATTCAGCGGTTCCGGTTTCCACGGTGGGAATTTCTCCAGCATAATCGAGGGCTTAGTGCTCTCTGTGGCGGCCTCCATTGCATTCGTGCTGATGTCCGGGGCGGCGCGGCAGCTGGCCGGGGAGCATCCACCGCTGCTGATCGCCGGGCTTGGCCTGTCGCTCACATCGCTGCTGCTGGCGGGCATGGTTTTCATAACCGAACCAATGGCTTGGACGTCGATCGGGCAGGCCCTCGGGCAGTGGCGGTCGGGTGGTTTCCTGCTCTATCTCGGCCTCGTGCCAACGGCGCTGGCCTATTACCTCTACTGCACCGGCATGGCGCGCTGCCGGACCGCGGCGGGCGGGCTGGTCGCGTCCATGATCGAGCCCGCCGTGGCGGCCGGGCTGGCCTTGCTGCTCCTCAGGGAATGGCTTTCATTTCAAGAACTTGCGGGCTGCCTTCTGCTATTCGGCGCGATGCTGGTGCTGTGGCAGGAGGAGCAGCGGATCACGGCCGCGCAACGACGCCGCCCGGCAATGGCATGAGCACGCCAGTGGTGCCCGGGAAGGTGATCGGAAGCCCCCGCAGGCTGCGGACGGCGAGGTAGGCCCAGGCCTCCGCCTCCATCGAGTCGCCATTCATGGCGCATTCTTCTGCAGCAATTACAGGCGCTTGCAAGCATTCCCGCAGATCGCGCATCAAGGTGGGATTGAGCCTGCCGCCGCCGCAGACGATGTACAGGCGGGGCGGCTCCGGCACCAACCTCACGCCGGCCGCGATGGCTTCCGCCGTGAAACGCGTGAGGGTCGCCGCGCCATCGGCCGGCGAGAGGCCATCGACGAACCTCACATCGAAGCTGTTTCGGTCGAGCGACTTGGGTGCAGCGGTTGCGAAAAAGTTGTTTTTGAGTTGCTGTTCGATGACATTTCGGTTGCTGTTGCCACGTGCGCCAAGACAACCGTCGACGTCGTAGGGAACGTCGGTCCAGCGTTCGCACCAGTCGTTGAGAAGGGCATTGCCGGGTCCGGTGTCGAAGGCAACGAGCTCACCGTCCCGCCCGATCCAGGTCATGTTGGCCACCCCACCGATATTGACGAAGGCGACCGGGCGTTCGCCCACGGAAGCAGCCAATGCCCGGTGGTAGACCGGCACCAGGGGCGCCCCCTGCCCGCCCGCGGCGACATCCGCGGCGCGCATGTCGTAGACCACGGGGATGCCGGTGCGCCGGGCGAGGGTGGGGCCCAAGCCCAGCTGGACGGTGAGGCGGCGCTCCGGGCGGTGGATGACGGTCTGGCCGTGAAAGCCGATGACGTCGACCTCGGCCGGGGTAAGGCCATTCGCCTCCAGAAAGCGCTCCACCGCCTCGGCATGCCATTCGGTCAGCGCACGCTCGGCTTCGGCCAGGATGCCGGGGCGGGCATCGCGGGAGGTGAGTGCCTTGGCCTCGGTCAGGGCGTCATGCAGCACGGCCTGCTGGTCGGGGCGGTAGGGAAAGGTGGCGGAAGGGCCGTGGCTCACTTGCTCCTCGCCGTCGGTGCGCAGCAGCGCCACGTCGATGCCGTCGAGCGAGGTGCCGGACATGAAGCCCAAAGCGGTGGTCAGTTTTGACAGGGCGGGCCTCCGTGGTAAGAGCCCGCAGCCTTATTCGAAAGTCCGGGTGCCATGAGCCAGTTCAAGTCCGATTTCCTCACCATACTGTCAGAGCGGGGCTTCATCCACCAGATCTCGGACCCCGAGGCGCTGGATGCCGCGGCCAAGGCGGGCTCGATCACCGGCTATATCGGCTTCGACGCGACGGCCACCTCGCTCCATGCGGGCTCACTCGTGCAGATCATGATGCTGCGCTGGATGCAGAAGACCGGCCACAAGCCGATCGCGCTGATGGGCGGCGGCACCACCAAGATCGGCGACCCGTCCTTCAAGGACGAATCCCGCAAGATGCTGAGCGTGGAGCAGATCGCCACCAACCTCGCCGGAATCAAACAGGTCTTCACCAAGTTCCTGACCTTCGGCGACGGGCCGACGGACGCCAGGATGGTGAACAATGCCGACTGGCTCGATCACCTCAACTACATCGACTTCCTGCGCGACTATGGCGTGCACTTCACCATCAACCGCATGCTGAGCTTCGACTCGGTGAAGCTGCGGCTCGACCGCGAGCAGCCCCTCACCTTCCTCGAATTCAACTACATGATCCTGCAGGGCTACGACTTCCTCGAACTGTCGCGCCGCCACAACTGCGTGCTGCAGATGGGGGGCTCCGACCAGTGGGGCAACATCGTCAACGGCATCGAGCTTGGCCGGCGCTGCGACCAGCGTCAGCTTTTTGCGCTGACGTCGCCCCTGCTCACCACCTCCTCAGGCGCCAAGATGGGCAAGACGGCGTCGGGTGCGGTGTGGCTCAATGCCGACCTGCTGTCGCCCTATGACTACTGGCAGTACTGGCGGAACTCGGAAGATGCCGACGTGACGCGCTTCCTGAAGCTCTATACCGAGATGCCGCTGGCCGAGATCGCCAGGCTCGGCGCGCTGGGCGGCTCCGAGATCAACGAGGCCAAGAAGATCCTCGCCACCGAGGCGACCGCCATGCTGCATGGCCGCGCGGTGGCGGAAGAGGCCGCCGAGACGGCGCGGCGCACCTTCGAGGAAGGCCAGAGTGCGGCGGGGCTGCCGTCGATCGCGCTCGACCTCGATGCCGGAACGGGCCTGCTCGCGGCCTGCGTGGCGGCAGGCTTCGCATCGTCCAACGGCGAGGCGCGGCGCTCGGTGCAGGGCGGCGCCATCAAGGTCAATGACCAGGCGGTGGCGGACGAGAAGCTGGTGCTGAACCGCGCGCTGCTGGCCGATGGCGTCATCAAGCTGTCGATGGGCAAGAAGAAGCACGTGCTGGTGAAGCCGGCCTAGGGGCTGTTCGCCCTTTCTCCACCATTCACTGCCGTCACCCCGGCGAAGGCCGGGGTCCCGCTTTGGGGGGCCGAGCTTGAGGGAAGCTGGGCCCCAGCTTTCGCTGGGGTGACGGAATAAAGCTGCGCGCCAACCTCAATCCGTCCAGCGGATGAACTTCAAGCTCCGGATCAGGCCCTCGCGCACCTCGTAGATCGCCATGATGTGCAAGTCTCCCGTTGGCAGGCCGTAGACGGTTTCCTTGTCGATGGCGTGGGTGGGCCCCTCAAGGCGCTGGTGGACGGTGCAGCGGAGCTGCGGATTGTCGGCGAAGCGCCTGGTGTAGACACTGCGGATTTCGGCGAGGCCGTTGCAGATCAGCTGGCCGGTGACGAGGTCCGAGATCGTCGCGTCCTCGGCGAAAAGGGCGCAATAGCCATCGATGTCGTGGGCGTTGTAGACCTCGAGCTGGCGGTTGACGACGTCACGCGGGGATGGGTGCGGCATGGGCCGGACTATAGGTCCCGCCCCCGCATTGTCCAGTCGGCGTCAGACGATGCGCCAGACGCGGACGCCGGCCACGCCGTTTTCCACCAGCGTGCGGCAGGTGAAACGCTTGGGGCGGTGGCGGCGGGCGCAGCCGTGAAGGCCGATGACCGAGGCGCCCGGCGCAAAGAACGAGTCGCCCAGTTCCATGTCGCGGAAGGGATACTTGGCGCGGCCACGATGCGGAGTCGGCAGGCCCTTGGTGATTGCGATCTCCTCCTCCGGCACCGCGCCCGGCAGGGCCGCAGCGCGGCCGGCGTGGAGATCGAACAGGTTCATCACGGTCTTTTCATATTCCATGTCGCAAGGCTCCCGAAGGCGAGGTGGTGTTCGCACTTGCACCAAGCTGTGCGGAACCTGTCCGCAAGCTTGAGCATCCTGCACGCTAATGCGTGCTTGCTGTCATGTTCCTGACGGCAGGTCCCGGGACGCTGGATGATGATGGCTGGCCGACCGGGCGGAGCGGATTGTCCTCTCCCCCCGCCGGGGGGCTCATAGGGGGAGAGGAAGAGAGCAAACGGGACTGCAATCGTCGTCAGCTCAGGGACGAGGATTACAAGCGATTCGGGCGTGCATCAATTTATAACTGATTTCAATAAGTTGATTGAGCAGCCATTCAGTGGCGCAGAACCTATTGCGCCGGGCTCACGGCTTCCTCGGCATTCTTGCCGGTCTTCTTCACGGGTTTCATCGGCTCGCAGCGGCTTGAATATTCGAAGAACTTGCGCAGGAATCCGGGGGCCACGGCGGAGACGGGGTTCATCTGGAAGTCCGGCTTGTCCACCGTGCCGCTCATGGCGAAGGTGACGCCGATGATGCCCTGCCCCTTGCCGCCCGTGATGATATCGCCCAGCAGCGGAATGTCGCCCAGCGCGGCATTGAGGGCATAGGCGGGGGTGATGGTGCCGGCGATGTCGATGGCGCCATCAGCCTTGCGGATCAGGCCCGCCGCGCTGGCGCCCAGTTCCGGCCCGCGCACCAGCGCCTCGCCGATGCAGATGAAGCGGCTGTCGGAGGTGAAGGGCAGCGACAGCTTCTTGAAGCTCAGCGCATCGCGCCGCGGGCCGTCACGCCGCGGCGCATCACGCTTCGGCTTGCCGCGGGCGTCGAGTTCGGCGAGGGCTGCCTCGTTGCGGACCTCGAAATCGCGCAATGTGAGCTTGCCCTTCCTGACCGAGCCATCGGCGCTGAGCAGCGCGAAGAACTCGATCTGGCCGCCGGCCACCTTGGAATAGAGGTTGGCGGCGCGGATCGCCGCGCCACCATCGCGCCCGTTGATGCGCATCTCGCGGCCGCCCTCCACCGGCGTCACCCTGAACACGATGGGCTGGCCGCTGAGGAAGGTGCCGTTGATCTCCGCCTCGCTAAGGCGGGAGGACTTCGACACGAGGCTGCCGCTGACGCTGGTGATGATCTCGCCGAGATTGGCATAGACACGGCCGATCGACAGGTTGAGCTTTACCGTGCGGCCGGAGTTTGCCTTGGCCTCCTCCGCCGCCTGGGCGGCCTCGTCACGGTTCTGGTTGCCGAACAGGCCGCGGATCAGCGGGCGGGCATCGAAGCTGTCACCCGTCACCTGCACGTCCATGACATTGTCGGCGACCTTCACGGTGGCGGCGAAGCGGTTCTCGTCCGACAGGCGCATTTCGGTGAAGTTCGCCGAGCGCAGGCCCTGGCGCTTGGGCGCCAGCAGCATGCTGCCCTTGATCGACAGGTCCTTGCCCTTGATCTCCAGATCCTCGACGCGCGGTCCCTTCTCGCCCTTGGAATAGAAGGTCATCTTCGCGGCGGTCTTGGGAATGGCCGGGCGGGCCCAGCCGATCTGCTGGATGCGCATGGCGACGTCGCTGAGGTCGGCCACGATATCCACCCGGCCCTGCGGATCGGCGAGGTCGGCGATGGTGGCGGTGACCGGCACGGGACCGCGGGCAAAGGTGCCGAGATCGATTCCCAGCGTGCGGCGCTGCTCGCCGTCGAGGGTGGTCTTGATGACGGCGGACTGCAGGAAATCCGGTGCGGGGCCACGCTGCCAGGAGAGCTCCGACGGGATGCCGGCGATCTTGGCGGGGCCGGTGGCCGTGAGCACGCCCTTCTCCATCGTCAGGTCGATCTTGCCCTCCGAGATGTCGACGCCGGGCAGCGCGTCCTTGAGCGCGGCATTGACCAGGCGCGCCGCGGCCTTCATCTCGATCCGTTCCGGCGGCAGCGGCTTGATCATCGGGAAGGCGAGATGCACCTTCATGGTCGCGTCGCCCTCGAGCTTCGAGGTGTCGAGGCCGGTGTGGCGGATGAGGTTGAGGTCCGGCTGGTCGAGATACTCGATCAGCGCCTGGGCGCCGGCGGCGATGTCCAGCTCGAACTCCGACCTGGTCTCGACGGCGAGGATGTCCTTCGACAGCATGGTGCCGTGGGCAAGCCGGCCCTTGGCGCCCGACGGCAGCACCACGTCGCCGCCGTCGATGGTGAGCGAGAAGTCGTCGTCCTTCAGCGTGGCCGTGCCGGAGGCGTTGATCAACGGCGGCAGGTTCTTGAAATAGCCGGTGGTGACGCCTTCCATGGCCATGGTCATGTTGATGGCGCCGGGTTGCAGCTGGCGGGTGCGCTTGGCCTCCGCCATGGCATTGGCCGGCAGCCTCACCGTGAACTGGCCCTCGGTGATGAGGCCTTCCTTGACGTTCTCGTTGACGAAGGTGCGCGTCTTCTCAGCGATGATCGGCGGCCAGAGCTGCTTCAGCAGCGCCGCCGGCATGCGCTGGATGCGGCCGCCCATCATGATGGCGGGCGACTCCTCGCCGCCCGCGATGGCGCCCTTGAGGCGCACCACGGCGCTGCCGGAGAGCACCTGCAGGTCGTTGATGTCGAGTTCCGCCTGGTCGATGAGCGCCTTGCCGTCGAAGATCACCTGGTCGATGGCCACCGGGTTGCGGATCGAGCCCTGGGCATCGAGGGCGGCATTGTCGGCCTCGAGGTGGATGTCGATGGCGGTGAGGCGGCCGTCGGCGCTGCGCTCCGGCGTGAGCCTGCCCGTCATCTGGGCATGCGAGCTGCCGATGAGGAGCTGGGAGTCGGTGATGCTGATCGCGCCGCTGGCGGGATCATATTCGGCGCGCAGCGAGCCTTCGTCGACATTGAGGCGGCCTGCCAGGTAGTCCGGCAGGTCGACGACGCCCGCCGCCGCCTGGAACTCGCCCACCGCGCTGGTGACGCGGCCCGCGTCGGTCACCTCCATCGAGATCTTGCCGGAGAGCGGCACGTCGACGCGCGCCAGCTTGGAGAAGGCATAGATCTGGTCCGAGATCTTGGCGGGCGAGAGATCATCGACGCGGGCATCGATCGAGAAGCTGTGGGTGGCCCGGCTGTAGGAGGCATTGCCCGAGGCCTTCCACTCGCCCGCCTTGTCGCCGCCGTTGAGGACCGCGGCATTGGCATCGACGATGAAGCCGTCAGGCTGGCGGATGAAGGTCAGGTGCGCGTCGCGGATGTTCCAGCTCGCGTTGTTGGCCTCGTCGAAGAAGGTGATCGCGGCATTCTCGATCTTGATGGCATTGATCGAGCTGATGGCGCCGGAATCCGGCCCGCCGCTGACCAGCGCGATGAGGGCGGCACCGGAACTGTTGAACTGCGGCTGCGGGGCGGCGGCGCCCTCGCCCGGCTGCAGGTCGCTCTTGCCGGTGCCGTTGGCGTCGATGGTGACGGCTTCGCTTTCGGGCGCGGGCTCCTCGAAGCCCAGCGAGAAATTGCCGTCGAGCCCGCGCCGGGCGCGGATCGAAGGTCCCTTGAGGGTGATCGAGGTGGGCACCACCTCGCCCGAGAACAGCGCGCCCTCGTCGATGCCGAGCGAGGCATGCGGCGCACTCGCCAGATAGGTGCCCTGCTTGTCCCTGAGCACCAGATCGCCGATCTGCACATGCGGAACGCCGGAGGAGCCGTCACGCTCCAGCGTCACTCCCCCCACCGAGACGGTCATGCTGGGGAGGCTCTGGTTGATCTTGGCCTCGATGCTGCCGCGCAGGAAGTCGAGCGACACCGGCCCCTGCGACAGCCGCACCAGGACGGCAAGGGCGAGAACCAGCAGAACGGCCAAGACCGACATCAAGCTGTAAGCGCTTATCCTAGCAAGGCGCCGCAACGTCTTCCCGTTCCACTGATCCGAATCCGACCAAACATGTGCCACTGCGGGCAGCCTCAGGCAATTGCCAAAGCCCCGCCGCTGCGATTTGCCCCCTTTGGCCACCAAAGATGGGCCAAAGCGTGGCTGTCATTCTGGTAATGTTCCAGCCTGGCGGGGGCGGCAACACAGGGCTGCAGATCGGACGCAACCGGTTGATCCTGAACTAGACTTCGCCCTCGTTCGGAATGTTGAGCACCCGCCCGCAGGCCTTGCAGTGGACGGCGTCGCGGTCATGCCGGGTGAGGCCGCAGTCCGGGCACTTGAAGAACACCTTGTCGGGCCGGAGCATGACCTGCACGAGGCGGAGGAACAGCGAGACGCCGAAGATCATGATCAGCACCGCGATCATCCGGCCGCCGGTGCCTTCCAGCACCACGTCGCCGAAGCCTGTCGTGGTGAGGGCCGTCACCGTGAAATAGAGCGCATCGGCATAGTTGGCGATCTTCGGGTTGGTGAAGTGCTGGGTCTCGTAGACCAGCGCCGTCATCATGAAGACGAAGACGCCGAGGTTCAGCGCCGACATGATGAGCTGCTCGTTCCTGCGGAACCACGGGAAGTCCTGGCGGAGCCGTTTCACCATGGTGTAGGAGCGCAGCAGGCGCAGCACCCGGGCGATGCGCAGGAAGGCCAGCCCCTCGCCCACGATGGGCGCCAGCATCGAGACGATGACCACGATGTCGATGACGCCGTAGACGCTCATCACCATGCGCCAGCGGCGCCGCGCGATCCACAGCCGGGCAGCGAAGTCGATGAGCAGCACGACGCCGATGACGGCATCGACATATTCCGTCTCGTCCCAGTGTAGGAAGGAGGTGGCGATGACGAAGGCGATGGTGACAAGGTCGAAGACCAGCAGGCCATAGCGGAAGCGGTGCCCCGATGGCGTGTCGCCCTCATAGAGGTTCCAGATGCGCTGCTTGAGGCTGGGGGTTTCGGCCGCGTCCATGGCCCATGGTTAGGCCAGACCGACACCGCCGTCCAGAGAGGACGGCGGCGATGTTTCGTCTGGTTTCAACGCCTTACTGCATGGCCCGCGCCGACTTCGCGAGCCGCGCCAGGGTGATGAACCCGGCGCGGTAGCCATAGGGGTCCTCGCCGCGGCTGGCGCTGGCGAGCGCGATCACGTCGTCGTAGCCGAAGCTGCCGGTATATTGGCCGCCGCGCAGGATCTGGCCGAAGGCCGCCACCGCGGCGGCAAAGCTCGCGTCCTTGTCCGGCCTCTCGTCCGCCGCGGTGACGGGCCTGGTGATGAGGCGGCTCTCGTCCTCGCCCGGCAGCTTGTAGCGGATCTTGACGAAGGCATATTCGCCGGCGGGCGTTCCCGGCTGTTCCGCCTTGCCATAGCGCAGCGGGTCGACGAGCTGGCCCTTGGAACCACTGGGCGTCACTTCATAAAGCGCCGTCACGGTGTGGCCCGCCCCGATGTCGCCCGCGTCCACCTTGTCGTTGTTGAAGTCGTCCTTGTCGAGGACACGCGTCTCATAACCGATGAGGCGGTATTCGGAGACGGCGGCGGGGTTGAACTCGACCTGGATCTTCACGTCATTGGCGATCGGGAAGAGGGTCGAGGTCGCCTCGTCCACCAGCACCTTGCGGGCCTCGCCGAGGCTGTCGATGTAGGCCGCGTTGCCATTGCCGCTCTGGGCGAGCCTCTGCATCAGGTCGTCGTTGTAATTGCCCGCGCCGAAGCCGAGGACGGAGAGATAGATGCCGGACCGGCGCTGGCGCTCGACGAAGTCCTGGAGCTCACGCGGGTCGGAGATGCCGACGTTGAAGTCGCCGTCGGTGGCGAGGATCACGCGGTTGACGCCCTGCCTGTCGAAGTTGCGCGTGGCGAGGTCATAGGCCTGGCGGATGCCTTCGGCACCCGCGGTGGAGCCGCCCGCCGACAGGGTGTCGAGCGCGGCGAGGATCTTCGCCTGATCGGAGGCCCTGGTGGGCTCCAGCACCGTGCCCGCACTGCCGGCATAGGTGACGATCGACACCGTGTCGTCGGGCGACAGCGTGTCGAGCAGCAGGCGGAAGGAATTGAGGAGCAGCGGCAGCTTGTCCTGGTCCTGCATCGAGCCAGACGTATCGATGAGGAAGACGAGGTTGGCGCGCGGCCTCGTCTCGCCAGCCACGGAATAGCCCTTGATGCCGATGCGCATCAGCCTGGTGCCGGCGTTCCACGGCGTCTGCATGAGGCTGACATTGGCCGTGAAGGGCTCGGCGCGGTCCGTGGGGGCCCGATAGTCATAGGGGAAGTAGTTGATCATCTCCTCCACCCGCACGGCATCCTTCGGCGGCAGAACGTTCGCCTCCAGCGAGCGGCGCACGAAACTGTAGGAGGCGGTGTCGACGTCGATCGAGAAGGTGGAGAGCGGATCGGTCGCCACCTGCTTCACGGGGTTCGATGTGAAGTCGGTGAAGCGGTCGCGGTTCTCCTGAAGCGTGGGCACGGCAACCGCATCGGCCGCGTCCGAACTTGCGGCAGCGGTGATGCCATCGGCCAGCGTCAAGGCGCCGAGCGCCTCCTTGCGCCTGGCGGCCACCTGCGGCGGCGCGGCGTTCATGGCCTCGGCCTCCGCCTTCGGAGAAGGTTCAGCCATGTTCCGCGCAAGGTCCTCCACGGCCGGAGCGGGCCTCGAGGCGATGGGGGACGGTGGTGCGGCGGGTGGCGCGAAGGCCCCCTCGTTGGCGAGGTGCTGCAGCACGG
Organism: Aestuariivirga litoralis; assembly: GCF_003234965.1. Classification (GTDB taxonomy): domain Bacteria; phylum Pseudomonadota; class Alphaproteobacteria; order Rhizobiales; family Aestuariivirgaceae; genus Aestuariivirga; species Aestuariivirga litoralis. Next base: position 58,603 of record NZ_QKVK01000006.1, read on the forward strand.
GGCTGCCGATGACGAGCAGGGTGATCGCGGCCAGCGCGGTGCCCGCCATGAACGCGTGACTGCGGTTGATGCTGTGCATGACTTTTCTCCGGTTCCAGATGGTGGCCATCCGGTTCCTGAGACGCGCGGCGACACCCGCTTCTTGGGAGGTCGTGGAGATTTTCTCCGCATGCGCCATTGCGGCGGCGATCGCCTCGGCGCGCGCGGCGGCAGAGGGGCGCGGGAGGTCCTCGCTGCGGAAGATCTGCTTCAACTCGTCAAGTTCGTTCATCATGATCCGCCATCGCCCGCAGGCGCTTCTTCACCTCGCTCATGCGCCAGGCCACGGTTCCCGCACTGATGCCGAGGATGGTGGCTGCATCGTCCTGTGTGACCTCCTCCGCCAGGATGAGGAGGGCCGTCTCCTTCAGGTCCGGCTTCAGCTGGTCGAGCGCCAGATAGAGCCAGCGCAGGCGGGCGTCGCTGTCGGCCCAGTCGGCGCGGTGCGCCGCCGACATCGCGGCGAAGCCCTGCTGCATGTCCCTGAGCCGTCCCTGCCGTCGCCGGTGGTCGCGGCAGGCATTGAGGACCAGCTGGTAGAGCCAGGTCGAAAAGCGGCTGTCGCCCCGGAAGGCGGCAACATGCGATACGACCCGCATCAGCACCTCCTGCGCCACGTCCTGCGCATCGGCACGCGAGCCGAGCAGGCGATAGGCGAAGCGGAAGGCCGTGTCATGGTGGCGCTCCAGCAGGCGCCGCAGCGCCTGCCTGTCACCCTTCCCGGCCGCTCCCGCCAGTTGCTCGTCCGTCCCGCTCATGTGCTCGAAGACTTAGACGCCGCGATTGGGCGGATTCTTGGGAGCCGCGGTAAATTCTTTTCGGACCACCCTGCCCCGCGCTATGCTGGCCCTGAAATCAAGGAGTTGAGAGAATGCCGAAGGGATACTGGATCGCCCATGTGACGGTCACCAACCCGGACCAGTACCAGCTTTATGCCGCGGGCACGCGCGAGGCTTTCCAGAAGTATGGTGCCAACATCCTCGCCCGTGGCGGGGCCTTCAGGCAACTCGAGGGCGATGGCCACCCGAGGAACGTGGTGATCGAGTTCCCCAGCCTGCAGGCCGCCATCGACTGCTACAATTCGCCGGAATACCAGGCGGCCAAGGCCAAGCGCGAGGGAGCAGGCATCGCCAACATCGTGCTGGTTGAGGGGGTCTAGGGGGCCAGCGGGGGACCGTCACCTCAGGTCGAGAAGGCTGAGCTTGCCGAGGGAGGGAAGCTTCACTGCCAGATCATCCGGATCGACGCCGATGGTGGTGCCGAGCAGGCTGAGCTCCACCCCCTCCCGCAGGGCGAGGGTGAGGCCAAGGACACCAGCGGCCGAGACCGTCCAGCCGGAGCCGCTCGGCGCACGATCCACGGCGAGCCCGGGGCCGAGATAGTCCTTGCCCACCGCGGCGGGCGGCAGTTCCACGTCGAAGCCCGGCGTGTTGCGCACCACCCAGGCGACGAAACTGTTGGAGTTGGGGCCGGGCCAGACCACGTAGCTTCCCGCCTCGCGATGCGGATAGCGGGCGATGGCCTGCTCGATCAAAGGAATGAGCGTTGCGGCCCCGGGCCCCGAGACCTGCGCCGCGACATAGGGCCGGTTGCCGTACCAGAAGGCATCCGCGGCATAGGCATCGCGGCGGACCGGATTGCCCCAGCCGACCACATCATAGCGCGTCCAGGACGTTGCCCCCTCCGGCTTCACGACGAGGGCCAAGTGTTCCGCGAAGATCGACTTCCAGCGCCCGGTGCGCGCGGCGAGGATCAGCACCCTGGCCTCCGGCACCTTCGCTGCGTCCGGGAGGAGATGCGATGAACTCCAGTTGGCGGTGCGCCAGCTTTCCGCCCAGCCGCGCGACAGCGACAAGGCAGCGCCGATGGCGATCGGGACCGCCACGGCAAGCCCCAGAAAAAGGGTGACGAAAAACAGGCTGCGCCGTATCACAGGTTGTGAGTTTTGGCGGCCTTCATGGCGGGATCAAGGCGCTTTCCATCGCCAGGGTCCATTGCTAAAGGCGGGTCGAACGAGGGGTGACGACCAATGAAGATCGCAATCGCCGGGGCGGCGGGACGGATGGGACGGGTGCTGACGCGCATCGTCAACGAGACGCCGGGCGCCGAAGTGGCAGGCGGGCTGGAGCCCAGCGGATCACCCCATGTGGGGTCCGACATGGGCGAACTCGCCGGCCTCGGAAGGCTGGACGTGGCGATCACCGATGACCCGATCGCACTCCTCACCCGGGTCGACGGCATCATCGACTTCACCGTGCCGGCAGCGACGCTGGCGCTCGTCGAGCTTTCCGCGCAGGCGCGCATCGTGCACGTGATCGGCACCACCGGCATCGACGAGGCGGGCGAGGCGAAGATCAGGGCGGCGGCGCGGCATGCGCGGATCGTCAAGTCCGGCAACATGAGCCTCGGCGTCAACCTGCTCGCCGTGATGGTGCGGAAGGTGGCCGCGGCGCTGGGCGAGGACTTCGACATCGAGGTTCTCGAAATGCACCACAGGCACAAGATCGACGCGCCCTCGGGGACCGCCCTGCTCCTGGGCCAGGCGGCAGCCGAGGGGCGCGCCATCGACCTGAAGAGCCGCTCGGTCCGCTCACGCGATGGGCATACGGGGGCCAGGCCCCCTGGCGACATCGGGTTCGCGACGCTGCGTGGCGGCTCGGTGGTGGGCGAGCACACGGTGATGTTCGCAGGCCCCGCCGAGCGCATCGAGCTGACCCACAAGGCCGAGAGCCGGGACATTTTCGCGCGTGGCGCAGTGCGTGCCGCGCTCTGGGGTTTCGACAGGAAGCCCGGGCTTTATTCGATGACCGACGTTTTGGGACTGGAGTAGATCATGGACCGCCTTCTCGTGCTCGTCCGCCATGGGCAGAGCGAATGGAACCTCAAGAACCTGTTCACCGGCTGGAAGGACCCCGACCTCACCGAACAGGGTGTCGCCGAAGCCCATGAAGCGGGAAAGAAGCTGAAGGCCAGGGGCTTCCACTTCGACATCGCCTATACGAGTGCGCTCTCCCGCGCCCAGCGCACGCTGAAGATCATGCTCGACGAGCTGGGCCAGCCCGGCCTCGAGACGGTTCGTGACCAGGCGCTGAACGAACGCGACTATGGCGACCTCACCGGCCTCAACAAGGATGACGCGCGCAAGAAATGGGGCGAGGAACAGGTGCATATCTGGCGCCGCTCCTATGACGTTCCACCACCCGGCGGCGAGAGCCTGAAGGACACGCTGGCGCGGTCACTGCCCTACTACATGAAGCACATCCAGCCCGACGTGCTCTCCGGCAAGCGGGTGCTGGTGGCGGCACACGGCAATTCCATCCGTTCACTGATCATGGCGATCGAGGGCCTGACGCCGGAACAGATCCTCGAGCGCGAACTCGGGACGGGTGTGCCGGTGGTCTACCGGCTGGGCGCGGACTCGCGGCCGGTGTCGGTCGAGGTGCTGGGCTGAGGGCTCGACCCTCCCGTCATCATGCCCGGGCTCGTCCCGGGCATTTTTTTTGGTGGGCGCGAAAAGGATGGTCGGGTCGAGCCCGGCCATGATGAGCCAATAGAGCAGACAAAATGCCCGCTAGGCCCCCAGGCTCTCCTTCACACGCTCCTGGAAGTAGTGAACGCCCTGCTCATGGCGCGGTGACAGCGGGCCTGCTGAATAATTCCCGGCCTCGTAATTGTGGTGCGTTCTCACGCAGATCTCGTAATCCTCGCGCACCACGGCGAGGTTCCTTGCAATGGTGTCCGAGCGCTTTTCGTCCAGTGCGGGATCGAGGTCGGCGAAGTAGAAGTGGTAGAGCTGCTCGGTGCGCTTCGTGCCGATCGGGTTGATGCGGGATGTGTTCATTCCGCCCTCGAACAGCGAGAGCGTCCAGTTGGGCCACATCCACAGCCACTTGCCGCGATAGAAGAGGCCCTCGCGCGGGGGTGCCGTCATGCGGATGAAGCCCTTGTGGGCGGTGGTCTTGAACTGCTCGAAGTCGATGGCCGCGAAGAACTTCGGGTGGATGCCGGGGATGTGGTAGCCCTCGACGAAATTGTCGGTGTAGATCTTCCAGTTGGCGTCGAAGTTCACCGTTTCGCTGCGCACCGGCTGGTAGGTTTCGATGGGTTCATCGGCCAGTTCGGCAACGAGGTCGCCCAGTTGCGCGACAAGCCCCTCCTGCGGATCGATGGCGACGAAGAGCAACCCGCGCCAGGTGGCGACGTGGATGGGTTCGAGCGGCCAGTCGGCGGGGTTGAAGCCCGGTTCCTCGCCGAACCACGGCGCGTTGATGAGATGGCCATCATCGGCGAAGACCCACTGGTGATAGGGGCAGCGGATGGTGGCGCAACGGCCCGTGCCCTCCTCCAGCAATTGCGCGCCGCGATGGCGGCAGACATTGCGGAAGGCGCGCAGCTCGCCATCACGCCCGCGGATGGCGAAGACCTTGATGCCGGCAATGTCGGCGGCGACATATTGCCCCCGCTCGGCCACCTGCGAGACGGGGCCCAGCATCTGCCAGGTCTTGGCGAAGATCTCGTTGCGCTCGCGCGGGAGAACGGCGGGATCGACGTAGAGACGCGGGTCGAGGTTGAGCATAGACGGCACTCCTTCGGATGGGGAAAGAGTGCATGGAATTGGAGGAGTGGGCAAGATGATCGTCCTCTCCCGCCACTTCAGCGGGAGAGGACTTGAAGGGTCAAGTACAGCCCTACTCGATGTCCTCGATCACCTGGTCGCCGCCGCCCTTGACCTTGTGGGCGAGCGAGGCCTGGATGAAGTCCTCCACTTCGCCGTCGAGCACGTCGCCCGGCGAGGTTGAGGTGTGGCCGGTGCGCAGGTCCTTCACCAGCTGGTAGGGCTGCAGCACGTAGGAGCGGATCTGGTGACCCCAGCCGATGTCGGTCTTCTTGGCATTGGCCGCGTCGATCTTTTCCTGCTGCTTCTGCAGTTCCATCTCGTAGAGGCGGGCCTTCAGCATCTTGAGCGCTGTGGCGCGGTTCTTGTGCTGCGAGCGCTCGGCCTGGCAGGCGACGATGATGCCGGTGGGCACATGGGTGATGCGCACGGCCGAGTCGGTGGTGTTGACGTGCTGGCCGCCGGCTCCCGACGCGCGGTAGGTGTCGACCTTGAGGTCCGACTCCACCACCACGATGTCGATGTTGTCGTCGACGACCGGATAGACCCAGACGGAGGAGAAGGAGGTGTGGCGCCGCGCATTCGAGTCATAGGGCGAGATGCGCACGAGGCGATGCACGCCCGATTCGGTCTTGAGCTTGCCGTAGGCGTTGTGGCCCTTGATCTGGATGGTGCAGGACTTGATGCCCGCCTCTTCGCCCGCATGCTCGTCCAGCACCTCGGCCTTGAAGCCGTACTTGTTGGCGTAGCGCAGGTACATGCGCATCAGCATCGAGGCCCAGTCCTGGCTTTCGGTGCCGCCGGCACCGGCATTGATCTGGAGGAAGGCGTCATTGGCGTCGGCCTCGCCCGAGAGCAGCGTCTCGATCTCGGTCTCGGCCACCTTGGGCTTCAGCGCCTGCAGCGCCTTCTCGGCCTCGGTGACGATCGACTGGTCGCCCTCCATGTCGCCGAGCTCGATCAGCTCGGTGTTGTCGGCGATCGATTGTTCGAGATCGCGGATCATGCCGATGCGCTTGTCGAGGTCCTGACGCTCGCGCATGAGCTTCTGGGCCTTCTGCGGATCGTTCCAGATCGACGGGTCTTCGGACTTGGCGTTCAGTTCGGCGAGGCGGCGGAGGGCATTGTCCCAGTCAAAGATGCCTCCTCAGCAGTCCGATCGACTGCTTCATGTCGTCGACCAGCGACGAGATTTCAGCGCGCATGATTTCTGCTCAAATTGAAAATGACGTTGAGTGGCTCAATAGAGGCCGCCGCCCTGCCCCGTCAACCCGCCACTGGCGGAAGGCTGGGCCGGCGCCTGCTCGGCGGGGGCCGCACCCTGGGACGGCGGCACCAGCATGACGCCACCGCCGCTGCCGGAGCCGGCCGCGGCAACCGAGGGTCCGTCGCCGATGATCTTGGTCGAATCCGGCGGCTCGTCACCCGGCTTGAAGGCTTCGAGGATGACGCCGTCGCGCCCGAAGATGCCGCGCTTGCCGCTCTTGGCATCGATGGGAATGAGCTCGATGGCGCGCGGCACGCGGAAGGGCGTTGCCGGCTTGTCCTTGAGGGCGAGCTTCATGAAGTCGGCGACGATGGGGGCCGCCAGCTCGCCGCCGGTGCGCCCCTTGCCCATCGGCTTCGGGTTGTCGAAGCCGATATAGGCGCCGACCACGAGGTCCGGGGTGAAGCCGATGAACCAGGCGTCACGCTCCTCGTTGGAAGTGCCGGTCTTGCCGGCCACCGGCTTGCCCACCGCCAGCACCTTCTTGCCGGTGCCGCGCTCGACGACGCCCTCCATCATGGAGGTGATCTGGTAGGCGGTGTAGGGGTTCATCACCTGGTCGCTGACGTCGAGCAGCTCCGGCTCTGCCATGTCGGGCGTCCAGTCAGGCGCCATGCAGCTCGAGCAGTCGCGCTTGTCGTGCTTGTAGATGGTCTTGCCGTAGCGGTCCTGGATGCGGTCGATGAGCGTGGGCTCGACGCGCTTGCCGCTGTTGTCGATCATGGCATAGGCGGTGACCATCTTGAGCAGCGTGGTTTCACCTGCCCCCAGCGCCATGGCGAGCTGCGAGGGCAGCTTGTCGTAGATGCCGAGGCGGGTGGCGAGATCGATGACCTTGGCCATGCCCAGCTCGTTGGCGAGGCGCACCGTCATCACGTTCCTCGACTGCTCGATGCCGCGGCGCAGCGTCGAGGGGCCGAAGAACTTGTTCTGGTAGTTCTTGGGCTTCCACATCGAGCCGTCGGGCATCTTGAACTCGACGGGTGCGTCCATGATCACGGACGCGGGCGAATAGCCGTTATCGAGGGCCGCGGCATAGACGATGGGCTTGAAGGAGGAGCCCGGCTGGCGCAGCGCCTGGACGGCGCGGTTGAACTGGCTGCGGCCATAGGAGAAGCCGCCGACGAGGGCGAGCACGCGGCCGGTATGCGGGTCCATGGCGACCATGGCGCCATCGACCTCGGGCACCTGCATCAGGTGATACTGGCCGCTGTCCTTGTTGGGGGCGACATAGACCATGTCACCGGGCTTCAGCACGTCGGAGGCCTTCTTGACCTGGGGGCCGAGCGCCGTGCCGTCGACATAGGCGCGCGCCCAGCTCAACAGATCGAGCGGGATCGTGCCCGTCTCGCGCTCGGGCGCAAGCGAACCGTCGGGCTGGGTCCGGGGCTGGAGGCCGATGGTGGCTTCCGCGTCATTGACGTCGAGCACCACGGCGATGCGCCAGGGGGCCATGTCGTCAGGCACCTTCTTGCCCTTCATCAGCAGGGCCCAGTCCGGCACCGCGCCGAGCTCGCCCACCGCAATGGGGCCGCGGAAGCCGCGTTTCCGGTCGAAGGCAATGAGGCCGCGGGCCAGCGCCTGGCGCGCATAGAGCTGCAGCTTGGGGTCCAGCGTGGTGCGGACCGACAGGCCGCCCTTCTCCATCTTGTCCTTGCCGTAGAGCTCGATCAGCTCACGGCGGACTTCCTCGGCGAAGCTTTCGGCCGCGAAGAGCTGCGCGCCGAAGGGACGCGGGGTGACCTCGAGCGGCTTGGCCTGCGCTTCCTTCATCTGCTCTTCGGTGATGTAGCCGTTCTCGAACATCTGGGTGAGCACCCAGTTGCGGCGCTCGATGGCGCGCTCCTTCTGGCGGAACGGATGGTAGTTGTTGGGGCCCTTGGGGAGCGCCGCGAGATAGGCCATCTGCTCCAGCGACAGCTGGTCCAGCGACTTGCCGAAATAGTTGAGCGAAGCGGCGGCGACGCCATAGGAGTTCATGCCGAGGAAGATCTCGTTCAGGTAGAGTTCGAGGATCTGGTCCTTGGTGAAGGTCTGCTCGATGCGGCGGACGAGGATCGCCTCCTTCAGCTTGCGGTCGATCGAGCGCTCGTTGGTGAGGAGGAAGTTCTTGGCCACCTGCTGGGTGATGGTGGACGCGCCGACGATCTGGCCCTTGCCGGTCATCTTGACCTGCGCATAGCGGTAGGCGGCGGCGGCGATGCCCTGCCAGTCGAGGCCGCCATGGGTGAAGAAGGTCTTGTCCTCGGCCGAGGTGAAGGCCTCGATCAGCAGCTTCGGCATCTGGCTGACCGGCACGAAGAGGCGCCGCTCCTCGGCATATTCGGCGAGCATGGAGCCGTCGGCGGCATAGATGCGGGTCATCACGGGCGGGGCGTAGTTGGCCAGCTGGGTATAGTCCGGCAGGTCCTTCGAGGCGGTCCAGAGCACATAGCCGACGCCCGCCGCAGCCGCGACGAACAGCATGAACCCGACCGCGAACAACCACCCGAGAAAACGCAGCATTCCGAGAAACGACACCCACCTGTTGTGACCCGCCCGATAACACAGCCGGCAGGACCATTTACAGTTAATTCGCTAGGGGCCGATTGTGGCCCTTGGGTGGCAGGCCAGCGCGTCAGGGCGCGAGGGCGGAGGACGTGACGGAAAGCCCGGACACGACGCGCGGGCTGATCTCGCGGATCAGCTTGCGCTTGATCGCCTCGGAGAAGCCCGCATAGTCCGAGACCCGCATGACGAAGGCGTCCGGACCGGTGATGACGTTGCGGGAAAAATACCGGTCGAGGTCCGGCTGCTCGTTGGAGATGGCCAGCGCATTGATCTCGACCCCGTGGGCCTCTGCCATGTCGCGCGCCTGGGGGGCGGTGGCCGAGCGGCGCTTGCCGCGCACCTGGCGGGTCTCCTCGCCGTCGCCGGACAGGTTGATGATCTTGCGCGCGGCGCAGAGTTCGGGCGCCGTGAGCCGCACCAGCGCCGTGACGAGCGCGGCGCCCAGGCCGGTGTCGCCCGAAATCTGGCGTGGCATGGCCTCGATGGTGCGCGCCACCGCCTCGGCGCCGCTGCTGCCATCCGCCAGCACCCAGCCGGTTTGGGCCTTCGGCTGGCTTTCCGACCCCCAGAACACGGCCGAGACCATGACGTTGCCCGCCTGGCCGATGGCGCGCTGCACGCCGGGATCGCGGAAGGCGGCGGCAATGCCGCGCTTCTGGAGCAGGAATTCGCCCGCCGACACGCTGGCAGAAGCATCCACCGCCAGCACCAGCGCAACATCGACGCAGCCCGACGCAGGTGCAGGTGCGGGCGTGGCGTGACCCTGGGGAACCGCGAGGCAGGCCATCAGGGCGGAGGCCAGCATCAGGGACTTCGCAATGGCAGGACGCATCGTCTTTCCTCCCCTTCCAGTGCCGCGTTCCGGTTGCAGCGGCATGGGCGCCGTGCGGAATTGCAACCTTCAGGAGGGAGACTAGGAAGCGATCCGGCCGCTTCGCCGTGATAAATATCACAGTGTGTGAAATTGTTTGCAACAATGGCGCGAGATTGTGGCCGCTCCCTGCTGCAACGTCGGGCTGTGCATCCTATGGTAGAGGATCAGGGCGACGTGGCAGCCAGCTGGGTGGCGAAATACTTCTCGACGGCGCGGCCCATGGCGGCGGCGACCTTCTGCTGCCAGACGGGCGAGGTGAGCTGGCTCTCGTCCTGCTTGCTCGACAGGAAGCCCAGCTCGATGAGCACCGAGGGCACGTCGGCGGCCTTCAGCACCATGAAGCCGGCCGAGCGCATGGGCTTGCCGGTGAAGGCTGTGACCGGCGCCATTTCCGCCACCGCCTTCTTGGCGAAGACGAGCGAATGGGTCTTCGATTCGCGCTGGGCGAGATCGATCAGTATGTCGGTCACTTCCTGGTTCTCGGCCTCGAGATCGACGCCGGCGATGATGTCGGCGCGATTCTCCTTGTGGGCGAGCGCCTCGGCCTCGGCATCGGAGGCCTTTTCCGAGAGGGTGTAGATGGTGGCCCCGCGGGCATCCCCGCCGCGCACCGTGTCGGCATGAATGGCGATGAACAGGTCCGCCTCGTTCTCGCGCGCCACCTTCACCCGCTCGCGCAGGGTGAGGAAGGTGTCGTCGGAGCGCGTCATCACCACGTCGATCGTGCCGGTTTTCTCCAGTTCCTTCTTGAGCTTGAGGCCGAAGGCCAGGACCACGTCCTTTTCCCTGGTCTTCTTCACGCCGATGGCGCCGGGGTCGATGCCGCCGTGACCGGGATCGATGACCACCAGCTTGCGCTGGCGCTCGGGTTCCGCCACCGCGCCGCTCGCCGGAGGCGCTTCCTCCGCTGCGGCCTCGGCCGTGTCGGTATCGTTCTCAGCGGCGATGGCGGCGTCAAAGGCCTGCTTCGTGGTCTTGACCATGTCGACGACGATCCGGGCCGGCTGGCCGTCCTTCGGCTTCAGCAGGAAGGCCTTGTCGATGAGGACCGGGCCATCGGTTTCGAGCACGATGCGGGAGTGGGCATCGTCCACCGGTCCATAGCGATACTGGCTGACCAGGCCACGCGCCTTGCTCCCCGCCCCGTCCGGCAGCGAGAAAGCCACCTGCGGCAGGTCGATCATCACCCGATAGGGATTGGCCATGACATAGACCGTGTAGCCCACGGGCACGGTGAGATCGGCGATGAAGCGGGTGCGATCCTCGTCGCCCGCCACGCGGGCGGCGGTCGCCACGGGCAGGTCTGCCGCATCCGCCACGGGCAGGCGGAAGCCCGCCAGCAGGAACAGCCCAGCCAGAATCAGCCCCGGCAGCAAGCGGGCTGCGGCCCAGCGGCAGGGATTGGCTGTTGCGAGCATCATGGGGTCGGCGGCACTGCGGGTTGGGGACTGGGACCTCCGAAGCTAGGGCCCCAGGGTTAATCATTGGTTGCCGTGCGCCCCTCAGAGGAATGCTTGCATTTTGACACCCTGACACATAAGAAGTCTGGGTCTCCTGTGGTCAGGGCCGCGAATCCGCGGCAGAATCGACCACGGGTGGAGAATTTCGCGGCAAGCGGAGGTCCGGAGGCAGTTCCTGCCACCCCCGCTCGACGCGGCCAAAGAGCGAGATCCTGTGTCGGATCCGCCATTTAGAACCGTTCCGTGAACCGGAACATAAGGAAATCCTGGGCATGTCCCACGCCACGACGCGCGCGCTGAACGAGGACCGGTCAAATCCGGCTCCCGTCGCCTGTTTGCGCCTGTCCGCTGGCTGGACCGGCATGCCCCATTCGCGCTGCAGCACCCGCATCTCCAACAGGCGTCTCCTCACCGGAGCGGAGAACCTATCGGCACATTTGCCGGGCTGGCGCAGAGGACGTGACTCATGGGCAGCAAGATGCTCATCGATGCCAGCCACCCCGAAGAGACCCGCGTCGTGGTCCTCAAGGGCAACCGCATCGAGGAATTCGATTTCGAAAGCGCTGCACGCAAGCAGCTGAAGGGCAATATCTACCTCGCCAAGGTGACGCGCGTTGAGCCGTCGCTGCAGGCGGCCTTCATCGAGTATGGCGGCAACCGCCATGGCTTCCTCGCCTTCTCGGAAATCCACCCCGACTATTACCAGATCCCGCTTGCCGACCGGCTGGCGCTCCTCGCCGCCGAGGAAGAGGAGCACGCCCGCGAGGCCGAGGACGAGGACGACGAGGGCGAGGGCAATGGCCGCCGCCGTGGCCGTGGCCGCGACCGTGACCGGGGCCGCGAACGCGGACGCGGCGGACGCCGCGGCGAGGAGAACACCGAAGGCGGTGTCGAGGAAATCTCCGAGCCCGAATATGCCGAGGATGCCGAGGCGGCCGGAGACGACTCCTTCGCCGAGGATCACGCCCCCGAGACCAATGAAGAGGAGAGCCCGGAGTCGCATGTCCTCGACATGAGCGAGTCCGAGGTGATCGAGGGCGAAGCCGTCGAATACCACGACGAGTCCGACGATGACGGCGACGACACGCCGCCGCGCGCCGAGCCGATGTCGACGAACCATGAGGACCCCTCGGTGTCGGAGCCGGTCGAGGCCGGCGCCGAGTCCGCCGAGGCCGAGGCCCAGATCGAGGCCCGCCTTGCCGAACCCATGGCCGATGCGCCGAGCGAGGCCGAGATCGAGGCCGCGGCCCCTGCCCCGTCGATCCAGCACGGCATGCCGGGCGAACTGGGCAACGGCATCGAGGAAGTGGGCGAGGACCCGGAGGCGGTCCGCGTCGAGGAGATCGGTGCCGAGGACGCGCTCGAGGAAGTGCCGCAGCGCCGCCGCAAGGTGCAGCGCAAGCAGTACAAGATCCAGGAAGTGATCAAGCGCCGCCAGGTGATCCTGGTGCAGGTCGTGAAGGAAGAGCGCGGCAACAAGGGTGCTGCCCTCACCACCTATCTCTCGCTCGCCGGCCGCTATTGCGTGCTGATGCCAAACACCGCGAGGGGTGGCGGCATCTCCCGCAAGATCACCGACTCAGGCGACCGCCGCCGCCTGAAGGAGATGGTGAAGGAGATCGAGGTGCCGCAGGGCATGGGCCTCATCGTCCGCACCGCGGGCGCCCAGCGCACCAAGACCGAGATCAAGCGCGACTACGACTACCTGCTCCGCCTGTGGGAGAGTGTCCGCGACCTGACGCTGAAGAGCCAGGCGCCGGCGCTGGTCTACGAGGAAGGCAGCCTGGTGAAGCGGGCGATCCGCGACCTTTACACCAAGGACGTCGACGAGGTGATCGTCGAGGGCGACGAGGCATACCGTGAAGTGAAGGACTTCATGAAGATGCTGATGCCCAGCCACGCCAAGAACGTGAAGCCCTACAAGGACTCGCGGCCCCTGTTCTCGCGCTACCAGGCGGAGAGCCAGCTCGACGCACTCTATTCGCCCACCGTCACGCTGCCGTCGGGCGGCTACATGGTGATCAACCAGACGGAAGCGCTGGTGTCGGTCGACATCAACTCCGGCAAGGCGACGCGCGAGCACAACATCGAGGACACGGCCTACAAGACCAACCTCGAGGCGGCCGACGAAATCGCCCGCCAGCTGCGCCTGCGCGACCTCGCGGGCCTTGTTGTCATCGACTTCATCGACATGGAGGAGAAGCGCAACAACCGCAACGTCGAGCGCCGCCTGAAGGATGCGCTGAAGAACGACCGCGCGCGCATCCAGGTTGGCCATATCAGCCATTTCGGCCTGCTCGAAATGTCGCGCCAGCGGCTGCGTCCCGGCCTGCTCGAGGGGTCCTCGCGCACCTGCCCGCACTGCGAGGGCCGTGGTGTGGTGCGCTCGATCTCGTCCTGCGGCCTCTCGGTGCTCCGCGCGATCGAGGAGCATCTCATCGCCAGGAAGCCAGAAAATCTCACGGTGCGCTGCACCCGCGAGATCGCCTTCTACATCCTGAACGAGAAGCGCGACAACCTGCTGACCATCGAGACCACCTACGGCATCTCGGTGTTCGTGACGCCGAGCGATGACCTCAAGGGCTCGCAGGCGCTGATCGAGCGCGCGCCCGAGCGCAACATCCCGCCGCGCAAGGTGATGGCGGCCCCGGTCCGCATCGACTCCGCCTTCGAGGAGGAGGACGAGGAGGTCGAGGCCGAGGAGACCGAGGGCGAGGCCGAGGACGAGAACGGCGCGGACGAGTCGAACGAGGCCTCGGGCGAGGAACGCCAGAACGGCAATGGCGAGCGCGAGGGGGGTGACCGCGAGGGCGGGCGCCGCCGCCGCCGCCGTCGTGGCCGCCGCGGCGGACGTGGCCGTGACGAGCAGCCCTCGCAGAACGCGCAGGGCGGGGACGTGCCCGGGCTTGGCGAGCAGCCTGATTTCGACTCCGATGAAGAAGGTGAGGCCGACGAAAGCCTGAGCGAGGCAGGCGACGAGAGTGCCGTGGCCCGTGTGGGCGGCGAGGAGCCGTCGGAAGACGGCGAGCGTCCGCGCCGTGGCCGCGGCCGCCGCGACCGCTGGGGCCGCAACCGCGACCGCGACCGCGGCGACCGGCCGCGCGGCGATGACCGGCCTCCGCGCGAGGCGCCCTCGGAGATCGCTGCAGATGCGGCGGCGGAGGCAGACGATGCACCCGCTTCCGAACCGGCCCCGGCCGCGGTCGAAACCCGCGCCCCGGCGTCCGAGCCCGTGGCTGCAGCGCAGCCCGTGGCAGAGGCCCCTGCCGAGCCGGTGCGGCGCTGGCAGCCCCCTGCCCCGACCGTGACTCCCGCCGCCGTGGAGCGCAAGTCCGGCTGGTGGAGCAAGCGCTGAGGTTACAAATTGGTCAGCCGGTGCGAAGCCGGCTGACCTTCCTGCCGCGAGCCTCAAACTCGCCTCATTCTCGCCCGATGGACGGGCAGAGAGGCGGACGATCCATGCACAAGACCGGTTTCCTTCACCGCGCGACAGCCTGGCTGATGGCACTGCTCATCGCCGTGCTGGGCATTGGCTTCGACGGTGCCATGGCGCAGACGAAGCGGGCCGCCAAGGGGCCGCCGATGATCCGCGATGCCGAGATCGAGGGGCTGCTGCGGCTCTATACGCGGCCGATCTTCAAGGCCGCCGGCATCAATCCCAAGGCGGTGACCGTCTATGTGCTGAACGACCACCGCATCAATGCCTTCGTGGCAGGTGGCCAGCGCATCTTCATCAATACCGGCCTGATCCTGCAGTCCGACACGCCCAATGACGTGATCGGCGTGCTGGCCCACGAGACCGGCCACATCGCCGGCGGCCACCTGGCGCGCATGGGCGTCGAGATCGACTCCGCCAACTACACCAAGATCATCGGCATGCTGCTGGGGCTTGCCACCATCGCCGGCGGCGTGGCCGCGGGCAACGCCGAGGTGGCGCAGGCCGGACAGGGCGTGATGATGGGCTCCAACAGCCTCGCCCAGCGCAACTTCCTCACCTATGCCCGCGGCATGGAGGCCTCGGCCGACCAGGCGGCGCTGAAGTTCCTCAATGCCACGCACCAGTCGGCGCGCGGCATGATCCACCTGTTCGAGAAGCTGGCGAGCGAGAACATCGCGATCCTGGCCGACGTCGACCCCTATGTCATGTCGCATCCCATGCCGATGGACCGCATCCGCTTCCTCGAGGAAGAGGCCAAGAAGTCGCCCTACTGGGACGCCAAGGACCCGCCGGCACTGATCCTGCGCCACCAGCTGGTGCAGGCCAAGCTGACGGGTTTCATCGGCGGCCCGCAGGCGGTGATGCAGAAATATCCCTCCTCCGACCAGTCGATGCCGGCACGCTATGCCCGGGCCATCGCCATGTTCCGCCGCGGCGACATCCAGAACGCCCTTCCGATCATCGACGGGCTGATCAAGGAGCTGCCGGAGAACCCCTATTTCTGGGAGCTGAAGGCCCAGGCGCTGCTGGAGAACGGCCGCGCCGCCGAAGCCGCCGTGCCGGTGAAGAAGGCGCTGGAACTGCTGCCCAGCAACGGGCTGATCCAGATCCTCGCGGCCCAGGCCTATATCGACACCGAAAAGCCCGCCAACGCCAAGGAGGCGATCAAGCTGCTGCGCCAGGCACAGCGCACCGAGGGCCAGACCCCCGAAACCTACCGCCTGCTGGCCAGGGCCTATGCCCAGACCGGCGACGTGCCGCGCGCCGAACTGGCCACCGCCGAGGCCGCCCTGCTGATGGGCGACCGGAAGCTGGCCCTGGAAAAGGCCCGCGCCGCCCAGGCCGCCTTCAAGACCGGAACACCGGAATGGATCCGGGCCAGCGACGTGATCAGCTTCGCCAGCCGCTGACGCGATGGACTGAATCGCCGCGTTGCGGCAAAGAGTGACCCGAACAAAGAGGACGATACCCGATGACCTTCCGCCTCCGCCTCGCCGCCGCCGCGGCTGCCCTGCTGGCGCTGACGCCCATGGCCTTCGCCGACGCGAGCTTCAACGATGCCCAGAAGAAGGAGATCGGCGAGATCGTCCGCCAGTACCTGCTGGAAAACCCGGAGGTGCTGCTCGACGTCTCTAAGGCGCTCGAGGCCAGGCAGCAGCAGCAGGAAGAGGAACAGCGCACCGCCGTGCTGAAATCCAGCGCCAAGGAGATCTTCCACTCGCCCAACGACTATGTGGCGGGCAACCCCAAGGGCGACGTCACCATCGTCGAGTTCTTCGACTACAACTGCGGCTGGTGCAAGAAGGGCTTCCCCGAGGTGATGAGCCTCATCGAGCAGGACAAGAACCTGCGCTTCGTGCTGAAGGAATTCCCGATTTTCGGCGGCGACTCCGACTATGCCGCCATGGCCGCCATCGCCGCCAAGAAGCAGAACAAGTACTGGGAGCTGCACCAGGCGATGTTCCAGCACGAGGGCAAGATCACCAAGGAGGCGGTGGACGAGCTTGCCACCAAGCACGGGATCGACCTGGCCAAGCTCAAGGCAGACATGAAGGACCCCTCCGTCGCCCAGGAACTGGCAGACAACCACCAGCTCGCCCAGTCGCTGGCGATCAACGGCACGCCCGGCTTCATCATCGACGACAAGGTCTCGCCCGGCTACCTGCCGGCCGACAGCCTGGCCCAGATCATCGACGAGGTGCGCAAGAAGGGCGGCTGCACGCTCTGCTGAGGCAGCGGGCGAGGCTGCTTCCAACCGCCGCGGCGAAGGCCTATAACCGGCCGGATGCCCTGGGGAATCGTGGGGGACGATGAAACCTGTCTTTGTGCTGAATGGCCCGAACCTGAACCTGCTGGGCCTCCGGGAACCGGCCATCTACGGCACGGCGACGCTGAAGGACGTGGCGGCACGCTGCCATGCCCATGCGGCAACGCTCGGCCTCGCGGTCGACTTCCGCCAGAGCAACCACGAAGGCGAACTCGTGTCCTGGGTTCACGAGGCACGGGACGGGGCCTGCGGCATTGCCATCAATGCCGGGGCCTATACCCACACCTCCGTGGCGCTGCACGACGCGCTGAAGGCAGCCGACCTGCCATCGGTCGAACTGCATCTCTCCAACGTGCACAAGCGTGAGGCGTTCCGCCACCACAGCTTCCTCGCCCCCGCCGTCACCGGCGTCATCTGCGGCTTCGGCGTCGAGAGCTACGTGCTCGCGCTGAGCGCGCTCCATTCACTCGTTTCAGCCAACAAGAAGGGTTGACCAATGCCCCCGTCGAAGAAGGCATCTGCCAAATCCACTCTCACCGATCCCGATCTCGAGCTGATCGCCAGCCTTGCCGAGATCCTGAACGACACCGGCCTGAGCGAGATCGAGCTCGACCGCAAGGGAACCAAGTTCCGCGTGGCCAAGCAGGTGACGGCGGTTGCCAGCATAGCTTCGGCACCACCCGCCCCGGTGGTCCATGCCCATGCCGCGCCGGTGCATGAGGCGCCCGCTGCCCCCGCCAAGGCCAGCGGCGACCACCCGGGCACGGTGAAGTCGCCCATGGTGGGCACCGTCTACATGGCGCCCTCGCCCGGTGCCGCCAACTTCATCGAGATCGGTTCGACGGTGAAGGAAGGCCAGACCCTCCTCATCATCGAGGCGATGAAGACGATGAACCAGATCCATGCGCCGCGCTCCGGCAAGGTCACCGCGATCTATGTCGAGAACGGCCATCCGGTCGAATACGGCGAACCCCTCGTGGCGATCGAGTAGGACCATGTTCGACAAGGTCCTCATCGCCAACCGGGGTGAAATCGCACTCCGCGTGTTGCGCGCCTGCCGCGAACTCGGCATCCAGACGGTGGCCGTGCACTCGACCGCCGACGCCGATGCCATGCATGTGCGGCTCGCCGACGAGAGCGTTTGCATCGGCCCGCCGCCGGCGCGCGACAGCTATCTCAACATCCCCGCCATCGTCGCGGCCTGCGAGATCACCGGTGCTGAAGCCGTGCACCCGGGCTATGGCTTCCTCTCCGAGAATGCGCGCTTTGCCGACATCCTGACCGAGCACGGCATCAAGTTCATCGGCCCTTCGGCGGAGCACATCCGCATCATGGGCGACAAGATCACGGCAAAGCTGACGGCGCAGGAACTGGGCATCCCCGTGGTGCCGGGATCCGAAGGCGGCGTCAACGACATCGACGAAGCCAAGCGCGTGGCCAGGGACATCGGTTATCCGGTCATCATCAAGGCCACCGCCGGTGGCGGCGGGCGCGGCATGAAGGTGGCGCGCAGCGAGGCCGACCTCGAGATCGCCATGAGCACGGCACAGTCGGAGGCCAAGGCCGCCTTCGGCAATGGCGACGTCTATATCGAGAAATATCTCGAGAAGCCGCGCCACATCGAGATCCAGGTGCTGGGCGACGGCAAGGGCCGCGCGGTGCACCTGGGCGAGCGCGACTGCTCGCTGCAGCGGCGCCACCAGAAGATCTGGGAAGAGGCGCATTCGCCTGCCCTCAACGCGCACCAGCGTGACGAGATCGGCAGCCGCGTGGCACGCGCCATGGAGAAGCTCGGCTATGAGGGCGTGGGCACCATCGAGTTCCTCTATGAGAATGGCGAGTTCTACTTCATCGAGATGAACACCCGCCTGCAGGTGGAGCACCCGGTGACGGAAGCGATCACCGGCCTCGACCTGGTGCAGGAGCAGCTGCGCGTCGCCTCGGGCGCCGACCTAGCCTATACGCAGTCGGACATTTCCTTCTCCGGCCACGCCATCGAGTGCCGCATCAATGCCGAGAACCCGACGACCTTCGCGCCCTCGCCGGGCCGGGTGGACGCGGTGCACTTCCCCGGCGGCCTTGGCGTGCGCGTCGACTCGGCTCTCTATGCCGGCTATCGCATCCCGCCCTATTATGACAGCCTGATCGGCAAGCTGATCGTGTCCGGCAAGAGCCGCACCGAATGCATGATGCGCCTGAAGCGCGCGCTGAGCGAATTCGTGGTGGAAGGCATCGAGACCACCATTCCGCTGTTCCAGCAGCTCCTGGCCGAACCCGACATCATCGACGGCCATTACGACATCCACTGGCTGGAGCATTACCTCGCCCGCCAGGCGTGATGAGCTCGATCACGCCACAGATCCTGCTGCGCGCCTATGCGGCGGGCATCTTTCCGATGGCGGAAAGTGCCGAGGACAATGCGCTCTACTGGGTCGAACCGGAGGAGCGCGGGATCATCCCGCTCGACGGACTGAAGATCTCGCATTCGCTGCGCAAGACAGTGCGGCGGAAGATCTTCGAGGTGAGCGTCGACCGCGACTTCCCCGCCGTCATCGCCGCCTGTGCGGCGAAAACGCCGGAGCGGCGCTCGACCTGGATCAACGGCCGCATCAAGGCGCTCTATACGCAGCTTCACCGCATGGGCTGCTGCCACAGCGTGGAATGCCGGGTCGATGGCGAGCTGGTGGGCGGGCTCTATGGCGTGCGCATCGGTTCGGTGTTCTTTGGCGAGAGCATGTTCTCGCGCGCCACGGATGCCTCGAAGGTGGCGCTGGTGCACCTGGTGGCGCGGCTCAACCGCGGCGGCTTCGGCCTTCTCGATGCGCAGTTCGTGAACCCTCACCTCGAGCGGCTGGGCGCCGTCGCCATGCCGCGCGCCGAATATCACAGGATCATGGAACCGCTGCTCGACCGCGACGCCGACTTCCTCGCCTTCCGGCAGGATGACGACGCGGAGGCCGTTCTGGCCTGGGCCACCACGCCTCAGTCTTCCGGCTGATCTTCCTTCGGCTTGTCCGGCTGGCCACCGGCATCGGCCGCAGGGGCCGTTTCGACGGCGGGCGGCGGGGCGTTGGGATCACGGCAGCCGGTGAGCCACACGTCATAGGTGGCGTGTTCCATGGCATTGAGGCCGGGGCTTTCGGCGAACATCCAGCCGGAGAAGATGGGCTTGCGCGTCTTGTCGGCCTCGACCTGGTCGACCTTCACGAAACTGGTGGTCTTGGGTTCCTCGGTGACGGGGCGCGTGTAGCACACCTCGGGCCTCACGATCACGCCGCCGAACTGGCGCTCCTCGCCGATCGGGATCTCGAAGGTGGTGGTGACGCCGGTGATCTTGTCCAGCCCCGCGAAGAGCGCGATCGGGTTGGCGGTGCGATCCGCCATGGCCGGACTGCTGGCCGCCAACGACGCCATCAGGGTGGCGAGCAACCTGCGGATCATGGCTTCACCGCCTCGACGCGCAGCCGCACATAATCCGCCGTCCAGTTGCCCTCGGCGTCGCACAGCGCCGGGCGCAGGAGATCCACGGTTTCTGCCAGCGCCTGCTGCGCGTTTGCGCCGAACTGCGCGAAGAACGGCTTGCGGAACAGCATGAGCCAGCCCTCGATGCCGGTCTTCAGCACGACCGGCCTGGGAATGAGGGCAATGCGGCTGACGCTGAAGCCATGGCGCTCCAGCACCGCCTGGTAGACCTGCGGCGCGGGAAAGTACCACGGGTTGGCCAGCGCAAGGTCGCCGCCGCGGCTCAGGCCCACGGCCCGCATGGCGGTGACGATGGCCGCCACATTGCCATGGCCGCCGAACTCCGCCACGAAGCGGCCGCCCGGCTTCAGCGCACGGGCGATGCCGGCGACGACGTCATCGGCCTGCGGCATCCAGTGCAGCGCGGCATTTGAAAACACGGCATCGAATTCGGGCCCGAAGGCGAGGGCCTCGCCGTCCATGAGGCGTGCATCGAGGCCGCGGGCCTGGGCCGCCGCGATGAAATCCGCGCTCGAATCGACACCGACCACATCGACGCCGCGGTCACGCAATTCGGCGGTCAGCACCCCATCGCCGCAACCGACATCGAGAATGCGCTCGCCTGCCCGGGGCGCCAGCCAATCGACCACTCCCGACGCAAGGTCGGACACGAAGCGCGCGTGGGTGTCATATGACCCGGCGGACCATTGCTGGAGGCGCGGATCGGGGCGGGCCTCCGCCATCACGGGGTCTGGGTGTCGGTGGCGGGCACGCCCTGCTCCGGGGTGCCCTGGTCGCCATCGGTGCTGGTTGCCGGAGGCTGGTCCCCCGGACCCTTGTTGGCGAACATCGCCTGGCTGATGAGCGACCAGATGTCGACCGCGCCTTGCGTGTTGGAGATGACCCCACCATCGGCGAGCATGGTTTCCGACCCGCCCTGCTCCAGCGCGATGAACTTGGAGCCGAGCAGGCCCTCGGAAGTGACCTTGGCGGTGGCGTCGTCGGTGAGCTTCACCTTGGGATCGAGTTCCATGACCGTGTTGGCCTGGAAATTCTCGGTGTTGAGGGTGAAGTCGACGACCGAGCCGATCTTGACGCCGGCCACCCGCACGTCGGTGCCGACGCTGACGCCTTCGGCATTGTCGAATTCGGCGCTGACGCGATAGGCGCCGGAGGCATGGCCCTTGCCCGAGGTCTGGTAGGCAAAGAAGAAGAAGGCCGCCGCAATGAGAATCACCGCCGCGCCGATCAGGGTTTCAACCGTCGAATTCTTCACGCCGCCGCTCCTCTGAAGTCGGGCCGGGCATAATGCAGAACCCCAGCCGAAATGTGACGGGCCTTACTCGGGCCGCCAGGCGGAATAATCCGCGGCGCGCGGCGCGGGCTTGGCCCCCGACAGGATGGAACCCTTCGGCCGGTAGGCATTGGGGGTTCCGGTCTGGTTCGGGACATAGGGCTTCTGCCACTCCCGCGGGGTGTAGTTTTCCTCGGTCGGCGGCACATCGGTGCGGTGGTGCATCCAGCCATGCCAGCCGGGCGGAATGCTGGAGGCCTCGGAATAGCCGTTGTAGACCACCCAGCGGCGCTCGGCGATGGACTGCGGCAGCGCCGACTTGGCACGGTAGTACTTGTTGCCGAACTGGTCGGCCCCGACATAGTTGCCCTTGCGCCAGGTGTAGAACCGCGTGTTGAGCGTCTGGCCGTTCCACCAGGTGAAAAGCTGCTTCAGGAATAGCATCTCGACTCGTCCGTTGCGGGCCATGGGGCCCCTGAAATCGCGGCGGAATATGGCGGAACGGGCCTCTTCCGTCCAGTGCCGAATTGGCCTCCTGCCCGGGGCTTTCAGGCGCGGGCGGCCGGCAGTGCCACGCTGAAGCTGAGCCCGCCCAGTTCCGACGGGCCGAAGGTGGTGCGCAGGTTGCAGGCATCGGCGATGTCGTTGACGATGGCGAGGCCGATGCCGGACCCCTCGGTTCCCTCGTCGAGGCGGCGCCCGCGCTCGACGATCTTGCCCATGTCGGGAAGGGCAATGCCGGGCCCGTCGTCGCTGACGCTGAGAAGCATCTCGCCCTCGCCCGGCTCGAGCCGGATCAGCGTCCGGGTGCGGGCCCATTTGCGGGCATTGTCGAGAACATTGGCAATGAGTTCGATGAAGTCGTCACGGTCCATGCGGATGGCAGCGCCCTGAGGAACCTCGATGACGAAGTCGATGTCGCGGCCGCGCGGCAGGTGGCGCATGGTCGTGACGATCTCCTCCAGCACCGCGCGCACATCGCGCACCGGCTCGCCATGGCCGCCAGCCATGCGGGCGCGCGCCAGTTCGCGGTCGGCATGCTTGCGGAGCTGCGCCGTCTGCTTGCCGATCTCGCCCGCCGTGGCGTGGTGCCCGCGGTTGCGCAACTCGGGGAGCAGCGTGTCGATGACGGTGAGCGGTGTCTTGAGACTGTGGGCGAAATTGCCGGCGCGCGAGCGGGCGCGCTCGACCATCTGCTCGCGCTGCTCGAGGAGCGAATTGAGCTTGCCCACCACCGGCTCGATTTCCACCGGATATTCACCCGTCACCCGCGTCGCCTTGCCATCACGGATGTCGCGCACCGAATTGCGCAGCGCGGTGATGGGCGCCATCACCATGCCGAGCTGGGCCGCACTCACCACCATCATGGCAAGGCCGAGCACGAGGAGCGACAGCAGGAGGTTGACCGCGAAATGCTGGGTGGGCGTGGTCACCTCGCTCTCATTGACGGCGATCATCACGCGGAGCTGCTGGCGCTGGGCGCCCTCGCCCAGCGAGATCAGCCTGGCATGGACCAGAACCGGTTCGTTGAAGGGGCCGGGAAAGGCCTCGGGCGCGTCGATGTCGCGCCAGGGCTGGTCGCCCGTGGAGAGTGTCGCGTCCCACAGCGAGCGCGAGCGCAGCACCTCGCCGGTCTTCGATTCCACCTGCCAGTAGAGCCCGCTCGAGGGCTGGCGGAAGCGCGGATCGGTCATCGCCTGGGTCTTGATGACCTTGCCGGCCTCGTCCACCTCGAGGCCGCTGACCAGCTGCATCAGCTGGTTGTGCGTCTCGGACTGGACGCGGGCCATGAAGTCGCGCTCGAACAGAACATAAAGGAAGATGCCAGCCGCCACGAGGGCGGCGGCACTGACGCCGAGCGAGGTGACGAGGAAGCGTTTCCTGAGCGACCAGCTCAACTCTCGGCCTGTTCCCGGAAGGCATAGCCGAAGCCGCGGCGGGTGGTGATGAAGTCCTTGCCGATCTTGCGGCGCAGGCGCCCCACCAGAACCTCGACGGCATTGGTATCGCGCTCATGATTGTGGGAGTAGAGCGACTCGGCGAGTTCCGCCGCACCGATGACCTTGCCCATGTGCGAGACGAGGTGGAACAGCAGGCGGTATTCCATCTGGGTGAGTTCCACCGGGCTGCCATTGACCGTGACGGTCGCCGAAGCGGGGTCGATCTCGAGGCCGCCTCCACCGAGGCGCGCTGCGGTGTTGCCGCTGCTGCGCCGGATGAGGCCATGAACCCGGGCGAGAAGCTCTTCCGTCTCGAAGGGCTTGGGCAGGTAGTCATCCGCCCCGGCATTGATGCCGGCAACCCGCTCGGGCCAGCTGCCGCGCGCGCTGAGGATCAGGATGGGCGTAGCAACACCTTCGCTGCGCAAGCGCTTCATCACGCTCATGCCGTCAAGTCGCGGCAGGCCGATGTCGAGCACGATGGCGGCATACTGGCCGGTGCCGGCCATGTACCAGGCCTCCTCGCCATCCTGCGCATGGTCCACCGCCAGGCCGGACTTGCGCAGCGCGTCGGACAGGGCACGCGCCACCATCACCTCGTCCTCGACCAGCAGCACCTGCATCAGCGTTCCCTCACACTCAGCAGGCGGCGGGTCACCGCATCGAACTTCAGGTCATAGATGGAACCGCTGCGCTGCATGACCTTGACGCGATAGACGTAGGTCTTGCGTTCGCGGTAGAGCTTCACGTCGATGACCTCGCCGGGCTTGGCCTTGCGCGCCAGGGCCTCGACCTCGCCAACCGGCGCAATGCGGTTCTTCAGGCGCTTGGCGAGATCGCCATCCTTGGCCTGCGTCGCCTGCCCTGAACCGGACTTGCCACTGGACGAGGACGACTTGCCGGAGCCGCTTCCACCGCTGCCCGAGCCGCCGCCGTCACTGCCGCCGCCGTCGTCGCCACCGCCGTCATCACCGCCGCCGTCATCGCCGCCGCCGTCATCGCCGCCGCCGTCATCGCCGCCGCCGTCATCGCCGCCACCGTCGTTGCCGCCGCCGCCGTCGCTGCCGCCGCCACCGTCGCTGCCGCCGCCATCGTCGCCACCGCCCGAACCTGAATCACCGCCGCCACTGCCCTTGTCGGCTAAGGCGGGGGTGGCCAACAGGCTTGCCGCGGGCGAAACCGCAACCAGACCAGACAGCAGGAACAGCACTGCGCCACGGCGCCGGATGCGGGGTTTTGAGAAGGAATTCGTCATGACACTGTGCCTTAGCTGTAGCGATCTTTCAGCTTGCTGACAAAGTCCTTCATGCCCGCAACGCCTGCTTGCCGATTTCGCCGCTTTCACGTCACGGGATGGCGGTGATCAGATCCTGAACCATGCCGGCCCGGTCATGCTGCGACAGCACCGACAGGCCCTGGGCGCGGGCAAGTTCACCGCGCAGGTCGGCGATGTCGGCGTCCGATGCGGGGCGCTGCGAGGGAATGGCATAGAGGTTGAAGCCATTGTTCATCACCTCCCGCGTGAGGCTCACCAGATAGATCGGCTTGTAGACCGTGCCCTCCGCGGCGGCGAGGCCGGTCTTGTAGATGCGGATCACCTCGCGGCCCGGACCATCGCCCGGTGCGCTGCGGGTGAGCGTAAGCTTGGCCTTGAGGCCTTCATGCAGGGCGGGCCGCGGCGCGAGGTCCGGCAAGGCGGCATTGGGGTTGAGGTAGGGCAGGCTTTCGCGCCATGTCCATACCGGGGTTGGGGTCCATCCACCGGCTTCGAGCTGGGTGGCCAGAAGGTCGAGGTTGCCGGCAAACTGGGCGATGAAGGTTTCGCCCGGCCGGCCCGCCATGTCGATGCGCCGGGCGGGAAGCTTCTGCCAGTCCTTCTCCACCCACTGCGCGACGGGAACCAGGATCTGCGGCTGCGGCACCGCATACATCTCGCTGGCCCGGGTGAAGCCGGTGGCCACATGCAGCGCCCCGGCGGCGAGGAACACCACGAGGGCCGCCGCGAACAGTCCGAGCGGCTTGATGCGCCGGGGCGGAATGGCCTCGATCGCGACACCGAAGGCCGCCATCATCACCACGCCGAAGGTGAGGCCGGCCAGCACGTCTGACAGCCAGTGGGCGCCGAGATAGAGGCGCGAATAGGCGATGGCCACGACGAGAATGGCGCAGAGCGCATAGACCACCGCCCTGCCCCAGCGGCCCATGGAATGACTGACCAGCACCGCGAGGATGCCGAAGATCACCGCCGCCATGGTGGCGTGCCCCGAGGGGAAGCTGAAGATGCTGGCCCCCGAATAGGAAAGCTCGGTGGGCCGCGCCCGCTGCAGGCCGAGCTTCATCGCCAGCTCGAACAGCTTCGCGGCCAGGATGGCGAAGCCCGCCGCCCAGGCGGCGCGATAGGCCTTGTGCCACACCAGCCAGCCGAGGATGGTGAGGGCGAGCGCCGTCATCACCACGGTGTCACCCATCATGGTGATGACCGTCATCAGCTCGTCGCCCGGCGCATTGCGCGATTCGCGCATCAGGGTGGCCACGGAAACGTCGATGTTGGAAACGGCGTTTTGGGAGGCCGCCCGGATGGCGAGATTGGCAAAGGCAATGATGCCGGTGAAAATGATGGCGGCGAACAGCACGATCATCACCGAGCGCGGATTGTCGGGCGAGACGGCCCTGGCAAAGCGCTGCCAGGAGCGGCCACGCCTGGCGCGGGCCCAGGCCGACACGCGGGCCAGCAGGTGGTTGAGAAAGGGCGACACGCCGGCGGCGGCCAGCCGGATGATGAAGCCGGCCAGCGCCAGGACAACCAGCAGCACCAGCAGCACCACGAGCAGCCGCCCCGAGAGCTCGCCCGCGAAGGCCAGGCCCTGGCCGATCAGCACGCCGGGCACCACATGGGCGAAGGACCAGAAGATGCCGGACGTGACGTTGACGAAGATGAAGAACAGCTGGTTCATGCCGAACATACCGACGATGCCCGGCACGACCGACTTCACCCCCGGCACGAAGCGCCCGATGGCGATGGACTTGCCGCCATGCACGCGCACGAAGTCCTCGCCCTTGGCGACGAGCTGCGGATAGAGGCTGAGCGGCCACATGGTCTTCAGCCGCTCGCCGAACAGCCGGCCAGCCCAGTAGGAGATCTGGTCGCCCACGATGCAGCCCACCGCGGTGGCGATGATCACCGGCCAGAAGCCGAGGTGACCGGTTCCCACGAGCACGCCCGCCCCGACGAGGACCGCCGTCGAGGGCACGAACAGGCCGATGATCAGCAGCGCCTCACCCAGCGAGATGAGGAAAATGATGACGAGCGCCCACTCCGGATTGGCGGTGAAATAGTCCAGATAGGGTTGGATATAGTCCATCACGGCAGGACGGTTCCTTCGGCACGGCGGGGGGTCTGGCTGGTCACGTCTGGGTTCATAGCAGAATCGGGGCCATGGCAAATACAAGTCTCACAACTGCGTATGGGCCATTGGATCGGCCTGACGGCTGGTCCATAGTGCCGCCCAAATGACGGAAAGTGCATTGGCTGCCAAACCCTTGAGCGAAACCCGCAAGTGGCTGGGCTTCGCCGCGCTGTGCATCGGCATGTTCATGGCGGTGCTGGACATCCAGATCGTCATCACCTCGCTCGGCGTCATCGAGAAGGCGCTGAAGATCGGTGCCGACCGGATGAGCTGGGTGCAGACCTCCTATCTCATCGCCGAAATCGTCACGATTCCGCTGACCGGCGTGCTGATGCGCATGTTCTCCATGCGGCGGCTGCTGATCATCGCCATCGTCATGTTCACGGCCGCCTCGGTGGGCTGCGCCCTCAGCAATGGCTTTGCCACGCTGGTGGCGTTCCGCGTGTTGCAGGGCATGGCCGCCGGCGTGCTGATGCCGCTGGTCTTCGCCGCCGTGTTCCTGCTGTTCAAACCGGGCACCGAACAGGGAATCGCCACGGTGCTGGCGGCGGTGGTGGCGGTGATCGCCCCCTCGACCGGGCCCATCGTCGGCGGCCTCATCACCGAAACCTTCTCCTGGCAGTGGCTGTTCCTGATCAACACCGTGCCGGGCGCCATCACGCTTGTCCTCGGCGCCCTGTGCCTGCCGCGCGAGCGGATGGAACTGGGGCTGCTGCGCGACCTCGACTTCGTGTCGATCCTGTTCATCGCCATTTCGCTGGCCTGCCTCGAGATCGGGCTGAAGGAAGCGCCCGACATGGGCTGGTTCTCGCCGGTGACGCTGGCGCTGTTCGCCGGCTTCGCGCTGCTGCTGACGCTCACCATCATCAGGCCG
This sequence comes from Aestuariivirga litoralis, assembly GCF_003234965.1. Lineage (GTDB taxonomy): Bacteria > Pseudomonadota > Alphaproteobacteria > Rhizobiales > Aestuariivirgaceae > Aestuariivirga > Aestuariivirga litoralis. The sequence continues at coordinate 86,090 of NZ_QKVK01000006.1, forward strand.
CGCCCGGCGGTGGACTTCAGCCTGTTCCGCGACCGCTACCTCGCCTATGGCTGCGCGCTGAGCTTCATCCTCGGCATTGGTCTCTACGGGTCGGTCTACCTGCTGCCGGTCTTCCTGTCGCTGGTGCGCTACCTGGGGCCGATCGAGATTGGCACCGTGATGATCGTGACCGGCGCGGCGCAGCTGGTGTCCGCCCCGCTCTCGGTGCTGCTCGACAGGGTGATGCCGGCGCGCTTCCTGAGCATGGTGGGATTCGCCCTGTTTGCCGCGGGCCTGGCCATGAGCGGCTTCGAAACGCGGCTTTCTGGCTATGACGAGCTGTTCTGGCCGCAGGTGGTGCGCGGCGTGGCGCTCGGCCTGTGCATCGTGCCGGTGACGCGCTTCGCCATGGGTTTCCTGCCACCCGAGAAGGTGAGCGACGCGAGCGGCCTCTACAACCTGTCCCGCGCGCTCGGTGGCATCATCGGCATCGCCCTCATCGACACACTGCTGTTCACCCGCTCGGCCGAACATGCCGACCGCATCAAGGACCTGATGACCAGCGATCCCGAGGCCGCCGCCCGCTTCCTGCAGATCACCGCCGACGAACTCCCCGACCCCACCGATCCGATGGGCCTGCTGGGCGTGATGGACGTCATCCAGGAAGGGGCGGTGACGGTGGCCGTGAACGAGGCCTGGCTGCTGATGGGGGGCGCCACGCTGATCGCCCTGGTGCTGCTGGTGATGCTCGGCCCGATTCGGGAGCCGAAACCAGGCGTGCCGCTGGGACAACAGGCGGAATTCTAGCGCCAGGCGCGAAGATCGCGGGTGCCGGAACGCCCCCGCAGGTGCAGCCCCCGCAGGATGCGGCTGCCGGATGGCACACTTGACCTTGCGGCGTTTACCACCCGGCCGGCGAGGCCCCCCCTGTGGACAGCGCGCATAAGCCAAGTGAGTTCTTGAGCTTACCGGCAGAATCGGATGAACCTGTGCATGTGAGCGGCGCGCTGCGGGCTTAAGGCACAATATCTGGTGTTAATCTTTCGTTAAGACACTATGTATTGACGCCCCGGCCTCTGCGGTACTACATTCGGATCAAAGGCTGAGGGGCTGAGTGGATTGGGTTGCGGGGGCAGCCACATCCGCCACGGAACACTCGAAAGAAGAGCCGAACAAGCTCGGGGACGGCAGTTTCCGGGGACAGGGTGTGTGTGTCTTGCAACTGGGTGGATGGAGCACCTCGGGCAGCTTTTTGCGTGCTCGTGGCAACGAATTTGACAGAGGGACTTGAAAAGAATGCGCATTGAACGCCGCTACACCAAGGCAGGGCAGGATGCTTACGCGGAACTCGATTTCCGCCGCGCCACCAGTGAAATCAAGAACCCGGATGGCTCGGTGGTTTTCCGCCTGGCGGACATCGACGTCCCCTCGTCCTGGAGCCAGGTGGCGACCGACATTCTGGCGCAGAAGTATTTCCGCAAGGCGGGCGTTCCGGCCGTGCTGAAGCGCGTCGAGGAAGAGACCGTCCCGTCCTGGCTGTGGCGCTCCGTGCCCGATGAAGAGGCGCTGGCCAAGCTGCCCGAGAAGGAGCGCTACACGGGTGAGCGGTCCTCCACCCAGGTGTTCAACCGTCTCGCCGGCACCTGGACCTACTGGGGCTGGAAGGGCAAATACTTCAACACCGAGGAGGACGCGCGCGCCTTCTATGACGAGATGTGCTTCATGCTCGCCACCCAGAAGTGCGCCCCCAACTCGCCGCAGTGGTTCAACACCGGGCTCCATTGGGCCTATGGCATCGATGGCCCTGGCCAGGGCCACTATTACGTCGACCCTGACACCGGCCGCATGACCAAGTCCAAGTCGGCCTATGAGCATCCGCAGCCCCATGCCTGCTTCATCCAGTCGGTGGCCGACGACCTCGTCAACGAGGGCGGCATCATGGATCTCTGGGTGCGCGAGGCGCGCCTGTTCAAGTACGGTTCCGGCACGGGCTCCAACTTCTCGGAGCTGCGCGGCGAGAACGAGAAGCTGTCGGGCGGCGGCAAGTCGTCGGGCCTGATGAGCTTCCTCAAGATCGGCGACCGCGCGGCGGGCGCCATCAAGTCGGGCGGCACCACAAGGCGTGCGGCCAAGATGGTGATCGTCGACGTCGACCATCCGGACGTCGAGGAATTCGTGGACTGGAAGGTCCGCGAGGAACAGAAGGTGGCGGCCCTCGTCACCGGTTCCAAGACCGTCAAGAAGCACCTCCAAGCCGTGATGAAGGCCTGCGTCAACTGCGAGGGCCCGGACGGCGACTGCTACGAGATCGAGAAGAACCCGGCGCTGAAGCGCGCGGTGAAGGACGCCCGCAAGGCGCTGGTCTCCGACAACTACATCAAGCGCGTCATCCAGTTCGCCAAGCAGGGCTACAAGGAGCTGGAGTTCGACACCTATGACACCGACTGGGACGGCGAGGCCTATCGCACCGTCTCCGGCCAGAACTCCAACAATTCGGTGCGCGTCACCGACGAGTTCCTGCTCGCCGTCGAACGCGACCTCGACTGGCAGCTCAAGTCGCGCCTCACCTCCAAGGTGACGAAGACCGTCAAGGCTTCGACGCTGTGGGACAAGATCGCCTATGCCGCCTGGGCCTCGGCCGACCCCGGCATCCAGTACCACACCACCATCAACGACTGGCACACCTGCCCGGCTTCCGGCCAGATCCGCGCGTCGAACCCGTGCTCGGAATACATGTTCCTCGACGACACGGCCTGCAACCTCGCCTCGCTGAACCTGATCCAGTTCCGCGATCCGGTGACGGCCAAGTTCGACATCGCCTCCTTCGAGCATGCCGTCCGGCTGTGGACCATGGTGCTCGAGATCTCGGTGATGATGGCGCAGTTCCCGTCGAAGGAGATCGCCAAGCTCTCCTACGAGTTCCGCACGCTGGGCCTGGGCTTCGCCAATATCGGCGGCCTCCTCATGACCGCCGGCATCCCCTATGACAGCCATGAGGGCCGCGCCATCTGCGCTGCCATCTCGGCCATCATGACCGGCATCTCCTATGCCACCTCCGCCGAGATGGCGAAGGAGCTCGGCCCCTTCCAGGGCTTCGCCAAGAACCGCGAGCACATGCTGCGCGTCATGAAGAACCACCGCCGCGCCGCCTATGGCGCTGCGGTCGGCTACGAGGGCCTGCGCACCATTCCGGTGGCGCTCGACGAGACGGACCTGAAGGACAAGGACCTGGCCGTCGCGGCCCGCCGCGCCTGGGACCTCGCGGTCTCGCTGGGCGAGGAGCACGGCTATCGCAACGCCCAGGCCACCGTCATCGCGCCCACCGGCACGATCGGCCTCGTCATGGACTGCGACACCACCGGCATCGAGCCGGACTTCGCGCTGGTGAAGTTCAAGAAGCTGGCGGGTGGCGGCTACTTCAAGATCATCAACCAGGCGGTGCCGGAAGCGCTCCGCACGCTGGGCTATGGTGCCGACGAGATCGAGAAGATCATCGCCTATGCCGTGGGCCACGGCACGCTGGCCGATGCCCCCGGCATCAATCACAAGGCGCTGAAGTCCAAGGGCTTCGGCGACGAGCAGATCGCCAAGATCGAGGGCGGCCTGGCGTCTGCCTTCGACATCAAGTTCGTGTTCAACAAGTGGACGCTGGGCGAGGAATTCTGCCGCTCCGTGCTGGGCGTCTCCGACGAGCAGCTCAACGACTTCGGCTTCGACATGCTGGCGCACCTGGGCTTCTCGCGGGCCGATATCGACAAGGCCAACATCCATGTCTGCGGTGCGATGACGCTGGAAGGTGCCCCCGGTCTCAAGGACGAGCACCTGCCCGTCTTCGACTGCGCCAATGCCTGCGGCCGCCTCGGCAAGCGCTACCTCTCGGTCGAGAGCCACATCCGCATGATGGCGGCGAGCCAGCCCTTCATCTCGGGCGCCATCTCCAAGACCATCAACATGCCGAACGACGCGGCGGTCGAGGACTGCGCCAATGCCTACATGCTGTCCTGGAAGCTGGCGCTGAAGGCCAACGCGCTCTACCGCGACGGCTCCAAGCTGTCGCAGCCCCTCTCCGCCCAGCTCATCTCGGATGATGACGAGGATGCCGACGAGGTGGCCGAGGCGCTGATGACCAAGACGGTCGCGGCCCGGGTCGAGACGGTGGTCGAGAAGATCGTGGAACGCGTGGTGGAGCGCGAGCGTTCGCGCCTCAAGCTCCCCAACCGCCGCAAGGGCTATACCCAGAAGTCGGTGGTGGGCGGCCACAAGGTCTATCTCCGCACCGGCGAATATGACGACGGCAAGCTGGGCGAGATCTTCATCGACATGCACAAGGAAGGTGCTGCCCTCCGTGCCATGATGAACAATTTCGCCATCGCCGTGTCGGTCGGCCTCCAGTACGGCGTGCCGCTGGAGGAGTTCGTCGACGCCTTCACCTTCACCAAGTTCGAGCCCGCCGGCATGGTGCAGGGCAATGACTCGATCAAGAACGCCACGTCGATCCTCGACTACGTGTTCCGCGAGTTGGCCGTGTCCTATCTCGGCCGCAGCGACCTCGCCCATGTCGAGCCCTCAGAGATGGGCTTCGACTCGCTGGGCAAGGGAGAAGGTTCGGGCGAAGCGCCGCGGGTTCCCGCAGCGCGCGTCCTGTCCTCCGGTTTCGTGCGGCGGCCCAACCTCGCCACCTCCAACGTGGTGGTGATGTCGTCATCGCAGCCGATGCCGGCAGCGGCCACCGCCGCGGCGGTGACGGCGCGGGCCGATGGTGCGCTGGCCCTCGTCGATACACCGGCACAGGTGACGACCACCCGCCAGGAACTGGCAGTGGCTGTCGAGACCACCACTGCGGTGATCTCGGCCAATGACCGCCGCGCCGAGGCGCGCATGAAGGGCTATGAAGGCGAGAGCTGCTCCGAATGCGGCAACTTCACCATGGTGCGGAACGGCACCTGCCTGAAGTGCGACACCTGCGGCTCGACGAGCGGCTGCTCGTAACCTCAAGCAGAACATCTGAGACGTCGGAGAGGCCGGACATGTTCCGGCCTCTCTGCTTTCGTGCTCCAGGATGGGTGCTGGAGAGGCACGCCCCACTGCGAGTGATGCCTCATCCGCGCATCGACGAGGGGTACTCACGGGCCATCTGAAGGGCTTCGCATGGGCTTCGAGGAGGCCCTTGCCGAAAATTTATCCACACTTTCTTCGGCGCGATCACCGCCTGTCTTGACACGAGGCAACGCCTGAAGGAGGTGCGGAAAGCGGGGTTCGTCCGTAGGCTGACGAGTGCCGGAAAGCCTTGTTTTATTGGGTTTTCGCGATGAATTGCGGTTTTTGTCCGTGTACGCACGGTTTCGCGGTTTTTCCGAGCGTTTACCGATTGTTAGAGAGAATACGTGAGCATACAAGATGTTGTTCGGCATATTGCCGAATCACACAAGCGGGTGCAGAAAACACGACGATGACTGGTCAAGTTCGGATCTTACATGCCAGCTTGCCCGTCTATGTGAGGCTTACCTGCGTTGTGGGGCACTAACAACTCTAGGAGAGACAGCAATGGCTGCGAAGAAAGCTGCGAAGAAGCCTGCCAAGAAGGCCGCCAAGAAGGCCGCCAAGAAGCCGGCTGCCAAGAAGGCCGCTAAGAAGCCGGCCAAGAAGGCCGCCAAGAAGGCCGCGAAGAAGTAATCTTCCGAGACTTCAGGACTGGACCCCGGACAGCGCGAGCTTCCGGGGTCAGTTCTTTTCGGGGCCTGCGCCCCAAACGAAAAGGGCCGCAGCTTGCTGCGGCCCTTCGTGCGTCCGGCACAAGGCTTACTGGTAGACGTAGACCCTGGCGCCGATCTTGACCTTGTCATAGAGCTCGATCACGTCGGCATTCATCATGCGGATGCAGCCCGAGGAGGCAGCCGTGCCGATCGAGCCCGGCGAATTGGTGCCGTGGATGCGGTAGAGCTTGCCGCCGATGTACATGGCGCGCGCACCGAGCGGATTTTCAGGGCCGCCGGCCATCTCGGCAGGCAGCATGTGGCCCTTGGCCGCCTCGCGCTTGATCATCTCCGCCGGCGGGCGCCAGGTGGGCCATTCCGCCTTGTTGACGATCGTCGAGGTGCCCGACCACTGGAAGCCCTCGCGGCCGACACCGACGCTGTAGCGCCGCGCCTCGCCCGGACCGGTGACGAAATAGAGCGCCCGTTCCGGCGTCGACACGATGATCGAGCCCACGGCGTACTTCGACGCCGGTGCCCAGTCGATGTCCTCACCCGTCGTCTCGTCCATCGAAGCCAGGGTGCTGGCCGATGACGCCCGCGTCGAGGCCCGCTGCACGCCGGCCCGCGGCCGGCCCTGGTTCTGGAACAGGCATTCGAGGAAGCCCTCGCAGGCCCAGCCGGGCTGCTGCGCCTTGCGGGCGGCGGCCTGCTTCTTCTTGTCCGCCAGCTTCTTCTGGTCCGCCAGCTTCCTGGCCTGCTGTGCCTTCCTCGCATCGGCGGCCTTCTTGGAGTCGGCCTTCCGGCGGGCCTCGGCGGCCTTCTTCGCATCCGCGGCCTTCTTGGCGGCTGCCTGCTTGCGCGCTTCCGCCTCCGCCTGCTGCTTCTTCTTGAGCAGGATCTGCTGCTCCGCCGTCGGCGATGTCGCCGCCACGGCGTGGGCACCGAGCCCCGCCGCCGGCAGCACCGCCAGCATGAGAGCCACCAGAATGTTGCGCATCACGTCTTCCCCACTGAATTGGGGCTGTTTAACAAGGGTCACGGTCACGGCGCAAGCCTGCCATAATCTCGTGACGTTCATGAGGTGTTCACCTATTCTCGGTCAATACCGCCACACGCCAATGCCCAGGAGACTCCATGAAACTGTTCCATAAAATCCTTGCCGTCGCCTGCCTGTCATCCGTGGCGGTGATCCCGGGTCTGGCCCATGCGGAAGATGTGCCGCCGGCGATCCAGGCCTTCCTCGACAACCTGCAGCGCCAGACCTCTGCCAAGCCCAGCTATGAAAGCCTGAAGGTCGACGGCGCCAATGCCACCATCACCAACCTCACGCTCACCAAGGACGCCAAGGGCGATGATCCGGCGCTCAGCGTCAAGACGGCGGAGGTCGGCTTCACCGGCATCGCAGACCAGGGCAATGCGCTGTGGCAGGTCGGCAAGGCCACCTTCACCAACACGTCGGTGGAGATCAAGGGCAAGGACGCCGCGCTCACCGCCAGCATCCCCAATGCCTCCGCCGAGGGCTGGTACATCCGCGCCACGCCGGCCTCGCCGACACCCAAGGACGAGCTGCTCGCCACCCTCACCTTCGCCAACAAGATGAGCAGCGGGCCGATCACCATCAACGCCTCCGGCCAGACCCTGAAGATCGACAGCATCGACACCAGCTGGTCGGGCGATCCGGCGACCGGGCTCGGCAAGTTCTCGCTCAAGGTCAGCAACCTCGCGGTGCCGGAGACCACGCTGGCCTTCTTCGACACCGCCAACATGTGGAAGCAGATGGGCTACAGCGGCCTCAACTTCGACATCACCACCGATGGCGACCTGACGCAGAGCGGCGACAACCTGGCCTACAGCTTCAACCTGACGCTGGGCGCTCGCGACGTGGGCGCCCTCAGCCTGAAGGCCGCCGTCAACAACCTGCCCGTCTCGGCCTATGCCCAGATGCTGAAGGACCAGATGGCCGGCAAGGGCATCGATTTCGCCGCCATGGCGCCGCAGCTGCAGGGCGTCGAGGTGCAGGGCGGCTCGATCCGCTTCGACGATGCATCGATCACCGCGAAGATGCTGCCGCTGGTGGCCGCGATGCAGGGCATGGACCCCAAGGTGCTGCTGGCCTCCATCCCGCCCACCGTTCAGCTTGCCTTCGTTCAGTTCCAGAACGAGGCGCTGACCAAGCAGGCGGTGGATGCGGTGACCAAGTTCCTCGCCGACCCGAAGAGCCTGATGCTGAGCGTCAAGCCTGCCACGCCGATCAAGGTGTCGGAGATCATGGCGCTCGATCCGGCAAAGCCGAGCGATGCCGTGACCCGGCTGGGCGTGACGGTGACAGCCAACGAATAGGGCGCACTCACTGCAAAGCTCCATCATGCCCGGGCTCGTCCCCCGGGCACCCTTTGGCTGGTGCCAAAAGGGTCGCCGGGACAAGCCCGGCGATGATGAGTACTACCTTGAGGATGAGCCCGGCGACACCACCCCCCGTTCATCATGGCCGGGCTCGTCCCGGCCATCTTTTTTGGGCGACAAAGAAAGATGCCCGGGACGAGCCCGGGCATGATGCGCTGCGTGGATCGCGTGTCGCCGGAGCGCCTGTCACGCCTCCGGCAGGTTGAGCCGGATGTGCAGTTCGCGCAGCTGCTTGGGTGTCACTTCGGACGGTGCGCCCATCAGCAGGTCTTCGGCCTGCTGGTTCATCGGGAACAGCACCACCTCGCGGATGTTCGGCTCGTTGCACAGCAGCATGACGATGCGGTCGACACCCGGCGCGATGCCGCCATGCGGCGGTGCGCCATACTGGAAGGCACGGTACATGCCGCCGAACTTCTCGAGCAGCACGCTCTCGGGGTAGCCGGCGATCTCGAAGGCCTTCTTCATCACCTCGGGGCGATGGTTGCGGATGGCACCCGAGGAGAGCTCCACGCCGTTGCAGACGATGTCGTACTGGTAGGCCAGGATGTCGAGCGGGTCCTTGGTCTCCAGCGCCTCGAGGCCGCCCTGCGGCATTGAGAAGGGATTGTGCGAGAAGTCGACCTTCTTCTCCTCCTCATTCCACTCATACATCGGGAAGTCGACGATCCAGCAGAACTCGAAGCGATCCTTGGCGGTGAGGTTCAGCTCCTCGCCAACCTTGTTCCGGGCGTCGCCCGCGAACTTGTAGAACTTCTCCGGACGCCCTGCGACGAAGAAGCAGGCGTCGCCCACGCCCAGGCCCAGCTGGGTGCGGATCGCCTCGGTGCGTTCCGGCCCGATGTTCTTGGCGATGGGGCCGGCACCGCCCTCCTCGCCCTCGCGCCAGAAGACATAGCCCAGGCCCGGCTGGCCCTGCTGCTGGGCGTAGGAGTTCATGCGGTCGCAGAAGGCGCGCGAGCCGCCCTTCGGCGCGGGGATGGCCCAGACCTCGACCTTGGGGTCCGCCGCGATCATGCCGGCGAAGACCTTGAAGCCCGAGTCCCTGAAGTGCTCGGTGACGGCCTGCATCTTGATCGGGTTCCTGAGGTCCGGCTTGTCTGAGCCGTACCAGCGGATCGAGTCACGATAGGCGATGTGCGGGAACTTCTGGGTGACGGGAAGGCCGCCGCCGAATTCCTCGAACACGCCGCGCAGCACGGGCTCCACCGCGTTGAACACGTCGTCCTGGGTGACGAAGCTCATCTCGATGTCGAGCTGGTAGAACTCGCCGGGCGAGCGGTCGGCGCGGGCATCCTCGTCGCGGAAGCAGGCGGCGATCTGGAAATAGCGGTCGAAGCCCGACATCATGATCAGCTGCTTGAACTGCTGCGGCGCCTGCGGCAGCGCATAGAACTTGCCGGGATGGATGCGCGACGGCACGAGGAAGTCGCGCGCACCCTCGGGCGAGGACGCAGTGAGGATCGGCGTCTGGAACTCGAAGAAGCCCTGGTCCACCATGCGGCGGCGCAGCGAATTGATGATCTGGCCGCGCTTCATGATGTTCTTGTGGATGCGCTCGCGGCGCAGGTCGAGGAAGCGGTACTTGAGCCGGATATCCTCCGGATACTCGGTGTCACCGAAGACCGGGAGCGGCAGCTCGGCCGCCTGGGCCAGCACCTCGATCGAGGTGGCGAAAACCTCGATCAGGCCCGTGGGAAGCTCGGCGTTCTCGGTGCCGGGGGGACGGGGGCGCACCTTGCCGTCGACGCGGATCACCCACTCCGAACGCAGCTTCTCGGCGGTCTTGAAGGCAGGCGAATCCGGGTCCGCCACCACCTGGGTCATGCCGTAGTGGTCGCGCAGGTCGATGAACAGCACGCCGCCATGGTCACGGACGCGGTGAACCCAGCCGGAAATACGGATTTCCTGCCCGGCGTTCTCGGGGCGGAGCTGGCCACAGGTGTGGCTGCGGTAGGCGTGCATTGAGTCCTCACAAATCAGGCTATTTGGAGCGCTAGAGCGCATGGAGGGGGCGGTTTGTCAAGGAATGGCTGCCCCACAATTCGCCGCAAAGCCGCCGTTGTTGCAACATCGCAAGGCTTTAGGCGTTTCCCCCTGAGATGAAACGGCTTTTCGCAACCGCCCTGGCGGTTCTGACCCTCACCCTGCCCGCCCGGTCCGCCGACCGGGAGATGACGCGGACGGACCTGCGCCGCCTCGCGGCCCGGATCGTGCCTGCCGGGAAGGACGCGCCCGGCTGGGCGGCGGACATCGCCGCGGCGCTGGAGTTGAACGGCATCCGGCGCAGCCGCAGCAATGTGTGCAGCGTGATGGCGGTGATCGGGCAGGAATCGACCTTCACCGCCAATCCGCAGGTGGAGGGCCTTGGTCGGATGGCGGAGCAGCAGATCGAGGCGAAGCTCGCCGCCCTGCCCGTCCTGCCGGGTGCCGCGGCCGCCGGCGTCGAACTCTTCCTCGCCACAAGGCCATCGCCGGAGAAGAGCTACCTCGCGATGATCCGCACGGCCAAGACCGAGCGTGACCTCGACCTCGTCTACCGCAACCTCACCTTCTTCCTGTTCCGCCAGTATGCCTCGACGCGGTTGCTCAACGCCGCTGCGGTGGCCCGGCGCATCGACGCGGCAAACCCGGTTTCGACGCTGGGCTCGATGCAGGTTTCCGCCGCCTTCGCCATTGCGGAGGTTGAGAAGGAGAAGAACCGCCGCCTCGGGCTCGGCGCCATCTGGAAACTCAGGGACGAGCTTTACACCCGCAGGGGCGGCGTGGCCTATGGCACGCGCATGCTGCTCGGTTACCGGGCAGACTATCCTTCGCGGCTGTTCGTCTTCGCCGACTACAATGCCGGCCGCTATGCCAGCCGCAATGCCGCCTTCCAGCACATGGCCGCCACACTTTCAAAGGTTGACCTCGCACTGGATGGCGACCTCATGCTCTATGAGGGCGGCGAACCCAGGCCGGAGGCCAGCGCCACGGAGAAGGCGCTGCGCCGCCTGAAGCTGATGGACGATGAGACACTCCGCGCCGACCTGCTGCGCGAGAAGGCCTACGCCTTCCGCGATACCGAGACCTACCGGCGCGTGGCCGAGGCCTATCGGCAGAAGACCGGCAAGCCGCCGCCCTATGCCATGCTGCCGCAGATCCGGTTGAAGAGCCCGAAGATCCGCAACCACATGTCGACGGAGATATTCGCCCGTGCCGTCATGCGACGACACGAGCGGTGCATGACGCCAGAGTGACGACGGCTCAGTTGAACCAGTTCGCGAAGGGCTTTTTGGCCTTCGCCGAAACGGCGGCGCCATCCGAGAAGAAACCACCCTTGACCACGACGCGGGTATTGGACGTTCCGGTCTTCTGGACCAGCGCGAAGAGCTTCGCCGCATTGTCAGGATGGAGCCGCACGCAGCCATGGGAGGCGCGGCGGCCGAGGCTCTTGATGTGATAGCTGCCGTGCACGGCATGGCCGCGTCCGGTGAAGAAGATCGAATAGGGCATGGGAGCGTCATCCCATTCCTTGGAGAAGTGTTCCCGCTCGAGGCGGAAGGGACGATAGGTTCCCGACGGCGTCTCGTAGCCTGGCGCGCCCGTCGACACCGGCCACTTGTAGAGCGTGTCACCGTCGAGTTCGACGGTCATCTTCTGGCTCACCTTGTTGATGGTGACGATGAGGCGGGGCGGCGGCGGCGGCGCCTTCTTCTTGGCCACCTGCTTCTTGGCCGGGGCCTTCTTGGCGGGAGCCTTCTTGGCCGACGCGGGCGCGGGTTTCTTGACGACGGGCTTCGGCGCTTCCGGCGGTGGCGGCGTGGTGCTGGTGGTGGCCATTGCGGCGCCCGGCAGCAACGAGGCGCCCAGCGCCAGCATCAGCTTACGTCTTGAAATCATGTCGTCTTCCCCACTGCAACCTGGTCCTGCAACGCGCCGTTGCCAATAGACCGGATTATGGCGGAAGGCGAGTGCTTCGTGAAGTGTCGCGGGGCGCGAGTGAATTGCGCTTTCTGGGCACCTCCGCTATGGACCGCCTCATGAACAAGCATGTCCCCAAGGTCGGATTGGTGTCGCTCGGTTGCCCCAAGGCACTGGTCGACAGTGAACGCATCATCACCCAGCTCCGTGCCGAGGGCTATGTCATGTCGCCCGGCTATGAGGATGCCGACGTGGTGCTGGTCAACACCTGCGGCTTCCTCGACAGCGCCAAGGCGGAGTCGCTTGCCGCCATCGGCGAGGCCATGGCCGAGAATGGCCGGGTGATCGTGACGGGCTGCATGGGCGTTGAGGCCGACACCATCATGAAAGCCCATCCCGGCGTTCTCGCCGTCACCGGCCCGCACCAGTATGAGGCGGTGGTCGGCGCCGTGCACAAGGCGCTGCCGCCGGTGCATGACCCGAAGATGGACCTCGTGCCCCCTCAAGGGTTGCACCTGACGCCAAAGCACTATGCCTATCTGAAGATTTCCGAAGGCTGCAACAATCGGTGCTCGTTCTGCATCATTCCCTCGATCCGGGGCGACCTGGTTTCACGTCCCGTCGCTTCGGTGCTCTACGAGGCGGAACGGCTGGTGAAGGCGGGCGTGAAGGAACTGCTCGTCATCAGTCAGGACACGTCTGCCTATGGCGTCGACATCAAGTATGCGACGTCGAAGTTCCATGGCCGCGAGGTGCGGGCGAAGTTCTACGACATGGCGAAGGAACTGGGCGAGCTCGGCGCCTGGGTGCGCATGCACTACGTCTATCCCTACCCGCATGTCGACGAGGTGATCCCGCTGATGGCGGAGGGCAAGATCCTGCCCTATCTCGACATCCCCTTCCAGCATGCAGCACCCAACGTGCTGAAGGCGATGAAGCGCCCGGCCAACCAGGAGAAGGTGCTGGACCGGCTGGCCGCCTGGCGCGCGATCTGCCCGGACATCGCCATCCGCTCCACCTTCATCGTCGGCTTCCCCGGCGAGACGGATGCGGATTTCGAGTACCTGCTGCAGTGGATGAAGGAAGCCCGCATCGAGCGCGCCGGTTGCTTCAAGTACGAGCCCGTGTCGGGTGCCAAGGCCAATGAACTGGGCCTGCCCCAGGTGCCGGACGAGGTGAAGCAGGAACGCTGGGAACGCTGCATGGAAGCCCAGCAGCAGATCTCGGCCGAGATCTTCCAGTCGAAGGTCGGCCGCGAGATCGACGTGCTGGTGGATGAGATCGACGAGGAGAACGAGGAAGCCATCGCCCGCTCGCCTTGGGATGCGCCCGAGATCGACGGCAACGTCTTCCTGCCCGGCGAGACAGACCTCAAGCCCGGCGACAAGGTCCGTGTACGGATCGTCGAGGCGGAGGAATACGACCTGGTGGGTGAGAGGATCTAGACCTCCCTGCCCTCAGCAAGAATGCCGTAGAGCGTGGTGATGGCGTTGAGCCCGATGATCCACCCGATCCAGTTGATGGCCAGTTGCCACAAGGACCCGATGAGTGGTCCGAGCCCGCCATGGGTGCCGAGCACTGCCGACAGAAGCGTGAAGGGCACCGAGGCCAGAAGGCCCAGGCCATAAGTTGTCCCCAGGACCATGAGCACGAAACCGGCAAGGCTCAGGAATTCGCCCCTGCTGTCATCCCAGGCAGCGCCAAAGCCATAGTCGCTGCGGCCGATCGCAATGGCCGGAAGTTTGATCATCAGGCGCTCGAGAACCACAAGCACAACCGCGACGGGCAGGAGCGCGATGCCGAAGGCAAGCAAGAATGATCCCATGCCATTCCCGGATCCGAACACGGAAAATGAAATGGACAGCCCTGCTATCATGGCGATGACGGCGACCGGCACGAGGGTGAGGATGAGGAGCGCCGTGTTGCCGAGGTAGCGCCATAAAAGCCCGTCGAGCCGCAGGCGCTCGACGCCCTCGGCCTCCTCGTCGAGCAGCAAGAGCCTGTGCCAGTTCACCGCGAGAGAACTGAAGGCCAACATGCTGATGCCCATGAGCAGCGCGACCGTCCACCATCCGGAAGACGTCATGCGGAGGGCCGCAGGACCGTCGCCCGAAAGCACCACAAGAACGTCCGGCTGGAACAGCAACGCCAGCGTCTGCACACCCGCATAGACCAGCATCCAGGGCCAGCTCATACGAAGGGCAGCACCGAAGTTGCGGTAGATCGCAACCACGACATGGGCGAACGCGGGGATCGCTCTGAAGCGCGGTCTTTGCTCAGTCGTGCCCGACCCGGCTCTCATCCTCATGACACCTCCCTGCCCTCCACGAACAGGCCGAACAGCACGGCGACGGAGGCGGTGGCGAGGATGGTGGCGAGGCCGCTGGCAGTGGCCGTGGCGACGGCGCTGGCCAGCACGCCGGGGGCCCCGCTGCCGGCAAGCTGCAGCGAGAGGACGAGGGCAACCGCCCAGATCAGGAAGACCAGTGCGGTGACGGCGAAGGTGAAGCTGATGAGGCGGAAGGGTTGGCCGCCGCTGTCGCGCCACGCGTCACCAAGGCCGTAGTCCTCTCGCCCAAGGGCAATGGCGATGAGCTTGATCGACAGCCGCTGCACCACCGGCAGGCCAGCGAGCAGGCCAATCAGCAGCGATGCAGCGATGATGAACATCCATGGATCACGGAGCCACGCTCCCACCCCGGGCAGCGCGCGCGGAAAGTCAGGCAGGGCGTAGCCCGCAAACTGCGCTGCCAGCGGCAGCGCCACGAAGCTGATGAGGCTGCCCAGCAGGAAGACACCGGAACAGGCAAACCAGATCAGCAACGCGTTGCAGGCGAAACGCCACACCGGACGATCGACACGCAGCCTGTCCCACCCCGTCGCCACCTCGCCAAGCAGCAGAAAGCGACTCCAGCTGACCGCAAGGGAGGACAACGCAATGAGCTTCAGCACCATGAGAAGCCCGGCAAGCACGGGGTCCGCCATGCCCGCCCCGGGTTGGAACAGCAGCGCCAGCCGAAAGCCGGGGGGCAGCCGCGCCGCCAGCTCCAGCGTGGTGAGGATCACCAGCCATGGCCAGCTCATCTGCAGCGCCAGGCCGGCATTCTCCCATGTCGAACTGATGCCGAAGCGCCACGCCGGCCCGATGCGGAATTCCGCGACGGCGATCGGGCCGGCATAGTTCATAGCGCTGCCCGCAGTTCGGCGCGGACCGACACATGGTCAACAATGAAACGAAACACGCCTGAGACCGACATGGAAACCCTTCCCTTAGGAAACACTGCCTTCACGTTATTTTATTTGCAACCTTAAATAATTTTGCTTCACAGTTTTTGCACTGCTTGTTGATGCAGCAATCCACCGCGGCGCGGGCCTTGAATGCAGGGCCTGTTCACGCGAAATTGAAACGATCGAAACAACCGAAGCGGGAATCCTGCGCGTCATGCGCATCCCGAGGGCGAGGCACGATGATCGACGGTCTGGAGCGGGCAGTGGCGGCGGGCGTGATCGACCGTCCCACCGCGCAGAAACTGGAACCTTACCTCGCCGCGCCCGGCGCGGCGGCCGACAGCGCCGATCCGGATGACGAGAAGCTGCGCCTGGTCACGGGCTTCAACGACATCTTCGTCACCATCGGCCTCCTGATGTTTCTCGGCGCGCTGTATTTTCTGCTCAGCCGCGTCGGCTTTGCCGCGGCCTTCGCCGTGGCGGCCGCCTCCTGGGCATTGGCGGAATTCTTCACGGCACGGCGGCGCATGGCGCTGCCGAGCATCGTGCTGCTGGTGATCTTCGTCGGGGCGGTGTTCTCCGGCATGCTCGGCCTCCTGCAGGCGGGCCATCGGGGCGACTTCGCCGACCTGGCGCCGTCCGATGTCACCTCCGTGCAGATGCTGCTGGCCGCCGCGGCCGCGGCAGTGGCGGCATTTCTGCATTGGCAGCGCTTCCATGTGCCGATCACCGTGGCGGCAGGCGTTGGTGCAGTGGCGGGCATCGTGCTGGCGCTCTGCCAGATCGAGGTGCCGGACCTGCTGGCCGATCACCCGGTCGCCGTGTTCCTGCCGCTGGGGCTTGCGATCTTCGCGCTGGCCATGTGGTTCGATAGCTCCGATCTCACCCGCCAGACACGGCGCACCGACATCGCCTTCTGGCTTCACCTGCTGGCCGCGCCCATCATCGTGCACCCGATCCTGCTGAGCGTCACCAGCACGGCCGCGCCGACGGCGGCAGCTGCACAGGTCATCGCCGTGTTCCTGTGCCTTGCCGCTGTGGCCCTGGTGGTGGACCGCCGCGCCATCCTCGTCTCGTCATTGTCCTACCTCGCCTATGCGGCGGGCAAGCTGATCGCCGCGGCGGGGCTGGAATCCTCGTCCTTCGCGGCATCGACCCTTGCGGTGGGCGCTGTGGTGCTGATGCTCTCTGCCGCATGGCGGCCGCTGCGACGCACCGTGATGGGACTGCTGCCGACAGGACTGCGGGCCCGGCTGCCGGCAGTCACCTGATCAGCGGAAGGACCGGTAAAGGGCGGCGGGCACGCTGTGGACCACCAGCAGGGCAAGCCACGTGAGCAGCCCGATGATGCCAAAGGCCGACGGCTTCACCCAGGGCTGCGGCAGGGCTTGCTGGGCGAAGAAGGCCCCTGCCCCGAGTGCTCCCAGCATGGCGAGGCTGAAGACGATCCAGAAGGTGAAAGCGAGAAATGCAAGGCGGTTGCCCTTCGTCGTGCGCCAGGCCGCGCCGAGGCCATAGTCCCGGTCGCCCACCGACAGACCGGCCAGCCAGCTCATCAGCCGATAGAAGGTGAAGAGACCGGAGAGGCCGATCAGCGCCGTCACCACGATGCCCAGCGGCTGGGCGGCGGCACCGAGCTGGGCGGTAAGCTTCGGCACTGCGAACACCATCACCGCAGCACCGGCAGCGGCATAGAGGGCCAGCACCGCCAGCATCAGCACCACACCCGCCGCATAGCGCCACACCGGGCCATCGAGGCGCCAGCGGCCGAGCAGGCTCGGCCGCTCGTCCAGCAGGATGCGGCGGTTCCAGTTGGTCTCGATCGAGAAGGAGGCGAGCAACACGCCGAGCCCCAGCGCCACGAGCCCACCGATCGCAGCGGGCGGCAGCGCTTTAAAATCCGGCATGGCTTCACCGAAGGCCACGTACCACACGAGGGCAAAGAGCGGCAGGAGCAGGATGGCCCAGCCGACCAGCAGGCCCAGGGCAAAGAAGAAGTGGCGAAATGCCTTGTCGATGGCGAATTCGGTGGCCTCCATCGGCGGCAGGCTGCGGCGGTCAGGCACGGTGCATTCCCCCTCAGAGATGGGGAGACGGTACCAGAAGATAGCTTGCCACCGCTATGGCCATGGCCGCCATGTTGAGCAGAAACAGCGTGAGCCCCAGCCGCGAGCCGCCGGCGATCCCAGCATAGACCGCCTTGGCCGCGGTGTTGACGCCCACCGTCAGGAGGATCGCCGCGATGCCGGCCGCCGTTGCCGGCCCCATGTTGGCCACCGAGAGGGTGAGCGCATCGACGTCCGCCAGCCCCGAGATCGCCGCCACCACCAGCAGGCCGCTGTCGCCGAACATGGACTTGCCGATGCCCGCCGCGAGCATGACGATGCCGAGCAGCGCGCCGAACTTCAGCACCTCGGACAGCAGGAAGGGGTTCTTGTGGACGAGGCCCTCGGGCTTCGCCTCGCCCTGCCGGCCATCGCGGCCGATGAGCAGCCAGGCGGCGAGGCCCTGGAACAATGCCGCGGCGAGCAATGGCACGGAAAGCGCCAGCGCCAGCGGCAGGTTGATGACACCCACCAGCACCAGCACGCGCGCCATCATCACGCCCCCCGCCAGCAGGATGCACCCCGCAAGAAGGCCGATGCGGGCGGTATTCTCCCGGGCGAGGCGGGCGAGCGTGAGGGTGACGACGGTGGAAGACACGAGCCCGCCCATGGCGGCCGCCAGGACCAGCCCGCGCGACGGTCCGACGAGCTTCACCGCAGCATAGCCCACGAAGGAGACGGCCGCGATGAGGATGGTGATCAGCCATAGCTGGTGGGGGTTGAGCGCGCCCCAGGGGTCGATGGCGCGATCGGGCAGCAGCGGCAGGGCGATGAAGGTCATCGCCGCGAGCAGCAGGGCCGAGCGCAATTCCTGTGCGGTGATGCGGGACAGGAAGCCGTGCAGCGTGGTCTTGTAGGCGAGCAGCCCCACCGTCACCACGCCCGCCCCCGCGGCGATGCGCATGTCACCCAGCACGGCGACGGCACCCAGCGCGAAGGTGACGAGGGCCGCCACCATGGTGGTGGCGCCATAGACGCCCTCGCGCGCATTCTCGCGCCAGATGAAGGCGGCCATCACCGCCGAAGTCGCGATGAAGCCTGCGGCCAGCAGAATGCGGTCGCCACCCACCGACAGGACGCCGAACAGGCCGCCGAGCAGCCCGAGGAGGGAGAAGGTGCGGATGCCGGCGGTGCGCTGGCCTTCCGCCTCGTCACGCTCCTTCCAGCCACGCTCGAGACCGATGACGAAGCCCAGCGCCAGCGCGAGGCCGAGACGGGTGGCAAGTTCCTGCAGTTCCATGGGGTTAGCCTAGAGCAAATCGCAGGGAAAGCCGAGGGGGCTGCGTTTCCTCATGCCACCTCATGGCCGGGCGTGCCCCGGCCATCCCTTTGCGGGCCACCAAGCAGGATCGCCGGGACAAGCCCCGCGATGACGAACGACGGAAGGACTTCGCACGCCTCACAGCGGGATGTTGTCGTGCTTCTTCCAGGGGTTCTGCAGCTCCTTGCCGCGCAGCATGTTGAGCGCCCGGGCGATGCGCTTCCTCGTCGAGTGCGGCATGATCACCTCGTCGAGGAAGCCGCGCTCGGCGGCGACGAAGGGATTGGCGAAGCGCTGCTCGTAATCCTTGACGCGGGCCTGGATCTTGGCGGGGTCGGAGAGTTCCGAGCGGTAGATGATCTCGGCCGCACCCTTGGAACCCATGACGGCGATCTCGGCGGTCGGCCAGGCATAGTTCACGTCGCCGCGCAGGTGCTTCGACGCCATGACGACATAGGCGCCGCCATAGGCCTTGCGGGTGATGACGGTGATCTTGGGAACCGTCGCCTCGGCATAGGCGAAGAGCAGCTTGGCGCCGTGCTTGATGAGGCCGCCATATTCCTGCGCCGTGCCAGGCAGGAAGCCGGGCACGTCAACCAGCGTCACGATCGGGATGTTGAAGCAGTCGCAGAAGCGGACGAAGCGGCCGCCCTTGCGGCCGGCATCGCTGTCGAGCACGCCCGCCAGCACCATGGGCTGGTTCGCCACGATGCCCACGGTGCGGCCGTTGATGCGGGCAAGCCCCGTGATGATGTTGCGGGCATGCGCCTCCTGGATCTCGAAGAAGTCGCCCTCGTCGACCATCTTCAGGATCAGTTCCTTCATGTCATAGGGCTGGTTCGGATTGGCCGGGATCAGCGTGTCGAGCGAGGGGTCGATGCGTTCGGCCGAGTCGAAGCTCGGAAGCTCGGGGAGCGGCGAGGTGTTCGACGACGGCAGGAAGTCGATCAGCCGGCGCATCTGAAGCAGCGCCTCGACGTCGTTGTCGAAACCCTTGTCGGCAATCGAGGACTTGGTGGTGTGGACGGAGGCGCCGCCGAGTTCTTCCGCCGTCACCGTCTCGTTGGTCACCGTCTTCACCACGTCGGGGCCGGTGACGAACATGTAGCTCGTGTCGCGGACCATGAAGATGAAGTCGGTCATCGCCGGCGAATAGACGTCGCCGCCGGCGCAGGGCCCCATGATGACCGAGATCTGCGGGATGACGCCGGATGACAGGACATTGCGCTGGAACACCTCGCCATAGCCGCCGAGCGCGTTGACTCCCTCCTGGATGCGGGCACCGCCGGCGTCGAACAGGCCGATGATGGGGGCGCGGTTCTGCAGCGCCATGTCCTGGATCTTGGTGATCTTGCGGGCGTGCGCCTCCGACAGCGAGCCGCCGAAGACGGTGAAGTCCTTGGCGAAGACATAGACCACGCGGCCATTGACCGTGCCCCAGCCGGTCACCACGCCGTCACCCGGCAGCTTCTGGCCTTCCATGCCGAAGTCGGTGCAGCGGTGCTCGACGAACATGTCGAACTCCTCGAAGGAGCCCTCGTCGAGGAGGAGAGCGATGCGCTCGCGCGCCGTCAGCTTGCCCTTGGCATGCTGGGCAGCCACGCGTTTTTCGCCGCCACCGGCCCTGGCCTGCACGCGGCGGGCTTCAAGCTTCTCGAGGATCTCCTGCATGGGGCACTCCGGGAAATATCTGTGTTTCCCCGGTGTTAAGGCCCAGAGCCCCAAGCGTCAAATCAGCCTTAAGGCTGAGGGGCCGGGGCCGCGGCCTGCATCGCCATGGCCCGCCATTCCGCCGGCGGCGCCCCCCCAATGCCGGCAAAGAAGCGGTTGAAGGCGCTGATTTCGGAATAGCCAAGTGTCGCCGCCACCTCGGCAATGCTCATCCGCGTATCGAGCAGGAACTGCCCCGCCATTTCGAACCGCGTCCGGTTGAGGAGCTTGCGGAAGCTGGTGCCTTGCCGGCGCAGGTCGCGCACCAGGGTTGCGGGCGTGGTTCCGAGCCGCTCGCTGGCCTCGGCGAGCGAAATGCCGCCGGCGAGCACCGAGGGAACCAGCACCCGCATCACGCGCTCGCCGAGGTCAGGCTGCTGCGACTGGAGCCACTGTGCGGCGGCTGCGAGGCGCCCCTGCCGCACGGCCGGGTCTGCCGCCTGCATCGGCGTCTGCAGCGCCTCCCGGTCATAGACCAGTCCGAAATGATGGGCGCCGAAGCGGAGCTTCGCCGCGCCGAAGATGCCGGCATAGGGCGTCCGGTCTGTTGGCGGCGGGAGCGAGACGAGCACCTCGCGTGCAGTTGCGCCGGAGAGCTGTTGCACGAGGTGGAAGCCGAACGACACGGCCCCCCGCGCCATATGAGTTGCGCCGCGCCGATGCGGTAGATGAAGGCGATAGCCGATGAGCAAGGCGTCATCGCCCCAGTTCATTAGATAGGGACCTCCCCCCTCCGCATAGCGGGGATGGAGCATGACCAGATCGGCGAGTGCCTCTCGCAAGTTGGACGCACAAGACATGAGTTCACCGATGACGCCCATGTGGTGCAGCCGAACCTCGGTGCCGAGCTTCATCCAGAAGCCGTCCTGCCCGGTCGCCTCCGCGCAACAGGCGGCGAGATCGCAAACCTGGATCATGGGAATGTGGTTGTCGGGGTCTGACAGCAGGCTGGCCGCAACGCCCACCTCCATCAACACCTGGTCAGGGTCCGCCCCATGTTCACGCAGTACCCGCGGCAACTCAACGAGAACGCCAACTCTCTGCATCCCCGATCCGTCTCATTCCCTCAACCTGCCTGTACACTCAAATATCTACTTTAGGTTTTAAACTGTCAAATACATGGCACGCGCGCTGTGCAAGCATTGCCTCGCGCTTTGGGACCAGCGCCGCAGCCAGCCAGACAGCACTCTCAAAAATACAGAGGAACGACAATGTATTACACCGACAACTCGATCCTTCCCGAGAACATGGCGCCGCTCATCATCACGGCCGCTCCCTATGGTCCCGCCTGGCTGCCGGGCGATGCGAGCGACATCCCGTTGAGCTGGGACGAGCAGGTGCAGGCCGCCGTCGACTGCTACAACGCCGGCGCCACCATGCTGCACTTCCATGTGCGCAACCCCGCGACCGGCATGGGGTCCACCAACTTCGACGAGTACAATTACCTGCTGAAGCGCGTGAAGGAAGCGGTGCCCGACATGATCATCCAGGTCGGCGGCTCCATCTCCTTCGCCCCGCACACCGCCGACGCCAAGGCGAAATGGCTTGACTACGACACCCGCCACATGCTCACCGAGCTCGACCCCAAGCCCGAATTCGTGACGGTGACCACAGGCACCACGTTGTGGGACATCGCCTCGGCCTTCTCCCTCGACGACGTCAAGGGCACCCACATGGAAGACCCGAAGGTGCTGGCGGCATGGTCCGGCATGGTGGTGGACTCGACGCCCGCCTTCTATGTCGAGCACCTGAAGCGGCTGCGCAACAACGGCATCCTGCCCTATTTCGTGCCGGGCCACATTCACCAGTGGGAGATCGTCGAGCGGCTGATCCGCGCCGGCGTCTACATGGGCCCGCTCAACATGGCCCTGTGCGGCTATGGCGGCGGCACCATGGGGCGCAATCCCTTCGACTGGATGAACTTCCTCGAACGCGTGCCGCAGGGCTCGGTCAACACCTTCTGGTCCAGCATGCGCGGGCTGATCTCGATCTCCGCCCTCGCTTTGGTCCTCGGCCAGCACATCCGCGTGGGCAACGAGGACAATCTCTGGGGTGCCGACCGCAAGCGCAAGACGACGGTCGAGCAGATCCAGGGGGTGGTGCGCCTGTGCAAGGAGTTCGGCCGCAAGGTGGCGACCGCCGAGGAAGCCCGCAAGATCTGCAAGGTGGGCACCTGGTACAACAGTGTCGAGGAGACCCTGCGCGCTGCCGACATGCCGCCCAACCCCACTGAATTCAACCCCGGCTTCCTGACCTGGCCGACCGACGGCAAGATCAAGCCCGCGGTTCTCGGCGGCGACTCCCACCCGATTGCCGCCTGCATGATCGCGCCGGAACCGGTGCGCGCCGCACAGGCCAAGATCCTGGCCGGCAAGACGTAGCAGCGGGCAGCACTGAATGACGCTGGCGGCTGGTTCCACCTCCGGCCGCCAGACCTGCGGGTTGCCAGGAGGCCATGGACATGGTGAACCGTCCCACGCATTTCGAAATCTACGGCGATGACCCCGCGCGGATCGCGGAGTTCTACAACAAGCTCTTCGGCTGGGGCATCCAGCGCGTCGAGGGCCTGGATTACTGGCGCTTCCACTTCGATCCCCAGGAACCGGACAGCATTGCAGGGGGCATCACCCATCGCCCGCGCGCCGACCCCAAGGGCTGGCTGCAATTTGTGAATGTCGAGTCGATCGATGACGCCATTGCCGAGGCCGAGAGGCTGGGCGCCACCCTGGTGAGGCCCAAGACCGCCGTGCCGCGCACCGCCTGGGTCGCCGTCCTCTCCGACCCGGCGGGCAACCACTTCGCCATCTGGCAACCCGACGCAAATGCCTTCCCCACGCCCGAACCGGAGTGAGAACCATGACCACGAGCGACAGCCCCGTCACGCCCTTCCTCAACATTCCCGAAACCGTGTCTGCCGATGCTCAGGCCTTTCTGAAGACATTGCGCGACCCGGCGCTGTCGCCGCCTTTCCCGGAACCGTCCGACCTTGCCGCCTGGTCGCGGGTGCAGGCGGCGATCGAGGCCGACGCCCTGCCCAAATCCAAGGCCTTGGTGGACCATTTTGCGCCAACGGTCGCAGAGCGCCTGATTGGCGGGGTTCCGGTGCTGGATGTCACGCCCCGCAATGCGCAGGCCGACGGTGCACTGGCCGTCTACACCCATGGCGGCGCCCACACCTTCTACAGTGCGAAGTCCATGCTGGGCCGCGCCGCACTCTTCGCCGATGACACCGCGCTGCGCACCATCAGCATCGACTACACGCTCGCACCGCATGCGAAGTTCCGCGCGATCACCGATCAGGTCCTCTCCGTCATCAGGGGGCTTGGCGACGAGGGCCATGACCTCGCCAACCTCGTGATCTATGGGGACTCATCAGGGGGCGGGCTTGCGGCCTCGTCGATCCTCAAGATGCGGGATGAAGGGCTTGGCATTCCGGCCGTCGCCATTCTGGTGTCGCCCTGGGCCGACCTCACACCGGCCGGCGACACCGAGTTCACGCTGCGCCATGCCGAGGCCAACTACCTCTATGAACGCCATTCGGTGAAGGCGGCAGGGGCCTATTCCGATCCCCAGGACCAGAAGCATCCCTATGCCTCCCCGGTCTACGGCGATTTCTCCAAGGGTTTCCCACCCACACTGATCCAGGGCGGCACCAAGGAGATCCTGCTCAGCGGCTTCATCCGGCTGTACCAGGCCATCGACCAGGCGGGCTACGAGGCCAAGCTCGATCTCTATGAAGGCATGCCGCACAACTTCGCCTCGCGCATCCCCGACGCGCCGGAATCCCTCATCGCACGCGGCAAGATCGCCAACTTCATCCGCCGGCATCTGGGCAGAGCATCGTCCTGAGACTCAACAATCCTTCTGACTGGAGACACAAATGACACTTCGCACGCTTTCATTCGCTGCTCTGGCAAGCCTGGCGCTGTCCAGTTTCACTCTCGCGGCGTCAGCCCAGAATGCTGCACAGCCGCCGCTCAAGACGATCGGCAAGACGCAGGCGGCCAAGTCGAGCGCCATCCCCTCTCTTGCCGTGCTGAATTCCGACGGCGCCAGCCTCAAGGATGGTGTCCTCACGATGTCGGGCATCGCGCAGACCTCCATCATCTTTGCCGACCGTCCGGTTCGCGCGGCCGGTCATGTTCTCACCGCGGACTTCATCAAGCGCTGGGCCGATGGCAAGAACAGCTTTGCGTCCGATCCTCCGAATGCCACGATCTCGGTCTTCAGCAAGGATGGCGCGGCGATCGAGGACGCGGTGGTGGTTCTCAAGAAACCCGTCCTCCAGGGTGACACACTGACCTTCGAAGTCTCGGTGCTGGAGAGCGGCCTCCAGTCTGTCGATGGTGCAGCCACCCTGTTCATCGACGCCTTCGCGGTACGCGGTCCAGGCGGGGGCGTTGCCGTCGGGAATGATGGCCACGTCGATGCCTATGGTCACGTGGGTTATGATGGCGATGCCTGGCACGGCGCTGACTACGGCAACGTGGGTTACTACGCCCATCCCGCTGTCGGTTACGGCGCCGCTGTCGCAGGGGGTGCAATTGCCGGCGCCGCCGTAGGGACTGCCATCGGCGCCGCGGCGGCAGCGCCTTACTACGCCCCGCCGGCCTGCGGATACTATCCGCTGCCGCCCTGCTGAAGCCACGTCACAAGGAGCCGCATGGACATGGCTGAAACGGCAGACAAGACCAGTACAGCCCGCCCCCTGTCGGGCGAGGCACTGAGCCAGTTGCAGGAGTGGGACGCGGCGTGGGCGGCAAGTGCCGCCGCGATGACCGCCAATCCATGGCAGAACCCGGTTCTGCCTCCGCGCCTTCTGGCGCTCGCGGCCCTTGCCGTGAGCTGCGCCTGCACCAGCCTCGATGGTCCGGCCACGAGCCGCTGGATCCGCGCCAGCCTTGCCGCCGGCGCCAGCAGGGCCGAGGTGCTGACGATCATCAAGATGGCCACAGTGATGTCGATCCATTCCTGCAGCCTCGGAGCGCCCATCCTGCTCGATGAGGCGAAGGCGGCGGGCGTTGCTGCGGCGGGCCATCCGCCGGTCGCGACACCCGCCTGCGACCGGATGCGCAGCATGGGCCAATGGAATACCGCCTGGGACCCGTTCTTCGAGCTCGACCCCCTGTGGACAGAGCAGGTGATGGCGGCGGGGGCCGCCATCTATGCCAGCGGCGTGTTCAGTGCCAAGGAGATGGAACTCCTCAGCATCGCCTTCGATGCCTCCTACACCCACATGTATGCGCCGGGCACCAGGCGCCACATCCGTTCGGCACTCGCTGCCGGCGCGACGGTGGAGGAGGTCTTCGCCATTCTCAAAATCTGTGTCGCCATGGGGGCCGAGACGCTGAACCTCGCCATTCCGCTGCTGGCGGAAGCCGGCAGTGACGCGGCGGGCTGACAGGCATGGACAGGGATCACGACCGAACCAGGAGCCGGGCGGGCCCGCCACGCGCCGGCATGCTCACGCGGCTCCTCGACCAGTTCCGGCAATATGCCGTGATGTTTCTCTATCTGCTGATCCTGTTCGGGCTCTTCGTGCTCAATGAACGGATCGTGCTGGACCAGCATGGCCTCACCTTCGCCGCCAGCGGCTTTGCCGTCATCAATGCGCTGGTGCTGGCCAAGGTGATGCTGGTGATGGAGGACCTGCGCCCGGCGCGCTTCGTCGAGCGCCGGCCGCTGGTCTATGTCATCGTCTTCGAGGCGCTGCTGCTGACGCTGTTCTTCCTGGTGTTCCATGTGGTGGAGCGCGTCGCCATGAGCCTGTGGCACGGCGAGAGCCTTGACCGCAGCCTGGTGACGATTGGCGGCGGCGGCTGGGCGGGGGTGATCTGCGTCTCCCTCATCCTGTTCATTTCGCTGCTCCCCTATTTCGCCTTCAAGCACCTGAGCCGCGCCATCGGCATCGAGCGCGTCAAGACACTGCTGTTCCGTCCACCGGACGAATGGACGAGCGGGAGAGCGCCAGAAACCGGCAGCAGGCCATGAATTCGGTATAGCGCGCCGCACGGCGAGCCTGGGCCTCGGCGTCCTGGCCCCAGTGCTCGATCTGGTAGTCCTCGTCGACATGGGCGGCGAGCCAGGCGGCTTCCGGGACAATGGCCTTGCGGGCCAGCATCATGGCGATGAGGGCGGAGCCGGTCAGCGTCATGATCGCGTGGAAGGCGGCGAGTTCGAAGTCGCTGAGCGGCTGGACGGCAACGCCGAAGGCGGCCAGCGCCGCCTCGGGCTGCGGGCGGTGGAGGATGCCGTCGGTCACCTCGAAGGGCGCATCGAGGTCGGTGCGGGCCCAGTCGACGACGGGGTCCCAGGCCCTGGCCTGATACTCGACCAGCTGCGGCGGACGGTCGGCGCGGTAACAGACGAGGTCTGAATTGGCATAGTCCAGAACCTCCTGCGCGATCGCCGCGCGGTGCGCGCCCACCCGGTCGATGGCGGTGTTGGCGAGCTTGGTCAGGTACATGGTAGCGGGCTTGATCTCGTCGCCCTGCTCCGCCCACTCCGCCGCCACGGCCTCGGCCAGTGCGCGGGTGGGCAGGCGCAGCGGCGCCTTCATCGGGGTTTTCACCGGGCGGCCGTCGAGCGCGATGCCGAGATCCTCGGTGACGGTCACGTCCTTGTAGAAGCGTTTGCGCGCAGTCATCTCATTCGTTCCTGCCAAAGCGATTCAAGGTGCCGCTCCAGCTCGTTGAAATCATTGGATATGGTGTGGGCGCCCGCAGAGGTCAATTCGGCCGTCGCGTGGTTGCCCCAGGATACGCCGGCAGCGCCCACATCCGCCGCCCGCGCCATGGCGATGTCGAAGCTCGTGTCGCCGATCATGATGGCGGCGGCGGGCTCCGACCCCGTTTCGGCCAAGGCAGTGACGATCATCGAGGGGTGCGGCTTCGAAGGATGGTCGTCGGAGGTCTGCACCGTTGCGAACCATCCCTGCCAGCCATGTTTCTCGATCAAGTGGGCAACGCCGCGGCGCGACTTGCCGGTGGCGATTCCCAGGGCGACGTCTTCCCGTGCCCGAAGTTTCGCCAGCAGCTGCTCGGCGCCGGGAAAGAGAGACTCGGTATGCTCGCCGCGCGACCGGTGCTGCCAGAAGGCCTCCTTGTAGGCGGCGGCGAGGCGCTCGTGGCGAGCGGCCTCATGCTCCGGCGCCAGTGCGGCCATGGCATCGACCAGCGACAGGCCGACGATGGACATCATGCGGCTGCGCTCTGGCACGGCAAGGCCCTCGCCCAGGAAGGCGGCGGTGAGCGAGGCGGCGATCATGGCCTGGCTGTCCACCAGCGTGCCGTCGACATCGAAGATCGCGAGCTTCACGCCTGCCCCTCCGCGAAGCGCCCGGCGTCGAAATCGAGGCGCTCGAAGCTTCGCAGCATGTGCTCCGGCAGGGGAGCGGTGATGTCGATGGTGCCCTCGCGCGGGTGCGGGAAGATGATGCGGCGGGCATGCAGGTGGAGCTTGCGGTCGATGCCCTCCGGCAGGCCCTCGAGTCCGCCATATTTCTCGTCGCCCAGGATGGGGGTGCCGATATGGGCCATGTGGGCGCGGAGCTGGTGCTGGCGGCCGGTGACGGGCTTGAGCGACACCCAGGCGGCGACAGGGGCGGAGCGGTCGAGCACGTTGTAGAAGGTGACGGCGGGCTGCTCGTCCTCCTCCTCGCCTTCGCGCGAGGCGCGCATGCGGTCGCCCTCGGGCCCCTTGGCCTTGATGAGGGCCACCTCGATCCGGCCCTGCGGCGGCTCCGGTACGCCCTTGACCACGGCCCAATAGGTCTTCTTCACCGCGCGGGTGGCGAAGAGCTTTCCCAGCGCCGCGGCGATCGAGCGGCGCCTGGCGATGACGATGACGCCGGAGGTGTCACGGTCCAGCCGGTGGACGAGCAGCGGGCGCTCGCCCAGTTCGGCGCCAAGCCCCATCAGCAGGCCGTCGAGGTGATGGTGCGTCTTGGTGCCGCCCTGCACGGCGAAGCCCGAGGGCTTGTTGAGGACGAAGATGTCCTTGTCCTCATAGAGCACCATGCTGTCGAACAGCCGGCGCTCCTGCGGGGTGAGCGGCTTGACGTCGCCCTTGGGAACATCGGCGGGGCGCGTGTCGAAAGCGAGGGGCGGCACGCGGATTTCCTGCTCCGCCTCGAGCCTGGTGTTGGTCTTGGCGCGGGCGCCTGCGACGCGCACCTGGCCGGTGCGGGTGAGCTTGTTCAGGTAGGCGAAGGTCACCTGCGGGAAATGCAGCTTGAACCAGCGGTCGAGCCGCATGCCGGATTCTTCGGCCGTGACCACATGGCGCTTCACCTCGCTCATGATGCGATGAGCGTGCGCACGAGGTTCATGCCGGCGAAGACGGCAATGAGCGAGATGACCACGGAGGCGATGGCATAGCCGCCAGCGGCCATGACCTGCTTGCGCTCCACCAGATAGGCGAAGTCGAGCGAGAAGGCCGAGAAGGTGGTGAAGCCGCCAAGGATGCCGGTGGTGAGAAAGGCGCGCGTCTCCTGCCCCACGTTGAGCTTCAGCGCCATCATCTCCGTCAGCGCGCCCATGATGAAGCAGCCCAGGACATTGACGGTCAGCGTCGCCCACGGGAACTCGGTGCCGAACATGCGGCCCGACCAGACATTCACCGTGTAGCGCGCCGCCGAACCAATGGCGCCGCCGAGGGCCACCCAGAGCACCACCGGCATCACAGCCAGCCCTTGCCCTTGAAGTAGTAATAGGGGAGCACGGCGGAGAGGATCATCAGGCCGATGGCGAAGGGATAGCCCAGCTGCCATTGCAGCTCCGGCATGAAGGCGAAGTTCATGCCGTAGATCGAGGCCACCAGCGTGGGCGGCAGGAAGACCACGGCCGCCACCGAGAAGATCTTGATGATGCCGTTCTGCTCGATGGAGATGAGGCCGAGCACGGCGTCCAGCAGGAAGCTGATCTTGCCGGAGAGGAAGGTGGCGTGGTCGGTCAGCGAGACGATGTCGCGCTGCAGGATCTTGGTGCGCGCCTTGTTTTCCTTCACCTGCTTGTTTTCCCGCGCCTGGTCTTCCACCGCCTGCATGAAGGCGACGGCGCGGCCGATGGAGACGAGGCTTTCGCGCATCTTGGAGACGAAGTCGCCCTCCTCGCCGATCCGCTCGATCAGTTCCTGCAGGTTGACGCCCTTGCGCGGGTTCTGCTTGTGCACGCCCGCCAGCGTGCGCTTGGCGCCGAAGGTCTTCTTCGAGGTCTCGTCGACGATCTGGCCGGCGCGCTCCAGATGGTCGGCGGCGCGGTCCACCACCGCCTCGAGCAGCGAGATGAGGATGCCCCAGCCGTTCATCGCCGTGGTCTGCGGCCGCATCGCCCGCTTCACATAGGCCGGGAAGGCCTGCGGGTGGTGGTAACGCACGGTGATGAGCGTGTTGTCCTTGATGATGAAGGTGACGGGGGATGATTCCGGCTCGTCATTGTCGCCGCGGCGGATCAGGTTCGCCGTCATGAACACCGCGCCATCCTCCTGGTAGAGCCGGGAGGAAGCCTCGATCTCGGCCAGTTCCTCGCGCGTCGGGATGTCGATCCCCAGCACCGCCTCGACCTTCGATTCCTCGCCCGCCGTGGGCTCCACCAGGTCGAGCCACACGGCCTCCGGCGGCAGGCCCTCGGCAGTGGCGGGAAGCTCGGTCAGGCAGCCATTGGCCGCGCCATAGACATTCAGCATGGGGTGGACTCAAGCGACGGGGTTAAGGGGGTTCCGACCACTTCCGTAACCCTCATGGGCGGGAATGGCAAGCTGGGCGGGACCATGGGCATCAGCCCCACCGTTTCGCCGTCCACCACATGTGCCACTGGCGGCGCAGGGCCGAGACCTGCAGGGGCACCTCCGGCCTCCTGTCGATCTTCGCAAGATAGAGGCCCGTGAGGCTCACCGGCAGGAAGGCCGGCAGGACGCTGCGGGGCAGCTGCGGCAGCAGCGCCATGGCCTGGGCGAGGCGGTTTTCGGCATGGCCCAGCACCGCCTTCACGTCCATCCCCTGCGGCAGGAAGGGGCCGCGGTGGCGCGGATCGCCCAGGATCAGCGCGAGGCCCTGCGCCACACCCGCGAGCCCGGCGCATTCGCTGGCGCGGGGTGCGGCCTCGCGGTCGAGGACCATCGCGGCCATCACGATCAGCCGCGACCAGGCCTCGCCGAGATAGGCCTCGAGTTCGGTGAGGCCGGGCATCGGGTCGTGGAACAGGTCGAACTCATGGGCGGTGACGAGATCGAGCAGCGCCTGTTTCGGCAGCCCGCCTTCCGCGATCGCACCTGCCAAGGCCACCGCTACGGGATGCTGCGGGGCGGCGGCGCCCTGACAGATGCCCTCGATCGTGTCGCGCCACCACTGCAGGCGGATCATGCCGAGATGCGGCTCGCTCACCACGTCCCGGACCTTCACCACCTCGGCGTTGAAGGCATAAAGGGCGAGCAGATGCGGGCGCTTGCCGTCGGGGGCGAAGAAGGTCGAGAGATAGCGGTCACGGTCGCGCTCGCGGACGATGGCCTCCACCTCGTTCATGCGGCGAAATCCACGGCGATGAGCGCCGCGGCAACGCGGCGCTTCTCCTCGAGCAGTAGGTTGTAGGTGGAAACGGCATGGCCGGTGGCCATCGGGTCATACATGATGCCGGCGGCTTCCAGCGCAGCGCGCACAGGCTTCGGGGGCCGCGCCATTTCCGGCCCCATGCCGATGAGGAAGAGGTCGATCTCCGCCTTCTCCGTGATCACCATGGAGAAATCCGCCGGCGCAAGCGCCAGCGGATCGATGTTCCAGGCGTAGATGCCGGAGGGCAGCGCCAGGATCGGGCCGCGGTGCGACATGCCCGCGAAGCCGAAGCCGCCCGCTCCATAGGTTTCGATGACGGCCCGGCCGGGGTAATGCGCCGTCACGGACGGGCCGCGGCGGCGGCCTTTGCTGCGTCGGTCGCGGTCTTCTTCTCGCTCATCACCGTGCCCAGCAGGATCAGCACCGGCGAGGCGATGAAGATCGAGGAATAGGTGCCGATCAGCACGCCGAGGATCATGGTGAAGGTGAAGCCCCTCAGCACCTCGCCGCCGAAGATGTAGAGCGCGATCAGCGCCAGCATGGTGGTGACCGAGGTGAGGATGGTTCGCGGGAACACCGAGTTGATCGAGAAGTCGATCAGGTCGGCGAGGTTCATCGACTTGTACTTGCGCATGTATTCGCGGATGCGGTCGAACACCACGACGGTGTCGTTCAGCGAATAGCCGACGATGGTCAGGATCGCCGCGATGATCTGCAGGTTGAACTCGATCCGGAGCAGGCAGAAGACGCCGATGGTGATCAGCACGTCGTGCAGCAGCGACAGCACGGCACCCGCCGCGAACTGCCATTCGAAGCGGAACCACACGTAGAGCAGGATGCCGATGATGGCCGAGACGACCGCAATGATGCCCTGCTCGGCCAGCTCCGCCGAGACCTTGGGGCCCACCACCTCGACCGAGCGGAACTCGACGCCGGAGCCCAGCGCCTGCTTGACCTTGGCGATGGTGGTCTGCTGCGCCTCGTCGCCGCCCTCGACGGCGGGAAGCCGGATCAGCACGTCCCTGGGCGAGCCGAATTCCTGGATTTCGGCATTGCCGAAGCCCAGCGAGTTCACCTCCTCGCGCAGCTGCTCGATGTTGGCGGCCTGCGCCGTGCGGATGGTCATCACCGTGCCGCCCTTGAAGTCGACGCCGACATTGAGGCCGACGAAGACGAAGAGCAGCACGGAGGCGAGCGACAGGAGGCCCGACACGAAGAAGCCGAAGCGGCTGAGCCGCATGATCGGGAAGCGGGTGTCGTCCGGAATGAAGCGGATGGGCTTGAATTTCATGAGATGACCTCCGCCCTCAGAGCGGAACCTCCTTGGGCTTGGCCCAGCCGACCCACAGGGACACGATGTAGCGCGTCACCGTATAGGCCGTGAACACGGTGGTGAGGATGCCGATCACGTGGGTGATGGCGAAGCCCTTGACCGGGCCGGAGCCGACGCCGAACAGCACCACCGCCGCGATGAGCGCGGTGAAGTTCGAATCGAAGATGGTGCCGAAGGCGGCCTTGAAGCCGGTCTCGATGGCGCTCATCGCCGAGCGGCCGTTGCGCCACTCCTCGCGCATGCGCTCGAAGATGATGACGTTGGAGTCCACCGCCATGCCCATGGTGAGCACGATGGCCGCGATGCCCGGCAGCGTCATGGTGAAGCCGAAGAAGCTCATCACCGCGATCAGCATGACCAGGTTCACCAGCAGCGCGATGTTGGCGAAGAGGCCGAACAGGCCATAGGCGATGACCATGAAGATGACGACCAGCGCGAGGCCGATGATCGAGGCGTTGAAGCCGGCCGAGATCGAGTCGGAGCCGAGGCTCGGGCCCACGGTGCGCTCCTCCACGATGGTGAGCTTGGCGGGCAGCGCGCCGGAGCGCAGCACGACGGCGAGGCTGTTGGTTTCTTCCACCGTGAAGTTGCCGGAGATCTGGCCGGAGCCGCCGAGGATCGGCTCGTTGATGCGCGGCGCGCTCATCACCATGTCGTCGAGCACGATGGCGAAGGGCTTGCCGACATTGTCACGCGTCATCTTGCCGAAGCGCTCCGCACCCTTCTGGTTGAAGCGGAAGGAAACGACGGGCTGGTTCGACTGGTCGAAGGCGCCGCGCGCATCGGTGAGGTCGGCGCCGTCCACCGTGGCGCGGCTCGAGGTCTGGATCCAGATGATGTTCTTGGGATCATCCTTCATCGGCAGCGCCTTGCACTCGGGCGGCGGATTCTGGCCGGCGGCGGTGGGCTGGGCCTCGCAGACCAGCTGGAAGGTGAGCTTGGCGGTGCGGTCCAGCCGGCTCTTCACCTCCTGGGAATCCTGCACGCCGGGGAGCTGGACCACGATGCGGTCCTTGCCCTGCTGCTGGATGGTTGCTTCCACCACGCCGTCAGGGTTCACGCGCTTCTCGACGATCTTGATCGACTGGCTCACCGCCTGCTGGATCTTGTTGTCGATGCCCTGCTCGTTGAAGGTGAAGTTCACCTGCTGGCCATCGACGGACACGTTGAACAGCGATGTCGCCGCACCGGTGCCGAACAGGCCGCCGGCATCGACGGGCTGCGCCAGCTTGCGCAGGTCGGTCACCGCCCGGTCGACGTCCTCGGGCTTGGTGATGCGCACGCGCACGCCATCGGGGCCGCGGTTGATGCCGTTGTAGCCGATCTTGGCCTCACGCAGGCTGGAACGGATGTCGCCCACCAGCTGCTCGGTCATGCGCTTCTTCAGGTCGTCGCGGTCGATCTCGAGCAGGATGTTGACGCCGCCCTGCAGGTCGAGGCCGAGCGTCATCGGCCGCAGGCCATAGGGCCGCAGCATGTCCTGGTACTTGGCGGGCAGCACGTTGGGCAGCGCCACCACGATGGACAGGAGCACCGCGAACAGGATGCCGAACTGCTTCCATTTGCTGAAATGCAGCATCGGCGCTTACTTGGCTTCGGACTTGACGGGCTCACCCTTGGCGCGGACGTCGGCGATGCCGGTGCGCAGCACGCGCACCTTGATGTTCTCGCCGATCTCCACCTGCAGCTCGTTGTCGTCCACGACCTTGACGACGCGGCCGATGAGGCCGCCGCTGGTCACGATCGTGTCGCCCTTGCCCACCTTCTTGAGCATCTCCTGATGCTCCTTCATCTTCCTCTGCTGCGGGCGGATGAGCAGGAAGTAGAACACGCCCATGATGAGCACGAGCGGCAGCACCATGCCGATGAAGTCGCCCGCACCGGCGGGAGCGCCGGCGGCCTGGGCAAAGGCCGGAGTGATGAACAAGGATGTTCTCCTGAACGAAGTTTGGGCGGAATATAGCGATGGTTGCCTCTATTGCAACCAATCGATTGGTGCTTCTTTACGGCCCCGCTGCCCTCGGCTAAGAGTGCAGAATGGCACAGGAAATCGATAATTCACTGCTGTTGCGCATCGCCGACGCGCTGGACCGGCTGGCCCCCCCGCGGGCGGCGCAGCCCGACCTCGGGGCCGCTTCCGCCTTCGTCTGGCACGCCGCACCGCCCGGTCTGGAGCCGGTCCGCCGCGTCAACCGGGTCGATCTGTCGCTGCTGCGCGGCATCGACCTGACGCGCGACATCCTGATCGAGAACACCGAGCGCTTCGCCCGCGGGCTGCCCGCCAACAACGCGCTGCTCTGGGGGGCGCGCGGCATGGGCAAGTCGTCCCTCGTCAAGGCCGCCCACCACGCCATCAACGAAGCCACCGGCGGCCGGCTGAAGCTGGTCGAGATCCACCGCGAAGACATCGAGAGCCTGCCGGTGCTGATGGGCCTCATCCGGCGCCACCCGGATGACCGCTTCATCGTGTTCTGCGACGACCTCTCCTTCGATGCCGACGACACGTCCTACAAGTCGCTCAAGGCAGCGCTCGACGGCGGCATCGAGGGCCGGCCCGCCAACATGATCTTCTACGCAACCTCGAACCGCCGCCACCTGCTGCCGCGCGACATGATCGAGAACGAGCGCTCGACCGCCATCAACCCCTCCGAGGCGGTGCAGGAGAAGGTCTCCCTGTCCGACCGCTTCGGGTTGTGGCTCGGCTTCCACAATTGCTCTCAGGACGAGTTCCTGGCGATGATCGAGGGCTATGCGCGGCATTATGGGTTGAAGGCCGACGCCGAGACACTGCGCGCCGGCGCCATCGAATGGCAGGCCACCCGCGGCAGCCGCTCGGGCCGCGTGGCCTGGCAGTACATCCAGGACCTGGCGGGCAAGCTGGGGCAGCGGCTG
Source organism: Aestuariivirga litoralis (assembly GCF_003234965.1). Classification (GTDB taxonomy): domain Bacteria; phylum Pseudomonadota; class Alphaproteobacteria; order Rhizobiales; family Aestuariivirgaceae; genus Aestuariivirga; species Aestuariivirga litoralis. The sequence continues at coordinate 121,146 of NZ_QKVK01000006.1, forward strand.
GAGTAGGACAGAGAGACGCCCTCACTCCCTTGTATTCATCCTTGTATTCATCATGGCCGGGCTCGACCCGGCCATCCTCTTCTGGCGGTCGAAAAGGAAGCGCGGGTCAAGCCCGCGCATGATGGATTGAGAGGAGTCAGTGACGGCTGCGGCGTCCCTAACCCGTCTCCTTCTCGATCCGGTTCCAGTCGGCGAGGTCCCTGGCGCGGGGCACGGCCATCACGGTGCGGCGGAAGGGGTCGCGTTCCTGCAACGCATCGAGCCATTCGTCGAGATGCGCCGTGGCGGGGCGTTCGATCGCCAGGCCCTTGTAGCGCCAGAACAGCGCGCCCATGACGATGTCGGCGAAGCTGAAGTCATGGCCCGCGAACCAGTCGTGCCGCGCGATCCACCGGTCGGCGAGTGTGGCCAGTTCTGCCGCGCGCGTGGTGGCGGCGGTGACGGCGGCATGGTCGCGGCTCTCAGGCAGCGTGCGCACGAGGTTCATCTGCAGCGTGCCGACGGCGGGCGAGAAATTCACCTGCGCCCATTCCATCCACTGCTCGGCCATCGCAAGGCCCTTCGGATCCGACGGGCGCAGCACCCCTGCCCGGTAGCGCGCGGCGAGCCAGCGCAGGATGGCATTGGACTCGAACATGGTGACGTCGCCATCGCGGATCACCGGCACGAGGCCCATCGGGTTCATGGCGAGGAAATCGGCATCCCTGTTGCCGCCGAAGCTGCCGCCCACGTTCTCACGCGTGTAGGCGATGTCCAGTTCCTCCAGCGCCCACAGCACCTTCTGCACATTGACGGAATTGCGCCGCCCCCACACCGTGATCATGGCCCTGCTCCCTGACGAGGCCGGGGAGCATGGCCGAACGGCGCACAAAAACAAGAGGCCCGGAGTTGCCTCCGGGCCTTGAGTTTCACACTTGGGACGAAATCAGTTGGCGGACGCGGTGTTCTGCGAAAGGAACTTCATCGGGTCCAGCGCCACCGCGCCCTTGCGCACTTCGAAGTGCAGCTGCGGGCTCGACACCGAGCCGGTCTGGCCGGCCTTGGCGATGACGTCGCCGCGCTTCACCGTGTCGCCGCGCTTGACGAAGAGCTCGCTGGCATGGGCGTAGGCCGTCACATAGCCGTCCTCGTGGCGGATCAGCACGAGGTTGCCATAGCCCTTCAGCTCGTTGCCCGAATAGGCGACCACGCCATCGGCTGCGGCGCGGATCGAGGTGCCTTCCGGCACGGCGATGTTAATGCCCTCGTTCTTCAGGCCATTGGCCTTGGGGCCGAAGCCCGAGATGATCTTGCCGCGCACCGGCCAGCGCATGCCGGGCGCCCCGGCAATCGGCGCGCCTTCGGCGACCTGCTGGCCACCGGCGGCAGCCTCAGGCGGCGTCGTGGCGGCGGCGGAGGAACCGGGGATCGGCTCGGGAACGGCGGCCGCGGTGGTCTTGGAGGCGGTGTCGCCGGCTGCTTCCTCGCCCGTGGCGGCGGGCATGGCGCCGGCCGCGGCCGTGGTGGTGGCCTTGGGTGCCGCGGGCTTGGGCGCGGCGGCGACCGCCGGGGCAGACTCGCCGCCCGCCGGGATCCTCACCTTCTGGCCGAGCACCAGCTGGGCGTTGTGCGGCAGGCCGTTGGCATCGGCGATGGCATAGGGCGACATGCCGAACTTGCGGCCGAGCGAGAACAGCGTGTCGCCGCTCGCAACCGTGTGCAGCTCACCCGTGCCGGAGTCGGCGACGGAGGGGCCCGTCTTGAACGGCTTGGCGGCAGCGCTCGTGGCCGGCGCGCCGGGCTTCGGCGCGATCGGCGTGTCCGACGGCTCGGAGAAGGTGGTGTTGTCGGGCGGCACGGCATTCTGCGAGGCGACGCGGGGTGCAGCACCGCCGGGCAGCTTCAGCACCTGGCCGGTGTGCACCGAGTAAGGCGCCTTGATGCCGTTGACCGCGGCGAGTTCGGCGACCGAGAGGTTGTTGGCGCGGGCCACCGAGTAGAGCGTCATGCCCGGGCCCACCGTGACGGTGCCGCCGGTGGCGGGTGCGGTGGTGGCCACCTGCGGCTGCGGCGCCGGCTGGCGATACTGCGGCGCCTGGTAGGACTTGGAGTAGTCATAGGTCGGCGGCTGGGAGGAGGCGCCGGCGAGCGGCTTCGAGGCGACGCCGGTGTCGGACATGCCGACGTTCGAGGCGTTCACGTTCTTCGGCACGCTGGCGGTGTAGACCGGATCGGCGTCGGAAGGGTTCGACGCAAAACGCTCCGTGTCTGCGGAGCAGGCGGTGAGCATGACAGCGGCGGCGGCGGAAACCAGAAACTGCGGCCTGGCGAGAGAAGACCAGGCGGTAAAGCAAAGTTTGGACGACATGCCCCGAACTCCAGAACAAACTGACAGGGCAAAAATGGCTTGGTTAGGTTAAGGGAGCGTTATCGTTGACGATGTCCTGTTCATTTTGGAACAGAGCGGGAACACGCACCCTCAGAGCAGCCTGCCCTCGCCCTCGTGGTCAAGCCGCGCCAGCATTTCCGCCGCGGTGAGTTCGGTGACCGGGTGGCGCCACTGCGGGGCAATCTCGGCAATGGGGGCGAGCACGAAGATGCGCTCGGCAATGCCCGGGTGCGGCAGCAGCGGCGGGGCGTCGCTGCGGATCAACCCGTGATAGTCGATGAGGTCGAGGTCCAGCGTTCGCGGGCCCCAGCGCAGCGTGCGCTCACGGCCCGCCTGGCGCTCGATCCCATGCAGCTGCGCCAGCAGCTCCTCGGGCGAGAGCGCCGTCCGCAGTTCCGCAACGGCATTCACGAAGTCCGGCTGGTCGGTGACGCCGAAGGGCGCGGTGACGAGGAGCTTCGAGGCTTTCACCAGGCTGATGCCACCACGATCGAGATGACGCAGCGCCTCGGCCACCGCCTCACGCGGGGTTCCCCAGGGGCCGGCACTGTTGGAGCCAAGGGCAACGAGAATCATTTTGCTTGAGCGTCTTCGGGTGGCTGTCTAAATCGATCCCATACACGTTTAGGAGTTTTCAGACATGCATTTTTATCAGGATGAACGCGTTGCGCTGTTCATCGACGGATCCAATCTCTACGCCACCGCCAAGACGCTGGGCTTCGACATCGACTACAAGCGGCTGCTCGGCTATTTCCGCAAGCGTGCGCGGCTGATCCGCGCCATCTACTACACCGCGCTGCTCGACGATGCCGACTATTCGCCGATCAAGCCGCTGATCGACTGGCTCGACTACAATGGCTATCGCGTCGTCACCAAGCCCGCCAAGGAATTCACCGATGCCATGGGCCGCCGCAAGGTGAAGGGCAACATGGACATCGAGCTCGCAGTGGACGTGATGCAGCTGTGCGACCAGCTTGACCACATCGTGCTGTTCTCGGGCGATGGCGATTTCCGCTCGCTCGTCGCCGCGGTGCAGGCCAGGGGCCGCCGCGTGACGGTGGTCTCGACGCTCACCACGAGGCCGCCGATGATTGCCGATGACCTGCGTCGCCAGACCGACCAGTTCATCGACTTGAGCGACCTCCGCGACGAAATCGGCCGCGATCCATCGGAGCGCCGCGAGCGCCCTGCCCCGCAAGCCCCGCGCGAGAGCTTCGAGGACTTTGCCGATATCTGACCCCAAGCCCCACGAGCCCGGCCGCGATTGCCCGCTGTGCCCGCGCCTCGTCCAGTACCGGCATGAGCAGCGCAAGCTGCATCCGGACTGGTTCAACGCGCCGGTGCCGACCTTCGGCAGCGACGATGCGCGCCTGCTGATCGCAGGCCTCGCCCCCGGTGTCGCCGGGGCCAACCGCACGGGGCGGCCCTTCACCGGCGACTTCGCGGGCGAACTGCTCTACGGCACGCTGATCCATTTCGGCTTCGCCAAGGGCGAGTTCAAGGCAGACCCGAAGGACGGCCTCACGCTCAAGGACACGATGATCGCCAACGCCGTGCGCTGCGTGCCGCCGCAGAACAAGCCGCTGCCCGTGGAGATCAGGACCTGCAACGGATTCCTCCGTGCACGGATCGATGCGCTGCCGAAACTCACGGCCATCGTGGCACTGGGCCGCATCGCACATGATGGCGTGCTGACGGCACTCGGCGCAAGGAAGTCGGCGCATCCCTTCAGCCACGGCGGCGAACACCAGCTTGGCGAGGTGCGCCTCTTCGACAGCTATCACTGCTCGCGCTACAACACCAACACCGGCGTGCTGACGCCCGAGATGTTCCGCGTGGTGTTCGGACGGGTGCGGGCGTATCTCGACTCGGTGTGAGAGCCCTCATCCGGCACTCACTCCACAGGGATTTCATCATGCCCGGGCTCGTCCCGGGCATTTTTTTCGGTGGCCACCGGAGAGGATCGCCGGGACAAGCCCGGCGATGATGACTTGAGGAAGATGCCCAGAAGACCGCGCGGCCCTACATCAGCGCCGCAAGCACCTCGACGGCATCCTTCTCCGGCTCCGGCACCGGGAAGCGGACCGACGAGATGATGCCGTCATGCAGGATGAAGGTGATGCGCTGGAGATAGAGCCCGCCTCCGGTCTCGAACATCGGCAGCCCGAGGCGCGACTGGAACAGCCGGCCGTGGTCGGAGAGCAGGCGGTAGCTGAGCGCATTGCGCGCCACGAAATCCTGCTGCCATTCGCTTGTGAGCAGGCTGAGACCGAAGAGCTTGACGCCGAGGCGACGGAACTCGCCATAGAGATCCGAATAGGCCAGCGCCTGCGGCGTCGAGCCGTGCGCCCCCTTGATGTGGTCCCAGTTGGGCGGGTTGGGGTAGCCGGGCCTGCCGGTGAAGGGATAGCAGAAGATGACTGCCGGGCCCTGCAGGCGCGCCGGGTTGACGGGGGCGCCGGAGGTTGCCTCGAGCTCGACGTTGGGCATCCTGCGGCCCAGCAGATGCTGCATGAAAACCATGGTGACCGGCGTCAGCCTTTCTCGCGCATCAGGCGCGCCCGCTCACGGTCCCATGAGCGTTCCTTGATCGTCTCGCGCTTGTCGTGGAGCTTCTTGCCGCGGGCCAATGCGATGTCGACCTTCACGCGGCCGCGCGGGTTGAAGAACATCTTGAGCGGAATGATGGTCAGATGCTCCTTCAGCACGCCGGCCGAGAGCTTGTTGATCTCCGACTTGTGGAGGAGAAGCTTCCGCGGCCGCTTCGGCTCATGGTTGAAGCGGTTGGCCTCGCGGTATTCGGGGATGTTGGAATTGATGAGCCAGAGCTCGCCCCCCTTCATCGCGGCATAGGCCTCGGCCAGGTTGGTGTGGCCGGTGCGCAGCGACTTGACCTCGGAGCCCTTCAGCTCGATTCCCGCCTCGAAGGCCTGGAGGATCTCGTAGTCATAGCGCGCGCGCCGGTTGTCGGAGACAACCTTGATGCCCTCTTCCTTGCGCGACGCCTTTGCGCCGCCGCTCTTGGAACTCATCTCAGTTCAGGAGCCCCGCGTGCATCATCGCCTCGCGCACCGCCTTCTTGGTGGATTCGACGACGGGCACCATGGGAAGGCGCGCTTCCGGAGTGCACAGGCCGAGCAGGCTCGCGGCATACTTGACCGGGCCGGGGCTGGTTTCCACGAACATCGCGTGGTGCAGCGGCATCAGCCGGTCCTGAAGTGCCAGCGCCTTGGCATAATCGCCCTTCAGCGTCGCTTCCTGGAACTCGGCGCAGAGCCTGGGCGCCACATTGGCCGTGACCGAGATGCAGCCCACGCCGCCATGGGCGTTGAAGCCCAGCGCCGTGCCATCCTCGCCCGAGAGCTGGATGAAGTCTTTGCCCGAGGCGAGGCGCTGGCGCGACGGCCGCGTCAGGTCGGCCGAGGCATCCTTCGTGCCAATGATGTTCTTGCAGTCGTGCGAGAGCCTGGCCAGCGTTTCGACCGAGATGTTGGCCACCGTGCGGCCGGGCACGTTGTAGACGATGATCGGAATGTCCACCGCATCGGCAATCGCCCGGAAATGGGCGTAGAGGCCGTCCTGGGTGGGCTTGTTGTAATAGGGAACGACCACGAGGGCGGCATCGGCACCTGCTTCCTTGGCGTGCTCGGTATAGTCGATCGCCTCGGCGGTGGAGTTCGAGCCGGTGCCGGCGATGACGGGCACCCGGCCCCGCACCTCCTCGATGCAGATCTCGATCACGCGCTTGTGTTCCTCCGGGTCGAGCGTCGGGCTCTCGCCCGTGGTACCGACGGGAACGAGGCCATGGGAGCCCTGCTCGATCTGCCAGTTCACGAATTTCCGGAACGCCACCTCATCGACCTTGCCATTCTGCATGGGGGTGATGAGCGCGGGGAAGGAACCTCTCAACTGCACGGGACTGCTCCGGTAATGACTTGCGGTAATGACTTGGAAACCATGACTGGCCTAGTTTGGGAACCGGTTTCACCGCCAGCCCGCAAACGGCGCGGCACCATAGACGCATCGCCGGTGAGCGGCAAGCGCCGATGGGGCCCGTCCAAAGGCCATGCAAAGGGCACAATTGGCCCCTAGCGGCGGTTCTCGACGATTAAAGGATGTGATTGGATCGTTCATGCGTATCAACCGGTTCCTGCGTATCAGCCTGATTGCCCTCGCCGCCACCACGGCGATGGTGACACCCGGATTCGTGTCGCAGTCCGGCATGGTGCTGGCCGCCTCCGAGCCGTCCTCGGCCGCGGTGGAAGCCGCACGGCTGGCGCTGAAGGGTGATTTCGTGGCCGCGGGCCAGGCGGCGCAACGCTCCGGCGACGAGGCCGCGATCAAGCTCGTGGAGCTGATCTACCTGCGCGACCACCCCAATGACGCGGGCTACCAGCGCATCCTCGCCTTCCTCGACACCGCCCCGAAGTGGCCGCTGTCGGAAGCGCTTCTGAAGCGCGCCGAGCGCTCGCTCTATGTGAACAAGGAATCGTCCGAGCTCATCCTCGCTCACTTCGCCAGGCGCAAGCCGGTGACCGACGAGGGCTCGCTCGCGCTGGCCCGCGCCCTTCTCGCCACCGGCGACACCAAGGGTGCGCGGGCCCAGGTGCAGAAGGTGTGGGCCGACCCCGAAGCCACCGCCGAACTGGAGAAGCAGGTCGCCGCCGAATTCGGCGACCTCCTCACCGAGGACGACAACAAGCGCCGCATGTGGCGCCTCGTCTATGCCCAGGAAACCAATGCCGCCATCCGCGCCGCCAAGCGCCTGCCGTCCGAGTACCAGAAGGCCGCCGCGGTGGCGCAGAAGCTGGTGCGCGGCGAGAAGGGCGCGGACAAGCTCTATGCCGGCCTCCCCTCCGCCATGCGCCAGCAGCTGGGCATGCGCTATGCGCTGGCGCGCTACCACCGGGTGAACGACAACTATTCCAAGGCGCGCGAGGTGCTGCTCGGCGTACCGGGCGATGCCGACAAGATCGGCGATGCCGAGGCCTGGTGGATCGAGCGCCGCATCGTGGCGCGCCGCTCGGTGGGCCTCGACGACAACAAGGCCGCGCGCAAGGCAGCCTACAAGATCTCCGCCGCGCATGGCTTCGCGGATGGCGACGAGGCGGTGGAAGGCGAGTTCCTCGCCGGCTGGATCGCGCTGCGCTCGCTCAACGACCCCGAGACGGCACTTCGCCACTTCCAGCGCCTAGCGGCCATCGCGCCGTCGCGCACCGAGAAGGCGCGGGCCGGCTACTGGACCGGCCGCGCCTATGAGGCGATGGGCGACAAGGGCAGCGCCAAGGCCGCCTACCGCGAGGCCTCGGCCTATTCCACCATCTATTACGGCCAGCTGGCGCGCGAGAAGATCGGCCTCGGCAAGGTGCCGGAGGAAATCGAGAGCGGCAAGGCTTCCTCCGCCGCGCAGGCCAGGGTTGCCCAGGACGAAGTGGTCCGCGCCTTCAAGATCATGACCGAGGCCGGCACCAAGAACGACCTCTACATGTTCCTGTGGTCCTTCGCCAACCGCTTCGACACGACCGACGAGATGAACGCGGTGGCCTCCATCGTGTGGGACGCGGGCGGTGCCACCATGGCCGTGCGCCTCGCCAAGGCCGCGGCGGCGCAGAACGTCGACATCGATTCCTGGGGCTATCCGGTGCGCGCCCTTCCGGACTGGAAGCAGGTGGGCAAGCCCATCGAGAAGCCGATGGTCTATGCGCTGGCGCGCCAGGAGAGCGAATTCAACCCCAATGCCGGCTCGAAGGTGGGCGCGCAGGGGCTGATGCAGATCATGCCGGGCACGGCCAAGCTCATCGCCAAGCAGCACGGCATCAAGTACAATCCCTCGCAGCTGATGAACCCGGAACTCAACGTGACGCTGGGCGCCGCGCATCTGGGCGATCTCGTCGCCGACCATGGCGGTTCCTATGTGCTGACGCTGGTGTCCTACAACGCGGGGCCGCGCCGCTCGCGCGAGTGGATCAAGGAATATGGCGACTTCCGTGCCGGCCAGGTCGACCCGGTCGACTGGGTGGAATCCATTCCCTTCCAGGAAACCCGCCAGTACGTGCAGAAGGTGATGCAGAACCTGCACGTCTACCGCTCGCGGCTGGCGCCCAAGACAGTGCGGCCGATGACGGCGGACCTGATGCGCGGCGCGCGCACCGACAGCCTCAACGTTGCCTCGACCTCGGCCGCCCCCGAAGCGGCCGCACCCGAAGCCACCGCCGATGCGGCGCCGCAGGGCTGCGCCAAGTCGTCGATCGCCTCGCTCATCACCGGCTGCGACTGAGACACCCCCCGAGATGGACTTCGCCGAGCATTTCGTCACCGCGGCCGACGGCACGCCGCTTTATGCGCGCGACTATGCGGCGGAACGCACGGGGCCCGTGCCCGTCATCTGCCTTCCGGGGCTCACGCGCAACGCCAAGGACTTCGAGACCATCGCGCCGCGCCTGGCGCGCACGCGCCGGGTTCTGGCTTTCGACTTCCGCGGCCGGGGCCGCTCGGGCCGTGCCGATCCCGCAACCTACCGCCCCGACCAGGAGGTGGCCGACACGCTCCAGGTACTCGACACGCTGGGCATCGGGCGCTTCGCCATCATCGGCACGTCACGCGGCGGCATCGCCGCCATGGTGATGGCGGCACGCGCACTGCCGCGCATGGCGGGCGTGGTGTTCAACGACATCGGGCCGAAGATCGACAAGGCCGGATTGCTCCGCATACGGACCTATCTCGGCAGCGACCCGCAGTTCGCCAGCTGGGCCGAGGCCGTTGCGGCGCTGAAGGCATCGAACCCCGGCTTCGACAGCCTCGGCGCGGATGAGTGGCTGGCCTTCGCGCGCCGCGTCTACCGCGAGGTCGACGGCCTGCCCCGCGCCGACTATGACCCCGCCCTGGCGCAGAACTTCCCCAGCGTCGCCGACATCGAGGCCGGCAAGGTGGCGGAACTCTGGCCGCTGCTCGGCATGATGGCGGATGTGCCCTCGCTTGTGCTGCGCGGCGAACACTCCGACCTGCTGAGCGCCGAGATCGTCGCGGCCATGCACCAGCACCACCGCAGGCTGGCCGCGGTGACGGTCAGCAACCGCGGCCATGTGCCCTTCCTCGATGAACCGGAAAGCGTAGCGGCGATCGACGCCTGGCTCGCGCAGGTGGACGCCGCCTGAACTAGGCCGCGGCCTTCTTCGGCCTGTGGCCGTCGAGCATGTTGCGCACCAGCGCGCCGATGTCCTGGCCATAGGCGGAGGAGTGCGTCACCAGCTGGATCATCAGCAGCCCGTTGATCATCACCACCAGCTGGCGTGCCAGGGCGGTGGGCTCCCGATAATCCTCGCGCGCGAGTTCGGCCTCGATCCAGCGCTCCATGTCCTGGTTGGCGGCGGCCACCAGCATGTGGACGGGGTGGCCCTGCAGGCTGCCCAGCTCCGCCGCCATGCGGATGAAGCAGCAGCCCTTCCAGTTCGGATTGTGGGCGGCCTTGGTGATGTTCTCGAAAATGTTTGCGATGCGCTGATCAATCGTCGCATCGGATCCACAATTGTCCGCCCAGGTCCGGTAGCGATCGAGATAGGTCGGCCGGCTGTATTCCACCACTGCCGCCAGCAGGTGATCCTTCGAGGGGAAGTGCTGGAAGAATGTGCGGCGGGACACGCCGGCCTTGTCGGCGATGTTCTCGATGCTGAGATTGGCGAGACTCTCCTCCGCCACCAGGACCGATGCAGTCTCGAGGAGCCGGAGCCGGGTGGGTTCGCTGCTTTTCGGCATGATCTGCGGCTCCTGGTAGAAGAATCTGGAAACGATTTCAAACACACTGCGTCACGATCATCATACCATGAAATACCAATGAAAATCCGGATTTTCCCTTAGGAAGTGACGTTTTGTCCCCGTAATTGCACCGAGATGTGAAACAAAAGCATCGTGGACAATGCAACAAATGATGGGACGAAACTTCACACCTCCCGTTCCCTGAAAGGAAGCCCCTGATGGACACCGTGCAGAGCCCGCTTCGCAACATCGTCATGCGCTTTGCCGAGATCGTCGACCAGGTGGGCAAGCGCCTGCACGTCGGCTGCGTCATGGCGGCCGGCCAGGACTGGGTGGAGGTGAGCATCCCGGAGCACCTGCAGCTGGGCAGCCACCTGCAGGTGCGCTTCCTGCCCTCCACCGTGTCGCATGACGTCAGCGCCGGCTGGCGCGGCAATGACCGGGTAGGCTTCACTTATGACCGTGGTGGCCCGCCGGAGGACCAGTTCGCCGGCATCCCCGGCCTGCTCGATCCGCGCCCGGCCTCGCTCAAGACCCGCCGCTGAGGCGCTTCCTGTCGGCCACGCGGCGCGCCAGCGCGCCAAGGGGGCAGCCGAGCAGGAACAGGCCCGCCATCCACAGCGCCAGCTCGGCCCAGTAATGTATCAGGCCTGAATGGATCATGGCTGTTCCTCCTCCGGCGGCGGCGGGGCAGGCTCGCCCGCCGTGAACCAGCCCACCCAGACCCCCAGCCCCAGCGCCACCAGCATCCAGAACCAGTGAACCTGGAGCAGGACCAGCGTTCCGCTGAAGGTCAATGCATCGGCAATGGTGCTCATCACCGGGCCGTCCCCGTCCGAATCTCGAGGCGGCGCACCCCGAAGCTCGCCGCCGCCACCGCGGCGGCCGACGCGGCGGCGGCCTTGTCGGGGGCGAGGCCGCGCATCTCCACATCGCGGCCACGCACCGTGACCTCGGCCCAGCCCTGCCCGGCCGCCGCGAGCTCCGCCTGCAGCTGGCGCTGCAGCCGCGCCTCGAGCCGCGGCCCCTGAAGCGCGGCCGCCGCCAGGAACGGCAGAAGGGCCAGCGGCAGGAAGGCAATCCAGCGCAACGGCCTCAGATAGACGGTCGACTCATCCATGACGGGAAGATTGCGCAACTTCCAGGGTGAGTCGATGGCTGCGCCGTGATCGTCCACATGCAGTGGCGTGACTGCAAACCTTTTCATTCACAATCCCGTCTTTGCAATTGATTTCATTCAATCTTTGTCCAGTCAAAACTGTGGCAATGCGGTAACAGCACCCAAAATTCCCGACGGATTTCTCTCGCAGACGTTGACCCGCCGCCCGATTGCGGTGACAACGGAAGCGTGCTCGACCAGATCGTGCATTTACCTCCGGATCTGTTGCAGGGGATGGGGGGATGTCTCAACTCCAAGACTTGGGAGAAACAAGAATGAAGACTATGAAGATGGCGCTTCTGGCTGGTGCGGCGGTTGCCGCCTCCGCCGCCGCCGCCCACGCCGACGAGCTGCAGGACCTCAAGGCGCAGGTCGAGGCCCTCAACGCCCGCATGGCCGCCATGGAAACCGCCCCGTCGGTTCCCGCCGGCTACCAGCTGCTGGCGATCACCGAGGGCGAAGCCAAGCAGATCCCCGGCATGATGGGCTCTGACCGCGACCGCGTCGTCAACAACCGCGCCACCTATATCTCGATCCTGCCAACGGCCGATGCGCCGGCTGGAACCCAGATCTCGTGGTCGGGCTATGTCCGCGCTGCGATCGTCTATTCGGGCAAGTCCGGTGATGCGACCGTGAAGAAGTACGACACGGCGAATGGCACCAGCACGCTGACATCAAAGGTAAAGTACTCCCGCAACAGCGATGATGACTGGGATGTGAAGTCCCGCGGCCAGCTCCGCGTGGTCGCCACGACCGACACCGCCGTTGGTGAAGTGGGCGTCGAACTGAAGATGCGCGCCGATTTCGACGGTACCAGCAAGGCTGACGTCTATATGAAGACGGCCTGGGGCTACTGGGCGATGACCCCGGAACTGACGTTCGGCGGCGGTTACGCTGGCTCGCTGGGCAACATCGGCTACGGCTATGATGGCGCCTGCACCTGCTACTACACCGACAACGCGGACGTCGGCTTCGATCCGGGTGACACCACCCAGCTGCGTCTCTCCTACAACTCCGGTCCGTTCGCCATGGCAATCGCTCTGGAAGATTCGACGACCGGAAACTTCAATGGCGCCGAACTCGGCGTTGCGGGCGAGATGAAATACACCGGCGACAGCTTCTCCGGCGAGATCTCCGGCGTTTATCGCAACACCAACGAGGGCGACTACAACCTCAAGGGCACTTACAAAAATGCCGGCGCCGGTGTTCCTGGAACGACGGGTGCTGACTTCAACTACAATGCAGACCTCGAAGCCCTCTGGCAGGTCGGCATCGGCGGCGCCTTCAGCCTCGGCGACATCGCGAGCATTTCGCTTGCCGCCGCCATGGGCTCGGGTCCGTACCAGGTTGTCAATAGCAACGGGTCGATCGAAGCCGAATACCCTGTCAACAACAGCTGGTGGGGTGTGTCCGGCTTGGCTTCCGCCAACCTGTCTGACTCGGTGCACACCGAGTTGGGTGTGGGCTACAAGAGCCGCGACATCGACAACTTCAACGGCGTGACCATTGGTACCGACGATAATCCGCTGTGGCGTTACACGGGTGTCGAGCAGGACACTTTTGCAGTCCTCGGTGGCGTCTACTACACGCCTGTCGACCAGCTGACCATCGGCTTGGAAGCTGAATGGTACCAGAACCAGCTCTCTGGCAAGCGCACGGGCAACGTCGACACAGCTGCAGAAAACAAGAAGCAGGACGTGGATGCGTCCGGTGACAACTGGACGGTCGACCTCGTGTCCGTCTGGCGCTTCTAAGCGAACTTACAAGACCGGGGGGAGACGGCCTGCTTCGGCGGGCCGTCTTTCTTTTTGGCTGGCCCTTTGGCTGGCATTTTGGGGATCATTGGGTGGGGCACCCCCTCTTCAGGGCGTTTTCAGGCATGAACTGCCTGGCTGGAGCCCTTGCCGGCCGCCCGGCGACTCGGGCGGTTCACGGGGGCAGAATCATCGGGCCCCGGAATCGGGCGGGCCTGCCCCACTCGTGGCGGGAGCGTGGAGAAGTCCGGCACCCGGCCAGACCGGGTTTGCGGCGGTTTTTGTTTACGATCTGTTAACTTGTTGATAACGTGCCGTTAATTCGGCCTGCCCCAGGGGCCCGCAACTGTGGCAATTGTGTTACAGGGGCCAAAATTCAAATCGATTGCAGTGGGTCTTCGTTGACCTTTGGGGGATTAGGGACGACAACAGCACCGTGCCCGATGACGTCGTGCATGGCCTTCCGCAACCGTTTGCAGGGGATGGGGGGCTCCTCAACTCCAAGAGACTTGGGAGAACAAGAATGAAGACTATGAAGATGGCGCTCCTGGCTGGTGCGGCGGTAGCCGTTTCCGCCGCGGCTGCTCACGCCGACGAACTGACCGACCTGAAGGCTCAGGTCGAAGCTCTCAACGCCCGCGTCGCCGCGATGGAAACCGCTCCGTCGGTTCCGACCGGCTACCAGCTGCTCGCCATTTCGAAGGGCGAAGCCATGCAGGTCCCGGGTCTGACCGAGTCTGCCCGTGAGCAGTTCACGGAAGGCAAGAATGCCACGATCATCTCCGTCATGCCGACGGCTGATGCTCCGGCCGGCACCACGATCTCGTGGTCGGGCTACGTCCGCGCTGCGATCATCTACGCTGGCGCCGAGGGCGACGCCACGCTGAAGCGCTCCTACGCTGGCACCGTGTACTCGAAGTTCACGATCTCCGGCAGCAGCGATGACGATTGGGATGTGAAGGCCCGCGGTCAGCTCCGCGTGGTCGCCACCACCGACACCGCCGTCGGCGAAGTCGGCGTCGAACTGAAGATGCGCGCTGACTTCAACGGCAACGGCCCGGGCGACGTCTACATGAAGACGGCGTGGGGCTACTGGGCCATGACCCCCGAGCTGACGCTCGGCGGTGGTTATGCTGGCTCGCTCGGCAACATCGGCTACGGCTATGATGGCGCCTGCACCTGCTACTACACCGACAACGCCGACCTGAGCTTCGATCCGGGTGACACCACCCAGATGCGTCTCAGCTACGCTTCGGGTCCGTTCTCCATGGCTGTCGCCATCGAAGACTCGGGCTTCAACAACGGCTTCGGCAACGACAACGTCTACGTCAACGGCCAGAACCTGGGCGTCGCCGGCGAAATGAAGTACTCGGGTGACTCGTTCTCGGGCGAGATCTCGGGTGTGTATCGCTCGGTCAATGACGACGACTACAACACCAGCGCCGTTCTCGCGACCGGCACTGTAATCGGTTACAACGCGAACATCGACGCGCTGTGGCAGGTTGGCATCGGCGTCGGCTTCAACCTCGGCGACATCGCCAGCCTCTCGCTCGCGGCCGCCATGGGTTCGGGTCCGACCCAGGAGACCAACAGCAACGGCGACATCATCCGTTCGTATCCGGTCAACAACGACTGGTGGGGCATCACGGGCTTGGCTTCTGCCAACCTGTCTGACTCGGTGCACGCTGAAATCGGCGCGGGCTACAAGCACCGCGAAGGCGACAGCCACAACGAGGCCACCGCTGCTGGCGTCGACCCGATCTGGCGCTATGCCGGCTTCGACTACGACACCTGGGGCGTGCTCGCCGGCGTGTACTACACCCCGGTCGATCAGCTGACCATCGGTCTGGAAGGCGAGTGGTACACTGCGGACACCAACGTGACCCGTCGTGGCATCACCGGCACCGTGGCCGAAGGCTACAAGGACAGCCTCGACGTTTCGACCGACAACTGGACGGTCGACCTCGTCTCGGTCTGGCGCTTCTAAGCCTTACCCCTGCAAACGATCCCAAGAGACGGCCCGCTTCGGCGGGCCGTTTTTTTATGCCGCCCTGCCCTGCGCCCACCGGCACTGCCAGTTTTTCTGAATTGCGTGTCTCAGGGCCATTCCGTGGCCTGATTTTGTGCTATGAGGCTGGAGAACACGAGAGACAGATGTTGCCTCCCTTTTGCGCCCTGCTTTCACTGAGCTTCCTCGCCCTGGCACTGGCTGCCTGCGAATCGACGTCCAACGTCGATCTCGAGAGCCGGAATTTCAACGTGCAGCAAACCTCCGTGCCGCCGGGCGAAGCGGTGGCCAGCACCGAGCAGATCACCAGCCTGGTGCGCCGCTCCGGCCCCACCTATGTGACGCTGATCGTGTCGCAGCCCGCCTCCGCCGACACCGTGTCGAAGGAAACCCGCAAGGGCACGCCGGTCACCTCCGGCTCGGGCTTCGTGGTCGATGGATCGGGCTATGTGATGACCGCCGCGCATGTGGCCAAGCGCGTGGGCAACACGGTTTCCGCCAAGGCGGCGAATGGCCGGGTCTATTCGGGCGACGTGATCGCGCTCAACCCTGGCAACGACATGGCGGTGATCCGGCTGCGCGGCTTCTCCGGCAAGGCGGTGACACCGGCCGACAACCAGTGCCTGGCCAAGGGCAACATCGTCTATTCCCTCGGGCGGCCCCACGCCCAGGGCGACACCGCGCGCCTCGGCGAGTTCGAATCCGCCAGCTTCGGCCAGGCGGTGAAATATGCCGGCGACGATTCCAAGTTCGGCTACCCGGATGCCATGGTGCTGCGGCTGTCGACGCAGAAGGGCGAGTCGGGCGGCCCGCTGTTCAATGCCAAGGGCGATCTCGTCGGCATGGTGGTGAGCACGCTCTATGACAATACCGGCCAGCCCCTGAACCTGGCCCATGCCGTGCCGTCGCGCACGCTCGCGGGCTTCCTGTGCAGCAATTCGCAGTGCTCGGCGCAGTGGCGCGCCATTGCCGCCGGAAATGGCGGCTGCCAGTCCTAGCGGCTGGCGAGGATCGGCCCGAGGTGCCGCTCATAAGGCTTCCAGCGCGCCACCGACGACGTGTTGATCCCTGACCTCACCTGCAACCGGCTGAAGGTGGTCACCGCCCCCGCATTGCGTTCGGGGTGGAGGCAGGCTTCTTCCATCGGCAGGCCGAGATAATCCAAGAGTCCGGCAATGGCAGCCTCCGGCTCCGACACCAGACGCTCATAGGGAAGATCGAGGACGCGGCCCGGCAGGGCCTCATGCCAATGCGCCATCAGGCGGCGGTACTGGGCGTGGTAGGCGGCATAGTCGGCAGGGTCATAGCTATAGGAATGCGCCGCGTTCATTTCCGTCTGCAGTGCCGAGATGAAGGTATCCGCCGGGTGGCGGGTGCAGTTCACGAAGCGGGCGTGCGGAAAGAGGATCGCCGCCTCGCCGATGAACCGGAAGTTCAGCGGCATCTTGTCGACGGCCAGTTCCTTGCCCGGCACGACATGGCGCATGCTGCCCTGATAGAGCGCTGCAAGCTTCGCAATCCCCTGCTCGCCGAGGGCAGCAAGTGCAGCATCTAATTCCGCCAGGGGCCGGCCACCGCCAAGCTTCGCCGCGACATAGGTCATGGTCTCGAGCTCGCCCGCATTGCCGGCCTTGCTGTGGGCCGAAATGATTTGCGCGGCGAGCGTGGTGCCGGAACGCGGCAGGCCAACGACAAAGATCGGGCGGCAATCGCTGCGGCCATGGCGTGCGGCGAGTTCGGCCAGCTTCCCGCGCCCGAAGGCTGCGATGCGGGCATCGACCTCCTGGCGGAAGGCGGCGGTTACGGAAGGCGCGCGCAGCAGCTTCTTGCCTTCGGTGAAACGCGCGAAGGCCTCGTCGAAACGCCGGCTCTGCTGCAGCATCACGCCCTGGCGCACCATCAGGTCGCTGCGATCGACGGGTGACACGCCGGGCCTTGCGAGTTCCTGGGTGATGCGGGCAAACATCTCCGAGTCCGCATCATGCTTGCCGATGGACGAGAGCAGGCAGAGATAGCGCGCATGGAAGGGTGTCACGCCG
Source organism: Aestuariivirga litoralis (assembly GCF_003234965.1). Taxonomy (GTDB): domain Bacteria; phylum Pseudomonadota; class Alphaproteobacteria; order Rhizobiales; family Aestuariivirgaceae; genus Aestuariivirga; species Aestuariivirga litoralis. Next base: position 138,226 of record NZ_QKVK01000006.1, read on the forward strand.
ATGAACCGCGCGATGTGCTCGCGCGCCTCGTCGATGCGGCCGAGCGAGAGAAGGCAATCCAGCACCTCGAGACGGATCGGGTGCTTCATGCCCTCCGGGGCGCGTTCCAGCGCCTTGGAGAAGGCGGCGAGGGCCTGCTCCATGTGGCCGATGCGCGCCAGGAAGGAGCCGTTGCGCCAGACTGCCTCGACATTGGACGGAGCCGCCCGGCGCGCCGCGCCATATTGCACGGCCGCCTCCTCCACCCGGCCCATGCTGAGCAGGCAGAGGCCGTAGTTGAGGAGATAGCTGACGTTCCTGCCATCGAGCGTGACGGCGCGCGCGAAATGCGGCTCCGCCTGCTCGAAGCGACCCTGCGACTGGATGGTGATGCCCAGCATGAACTGCGCCTGCGGCGACAGCGGGTTCTCCACCACCAGGCGGCGCGCCAGTGCCTCCGCCTCGCGCGGCTGGCCGCGGCGCAGCAACTCGTCCGCCTGCTGGAGCGCCGCCTTGATGCGCTCCGCGCGGCCTGCCGTCATGGCGTCAGGACCGTGGTGCCCGTCGTCTTGCGGCTTTCGAGATCACGGTGCGCCTGCACCACGTCAGCCAGTGCATAGCGCTGGTTCACCGGGATCTTCACCTTGCCGCTGGCCACGATGTCGACGAGGTCGCGCGCGGTGTCCTGCAGGTCGGCATCGGAGGCGGTATAGGCCATCAGCGTCGGGCGGGTGGCGTAGAGCGAGCCCTTGGCGGAGAGGAGGAGCATGTCCAGCGGCGGCACGGGGCCCGAGGCATTGCCGAAGCTGACGAACATGCCGCGCGGGCTGAGGCAGTCGAGCGACACCATCAGCGTGTCCTTGCCGACGCCGTCATAGACGACGGGCACGCCCTTGCCGTTCGTCAGCTCGCGCAGGCGCTTCACGGTGTCTTCGGTCGAATAGTTGATGACGTGGTCACAGCCATGGGCGCGCGCGATCTCCGCCTTCGCGTCGGAGCCCACGGTGCCGATGACGGTTGCGCCCAGCGCCTTGGCCCACTGGCTCATGATGAGGCCCACGCCACCTGCCGCGGCATGGAGCAGGATGGTGTCGCCCGGCTTCACCACGTAAGTGGCACGCAGCAGGTAGCGCGCCGTCATGCCCTTCAGCATCATGCCGGCGGCCGTTTCGTCCGAGATCGCATCGGGCAGCTTCACCAGCCGGTTGGCGGGAAGGTTGCGCATGTCCGCATAGGCGCCGATGGGGCCCGTGCCATAAGCGATGCGGTCACCCGGCTTCAGGCTCGTAACACCTTCGCCCAGTTCTTCCACCACGCCCGCCGCCTCGAGGCCAAGGCCCGAGGGAAGCGGCACCGGATAGAGGCCGGTGCGATGGTAGGTGTCGATGTAGTTGAGGCCGATCGCCGTCTGGCGCACCCGCACCTGGCCGGCGCCCGGCTTGCCGACCTCGGCGTCGACCAGCTTCATCACCTCGGGTCCGCCGGTTGTCTCGATCCGGATTGCTTTCATGCTTGCACCTCCTGGCGGTCGACGGCATGTTCCGGCGCATCCGCATTTTCGAGCCCTTGGTGCCCCATCATGACCTATGCCGTCAATCCTGCCGTCAACCGCGTCGAGGCGCCGCCGATCATGGAGGCGCAGACCTGGGTGCGGCCCGGATTGCGCAACAGGAAACTGCTCAATCTCTGCCAGGCGGTGCCGAGCTGGTCCTGCGCCGAAGAGCTCGACGCGGAAGTGGCGCGCCTGGCCCATGAACCGGGCATCAGCCTCTATACCGACATCTACGGCATCCCGGAGCTGCGCGCCGCGATCGCGGATCATTTCAGCGCGGACTACCAGGGCAAGGTTGTGGCGGAGAATGTCTGCGTCACCGCCGGCTGCAACCAGGCTTTCGCGGCGGCGCTCATGGCGATTGCCAAGGCGGGCGACAACGTCATCCTGCCGGTGCCCTATTTCTTCAATCACACCATGTGGCTCGGCATGCTGGGCGTGGAGGCGCGCTTGATCTCCGGCCTCGGCCAGCCGGACCCCGCCGAGGCGGCGAAGCTCATCGACGACCGGACCCGCGCCATCGTGCTGTGCTCGCCCAACAACCCGACGGGCGCCATCTACTCACCTGACACCATCAAGGCACTGTTCGAGCTGGCGCGCGCCCGCGGCATCGCGCTGGTCATCGACGAGACCTACAAGGACTTCCGCGACGGCGATGCGCCCGCCCACCCGGTCTTCGCAATCGAGGGCTGGGAGGATGCATTCATCCACCTCTACAGCTTCTCAAAGGCCTTCGCGATGACGGGCTATCGGGTCGGGGCCATCACGGCATCGGCCCCCGTGCTGGCGGAGATCGAGAAGATCATGGATTGCCTCGCCATCTGCACCACGCACATCTCGCAGCGCGCGGCACTCTTCGCGCTGCGCGAACTCGCAGGCTGGAAGCGCGGCAAGATCGCAATGATGCACGGCCGCCTTGCAGCCCTGCGCCAGGCCTTCGGGCGCGAGGGACTGCGGTATCAACTCGTCAGCTCCGGCGCGCTCTTCGCCTATGTGCGGCACCCCTTTGCCGGGGAGAATGCAAAGCAGGTGGCCATGCGGCTGGCGGGCGAGCATGACCTGCTCTGCCTGCCCGGCTCGATGTTCGGCCCGGGACAGGAGCAATACCTGCGCATCGCCTTCGCCAATGCCGAGGCGAGCGACATGGAGACGCTAGTGGACCGGCTGATCGAGAGCCAGGGACGCTGACGGTTCAGGCGGCCCGTCAGATCTCCGCCATGTCGGCGAGTTCGTCCGGCCGGGCGATCACATAGAAGCTGCCCTCGCGGGCCAAGATGCCGTCACGCAGCAGGTCGTTGATGGCGCGGCTGGCATTCTCGCGGGCAACACCCGCCATGCCGGCAATGTCGTTCTGGGTGATCTTGTTGGGCAGCAGGATCATGCCGTTGCCCCTGCCCTCGCCCAGGCCCTGGGCCAGCGAGGCAAAGGCGCGCGCCACGCGGCCAGCCACCGTGACCGTGCCCTGCGCCACCATGGAATCGTTTGTCTGGCGCAGACGGCGCGTCAGGATCTTGAGGGCCTCGCGGTAGACCTGCGGGTTGGCATCGGCCAGGCGGAAGAACGACCCCTTGGACATGTGCCACAGGCTGCAGGGTTTCAGGGCTGAAATGGTGGCGGAGCGCGGCTGGTCGTCGAACAGCGACAGTTCACCGATGAGCGAGCCGGGGCCGAGCACGGCGAGCAGGCGTTCCTGCCCGTCCTTGGCCACCACGGCGGCCTTCACCACGCCATCGCGCAGGAAATAGCAGCCGTCACCCGCATCGCCCGCATGGAACAGCACCTCGCGGGCCTTCAGCCTCACGTCATTGGCGGCCGACAGCAGCGACCTGCGCACGCCCCAGGGCATGACCGGCGGCGCGGCGCGCGGCCTCGCCCTGCCATTCGGTGCTCGAGAGGAAGTGCGCAACATCGGACCGGCCCCCTGTGACGGCCGCGAGGCTAGCACAGCGGCGGGCGGCTGAGAATGCCGTGCGCTCAGTCGTGGTAGGAGGAAGAGACGTAGGTGTAGGGCGGCTGCCAGTAGGTGAAGGCCACGGCCGCGGCATCGCCCGGCAGGGTGTTGCGCACGTCCGGCGCCTCGCCGAGCAGCTCGTTGAGGTTCAGGCCCACGGCCACATAGGGGTTGCGCGAGGGTTCGACGCCGGCCTTGCGGGTCTCGTCGGTGTAGCCCTCGGTGTAGTAGCCGGCCTGCAGCTCGACGAAGCGCAGCGGGGTCTGTTCCAGCTTCTCGAAGCCCGCGAGCTTGAGGGCCAGCACATAGCGCTGGCCGTCATAGTCGGTGAAGGGGTCCCAGTCGTGGTAGTCGGAGGCACCCCAGTATTCGAGGCGGAAGTCCACCTTCTCGGCAAGGCCCGGCACGGTGTTGCGCAGGAAGGAGAAGCCGGCGCCCACGCCATCGGCGATCAGGTCCTCGTAGGAGAAGCCATGCTCGCCGGCGAAGCCGTCGAAGAACTCGATATAGGTCTGGAAACCCATGCCCAGCAACGCGCCGGTGATGGCGGCGTTGGTCGGGTCGTCAACCGTGTGGGCGATGCGCTGGGTGAAATATTGCGACACCACGTAACCCGTATAGGCATGGCCGAGCTTGTCGATGCCGCCGTACTTAGTGTCCTCGCCGAACCAGCCCTCGCTCTGGAAGTTGTAGCCGGAGCTGCCCCAGTCCCAGTTCTTGATGCCGAAGACGGTGATGCCGCCATAGAGCGCCAGCAGGTCCCACTTGATCGACTTGGTCTGGTCCCAGAACACATCGAAGCTGTAGTCGCCGTATTGCGACACGTCGATGTGCTGGAGGTTATACTGGACGCCGTTGATGAAATTGGCGACCGGCGAATTGGTCGGTTCCGGGCGCACCGGATCGGCCATGGCCGAAGCGGGCAGGATGTCGATGCGGTCCTGCTTTCCGAGCGCCACGATCTCATCGCTCGACAGGATGGCGTCGTTGCTCAGCGGCACGAAGGGCTGCAGGGCGGCGAGGTCCATGGCGGCAGCACTGCTGGTGACGATTTCTCCCGCCTCCGCAGCGCCACACAGCGCCACGGACAGCATGCAACCCACCGCAACTGCCCCGGACCTCTTCATGTGCCCACAGTTACTAGAAACTCAATGCGCGTCCAAGACTCTTTCGCCTCAGGAGCCCCTATCGTGAACAAATGGTTGCAGCGGTGCCTGCGGGAAGCCCCCACGGTAGCGGCATGCCAGCGCTCCCCGCTCCGCACCCGATGCCAAACATTGCTGCAAATTCAAACCCTTGGCATGAGCATCGAGGAAGCCGGCAATGAATGCGTCGCCAGCACCCGTGGTATCCGACACCGGCGTGGGGAGGGCCGCCATTCTCCGTATTTCCACGCCGTCATTGGCCAGGCTGCCGGCCGCGCCGAGGGTGACGACGGCCACTGCTGCGCCCGCGGCCAACAGGCGCCACGACTCGGCCTCCCCCGCGCCGGGTGAAGCCGAACTGAAAGCGACGTCCAGTCCCGAGGGGTCGAGGTCCTCCGCGGCATTGTTCACCGACAGGTCCTGCGACAGGACCGCAGCGGAGTGGCGCAACGCCCGGCGCAGGGCGACAGCACCCCTGATCCAGCCAAGGTGGACATAGGCCATGGTGGCGAGACGGGCGATGTCCGCGCCATCCGCACGGTAATGGACGGCGGCGCCAAAGCTCTCGAACACGAAGCGCCGGTCGCCATCCGGCAGGGTCTCGATGTCGGTGCGGGCCGTGGCGTGAGCTCCGACGCGGCGCAGTCCGGCCACGTCCACTGCGTTGCGGCGCAAGGCGGCCTCGACAGCGCGGCCTGCCGCGTCCTCGCCCACGGCGCCGAAATAGGCGACGCGGCGGCCGAGGCGGGCCAGCTGCACGGCGACGTTCACCGCATTGCCGCCCACCAGGCAATCACCGACCGGCGGCAGAAACTGGTCAATGCAATTGTCGCCCACGGCGGCGAAGGCAGGTTCCGGCACGGCGTGTCTCCTTCAGACCACGAGACTGCCGGGAAACGGCGCGGGGCTCAAGTTTGGGACAACGTTGCTGCCATAGCGTTCGCAGCACTTGAAGCCAGGAGCCCTCCATGCCTGCCGAGCCACCGCGCGCGGTGCCGTCCGCCAGCCACCCCGCGCTCGACCAGCGGCGGCGCTCCGAGCGCCGCGCCTGCAGCCTTGCGGTGAGCCTGCGGGGCGGCAGTGGCACCTATCTGGCACGGCTCACCGACCTCTCGGCCGACGGCATCGGCATGCGCATCGACACGCTGGCCCCGCTCAAGCCCGGCACCAGCCTGACCCTGACGCACCCGGAGCTGGGCGAAGTGCCCTGCCTGCTGCGGTGGTCCATGCACCCACGCTACGGCGCTGAATTCCAGGCCACCACCCGCGTCCTGGCGCGCATCCGCGCCTACTACGACAGCCTGCCGCCCGGACCGGGCGAGATCATCTGACACCGCAACCCTCAACCCAGCACAGACAGCGGACCCGCGCATGAAAAAAAGCCTCTTCACCATCCAGCGCCTGATGATCGCCTTTGGCCTCGTCATCACCGGCATGCTGGCCTTCCTCGGCCTGCAGACGCACGGCGCCATCAGCGACAACCGCATCGGCAGCCCCAGCTATGAGCGCATCGTCAACGGCAAGGACCTGATCGCCGACATCCTGCCGCCGCCGCTCTACCCCGCCGAGCCCTTCGCCTACATGCACATCATGGAAGACGAGCCGGAGCTGCTCGACAAGCTCAATGCCCGCCTGAACCAGATCGAGCAGGACTACCGGACACGCATTGCCTTCTGGAAGGAACACATGAAGGATTTCGACATCATGCCGGAGGAGGAATGGGCCGCCTTGGGGCGCGAGATCGAAAGCCGCAACGACCGCTTCTGGTCGGACCTGCGCAACCGCATCATTCCGGCCTTCCAGCGGCGTGACGCGGCGGCCATCGACTCCCTGTCGAAGGAAATGAGCCACGAATTCATCAGCTTCGGCATCTACATGCAGGAGCAGGCCAACAAGATCGCCGCGACCGTGGGAAAGATCGAGGCCGAGAACAAGCTTGAATCCGACCGCGACATGAACATGACCACCGCCTTCAACATCGGCATCGTGTTCATCATCATGCTGATGCTCCTCGGCGCGCACCAGTTCGTGATACGGGCCCTCACCTCGATCTCGGCCACCATGGCAAGGCTCGCCGGCGGTCACCTCGAGGAAGAGGTGCCCTATGCCAGCCGTGGCGACGAGGTCGGCGAAATGGCCCGCGCGCTAACCGTGTTCAAGGACCAGGCAGTGCAGAACCGCAGGAACGACGAGAACTCCCAGCAGATCATCACCGTGCTCGGCCACGGGCTCGAGAGCCTGGCCAAGGGCAACCTGACGCACCGCATCGACAGCCCGTTCCCCGACGCGCTGGACAAGCTCCGCCAGTACTTCAACTCCGCCGCCGACAGCCTGGCCGACACCATCAACACGGTGAAGCGCGGATCCTATGGCATCAAGTCCGGCACCGAGGAGATCGCCCAGGCCTCCGACAACCTCTCGCGCCGCACCGAGAACCAGGCAGCGAACCTCGAGGAGACAGCCGCCGCCGTGGCCGAGATCACCTCCACCGTGAAGAAGACCGCCGAGGGTGCCCAGCATGCCCGCAACATGGTGACCGCCGCCAAGGAGGATGCCGACCGCTCCGGCGTCGTCGTCAAGCGCGCCGTGGAAGCGATGCAGGGGATCGAGAAATCCTCGCAGGAGATCACCCAGATCATCGGCGTCATCGACGAGATCGCCTTCCAGACCAACCTGCTCGCGCTCAATGCCGGTGTGGAGGCCGCGCGCGCGGGCGATGCGGGCCGCGGCTTCGCGGTGGTCGCCTCGGAAGTCCGCGCCCTCGCCCAGCGCTCGGCGGAAGCCGCAAAGGAGATCAAGGGCATCCTCTCCACCTCGCGTGACCAGGTGCAGGAAGGCGTGCAGCTCGTCGCCGAGACGGGAAGTTCGCTGCGCCAGATCATCGACAGGGTGAACGAGATCAACGGCATCGTCACCGAAATCGCGCGGAGTGCGGAACAGCAGGCGACGGGCCTCCAGGAAGTGAACACCGCCGTCGACCAGATGGACCAGGTGACCCAGCAGAACGCCGCCATGGTCGAGGAGGCCACCGCCGCCACCCGCACGCTGACGCAGCAGTCCACCGAGCTTGCGCAGATCGTCGCCCGCTTCACAACCGCGGCAGGCGCCATCATCGCCCATGCCGAGGAGGCCTCGCGCGAGGCACACCGCCCGGCGCCGCGCGCCCCCGCCGTGCGCAAGAAGGTGGCCGCCGCAGGCGCGGCGAAGGCCGAGCCCGCCGACGGGGGCTGGGAGGAGTTCTGATCTTTTGCAGGCGACAAGCGGCCATGACCTCGGTTACACATCATCTCGTCATACAAGATGGAGAACGGGGTCATGGCGGCGAAGCAACCGGTGGCGATCGGCATGGTGGGATGCGGCTTCTATGCCCAGAACCACCTCAATGCCTGGGCCGACCTGAGGCCGGAGGGCGCGCTGCTCTCTGCCGTCTGCGACCGTGATGCAGCGCGCGCCGAAGCCGCGGGACGGCGCTTCGGCGTTCCGCATTTCACCGACATGGGCCAGATGCTCGACACGGTGAAGATCGACCTCCTCGACATCGCCACCCGCATGGACACGCATCAGGCACTCGCCGCGATTGCCGCCGAGCGCGGCGTCGCCGCCGTGGTGCAGAAGCCCTTCGCGCCCACCTGGGAGGAGTGCGTGGCGATTGTCGAAAAGGCGAAGTCGCACGGCGCCTGGCTCGCGGTGCACGAGAACTTCCGTTTCGCCTCCGCCATGCGCGCGGTGAAGAAGATCCTCGACCAGGGAACCATCGGCACACCGACCTGGGCGAGGCTCTCCTGGCGCACCGGCTTCGACGTCTATCGCGGCCAGCCCTATCTGGCAGAGGAGGAGAAGCTCGTCATCCAGGACGTCGGCATCCACATCCTCGACCTCGCGCGCTATTTCCTCGGCGAGGTGGCGCATGTCTCGGCCGAGACGCAGAAGCGCAACCCGAAGATCCGCGCCGAGGACACGGCGACGATCCTGATGCGCCACGAGTCCGGCGCCGTCTCCATCGTCGAGGCGACTTATGCCGCGAAGCGCCGCGACGATGCCTTCCCCGAGACCATGCTGGAGATCGAGGGCGACGGCGGTTCCGTCATCCTCACCAAGGGCGAGAAGGTGATCGTGACGACGCAGGGCCTGTCCTTCGAGGACCAGGTGGGCGGGCCCCTGCTGCACTGGACGAGCCGGCCCTGGCATGTCTCGCAGGAGGCGGTGCTGCACACCAACCGCCACATGTTCGAGCGCTTCCGCGACGGGCTCGCCGCGGATACCTCCGGCGAGGACAATCTCAAGACCTATGCGCTGGTGGAGGCGGCCTACGAAGCGGCGCGGACGCACAAGGCCGTGAAGCCCATGCAGTGGGTGCCGAAGGAGTGAGATACCATGGGTCTTCTCCCGCTTCCCGAGCGGGAGAGGACGAGATCATGACGCCCGCCTCTGCGGCGCCTTTCCACGCTTGCTCGCTTCGCCCGTCTTCAGGCTCCTGCGCAGCGCGTCGAGCAGGTCGACGACCTTGCCCTGCGGTTCTGCCGGAGAGGGCTTCGCCACGATGCGCTTGCCCTTGGCCTTCTCGGCGATCAGCGCGCGCATGGCATCGGCGTAGCTGTCATGGAACTTCGCCGGCTCGAAGGGGGCGGCCTTCTTCGCAATCAGTTCGCGCGCCAGCGCCACCATCTCCTTGTCGAGCTTGAGGGACGGCAGGTCGCTGAAATAGGGACTGGGCGAGCGTATTTCGCCGGCATAGCGCAGCACTTCCATGACCAGGCCCTTCTCCACCGGCCCCACCGCCACGATGTGCTCCCGGCCGGACATGGTGATCTGGCCGAGGCCCAGCTTCCTCATCCCCGCCAGCGCCTCGCGGATGACGAGATAGCCCTCCGCCGCCTGCTCATCGGCCGGCACCACGTAGTAGGGCTTCTCGAAATAGCGCGGGTCGATCTCGGCGGCGTCGATGAACTGGGTGAGGTCGAGGGTGCGCTTCGACTCGACCTTCAGGGCCTCGATCTCATCGGGTTCGAGCGTCACATAGACGTCCTTGTCGACCTCGAAGCCCTTCACGATGTCGGCGGTCTCGACCGGGCCCACGCCCTGCACCGTCTTGGTATAGTTGATCCGCCTGCCGGTTGGCTTGTGGATCTGGTTGAGGGAAATTGCCGCGGCGGTCTCCACCGCCGTGAAGATCTCGACCGGGATCGAGACCAGCGACAGGCGCAGGAATCCCTTCCAATACGCACGACCGGGCCGCGGCATTCTACGCTCCTGATACAAACAGACTGGACTCGCGCTGCGCGAGTCCTCCCGCGCAGCCGCGAATCAGAACGGGAGTCGCGGAGAGTCAGTTCCGGCCTGCGACTCACATCGCAAGGCGTGCATGTATCCACGCGCGCAATCGCAAGTGGGTTGTCGCTTGATATAAGTTGACTGCCCACATCAAGTTTGTTTCGTGCGGTTGAAACGCCGTGCTACACAATCGCGTGAACAGCTTCAGGGCAGTCCGAACATCCCCATGCGCCGGGTCCTCACCACAGCTTGCGTGATCTTCGCAGTGGCCACCGGCGTGGTGGGCGCCTATATCATCTCGCAGGACCGCGCCGACACGCTGCGGGTGGTGGGCGAGCGAACGCGTTCCATGGCCCGCATGATCATCGCCCATGGCGATGCTGCAACCGATTCCGCGCTGCAGATCATCAACACCGTCTACCCGCTGGTCGACCGCTGGGACCTCACCGACCCGGACACCGGGCGGACGATCTACGCCCGTTTCCACGAAATGGTGGAGGGCAACAATGTCATCGCCTCCGCCTGGGTGGTGGACGAGGCGGGCAAGAACATCGCCGACAGCTGGGGCTATCCGCCGAGACCCGTGAGCGGCGCGGAGCGGCCCTATTTCACGGCGCACAAGGCGGGGGCCGAGGACCCTCTCGTTGCCGGGGACGGCCAACCGGGCTCGGTCACCGGCAAGGAGCGCTTCACGGTCAGCCGCGCGGTTCGGCGGCCCGACGGCTCGCTCAAGGCCATCATCGTGGTCGGCGTCTATGGCAGCGTCTTCGATACGCTCTACAAGGAGGCGGTGACCTGGCCCGGCGCGCGGGCTGGCCTCTACACCACCAACGGCGGCGTGCTGGCCCGCATCCGCAATGCCAGGCTCGCCTCGCCCGCCTTCGCGCAGGAGATGCGCGCCCGCGCCCTGGCCAGCCCCAGCGGCACGGCGCTGGTGCGCCAGGACGACGAGCCGCGCATCGTCTCGTGGAGCCGTTCGGCCAGCCACCCCACGGTCTTCGCCACCAGCTCGCAGCCGGTGACCGACGCGCTGGAGCAGTGGAAGGCGCGGGCCTGGACCACCGCCCTCACCGCCCTCGCCGTCAATGCGGTGTTCTGGGGGCTGGCGCTGTTCATCCTGCGCTGGTCGGTGGCCAAGCAGGAGGCGGCGGCCAACGCGCTGGCGGTGCGCGAGGTCAACCACCGCGTCAAGAATTCGCTGCAGCTGATCTCGAGCCTGATGCACATCCGCGCCCGCAAGTCGGACGACCCGGCCTTCCAGGCGGCCGCGAAGGACCTGACCAGCCAGCTCACAGCACTGGTGGAGACCTACCGCTTCGTGCAGAGCGCGGACTCCCTCGAGGCGGTCGATGCCGCGGTGACGCTGCAGGGCCTGTGCCGCCACCTCGAGGACAGCTACGGCATTCCCATCACCGTCGCGGCCACGCCGCCGCTCGCCATCCATGCCAACCACGGCACCGCCTTCGCGGTGATCGTCAACGAGCTCGTCACCAACGCGCTCAAGCACGGCGGCGGGCCTGTGAAGGTCACGCTCTCGGATGACGGCGACAGCCTCCGCCTTGCCGTGGCCTCGGACCGCGGCCGGCTGCCGGAGGGCTTCAGCGTCGATGAGCAGAAGGGCTTCGGCCTCAAGGCGGTGCGCACCATGCTGCAGCCGCTGGGCGGGCGGATGACGGCGGAAAACCTCGCCGACGGTGGCGCCTGCTTCACCGTGACGATCCCGGCGGCGGCACTGCGCCGCGGCTGAGGCAGATCACTCCGCGGCGGCGCCATCCCGGGTGCTGACCTTGGTCACATAGCCGCGGAAGCCGAGGCCCTTGATCTTGCCCGACATGTCCACCGGCAGCCACAGCTTGCGGCCATTCTCGAGGTCGGCCACCGGTGCGAAGTCGACGTCATAGCTGTCGCCCGGGACACCCTTGTCCTTGGCGCGGCCCGCGATCGGCGTCCAGCGTACCGAGCAATGCTGCACATCGCCCTTCCAGGCGGAATCGCCTGTGGCCATGCCCATTCCCTTGTCGGTCAGGGCAAGCTCATAGACCTCGCGGCCGTCGAACACCTCATGGGTTGAGGGGCACGGGCTCTCGCCCACCGTGCCCATGCGCAGCACGGCGGTGACCGGGTCGATGACGCCGCCCGCCAGTGCGGCATCGAGCTTGGCCTTGCGCTCGGCGCTCTTGATCGGCGGATCATAGGTGACGGTGCCGCCGTCCCAGGTGAGCGTCGTCACCTTGCGCATGTCGGACTGGTCGCGGGTGACGCGGTAGCTCACCGGCTCCGGCTGGCCCCCGGCAATGCGCGTCCGGGCCTCGGCGGTGGCGCCGAATTCGGAGAAGGCGCGGCTCATGCCGGCGGCCTTGATGCGCGCTTTTGCGTGCGCTTCCTCGTCAGTCACGTCGAGGCTGAGCTTCACCACCGTCACCGTCAGCGGGCCGACATCGACGTTGTAGCTCACCGACAGGCTGGCGGCGGCGGCAGCCCGGGCCGCCAGAAGGGCGAACCCGAGGGCAAGAAAGCTGGTGGTCGCCTTGCGCATGGTGGGTGTGGTCCTGACTAGTGGCGTGCGAAGGCCCCTCTTCCCCCGGCTCTATGGCGAGAGTGTGATTGCGGGAAGGAGGCCGCTTGTTCCCTTTTTGAAGGGACGTTAGGCTTCCTGCAAGCGCCACACAGGACCAGCACAGAATGGACAATGCCCCGCCAGCCCCGCATGACTACAGCCTGACCGGCCCGTCGAGCCGCTACGCGCTGGAGCATGGGCTGGCCAATGCCGAATGGTACCGCGCCCCCATTCCGCGCGCCAGGATGAAGGAGCTGATGAAGCGCTCCGACGGGCCGGCGATCCGCGACACGATCATCTGGATCGCGGCCTTCCTGGTGACGGGCGGGCTCGCCTTCCACTTCTGGCCGACCGCCTGGTCGATCCCCTTCTTCCTCGCCTATGGCGTGCTCTATGGCTCCTCCTCGGACTCGCGCTGGCACGAGTGCGGGCATGGCACGGCCTTCAGGACGGCGTGGATGAATGACGTCGTCTACAACATCGCCTGCTTCATGATCATGCGCGAGCCCACTGTCTGGCGCTGGAGCCATGCCCGCCACCACACCGACACCATCATCGTCGGCCGCGACCCCGAAGTGGCGGTGATGCGCCCCACCGTGGTGCTCCGCGTGATCCTGATGTTCCTCGGCGTGCCGCAGGTGTGGGGCGCCATCAAGAGCATGGTACGCCATGCCATGGGCCGCCTTTCCCCCGACGAGGCCGATTACATTCCCGAGATGGAGCGCGCCAAGGTCTATCGCACGGCGCGCATCTGGCTTGCCATCCACCTCGCCATCATCGCTGTCTCGATTTACGCAGGCACGATTCTGCCGATGCTGTTCGTGGGGCCGCTGCCTACCATGTATGGCGCGTGGCTGCACATCGTCACCGGCCTCACCCAGCATGCGGGCCTGCCGGAAAACGTGCTGGACCACCGGCTCAACTGCCGCACCGTCTACATGAACCCGGTGATGCGCTTCCTCTACTGGAACATGAACTACCATATCGAGCACCACATGTTCCCCATGGTGCCCTATCACCGCCTGCCCGAACTGCATGAGGCGATGAAGCCCTACTGCCCGCCGCCCTACCCCTCGACCTTTGCCGCCTATGCCGAGATCATCCCGGCCATCATCCGGCAGATCAGGGAGCCCGGCTGGTCCATCGCGCGGCCGATCCCGCGTGAATACCCTGCGCAGGCCGTGCCGGCCGAGTGAACGGAGAGACAGCAGTCATGCCCAACTGGATTGCCGCCTGCAGCCTCGGCGAGATCGCGCCGGAGGACGTGATGCGCTTCGACCATGGCGGCCGGAGCTTCGCCATCTACCGCTCGCCGGATGATGAATACTACGCCACCGACGGCCTGTGCACGCATGAGCGCGTCCACCTCGCCGACGGGCTGGTGATGGACCACGTCATCGAATGCCCGAAACACAATGGCCGTTTCGACTATCGCACGGGCGAGGCGAAGGGCGCCCCGGCCTGCGTCAACCTCAAGGTCCATGCCGTGAAGATAGAGGCCGGCAAGGTGATGATCGACGTCGGCTGAGCCGCGGCGGGCGACGTTAACGATATTCCGCGCGGCGGCATCCGCGGGCTGCATTGCCTTTGCAGCGACTCGTGAAGCGGCGTAGGCTCCCCGCCTCGCGCCGAACGCAACCCCCGGAGGCCGCCATGTGCCAGACCTGCATCGATGACCGCCGCCGCCAGTTCATGCTGCGCTCCGCAGCCGGGCTTGCCGCCGGGGCGCTGGCCATGGCCGGCCTCGACCGGCCGGCGCGGGCAGCTGGCGTTCCCCCCACCTCGCTGACGCCGGACGAGGCCCTGGCCAAGCTCAAGGAGGGCAATGCGCGCTTTGTGCAGTCGCCGGAGCTTTGCGCGCTGGACCTGACCAAGCGCCGCGAGGAGGTTGCCAAGGGCCAGGCGCCATGGGCCACGATCCTCGCCTGCGCTGACAGCCGCGTGCCGCCGGAGCTGATCTTCGGCGGCCTGAACCTGGGTGAACTCTTCGTCTGCCGCAATGCCGGCAACACGGCGGATACCGACGTTCTCGGCACCATCGAATATGGCGGCGAACACCTCGGCTCGCCCCTCATCGTGGTCATCGGCCATTCCAGCTGCGGCGCGGTAAAGGCCGCCTGCGAAGTGGCGCAGACGGGGGCACAACTGCCCGGCCACATCGGCCTGATGGTCGATGCCATCCTGCCCGCCGCCAAGGCGATGATGGGCAAGGAGGGCGACTTCGTGGCCAACACCGTGCGCGAGAATGCCCGCCGCGTGGCCGGGAAGATCGGCTCGGAAAGCGAGATCGTCCAGCACCTGGTGCATCAGGGAAAAGTGAAGATCGTCCACGCCGTCTATGACCTGGACAGTGGCAAGGTAGAGTTTCCGGCCTGACGGCCAACCATGGCGCGCATTCGAGGGGCCGCTACCTCTGCGCGCAGACCATGCCGCAATGCGCAGCCATTGCCCTGCCCGCCGTCACATCCGGGCGGAAACCGGGGGTAGTTTCCCACACCAGCCTATATTCAGGGTTTTTTAACCTTCTCGAATCAGCCGTTAGCGGGCAGTGACTTAAAGGTTAACGGTGACGAATCCCGTCCGTTACGGGAACTAGGATCGCGTAGGGTATGGTCTCATCGGCGGCTCACCGCAGAAGATGGGCCGGAATGCATTTCCGGCCGGTGCGACCACTACTTCTGTGCCTCGCCTCGCTCGGCCTTGCAAGCTGCAACCCGCCCTCCTCCATGCTCGATGCCACCGGCCAGGTGGACCTGACCGCCAAGAACCCGCGCAAGGTGGCCCGCCCCGACGGGCAGGCGAAGGTGAAGAACCAGGCCGGCCGCTATGAGATCATCCCCGGCATGAGTGCCGCCGACTTCGCCGATGGCGGCGGGGGCGATCCGCCGGCCGGCGTCGGCCAGCTCGACGATGGCAAGTTCACCGTCAACGTCGACCAGGCGAGCCTTGGCGAATCCGCCAAGCTCATCCTCGGCGAGACGCTGGGCTTCAACTACACCATCGACCCGCGTGTGCAGGGAACTGTTACCCTGGTCAGCAATCGATCTCTCACGGGGCGTGAGCTGCTGAGCGCCTATGAAGCCGCGCTGCGGCTTGCCGGCGCCGCGCTGATCCAGTCCGAGGGCAACTACAAGGTCGTGGCGCTGCAGGAGGTGCTGGACGGCGAGATGGGCACGCCAGACCTCGGCAAGGGCGTGTCGCCCGGCTATGGCGTCAACGCCATTCCGCTGCGCTATGTGAGCCCGGCCAGCGTGATGGAGCTGCTCGACGGCTTCATGGCGCGCTCGGGCACGGTGCGCGCAACGAAGGTCGGCAACATGATCCTCATCCGCGGCCCTTCGGCGGAGCGCCGCCAGCTGGTGGACGTGGTGATGTCCTTCGACGTCGACTGGATGCGCAACCAGACCTCCGGCCTTGCACGGCTCGAAAATGCCCGCGCCGAGGACGTGGCCGGCAAGGTGGAGCAGGTCTTCGCCGATGATGGCGCCGCGGCGGGGCCTAATGCGCTGAAGGTCATTCCCGTTCCCAGCATCAACAGCCTCATCGTCATCGCCCGCACCCGGGCGAAGGTGAACACGGCGATGAACTGGATCCGCCGCCTCGACCAGGAGAGCGTCGATTCACCCAACTACTATGTCTATGCCGTGCAGAACGGCAATGCGGTGGATCTGGCGCGCATCCTCAACGCCACCTTCGGTTCCGGCGGTGGCGGGGCCGGCACCACCGGCGACGTGGCGCCCGACAACCAGTCGATGGACGTTTCGATCGCCAACGACACCTCCGGCCAGGAACCGCCACAGCCCGACCCGCAGGGCTCCGCCGAACAGCTGGGCAAGACCGACCTGCAGACCGGCAGCACGGATGGCTCGTCGTCGGGCTCATCCGCCTCGACGGGCAGCGGCGGCGGCCTGGGCGGCGGCACCGGCGGCGCTGGTGGCGACGGCTCGTCCTCGATCCGCATCACGCCGAACCCGACCAACAATACAATCGTCATCAGCGCCACGCCGAAGGACTACCGCAAGATCCTCGCCACCCTGCGCCAGATGGATGCGCCCTCGACCCAGGTGCTGATCAACACCATGATCGCCGAGGTCTCGCTCAACAACCAGCTGCGCTACGGCGTGCAGGCCTATTTCGAGACCAACAACTTCGCCTTCGCACTGGCTGGCGCCAAGCCCGCCACCAATGGCCCGATCATCAGCCCGCAGTTCCCGGGCATGAACTTCCTGTGGGGTGGCATCTCGAACCCCAAGGTGGTGGTCGATGCGCTGTCCGGCATCACCAACGTGCGCATCGTCTCCTCGCCGTCGATCCTGGTGCTGGAGAACGAGACGGCCACCATCAAGGTTGGCGACCAGATTCCCATCCAGTCGCAGACGGCCGTCACCGACGGCGGCAATTTCGTCAACTCCTATGAATACCGCGACACCGGCGTCATCCTGAAGGTGAAGCCGCGGGTGAGCGCCAATGGCGTCGTCACCATCGAGCTCGGGCAGGAACTCTCCGCCGTGCAGCGCGACAGTTCCGGCGTCGGCGACAATCCGAAATTCACCCAGCGCTCCGTCACCTCAAAGGTCTCGGTCAACGACCAGCAGACGGTGCTGCTCGGCGGCCTGATCTCCGGCATCGAGGAGCGCGCCCGCAACACCGTGCCCGGCGCTGACCGCGTTCCCATCCTTGGCAACCTCATCGGCACCACAGACAACAACGGCCAGCGCACCGAGCTCATCGTCTTCATCACCCCGAAGATCATCCGCAACGGCGAGGAAGTGGCCCGCGAGTCGCAGGACCTGCGCAACAAGATGCGCAACCTCAGCTTCGACTGAGGTGACCGCCTGAATGCGAAATGGCCGGGCTTGCGCCCGGCCATTGCCGTTTCAGGCCATGCGCTCCGGCTCACGGCACGGGCGACGGCACCACCTGGATCTTGGCCATCATGCCCGCATCCTCATGCTCGAGGATGTGGCAGTGATAGACGAACTCTCCCGTCTCGGCGAAGGGGATGTCGACCACTGCGGGGGTGTTGATGCAGGTGCCGTCATGCCACTGCGCGATGGTGCAATAGCCATTCTGGTTGTCGGAGATCTCCTGTGCCCAGCTCTGGTCCTTGGCATGGGCGATCTGCAGGGTTGCCTCGTCCTCCATCACGCCGGGCCCCGTCTCGGGGTGCAGGATGGGAGCGAATGGCGACTTCGAGCCCGGCGCCAGCGTCGGGTCGACGGCGCGGAACTTGGTCTGGTGGATGTGGAAGTTATGGTTCTCGGTGGCGAGATTGACCAGTTCCCACGCCTCGCGCACCGGCATCTGCCCCGCGGCCAGCGGCAGGCAGATGAAAGGATTCATCGGGTCGAAGGCCGAGACCGGATGCTCGGAGCCGAGCACCACCTTGCCGTCCTGGTCCAGCTCTTCATAGCCGAGGCCGAAGATGTTGGGGTTGGTCACGTCGACGAGGCCGAAGAAGATGCGGCGGCGGTGGCCGGGGGGCAGCGCGGCGCAGCCCGGCGGCA
The DNA here is from genome assembly GCF_003234965.1 of Aestuariivirga litoralis. GTDB lineage: Bacteria > Pseudomonadota > Alphaproteobacteria > Rhizobiales > Aestuariivirgaceae > Aestuariivirga > Aestuariivirga litoralis. The sequence continues at coordinate 156,188 of NZ_QKVK01000006.1, forward strand.
GGTTGGCGGCCTGGGCATAGGGCACCTTGGCGGCGAAGATGCCCTGCGGGGCGTTGGCCTTCAGCGCCTCGCCCTCGAGCTTCAGCGCCACCAGGGCGGAATTGGTGTAGGTGCCGTGGAAGGTCACCGCCGCCAGGTTCACCGCCGGCCAGGGGTCGCCCACGCCGGCCTCGCCGGTGGTGATGCCCACCGAACGCAGCGTGGCCGAGGCGCCGCGCGGCGGCTTGACGATATTGCCGCTGGCGTCACGGTAGGTGACCCAGACCTCGGCCCGCGAGCCCGGCAGCATGCTCATGCTCTTGATGCACATCGGCTCGGGGAAATCGGCCGGCCAGGTGCCCGGGCAGGTCACCACGTCGAAGCGCGAGCCGCCGAGCTTCTGCTTGTCGGCGAGCGAGGTGCCGGGCGGCAGGTAGGCGCTGATGCCATCGACCGAGATCAGCTGCATCAGCATCGGATAATTGCCGGTGTTGCTGTTGAGCTCCAGCCGGTAGGTGGCGCTGGCGCTGGCATTGGTGATGCTCCACAGCTCGCCCTTGGGCTTGTTGACGGCGATCGTGGGGTAGACGACGCCGCTCACCGGGAAGTACCAGGCGCCGTTGGTGTAGTCGTTGTCGCCATCGACATTGGTGCCCGGGCAGCTGCCGAGGCGCGTCTCCGCCGGGCTCGCCGGATACTGGGTGCAGAACTGCGGGTCCTGCTGGTCGTCCAGCACCTCGCCATTGCTGACGGGGAAGGGATAGGCATTTATGCCCTGCTGGAAATTGACCGTGCCGGCGGCCAGAACCTGCATGTCCTTGAGGATGAGGTGGCGCTGCTGCTGCTTCGGGAAGGCCTTCTTGCCGTCACTCAGGTAGGTGCCGTGCCTGCCGATGCTGATGATGCCCGACAGGCCGCTCGACAGGCTGTCGGAGGTGATGCCGTGCACATGCGGGTGGAACCAGTCGGCGCCCGAGGGTTCGTTGGGCGGAATGTCGATGACATAGTCGAGCACCCCGGAGGTGACGACGGCGCCGTGGTCCATCATCTGCTCCTGCGGCATGCCGTTGGCGGGGTTGTAGAGCGTGACGTAGATGTCGTCGCCCCAGGTCGGATTGTTGACGGTGGCGCCACGCGCTTGCACCACCAGGCCGTGGGTGTGCAGGTTGGTGGGGCTGAGCGGCAGGTTCACGCCGGCCTCGTCCACCACCGGGGTTTCTTCATCGCTGTTCCAGTAATGCATGACCTTGTTGGGGTCCTGCTTCGGCAGCCGGTTGACGAGGCGGATCTTCAGCTTGTCGCCCGGCTGCAGGGCAAGGCGCACACCGCCGAACTCCGAGATGGTGGACTTGTTGAGCGGGCAACGGTCATTGATGGCCTGCGAGCGATAGCAGATCTCGTAGACCCAGCCCGTGGGATTGATGGCCGTGGCCTGGCCGGGCGGCTTGAAGGCGATCGCCGCCACGGGCTTGGCGCGCGCTATCATGAGAATGTCGAGAACGCCCTTCTTGCTGCTGAAGACCGGGGGTTCGACGAACTTGGCCGCGCCGGCGCTGCCGCCCATGCCGGCCACGAGCAGCGCCGCCATCAGCGCCGTGCGAGTGAGCTTCGATGTCACCTGACTCTCCTTGATCCGCGATCGGAGGCAGCCAGCCTGGCCCCTGCCAGACTCACCCGCTCGACCGTTGCCGCCACCGTTACTGCCCTTCGCACAGCACGGGAAGACCGCGAATCCACGCAGGCGGCGGCATCACGCCCTCATGCGGGCGGCCTGCACGCGAGGCGCGAGAAAGCCCTCCGCTCCCGCCCCCGTCTCCGGCCAGCCTCCCCCGAGCGGCCGGTAGCGGGCCAAACCGGCTGCCGCAGCGCACACTCACGTAAGGATTGACTTTCTTTACCCAAGGCTGCTTTGATCCCGCCCGCGGTGGCCGAACGTTTCGGTTACCCCCTACTATGAAAGCGAGAACATATTTTGGCTACAGGCAAGGTTAAGTGGTTCAACGAGACCAAGGGTTACGGCTTCATCGCGCCGGATGACGGCTCGAAGGACGTGTTCGTTCACATCAGCGCCGTGGAGCGCGCCGGTCTGCGTTCGCTCAAGGAAAACCAGGCGGTTTCCTTCGAGCTGGTGACCGACCGCCGCTCGGGCAAGCAGTCCGCCGACCAGCTGCGCGCTCTCTGAGCCGCGGTTGATGGCCAAGAAGGCGAAGAAGAAGGTTGCGGCGAAAGCGGCAACCCGCAGCAAGAAGACGAAGAAGGCCATTGCCGTGAAATCGGTGAAGGCCCGAAAGCCTGCTGCGAAGAAAGCGCCCCGCAAGGCGGCCCGCCGCAGCGCGGCCGAGGTCGCCAAGCTGCGCAAGGCGGTCATTGCCGGTCTCAAGTCCGGCAAGTCTGCCGAGACCGTGGCGAAGCAGCTGGGCATTTCCCGCCCCTACCTCTACCGTCTCAAGAGCAACGGCTGAGCCCTCGCGGGCCAGCCCCAGAATTACGACCATTGCCACGCGCCCCGGAAACGGGGCGCGTTGCCGTTTGGCGACACGCTTGCAGGGGCGATGCCCCTGCTCGCGCCCGACGCCTGCCCAAAATTACATCATGCATGAAATCTGCTTGATCGCCGTCAAATCTCAACCTGACGTAACGTTGAATTGATCGGTATCAAATCGGAAACTACCTACGTAGCCTACGAGACTGTCAGGCGCGATTTACAAATCGAGTCGCCCTTACAGGACAGAACACCATGTTCACCCGGACTTGCCTCCTCCTCGCCTCCGCCCTGATGCTCGCCACGCTTGCTTCCGGGCCTGCCGGGGCAGGCTTCGTCACCGGCCGCGACCTTCTCGCCAGCTGCAGCCCGCAACCCGTTGACCCGGTCTACCGGCTCAAGGTGGCGGAGTGCCGGGGCTATGTCATCGCCGTGGCAGATTCTTCCGAATGCGATCGCCGCAACGTTGAATTCAAGTGGAACAGCGCCATGAATTCCTCCCAGCGCGACTTGGTCGAAACGGTGGTCAAGTGGCTTCACGCCCACCCCGCCATGCTGCCGTTCCAGGCGGATGGGCTGGTTGCGGCCGCACTCTCCGAAGCCTACCCGTGCAACGACGTCACGGCATCGGGCAACGGCGCACCCTGACGCCGTGCAGGGTAGGAACCCCTGCCCGGTTGCGGTACTTACTTACACTTGTAAACAGCCTGACGTGACGTCCGTTTGATTTTGATCAAGTCCGCTGCGACGTGCCTTCAATAGGAAATTCCAAGTTGTGGCCCTCCCGGCCGCACTGACATCCAGGAGCCTGAGGCAAAATGCCGAGACTGCTTACCACTGCGGGCGCCGTGCTCGCCGCCGCCATGCTGGTGGCCGCGCCCGCCAAGGCCGGCTACCTCACGGGTGCCGAACTCACCTCGCTCTGCCGCGCCAATGTCGGCGGCCACGGCCATGTCGTCGAGGCGGCGGAATGCCTTGGCTACATCGTCGGCGTCGCCGACACCTTCGACTGCGTCGAACCGCTTCACGGCTTCCACTGGGACAGCAAGCGCAACATCAGCCAACCCCAGCTGGTGTCGACTGTCGTCAACTGGATCGAGGCGCATCCGTCGGCCGAGGCCTATGAATCGGACGGTCTCGTCGGCGCAGCACTTGCCGAAGCCTATCCCTGCACGCCCCAGCAGTAACGCCTCCGGTCTCACACCGGCCGCGCATAACCGAAGATCTCGATCTCCTCGGCATAGGTCCTGCGGATGAGCGCGTCCGTCGCGTCATCCAGTACTTCCGCCAGCGGCAGACCGCCCTCTCCCGCCACCTTGTGCGGCAGCGTGACCGCACCGAGCGACAGCCGGGCGGAGACGGTGGCGAAATCCTCGACCAGGGTTTCGAACCGGCCGATGAAGTCAAGGTCCAGTGTTCCTGCACGATCGCGCAGCCAGTGCAGCTGCGGCCGCAGCCAGCCACGTCCGGCATGGCGGGCCATGTAAGCCGCAAAGGACAGGCCGGGCATCTCCTGCCCCTCGTGGTGCCGGCCATCCCGCATGGCGTTGCGGTACCATGAATAGGCCCTCGTCCACGGATTGCGCACGATGGAAAAGCGGTAATAGCGGCGGTACTGCTCCGGCGTGACGGTGAGGCTGTTGCAGGGATTGGGTGTCGCCACCGGCCGCAGCACGCGCTTCACCTGCCGCAGGCTTTCCATCATGCCGCGCCGCGACAGGCTGCGCGACAGGCGCCAGGGCTCCAGCTCCGCCAGCGTCCGGTGATCCTGCGCGCCCCAGCCGGTATAGACGTCATGATGCCCCAGCACCCACTCGATGCTGGTGCCGCCGCATTTCGGGATGTGGATGAAGATGCAGTGGTGCTTGTGGCTGATCACCGGGCCTGAACCTTCGGCAGGGACAGGACTTCCATGCCCGAAGCACAACACGACCACAAGACCGTTGGTGCAGCGAACCTGCCGTGCGGCGGCTTCGCCGCTTCGTTGGTAGCCTTACTTTGAGAGCGGCGAGTCAATCTCGACGAGATGGTTCATCGCCGTCTTCAGGGCAGAGAGTTCTGCTTCCATGGCTTCGAGTTTGGCCCTGGTTTCCTCGAGCTCGACGGCCTGCTTCTGGTATTCGTTGAGCAGCAGGCTGGGGAGCACCTGGTAGGCGACGGATTCCGGCTTGCCCTCGGCGTTGTAGATGGCGAGCCCTGGCATGACTTCGGCCACCTCTTCCGCAACCAGGCCGTACTGCAGCGGGTGGCTGCCATCGGCCTCTGCCTGATTGTAGTGGAAGGTCACGGGCCGCAGCCGGAGAAGGGCAGCGCTCGCATCGCCCATGGGCTGGATGTCCTGCTTGAAGCGGCGCGAGGAGGAGACGACGCCGAGCTGGCCGTTCACGTCCACCACCACGGCCTGGCCGCCCGTCACGTTCACGCCCCTGACGCCTGCCAGGAAGGCTCGGGTCTGGGTGCCCTGCACGCCGATGCGAATGGTGTTTGCCTCGGCAGCCACGCCGGGATTGGCGATGGCGACGTTGCTGTTGCCGGTGGTCCAGTTCTGGCCCGCCCTGAAGCCGATGGCGGTGTTCGATGAGCCAGTGGTCTGGGCTTTCATCGCCTCGAACCCGATGGCCACGTTCTGGTTGCCCACCGTATTCGACAGGAGCGCGTTCACACCGCTGGACGTATTGTAGTAGCCAGCCGTGTTTGCCCTGAGGGCGTTGACGCCCGAGGCGGTGTTGCCACCGCCCGTGGTATTGGAACGCAGGGCCCCCACGCCCGAGGCGGTGTTGTTGCCGCCCGTGGTGTTGGAGTTGAGCGCCAAGGCGCCCGTGGCCGTGTTGGAGGCGCCGGTCGAGTTGAAGGACAGGGCACCCGAACCGGCAGCGGTGTTGTAGCCGCCGGTGGTGTTCGAGACGAGGGCCGAGCCGCCCAGGGCAACGTTGTTTGTTCCCGGGATGGGCGGCGCCACGCCAAGCTGTCCCGACGCACTGACGACCACCGACTGGCCGCCGGTGACAGTCACGCCGCTGATCCCTGCAATGAAGGCGCGCGACTGCGTACCCTGCGTGCCGATGCGGATCGAGCCCGACTCGCCCGCGACACCCAGGTTGTTGATGGCGATGTTGTTGGAGCCCGTCGTCAGGCTGACGCCCGCCTGGTAGCCGAGGGCGGTGTTGTTGTTGCCGGTGGTGTTGCTGCCAAGCGCACCGAAACCGTTTGCCGTGTTGCCGCCGCCGCTGGTGTTGCCGTAGAGCGCGGAAACGCCGGTGGCGGAATTCTCGTAGCCATTGGTGTTCAGCTGGAGCGCATAGGTGCCGTTCGCCACGTTGTTGTTGCCCGTGGTGTTGCTGCTGAGCGCTTCGGACCCGGTGGCCGTGTTGCGGATGCCCGTGGTGTTGCCATAGAGCGCCCGTTCCCCGGTCGCCGTGTTCTCGCTGCCGGTGGTGTTCGATATGAGGGCCGAGCCGCCGTAGGCGGTGTTGTATGCCCCGGTGCCGGAGACTGCCGCGACACCCAGTTGGCCGTCAGCCCTGACCACGACCGACTGCCCGCCGGACAGCGCAACGCCGCTGATGCCGGCGACGAAGGCGCGCGTCTGGGTGCCCTGCGTGCCGATCCGGATGGTGGCGGACTCGCCCGCGACACCGAGGTTGTTGATGGCGATGTTGTTGGAGCCGGTCGTCAGATTGACGCCCGCCTGGTAGCCGAGGGCGGTGTTGTTGCTGCCGGTGGTGTACCAAAGCGTACCCCGGCCGATTGCCGTGTTGCCAGAGCCTATGGTGTTGGAAAGTAGTGAACCATATCCGGCCGCGGTATTATAGTCACCAGTCGTATTGTTTTGAAGCGAACTCTTCCCGGTCGCAGTATTCTGGTGTCCGGTGTAGTTAGAGTACATGGCCCTTGATCCGGTGGCGGTGTTGAACTGCCCGCTCGCGTTGGCCTGCAGGCTGGAATAACCAAGCGCTGTGTTGTCAATTCCAGAAAAGCCTATGTTACTTTGAAGAGCTCCCGTGCCAATGCATGTGGCGGTGCCGTCAGACCCAAGACTGGGCGTGCATCCCGCCCGCGTGGCGGTGGACAGAGCAATGCTTGCGCCGAGGGCGAGGAGGCTGACCGTCGTGGCTCTTGCAAAGCACTTCATGGCTTCCTCCAATAGCAATTGCACATAGCTTGAATGTACTATTTTTGCGGGTAAGTTGAGTGTGGTCAAGTAGGCTCTTGCTGGCAACACCGACCGGTGAAGTCAGATGCCCCAGCACCTACTCGATGCTGGTTCCGCCGCATTTCGGGATGTGGATGAAGATGCAGTGGTGCTAGTGGCTGATCACCGGGCCTGAACCTTCACCGCGATCTTCGGCCGTTTATCGCCGCTTGCGGAGGACGAGAAGGTCCTGATAACCAAACATGCACTCATGCACGCCGAGGACGTCCATGTATACAGATTGCATAAGAGTAAGCGATATTGTTCTGCTTTTGCAACCGGTGATCATGCCACACCCAAGCTGCAGATGCTGTTTCACTGCGCGAAATGTCGGGGCCTCGACAGGGTACTGAGCGGAAAACAGTCCTCTCGCAGCCGGGTGCAATGCGGACAGATTGTTTGCTGCTACCGCCCGACTGCGATGAGCACGACGCCGATGCAGCTGACGATCACCGGCGAATAGTGGATGATCGACGGATCCACGAGGCCAAACACCTCTTTCCAGATGTCAATTCCAAGGCCCAATCCCAAACCGAAGTCGGCCCAGGCCCACAGCAGAAGCACCCAGCCTGTCCAATAGAGTAACCTCAACCATCCCTCCTTGAAAGCACCCCGCCCTAGCACCACGCGTGACGGTGACCTTCCCACGGCCACGCCAATCCCTCGGCGATGAGAGTGTCGCCCACCGACCGGCCGTCGACGAGGACGAGCCGGAGTCGCCGCCCGTATTTGTCCCAGTCACGAGCGCCAGACGGCCGGATTTCGACCCGGCCGGAATTGAGAAGCTCCAGCAGGCGCAGTTTCGCCTGCTGGCCGCGAACATACTCGCTAGCACAACGGGGCTCGGAGATTTCGGGTGCGTCGTAATCGACCATTCGAATGCGCTCTCCTTTGAAATCGATTGTGTCTCCGTCAACGACACAATCGTTTCCAAATGCCATGCCGCAGATGGCAAACGGCCTTGTGACGGAGGTGAGGGCCACGCCCACCGACCCGAAGGGTCGCAGGAGACCGCCCATCGAGCCACCCGTTGCAATGTGACCGGCAAGACCACCCAACGCGACAGCGCCGACAACCAAAGCGATCATGGTCATGCGTCTCGCCGGCGGAGAAGGCCTGCTCAACGGCGATTTATGCCGGTCACGCCTGCGAAATTTCATCAGCCTGCCCATGCGCAAGATACTGCGGCTTTCGGCTGCAACGTCAAGACGACACCAGATGGTGCCCCCTTGCTGATCATCCGGCGCGGCTTCAAGTGCCCTTGTGCTGGTCCGGCGCAGACCGGCAAGCTCGGATGACGTGTCCGTTCCGACTTCGGTCACGTTGCCGGATGCGCGGGTCGCAACGGGCGGCTGAACAGGAAGTGGTGGCGGAGACGGAGGGATTCGAACCCTCGATACGCCTTGACAGCGTATGACGATTTAGCAAACCGTTGCCTTCAGCCTCTCGGCCACGTCTCCTGCTGGCGGCCTTTTGCCGTGATTTGACGGGGGATGCAAGTCTGCCGTCGGTGGGCTCAGGCCTTGGGCGGCGGAACCACGGGAAACTCGGCCAGCAGGCGCTGTTCCAGTTCCACGAGGTCGGCGGGCAGCTGCATGCCGGTGGCGCGCATCTGGTTCAGTTCCTGGTGGACCTGCTGGTAAAGCTCATGCAGGTCTTCCGGCTGGTCGTTCATTTCGCCCAGCAGCATGCCGATCTGCGCCTTCAGTTGCTCGAATGCCATGACTCACTCACGTTCCTCTGCTTTGTCCGGCACAGCATAGACCGGTCCGGGCCGCCTCGCCAGTTTGGAACAATTCTAAATCCGAGTGTTTTACTCGGTTTTTCTTGACAGCCGGCGGGCGGGCGCGCCATAGAGGCTGCGTTCCGCTTTCTTGCCCAAGGAGTTGCCCATGTTCGCCAGCCGCCGCCGGATTCTCGCCCTCGGCCTCGCCCTTGCCGCCGCCGCAGGCACCGGCGCCCCCGCCCATGCCGATGGGGTGGTGAATGTCTATACCTATCGCCAACCCTCGCTGATCCAGCCGCTGTTCGATGCCTTCACCGCCAAGACCGGCATTCAGGTGCGCGCCGTCTTCGCCGACAACGGCCTGGTGGAGCGCCTGGCGCAGGAGGGCCGCAACAGCCCGGCCGACCTGCTGCTGACCGCCGATGCGGGCCGCCTGGTGGAGGCCGCGGGCCGCGGCCTGGCCCAGCCCGTGACCGATCCCTTCATCCTTGACAAGGTGCCCGCCAACCTGCGCGACAAGGACAATCAGTGGTTCGGCCTCACCATGCGGGCCCGCGTCGTCTATGCCTCGCGCGAGCGCGCGCCGATCACCGCCATCACCTATGAGGAGCTGGCCGATCCCAAGTGGAAGGGCAAGATCTGCATGCGGCCCGGCAACCACCCCTATAATCTGGGCCTGATCGCCGCGATGCTGGCCCACAAGGGCGAGGACTATACCCGCACGTGGCTCGAGGGCCTCAAGGCCAACCTTGCCGTCAAGCCCTCGGGCAACGACCGCAGCCAGGCCAAGAGTGTTTATGCCGGGGAATGCGACTTGGCGCTGGCCAACACCTATTACATGGGCAAGATGCTGACCGAGACGAAGGAGCCCGAACAGCAGGACTGGGCCAAGTCGGTCAAGATCGTGTTCCCCACCTCGCCCGACTTCGGCACGCACGTGAACATTTCCGGCATGCTGCTCACCGCCAATGCGCCCAACAAGGACAATGCCGTGAAGCTGATGGAATTCCTCGCCAGCGACGAGGCCCAGGCGCTCTATGCCAACGGCAATTTCGAATATCCGGTCAACCCCAAGGTGCCGGCCAACGAAATCGTCACCTCCTGGGGAAGCTTCACGCCCGACACGCTGAACGTGGCCGAAATCGCCAAGCTTGAGCCGCAGGCCTCCAAGCTGGTCGACGAGGTGGGCTTCAACGACTGAGGCCCCGCCCCCCAAAAGCGCTGCGGAACGGCCGGCGCCAGCCGGCCGTTGCCATTTGAAGTCACGGATTATAGATGCTTTTCCGGCAAGACTGGGCTATAGTCCGAGCGAATGGAGTTGACCATGCGTTATTCACTGCTTGCCGCCACAGCCGCCCTCGCCCTTTCGGCCCTGCCCGCCATGGCGGACCAGAACTTCATCCCCATGGGCCAGGACTATGGCCTCGGCAATGATGCGGCCCCGCCGCTCGACAGCGAGCAGAGCAAGTTCAACGCCCAGGTCGATATCTACCAGTCCGAGGTCTATAACCGGAACCTCGAGAAGAAGCAGTTCGACAGCAATATCTTCAACCTCACGCAGCAGCAGACGCCGGACGTGTTCGACAGCGACCAGCTCGACTACTGATCCTGGCATGCCAGCGCTGATGTGAGGGGCCGGTTTCCGGCCCCTTTTGCTTTGGCCTAGGGGCTCACCGGAACGGCGATGCGGGCGCTCACCGGATAATGGTCGGAGCCCGCGGGCTCGCCGATGCGCTCGGCCTCGATCAGCCGGAGGCCGGGCGACACGAAGATGTGGTCGATGGCGATTTGCGGCAGACCGGCCTGGGTGGGCCAGCTCGGCAGGCTGGTGAGCCGGGTGAGATTGCCGCTCGACTGCAGCACGCCCAGCACGCGCGAGAACGGCGTTGCGTTGAAGTCGCCCATCACCAGCTTGTGGCCGCCGGTGCGCTCCACCATGCGGGCGATTTCCGTCACTTCCTTGAACTGCTGCAGCGAATGCGGGAAGCGGATGGTGTGGAAGCCGAAGACGGTGAGCCCGCCTGCCTCCGGACCCAGCCTGACACGGATGTAGGACGGTCCTGACAGCTTGCCCTGCGCCTCCTTGTCCACCAGCGGCAGCTTGGAGAGGACGGCGAAGTTGCAGTAGATCACCTCGAGGCAGTCGAACTGGTGGGGATAGCGGTCCTTCAGCCGCGCCAGGACCGGGCGCAGGGCGCGGCCGACCTCGACGAGCGTGATGACGTCGGCATCCAGCCGCCGGATCTCGGCCTCGACCGCCGCGGCGTCGTGATTGTCCCACAGGGTGTTGAAGCTGGCGACGTTCAGCCCGCGCTCGCCGGGCTGCAGCAAGCTCACCACGCGCGTCTCGCGGCTGGCGAGATGCGGCCACACGCCAATGGCCACGATGCCGAGCACCAGCAGCACGAAGGCGGTGAGCAGCTTGGCGCGCGGCATGGCCCAGCCGATGAGGAAGGCGGCCGTCACCACCGCGAACTGCAGCGTGAACTGCGAGAAGACGTCGAAGGCGATCCACAACTGCCCCAGCCGCGAGGCGCAGAGCCCGGCAATGCCGATCAGCAGGCCGAGCTGGCACTCGATGCTGCCGCTGGGCCTGCGCCGGCGGCGTGGCGGGGCCTCGTCCTCCGGCTGCTGGGACGTCTGGTCCAGACTGTCAGCCGGTTGGTCCAAGGGTTACTCCACGCGCGATCAGAGAAGCCTGCTCTCCATCGGCAGGATCTGTTCCGGTGTACCAAAGCCCGGAAGCGCCTCAAAGCGTTTCTTCCAGGCCGACACGTTGGGATAGGGCGTGAGGTCGATGTTGGCCTCGCCGATGTAGCGCAGCACGCCATAGACGCCGACGTCGGCGATGGTCGGGCGCTTGGCGGCAACCCATTCGGACTTCGAAAGCTCATTCTCCAGCACCGCAAGCGCCGCCTTGGCCTCGGTGTCATACATGATGCGCACCTCGTCGCCGAACTGGCGCAGGCCCCGCGCCCTGGCGCGCAGGCGGTAGACCGGAACGGCAAGCTTGTCCCACTGCCAGAACATCCACTCGCGGATGCGGTTCTTCTCCACATCGGTCTTGCCGTCGAACTTGTGAAGCTCGTCGGCGAGATGCTGCAGGATGGCGGCGGACTGGACATAGTAGACCTGGCCATCGCGCAGCGCCGGCACCTGGCCGTAGCGGTTCTTGACCAGGTAATCGGGCTGCTTGTGCTGGCCTTCGCGCAGGTTCACGTGGAAGTAGGAGAAGGGATATTTCGACAACGAGAGCATGAGGCCCACAGTGTAGGTCGGGCCGGAGCCCAGCATGCCGTAAAGCGTGAAGCGCTCCTTGTTGACGGCTGCCGCGGCCGGTGCTGCAGCGGCCGGCTTCCTGGCCGGCAGTTTCTTGGCCGGCAACGGCTTGGCGGCCGGCTTCCTGGCCGCGGCCTTCTTCACGTCAGGCTTCTTCGCAGCCTTCTTGGCTGTCTTTGCCATGGTTTAACCCCTCCCGGCCCCTACACAATAAAACTCCGGGTACGGACTATAGCGGAGAATATTCCGAAGGGAAGTCCGAAACTAAACCCCTGACTGAAAAAGAGAAAATGGGTGTAAAAAACAGGTGTATACAGCAACCGGGAACGGTGAATAGAGTTGAGAAAGCGAGTCCGGAAACGGGCTTAATTCACTGATTTCGTTCAGTATTGCCACCTTCATACCCCGGCCGCCAATGGCCGGCGGGATCCCGGCCTTCGCCGGGATCACCTCCGCAAGGGATGGGGCTGCCGCGGCTGACCCCGGTCAGATGCCCAGCTTGGCCTTCAGCAGGTCGCTGACCGCCTGGGGGTTGGCCTTGCCGCCGGTGGTCTTCATGACCTGGCCGACGAACCAGCCCAGCATGGTGGGCTTGGCCTTGACCTGCTCCACCTTGTCCGGGTTGGCGGCGATGATCTCGTCCACCGCCTTCTCGATGGCGCCGGTGTCGGTGACCTGCTTCATGCCGCGGGTCTCGACGATCTGGACGGGGGAGCCCCCCTCGGTCCAGACGATCTCGAAGACGTCCTTGGCGATCTTGCCGGAAATGGTGCCGGCGCCGATCAGGTCCACGATCTCGCCCAGCTGGGCGGCGGAGACCGGGGTGGTCTCGACCGACTTCCCTTCCTTGTTCAGGCGGCCGAACAGCTCGTTGATCACCCAGTTGGCGGCCATCTTGCCGTCGCGGCCCTTGGCGACCTGCTCGAAGAAATCGGCCGAGCCGCGCTCGGCGGTCAGCACCTGGGCGTCATAGGCGGTGAGCCCATAGTCCTTCATGAACCGGGCGATCTTCTCGTCGGGGAGTTCGGGGAGCGAGTCCTTGATGCGGCCGATGAAGGCATCCTCGAGTTCCAGCGGCAGGAGGTCCGGATCGGGGAAGTAGCGGTAGTCATGCGCCTCTTCCTTGGAGCGCATGGAGCGGGTCTCGCCCTTCTTCGGGTCGAAGAGGCGGGTCTCCTGGTCGATGGTGCCGCCATCCTCGAGGATGCCGATCTGGCGGCGCGCCTCGTATTCGATGGCCTGGCCCATGAAGCGGATCGAGTTGACGTTCTTGATCTCGCAGCGGGTGCCGAATTCACCACCCGGGCGGCGCACCGAGACGTTGACGTCGGCGCGGAGCGAGCCCTGCTCCATGTTGCCGTCGCAGGTGCCGAGGTAGCGCATGATCTGGCGCAGCTTGGTCACATAGGCCTTGGCTTCATCCGCCGAGCGCATGTCGGGCTTGGACACGATCTCCATCAGGGCGCAGCCCGAACGGTTCAGGTCGACGAAGCTCATGCTGGGGTGCTGGTCGTGGAGCGACTTGCCGGCATCCTGCTCGAGGTGCAGACGCTCGATGCCGACTTCCACGGCGCGGCCGTCGACATCGACGTGGACCGAGCCTTCGCCCACCACCGGCTGCTTGTACTGCGAGATCTGGTAGCCCTGCGGCAGGTCGGGGTAGAAATAGTTCTTGCGGTCGAACACCGAGCGCTTGTTGATCTGGGCCTTGAGGCCGAGGCCGGTGCGCACCGCCTGCTCGACGCAGAATTCATTGATCACCGGCAGCATGCCGGGCATGGCGGCATCGACGAGCGAGACGTGGTCGTTCGGCGCGCCGCCGAATTCCGCCGAGGCGCCGGAGAACAGCTTGGACTTGGACAGCACCTGGGCATGGACCTCGAGGCCGAGGATGATCTCCCAGTCCCCGGTCGCTCCCTTGATCCAGTCCTTCTTCTCGGCCACGCGCTTTGCGGATTCCAGCATGCTTCTCACCTCAATCTGGCGCCTTGGTAGCCACTCGGGCGCGGCGGTTCAAGACCCGTGCTTGGCGAGTTCCCGGCCGATGGCGCGGGCAAGCCACAGGGCGCCTGCGGCCAGCAGCGCCACCACCGCCGTGAAGCCCTTGCTGAGGGCCCCCAGCTCCCAGCCGTGCTTCCAGGCCTCGAGCACCAGAACGAGGGCGAGGAAGCCCGCGATGGCCAGCGCGCCCCAGCGCAGCAGCTTCATCAGGACGATGGCGAGTGGCGACATGACTTCCCTTCACCGGCAAGGGGTTTTCCCGCTCCGCCGCGCGTGCTAGCCCGAAAGCCTAACATTGGCGTGAGATGATGTCGAAAGCGAAACCCGATCTGTCCGCCCTCTCCCCCGAAACCCGGCTCGTGGCGGCGGGCCGCGACTATGCCGAGCATGGCTTCGTGAACCCCGCGGTCTATCACGGCTCGACCGTGCTGTTCCCCGACACGGCGGCGCTGAGCAGCCGCCAGCAGACCTATGTCTATGGCCGGCGCGGCACGCCCACCTCGCGGGCGGTGGAGGAGGCCGTGGCCCTCGTCGAAGGCGGGCACAATGCCAAGATGCTGCCCTCCGGCATGGCCGCGATCACGACGGCGCTGCTCGCCTTCCTGAAGGCCGGGGACCACCTGCTCATGGTCGACACGGTGTACCAGCCTGCCCGGCATCTCTGCGACGGGCTGCTGAAGGGGCTCGGCATCGAGACGAGCTATTATGACCCGCTCATCGGCAAGGGCATCGCCGGCCTGATCCGCCCCAACACCCGCGTGGTCTATGCCGAGAGCCCGGGCTCGCAGACCATGGAGGTGCAGGACATTCCCGCCATCGCCGAAGCGGCGCACAAGGCAGGAGCGCTGCTCTTCGTCGACAACACCTGGGGGGCCGGACACTATTTCAAGGCCTTCGAACATGGCGCCGACATCTCGATCCAGGCGGCCACGAAATATCTCGTCGGGCATTCGGATGCGATGATGGGCACCGTCACCTGCTCCAAGGAGACCTGGGAGCCCTTCCGCCACGCCTATGAGGAAATGGGCCAGTTCGCCGGGCCCGATGACATGTACCTCACGCTGCGCGGCATCCGCACGCTCGACGTCCGCCTCGAGCGGCACATGAAGAATGCGCTGAACGTGGCCGAGTGGCTGCGCGGCCGGGCGGAGGTGGAGACGGTGCTCTACCCCGCGCTCTCCAACGCGCCCGGGCATGAATTGTGGAAGCGCGATTTCCGTGGCGCCTGCGGGTTGTTCTCGGTGGTGCTGAAGCCGTGTTCGGACAAGGCGACGGCGGCCTTCCTCGACCAGCTGCAGCTGTTCGGCATGGGCTACAGCTGGGGCGGCTTCGAGAGCCTCGCCGTGCCCTTCAAGCCGCAGCGCACGGCAACGCGCTGGCAGCCCGAGGGCTATTCGCTGCGCTTCCACATCGGGCTGGAAGATCCGGACGACCTCAAGGCCGACCTTGCGGAAGGCTTCAAGGCGCTGAATTCCGCCTCTTGAAGATCCGGATTTCGTTCCTACATAAGGATTTCGACGGTTCGGAGGGTTCCATGACGCGACTTTTTCAGTTTCTTGCGGCCTTTCTGGTGGTGCTGGGGCTCTCCGCCCCGGTCTTCGCCCAGCAGCTGGCGGATGACCCGCAGCTGATCTTCCAGAAGACCACCGTGTGGCGGATGCTCTCGCCCAATGCGACGCTCGACACCTTCGTGATCGACGATCCGCTGGTGGAGGGCGTGGCGTGCTACTTCACCATCCCGCGGGTGGGCGGCTGGAAGGGCTGGGCGGGCTTTGCCGATGAAAGCTCGGTCACCTCCATCGCCTG
Organism: Aestuariivirga litoralis; assembly: GCF_003234965.1. Classification (GTDB taxonomy): domain Bacteria; phylum Pseudomonadota; class Alphaproteobacteria; order Rhizobiales; family Aestuariivirgaceae; genus Aestuariivirga; species Aestuariivirga litoralis. The sequence goes on from NZ_QKVK01000006.1 coordinate 171,653, forward strand.
CCGCCAGGTGGGGCCGATCAAGATCACCGCCAAGTTCAGCCAGGGCGAGGAGATCTACCGCGAGCGCCGGTCGCTGTTCTGGAAGAAGATGCAGATCGTGCGCGGCTGCGATGCGAAGCGCAACGTGCTGGTCTACCTCTCCTACACCGACCGGCTGATCGAAGGTTCGCCGCAGAACTCCACCTCCACCGTGCCGGTGATGCCATGGGGCAGCGAAGGTGCCGCACCGAAGTGCGGGGATTTCGTGAACCCGTGAGTGTGCGTCTTCTCCCATTCCTTCAGGGGGAGAAGAGGGACATTGCCTGAGGGTTCAAGTGGTGGACTGGCCTCCCCTCACCTACCGCAACTTCGTTGGGGCCCCCTCCTCTCCCGCGGCGCGGGAGAGGACGAGGATGGAGCTCACATCCCCGGTTCGATCGGCTTGTCGATCTCACCGCCCGCGTCGACCCAGTCCTTGAAGGCGCCGAGGTTGAAGACCCTGTCGTAACCGAATTCCTTCAGCGTCTTGCCGGAAAGCGCCGAGCGGCCGCCCGAGGCGCAATAGACGATGACCGGCCTCGTGCGGTCGAACGTCTTGTCGTGATAGGGCGATTCCGGGTCCGCCCGGAACTCCAGCATGCCGCGCGAGACGTGGATGGCGCCCTGTACCTTGCCGGATTTCTCGACCTCCGGCGCATCGCGCACGTCGACGACAAGGGCGCCGCCGGCGATCATCTCGCGCGCCTGCTGCGGCGTGATGCGGGGAATGGCGGCATTGGCCGCCTCGATCATCTGTTTCACGGTCATGGCCATGGTGAACTCCCTCAGACGAACTGACAGAAACCTACGCCTCGCCTGGCAAAGGGACAAAGACCGTTCTTTGCATGGCTCCCCCGCCGCGGCAGGAATGGGAAACAGCGCTTCCCGGATCAACGGCTAGCCTTGCCGGACGCAGCGATACCTCCTGCGGCCTTCCTTGTTGGTATACCAGACCGCACGGTAGGAGCCGCAGGTGTCGCTGCGCTTGCGGGCGGCTGCGGGCTTGGCGCTGCTCTTTTTGCCAGCCGTGGAACGTGGCCTGGGAGCCGGCTCATCTTCGGCATCGACCCCGCCCGAAGTCGGCACGATGCGTGGCGCGCGGCTGATGCTGCCGATGACCGGACCGTCGGTGGCCGCCAGGCTGTCGGACTTTCGGGGCGACGCGCCGGGGCGTGGCTTCACCAGCATGGCAATGACTGCGGGGTCGGTTGCGGCCGAGGGCGGAACGAAATCCACCTCGGCGGTGGCGGGATCCTGCAGGACCAGCACCGCGCAGGGCACCTTGCCCACCTCGGTGACGCCATCGCCGGACTCCATCGGGCTCAGGCACTGGGCCCCCACGAGGATGACGACTTCGACCAGGTTCATGGGACATTCCTCACGCAATGACGAACTGCCGCCCCATGGCGCCGCCGCCGGCCCTCCGGCGCCGCGTGCAAGCTAGCCCGGATCGCTCCTGCTGCTCAAGCCGCGACCGGTTCTGTATGAAAGTGCACCGAGCGGGGATTGTTCCGGTTGCGGAGGATCAGCCTGTCCGGCGCGCGTTCCCGGCCTCTTCCGGCAGTTCCAGCAGCACGGCCGCCTCGGCCTGACGGTCGAACGCCACGGCCACGCCATGGGCGCCGCAGCGCTCGACCAGGCAGCTGGCCACGTCTTCCAGCGCGATGTTCTCGGCTTCCCATTTCTGGCGGATACGCTCCGCCTCCGGATAGAGCTGGATGCACTTGGACCGGTTGTGCGCGAGGGACAGGTCGATGTCCCTGATCATCGGCGTGGGCAATGGCCTGGTGGCTGGCATGGTTCTGTCTCCTGTGTGCGGAGAGCCTGTGCCCTTCCACCCCACATGGCAATCCGCCAAGGCCTCAAGCAGGGGCAGTGCAGGCTTTGCCGCAATCATGACAAGAGACTCAATCTTCGGCATCTGCGGTGCTTGCGCCATGTGGGCAACTGGCTCAATATGAGTAACTGAGACGCGAGTGTCGCCAGCGGGGAGTCCAGATGGCGCGGGAGGAGCGGGACGTTCGGCTGCAGATCATGCTGCAGCCGCAGGAACTCAAAGCCATCGAGGAATGGCGCTTCGAGCGGCGCATGCCGAGCCGCGCATCCGCCGTGCGGGAGTTGCTGCGACGGGGCCTTGCCGCCGAGGGCTTCGACCTGGCGCCGGATGGCAAGCAATCCGGGGAATTCGGCGTCACCGACGCCACGCCGGCCACGGGAAAGCGCTGATCCCCCTGTCGCGAGCCGGCTAGGGCAGCACGCCCGGCTCGAACAGGTCGTCGAGGCCGTTGGCATCCTTCACGGCCGCAAGCGCGGGAACACCGAAGATGCGCGCGATGGTCTTGAGGACCGAGCGGTGCGACAGGGGCACGCTGCTCGCATGCCCCGCCCTGATGCCCGCGCCTGCGGCGTAGAACGGCATGGTCAGGCCCTTGTGGCCCTCGTCCCACACCACGAAGACCACGGCGTCATTCGCCATCGCCCAGTCGATCAGCGGCGGCAGGAAGGTGGCGAGGAAGCCGTCGCCCTCGGCCACGGCATCGCTCTCGCAGCCCTCCTGGCCATGCATGTCGTTGCACAGGTCGGGCGTGACGAAGACATAGTTGGCGAGCCGGCCCGCCGCCATGTCGGCGCCGAACTGGTCGAGGCTGCGGGTGTGGGCGATGCAGTTGGCATTGTCGGCCGCGGGTGGCGAACCGGCGACGTCGGCGAAGAAGACGAAGGGATTGTGCTTGGCCGCATAATGCCCCGCGCTGTGCACCGGGCAGGCGCCGGTTGTCGCGGGATCGATGCCCTGCTGGTAGGTCATCCAGGTGAGCGGCGGGGTTGCGGCCTCGAGCATCGCTGTGAGGTGCTCGCGGCTGGCGGTCCAGTTCGGCGTGCCGAAGACATATCTGCAGCTTTCGCCGGGGTCGTTGTTGCACGTGAAGCTGGTGTCGGGGAAGCGGTTGGTGCCGGCCTCCATCAGGATGTAGTGCGGTTCGCTGTTGAGGTCCGGCAGCTCGTCGCGGAAGTCGAGGGCGCGCGCCGCGCGGGGCGCGAGCACGCCGTTGAGATAGGGGGCACTGGCGGTGTTGCCATAGACATAGCCATGGTTCTTGCCGGAGCCCTTCTCGGCATCCTTGTTCTCCATGGCGATGACGATGACATGCCTGGGCGCGGCGAGGGCGGAACCGTGGGGCACGGCCAGCGCGGCAAGAAGCAGAAGGACGGGAATGCGCATGCGGTTTGTCACCGTCCTCGGTTTATGGCTGGCGACCCCGGTTGGATTCGAACCAACGACCTAGTGCTTAGAAGGCACTTGCTCTAGTCCAGCTGAGCTACGGGGTCTCGTATTGCTGAAAATGTAGTCAAAAACCGAGCAGCACAAGTCCTTCCAGTCCACCTGAAAGTCAACTAGAAATCTTTGCTTGCCGCTCCTCAAACACTTGTTATGGCCGCCAATCAGTGTTTTTCTCGTTGCAAGCTAGGAATTTCAGATGAATTGGCTCCAGTTCATATCATCCATAGTGGCGAGTTTAGCGTGGCCAGCCTCTATCGGCATAGTCGCATTGTGCTTTCGAAAGCCACTGTTGAAGTTGCTGCCGAGAATTACCCAACTGGAATTAGGTCCTGGTAAAGCTACGTTCTCCGCCGAACTAATTCAGGCGGAGCAAACGGCGCAGAGTCTTCCGCGGACTTCTGGAGTGGGTCAGGCTACGGCGACGAGCCCGGATGATCCGTACTTGGAACTTGCGGCGCGCTTTCCCGAGGCCGCAGTCATGGACTCATTCAAGACAGTTGAAACTGCAGTAGAGTCTGCGAGAAAAGATGCCCCTCACATCAAACGATCCACGCAAAGGGAGTTCATCAGAAATCTCTTCGAGGGAGTTCCAGGCGGCCAAGAGATTATCTCTTTGTACGCTGACCTATCTATGACCCGAAACGCCGCAGTGCACGCTTCGGGGAAACACATCAGTTCCGCTGAAGCAATAGCCTATCGAGATTTGTGTGAAAGGTTCGTCGCAAGCTTCAAGGACGCACTTGCCTATCGTGAAGAGTTCTTACGAAAACGGCGCGCAGATTTGAATGATGCCCGATCAGCAGGAGACTAGCCCGCAACCGAAGCACTAACATCATGCGGACTCAATGCGTCCAGTTGACCGACCGGCCGAACTTGAAATTGTCGGAGTAGGATTTCTTGATGAACTTCGCCACCGGGGCGACGGGCAGAACCTGGTAGGCCAGGCCCTCGCGCTCGCAATAGGCGATGGCCTCTTCCTTGGTGTCGAAGGTGAGCTTCACCTGGGTGCGGGTGTCGGCCGAGGAGGTCCAGCCCATCAGCGGGTCGACCGTGCGCGGCGCGGAGGCCACGAATTCCAGCACCCAGTTGTCATACTTCGCCTTGCCGGACTGCATGGCGTTGCGGGCAGGCTTGTAGATGCGGACGGACATCGGCTCTCTTCTCTTTCTCGAACTGGCGGGAGGCCGGTGGTCGGGGTGGCGAGATTCGAACTCACGACCCCCTGCGCCCAAGGCAGGTGCGCTACCAGACTGCGCTACACCCCGATTTCGGGCCTCCGATAGGCCAGCCTCTTACCCACAAAGGCCCTCGCGGGCAAGGCTCAGGGGCGGGATCAGGGTGAGGGAGCCCCCTCCTCCGCCGCATTGTTGAACAGACGGTGAAAAACCGTGTCGCCGGCGCGGATCTGCTTCTTGCGGGCGGTGCCGGCAGGAAGCTCCAGCACCGCCTTCACCGGCTCGCTGATGCCGATGGTGTCGAGCGACTTCGGCACCGTGTTCTCCGCGATATAGGCGATGGAGCCATCGGGGCGGATGAACAGCATGTCGAGCGGGATGTAGGTGTTCTTCATCCACATCGACACCGGGCGCGGCTCGCCGAAGTCGAACAGCATGCCATGGCCCTCCGGCAGGCGCTGGCGGAACATCAGCCCGCGCTCGCGGGTCATCTCCGTGTCGGCGATTTCCACCGTGAACATGGTGGCATCGTCATCGGTGGCGATGGTGAGGGGCTCGATCTTGGTGAGCATCTCCTCGGCCCGGAGGCCGGGGGCCAGCAGCGCCAGGACGGCGCAGAGGATCAGTGTCAGGACATGGCGTTTCATGGCCCTTCGTCCTTCCCGCGCAATTGTTGCAGAACTTTGGCCTTACTGGGTGTGGGCCGGGCCGCCCTCGAGGGACAGGCGCACTTCCGCCGCCATCTTGCCCTTGGGGCCGTCGCCGAAGCGAATGTAGATCCAGCTGTCCGGCTGCAGGTCGGCGATGGCCGTCTTGCGCAGGGTTTCCATGTGAATGAAGATGTCGGGCTGGCCATCGCCCTCGGAGGCGAAGCCGAAGCCGCGGGCACGGTTGAACCACTTCACCTTGGCGCGGATCCAGGCACTCGACGGCGTCACCGTGGTGTGGGTGCGCGGGCGGCGCTCCACCGGGTTGATGGCGGTCGACGGATCCACCGCCAGCACGCGCAGGCACTGGTAGCCCTTCTGCCGCGCCACCGCCTCGCACACGACGCGCGTCCCCTCGAGCGGCGCCTCGAAGCCATCACGCTTCAGGCAGCTGAGGTGGAGCAGCACGTCCTGCATGCCGTTGTCCGGGATGATGAAGCCATAGCCGCGGCCCACATCGAACCACTTCACCAGACCGCTCACCTGCACGATGCGGATGTTGCTGTCGAGCGCGTCGGCCTGTGTGGTTGCCGTCCCGCCCTTCACTTCGCCGCTCACCGCCATGTCACCAACTCTGTCCCCGGTGCGGCCCTACTACAGCCCTGCCGCCATTCCGCCCCAATCTGCGCAAATCCGTGGCGTTTGTACAGCCCACCCAAGGGGGCCCGTGTGGAAAACCGGAGGTGGCGTTTCAGGAAACTCCCGACTGTGTCCTGCCGGCATCAGGTGAGGCCGCAAAAAGCCCCGCAATCATTGCGCTTTCAGCCCGGCGTGCAGGGAACGCCCCGCGTGGCCTGCGCCCGCCGCGGCAGGCGCGCGGCGGCATGATGACCAGCCAGGCGGCCATGGCCATCGCGGCATGGCGGCGCGCATCATCCGAATCAGCCGGGTGCGAGGCGCGCCATCACCGCGCCGAGCACGGGGCCCGCCTCGGCATGGATGACGAGACGCGCCAAACCGTCGAGTCCGGTTTCCTCGCGGTTGAGGATCACCAGCGGCGTGCGGTTATGACTGGCCAGAACAGGAAGGCCCGCGGCAGGAAAGACCTGCAGCGAGGAGCCGATCGACAGGAACAGGTCGGCATCGAGCGTGGCCGCGCGGGCATCGGCCATCTGCTGTTCCGGCATCGCCTGGCCGAAGGAGATGGTGGCCGACTTCACGATGCCGCCGCAGGCGCTGCACACGGGCGCGCGGCCGGTTTCGTCGATCACCCCGCGCACCCAGTCGATCTCGTGGCGCTGGCCGCAGGCGAGGCACCTGGCATAGGTGCCGTTGCCATGGATCTCGATGATGCGCTCCGCCGGGATGCCGGCGGCGGCGTGCAGCCCGTCGATGTTCTGGGTGATGACGGTGGAGACATGGCCCATGTCCATGAGCCTCGCCACCGCCTTGTGGCTGGGCCCCGGCTCTGCCTTCGCGATGGTGTCGCGGATCATCAGGAAGCGCCGCCATGCCTCGAGCCGCGTATCCTCCGAGGCGAGGAAGGCGCTGTATTCGATGGGCTTGTACCTCGTCCAGAAGCCGCACGGCGAACGGAAATCGGGAATGCCGCACTCGGTCGAGATGCCCGCCCCGGTGAACACCACGGCGCGCCTGGCGCGCTGGACCATGCCCGCCAGTTCATCTATCAGTCCGTCATTCACGAGGTGACCCCATGAAATATCTCCACACCATGATCCGCGTCTCCAACCTGGAGCAGTCGGTCGACTTCTTCATCAACAAGCTCGGCTTCGTCGAGCAGCGCCGCTACGAGAACGAGAAGGGCCGCTTCACGCTGGTTTTCGTCGCGGCACCCGAAAGCCCCGATGCGCCGGTCGAGCTCACCTACAACTGGGATCCGGAAGTCTATACCGGCGGACGCAATTTCGGCCACCTCGCGCTGGGCGTCGACAACATCTACGACTATTGCGCCAATCTCCAGAAGCACGGCATCACCATCAACCGCCCGCCGCGCGATGGCCGCATGGCCTTCATCAAGACGCCCGACGGCATCTCGATCGAGCTTCTGCAGAAGGGTGACGCGCTGCCGGTGGCGGAGCCGTGGAGCTCGATGCCGAACACGGGCACCTGGTGAGGAATCACCACACCCCGTCCACCTCATAGGCCTCGTCCATCCCGGGCCACGGCGGCATGGTGACGCCGACGCAGTGCAGCGGCTCCTCGCCGTCGTTGCGGAACTGGAAATGCGCGCCCACCGGAATGGCGACCGAGATGCCGGCGCGCAGCTCCACCATGACCTCCGCCGCGCCGAGCCTGCGCCACATGCGGCCGGTGCCGTGGGTGACGAGCCACACCTCTTCCACGCTGCGGTGCGCCACCGCCTTGGACACCGCCCCTGGCGGCAGGCTGAACTGCGCCATCGACCCGCGCGAGGTGGCGGCGAGGATGCGCACCTCCGAGCCATCGGGAGCGGTGACGTCCGGGTGGTGCGAGCGTTCGCGGGTCGAGAGGCTCATGCCATCAGCTGCCCGCCATTGACCTCGATCACCTGCCCCGTGACATAGCCCGAGGCCGCATCGCTGGCGAGATAGAGGAAGGTGCCGGCACAATCCTGCGCCACGCCCAGCCGCTGCATGGGAATGGTCTTGCGCGTCGCCTCGCGCTTGGCCTCGTCCGAGAAGCGGTCGTGGAACGCCGTGTGGATGGTGCCGGGCGACACGCAGTTGACGCGCACGCTGCTGGCGACGAGTTCCTTGGCCAGGGTCTTGGAGAAGGCGGAGACAAAGGCCTTGGCGCCGCCATAGACCGCACCCCCCGGGCTCGAGCCGGTGCGCGCCGCGATCGAGGTGACGTTGATGATGTTGCCAGCACCTTGCGCCTTCATCAGCTTCGCGGCGAGACGGCAGCAGTGGATGAGCTGGCGGCAGTTGAGATCGAACACCCTGTCGATGAAGTCGTCATCGAGTTCCGTCACCTGCACGCGGCCCACCAGGCTTCCGGCATTGTTGACGAGGACGTCGATGCGGCCGAAGCGGGCGAGCGCCGCGTCGAACAGCTTCTCCGGTGCGCCCTTCTCCGTCAGGTCCAGCTTCAGCGTGGCGATGCCGGCAGCCTCGATCGCGGCGCGTTCCGTGCCGCCGCCCAGATACTGCGCGAAGACATTTGCGCCCGCCGCCGCGAAGGCCAGGGATGCCGCCCCGCCAATGCCGGTGACGCCACCCGTCACCACCACAACCTTGCCCTTCAGATCGTCGAACATGGAATCCCCTTTGTCTCGGCCCGCATCATTGTTGCGGGCGGCGGCGATGGCAACAGCATCTTGCGGGGGCCCGCCTTGCGCGCCAAATTCGCACCATGGCGCGCGGGCTCATGGTCTGGCTTCTCATCATGGTGGCGGAGACGGTCCACGGCGTGCTGCGCGGGCTGCTGCTGGTGCCGCTGACCGGCGCCGCCGCGGCGGAGCGCATCGGCTGGCCGGTGGCAGCGCTGCTGGTGCTGGCGATCACCACGCTCGCCATTGGCTGGACGGGTCTTGCCACGCCAAGGCAGCTGCTGCGGCTGGGCGTGGTCTGGGCGGTGCTGACGGTCCTGTTCGAGCTCGGCATCGGCGCCCTGCGCGGCCTCGATGCGCAGGGGCTGGCCGCGGCCCTCAACCCGCTGACCGGCAGCGTTCCATGGAGTGCGGCGCTGATGGTGCTGGCGCCCCTCATCGCCGCGCGGCTGCGCGGCGTGCGGTGAGGCTCAGCGCAGGCGGGCGACCCCGCTCCTGCCGTCGTCGCGCACCCACTTGATCTTGTTGGCCGCGAGCTTGGTGACGGTGAAGCAGAAGGTCTTGCCGTCATACCACTGCCGCCACTTCTGGCACAGCTTCTCGCCCGACACCCACCAGCGCCCGCTGTCCTTCGGCGTCATGTAGCGCCCGAGGCCCGCTGCCTCGCCGGACCCATCGACGACGCCGCCGGGGCGATAGGTGAGCGGGATCTCGCCACCCAGCGGCACCGCCAGGTAGATGCGCTTGCCGCTGATGAAGGACTTGAGCGCCGCGCCCTGCAGCTTTTCCGCGGCGGCAGGGGCGGCCAGAGCCGCAAGAGCCAGGGCCACGCCCCAGAACCGCAGAGCCGCGGCGCGCGTAGTGAACATGCCTCGCATTGCCAGAACCTCTTCCGTGTCACCGATGCCTTGGCTACGCAGAAAGACCCGCGCCAGACCGCATGCCCGCCTTCACCGCCCTGTTCCAGTTCCTCGCCTTCGACATTGCCTGGGCCTCCGCCGTGGCCGGAGGCGCGGGCGGCTGGCCATGGATCGGTGCCATTCCGGCGCTTGGTGTGCTCGCCCTTCACCTTTTCGTGAGCCGGGCGGTGATCGCAGCGGAGCTTGGCGCCGTGCTGGCCATCGCCCTGTTCGGCATCCTGCTGGAAGCCGGCTTCATGGGTGCCGGGCTGGTGAATTTTGCGGGGCACCCGGTGCTGGGCGTGCTGCCGCCCGTCTGGGTGTGGGCGCTGTGGCTGGGCTTTGCCAGCCTGCCCAATGGCAGCCTCGTCTGGCTTCAGGGGCGCCCGGTTCTGCAGGCGGGGCTGGGTCTGGTCTTCGGCCCGCTGGCCTACTGGACGGGCGCCAAGATGGGTGCTGCCGCCATGCCCACGGCGGGGGCATTCCTGGTCATCGCGCTGGCCTGGGCGCTGGCCTTTCCCGTCATCATGGCCATGGCAGCACGGCTGTCGCCGCGTCAGCCCACCCGCACGCCAGTTGATCTCGATCATGGAGCGGGCGGCAGGCCGCAGGGCAAGTGAGTTGACGAACGAAGCGAAAGCCTGCCCATGACCAGCCTGAACTTCATCCTCGGCCTGATCGCGCTGCTCTTCGCGCCGGGACCGACCAATGCGCTGCTCGCCCTTTCAGGCGCCGAGGCCGGCGCATGGCGCACGCTGCGGCTCCTGCCATTCGTCGCCCTTGCCTATGCGATCACCGTTCTCCCGTTGTCCCTGCTGGGGGACGAACTACAACAGCAGCAGCATTGGGTGCGCGCCGCTGTCGGCTTCGCCGCCGCGCTGTGGGTGGCGTGGATGGCGGTGGCCCTGTGGCATGGTTCCGGCCAGGCAGCGGGGGCGACGCCCGGCAGTTCGCGGGCGGCCCGGCTGTTCATCACCACGCTGCTCAACCCCAAGGCCTTTGTCATCGGCCTGGTGCTGGTTCCGGCCCAGCCGTCCCAGCCCATGGCGATCGTGATGTTTTTCGTAGTCCTTACTATGGCCGGCGCGGCATGGAGCGTGCTGGGGAGCGCGCTGCATGGATCCGCGCAGGGGCTGCCCGTGCTGCGGCGCATCTGTGCCGCCTGGCTCGGCCTGCTGGCCGTACTTCTCGGCTCGGCTGCCTTCGCCGCTTGAGGTTCAGAGCGAGACATCACCGCCCGCCTCGACGACCTTGGCGAGCGGCGCCGAAAGCCGCCAGACGAGGCCTTGCGGGGCGTGGTCCAAGGCCGCCTCGGCCTCGAGCGACTGCTCGGCGAGGCGGGTCAGGATCAGCGTGCCGAGGCCCGAGCGCTCCGGCGGCGCGACCGGCGGTCCACCCTCCTCGCGCCAGGTGACGAGCAGGCGCCGTCCATCCTCCGTCACCTCCCACGACACCGCCACGCGGCCGTCCTCGCGTGACAGCGCGCCATACTTGCCGGCATTGGCGGCAAGTTCGTGCAGCGCCATGCCGAGGCTCTGCGCGGCGGAGGCATTGATGCGCAGTGGCGGACCGGCCACCATGATCCGTCGGCCCACCAGGTCCTTGAAGTGTGCCAGCTGCGAGCTCACCAGTTCGCCGAGTTCCACACCCCGCCAGGCATTGTTGACGAGCAGGTCGTGGCTCGCCGCCAGGCCCTGCAGCCGGTCGCTGAAGCGCTCGGCGAAGCGTGCGGGATCGCCATAACTCGCCGTCTGCCGCGCCACCGACTGGACCACGGCAAGCAGGTTCTTCGAGCGGTGGTTCACCTCGCGCATCAGGAGCTTGATCTGCTCTTCCTGGCGCTTGCGCTCCGTCATGTCGGTGACCAGCGCCACGATCGACACGGGGGTGCCCTGTCGGTCGCGCAGCAGCAGCACGAACTTGTGCACCCACACGGTGCGGCCGGTCTTGTGGATGGAGCGGTTGAAGATCTCGAAATACGGCACCTCCTGGCGCACCAGCCGCTCCATCTCGCGGAGGTTCGCGTCGCGGTCGTCGGGGTGGACGATGGAGACGAAGGGCACGTTGCGCAACTCATCCAGCGAATAGCCGAGGATGCGCTCATAGGCCGGGTTGCACTGCACGAAGTTGCCGTCGATGTCGGAAATGGAAATGCCGGTCGGCGCATTCTCGAAGATGCCGCGGAAGCGCTCCTCGCTGGCCAGCAGCTGCTCCTCGAAGCGCTTGCGGGCGGTGATGTCGGTGGCCACGCCCAGCACCTGGCGCAACCGCCCGCCGGCATCACGCGAGAAGGCGCGGTCGCTGCTCAGCAGCCACACCCAGCTGCCGTCCTTGCGGCGCATGCGGTATTCGATGTCGGGCGAGGTCACTTCCGGGCTGGCCCGCATCGCGGCGAAGCGGGCCATGGCGCGCGGCACGTCGTCCGGATGCAGCAGCGTTGCCATCAACCCGGGGCCCATGGCTGAGATCTCCTGCGGCTCGTAGCCGAGGATGGACTTCGACTGCGGGCTGATGAACAGGTTATGGCCGGTCTCGATGTCATAAATATAGGTGAGGGAAGGTGCTGCGGCGATGACGCTGCCTGAGAAGTGCTGCTGGCTCTGCAGGCTTTCGGTGAGCTGGCGCGAGGTGACCAGAGTGCGCTGCTGGAAGTCGATGGCCTTGACGATGAGATAGCCGAAGAGCGCGAAGCTGAACCACGACGCGACGTCCCACACCAGCGGCACGGGATCATGGCCCGGCCTGAAGAAGAAGGGCGACACCGCAAGCCCGGTGAGCAGCGCGGCAATGCCCATGCGGTGACCGCCGATCAGGGCGCAGAACAGGATGGCGGGGTAGAAGCTGAGGAAGGGACCGGCCAGCGGAAACAGCAGCCGCATCACCACGGCCGTGCCGATCACCGCAATGCACAGGGCCCAGGACAGCCAGTCCCGGCGCGGCAGTCGCGACAGCCAGTGATCCAGTTTCAAGCCCAGTGACCGGCCAGGGCCGGCTCCTCGTTGCGCCGGTCGAGACTAGCATGGGGTGGCGCGGACGAGGTCGCTCATCCCGCAGAATTTTTTCCTCAACCCTGCGCTGACGGCAGGTTGCGCGATGTGACCTTGCGTTGCCGGCCTAGGCCTTTTCCTTGCGGCGCCTGGCCATGGCACCGATGATGGTGGAGACGGCCGGCAGCACGAGGCCCGCCATCGACCCGGCACCCAGCCCGCCCATCAGCGGGGCAGACCTGATCTCGGTCTCGATCGAGTCCGCCGCCATGTTTCGGATCTCCTCGGCCAGCGCCATTTCGGGCCCCGGCTTCACGGCAGCGGCAACGGCCAGCGCCGCCGCGGCGAGCGCCAGGTTGATGAGGCCCAGCCCGGCCGGTGTCCACACCGGCCCCCACAGCGGCGAGAGCCAGGCAAACAGCCCCATGTTGACGAAGACCAGGCCAAGCCCGGCGAACAGCAGCGCGAAGCCGACGAAGGCCGACCGCTTGAGGGCGAAGGCGAGCTTCGCCTGCAGCATCAGCAGCTCGCCGCGCAGGATGAGGCGGATGTGACGGGACAGGTTGTTGAGGTTCATGATGCGATATCCCTAATGCGCGGTAAGCCGGCCGATGAGGATGCCCAGCGCCAGCGCCCCGGCAACCGTTGCGACCGGGTGCTCGGCGATGGTGTCCTCGGCGTTTTCCAGCATGTCCTGGACCAGGCGGTTGAGTTCGGCGATCTGCTCGTGCAGGCCGCCGGCCGCGGCCGCGTCACCCGCCGGCGCGGCTGCGGCCTCGCGCATCCGGGCGAGTTCCGCCCTGATCTCGTCCAGCTCCGTCTTCAGCGTCTTGCCGAGCGCCATGCCGATCCTCCCTCGCCAGCCCGATTGGTTAGCATCCTGCAAACGCGCGGGTGGCAACTGCCGTCCGGCGATTGTAACCATTTTAACGGGTCTGTGGAAAGCTCCGGGCATTGCAGGTGGCGGCCCCCCGGGGCCGAGGCATTACGCCGCCCCGCCCGCCGGACATGCCGGCATCCCCCCACTCGCCATCGCGCGGGCTCGCCCGCCATCGACCTGCAGGACCGCCATGACAGCGCATGCTCTCACGGATTCCGGCCCGCCGTCCGCCATCCCGGACGTGTGGGATGACCAGCGCCTTGCCAGCCTCATCGCCGACGTGGGCGAGACCGGGCTGCGCGACATTCTCCGCCTGTTCATGGCGGACATGCCCTTCCTGCACCGGCAGTTCGATGCCGCGGTGGCCGGCGGCAATGCCGAAGCGGCCCTCGCCGTGCTGGCCGCGGTGCTCGATTCCGCCGAGGCGCTGGGGCTTTGCGCATTGGCCGCCCAGGCCCGCGCGATGCAGGCCGATCCGCTGGCCCGGTCCAACCCCGACCTCCTGTCGCGCGAGGCGGCGCGCATCCGCTTCGTTCCGTCCCTCAAGCATGCTTCATAAGGATTATCCGATGAGCGCGAAACTCTCCGTCCTGATCGTCGACGACAACCGCACGAACCTCGCCCTCATGGACATGCTGGTGCGCAAGCTGCCGGATTGCGTGACACAGCTGCAGACCGACCCGCAGCTGCTGCTCGCCGACCTCGGCCGGCTGGACTATGACGTGGCTGTGCTGGCCGCCCGCATGGCGCCGCTCGACGGCATCACGCTCGCCGGGCGGCTGAAGGCCGATCAGCGCTTCCGGGACAAGCCGATCCTGCTGGCTGCCGATGACCCCGATGGCGGGATGCGGGCGCGCGCCTTGGCCGCCGGCATCGAGGAGGTGCTGGAAAAGCCCATCAACCCCGTCGAGTTCCGCGCCCGCATCCAGAGCTTCGCGCGGCCGCGTCCGCAGGCCTCGCCGTGGGACGAGCCCTACACGGCGCCGGCAGACGTCATGGCGCACGAGGACGAATATGTGTCGACCCTCGTCAAGGTGGCGGGCTGCCGCGACCGCGAGTCGCCGCAGCACAGCCAGCGCGTGGCGCGCTACTGCGCCATTCTCGCGCATAATCTCGGCCTGCCGGAGGAGTTCTGCCGTGACATCCTCCATGCCGCGCCGCTGCACGACATCGGCAAGGCCGGCCTGAGCGATGCGCTGCTGCGCAAGCCCGGCCTCCTGTCGCCCGAGGAACGCCGCGAGATGGAGGAGCACACCCGCATCGGCCATGCCATGCTGAAGGGCAGCCGCTCGCGGGTGTTCCGCATGGCGGCCGAGATTGCCCTCACCCACCACGAGCGCTGGAATGGCTCGGGCTATCCGCAGCGGCTGCGGGCCGAGCAGATCCCGCTGTCGGGGCGCATCGCCGCCGTGGCGGACGTGTTCGACGCGCTCACCAGCCTGCGCGCCTACAAGACCGCCTGGTCGATCGCCAATGCCTTCACCTATCTCCACGACAATGCGGGTGAGCAGTTCGACCCCGCCTGTGTCGCCGCCTTCGAGAACGGCCGCGAGGAGATTGCCGCGGTGATGCTCGCCATGCCCGACCCCGACGACGGCACCGCGGACGCGGCCTAGGCCGGCCAGTCCAGGCTGAAGACGGTTCCCCCGCCGGGCGCGGGCGCGAGCCGCCACGCACCATCGATCTGGCGCGACAGCGCATCCATGATGCGCGTGCCGAGGCCACCGGGGCGGCCCTGCTCCGCCATGCCCTGGCCACTGTCGCGCACCGTCAGAAGATTGCGCCCGTCATGACACTCGAGGCTCACCCGGATGGCGCCATCGCCGGCATCGAGGCCGTGCTTGATGGCATTGGTGATCGCCTCGGTGGCTAGGATGGCCACCGGCACCGCGCGGTCGAGCCCGATGGCCACCGGCTGAAGATCGGTGGTGATCGCCGCATTGCCGCCGATCATCGATGCGGACAGCTGCTGCACGAGCTGCGCGATGAACAGGTCGAGCTGCACGTCCGACGGCGAGGCAGCGCGGTAGATCTGCTCGTGCACCAGGGCAATGGCGCGCACCCGCGCGCCGGTTTCATCGAGCAGGGGCCGCAGTTCCGGCGGCAGGCGTTCGGTCTGCAGCCGCAGCAGGCTGGAGATGACCTGGAGATTGTTCTTCACCCGGTGGTGGACCTCCTGGAACAGCACCTTGTTGTCGGCCAGCGCCTGTTCCACCTGCCGGCTCTTCTCCTGCAGCTGGCGGGACAGGCTGAGCAGCAGCTGCGTCAGCAGCAGAAGCAGGGGGATGCCGATGGCAAGCCCCCACAGCAGCGGCGCCAGGACCTCTGCCACCGGCACCGCCGCCACCGCATAAAGCCTGAGCTCCGGGATATTGCGCACCGCGCTCACCGACCACGCGCCGAACAGCGAGCCGAAGCCCGTCCAGCTCACATCCGGCGGCGGGCCAGGCAGCGCGAAGGGCCTGTCGATCATCTCCGGCCGGAACGGCAGGGCGGCGACGAGGAAGCCCTCATGCTGGACGAGGGCGGTGCGGGTGAGGCGCTGGTCCGGCGCCAGGCCGGTGATCGAGCCCGACGGGATGCCGAGGTTGATGATGCCCAGAAGCCCGCGATCCCTGTCGCGATAGGCGGCGGTGTAGGTGAAGACGTAGCGCTTGCTCAGGCGGCTGAGGATGGCGGGCCCGACATAGGCATCGAGCCCCTCATTCACATGCGCCTTGAACCAGCGGCGGTCGTTCACCGGCGGCGCGGCGCCGGGGGGCGCCACCGTCGAGGCCACCCAGCGCCCGTCGGGCAATGCCAGGCCGATGATGCTTCCCTCCGGCAGCCAGGCGAGCAGCGTCGCCAGCTTTTCGGCATTGCGGGGATCATCACCCGCGCCCTGAACGCCGCCGCGCTGATCGAGGAACTCCTCGTATTCATCGACGACGAAGGCCGCGAGCGTCAGCGAGCGGCGGGCGAACTGCTCGAGGCTGACCGCGGTGGCCGCGGTATGGACCTTGGCGTGATGCAGCAGCAGCCAGGCAATGGCAGCCGCCGCCACGCCTCCCAAGACCCACAGCATCAGCAGGATCACCCGCGCGCCGCGGCGGATCAGCGGGCTCACGTCGCCCGCCGCCACAGCACCGGCACCGCCGGCCAGGCGGCGGAGCACGGCACGGTCTTTCCCGGTGGACGTCACCCCTGCCCGAGCATGGCGCGTGTCATGTCGGCGATGACGCCGCTGACGCAGCCGCCATTGTGCGGCGCCCCGGCCATGAGCTTGCGCATCAGCGGCGTGCGGCGGCCTTCGGGCATGTTGCGGACGTCGCGCTCGGCCGCGAGCCTGACGAGAAAGTCCGAGAATGGATTGCCCATGCCGCGGCCGGCATCGGCCTTCTTCAGCTTCTCCGGCGGGGCGGTATAGACGGTGCGGCCCTCCTTGATCGTTTCCGCCACCTTGATCTGGTCGAGCATCATCGGGTCGATCGCCGTCGGGTCATCGGTGAGGATCACCAGGTCGGCGAGCTTGCCCACCGCGATCGAGCCCTTGTCCGCCTCCTCGAAGTGCTGGTAGGCGGGCCAGATGGTCATCGCCTTGAGGGCGGTCTCGACCGGCACCCGCTGCATCGGCCCCAGTATGTCGCCCGAGCGGGTGCGCCGGGTCACCGTGGCGGAGAGCACGCGCATGGTGTCCGGGAAGGCCACCGGCGCATCGGTGTGGGTGGAGAACATGGCGCCGCGTGTCACATACCAGCCGGTGGGCGAGATGTTGTCGCCATTGGCCGGCCCCACCGTGTGGTCGCGGTGCCAGTCGCCCCAATAGAAGGTGTGCATCGGGAACAAGGAGGGGAAGACGCCGAGTTCGACGAAACTGTCGGCCTGGTCCTCGCGCTGGAACTGGCCGTGGATCAGTACCGGGCGGGTCGGCAGGCGGCCATGCGCCTTCTGCGCCTCGCGGATCGCGGTGATCAGCAGGTCGCTCGCCGCCTCGCCGTTGGAATGGGTGATGATCTGGAGGTTGTTGGCATAGGCCCAGGCGACGGCATCCAGCACGTCCTTCGGCGTTGCCGCCGCATAGCCCGCATAGCCCGGCGGATAATCCCCCACCGGGTCGTAATAGGGCCGGTCGCGCCAGGCGGTGAAGCCCTGCGGCGAACCGTCGATCGTCAGCTTGGCGCCGCCGTTGCGATAGCGGCCCACATAATCGCGGCTGTGGTTCTTCAGGATATAGTCACGGTCGACCAGCACGTCGACATAGGAAACGACGTCGATCTTGAGGCCGCCTTCCGCCGCCACCGCCTTCAGCACCTCGGCGAGCCCAGGCACGGCGCGGCCTTCCTGTGCCGTGGTATAGCCATAGGAGGCCCACAGGTCGACGCCCGCCCGCGCCAGAGCCTGCATGCCGGTGGGGCCGATGTTGCCGAGCACCTTCGGAATCGTGGTGAGCCACGCCACCTCCTCCAGCACGCCATTGGGCTGTTCGCTGCCCGGCTCGCGGCGGATGACGCCGCCCTCGGGGTTGGGCGTCGCCGCGCTGTAGCCCACGAGGTCCAGCGCCTTGCTGTTGAACACCGCGATGTGGCCCGACTGGTGGACGATCACCACCGGGTATTCGCTCGACACCGCGTCAAGTTCCTGGCGGTTGGGCGGGCGCTGCTCCTTCAACTGCGACTCGTCATAGCCGAAACCCATGATGAGCTTGACCTGCTTCACCGTGTCGGCATTGGCCGCAGCCCAGTCCTTCAGCGTCTGCTGGATCTGCGCGATGTCGCCGTTGGGGCCGTCGGGCGGCGGCAGGAGATTTGCCGTCACCGCCTGCAGCCCGCCCATCGTCACATGCCCGTGCGGGTCGACGAAGCCCGGCAGCATGGTGCGCCCCGCGAGGTCCACCGTCTGCGTCGTCTCGCCCTTCAGCTTCATCACCTCCGCCGCATCGCCTGCAGCGATGATGCGGCCGGCCTTCACCGCCACCGCCTCCACCAGCGGGTTGGCGTCGTCCATGGTGTGGATCGGGCCACCGGCATAGATGACATCCGCCACCTCCGCCGCGAAGGCAGCCGGCGCCATGAGGGCGAGCACCGCGACGGCAGAACCCGCGGAGAAATGACGGCGGCTGAGCTTGAGCATCGTCCACGACCTTTCGCTTGGCTGGGCCTGCTTTGTTGCATGAGCGGACGCGGCGTTTCAATTGCCGATTGGCGTGCAGCGGACCTGCCACCCGCCGTCGGCGCCTGCGTTGACCCTGCCCCCCAGTCTGCTAACCTGCCTCACGGGGAACAGAAGCGACGGCGGGGGGCTTGAGCCATGACGCTTACGCGTGAACGTGCCGGAAGATCACCGAACTTCGCCCATGCCGCCCTGCTCGCCATGGTACTGTGGCTGGCGCTGTGCTTCGCCCCGGCGGCCCCGCCCGCCCTTGCCGACAGTCTCTGCACGGTGCCCGCCAATGCCTGCGGCTGCGTATCCTGCGGATGTGGCACAAGCACCGCGCCGCGCTGCCCCGATGGCCAGCAGCCCTATGACGACTACTGCCTGCCCGCCTGCCCCGATGGCTGGCTGCGCTATCCCGGCACGCCCGGCCTGTGCACGCCACCCTGCGAACATGGCTGCCCGGAGGGCTATGACCAGGTGCCCCTGCCGCAATGCCCCGAAGGCTACCACCGCGACCTGCAGGACCCCGGTTCCTGCGTTGCCGATTATGATCCGGGCCAGGATGATTGCCCGTCCGGCATGGTGCTTTCCCCCAACACCCTGCAGTGCGTCACCGACTGCCCGCCGGGCACCTACCGGGATCAGAAGGGCCTGTGCAGCAGCTACTACCAGCAGCCCTGCCCCGCAGGCTACGGGCGCGACCCGGAGAGCGGCCAATGCGTGCCGCCGGGCAACTGGCCACCGGGCTATCAGTGGATCTGCCTCCCGGCCTGCCCGCCGGGCACGCTGCGGGACTTTGACCATCCCACGCGCTGCGTCCCGCCGCCGCCGCAATGCCCTGATGGCTACGACAACTGGCAGGGCCGCTGCCTGCCGCCCTGCGACCAGGGCAGCCAGCGCGATCCCTATGGCTATTGCGTGCCCCAGGCCTGCCCGCCCGGCACCTATGCCAACCTGCGCGGCGCCTGTGTGCCGCCGGAATGCCCCACCGGCTATGACACGGTGAACGGCCAGTGCGTGCCCCCCTGCGACGAGGGTATGACGCGGGATGACAGCGGCCGCTGCGAACCACCGGATGAAGGCTGCCCGCAGGGCAGCGAAACCTTCCGCGGCCAGTGTGTGCCGCCCTGCCCGCAAGGCTATGAGCGCGACCGGCAGACCGGCACCTGCCTGCCGCCACCCGACAATGGCTGCCGCCAGGGCCAGGAAAAATACCGCGGCCAGTGCGTGCCGCTGTGCGAGACGGGCCAGCAGCGCGATGGCAAGGGCCGCTGCGTGAACCCCGGTTGCCCCTCGGGCACCGAGAACATCCGCGGCACCTGCCTGCCGCTATGCCGCAAGGACCTGGTGCGCCGTGCCGATGGCAGCTGTGGCTGCCCGGCAGGCCAGTCGCTGGTGGGCGGCCGCTGCGTCGCGCCATGCGACCAGGGCCTGGTGCGCGACAAGAACGGCCGCTGCGTGCAGCCATCCTGCCCGGCGGGCGAGGAGCGGGTGCGCGGGCGCTGCGTGGCGGAATGCCTCGCCGGCACCGTGCGTGACGGCCGCGGCCGTTGCGTCTGCCCGAAGGGCACGCAGATGACGACGGCGGGGCGCTGCGAGCGCGTGACCATTGAACAGCCCTGCGGCAAGGGCTACCACCGCAACGAGGCTGGCAGCTGCGTGCCGGACCGGCGCGTGCAGACCCAGTGCCCCGATGGCTGGCGCTTCAGCAAGAAACGCCAGACCTGCGTGCCGGACCGGCAGGAACAGCCGGAGCTGCGCCAGCCCAATCTCCAGCTCGACCCGGACGCCCTGCAGCTGCTGCAGCCACAGCAGCGCCAGAAGGGCACGCGCAACAACGGCGGCAATGGCAAGCCTGCCTGCCCCAAGGGTTTCGTGCCGGACGGCAACGGCAGCTGCGTGCCGGGCTGAGGCGGCCCGCTCAGTCGCCCATTTGATTGAACATGGTGGCGGGATCCGCCGCCACGGGCGGCGCGCCGAAGGTCAGCTTGATCGCTTCCATGATCAGCAGCGGCGGCGACATTTCCTGTGACAGGGCGAGGATGCGCTCCTTGAGGCGGGCGACCGTCCCGGGATCCTGTTCTGCCAGGTTGGTGGTTTCGCCCGGGTCCTTGGCGATGTCGAAGAGCTCGACCTTGCCGGGGAGCCCGGCGTTCCAGACGAGCTTCATGTTGCCCTGGCGGACGGCGCCTCCCGTCGGGTCGACGTTGTAGACGACTTCCTCGCGCGGCGTGCGGGTGCCTTCGCTGATCGCCGGCCACAGGTTGATGCCGTCGAGCGGCTTGTTCTTTTCCATCTTCGCGCCGGCGATGGCAGCCAGCGTCGGATACATGTCGACGACATGGGAAAGACCCTCGACCACGCCGGGCTTGATGTGGCCCGGCCAGTTCATGAAGCCGACGACGCGCGTGCCGCCCTCGTAGAGCGTGCCCTTGCCATCGCGGAAGCCGCCATTGTCGGCGGGCAGCTGGTCACCCACCTTCGATTCGCCGGCGAACATCGCCGAGCGCACGCCGCCATTGTCACTCTGGAACACGATCACCGTGTCCTCGCGCAGGCCCTTTTCGTCCAGCGCCTTCAGCACCTGTCCGACGGCATCGTCCATCGCCGTCACCATCGCGGCATAGAGCCGGCGCTGCTCGTCGGCGATGTGGGCATAGCGCTTCACATGGTCTTCCGGTGCCTGGAATGGCGAATGCGGTGCGGTGAAGGCAAGGTAGAGGAACAGCGGCTTGTCGCCCGTCCGGTCACGGATGAGCCGCGACGCCTCGTTGCCGAACAGCGTGTTGTCGTAACCCTCCTCGTCCAGCGGCTGGTTGTCGCGATACCAGTCCTTCACGCCGTGCGAAGCATGTTCGAAATGGTCGATCTCGCCCACCAGCGCGCCGTAGAAATGGTCGAAGCCACGCTGGCGCGGCCAATACCTGGTATCGCCATGGCCAAGGTGCCACTTGCCCACCAGTGCCGTCTCGTATCCCGCATCCTTGAGCAGCTGGGGCAGGAGGTATTCATCGGTCGAGAGGCCATAGCTGCCGGCCGAGGGGATCACCCCCGTCTGCAGCCCGTAACGCAGCGGATAGCGGCCGGTGAGGAACGCCGCGCGCGACGGCGTGCACATGGGCTGGGCATAGAACGCGTCGAACTGCGCGCCGGCTCTCGCGAGGCCGTCGAGCACCGGCGTGGCGATGTCGGATCCGTGGAAGCCCACGTCCTTCCACCCGAGGTCGTCCGCCATGATGTAGATGATGTTGGGCGGCCGCGCATTTTCCGCCAGGGCGGGCGAAACGACGCGCGACAGGACCGCCGCCGACAAGAGCGAGGCTCCCGCCGCGAGAAAGCCGCGGCGCTGCACCATTCCCTTCGCAACCCCATCATCATGCGTCATGCCGATTCTCCTCATCCCTGGCCGGGCACGGACCGTAGTTTCACGGACTGTGCACGGCAATACAGTTCATGGCTGAAAGTGTCATTACAACGGCAAGCTTCATCATGGCCGGAGTTGCAGAGATGCTCATTGCCCTGTTGATCGGAGCAGGCCGCGGCGTGTGGCGCGGCATCGGCCACTTTCCGTGGGAGGCGGGCGGTGAGCGCGTGTTGCGTCTGATCTAGAATCCCGCTTCAAGTGCCGTGTGCAGCCTGACGAAACGATACCGGCGGCTGAGCCCGTGGGCTTTGTCTATGTGCTTGGCACGCGCACGGCGCGCGGTGTCCGGACCTATGTGGGCTGGACGTTGGACCCGGAGCGCCGGCTCGGCCAGCACAATGCCGGCAGCGGGGCGAAGTCGACGCGCGGCGCGCAGTGGACCCTGCTCTATCTCGAGCAACTGGACAGCCGGCGCGCCGCCATGAGCCGTGAATGGCACCTGAAGCGCGACCGGCGCTTCCGCACCGCTCTGGCGCGCCAGCTTCCCTAGCCGCCGTGCTGCAAAGCGCCCTCCGAGATTGTTGTTTTTCGAATATTCTTCGGTGGCAGTTGTGCTAGGTTGCCTCCCTCAGGTTGAACTCTTGTCAGGAGATGCCCTCATGTACATTCCCTTCATCCGCCTCGCGGCCATTGCGGGCGCCTTCATGGCCACCATCGCCGTCACCGCGCCCGACTTCGTGACCAAGGCCGATGCCTCCTCCAGCGTTTCCGCGCAGCGCAGCCGCCAGTGCTCGCAGCAGGCACGCCGCTACGCCGACCGCAACACGCGGCGCACCACGGCCACCGGTGCCGCGGGCGGTGCCGCCATCGGCGCCGTGGCCAGCGGCAGCCGCCGCAACACGGGCCGCAATGCCGGGCGTGGCGCACTGATCGGCGGCGGTGCCGGCCTGCTGGCGTCCACCAGCCGCTGGAACGTCTATTACAATTACGCCTACCGCAACTGCGTGCGTCGCTGACGCGGCGGGCGCCTGGCCGCCACAATTGGGACGTGTTACGGTTTGAACCTGCCCTGAAAGCGACAGCGACAGTGGTGTGATGACCTTGCATGAATCGGAAGCCGCGGCAGCACCCCCCGGGGGTGCTTCCACCTCCGGCATGGTGTTCCTGGCCGGTGGAGAGTTCCTCATGGGCTCCGACCGGCATTACCCGGAGGAGAAGCCCGCCCACCGGGTGCGGGTCAACGGCTTCTGGATCGACACCATGCCGGTCACCAACCGGGATTTCGCGCGTTTCGTGGATGAAACCGGTTACGTGACCTTCGCCGAGATCGCACCGGATCCGAAGGACTATCCCGGCATCCTGCCGGAGATGCTGAAGCCGGGATCGATGGTGTTCTCGCCGCCCGGCCACCCCGTCGACCTCAACAACTATGCCAACTGGTGGGCCTTCGTCATCGGTGCCGACTGGCGCCACCCTTATGGCCCCGACTCATCCCTCGCCGGGCTCGAGGACCACCCTGCCGTCCATATCTCCTATCCGGATGCCGAGGCCTATGCCGCATGGGCCGGCAAGGCGCTGCCGACGGAAGCCGAATGGGAATATGCCGCGCGCGGCGGGCTCGATGGCAAGGAATTCGCCTGGGGCGACCAGCTCGTGCCGAAGGGCCGCCACATGGCCAATACCTGGCAGGGCCAGTTCCCGTGGCAGAACACCGAGGAGGATGGCTATACGCGGACCTCGCCCGTGGGCAGCTATCCCGCCAACGGCTTCGGCCTCCACGACATGATCGGCAATGTGTGGGAATGGACGACCGACTGGTATTCCGCGCAGCACCCCGCGCAGAGGAGCTGCTGCGTGCCCTCGAACCCGCGCGGCGTGGCGGAGAACCAGAGCTATGATCCGCAGCAGCCGCAGTTCCGCATCCCGCGCAAGGTGGTGAAGGGCGGCTCGCATCTCTGCGCGCCAAGCTACTGCCGGCGCTACCGCCCGGCGGCGCGCCACGCGCAGCCCATCGATACCGCCATGAGCCATGTCGGCTTCCGCTGCATCCGGCGCGCGGGAGCGCCAGCCTGATGGCCCGCAGCGCGACCAGGATGCAGCTCGTTCTCGCGCAGATCGCGCTGGCGCTGGTCGTGATCTTCGCGCTGGTCGGCGCCTTCTTGCATGGCCTTTCGGCGGACGTGTGGGACCGCGTCTTCCGCTCGATCGCCGAACGCCCCGGCGGCCCCATGACCTTCCGCTTCATCCTGCAGCCCGTCATGGCGGCGGTGCTGGCCGCCATCGACGGCGTGCGTGACGCCCGCAGCGGCACCCCGCCCTATTTCTGGAGCCTCGTGACGGGATCGGGCGCCCGCACCGACCGGCTCTATGACGGCATCATCGCCACCGCGCGCGTCATCCTGCTGGGCCTCGTCATGGACGTGGCCTACCAGCTGATCGAGTTCAAGACCTTCTATCCCGGCGAGGCGGCGATCGTCGCGGTGCTGCTCGCCTTCGTGCCCTACCTGCTGCTGCGCGGCCCCTTCGAGCGGCTGGCCCGGCTGTGGGGCGTCACCCACTCCTCGAAGGACGGCAAGGCATGAGCGAGGACCAGACACCGGGCCAAGGGCGCTTCACCGTGAAGGTGGCGGCGGAATCGCATTTCGCCTGGCTGCGGACCAGGCTCGCGGTGGAGCGCACCATCCTGGCCTGGGTGCGAACGGCCGTGTCGCTCATCGCCTTCGGCTTCACCATCGTGCAGTTCTTCGAGCGCGTGCACGACATGCCGGGCTCCGGCCCTGCCACCTTTCCGCATGCGCCGCGCTACCTCGGCCTCGCGCTCATCTTCTGCGGCATCGCCTCGCTGGTGGTTGCCATGTGGGAGTATCGCTGGACCATCAAGTACCTGTGGAGCGGCGACTATGCCCAGATCGCGGGCATGACCGCGGAGGCCCGCAGGTCTCCGGTCATCATGGTGGCGCTCGTGCTGCTGCTGGTGGGTGTCTTCGCCTTCTTCAGCGTGCTGTTCCGACTGATCTGAACGTGCCTGACTGACATTGCAAACGGGAGACGAAGCGATGGCGACAAAACCGAAGAAGACGAAGAAGCCCAACATCCTCGTGCTGTGGGGTGACGATATCGGCTGGTGGAACATCAGCTACAACAGCCGCGGCCAGATGGGCTACCGCACGCCCAACATCGACCGCATCGGCAACGAGGGCGTGGCCTTCACCGACTATTACGGCCAGCAGAGCTGCACCGCCGGCCGCGCCGCCTTCCTGTGCGGCCAGAACCCGATGCGCACCGGCCTCACCAAGGTGGGCATGCCCGGCGCCGACGTGGGCCTGCAGAAGGAAGACCCGACGATTGCCGAACTGCTGAAGCCGCATGGCTACCGCACCGGCCAGTTCGGCAAGAACCACCTAGGCGACAAGGACGAGTTCCTGCCGACGCTGCATGGCTTCGACGAGTTTTTCGGCAACCTCTATCACCTCAATGCCGAGGAAGAGCCGGAAGACCCGGACTACCCGAAGGACCCCGCCTTCCGGAAGCGCTTCGGCCCGCGCGGCGTCATCCACAGCTGGGCCGACGGCAAGGGTGGCCAGAAGATCACCGACACCGGCCCCCTCACCAGGAAGCGCATGGAGACCATCGACGACGAAGTGACCGACCATGCGCTGCGCTTCATCAAGGATGCGCACAAGGCCGATGAGCCCTTCTTCGTCTGGTACAACACCACCGGCATGCACTTCCGCACCCATTGCGCGGACAAGCACAGGGGCAAGAGCAATGGCCAGGGCGAATACAACGACGTGATGGTGGCGCATGACGAGAACATCGGCCGCATGCTCGACGTGCTGGACGATCTCGGCATCGCCGAGGACACCATCGTCATGTACTCGACCGACAATGGCGTGCACTACAACACCTGGCCCGATGCCGGCATCACGCCTTTCCGCTCGGAGAAGAACACCAACTGGGAAGGCGGCTGGCGCGTTCCGGCCTTCCTGCGCTGGCCGAAGCACATCCCCGCGGGTTCGGTGGTGAACGGCATCGTCTCGCACCAGGACATGCTGCCCACCTTCCTCTCGGCGGCGGGCGAGCCCGACATCAAGGAGAAGCTGCTGAAGGGCCACAAGGTCGGGAAAATGACCTACAAGGTCCATCTCGACGGCTATGACATGCTGCCCTACCTGACGGGCAAGGTGAAGGAGAGCCCGCGCAACAGCTTCTTCTACATCTCGGACGACGGCGACATCCTGGCCATCCGCATGCAGGACTGGAAGGTGGTGCTGATGGAGCAGCGGGCGAAGACGCTGCAGTGCTGGTTCGAACCCTTCGTCAAGCTGCGCGCGCCGAAGATCTTCAACCTGAGGCGCGATCCCTTCGAGCGGGCGGACGAGAACTCCAACACCTACTGGGACTGGGTGATCAGCCACGCCTACATCATCTATGCGATGCAGGGCGCGGTTGCCGGGCAGATCGAGAACTTCAAGAAGTTCCCGCCGCGCCAGAAGCCCGCCTCCTTCAACCTCGACGCCGTGTTGCGCACGCTCGAGGAATCGACTTCCAGCGCCAACCACTGAGGTCTGCGCCACGCCTCATCGGCCACGCCCGGCTTCGGCCCGGCGTGGCATCTCGTCTGATGGGACGCATTTTGTCGTCAAATGACAATCGGACGGACAGTCTTCTCCGTAGTTTTACCATAAACGCAACCGATCACTGCGTTTCCACAACCGGAGGACAGAATGTCGATCACCCGCCGCACCCTGCTTTCATCCGCTGGCCTTCTTTCCCTGTCGGCGCTGGCCGGCACGGCCATGGCCTTCGACAACCCGGTCACCGGGATCGAGGCCATCGCGGACGACATCACGCTCGCATCCGATGCCTACGTCTATGGCTACCCGCTGGTGACGATGGAGATGACCCGCCGCGTCGTCACCAATGTCGCGGAGCCCAAGGGCACGCGCGGCCCGATGGGCAGCATCATCAAGCTGCGGCAATATCCGGACGCCTCGTTCCGGGACGTGACCGCACCCAATGCCGACACGCTCTATACCACCGCCTTCTTCGACGTGGGCGACGAGCCCTGGGTGCTCGACCAGCCGGACATGGGGGACCGCTACTTCCTTCTCCCCCTGCTTTCCGGCTGGACCGACGTGTTCGAGGTGCCGGGTTCGCGCACCACGGGGGGTGCGAAGCAGACGTTCCTCATCACCGGCCCCGGCTGGAATGGCACGGTACCGGATGGCATGAAGCAGCTGAAGTCGCCCACCGCCATGGTGTGGCTGCTGGGCCGCATCTACTGCACCGGCACGCCGGAGGATTATGCCGCCGTGCATGCCCTGCAGGATGCCTTCAAGCTGCAGCCGCTCAGCACCTGGGGCAAGGACTATGCGCCGCAAGGCAAGGTCGACGCGTCGATCGACATGAAGACACCGGTGCGCGACCAGGTGAACGCCCTGCCGCTGAAGGATTACTTCACGCTGCTCGCCGACCTCATGAAGCGCAACCCGCCGGCCGAGGCTGACGCGCCGGCCCTCGCACGCTTCGCCAGGATCGGTCTCATGGCCGGCAAGGACTTCGACGCCGCGATCCTGGGTGACCACGGCGCAAAGGAGGTGCCGAAGCTGTCCTTCGACCGCATGAAGCTGCACTTCATCGACTCCGACGACATGAAGCGCGTCAACGGCTGGAACTATACGGTGAAGGCCGGCACCTACGGCACCGACTACATGCAGCGGGCACTGGTCACCGCCATCGGGCTGGGTGCCAACCGCCCGCAGGACGCGGTCTACCCCACCTCGCTGAAGCCCGGCGTCATCGAGGACTACGACGGCGCGCACAAATATGTGCTTCGCTTCCCCAAGGGCCAGCTGCCGCCGGTCAAGGGCTTCTGGTCGCTCACCATGTATGACGAGCAGATGTTCTTCGTGGCGAACCCGATCAACCGCTACTCGATGAGCATCCGCACCAATCCGGCCTTCGAGGCCGACGGTTCGCTCGTCATCTACATCCAGAATGAAAGTCCTGGCGCGGACAAGGAAGCCAACTGGCTGCCCGCGCCAAAGGGCAAGTTCCACCTTATGCTGCGCCTCTACTGGCCTGACGAGGCAAAACCGTCGATCATCGATGGCACATGGATGATCCCGGCCGTGGAGAAGGCCTGAGCTGCGCAGCCGCCACCCAAGCTCACGAGACACCGCAGCGCCGGGCCGAGGCCCGGCGCTGCGGCGACAGGCGGGTGATCAATGGGTGGTGCCGTCCGGCTCGCGCGCCTGCGCGGTGAGCGTGGAGAGAACCTCGCGGAGCACGTCATAGGCATCGCCCTCGGTCTTTGCCTGCGCCATCAGCGCCGCGAGTTCGGCAAGATCCAGACCGGCGATCCTGTCCGCTGGCGCGTCCTCGTCGTCAGGCATGATGGTCACGATATTCACCTCGGCTTTCCCTTGGGTCACTTATCGCATGGGCCTGCGCGTGGCCGCAAGCTTCCGCGCGACATCCAGTCAATTTTTTTGGGCAGATTAGTTTCTACTTGACTGCTCCATCCCGGCACAGGCAGCCCGCACCTCCGGCAGCGGACTGCAATCGAGCGCGCTACTTATGGTTGCTTTCATGCCAAAACAAGCGCAATGCATTTTGAGGACCCTGCAAATTCAGCTTTCCCATCGGCATCGAAGCCCGCACCAGCCCGAGCTCACGATCACCTGATTGAATTGAAGAGCTGGCGATAACCTGACAACATGCGGTTGAACAAAGAAGGACACCTCATGCACCTTGGCCGGCAACCTCTTCCGCGAAGCCTTTATGCCGAAACTGCGCAGCCCTTGGTGCCGCTGCCAGACCTGCGGGAGGATGTGACGGCGGCGGTTGTGATTGTCGGTGGCGGTTTCACCGGCCTGTCGACGGCCCTCCATCTGGCCGAACTCGGGATCGATGCCGTGGTGCTGGAGGCCAACGAGCCCGGCTGGGGCGCCTCGGGCCGCAACGGCGGGCAGGTGAACGCCGGCTTCTATCTCGACCCCAGTCAGGTCCTGTCGGATTTCGGACCGGACATGGGCCAGCGCATGCTGGACATCACCAGTTCGGCGCCGAACCTCGTGTTCGACATCGTGCGCCGCCACGCCATCTCGTGCGAGGCGGCTCAGACCGGCACTTTGCGGCTCGCCTTCAACAGGACGATGCTGGAAGGCAGCCGTTCGACTTACGCACAGCTCCAGCGCACTGGATCGCCTGCAACCTGGGTGGACCGCGACGAGGTGATCCGTCTCACCGGCACCGAGCGCTATCTGGGGGGCATTCGCTTCCCGCAGTGCGGCAAGCTCAACCCGCTGGGCTATGCCCGCGGTCTGGCAGCAGCAGCCATCGGCAAGGGCGCCCGCATCTTCGCGGGCACGCCGGCCACGGGGGTCATGCGGCAAGGCACGCGCTGGAAGGTGACCACGCCCGGCGGCAGCGTGACCGCCGAGCGCCTGGTGATCGCCACCAATGCCTATACGGACGGGCTGTGGCCAGGGCTGAGAGAGAGCATCGTTCCGGTCTTCTCCTCGATCGTCGCGACGGCCCCGCTCAGCGATGAATTGGCGCGCCAGGTTCTGCCCTCCGGCAGCGTGGTCTACGAGATCGCGAACAACACGGTGTACTACCGTCTCGATGCATTCAATCGCCTGCTGATGGGCGGGGAGGGTCTGCAGCGCGACGTGACCACTTTCAAGGATGCCCGCGCCCTCATCGACTACACGCGAAAGATCTTCCCGCGGCTTGCGAACGTCGAGTGGACGCATGTGTGGAACGGCAAGCTCGCGGTGACGCCGGACTTCTACATCCACATGCATGAACCTGCGGAGAACGTGCACATCTGCCTCGGATACAGCGGCCGCGGCGTCGCCATGGGAACAGCGATGGGCGGCGTGCTGGCCAGGCGCATCAACGGCACCCGGCGCGCGGACCTGCCGATGCCGGTGACCGACATGAAGTCGGTCACGTTCCACCGCTTCCACCGCATCGGCGTGAAGGCCAGGCTGCTCTACGGCCGCTACAGGGACATGCTGGACGCGTGAACTTGCGCGGAGGCGGAGAGTTGAAGGCTCTCTCCCGAAGTGCTGGGATCAACTGCAGCGAAAGCAATGACCCAAAAAGGGGGGGCGCCCCGCGGCATGAAACCCATGACGGGGCGATAGCGATAAGCCTTTTGATCAGATACGATCCGGACTGTCCTAATCGCGGTGATCCGAACGCAGCGGCCTATTTGCCCGCGAGGTTCTTGGCTGCCTGGCGGATATAGCCGGGCAAAAGGTCATTGCCCGCCGTCATCGGCACCGTCGAGAAGAAGACCCCCACGACGTCGCGCATCGGGTCCACGTAAATCCCCTGGAAGAGATTGCCGTGCTTGAACAGGGCGCCATCTGCCCAGGCGGCATCGAACTGCCTGCTGTTGAAGACGGGCATGTCCTTGCCAAACACGTCGCCAACCCAACCCCGTGTCCAGTCCCCTGCCATGTAGGCGTCGTGGTTGCCCGAGGTCTGCAATTCCTTCAGCACCCCGGGCGAGACGATCTCGGTCTTCGAGACCACGTTCCAGCTTGGGGTATAGATCAAGGCGTAACGCGCCAGGTCTTCTATCGCCGAGAAACCCATGCCATAGGCGCCGGCCACGCCGTCCGGACCCAGCCCGACCATGAAAGGCTGGCGCGCACCGATCTTCGACCATACCTTCTCACCGAACAGATCGATGAACGACCTGCCCGTCGCGCCTTCGATCACATAGACGAGAACCTTCGTGGTCAGCGTGCTGTAACGAGATGGCATGCCGGGGGCTTCCCCGGGGATCGGCTGCGCCGCGCGAAGCACCGCGACCGGGGTCTCCACCACGCCATCGCCGTTCGGCACGCCGAGTTCCGCTGCCCCGAACCGCTGGAACATCGACATGGGATTGGTCAATGCCGGAAGGTCCTCCTGGATATCGAGACCAACCGCCATGTTGAGCGCATCGATGACGCTCACCTTGTCCCACGCCGTTCCGGCCAATTGCCTGGCATAGGCGGTGACCGGCTTGTTCACGTCGATGAGCCCCTCCTCCTCGAGGATGCTCGCCAGCAGTCCCACCGTCGATTTCGTCACCGACGCCCAGAAATGCGACTGCTCGGGGTTGAGGCCGGGATAGGCCTCGTAGACGACCTTGCCATGGTGCAGGATCATCACGTAGTCATCGAGCGGGATCGCAGTCGACCCGTCATCATGCACGAAGGTCGTCGCCTTGACGCTGTCGACAGGGGTGCGCTGCAACGGGCGTACGTCGCCCACTGCGGGACTGGCGGCCATGGGCACGAATTCCGAGAGGTGGGTGTTGTAATACAGAGCGTGGTCGCCACCCATCTGCCAGTGAAAGTTCCCCCAGTACTTGCGGGCTTCGGCGATGAAGTCATTGTCGAAGGGCTTCTTGGCAGCCGAGACGGGAAGGACCGGCTTCGCCCCGGGGACCTTCAGAGCCTCTTCCAGCGGGTCCTGCGCCTGCGCCATCGAGCCAGCCGTAAGCATGCAGGCCGTCAGCAGCGTGGTGATCGCGATGCGGGGGGGCATCTGGCCTTCCTCCTCGGGAGAGCGGTCGAGATGCCGAGGCCTCCAACCCGCTTTTCTGCAAGCCTAGGATGCAGATCGCGTCTACGTCAAATTGAATCAGGATTGACGGGGGGCGCTCCCGAAGCCATCACAAGAAGGTGCTGGGACGAAGTTCGAAACTCACTTGGAAAGGTTGGCGCTCCCTAAGGGATGAAACTGATAACTGGCCAGTGATACTAAGCCTTTGATTTGTTGGAGGCTACCGAGTGCCACTCTACCCAAATTAAAGAGGCCGGGTCATTTGCCCGGCCTCTTCGTCGCGCCTTGTTCGGATGTCCGTCAGTTGCCGGTGGGAAGCGGGATGTCCACGCTGGCGCTGCTAGAGGCGGGGAAGTCTTCCACGAAAAGAACGAGGTGAAAGCGTGCGAGAGCTTGCGAGGACTTTCAACGTGCACGTTTCGACGATCTCCCGCCTATAGAGCGGCACGTCCGGTTCTTACCCCCCCACCCCCGCCTTAGGTACCGCAGAGAGCATGAGCTCCGCACCCCCCGCCCGCCGATCACTTCAACCACTTCAGAAAAGAATAAAATTCGCTGTTAGCGAACAAAGTTGTTGACGCGCGGCCCATGTGAGCATAATGATACGTTCGTCAGATGTTTACAGGGGATAAGCCCATCACTCACTGGGGCCCTTAGCCGGGCCCTGAGGAAGGTTGATTGCCTTCTACTCACCGGCCGGATGCGAACTGCGCGTGCGGCGCGGGCGGGCCCCGATGGCGGGGCCCGCCCGTACAGACAGGGTGAACCGTTCCTGGCCCCTACCCTCTGCGTCTCGATGGCAACTTCGGCAATCGTGCTGGGGTTGATGCAGAAGGAACAGATCGATGGAAACATCGAAACACTCTGATCAGGAACGGCGGCGGACGAAACCAGTTAAGGGGTCGAGGTGGATGCAAATCCTCCGGAGCCCCAAGACAATCACTTTCTTGGTGGTTGTCGGGAAGCTCATCACCAAAGCGGTGTGGGCCTACCTGGTGATCACCAAGAACTTGCGGGAGTAGCCGCCGCCCTGCTTTGTATTTTTTGGAGGTTACGATGATAAACGAGGCCCTTCGCTTGATCCGTGTCTACCATGACATGAAGCAGAACGAGGCCGCAGAAAAGCTCGGTATTTCAAAGTCTTATCTTTCAGAAATTGAGAAAGGTCCTAAGGAGCCGACTCTCGACCTGCTTCGAAAATACGAAATCGTCTTTGGAATACCAACCTCTTCGATCCTGTTCTTTTCTGAAAATCTTGGGAAATCGGCGACGCACGAACGTGCCCGGACGTTTGTGGCATCGAAAATCATTAGTTTAATGAAGTTCCTTGAGGAACGATCGGAACGGGCCGATGCGAATTAATCAGAAGGCCTATGCACTCCACCAGTCTCCGCTGTTCAAAGTCCGCAGTAAGAAGCGGCTGTGCGCTGTACTGCGGATTAGCCCAGGCGACCTCCGCCAACTCACCAAGTCACACGGTGTGCTATATTCAGAGTTTGAGGTGGAGAAGAAGGATGGATCACCGAGGGGCGTTGAAAACCCCCGGCGTGATCTGAAATTAGTCCAAGCCCGCATTGCGCGGTTGCTTTCGCGCATTACTCCGCCGGACTATTTATTCTGCCCGGTCAAAGGGCGCAGTTATGTCTCCAACGCCGCACATCACGCTGGTCAGCGCATCGTCCGTTGCCTTGACATACGCAAGTATTTCCCGTCCACCCCCTCAAGGAGGGTGTACTGGTTCTTCCATTCGGTGATGCAGTGTGAACGTGATGTGGCAGCGGCTTTAGCCAGCCTCGCCACATATAAGGGGCACTTGCCTACGGGGAGCCCACTAAGTCCGATAATGGCGTTCTTCGCTCATTACGACGTTTGGGAAGCAGTGGCTGCCTTATGCAAGGCGAACGGGTATCGGCTGACGGTCTACATTGACGATGTAACGATATCGGGGGCATCGCTGTCGCCATCGGTCATTTGGGATGTGAAACGCATCATCCATGGGGCTGGGCTGAGGTATCACAAGGAGAAGCACTTCGTGGATCGTCCGGCCGAGGTCACCGGCGTAGTTATCGAGGGCGTGAACCTGCGCCCGCCGAACCGGCACCTTAAGTCTATCACCGAGACCCGCAAGGCTCTAGGGCGCAAGCTGTCCTCAAAGAGGATCACGGAACTCGAAAGCCGACTGACGGGGCTGCAAGGTACCCTGGCTCAAATTGCTGCGCACGACGCGAAATAACTTGGGTACCAGATTGGGTACCGGAATCAGAAGTGTTCGGAATTTACGAGTTTTCACAATAGGTTGGAGAATGCTCCCGGAAGTGGCGCGCCCTACGGGAGTCGAACCCGTCTTTACAACGTGAAAGGCTGTCGTCCTAACCGATAGACGAAGGGCGCCCTCTCTTGCGAGTGGCCGCTCTATAAGGGGGAACGGCTGGCTTGGCAAGCCTCACGAAACGCGGGCCGCATCCTCGATGTGGAGGCAGGGGACGCGGGCGCCGGACCAGTCGTCGATCGTCAGCCGGCCTGCCACGTGGAGCGGTAACTGCTTCTCGCTCAACAGCAATTCGCCGAGCTCCGTGCCCATGGCGCGGAACGCCACGGCCTTCAGCCGCTTGCCGTCTGAGGAGGCCAGCGTGCAGCGGATATGGTCGCCCCCGGCCCGGTCGGCGTAGAGCACCCGGTGCGCCGGGAAGGCGAAAACCGGCGAGGGATGGGCGGTGCCATAGGGGCCTGCCTGTTCGAGCAGTTCGATCAGTTCCAGCGTGGCCGCCCCCGCCGTCAGTGCGGCATCGATGGCCAGCGCCCGGTCCTGGGCGGCCGCCACCTGGGGCCCCAGCCGCTCCTCGAGGAAGCCGCGCAGGTCGCCGAGCCGCGCCGCCTCGAGCGTGAGGCCTGCCGCCATGGCATGGCCACCGCCCTTGACGATGAGCCCCGATTCGAAGGCCTCGCGCACCGCGGAGCCGATGTCGACCCCCGGCACCGAGCGCCCGGAGCCGGAGGCGAGCTTGCCGTCCCGGTCCTCCGCCAGCACGAAACTCGGCAGGCTGAAGCGTTCCTTGAGCCGCGCCGCCGCAAGCCCGACGACGCCCGGGTGCCAGCCCCGGCCGGAGACGACCAGCACGCTGCCGCGCCGCTCCCTGCCCAGCATGTTGTCGGCCTGGACCATGGCCTGGTCGACGACGGCGAGTTCGATCTCCTGGCGTTCGCGGTTCAGCCGCTCGAGCTCCTGCGCGATCTGCGCGGCCTCGCCCTTGTCCTGCGTGGTGAGCAAGGTCAGTGCCATTCCGGCATTGCCGATGCGGCCGGCAGCATTGATGCGCGGGCCCAGCAGGTAGCCAAGCGCGTAGGTATCGGGCCTGCGCTTCAGCCGCGCCACGTCGGCCAGGCAGGCGATCCCGAGGTTCTCGCGCCGTGCCATGATCTTGAGGCCTTGCGTGACATAGGCGCGGTTGAGGCCCTTCAACGGTACGACGTCGCAGACGGTGGCGAGGCTCACGAGTTCCAGCCAGCGCAGCATGTTGGGCTCGGGGCGCGCCTCGCCATACCAGCCCTTCAGCCGCAGCAGCTTGTTGACGGTGGCGATGAAGATCATCGTGACGCCTGCCGCGCAGAGATAGCCAAGGCCGGAGGTATCGTCCTGGCGGTTTGGGTTGATCACGGCATAGGCCTCCGGCAGCACCTCGCCCGCCTGGTGATGGTCGACGATGATCGTCGTCATCCCCAGTTCCGCCGCGCGCAGCAGCGGATCATGCGCCATCACCCCGCAGTCGAGCGTGACCAGCACCTGGGCTCCTTGTGCCTTCAGGCTCTCGACGGCCTTGAGGCTGGGGCCATAACCCTCGGTGAGGCGATCCGGAATATGCACGGAACAGGACGAGCCCACCGCCCTCAGGAACAGCACGAGCATCGCGGCGGAGGACACGCCGTCGACATCGTAATCCGCGATGACGCCGATCTTCTCACCCGTCGTGATCGCCTCTGCCAGCCGCGCGGCACCCTTCTCCATGTCGCGCAGCGCCGAGGGCTGCGGCATCAGGGTGCGGATCGTCGGGTTGAGGAAGGCCTCCGCCTCGTCGATGCCGACGCCGCGCGCGGCCAGCACGCGGCCGATGATCTCGGGGAGTTCATGGCGCTGCGAGATCGCTTCGGCGATGCGCTGGTCGTCGAGCCGCGCCTTCCAGCGCCGGGCCGACGCGGAGCGCTCGACGTTGAGGAAGGGACGCGATGTCGCGTCGGCGATCAAAGCCTCTCGATCCGGATCATGCGCGGGTGGCCCGCAACGTGGCCGTCCTTCTCGATGCGCTCGAGTGCCGCGCGCATGGCGCTTTCGACCGTGTCATGGGTGATGAGGATGAAGGGCGCCGTGGCGCGCGCCTCGTCCTTCTCCAGCTTGCCGCGCTGGAAGATCGACTCGATCGAGATCTTCTCCTCGGCCAGGATCTTGGCGACGGCGGCGACGGCGCCCGGCTTGTCCTGCAGGGTGAGCGCCACGTAGAAGCCGCCCTCGTGGGCCTTCTGCGGCGCGGCCTTGTAGGGGCGGAGTTCCTTCGCCGGAATGCCGAAGGCCGGGCGGAAATTGCCGCGCGCGATGTCGACGATGTCGGAGAGCACGGCAGACGCCGTGGGGTGCGCACCCGCGCCACGGCCTTCCAGCATCAGGTCGCCCACGAAATCGCCCTTCACCACGACGGCGTTGAACACGCCGTCGGTGTCGGCCGCGGGCGAACCCTTGGGGATCAGCGTCGGGTGCACGCGCTGCTCGATCCCCTGTTCGGAGGCCACGGCGACGCCGAGCAGCTTGATCTTGTAGCCCATCTCGCCCGCCTGGCGGATGTCGTCGAGCGTGATCTGCTCGATGCCTTCGATGTCGATGGCCTTGAGGTTCACTTGCACCCCGAAGGCCAGCGAGGTGAGCACGGCGAGCTTGTGCGCCGTGTCGAAGCCGCCGACGTCGAAGGTCGGGTCGGCCTCGGCATAGCCCAGCTGCTGGGCCTCCTTCAGCACGTCGGCGAAGCTGCGGCCCTCGTTCGCCATCTTGGTGAGGATGTAGTTGCAGGTGCCGTTCATGATGCCGAAGAGCTTGCCCACGCGGTTGCCGGCGAGCCCCTCGCGGATCGTCTTGATGATCGGAATGCCGCCCGCCACCGAGGCCTCGAAGTTGAGGGCCACGCCCTTCTCCTCCGCCAGCCGCGCCAGCGCCGAGCCGTGGTGCGCAAGAAGCGCCTTGTTGGCGGTGATCACGTGCTTGCCGGCCTTCAGCGCGGTCTCGACCGCCGCCTTGGCCGGGTCGCCCTCGCCGCCCATCAGCTCGATGAAGACGTCGACAGCGGGGTCCGCCGCCAGCTTCACCGGGTCGTCATGCCAGGCGAGCTTCGACAGGTCGTGCCCGCGGTCCTTGCCCTTGCTCCGGGCAGAGACGGCAACCACCTCGACCGGCCGCCCGGCCCGCGCCGCCACTAGGCCCTCGTGCCGCGCCAGGATGTCCAGCACCCCGCCACCAACAGTCCCCAGCCCCGCAATGCCCAGCCGCAACGCCTGTGTCATGATACCCAATCCAACCGGTGAATCTCGCTCAACTGGCGCGTCTTATGGCGGGAGACGGGCGGGATGGCAAGGAACGGGGCAGCGCGATCTTTCCAGCCAACCATTGCCTTCCAGGGGCCGTCACTCCTGTGCAAGCAGGGGCCCGGCTTCCTCCGGGGTGACGCGGAGAGGGGAGTGGCCCCCTCCTCATTACCAATTTGCCTTTTGGTCCAAGCCCTTTACACTTCCGCCATATTCGCCCTCCATGAGCAGGCCATGACGGACAAGACGCCGCAACCAAAGCCCGAGAAGCCGCAGGCCCCCGCCGCGCAGCCGGCCGCCCAGTACCAGCTGGCGGACCCGGTGCAATTTGCCAACAACATGGCACGAGTCTTCGAGCAGGCGGCCGGCATCGCGCGGCTGGTGGCGGAGCGCCCCAACCCGGTGCTGACCGAGGCCGAGACGCAACTCACCCCGATGGAGCAGGTGTCCAAGACGCTGGGCGCCATCACCCAGTCCTACATGAACGACCCGCAGAAGCTGATGGATGCCCAGATGCAGCTGTGGAACTCCTACACCCAGCTCTGGCAGAACGCCTGGGCCAAGGCGCTGGGCCAGCAGACGACGCCGGTCGCCGAGCCCGCCCGCAACGACAAGCGCTTCAAGGACAAGGACTGGCAGGAAAACACCGTCTTCGACTTCCTGAAGCAGTTCTACCTGATCTCCGCCAACTGGGCGCAGGACATGGTGCAGAATGCCGAGGGTGTGGACGACCACACCCGCCGCAAGGCCCGGTTCTATGTCGAGCAGATCGCCAACGCCGTCTCGCCGTCCAATTTCGGCTTCACCAACCCCGAAGTGCTGCGCACCACGCTGGCCACCAACGGCGCCAACCTCATCGAGGGCCTGAAGCACCTACAGGAAGACATGCAGACGCCCGACGGGCGGCTGCGCATCAAGCAGACCGACATGTCGGCCTTCGAGATCGGCCGCAACATCGCCACCACGCCGGGCAAGGTCGTCTTCCGCAACGAGACCTTCGAGCTCATCCAGTATTCGCCCACGCAGGGGGAAACCTACGAATACCCGCTGGTGATCTTCCCGCCGTGGATCAACAAGTTCTATATCCTCGACCTCAACGCCAAGAAGTCCTTCGTCAAGTGGGCCGTGGACCAGGGCCTCACCGTGTTCATCGTGTCGTGGGTCAATGCCGACGAGAAGCAGGCGCGCAAAAGCTTTTCCGACTACATGCGCGAGGGCTTCCTCGAGGCGGTGCAGGCCGCGCTTGATGCCACGGGTGCGCCGAAGTGCAACGTGATCGGCTATTGCATCGGCGGCACGCTCACCGCGGCATCCCTCGGCTGGATGGCGGCGCAGAACGATACGAGAGTCAATGCCGCAACCTTCTTCACCACCCAGGTCGATTTCGAGAAGGCGGGCGATCTCCTCGTCTATGTCGACGAGGAACAGGTGAAGTGGATCGAGGACCGCATGAAGGACAAGGGCTATCTGCCCGGCACCCGAATGGCGGACGCCTTCAACTTGCTGCGTTCGAATGACCTGATCTGGTCCTATGTCGTCAACAACTACATGCTGGGCAAGGACCCGATGCCCTTCGACCTTCTCTACTGGAATGCGGATTCCACCCGCATGCCGGCGGGCGTGCATTCCTTCTACCTGCGTGAATGCTACATGGCCAACAAGCTGAGCCAGGGCAAGATGGTGCTCGACAACGTGCGCATCGACCTCAAGAAGGTGAAGATCCCGGTCTACAATCTCGCAGCGCGCGAGGATCATATCGCGCCGCTCGCCTCGGTGTTCCGCCTCGGGCGCTATTTTGGCGGGCAGACCAAGCTCGTCGTCTCGGGCTCGGGTCACATTGCCGGAGTGGTCAACCCGCCGGAGGCCAACAAGTACCAGTACTGGACCAACGACAAGGGTGCGCCGAGCATCGAGGAATGGCTCAAGGGTGCCACCGAGCACGCGGGCTCCTGGTGGCCGGACTGGGCCCAGTGGATGGCCGACAAGTCAGGCCCCAAGGTGAAGGCGCCGGTGCCGGGCTCCGGCAGGCTGAAGGTCATCGAGGATGCGCCGGGCTCCTATGTCCGCGCCCGGGCGGAGTGACGGCTTGACCGCGCCGCGGCCCCGGCTCAGGAGAGGCTGAGACAAGGACTGCCCATGCGAATCGCCCTGCCCCTCCTGGCGCTCGTCGCCCTCACATTTCCAGCCCTTGCGGCGGATGACGCCAAGGTGATTGCCGAGGGAAAGCGCCTCTCCGAGATCAACTGCACGCGCTGCCACAACATCGAGGCCAGCGGCGAAAGCCCGCTGACCGACAGTCCGCCCTTCCGCGAGATCGCGCGCAACTATGACCGCGAAGAGCTGGTCGACGGCTTCATGGACGGGCTTGCCGTGCGCCATCCGCTGATGCCCGACTGGGAGGTGACGCAGCCACAGGCAGAGGCGCTGGCCGCCTTCGTGATGAGCCTCGGCACCGGTGAGAAGGCCGATGAAAGCCAGGCCGCCCGCGGCTTCGACCTGCTGCGGTCGAACTGTGCGCGCTGCCACGCCATCGACGCCGAAAGCACCTCGCCAAATGCGAAGGCCCCGCCCTTCCGCGAGGTGGTGAAGAGGATCGATCCCGATGCGCTGCAGGAGGCGCTCGCCGAAGGCATCGTCACCGGCCACAACGACATGCCGGAATTCGAGTTCGAACCCGATGACGTGACCGCCATCATCGCCTATCTCGACACGCTCAAGTCAGACTGAACGGACACCTCCATGAAGCATGCTGCAGTGCCGGCGGCCCTCGCCCTGCTGGCCGCCCTCCTGTCCTCCACCGCCGGTGCCGCGCCGGGCGAACCCGCCTTCATCTACCAGCCGCCCTTCATCGCCAACCCGCCTTTCGTCACCGAGACGCCGGCCCAGCTGAACCAGGCCATCGCCGGCATCGTCGACTTTCCCAAGGTGCTGGACCCCCGCATCTGGACGGCCGATTATCACATGCGCCCCGAAATCTCCTCGCGCGTCATGGCCATCGTCAACCGCCAGTTCAACGACCTGAAGCTGCGCAACACGGCAATCGCCATCGATGACATCGAACTCTTCGGCTCCAACGCCTCCTACGAGTATGACGAGAAGGCCGATCTCGGCATCCACGTCTTCCTCAACACGGCGTCGAACCCCGCCGTCTATCCGGGCGACGTGATCGACCTCGAGCATTTCATGCGCGTGCTGAACGACGTGATCGAGCTGGACCAGAAAGGCGAAGTGACGTTCTACGGCATTCCGCTGGAGGTGGTGTTCCACGCCGTGCGGCCCGAGGGCTACCGCGATTCCGACGGCATTCCGCAATATTCGGTGTGGTCGTCGGATGCCTCGCGCACCGGGCGCTGGATCAACCCGCAGACGCCGCCGCCGGTGCCGCCGAAGGATGCCTTCGACACCAAGGTGATCGCCGCCAAGGCGGCAGACTTCATCGACCAGTACAACAGCCTCGCTGCCAATTATTTCGAGGACAAGACCGCCTTCGACTGCAGCCGCTTCGATGCCTTCAAGAAAGACCTCAAGGCCTATCGCAGCGCGGGGATCGAGGCCGATGGCCAGCGCTCCAACGGCAACCTCACCTATCGCCTGCTGCGCCGCCTCAGCATCAACGTGCCGGACACCACGGCCGACCTCGAACAGGAATGCCTCAACATCCGGGATTCGCTGTTCTGAGCGCGTCTTCTTGCCTCAAATGGCAACCAAAGGATTGCTTTCACCACCAATCTGCAGCTAATTTGCCCGCTTTGCGGAGAGTGCAGGCCAATGCTGGTGCGCAAATTGGAAAGTTGGGCGCGGCAACAACCACACGCGCTCGCCGCCGCCCAGGATGACACGCACCTTACCTACTCCCAGTTCGTTGCCCTGATTGCGGGATTCCAGGCGTCGCTGCCGGAGGAAGCAAGGTCCGGCGCATCCACGGCCGTCATCCTCACCCGCGACCTGCTGGACGGCTGGACCATGTCCCTCGCCGTGCGGTCGCTCGGCTGGGACGCGGTGGTGGTGCAGAACCCCGAATTGCTTCCAGCGCTCGAGCTCACGAATGTCGGAATTGTGCTGGTCGAAGCGGCGCTGCACGGCACGGTGATGAAGGCGGGCCGCCGTATCACCGGCACGGCCAAGGTGCTTGCAATGCCCAGCCGGGCGGCACACCTCGGCGAGACGTCGTCACCCCGCATGTCTGCCGCCTTCGGGTCACAGATCCTCTACACCACGGGCACCACGGGTCGTCACAAGAAGGTCCTGATGCCGGGCGAGCAGGAAGACCGGCGCAATGCGGCGCGGGCGCTGAGCTTCGGCGTCACACAGGGCACGGTCGCCCTCACCAATCTTCCGCCCTATTGCGGCGCGGGGTTCAAGACGCCCTCATCGGTTTGGCATGCCGGTGGCGCGGTGGTGTTTGACGATGGCCTGGATCTTCAGCGAAATCTCGAACTGCATGGTGTCAACTGCGTGCTTGCAGGTCCCCAGCAGCTCCGCAGCCTGGTTGCCGCAAGGCCGCTGCCCGATTCGCTTCGCCACAGTTTTGAAATCGTATTCACGTCGGGGCCCCTCCCGCTTGACCTGGCATCCCGGGCGGCCGACCTCCTGTCGCGCAGAATCCGCGTCTATTACGGTGCAACCGAGATCATCTGCCAGCCTCTCGGAGCCTGGTTTGCCTCCGTCGACGACCTCATCTGGCTGCAACCCGAAACCGGGCGGAACATCGTCGTCCTCCGCGAGGGGGGCGAAGCGTGCAGAGACGGTGAAGAAGGAACGCTTGCCATCGGCTTGCAGGATATCGACGCGCAAGGCTATCTCGACGACCTGCAGGCAACGTCGCGGTTTTTCCGCGATGGCTACTTCGTTCCCGGTGACCGCGCGATGCGGCGGGCCGATGGGCGCATCCGCATTCTTGGGCGTGAATCGGACGTCATCAACCTGCGCGGCCAGAAACTCTCGGTCCTGCCCATCGAGCAGGCGCTTCAGGCGTATCTCGCGGCGGAGGAAGTATGCATCTTCGCCGAGATGAACGAGCGAGGCGAGGAAGAGGTGCTGGTGGCCGTGCGCATCGCGCGGAACATCAGGGCGGAGGAGATGCGCGAGATGACCGCGCGCTTCCTGCCCTTTGACCTCGTCAGGTTTGCGCGGCTCAGCCATTTCCCGAAGTCGGAAGGCGCATTCGGCAAGACCCTCAGGTCCGAACTGCGCAGGCTCCTCATCGCGGCCCGGCCCGGCCCGGGCTAGTCGTCGTCCGGCCGGAGCTGTGCGCTGCCGCCTGCCCGCCAGCGTTCCAGCCGGTCATTGCCCGAGCCCCGCCCGCCGAAATCGTCACGCAGCAGCACGGCGGCCAGCACCGTGACCTGCGCAAAGGAGATGCCGAAGGAAAAGCCGAAGACGAAGACCCACAGCAGCGGGCTCTCGGCCCGGCCGAGCAGGCTCCTCACCCCGCCGAGATCGGCATAGAGCAGAAGCCCGACGAACAGCCAGCCCGCCGCCATGCCGATGACCGACCACTTGAGCAGGAAGCGGATCAGCGGCGGCATGTTCATCGGGCACACTCCTTCCGGACCGGCCCGTTCACTCGCAGGCGCGGCTCACCAGGGGCATGATATAGTGGGCCCCCAGCAGAACCGCCAGCAAGCCGGTGATGTCACCCGTCATGTAGGCGGCGAGGATGGCCATGACGCTGCCGGCGCCGAGATCCGGTTCGAGCAGCGAGGTGAGCAGAAAGGCATTGGCCGCCGAGGCGAGGATGCCGGCCAGCATCAGCGTGTGGAAGGGCGGCGGCTCATCCGTCACCCGGAGGTAGAAGGCGTTGATGCGCAGGACGAAAAGCCCCTCGAACACCGCCCAGGTCACGGTTCCGGCGATCAGCGATGCCAGCAGCAGCGTCACCGGGTCGTGGATGCCCCATAGCAGGTAGTTGCCGGCCAGTTCGCCGAGGACCAGGCCCGGCACCGCCTTGCCGCCCACCAGCGCGGTGGCCAGAACCCGGATGCCGTGCGGCAGGAACAGCAGGCTGGCGAATCGTGTGATCTCGGGCAGCAGACCTTCCTGCAAGGGCGTGATGACGGCCCAGACCAACCCGTAGGCGAGGAAATAGAGGCAGGCCAGCGCCGCCGTGGTGAGCACGACATCGCGCACCTGCCAAGCTGCGGGAAGCTTCAAGATGGGTCCTGTTCACGTCTCAAAACTTTACCTTTGTGGCGGCTCCAAAGCCCTCGATCAAGGTAAATTGTCGTTACGTAACAATGTTCTACCTTCAGATGTACAACTCTCCCGGCAGCCCGCCGGAGATGTGGCACGAAATGAGAAGCAAGCGCTGCCCGACTATGGTAAAGTTTCGAATCTGAATTCTGCCACATGCGTGGTCTAGGTAGATCCACGCTGGCCGTAATGAGGGGGTACAGTTAATCCTTTTCATGACAGAGACGTATCGGAACTGAGACACGTGACACGAAGCGACAAGAGTAAAGATCCATGAAATACACGAGACTTCGACAGGCGATCGCCGAAGCCGAGAGGAAGCATGGGCTTCATGAACTCGACCACGTGATGCGCGAGTTGCTGCATGACATCGCCCAGGCCTGCATGAACAACGAGCGGCTGCGGGTGACGCATCTGGCCAAGGAATCGACCCATGGCACCTTTCCCACCCTCAACGCCCGGCTGAAGAAGCTGGTCGAGGGCGGCTGGATCGAGCGCAAGGATGACGAGCAGGACAAGCGCTCGGTGATCCTCGAGGTGACGCCGAAGACGATCGATGCCTTCACCATGATCTCCACCGCACTCGAGACGCAGTAAGGCCCGGTCCATCCCTTCACAGGGCGCTGCAACCACACGGTTGCGGCGCCCTTTTTCGTGGGCCCGAACAAGGCGACAAAAGGAAAGGGGCCGCCTTTCGGCAGCCCCTCTGAAAAAGCAGACTTGAATCTGCTGTGGCTTAGCGCTTCGAGAACTGGAAGCTGCGGCGGGCCTTGGGGTGGCCGTACTTCTTGCGCTCGACCATGCGGGGGTCGCGCGTCAGGAAGCCGGCCTTCTTCAGGGCCGAGCGCAGTTCG
The DNA here is from genome assembly GCF_003234965.1 of Aestuariivirga litoralis. GTDB lineage: Bacteria > Pseudomonadota > Alphaproteobacteria > Rhizobiales > Aestuariivirgaceae > Aestuariivirga > Aestuariivirga litoralis. The sequence goes on from NZ_QKVK01000006.1 coordinate 215,491, forward strand.
GGCTCGAAATAGGTGAGCGCACGGGCAAGCCCGTGGCGGACGGCACCGGCCTGGCCGGAGAGGCCACCGCCGGACACGGTGCAGTCGATGTCGATCTCGGTGGCGCGGTTGACCGTCACCAGCGGCTGCTGCACCAGCATGCGGAGAACCGAGCGGGCGAAGTAGGTCTCGATCGGCTTGCCGTTGATGGTGATCTTGCCCTTGCCGCGCTTGACCCACACGCGGGACGTGGCGTCCTTGCGGCGGCCGGTCGCATAGGCGCGGCCCTGGGCGTCGAGCTTGGGCTTGACGGGAGCTGCGGCAGCAGCCGAAGCGCTGCCGGTGGCAGAGGCCACGCCCATGGCCTGGCCGAGATCTGCGAGGGATTTGCGTTCAGCCATTTCAGCCTCTCACCGCATTCTTGGGGTTCATGGACTTGATGTCGAGCTTCTTGGGGTTCTGCGCATCATGCGGGTGCGTTGCGCCACCATAGATCTTGAGGTGCGTCATCTGCTGGCGCTTGAGCGGGCCGCCGGGAAGCATGCGCTTCACCGCGAGCTCGAGCACGCGCTCGGGGAACTTGCCCTCGAGGATCTTGCCGGCATTGCGCTCCTTGATGCCACCCGGGAAGCCGGTGTGGTGGAAGTAGCTCTTCTGCTCTTTCTTCTTGCCGGTGAAGTGGATCTTCTCGGCATTGATGACGACGACATGGTCGCCGCAATCCATGTGGGGCGTGAAGGTCGCCTTGTGCTTGCCGCGCAGGCGGTTCGCAATGATGGCGGCCACGCGGCCGACGACGAGGCCTTCCGCGTCAATCAGCACCCAGTCCTTCACGATGTCCTTGGCTTTCGCCGAATAGGTTGTCATCCGCTTGTCTCTGGTGTTACGGGGTCAAAGATAAGGGGTGCGAAAACGAATGGCCCGCGCACCCCGCTCAATGCCGGGCTGAATACGTGGCGCACCTGGCCCTGTCAAGAAAAACCCCGGCAAACGCGGCATAAAAGTGTTGTGGTATTATATTACCTCAAAGCCGCATCCCGCCCCGAAATCGCCCTTCCCCCGCCACAGGCCATGGCCTAGAGTCCGGCCAGCAGGGAAGCACAGATGACAGCTCGCATTTTCGTTTCAGTTTTCGCCATGGCCTGTTTCGCGGCGCCGGTCGCCATGGCCGCCACCGGCCCGGATCTGCCGTTGCGTCTCGCGCAGGCGGCCACACCGCTGCCGATTCCGGCGGACCCCTCCACCCAGGGCAGCACCACGGCACCCGCCACCCCGCCAGCGGCGGCCACACCCCCGGCAACGACTCCCCCGGCAGCAACCGCTCCCGCGGCCACGACCCCACCGGCCACCACGCCACCGGCCGCCACCCCGCCTGCCACCAGCGAGCCCCCCGCCGCCACCCCCGACCAGGCGGCGCCGGACGACGGCGAGGCACCGGATGCCGGTGACACGCCGGGTGACGACCTGAGCCTCGGCGAGATCCCCACCATCGAGACCATGGAGCTGACCCCGGAAATCGCCCGCCGCGCGCTGGACAGCTACATCACGGCCAAGGAAAAATACGCCGACACCGACCTCGACCAGTATGAGAACCTGCAGGACTTCGTCGACCAGACGGAGGACGGCAAGAAGTTCGAGGCGGACATCAAGGCCGCGGGCTTCGCCAATGTCAGCGACTGGAACCTGGCGGTCACCACGCTCGGCCTCACCTATGGCACCGTCACCGACGACACCACGGCCGAACTCCAGCAGCAGATCAAGGAAGTCGAGGACGATACCGAACTCGCCCAGGACATGAAGGACAAGATGATCAAGGCGCTGAAGGCGCTGATCCCGTCCGAGAACAACAAGAAGGTCATCGACGACATGGTGGCCGACCCTGTCTACGGCCCCAAGCTCAAGCAGCTCGACATCGAGGAAGAATGAGCAGCCTGCTGCGTTCCGCCCTGGCGGGCGGCGTGCTGCGCCTGACGCTTGCCGACGCCGCGACCCGCAACAGCCTGTCCGAGGCGATGATGGGTGCGCTGCGCGCCGCACTCGCTGAGGCGGCCGGCGACAGGTCCGTCCGCGTGATCGTCCTGGCAGCGGAAGGACCGGCCTTTTCCTCCGGCCACAATCTCAAGGAAATCACCGCGCACCGCGCCGACCCCGACAAGGGTGCCGCCTATTTTGCCACGCTGTTCGACTCCTGCGCGGCACTGATGCTGGGCATCGTCAACCACCCGAAGCCGGTCATCGCCGAAGTCGCCGGCCTTGCCAGTGCGGCGGGCTGCCAGCTCGTCGCCAGTTGCGACCTTGCCATTGCGGCGGAGGGTGCCCGCTTCTGCACGCCGGGCGTCAATATCGGGCTGTTCTGCTCGACGCCCATGGTGGCGCTGTCGCGCAACGTCGCCTCCAAGCATGCGATGGAAATGCTGCTGACCGGCGACGTCTACGGCGCCGAGGATGCGCAGCGCTTCGGCCTCGTCAACCGTGTGGTGCCCGCCGCTGATCTCACCGCCACGGTGAATGAGCTGGCCGCCAAGATTGCCTCGAAATCCATGGTCACCCTGCGCACCGGCAAGCAGGCTTTCTACCGCCAGCGCGACCTGCCGCTGGCTGAGGCCTATGCCTATACGGCGCGCGTGATGACGGAAAATCTTCTCATGCGTGATGCGGAGGAAGGAATCGCCGCCTTCATCGGCAAGCGTGACCCGCAGTGGAGCGACGAGCCGTGACGCCGCGCATCAACCTCGTCACGCTGGGGGTGGCAGACGTGGCCGCGGCCCGCGCCTTCTACCAGCGCCTCGGTCTCACCGCGTCCTCCGCCGGCAATGACCACGTGGCCTTCTTCGATGCCAATGGCATCGTGCTCGGTGTCTACGGCCATGATGCGCTGGCGCAGGATGCCAATGTCGCATCTCAGCCGCCGCCCGTCTTCAGGGGCGTCAGCCTGGCCTGGAATGCCGCGGACGAGGCGGAGGTCTATGCCATCATCGCCCATGCGGTGGCCTGCGGCGCAAGCCTCGTCAAGGCGCCGCACAAGGTGTTCTGGGGCGGCTATTCCGGCTATTTCGCCGACCCGGACGGGCACCTGTGGGAGGTGGCCTTCAATCCCTTTTTCCCGCTCAGCGCCCAAGGCCGCATCGAGCTGCCATCATGAACCACGACAGCTATTCGCCCGACTACATCCGCGACATCCTGCAATCGGTGAAGACCATCGCCCTAGTGGGCGCCTCCGCCAACGAGGTCCGCCCGTCCTACTTCGTCATGAAATATCTGCTCGACAAGGGTTATGAGGTGATCCCGGTCAACCCCGGCCTCGCCGGTCAGCAGATCCTGGGGCAGACCGTCTACGCATCGCTCAGGGACATTCCGAAGCCCGTGGACATGGTCGACGTGTTCCGCAATTCGGAGGCCGCCGGCCCCATCACCGACGAGGCGCTGGCGCTCGAACCGAAGCCTGCCGCCATTTGGATGCAGCTCTCGGTGCGCAACGACGAGGCCGCGGCGCGGGCCGAGGCGCAGGGCGTCAAGGTCGTCATGAACCGCTGCCCCAAGATGGAATATGGCAAGCTCTCGGGCGAATGGCTCTGGGTGGGCGGCAATTCCGGCATCATCTCGTCGAAAAAGCAGGCCATGCACGAGAGCGGCAGGATGCAGAGCCTCGGCCTCGGCCCCCGGAAAGGCTACTGACCCTCCGGAAGTGCTATTGATCTTTGTCAAGTTCCAGTCATACAGCCGGGCCTAGACTCAATCGATAGCAACTCAGACTGGAGCTTCCCAATGGGCCTCGTCCCCAAGACGCGATATGACGGCGTCGCCATGCTCATCCACTGGATCACGGCGGTGCTGATGATCTACATGGTCTTCTTCGGCGAGGACCTGATGAAGGAGGGCGAGGCGATCTCCAAGCTCCCCGATCCGACGGGCGCCACCTTCCAGCCCTCGATCCACGTGTCGATCGGCACCGCCATCCTGCTGCTCACCCTGCTGCGCATCGTCTGGCGCCTCACCCACACGGCCCCGCCCTACCCCGCCACGATGAAGCGCTACGAGGTCATCGGCTCGAAGTCGCTGCATGGCCTGTTCTACATCCTGTTGATCTTCATCCCGCTCACCGGCTGGATCACCTTCGGCAACTTCTCGAAGTACCATGAGATCATGCAGCAGGTTCAGCTGTTCGGCCTGTTCACCATGCCGCAGCCGCCCTTCATCGCCAATTACAAGGAACTGCACGATCTCGGCTCCAACGCCGCCATGCTGCTCATCGGCCTCCACGTGCTGGCCGCCCTGAAGCACCAGTTCATCGACAAGGACGGCATCTTCGGCCGCATGCTGCCGTGGTAACTGCCACACCCCTTGTCCGATAGCCAACATCGCCGGGCGTGACCCGTCGATCCTTCTTGACACCAGCCAAAGGGTGCCCGGGACGAGCCCGGGCATGATGAATGGGGGGTGGTGTCGCCGGGTTCACGCGCAAGGTAATGCTCATCATCGCCGGGCTTGACCCGGCGATGCTCCTGGTGGCCACCGCGGGCCTGATCAAAATCCCTCAATTGTCCTCCGCCACGTCCCGCGATAGTCTCCCGCCCCAACGACAAAACGGGAGACGAAGACAAATGGCTGAGAGAACACCGGGTTTCGACACGCTGGCACTGCATGCCGGCCAGGCGCCAGACCCCGCAACGGGCGCGCGCATCACGCCGATCTACCAGACCACGGCCTACGTCTTCAACGACGTGCAGCACGCCTCCGACCTCTTCGCGCTCAGGGCCTTCGGCAACATCTACACCCGCATCATGAACCCGACGCAGGGTGCGCTCGAAGGCAAGGTGACGGCACTCGAAGGCGGCACGGCCTCGCTCGCCGTGGCCTCGGGCCATGCGGCCCAGCTCCTCGCCTTCCACACCATCATGCAGCCGGGTGACGAGTTCGTCGCGGCACGCCAGCTCTATGGCGGCTCGATCAACCAGTTCAGCCACTCGTTCAAGTCCTTCGGCTGGCACGTGGTGTGGGCCGATGGCGATGATCTCTCCTCCTTCGAGAAGGCGATCTCGCCCAAGACCAAGGCGATCTTCATCGAATCGCTCGCCAACCCCGGCGGCCGCGTGATGGACATCGCAGGTGTCGCAAAGATCGCGCAGAAGGCGGGGATCCCGCTCATCGTCGACAACACCATGGCAACACCTTACCTGTGCCGCCCCATCGAGCATGGCGCCAACATCGTGCTCCACTCGCTCACCAAGTTCATGGGCGGGCACGGCAACTCGATGGGCGGCGTCCTCGTCGACGGCGGCAATTTCGACTGGTCGAAGTCTGGCCGCTATCCGCTGCTGTCGGAGCCCAACGGTTCCTATCACGGCCTCAAGCTGCACGAGACCTTCGGCAACATCGCCTTCGCCATCGCCGCGCGCGTGCTGGGCCTGCGCGATCTCGGTCCCTCGATTGCGCCGCTCAACGCCTTCCTCATCCTCACCGGCATGGAAACGCTGGGCCTGCGCATGCAGCGCCACTGCGACAATGCGCTGAAGGTGGCCGAGTGGCTGTCGAAGCACCCCAATGTCTCGTGGGTGAACTATGCCGGGCTTCCTGGCGACAAGTACCACGCGCTGCAGAAGAAATACTGCCCGCGCGGTGCCGGTGCCGTGTTCACCTTCGGCCTCAAGGGCGGCTATGACGCGGGCGTGCGCGCCGTCTCCTCCGTCAAGATGCTGTCGCACCTTGCCAACATCGGCGACACGCGCTCGCTCATCATCCACCCGGCCTCGACCACGCACAGCCAGCTCAACGCCGACCAGCTCAAGCTCGCCGGCGCCAGCCCCGACGTGGTGCGCCTGTCGATCGGGCTGGAGGATGTGGAAGACATCATCGCCGATCTCGATCAGGCGATCTCGTAAGACCGCCGCACCTTCACATCCTTTACACTCACCTCGCCCGGGCTCGACCCGGGCGTCCTTTTCCTTGCCGCCTGCAAAGGGCTGCGCGGATCAAGTCCGCCCAAGGCGAAGGACCTGCGAACTCCCCAACAAAACACTCCGCCCATGGAACAACCCCGCACCTGCGGGGCTTTACGGCAGGATGAATGCCTCGCCCGGAAGCACCCGCCGCCCGTTGCAAGTTCTGTTCCCGGCCCTGCTTGGCCCCGCCCTCCTGCTGCAGGTGGCAGCGGCGGGCGAGGCAGGCGCTGCAAGCGGCCTCACCATCCTGAAGCGCGATCTCTGTCACTCCTTCAAGATCGAGTGCCGCAGGCAGCCCCCGGCGCGGCCGGCAAAGCGCCCGGCCCCCAAGCCGAAGCCCGCAGCGAAGGCCGCGAAGCCGCAGCCCCAGGCGCAGGTTCCGGCTCCAGCCGTTCCAATCCCACGACAGAAGCCCGCACACGTCCCAAAGGCTGAGCCGGCGGCAGAGGTGCCCGTCGCATCGTCCGAAGCCCCGCCGGATTTCGCCAGCCCTGCCCCGCCCATCCCGCGCGCAAGGCCGTCGCCCCTCACCGGCCCGGCCCCCGAGACCCCCGCGCAGACCACGGAGACAGAGACGCCCCCTGCCGGCACAGCCAGCATCCCGCCGCAGACAGCGACCGTGTCCGGCCCCTCGACCTGCGCGCAAGGCCTGCGCGCCGCCAGGGTGCGCTTCGAGGTGCTGCCTTCAACCTTCGGCGCGGCAGGTTGCCCGCTGGCCGATCCGGTTCGCCTGCAGGCCGTGGAGACGCCTTCGGGCACCGTGAGCTTCCCCGAAGGCCCGGTCTTCAGCTGCCGCTTCGCACAGACCTTCGCACGCTGGGTGTCCGACACCGGGGCCGCCGTGGTGCTGGCCCAGACCGGCAAGCAGCTGGAGAGGATGGCCACGGGCCCCGGTTATCAATGCCGCCGCCGCAACGGCGATTCCTCCGGCAAGATGAGCGAGCACGCGGCGGGGGATGCCGTGGACATCACGTCCATGACCCTTGCGGGCGGCACGACCATCCGCATGGCGGACGCCATCAACCCCGCATCCCCCTCCTATCCCGTGCTGCGGGCGCTCCGCACCACTGCCTGCGGCTATTTCACCACGGTGCTCGGTCCTGGCGCCAACGAAGCCCACAGGGAACACTATCACTTCGACCTCGGCCGGCATGGCAAGTCCGCCAACTACCGGATCTGCGAGTGAGGTCTTTTTATTCCTCTCGCCTTCGGGGAGAGAGGACCGATCTGCGCTAGGCTTTCACGTGGCGCAGCACGGCCATGCGCTGGCCTTTCAGCTCGCGATGCAGGTTCCAGATCGCGGCGGCGAACACGATGAGGGCCCCGCCCTGGTGCGCCAGGCCCAGCCACAGCGGCACGGCCCAGAGCAGCGTCCATATTCCCAGCGCCACCTGCCCCAGCACGGCCACCAGCAGCATCTGGCTCGCCCTGCTCCGCACCACCCAGGCCTGCGCCGCAACGAGGAGGAAGATCACATAGGCGAGGTTGCGATGGTTGAACTGCACGGTCAGCGCATTCTCGAACATGTTGCGCCACCAGGGCTCGCCCACGAACAGGCCCTTGGGGATCACGGCGCCGTCGATCAGCGGCCAGGTGTTGTAGCCGAAGCCCGCGTCGAGGCCCGCGACGAAGCCCCCCGCCGCGATCTGCAGCAGCACGAGGGCGGCGATCAGCAGGGCCAGCCATTGCTGTCCCGTTTCTGGCACATGCCGCTTCAGGCCCAGCCCGAAGGCCACCCACAGGATGGCGCCGTAGATGAAGGTGGCGAGCGAGAGATGGGCCGCCAGCCGGTACTGGCTCACATCCACCCGGTCGACGAGGCCCGAGGCCACCATGTACCAGCCGAGCGCGCCCTGCAGCCCCCCGAGCACGAACAGGATGCCGCAGCGGATGGCGGTGGAGCGGCTGAGAGCCCCCGTCACCGCGAAATAGGCAAAGGGCAGGAAGAAGGCGAGCCCGATCACCCGTCCGAGGAAGCGGTGCGACCACTCCCACCAGTAGATGAACTCGAACTCCGAAAGCGACATCCCCTTGTTGACGAGGTGGTACTCCGGGATCTGCTGGTATTTCTGGAAGGCTTCCAGCCACTGCGCCTCGGTCATCGGCGGAATGGCGCCCAGCAGCGGCTTCCATTCGGTGATGGAAAGCCCGCTGTCGGTGAGCCGCGTGGCGCCGCCCACGATCACCATGCAAAAGATGAGCGCCGCCATGCCGAGGAGCCAGGCCCGCACATAGGGCAGCGCCGAGCTTTGCCGGAAGTTCAGGGTTTCAGCTGTCATGAGAGCGCATTACGGCGGAGCCGCCCGCCGGTTCAAGTGATGAAGCGCCGCAGTGGCAGGACCTTGCGCCGCGCCCCCGCTGCCCCTATCAGCGGGCCCATGAACATCCGCCGCCGCAAGGCCATCGGCACCGCCGCCACCGTGGTTTTCCTCATCGTCTATGCGCTGGTCATGATGGCGGTGGGCGGCATGCTGGTGGTTGGCCGCGGCCCGCTGTTCGAGCTGCCTTTCTACGCCCTCGCCGGGGCCGGCTGGCTTCCGGCGGTCATGGGCCTGATCCGCTGGATGTCGAAGCCCGACACGCCCTAGGCCAGCATTTCGCCCAGCACCGCCACGCAGCGCTCGGAGGCCACGGGCTTGCCGAGGTTCTCCACCCCGTCGAATTCCAGTTCGCCGCTGCGCAGGTGGTTGTAGGCGGTGGCGAGCACGAAGGGCACCTCCAGCTCGCGCAGGCGCCGGGCCACCGGCGTCACCAGCTCGCCCCTCAGGTTGAGGTCGAGAATCGCGGCATCCGGCACCTCGCCCTCGATCAGCCGCAGGGCGCGGCTCACCGAGGAGGCCGGCCCCAGGACGCGCATCCCGGCATGGGTGAGCGTCTGCTCGATGTCCCAGGCGATCATCATCTCGTCCTCGACGAGCAGCACGCTGCGCCCCATCAGGTGACTGGGCGGTTTCAAGATCAGTGTCGGCACGTTCCCTCCGCGTAGCCCCGGGCGGGGTGTCGCACCAGAAAGTGTCGAGGATGAGGAACAGCCCACCCGCCACCGGATTTTTCCTTCCACGACGGCTCTGGAGAGGACGGACCTGATGAAACATCTGCGTATTCATGAACGACGGCGGCGGCATGCAATGCGCGCCGGATGATCGCGTCTGCAGCGACGATGGGGCACCCGCCGCTACCGCCGCGACAGCCAGCCGATGGACGGCCTGGCGCAGTAACAGAATCGCGGCGCCGGCCTTACTTGAGGGCCGGCGTCTCGTCCTCCAGCGGCAGGGCGCCGTCATTGTCGTTTTCCGCAAAGGCTTCGACCGGATCGGTTTTCGGCCATTCGAACCGCAGCCCGGCGATGTTGACGCCGTGGCGCCCGCGGTCCTTGACATCAACCACATTGACCAGCCGCCGTGCCCCGTCGCGGTCGAGGCGTACCGCGATCTCACCCTCGACGCCGATGTCGCGCAGCGCATCGATGAAGCCAAGGGAGGCCCGGAGAAGCCCGATCAGGCGGGGGTCCAGTTCGCCGGCCATGTCAAATCCTTCCGTTGCCGTGTTCAGAAAGAATTTACCGTCACCCACCACTGAAAACATCCTGAAACTTCCTTCTGAAGTCGTTTACACATCCGTATGGTAAGGATAAGTCCTTAATCCGAAATGGTTTTCTGAAACGCTTCTCGGTAAAGACTTTCTTGCCGCAAATCCGAAAATCCTGTGACGGGCGTTACGGGCCTGCACAGAAATCGATGTTACAAACCTTTTCATGCGCAGACCTGACCACATGCCCCATGCCGCCGCCGGCCACGCACTCATCGCGGCCGCCCTCGGCCTGTCGCTTCTGGTGATGGCCGTCCTGCTGATGGCGGGATACTGAAAACCCGCGCCTCCGTCTTTGACCGCCCTGCCCGCCTCCTGTAAGCTGGCCATAGTCTATCCCGTTCTGTCGTCTTGGCTCTGTCCGGCACACGCAAGGGAGACGCACATGTTCTTTGAAATCATTGTCGTGCTTGTCCTGCTGGCCTTCGCCGGCTGGTGGCTGCATCAGCGGCGCAAGGCCGCCACGCCGCCGGCTGCGGGCGCAGATGAGGAGCCAGGCCGCCATGACCACGCGCAAGCCTATGAGCGCGCCAAGGCAGAGGCCGAGCTGCAACGCTGGAGCGGGCCTCAGTAACCGCGGCCAGCCAATAAAAAAAGGACCGGGCATTTCTGCCAAGTCCTTGTTTTAAATGGTCGGAGCGATTGGATTCGAACCAACGACCCCTATCCCCCCAGAATAGTGCGCTACCGGGCTGCGCTACGCTCCGACACGGCGCCGCTGTAGCATTGTTCAGCGCCCAGCGAAAGCCCTATTCGACGTCTCAACGGCCTTGGGAAGGATCGAGAATCCGCCGCGCGTCGCCGAGGTCGCGCAGCGCGGCCCGCAGCATGTCGGCATGGTTCTCCGAAAGCCGGTTCACCACCACGCGCACCTCGCCCAGCGGCAGCAGGGGCTGTGCCGGGGCCTCTGCCGCTGGTGCTGCCTCGCCCTTGGCGCCTTTCACGCGCGGGGCGGGCTTGGACATGCCGGGGGGCGGCGCCGAGGCCATTTCGCCCTCGCGCTTCCTCGGTTCGATCTCGCCGCGGCCGACGCCTGCCACATAGGAGGCGCCATCCTCCTTCAGGATCTTCTGCACCCCGCGGATGGTATAGCCCTCGCGGTAGAGAAGGCTGCGGATACCCTTGAGGAGTTCCACGTCGGCAGGCCGGTAATAGCGCCGGCCGCCCGCCCGTTTCATTGGCTTTATCTGCGAGAACCGGGTTTCCCAGAAGCGCAGCACATGCTGCGGAACATCCAGTTCCTCAGCCGCCTCGCTGATGGTGCGGAAGGCGTCGGGAGATTTTTCCACCATGCGGCATCCCTCCTTAGGATGCGGCGTGCCGCGAAAGCCTATTCTTCCTCGGAGCCGCCTTCGAGGCCATTGATGACGTTCTTCATCACCTGGCTGGGACGGAACACAAGCACGCGGCGGGGGGTGATGGGCACTTCCTCGCCGGTCTTCGGGTTGCGGCCGACGCGGCCGTTCTTCGAGCGCACCATGAAGGTGCCGAAGGACGACAGCTTCACCGTTTCGCCATGGACCAGATGCTCCGACATCATGTCGAGCATGCTCTTCACCAGATCTGCCGACTCGCTGCGCGACAGGCCGATCTGACGGTGGACAGCTTCACTGAGATCGGCGCGGGTGAGAGTCTTGCCAGCCATTCTGAACCCCCTGCAAGGATTCAGAAACTACGGTGCGGCCCGCCGCCGGTCAACAGGAATTATCGGGTAACTCAAGGGGTTACAGCGGAAGCTTCAGTAGCGTGCCAGAACCGCGCCCCAGGTGAAGCCGCCGCCCATGGCCTCGAACAGCACAAGCTCGCCCTTCCTGATGCGCCCGTCCTTCACCGCAACGTCGAAGGCCAGCGGAATGGAGGCAGCGGATGTGTTGCCATGGCGGTCGAGCGTGATCACGATCCGGTCTTCGCGGATGCCCAGCTTCTTCGCCGTGCCCTCGAGGATGCGGCGGTTGGCCTGGTGCGGCACGAACCAGTCAACCTCGGCGGGCGCCACATGGGCAAGCTTCATCGCCTCGTCCATGACGGTGGCGATGTTGGTGACCGCGTGCTTGAACACCTCGCGCCCCTCCATGCGGAGGTGGCCCACGGTCTTGGTCGTGGACGGCCCGCCATCGACATAGAGCTTGTCGCTGTGCCGCCCGTCGGAGCGGATGCGGGTGACGAGGATGCCCGGGCTTTCCGGCACATCCGGATGCTGTTCCGCCTTCAGAACCACCGCACCCGCGCCATCGCCGAACAGCACGCAGGTGCCGCGGTCTGTCCAGTCGAGGATGCGCGAGAAGGTTTCGGAGCCGATGACGAGGGCGCATTTCGCCTGCCCGGCTTTCAGCATCGCGTCAGCCACGCTCAGCGCATAGACGAAGCCGGAGCATACCGCCTGCACGTCGAAGGCAGCGCCCTGGGTGATGCCGAGATCATATTGAACCAGCGTTGCGGTGGCCGGGAACGTGTTGTCCGGCGTGGCGGTGGCGAGGATGATGAGATCGACCTCTTCCGCCGCGATGCCGGCATGCTCCAGCGCACGCTTGGCGGCGAGCGTTCCCAGCGTGCGCGTCGTCTCGCCCTCGCCGGCGATGTAGCGGGATTTGATTCCTGTGCGCTCGACGATCCATTCATCGCTGGTGTCGACGATCTTGCTCAGGTCGGCGTTGGTCATCACGCGCTGCGGAAGCGCTGATCCGCATCCGGCGATGACGGACCTGGTCACGGTCTTCGTCTGGTCGTTCATAGGCTGGCTTCCGCTGGGGCTTCAGGCTGTTTCAGCAGCCCCGTCATCAGTTCAACGTCGGTCTTGATCTTGTTCACGAGATCGTTGCGCACGATCTCCAGCGTCACGTCGATGGCCGTGGCGAAGCCCAGCGCATCGGTGCCGCCGTGGCTCTTCACGACGACGCCATTGAGCCCCAGGAACACGCCGCCATTGTGCTTGCGGGGGTCCATCCTGTCCTTCAGCGCGCGGAAGGCGCCCTGCGCCAGGAAGGCGCCGATCTTCGACATCAGCGTGCGCTGCAGGCAGAGGCGCAGATAGGTGGAAAGCTGCTTCGCCGTGCCCTCCGCCGCCTTCAGGGCAATGTTGCCGGTGAAGCCCTCGGTGACCACCACGTCCACCGTGCCCTTGCCGATGTCGTCACCCTCGACGAAGCCCATGTATTCGATGGGAAGCTTGGAATCGCGCAGGATGCGGCCCGCCTCCTTCACCTGCTCCTGGCCCTTGATCTCCTCCACCCCGACATTCAGCAGGCCGACGGTGGGCTTCTCGAGGCCCAGCAGGCAGCGGGCCATGGCCTCGCCCATCACTGCGAATTCGACGAGTTGGCTCGCGTCCGCACCGATGGTGGCGCCCACGTCGAGCACCACGCTCTCGCTGCGCATGGTCGGCCACATGGCGGCGATGGCGGGGCGGGAAATGCCGGGAAGCGTCTTCAGCACGAAGCGCGCCATGGCCATCAGCGCGCCGGTGTTTCCGGCGGAGACTGCGGCATCCGCCTGCCCTGTCCGCACCGCATCGATGGCCAGCCACATGCTGCTCTTGCCGCGGCCCTGGCGCAGCGCCTGGCTGGGCTTGGCATCCATGGTCACGAATACGTCGGTATGGATGATTTCGGCCCGCTGCTTCAGCCTGGGGTAGCGTTCCACCAGCGGCGCCACCCGGCTGCGGTCACCCACCAGCAGGAAGCGCAGCTCCGGGTGGCGCTCGGCGCAGAGCGCCGCCCCGGGAATCACCACCTCGGGACCGGTATCGCCACCCATCGCATCCAGCGCGATGGTCAAATGTTTCTTCGTCGTCAAAGCCTTGCCGATACTCGCCCCAGGTCCACCGCAGCGCAGGCTGGAACCTGCCGCGGCTGATTCAAGGCTTAGGAGATTGGCTGGTGAAAGTCATTCCAAAAACGGCAGCCGAACCTTCCGCAAACGTCAACCGCCCTTCTTCTCGGCGAGCACGGCGAAGGGCGAAGGCGCCTTGTCGGCAGGGCCATCATCCTCCACGTGTCCGGGAAAGGCCTCACCGGGCTGGCGCGGATAGGGGTCCAGGTCCAGCGCCAGGGTCTCGGCCACCACCTCGCCAAGGTCGATCCAGCCATTGTCGATGGGGTCGGCGTCGTCCTCCTGCTCATTGTCCACCACCGCGCCATGCGGCAGGAAATAGCGCGCGAGCGGCACCGAGATGGTCTCCCGGAACGCCTCGAGGCTGATGACCGACACCTGCTCCAGGTCTGCGGTAATGTGGCCCTCGAGCTTCATGCCGCCGCCGCGCCAGGGGGTGGCGCGGATCTCCGCCGACAGCGCATGAAGGGTGGGAATCCTGAACCGGCGGGCCAGCGCCTTCAACTCCTCCGGATCGGCCGAGAGCTTTTCGGTGGAGCCGAGCTTGGGAACCCGGTCTACCTGCAAGGGGCGGGAAAACTCGACGTTCGGCGTGCGGTTCTTCATGGCTTGGGTTCCTTGAAAACGGGCTGCCCCCCGGCAATGGCGCCGGCATCCTGCGCGGCAAGGTGGCGGCGTTGGTCCCTCATATGGGCGGCAAGCGGCAGGATGCCAGCCGCCGCAGGATCATCCGGGAAGACATTGCGGGCAAGCGCCGCGGCGAGCGCCCCCGTCTCGCCCGCCAGTGCGGCGTCATAGGCGGCAACGCGGCCGTAGAAGACCTCCGCCATCTTGCGCACCTTCTTGCCGACGGAGATGTCGCCCACCCCCAGTTCGCGCAGCGAGCGGTCCATGTCGCTGAAGAATTCGTCCACCAGGCGCTGGCGGAAATCGGCCTCCACCCCCTTCAGCCGGTCAAGCACCAGGAAGGTGTGCAGCGCAATCATGTCGAAACGCCCGTCCAGCGTGTCCGGCACGCCCCACTGCGCGTAGAAGGCCGGGTGCCGCGCGGCAGCCACAATTGCCTCGTAACAGCGGCGTTCGGCAGGTGGGGCTCGGTTGAAAAGTCGTTTCAGGATCATGTCTTTGGGGCTAACGGAAGATATGGTTCACGAGTTTCTTATACGATTCCGCCGGTCAGGGGATTAGGATCAAGATTGCGGCCCATGCAGATCATCAAGACGCGTTTCGCCACCAGCCTCCTTGCCGCCGCCGGCCTGGCCCTCCTGCTGGCGGGCTGTTCGCCGGAGGTGGAGCACCGCGGCTACATGCCGAAGCCCGGCGCCTTTGACCAGATTTCCAACGGCATGACCAAGATGGAAGTCGAAGGCATCATGGGCACGCCCTCCACCACGGCCTCCGTGCAATACAAGGGCGACAGCTTCTATTACATCACCCAGGTCACCACCAGCAAAGCCTTCATGACCACCGAGACGGACCGCACCGTCATCGCCATCCGCTTCAACGAGGATGGCAAGGTGAAGAGCTATGCCCAGTATGGCCTGCAGGACGGCCGCGTGGTGGACATCAACACCAACGCCACACCCGTCTATGGCGAGGACACCTCGATCATCAGCGCACTGCTGCGCACCTCCAAGGGCACCCGCACGGCGCCCATGCTGCAGGGCAAGTTCTAGGGAGACCTCATGGACCTCATCCTCCGGGGCGGCCGGGTCATCGATCCCAGCCAGGGCCTCGACGGCATCCGCGACGTCGGCTTCGCCAATGGCAAGGTGGCCGCCATCGCCACCCGCCTCGACAGCCCTTCGGCAACGGTGCGGGACGTCTCCGGCCTCATCGTGTCGCCGGGCCTGATCGACCTTCACACCCATGTCTACTGGGGTGGCACATCGCTGGGTATCGATGCCGAGGAATTCTGCCGGACCTCGGGCGTGACCACGGCCGTCGACACGGGCTCCGCCGGCCCCGGCAACTTCATGGGCTTCCGCAAGCACGTGATCGAGCGCAGCGAGGTGCGCATCCTCGCCTATCTCCATGTCAGCCACGCCGGCATCTATGGCTTCTCCAACACCGTGATGGTGGGCGAGAGCGAGGACATCCGCCTGATGGACCCCGTCACCGCCGCGGAAGTTGCCGACCGGAACCGCGACGTCATCGTCGGCATCAAGGTGCGCGTCGGGCGGCATGCCTCGGGCGACCAGGGTGTGGCCCCCTTGACCATCGCGCTGCAGGTGGCGGAGGAAACCGGCCTGCCGCTCATGGCCCACATCGACGAGCCGCCGCCTTCCTACGAGGAGGTGATCGCCATGCTGCGGCCGGGCGATGTGCTGACCCATGCCTTCCGGCCTTTCCCCAATTCCCCTGCCACCGCGCAGGGCAGCGTGAAGCCCGCCGTTCTCGCCGCGCGCAAGCGCGGCGTCCTCTTCGACATCGGCCACGGCATGGGCTCCTTCGCCTTCAAGACGGCGCGTGCGATGCTCGCCAACGGCTTTGCGCCGGACACGATCTCCTCCGACGTCCACGCACTGTGCATCAACGGTCCGGCCTTCGACCAGGTGACCACCATGTCGAAGTTCCTCTGCCTCGGCATGAGCCTTCCCGATGTCATCAAGGCCTCCACCGAGAACGCCGCCTTCGCGCTGAAGCGCCCGGAACTTGGCAGCCTGAAGCCGGGCAGCGTGGGCGATGCGACGATCCTCTCCGTGGACGAGGGCAAGTTCGACTATGTCGACGTCGTCGGCGAACACCTCGAAGGCCGCCAGCGCATCACCTCGCACGGCGTGGTGATCGGCGGCAGGTGGTGGCATCCGGCCTGAACAACACCTCCATAAAACGTCATCCCGGCGAAAGCCGGGACCCCGCTTTCTTGACAGCATGTGACGACCCAAAGCGGGGCCCCGGCTTTCGCCGGGGTGACGGAGTATAGGGGAAAGCGGGCATCACGCTCCGCTCACGATCCCCTCGATCTCACCATAGACTGCCGGCGGCGCCACGATCAGGCTATTGCCCTTGAACAATCCGTCATGGCTGAGGAAGTCACTCCGCTGTGCCCCCGCCCCCTCGCACACGGCGAGTGCGCCGAGCGCATCCCATGACCGGATGAGCGGCTCGAAGAAGCCGACCAGGCGGCCCGCCGCCACATAGCAAAGGCCCAGCGCACCGGAGCCGTCGCGATAGAACATGCCGCCCTTCTCGAGCAGCCGCGTGAAGCCGGGGAGGAACTCATGCGGCCCGCTCTTGGGCGAATAGCCGGCGTAGGTGATGCCTTCGCGCACTGACCTGGCACCGCTCACGCGGATCGGCTTGCCGTTGAGCGTCGCGCCGATGTCGCGGCCACCGGCGAAGAGCTCGTCGCGCGCCGGAGCATAGACCATGCCGAACTGGATCACGCCATCCTGCATGAAGCCGATGGACACGCACCAGCTGGTCATGCCCAGGATGAAGGGCTGCGTGCCGTCGATGGGGTCGACCACCCAGATGCCCTGCCCCGCGGTGTATTCGGTGGGCGCCGTTTCCTCGCCGAGGAAGGCATCCTGCGGGAAGGCTTTTGCCAGCCGGTCACGGATGAGGAGTTCGGTGTTGACGTCGGCCTCGCTGGCGAGATCCTGCGGGCCCTTGTTCTGGATCGTCAGCTGGTCGCGCGCGTTGAAATATCCCAGCGCCAGCTTGCCCGCCTCCTGCACGAGGGCGAGGCCGAAGTCATATCTCTCGTTCATCTCAGTCCTTCCAAAGCCAGGCCGCACCGCGCACGCCGCTCGCATCGCCATGCCGGTTGCGCAGGATGGGGGTGTGGAACACGGTGGAGAATGTCCGCGCCGCCAGGGCGGGCGGCAGGTCCTCGTAAAGCTCGTCGACATTCGACATGCCGCCACCCATGACGAGAACGTCGGGATCCAGCGCATTGACCACGGTCGCAAGCCCGCGCGCCACGCGGTCGATGTAGCGCCGCCAGAGAAGACTGGCGAGGTGATCGCCGCTCCGCTTCAGCGCCATGATCTCGGCCGCCTTCAACTCCACGCCCTTGTGCTCCGCATACTGCGCTTCGAAGGCGCGACCGGAGCACCAGGTTTCGATGCAGCCCACGCGGCCGCAGTAGCAGGGCTTGCCGGGAATTTCGGTGGTATCCGGGAAGGGCAGCGGATTGTGCCCCCATTCGCCACCGGAATTGTTGGGCCCGTGATGGGCGCGGCCGTTCACCGCGATCCCCGCACCAACGCCCGAACCGAGGATCACCGCGAAGACGACGTTGTAACCCGCCCCTGCCCCGTCCACCGCTTCGGACGCCGCGAAGCAGTCCGCATCATTCTCCACCCGGATCTCGCGACCGAGTGCTTTCTGCAGATCGGCCTCGACGGGCTTGCCGAGAATCCACGTCGAACTCGCGCCCTTGCCCAGCCTGCTCTTCGGTTCGAGCGAGCCCGGAATGCCGATGCCGACCTTACCTGCGCGGCCCGTCTTTTGCTCCAGCGCATCGACCATCGCGCGGATCGCCTTCAGGCAGCCCTCATAGTCATGGCGCGGCGTTGCTTCCCGCAGGCGCAGCAACTCGCGCCCGTCGCGCTCCATCGCAACGCCTTCGATCTTGGTGCCGCCCCAGTCGATTCCGATCAGCATGAGTCACTTTCCTCCCTGCGCATCAGACAGCGCGTCGTGCGATTAGGCAAGAGAGGAGACGACATCCTCCACCGCCCCTCATCGCGGGGCTTGTCCCGGCGATCCTTCGTGGCGGCCGCGAAGTAGGTGCCCGGGACAAGCCCGGGCATGATGGGTGGGAAAAGACGTCGAGGCTTTGCTCAAACAAAAAACCCCGCGCGGATCGCTCCGCGCGGGGCTCGTGTCGAAAACCCGTGGTGCTTAGTGGCTGGCCAGCACGGCCAGCAGCAGCAGCGCCACGATGTTGGTGATCTTGATCATCGGGTTCACGGCGGGGCCCGCCGTGTCCTTGTAGGGGTCGCCGACGGTGTCACCCGTCACCGAGGCCTTGTGGGCATCGGACCCCTTGAAGTGCTTCACACCCTTGGAGTCAACGAAGCCGTCCTCGAAGGACTTCTTCGCATTGTCCCAGGCGCCGCCGCCCGCCGTCATCGAGATGGCGACGAAGAGGCCCGTCACGATCACGCCCATCAGCATGGCGCCCACGGCCGAGAAGGCCGCGGCCTGGCCGGCGATGGCGTTGATGACGAAGTAGACGACGATCGGAGACAGAACCGGAAGAAGCGACGGGATGATCATTTCCTTGATCGCCGCCTTGGTCAGCATGTCCACGGCGCGGCCGTAGTCAGGCTTGTCCTTGCCTTCCATGATGCCCGGCTTTTCCTTGAACTGGCGGCGCACCTCGACGACGACGGACTGGGCCGCACGGCCCACCGCGGTCATCGACATGCCGCCGAACAGGTAGGGCAGCAGGCCACCGAACAGCAGGCCCACGACCACCCACGGGCTGGAGAGATCGAAGCTCACCGGCACATCCGCGAAGAAGGTCTTGAGGTCCTGCGTGTAGGCGGCAAACAGCACCAGCGCACCGAGGCCCGCGGAACCGATGGCGTAGCCCTTGGTCACGGCCTTGGTGGTGTTGCCCACCGCGTCGAGCGCGTCGGTGTTGTGACGCACTTCCTTCGGCAGGCCCGCCATTTCGGCAATGCCGCCGGCGTTGTCGGTGACCGGGCCGAAGGCGTCGAGCGCCACGATCATGCCCGCCAGCGCAAGCATGGTGGTCACTGCGACGGCCGTGCCGAAGAGACCGGCGAGGCCGTAGGTCACGATGATGCCGGCGACGATGACGAGCGCCGGAAGGGCGGTCGCCTCCATCGAGACGGCAAGGCCCTGGATCACGTTGGTGCCGTGACCGGTGATCGAGGCTTCGGCGATCGAGTTGACCGGGCGCTTGCCGGTGCCGGTGTAGTATTCGGTGATCCAGATGATCGCCGCGGTGATGACGAGGCCCACCACGCCGCACCAGAACAGGTGCATCGGGGTGAAGCCGCCGAGATCGACGGACATGCCGCCGAACACCAGGTTGATCACCGGGTAAAGCGCGATGAGCGACAGCACGCCCGTCGCGATCACGCCCTTGTAGAGCGCGCCCATGATGTTGTTGGAAGCACCGAGCTTGACGAAATAGGTGCCGATGATCGAGGTGATCACGCAGGCGCCGCCGATGGCCAGCGGCAGAACCATGCCGGCGAGCTTGAACTCGGCCGGCAGCGCGATGGCCGCGAGCACCATGGTGGCAACGGTGGTCACCACATAGGTCTCGAACAGGTCGGCCGCCATGCCGGCGCAGTCGCCGACGTTGTCACCGACATTGTCGGCGATGGTGGCGGGGTTGCGCGGGTCATCCTCGGGGATGCCGGCCTCGACCTTGCCGACCATGTCGCCGCCGACGTCCGCACCCTTGGTGAAGATGCCGCCGCCCAGACGGGCGAAGATCGAGATCAGCGAGGCGCCGAAGGACAGCGAGACGAGCGCATCGATGACGGTGCGGCTCGTCGGGTCCATGCCCAGCGAGTCCTTGAGGAAGCCGAAATAGAGGGTGACGCCGAGGAGGCCGAGCCCTGCGACGAGGAGACCCGTCACCGCACCCGCCTTGAAGGCGAGGTCGAGGCCGCCGGCGAGCGACTTGGTGGCGGCCTGCGCCACGCGCACGTTGGCGCGCACCGAGACGTTCATGCCGATGAAGCCCGCGAGGCCCGAGAGGATGGCGCCGATGGCGAAGCCGATGGCCGACCATTGGCCGAGCAGGAGCCAGGCGAGGACGAAGATCACCACGCCGACGATGCCGATGGTGGTGTACTGACGGTTCAGATAGGCCTTGGCGCCTTCGCGCACGGCAGCCGAGATCTCCTGCATACGGGGCGAGCCGGCGTCGGCAGCCATCAGGCCGCGCGTCGTCACGATGCCGTACACGATGGAGAGCGCGCCTGCGAGCACGATCAACCAGAGTGCAGTGGTCATGATAAACCCTTGTGTTTGTTCGCGTTTCCCCAGAGCCCCTATTGGCGGAATCATCCGCCTTATCCCTGCCCCGGAAGGTGGCAAAGGTATGCCGCATCAAGGGCTTGGTGGCAACCACCAGAAAATCCCCCGAGATGGGCCAGATCCGGCCCCAAATCGGACGCATTCTAGGGTTATATTCCTTGTTTCGGCTGGACGGAGGGATGGCGTGAAATCTTGGGCGGCAGGCATTGTGGTGGCACTCGTGCTGGTGGTGGCGGGCAGCCTCGCCCTTCCCCGCGGCGTCGCCGCGATCCGGCTTCTGGCCGGCCCCCGCGACGAGGCTGCCGTGGCCGCCTATCTCCTCACCCACAGGACGGCTGACGATTACACCGCTGCCGCCGAGCGCGCGCTGGCGGACAAGGACGAGGACCTCGCCGCCTCCATCGCCCAGCTGGCGGCCGAGCGCGGCTTGGCCCTGCCCGCCTCCCTCACAGCCCGCATCGCCACCGCGCAGGAGGAGGCCTCCGCCCGCATGGGGGCCGATGCCTGGAACGGCTTCGTCTCCGGCGATGCGCCCAACGAGGCGGCACTGGCGGGTGCGGTGGCTGCCGACCTCACCGGCATCGGCGACGTGCGCGACCTCTACAACCAGGCAGCCCGCTATGTGTCGTGCGAGGAGATCGATCCTCTCATGATCGGGCTCGCGACGGTTGGCCTCGGCCTCACCGCCGCCACGGTGGCGACGCTGGGCGCAACTGGCCCGGAGAAGGCCGGCGTTTCCACCCTCAAGGCCGTGAAGCGCGCCGGGCGCCTGTCGCCGCTGCTGGCGCGCGAGGTGGGCGTGGTGACGGCCAATGCCCTGGATGGAGAAGCTCTGCGGCTGGTCGGCACCTCCATGGCGCGCCTCGATCTCGCCGCCGCCCGCGCTGCCTCGGGGCGCGTGCTGAAGGCCGAGGCCGTGACGACGCTCAAGGGCCTCGGCACTGACGTGGCAACCATCGGCGGCAATGCCGGCTACCGCACCACGGTGGCAGCGCTGGGCACGGCGAAGTCGGCGAAGGAGATGGGCGTGATCGCACGGCTGTCGTCACGCTTCGGCACAGCCACCCGCGCCGTCATGGTGCTGGGCGGTACTGCGCTGACCTTTGCCAGCTATGCGCTGACGGCGACCATGTGGTCGCTGTGGCTGGTGCTGTGGGTCGTCGGCGTGGCATTTGGGGCGGCGAAGCTGGGGCGGAGGATCGGGCGGTTGATCTGGCCTGCGCCGTCTGTTCGATTGCGGACCGCATGAGCACAAGCCACTATGGCCGTCATCCCGGCGAAGGCCGGGATCCAGCTTTGGGCGCCGGCCATGTGGAAAAAAGTGAAGCGGGATCCCGGCCTTCGCCGGGATGACGGCAATGAACGGGACACGACCGTCACGCTGCCTTCACGACCTTCCCATAGGGATGCCGGGCCAGCCAGACGATCATGACCAGGGCCAGCACCACCATCGGGAAGACCGCGTAGTTCACGCCCTCCCAGCCGAACCAGGCCAGCAGCTTGCCGGCGAGCAGTGACGTGACGGCGGTCGTCGTGAAGACGAGGAAGTCGTTGAGGCCCTGGGCCTTGTTCTTCTCGTCCGGCTCGTAGGTTTCGGTGAGCATGGTGGTGCCGCCGATGTAGCCGAAGTTCCAGCCGAGGCCCAACAGGATGAGGCCGATGGCGAAGTTCTCGAAATGTATGCCCAGGAGGCCGGAGACCGCGGCACCCACCAGCAGCAGCATGCCGATGGCCGAGATCTTCTCGGCGCCGAAACGCTGGATCAGGGAGCCGGTGAAGAAGCTCGGCACGAACATGGCGAGCGCGTGCCACTGGATGACCCAGCTCGAATCCTTCACCGAGAAGCCGCAGCCCAGCATGGCGACGGGGGTTGCCGTCATCACCAGCACCATGATGCCGAAGGCGAGCATCGCCGTCATGGCCGCCACGATGTAGCGCGGCTGGCGGGCGATGGTGCCCAAGGGACGGCCCGAGGGCGCGTCATGCTTCTGGGTGAGCGGGATGTCGACGAACAGCAGGAGGCCCGCACCGGCGAGCGCCAGCAGGCCCATCACCACCCATGTTCCGGCGAAGGTGACGGGGGCGAAGAGATTGGTGGTCGCCATCACCATGAAGGTGCCGACGAGCGCGGCGACGATGCCGCCGGTCATCACCCAGCTGATGGCCTTGGGGCGGAAGGCGGGGCTCGCGGTATCGGCCGCCGCGAAGCGGTAATAGGAGGCCGAGGCCTGGTAGATGCCGGAGACGAGGCAACCCAGCAGGAACAGTCCGAAGCTCCGCTCGAAGATCGCCCAGGCGCCGATGAAGGCGCCTGCGGCACCCGCCAGCGCGCAGAGCACGAAGCCGACGCGCCTTCCCACCCGGCGCATCATCAGCGAGATCGGGAAGGTGGTGAGCGCCGTGCCGACGATCGACAGCGCCATGGGCAGCGTGGCCCAGGAGGCGCTCGGCGCCAGCGTGGAGCCGATGAGGCCCGAGGTCACGACGAGGGCGGTGGAGGTAGCCCCGAAGATCGCCTGCGAGGCGGCAAGCACCATGGCGTTGCGGCGGGCCTTCGCATCGTCGAAAGCGAAGCCCTCCGCCGTCACGCAGTGAATTCCTTCGGGCGCGACTGGCGGGCGAGCTTGTTCAACACGCCATTGACGAAGCGCGGCTCCTCGGGCCCGAAGAAGGCATCGGCCACGTCGACATATTCGCTGATCGCCACCTTGGCGGGGACACGCTCCATGAACATCAGCTCGTAGGCGCCGGCGCGCAGGATGGCCCGGACCGTGGAGTCGAGGCGGTGCAGCGGCCAGTCCTTGTCGAGGATCTTGTCCACCGTGGGGTCGATGGCCTTCTGCTCGCGCACCACGCCGTCGACCACCTCTTTCAGGTGGCGGTAGTCGGCCTCGCCGCACTGGCCGTCCTCGAAATTCTCGCCCGAAGCGCGCGAGGAGAACTGCGCCAGCGTCTCACCGACGTCGGAACCCGAAAGGTCCATCTGGTAGAGCGCCTGCACCGCACCGAGCCTGGCGGCGGAGCGGCGTTCGCGGGGGTACTTGTTGCTGTCGTTGTCGCTCACGAGGCGGCCTTCACGTCGAGGCCCGCGGCCTTGCGGCCCATGAGGCGGGAGAAGCGGATCATGTGGAGGGCTGCTTCCGCCGCACCGCCACCCTTGTCCATGTCGTCGACCTTGGCGCGGGCCCAGGCCTGGGCCTCGTTCTCGCAGGTGAGGATGCCGTTGCCGATGCACAGGCCCTCGAGGGTGAGGTCCATGATGCCGCGGGCACTCTCTTCCGAGACGATGTCGTAATGCGTGGTCTCGCCGCGCAGCACGCAGCCCAGCGCCACATAGCCGTGATAGAGGCCGGTCTCATGCGCCATGGCGATGGCGCCGGGGATTTCGAGCGCGCCCGGAACGGCCATGCGCTCCCAGGTGGCGCCTGCCCGCTCGATCGCCGCGATGGCGCCGCGGCACATCTCGTCGCAGAGATCGCCGTAGAAGCGGGCCTCGAGGATCAGGAGGTGGGCGCGGACCTGCTCGACGGGGGCGGTGGATTTTTCAGTCTTCATGACGGTTTGTACTCGGTGAGGCGGGCGACATAGCGCGCCAGCATGTCGATTTCAATGTTGACCCGCTGGCCGACCTTCATGCTGCCCCAGGTGGTGACGGCCTGCGTGTGCGGGATGATGTTGACGCCGAAGTGATTGCCCTCGACCTCGTTGACGGTGAGGGACGTGCCGTCGATGGCGACCGAGCCCTTGGGCGCGATGAAGCGGGCAAGCTCATCAGGCACGCGGAAGCGGAAACGCACCGAGTCGCCTTCCGGCGTGATCGAGACGATCTCGCCCAAGCCATCGACATGGCCCGAGACGATGTGGCCGCCCAGCTCGTCGCCGATCCTGAGGGCGCGCTCGAGGTTGATGCGGGTGCCTTTCCCCCAGTCGCCGAGCGTGGTCTTGGAGAGCGTCTCGGCCGAGGCCTGGATGGCGAACCAGTCCGGCCCCTTCTCGATCACCGTCAGGCAGCAGCCGTTGCAGGCAATGGAGGCACCCATGTCGACGGTGCCGAGATCATAGGCCGTGGTGATCTCGAAGCGTGTATCGCCCGCCCTTTCGACGGCGCGCACGGTGCCGATGTCAGTGATGATGCCGGTGAACATTATGGGGTCCGGAAAACCTGCTGCGTCAGTTGTCATTCCCCTCCCCCCTGTGGGGAGGGGTGGGGGTGGGGGTCGCGCCGCCGGGATGTCGCTGGAGCATGAAGCTCTGGCATCACCCCCACCCCTGCCCCTCCCCACAAGGGGGAGGGGAAACAGGGTGGACAGGGCAAGCGCTATTGGCGGGCTTCATAGACGGTCAGGAGGTCGCTCCCAAGCTTTTCCTGCTCGAGGAGGACGAATGGCTGCAATGCCTGCGCGAGGGGGAGGCCAGCAAGGCCATCGACCCCGTCCGGCCCCAGCGTCACGGGGGAGCGGATCAGGTGGAACTCGTCCACCAGCCCGTCCTCGAGAAAGCTCCGCGCCACCCGGGCGCCGCCCTCCACCATCAGGCGGTTGATGCCGCGCTGGCCGAGTTCGGCCACCACCTGCCGGGCGGTGCCGCGCAGCACCTCGGCCCCCTGCTTCGCGAGGTGAGAGCCGGGCGGCAGCTGGCCGTGGCGGCTCATGACGAAGGGCTTCGGCGAGCGGTTGCGGAGGCCGGGGAGGCGGCAGGTGAGCTCCGGGTCATCCGCCCTGACCGTGCCCATGCCGACGAGGATGGCATTGCACTGGGCGCGCAGAAGGTGGACCCGTGCCTTGGCCTCGGGCCCTGAGATGGCGGTGCGCCTGCCGACCCCGGCCGCGATCTTGCCGTCCGCGGAAAAGGCCATCTTCAGAATCACTTGGGGGCGCTTCTTCGTAATCCGAGTCAGGAAGCCCGCCATGTCGCGGCGAGCCTCATCGGCCCCCACTCCGGCCTCGCAGGAGACCCCTGCCCGCCTCAGGATGTCGAAGCCGCCGCCCGAGACGCGGGGGTCCGGGTCTTCTATGGCGGTGACCACGCGGGCGATGCCGGCGGCCACCAGCGCCTCGGCGCAGGGGCCAGTCTTGCCATGATGCGCGCAGGGTTCCAGCGTGACATAGGCGGTGGCGCCGCGGGACTTGCTCCCCGCCATCTTCAGCGCTTCCGTCTCGGCATGGGGGCGGCCGCCCGGTTGGGTCCAGCCAATACCGAGGAGGCGGCCGTCCCTGACGATGACGCAGCCGACATTGGGGTTCTCAGCCGTCGTTCCCAGCGCCCGGCGGCCAAGCCGCAGCGCCAGGTCCATCCAGCGGGCGTCGTCAGTTGTCACCGGTCTCGCCGTTGTCGTCCTCACCCGAAAGCTCGCCCAGAAGCTCCTCGAAATCCTTGGCTTCGCGGAAGTTCTTGTAGACCGAGGCGAAGCGCACATAGGCGACGTCGTCGAGCATCTTGAGGGCTTCCATCACGAGCTTGCCCACGGTTTCCGACTTGATCTCGCTCTCGCCCAGGCTCTCGAGCCGGCGCACGATGCCGGACACCATGCGCTCCACCCGCTCGGGGTCGACCGGGCGCTTCCGCAGCGCCACCTGGATCGAGCGCATCAGCTTGTCGCGGTCGAAGGGCACGCGCCGGCCGGACTTCTTCAGCACCATCAGCTCGCGCAGCTGCACCCGCTCGAAGGTGGTGAAGCGGCCGGAGCAATCCGGGCAATAGCGGCGGCGGCGGATGGCCGTGCCGTCCTCGGTGGGACGGCTGTCCTTCACCTGGGTTTCTTCGTTGGAGCAGAAGGGGCAGCGCAAGGGATGGTGACTCAGCGGTTGGCGTTGCACCATGTC
This sequence comes from Aestuariivirga litoralis, assembly GCF_003234965.1. Classification (GTDB taxonomy): domain Bacteria; phylum Pseudomonadota; class Alphaproteobacteria; order Rhizobiales; family Aestuariivirgaceae; genus Aestuariivirga; species Aestuariivirga litoralis. The sequence continues at coordinate 241,625 of NZ_QKVK01000006.1, forward strand.
TGGGGGAGAGGCGGGGGTGGGTCAAGTCCCCACGGCGGCCACCCCGCCGCCCGGGCCTCAGCCCTTCAGCTCCTTCGCCACCTCGACCGCGAAATAGGTCAGCACGCCATCGGCGCCGGCGCGCTTGAAGCTCATCAGCGACTCGGTGATCACCTTCTTCGGGTCCAGCCAGCCATTCTGGCAGGCGGCCATGATCATCGCGTATTCGCCGGACACCTGGTAGGCGAAGGTCGGCACCATGAAGCTGTCCTTCACCCGGCGCACGATGTCGAGATAGGGCATGCCGGGCTTCACCATCACCATGTCCGCGCCCTCGGCGATGTCGAGGGCCACCTCGCGGATCGCCTCGTCGGTGTTGGCGGGGTCCATCTGGTAGGTGCGCTTGTCGCCCTTGAGGGTGCCGGATGAACCCACCGCATCGCGGAACGGGCCATAGAAGCCGCTCGCATACTTGGCGCTGTAGGCCATGATCTGCACGTGCTCGTGGCCCTTTCCTTCCAGCTCGGCGCGGATGCGGCCGATGCGGCCGTCCATCATGTCGGACGGCGCGATGATGTCGCAGCCCGACTCGGCCTGCACCAGCGTCTGCTTCACCAGTGCCTCGAGCGTGGCGTCGTTGAGGATGTGGTCGCCCTCCATCAGCCCGTCATGGCCGTGGCTGGTATAGGGGTCGAGCGCCACGTCGCACATGATGCCGATCTCGGGCACCGCCTTCCTGATGGCGCGCACCGCCCGGCACACGATATTGTCCGGGTTGAAGGCCTCGCGCGCATCCTCGGTGCGGCGCTCGCGCGGGGTGTTGGGAAACAGCGCGATGGCCGGGATGCCGAGGTCGGCGGCTTCCTTCACCCGGTCGATGACGAGGTCCACCGAATAGCGGGTGACGCCCGGCATGGAGGCCACCGCCTCGCGGCGGTTCTCGCCCTCGATCACGAAGACCGGCCAGATCAGGTCATGCGCGGTGAGCGTGTTCTCGCGCACCAGCGCGCGGGACCAGGAGGTGCGCCGGTTGCGGCGCATGCGAAGGGCGGGAAAGGCCGAGGCGGCGGCGTGCGGACGATGTGTCATCCCCGATCATTAACAAGAGGAAACCCGGACGCGCAACCGGCGACGCATGCCCTACTGGCAGATGCGGTAGTCGCCCTTGCGGCGCAGCACGTCGACATGGAAGTGGTCGCCGTGGAAGGGGTCGGAGCCGGGGCCGAGCACGGTGGTGAAATGCGTGCAGGCCGCCTTGCGGATATCCTCGAGGAACGAGCCCCCCTTGGAAAGGCCGAGCGCGCCGAGCAGGCCCTCCCCCCAATTGTCCTTGCCGCCCACGCTCACGCCGGTCTTCGCGAACTGGAAGCCGGACATGTCCAGCGCATTGGCCTTGCTGTGCTCCGACATCTTGCCGGAGGAGCCGTTGTTGCGCCGCCGGCAGGCATAGGAGGTGGCGGTGCGGATCTCCGTCACCTCGGTGCCCAGCCGCTGGCGCGCGGCGGGCTGCACGTCCTCGATGACCCAGCGGGCAAGGGCTGCCGCCATGTCGCAGGTCTGGGTGGCGGGAGGCGAGAGCTTCACCCCGGCGACGGCGGTCACCTCGACCGGGGCAGGTGCGCCGCACCCGCCCTGCTCGCCGATGGGGCCGAGCGGCGCATAGGCGAGGTCGAGGCCCTTGAGCAGCGTCCGGCACTCGGCGCGCGCCGCCTCGATGGTTGCGGCAGGCCAGCCGCCGACGCCCATGGGGGCTGCTGGCGTCGGGCTTTGCGGCGCGACCGCCTCAGGCAAGGGGCGTGGCTGGGGAACGGGAACGGCATCCGCCGGCGCGGCCTCCATTTCGGCGGGTGGCCGCAGCCGCGGCACGGGCACCGATGCGGCCGGGCTCACCTGCGCGGCAAGCTCCGGACGCAGCTTCGGTTTCGGCACCGGTTCCGCCGCCCCGGCCGCGGGGGCGGCGGCCAGCCACGCCGCGGCGAGGATCAGGAGCGCTTTCACAGGTTGCATCTGTGCCGGTCTCTCGCGTCACCGCAAGCCGTCACCAAAGGCGCGGCGCAGCAGCCCTGTTCCCGCGGCAGGACGGGTGCTTGCGAGCCCGTTCACCCTGTTTGGCAACGGCTGCTTAAGCCTTCCCCGAAAGGCTTCGTAAAGCCTCCCGCAGTTTTGCCCAAATCTCTGAAACCATAAGGAGATGTTTACTCAAAGAATTGAGCGGCCCTTAAGGGCTGGAACCTAGCCTCGGACACAACGAGGGGACCCCGGCTGCACGCCGCAGGGGCCCCGCATCAAGGGTGAACGCATCGTCATGCCAGCTGATCCGAAGGCCACCGCAAGCCTCCCCGCAGAGACGGGACCGGCGCCCGTGAAGCTCAAGTATCTCGACTCGCTCAACCTCATCGAGCGCCTGCACCGCCGCCTGCTGGAGGTCATCAAGGATGACTTCGAGCGCCATGGCGAGCCGGGCATCAACCCGGTGCAGGCCCTGCTCATCTACAACATGGCGGACGCCGAACTGACGGCGGGCGAGCTCAAGAGCCGTGGCCATTACCAGGGCTCCAACGTCTCCTATAACCTGAAGAAACTGGTCGAGGCGGGCTACGTGCACCATGAGCGCTCGGCCAGCGACCGGCGCTCCGTCCGGGTGCGCCTCACGCCCAAGGGCCAGGCCATCCGCAACCGCGTCGACGCGCTCTATGACCGGCAGCTTCGCGCGGTGGAGCAGGTCGCCGGGCTTGGCGCGGAAGAGCTCGAGCGCATCAACAAGTCGCTCGCCCGGCTCGAGCGCTACTGGACCGACCAGATCCTCTACCGACTGTGATCCTTTCCGACCCTGCAAACGGCCGGCGGGGCCGTGCTGTTGCCCAAAAGCATCAGCACGGCCCCAACTCCTTCGCGGTCGAACCCGGCGTTGCGTCATATCTCATTGTTGCCGCATTTGGCGGGCTTGTCGTGGCTGCAATGTGGCCTGGTTTTGACGAGTCGGGCCCCAACTGGTATTGAGGCCGCGGCGGTGTCGAGGCGCAAAAGCGCCACTGCGGTCCCGGAGAATGAGGTTGTGATGAAGTTGTGGTCTGTCGCGCGGTCGAAGTGCGCCCTCAAGAGTGTGTCCCTGGCGCTGCTGCTGTCACTGACGGTCACCCTCGCGCTCCCTGCCCCGGGTCATGCCGATGAGGACAAGTCGCTGTTCTCGCAGCTGAACCGCAAGAAGAAGGGCACTGCCCAGCCGGCCACCGCCGGCCACACGGCGGGCTCCGGCATTGCCGCAACCACCGAAACCCGCGTCATCAATGACGGCAGCGTCGCGCCCTTCATCACGCCGGACAGCCCGGCGCAGATCCAGGCGATGGCCGACAAATATGCCAAGATCGTCGCCGACGGCGGCTGGCCCGTGGTGCCCAAGGGCCGCATCAAGAAGGGCTCCAAGAGCAAGCAGGTGGCGATCCTCAACCAGCGCCTGTTCGTCGAGGGCTATCTGCCCGCCGAAGCGACCCAGGGCGAGTATCAGCAGGTCTTCACCTCTGCCACGGAAGACGGTCTGAAGCGCTTCCAGTCGAACCACGGCCTGGCGCCCAGCGGCGTCGTCGACGGCGCGACGCTTGGCGCCCTCAACGTCACGGCCCAGCAGCGCCTCGCCACCATCCAGGCCAACATTCCGCGGCTTGCCGAATACTCGAAGGACCTCGGCCCCCGCTACATCGTGGTCAACGTGCCCGCCCAGCAGATCGAGGCCGTATCGGACGGCAAGGTCTATTCGCTGCACAACGCCATCGTAGGGCGCGAGTCGCGCCCCACCCCGGTGGCGATGACGCCGCTCACCATCGTGCGTTTCAATCCGTACTGGAACGCGCCGCCCTCGATCATCGAGCGTGACATCATCCCGCGCATGCAGTCGCGCGGCGCCTCCAAGGTGCTGGCCGACATGAACATCAAGGTGTTCAAGGGCGTGGGCGGCCCGGAGGTGGACCCCGACAAGATCAACTGGCGCACCGCCAAGATCACCGACTATCACTTCCGCCAGGAGCCGGGCGGCGACAACGCCATGGCCACCGCCAAGATCGAGTTCACCAGCCCCTTCGGCATCTACCTTCACGACACGCCGGAGCCGCAGCTGTTCAAGACCGCCAACCGCTTCTATTCCTCAGGCTGCGTGCGCGTCGACAAGGTGGCGATCCTGATCAACTGGATCCTGCAGGGCCAGGACGGCATCGACCAGGCCAAGATCGCCAGCCTCGCCGAAACCAAGGAGCGGCTTGACGTCAACATCGCCAATGCGCCGCAGCTGCGCGTGGCCTATCTCACGGCCTGGCCGGCGAAGGACGGCGTGGCCGCCTTCCGCGACGACGTCTATGACCTCGACGGCACGGGCTTCGTGGTCGGCCAGCCGCTGCCGGTGGGCGAGAAGATGAACGGCCAGCGCTTCGTGCTGAAGCCCATCCCCTACCTTCAGGACGACATCGACGACAGCGCCGGCGGCATCTTCGCCTCGCTGTTCCGCGGCAAGAGCGCCGAAAACGACGTGGTGCGCCCCGGCCAGAACAAGAAGGCCGGCGACAGCCTGATCAACCTCGGCGGCAAGCAGCCGGCAAAGCAGGCCACGGCGAAGCAGACGGGCAAGGCGGCCAAGGCCACCGGCCCCGCCAAGAAGCAGATGTTCGGCAGCAGCAAGGATGAGCTGGCCTCCGACTCGTCCTCGACCACCACCACCACCACGACCACCAAGGGCGGCAAGAAGAAGGTGGTGCAGAAGACGAAGAAGGGCGCCAAGCCCGCTGCCACGGCCGCCAAGTCGACGCCCGCAAAGTCGGCGGCAGCGAAGCCCGCTGCCAAGACCGCTGCGGCCAGCAGCAAGGCCAAGCCTGCGGCGACCACCACGGCTGCGGCCAAGGCCACCGACGCAACCAAGAAGCCTGCCGCAACCGCGGCGGCCACGCCCGCCACGCCCGCGACCAAGACGGCGACCGCAGCGGCCAAGCCTGCCACCGCCGCCAAGCCTGCGACGGCCGCCAAGCCCGCCACCAGCTGCAAGCCCGGCGCCGATGGCAAGCTGCCGGCCGGGTGCCCGGCACCCAAGCCCGCCGCCGCTGCCAAGCCCCCGGCCACTGCCGCCAAGACCACGACCGCCACCAACTGAGGCAGCGCACATCGGAATCCAGCACGGGCGGGAGCATCTCCCGCCCGTTTGCATTGGGGCGACGCAAAAGCCGTTCATCCTGCCGCATCGGGCCAGCACCGGGCGCTAGCCAAAGATGTATCTGGACCTCACCCGCGCAATCTGCCAATTGCGCCTCACCGTATTGCGACTGCGCTGGAGGAGACAGACATGGCGAAGAAGGCTGCGAAGAAGACCGTGAAGAAGGCTGCAAGGAAGCCCGCGAAAAAGGCCGCTTCGGCCAAGAAGGCCGCGAAGCGCGCGCCGCTGTTCCCCGGCTTCTTCAAGGAGGCGCTCGCCAAGTCCGACCCGAAGATCGCCAAGGCCATTGCCAGCGAACTTGGCCGGCAGCAGCACGAGATCGAGCTGATCGCGTCGGAGAACATCGTCTCGAAGGCGGTGCTGGAAGCCCAGGGCTCGGTGATGACCAACAAGTATGCGGAAGGCTATCCGGGCCGCCGCTACTATGGCGGCTGCCAGTATGTCGACGTCTCCGAGCAGCTGGCCATCGACCGCGCCAAGGCGCTGTTTAACTGCGCCTATGCCAACGTCCAGCCGCACTCCGGCGCCACGGCGAACCAGGCCGTGTTCTTTGCGCTCCTGCAGCCCGGCGATACCTACATGGGCCTCGACCTCGCCTGCGGCGGTCACCTGACGCATGGTTCGCCCGTCAACCAGTCGGGCAAGTGGTTCACGGTTGCGCCCTACAAGGTGCGCGAGGACAACCACCTCATCGACTATGACAAGCTCGAGGCGCAGGCCCATGCGGTGAAGCCCAAGCTCATCATCGCCGGCGGCTCCGCCTATCCGCGCATCATCGACTTCAAGCGCTTCCGCCAGATCGCGGACGCCGTGGGCGCCAAGCTGATGGTCGACATGGCCCACTTCGCCGGCCTCGTCGCGGGCGGCGTGCATCCGAATCCGCTGGAGTACGCCCATGTCGTGACCACCACGACCCACAAGACGCTGCGCGGCCCGCGCGGCGGCCTGATCCTCTCCAACGACGAGGACCTCGGCAAGAAGTTCAACTCGGCCGTCTTCCCGGGCCTGCAGGGCGGCCCGCTCGAGCACGTCATCGCCGCCAAGGCGGTGGCCTTCGGTGAGGCACTGCGCCCCGCCTTCAAGAAATACGCCAAGCAGGTGGCCGACAACGCCAAGACGCTGGCCAAGGCGATGATCGACGGCGGCTCGGACCTCGTCTCCGGCGGCACCGACACGCACCTGATGCTGGTCGACCTGCGCAAGAAGGGTGTGACCGGCAAGGCCGCCGAGGCCTCGCTGGGCCGCGCCTTCATCACCTGCAACAAGAACGGCATTCCCTTCGACCCGGCCCCCTTCACCATCACGAGCGGGATCCGGCTGGGCACGCCCGCCGGCACCACCCGCGGCTTCGGCGCGGCGGAGTTCACGGAAGTCGGCGCGCTGATCAACGAAGTGCTCGACGGCCTCGCCAGGAACGGCGAGGAGAAGAACGGCAAGGTCGAGAAGGCCGTGGCTGCGAAGGTCAAGAAGCTGACCGCCAGGTTCCCGATCTACTGACCGGACGGCGGGACACGAGCGACATGGCCGGGCTGCGACCCGGCCATTTTGCTTTGGCGGGACTAGCTCCGGTCGAGGTTCTGGAAGCGTGCGATCAGGCTCGAGGTGTCCCACCGGCCGCCGCCCAGCTTCTGCACCTCGGCATAGAACTGGTCGACCAGCGCGGTGACGGGAAGCGGCGCGCCGTTGCGGCGCGATTCATCGAGGCAGATGCCGAGGTCCTTGCGCATCCAGTCGGCGGCAAATCCGAAGTCGAACTTGCCGGCGATCATGGTCTTGTGCCGGTTCTCCATCTGCCACGAGCCGGCAGCTCCCTTGGAGATGACCTCGATCACGTCCTCCATCGGCAGGCCGGCCTTCATGCCGAAGTTGATGGCCTCGGCGAGGCCCTGGACGAGACCGGCAATGGCAATCTGGTTGACCATCTTTGCAAGCTGCCCCGACCCCGCCGGGCCCAGCAGCTTCCGCATGCGCGAGAAATGCGCGATCAGCGGTTCGGCCCGGGCATAATCCTCAGGATCGCCGCCGCACATCACGGTGAGCACGCCATTCTCCGCGCCGGCCTGGCCGCCGGAGACGGGCGCATCGACGAAGCCGAGGCCCCTGCCCTTGGCGGCGGCGTGCAGTTCACGCGCCACCCGTGCCGAGGCGGTGGTGTGATCGATGAACACCGCGCCCGGCTTCATCGCCTGGAATGCACCCTCGGGACCGGTGGTGACCTGGCGCAGGTCATCATCATTGCCGACGCAGGCGAAGACGAAGTCGGCGTCCTTCGCGGCCGCGGCGGGGGTTGGCGCCGTGGCGCCGCCGAAAGCTTCGGCCCATTTTGCGGCCTTCGCCGCCGTGCGGTTGTAGACCGTCACCTGCAGGCCGCCCCGCGCGACAAGATGCCCCGCCATCGGATAACCCATCACTCCGAGCCCAATCCACGCCACGCGCATCCGAAACACTCCTGAAATGTCACGGCTTTCCTAGGCCATCGCGGGGACTGAATCAACGTGGGGCGGCGCGCGTGAGCCTTGCATGGCGGCGTGCACGTGGCATTATATGGATATAGATGATTGACGCTTTTCACCGGAGCAGGCCGACGTGAGCATCGAGCGGCGGAACTTCCCACAGTTCTTCATTACCGCCCCCTCGCCCTGCCCCTATCTCGCGGGACGGGTCGAACGCAAGGTGTTCACCCACCTCGTGGGCCATGATGCGCGCAGCCTCAACACGCAGCTGAGCCAGGGCGGCTTCCGCCGCAGCCAGAACATCGCCTACCGCCCCGCCTGCGATGGCTGCGCATCCTGCGTGTCGGTGCGCGTGCCGGTAAACACCTTCGAGATGACGCGGGGCTTCCGCCGCACGCTCAAGGCCAATGCCGACATCGACGCCACGGTGGTGAAGAGCCAGGCGACGTCCGAACACTATTCGCTGTTCCGCAGCTACATCGACAGCCGCCACAGCGACGGCGGCATGGCAGACATGACGGTGCTCGACTTCTCCGCCATGGTGGACGACAACTTCGTCGACAGCCGGCTCGTCGAATATCGCGCGCGTGACGTCATCGACCCCAACGGGCGGCTGGTGGGCGCGGTGCTGATCGACATTCTCGGCGACGGCATCTCGATGATCTACAGCTTCTATGATCCCGACGAAGCGGCCCGCAGCCTCGGCACGTTCATGATCCTCGACAACATCGCCCGCGTGCGCCGGCTGGGCCTTCCCTATCTCTATCTCGGCTACTGGGTGCGGGGCTCACGCAAGATGGACTACAAGGCGCGTTTCCTGCCGCAGGAAAGGTTAACGGCCGAAGGCTGGACGCTGCACCGCAGCAGCAACGCATGACCACTTAGTAGTTGTTGACCCAAGGGCAGATCTACGCTTGTCTGTAGACGTTCGTTGCGTCTAGTAAGTGTGTTTGATGCCCTTTGATTCGCCGCCATCCGGCCGCCAAATCGGTGCCGCCTTTTTCATTACTGCGATCGGCGGTCTGCTCTTCACTTTCGACCTGCCTTTGCTTCGCTTGTCCATGGCCGACCAGTGGACGATGGTGTTCGTGCGCGGCATCCTGCTCTTTTCCACGCTGTCCTTCGGCTGGTTCGTGGCGCGCTGGATGGGCGACCGCGCGCCGTTCCTCGCCGGCGGTGCGGGCATTGCCGTGGCATGTGCCAGCACGCTCGGCAATATTTCCTATATCGGCGCCGTGGTTCACGCGCCTGCGGCCAATGTGGTGTTCCTCATCGCGCTCACCCCGGTGATCGCGGCGTCATTGTCGCACCTGGTGCTGGGCGAGAAGGTGCACGGCTATACCTGGACCGCGACCATCCTGGCATTGTGCGGCGCCGCCCTCATCGCCTCGCAGGGGATCGACAGCGGCCACTGGGTGGGTGACGGGCTGGCCATGGTGTCGGCCTTCTGCTCGGCCACCATCCTCACCATCATCCGGGCCACCGGGCGGAAGGTGGCGACCAGCCTGGCGCTCGGAAGCCTCGCCTCCTCGCTGATCGCACTGATGAGTTTCAACATCGTACCCTCGACGCTGTTCGGAACCGGCGCCTTCGGCGTGCCATCGCTGGTGTGGCTGGGCCTCAACGGCCTGATCGTGATGCCGCTGGCCACCGTCCTGCTGGCCCGCGGCCCCCGCCTGCTGCCCTCGGCCGATGTCAGCATGTTCTTCATGCTGGAAACCATCCTGACGCCAATCTGGACCTGGATGCTGTTCGCCGAGGCGCCTTCGCCGCGCGTGCTGGCGGGCGGCCTGCTGCTGATCCTGACCCTGCTGGCACACAGCTGGTGGCGCCTTGCCGTGTCGATGCGGACAGCCCAGGCGATTTCGTCAGACCGGCCGTAAATACCTCGATTTCCCTGCAATCGTTTAGACTTACTATAGAAGATCTCACTACAATATGGTTGACGCAGCGTCGGCTTTGGTCAATCATTTGCCCGGAGCTTGACCTGAAAGGCTGCCCAAGCAGCCGACCCGGCAACGGGAACGCAAGTCTGGAAGTGTCGGGGTAAGTGTATGTATGCGTTGAATGTTGGCCTTCAGGGGGTGCAGCCACTGGGAGCCGAAACGGGCCTCGCGGACCCGCTGCGGACGGTGATGGCCATCTCGACCCTGCTGCAGGCGGGGGCGGAACAGGGCCTCAGTTTCCACATCTCCACCGATTTTGCCGGACTGGCGCGTGAGCGCCGGCGCCTGCGCAATTCCGAAGTCTCCCCGATGTTCGACCCCTCCGCCTGCCGCAGCCTTTCGGAGCGCGGCTTCTGGATGTCGCTGATCGACAAGACCGGCGAGACGGTGGGCCTGCAGGCCTTCCGCCTCGACGACGCCGACCCCAACCTCGCCGAATGGGTGCTGGGCTGGATGATGGGCCTCTACGCCCGCCGCCGCGAGATGATCGTGCCGCGCGCCGTGATGCCGCCGGAGCATTCGCTGTCGCACCTCATCCGGGGCCGCATCGTCTATCACGGCGAATTGTGGATCGACAAACACTGCAAGGTGGGCTTCCCCGTCTTCCCGAGGATCGGCATGCTGCTGGCCATGGTGAAGTGGCAGCCCGAGGCGATCTGGGCGCTCACCGGCCAATCCATGGCGACGCGCGGCCACATGGTGCGCATGGGCTATGGCCACCTCGAGCAGAGCTTCCTGACCTGGGAATGGGAGCCCGACGGCGCCGAACAGGCCGAATGGATCGGCGTGGCGCTGCGCCGGCACCTCGAGTTCTCGATTGCCGAGCTTTCGTCCACCTCGCCTACAGAGGCGAGATATCAACCTCTGCAAGCTCAGTGACCACCCGCACGCCCTTGCGGCTGCGGCCCTGGATCAGCGGCAGCGCCACGCGCTGGTAGGGCACCCACACGACATCGCCCCGCGCCGAGGCCATGGCCGCATAGATGTGGTCGTAATGCGGTTCGCCGGTGCGGGTGACCTGCGGATAGGCGCGGCTCACCGCCTCGTCATAGGAATGCCCGATCAGGCAGGGATAGGACACGGGGTTCAGCCCCCACAGCTTGGCAATCGTTGACTGCGGCCCGACGCGCGCCACGCGGTAGCGCTGCGACGACGGGTCATAGGCGCAGTCGATCGACACATCCTCGCTCGCCGCATTGTCGCGCAGGGCCTTCTGCAGGAGCGGCGGGGTGTTGCGCCGGCCCTCCGCGACCTTCTGGATATAGACCGTCTGCGACAGGTGAACGTCGCTCTTGTGGATGAGGTGGTGGATGCGGTCGGCGGCGACCCAGGGCTGCTCATGCCGCTCATTGAACCAGCCGGCCGAGTAATACTGCAGCTGGTAGGGGCCGAAGGCGCCCTGCAGCCATTCGGCCGCGAAATAGAGCGAGGCCCAGTTGCGCGAGAACATGCTCCAGCGGATGGCGGTGCCCTGCTCGCTTTCGGTGATCTTCACGAAGCCCGTTCGCTGCAGGAGGTCGCGCTCTTCTGCGGGAGACATCGTCTCCGCCATGGCTGGCGGCGGCACGATGCGCCCGTCCAGCACCCAGTGAATGCACGTCGCCATGGCCCGGCCCCGATCTCCCCTTCCAAATGGAGTACCGAGCATACAACAACGGAGTTTAACTCAACCTTAGCGCGCGCAATCGCTTTCAGCACTAGTCGAGGGTCACCTTGTAGCGGCTGATCGCCACCGCCATGACGATGACCAGCATGAGGGCCAGCACGGCGAGCTCCTCCGACATCTGCGCCGCCGTGGCGCCCTTCAGCATCAGCCCCCTCACGATGCGTAGGAAATGCGTGGTCGGGATCGCCTCGCCGATGACCTGTGCCCAGCCCGGCATGCCGCGGAAGGGGAAGGCAAAGCCCGAGAGCAGGATCGAGGGCAGCATGAAGAAGAACGACATCTGCATCGCCTGCAGCTGGTTCTGGGCCAGCGTCGAGAAGGCGAATCCGATGGCGAGGTTGATGGTGATGAACAGCAGCGTCGCCACCGTGAACAGCCCGAAGGAGCCGACGAAGGGCACGCCGAACAGCAGCTTCGCCATGATCACGATCACCGCCACCTGCACGGCACCGATCAGCACATAGGGCGCGATCTTGCCGATCATCACCTCGAGCGGCGAAACCGGCATGGCGAGCAGGTTTTCCATGGTGCCGCGCTCACGCTCGCGCGTCACCGCGAGCGCGGTCATCATCACCATGGTCATGGTGAGGATGACGCCCAAGAGGCCCGGCACGATGTTGTAGCGGGTGATGCCCTCCGGGTTGTAGCGCTTGTGCAGCACGATCTCGATGGGGCCGTCCTTGCCGCGCCGCGCCGCCAGGGGCCCCTTGAGCTCACGCGCGAGTGTCTGGTTCACGGCCTGGGTCACCGCATTCATGGCGGGGCCGGTGGTGGCCGGGTCGGTGGCATCGGCCTCGACGGAGATCTGCGGGTCCTCGCCACGGATGAGCTTCTTCGTCAGGTCGCCCGGAATGGTGACGACGAACTGCACGTCGCCCCGCTGCAGCAGCGCGTCCGCCTCGGCCTCCGTCGCGGCCTCCCTCGTCACGGTGAAATAGCCCGTGTTTCCGATCGCCGCGACGATGCTGCGCGACAGCTGCGAATGTTCGGAGACCAGCACCGCCGTGGGCAGGCCCTTGGGATCGGCATTGATGGCGAAGCCGAACAGCACCAGTTGCACGATGGGCACGATGAACATCATGGCGAAGGTCAGCCGGTCCCGGCGGAGCTGCAGCGCCTCCTTGATGATCATGGCCCAGAGCCTGGCGAGGAAGTCGGTCACGCCGCCTCCCCCATGTTGTCGCGGGCCTGGCCCATCAGGTGGATGAAAACGTCCTCCAGCGTCGGCGGCGCTTCCTCCCAGATGAGATCGCGATTGCGGAAGGCCTCCACGGCGCGCCACAGCGCATCGCGGTCGGGCCCGCAGACGTGGAGCGTGGTGCCGAAGGCGGCGGCTGCGGTGACGCCCGGCACATCGCGCAGCTCGGGCGCCAGCCGATCGGCTCCCGGCCCCATGGCGACGAGCGCGGAGAGACCGCTATCCCTGATGATCTCCTCCGCCGTGCCGCGCGCCATCAGCTTGCCATAGGCGATGTAGGCGATCTCGTGGCAGCGCTCGGCCTCGTCCATGTAGTGCGTCGAGACCAGCACGGTGATGCCTTGCGCGGCGAGCGCGTGGATCTCGTCCCAGAAGGCGCGGCGCGCCTTGGGGTCCACACCCGCCGTCGGCTCGTCGAGGAGGAGCAGCTTCGGCTGGTGCAGCACGCAGGCCGCGAGCGCCAGGCGCTGCTTCCAGCCGCCCGACAGCGAACCCGTCAGCTGGTGCTGGCGCGAGGCGAGGCCGAGGCGCTCGAGCGATTGATCCACCACCTCGCGAAGATTCTTCAGGCGATAGAGCCTGCCGACGAACTCGAGGTTCTGGCGGATGGTGAGATCTTCATAGAGGCCGAAGCGCTGCGTCATGTAGCCGGCCTGGGCCTTCACCGCGTCACGCTCGGTGATGATATTGTAGCCGAGGCAGGTGCCCTCGCCGCCATCGGGCGTCAGCAACCCGCAGATCATGCGCAGCGTCGTCGTCTTGCCCGAGCCATTGGGGCCGAGGAAGCCGCAGATGCGGCCCGGCATGATCGCCAGGTCCACATGATCGACCACCGTGCGGTTGCCATAGCGCTTGACCAGCCCCCGGACGTCGATGGCGGGCGTGGTCACTTGAGCGGCTCCACCTCGATGGGCAGGCCGGGCCGCAGTTGCGGGTTCGCCGCATCGGGCTTTGCCTCCACCAGATAGACCAGCTTGGACCGCGCCGTTTCGGAATAGATCACGGGCGGGGTGTATTCCGGCTGGCTCGCGACATGGCTGATGACGGCGGTGTTGAGCCCGGCGCAGCCGTCGCACCGGAACTGGATGGCACGGCCCGGCTGGGCCCCCGCAAGCACCGTCTCCGGCACGAAGAAGCGCAGCGTCACGTCGGAAGGCTTCAGCAGCGCCACGACGGGCTGGCCCGCCGCCACCCACTCGCCAGGCTTGAAGAACACGTCGTCCACCCTGGCATCCGCCGGTGCGACTGGCGAAAGGTCGGCCAGCTTCTCCTTCGCCTGCGCCAGCTGCGCCTCCGCCTCGGCAACGCGCGAGGTGGCGGCGTCGATCTCGGCCCCGCGCGCCGGCAGGCTCGCCACCTGCTCGGAGGCCTTCAGCTCGACGAGGCGCTGCTCATAGAGTTTCACCTGCTCCTGCGCCTGGTCGAGGCGCGACTGTGCGGCGGTGCCGCTGCTCGCCAGCGTCGCGGCACGGGTAAGCTCCTTCTGCGCCAGGGCAAGGCTTGCCTCGGCCTGGGCAATCTGTGCACGGATGATCTCGATTTCCTCCGGGCGCTTTCCGGTGAGCAGGTTGGCGCGCGTGGCCCTTGCCGTTGCCACTGCACCCTCGGCGCGCGCCACCTCGGCCCTGAATTGCGCGGGGTCGAGCGTGAACAGCACGGCGCCCTTGTGAACCTCCTGCCCCTTCACCGCCTCGACACTCACGAGGCGGCCGGCCTGCGGCGTGCCGACCAGCGTCGTCTCGCCCTCGACATAGCCGAGGTAGTTGAACTGCCCCGGCGGCTGCGGCAGCCAGCGGTCGCGGAACAGGAAGGCGGTGACCGCCAGCGCCACGATGAGGACGGGGATGATGAGCCGTTTCACGATCGGATGCCCCTGAGGAAAATATCTGCGTGCTGCGCGGCATAGGCCTCGATGTCGAGGGCCTCCGCACCGATGGGTTCGAACACCGTCTTCCAGATGATGGCGAGCAGCATGGGCCCGATCATCAGCCGCGCGGCGAGGGCGGGATCGACAGCGCGGAATTCGCCGGATGCGATGCCGCGGCGGATCAGCCCCTCGAACAGCGGCAGGCCCTGGTTGATGACGGTGTCGAGATAGAGCTGGCCCACATCCGGGTGCGCCCGGCTCTCGGCGATCACGATCTTGATTAACTCCGGAAAGCGCGTGTGGCGAACCTGGGTTGCGAGGAAGGCGAGGATGGTCGCGACCAGCGGCGACACGGGGCCCTGGTGAGCCTCCACGATGCCGCGGGCCACGGCGATGTTGGCCCCGGCCAGCTCGTTCACCAGCGCCTTCAGCAGCGCCGTCTTGTCCTTGAAATAGAGATAGACCCCGGCCTTGCTGAGCCCCGCCCGGGCGGCGACGTCGTCCATCCGGGTGGCGGAAAAGCCCTTCTCGGCGAAAAGCTCCAGCGCCGCCGCGAGGATCTCGCTGGGGCGGGCCTGTGGGCGACGGGATCCACCCGTTGTTACTGACTGGTTAGTCATAATGGCAAGATAGGTTGTGGCCGGGCGGGAGTCAAGTCTTGCAGGTCCGTGCCCACCAGGTCCGTCATCCCGGGGAAGGCCGGGATCCAGCTTTCTGCGTGGTAGAGTTCGTAACGATTGCTTTCTGGCAATTCTCCGACGGCTACACCCCTTAGAGACCCTGCCCAAGAAGGAGCTAGAAGGCCCATTTCAGGCGATCCAGACTGGGTGTGTCGCAACCAAACCTGGATCCCGGCCTTCGCCGGGATGACGGCCGAAATGGTGAGGGCTCAGGGCGCCCCGAACTTGTTCCGGCTGGGGAAACCCTTGGGCGGAAGCCGGCCGGCCTGGGCGCGTTCGCCGATCCATTCCTTGAGGTCGGTGACCACGAAGTTGCGGCCAGACGAGTCCGTCCAGCTCAAACCGTCCTTCAGCTTGAAGGCGCGGGCATCGCTCAGGCCACCGTCCTTGAACTTCTGCAGGCGCACGCCCTTGCCGCGGGCCATTTCAGGCACCTCGTCGAGCTTGAAGATGATCATCTTGCGGTTCTCGCCGATGGTGGCGAGGTGCGTCGCGTCAGGCGGCACCACCACGCAGACACAGGCCTCGACAGGCGCCTTGACGTTCAGAACCTGCTTGCCCTTGCGGGTGTTGGCCACGCAGTCGTCCTCCGGCACCACGAAGCCGTCGCCCTCGGTGGAGGCGAGGAGCCGCTTCGTGCCCGGCACATGCACGAAGAGCGAGACGATTGAATCCGCCGCATCGAGATCGCACATCAGGCGCACCGGTTCGCCGTGGCCGCGGCCGCCGGGCAGCTTGGCCACATCGAGGGTGAAGAACTTGCCGGATGACGAGAACAGCATCACCTTGTCGGTCGACATGGCGTGGAAGGTGAACTGGCCGCGGTCGCCATCCTTGTAGGTGAGGCCGGAGACGTCCTCCATGTGGCCCTTCATGGTGCGGATCCAGCCCTTCTCGGAGCAGACCACCGTCACCGGCTCCTTCTCGATCATCGCCTGCTCGAAATCGACGTCGATCTCCGGGGCTTCCGAGAAGTCGGTGCGGCGGCGGCCCAGCGGCGTCTTCTTGGAATACTTCTCTTTGACGCCCTTGATCTCGTCCGCGATCTTCACCCACTGCTCGTCGTCGGACTTCAGCAGCGCGTTCAGCGCCTTCTGTTCCTTGGTGAGCTTCTGATGCTCGCCGCGGATTTCCATTTCCTCCAGCTTGCGGAGCGCCCGCAGCCGCATGTTGAGGATGGCCTCGGCCTGGTTGTCGGTGAGCTTGAAGCGCGCCATCAGCGCGGGCTTCGGCTCGTCCTCCTCGCGGATGATGCGGATCACCTCGTCGAGGTTCAGGTAGGCGACGAGATAGCCCTCGAGGATCTCGAGCCGGCGCGCGATTTCGGCCAGCCGGAAGTTGGAGCGGCGGACCAGCACGTCCTTGCGGTGGTCCAGCCACTCGCGCAGCACGTCCTTCAGGCTCATCACCTTCGGCACCTTGCCGTGGCTCAGCAC
The DNA here is from genome assembly GCF_003234965.1 of Aestuariivirga litoralis. Taxonomy (GTDB): domain Bacteria; phylum Pseudomonadota; class Alphaproteobacteria; order Rhizobiales; family Aestuariivirgaceae; genus Aestuariivirga; species Aestuariivirga litoralis. Next base: position 258,041 of record NZ_QKVK01000006.1, read on the forward strand.
GTTCATGTTGAGCGGGATGCGGCTTTCGAGCTCCGTGTTGCGGAACAGCTGCTCCATCATCAGGTTCGGGTCGACCGTGCGGGACTTCGGCTCCAGCACGATGCGGATGTCCTCGGCTGACTCGTCGCGCACGTCGTTGAGCAGCGTGAGCTTCTTGGCGGTCAGGAGCTCGGCGATCTTCTCGATCAGGCGGCTCTTCTGCACCAGATAGGGAATCTCGGTGACCACGATCTGCCACATGCCGCGCGGCAGCTCCTCCTGCGTCCAGCGGGCGCGCACGCGGAAGCCGCCACGGCCGGTCTTGTAGGCCTCCATGATCGAGGCGCGGTCATCGATGATGATGCCGCCCGTGGGGAAGTCAGGCCCCTGCACCAGCTGGGCGATCTTTTCGTCGGTCGCATTGGGCGTCTTGATGAGATGCAGTGCCGCGTCGCAGAGCTCGGCCGCATTGTGCGGCGGGATCGAGGTCGCCATGCCCACCGCGATGCCGGAGGAACCGTTTGCGAGCAGGTTGGGGAAGGCGCCGGGCAGCACCACCGGCTCCTGCACCGAGCCATCATAGTTGGGGCGGAAGTCGACGGTGTCCTCGTCGAGGCCTTCGAGAAGGAGCTTCGCCACCTCCGTCATGCGCGCTTCGGTGTAGCGGTAGGCGGCAGCCGAGTCGCCGTCGATGTTGCCGAAATTGCCCTGCCCGTCGACGAGCGGATAGCGCGAGGAGAAATCCTGCGCGAGGCGGACGAGCGCGTCATAGATCGACTGGTCGCCATGCGGGTGATAGCCGCCCATGACGTCGCCGACGATCTTGGCGGACTTCTTGAACGCCGAATTGGGATCGAGCCTGAGGATCTGCATCACGTGCAGCAGGCGGCGGTGCACCGGCTTCAGCCCGTCGCGCACATCGGGGAGTGCGCGGTGCATGATGGTCGACAGCGCATAGGCGAGGTAGCGCTCCTCGAGGGCTTCCTTGAGGTCGATCTTCTCGATGTCTTTCGGGCCTTCCGGCGGGGGAACGTGCTTGCTCATGATTCGCGGCTTATAGCATTTCCGGCATGGGGAATTGGATGTGGGAGCCGTTTAGCCCACAGCCGCGGAAATGACGAACGGAAAGTGAACGCGCTAAGCCGTCGCCGCGAAGAAGATCGCGGCCCGTGCCGAAGGCCGCGCGCAGGGCCTGGGCGGCGCGCTCCGTCACCTCGGCCAGCCGCCCGGCATCGCGCTGCTCGATTTCGGGGCGAAGCGGGGTGCCCTGGCAGAGGGCCTGGGCCACGTGCTCGGCCGAGGGCGCCCTGCAAGGGAGCGTGACCTTCTCCGCGTGGATGTCGCCGAAGCCTGCCTCGGCCAGCGTGGCGGTGATGGCCGCGACATCGAAGTAACCGTGCGGGGTGCGGCGGAAGAAGCCGGGCGGATCGTCGGGGAAGGCAGCGGCCACCGTCTCGTGCACCACGGCCGCGAAGGGATTGCTTTCGAGGTCGTCCCAGACGCTGAGGAAATAGCGCCCGCCCGCGCGCAGCACGCGGCGTGCCTCGCGATAGGCACCGAGTCGGTCGGGGAAGAACATGACGCCGAACTGGCAGACCACGGCATCGAAGCTGTTGTCCGCGAAGGGCAGCGCTTGCGCATCGCAGCCCTTGAGGCGCAGGCGGCGATCGGTGAGCTTGGCGGCAGCGACGTCCAGCATGGCCTGGTTGAGGTCGGTCGCGGTGAGCGTCGCATCGGCTGTGAGCCGGACCAGAAGCGCCGCCGTGACGGCCCCGGTGCCGGCGGCGATCTCCAGCACGTCATGGGGTGAATGGGCGGCCACGCGGGCCGCCATCTCCGCCGCATAGGGCCTGAAGAGCATGGGCACCATGTGGCTCTCGTAGAGCGTGGCGACGGTGCTGGAGAAGGCCTTGTCAGTCGCAGCCATGGCAGTGCCTCGCGCGATCAGGAGAGCAAGACTATGCACCTCTGCCCCGGGACCGCCACCAACCGGCGGTACGTCAGACGCGGGCGACCGACACCTTGACGATGGGCTTCTTGCCCCAAGTCAAATCCGCCGCGCGGCGCACCGCGGTGCGGATCGTCTCGGCCAGCTGGTTCACGTCCTTGCGGCGCGGCTTCGGCGTCGAGTCGAAGGCCTTCTCCGCCACCTCCAGCAGATCGCCTTCGAGGCCCGCGGGAACGCCATCGGTGATGAGTTCGATGTCGGCGGCGAGCTCCGCCTTGGCGTCGATCACCACCGAGACGAAGACGATGCCGACGAAGGCGAGCTTGCGGCGCTGCTTCGCCGGGCCATCCTCCGAGGGAACGATGAGGCGGCCATCGACATGGAGCCTGCCGAAGGGGGCCTCGTCGATGTTCTCCAGCGGGCCGGGGCAAAGGCGCATGATGGTGCCGTCGCGCGGGATCAGCACGTCGCGGATGCCCTGTTCCTCGGCGAAGATGCGGTGGGCGCGCAGGTGCCGTGGCTCGCCATGCATGGGGATGAGCGCCTTCGGCTTCACCCAGTCATAAAGCAGCGCCAGCTCGCCCTGGCGCGGGTGGCCGGAGGAATGAACGAGGTCGTCGTCGCCCGTCACCATGTCGATGTCGAGGCGCGCGAGGTTGTTGAGCACGCGGCTCACCTCCTTCTCGTTGCCGGGAATGGTCTTGGACGAGAAGATGACGAGATCGCCCGGTTCGAGCGCCACATGCGGGTGCTGGTCCTCGGCGATGCGGGCGATCGCGGCGCGCGGCTCGCCCTGGCTGCCGGTGCAGAGCAGCATCACCTTGTCGGGCGGGAGATAGCCGAACTCCTCCTGGTCGAGCAGGCGGCCAGAATCATTCAGCATGCCGCAGAGGCGTGCGGCCTCGATGGTGTTGCGCATGGCGCGGCCGGCGATGACCACCTCGCGCCCCGTGGCGCGCGCCGCGCGGATCGCGGTGGCAATGCGGTCCAGGTGCGAGGCGAAGGTGGTGATGGCCACGCGGCCCGTGGCAACCTTCACGATCTCGGTGATGCGCTCGGCCACGTCCTTTTCCGACGGCGAATGGCCCTCGCGCAGCACGTTGGTGGAATCGCAGACCAGCACGTCCACGCCCTTGGCACCGATCTCGCGCAGGCGCTTCTCGTCCATGCCCTGGCCCAGTACCGGGGTGCGGTCGATCTTCCAGTCGCCCGAATGGAGCACCGTGCCCTTGTCGGTCTCGATGAGGAGTGCCGTGGGTTCCGGAATGGAATGGGTGACGGAGATGAGCTCGAGGCCGAAGGGGCCGAGCTTGAATTTCGAACCCACCGGCATGACCTTGACAGGCACCTCTTCGTCGAGGCCCGCCTCCTTCAGCTTCAGCGCCAGGATCTGCGCGGCAAAGGGCGTGCAGTAGACGGGGCATTGCAGCTGCGGCCAGAGCCAGGCAACCGCGCCCAGGTGATCCTCATGCGCATGGGTGAGGATGAGGCCGTGAAGGCGCGACTTCTCCGCCGTGATGAAGCCCACGTCGGGCAGAACCACGTCGATGCCGGGGTCGGTCTCCTCGCCGAATTTCACGCCGAGATCGACCATGATCCAGTGCCGGTCATCGGCCGGGCCATGGCCATAGGCATAGCAGTTCATGCCGATCTCGCCGGTGCCGCCGAGCGGAAGGAAGACGAGTTCGGTGGGGAGCTGGGCTCTGCGCCGCGCGTTCATGTGTTTCGCCTCTGGCGTTCAAGTTCGGCGAAGGAGACTTCGCCCGAGTGGATGGGGGTGAGTGTGGTGTCGGCCTCCTCGAGCAGCAGCGCACCATCGGCTGCCAGTCCCTTGAAAGTGCCGGTGATCCTTCTTGCTCCCGATGTGGCGGTGACACTGCCCCCCATGCCGAGGGCGCGGGCGGCCCAGTCATCGCGGATCGTGCCGAAGCCCCTGCCCTCGTCCCACTGCGCGAGGCGGCGGGTCAAGCTGGCATCGAGTTCCGCCAGCACGGCGGGCACGGCGAGGTCCTTGCCCAGCGCGGTGACCGGATAGGGAGTGCCCTCCGGCGCATGGGCGATGTTGACGCCGCAGCCGATGGCGATGCGCGTGGGACTGTCCCCCACCACCTCCGGCAGCACGCCGCAGAACTTGGCGCCGCCGATGAGGACATCATTGGGCCACTTGATGCGGGGGCCAAGGTGCGGGCGAAGGGTCATGACCATGTCGTGCACGGCAAGTGCCGCCACGAAGCTCACCTGGGCTGCGAGATGGGCGGCTTCCGCGATCGAGAACAGGAAGGTGGCGTAGAGGTTTCCGAGCTCGCTCACCCAGCTGCGGCCGAGCCTGCCACGGCCCAGCGTCTGCTCGTCCGCCAGAAGCCAGAGAGGCCCGCGCTCGCCGTCTTGGGCGAGCCTGCGGGCCTCGAGATTGGTGGAATCGATCCGGTCGAAATGGCGGACCGGATGTCCCGTCGGGAGGATCAATAGAAGGACTTGGCCGCCGCCGCCGCCACCGCGATCACGGGGCTCGCGATCCACGGCAGGACGAAGAGCAGCGTGAAGGCGCCCGAGGCATAGGCGATGAGCTTCACCTCGCCGTCCATCGGCTCGAAGGCCTCCTTCGGCTCGTCGAAATACATGATCTTGACGATCCGGAGGTAGTAATAGGCGCCCACCACCGAGGTGACGACGCCGATGATGGCCAGCGCATAGAGGCCGGCCTTCACCGCCGCGAGGAACACGAAATACTTGGCGAAGAAGCCGGCGAGCGGCGGGATGCCGGCCATCGAGAACATCAGCATCGAGAACACGAAGGCCAGGCCCTTGTGGTTGCGCGAGAGGCCGGCGAGATCCGAAATCTCCTCCACCATGTAGCCCTTGCGGCGCATGGCGAGGATGCAGGCGAAGGAACCGAGCGTCATGATCATGTAGATGATCATGTAGAGGACGACGCCCTGGACGCCCTCCTGCGTGCCGGCGGCGAGGCCCACCAGCGCATAGCCCATGTTGGCGATCGAGGAATAGGCCAGCAGGCGCTTGATGTTGCTCTGGCCGATGGCCGCGAAAGCGCCCAGCGCCATGGAGGCGATCGAAATGAAGACGATGATCTGGCCCCAGGCGGGCTGGATCGCCCCGAAGGCCTCCATCATGGTGCGGGTGATCAGCGCCACGGCGGCAACCTTGGGGGCCGCAGCGAAGAAGGCGGTGACCGGCGTGGGGGCGCCTTCATAGACATCCGGCGTCCACATGTGGAAGGGCACGGCGGAGATCTTGAAGGCAAGGCCCGCGATCACGAAGACCAGGCCGAAGACGGCTCCGATCGTCGCACCATTGTTGGTGAGATAGTTGGCGATGGCGGGGAACTCGGTCGAGCCGGTGAAGCCATAGACCAGCGATGCGCCATAGAGCAGCATGCCCGAGGAGAGGGCACCCAGCACGAAATACTTGAGGCCGGCTTCCGAGGCCCTGGCCGAGTCGCGGTTGATGGCGGCCAGCACATAGAGCGACAGCGACTGCAGTTCGAGGCCCATGTAGAGGGCGATCAGGTTGTTGGCCGAGATCATCAGCATCATGCCGATGGTGGCCAGCAGGATGAGCACGGGATACTCGAAGCGCTGCGAGCCGTCCCGCTTCATGAAGCTGACGGAGAGGACCAGGGCCGCGGCAGAACCGAAGAGTGCGAGCACCTTCATCACCTTGGCAAAGGTATCGACCATCAGGGCGCCGTGGAAGGCCACCGCCTGGTGATCGGGTGCGAAGATGACGAGGAGTGCGGTGATGGCCAGCGCGATGAGCGCGCCGAGCGTCACCGTGTCGGAGGCGTCGCCCTTGCGGAAGACGCCGAGCATGAGCAGTGCGAGCGTCAGCACCGCCAGCACGATCTCGGGCAGGGCGGCCACGGCGTCGGCCTGTTGGAGGATCCACATGGGTCGGAGGTCCTTACTGCAGCGAGGCGGTCGCCAGCAGGTGCGCTGCGGCGGCGGCCTCGTTCAAGGGCTTGATGATGCCTTCGACCGTGGGGCCGAAGATATTGAGGATCGGGGCCGGATAGGCGCCGAAGAAGATGGTGAGGATCACCAGCGGCAGCAGCGTGGCGAGCTCGCGCGGGGTGACGTCCGGCAGGTGCATCAGCGCGGGCTTGGTCAGCTTGCCGAAGACCACGCGGCGGTAGAGCCACAGCGCATAGGCCGCCGAGAGGATGACGCCCGTGGTGGCGAAGAAGGCAACCCAGGTGCTGGACTTGAAGGCACCCATCAGCGACAGGAACTCGCCGATGAAGCCTGACGTGCCCGGCAGGCCGACATTCGCCATGGTGAAGACCATGAAGATGAAGGCATAGAGCGGCATGTTGTTGACGAGCCCGCCATAGGCCGCGATCTCGCGCGTGTGCATGCGGTCATAGACCACGCCGACGCAGAGGAAGAGCGCCCCCGAGACGAGCCCGTGGCTGATCATCTGGAACATGGCGCCGTCGATGCCCTGGCGGTTCAGCGCGAAGATGCCCATGGTCACGAAGCCCATGTGGGCAACGGACGAGTAGGCGATCAGCTTCTTCATGTCCTCCTGCATCAGCGCCACGAGCGACGTGTAGATAATGGCGACGACGGAAAGGAAGAACACGAAGTCCTGGAAGTAGACGGAGGCATCCGGGAACATCGGCAGCGAGAAGCGCAGGAAGCCGTAGCCGCCCATCTTCAGGAGGATCGCCGCCAGGATGACGGAACCGGCGGTCGGCGCCTCGACGTGGGCGTCGGGGAGCCAGGTGTGCACCGGCCACATCGGCATCTTCACCGCGAAGGAAGCGAAGAAGGCCAGCCACAGCCACTTCTGCGCTTCCGGCGTGAAGTTCGGGTGGGCGAGGAGCTGGGTGATGTCGGTCGTGCCGCTCGTCCAGTACATGTAGATGATGGCGAGCAGCATGAGCACCGAGCCCAGCAGCGTGTAGAGGAAGAACTTGAAGCTCGCATAGACGCGGCGCGGGCCGCCCCAGATGCCGATGATGAGGAACATCGGGATGAGGCCTGCCTCGAAGAAGAGGTAGAAGAGCACGATGTCGAGCGAGCAGAACACGCCGATCATCAGCGTCTCGAGCACCAGGAAGGCGATCATGTATTCCTTCACCCGCTTCGTGACGTGCCACGAGGCGAGGATGCAGATCGGCATCAGGAAGGTGGTCAGGATGACAAAGGGCATGGAGATGCCGTCGACGCCCAGCTTGTAGGAGGCGGCCGTGCCGAGCCAGCCATGCTCCTCCACGAACTGGAAGCCCGCGGCATTGGGGTCGAAGCCGATCCAGATCAGGAGCGATACGAGGAAGGTGACGATGGTCGTCCACAACGCGCCCCAGCGCACGTTGCGCAGCGCCGTCTGGTCCTCACCCCGCACCATGAGGATGAAGAGCACGCCCAGCAGCGGCAGGAAGGTGATGACCGAGAGAATGGGCCAGGACATCAGTGTGCGCCCCCGAACATGAACCAGGAAATCAATGCGGCGACACCAATCATCATGGCGAAGGCATAGTGATAGAGATAGCCGGTCTGCAGCCGGACGACGCCCTTGGTGACGTCATTGACGACCGCCGAGACGCCATCGGGGCCGAAGCCGTCGATGAGGAAGCCGTCGCCCTTCTTCCACAGGAAGCGGCCGAGCCACATGGTGGGCCTGACGAAGATCACGTCATAGAGCTCGTCGAAGTACCACTTGTTGAGCAGGAACCTGTAGAGCGGCTGGTGCTGCTCGGCGAGGCGCTTCGGGATCGAGGTGTCGCGGATGTAGAAGATCCAGGCGACGACGAAGCCGAGGACCATGGCGATGAAGGGCGACCACTTCACGAGGGCGGGAACCATTCCTTCCTCGTGCATCTCGTGCATCACCTCGCCATTGGCGAGCGAGGCGCCCCAGAATTCCTTGTAGTCGTGGCCGATGAAATAGTCCTTGAAGAAGAAGCCCGCAAAGAGCGCGCCGATCGCCAGCACGAAGAGCGGGACCAGCATGACGGGCGGGCTCTCATGCACGTGCTCCATCACCTCGCGGCTGGCGCGGGGCTGGCCGTTGAAGGTCATGAAGGTCAGGCGCCAGGAGTAGAAGGAGGTGAAGACCGCTGCGACGATGAGCATCCAGAAGGCGAAGCCCCAGCCGGAGACGTAAGCCGCCTCGATGATCGCGTCCTTGGAGAAGTAGCCCGACGTATAGGGGAAGCCGGTGAGCGCCAGGTTGCCGATCACCATCATGGCGAAGGTGATCTTGATGAAGGGGCCGAGGCCGCCCATCTTGCGCATGTCCTGCTCGCCCGAGACGGCGTGGATGACGGAGCCCGCCGAAAGGAAGAGCAGCGCCTTGAAGAAGGCATGGGTGAAGAGGTGGAACACGCCCGCCCCGTATGCGCCCACGCCCAGCGCCACGAACATGTAGCCCAACTGCGAACAGGTCGAATAGGCGATGACGCGCTTGATGTCGTTCTGCACGAGGCCGACGGAGGCCGCGAAGAAGGCCGTGATGGCGCCGATGACGACGACGAAGTCCTTGGCATGGGGCGCCAGCTCGAACATCGGCGACAGGCGGGCGACCATGAAGACGCCGGCCGTCACCATGGTGGCGGCGTGGATGAGCGCCGAGACCGGCGTCGGGCCTTCCATGGCGTCGGGGAGCCAGGTGTGCAGCAGGAACTGAGCCGACTTGCCCATGGCGCCCATGAAGAGCAGGAGGCAGAGCACGGTGAGCGTATCAGGAGTCCAGGCCAGGAACTGCATCGGCTTGCCGGCCATGCCGGGGGCGGCGGCGAAGATGGTATCGAAGTCGACCGTCTGGAAGACCAGGAAACAGCCGAAGATGCCGAGCGCGAAGCCGAAGTCGCCCACTCGGTTGACGATGAAGGCCTTCATGGCAGCGGCACAGGCACTGTCACGCTGGTACCAGAAGCCGATGAGAAGATAGGACGCGAGGCCCACGCCCTCCCAGCCGAAGAACATCTGGACGAGGTTGTCCGCCGTCACCAGCATGAGCATGGCGAAGGTGAAGAGCGAGAGATAGGCGAAGAAGCGCGGCTGCGACTCGTCATGGCTCATGTAGCCGAGCGAGTAGATGTGGACGAGCGCCGAGACCGTGTTCACCACCACCAGCATGACGGCGGTGAGCGTGTCGACGCGGATCATCCAGTTGGCGGAGAGCGCGCCGGAATTGATCCAGTGCAGCAGCTCGATCTTCTCGGCGCGCGGCTCGTGCAGGAATCCGGCGAAGACGTACCAGGAGAGAACGGCAGAGATGCAGAGCAGCGCGGTGGTGAGGTACATCGGCCACTTCGGGCCGTCGTAGGCCCCGTGGTGGCCGTGGTCGTCGTCATGGCCATGCGCGTGGTCATGGTGGCCGTGCGCGTCATGCGCGTGCGCGTGTTCGCCATAGACATCGGCATCGCGGCCGAGGTGCTTGAACACCTTGGTGCCGAAGAGCCCAGCGATGAGCGCGCCGAGCAGCGGCAGGAAAACGATGGCGGAAAGGACGGTGTTCATGGTGTGCCCGTCAGCCCTTCATGAGATTGATGTCTTCAACCGCGATGGTGCCGCGGTTGCGGAAATAGGTGACGAGGATCGCAAGGCCGATGGCCGCTTCGCCGGCGGCAACGGTGAGCACCAGCAGCGCGAAGACCTGGCCGACGAGATCGCCGAGGAAGCTCGAGAAGGCGACGAGGTTGATGTTCACCGAGAGCAGGATCAACTCGACCGACATCAGGATGACGATGACGTTCTTGCGGTTCAGGAAGATGCCGAAGACGCCGATGGTGAAGAGGATCGCCGCGACGGTGAGATACTGCGAGAGGCCGATTTCCATGGCTCAGATCCCCTGCCCCGGCTTGACCTTGACGACCTCGATGGCGGTGGCGGGGGTGCGGGCCACCTGCACCGAGATATCCTGGCGCTTGACGCCCGGCTTGTGGCGCAGCGTCAGCACGATGGCGCCCACCATGGCGACGAGCAGCACGAGGCCCGCCGCCTGGAAGTAGAAGAGGAAGTCGGTGTAGAGCACCTTGCCCAGAGCCTCGGTATTGGTGACGCCCTCGGGCAGCGGAGCGGCGCGCTGCTGCAGGCTCGCCGGGCTGATGACCCAGCCGCCGACCGCAAGCGCCAGCTCGACGAGAACGATGAGGCCGATCACGCCGCCGACGGGCAGGTAGTTCAGCATGCCCTGCCTGAGTTCCACGAAGTCGACGTCGAGCATCATGACGACGAAGAGGAAGAGCACGGCGACGGCGCCGACATAGACGACGACCAGGATCATCGCCAGGAACTCCGCCCCCAGCAGCACGAAGAGGCCGGCGGCGTTGAAGAAGCACAGGATGAGGAAGAGCACCGAGTGAACCGGGTTCCTCGCCGAAATGACCATGACCGCGGAGGCAACCGCGATGGCCGAGAAGAGATAGAAGAAGAGTGCGGCGACCATCATGGGCTCCTTCAGCGGTAGGGCGCGTCCATCGCGATGTTCCTCGCGATTTCACGCTCCCAGCGGTCACCGTTGGCGAGAAGCTTCTCCTTGTCGTAGAGCAGCTCCTCGCGGGTTTCGGTGGCGAATTCGAAGTTGGGGCCGAGCACGATGGCATCGACCGGGCAGGCCTCCTGGCAGAAGCCGCAATAGATGCATTTCACCATGTCGATGTCGTAGCGCGTGGTGCGCCGCGTACCGTCATTGCGGCGGGGGCCGGCCTCGATGGTGATGGCGAGTGCGGGGCACACGGCCTCGCAGAGCTTGCAGGCGATGCAGCGTTCCTCGCCGGAAGGATAGCGGCGCAGCGCGTGCTCGCCGCGGAAACGGGGCGAGACGGGGCCCTTCTCGTTCGGATAGTTGATCGTCGCCTTGGGCGCGAAGAAGTAGCGCATCGACAGCACGGTGGCGGCGACGAACTCCTTCAGGAACAACGAGCGGGCGGCTTGTGCGAGTTTCATGGGTTCACCCGAACATTTTCAGACGGCTTCCCAGCAGGAAGCCGAGGACCGGCATGAGGACGAGGCTCTGGAACTTGACCAGCGCCATGATGGTGGAGGGACTCAACCCCTGCGACTGCGTGAGCTTGGCCTTCTCATGGCGCCAGCGCAGCGAGGGGTAGATGGAGCGGTTGACCAGCGCCACCTCGGCAATGCCAAGGGCCGCGAACAACAGGGCTCCGACGAGAGGTGCGATCATGGCGCCCATCCGAAACCGACGAGCACGCCGGCGACCAGCACCACATAGAAGATCGAGATCGGCAGGAACACCTTCCAGCCCAGGCGCATCAGCTGGTCATAGCGGTAGCGCGGCACGAAGGCCTTCACCAGCGCGAACATGAAGAAGACCAGCACCACCTTGAGGAAGAACCAGATGAAGCCCGGCACCCAGTTCAGGGGCGGCACGTCGATGGGCGGCAGCCACCCGCCGAGGAAGAGGATGGTGGTCATCGCGCACATCAGCACGATCGCCACATATTCGCCGAGCATGAAGAGAAGGTAGGGCGTGGAGGAATATTCCACCATGAAGCCGGCGACGAGTTCCGATTCCGCTTCCACGAGGTCGAAGGGCGGACGGTTGGTTTCCGCCAGCGCCGAGACGAAGAAGATGATGAACATCGGGAACAGCGGCAGGAAATACCAGTCGAGGAAGGAGCCCGGCAGGCCCAGCATGGTGCCAAGCCCGGTGTGCTGCGAGCGCACGATCTCGGTCAAGTTCATCGAGCCCGCGCACATCAGCACGGTGACGATGACGAAGCCGATCGACACCTCGTAGGACACCATCTGCGCGGCGGAGCGGAGAGCGGAAAGGAAGGGGTACTTCGAGTTCGAGGCCCAGCCGCCCATGATGACGCCATAGACGCCGAGCGAGGACAGCGCGAAGAGATAGAGGATGCCGACATTGATGTCGGAGATCACCCACTTGCCCTCGACGAGACCGAAGAAGGAGCCTTCCGACACGGGCACCACGGCCCAGGCGGCAAGCGCCAGCGTGGCGGTCACCAGCGGCGCGATGACGAAGACGCCCTTGTTGGCGCCGTCCGGGATCACCACTTCCTTCAGCGCGAACTTGATGAGGTCGGCGAAGGACTGGAACAGGCCCCAGGGGCCCACGACATTGGGGCCCCGGCGCATCTGCACGGCAGCCCAGATCTTGCGGTCGGCCCACAGCAGATAGGCGACGATCAGCAAGAGGCCCGCCATGAAGCCGAAGCTCACGACGGCGAAGAACAGCAGGGTGAGAAGAGCCTCGATCATGATTTACTCAGCGGCCTCGAGCTTCTGCACGTTCTTCAGGGCCGAACATTCGGCCATGATGCGGGACGCGCGGGCAATCGGGTTGGTCATGTAATAGTCGGAGACGGGAGAGCGGAAGGGCTCCGCCGCCATGGCACCCGCGGCCTTGCCGAGATCGGCGAGTTCATGGGTGGAGGCCGTCTCGCGCTGGTCGATGCGCATCAGCTGCGGGGCCACCTTGTACATGGCGGCGCGCAGCTCATCGAGATTGTTCCAGGGCAGTGCATTGCCCAGCGTCTCGGTGAGGGCGCGGAAGATCGCCCAGTCCTCGCGGGCCTCGCCCGGCGGGAAGGAGGCGCGCTCGGTCAGCTGCGGGCGGCCCTCGGTGTTTACATAGGTCGCCTGCTTCTCCACATAGGCCGCACCGGCAAGGATCACGTCGGCGCGGTGGGCGCCGGCATCACCATGGGTGCCGACATAGACGACGAAGGTGGAGCCAAGCGCCTGGGTGTCGATCTCGTCGGCGCCGATGAGGAAGAGGATGTCGAGGTCGCCCGACTTTGCGGCCTCCAGCATCTGGCGGGTGGTCTTGCCGCCGTCAGCTGCCGGCAGCGCGCAGACATCGAGCGCACCGACGCGGCCCGCCGCGGTGTGCAGCACGTTGAAGCCGTTCCAGCCGTCCTTGATGGCGCCCAGCTTCTCGGCTGCCTTGTAGGCCGCGGCCAGAACCTGCGGGCCATCGGCGCGGGCGAGAGCCCCCTGCCCCACGATCACCATCGGCTTGCCGCCTGATGCTTCGGCGGAGTCCACGAACTTCGCCAGCGTCTCGGGGCCAGCGCCGAGATAGGTGTAGGGATAGGTGAGGTCGGCCTGCTCGCCGATCACCGCGACCGGGCAGCCGCCGCGCGTCACGCGCTTGCGGATGCGGGCGTTGAGCACGGTCGCCTCGAGGCGCGGGTTGGTGCCGATGAGGAGGATCGAGTCTGCCTCCTCGATGCCGGAAATGCCGGTGTTGAAGAGATAGCCCGCACGGCCGCCCTTCTCGCCCAGCGGTGTTCCGTCCTGGCGGCAGTCGATGTTCCTGATGCCGAACTGGTCGGCGAACTGGCGCACCGAGAAGGCCTCTTCGGCCGAAACGAGATCGCCGAGGATGATGCCGATGCGGTCCGGGTTCACGCCACTCATGCGCTGGGCGATGCGCTGGAAGGCCTCCTGCCACGAGGCCGCGCGCAGCTTGCCGAACTCGCGCACGTAAGGCCGGTCGAGGCGCTGCGCCTTCAATCCGTCCCACACGAAGCGCGTCTTGTCGGAGATCCACTCTTCGTTCACGTCCTCATGGGTGCGCGGCAGGATGCGCATCACCTCGCGGCCGCGCGCGTCGACGCGGATGTTGGAGCCGACCGCATCCATCACGTCGATGGTCTCGGTCTTGCGCAACTCCCAGGGCCTTGCCTTGAACTCGTAGGGCAGCGAGGTGAGCGCACCCACCGGGCAGAGGTCGATGATGTTGCCCTGGAGCTCGGAGGAGATCGCCTTGTTGAGATAGGTGGTGATCTCCATGTCCTCGCCGCGGCCGGTGGCGCCCATCTCCTCGATGCCGGCCACCTCGGTGGTGAAGCGGACGCAGCGCGTGCACTGGATGCAGCGGTTCATGTTGGTGTTGACGAGCGGGCCCAGATACTTGTTCTCGACGGCGCGCTTGTTCTCGTGGAAGCGGTTCTTGTCCACGCCATAGACCATGGCCTGGTCCTGCAGGTCGCATTCGCCGCCCTGGTCGCAGATCGGGCAGTCGAGCGGGTGGTTGATGAGCAGGAACTCCATCACGCCTTCGCGCGCCTTCTTCACCATCGGGGTGTTGGTGAAGACCTCCGGCGGCTCGCCATTGGGGCCGGGGCGCAGGTCGTTGACCGACATGGCGCAGGAGGCCTGGGGCTTGGGCGGTCCGCCCTTCACCTCGACGAGGCACATGCGGCAGTTGCCGGCGATCGACAGGCGCTCATGATAACAGAAGCGCGGCACTTGCGCGCCCGCCTGTTCGCAGGCCTGCAGCAGGTTGAGGCCGTTCTCGACCTCCAACTCCACTCCGTCGATCTTGATCTTAGGCATCAGCTTGCTCGCCTTCTCATTCCTTCAGGCATCGGCCCGGGGCCGCCACCATTGATCTCTCTCACTCGGCCGCGATCTTGCGGACGGCACCATCCGGATCGGGGTTCGCGGCATACTGGTCGATGCGCGCCTCGATCACCGGCCGGAAATGCGCGATGAGGCCCTGGATCGGCCAGGCCGCGGCATCACCCAGGGCGCAGATGGTGTGGCCCTCGATCTGCTTCGTCACGTCCAGCAGCATGTCGATCTCGCGCTTTTCCGCACGGCCCTCGGCCATGCGGCTCATCACGCGCCACATCCAGCCCGTGCCTTCGCGGCAGGGCGTGCACTGGCCGCAGGACTCGTGCTTGTAGAAGTACGCCAGCCGCGCGATGGCGCGGATGAGGTCGGTCGACTTGTCCATCACGATGACCGCCGCGGTGCCGAGGCCGGAGCGCAGCTTGCCCAGCGAGTCGAAGTCCATCGGCGTGTCGATGATGAGGTCGGCCGGGACCATGCGCACGGAGGACCCGCCGGGGATCACCGCCAGCAGGTTCTCGAAGCCGCCGCGCACGCCGCCGGCGTGCCTGTCGATCAGTTCGCGGAAGGGAATGCCGAGTTCTTCCTCCACCACGCAGGGCTTGTTGACGTGGCCCGAGATGCAGAAGAGCTTGGTGCCTGCGTTGTTGGGGCGGCCGAGTGAGGCGAACCAGGTTGCGCCGCGCCGCATGATGGTGCCGGCAACCGCGATCGACTCGACGTTGTTCACGGTCGTCGGTGCGCCGTAGAGGCCCACGTTCGCAGGGAACGGCGGCTTCATGCGCGGCTGGCCCTTCTTGCCCTCGATCGACTCGAGCATGGCCGTCTCTTCGCCGCAAATATAGGCGCCGGCGCCATGGTGGACGATGATGTCGAAGTCCCAGCCATGGACGTTGTTCTTGCCGATGAGGCGCGCCTCATAGGCCTGGTCGACGGCGGCCTGCAGGTGCTCGCGCTCGCGGATGAATTCGCCGCGCACATAGATCACCGCCGTGTGGCAGCCCATGGCGGCACCCGCAAGCAGGCAGCCCTCGACGAGGAGGTGCGGTTCGTGGCGCAGGATCTCGCGGTCCTTGCAGGTGCCGGGCTCCGACTCGTCGGCATTGACCACGAGGTAATGCGGGCGTTCGCCGATGACCTTCGGCATGAAGGACCACTTGAGGCCGGTGGGGAAGCCAGCACCGCCGCGGCCGCGCAAGCCAGAGGCCTTGATCTCGTTGATCATCCAGTCGCGGCCATTGTCGATGAAGCCCTTGGTGCCGCTCCAGCAGCCGCGCTTTTTCGCGCCTTCCAGACCCCAGTCGTGGAAGCCGTAGATGTTGGTGAAGATGCGGTCCTTGTCAGCGAGCATGGCTCTGTCTCACTTCTTCTCTTCCGCCGGGGCCGGCGGGGGCGGCTCGACGCGAACGAAAGTCCGCTGGCCTTCATAAAGCGACGGGTCGGTGAGCGCCGTCTGCGCGCCTTCAGGGGCAGCCATGTGACGGTCGATCTGCGGACCCACCTTCACCTTGCGGCCGGCGGCGAGATCATCGATCAGCTTCTCGAGCGAGGCGGGGGTGAGGTCCTCGTAGGTGTCCTTGAAGATCTGCACCATGGGCGCGTTCACGCAGGCGCCGAGGCACTCGACCTCTTCCCAGGAGAACTTCCCGTCCTCGGTGACGTGGTGCGGCTCGTGGCTGATGCGGTTCTGGCAGACCTTCTTGAGGTCCTCCGCACCGCGCAGCATGCAGGGCGTGGTGCCGCAGACCTGGATGTGGGCAACCTTGCCCACCGGCTGCAGCTGGAACATGGTGTAGAAGGTCGCCACCTCGAGCACGCGGATATAGGACATGTCGAGCATGTTCGCGATGTACTCGATCATGGGCTTGGTCACCCAGTTGTCGTTCTGCTCCTGGGCGCGCCAGAGCAGCGGAATGACGGCCGAGGCCTGCTTGCCCGCAGGATACTGTGCGATCTTTGCCTTGGCCCAGGCCAGGTTCTCCGCATTGAAGGCGAAGCTGTCGGGCTGGATAGGATGAAGACGTCGGACGCTCACCGGTCCACCTCACCAAAAACGATGTCGAGAGAGCCCAGCACGGCGGAAACGTCCGCCAGCATGTGGCCGCGGCAGATATGGTCCATCGCCTGGAGATGCGCGAAGCCGGGCGCGCGCAGCTTGCAGCGATAGGCCTTGTTGGTGCCATCCGAGACCAGATAGACGCCGAACTCGCCCTTGGGGGCCTCGACGGCGGCATAGACCTCGCCCGGCGGCGTGTGGAAGCCTTCGGTGTGGAGCTTGAAGTGATGGATCAGCGCTTCCATCGAGCGCTTCATCTCCTCGCGCTTGGGCGGCACCACCTTGCCGTCGTTGGCCGAGACGGGGCCATTGCGCTCCGCACCGAGCAGCAGGTTGACGCACTGCTTCATGATCTTCACCGATTCCCGCATTTCCTGCATGCGGATCAGGTAGCGGTCATAGCAGTCGCCGTTCTTGCCGATCGGGATGTCGAAATCCATCTCGTCGTAGCATTCATAGGGCTGCGCCCTGCGCAGGTCCCAGGCCGCACCCGAGCCGCGCACCATGACGCCCGAGAAGCCCCACTCGAAGCACTCCTTCAGCGAGACGACGCCGATGTCGACGTTGCGCTGCTTGAAAATGCGGTTGTCGGTCAAGAGGCCCTCGATGTCGTCCAGCACCTTGTTGTGGTGCTCGCAGAAGGTGCCGATGTCCTCGACAAGCTGCGGCGGCAGGTCCTCGTGGACGCCACCGGGGCGGAAATAGGCGGCATGCATGCGCGAGCCCGAGGCGCGCTCATAGAACACCATCAGCTTCTCGCGCTCCTCGAAGCCCCAGAGCGGCGGGGTGAGCGCGCCCACGTCCATGGCCTGCGTGGTGACGTTGAGGAGATGCGAGAGGATGCGGCCGATCTCGGAGAACAGCACGCGGATCAGCTGGCCGCGCCGCGGCACGGTGAGGCCCAGCAGCTTCTCGATGGCGAGGCACCAGGCATGTTCCTGGTTCATCGGCGCCACATAGTCGAGGCGGTCGAAATAGGGCACGGCCTGGAGATAGGTCTTGTGCTCGATCAGCTTCTCGGTGCCACGGTGCAGCAGGCCGATATGCGGGTCGACGCGGGTGCAGACCTCGCCGTCGAGTTCCAGCACGAGGCGCAGCACGCCGTGGGCCGCCGGATGCTGCGGCCCGAAATTGATCGAAAAGTTGCGGACGGACTGGGTATCGGTCACGGCTTGGCCTTTTCATCGCCGGGGAGGACGTATTCGGTGGCTTCCCACGGGCTCAAATAATCGAAGGCGCGGAATTCCTGCGTGAGCTTCACCGGCTCATAGACCACACGCTTGGCAAGATCGTCCCAGCGCACCTCGACATAGCCGGTGAGCGGGAAGTCCTTGCGCAGCGGATGGCCGGCAAAGCCGTAGTCGGTGAGGATGCGGCGCAGGTCCGGGTGGTTGGAGAAGAGCACGCCATAGAGATCGAAGGTCTCGCGCTCATACCAGTTGGCGGCGGGGAATACCGAGATGACGGAGGGCACCGCGGTGTCCTCGTCCGTCTCGACCTTCACGCGGATGCGGCGGTTCTTGTAGGGCGCGAGCAGGTGATAGACCACGTCGAAGCGCTTCTCGCGGTCCGGATAGTCCACGCCGCATATGTCGATGAAGCAGACGAAGTTGCACTCCGCATCGTCGCGGACGAATTCGAGCACGCGGACGATGTGGGCGGCTTCCGCCAGCACCGTCAGCTCGCCATACTCCACCTTGAAGCCCGTTACCGCGCTTCCCAGCTTGCGGGCGATGTGCTCGCCCAGTTCACGCAAGGTCTCAGCCATCATCAACGCTCGATCGTTCCGGTGCGGCGGATCTTCTTCTGCAGCTGCAGGATGCCGTAGATCAGCGCCTCTGCGGTGGGCGGGCAGCCGGGCACATAGATGTCCACCGGCACGATGCGGTCGCAGCCGCGCACCACGGAATAGGAGTAGTGATAGTAGCCACCGCCATTGGCGCAGCTGCCCATGGAGATGACGTAGCGCGGCTCCGGCATCTGGTCATAGACCTTGCGGAGTGCGGGCGCCATCTTGTTGGTCAGCGTGCCGGCGACGATCATCACGTCCGACTGGCGGGGCGAGGCGCGCGGCGCGAAGCCGAAGCGCTCGAGGTCCCAGCGCGGCATGGAGGCCTGCATCATCTCGACCGCGCAGCAAGCGAGCCCGAAGGTCATCCACATGAGCGAGCCCGTGCGGGCCCAGTTGATGAGGTCATCCGACGCGGTGACGAGGAAGCCCTTGTCGGCGAGTTCGGCGTTGATGTTGGTGAAGAACTCGCGCTGCTCAGGGGAAGCCTGTTCGATCAATCCCATTCGAGAGCTCCCTTTCGCCACTCATAGATGAAGCCGATGGTCAGGACGCCGAGGAAGATCATCATCGACCAGAAGCCGAAGACGCCCACTTCCTTCAGCGAAATCGCCCAGGGGAACAGGAAGGCCACCTCGAGGTCGAAGATGATGAAGAGGATCGACACCAGGTAGAAGCGCACGTCGAACTTCATGCGGGCATCGTCGAAGGCGTTGAAGCCGCATTCGTATGCCGAGAGTTTCTCGGGGTCCGGGTTGCGGAAGGCGATCAGAATCGGGGTGATCAGCAGAATCAGGGAAAAGCCGAGCGCCACCCCGAGGAAGATGACGACGGGCAGGTATTCTCTCAAAAGTTCGGGCATGTGCTCTCGCCTCTCAGTCCGCCCGGGCGGCGGACAAGAATCCGCCGCTTGGTAGCGCACCGACCTCCGCCCCGCAAGTTTTTCGGCACAGTTGTCAAATCTTCATGACAGGTGTGGCGGAACCAGCCTGTTTCGCCTCCTAGAAGCCGGCGACGACAGAATTTTCAATAACGATTGCAACTTTCTCTGGCATTTTCCGGCCAGCGCCCCTACATCCTGCGCCATAGCGTGGATTGTGGTTACAAAATTCTTGCCACCGGAGTGACACTCACGTAGGGGTGGCAACCTAGGTAGAAGCAACTAAGCCGAGTAAAAGCAGAGGGCCCAGCACCTCAGAACTTATTGGTGTATTCCCTGCTGTTTTTGCAAAGCTGAGAGCTGGATATGGGTGGTTTCAACCCCCGCGATAGCTTTTTGTTCGCTTTTCACCAGAGAAAGTTAAATTCGATTTACGAATCTGCTTGCAATTTGTTTTTGATTGTATATGTGAGTAGGTAAGTTCGCATATATCAGTGTTGCCAGCTTAGTTGGCCGGTGCACTGGTCAGTTGAACAAGGGCAATAGCCCGGTGGCTAGAAACTAGACGTGCTGAGCCGGCTCGAGAGGCAGCCAAATGGCGACCGGGTGGTTCGGGGATAGAGGTGTCGAGATGAGCAAGAAGCGCAAGGCCCTGCAGGTTTCCGCCCTGTTGAGCGCTGTAAGCGGGGCAACCCTGATGGTTGCAGCCGGCAGCACCAACGTGCAGGCGGCGGAGTCCAACCGGGTTGAGGAGCGTTGCTGGGACCAGCAGTCGACCGCGACGACGACCCAGTACCGGATGAACGGCTGCGTCTACAACCAGTTCGGTCTGGTGCCGAAGGATGGCACGGACGTGAACGGAAATGACTTCAGCACCCCCGACCCGGGCGCGGGCGGCGGCGGCGGCGGCCCCTCGGGCGGCGGCGATTACGTTCCGTAACGTCCGTTAACCGCAATCGATTTGAACACTGGTTTTGAATGTCGCCCAGGCCTAGTCTGGGCGACATTCTTCATTATCGGCTGGCTTCCGTCCGGAAGCGGTATCACTTGACGCCAACTGTCACCGGGGTGCTGCCATTCACGCGCCAACTGTTCTTGACTTGAAAGCCGGTCAATCGCCGCAGAGCGGGGATTCGAAGGGCCGCATCTGCATCGTGACGGGCGAGATCGCCGGTCCGGATTTCAATGGCGGCATCGGGACGGCCAATCGCGGGCTGGCACTGGCGCTGCGCGCCGCCGGCTTCACGGTCGATGTCCTCTATACCCGGGTGGAGCACGGGCAGCCCTTCTCCTTCCGTGGAAGCTTCGAGGAGCAGGTCGCAGCCTTCCGGGCGCTGGGCATCAGCCTCATGTGCATCAGCCATGCGGGGCAGTGGCATGACTGGCTGGGCAAGTCGCTGCGGGTGCTGGAAGCACTGCAATCGACCTCATACGACCTGGTGTTCTTCGACGACACGCACGGCACGGCCTACTACACAGCACTCGCCCGCAAGACCGGAAACCCGTCGCTGGCCAATACCCGGCTGGTCGTCGTCACCCACAGCGCCACCCAGTGGATCTGCGACCTCAACCAGTCGCCCATCAACACGCTGGCGGATGCGCGGCTCCTCGAGATCGAGCGCCGGAGCATCGAGCTCGCCGACTACGTGGTGTCGCCCAGCGCCTATATCCTGCGGAAATACCAGTCCTATGGCTGGAGCCTGCCGCCCAACACGCTGGTCAGGCCCAACATCCTGCCCTTCACCGGCGAAAAGGCGGTTCCGCCCAGCAGGCAGGCCGCGATCGACGAAATCGTGTTCTTCGGCCGCATGGAGCGGCGCAAGGGCCTGTGGCTGTTCTGCGAAGCGCTGGACCGGCTGAAATATGAACTCGGCGACCGCAAGGTCACCTTCCTCGGCAAGTTCACCCATGAGGATGGCGAATCGACTGGCTACACCCTGCTCCGCCGCTCGGCGGAATGGCCCTTCTCGCCGACGCTCCTCTACAATTACGATCGTGACCAAGCGCTTGCCTATCTCAAGGCGGGCAACCGGCTCGCGGTCATGCCCTCGCGCGAGGACAACAGCCCCTGCGTCATTCTCGAATGCCTCGTCGAGGGCATTCCGTTCATCGCCTCCGCCGGCAGCGGCGGCCAGGAACTGATCAGAGACAAGGACCACAGGCACTGCCTGTTCGAGCCCACCGCCGATGCCCTGACGGCCAGGCTGCGCGCCGTGCTGAAGGACGGCATCGTCACCGGCCAGCCCTCCTTCGACCCGAAGGTCAATGCCCGCGAAACCATGGAATGGGTGGCGCAGCTGGTGGGCGAGGTTCGCCGCGATGCGGCCGCCGCCGCGAAGCCAGCAGGCCGGAAGGCCGCACCGCGCCGCCTGCAGCGCAACCTGCTGCTGCTGGCACCGCGTGAATTGTCGCCCGAGCAGGTGATCGACAGCGCCAGCGAGGCCGCCGCCCGGCATCCCGAGGCATCGCTGCTGGTCTTCGCAGAGGACAGCGCGGCCGCCGCACCCGCCGGTGGCAGCTCTTCAACACCCCTGCCCGCCAATCTCCGCATATGCCCGCTCACCGCCTATGGCGAGGAAGCCGCGAAGCTGCAGGCGGATGGCGGCATGATCGCACTCTGCCGGCTGGACCAGCCGGTGCCGGAGGCGGTGCTCGACCGCGCCGAGGAGTCGCTGCAGCGCACCCGCATCGACGCGCTGACCGTGATGCGGGGCCAGGCGATCGAGGTCCTGCGCCCCGAGCAGGCCTATGTGTGCGTGGGCAGCCTGCTGTGGCAGCCTGAGGATTACCGGACCGGCAATTCCAGCGCCCTCATGTCGCTGGCCCAGGACAGCAATTCGGGCCTCGTGGTGCTGCGCTCGGAGCGCGCCGGCGTGCTGGCCCGGCTGTCACCGCGCGATCCCCAGCTCTGCCGCCTGAAGGATGTCGGGCTTTATGTCCACGAGCTGCTGCTCGAACTGGCGGCCGATGGCCACGGCTTCGAACTGCTTCCGGATTGCTTCCTGCCGGAGGCGGCGATGCCCGCCTCCTGCGAGACCTATGAATTCCCGCGCATCGCGATGAACCATCTGCACCGGCACCGCGGCATGGCCGTGGGCAGCGAGGTGGCCCTCCTGTCCCGCCTGGCGCTGGAGAAGCTCGCCACCGACGCCGCGCGGCAGAATGCCCTTGGCCTGCTCGACAGGCTGACGTCGCGCGTCGGGGAAGACAGCCTGCAGCAGCAGAATTTCTGGCCCGTCTCCCGGGCCTTCACGACCTATGCGAAGATCGCCCATGCCTCGGGCCGGCCGGACCTTGCACTGGCACTCGTCGCGAGCTCGCTGACGGCCGAGGATCCGTTCCTGCGGTCGGGCCCCGCGAAGCCCTCGGACATCGCGCAGCGCAGTGCGCAGACACTCAACCTCGCCACGCTGGTGGCCGATGGCCGGCATGCGAGCATGAACCTCGATCACCCGTGGTCGCTGCGCACCGAGCGCGAGCGCCAGGAGATCGAGCTGCATCCCAATGGATCGCATGAGGGCGACGCGACGCTGATCTTCGCCGGCCTGTCCTTCGAGGGGCCAACCACCTTTGCGAGCGAGATCGAACTGGCCGCGTCGGCGAAGGGACCGGTCAAGTTCGCGTTCGAACTGCAGGCGCCTTCAGAGGAACCGCGCAGCGAGGAGTGGGTCCTGCAGCCGGGCGAGAGAAAATCGGTGGACGTGGCACTTCCTGCCGCGTTCCTTGCAGGCTGCGATGCATTCCTGACGACCCGCATGATGAGACGGCGCGATTCCACGGAGGGAGCACATGCCAAGTGGCACAGGCCGGCGTTCCGGCCGCGCTGAAAAGCAGATGAAGGTGGCGAAGGCGCCGGCCGGACCCGAAACGTTCAGCGGCCTTCCCGGCCTCGGCAAGGGCAAAGGGGCACGGCCGCTCAAGGTCTGCGTCGTCACCTCGGAAATCCTCGGGCCGGTGAAGAACGGCGGCATCGGCACGGCCACCAGCGCGCTGATCGACTGCCTCGCGGCAAACGGCCACGAGGTCACCATTCTCTACACGCTCGTGCAGCGCGGCGAACCCGATTGCGTGGAGCGCACCTGGGCGCACTGGGTGTCGCAGCTCGCGGCGCGCAACATCACCCTCACCCACATTCCGCACGAGGGCGACTATCGCGAGTGGCTGAAGAAGTCATGGCTGGTGAAGCTGCACCTCGGTGCGCATGACTATGACGCGGTCTATTTCAACGAGCACCACGGCAGCGGCTATTTCACGCTCGCCGCCAAGCGTGCCGGGCTTTCGCCCTTCGCCGAGCGCGTGCACTGCGTGATCACCCATGGCTCGATCGAGTGGGTGTTCAACACCAATGACCAGCGGCTGAGCCGCCCCACCGACCTGCAGATGATCGGCGTCGAACGGCGCAGCGTGGAGTGGGCTGACGTGGTGATCGGGCCGAGCCAGTATCTGCTACGCGAATACCGCAGCTATGGCTGGGACCTGCCCCGCCACACCTATAACCAGCCCTATCCCTTTCCCATCGGCGTCAAGCGCAAGAAGGGCGGCCGCACGCCGGTCGAGGAGATCGTGTTCTTCGGGCGGCTGGAAACGCGCAAGGGACTGTGGCTGTTCTGCGAGGCGCTGGACCGCATGGGTGACGCACTGCGCGGACGCAAGGTGACCTTCATGGGCCGCCCTGCCGACGTATCGGGGTTTCCCAGCCCGGTGTTCATCCTGGCACGGGCCGAGAAATGGGCCTGCGAAGTGAACCTGCTGCTGGACTACAGCCAGGAGCAGGCGCTGGACTATCTCTCGAAGCCCGGACGGGTGGCCGTCATGCCGTCGCTGGCCGACAACAGCCCCTGCGTCGTCTATGAGTGCATGCAGCAGCAGATTCCCTTCGTGGCCACCAATGGCAGCGGCGCGGATGAACTGGTTCACCCCGATTGCTGGCCGACTGTGATGTGCCCGCCCAATGCCGTGGCCTTGAGCGAACGGCTGGGCGAGGTCCTGAAGGACGGCGCGACCACCGCCTGGCCGCGTTTCGAGGCCGCCGAGAACCTCGCGAGCTGGCAGGCCTGGAACCAGCTGCTGGCGGACCCCAAGGCCCGCGCCGAACTGCTGGAGGATGCGCCCTCCCCCGTGCCGGCCAAGGCGGTTTCAGGCAAATCGACCTTCCTCTACATCGACGATGGCGCAGTGCTGCTCGGAACCTTGATGGACCGCCTGTTGCGGCAGATGCAGCTGTTCGCCGGGGCCGGGAACTTTGCACTTCTGTCCGCCCGGGGCGAGCCGTTGCGCGGCATGCTCGAGGGCGCGCTCGAGGCGAGTGCTGCGCAGCTTGGCAGCGCCTTCAGCTATGTGTCGCCGGCGGCCCTGCCGCGTTTCCTGCAGTCGGGCCGCAAGATCGGCAGCAGCCTGTTCGTCACCGACGTCAGCGACGAACTGGCCGAACCATTCGTTCAGCAATCCCGCGACATGATCGCAAGGGGCACCGCCGTGGCAGTGACCTGTGCCGCCGCCCGGCGCCGCAAGGACAGTGACGAACCGGTGATCGCGGAAATCCCGGCGGGCGACCTTCCTGCCGCGGGCGGCCTCGGCATGCCCATCACCTCATCCGCCTGGGCGGTGCACAGCGCCGCGCTGGGCGAGCAGCTGACAGCGGCCGACTTCATCGATCCCACCACCGGCGAACTGACGCCGGCTCAGGACATCGGCGAACTTGCCTTCCACCGCCTGATCACGGCCAGGCAGCCGGTGCGGCTCATTCCCGAAGTCGGAACGGTGCGCACCACGCCGACGCGGCGGCCGCGGCGCGAGCGTCACTGGTATCGCTCCGCCGTTCTCCATGCCGAGGCACTCGGCATGAAGCCCTACCTGTTCCAGGATGCCGCTGCCTGGCTTTCCGCCAGCTCGTTCGGATTCCGCAGTTCCGCCGCGCCGGAACGCAGCGCCGCCACCGGACTGCTGCCCGAGGGTCACCCGCTGCGCGACGTTGCGCAGTCCGGAACCTCCATGGACGGCCTCGCCCATCTCGCAGCCGCACTTGGCCGCGCCGACCAGGCTATCCAGATCGCCACGGCATCGGAGGTCGGGGTGCGGGCCGAGGACCTGCTGGTGGAAGCCGTACACACCGTCCGCAATCGTCCTGCAATCGATCTGAGCGCTCTTCTCTCGGGCGAGACGCGTCTGGAATCCGCGTCCGACGTGATCAAGACGCTGCGCGCATCGACGGTAAACCTGGTGCTCGAACGGACGCCCGACGGGCTGGGCATTCGCCTGCAGGACCCTGCCATTGGCGAGGGCACCGCCACCTTCTTCGACGTCGCCCTGTTCGGGCATGACCATTTCCTGCTTGATTGTCATATCGGGGAGGGCAATAGCTGCTCCGTGCAGGCAACAATCATCGATCAGGCAACGGGTGCAACATTGGGCGAAGCCTCCGTCGCCGGTGCTGCGGGAACGGAGCGCAAGCTACGGATTCCGCTGCATGGCATTCACGGCATGTTCTGCCTGATCGTGGACTTCGCGGCACCAGGCGGCAAATCTGCGGCCCTGACGCTGAACCGCATGCAGTTCGCCTGATGCCCCTGGCGCCGGAGACACGCTGTTGAGCAAGTTCCTGATCACCGGCGGCGCGGGCTACATCGGAAGCCACACGGCAAAGCTCCTGGCGCGTTCCGGCCATGAGGTCGTCGTCTACGACAACCTGTCACGCGGCCACCGCGACCTGGTGCGCTGGGGACCGCTGATCGAGGGCGACCTGCGCGACACCACGCTGATGCGGGAAGCGCTGCGCTGGCTGAAGCCCGATGCGGTCATCCATTTCGCTGCCTTCGCCTATGTCGGCGAGTCGGTGGCGAAGCCCGGCCTCTACTATGACAACAACGTCTCCGGCACGCTGTCGCTGCTGAAGGCCATGACCGAGGCGGGCACGCGCAACCTCATCGTATCGTCGACCTGCGCCACCTATGGCCAGCCGGCGCGCATGCCCATCACCGAAGAGACGCCGCAGGTTCCGCTCAATCCCTACGGCCAGTCGAAGCTGATGATGGAACTCATGTGCGCCGATTTTGCCGCCGCCCATGGCCTGCACTACATGGCACTGCGCTATTTCAATGCCTGCGGCTGCGACCCGGAGGGTGAGACGGGCGAACGCCACGACCCCGAGCCGCATCTCATTCCGCGCGCGCTGATGGCCGCCGACGGCGAGATCGACCGGCTGGATGTTTTTGGCGATGACTACCCGACACCGGACGGCACCTGCATCCGCGACTACATCCATGTCTCCGACCTCGCCACCGCCCACATGGCGGCCGCCCTGCACCTGATGGATGGTGGCGCATCGGGCGCGCTCAACCTCGGCACCGGACACGGCATCAGCGTGCGCGAGATCATCGAGGCGACGGCGCGCGTCACCGGGCGGCCGGTTCCGCACCGCATCTCGCCGCGCCGCGCCGGCGACCCCGCACTGCTCGTCGCGGCCACGGCCAAGGTCAACGCCATCCTCGACTGGAAGGCGCGGCACAGCGACATCGACCACATCATCTCCACCGCCTGGAACTGGCACCAGCAGGAACGCCGCCAGCAGCGCACGCGGCTCTAGCCGCAGGCCGCCTCGAAGTCCTGCGTCGTGGCGATCAGCCCCATCTTCTCCAGCTGCCTGCTTCCCGTGTAACGCTTGCTGGCAGGACCCAGCAGGTCTTCACCGGCCAGCGCCTGCATGAGGGCAAGCGAGCGGCGCCGGTCCACGGCGAAATCGGAATGCTCGGCCCGCGCCACCTCCGCCGCCAGTCTGTCGACATGTGCGGCATCGAACAGGTAGTCGAGGTGGTAGTGCAACAGGGCCGTCGTGACCTGCGAAACCGGTGCGGGCGTGGTGGTATGGCTGTTGAGATAACGAACGCCAGCCGCTGCGTTGATGAGCGGCGCCTTGCTGAGCGTCACCGTGGTGCCGAACAGCCGGCGCCGCACGCCGCCCGCCGCCTCGATGAAGGGACAGGTGACGGAGGGGCGGATCCGCAGCGGATCGAACCACTGATGCTGCGAGGCCGTCCCCTTCCCGGGCCGACGGGGGAACATGTCGATCATCACGCCGGCGGCGATCTGTTCGCCTCTGTCCGCCATGTAGCGGACGAGATCCTGGAGGGAGCGCTTCTCGCTGCCGGGGAACACCAGGCGCTCGTCGGCATCGGCATGCAGCACCCAGCCCGTGCCATGGAGGTCGATGACCTGGTTGAGCCAGCGGCTGCCGAAGTGCGACTGGGCATAGCTCTCCGCCGTTGCATAGACCGTCACGTCGGGCTGGCTGGTGAGGAACTCGGTGCTGCCGTCGTCCGAGCCATTGTCGATGAAGACGAAGCCATCGACCCCCAGCTTGCGGTGATGCGCGAGGAAGCCGCTCAGCCGCGGCAGTTCATTGCGCACCATCGATATGGCCAGGATGCCACCATGTGCCGGTGCCGCGATCTTGCCGGCGAGCTTGTGCAGCTCCGCACGGGGAAGATGGAGGGCAGGAAGAAAGAAGCTGCCAGCGACATGCTGCCAGGTTTCGGTCGCGCGGGGCCAGTCACCTCGCTGCGCTGCCGCCCACAGTCGCGCCTCGGAAACACCCTTTCGCCTGTCGCCCGCTGGAAATGAACCGGCGACCTTCGCTGCATCCTCCGGCTTGCCGAGGAGCACCTGAACGCGGACCAGCAATTCGCCGGCGCGCACGGCCGCGGCAGACGCATCGCACATCGCACGCAGCAGGCTGGCCGCCTGCTCGAGATCACCTTCATCCTGCCGCCAGCTTCGGATTTCGGCCTCTGCATAGGCCAGCACCGCATTGTCCGGCGACGCGCTGCGCAGGTCGGCCAGAAAACCCAGCGCGGCATCGAGTTCGCGTGCCGCCTTGGCATATTCGAAGCGGCCGCGCGCCAGCACGCTTCCAGCGGCACCCGCTTGCACCAACAGTGCCTCGGCTTCAGCCCGGGCCCCGCAGGCGCCGAGGAAGGCGCACTGCGACCACAGCCGGAAGATCGACAGCGGCGCCAGATGCTGCGCCTCCTGCCACTGCCCGCGCGCAGCCCCGACGTCACGCCGCTGCGCCAGGGTCTCCGCCAGAGCCTGCCGCACCGATGCCAGGTGTGGCCAGCGTTCGCTGGCCCCACGCAACAACGCCTCGGCCTCGGCCAACCGGCCGGTAGCACGCTGGAAACCGGCCTTGCCGAGCCAGGCCTGAACCTCGTCCGGGAAACCGGCGAGGCACTCATCCCAGCGCCGGTCGGCATCCGCGACCGTCCCCTGCGTCATGGCGAGGTAGGCCGACGCCGACAGCACGGCGGCGCTCGCCGTTCCCTGCTCCGCGAGGATCGCGGCGCAGGCGGCGGTATCGCCCATCTCGCCCAGGATACGAAGCTTCGATGCGATGAGTGACGGACGTTCCGCGGCGGTGCACAGGCGCAGCGCGTGATCTACCCCCTCCAGCGCCTGCTCCCAGCGGAAACGGCGCTCCGCGACCACCGAGAGCATGGCATAGCCGCCCGCCGCTTCGGGAAAAGCGGTGATCGCCTCGCGGCAGGCCGCCTCGGCCAATCCCAAATCGCCCAATTCCACGCGTGAGTGGGCCGCCGCGGGGAGCCACCAGCGCCGGTCGCGATGGGCGGGAAAGCGCGCCAGCAGATCGTCCCACAGCGGGGCGGCCCGGTCATGCGCCGCAGCCCGGACATAGGCCAGGGCGAGGCCGCCGAGGCATTCGGCACTGTCAGGGTAAAGCTTGGCAGCGCTGCGCAACACCACCAGCGCATGGACGCCTTCGCCGCATTCCAGCAGGGCGCGCCCATAGGCGGCGCAGAACTGCGGGCGCTCCGCGTGGTCAGGGCCGCGCCAGATGCATTCACGCCATGCGGCAGCCGCCTCGCGCCATGCACCGTCCCGTTGATATTGCTGGGCGATGGTTACCAGTTCACCGATGTCGGCCACACTGTCCTGCCAAGCTTATTATCAAAGTAACCTCGTCTGCACCCGGAGGGGTCATGGCACGCGGTTCGGCTTGCCATCAGGTTTTCTTTCGGCCACTATTCATCTGAGAAATCAATGCGCTGATGTCAATAGGGAGATGGTTCCCGAAACGCCTTCATCAGCCTTGGCACAGCTGATCCGCCCTGATGACCACCATGAACAAACCCATCGATGTCACGGTCTCCTCCTGGTCACTCGGGCTTCACAGTCCGGCCGTCAGGCGGCCGAAGCGCCCGCCGGTCCTCCGCCATGCCGACTTCGAGGACAAGTATGACTTCCACACGGTGTTCTATGACTGCTTCTGGTCGGCCGACGGCAAGAGCCTGAAGCTCATCGGCCCGGCGCTGATGAACCTCGAGGCGGACCTCAAGTTGCGGTTCTTTGCCATGCCGGGCGGCGAGGAACTGAAGCCGGTGCCGGTGTCGCGCGTGTTCATCTCCGAGATCACCCTGCGCGCGCCGCGCAAGTTGCAGTGCCTGCGCATCGAGAGCGCGGCGGGCACCGCCTATGTGGTGCCGCAGCCCAATCTCTCCAGCCTTTTCGCCGGGCGCCGCGTGCTGATGACGCTGAGCCAGAACAACGAGCTGGAGTGGATCCGCGACTGGATCATCTTCCACCAGCGCCTGCACGGCTGCGATGCCGCACTGGTCTACGACAACAACTCGACCTTCTACGATGTGTCGGAGCTCAAGGGCTGCCTTGCCGCGATCCCCGGCATCACCGGCGTCGCGCTGAACTGGCCTTACCGCTATGGTCCATTCGACGGGCGCCTGCCACTCACCTATGATCTGTGGGAAGGCCATTTCTGCCAGTTCGGCATGCTCGAACATGCGCGCTACCGCTTTCTTGCCTCCGCCCGTTCCTGCCTCAACCTCGATATCGACGAACTCGTCACCTGCCCGGGCGGCAAGAGCATCTTCAAGCTCACCGAGGCTTCGCCGCGCGGGCACCTCAAGTTCAGCGGCAAATGGGTGGAGGCACACCGGTCCTCCGGAACCGACAGCGCCAAGAAGCCGCTGCATCGCGACTTCTGGCACCGCAAGGCCGAGCGCACCCAGGGCTGCGAGAACAAATATGCCGTGGTGCCCTCGCGCATCCCCGACACTGCGCAGTTCGCCGTTCACGACATCTTCGGCTATCCGGACAGCAAGCTGCCCGAGGGCATCGAGATCCGTCACTTCAAGGCGCTCAACACCAACTGGTCGGTTGACCGGCCGGGCCGCCTCAAGGACCGCACGGCAGGCGATGCCACCGACAAGGACCTCGCCGAGGACAAGCCGCTGGCGGCACTTCTGAAGAAGGCCTTCGCCGGGGTTGATGGCGAGATGCCGCCGCCGCCCACGCTCGACAAGGAAACCGCCGTCTACCAGACGCGTCAGCGCAGCGGGCACCTGCTCCGCCACAACCGCCTGGCGGCAGCCGACAAGGTGGCGCGCCAGGCCATCGCCGCGGCGCCCAAATGGCCGGCGCTGCGCCTCCACCATGCCGCCATCCTCGACAAGCAGTCCGAAGCCGCCGCCGCCGATGCGGCGCGGAAGGATGCACAGCGGCTGCAGGATGCGGAAGGCATCACACATTTCGAGCGCGGCCGTTACCTGCTGCACACCGGCGACTGGGCGGGCTCGGCCCGCCTGCTGCACCGCGCCATCCGCATGTCGCCGCGTTTTGCACCGGCCTATCTGGCGCTCGCACGGCTGTTCTGGGCATCGGGGAGGCACCGCGTGGCCGAGAGCGTGCTGAAGCGCGGCCTCAGGAAGGCACCGCCCTCGCCCCACCTGCACCAGGCCATGGCGGAACTCCTGTCCTCCACCGGACGGCGGAACGAGGCGCTGCAGCAGGCGGACAAGGCGCTGGCGCTTGATCCGCGCAACGACAACCTTCACCTGCTGCGCTCGCGCCTGCTGCGCGAGAGCGGCAGGCCCGGCGATGCCACAAAGGCCGCCGACGCAGCAATCGCCCTGCTGTCAGACCCCGCGCTCCACCTGTCGCAGATCAACGATGCAATCGATCGCCCCTTCGATATCAACTATCCGAGCCCGGACCGCAGCATCGCGCAGCTGGAGCGCATCCGCTGCCTGCTCCAGAACAATGACCTGAAGGCGGCCGATGCCCAGTCGCTCGCCATGCTCGACGAGTATCCGAACCAGCCCTATCCCCACGAGGCGCGCTTCCTGGTGCTCGCCACGCGCGGCCAGAACGCCGCCGCCCGCAGGCAGCTGAACGAGGCCCTGCGGCTGGCGCGCCGCAATGTCGACCAGTGGCCGGCCCAGACACTCGGCCGCTACAAGGAGCGCGACTGGTACGAGGGCCGCCTCATGTACCTGTGGTACCTGCTGCATGTGGCGGAACGGCCGGACGAGGCGGCCGACATCCTCAGGCTGGGGCTCAAGCTCTACCCCGAGAGCCACTACACCGCGGTGCGGCTG
Source organism: Aestuariivirga litoralis (assembly GCF_003234965.1). Classification (GTDB taxonomy): domain Bacteria; phylum Pseudomonadota; class Alphaproteobacteria; order Rhizobiales; family Aestuariivirgaceae; genus Aestuariivirga; species Aestuariivirga litoralis. Next base: position 289,411 of record NZ_QKVK01000006.1, read on the forward strand.
AGCGACACGCTGAGCGCCGGCGGCCCCTCGCCCGAGATGAAGGCGCTGGTGGCGGAGAGCCTGCGCAAGTTCCCGCGCGAGCCGCGGTTCTGGAACGAGCATGCGCGGATCCTCGAGGCGGAAGGCGACAAGGCGGGCGCGATTGCCGCCTTCCGGCATGCCATCGGCCTCGGGCTGCGGCAGTCCTGGATCATGAGCCATCTCGCCTACCTGCTCATCGACACGCCCAACCGCACCCCCGCCCAGCTGGCGGAAGCCAAGGACCTGCTGTCGCAGGCTCTCGCACTGGACGACAGGAGCGCTCTGAGCCACTACCGGATGGGCGAAGTACTGTGGGCGGAAGGCAACCGGACGCAAGCCCTGGCCAGCCTGCGCAGGGCTGCCGAGCTTGCGCCCGACACGGCATGGCTGTGGAGCCACCTGGGCGGCGTCCTGGTCGAGACGCGTGACTTCGCCGAGGCGCTGCTGGCCCTGCAGCACGCCGAGAAATTGCAGCCCGACGACATGCTCACGCAGTTCCGCCTCGGCCGCCTGGCAGAAGAGAAGGGCGATGTGGACGAGGCGCTGGCGCGGATCGCGCGCGCGCTCGCCGTTGATCCTGCACCTGCCTGGGTCTGGCGCCACTATGCCAATCTGCTGGACCGTTCAGGCCGCAAGGCGGAAGCCGAAAAGGCCTTTGAAAGCGCCGAAGGCAGGGCGTAAGACGATCCCTGGTTATGGTCTGGTCATGGCACGCGACGTGTTGAAACAGAAGCACCTCGACGGCCTGGTGAAAACGGCCAGATCGTCGCTCGATGCCGGCAAGCGTGACGAGGCGCTTGCCGCCGCGCGCGCCGCGCTCAAGCTTTCGCCCGACCATGTTGCGGCGCTGCGCTGTCTCGCCGATGCGCTGACGATGTATGGCCTCTACCGCTTCAACACCGAATTCGCAGCAACACTCATCGCGGACGGGTCGCTTGAGGAGGCGGTGCGCCTGCGCAAGCGGCTCGTCGAGCGCGGCCTCGAGGAGACCGACAATTTTCTGCAGCTCGGCTATTGCCTGACGCTGCTGCGCGCCTATGACGAGGCCGCCACCTACATCCGCCGCGCCACCGACATCTTCCTCGACGGCATTCAGAAACTTCCTGCCGGACAGGGCCTCACCGCGGAAGCGATGGTGCCGGACTTCTTCATCATCGGGTCCGCCAAGTGCGGAACGACCTCGCTGTTCGAATACATCGCGCAGCACCCGCTGGTGCTGCCGCCGGTGATGAAGGAGATCGACTATCTTCTCTATCCCGAGCGTGGCCTTGCCTGGTACCTGTCCCATTTTCCGCGCCGGCCGGAGGCTGCGCTCCGCTACATGACGGGCGAGGCCAGCGTCTCCACCTTCACGCTGGCCACGGCGGCCGCTCAGATCACCGCGATGAACCCGGCGGCCCGCCTCCTGGCCCTGGCCCGCGACCCGGTGGACCGCGCCATATCGCATTATGCCAACAATCTGCGTATCGGAATCGAACAGCGGTCGCTTGAGGAGGCGATCAATCAGGAGCTGGACATTCTCGAAAGCGGCAGCAGCACCCGCGACGACGACTACTGGCGCACGCAGCTCGGTTATGTCTGGCTGGGGCTCTATGCCCATGACCTCGAACGGTGGCTCGCCCGCTTCCCGCGCGAACAGATGTGCATCCTCATCACCGAGGAGATGCAGGACAATCAGAAGCAGACGCTGGACCGGGTTTTCGCCTTTCTGGGCCTGCCCCCGCATGAGGTGCCCAACGGCGAGAAGCACAATGCCGGCATCTATGATGAGCAGGACCAGCGGCGGATCCGCGAGCGCATGGGCAGGTTCTTCGCGCGGCCCAACGAACGCTTCTTCGAACTCATCGGCCGGCGCCTGGCGTGGAGCGGCACTGGCGCGGCCCCCGGCGCGCCGCTGGCGGCATCGGCCAGCGAGGCGCGCATCCTCTTCGCCCGCAGCCGGTGGAAGGACGCGGCCGCCAAATTTGGTGAAAGCCTCGCAGCCGCTGCGGATCACCCGGACAGGCTGGAGTGGCTCGAACAGCGCAGCAAGGCCCTCGTCTATGCCAATGATGCGCAGGGCGCGAAAGCTGCTCTAAACGAGCTTCTCGCGGCATCACCCGACAACCCATGGGCCGCCGACGGCTTCAGCCGCCTGGCCGACATGCTGGCGGATTCCCGGCAAAGGGCCGAGGTGCTGGAAACTTGCATCCGGCTCTTTCCACACCATGAGGATCATCGCAGATGGACGGTTGCGCTGGGCCGCATCCTCATCGACTCCAAGCAGTGGACACGCGCCGAGCAACTCTTCCAGATCATCGTGGCGGCCTATCCGGATGAAGCCCTGGGCGTGTTCGGACTGGCCAAGGTCGCCGAGGAAAAGAATCTTCCCGCCCATGCCGTCGCGCTGTTCGATATCTATGTCAGGCGCTTTCCCGGCGATCCCGACCGGCGCTGGTGGCTCATCATCTTCGCGCATCTCCTGCTGCGGCAGAACCTGCTGGCGCGTGCCGAACAGATCATCGCAGCCTATCGCATAGCGTTTCCGGAGGAACCCGGCGGCCTCGCCGTGCTTGCCCTGCTGGAACAGAAAAAGGGAAACGGCGCGGCGGCCGCGGCGGTCTGGAACGAATGCCTCCGCGCCTACCCCGATCACCCCGACCGCAAATGGTGGCTTCCCTGCCTCGCCAATCTCCTCATCGATCAGGGCAAGCTCGACGAAGCGGAACTGCCGCTCGATGAACTGCTCATCACATTCCCCAATGAGCCGGGCGGTTTGGTGGGGCTCGGGCGCGTGGCCACGCTCAGGGGCGATCTGCAAGGCGCGGCGGAGATCTGGGAGGAATGCCTCACGCGGTTCCCCGGCCATCCGGAACGGCGCTGGTGGCTTCCCACCCTCGGCCATGCCTTGCTGAACGCCAAACAGACCGAGCGCGGCGAGACCCAGTTCCGGACGCTCCTTGCCGAATATCCGAATGACCCCATCGCCAAGGCGGGCCTGGCCCGCGCCGCCATCCAGCGCCAGGACTGGCACGCTGCGGCACAACTGCTGAGGGAGTGCCTCGACGCTCACCCTCACCACCAGAACCGGCGGGAGTGGGAAAACATGCTGAACGACGCGCTCGCCCACCTGCACTGAGGCGGGACCTTCGGCCACGGCCCCAATGCGCGCAAGCCGGTGGGCTTGCGTCAATCTTCTGCGGAAGATGTGTGGGTGTGAACTGCGGTGCCAAATGAATGGCGCGAGTGACGGGGCTCGAACCCGCGACCTTCGGCGTGACAGGCCGACGCTCTAACCAACTGAGCTACACCCGCAATTCGGTGAGGCGTCTGATAGGGGAACCCCCTCACCCTGTCAAGCGAGGCGTCAACGTTTTTTGGCCGTGACCTGTATCTCGATTTTCATGCGCGGATCGATGAGGGCGGCGATGAAGGCGGTCGATGCGGGGCGGGTCTCGCCGAAGTATTTGCGGAATACCGGCCAGCACGGCTCGAAGTCCTCGGCGCGCGGGAAGATGTAGGTGGTGCTGACCACGTCGTCGAGGCTGAAGCCCGCCTTTGCCATCGCGGCCTCGATGTTGCGGAAGGTCTGGTCCGCCTGCTCGGCCACGTCTTCCGAGATGGTCATGGTGTCGTAGTTGAAGCCCGTCGTGCCGGAGACCCACATCCAGTCGCCGTCGACGATGGCGCGGGAATAACCGATCTCGGCTTCGAACTTGGATCCGGATGAAATCTGCCGGCGCGTCATGGGGCATCCTCTTCGGTTGCGGGGCGCCAGAGATCGCCCCAGTCCAGTTTCCTCGCCCATTTGTAGGCCGCGCCGTCGCGTCTCGCAACGTGGCGGGTTTCAAGCCTACCCTCACTGCAGAGACGGAAACTCACCCCCGGCTTGGCCTGCTGGGGCGGAGCCACGATGCGGCCTCCGCCCTGCGGCGCCCCGCCGCGCGCCAGGACAAGATAGGCGAAGCGCTCGTCCTCGAAGGGAACGCGGGCCGCCTTGGCATGCATGTGGGCCCGGCTGCGCGCCAGGCGGACACTGAAGTGGCACCAGTCATCCCCCGCCATGGGGCAGGCCAGCGCGTGGCAGCAGGGCGCCACGGGAACCGCGCCCTGCGTGAGGAGCAGCTGGCGAACCGCCCGCAGGCGGGCGAAGCCCTGGGGCGTTCCCGGCTCCACCAGAACCAGTGCTTCGCGGCTGGCCCGCCACAGCGCGGCAGCGGTGGCCGCGGCCCGGTCCAGCGGCAATTCGGCCAGGGCATAGGCGGCAATGACGAGATCGGCCACCAGTCCAGGCGGGATATCCTCCATCCGCCCGCCGACCGGCGTGGCGCCTGCGAGGGCCGCCGGCCCCTGCCGGGCGAGCGCGGCCGCCAGCGCCAGGAAGGGCGGCGACGAATCGAGAAAGGTGATGGCGTCGAGACCGGGCCAATGTCCAAGCGCCGCCCAGGAGGCGGTGCCCGGCCCCGACCCGGCGTCGAGCAGGCTCCGGGGCGCGAAACCGGGACGCAGCCGTGCAAGCTCCGCCAGCACCCGGTCTACCGCCGCGAAGGTGGCGGGAAGCCGGGCCACGAGATAGGAACCAAGATCGACCCCGGCCGAGGTCCCGCCAGCGCGGTAGGTTTGCGACAGGGCCTGGCTGCCCGGCCTGCGGCTGCCCGCTTGCGCCGCCAGCCAAGCCGTTACCGCGGCCTGCAGGTTTTCCGGCAAACTCATGATGATAAAGGGAAATTAATTTGCACGGCGGGGCGCCCGAACTCTATCTTCCGGTTCTCTTAACGCTCCGGACGCTGCCACGAAAGGCCCCCCGCGATGTTCGTCTCCTTCTTCCCGTCGCCTCGGCTGTTCTTTTCCTCCGCCATCCTGTGGTCGCTGGTGGCCGTCCTGATCTGGTTTTTCCTGGCGCGGGATGCAGGTGGCCTCATCGGGCTTCCCAATCCGCCGGCGGATGCGCCACCCATTCTCGGCGTCACGCGGTTCGTGTCGCCGCCCTTCCTGTGGTTCTATCTCTTCTTCGGCAGTGCGGTGGCGCTGTTCGCCACGGTGTGGCGCGTGCTGGACCCGCACCCCTATTTCCGCTGGTCGGTGCTGGGCTCGGCGCTGATCATCTTCGTCCTCTATTTCATGGTCGAGGTGAGCGTCACCATCAACGACTGGTATGGCTCCTATTTCGACCTCATCCAGAAGGCGCTCGATCCCTCGACCAAGGGCACGGTGCCGGCGGCCGATCTCTATGTCGGACTGGCCGAGATCACCTCGGTGCTGCTGCTCTACATCATCGTCGCGGTGCTCAATGCCTTCTTCACCAGCCACTACGTGTTCCGCTGGCGCACCGCCATGAACGACCATTACGCCGAGAACTGGAGCCTGCTGCGCGGCATCGAGGGCGCGGCCCAGCGCGTGCAGGAAGACACCATGCGCTTCGCCCGCACCTTCGAGGACCTCGGCACCAGCCTGGTCAGCGCCATCATGACGCTGATCGCCTTCCTGCCCATCCTCGCCGCCCTGTCGAGCAAGATCCCCGCCATCCCGATCCTCGGTTCGATGCCCTATTCGCTGGTGATCGTCTCGCTGGTCTGGTCGCTGTTTGGCACGGGCATACTGGCAATCGTTGGCATCAAGCTGCCGGGGCTGGAGTTCCGCAACCAGCGTGTGGAAGCGGCCTATCGCAAGGAACTGGTCTATGGCGAGGATGACCCCGCCCGCGCCACGCCGCGCACGCTGCGGGAGCTGTTCGATGCCGTGCGGCAGAACTATTTCCGGCTCTACTTCAACTATCTCTACTTCAACGTGGTGCGCTATGCCTACCTGCAGGCCGACCTGATGCTGCCATTCTTCGTGCTCATCCCGTCGATCGCCGCCGGCGCCATCACCTTCGGCATTTTCCAGCAGGTGCGCGCCTCCTTCGGAGAAGTGCGCGACGCCATGCAGTACCTGGTCAAGTCATGGCCAGACATCGTCGAGTTCATGTCGATCTACAAGCGGCTCCGCGCCTTCGAGGCGGCGCTCCATGGCGAGACCCTGCCGGACATCGACCGGAAATTCATCGAGGACGGGCAACTGGTCTGATAGGCTGGGGCGATGACGAAGCCGATCCTCTATCACATTCCCGTCTGCCCCTTCTCGCAGCGGGTCGAGATCCTGCTGGCGTTGAAGGGCCTCCGCGACAGCGTGGACTTCCGGGTCGTGGACATCACCCGGCCACGCGACCCCGCGCTGCTCGCCAAGACGCGGGGCACCACGGCGCTGCCCGTGCTCGAGCTTGCCGACGGCCGCATCCTGAAGGAAAGCCTGGTGCTGCTGCGCTATTTCGATGAACTGTCGCAAGCCATGCCAGTGGCGCGCCAGACGCCCTATGAGCGCGCCGTCGAGAACATGCTGATCGCCATGGAGGGGGACTTCACCAGCGCCGGCTACCGCCTGGTGATGAACCAGGACCCGGCCCGCCGGGAGGACCTCGCCAGCCTCATGGATGGCCAATACCGGAAGCTCGATGACTTCCTCACCTGGCATGCGCCCGAGGGACCGTACCTTTTCGAGCGCTTCGGACTGGCCGAATGCGTCTTCACCCCGATGTTCGTGCGCTTCTGGTTCCTCGACCATTACGAGGGCCACGACATTCCGGCGGGGCTCACCCGGCTGCGGCGCTGGCGGGAGGCCTGCCTCGCTCACCCCGCCGCCCAGCAGGTGAGCCGCGAAGAGGTGGTGAAGCTCTACTATGACTATGCATGGGGTGCAGGAAACGGCGCGCTGCTTCCCGGCCGCCGGCTGTCCAGCTTTGTCTTCGAACCGCACTGGCGGTCGCGCCCCTGGCCACCGCGCGGCAAGCTGCATCCGATGGGCGATGCGGAACTGGGGCTCTTCGGCAAGTGAGGCCGCCGCCGCAAGGTTCAGGTGACGCCGGCGTGGGAAATTGCTATTGTCCCCCGTGATTTGCCGTGAGACCGAGATGACCCTGCCCAGATTGCCCCTGTTTGTCGCCGCCCTGTCCCTGCTGGCCCTGTCGGCCCCCGCCTCTGCGGAGGATGTCTCCGGCCACCAGTATGTGATGGACCTTGGCGCCGGCGTCATGGCGCAGCCGCGCTATCCGGGCTCGGACGAGACGATCTTCGTTCCCTATCCGCTCATCGCGGTGAGCAAGTTCTTCGTGCCGGGTTATGGCCAGATCGACGCGGAGAACGACACCCGCAACTTCGCCATCTATCCCTCCTTCAACTATATCGGGAAGCGGAATTCGGCCGATTCCAATGAGTTGAAGGGGCTGAAGGACGTGGACTGGGCACTCGAGGCCGGCATCGGCCTGTCCGCCCGCTATGACTGGATCCGCGGCTTCGTCGAGGTGCGCCAGGGCTTCAACGGCTATTCCGGCCAGGTTGCACAGTTCGGCCTGGACGTGATCGCCAGCCCGACCGAAGACCTCGAGGTGCGCTTCGGGCCGCGCGCCGGCTGGGGCTCGCAGAGCTACATGGACACCTATTTCGGCATCAATGCCAGCGAGGCAGCGGCCAGCCCGCTCTATGACCAGGCCTATCATGCCGATGCCGGCTTCAACACCGTGGGCCTCGCCGGCAGCGCCACCTACAACCTGACGGACGACTGGAAGCTCCATGCCCTTGTCGGCTGGGACCGGCTGGTGGGCGATGCGGGCAACAGCCCCATCGTCGAGGAAGGCAGCGTCAACCAGTATTACGCCGGCACAGGCCTGACCTACCGCTTCGCCTTCGACCTGTTCTGATCCCTAGGAAAGACCGCGCCTCGCCCGCACGGGGCTTGCCATCGCTCGATGCTGATGCTATCTAATCTCTATCGAATTACTAGAAGAAATAGAGATGACCTTCGCCCAGCACATCCGCCAGTCCTACCGGGAGCTTCAGCAGCGCTGGACCGACCTGGCGGATCACGCCTTTGGCAAGGCCATTGCCGCTCCCAATGACGAGATGGCACGCGACGAGTTCACCTCGGCCTTCATCAGCGGGCAGCCTTCCACCCTTCCCCGCCGCGGCGAGACTCACCGGCGCGGCTGAGCGCTCACAGCGGGTCGAATTCGTTCAGGCCGATCCACACCTCGGCAGCCAGCATCACCAGCGCCACGCACAGCAAAAGCATGGAAAGGCTGAACAGCAGCGCCGTGCCCCACAGGTGCTCGCGGTGCAGCAGCGCCGCGCCGAAGGCGACGATGATCAGCAGCGCCCCCGCCACGCCGCTGGCGATCGAGAACAGCAACGAGCGCTGCAGCAGCAGCACCCGGCGGCGCAGCCGTGGCAGGTCCTGCTTGAGGCGTGACTTGGAATGCCCGTCCGGCGGCAGGTCATTGATGTAGCGCATGCGCTCGATGACGCCGCTCATGCGCCCCGCCAGGATCGACACGAAACTTGCCACCGCGCCCAGCAGGAAGGCCGGCGCGACCACCTGCGAAATGATCTGCGAGAGCTGCTCGATCGACGGGACGAACTCCATGGCTGCTCTCCTCTGATGTGATGCGTTCGATAGCACAGGCTGTCCTCCAAAGGATAATATGCGATTTGTAATTGTGCTAGACAGCAAAGGCCGCAGCCTCGCACGGGGGGCCGGTTGCGCATGCCGCGGCGAACCGCAATCGAGTTGGAGATCGCAATGAACTGCTCACGCCTTCTGTGCCGAAACGGGCTTGCCGTGGCCGCCGCCGCTGCGGCCATGTGGACAGCCCTTCCCGCCCATGCCGATGACACCGCCGACATCAAGGCACTGGTCAAGACCATGACCGACTACGTCGCGTCACAGAAGTCGATCTCCTTCGACATGGAAACCGACCTCGAGATCGTCACCACCAGCGGCCAGCGCCTGTCGCTTGAAAGTTCGGGCGCCATGGACGTGAGCCGGCCGGACAAGGTCCGCGCCGAGCGCAAGGGCGGCTTTGCCGATGTCGAGGCCGTCTATGACGGCAAGACGCTGAGCCTGCTGGGCCGCAACCTGAACCTCTATGCGCAGATTCCCCTCGCTGGCGATCTCGACCACCTGATCGACGAACTGCGCGACAAATATGGCCGGCCGCTTCCCGCCGCCGACCTGCTGAAATCCGACTCCTACGAACAGATCATGAGCGGGGCCACCGACATCGCCTATCTCGGCCCCGGCGTCATCCTCGGCCAGATGTGCGAGCACGTGGCGATGCGCAACGACGACGTGGACCTGCAGCTGTGGATCGCCCAGGGCGACAAGCCCTATCCCTGCCGCTACACCATCACCAGCCGCACCATTCCAGGCCAGCCTCAATACTCGGTGGAGATCTGGAACTGGAAGTCGAGTGCCGAGCCCGGCAGTGCCGACTTCACCTTCACGCCGCCCGCCGGCGCCCAGGCAATCGAGCCTGCCAAGCTGGACAACATCGACGAACTCCCCTCCCACCTCACTCCCAAGAACTGACGCAATGAGGTTCATGATGATCAAGCGCATCGGCCTTCTGGCCTTCACCACCCTCACCCTCGGCCTCGCCGTCGAACTGGGCGGCCATGTTCTCGCGCCGGGCAAGCTCGGCATGGTCAGCGAGGCGCAGGCCATCGTCGGCCGGCCGCTCACGCCCGTCAGCGTCGCCGGTGTCGCGCGCCGCACGGTGCGCCGCTGCGCGGTGGGTGTCTATTACTGCTGAGGCGAACGATCAGGGCAGCAATTTTGAAAGCTCTGATTGGTTCCGGCGGGGAGACGGAGGATCTATCCAGATCCGATGTCTTCCCGCACTTGCTTTCCCGCATCGGTCCTCCTGGCGGCCACGATGTCCGCCGTCTTCACAACGACTGCAGCTAGCGCCGATGCCGTGGCGCCCGTCACGCGGATCAACGGACAGACGCCGCCCGGCAGGCTTCTGCCGCTTGAGCAGCCGACGGTGATGCTCGACACGCTGGACAGCAACGGCAACCGTGTCGTGGTGATGAAAGGAATCCGCAAGGCGGGCACGCGCGTGGGCATCCACATTCACAGATACGGCGGTCACACCTGCGTTCTCAGCGGCGTGATCACCGACTTCGTGGAAGGCCATGCGCCGATGATCTTTCCGGCAGGCTCGTGCTACTACATGCCGGCCGGTGTTCCGATGACGGCAGCCAACCTCGGAACGCAGGATGCCGAACTGATCGACAATTTCATCCTGCCGCCCGGAGAGCCGATGATCACCATCCTCGAACCCGGCTACCCCTGAGCGCGCTGCCAGGACATCGATGAACCGGGAACTGGTGGGCGATGAGAGACTCGAACTCCCGACATCTTCGGTGTAAATGAAGATCACGGGCCTTTACCCCATCTTACACGGCGCTACCTCTCCCTTCTTATTGACGGAAATTCAATAGCATACGTCTTGCTTCCATTGAAGTTGTCGGTATAATTCTTACTGCGACTTACCGCTTTGTGCTTACACGGTGCTGACACGGCGCCGAATGTCAGCAAGGCAAGGAGGCCCGGATGCGTATCACCAAGCGCCTGGTGGACAGTGTTGCCCCCGCTCCCGATGGCAAGCGGCTCTATGTCTGGGACGATGAGATCAAGGGCTTCGGACTCCAGGTCCTGCCCAGCGGCGTGAAGTCGTATGTCTTCCAGTACCGCAACCGCCAACATGCCAACCGCCGCCTCACAATTGGCAAGCACGGCAAGGTTACTGCGGAACAAGCCAGAGAGATGGCCAAGGAACATCGCGCCGCCATAAGCTCCGGCCGCGACCCGCTGGCCGAAAAGCGGGAGATCAGGGCCACCCCCTATGTTTCGGAACTCCTCGACGCCTATCTGAAGTCCACCGCATATGCGGACAAGGCGCCCAGCACACAGTTGATCGAGAAAGGTCGGATCGAACGGCACCTCCGCCCGCTTCTCGGTAAAGTCAAGATCACGGAACTCACCAAAGAGCAGGTAGAGCGGGCACGAAACTCGATCCGTGACGGCAAGACGGCGGCGACCGTCAAGACCAAGGCCCGAGGCGTGGCGCGCGTTCGGGGCGGACCCATCACCGCCAGGGAATGCATCGCCCTACTCCGTTTCGTCTTCAACTGGGGAATCGAGACCAAGCGGGCGACCTCAAATCCGTGCGACGGGGTGAAGTTGCCCCCGATCGGCAGGCGCACCGCTATCCTCGAGGACGCTGCCGCCTATGCCACGCTGTTCACCGCACTCGCCAGCATGGAAGCCAAGAAGGCGATCCGGCCCGCGGCTGCCGATGCCATCCGCGTGCTGGCGCTCACCGGCACCCGCAAGAGTGAGATAGCAAAGCTGCAATGGCAGCATCTCGACTTGAAGGCAGGAAAGATCACCCTGCCCCCTTCCAGTCATAAGACCGGCAAGCGCACCGGTGCGAAGGTAATAGCACTCCCCGCCGTGGCGCAGGAAATCATCAAACGGCAGCCCCCGCGCGGCCCAGACGACTATGTATTCGCTCCGGGGCGCGGCAAAGGGCCAATCTCTCTCGCAAAACCCTGGATGCAGATACGGGCCGCCGCGGGCCTGCCTGAAACACTTGGACTTCACGGCCTGCGTCACAGTGTTGGCAGTCACCTGGCAATGAATGGCGCACAACTTCCGGCGATAATGGAAGCGCTCGGGCATCGGCAATTATCCACGGTTCAGCGCTACATCCACTTCGCTGAGAACGCCAAGGCCGCACTTGCCGAGACGGCAGCAGCGACGGCGTTAGCGGGCATGAATACAGCCGAAGCCACCAAGCAACCCACCGCCAACATAGAAGGGGCTGCCGATGGCGCAGAGGGATAAGCCCACTAGTAGAAAGCCGGGCAAGATCGCACTCGCTAGTCCGAGGCCTCGGAAGGTAAGTTCTCCAAAGACATCTCAGATTCCGATTAAGGCCTCCAAGGAAGAGAACGAGAGGGGCGAGACAATCTGGATAGCGACCGATACCGCGCGCCAGGCGTTAGCCAGTGTGCTTCGATCCCCGACACCGAGAGGCGGGGACGAATATCTGAGAGAAGCCCTCTCCGTGCTGTTCGTCAAGGGTGACACTTACCGAGAGGCCGAACAAAAGCTGAGAAAGATTGCGATTGTTTACCTCAGCAACGAAGTGAACCAGAAAGGCCCCACCATCAAGGACGCTCATGAACTACTATGCGACGTAAGCACCGCCTCTTCACTTCTCGCCGCCCGTCTAGCGCAGTTGCCGGCAGTAATATTCGGTGAACTCAGAAGGCAGTCTAAGGCGCATTTACTTCATCACGACCCGGTGTCGCAACTCAACGACATGGCGACGGCTGCAACGAAGATCGAAGCCGCGCTTCCCACCCGCAAAGGCGGGCATGTCACAGCAGAAGCTGCCGTCATGAAGACGTTTGGCGACCGAGAACAAATCGGCCCGCCCGACCCGCGAGACTACTTCCTCTCCCAGTCCGTCGCTGTGTTCGTACAGCATCGTGGCGCAGGCGCCGTATCTTCGACCACTAGCGAGACCACTGATCGCTTTTACCGCTTTGCATCGGCGCTCTTCCGCTTCGCAACCGGAGAAGGCTTCACCGACCTGACACGATTCAAGGCCTTCGTCCGCAGGTGGAAAGAGCGGAATCGGCCAGAGGCATAACTCCCAGAAAGTAGAGGGGGGTTTCGCACCCATATCCCATCCAGGCTTGGACTAACTCTTCTCCCGCAAGCAACGAACAACTTGCGCGGAGAACAGCAATGATCAACTCACCCAAGATGGACCGCCGCGAAGCTGCGGCTTATCTCACCGGCCAGGGTTTCAAGGTTTCCCCGAATACCCTGATGAAACTCGCCTGCATCGGCGGTGGTCCTACGTTCCGTAAGTTTGGCGTCCGTGTGATTTATGAGGCACCCGACTTGGATGCGTGGGCAAAGGAACGTCTTTCCTCTCCCCGTCGCAGCACATCTCAGGCCGCCTAATCATGGCGCGCATCAAGGGGCCGCCAAAAACGGCTGCCCCCGCCGAGGCGACGGACATCGCCAGTGCGGGGGCCAAATCACGAGGATGCCGGGGGGCTTCCAAGAACTCACATAACACAAGCCGCTCGATCCTCGCAACGGCGCGGACGTGGGTGATCGATAAGTACCTCCGGGTGGTCGAGGTGCGCGCATGACGGTTTATGAGGCGAGCCCCACAAACCGCCGTTCGACCAAGACGGCCATGGAAGAACTCTATTCCGGCCTTCTCGCCATCTGCTCCACGATGCAGCCGATGACCGTTCGGCAGATTTACTACCAGGCCACGGTCCAGGGTTTGGTGGAGAAGACGGAAGCCGGCTACGTCAGAGTTCAACGGGCGCTGGTGCACCTCCGCCGCACAGGGCGACTTCCTTTTTCATACATCGCTGACAATGTTCGTTGGCAGCGGAAGCCGGAGACCTGGCGGGACCCTCAGGACGCAATGCGGGCAACAGCTCGCTTCTACCGTAAGGCTCTTTGGGACGACGCCGACGTCTATGTCGAGGTGTGGCTCGAGAAGGACGCGCTCTCCGCCGTCGTCTACGACGTCACGGATGTCTATGATGTTCCGTTGATGGTGACGCGAGGTTATGCCTCGCTGACCTTCCTGCATGTTGCCGCCGAGACCATGCGCGCCATCGGCAAGCCTACGTTCATCTATCATCTTGGCGACTACGACCCTTCCGGTGTCAACGCCGCCGAGAAGGTGGAGAGCAGCCTCCGAGAGTATGCCCACGGCCTGCCGATCACCTTCGAGCGCCTTGCCGAGCGGCCCGAGCAGATTACTGCCTGGAACCTTCCCACGCGACCCACGAAGACGACCGATACGAGGGCAAAGAACTTTGGCGAGGTGTCGGTCGAACTCGATGCCATAGACGGGCCGCGGCTCCGCAAACTCGTCCGTGACGCGCTCGACAAACACATGCCGGCCGAACAGTTGGAGGTGCTGAAGGCAGCCGAACAGTCAGAACGCGAATGGCTTGAGTCCTGGGCATCGGTGGGGAATGCCGCATGAGCGACACCTTCACTAAGGACAGACTTCAGTGGCTTGATGCCATTTGCGCCCACGCCGATCTCGACGGCGCTGCCTTCAAGCTGGCCTATCGCATCTCGGGCCACATCAACCGCAGGACAGGCGATGCCTGGCCTAGCCTCGGCCACCTGGCGAATGTCATGGGGATGAACGAGCGCAGCGTAAGGCGGCGCGTTGATGCGCTGGTGGTCCGGGGCTTCCTCAGCAAGACCCGAGGCGGTGACGGGCGACCCAATCGCTATCGGATGTTGCTTTCAGACCGGACACCCATGTCCGAGCAGGACGAAGGCAGACCGGACACCGATGTCCACTCTGATATCTCAGACCGGACATTTGAGACAGCCAGACCGGACATTCCTGTCACTCAGACCGGACACCAGTGTCCACCTAACTCTTTAAAGAACTCTCTGAAAGAACCCTCTGAGGAAGAATATATATCGCCCACCGCACCGGTGAACGTCACCGACGATTTCGAGGAAATATGGACCCACTACCCTCGCAAGGTTTCCAAGGGCCGGGCCAGCTCGGCATACAAAGCGGCCTTGAAGCGGGCAGACGTCCTGACGATCAAGGCCGGCGTCCTGCGCTACGCTGCCGAGAGGTCTGGGCAAGACCACAAGTTCACCAAGCACCTCGCCTCATGGCTCAATGGCGACTGCTGGCTGGATGAACCCTCCCCACCGCCGACCACGACCGCATCCCGCGGCCCGTCATGGCAGAGCGGTAAGGAACGCACCCTTGCAGCCCTGCGCATCGTCAGCGGGGACAACACATGAGCGAACTTGCCCTGCTCGGCAATATCCGGCCCGAGGAGTGTCTCGCCCGGCTGCAGTCCAGAAATTCTAACTTCCTGAGCGACCTCCTCCACCGCATCAATGCTAGGGAGGACCTGAGCTTCACTTGGTACACGCCCGTTCCTCGACTGCAGCAAGCGCTTGAGGCGAACCGCCGCAACCTCGATGCGCTGCCAGACGAGGCCGACATCGAGCAACTCTTGGAGCCCGTGCGGAAGGCGCTCTCGACGTGCTCGGAGAAGGCGGTACGCCGCTATGCGGCTCAGCTGATCGGATCATTCCCGAATGCCAGCCTTACCGATCCCGAGACCTACATGGCGGCGCTGGTGTTTGACCTCCTCGACTGCAAGATCCCCGATGCCATCCTGCTGCTCACCTGCCAGGAGATCAGGCGCACCTCGCGATTTGTCCCGACCATCTCTGAGGTGCTTCAGATGGCCCAACGTTACAGCGACCAGTGGCACGAGATACTGGCCATCCCAAGCGCACTTCCCCGCACTCGCGAGAGGCTTCAGTACGCCGTGCGGTGCGCCGAGCAGACCCTCGAGCACGTCCTCGAGCATGGCCACAAACCCCCGGAAGGGACGCGAGCATGACAATTCCGCCTCCACGGCGGACGACCCCGCCACCGCGCTTGTGCGGCGGCACAACCAAGGAGCCTGCAATGAATGTGTTGTCCATCCTGAAGAGCGTCCGCACTGCGGCGCAGTTCGAAGAGACTATCCCCAAGATTGATGCCGACCTCCGCCAAGCCGAGGCAAACCTTACAGCCCTAAAGGGGCAGCGCGAGGGCGTCATCTTTGACGGTGGCGAGGCTGCCCTGTCCAAGCTGCTGGCGGAAATCAAGGATGCGGAGATGCGGGTGGAAACCCTGCATATCGCCCTGGACGGCGCCCGCCGCCGCGCGGCCGAAGCCGAAGCCAACGAGAAGAACTCCAAACTCGAAGCCCGCCACCGGGAGGCGCAGAGGCTGCCGGCCGAGGAACGTAGACTCTTGAAACAGTGGCACACTGCAGCCTACAAGCTCGCCGACCTCACTGACCAAGTTGCCGCGGTGCAGAAGACCATCGCCGCCGAAAATTCCTTCATGGCCAGTGAAGGCCGCCGCGACCTGGAGCTGCCCACGGCCGCCGCAGAGGTCAGCGCCAAGCGCCGTGCGATGTGGGAGCGCCACTATGCCGGCAACCGCCACCGCCCGGTCAACCCGCCCCAGCCTATCGGTCTCAACGTGGCCCACGAGACCCGCATCACCGGCTACTATCCCAGGCCCTTGAACGACGACGGGGTGCTGCCGGCCCAGCCCTTGACCCTTCTGGACTGATCATGGCGCGCGTGCGGCAGCAACAGGATGATCGGGCGCGGCGGTTAGCCGTCGCGCTCGCGTCCTTCTGCCGTGCGCAGGCCGGCTTGCCCCTGCAGGCCGTTGCCGAATCCACTGAGTGCCTTTCCCTCGCTTCGGTGTTGCTGACCCTTGCCCAGACTGAGAAGCCCCTACAGCGCCACCGCAAGCCCGCCGGCAGGCATCCCGTGCATGATCGGGCGTTCGCCAAGGCTGCGCTTCTCGACTTCGCCGTCCGAGACCCCGATGGCATGGCCCATCAAGCGGCACTGATCCGGGAGTTGGAGCGGCGGTTCGAGGCTTCAGGCCATGCGATGCCGGGCGAGACCTGGATGAAGCAGACCGTGCGGGAGTTCCAGGCGGAGGCAGACACCTTCGAGATGGACGCCGCCGCCACCTTCGCCGCGTCCCAGACATTGCAAGGCATCTTCGGAGACTTGGGCGACTTCCTCCGGTTCCGCCGCGCCAAGACCCGTGCTTCGCAGTTGTGGCAGGATAATTCTGAACTGAGGGCGCAATTCACCTCACCTGAAAAGCTGCTCGAAGCCGCATTCCACAACGGTTCTACTCCGACTTGCGAGGCGCCTATTCGCGCCCATTCGCGCCTAGCGCACCGCCGCGATGTGATGCCTACTGCGAACACCAAGAGGAGATGAACCCATGAGCATGTTGTACGCCATAGCAATGGCCGCCGGCCTCGGAGACGAGAAGCCCGACACAGCGAAGCCGAACCCGGTCGCGACCAAACGGCAGGCAGCGGCGCCCATCCGACCTGCACCGGCCCCGATGATCGAGACGTCCGAGGCGAAAGCCTACCTCGCCACGCTCGCCAGCAATGGCCACAAGGTCAGCGAGGGCGAACGTCTCGCAATCCTTGCATACGGCGAAGCGTGGATGCGCAGCGCAGACATTCGTCAGGAGTTCAGCAGCTTCCCGGTGTTCGCGGCATACCAGCGCGCGAGGAAGCGCAACGCCTTCAAGATTCTCGGGCAGTGACCGAGTGGTGTGGAGAGGCCCTCACAAGAAGCACATGCGGTGGCATCCCCTGCCGCGTGGCAAGGAGGCCGGTTGTTTCATTGCTTTCGCAGCCGGCCTCCGTCTCTCACTCTGCCGCTTGTGCCTTCGCCCGTGGCTCTAGGAGGGCATAGGGGGGTGCCCCTACCGAAGGTACTAGGAAGCGAAAACAACTTTTGCGGTTAGTTCGACCCGCGCCACTGCGATAGCGCCAGAGTTTCCAAGACGGTTACGTTACACAAAGAGGCTACAGGCCACCCATGCCCGGCATCACAACCACGGAGCTTTCCCGTCGAATTGGCCGATCTCGAGCCGCCATCCTCAATCTTGCCCGAAACGGTACCATCCCCCGAAATGGTGATGGCACATTTGACGAAGCCGCGGTCCGCTACGCATACGGCCGAAACACCCATCCCGCTTGGCGCAAACCCCTGACGCCGGCAGATGGTGCCGCAGTCCAGCCAAGGAATGACTCACCCCCGACGGATGATGGCGCCCGCGATCCTGACACCCTGATACGCCGCGTGCTAGCAGACGAAGGGCGCCGGCTCGAGGGCGTCATTAGCCACGACGATGCACGCACGGCCGAGGCGATCCTTCGCTGCCGTAAGCTTGCCCAGGAGATCGCCGCAACCGAGCGGGAATACATCGCCAAGGCGCCCGTGCAGCGGCATATCGAGACGGCCTTCAATGCGCTGTGTGCTGAGACCCAGGCACTGCCGGCGCGATATGGGGCGCAGATGGCAGCCGAAATCCGATGCGACCGCTCTATGCTGGAAGAGGTGCTTGGCAAAGTCATTGACGACTTCATCGCCGGTCTATCCCCACCGACGACTAGACCTATCCCATACTAACCCCTTTGGCCCGTTTTGTGCGGCAAGACGTTGTTCATGGCGAACCTTCCCCCTGGCGTAAGTTATATGGCACGAGATCCGATGCTTGAGTCACATTGCCTCATTAATTCTGCCGGCCACTCAAGCTTTAAATTTCGGAACTCCCCGATCAATTCCGCTGCTTGACAAGAGACAAGGCAGCCATATTGAAATATTCTACCCCAATCGGTGTCGTTCAGTTCAAGTTGGAGATGTAAGAGAACTCCAGACGGGTTGAGAGCAAAATGCCGGCGGAGCGACAAGGCCGAGGGGTGGGCGGCTTGTGTCGAGAGCAAACAATAGATCTGATAAACTTCCTGGAGGTCGGCGAGGTCCGCGACTTCCTTGGGTGTGAGTCTTCTTCTCTCAACTTTCGACATATTACTCGTCTCGCGCACGAGGATCAGGTCGTCGGGGCAGTATCCTAATTGCTCAGAGAGACTCTCAACTATCTGCTTGGCAAGAACGTGTCGGTTGTGCGCCTCATCTCGCCGCACCAGTTGGAAAAACTCCGGGCGTCTTACAATCGCACCCGACCAGAACAATGTCTCCATCGCTGAACGGAGGATTATCTCTGCCTCAAGCGCGAAGTTCTTTTCATGTAGGGTTGAGATTGAAAGGAGGAGCGAAGCAACTCTGCATGAGGCCGCCGCAAAGAGCTTAGGTTCGGGTTCCAAGTCAACCTGAAGAACGCTCAGTTCCCTGATTAATTGAGCGCGAGCCTCTTCAAAAATTGTTTGTGGGTTCACGTTCGGCCTTTGTTGAGCGCGACTTCAATCAATTGGCGAATAGCTTCAGAGCGTGAAAGATCGTTCTTGTTCGCCCAGACATCAATCTTGGTAACAAGCTCTTCGGAAAGGCGTGCGCCATACATGCGCGTTGTGCCAGTCTTTGGCCGCCCAGGTTTTCGTTTAGCAAATATTGACTTCATCATGATTTGCGTTTAGCATAAATGCGAGCCGGAAGGAAGGTGGTGCTTCCTACCGGCCCTAACCCTGACAACCTGTGTGGAGGCCATCATGGCTGATTCCGACAATACCCTGTCTATGCCTGACAGCCGAGAGGAAGCAATTGCCAGCATCGGCGCGATGATTGAGCGCCTGGTTCTGGACCTCGAAAGCGAGGGGTACCGCATCCACGCCGACTACCTTGGGGAGGGCTACTACATCGGTTTTCCTCGCCCACTCCCTATGGATGGCGCGCTTTCGCGCTTCAATAAAGCGCTCCAGATTGATCCTGATTTGTCCCGGGCAATCTTAGGCTACCTGATCATTCATCGTCCGGCACCTGAAACCCTTGCGAGCTAGACCAAACTTCGACGGACTACGCCACCCAGACCACAATCTGGGTGGCGATTGTCACTTATCGCAGGGGTATGCCTCCTGAAGAGCTTGACCCACCACCATGTGAGCCTCCTGCTGGGGCGCCAGTTTGTGGGTGTCGATCCACTGCATAACTGTCACCACCAACTGAACCTGACTTCCGCCAGCCTTCTCCGGATCCCAATGAAATCCGTGGTCTGCCTCCTCGCAGTCGAACGTATCAGCGATGCCTACAATGTAGCCGAGGCACGACCCCGCCTCGATACGGTCACCTCCACCGCCGCCCTGACGGATCGTGTTGGTGCACAGGTTATAGAGCTGGCTAGCCAGGATATGATCCGTGTGCCTAGCAAGAGCCCCATCGCTTATGGCGGCAACTGTGAAAAGCGAGAGTGCTGAAACAGAAAGGCGAAGCACTTTGACAGACATTCTCCAGTCTCCAAAAAATATTCATCGCAAACCATATTGCAGTGCCTGATGACATTTTAAAGCTGATGAGCGCAATTTGACCTTGCTCAATATTCCGCAAGGGCAAGGAAGGGTCCGACGATAATGAGAAGTGCAGTTCTCCCACCCCATCTAAGCTAAACTCCCTGCCACCTGCTTTGCCCTGCAGATCGGTAAATCACGGACTCGCAGTGCGCGGCATGTCCTGAAGACATCTTGTGTCCGGGTGCTCGACGTCATTGACCTGCCACTGAGCTTTCATCCAGCAGCTTTTAGAGTCTTGGCCTGTCGTATGCCCGGTAGGGCGGGTTGAGCAACAGGCTGGCTTGCGGAGCTCCGGAGGGGTGTAGCGTGCCAGCCTGTTGCAGTGAACTTCGCGGCGAATGCCGCGTGCGTCTCGTAGGCCAGCGATGAGTGCGGCCTGTTGGTGTTGTAATCCTCGGCCCACGCAGCGACCGCCTCCCGGGCCTAGGCGAGGGCAAAGGACAGAGTCTCGTTCAGCAGTTCGTCCCGCATCTTGCCGTTGAAACTCTCGACGTAACTGTTCTGCATTGGCTTGCCCGGCATGACATAGTGCCACTCGATCCGTTGATCCTTCGTCCAGGTGCAGATGGCGTGCGAGGTGAACTCGGTTCCGTTGTCGCTGACGATCAGACCGGGCCTGCCTCCCCGTTCGAGGAGAGTGGTGAGTTCTCTGGCCACCCGATCACCGGAAGTTGAGGTGTCCGGGATGGCCGCCAAGCACTCGCGGGTGACGTCATCTACCACGTTGCGGATCCTGAACCGCCGGCCATTGGCCATCTGGTCATGCACGAAGTCTAGTGACCAGCGGGCATTCGGCTTCGCTTCCACAAGCAGGGGGGCCCTGACGCCAATGGCCCGCTTGCGGCCCTTGCGCTTGCGCACGCGCAGCCCTTCCTCCCGGTAGAGCCGTTGGATGCGGTTGATGCCCGAGGGTTCGCTTTCCGCCGCAGCAGGATGAACGGCCCTCGGTAGTCGAACCTCCGGCGCTCATTGGCGAGGTCTCGCAGCCTCTCCCGGAGCTC
>NZ_QKVK01000007.1 GCF_003234965.1 Aestuariivirga litoralis
ATCATAGCTGACGGGCGCGCCGCAGATCGAGACCGGCGCATGCGGCCGCGCACTGCCCGACGGCGGATAGACCAGCCCTGCCCCGCCGCACAGGCCGGAGTTGGCCGTCAGGTTGCCGGCATCGTCATAGGCATAGCTCCGATCCTCCGCCGCGCCGTCCTGATTGTCCGCCGAGACGAGCCGGCCCAACTCGTCATAGGAAAAGGCCCAGGCGCGGGACGGATCGGGCGAGGAGATTGCGGTGACCTGGCCCACGGCATTGCGGGCATAGTTGAGGTCCAGCAGCGTCTCGCCATTCTTCTGCGTCAGCACCCTGGTGAGGAAGCCGCGCGCATCGTTGTAGCTGAAGCTGGTGGCGACGCCGCCGCCATAGGCAATGGCCGTGGTCTGGCCGCGGGCATTGTAGAGGATCGAGGAGATGAACTGCCCCGGCTCGCTGGCAGACGGCGCATTGGCATTGCCGATGCTGAAGAGCCGGCCGGCCGGATCATAGAGATAGGTGCCGGTCCATGAGCCATCCGCCAGGCGCTTGCGCTTCAGCGTGCCGTCCGGCCAGTACTCGAAGCCCTGGGAAAAGTCCCGGCCTTCGACGCCGAGATCGCTGCGCTGGGCGAGACGGCCCGCGGCATCATAGTCGAAGGCCTGGGCGAAGCGCTTGCCGCCCGCCTCCCGGACGGCACTGGTGATCTGCCCGAGGTTGAAGAAGCCGGCACGCGCCTCGTCATAGGCATTGGTCGTCCGCTCCTCGCCGGAGGTGCCGCGCACCAGCTTTGTCGTGACGCGGGACAGCGCATCGTAGCTCAGTTCCGTGCGCTGGCCCTTGGCATCCGTCTGGGCGATGAGGCGGGAAGCACTGTCATAGTCATAGCTCCAGCTGCCGAGGTCCGGGTCATTCACGCGGGTACGGCGGCCCAGCCCGTCAAAGGCATAGGACCAGGTATTGCCAGCAGGATCGACCACCCAGGTGATGCGGCCGAGACCATCCCGGTAGTACCCCCTTGGCAAGGCCACCTCACCCTTGAAGGGGATGTGCTTCATCTGCTTGCCGTTGGCATAGAAGGTGTCGATCGTCCTGCGTCCGGCCTCGTCGGTGATCACCATTCCATGGTGTTCGGTGGAGTTTGGCCAACCCAGCCCATGCCAGATGGAGGACGACGTGCCGTCGGGATTGGTGGTGCGAACCAGCCGGTCCAGCTTGTCATAGGTGAAGGTCTTCCAGGCCTGAGGCTCGTCGTAGTAGAAAGGCTCCGTCTGGCTGGCGAGGTTACCTCGCTGATTGTAAGTCTTGAAGATCGAGACGTGCTTCGTGGCACCCGGACCCATCGATGCGTCGAAGTAGTCGCGCCCGAAGCCGTCGAAGTAGACCGAACTCCAGCGACCGGAGGTTTGACCGCCAGGTGCTGACCGCGACATCCAGCTGAACTGGGCGTTCGGCTGGCCGAGTGCGCCGAAGCCGCGCCATTCCTCGTACCCGCCCGGCTGGCTCCGGTAGCTCTCGCGGCACAGGGCATCATAGGCGAAGCTGGTCACCTGCCCGTTGAGGTCCGTTTGGGATGCGGGAAGGCCACAGGTGAGATTCCAGGCGGTCAGCGTGCGGAACCGCTGGTCTGCCGCATAGTTGGGAAGACGCGTTTCAACGGTATAAAGTCGCAGGGCTCCATCATAAAGCGTGGTGGTGGTATTGCCCACGCCATCCGTTTCCGTCACCCGGTTGCCCACATCGTCATAGCTCCAGCGGGCGGTGGTGATCCAACTGCCCCCCGACACCCAGTCATCCTGCTGCGTCTTCTCGCAACGCGCGGGTGGTTGTGCGAAGGCCGCGCCGTCATAGGACTGGCGCGTTCCCTTGAGCAGCCGTCCAGAACTGGATGTGCCCTCGAACACATAGGTTTCCGCCGGACAGGAGACGAGATAGTCCCCCGTATTTGGCGCGAAGGCCGTGGTGGTCAGGGTCTCGTCGCCGGGCGCATCGAGAACGCCATGGTCGATCACCTGCGTGGTGTTGCCGAAGAGGTCATGGGCGAACTCCTGCCGCACCACCTTCTCCCGCCCGTCACCGAAGAGCCGGCTCTCGGTGCTGGTGGCAAGGCAGGTGAAGGGCAACTGGCCATCCTCGGCAAAGCTGGCGTTGGTCTGCGCCAGCACGGCGCCGCCCGGACCATCCAGCGTCTGCTCCTGCAGCACCTGGCCGAGGCAGGCGGGAACCTGCGAAAAGGTCCGCACCTGCTGCGGACAGGCTGCCTCGCCAGGGAGGCACGGCAGGCTGGCGATGACCTTCTGGAACCCGAGGAACTGCCGCTCGCTCCGCGACCATGCCCCGCCTTCATAGGCAAATGAGAGCGTCGACACCACGCCCCGCCCGTCGTCCAGCGTCAGCGACTTCACCACCTGCATGTTGAACGGCATCCGGCTGCCGGGGGTCCCCGCCGAGGGCCCATAAGTTACGCTGGTCCGGCCACCGAGAGGCTCCTGGAACGAGGTCATCAAGTCCGCCTGTCCGGAGCGGGAAAGCCAGACATAGTTGTCGGTCAGGCGCGGATCGCCGATCATCGGGGGCAAATTGGCGCGGGCGATGTCGTCCGCACCGTCGCCATTATAATCGGTGATGTAGGTTACCATGCGCGACCCTGGAATCACGCTTGGCTGACTCTCGAACCCCTGGCCGGTGGAGCGCGCGATGCCGGTTCCGGGGCCCGTGCCCTTGTTCCGGCTTCCCGCGAGGTCGACCCGTCCGTCACCGTTGAAATCACCCATCTTGAACTGGGTGAACCCGAACAGGTCGACCTTTTCCGGTGTGTATTGCGAAGACGATGCAAGGGATCCGGTACCGAACCGGTCGCCACTCCCGACTCCGGTGATTTCGCGCGATCCATCGGGACCGTTTTCCCACTCTTCATCATCTGCAGAGCGGAACCCCGATGCGCCGGTTATACTCTGCACGGCTGCTCCACCGACGCTCGTTCCGTTGGAGAACAGGACAACGATGGAACCTGATGCGCTGTAGATCATGTCGCTCAGTCCATCGCCGTTGACGTCGCCGAGTGTCTGCCGGGTGGCGTCCTTTGGCAGGTTGAAGGGCGTCTGTGCGGCCAGCCCCGCGCCGGTCGACAGATAGATCCGGTAACTCGTCGTCTTTTCCTTGTGGATCAGCGCATCGGACCTGCCGTCGCCATTGAAGTCCGCAATTAGACTGCGATACTTCTTTCTGAAGTCCTTGATGCCCCGAAGCCCCCAGTCGACAACGTGCTTCCCATCCCTATCTCCATTCCTATCCGACAGGGCAATCCGTCCGTCATCAAGCAGGTAGTCGTCCTTGCCGTCGCCGTCGAAGTCTCCGGCTTGGCCTGCCGCGGTTTTGAGGTCCAACTCCCACTTGGACAGAAAACCGAAGCCGCGTTCGCTGTCGGAATTCAACCGCTTTACCCCGATGCCATCAAACGACCATGAGCGGGGACAGGTGTCGCTGTTACAGGACTCAACGGCTGTGCTGACGACCCGGGCAAAGTCCATTGCCGAGTCACCGTTGAAATCTCCCAAAGCAACGATATTGTTGGAATCCGGCAGCTTTCCAGCTATTTTGGAGTACTTCCACCGCGGCATGGGATAAGTGAGTGCTGCCGGAGATCCGTTCGCATAGTGCTCCCTGGGGCCAATGCATTCATAGGCCGGCAACGGTCTTCCCCTCCCGTCCTTTGGATTTGAGGGCGACGGCAGCTCGGCGTAAAAGCAGGTCTTTGGCATGTAATAATCGCCTGCCCAACCATCGCCATTGAAGTCACCGGCCAGATCCATCGCTTGAGGAAAGGTATTTGGAAAACCAAATCGGTCGATGACGTTTTCGAGTTCTATTGCTGCAACACCCGGCCCCGTCCAATCCTCGCGCTTGTCAAAGATCGGATGGCCGGCGGAGTCCCCGTTGTCGGAATAGGTCATGACATAGGATGGCATCCTCGTGCCGGTGTCAGGCACAACGATGCCGTTCACGATCGCCGCGTCCGAGCCGAACTTCTGAACTTCGACCAGCCGTGAGAGACCAGTCGATACGGAGGTCTGGTAGGCAAGCCGGTAAACCACAGCACTGGTCCCCGCGCTCTTCACCTGGATTGCGGTGATGCGCTTCGTCATGGCGCGCATACCCCGGCCGTCGCCATAGCTGATCAGATCCGGCCGCGCTTCCGTGTGGAAGATGACTTCGCTGGCGGGTGTGCTGGTGCCTGCCGTGAACGCGCGGATGCTGGCGATGGTGCAGTGGCCGGTGGCGCAGGACCAGCCATAGTCGACGTGGTTGCCGCGCCGGTCGGTGACCGAGGCCAGGTGCCAGCGGAAGGTGGCATCGAAGCCTGCGCCCTCGAGCGAGGTGTAGAGGGATTTCACCCCGTCCCGGCCTGTCACCTCCCAGAGGTTCGCGGCCGGGTTGCTGCGGATGCGCAGGAAACTCTCGAAGCGGCTGGTGAAGGCGCCACCGGCGGCGGTGGCGCAGGAGGGTGTCGAGGAGGGATTGGTGACCTCCGCACAGGAGACGAGTTCCGTGCCGTCGAGCATGAAGCTGTCGGCGGGAAAGCCCTGGGCGCCATAGGCCGGCACGCCACGCCCGCTTGGGGGCTTGTCCTGCCCCGGTGTCTTCCAGGTTCCCGAGATGCGCTGAATGGCAGAGACGCCCTGCAGCGACCAGCCGACACCCAGTTCTCCGCCGGCGGAGGGCAGCGTCCTGATGCTGGCGGATGAGTCATAGACCAGCCGGAGTTCGGGCGCGATGCCGCGGAAGGCCGGCACCTCGATCGGGATGGACCGGCTGAAGCTGCCGTTGCGCCCCTGCACGGGAAGCTTCGGGTCCTTCGATTCGTCCGTGTCCACCGCATGCGCGGCGCCTGACAGGGACACCAGGATTGCGACGGCCAACCATATCCGCATGTCGGCTTCCCCCAGGATTTGACCCAGGGGAAGATATCGCCACGTGGTTCATTGGCAATGCCAAAATCACATTTCTTACAAATTTTTTTGATGTAATCCTTTTCTCGATTATATGAGCGCGTCCTGCCCCGCTACACCGTCACCTGGCTTCCCACCTCGATGACCCTTCCCGGCGGCAGGCGGAAATAGCGGCTCGCGTCATTGGCGTTCCTTGCCATCATGATGAAGAGCTTGTCCTGCCACACCGGCATGCCCTGGTATTTCGAGGCGCGCACGCTGCGGCGGGAGAGGAAGAAGGAGGTATCCATCATCGAGAAGCTCATCTCGTCCTTCGGGATGGCGAGAAGCGTGGCCGGCACATTGGGGTTCTCCATGAAGCCGAAGCTCGCCTCGATGCGCCAGAAGCGCTCGGAGAGCTGCGCGATCTTCAGCCGCTGTGCGGCCTCCACCACCGGCACGGTAGCGCTCTTCACGGTGAAGATCACGTTGCGCTCATGCAGCACCTTGTAGTGCTTCAGGCTGTGCAGGAGCGCGGTGGGCGCGCTCTCGGAATCGCTGGTGAGGAAGACCGCCGTGCCCGGCACGCTGGGTGGCGGCCGCCGGGAGAGCGAGGCGACGAGCTCCTTCAGCGGCACTTCCGACAGCCTGGTCTTCTCGGCCAGCAGCCGCGAGCCCTCGCGCCACGTCCACATGAGAAGGAAGATCGCGGCACCCAGCACCAGCGGCATCCAGCCGCCTTCCAGGATCTTCAGCGAATTGGCGCCGAAGAACACGAGGTCGAGCGCCAGCAGCGGCAGCATGATGGGGAGCACCAGCCACAGGGGCCAGCGCCAGTCCTTCCACATCACGGCAATCGCCATCATCGCCGTGACCACCATGGTGCCGGTCACCGCGATGCCATAGGCATGGGCCAGCGCGCCCGATGACTTGAAGGTCAGCACCAGGATGACGACGCCGGCGAGCAGCAGCCAGTTGACCTGCGGCAGGTAGGTCTGCCCGGCATGCGACTCCGAGGTGAAGCGGATTTCCATGCGCGGCAGCAGGCCCAGCTGGATCGCCTGCTGGGTGAGCGAATAGGCGCCGGTGATGACCGCCTGCGATGCGATGATGGTGGCCGCCGTGGCCAGCGCCACCATGGGCACGAGGCCCCAGTCCGGCACCATGCGGAAGAAGGGATTGTCGATCGCCGAGGGATCCGCCAGCAGCAGTGCCCCCTGCCCCAGGTAGTTCAGCACCAGCGCGGGCAGCACGACGACGAGCCAGGCGGACTGGATCGGCCGCTTGCCGAAATGCCCGAGATCGGCATAGAGCGCCTCGGCGCCGGTGACGGCGAGGAACACCGCCCCCAGCACGGCAAGCCCGATCAGGCCATGATTGGCGAGGAAGTGCACCGCCTTGAGCGGGCTGAAGGCGATGAGCACCGAGGGCGTATCGAAAATGTGCCAGAGCCCGACGGCGGCGAGTGCCGCGAACCACACCAGCGTGATCGGTCCGAAGAAGGCCGCCACCCGCCCCGTGCCCTGCGACTGCACCATGAACAGGCCGAGGATGATGGCGAGCGTGAGCGGCAGGATATAGGGCTCGAATTGGGGCGTCACCACCTTGAGGCCCTCGACGGCTGAGAGCACCGAAATGGCGGGGGTGATGATCGCATCGCCATAGAACAGCGCCGCGCCCACCATGCCGAGCACCGCAATCCAGGTGACGGAGCGGCCGAAGGCCCTTTGGGCGAGCGCCATGAGGGAGAGCGTGCCGCCTTCGCCCTTGTTGTCGGCGTTGAGCAGGATCAGCACGTACTTGACGGTGACGACGAGGATCAGCGACCAGATGATGAGCGACAGGACGCCATGGACCAGCGCGTCCGATATGTGCCCGTCCTGGCGCATGCCGGCCAGCACGGCCTCGCGCAGCGCATAGAGCGGGCTCGTTCCGATGTCGCCATAGACGACGCCGATGGAGCCCAGCGCGAGAATGAGAAAAGGCGGGCGGCGCCCGTGTCCCTCAATTGCGGCTTCGTCGGAAGCCTCCCCCTGGTCCTGCACTGTGGTCATGGTTGCTCTCCTTTTGATGCTGCAATGCAGCAGGAGCGGCGATATGCGCCTGCGCGCCGAAGTTTACCTGCGGCATTCCCTCAGGCCAGACTTGCATTTTCGGAAGCGTAAGACTTACTTCCCCAAGCCGTGAAGGAGATGCATATGACCGAAGTTCACACCGGGGGCTGCCAGTGCGGCGCCCTTCGCTACCGCATCGAGGGACCGCTGGGGACTGCGGGCTTCTGCCACTGCCGCATGTGCCAGAAGGCCTTCGGCTCCTTCGGTGCGCCGCTGGTCAGCGTCGATCCGCAGCGGTTCCGCTGGACGCGGGGGGAGCCCGCCACATTCCGCTCTTCCCCCGTGGTCGCCCGCGGCTTCTGCCGCGACTGCGGCACGCCGCTGTTCATGCTGGAGGACGACTATGGCCCGATCGAACTCTCGATCGGCTCGCTGGATGATCCCGATGCAGCAGCGCCCGACCATGTGGTGGGGGTGGAGAGCAAGCTCCGCTGGGCGGATGCCCTGCCCGACCTGCCCTCGAAGCGCACCGAGGACGACCGCACGCCGGAGGACCTCACCAAACTCCGCTCGCTGCAGCACCCGGACCATGACACGGCAGAGTGGCCGGCGAAGGGGTAGCGCTTCGGCCGCGCACTCCGCTCGTCCATCATGGCCGGGCTCGTCCCGGCCATCCTTTTCGATGGTTGAAAAAAGATCGCCGGGACAAGCCCGGCGATGATGCGTCGAGAGTGGTGCGGCCTGCGTCCCGTCAGCCCAGCGCGGCCTTCACCGCCGCCAGCGCCTCATCCGCCTTCGCACCGTCGGGACCACCAGCCTGGGCCATGTCGGGGCGGCCGCCGCCACCCTTGCCGCCCAGTGCGGCTGCACCGGCGCGGACGAGGTCGATCGCGCTGAAGCGCGAGACGAGGTCATTGGTGACACCGACGACGAGGCCGGCGCGGCCTTCGTCATTGAGCCCCACCAGCGCCACGACGCCGGAGCCGAGCTTGGCCTTGCCGTCGTCGACCATGCCCTTCATGTCGTTGGGCGAGATGCCCTTCACGACGCGGGCCATCAGCTTGATGCCGTTGACCTCCGAGATGCCCTCGTCACCGCCGGCCTTGCCGCCGCCCATGGCGAGCTGCTTCTTGGCTTCGGCCAGCTCGCGCTCGAGCTTGCGGCGCTCGTCGAGGAGTGACTCGATGCGCGTCACGATTTCGCCCGCCGGCGCCTTCAGCGCGGCGGCCGCGGCCTGCACGCGGCGGTCCTGCTCCTCGAGATAGGCGCGCGCGGCGGGGCCGGCCAGCGCCTCGATGCGGCGCACGCCGGCGGCCGAGGCGCTCTCGCCCACCACCTTGATGAGGCCGATGTCGCCGGTGCGGCCGACATGCGTGCCGCCGCAGAGTTCGAGCGAATAGATGGGCCGGCCTGCGCCATGCTCGTTGCGGCCCATGGAGACGACGCGGACTTCATCGCCGTATTTCTCGCCGAACAGCGCCATGGCACCCTCGGCGATCGCGGCATCCACCGTCATCAGGCGGGTCGTCACCTTGTCGTTCTGCAGCACGATGGCGTTGGCGATCTGCTCGACCTGGGCGATCTCGTCCGGGCTCATCGCCTTGTTGTGCGAGATGTCGAAGCGGAGCCGATTGGGTTCGACCAGCGAGCCCTTCTGGGCGACGTGGGAACCGAGCGTCAGGCGCAGCGCCTCGTGCAGCAGGTGGGTGGCGGAATGGTGGATGCGGTTGCCCGAGCGGCGCGTGTGGTCGACGGTGAGTTCCACCGCATTGCCGGGCTTCATCTGCCCGCGCACCAGCTCGCCGATGTGCACGAAGACATCGCCCACGCGCTTCTGCGTGTCCGTCACCAGGAAGGAGGCGCCTTCGGCCGTGCGGATCACGCCCTTGTCGCCGGTCTGGCCGCCGGACTCGCCGTAGAAGGGCGTCTGGTTGACGACGATCGCCGCCTTCTGGCCCTCGGCGAGGCCCTGGACTTCCTTGCCATCGACGACGATGGCGCGCACGACGCCCTCCGCCATCTCGGTGTCGTAGCCGAGGAACTCGGTGGCGCCGAAGCGCTCCTTCAGCTCGAACCAGATGGTCTCGGTCTTGGCGTCCCCCGAGCCCTTCCAGGCGCGGCGGGCCTCCTCGCGCTGGGCCTCCATCGAGGCTTCGAAAGCGCTGGTGTCGACGGTGATGCCGCGCGACTTCAGCGCATCCTGCGTGAGGTCGAGCGGGAAGCCATAGGTGTCATAGAGCTTGAAGGCCGTCTCGCCGGAGAAGGTGTCGCCCTGCTTGAGGCCGGCGGAACCGTCGTCGAGCAGGCGCAACCCGCGTTCCAGCGTCTTCTTGAAGCGGTTCTCCTCGAGATAGAGCGTCTCGGTGATGAGCGCCTCGGCGCGGACGAGTTCGTTGTAGGCAGCGCCCATCTCGCGCACCAGGGCGGGCACGAGGCGGTGCATCAGCGGCTCCTTGGCTCCGAGCAGTTCGGCATGGCGCATGGCGCGGCGCATGATGCGGCGGAGCACGTAGCCGCGGCCCTCGTTCGACGGCAGCACGCCATCGGCGATGAGGAAGGAGGAGGCGCGCAGATGATCGGCGATGACGCGGTTCGAGGCCTTGGCGTCGCCCTCCGCCGGAACGCCGGTCTTCTCGACGATCGACTGGATCAGGGCGCGGAACAGGTCGGTCTCGTAATTGTCATGTGTGCCCTGCAGCACCGCGGCGATGCGCTCGAGGCCCATGCCGGTGTCGATCGAGGGCTTGGGCAGGCTGATGCGCTCGTCCTTCGAGACCTGCTCGTACTGCATGAAGACGAGGTTCCAGATCTCGATGAAGCGGTCGCCGTCGGCCTCGGCCGAGCCGGGAGGGCCGCCCCAGATCTTGTCGCCATGGTCGTAGAAGATTTCGGAGCACGGACCGCAGGGACCGGTGTCGCCCATCGACCAGAAATTGTCAGACGTCGAGATGCGGATGATGCGGCTGTCGGGAATTCCCGCGATCTTCCTCCACAGCGCATGGGCCTCGTCATCCTCCGAGAAGACGGTGACGGTGAGCTTGTCCTTCGGCAGGCCGAACTCCTTGGTGACCAGCGTCCAGGCCCACTCGATCGCATCCGGCTTGAAATAGTCGCCGAAGGAGAAATTGCCCAGCATCTCGAAGAAGGTGTGGTGGCGGGCGGTGTAGCCCACATTGTCGAGGTCGTTGTGCTTGCCGCCGGCGCGCACGCATTTCTGCGCCGTGGTGGCGCGGCTGTAGGGCCGCTTCTCCATGCCGGTGAAGACGTTCTTGAACTGCACCATGCCCGAGTTGGCGAACATCAGGGTGGGGTCGTTGCGCGGCACCAGCGGCGAGGAAGCGACGACCTCGTGGCCCTGGCGCTTGTAGAAGTCGAGGAAGGTCGAACGGATCTGTGCAAGCCCTGTCATGTGACGCCCGGCAAATGAGTGTTGGAGTTTGGGGCGGTCTTAATGGCGCGGGGCCGCCCTGTCCAGAATAACCAAGCCAGAACGGGACCTTTGCTGGGGCCAGCCAGCCGGGCCTCGCCCCATGCAGAACGGCGCCCTCCGCGGGGTGACGGAGGGCGCCGGCTCAGGCGGTGTGGGGCAAACACCGTGGGCAGCCGGACGCCCCTTGGGCAAGGCGTCCGGGTTCTGTGGATGGGATGGGGCGGGCGGGACGATCAGTCGTCCGCGGCGTCGTCCTTTTCGGTGCCATTGCTGAGCGCAGCGGCGACGATGCCGGCATTGCCGCGGATCGTGGCCTCGATGGCGTTCGCCATGTCCGGGTTCTGGCGCAGGAAGGTCTTGGCGTTCTCACGCCCCTGCCCGATGCGCTCGCCATTGTAGGAGAACCAGGAGCCGGACTTTTCCACCACGCCGGCGGTGACGCCGAGGTCGATCAGCTCGCCGACCTTGGAAATGCCCTCGCCATACATGATGTCGAACTCGACCTGCTTGAAGGGCGGCGCCACCTTGTTCTTGACCACCTTCACGCGGGTCTGGTTGCCCACCACCTCATCACGGTCCTTGATGGCGCCGATGCGACGGATGTCGAGGCGCACCGAGGCATAGAACTTCAGCGCGTTGCCGCCCGTCGTCGTCTCGGGCGAGCCGAACATGACGCCGATCTTCATGCGGATCTGGTTGATGAAGATGACCATGCAGTTGGTCTTGGAGATCGAGCCCGTGAGCTTCCGCAGCGCCTGGCTCATCAGGCGGGCCTGGAGGCCCGGCAGCTGGTCGCCCATCTCGCCCTCGAGTTCGGCGCGCGGGGTGAGTGCCGCGACCGAGTCGATCACCAGCACCTCGACCGCACCGGAGCGCACCAGCGTGTCGGCGATTTCCAGCGCCTGCTCGCCGGTGTCCGGCTGGGAAATGAGAAGGTCATCGACCTTGACGCCGAGCTTGCGCGCATAGACCGGGTCCAGCGCATGTTCGGCGTCGACGAAGGCGCAGATGCCGCCGCGCTTCTGGGCCTCCGCGATGGTCTGCAGCGCCAGCGTGGTCTTGCCGGAGGATTCTGGCCCGTAGATCTCGATGATGCGGCCCTTGGGCAACCCGCCGATGCCGAGCGCGATGTCGAGGCCGAGCGAGCCCGTGGAGATCGCCTCGATCTCCAGCGCCGAATTGGCGCCGAGCTTCATGATGGAGCCCTTGCCGAAGGCGCGCTCGATCTGGCTCAGCGCGGCGTCCAGTGCCTTGTTCTTGTCCATGGAATTCTCAACGACCCGCAGATTCGATGCCTGTGCCATTCGGTTTACTCCTTGCTTTTCAGTGGGTCCACCGGAGGCCCGTTCCAGCGCCGCCGCGTTACCGTTGTTCGAACTATGTTCTATTTCCGTTCATGACGCAAGGGGAAAATGGAGTGGGCTTAAGCTATTGATATATAGGTTAATGAGCCGCACGAAAACGGAACATACCGGAACAACATGACGTGTACGGACAAATACTCTTTTTGGCGATGTTTTCGCGCAATGCGGGTCTCTTCAACCTGCCTTCAGTACCCGCTCCAGGGCTCCGGCGACCCCGAAAAGATCCCGGTCGTGGCCCCAGGGCGCCATCGCCATCAGGCCGCAGGGCGCCTCGCCCGGGGCCTGCATCGGCAGCGAGATGGCGCAGCCGTTGAGGAAGTTGCCGACATAGGTGTTGCGCAGGCTCATGGCGTTGAAGCGGATGTAGTCCTTGTCCTCGGCAAGCTCGGCGATGGCGGGGGCCACGTTGAGCGTGGTCGGCAGCACCACCGCATCGAAACCGGCAAAGCGCCCGGCGAAGAGCGCGATCATCTCGCGGCGGCGCGCCACGTAGCCGAGGTAGTCGGCGGCCGAAATCGCCTCCGCCGCCTCGATGCGGAAGCGCACGCGCGGGTCATATTCGCCGCCGCGCGCCGCCATGCGGGCGCGGTGGTTGTAGAGCGCCTCCGCCGCGACGATGCCACCCTTGGCATTGATCGTCGGGATCTCGCGCAGTTCCGGGAAGCTCATGTCGGAGAGCACGGCACCCGCCGCTTCGAGCCGCTTGAGCGTGCGGGCGAAGTCGCGCTCCACCTGGGGGCCGAGGCCGTCGAGCACGAAATCCCTCAGCACCGCGAGGCGCAGTCCGCGAATATCCCGCGCCGGCACCACGCCATCCCAGTCGCCCGCCATGATCGCGTCCGCCGTGGCGCAGCAGGCGACCGAATTCGCCAGCGGCCCGATGGTATCGAAGCTGGAGGACAGCGGGTTGCAGCCGGTCAAGGGCACGCGGCCATGGCTCGACTTGTAGCCGACGATGCCGCAATAGGAGGCGGGAACGCGGCAGGAGCCACCGGTATCCGTGCCGATGCCGAGCGCCACCATGCCATCGGCCACCGAGACGGCGGCCCCCGAGGACGAGCCGCCGGGAATGCGGCCCGTGGCGCGGTCGAAGGGCGCGCGCGGCGTGCCGTAATGCGGGTTGAGGCCCACACCCGAATAGGCGAACTCGGTCATGTTGGTGCGGCCGATGACGATCATGCCCTTGTCCTTCAGCCGCGCGATGGCAACGGCATCGGCACGGGCCGGTGGATCGTTCTTCAGCACCCTGGATCCGGCGGTCGTCACCTCGCCCGCGAGGTCGAAGATGTCCTTCGACGAGAAGGGAATGCCGGCGAGGGCCGAGACCTCGCGGCCGCGCCTGCGCTGGCTGTCGACGAAATCGGCCGCGGCCCGCGCGCCCTCGGCATCGACCGCGGTGAAGGTGCGAGCCCCCTCGCCCGCCGGATCGGCGATGAGGCCGAGCGAACGCTCCACGAGTTCGCGGGACGTGACGGCGCGGTCGGCAAGCTGGCGGGAGAGTTCGGCGAGTGTCGGCATGATGACATCCTGAAGGCTTGCAGCATGGCTTAAGATGATTCAAAGACCCGTGCATCCGAAAACACATCAGGGGCGGCCATGGCTTACGACATTGGATTTCTCGACCGGGAGGGCATCCGCACCGCCTGCGACTGGGCCCGGCAGGAAGGCTGGAACCCGGGGCTGAAGGACCAGGAGGCCTTCGCCGCGCAGGACCCGGAGGGCTTCCTCGGCCTGCAGGTCGACGGCGAACTCGCCGCCACCATCTCGCTGGTCAGCTATGGGCCCAGCTTCGGCTTCCTCGGTTTCTACATCTGCCGGCCGGACCTGCGCGGCAGGGGCCTCGGCCTCGCATTGTGGAACGAGGCACTCCGGCTCAAGCCTGCGCGCAGCATCGGCCTCGACGGCGTCAAGGCGCAGCAGGCGAACTACGCCAGGTCGGGCTTCGTGCTGGCGCATGAGAACATCCGCCATGGCGGTCTGAAGCCATCGGGCTATTCGCAGGGCAACCCCGCACTCACCGCGCTCGCCGCCGCCGATGCCGAGGCCATCGACCACTTCGAGCAGAAGCACCGCCTGTTCCCCGCCCCGCGCACGCGCTTCCTGGCGGAATGGCTGCGCCACGACGCGATGGCGCTGAGGCGCGACGGCGAGATCGTCGGCTACGGCGTGATCCGCCAGTGCCACGAGGGCTGGAAGGTGGGGCCGCTCTTCGCTGACAACCTGGGTGACGCCGAGACCATCCTGCGCGGGCTGCTGACGAGAATGCCGGAGGGCACCTTCTATCTCGACACGCCGGCGACGAACCGGGCGGCAGTGGACCTCGCGGTCTCGCTCGGGCTGAAGCCGATGTTCGAGACGGCACGCATGTATCGCGGGCCCGCGCCCGCGATCGACACGGCGAAGGTGTTCGGGATCACGAGCTTCGAACTGGGGTGACAACCCCGCATTCGCCCTCCATGATTTTCATCATGGTGCCCGCGAAAAGGATGGCCGGGACTCCCCGGCCATGATGACGTGAGTGGGAATGCGGAACGGGCGAGAATGATGGACGCTCAGGTGAGGCAGCTCACCCCTCCATCGCCTCCTTCACCTTCTCGACCAGCTGCTTCAGCGAGAAGGGCTTGGGCATGAAGCTGTAGCCGGAGTGCCCCTCGAGATCCTGCTCGAACTGCTCGCCGGGGTAACCCGAGACGAAGACGAACTTGGTCTCGTTGCCGCGCTTCCTCAGTTCACGGAGCAGTGTGGGCCCGTCCATTTCCGGCATGACGACGTCGGAGATGATGAGGTCGAAGCCCCTGTCGTCCATGTCGATCTTCTCGATGGCGCTCTCGCCCGAGTCGGCCTCGACCACGGTGTAGCCACGCGATGTGAGTGCGCGCAGCGCGAAGGCGCGCACCGCGTCCTCGTCCTCGACCAGCAGGATGCGCTCCTTGCCGGTATAGTCGCGCTTGGGCGCCTCCGCGGGCTTCTCCTCGACGGCCGCTTCCTCCGCCTTCTTCGGATAGTAGCGCGGCAGGTAGATGCGGAACGTGGTGCCCTTGCCCACCTCGCTGTCGCAGAAGATGAAGCCACCCGTCTGCTTGACGATGCCATAGACGGTGGAGAGGCCGAGCCCGGTGCCCTTGCCCACGTCCTTGGTGGAGAAGAAGGGCTCCCAGATCTTGTCGCGGATCTCGGGCGGAATGCCACTCCCTGTGTCCTGCACCTCGCAGGCGACATATTCGCCGGGCGGCATGAGGGACGGCATGATGGAGCGCGACTCCTCCACCCCCACATTATAGGTGCGCACGGTGAGCGCACCGCCATTGGGCATCGCGTCGCGCGCATTGACGGCGAGGTTGATGATCACCTGCTCGAACTGGTGGATGTCCACCATGACGAGGCCCAGCTCGCGGTCATGGTTGATCTTGAGCGACACCTTCTCGCCCAGCACGCGGCCGAGCAGGTTGCCGAGGTCGGAGAGCGCCTCGGTGAGCACATGCACCTTGGGCTGCAGCGTCTGCTTGCGCGAGAAGGCGAGGAGCTGGCGCACCAGGTTCGCCGCGCGGTTGGCGTTCTGCTTGATGTTCATGACGTCCGCGAAGGCGGGGTCGGTCGGCCGCATCTTGGCCAGCAGAAGGTCGGCGAAGCCGATGATCGGGGTCAGCACGTTGTTGAAGTCATGCGCGATCCCCGAGGCGAGCTGGCCCACCGCCATCAGCTTCTGGCTCTGCGCCAGCTGCACTTCGAGCGACTTGTTCTCGGTCTTGTCCACCGCGAAGACCACCGCCGTGTCGTCCTCCGGTGCCAGCCTGGTGAAGGTGAAGAGCACGTTCCTCGGGCTGGTGCCTTCGACATTGGCCTCGATCTGGTGCAGGCTTCCCTCGTTGCGCAGCGCCGTCGACAGCGCCTGCAGCAGCGAGGCACGCTCCGATGCAACGACGGCGGCGGAAAGTTCCGAGCCGCGCCGCGCCTTGGGCGAGAGCTCGATGAAGGCGCCGTTCGCCATGCGCACGATGCCGTCCTTGTCGATCTCGGCAATGCCGATGGGCGCATTGTTGATGAAGCGGGAAAGACGCGGCGCCGAGATCTCGCCACCCGCCGCCGAGGTGCCCGCCAGGTGGCGCGGCACCACGATGGTGCGCGACGGCGAGGGCTGGCCCTCGGCATCGAACTCGACATGGTGGATCAGCTGCACCGGGATCAGCTTGCCGGTGCTGTTGTTGCGGAGATCGATGCCGAAGCTTTCGGTCACCGCCGTGCCGGGCTTGGGCGCCACGCCGGACACGAGGCGCGCCGCCTGCTCGCCCAGCAGGTCCGGCAGCTTCATGCCGGCGTTCTGGGCTTCCGTGAGGTCGATCCCCAGCCACTGCGCAAGGGTGGCGTTGATGTAGTCGACCTGCCCGTCGCTCAAGGTCGAGAAGAATCCGGCGGGCGCATTGTCGAGATAGGTGATGATGAACTGCAGGCGCGCAAAGGCCTGTTCCTGCCGGGCCCGGTCCTCGCTGATGTCCTCGAGCTGCCACAGGCGAAGCGGGGTCTTGCCGCCTGCGACGGGCGTGGCCGTGAGCTTCACCCATACCGGCCGGTCAGGCCTTGCACAGGGTGCCGCGGCGCCCTGCGCCACGCGCAGTTCCCGCGAGTCGCTGCGGCCCTCGTTCACGGCCTGCGCCAGCTGGTAGACGGGTGCCGAGAACTCGGCATAGGGCGCGAACAGCACGTCCATGCCCACGAGGCGTCCCGCCCTGGCCGTCAGCGCCTCATAGGCGGCATTGGCATAGACGGCGCGGCCCGCGGCGTCGGTCACCACCAGGGGGTGACCGATCGCGGCGGTCAGCGCGTCGAGGAAGGCGCGGTCGTTGCGCTCGCCGCCGAGGCGGATGAAGCCGGCCACCAGCGACAGCAGCGCCAGCAGGCCAAGGCCGGCAAGCGCCGCGCCTGCCCACAGCAGCCAGCGCGGATGCCCCTCCGGCAGGTGGGCCAGCCCGGCCACCATGCTGGCCGCCACGGCCATTGCCAGCAGCAGCGCCAGCACGGCGCGAGGTCCCCCGCCACCGCCAGCCCCTGCCGCCGGTGCCGCGATGCCGCCTGTCACCGGTGCCTTCCTGTCCGTCATCCAACCCCACCCCGAATCATGACCAGTATAGGCCAATCGGGATGATGCGGAATCGTTCACGCCCCCCGGGGAGCCGATCTCCGCTTTACAAATGGCGGGCCTGCCGCCACAGTCCCGGCCGGGGTTGACCGGTTGCCGAAGCAGGCGCCGGGAAGTTTGGTCACGGCTCGTTTGCGGAAGGACGTGGGGATGGAATTCCTGAACCAGAACATCCAGGTCATCGTCACGGCGGCAATCGTTCTGGCGGTGCTGTTCATCCTGCTCGCCGTGTGGCGCGCCTTCAGCCCGCGCGTGTCGGGCGGGCGCCGCGGCCAGCGCCTCGGCATCAGCGAATACTACGAGGTGGACAAGGAGCGCCGGCTGGTGATCGTGCGGCGCGACAATGTCGAGCACCTGCTGCTGATCGGCGGCCCGCAGGACCTGGTGATCGAGGCCGCCATCGGCACGCCGGCCGCTTCGCCCTATGCCCGCGAGGCACTGCAGCCCGGCATGGCCCGCCCCGCCCCGCGCGCCCCGGTGTTCAAGACCGAGCCGATGGTGGGCAAGGCCGCCGATCCGGGTGCCGCCCCGCCGCCGATCCGCACCCGCGAGGAACCGGAGCTCTGAAACGCCAGAAGCCCGGCCAATGGCCGGGCTTCCGCATGACGGGTCGATGCGACGGGGCTTACTCGTTCACCGCGGGCGGCGAAGACCGGCGCTCGGCCATGAAGCGGTCGAACTCGTCCTGGTCCTTGGCGCGGCGCAGGCGCTCCACGAAGTCGCGGAAGGCCTTCTGCTCGTCCTCCAGCCTGCGGCGCTCCTCGTCGAGGCGCTTCAGCTGTTCACGCTTGTAGGCATCGAAGGCGGCATTGCCGGAGCCGGCAAAGCCATAGGACTGGCTCTTCCAGCTGGAATTCCAGCCCGACAGGTCAGGCGCCTTGAAACCTGCCCAGGGTGCGGCGGTGTCCGCCGAACCCTTCCACATCTCGCCGTTCTTCCATTTCAGGAACAGGGCGATCAGCCCCAACGGCCAGAACACGACGAAGCCGGCGACCATCGCGCCGATCTCCCAGGCCGACCAACGGCCCATTGAGCCCCAACCGCAGCCACGCCTCTGCGTGCTGCCGCTCTGCTCGAAACCAGCCGAAGCCGAATGTGTCATCTCCGATCCTCTCTCCAAAGTTGACGAAAAATCAGATGGGAACCCTCTCGTCCGGCTTCAATGAAAATCGGACGGCGGCTCAGCCGTTTTGCCGGGTTTCGCCGCGGGCCCGCCGGTGCTAACCCTATAAGTCCTGATTTCCCGAGGAGTTACGTGACGATGTCCCACACCCACCACAAGATCGCGATGCTCACCGCGGGCGGCCTCGCCCCCTGCCTTTCCTCCGCGGTGGGCGGCCTGATCGAACGCTATTCCGAGGTTGCGCCCGACGCGCCGATGATCGGCTATCTCGCCGGCTACAAGGGGCTGCTGCAGGGCAAGTCCATTCCCGTGACGCCCGAGGTGCGCCGCCGCGCCCATGTGCTGCACAGCCACGGCGGCTCGCCGCTCGGCAACAGCCGCGTCAAGCTCACCAATGTCGCCGACTGCGTCAAGCGCGGCCTGGTGAAGGAAGGCGAAGACCCGCTCAAGGTCGCCGCCAACCAGCTGGTGAAGGACGGCATCACCATCCTCCACACCATCGGGGGTGACGACACCAACACCACCGCCGCCGACCTCGCGGCCTATCTGCATGGCAATGGCTATGAGCTGACCGTCGTCGGCCTGCCCAAGACCATCGACAACGACGTGGTGCCGATCCGCCAGACGCTGGGCGCCTGGACGGCGGCCGAGCACGGCGCGATGTTCTTCGAGAACGTGGTCAACGAGCAGTCGACCTCGTCGCGCCAGCTGGTGATCCATGAAGTCATGGGCCGCCACTGCGGCTGGCTCACCGCCGCCACCGCCAAAGCCTGGCGCGACCGGCTCGACCACCTCGAGTTCCTCCCCGAGTTCAACCTCGACCGCAAGCACAAGGACATCGACGCCGTCTACATCCCCGAGATGCACATCGACATGGAGAAGGAGGCGGAGCGCCTGCGCCAGCTGATGGACCAGTATGACTCGGTGTCGATCTTCGTCAGCGAGGGCGCCTGCGTGCCGGAGATCGTGGCCGAGATGGAGGCACGGGGCGAGCATGTGGAGCGCGACGCCTTCGGCCATGTGCGCCTCGACAATGTCAAGGTGGGCGACTGGTTCGGCAAGCAGTTCGCCAGGAAGATCGGCGCCGACAAGACGCTGGTGCAGAAGTCAGGCTATTTCGGCCGCTCGGCGGCCGCCAACCAGGCCGACCTCGACCTGATCCGCGCCATGGTGCATGTCGCGGTGGACAGCGCCCTCGATGGCATTTCCGGCGTCATCGGCCATGACGAGGAACGCGACGACGAGCTGCGCGCCATCGAATTCCCGCGCATCAAGGGCGGCAAGCATTTCGACGTTCACACGCCGTGGTTCACCGAAATGCTGAAGGACATCGGGCAGGCCCGATGATGGCGCTGCTGCGTTCGCTCCCGGCCCTGCTGCTGCTGGCGTCTCCCGCCCTTTCTGCCGCTGCGCCGGAACAGGGCAGGAAGGACTTCGTGCAGCTCTGCGCGCCCTGCCACGGGCCGGGCGGCAAGGGCGACGGCCCGCAAGCCGCCCATCTCGCCAGGAAGCCCTCCGACCTGACCGAGGTGACACGCAAATACGGCCAGTTCCCGGAGCAGAAGGTCTTCGAGACCATTGCCGGGCTGGACATGCCGGACGGCCACGGCAGCCGCGAGATGCCGATCTGGGGAGACGTCTTCGTCACCGAGGAGGTTGGCAAGAGCACGAAGGTCGAGGACGCGATGAAGGCCTCGGACGACGCCTCGCGGCGGATTGCCGGGCTGGTGACATACGTCCGGTCGATCCAGGCGCCGTGACGGGTTGCCCGGCATGGCAATCTGCTATAGCCAGTCGGGTATGACGCTTTCCCTCCTAATCGGCCGCCGCCCCGCCCGTCGCACAAGGATGCCCGGGACGAGCCTGGGCATGATGAGAGGAGGGACGCACCCGATTTCTCATCATCGCCGGGCCCGTCCC
The DNA here is from genome assembly GCF_003234965.1 of Aestuariivirga litoralis. GTDB lineage: Bacteria > Pseudomonadota > Alphaproteobacteria > Rhizobiales > Aestuariivirgaceae > Aestuariivirga > Aestuariivirga litoralis. Next base: position 19,934 of record NZ_QKVK01000007.1, read on the forward strand.
GGCGATCCTGTGTTGCCGAGCCTTGAGCGATGACCCTGCTCTCCCTCACCCCGGAGGAATGGCAGGCGGTCCGCCTCAGCCTCAAGGTGGCGAGCGTGGCGATGATCGCCAGCCTGCCGGTGGCGCTGGCCGTGGCCTGGCTGCTGGCGCGGCGGGATTTCTGGGGCAAGTCGCTGGTGAACGGCATCGTGCATCTTCCACTGGTGATGCCGCCCGTCGTGACGGGCTACCTCCTGCTCCTCAGCTTCGGCACCAAGGGTCCGGTGGGCGCCTTCCTCGCGCAGTTCGGCATCGTCTTCGCCTTCCGCTGGACGGGGGCCGCCCTGGCCTGCGCGGTGATGGGTTTCCCGCTGATGGTGCGCGCCATCAGGCTGTCGATCGAGGCGGTGGACATGCGCCTGGAAGCTGCCTCCGCCACGCTCGGCGCAAGTGCCGTCTGGGTATTCCTCACCATCACCCTGCCGCTCACGCTCCCCGGCATCATCGCCGGCATGATCCTGTGCTTCGCCAAGGCCATGGGCGAGTTCGGCGCCACCATCACCTTCGTGTCCAACATCCCGGGCGAAACGCAGACCCTGCCCACGGCCATCTACACGCTGACGCAGGTGCCCGGCGGCGATGCGGGCGCGCTGAAGCTCACCGCCATCTCGATCGCCATCTCGCTGGGCGCACTCATGGTCTCGGAATTCCTGGCCCGCCGGGCGGGCGCGAGGATCGCCGCATGAGCCTCACGGTCGATGTGCGCCACAGGCTCGGCAGCCTCGACCTCGCGGCGGCCTTCGACAGTGAGGGCGGCATCACCGCCGTGTTCGGCGCCTCCGGCTGTGGCAAGACCACGCTGGTCAACGTGATCGCCGGCCTGATCCGGCCCGATCATGCGCGGATCACCGTCGGCGGCACCGTGCTGACCGACACCACCCAGGGCATCGAACTGGCGCCGCACCGGCGGCGCATCGGCTATGTGTTCCAGGAGGCGCGGCTGTTCCCCCACCTCACGGTGGAAGGAAACCTCGCCTATGGCGAATGGTTCACGCCGCGGGCGGAGCGCTATGCCGCGAAGCCGCAGATCCTCGATCTGCTCGGCATCGCGCCCCTGCTCAAGCGCCGCCCGCGCGACCTCTCGGGCGGCGAGAAGCAGCGCGTGGCCATCGGCCGCGCCCTGCTCGCCTCGCCGCGCCTGCTGCTGATGGACGAACCCCTCGCCTCGCTCGACCAGGCCCGCAAGGCGGAGATCCTGCCCTACATCGAGCGCCTGCGGGACGAGGTGAGGATTCCCATCGTCTATGTCAGCCATTCGGTGGCAGAGGTGATGCGGCTGGCCTCCGACGTGGCGGTGCTGGCGGCAGGGCGGCTCGCCGCCTTCGGCCCGGCAGCGGAGATCGCCCAGCGCCTCGACCTTATCCCCGACGAGGAGCGCGACGAAGGCGGCGCCATCATCGACATGGCCGTGGCGGCGCATGACGAGGCCTTCGGCCTGACGCGGCTGTCCTCGTCCGCCGGCGACATCTTCGTCCCCGGGCGCATCGGGCCGGCCGGGACCCCGGCGCGGGTGCGCATCCGGGCGCGCGACGTGATGCTGGCACTGGAGGAGCCGGTGAAGATCAGTGCACTGAACATCCTGCGCGGCACCGTGGCGGAGATGTCGCCTGCCGGCCCCTCCTCGGTCAATGTCCGGCTCGACTGCGGCGGCGCGGCGGTGGTGGCAAGGATCACGCGGCACTCGGCCACGGCCCTTTGCCTTGCCCCCGGCACGCCGGCCTATGCGGTGGTGAAGGCCGTGTCGGTGAGCGGGCCCGACGCCGAGGCGCGCTGACCGGATCGAGCCACCGCTATGATCCGTTCACGCGTTCGCGATTTCGCCGGCCAGCGCCTTGAGGTGTGGCTCGGTGGCCGCCGCGGCCGCCCGCTCCATGGCGCGGTAGCGCGAGATGAGCGCCAGCCCGAGCGGCGTGAGCGTTGCCCCGCCCCCCTTCCTGCCGCCGCTGCGCGATTCCACCACCGGCTTGCCGAAAATGGTGTTGAGCTCCTCGATCAGTTCCCAGGCGCGGCGGTAGGACATGTCCATGGCGCGGCCACCCGCCGAGATCGAACCCAGCGCCGCGATCTGCTCGAGCAGCGCGATCTTGCCCGGGCCCACCCTCAGCTCTGGACCAAAATCGATGCGGATGCTCAGTTCAGCCATGGGATTCGCTCTTTCGTCACACCGGGATGATCGAACAAACTCACCCCCGAATCCAGTGCCACAAGGATCCTGAATGGCCGCCATCCTCACCATCACCCTGAACCCGACGATCGACGTCTTCGGCGAGGCCGAAAAAGTGCGCCCCACCCACAAGGTGCGGCTGAAGGACACCAGCTTCGAACCCGGCGGCGGCGGCATCAACGTTGCCCGTGTCATCGCGGCGCTGGGCGGCGAAGTGGAGGCGCTGGCACTCTCCGGCTGGGAGATGGGCGCCTTCCTCGGCCGGCTGCTGAAGGACGAGGGCATTCCCTGGACACCCATTGCCATGGAGGGCGAGACACGGGTGGCCCTCATGGTGCATGACCAGTCCACCGGCCTTGAATACCGCTTCCTGCCCGAGGGGCCGGAGGTGCACGCCCACGAGATCGACGCCTGCGCCGAAGCCATCCTGCGCAAGAAGGAAGGTTACGTGGTGGCCAGCGGAAGCCTGCCGCGCGGGGCGCCTGCCGACAGCTATGTGCGGCTGGCGAAGGCTGCCGCGGCGAACGGCCTGCCCTTCGTGCTCGATTCCTCCGGCGCCGCGCTCAAGGCGGCACTCCAGCATGGCGGCATCCACCTCGTGAAGCCGAGCCTCAGCGAACTCGAAAGCCTCGCGGGCCATGAACTGGATGCCCCCGGCATCGAGGCGGCGGCGCGCGCCATCATCACTGCCGGCCAGGCGCGCATGGTTGCGGTGACGCTGGGCGCCGACGGCGCGGTGCTGGCGACGCCCGACCGCGTGCTGCGGCTGCCGGCAATGGCGGTCGAGGTGCGCTCGGCCGTGGGCGCCGGCGACAGCTTCCTCGGCGCCATGGTGTGGGCGCTGTCACAGGGCTGGGACATCGAGCAGGCCTTCCTCCTCGGCATGGCCGCGGGCGCCGCGGCGACCGGCAACCCCGGCACCTCGCTCTGCCGCAAGGAAGATGTTTTCAGCCTGTTCGAAAGGGCGGGCGGCAGGAGGCCCGGATGAACACCTTATCGAATGCCATAAATCATTGTTCGCAACGACCCAGACGAATTGCGATTTACATTCGGCTCGCATGTCGTACAGGCCTGCGACATAGCCCTTGCATCGGGCTATGCATTACGCCGTGAAAAATTATACGGCCCCAGCCGGGCTTTATTGCTGCTGAGGCGGCTTCCGCGGAGGCTGTTCGGGCGCTGAAGGATCGCGTGGGCCAGTTTCAGTGGTTGTACTTGTCCGACTAACAGGATCATAGGTCGTTTTGGTCGTCCGGCTGTTATCCTCACGTGTCTGCTCGCTCCCGAGGCTATTCGCCTCCTTCATCGTTCCAGACATGGTGTTGGGAAGGAGCATATCCGCGAACAATGCTCCGGCCGGATTGCAGTAAATGAGAATTCGATCGCCATCCATAACCTCAAATACAGCGATCTCTTCCGTCAATATCCGCGTTCTGACTTTCCTGCCCTGGGAAATGAACTGCGCGGCTAACTTCTTCGCTTCTGAGGTACATACTTGGTGCTTACTGACGCCTTGATAGATCATTCCCTTGAAGTCATTCATGTGGATGCGAACCCAGTCGCCACCAGTCTTGTAGGCGTCTGCGGTTTGCGCTGAAGCAGTCACAGCTGAGCAGGAGTAAAAAAGAAAGCACCACTTCAGTGCGCTGCGTAGCATGCTATCTATTCCAAGCTATCCTCTGCATATTTTATATTATCTGCTTGTGAAGAAATTGAAATAGATCAAGTTCGCTTCCCTGCTCTATATTTGGCAACTTTTGATTGCTACACTCGCCCTTTGCGAAATTACCTGATTGCAACTCCTGCCGTCTCACTTTCGCTAGACCCCGGTTCCCTCCAGCGCGATGCCCTCGGGCCCCAGCGGCACGATGCCCGTGGGGTTCAGCGATTTCACGGAGTAGTAGCCGCGCTTGATGTGGCTGATGTTGACGGTGTCGCGGAAGGCATCGACCTGCAGCAGGCGGTGGAGATAGGCGTTGAGGTTTAGATAGTCGACGATGCGGCGCTTGTTGGCCTTGAACAGGCCGTGATAGGCGGCATCGAAACGCACCAGGGTGACGAAGAGCCGGATATCCGCCTCGGTCAGTTCGGCGCCGAACAGGAAGGGGCCCGAGGACAAGCGCTCCTCCAGCTGGTCCAGCATCTCGAAGACGCCGTGATAGGCCTCTTCATAGGCCACCTGGGTGGTGGCGAAGCCGCAGCGATAGACGCCGTTGTTGAGCTTCGCATAGATCACGCCGTTCAGCGCATCGATGGCATTGCGCAGATGTTCCGGGTACAGATCGATGGTGTTCCCCGCCAGGGCGCCGAAGCCCATGTTGAACATGCGGAGGATGTCGGACGACTCGTTGTTGACGATGCTGCCCGTCTGCTTGTCCCACAGCACCGGCACGGTAGCGCGGCCGGTGTAGTGCCCGTCGGCAGCGGTATAGATCTCGTGCATGTAGCGGGCGTTGTTGATGGGATCGGCCCCTTCGGCGAAGCGCCAGCCCTGTGCGTCCAGTTCCGGTTCGACGACCGAAACCGAGATCACGTCCTCCAGTCCCTTCAGCTTGCGCGCCACCAGCGTGCGCGAGGCCCAGGGGCAGATCAGCGCCACATAGAGGTGGTAGCGCCCGGCATCGGCGCGGAAGCCCCCGTCGCCGTCCGGCGTCACGACATGGCGGAACTGCGAGTCCTGGCGCAGGAAGCCGCCCTTCTGGTCCTTGGCCTGGACCGGGTGCCAGTCAGCCGACCACTTGCCATCAACGAGCATCGGGGATCCTTTCGAAATGAGGGGAGCCGGCCACCACGGCCGGCTCCTGCGAATGCCAAGCCTGTCAGCGCTTCAGCGCGAAGGCGCCGCCGCCGATGAGCGCCTGCACGGCAAGCGCCACGGCCCAGAAGGCAGGGAATTCCCAGCCGCCATTGGCCGCCGTGAAGAAGAAGCCATTGCCGGCATGAGCGAAGATGGCGCCCAGCATGATGGGCAGCAGGGCGAGGGACACCCAGCGCGTCCACAGGCCAAGCACCAGCGCGATGCCGCCGAAGAACTCAGCCGCCATGACCACATAGGCCAGCGGGCCGGGAAGGCCGAGGCTCTGGAAATACTGCACCGTGCCGGCGGGGGTGAAGATCGCGTACTTGAGGTAGGCATGGGCGATGAAGCCCACTCCCATGCTCACGCGCAGCAGCAGCGCGGCATAGTCGACAGAGGCAGCGGAAGCGGCGAGCGGGGCGCGCTCGGTGGCAGCATAGGTCATGGGATCGTTCCTTTCGGTTGGCCGGCGGAAGTGCCGGTCGCGATGGGACGAAACGTAACGAGATCCGTTACCGTTGATAATCCGGAAATCCGGCAGGAGATTGCTTCCGGTTCGGAAGTGATCCAGACAATCCGGCCAGTCCCTACCAGCCCTTGTCCCACTCCGGCTCGCCGTGGAAGCGCTCCGCCAGGAAATCGACGAGCGCACGCACCTTGAGGGCAAGGTGGCGCCCCGGTGGGTAGACCACCTGCACGGGCACGGAGGGCGGCTCCATGCCCCGCAGCAGCGGCACCAGGCGGCCGGCGTGGATGGCGTCCCCCGCCACGAAGCTGGGCACCTGGGTGATGCCGAGGCCGGCTTCCGCCGCGGCCACGCAGGCATCGGCATTCGACAGGTGGATGCGGCTGCGCACGCTCACCGTGACCGCCTCGCCGCCGGCGCGAAAGTGCCACGTGTCGCGGTCCTTGAAGTTGGTGTCGATCACGCAGTCATGCGCCGCGAGGTCCTGCGGTCGGGCGGGCGTTCCATGTGTTGCGAGATAGGCTGGCGCTGCCACGGCGACGATGCGCGACAGGCACAGCTTGCGCACCACCGTGCTGGCATCCGCCTGGTGGCCGATGCGCACGGCGGCGTCGAAGCCCTCGTCCACGAGGTTCACCACGCGGTCGGAAAAGCCGACATCGAGGCTCACCTCCGGATAGCGCGTGGCGAAGGCGACCAGCGCGGGGGCGAGCTGCTTGGTGCCGAAGGACAGCGGCGCACTGAGCTTCAGCCGCCCGCTGACCGAACCCGAGCGGTTCTTCACCGCTTCGCCCAGGGCATCGAGCTCCTCGATCACGGCGCGGATGCGCTCGTAATAGGCCTGCCCCACTTCGGTGGCCGAGAGCGCCCGCGTCGTGCGGTTCAGAAGTCTCACGCCGAGATCGGCCTCGAGACGCGACACCAGCTTCGATGCCTGTCCGGAACTGGTGCCGAGCCGGCGCGCCGCTTCGGCGAAGCTCCCTGTCTCCATCACCGCTGCAAACATGCGTTCGCATTCCAGCCGCTGCATTCCCGCCCCTGTCCACTGTCAATCCGTGAGCATTGCCGCGATTGCGGGGCGCGCGCAACTGTGAAGCAAAGCAACGGAACCTGCCTTCGAATCCGCACATTTGCCGGCGCCCGCCCAATTCATCCGTCGGCGGAATTGATGCGGAACGATGGAAGTGATGCGGCGTTGACGCCGGCATGCTGTGCACACTCGCCCAGCGCAAGGAGGACTTCACCATGACCAAGCTTCTGATCGCCGCCTCTGCGGCGGCCCTGCTCACGGCAGCAGGCAGTCTGCCTGCCCTCGCCCAGTCTTCATCGTCGTCCGGTGCCGGCACCATGACGATGCCGTCGATCACCTGCCGCGATCTCTCCGGCATGGACCAGCAGACCGCCCGCAACGTGGTGTTCTATCTCGGCGGCCTCAACGCCGCGGCCCATGGCTCCACCGCGATGAACGCCACCACGGGCTCGTCCGGCGCGTCCGCGACCACGGCGGATGGCAGTGCATCGGGCAGCAGCAGCGATGCCACCGGCTCCACCACCGCCGCCGGCAGCTCCGGCACGACGGCGTCGTCAGGCGGCAGCAGCGCCTCCGGCGCCGTTATGGCCCAGCTTCCCGGATTTGCGATGATCAATGCCGACCAGATCATCTCGACCTGCCAGGGCCAGCCGGACATGCAGCTCTCGACCCTGCTCGGCAGCGGGTCTGCGGCTCAATAGGACATCACGGAAGCCCAGGCCCGGACGCGATGTTCGTGGCCTGGAGCTTGTCGCTGCCGAGCGCCACCCAGGCGGCGGGGTTGGCCTCGGACTGCCGCTTGATGAAGCTGTAACCGGTCTGCCACCAGTGCAGCACCTCGTCACGCCGGTTGTCGAGCACCAGGTCGCCCTGGTCGCTCGGCACCGTCAGCACCGCATGGGCTTCGCCATTCTCGTCATGCACCACGGTGATCAGCAGCTGGCCCGGGCCGAAGCCCGACTGCAGGAGGATCTGGCGCTTCAGCAACACATAGTCCTCGCAGTCACCCGCCGTCGTCGGAATGGTCCAGTACTCGTCACGGCCATAGAGCTGGCGGTCGGTCGACGAGGAGATACGGTGATTGACACCGTCATTGACGCTGCGCAGCAGCTGCCAGCGCTGCGTCGACAGGGCGAGCACCTGGACCGGCGCTGCCGCAGGGGCACAGAAGGAAGCGTCGCGACCGCACAGCTCAACAAGACCGCTCGGCATCTTCGCAGGCTCGAACTCCACCAGTGCCAGGGGTCCCGCTGCCTGGCCGGCTTGGCCCTGTCCCGGCTCCGCCGCCGCCCACTGGCCCACGCAACAGCCAACCAACATCACCACTGCGCGTGTTGCGTGTGCCCCCCGCATCACGACCCCTCCCGGTTATCGGAAGGATGTAAATAGCGTGCGAACCTGTGGCGTGTCAAAAGGCTTTCGCCCTGCCGGGCAATGCTCCAGCCGGGTTACTTGTGTCCACTACTGCACTTACTTATCAGTCCGGTCCGCTATCCGGCGCGGGCGGCAACCCCTTCCTTGTGGCCGTTGCGCTCGGGCGGTGCCTCGGTCCAGTGCCACTGCACCGGTCCTTCCTGCGAAAGCGCCCAGCCGAGCCAGCTGTCGAACGAGTGGCGAAGCTGCAGCTTGGCATCCGCCAGCGTCAGCGCTTCGCCGCACATGCGGAGTTCCCGCGGCAGCGAACTGCAGGACGGGCCGGTCAGCGACCATAGCCACGAGGTCTTGCCCTCGCCGTTCACGGCGTGGCTGACGCGCCCGATGCGAAGACCGCCGAGGACCACTGCCGACTGGCCACGGGCCAGCGGCGAAAGTGAAATTTCCTGTGCCTGAAAACGCTGCGGATTGACCGTGGTGTTCAAGGTCCGTCTCTCCTTCTTCGGGATGTGCCGCTTGCCGCCTGCCGGAGCCTTCAACGGGTGACGGGCGGGAATGTTCCCCGGCCGATAGCGCAGGACTGCGCACTTGCCGGGCCCGACCCCGTGTGAGACAGTGCCGCATCGCCACAGCGGAGTTCACACCATGAAGAAAGCAGCCTTGTTCTGCCTCACCCTGCTCATCATGCCGGCCTTCATGGCCGATGCCGGCCACGCCGCGCTGACCCAGAGCGAGAAGAACTACTGCCGCCGAAAGGCCGAGAAATACGCCGATGAGAAATCGCTCGGCACCACCGCGGGCGGCGCCATCGCGGGGGCGCTCGCCGGTGGCATCATCGGAGGCGTGGTCACCGGCGGCAAGGGCAGCGGTGTCGGCACTGGCGCAGCGATCGGCGCTGGCGTGGGCGGCGTCGGCGGCGCCGTGCGCGGCTCCCAGAAGTGGAACAACTATTACTGGAAGAAATACAACACCTGCATCCAGAAGTATTATTAGAGATTCCTTAATCAAGGGTGGGCCGCCTCTCCGGGCGGCCCTTTTTGTTTGGCCAGTCCGCCATGTACAACTTTTAATGGTTTTTATAGCCATTTATCTTTTCTATAATGGATGCATGCCCTAATCTGCGGGTCACTCAACTCCCGGGGGCATCATGCGTCGCATCCTTACTCTCGCGCTTTCCACCTTCATGCTCGCTGCCGCATGGCTTGCACCATCCGCCACCGCCGCAGAACGTGTCCTGCTCGCTCCCGGGGGAATGAAGGCCACACTCAGTGCCACGCCTTCAGCGGCCGCTGGCCTGCGGCAACTGCGCCAGAAGGCCGTGTCGCAGGGCAAGGTTCGTGTCATCGTCGGGCTGCGGGTGCCCTTCGCGGCGGAGGGGCTTCTGGGAGGGGCCGCCAAGGCCGCCCAGCGGCGCGACATTGCGAGTGCCGGGTCCGTCCTGCGCAAGCGCTTCGCGTCCACTGTCGGGCGCGATCCCGATGCGGTGCAGGGCTACTCCGCCCTGCCCTTCATGGCGATGGAAGTCAGCCAGGCAGAACTCGACCGTCTGGCCAGCGACCCGCTGGTTCTGAGCCTGGTGGAGGACAAGCCCCGCAGGCCAAGGCTTGCCCAGTCGACGGCGCTGGTCAACGCCCCGCAGGCCTGGCAGGCGGGATTTAGCGGCGCCGGCCAGACCGTCGCCATCATCGATACCGGGGTCGACGGCAAGCATCCTTTCCTCGCCGGCAAGGTCGTCTCCGAGGCCTGCTACACCAAGGGCGCCTGCCCGCGCCGCGCCTCGGTGTCCACCGCGGCCGGTTCCGCCGTGCCCTGCGCCGTGAGGGCCGAGTGCTGGCACGGCACGCACGTGGCAGGCGTCGCCGCCGGCAAGGGGCCGAACTTCTCCGGTGTGGCGAAGGACGCCAACATCATCGCCATCCAGGTGTTCAGCCGCTATGGCAGGGGCATCACCGCCTGGGACAGCGACATTCTCGCCGGCCTGAACCGCGTGTTCGAACTCCGCAACAGCTTCCGCATCGCGGCGGTGAACCTGAGCCTGGGCGGGGACTCCCTCTTCCATGATCATTGTGATGGCTATGACCCGGCCTATGTTGCGGCAATCGCCACCCTGCGGAGTGCGGGCATTGCAACCGTCGTATCCAGTGGCAACGACGCATCCACCTCCGGCATCGCCTCCCCCGCCTGCATCACCGGGGCGGTGAGCGTCGGCGCGGTGTGGGACGCCGACGGCTGGAACTGTGACGACAGTGCCAGCGCGGTGGACAAGGTCGCCTGCTATTCCAATGCTGCCCCGATCCTGTCGCTGCTGGCGCCGGGCTCCGCCATCACCTCTTCAGTGCCCGGCAAGGGCTATCGCGAGTCGCACGGCACGTCCTTCGCGGCCCCGCACGTCACCGGCGCCTGGGCCGTGCTGCGGCAGATGGCCCCCCAGTCCGACGGCGACCAGATCCTCAAGGCGCTGCAGGATGGCGGCAAGCCGGTGACCGACTATCGCAGCCCCTTCATGACCAAGCCCCGGCTTGACCTTGCGGGTGCGATCAGCCGCTTCACCACCCTCACCATCACCCGCTCGGGCTCCGGCCTCGGCACGATCTCGATCAATACCGCGACGGGCGTCTATGGCGACCGGGCCTCGGGCCCCGCCGACTGCAGCAGCGGCTGCACCGTCGCCGTCCCGCTGGGACTGGACCTGACGATCAATTCGGCGGCAGCGCCGGAATCGGAATTCACCGGCTGGGCGGGTGCCTGCACCGGCCCCTCTCCCTGCCAGATCACCGTCACGCCGAACCTGCTTGTAAACGCGGTGTTCACCGGCGTGTCGCACCCGATCGACCTGCACATTGCCGGCGGCGGCTCGGTCGGCATCACCACCACCACCGGCGGCAAGACATGCACGGGGGACTGCAGCATCAATGCCGCGCCCGGCACCACGGCCTCGCTCGCCGCAACGGCGGGGAACGGCTTCATGTTCAGCGGCTGGTCTGGCGAGGCCTGCGCGGGAAGCGGCAGCTGCGCGTTGGTGATGACGGGCGCCAAGTCGGTGACCGCGAACTTCACGCCAGCCTATCCGCTGTCCTTCACCAAGACGGGCACGGGCACCGGACGGGTCGTCTTTTCTCCGGCCGGCACGGCGGGCCCGGAGTGCGGCCAGTCCTGCACGCAGAACTTCACGCCGGGAACCGTGGTGACACTCACTGCCATCGCGGCCAGCGGCGCCAAGTTCAGGTCCTGGTCCGGCGCCTGCCGCGGCAAGAGAAGCTGCGTGGTGACGATGTCGGAAGCCCGCGCGGTGACGGCAAACTTCTCCGGGCGCTGAGGGCCTTGTGGTGCCCGTCATCGAGTCGAGTCCACGTGGCGCTGGCGGGCGCCCACTCCCTGATGCGCTCCCTGCTCAGTCCTGGAGCGTGCTGATATGAGCGGACACCACCATCACGACCGATCCGAAACCCGTGATGATCAGCATGGCCAGGGGCATGGTGTCTCTCCTCAGTGTCGAAGGCTGGCCGGTTGAAAGGTCCGGCCCTGCTGCCTTCACTTCGCGTGATCTGAGCCTAGCATCCTTCCGCGATTTCATCTTGCACACCTCAGTGCAACCACGGATTTCACCGCGCGATCTCCAGCCCACAACCCCGGAGAAATCGCGACTTCTACTGATTGCAACTGCTCCGTTTCAAACTTATTGAAACCTCGCCCAATGGCGCGCCGGCCCCCGCCGAAACGCCGGAAACTGCCCTTCCCCACCAGCAGGAAGCGGCGGCACTCCGGAGCGGCAGCTAGCGCCGGGGCAGAGCCAATTCCGTCATGAAAAGGACCGTCATGTCCCTCCCGTCCCGAATCGCAATGGCCGCCCTGCTGGCCGCCGTCTCGCTTGCCCCCGCTGCCGCCATGGCCGGCGAGGCAACCTCCACCGTCGCCGTTCCGCCCTTCTACCAGGACGTCCTGAACATGAAGCCCGAGGGCAAGCTCGGCCAGATCATCAAGCAGGAGAAGGTCGACACGCCCATTGCCGGCGCGCAGGCCTGGCGCATCGCCTACGTCTCGTCCGACCTCAACGACAAGCCGACCATCGCCACCGGCCTCGTGGTTGCACCGCTGGGCGAAGCGCCGGCCGGCGGCCGCCCGATCATCTCCTGGTCGCACGGCACCACGGGCAACGCGCAGAACTGCGGTCCCTCGCAGGTCGAGAACCCGGCACGTCCGCTCAACCAGTATTTCCTCGTCAACGGCAATTCCTGGACCGACTACGGCCTGCCGAGCCTCGCGGAATTCATCAAGGACGGCTACGTGGTCGTCGGCACTGACTATCAGGGCCTCGGCGGCGGCGGACGCCACCAGTATGCCGTGGCCAAGACCAATGGCCGGGACGCGATCAACGCCGCGCGCGCCGCGGGCTCCATGGCGGAAACCGGTGCCGGCAAGAAGACGCTGATGATCGGCTGGTCACAGGGTGCGGGCTCGACGCTGGGCGCCTCGCAGGCCGACTACATCGCAAAGACCGGCACGGCCTATGACGGCATCGATGTCGTCGGCTTCGTTGCAATGTCGGTGCCCGACCTCGCCATGTATGCGCCCGACAAGCTTGACGAGGCCGGCGCCACGAAAATGGTCAACGACTTCGCCACGGCATGGTCGGTCGACAGCTTCGCCTTCGCGCACATGTCGATGAACCTGTGGGGCACGCAGGCCGCCTTCCCGGACAAGCTGCAGCTCAGCGACATCTTCACCGATGAAGGCGCACAGGTCCTCGACCAGATCTACGCCAACAAGTGCGTGCACGTCGCCACCGACACGATCAACTTCAACTATGGCCAGAACTACAAGTCGCTGCTGCGGCCGCAGCCGCAGAACACGCTGGCCTGGGCCCAGGCCATCGTGGCCGGTTCGGTCGACAACACGGTGAAGCCGATCGCGCCGGTGCTCATCCTCTATGGCAACAAGGACACCACGCTGCCGCCGGTGATGGGCGAATACTACCGCAGCAAGGTCTGTCCGCTGGGCGGCAACGTCACGCGCATCCAGCTGCCGGGCGACCAGAACCACTTCACCACGCCGCCGGAGTCGGTGCCCTACTACCTGCCCTGGATCAAGGACCGCATTGACGGCAAGCCCGCGCCGGATGGCTGCGCCGGCAACTGACACCAAAGCCGGCTCCCAAGTCGGCTCTCAAGTCGGCTGGCCAGTCCCGCGAGGGGCTGGCCTTTTTGCCAGGCGCAGCTCACGCAGCACCGCTCTCGATCTCCTGCCCGAGGCGCAACACTTCGCGGATGAACAGGTCGAGGTCTTCCCGCCTGGTGCGGTGGTTGGTGATGGCGACACGGATGCAGTGCCGGCCGTGGATCGTGGTGTCCGATGGCGCGGCGATGCCCTGCTCCTGCAACCGCAGCATGATCTCGGTGTTGAGCGCCGCGAGGCGCGCTTCGTCGGCACCGGGCACCACGTGGCGGAAGCACACGACATTGATCGTGGTGGGCGCCATCAGCGCGAGCCGCGGCTCGGCTTCAACCAGCGCCGTCAGGTATTGTGCCTGGGCGATGTTCTGGTCGATCAGGCGGCCGAACTTGGCCACGCCATTCTCCTTCAGCGCCATCCACACCTTGAGGGCCTTGAGGCTGCGTGACAGTTCGAAGCTGTAGTCGGCCAGGAATTCGCCGGCCCCGATGCCGCGCGGCTTCTCCTCGAGATAGGCGTGATGCAGCGCCAGGCAGTCGCGGTGCAGCCCTGCATCCTTCACCAGCGCGCAGCCGACCTCGAAGGGCACATGCATCCACTTGTGCGGATCGAGTGACAGGGAATCCGCCTGCTCGATGCCGTCCACCCTCGCATGGTTGGCGGGTGCGATCTTCAGCAGCGCGCCGATGCAGCCGTCGACATGAAGCCAGAGATCCTGGGCGCGGCAAATTCCGGCGATGGCCGGAACGTCGTCGATGGCGCCGGTGTTGGTGGTGCCCGCGGTGGCGACGACACAGACGGGCTTCCAGCCGCTGGCGCGGTCCTCGGCGATGGCCGCCTCCAGTGCCGCGACATCCATGGTGAAGTCGCCGCGTGACGGGATGAGCCGCAGCGACCGCGCGCCCAGCCCCAGGATCTCCATGCCCTTCTGGATGCAGCTGTGCGCCTGGTCGGAGGCATAGAAACGCAGCGGCTTCGGCAGGGCGGTGATGCCCTCGGCACGCACATCCACCCCTGCCCCGGCATTGCGGGCCACCGTCAGGCAGACGAGATTCGCCATGGATCCGCCGCTGGTGAGCGTTCCCGAGGCCGTGGCGGGGAAACCCATCATCGACTTGATCCAGGTCACCACCTGCCGGTCGAGCTCGCAGGCGGCGGTATTGCCGCCGCCGAGATTCGAGCCGTCGACGGCGGCCAGGAAGTCACCCAGCGCCCCGGTGAAACTGCCCGCGCCCATGTACCAGGCCCAGAATCGCGGGTGAATGTTGCCCATGGAATAGGGCAGCAGGTGCTGGCGGAGTTCGGCATAGGCCTGCGCGAGATCGCCCGGCTGCTCCGGCACGGGAGTCCGGAAGAAGGCGCGAACCTCCTCCGGCATGGGTTGCCAGACGCCGCGTTCCCGAAGGCCCGAGATATGCGCAACGGCATCGTCGACCATCCGGTGCGCGAGGGCTGCCATCTGCGGCCAGTCCGGCGGATCCAGCGTTTCCTCGGTGTCAAACGGATGCAACGTCATGACGCGCTCCCCTCCTCCGGCGATGCCGGGACGCTATTTTCAATTCCAATGCGAGTCGAGCACTATCCCGGACCCTAACCGCAGGGTCAGGACGTGCCGAACGCCGGGCTTCGCCCACGCCTATCGCTGCGGCGGCACCTAGACCATTGGTGTCATCCATGAGTGGCCACGCTCCGTCGCCACTCTTGACCATGCACGCTTTGGTCGAACATTATTACCGCGCCCCGCGTACTCGTAGCTGAGGTGGTGGTTGGAGATCCCAACGTGCGAATTTTCTATCTGCTTGGCTGGCTTCTCTTTGTTTCAGCGTGGACGGATTGGGGTCTGGCGACCTTCCTTGGCTTCGACGTGTGGAGGGAATTTTTCGGCTTCATCCTTCCCGGAACGCTGTGGAACATGACACCCGTCATCGTAGGAAGCTTTGGCATAGTGCTGATCGCGACCTGCCGATGAGACCATGAGGAGGTCTGAATGAAAGGCGAATCCTTCATGCAAGTATTCGACGCCAATGGGGTCCTCCGTGGTTTGCTTGGGTATATGGATCAGCCGAAGGTGGCCCTAACGGCGTTTATCGTTTGCGTCGGCATTGCCTGTGCTGCGCTGCTCGGCGTCTGGGTTCTCAATAGGCGCGACACAGGACTCAAATGTCACTGGCAGAAAGATGCTGTCGAGGGTGATGGTGGCATGACCAGATGGATCTGCTCGGCCTGCAGCGGAATTTCATTCAGCAACGGGGAGCAGCCACCAATCGCCTGCCGTGCCCATGACCCCCGGTCGAAGAAAAACTAGCCAAGCTCACCTACCTCGGCGAGAGCAGAGGGATCCACCGCTTCTCGTTCATTGAATTTGACATCCCCACATGGCGCTGGGCTGCAGATCGGCGGTCCATGAAGGACATACGAAAGTATGGCTTTGCGCGTCCCATTCGGAGCTAGCATTGAGACTCCAATGGTGGTCGATGCAGGACTCGATCCTTCGATCCGCTGATGAAGGGTTAGCCGATATCTGTTGATGTTGGCGGATCGCTTCTCGAAGAGACATCAATTGGGATCGCTTTGGGCCAATTGACTACGACCCATCTGCGAAACGCCTGCATCAGGATGGGAAGCATTTGCCGAATGCGGCGAGAAGGCTGGGCTTGCCTCTTATTCGCAGTCCACCGGTCGCGATGAAGCGAACCAGCGAGATCTCCTTCGCCAGGAACCGGACCCAGCCACGAGCATCGGCGCGTATGGTGATATCCGGCAGCCCCGACAGGCCGTCATCAACGGTGAGCCGTCCGTTCGAGATGCTGACCGTGGCCGACCGCGTTTCGGAACCGGTGAAGATGAAGTGGTACACAGCGTTCAGCCCTTTGGCCTTGCCCGGCTGGAACACGTGGCGCATGCCACCGAGGAAGCCGTTGACCGAAGTCACCTTCAGGCTCGAACGGACAAATCTCTGCCGCTTGTGCGGAAAGCGCTTCGCGACGTAGTCGGCCGCATCGCTGCCCTTCACGACATAGACCGGCTCCTCCTTCTTCTGCAGCGGATCGACAATGCTCTTGAGGTACTGAGCCTTGCTCGCCTGATAGGGGCCGATCACGTCGGTTCCCGCGGGGCAGACCGCCATGCAGTAGGCGGCGTTATAGTTGGGGCCGTATGAGAGGCTCTGCCAGCGGCTCACGGTTTCGGAATAGCTGTTCTTCTGTCGAAAGGCGGCGGCGCTGCCGCTGTCGGCGATGTCCTCCACGAAATTGGCGAAGCCGCCCATGAACTGCTGATAGTTGTGGTTCATGCAGGCGGAGAAGTCGAAGTATCCGTCCGACTTGATGGCGCCGACCGGACAAGCCGCAACGCACAGCTTGCACTCCATGCAGGGATTGAAGTCGATCGGCGTTGCATGCTCCGCGACGTCCTCCGCCACCAGCACGCCGCCCAGGAGTACGAAGTTACCGAACGTGGGATGGATCAGGTTGCGGTGGATCCCCATCCGCCCGAGGCCCGCCGCCTCCGCTGCGCGCTTGTAGGAGACGATCCAGCCGCGCTCGGGAAAGCTGTCGAGCTCCATCGGAAAGGCCATGGCAGGATTGAGCGCGCGGATGCCCCTGTCCTCCAGGTGGCGCACCACCGCGCGTGCCGTTTCATCGATGGCATGGCCGGCGCTGTGGAATTCAAGATTGGCCACGGATCGCGCCGGCGAGCGCACAGGCTCCCGGTGCATGCGCCCGAGCAGCACGATCAGCGTGCGGGCCGCCGGGAAAGCCCGCAGGATGAATGGCCGATCCTCCTCCAGCAGAGGGTCATCGATCGAGACAACGCCACTGTCATCGGCACCAAGGCTGCGCGCGAGGTCGTTCAGCGACTGCGCCGTCAGCTTCTGCTCGATCACTGCCATATCCATCGCCCGCTTCCTTTAGATTATGATCGCTATCTAATCGAATAGATGCTAGTCATGCTCTAAAGTCAAGGGAGACATTGATGCGCGTGTCGCGGGAAGAGGCACAGGCCAGCCGTAAGCGGATCATTCAGGAAGCAGCACGGTTGATGCGGGAAAGAGGCATCGCCGCCACCAGCGTCGCGGACGTGATGACGGCTGCCGGCATGACCACGGGCGGCTTCTACAAGCACTTCAAGTCGAAGGACGACCTCACGGCCGCAGCCCTCGCTGCCGCCTTCGACGGCGTGCTCGCCCCCCTGCAGTTAAACGCAGAGAAATCCGGCCTCGCCCCGGCCCGCGCAGCCTATCTCCGGCAATATCTGTCGCAAGGACATGTTGCCAACCCTGGAAAGGGTTGCCCGGTTGCCGCGATGGGCGCTGATTGCGGGCGCGAAAGCAGCCTGCTGGGGCCGGAGTTCACGCGCGGGGTCGAGGCCACCCTCGCCTTTCTCGGCGCCGATGAGTGCACCAAGCCTGATCGAGCGGCACTGATCCGCCAGATGGCCACCCTCGTCGGCAGCGTGGTGCTGGCTCGGGCCGTGGGCGAAGGCCCGATGCGCGAAGAGATTCTGTCGGCGGCAGCAAGTGCGGCCAAACCCTTGCCGAGGACCTGACGAGCTAGGTGGCGCACAACGCGCGGCAGCTCTCCGGCCCGGTTTGAGATCAACGGCGGGCGATGAGGACTCGAACCTTTTGGACCCGCTGATGAAGAGTCAGTATCCGGCCATTGAAATCACGCGGCATTGTTTCAAAGCGAGTCCGGAAGAAGGCATTTACCCTCAACGGGATTAGTAAGCCTCTCAAGGCAGGCGCAAATGCTGGCCAGCTGGTGATCTCGCTCCGGTTCCACCAGTCTTGGATTACCGGCCGCTTCGCCGAAAGGCGGACCCGAACGTTGTCGCCGGAAACTGACCTCAAGCGCGCCGAAATACCGTTTTTCCGCGCTTGACGGTCTCCACCACCTTGATATTCCCGATCGCATCGGGTGCGACGGTGAGCGGGTTCTGATCGAGGATCACAAGGTCTGCGAACTTGCCGGCCGTGATGGTGCCGCGGACGGCCTCCTCACGATAGACATATGCTGCCCCGCGGGTGAAGCCGACGAGCGCATCGTAAGGCGCCACGGCTTCTTCCGGGCCCAGCACCTGGCCCGAGAACGTCCGGCGGGTAACAGCGCCGCCGATGGCCTCCATCACGCTGGGCGAGGCGGAGGGGCAGTCGCAATGAAGGGTCGTGCGCACGCCTGCCTTGAGCGCCGAGGCGACGGGCGACTCCCTGTTGGCGCGCTCCGGGCCGAGGACCCTGACCATCTCTTCGCCATAGACCATCATGTGCGGCAGCATCATCGAGGCTCCGATATCCAGGTCGCGATAGGTCTCGAGCTGATCCTGCCTGACGTAATAGGAATGGGCGATGATGGTGCGGCGGTCATTGCCCTTGCCCGAAGCGGCGATCGCCTTCCTGATGGCAGCCAGGCTGAGGTCGATGCCCGCGTCACCGTTGCTGTAGCCGAACAGCTGGATGTTCTTGGCATAGGCATAGCCGATCCAGTGCTCCACCATCTCCTGGGGCAACAGCAGGCCCTTCCAGCCGTCGGGAAAGCCGGTCGTGTCGGCATAGGGCTGGGTGAAGGCTGCCAGGCGAAGCTGGGGTGCCGCGTCAGTCGAAACCATGAAGCCGGGGACCTTGAACCCGCGGTCGCCATGGCTGTAGCTGCCCCATGCCCAATCGCCGCTTGCAATGGCATTGCCGGAGGCCTCGTCGGTGATTGAAGGCAGTCCGATCACGTCGATCGACAACACACCCTGATCGAAGGCAGTGCGGAAGTTGGCGACATCGGACGCCTGCACCTGGTAGCTCTGCACAGTCGTGTAGCCCTGCGCGGCGAGCAGCGCCTCGGCCGCCTTGAAGGTCTTGAGCACCTCCGCCTGGGGAAGCTTGCCGATCGCCACGGCCTGCGCATCGAGGAAGGGCGTGAACAGCAAGTCGCCGGTCAGCTTTCCGGTCTTGGGGTCCTTCACGATGATGCCGGGCGAAGCTGCCTTGGTGTCCGGCGTGATGCCGAGCTTTGCCAGCCCCGCGCTGTTCACCTGTCCTGTCAGCGTGGCGAGCGTGGCGATCATCACCGGCACGTCGGGGAACGCGGCATCGAGGTCGGCCAGCGTCAGCCCGCCGTCGGTGAGCTGGGGCGCATTGTAGCTGTTGCCCATGATCCAGCCATTGAGGGGTGTGCCTGCCTTGAGCAGTGCGATCGCCTCTGCCTTGCTGCGCGGCGGCCTGGCGGCGAAGTAGCCGAGGTTCACGCCGAGCGTCTGCTGCGCGAAGAGCGTGAAGTGGCCCCAGGTATCGATGAAGCCAGGCAGCAGCGTCCTGCCCTTGAGGTCCACCCCGGCGGCACCGGGGACGGCGGCCTGCGCCGCAGCCCTGCTGCCGACGAAGGCGATCCGGCCGTCCTTCACGGCCACCGCCTCCGCATACTGCGGGGCATCGCCCTCCATGGTGAGGATGGTGCCGTTGAAGTAAAGTGCAGATGAGCTGTCTTCGGCGCGCGCCGCACTCTGGCTGAAGGTCGCCGCGGCGCCAATCGCAGCCACCCCGGATTTCATGAAATCACGACGGCCCAGGCGGCGGCTCATGTCAGATATCTCGCTATGGTTTTGGATTGGGGCGAGAGGTGCCACGCGACATTGCTGGGCGCAATTCGTAGTTTCGACACGCGAGACCAGCGCCCTCTCGCGGTGTCTCTTCCTGCCTCGATTTTTCCATTGAGATTTCAATGGTGGGCGATGAAGGACTCGAACCTTCGACCCGCTGATTAAGAGTCAGCTGCTCTACCACCTGAGCTAATCGCCCGCCCTTGAAGGACGTTCGGCCCCGCACATCCGGGGCCGATGGCGGGCTTACTACATCGCCCGCCGCCCCCCGTCTAGTGCTTTTTTAGCGCCCTGTTGACGCCCGAGATCACCGCCTTGAGCGACGCCACGACGATGTTCTTGTCGATGCCGACGCCAAACAGGCTGGACCCGTCGGGGAGCCTCAGTTCGACATAGGCGATGGCCGCCGCATTGGCACCCATGCCGATGGCGTGTTCGCGGTAATCCGCCACGTCGAAGTTGAGCCCCGATTCCTTGCGGATGGCATCGACGAAGCCGTCGACCGGGCCATTGCCGTGACCGAGGATGGTCTTGAGGTTGCCATCGACCGTGATCTTGGCGACGACGTCCTGCTCCGTCTGGTCGGCACTGGCCGAATGCGACACGAAGCCATAGCGGCCATTCCCCTCGAGATATTCCTGCTCGAAGGAGCTCCACAGCCGGTCGGCGGCGAGTTCCACGCCCTCGCCGTCGGCGATGGCCTGGACGACCTTGGAGAACTCGATCTGCAGCCGGCGCGGCAGCTCGATGCCGTGTTCCTTCTCGAGGATATAGGCGATGCCGCCCTTGCCCGATTGCGAGTTGATGCGGATCACCGCCTCGTAGGAGCGGCCGAGGTCCATCGGATCGATCGGCAGATAGGGCACCTCCCACAGCGGCGCGTTCGATGCCGCCATGGCCTTGAAGCCCTTGTTGATCGCATCCTGGTGCGAGCCCGAGAAGGCGGTGAACACCAGTTCGCCCGCGTAAGGATGGCGCGGATGGATGGGCAGCTGGTTGCAGTATTCCGCCATGCGCACGAGCTCGTTGATGTTCGAGCAGTCGAGGCCAGGATCCACGCCCTGGCTGTACATGTTCATGGCGAGGGTAATGATGTCGACGTTGCCGGTGCGCTCGCCATTGCCGAACAGCGTGCCCTCGACACGGTCGGCGCCTGCCAGCAGGCCCAGCTCGGTGGCCGCCACGGCACAGCCGCGGTCATTGTGCGGGTGGAGCGAGATCAGCACCGAGTCACGCTTCTTGATGTTGCGGCAGAACCACTCGATCTGGTCGGCGTGGACGTTGGGCGTCGACATCTCCACCGTTGCGGGCAGGTTGAGGATCAGCTTCTTCTGCGGCGTCGGTTCGTAGCAGTCGATCACCGCCTCGCAGATCTCCTTGGCGAAGTCGAGTTCGGTGCCGGTGAAGCTCTCGGGGGAATATTCATGGCGGATCACCTCCTCCATGCCGAATTCCTTCTCGAGCTTGCGGATCAAGGTGGCGCCCTTCACCGCGATGTCGACGATCCCTGGCTTGTCGAGCTTGAACACGACGCGCCGCTGCAATTCCGAGGTCGAGTTGTAGAGATGCACGATGGCGCTCTTCACACCCTTCAGGCTCTCGAAGGTGCGGCGGATCAGCTCCTCGCGCGACTGGGTGAGCACCTGGATGGTGACGCCATCGGGGATCTTGTTGCCCTCGATCAGGTGGCGCACGAAGTCGAAATCAGTCTGGGAGGCGGAGGGGAAGCCCACCTCGATCTCCTTGAAGCCCATCTTCAGCAGCGCATCGAACATGCGCATCTTGCGATCGAGGCCCATCGGCTCGATCAACGACTGGTTGCCGTCGCGGAGGTCGACCGAGCACCAGACGGGCGGCGCGGTGATGGTCTTGTTCGGCCACTGCCTGTCGGCCAGCTGGACCTGCGGAAACGGGCGGTACTTCTCGCGGGGGGAAATCATCATGGCGGGGTATCTTTCGGAAATGCCTGGCTTAGCTGGTTTGGTTCGTCAGCCCCCCGAGAGCCAAGGCAGATGCCCGGCCGGCCCTCAGGGGCAGCTAAGAAGGAGGCGGCCAAGCGCGAGCGGCAGCGGCGAAGCTGCTGGGGAGAACGGGATGTTCCGCGCGTTGGACATGAGGGTCCTATAAAGGAGGACCGAAAAAGGTGCAACCGGTCCGGTTTTCGCACCGTCCGGGCAGCTGGCATGCCGCCCCGGCATTGCCCCCGCCAACTGATATGTTAGCATGCTGGCATGAGCCCCGGGACCAGAGGGCTCGAAATCCGGTCTGGGAGGACCCAAACATGCTCAAGAAGACACTCTGCTGCACCATCGCGCTTGCTGCCCTGATGGCGGCCGGGTCGGCCATGGCCGACACCAAGGACAAGAAGATCGCGCTGTCCAACAACTATGCCGGCAATTCCTGGCGCCAGGCCATGCTGAAGAGCTGGGACAAGGTGACCAAGCAGGCCGTCGCCGACGGTGTCGTCGCCGCCGCCGATCCCTTCACCACCTCGGAAAACCAGGTGACGGAGCAGGCGGCCCAGATCCAGAACCTGATCCTGCAGGGCTACAACGCCATCGTCATCAACGCCGCCTCGCCCGACGCGCTGAACGGCGTGGTGAAGCAGGCCTGCGACGCGGGCATCACGGTCGTCTCCTTCGACGGCATCGTGACCGAGCCCTGCGCCTGGCGGATCGCCGTCGACTTCGAGAAGATGGGCGCTTCGGAGGTCGAATACCTCGCCAAGAAGATGCCGGAAGGCGGCAACCTGCTCGAGATCCGCGGCCTCGCGGGCGTCTTTGTCGATGACGCCATCTCCAAGGGCATCAACAGCGAAGTGGCCAAGAACCCGCAGTTCAAGATCGTCGGCTCCGTCCATGGCGACTGGGCGCAGGAAGTGGCGCAGAAGGCCGTGGCCGGCATCCTGCCCTCGCTCCCCGAGATCAAGGCCGTGGTGACCCAGGGCGGTGACGGCTATGGCGCCGCCCAGGCCTTCGCCGCCGCCGGACGCCCCACCCCCACCATCATCATGGGCAACCGCCAGGATGAACTGCAGTGGTGGAAGGAGCAGAAGGACAAGAACGGCTATGAGACCATGTCGGTCTCGATCGCGCCGGGCGTGTCCACGCTGGCCTTCTGGGTGGCGCAGCAGATTCTCGACGGCAAGGAAGTCCCGAAGGACCTGACCGTGCCCTTCCTGCGCATCGACCAGGACAATCTCGAGAAGGCGCTGGAGACCACCGAGAAGGGTGGCGTGGCGAATGTCGAGTATTCGCTCGAGGATGCCCAGAAGGTGATCGCGGGCAAGTAAGGGCTTGTCCTCTCACGCAATCAGACTGGACGGCGTCGAAAAATCCTTCGGCGCCGTCCGTGCCTTGGCGGGCGTCGACCTGACGGTTGCTGCCGGCGAATGCCTGGGGCTTGTCGGCCACAATGGTGCGGGCAAGTCCACCCTCATGCATGTGCTGAGCGGCAACCTGACACCTTCGGCCGGCACCCTGTCGATCGGCGGCGCCCCCTATTCCGGCAGCTGGACCGCCGCAGCGGCACAGGCGGAAGGCGTGCGCTGCGTGTTCCAGGAACTTTCCCTCTGCCCCAACCTCACGGTGGCGGAGAACGTGCGCATCGTGCACCGCTCGCTGAAGGGCCTTGGCTGGAAGAACCGGGCGCGCGCGCTGATCCGCCAGAAGCTCGACGAGATATTCCCCAACCACGGCATCTCGCCCGATGACGAGATCGCCGATCTCGCCATCGGCCAGCGCCAGATGGCGGAGATTGCCCGCGCCTTCACGGTGACGGACGGCGCGCTGCGCCTCGTCATCCTCGACGAGCCCACCTCCTCGCTCGATGCCGTCACCGCGCAGCAGCTCCTTGCCTATGTGAAGACCGAGACGGCGCGCGGCACCTCGATCATTCTCATCTCGCATTTGCTGGGCGAGATCCTGTCCACCGCCGACCGCATCGTGGTGATGAAGGACGGCAAGACGGTGGCCGACCGCAAGGCCGCCGACTTCACCCGCAACTCGCTCGTCGCCGCCATGGGCTCGGAAGCGCGCGAGCACAGGCGCGGCGAAGCGCGCAAGGCCTCGGAAGAGGTCATGGTCCGTGCCCAGCCGCGCAGCGGCGGCACGGCATCGCTCGAAGCCCGCAAGGGCGAGATCATCGGCCTCACCGGGCTCGCAGGCCATGGCCAGACGCGCATGCTGCTGCAGATCTATGAGCGCCGCCAGGCGGAGGTGACAGGCAAGCTCGCCTTCATCGCCGGTGACCGGCAGTCGGACGGCGTGTTCAATCTCTGGTCCATAGGCCGCAACATCACCACGCGCTCGCTCTCGGCACTCCGCAAGGGCGGCTTCATCGACCTCGCCGCCGAGGAGCGGCTGGCGGAGGAGTGGAAGGTGCGGATGGCGATCCGCACGCCGGACGTCGACAACAACATCCTCACGCTGTCCGGCGGCAACCAGCAGAAGGCGCTCTTCGCCCGGGCACTCGCGTCGGATGCCGCGATCATCCTGATGGATGACCCGATGCGCGGCGTGGACATCGGCACCAAGCAGGAAGTCTATGCCATGATCCGGGCCGAGGCCGAAAAGGGCCGCACCTTCATCTGGTACACGACCGAGATCGAGGAATTGACCCACTGCGACCGCGCCTATGTGTTCCGCAACGGCGCCATCGTGGCATCCCTCGGCTCTGACGAACTCACGGAGGAAAAGGTGCTGCAGGCGAGCTTCGCGGAGCACGCGGCATGAACCGTCGCCTCCTGCGCCAGGCCCTGCCCTTCCTCACCCTCGCGGTGGTGCTGGCCGCCACCTTCTATGTGCAGCCGCGCACGATGAGCTATTTCGGGCTCAACCTGATGCTGCAATATGCTGTGCCTATCGCGCTGGCGACCATCGCGCAGATGTTCATCATCACGGTGAATGATCTCGACCTCTCCATCGGCCCCTTCGTGGGCCTGGTGAGCTGCGTGGGGGCGACACTGCTGCTGGACAATCCGCTGCTGGGCATTCTCGCCTTGCTGGCGCTGATCGCGGCCTATGGCGCCATCGGCGCGCTGATCCACATCCGCAACCTGCCCTCGATCGTGGTGACGCTGGGCCTCTCATTCGTCTGGCTCGGCATCGCAGTGATGATCCTGCCATCCCCCGGCGGCAAGGCGCCCGACTGGCTGAAGGCGCTGATGACGGTGCAGACGCCCTGGGTGCCCTTCCCCATCATCGCCGCCATCGTCATCGGCGTCGTGGTGCAGCTGGCGCTGATGTATTCCTCCTGGGGCGTCATCGCGCGCGGTGCGGGCGGCAACCCCAAGGCGCTGAGCCGCGCCGGCTGGTCCATGCTGAAGACCAAGGTCGTCATGTACATGCTGGCGGGCTTCTTTGGCGTGCTGTCGGGTCTGGCGCTGCTCGGCCTCACCACTTCGGGCGATGCGCATGTGGCCGACCGCTACACGCTCTATTCCATCGCCGGCGTCATCCTCGGCGGGGGTGAATTCATCGGCGGGCGGGTGTCGCCCCTGGGTGCGGTCGTCGGCGCGCTGACGCTTGCGCTGGCGGGATCCTTCCTCATCTTCCTCCGGATCTCGCCCGACTGGCAGATCGGCGCGCAGGGGGCGATCCTGATCATCGTTTTGGCGCTCCGGGCACTCGTCACCTATGGGGAGCAGAAGCGATGATGGCGAAACTCCTGCGCCAGCCCTGGGTCTTCTCCTTCGGTGCGGCCATCGCCGTGTGGCTTACCACCATCGCCTATACGGGTGGCCAGGGTGCCGGCGCCATTCTCACGGCGGCCCTGTCCTTCGCCACCTTCACCATCATCGTGGGGCTGGGCCAGATGATGGTGATTACCACCGGTCCCGGCAATGTGGACCTCTCGATCCCCGCCACCATCACGCTCGCGGGCGTCGTCGCCATGAAGGTGATGGACGAGGATACGGGGCGCATGGCCATCGGCATCGTGGCGGCATTGGGGGCGGCCACCCTCGTCGGCATCTTCAACTACGGCCTGATCCGCCTGCTGCGCATCCCGCCGATCATCGCCACGCTGTCGTCGAGCTTCCTCGTCCTCTCGACCGCCATTTCCTATGGCCGCGGCATCCGCATCAAGCCGCCGGAGCCGCTCGCCGAATTTGCGACCACGCGGCTCTTCGGCATTCCCATCATGGCCTTCGCGGTGCTCGCCATTTCGGTCGGCATGGCCATCGTGCTGAGCCGCACCGTCTATGGCCGCAGCGTGCTGGCGGTGGGGCAGAACAGCCGCGCGGCCTGGCTGGCGGGGCTCAACGTCGGCCGCACCCGCTTCCTCACCTATGTGCTGAGCGCCTTCCTTGCCGGCATCTGCGGCATCCTTCTCTCCGGCTTCTCGCGCGGCGCGGCGCTCAACATGGGCGAGGAATTCCTGCTCGCCTCCATCGCCACCGTGGTGATCGGCGGCACGTCGGTCGCCGGCGGCCGGGCCAACGTGCCGGGCATCTGGGGTGCCGCACTGTTCATGTATCTGCTCGTCACCATGCTCAACACCTTCGGTGCGAGCGCCGGCATCCGGCTCATCCTCACGGGGCTGATGATCATCGGCGTGATCGTCGCCGCCGGCGGCGAGGAGCAGCGTTAGGGCATGACCGGGCAGTTGGTGGTGTAGGGCGTGCTGAGGGCGGCGAAGTCCTGGTCGAAGCGCGCCCTGTAGGTCTTCACCGGCATGGCCTCGGTCAGGAACAGGCCCACCTCACGGTTGAAGGTGGTCGAGTCGGGCGAGAAGCTGATCGAGCCGATATAGAGGCGCGCGCCGTCCGCCAGCATGGTGCGGGCATGCATGTAGGGCTTCTGGAAGGTCTGCACGGGGCCGGTCACGCGCACGTTCACGCCCCACTGCTGCAGCTTCTTCAGGGACTCGTTCTGCAGCGTCTGGATTTCCTTCGTGGCACCGTTGACGCAGAGCGGCGAGATGAGCCGCACGCTGACGCCGCGGCCCACCGCCGCGATGAGCTCGCTCTCGAGTGCCGCATTGCCCAGCAACTCGCTCGTCACATCGAGCCTGCTGCGTGCGGACTGGATGAGCGTGGTGAGCCGGTTGGCGGCATTCACCGGCCCGATCGCCAGCCCGGGGCTGTTGAACTTTGGCGTGGGATTGAAGGGCGGCGCCTGCGTGTTGGCGGGGGCGGAGAAGGCCCAGTCATTCTCGAACAGGTTGGAGAGGTCCCTGATCAGCCCCCGGCTGGTACTGATCAGGAAATAGTCGCGGTATTGCAGAAACGTCGTCGTGTCGAGGCAGGCGGAACCCACCAGCACCTTCCGGTCGTCGATGAGGATGACCTTGGGAAAGCTGCGCGGGAAGATCGGGTTGCTGAGGTGCAGTTCGCCGCCCGACGCCACGATGTATTTCGCGAGGTTGGTGCGCTCCTCGGGAATGGCCTGGTATTTCCCGTTGTCGACGATCACCTGCACCCGAACTCCGCGCCCCAGCGCCTGCTGCAGCCCGGCAAGGATCTGCGGATCTTCGAGCACGCAGATCTCGACGCGGATGCGGGAACGCGCCTCGGCGAAGGCCTGCAGGAAATCGGTGCGTCCTGCCTCCGGCAGGATGCGCAGCGTGTCGGCCAGGGCGGCCGCCGTGAGGGATAGGAACAGCGCCACGGCCAGCAGCGCGGTGCGCCGGGCCTGCTTGAACAAGCGTCTGAAACTCATCGATGCCCCCACCCTGACCGCCCATGCCCCGGGCGGGCCTGCATATCGCAGCCTCTGGCTATCGAAAGTAACAGCAAACCGGCCGGCGGGACAAGGCGCTAGAGCTTGCCGATGGCGTTGACGAAGAAGCCCTGGTCATTGGCGGTGAGGTCGGCCAGATCATCGGAATAGCGGCCGAAGTTATAGCCGACACCCACGTCGAAATTGTCGTTGATCTGGCGATAGAGGGCGGCCACCGCACCCCAGTTGGCGGATTCGCTGGCGCTCTCCCACAGGCAGCGCCCCTCGACCAGCACGTCCCACTTCTTGACCACATGCAGATCGGCCCGAAGCACCGCGAGCTGGGCGTTGGAACTCTCCCAGTCGCCGTCGTTCCCGTCCTCGTCCTGCGGCTTCCATTGCCCGAAGCGCAGGCCATATTTGCCGCCGATGGAGATCATCTGCGTCAGGTCATAGGTGGCATCGACGCTGAGGATGTGGCTCTGCTGCGACGGCCCGCCGATCTCGCCGTCGATATTCACCTGGTCGGGCCCCGGCGCATCATAGACATAGACATATTTGGCCAGCGCATTGAGCCTGTCGTTCAGCACCGGGCGATAGGCATAGCCGAGCGAGGCCTCGACGAAATTGCCGCCGATGGATGAGTCGGTCGCGTCCGACACCACGGCATCGAGTGCTGCCAGCACGCGCCAGTTCTCGTTCAGCGCATTGGACAGGCGCGCCGCAAGGTAATAGGCCGTCTGGTCGCCGCCATCCGCGCCGTTGTTGTCATCGAAGCGCACCTCGCCCTTGACCGAGGCCGTCATCCTGTCATTCGGGTTGTAGACGGCAGTGGCGGAGACGGCGTTGCGGTTGACGTTGCTGTCGGCGAAGCCCAGATCCGCCGTGTCGCCCCATACCCGGCCGGACTCGATGGCGCCGCCCAGATTCCATTCCGGCGTGGGCGTGTAGGTGACGCCATAGACCTGGGTGAGGCTCGGCTGGTCCGACCAGAAATTATACTTGTCTTCGGCATAGACCGAGAGCCGCTCGCTGAAGCCATGGCTGACGCCGGCGATGATGCCGCCGAGATCGTCCGTCTGGTTTCCCGACAGCAGGTCATTGGCAACGTAATTGCCCGGCGCCAGCGCATAGCCGATGTAATAGCGGTCGGATGCCACGGGCTGGTAGCTCAGCAACGCCCTGCCCCCGATGCCGCCATCGCCATAGGAGATTTCGGCGGAGCCATCGATGGTGTCGGTGAACTGCCGCGTGCCGCCCACGCCGCCGCGGTTGTTGAGGTCGACATTGCCGGTGCGGGCCAGCGTTGCCTGGCCGAAGGCATAGACGGACGAGGTGTCGCTCAGGATGCGGGTGAGCTTCAACGCCGTGTCGGTGCGGGTGCCGTCGGTGTTGTCGTCGGGGTTGTCGACGTCTAGCTGCTGTATGCCGGCGGACAGGAGCAGCCCCTCGCGCAGCAGATAGGTGAGGTCCGCCCCAGCCTGGTTCTGGGTCACGTCGCCGCCGCTTTCCAGCCGGTCGCCGTAGAAGTTCAGCGTCAGCCGCTCGGTGAGTTCCAGGTCGCCCTTGAGGCCATATTCGTAGCGGTCCTGTGTCACCTGCTCGTCGAGGGTGGAGAAGCCCGCCTGCTTGTAGGCGAAGCTCGCCTCGAGATCGCCCTTGGCGCCGGGGACGATCTCGCCGGGGTCGAGCCGGCCCAGCACGCGATAGGCCATGGCCGGGTCGCCCGCGCTGCCCGCAATGCCCGGCTCGGTGATGGTGAGACCACCGTTGAGTGATTCCGAGAAGCCGAAGCCGGGGCCGTCGGTTACCGCCACTTCGCCTTCGAGGAAGGTCTTCTCCGACTTGTAGAACTGGATGTCGGCGCCGCCCAGCTTCTGGTCTGCTGCGCCCGTCTTCTCCAGTGCGCCGGTGACGCCGAGGCGCACATGGTCGCCCACCCATTGCTGGGCACGGCCGCCATAGACATAGCCGTCGACGTCGCCCGCCGTCGGCACATATTCATAGGCCGCGACCAGATATTGCTGGTTGCCGCCGATGGCCCCGTCGCGCACCAGGTTGCCATCATCCGCACTGGAGGAGAGCGGTTCATCGAGCAACACGACGCCCTGCAGATAGTCGATCGAATAGTCGCGGCCATAGACCAGCGTCTTGCGGCTGACCACGCGGCCCGTCACCGGGTTGCGCACCTCGACATAGAGCGTCTCGGAGCCGGTGGTCACGTCCTGGTGGGTCAGGAAATAGGCCGAACCGCCGGTGCCGCGGAACACGTCGCGCTGCGGCAGGGTTCCGGGCTGGGCGGCATAGGCATGGACTTCGCCCGAGCGCTCGCCCGAGGGCACCATCCTGTCGGTCTTCAGCACGACATTGCCGCCATAAAGCGCCCGGTCATTCCGCAGGAACTCGGTGCCGCGGATGTCGGTCTTGAAGTTGCCCCACACCACGCGGCTGTCGCCGCGTTCGAGGCGGACATAGAACTTGCCGCTGGTCGGCGCATCCTCGATGGCCACCGAGTCATCGCCATAGACCGGATAATAGTCCTCAGGGTCGATGCGCTTCAGGAAGCTCCTCGGGTCGCGGTCGTCGAGGCCCGTCAGCATGTTCTCGATGCTGCCGTCGCCGGTGTCGGCAGCGGCGGTGAGGAGCCACGAGCCCTTGATCTTGCCCTTCAGGTAGAAGGCGGCCCGGCCCTTGTCGTAGACGCCGTCATATTCGCCCGGCGCCACGTCCTCGATGTGCTTCGAGCCGGTCCTGGAACCGAGCGTCAGATCTGCGAGGCCGACATAGAACCACTCGTTCGAGGGGATGTTGATGCTGCGGTCGAAGGTGAGGCTGCCCGCCTTCCCCGCCTTCAGCGCCACGTCCACGTCATGCTCGCCGATGGGCAGGATGCGCTGCACCACGAAGGCGCCCTCGCCATCGACGGGGATCGTCTCGCCCAGCACCTGCACCGCTGCCCCCGGTGGCACGTTGCGCCCCGCCACGGTGACCGCACCGCCATCGACACGGATATTGCGGAACGCCGTGTTGTCGTCGCTGAAGCCCGGTGCCGTGGGCCCTGCCTCCTCCGGCGCCGTTTCGAGCGCGGAGCGGCGCACCAGCGTCAGCGGCCGCGTTTCATCGAAGCGGCCCTTGGCATCATAGACGCGCAGCACATAGGCGAAGTCGTCGAAGCCCTGGGTCGCCGCGACCTCCGGCATGGTCCAGCGCGCCAGGTTGCCCTTGCCAACCTTGACCACCGCAACGGGTGCTGCCGGTGCATGGCGGCCGGTGGCGAAGATGCGAATCTCCTGCCGCGTGACATAGGCCGGGTAGTTGCTGGAGGCGAGGAACTCCACCACCTCGCCCACCGCGAAGGACCGGCGCGAAGAGGTGGTGGCGGCGTTGAGGAAGGGCTTGGCGTTGAGCCCGTCATACTTCACCTGGATGTCGGCGCCTTCCAGCGCCATGTCGGCCTTGCGGTTCGGGTCCGGCGTGCCGGGCGTGCCCGCCACGTGCTGGCCATCGACGCTGATCGAGAACAAAGCCTCGCCCGCCTCATCCGCCTGGGCGAGCGCCGTGCCGCACAGCAGCATGGCGGTGACAAGCGCGAGGCGGCCCGGCCTCATGGCACACCCCCGTCCAGCATGCGGGTGTCGATGGCAAGGTCGTAGCGATGCGAAGCGGACTGCCAGCGCCGCGAGATCTCATCCTTCACGGCGCGCAGCCGCGCCTTGCCCAGGGCGCCGTCGCTGCCGCGATAGGTGATCTCGAGAACGGAGGTCTCCGCCTCGAGCGCGGCGACCAGCTTGTCGAGTCCGCCCTCCCACTTGGGGAGCAGCTCCGTGGAGCCCGGCGCGAAGACCTTCCCGTTGAGCTCCAGCTTCACCAGCCGCGAGATCGAGGCGCCGAAATTGAGCTTCACCACCTTGCCGCGGGTGAGGCGCACGCGGCGCGGGTTCTCGGTGGTCACGTGATAGCCCGTGGGCAGCGTGCGCGTGTCGAGCTTCAGGATGAAGTTGGAGCCGATGGCGGCATCCGGGATGTCGGCGCAGGGAATGTTGAAGCGGCCATTGGAATCGGTGGTCACCAGCAGGCCGTTGACGGTGGCCACCCGCACCGCCGGAAGACCCGGCTCGCCCTCGTCCTGGTAGCCGTTGCGGTTCTGGTCATCAAACACCTTGCCGATGATGTCGCCGCAGTCGAACACCGCCTCGGCGAGAATGGTCACGCGGGCCTTGGCGGTTGCCACCACCTCGCCCGTATCGGGGTCCACCAGCTGGGCCTGGTTGACCGCCACGCCGGGATTGACCGAGGCCGACACCACCAGCGTCAGTTCCAGCTTGATGTCGCCCCCGGCATCGGGCACCAGCCCGTCGAAGGTCAGGCGGCGGCCGTCGATGGCGGGTGCGACCTTCTTGCCATTGGCCACCGCGCTGCCCTCGATGAAGGCGAAGCCGGGCGGCATCACGTCGACGATGCGCGCCGGGTTGAAGGGCACGTCCTGCGCCACGATGACGTAGGGCACCTTCTCGCCGCGCTTGGCGGTGCTGATCAGCGCCCGCTTGGTCAAGGTGTTGCCGTCGATCACGGCGACCACCGGCGTGGTGACGGTGTCGGTGACTGGCCCGGTCACCGGATTGGTTTCGGTGCTGTCGGCCGTGGCGGTGTTCACCACCTTGCCTGCCTGCACGTCCTCGATGGTCACCGTGTAGCTGCCGGTCAGCACGCAGGTCTGGTCCGGCTGCAGCACCGCGCAGGTGGTGCTGTCCGGGGTGATCATGTCGTCGCTCACCACCACGTCGCTGAGTGGCACGCTGCCGCTGTTGGTGGCGGTGATGCGGAAGGTCAGGCTGTCGCCGAGCGTGATGCTGCCGCTCTTGTCGGCATCGGTGTAGCCGGTCATCACCTTGGTGATGGTCAGTTGCGGCAGATTGGGCGACAGCGGCACCAGATTGGACTCGCCGTTGACCGCCGTGCCCGACTGTTCGCCGAGGCCGCTGACGCTGGCCTGGTTGAAATAGCGCCCGCCATTGGCAAGCGGCGGCAGCGGCACCGTGGGCATCACGCGGATGGCGAAGTCCACCGTGCAGCTGGCGCCGACGGCGAGGCTGGCCCCCTGTGCCGCCACTGCGTCCGTGCTGCCGTTGAAGCCGGTGTTCAGCCCGCCGCAGCTGCCGCTTGGCGCCGCGATGACGGTGTAGGTGCCGGGCGCCGTGGCCGTGGCGGCGAAGCTGCCGAACAGCGGCGCGGCACCGGCCAGCTGATCGCTGACCGTGATGGTCTGCAGGGGCTCGAGGCTGGGGTTGCTGACAGTGAGCCGGAAGCTTGCATCGAAGCTGCCATCGGCATTGGGCGTGGGGCCGGAGAGCAGCGCCTTGGTGATGGCGATGCCGGAATTGGGCACCAGGGTGAAATCATATCCGGTCGCCGCCTGGGTCACGAGCGTAATGCCGCCGATCACCGTGGCGCTGAGGGCGCTGCCCCCGGCGGTGCCGGGCTTCGCCATGCCGTTGGCAAGGGCCGCATCGCCCACCGGCCCGCGGGTGAGCGTATAGCTGCCGGGCGGCACGGCAGCGAAGACATAGCGCCCGTCGGACCCCGTGGTGACGGTGAGGCTGACCGGCACGCCGCCCGGCCCGGCCCCGCTGACCTGCATCGGAACCCCGCTGATGCCGGTGTCGCCCGGATCCTGGACGCCATTGTTGTTGAAGTCGCGGAACACCAGGCCCGCCAGCGAGGCGGCCTCCACCGTCACCTGTCCGGAATTCGAATTGTTGGCGAGGTTCTCCTCGAGCGAGGTGGTGGCGACGCTGGCGGTGTTGGTGAAGGTCTGCGGGCTCGATGCGGACTCGACCACCTGCACCGGCGCGGTGACGGTGACTTCGGCGCCTGAACTCATAGTGCCGAACTCGCAGGTGAAGGACGAGCCGCCCGCGCTGCCGCTGCACACATTGGCGGTGGTGGTGCCCGCCACCACCACGGCAGACGGCGAGCCGGTGAGCTTCATGCCCGGCGGCAGCGCGTCGGACAGCACGGTGGCATCGGCCTCGTTGAGGCCGGGGCCGATGTTGTTGCGCACGATGATCGCGAAGCTGAAGGGCTGGAGCAGCGTCACGCTGGGCTGCGAGGGAACCTTGCTCACCACCTCCACGTCGGCGCGGCTGCGCACCGTGGTGAGTTCAACATCGGTGTTGTTGTCAGGGTTTGTGTCATGGCTCGCGGTTTCGAGCGACGTGACGGTGGCGCTGTTCTCCGCCACGCCGCGCGCCTGGCCTGACATGGTGAGCCTGATGGTGGCGGTGTCGCCGGACAGCATCAGCCGCTTGGTGCAGGTGACGGTGCCCCCCACCGTGCCGGGCGCAGGTCCGCCGCAGGTGACGCCGGCGGGTGCACTCACCGACTGGAAGGCGAGGAAGGCGCTGGGCAGCGTGTCGGTGACCTCCACCTCCTCCGCCGCGGACGGCCCGTTGTTGGTGATGGTGAGGCCGTAGACCATGGTGGAGCCGATCCCCACCGGGTCGGGCCCATAGTCCGGCAGCGGCGTGTCGACCTTGTTGATCTGCAGGTCGAGGACCGGCGGCAGAATGCCGGCGGAAACGGAGGCGGAATTGTTTCCGCCATTGTCCCCCGGCGTCGTGGGCGAGGTGACCGTTGCCGTATTGGTGACGGTCGAGCCCGACAGCGCGCTCTGCGCCGCCACGGTCACCGTCACCGTCTGCTGCGCGCCATTGGCGATGGTGCCGAGATTGCACTCGATCAGGCCGTGGGTGGTGTCACTTCCCACCGGCGTGGCATCGGCGACGATGATCCGGCCTGCCGTGGGCAGGCTGGGGCAAGTGCCGGATGACGGGGTGGCGCCGAGGAAGATCAGCCCCGGCGGCAAGGTGTCGGTGACGGTGACGTTCTGCGCGGCGCTGCGGCCATCGGCCGTGGTGGTGGCGGCGAGGACATAGGTGAAGGCCTGCCCGGCCCGCGGGTTCGCCGGATTGACCGTCTTGCCGATGGTGACATCGGCCAGCGCCGTGACGTCGAAGGTGTCGGTGCCGGTATTGTTGCCGGTGTCCGGATCGAAGGTGACGCTCGATATGGCGCGCGCGCTGTTGCTGCGCTGGCCGGCATTGCCGCCGGGGCGCACCACCACATTGACTTGCGGGCAGTTCACGCCCTCGGTGCAGACGGGCAGCGTGGCGATGGTGCAGGTGAGCCGCACGGCCGTGCCCGTGGCGCCGCCCAGCGCCGCGGTCGCGCAGTTCATGCCCGAGGCGGAATTGGGCGCCCACACCACCTGCACGAGGCCTTTGTCCGAACCGCTGCGATTGTTGATCAGGCCCGTCAGGTCGTCGGTGAGGGTGATGCTAGATGAGGTGCCGCTTCCATCATTGACGATGTCGATCAGGAACTGCTCGGTGTCGCCCGACGCGATCGTCTTGTTGAGCGCCTGCTTGTTGACCCTGATGTCTGCCTGGTTGCCGCTGCCCGTCGAGTTCACGCCATAGGTGATGGTGTTGTTCTTGAGGTTGGGGTCGGGGAAGCTGGGGTTGACCGTCGTCACCGTCATGGAATTGGTGAAGCTGGTGGCGCCCGAGACGGTGGAGACGGTGCGCAGCACCACCGCCGGCGTGGTGGCGCCCACCGGCAGCGGCGTGACGTAGTCACGCGTGCAGGTGATCGGAGCGGGTCCGGTGACCGGCACGGCGGGCGAACAGCTCCAGCCGTTGAGCGCGGAATAGGAGTCCACCCGCAACCCGGCGGGCAGATTGTCGGTCATCACGATGGTGCCGCTGAAGGGCCGGTTGCCGAGGTTCGAGGTGCTGATCGAAAAGTTGAAGGGCGTGCCCTCGAGCACGGTGGGCGGATTGGCGGGGCCGGACTTGTTGGCGCGGAGGTCGGAGGTCTCCTCGTTGATCGCGGCGCCGCCATCGCTGGCTTCGTTGTTGCCGGGGTTCGGGTCGAGCGGGCTCGCCGCGTCGATCCGTGCCGTGTTGGTGGCGCTGCCGGCGCTGACCACCGTCGTTTCGATGGTGATCACCCCGAGCGGCACGTTGTGGCCCGGTGCCCCGCCGCTGGCCAGCGTGCAGGTGACGGTCTGCGAGGCGATGCCGCAGGTCCAGCCGCTGCCTGCCGCCGGGATGACCTCGTTGATCTGATAATTGCCCGGAATGTCGTCGACGATGGTGAGGTCCAGCGGCGTCTCGCCGGTGAAGCTCGGCGTCAGCGTGAAGGTCACGTCATTGCCGACGAGCAGCGTTCCCGCCGGCGCGCGGCTCTTGGTGATCTTCACGTCCGAGCCCACGGTGACGTCGGTCGTCACCGTGTCGCGGTTGTTGCCGGTGGTCCGGTCCGGCGGGTTGCTGCTGGTGATTTCGCCTGTCACCGTGATGGCGGAGGTGGAGGCAACCGCGATATCCCCCTTCAGCTGCAGGCTGGCGCTTGCCCCCACGGCGATGGGCCCGGGAATGGTGCAGAGGTAATTGCTGCCCGACAGCACGCAGCCCGCTGGCCACACGAGGCCCCCGAGCCCGGCGGGAACAGGCACCGAGACCACCACGCTGGAGGCGGGCATCGGCCCGAGGTTGCTGACGGTGAAGTCGTAGGTGACGGCGCTGCCCGCCGCCGAACTCGCGGGGCCGGCGATGTCCAGCGTCAGGTCGGTGCCGTCGATGACGGTGGTGGGCTGCTCGGCGATGTTGTTGGCGGTCTCGCTGTCGATACCGAGGGCCGGCACCTTGGCAACGACGGCAAAGGTGCCCTGGATGCTGGTCTTGACCAGCGCCTTGAGGGTGACGACGTCCCCCCCGGCAAGCGGCGGCAGGGTGCAGCTGACCGTGGCGAGGCCCACCGCCGGCTGCGGCGTGCAGCCGGTGATGGGGCTGCCCGCCTCAGTGCCGGTGAAGGTGAAGCTGCCCGGAATGGTCAGGTCGAGCGTGTTCTCAGGAGAGGTATTGGACGCGAGGTCGTCGTTCTCGACGGTGATGGTGTAGGTGATGGTGCCGCCGAGGGGGATCGGGTCCTCGTTGTCGATGATGTTGACCACCCAGTTGGTGGCCTGCGCCTCGGCGGCCAGCACCACCTGCGCCAGCAGCAACAGCAGCAGCAGCGCAAGGCGGCGCAACACTGGCCACGCGCTGCGTGCCGCTTCCCTCCTGCCGCCGAACCCCAGCATGCCCCTCCTGCAAACGCGCGCGGCCGGAGGACAAGCCATCCCGTTGCCGGGCAACGCGTGTTGCCGGCCTGCTCCTCAGCCTGATGTGCCGTGACCTGGGCCGCCTGCCCCTGGCAGTGCGACTTCAGCCCCCCTGTCGCGGGAGCCAGACTCAGGCCCTTCTCGCGACACCTGACGGTGGCGTTTTTGGGCGAATGAGTCAACGAAAGATTGTGCCTTGGGGCAAACGGAGGATTGGCCTCGGGCCGCGTGAGGGCTATAGGGTTACGGCACCGTCTGAAGAGGTTTTCCGAGATGAAGTCCGCACTGCTTGCGATCGGCCTCATGGCCGCCTTCACCGCTCCCGCACTCGCCGGGGCCTGCGACGCCGATCTCGCGCAGCTCAAGTCTCATCTGGCATCGGACGACATTCAGCCGGACGTGAAGGTGCAGATCCAGGACATGGTGGCCCAGGCGGAGAAATTCTGCGCGGCGGGCGACGAGCAGCAGGCGGCCGAGGTCATCGCCGACGCCTCATCGATGCTCACGGCGCAGTAGCGCCTCAGGGTTCGAAGGCCAGTACCGCCAAAATGATGGCGGCGAGTGCCGACATCCAGACGCCGGAGACCAGCAGTTCCATGCGCGGGTAGAGTGACTGGTCGCCGGTGCGCATCATCTTGCCGGCCGTCACCCGGGCCAGGCCGTGGCACAGGGTGAGCAGCACCACGAAGCCGATCTTGACGATGAACCAGCTGTTCGGCGCGTCCTGCGGCGGCAGGCTGAAGAACAGGCCGATGCCGGTGATCCAGATCGCCAGGATCACCACATCGGCGATCTTCGCCAGGATGCGGCGCAGGAAGGTCAGGGCCTCGCGCCGGTCGCCCTTTTCGCCCGCCGCGACGCGGATGTTGATGTAGTTCGCAATGCTCATGCCCGTTCCCGTGGCGATGGCGATCAGATGGGCGATGAGCAGTATCGTCTTCATGCTGGTGCGGCCCTCCCCTTGGCCGGCGTCGCGCTGCGCTTGTTCCCCGTCAGAGTTCTAGCACGCCCGAACTGATTTGCACCGCCTGACCTGCAACCCGGACGGCAAGCAGCTTCGCATCTGCAACATCGGCTTCCAGCCACAGGTCGGAAGGCCGGCCCATTTCATAGCCCTGCTCGAGTTTCCAGCGGTGGGTGCCGGCCGCCAGTCTTTCCGCCGCGAGCAGCTGGGCGGCGAGGATCGCCGTGGCGGAACCGGTGGCCGGGTCCTCGGGTATGCCGTCGAGCGGGGCATAGGCGCGCGACCGATAGGCCGTGTCCGCCCCGTCGCCGCCGCGCGTGTACATGTAGGCCATGCGGGTGCCGAGCCCGGAAAACAGGTTTGACCAGTGCGGCTCGATCACCCGCGCCCTTGCCAGCGCCTCGCGGCTGGCGAGCGGAACATAGAGGAAGGCGGGGCCGCCCTTGAACACGCCGGGGACGTGACCCTCGAAGCCGATGTCCGAAGCGGAGAGGCCGAGCGCCGCCGCGATATCCTCACGGGCGGGTGCTGCCACCTCCACCGCGAAGGGGGACACCGGTGCGGTGAACTGGGCACGCGGCACATCGCCGATGCGGCTGACCTTCACCGGCACGAGCCCTGCCACTTCCTCGAGGCGGATCGTCGTCTCGAAGGCGCAGCCCGGCTTGTACTTCTTCTGCGCCAGGTGGATGGCACAGCCGATGGTGGGATGGCCCGCGAAGGGGATTTCCGCCGTGGGAAAGAAGATGCGCACGCTCGCGGTGTTGGCCGCGTCCTGCGGCTTCCGCACGAAGATCGTCTCGGAGAGATTGAACTCGCGCGCGATGATCTGCATCTGCCCGGTCGACAGGCCATCGGCGTCCTCCACGATGGCCAGCGGATTGCCGGCAAAGCTACGGCTGGTGAAGACGTCATAGGTGAAGAACGGCAGTTTCATCGGCAGGCCCTCCGGCAAGGCTGCGCAGGCTCGCGCGGGCGGTGCGGCCCGTCAACCGGCAATTCGGCTGCAGCGCCTGTTGCGCGGCGGCAGCGGATGCGGTGTCATCAGCGCGGGACCGGGCGGGAGAAGGCACATGAGCGGGGTTGCGGGACGGACGGCGATCGTGACGGGAGCGGGCAGCGCCGATGGCATCGGCTTTGCCACGGCCCGGCTGCTGCTCGCGGCCGGCGCCAGGGTGGCCATCACCTCGACGACGGAGCGCATCCATGACCGGCTGGCCGAACTGGGCGCGGGGCCGGACCGGGCCTTCGCCCTGCCCGCCGACCTCACTGTGCCTGCCCAGGTGACCGGCCTCGTCGACGCCGCCGAGGCAGCGCTCGGCCCCGTCGAGATCCTCGTCAACAATGCCGGCATGACGCAGGTGGGCGGCGACGTGCCCGGCGGCCGGCTGAGCGAGATGTCGGAGGCGGGCTGGGACTATGGCATCGCCATCAACCTCAAGACCTGCTTCCTCATGACGAGGGCCGTGCTGCCCGGCATGATCGCGCGGCGCTATGGGCGGATCGTGCAGATGTCCTCCGTCACCGGTCCCCTCGTCGGCATCGCCGGAAGTTCGGTCTATGCCGCGGCCAAGGCCGGCATGCTGGGCATGACGCGGGCACTCGCCATCGAGGTGGGCTCATCCGGTGTCACCGTCAACTGCGTCGGGCCCGGCTGGATCCGGACCGCATCGAGCTCCGAGGCCGAGATCACGGCTGGCCGCCACACGCCGGTGGGCCGCCCCGGCACGCCGGCGGAAGTGGGCCATGCGGCGCTGTTCCTCGCCAGCGAGGAGGCGAGCTACATCACCGGCCAGATGCTGGTGGTGGATGGCGGCAACATCATCCAGGAATACAAGGGCGGATCCTGAGGCCTTCGCTCAAAGCTCCAGGAACTGCGCGAGCCCGGCCACGAAGCCCGGCATCCTTGCATCGATCTCAGAGCGGTGGCGCAGCGCCTCCACCGCCGCCAGCTCCGCATGAGGGTCGGCCGCCGCATGGGCGGCGAAGCGCCGCGCGATCTCGGCGAAGCTGAGCGGAAAATCGAAGCGCTGCACCACGGCGAGCCGCGGCCCCTCGAAGATCGCCACCCAGGGGCCGGGTGCGGCCTCGTCGAGGTCGAGGCCGGTTTCTTCCAGCAATTCTGTCCGCATGTTGCCGAGAAGGTCCACGCTGCCGTCGGGGCGCACATCCCTGGGCTCCAGCGAGCCCGAGGGCGGATAGGCCTTGCCGGCATTGAGGGTCGTCCCCGACATGACGCCAAGCAGCAGGGCGCCGTCGGCCGAGACCACCGCCGGCACGCCGAAGCAGTTGACCACCGTGGCATCAGGCCCGCCCCAGTCGCGCCAGGCGACGAAGCTGGCATAGTCGATCTCGGCCAGTTCGGCGCGGAACACCCCCGCCTTCACCTCCGCGCCGGTGCAGATCAGCGTGCGGCCGTTCCACAGCCTGGGGTTCGCGGCGATCACGCCGTCCCAGTGGCGGGCGATGGCCTCGCGGTGGGTGTGTTCGAAGCGCCAGCCGCCGCCGCTGCAGCGCAGGTCGAGGCTGGTGACGGGCTCCACCCGGATCATTTGAACAGCGCGTCGTAGATGAGCTTGAGCGAGATCAGGAACAGCGCCACCTCGACCAGGCGGAAAAACAGCTTCTCCGGCAGCAGCCGGGTGCCCTTGTAGCCCACCACCGCGCCGACCACCGCGACGGGCGACAGCAGCGCCGCCACCTCGAGGTTTGAAGGGTTGAACTGCCCGAGCGCCCAATAGGGCACGAGCTTCACCACGTTGATGATGGCGAATGCGATGGTGCTCGTTCCCGCGAAGACCATCTTGGGCAGTTTCTGCGGCAGCACATAGGTCTGGAAGGGCGGCCCGCCGGTGTGGCTCACAAAGCTGGTGAAGCCCGTCAGCGTGCCCCAGAACAGCCCGCGCGGAACATCCGCGCGGTGCGGCGGCGCATTGGCCTTCCGGAACACGACCGTCGCGCAGTAATAGAGGCCCACCACGCCGACGAGCAGCGTCACCATCCATTCCGGCGTGATCTTCGCCGTGGCCCAGCCCACGCCGACACCAAGGATCATCGCAGGCACCAGGATCGCCAGGTTGCGGCCGCTGTATTCATGGCGATAGGCCCAGAGCCCCACCACGTCGCTGACGATGTAGACCGGCAGCAGCAGCGCCGCCGCCGCCACCGGCGGCATGACGAGGGCCAGCAGCGGCACGCCGAGCACGCCCACCATCGGCAGGCCGCCCTTCGAGGCACCCACCAGGAAGGCGGCGATGGCGGCCATCACGAAGAACAGCAGGCTGTAATCCATCAGGCGGTTTCGGGCCCGAGCTCCAGCATCCTGTGGTCGATGCCGAGGAAGCGGCACAGCATCTCGACCACGAAGCCATGGTCCTCGCGCTCGGGCACGCCCGAGACGGTGACCGCGCCGACGACGCCCGTGCCCCTGATGTGGATCGGGAATCCACCGCCCTGCGGCGCATAGTCCATCAGGTTCAGCCCGCGCGCGGCGTCGAAGGCATTGCCCTTGAGCTTGTACTCGCGGCCCACGCGGTAGGAGGATTTCTGGAAGCGCGTGACGGTGTTCACCTTGCGGCGGACCCAGTCCGGGTTCTCCGGCGTCGTGCCGGGGAGTGCGGTGTAGAACAGCGGCCTCGTGCCGATCCGGATGTCGATGACGAAAGGCAGCTTCCGCTCCTCCGCTTGGGCGCGCATCAGCGAGCCCAGCGCCCAGGCATCCGCCTCGTTGAAGTGATCGAAGCGGAGCTCCTGCTCCTGCCTGGTGATGGTGGCGATGTCCTGTTCGAGGCTCATGTGGTTCCTGCCTTCCCTCATCCTATCCTACCGTCATGCCAGCGAAAGCTGGCACCCAGCTTCTGGCCGGCAAAGCCGGGCCCCAGCTTTCGCTGGGGTGACGGAACTTACACCATCTAAAGCAGAAGGGCGGCCCCAGAGGAACCGCCCTTCTCGCGTCCGCCCTATGCGGAAAGACTAGTTGCGGGTCTTGTCGACCAGCTTGTTCTTGGCGATCCACGGCATCATGGCGCGGAGCTTGGCGCCCACTTCCTCGATGTTGTGGCTGTCGTTCATGCGGCGGATGCCCTTGAAGCGGGCGGCACCGGCGCGATACTCCTGCATCCACTCGGAGGTGAACTTGCCGGTCTGGATGTCCTTCAGCACACGCTTCATCTCCTGCTTCGTCGCATCGGTGATGATGCGCGGGCCGGTGACGTATTCGCCCCACTCGGCGGTGTTGGAGATCGAGTAGTTCATGTTGGCGATGCCGCCCTCGTAGATGAGGTCGACGATGAGCTTCACCTCGTGGAGGCACTCGAAATAGGCCATCTCGGGGGCATAGCCCGCCTCGACCAGGGTCTCGTAGCCGGCACGGATCAGCTCGACGAGGCCGCCGCAGAGCACGACCTGCTCGCCGAAGAGATCGGTCTCGCACTCTTCCTTGAAGGTGGTCTCGATGATGCCCGAGCGGCCGCCGCCCACGCCCGAGGCATAGGAGAGCGCCAGGTCATGGGCATTGCCCGAGGCGTCCTGGTGGATGGCGATGAGGCAGGGAACACCGCCGCCCTTCTGGTATTCGCCGCGCACCGTGTGGCCGGGGCCCTTCGGCGCGATCATGACGACGTCGATCGTCTTCTTCGGCTCGATCAGGTTGAAGTGCACGTTGAGGCCATGGGCGAAGGCGATGGCCGCGCCGTCACGGATGTTCGGCGCGATCTCGTCACGGTAGATGTCGGCCTGGAGCTCGTCAGGCGTCGCCATCATCATCAGGTCGGCCCACTTGGCGGCGTCCGCCACGGTCATGACCTTGAAGCCGTCGGCCTCGGCCTTCTTGATGGTGGGCGAGCCCGCCTTGAGCGCGATCACGACATTGGCCGCGCCGGAGTCCTTCAGGTTCAGCGCATGGGCGCGGCCCTGGCTGCCA
Source organism: Aestuariivirga litoralis (assembly GCF_003234965.1). Classification (GTDB taxonomy): domain Bacteria; phylum Pseudomonadota; class Alphaproteobacteria; order Rhizobiales; family Aestuariivirgaceae; genus Aestuariivirga; species Aestuariivirga litoralis. The sequence goes on from NZ_QKVK01000007.1 coordinate 62,273, forward strand.
TAGCCGACGATCGCCACCTTCTTCGACTTGATCAGGTTCACGTCGGCATCACGGTCGTAGTAAACGCGCATAGTCAGGGTCCATCCCGTTGGAATTGAATTGGGCGGGAATTAGCGGGGGCAAGGCCCCAAGGCAAGCGGCAAAACCTAGGGCCTGCTCCCCCCAGAACGCACCCTCGGGGCGAGCCGCGGCCACAGCAGGACGAGCCCAGTGATGACTGCCGCACCCCCCAGCAGGTCGACACCATAATGGGCGCCATGGACGGGGGTGGCGGCCAGGATGGCGAGCCCCACGGTGCTGCCCGCCAGGAAGCCCGACCAGTGGCCGCGGCTGCACCAGGCGATGATCAGCGCAAGGCAGGTGTGGAAGGATGGGAAGGTGGCGATCCCCTCCATGGTGCCAAGATCGAGGCTGACCGGGCCATCGCCGCGCAGCGCCTTCACCTGCTCCAGCCAGACCTCCGGAAGGTGCCCCAGCCCGGCCAGGACGTCCGGCGATGCCACGCTGCTCCAGGCCGAAACCGCCGGCAGCAGACCGGCCACCGCGACGCAGATGAAGCCGGAGGCAAGCGCCAGGAAGGCCACTTCGTCCACCCGGTCATGGCGGCCACGCCACACAGCGATGATGAGGATCATGGCCAGTGCCGGGCCGATTGCCAGGCTGTAGGCGATCAACAGGCCCCGCCGGCTCCACGGGTGGGCGGTGACCAGCCGCGCATAGCCGTTCCAGTCGAACCCGAGGGCGCTGTCCCAGGCGGCAAGATGCCGGTCCGCCCAGGGAAGCCCGAGGGTCATCATCAGGTGGCTGAAGAGATTGATCTGCTGGGTCAGGAAACCGGCGAAGAAAGCCAGCATCAGCAGGCGGAACAGGGTATCAAAACCCCTTCCGTGGCATGGTCCCCGCCACTGCCGATAGGCCAGCGCCACCGCTGTGCCCAAGAACACAAAGCTCATCTTTTGAATGCTTTGGGAGGTGAAGCTCAGACGCGAGTCGCGCGCGACCCAGGCCATATTGAGAATCCAGAGCCCGGCCAGCGCCAGCCAGAATCCGGGATGGGGATAGAGCCATGACAGGGCCCCTCTGAGAAACCGTGCCCCCTCGCTTGCCTCCGACCGAGGAGCCCTTGTGTCGCTGACCATGCTTCGCCATTACACTGTGCCTAACAATCATAGACTGAATTCACTGCCGTTTGTAACGCGGATTGCGTTCGCAGCACGCGATGGCAAGGGCAATCCGCCGGGGGACTGCACTGCGGGTGTGAGGCTTTGGCCCGTCGTCAGCCCAGCCGTTCCGGGGCCTGGCCCTGGGTCTTCCACAGGCTGTAGAGCACGCCGGCCGCCAGGATGCCGAAGGTGACCGAGAGGGAGACCGCCGGGGGCACCTTGTCCAGCCCCAGGAGCGGGGCGGCGAAGATCTTGGAGCCGATGAAGATCAGAACGACGGCCAGCGCCAGCTTCAGGTAGTGGAACCGCTTCACCATGGCGGCCAGCGCGAAGTAGAGGGCACGGAGACCGAGGATCGCGAAGATGTTCGAGGTATAGACGATGAAGGGGTCGGTGGTGATGGCGAAGATCGCCGGCACGCTGTCGACCGCGAAGATCACGTCCGCCACCTCGATCAGGACCAGCGCCAGGAACAGCGGCGTCATGAACCAGGCAAGCCTGCCGGTCTTCGGGTCCTCCTTGCGGACGAAGAACCTCTCGCCATGGTGCTCGTCCGTCACGTTGAAGCGGCGGCGCATGAAGGCGAGGAGCGGGCTCGTCGCCACGTCGTAGTCCTTGTCGGCGAAGAGGATCATCTTGATGCCGGTGCCGATCAGGAACACCGCGAAGACATAGAGCACCCAGGAGAACTCGGAGACGATGGCCGCGCCGAAGCCGATCATGATGGCCCTGAGCACGATGACGCCGAGGATGCCCCAGAACAGCACCCGGTGCTGGTACTTCAGCGGCACCGCGAAGAAACCGAAGATCATGGCGATGACGAAGACATTGTCCATCGCCAGCGCCTTCTCGACGGCGAAGCCCGTGAGGTATTCCATGCCGGAGTTGGCGCCCAGCGACCACCACACCCAGCCGCCGAAGGCAAGCCCGAGGCCGATATAGGCGGCGGAGAGGACGAGGCTCTCGCGCGCCGTGATCTCGCGGTGCTCCTTGTGCAGCACGCCCAGGTCCAGCACCAGCAGCACCGCCACGATGGCAATGAACATGAGCCACATCCAGACCGGCTTCGTCAGCCAGTCGGCGAACAGGACTGTCGTGAGAATATCCATCGGGTCCCCTTCTTCAGTGTCGCTGTCGTCCGACATCGCGCCGAGAACGGCGCCAGAGGGGCCCGGACACCGTTGGATCTGGTGAAACCCCTCCGCAATTTCAACGGGCGGCGGGATTACAGTTTGGAAAGGTGGGGCTAGAGCGCGTCGCGCGCCGACCAGAGGAGCCTCAGGCCGAGGGCACCGAGGAACAGGCCGGTGACCCGGTCGATCCAGACCTTGGCCCTGAGGTAGAAGGCCCGCACCGGGCCGGAGCCGAAGAACAGCGAGACGGCAGAATACCACCAGACCTCGTTGAAGCTGACGATGAAGATCAGCGCCACCGTCATCCACAGCGGCACCTCGGCCGGCAGCATGGCGATGAAGATCGAGCCGAAGAACACGGCGACCTTGGGATTGGCGATCTGGGTGAGGAAGCCCTTGACGAAGGGGTTGCCCACGGCGCCGGCCTCGACGTCGATCTTCAGCGGCTCCGCCGCGTGGCGGAAGATCATGTAGGCGATGTAGAGCAGGAACAGCGCGCCCGCCACCTTCATGCCCATGAACAGGACGGGCACGGCGTGGAACACCGCGTTGAGTCCGAGGAGCGCGGCGGACGACCAGATCACAGTCCCCGCCCCCAGCCCCAGCGCCACCTTGATGCCGTCGAGCCGCGACTGGGCGACCGCCGTGCGCGCCGTGATGAGGAAGGACGGGCCCGGCGAGATCACCGCGAGAAGCTGGATCAGGCCGATCGAGAGCAGCGTGAGAAGACTAGAGGTCGCCAATGGCCGTCCTAAATTTCCTGACCGTTTCGCCGAGCCCGAACATCAGGGCGTCGGCGGTGATCGCGTGACCGATGGAGACTTCCTGCAGGTTCGGCAGCGCCTTGACAAGGGCCGGCAGGTTCTCCCGCGTCAGGTCATGCCCGGCATTGAGGCCGAGGCCCGCGGCCTCCGCGGCCTTGCCGGTGGCCACCACCCTGTCGAACTCGCGCGCCCGCGCGGCGGGCTCGAAGGCGCCGCCATAGGGGCCGGTATAGATCTCGACGCGGTCCGCCCCCACGGCCTTGGCCAGTGCCGGGACCGCAGGGTCGGGGTCGATGAAGAGCGCAACGCGGGCGCCGCTCTTGTGCAGACGGGCGATGACGGCGGTGAGCCGGTCGCGGTTGGCGGCAATGTCCCAGCCATGGTCGGACGTGGACTGGGTGGGATCGTCCGGGACGAGCGTCACCTGCTCCGGCCTTTCGGCCTCGCAGAGTGTGAGGAAGCGCTCGTCGGGATAGCCCTCGATGTTGAATTCAGCGCCCGGATATTCGGCCCTGAGGAGTTTGCTGATGTCGGTGACGTCGGTGCGGCGGATGTGGCGCTCGTCGGGGCGCGGATGGACGGTGATGCCGACCGCGCCATTGTCCAGCGCCACGTGGCAGAGATCGGTGAGCGACGGCCACGGCACGTGGCGCCGGTTCCGCAGATAGGCGATGGCATTGACGTTGACGGACAGCTTGCACGGCACGGGCGGAAACTCCTTCGATCACCGCCTTCTAGCGCAGGATGGTCCGGAGAAAAAAGCCGGTTGGAGGGAAAATGGGCAGACCGGTTAGGCGGAGACGTTTCCGCCGCCCCGCGGCTTTCTCATGCGTATTTGCTTATATTAGGAACATAATGCTTGATTTTGCATCTGTCCCATGCTAGGTATGTTTTCTTTTCGTGACTCCTGCTGATTGACATCGTGAATCTGTTTTCGCAGGACCGCCCGCCGGCCCTGCACCTCCCCGTTCCCCGGCGTGGCCACGCCGGGGCGCGCGGGGCGGCGCTATGGCATGGCCTTGCCGATCTCGTTCCAGTCCAACCAGTCGAGCCGCAATGCGCCGTGCCGGACGGGAAGGCTGACCTCGCTTCCCGTCCGCACGCTGTCGAACAGGTCCGGGCCTGGCGTGAAGGCATAGGTGCCCTCGCCCTGCCAGTTGCGGACGAGCAGCGTGAATTCGAACCAGGACTGCGCGGCGCAGACCGTGTCCTGCTGGCTCTTGAGCGCGATGGTCGCCTGGCGTGCCTCCGGCGCACAGGCCGTGTCGCCATGGAAGTCGAAAGTGCGATGCTGTGCGGAGCGCCGGCGTCCCTTCTTGCATTGCAGGGTGCAGATCTTGGTGACCACCGGCTGCCGGTAGACCGTCGGCGCGGCACTGGTGAGATGGACATTGACGTCACGCACCACGGAAATGCCGGTAAGCGCAAAGCCGAGCAGCCCGCACAGCACGAAATCCGCCAGCACCCAGGAAATCCACGACGAGCCGCGGAACACGCCGAGGATGAGGAAGAACCACAGGATCGCCGCCAGCAGGCCGGCGGCGAGGCCGGTCATCACCAGTGTCTGGCTGTCGAGCGTGTGGATGGTGTCGAGATAGGTTGGCAGAAATCCCAGCAGCCCGAGGGTGAGAAGACCGGCCTGTACGGCGATGAAGCTCAGCGCCGCGACGCGGCGCTGCCGGCTCACGGGCGAGGCCGCGCCGCGCGACTGGGCCTCGGAGGTGGCGTCCGATATCCGGCGGAGCAGCTCCAAGGTGCGCGCCACATCGCCTTCGCCTTGCTGGAGGGAGGCTCCCTCCAGCACGCACCAGATCCGCCGCCGCGTGGCATGAAGCGACGCGACGCCGAGGCCGAACAAGTCATGCACCGCCTGCTGCAGATCGCGCGAGGCCAGCAGCTGCTCGAGATGGCCCGGGAAATCGGTGGTGATGAAATAGCGCTGGTCAAAGGCGCTGTCGCCGATGCTGATCTCGCCACAGATGCCCAGCGCCTTGATCTCGCGGTGGTACCACTGCTCGGGCCGGATGACGAAGGGAATGCCGCCCCGCCGCAACAGCCCCACATGCCGCGCCACGCGCTTGCCGCGGACGTCGAGGGTGTAGCCCAGTTCGTCGCTTTCCCAGCCGACACGCGACAGGTGCCAGCCGAACAGGCTGCGCCCCCGCCAGATGACGAAGCCCGCGAAAATGCACAGCTGCAGGAGAATGACCATCCCGACCCTCCCTGCAACCCATTAGTGCAGTTCCCGCCAGACGCAATGCTCCTGATGCGGGGCGGGAGGGATTTTTCGATGGAAATGCTTTGCAGGATGGGGCGCGATGATGGCCCATGGCATGAAGTACGCGCGCCAAAAAAAAGATGGCCGGGACGAGCCCGGCCATGATGACTGTTAGCGATCAGCGAAGGCTTCAGACCTTCATGCCCTCCGCGCCGCGGGTGATGCCGGCGACGCCGGTGCGGGCGACCTCGACGAGGCCGAGGGGGACCATGAGCGAGATGAACTGCTCGACCTTGTCGGTCTTGCCAGTGATCTCGAAGATGAAGCTCTGGGTGCCGGCGTCGATGACGCGGGCGCGGAAGGCGTCCGCCAGGCGCAGCGCCTCGACGCGCTTCTCGCCGGTGCCCGACACCTTGACCATGGCGAGCTCGCGGGTGAGTGCGTTCCCTTGCACGGTCAGATCCGCCACCGAATGCACCGGCACCATGCGGCCGAGCTGGTTCTTGATCTGCTCGATCACCACGGGCGTGCCGCTGGTGACGATGGTGATGCGCGAGACGTGCTTCTCGTGCTGGGTCTCGGAGACGGTGAGCGACTCGATGTTGTAGCCGCGCCCCGAGAACAGGCCGATGACGCGGGCCAGCACACCCGGCTCGTTGTCGACGATGACGGCGAGCGTGTGGGTTTCGACCAGCGGCTTCACGCTGTCGAGGAAATAGGCCGAGCCCGAGGGCTGAAGATGTGCGTTCATGTGTGTCTCTCCGTCCCTTAGACCAGCATCTTGCCCTTGGCGTCGATCACCGAGCCGACGTCCTCGTCGGCCACGTCCTCGCCCAGGATCATCTCGTTATGCGCCTTGCCCGAGGGGATCATCGGGAAGCAGTTGGCGAGGTTGGCGACACGGCAGTCGAAGATCACCGGACGCTTGACCTTGATCATCTCCCGGATCGCATCGTCGAGCTCGCCGGGCTTGGTCGCCCGCATGCCCACACAGCCATAGGCCTCCGCCAGCTTGACGAAGTCAGGCAGCGCCTCGGTGTAGGAATGCGACAGGCGGTTGCCGTGCAGCAGCTGCTGCCACTGGCGCACCATGCCCATGTACTGGTTGTTGAGGATGAAGATCTTGATCGGCAGCTCATACTGGATCGCGGTCGACATTTCCTGCATGGTCATCAGCACCGAGGCATCGCCCGCGATGTCGATCACCAGCGCATCCGGGTGCGCCTGCTGCACGCCCACGGCGGCGGGGAGGCCATAGCCCATGGTGCCGAGGCCGCCCGACGTCATCCAGCGGTTCGGCTCCTCGAAGCGGTAGAACTGGGCGGCCCACATCTGGTGCTGGCCCACTTCGGTGGTGATGTAGGCGTTCTTGTCCTTGGTGAGCTCATAGAGCCGCTCGACCGCATATTGCGGCATGATGACGTCGGCGTTCTTGCGGTACTTGAGGCAGTCCTTGGCGCGCCAGCCGTCGATCTGCTTCCACCAGGTGTCGAGCGCCTTCTTGTCCAGCGTCACGGACTTCGCCTTCCACACGCGGATCATGTCCTCCAGCGCGTGGGCGACGTCGGCGACGATCGGCACGTCGACGCGCACCGTCTTGTTGATCGAGGACGGGTCGATGTCGATGTGGATCTTCTTCGAGTTGGGCGAGAAGGCGTTGAGACGCCCGGTGATGCGGTCATCGAAGCGGGCGCCGACGCAGATCATCACGTCGCAGTCATGCATGGCCATGTTGGCCTCGTACATGCCGTGCATGCCGAGCATGCCGAGCCAGTTCTTGCCGCTCGCCGGATAGGCGCCCAGCCCCATCAGCGTCGAGGTGATGGGGATGTTGGTCATCTCGACGAAGTCGCGCAGCAGCTTCGAGGCCGTGGGGCCTGAGTTGATGACGCCGCCGCCCGTATAGAGGATCGGGCGCTTCGCCGTGGCGATGAGTTCGACCGCGGCGCGGATGGCGTTCTGGTCGGCCTTCACCTGCGGGCGATAGGTCTTGTGCTCGATGTTCTTGGGGCCGACGTAGCGGCCCTTGGCGAACTGCACGTCCTTCGGGATGTCGACGACGACCGGGCCGGGGCGGCCATGGGTGGCGACATAGAAGGCCTCGTGCAGGATGCGTGCGAGGTCGTTCACGTCCTTCACGAGATAATTGTGCTTGGTGCAGGGACGCGTGATGCCGACCGTGTCGCATTCCTGGAAGGCGTCAGAGCCGATCAGGTGCGTGGGCACCTGGCCGGTGATGCAGACCATGGGGATCGAGTCGAGCAGCGCATCGGTGAGGCCCGTCACCGCATTGGTGGCGCCGGGGCCGGAGGTGACGAGCACGACGCCGCACTTCCCCGTCGAGCGGGCATAGCCTTCCGCGGCGTGGGTTGCCCCCTGCTCGTGGCGGACGAGGATGTGCTCCACCTTCTCCTGCTGGAAGATCTCGTCGTAGATCGGGAGCACGGCACCGCCCGGATAGCCGAACACGGTGTCGACCCCCTGGTCCTGCAGCGCCTTCAGCACCATCTCGGCGCCGGTCATCTCGTTGGTGGCCATCTCACTCACCTCTTCAGAAATTGCGTTTCGTCAAACACGTGATTTGTCATTCAGGCAATAAAAAAGGCCCCCAAGGGAGCCTGATTTCCGCGCAGCACCACCAGTTCCTGGAAGCTTAAGCTTCCCCGGCGCTGCGCGGACCTACTACGAGAATGGTGTTCATGGCGGGCGGTTCTACGCGGGCGGGAGGGGCACGTCAAGGCCCCTTCCCGCCTGCAGGACCCTCAATAGTCGCGCTTGGCGATGAAGCGCACCGGGCCATAGGGCCCGGTGGCGGGGCGATAGACGCAGTTGAGGCGGCTGATCTCGGAGACGCCGCCGCCGCCCGGCACCGGCATGCGGACCTGGGCCGGGATCAGCGCGGCCTCGCCCGGTGCCGCGCCATAGAGGTCGATGGTGCAGGAGATGCGGTCGCGGCTCCAGTCGGTGTTGCGGTTGCAGCGGCCGCGGTTCATGCGGATGTCGACCTGGTTGCCGTTGCGCTGCCAGTCGAGATCGCCGCCGCAGGACAGCTTGCCGCCATCGACCTGGTAGCCGCCGTCCGAGCCGCGGTTGAGGCAGAAGGACAGGCGATACTGGCCATAGAGCGGCTGCTTGGCGCGCCAGCAGCCCTTGACGCCGCCGCCGGGGCCGGGAACCGGCATGCGCATGTCAGGGTCCATTTCCGGCGCCGGCTGCGGCATGCGGACCTGCGCCGCTGCCGGAATGCTCAAGGCCACTGAAGCGGCGACCAGCGCCATCACGAGGTGTTTCATCTGCCGTTCATCCCTTGTCTTGCCGCAGGACTGACATCCATCCTGCGCGCAGGGGTTTAAGGGCGCCTCCGGCCAATGGCAATATTGGTAGTTTCCACAGGTCGTCAGGCGGCGGGCAGGCTGGCCCTGGCGGCGGCGAGGGTGAGCCGCGCACCCTCATCGTAAGGCGTCTTCCGGAGGCCTGGAAGCAAGGTGCGGAGCTTCGCATCATCGAGCAGCACCGGGGTTTGGCTCAGGTAGCGCACATCCTTCAGTTCACGCAGCATCGGCATGAACAGGCCCATGACATTCTGCACCCAGGGCGGCAGCACGCGCAGCTTCGGCGGCAGCCCCGCCGCCTCGTAGAGCAGCGCCGCCAGCCCGCGCTGGGTGATGACGCCGGCGCCGGCGAAGTTATAGGCCCCGGCGACCGGGCCTTCATGCTGGAGCAGCGCCTTGACCACCGGGCCCACATCCGGCGTGAAGACGAATTCGTGCGGCGTGTCCGCGGGCCCCAGCAGCATGCCGGTGCCGCACGCGGCGGCGGCCTTGGCAGCCAGCGTGAGCAGGCTGTTCTCGACGCCGGGGCCGTAGAAGTCCGGCAAGCGCAGCGAGATCGTCTCCATCCCGGCTGACGTTGCGGCGAGAAGAATGTCCTCCTGCTCCTTGCGGTATTCACCCTTCTGCATGACGGGCTCGCGCGGGTGGTCCTCCGCCACTCTGGCGCTGCGCGGCAGGCCATAGGGATAGACATTGGAGATGAGCAGGAGGCGCTTCACCCCCTGCTCGCGCGCTGCACGGACGAAGGCCTGCATCATGGGCGGATAGGCGGCGAAGGCTTCGGTCGTGTAGGGCAGGCCCAGCGCATAGACGGCGGCGTCACAGCCCATGAGCGCGCTGCGGCAGCCCGCGGGCGTGGTGACGTCGGCCATGACGAGTTCATCGCCCGGCGCAGCGATGGCAGCGAGCGGCGCCTTGCGGCGGCCGACGAGGCGCACGGCGTCGCCACCTGCATGGAAGGCCGCGGCGACCGAGCGGCCGATGGCACCGGCCCCGATGACGGCAAGCTTCATCGTCAAACCTCCCCCTCTGGTTGAAACGAAGGTCTTATCGCCTCAGCGCCAGTGCGGCAACTGGCTGCGCCACCAGGTGAACTGGCGCTTGATGAAGTTGCGTGTCGCCGTCTTGGCCTGTGTGGCGGCCTGCTCGCGTGTGATCTCGCCGCGCAGATGCGCGATGAGCTCCGGCAGGCCGATGGCCTTCATGGCGGGGAGCATGGGATCGAGATCGATCATCGCGCGGGCCTCTTCCAGCGCGCCCGCGGCGAGCATGGCATCGAAGCGGGCCTCGGCGCGGGCATAGAGTTCCTCACGGGGAACATCCATGAAGACCCGCTCGACCGTCACGCCGGCCAGCGGGGCCTGGTCCTGGCCATCCTTCTGCCAGTCGAGGAGCGAGCGGCCGGAGGCGTCGATCACCTCCAGTGCGCGGGAAAGCCTTTGGCGGTCGGAGGGCAGAAGCTTCGCCGCCATGGCGGGGTCGCGGCGCAGGAGTTCGGCGTGGAGGTCGCCCGCGAAGCTGCGCCAGCGGCTGCGGACTTCATCGGGAATTTCGGGCACGGGGGCGAGGCCCAGTTCGAGGGCGCGGAAATAGAGGCCGGTGCCGCCGGTGATGACGGGAAGGAGGCCCTGCGCCCAGGCCGCTTCCATCTCGCGCCGCACCTCGGCCGCCCAGGCGGCGACGGAATAAGGCTGCTCCGCGCCGACATGGCCATAGAGGCGGTGCGGCACCAGGGCCTCCTCCTCCGCCGAGGGCCGGGCGGAAAGGATGCGCAAGGGGGCATAGACCTGCAGCGCATCGGCATTGATGACCACGCCGCCCAGCGCCACGGCCTTCTCCAGCGCCAGGGCGGACTTGCCGCTGGCGGTGGGGCCTGCAATAAGCAGCGCGCGTTTCTCGTGTCTGGCGGTCATATGGAATCCGTTCTCGTCCTCATAGCAGCACCGGGCTCGGGTGCAATCAACGCCAACATCACCGAGATGCTGCGCGACTTCGGCGCCGGCATGCCGCGCTGGCTGGAGACCAGCGAGGCGCTGGAGGTGGCGGATTTCGCGGCGCGCCCGCAATTCACCGAAGCGATCGCCGCCCTGCCCGTCGACGCCAACGTCGTGCCGGCGGAGAACCGCCGCAAGCGCCTGCTGATCGCCGACATGGACTCGACCATGATCGAGCAGGAATGCATCGACGAGCTGGGCGTGATGGCGGGGATCGGCGAGCACATCAAGGCGATCACGGCGCGCGCCATGCGCGGCGAGCTGGACTTCGAGGGGGCCCTCACCGAACGGGTGAAGCTGCTGAAGGGGCTTCCCGCCTCGATCATCGACCAGATCCTCCGTGAACGGATCAGCTTCATGGCCGGGGGGCGCGCACTCATCGCCACCATGAAGGCCCATGGCGCCTATACCGCCCTGGTTTCAGGCGGCTTCACGCCCTTCACGGCGAAGGTGGCCGCGGCGCTGGGCTTCGACGAGAACCAGGCCAATGAACTGATCACCGCCGATGGCGTGCTCACCGGCGAGGTGGGCCGGCCCATTCTCGGCCAGCAGGCCAAGCTCGAGGCGCTGCAGCGGATATCAGCGCGGCTGGGGATCGCGACCGGGGATGCGCTGGCGGTGGGCGACGGGGCGAATGACCTCGCGATGCTCGGAGCGGCGGGCATGGGCGTCGCCCTGCATGCCAAGCCGCAGGTGCAGGCACAGGCGCGGTACCGGGTGAACCACGGGGACCTGACGGCGCTGCTGTATTTGCAGGGGTATCGGAAGGCGGAGTTCGTTCGCTAAACGCGTCATCCCGGCGAAAGCCGGGACCCCGCTTTCTGTCCATGCATGCTGAACCAAAGCTGGGCCCCGGCTTTCGCCGGGGTGACGGCATATGGTGCGGGAAACAGATCCGCGGGTCAGGCCCGCGGATGATGGGCCGCAAGGCGGCCCATCACTTCAGCTTCAGGGCGATGAAGCGCATCTCGCCCGACTTGCCGCCCTTGGCGATCAACAGCAGGATCGAATTCTTGCCGGCCTTCTTCGCCTCTTCCACGCGGGCGGAAATGTCGGCGGCACCCTGCACTTCCTGTTCGCCGGCCTCGGTGATGACGTCACCCGGCTCGAGGCGCTTGTCGGCCGCCGGGCCCTCCTGCGCCACCTCGGTGATGACGGCGCCCTTCAGGTCCTTGTCGATCTTGTACTTGGCGCGCAGCTCGTCGGTGACCGTGGTCAGCGTCATGCCGAGCACGGTGATGACGGCGGGGGCGGCGGGCTCCGCCTTCTTGGGGGAAGAGGCATCGGCCATCTTCTCGCCGTCCTCGAGGCGGCCCACCTCGGCGGTGATCGCCACTTCCTTGCCCTTGCGCAGCACCTTGACCGGGACCTTGGTGCCGATGGGCGTTTCCGCCACGATCTTCGGCAGGTCGCGCATGGTGTTCACCGGGCGGCCGTTGAACTCGATGATGATGTCGCCCGACTCGAGGCCGGCCTTCTGGGCCGGGCCGTCCGGCGTCACGTCGGCCACCAGTGCGCCCCGGGTGTTGGCGAGGTTGAGGGATTCGGCGATCTCGTCGGTCACCGCCTGGATCTTGACGCCGAGCCAGCCACGCCTCGTCTCGCCATACTGGATCAGCTGGCTGATGACGTTCTTCGCGGTGTTGGAGGGCACCGAGAATCCGATGCCGACGGAGCCGCCCGACGGCGAGAAGATCGCCGTGTTGATGCCCATGACCTGGCCCTTGAGGTTGAACAGCGGGCCGCCGGAATTGCCCTTGTTGATGGCGGCATCGGTCTGGATGAAGTCGTCATAGGGGCCGGCATTGATGTCGCGGTTGCGCGCCGAGACGATGCCGAGCGACACCGAACCGCCAAGGCCGAAAGGATTGCCGATGGCCATCACCCATTCGCCGACGCGCAGCTTGTCGCTGTCGCCGAAGGCGACGACGGGCAAGGGCTTTTCCGGCTTGACGCGGATGACCGCGAGGTCGGTCTTGGGATCGCGCCCGACCAGCTCGGCCTTGAGCACGGTATCGTCGTGGAAGTGGACCTCGATCGATTCGGCACCTTCCACCACGTGGTTGTTGGTGACGATGATGCCGGACGGATCGACCACGAAGCCGGAGCCCATGGAGGTCATCTTCTGCTGCGGCCGCTCGCCGCCCTGCCCGCGCTTCAGGAACTCGTCGAAGAAATCCTTGAAGGGGTTGGCCGGGTCATCCGGATTGCCGGGGTCGGAGGGAAGTTCGGGGGTGGCCTCCGGCGCGTCCTGCTGGGTCTCGGAACTGGCGGGGCCGCCGCCCGATTCGATGGTGATCTCGACCACCGCGGGAAGCAGCCGGTCGGCGAGGTCGGCGACCGAGGGCAGCTCCTGCAGCTGCGGCTGGGTGGGGGTGAGATTCTCGCCGGGCGCCGGGGTCTGGTTGATGGCGGGCGACTGGGCGGTGGTCTGCGCCACGGCCGCCGCCGCCAGCATGCTGATGCCCGCCGCCAGCGCGAGGCCGCGCACCGTGGTGATCTTGCCGCTCATGTGAACCCTCCTCGAAAATCCATCAGAAAAACGCCGCATGCACGATCCACACGGCAACGACGCCGGTGGCCATGGCGGCGACACCCCCGATACGCAGCTGGTCGTCCGAAAGTTTCTGCACCTGCTGCATCATGGCCTTCAGCTGGGCCGGAACCAAGGCATAAAGAAGGCCCTCGATCACCAGAACGAGACCGAGGGCCATCAGCACGTTTTCCAGCATCACTGCGCGGGCTGGACGGCGACCGGCGCGGCAGGCGCAGCAACCGGCTTCTGGTCGCCGAAGTAGCGGAAGAACTCCGAGTTCGGGCTCAGCACCATGGTGGTGCCGTCGCCGCCCAGCGCCTTCTGGTAGGCCTGCATCGAGCGGTAGAAGCCGAAGAATTCCGGATCCTGCTGGAAGGCCTCGGCGAAGACCTTGTTGCGCTCGGCATCGCCCTGGCCCCTCAGGATTTCCGCTTCCTTCTTGGCCTGGGCGAGCTTCTCGGTCACCGTGCGGTCGGTCTCGGCGTTCATGCGGGTCTTGGTCGATTCGCCCTGCGAGCGGATGTCCTGGGCCAGCGCGTTGCGCTCCGACTTCATGCGCTCGTAGGTCTGCTCGAGCACGTTGTCGGAGAGGTCGGTGCGGCGCACGCGGACATCGACGATCTCGATCCCGAGCCCGTCGGCCTCCTCGCGCAGCTGGTCGCGGATCTCGCGCATCATGGTGGCGCGGTCGGACGACAGGGCCGCATCGAAGGAGCGGCGGCCATAGGTCTGGCGGAGTGCGGCATCGAGACGGGCGCCGACGCGCTGTTCGGCCTGCATCATGTCGGCGCCGAGCGTTTCACGGAACAGCCGCGCATTCTTGATGCGGGCGAGCGTGAAGGCATCGACGATATAGACCTGCGAGGCCACGTCCTGCACCGGGCGGCCGTTGTTCTCCCAGATCTGGATGCGGTTGTCGATCAGCGTCACGGTGTCGGCGAAGGGCACCTTGAAGTAAAGGCCCGGATCCTCCACCACGCGGTCGATGTCGCCGAAGCGCAGGACGAGCGCCTTGTGCTTCTGGTCGACCACGAAATAGGAGAGATAGAAGAGCACCGCGGCGGCGATCGCGAGCCCGGCGAGGATGGTCTTGGTCATGCTGTTCATGGCTCTGCTCCCGCTCAGTTCTGCGCCGCGCCCGAACGGGCCTTGACTTCAGGAAGCGGAAGGTAAGGCACCACGCCCTGGCCGTTGGCGCCCTGTTCGACGATCACCTTGTTGGTGCTGCCGAGCACGTTCTCCATCGTTTCGAGGAAGATGCGCTCGCGCGTCACGTCCTTGGCGTTCTTGTACTGCTCGTAGACCGAGAGGAAGCGCGCCGCCTCACCCTGGGCTTCGGCCACCGTCGCGGCCTTGTAGGCGTTGGCATCCTCGATGAGCTTGGCGGCATCACCGTCGGTCTGGCGGTACTTCTGGTTCCGGTACTGTTCGGCCTGGTTGATCAGCTGCTGCTGGTTCTGGCCGGCGCGCACGACTTCGGCGAAGGCATCGGCCACCTCGCGCGGCGGCTGCACGTCGCCGAGGTTCACCGACGAGACGGTGACGCCCGCGCCGTATTCGTCGAGCAGCTTCTGGGTGATCTCCATCACCTGGGCTTCCACCGTGTTCTTGCCGGTGGTCAGGATGGCCTGGGCGCGCGTCTGGCCCACCACTTCGCGCATGGCGCTTTGCGTCACGGCGGAAATCACCTGCTCCTGGTCGGCGACATTGAACAGGAAGTTCTTGGCGTCGTTGATGCGCCAGAACACCGAGAAGGGCACGTTGATGATGTTCTTGTCGGAGGTCAGCATCTGGCCGTCGCTGCCCTCGTTGCCGATGTTGATCTGGCGCACGGCGCCGACCTTGGGCTTCTCCATGGTCTCGACCGGCCAGAGCGCGAAGTGGAGGCCCGGCTCGGCGATGCGGTTGAAGGTGCCGAAGCGCAGCACGACGCCGCGCTCGTCCGGCTGCACCTGGTAGACGCTGTTGTAGGCCACCACGAGGGCGATGAAACCGAGGCCGAGGAGCCAGCCGACATAGCCGCCGCCACCCTGCGGCATGACCTGCTTCAGCTTGTCCTGGCCCTTGCGGATCAGGTCATCCAGATCGGGCGGGTTGGGGCCGCGGTTGCCGGGGTTCGGCCGGCGCGGACCGCCGCCCTGCCCCCAAGGGCCCTGGCCCCAGGGCCCCTGACCGCCACCACCACCACCGCCTTCTGAATTCCACGGCATTCAATTCACCCTTGTTGTTCTGATGTCGTGATACGCAAGTTCGGCACGATATAGGAAGGCTGCGGCGGAATGTCCACGCCGGGCCGGAACCTTAACTTTTTGTCATGCGGTCGAGAATGCGCAGCGTGAAGGCGGCGGTGTCCCGCTCGCCCCGCGGGTGAAGCTCGCGCCCCACCTCGCGCCATTCATCCGGCGAAACGGGCGGGAAATGCGTGTCGCCCTCGACATCGAGGTCGACCTCGGTGAGGTAGAGCCGGTCGACCAGCGGCCAGAACAGGCGGTAGATCTCGCCACCGCCGATCACCGCGACTTCCGGTGCATCACCGGCCAGGCGCAGCGCCTCCTCCGGGGTGGCGGCCACCTCCACGCCCTCCGGCACGAAGCCCCTCTGGCGGGTGATGACGATGTTGCGGCGGCCCGGCAGCGGCTTCCGGGGCAGGCTTTCCCAGGTCTTGCGGCCCATGACCACGGGCTTGCCCATGGTGATCTCCTTGAACCGCTTGAGGTCGGAGGAGATGTGCCAGGGCAGCCCGCCCTCGCGGCCGATCACCCCGTTCCGCGACACCGCGACGACATAGGAGATCATGAGGCGAGCCTTTCCAGCGCTTCGCCCTCGAGGATGCAGTGGCAGTTGCCGTCCTCGATCACGGCACCCGCCTCGGCGTAGAGGCGGCGGGCCTCACCGTTCCATGCCATCAGCAGCCAGTGAAGACGTGGCGCGCCGCGGTCCAGCACAAAGCGCGCCATGGCCCTGAGGAGTGCCGAGCCGATGCCCTTGCGGCGATAGTCCGGCAGAACCGAGATGTCTTCCATGTAGATGGTTTCGCGCCCGATGAAGGTGGAATAGCTGCGCTGCCACGTTGCACAGCCCGCCGGTTCGCCGTTCCAGCAGGCAATGAGTGCGCCGTTGATGGCGGCGGGGTCGGCGAGGAACTTCTCGTAATCCTCCGGCTGCGCGGAGAAATGCGCTTCATAACCGTGATGCTCGGCCAGGGCGCGGATCATGCGGGTGAGCGTTGCGCCGTCGCCGGCCACGGCAGGGCGGATGGTGATGCTCATGAGGCCAGTGCCTCCAGTTCGGGGCCCGAGACGCGGAACACCGTCCATTCGTCCATCGGCCTTGCTCCGAGCGCACGGTAAACGGCGATCGAGGGCTCGTTCCAGTCCAGCACCCACCATTGCAGGCGGGGCAGGCCCTCGTCGACGCAGCGCCGGGCGAGCGTCTTCAGCAGCGCCTTGCCGATGCCCCGCCCGCGCATGTGGGGCTCGACGAAGAGGTCCTCGAGATAGATCCCGGCCTTCCCCGCGAAGGTGGAGAAGTTGTAGAACCACAGGGCGAAGCCCACGGCCTCGCCGTTCCAGAAGGCGAGATCGCAGTGGCAGCGCGGCGCGGGGCCGAAGAGGCCCTCGCGCAGGTCGGCCTCCCGCGCCGTCACCTCATGTGCCAGCTTCTCGTAGTCGGCGAGCTTCCGGATGAAGGCGAGGACCAGCCCCTCCTCGCCCGGGCGCGCCGGCCTGATCTCCAGCGTCATGGCACGCCTGCCGCGTTGAAGAAGATGAGCAGCGCATAGAAGCCGTTCCACACGCCATGGCAGAGGACGGTGAGCCACAGGCTGCCGAAGCGATACATCATCCAGCCGAAAAACAGGCCCATGACGAAGATCAGCCCGATCGACAGCCACGGCTCGGTGACATGCAGCAGCGACCACAGGGCGGCGGTCACCACCGTGGTGCCGGCGACGCCGAGCCTCGTCTGCGAAAGCGCGGAGAACAGCTGGCCGCGGAAGATCAGCTCCTCCGCCAGTGGTGCGCCGATGGCGATCGAGGGGAAGACCAGCGCGAAGAGCCAGGGCGTGTTGGCGATGTCGAACATCGCCTCCTTCACCGCACCGGCAGAGCCGGTCTTGGGCGATTCGCCGTGCGGGCCCGGCGTGTACTGCGAGATATCGACCTGGAACACCAGCACGATGAGCATGATGGCGGCATACATTGCCAGCATGAAGCCGATGATCAGCACCGCCACGCCGAGCGGCGTGAGGCGCGGCCAGTGCAGGGCCAGCACCTCGCGGCGCACCCCGCCGCGCAGGCCCGCCAGCCAGTAGCCGAGCGCAAAGACGATGAGCGAGGCCGGAAAGATCGACACCAGCGCCACCTTGGTGAGGGCGGGCGTGACGCCCGGTGCGAGCTTGAAGAACATCAGGCCCGCCACCACGAAAACCGCCTGCAGCGCCTGGTGCAGCACCATCAGCACCACGGCGACGGCCAGCGAGTACCACAGGCCCGTGGCATTGTCAGGCCAGTAGCCGCGGCGGAACAGCCCGCCGGAAAAATCCTCGCCCAGCTTCATACGGCCACGGGTGCGGCGATATGGGGATGGGACTGGTAATTGACGATCTCGAAATCCTCGAAGCGGAAATCGAGGATGTCCTTCACGTCGCGCCTGATGACGAGGCGCGGCAGCGGCATGGGCTCGCGCGCCAGCTGCTCTTCCGCCTGTTCGAGGTGATTGAGGTAGAGGTGCGCATCGCCCAGCGTGTGGACGAAGTCGCCGACCCTCAGCCCCGTCACATGCGCCACCATGTGGGTGAGCAGCGCATAGGAGGCGATGTTGAAGGGCACGCCCAGGAAGATGTCGGCCGAGCGCTGGTAGAGCTGGCAGGAGAGCTTGCCGTCGGCCACGTAGAACTGGAACAGGCAGTGGCAGGGCGGCAGCGCCATGCGGTCCACATCCGCCGGGTTCCAGGCGGTGACGATGAGGCGGCGGGAATCCGGGCTCGTCCTGATCCGGGCGATCACGTCCGAGAGCTGGTCGATGGCGGACCCGTCCCGCGCCGGCCAGGAACGCCACTGGGCGCCATAGACGGGGCCGAGATCGCCGTTCTCGTCGGCCCACTCGTCCCAGATGGTGACCTTGTTGTCGCGCAGGTACCGGACGTTGGTGTCGCCGCGGATGAACCACAGGAGTTCGTGGATGATGGAGCGCAGGTGCAGCTTCTTGGTCGTCACCAGCGGGAAGCCCTGCGTGAGGTCGTAACGGCTCTGCCAGCCGAAGACCGAGAGGGTGCCGGTTCCGGTGCGGTCGTCCTTGCGGTGGCCGTGGGCGAGCACGTGCCGCATCAGGTCGTGATACTGCTTCATGGCCGGAGCCTAGACGATTCCGCCGGGCGACACAAAGAGGGGCAAGTTTCCCTTCCCTTCGCCCGGGGCGGCCCCTATATTTGAGCTGTCACGCCGCAAGGCATGACTATGGCGATAAACGGTGATCGTAATAAACCTTTCGGACCCGGGGGCAGTACCCGGCGCCTCCACCACAGACCGCTGCGGGACAGCGGCCTCTGCTGGGGGCGAACCAGGATCGACGAGGGTGTAAAGGGTTGCTTTTTGCCCGTGATGGTACCGACGTTATCGGGCTAAACATATAGTTGCCAACGACAACTATGCTCCGGTCGCGGTGGCTGCGTAAGCAGCCTGAGCAACCGAAATCAAAGTCCTTGGGCTTAGCCGCTTAAGGCGGGGTTCGCCGGCACCTGGCAACAGAAGCCGGCACTTTCCCCTCCTCATCCATGTTCGTCCTGAAGCGCGCCGCCGGACCCTCCTTCAGTGGCCTCCTGGCGCAAGAACGATTGCAGATGCGCTACGGCCCGTAGGGCGCGGGTGTCGGTCCCGGTGCCGGGCCAGGCTCCGGCCCTGCCCCCGACCCGGTCTCGGTGCCTGCCGGTGTCAGGCCGAACTGATAATAGGCGCAGCCCTGAAGCGAATAGGTGGTGGGGCGCGCCTCGTCCCGTCGGCATGGCCAATCGATTTCATCTGCGGCAGCCGCACCATTGAGGGAAGCCAGGGTTGTGCCCGTGAGGGCGCCCAGCAGGCAAAGAGTCCAGGATGTCTTGTGTTTTGCTGTCATGGTGGGCGCACAGCTACACCACGCGCAGAACAATCCACAACCAGTGGATGGTTAATTGCCGGGGGTTTGGCGGGCGAAATGTGAAAGAAAGGTTAATCATCGGGGCGCCACGCGCCCGCACGCTGGCAGGATTACCAGCATGGCCGTCCACGGGTCCCGCCGGCCAGCCAGAGGTGGACGGGTTGCCGGATGGCTTTGCCTCCCCTGCGCGGCTATGCTACCCCGCCAGACACCATTCGACAGAGACGCCGGAATCGCCCGCATGCCCGATGACTTGATGCGCTATGACCTGCTCGCCCAGAATGCCCTGAAGGGCGTCGTGCGCGAGGCGCTGCGCATTGCCGAGACGCAGGGGCTGCCCGGCGAGCACCACTTCTACATCGCCTTCAACACCCGCGCGCCGGGCGTCGAACTCTCCGAGAAGATCGCCGCGCGCTACCCGCGCGAGATGACCATCGTGCTGCAGCACCAGTACTGGAACCTGAAGGTGCATGACGACCGTTTCGAGGTCGAACTCTCCTTCGACAACGTGCCGGAGCACCTGGTCATTCCCTTCGACGCGGTGAAGGGCTTCCTCGACCCTGCGGTGCAGTTCGGCCTGCAGTTCGAGACCCAGGCGGCGGCGCGCCCGCGCGAGGTGGAGGCACCGAAGCCGGCTGCGGCCCGGGCGGAAGCCCACCCCGCCCCCGCCCCTGCCGCCGCATCCGGCACCGACGACGAGACCGAGGACGGCCCCCTGGCGGACGAGCCTGCCAAGGTCGTGTCACTCGACCAGTTCCGCAAGAAGTGAGGGCGCTGATGAAGAGACATCTCCTCATTGCCGCGGCGGTCATCGCCGCAGGGCTTGGCATTGGCGCAGCCGCATGGTCGCAATCGCCCTATGACGTGCGGGCGCTGGCGGCACTCTCCGACAAGGAGCTGATGAAGCTGCCTGCCAAGAAGCTGTTCTCGAGCTTCACCACGCCAGCCAGCACCATGAAGTCGCGCCCCATCGGCTTTTATTCCAAGGGCTGCCAGGCTGGCGCCGTGGCGCTGCCGGTGGACGGGCCGGCATGGCAGGTGATCCGCCTGTCGCGCAACCGCAACTGGGGCCAGCCGCAGCTGGTGGACCTGATCGAACGCCTCGCCGTCGAGGCCAAGGCCAATGACGGCTGGAACGGCCTCCTCGTGGGCGACATGTCCATGCCGCGCGGCGGCCCGATGCCGTCGGGCCATGCCAGCCACCAGGTGGGACTCGATGCCGACATCTGGTTCAAGCAGATGCCCGACCACAGGATGACGGCCAAGGAGCGCGAGAACATCAAGCCGGAGGTGCTGGCACCAACGCGCCACAGCGTCGACAAGGCCTTGTGGTCGGAAGCCCATGCCCGGCTGCTGAAGCGTGCCGCGTCCTACCCCGAGGTGGAGCGCATCTTCGTCAATCCGCCGATCAAGGCGGCGCTGTGCAAGTGGGCGACGGGCGACCGCTCATGGCTTGCCAAGGTGCGGCCCTACTACAATCACAACTACCACTTCCACATCCGCATCGCCTGCCCGGCCGGCTCGACCAAGTGCAAGCCGCAGCCTCCAGTAGCCATGGAAGACGGCACCGGCTGCGGCAAGGACCTTGCCTACTGGATGGGCAATGCGCCGTGGAAGCGCATCGAGCACCCGCCGCCGGAGAAGAAGCCGACGAAGCCGGTGAAGCCGCCCGCGCCATTGACTCTGGCATCGTTTCCTGCTGAATGCCGCGCCGTCGTGACGGCGGAATAGCCGGACGGTAGAAACAGGGGCCAGCGCCGGTGGCGCGCATCCATGAATAACACCGAAGCGCAACCGCACGGCGCCAGCAAGGCCTCCCTCAAGCTTGCCTATGCCTCGATCGGCGTGGTCTTCGGCGACATCGGCACGAGCCCGCTCTATGCCATGCGCGAGGCGCTGCACCCCGTCGTGGCCTCCGGCGCCGACCTGCGCGAGGCGGTGCTGGGCGTCGCCTCGCTGCTGCTCTGGGCGCTGATCCTCATCGTCACGCTCAAATACGTGTTCTTCCTGATGCGCGCCGACAACAAGGGCGAAGGCGGCATCCTCTCGCTCGTGGTGCTGGTGGAAACCCTGCTCCGCCGCAAGGGTGGCTTCGTGCTGGCGCTCGGCATCATCGGCGCGGCGTTCTTCTTCGGCGATGCGATGATCACCCCGGCCATGTCGGTGCTCTCCGCCGTCGAGGGCCTGAAGGTGGTGAATCACCATTTCGAACCCTATGTGGTCCCCCTCACGCTGGCCATCCTGATCTCGCTGTTCCTGTTCCAGTACAAGGGCACGGCGGGTGTCGCGCAGCTCTTCGCGCCGATCACCATGGTGTGGTTCGCGACGCTCGGCGTGATGGGCCTGTTCCACATCTCGGACGACCTCGAGATCTTCCACGCCTTCGACCCGATGCACGGCCTCGGCATGCTGATCGACCGGCCCGGCCTGGCGCTGCTCGTCTTCGGCGGCGTGTTCCTCGCCGTCACCGGCGGCGAGGCGCTTTATGCCGACATGGGCCATTTCGGGGCGAAGCCCATCCGCATGGCCTGGCTTGCCGTGGTGTTCCCCGGCCTCATCCTCAACTACCTCGGCCAGGGCGCCTTCATCATCTCGCACCCCGAGGCGGTGACCAACCCGTTCTTCCTCATGGTGCAGGGCTGGATGGTGATCCCGCTGGTGCTGCTTGCCACCGCAGTCACGGTGATCGCGTCGCAGGCCGTGATCACCGGCGCCTTCTCGATCGCCCAGCAGGCCATGTCGCTGGGCCTCTTCCCGCGCATGGGCATCACCCACACCAGCGAGACCGAGCAGGGCCAGATCTATGTCGGCCAGATCAACTGGATGATCCTCGTGGGCGTGGTCATCCTCGTCCTCGTGTTCCAGTCATCGTCCAACCTCGCCTCGGCCTATGGCATCGCGGTCAACACCTCGATGCTGGTCGACACGGTGCTGGCCTCGATCTTCTTCTGGAAATCGCGCAACCTTCCGGTCTTCATCGTGCTGCCCGCCCTCGCCGTGATCTTCGTGATCGAGGCCACCTTCCTCGCCGCCAATGGCCTGAAGCTCGCCAATGGCGGCTATGTGCCCGTGCTGATGGGCGCCACCATCATCCTGCTCATGGTGACCTGGATGAGGGGCCGCCAGGCGCTGACCGACAAGCTGAAGAAGGAGTCGGTGGAGCTGATCCCGCTGCTCGAAAGCCTCGAGCGCCGCCAGCCGACGCGCGTCGCCGGTGCGGCCGTCTTCCTGCAGACGGACCCCGTCTATGCCCCCTCCGCACTCATGCACAACCTGAAGCACAATCGCGTGCTGCATGACCGCCTCGTCTTCATCACCGCCGAGACCACGAGCCAGCCGCGGCTCGAGGGCGAGGACCGCGTGGTGGTGAAGCAGCTGCCGCTGGGCGCCTGGCTGGTGGAGGCGCGCTTCGGCTACATGGAGCAGCCGGACGTGCCCAAGGCACTGCGCGCCTGCGCCGAATTCGGCCTCGAGATCGACCCGCGCCATGCGTCATACTTCCTTGGCCGAAGGGTCATACGCATGTCGGCCAGGTCGTCGCTGCCTTTCTGGCAGCAGCGGCTGTTCATCATGATGGCGAACCAGTCGTCGCGCGCCATCGAGTTCTTCCGCATTCCGCCCGACCGCGTGGTCGAGCTCGGCATGCAGATGAGCGTCTGACCCCCAAGCCCAGGATTTTCACATGGCCCTTCTCGCCCCCTTCTCCGCTCCAGGCCGCTTCTGGCGCGGCAACCTGCACACGCATTCGAACCTGTCGGACGGCGCGCTCGAGCCGAAGCAGGTGGTCGATGCCTACAAGAATGCAGGCTATGACTTCATGCAGCTCTCCGAGCACTTCATCGAGCACTTCGACTTCCCCATCGCCGACACCCGGCCCTTCCGCTCCAACAGCTTCACCACGCTGCTGGGCGTCGAGCTCCATGCGCCGGAAACCCAGGTGGGCGAGCTCTGGCACATCGTGGCCGCCGGCCTGCCGCTGGATTTCCCGAGGAACCTGCCCGGCGAGACGGGCGCCCAGCTCGCCCGCCGCGCGCGCGAGGCCGGTGCCTTCATCGGCATCGCGCATCCCGCCTGGTCGCAGCTGACGATCGAGGACGGCCGCGCCATCGACGCGGCGCATGCAGTCGAGATCTACAACCATGGTTGTGCCATCGAGAATGACCGCGGCGACGGCTGGTACCTCGCCGACCAGCTGTTCACCGAAGGAAAGCGTCTCACAGCTTTCGCGACGGATGACGCGCATTTCAAGGGACCTGACTATTTCGGCGGCTGGGTGCATGTGAAGGCCGAGAGCCTCGACCCCGATGCCCTGCTCGAAAGCCTGAAGAAGGGCCTCTATTATTCGAGCATGGGGCCGCAGCTCCATGCGATCGAGATGAACGGCAAGGAAATCTCGATCTCCTGCTCGCCGGTCGACACCATCACCGTGGTCTGCGGCACATCGCGCAGCGCGGTGCGCATCGGCAAGGCCATCACCGAGGCGAGCTTCGACCTCGCCAAGCTCGAGAAGGGCTGGCTCCTCAGGAAGACCAGCCCGTGGTTCCGCGTCACCGTGATCGACGGCGCGGGCAAGCGTGCATGGAGCAATCCGATCTGGTGGGACGAGATCGGCTGAGGGCTGATGACAGGCCGCGACGCACCTCCAACAGTCATCGTCGCCGGGCTTGACCCGGCGATCCTTTTCGCGGGCCCCGCAAAGGATGCCCGGGACGAGCCCGGGCATGATGGCCGGAGGGTGTTGGCACGGACGAAGCCATGAGCCGCATGCCCCTCTGGCTCGTCATCTGCGGCCTGGGCCTTACCCAGATCATCGGCTGGGGCACCACCTACTACATGCTGGGGGCCCTCTCGCAGGACATTGCGCAATCGACGGGCTGGTCCGGCACGCTGATCTTCGGCGCCTTCTCGGCCGCACTGCTGCTGAGCGGGCTCATCTCGCGCCAGGGCGGGCGGCTGATCGACCGGATCGGCGGCCGGCGCGTGATGATCGCGGGCTCGCTCTGTGCGGCGGCGGGGCTCGGGGTGATGGGGCTGTTTCCGCATCCCGCAGCCTACGTCATCGGCTGGCTGGTGCTCGGACTTGCCATGCGCTTTGCGACCTATGATGCGGCCTTCGCCAGCCTCACCCAGATCGTCGGGCAAGGCGCGCGCCGCGCCATCTCCTACCTCACGCTGTTCGGCGGACTCGCCTCCACCGTGTTCTGGCCGGTGAGCCATTACCTGGCACTCAACATCGGCTGGTCGCACACGCTGCTCGCCTACGCTGCACTGAACCTCTTCGTCTGCCTGCCGATCCACTGGGCCGTGCTGCATGCGGCAAAGGGCGACCGCGCAGCTGAGCGCGTGGCCGATCCCGTCGGCAAGCCGCATCTCGAGGGTCGCGGACGGCGTGTCGCGATCACGCTGTTTGCCACGGCGCTCGCCTTGAACGGCCTCGTCTTCTCCGCCATCTCGGCCCATGCCGTGCCGCTGTTCCAGGGGCTGGGCTTTGCCGGCGACGAGGCGGTGTTCATGGCCGCCCTCATCGGGCCCTCGCAGGTGGCGAGCCGCATGGGCGAGATCCTGATGGGGCGGCGGCTCACGCCGATGCAGCTCGGCCTCATCGCCTTCGGGCTGCTGCCCGTCGCGGTGGGCCTGTTCGCGCTGATGGGCTTCTCGTGGCCTGCCGCCATCCTCTTTGCCGTGCTCTACGGTGCGTCGAACGGGCTCGTCACCATCGCCAAGGGCGCGGTGCCGCTGATGCTCTTCGGCACGCGTGGCTATGGCGAGGTGCTGGGCGTCATCTCGGCGCCGAACCTGATCCTCAATGCAGCGGCCCCCCTGCTCTTCGCGCTGCTGCTGGGTATGGTGTCGGCGCAGACGTCGCTCCTCATCGCGGGTGCTGCGGCCCTCGCCTCAACCCTGTTCATGCTGTGGCTGGCGCGGCTTCACCCACGAGAGGCCTAGCAGCGTGAGGATGGCGAAGCCGGCACCGGCGAGGAAGGTGGCGGCAGGGCCCGATACATCCCACAACACGCCCGCGAGCACGCTGCCGACCAGCAAGGCCAGACCACTGGCGAGATTGAACAGGCCGAAGGCCGTGCCGCGCAGCGCCTTTGGTGCCGTGTCCGCCACCATGGTCGAGAGCCCGCCCTGGGTGAGGCCCATGTGCAGGCCCCACAGCGCGACGCCGATTATCATCGAGATGATGGAATGGCCGAAGGCCAGCACGAGATCGGCGACGATGAGCACCAGCAGGCCGGCAACGAGAAGCCCGCGCCGCCCGACACGGTCCGACAGCGCGCCTGCCGGATAGGAGGCGAGCGAATAGACGAGGCTCATCACCACCATCACCATCGGCACCCAGGCATTGGAGAGGCCCGTGGCAGAGGCCTTGAGCACGAGGAAGGCTTCCGAGAAGCGGGCGAGCATCATCATGGCACCCACTGCCGTCACCTCCCAGAAGGCGCGGCCGAGGGACGAGGCCGTGCGGAGGTCGAAGCCGGGCTTCTTCTCGCCCTGCTCGCGATGCGGCGCCTCCTCGACGCCGAAGGCAAGCAAGGCGACGGCGATGAGGGCGGGCACGCAAGCCACCCACATCACGCTCCTCAGGTCGAACATCAGCACCGACATGAGCAGGATGGCGATCAAGGGGCCTGCGAAGGCGCCCACCGTGTCGAGCGACTGGCGCAGCCCGAAGGCCGCTCCCCGCAGTTGCGGCGGCGCGATGTCTGCCACCAGCGCATCGCGCGGCGCGCCGCGGATTCCTTTGCCCACCCGGTCGATGAAGCGCGCGGCGAAGACCGATTCTACCGAGGTGGCGAGCGGGAAGAGCGGCTTCACCACCGCCGCGAGGCCGTAGCCCAGGAGCGCCAGCCCCTTGCGGCTGCCCCAGCGGTCGCTGAGCACGCCCGAGAACAGCTTCGAGATCTGGGCGGTGGCCTCGGCAAGCCCCTCGAGAAGGCCCAGAAGTGCGGCGGAGGCGCCCAGCGTTCCGACCACGAAGAGCGGCAGGATGGCGTGGATCATCTCGGACGACACGTCCATGAAAAGGCTGACGAATCCCAGCATCCAGATGCCGCGGGGCAGGTTCTTGGGCAACATCTGGTCAACTTCCGTCTGACTGGCGTGTGCGGGTGCGAAGTGATAATCAGCCCCCCGAAACCTTTCCGCAATATGCTGAATTCGAGGACTGCCATGAGCAAGACCCGCACCGAGACGGACACCTTCGGCCCCATCGAGGTCGACGCCACGAAATACTGGGGTGCGCAGGCGCAGCGCTCGATCGGCAATTTCAAGATCGGCTGGGAGAAGCAGCCGCTGCCCGTCGTCCGCGCACTGGGCATCGTGAAGCGTGCGGCCGCCGAGACCAACATGGCGCTCGGGCGCCTCGACCCCAAGGTCGGCGAGGTGATCGTCAAGGCCGCGCAGGAGGTGATCGACGGCAAGCTCGACGAGCACTTCCCCCTCGTCGTGTGGCAGACGGGTTCGGGCACCCAGTCCAACATGAACGCCAACGAGGTGATCTCGAACCGCGCGATCGAGATGATGGGCGGCGAGATGGGCTCCAAGAAGCCCGTGCACCCCAATGACCACGTCAACATGAGCCAGTCGTCCAACGACACCTATCCCACCGCCATGCACATCGCGGCGGCGGAAGAGGTGCAGCACCGGCTGATCCCGGCGCTGAAGCACCTGCACAAGGCGCTCGACGCCAAGGCGCGCGAATGGAGCCACATCATCAAGATCGGCCGCACCCATACGCAGGATGCGACACCGCTGACGCTGGGCCAGGAATTCGGCGGCTATGCCCAGCAGGTGCTGAATGGCATCAAGCGCATCGAGATGACCATGCCGATGCTGATGGAACTGGCCCAGGGCGGCACCGCGGTGGGCACCGGCCTCAATGCACCCGTCGGCTTTGCCGAGATGGTGGCCGACAGGATTGCGAAGATCACCGGCATGCCCTTCACCTCCGCCCCCAACAAGTTCGAGGCACTCGCCGCCCATGACGCGATGGTGATGACGCATGGCGCCATCAACACGGTGGCCGTGTCGCTGTTCAAGATCGCCAATGACGTGCGCCTGCTGGGCTCCGGCCCGCGTTCGGGCCTCGGCGAACTGTCGCTTCCCGAGAACGAGCCGGGCTCGTCGATCATGCCGGGCAAGGTGAACCCCACGCAGTGCGAGGCCCTCACCATGGTCTGCGTGCAGGTCTTCGGCAACCAGGCGGCCCTGAGCTTCGCCGGCAGCCAGGGGCATTTCGAGCTCAACGTCTACAACCCCGTCATGGCCTACAACTTCCTGCAGTCGGTGCGCCTGCTCTCCGATGCGGCGACGAGCTTCACCGACAATTGCGTCGTGGGCATCGTGGCGCGCGAGGACAACATCAAGCGCGCACTCGACAACTCCCTCATGCTGGTGACGGCACTGGCGCCGAAATACGGCTACGACCGCGCCGCCAAGATCGCCAAGACCGCGCACAAGAACGGCACCACGCTGCGCGAGGAGGCGGTGAAGGACGGCATCCCGGGCGACGACTTCGACGCTATCGTGCGCCCCGAGGACATGATCGGGCCGAAGTGATGGGCGAGATCGTCAGCCTCAAGCTCCACCGCAAGCGGAAGGAACGCGCCGCGAAGGAGGAGACCGCCGCGGAGAACCGCGCGCAGTTCGGCCGCAGCAAGACCGAGAAGACGCTGACGGAGGCGAAGAACGACAAGGCCGCCAAGGACCTCGACCAGCACAAGCGCGAGGAGTGATGGCACAGGACCTCAAGCGGTCACTCACCATCGCGGGGCACCGAACGTCGTTGTCGCTTGAGCCGGAATTCTGGGAGGCCCTGCAGAAAGCGGCGCTCAGGCGCAAGCTGACGGCGGCCGCCCTTGTGGCCGAGATCGATCAGGCCCGGGGCGACAGGAATTTATCCAGCGCGGTGCGGGTCTGGTTATTGAAGGAGGCGGAGCGCAGGTAGTTCGCCGCCACGTTACCCAATGATGCCCGTCACCCCAGCGAAAGCTGGGGCCCAGCTTTGTTTCCGCGCATCCCCCCTCTCGCCATCGCCGGGATGACGG
Source organism: Aestuariivirga litoralis (assembly GCF_003234965.1). GTDB lineage: Bacteria > Pseudomonadota > Alphaproteobacteria > Rhizobiales > Aestuariivirgaceae > Aestuariivirga > Aestuariivirga litoralis. The sequence continues at coordinate 90,598 of NZ_QKVK01000007.1, forward strand.
CTTGGTGGATGACGGCCTGGGGGATGACGGCTCTCGGGAATGACGGCTTGCAGGGACGATAGTGGCAACGGTTACTGCGAAAACGACCGGTCCGGCGGCGGTGAGACGATCACCGGGGCGCCGGGCGGCTTGGCGAGGATCACCGGGCCAATCTTCTGTGGCTTGCGCGCGGGCGCGGGCCTTGCGGGTGCGGGTTGCGGAGTGGCCTCCCCGCTCTGTCCGAAGGTGGGTTTCGCGGCGGCGGCCTCCGCCAGCCTGCGCCAGGTCCTCACCTCGCGCAGGCGCTGGCGGATTTCCTGCTTGTTGATCTCGGCATTGGCGGCATGCTCCGCCTCGATCTGGCGGCGCAGGCGGTCGGCCTCCATCACCTGCATCTCGGCCTGCACCTTGAGCTCGCGGCGGCGCAGCAGCAGCTCGTCGCGCTGGGCGTAATAGGCCTGGAGACGGGCCTCGTCCTCGGCCCGCTGCTGTTCCTCCAGCTTGGCGAGGCGGGCCTGTTCCTGCTGCAGGCGCTCGAGCTCGTTGATGCCCTCCTGCATGATGGTGACGCCGAGCGAGGTGGCGATCTCGGAATTGTTTTCGCTGCGCACCAGCGCCATGGGCGGGCCGGCATAGGCGATGCTCATCGGCGGAAGGCCCGGCCTGGCCTTGAGCGCAAGGCCGACATCCACGTCGATCTCGCCCTGCGCGAGGTCGGCGACGGTCGTCACCGTCACGTCGGCGTCACCGTCGGTGTGGGTGAGCGGCGCGAAGCTCATCTCGCCGCCTGCAAGGGTGATCGGACCGCTGACAGCGCCGAACTCCAGCCCCGGCCCCTCGCGCATGGCCGCGAAGGCCGCACCGATGCCGCTGGCATCCTTGGCGGCCGCAAGCGCTGCCGTGAAGGCAGCGGGCGCGACGCCCGTGAGCCGCACGCCATCGAGGGTGAAGCTGCCCTGCCCCTGCGCAGCGGCCAGCGCCGCGACGGGGCTGCGCCCCTCGCTCGTGAAGCTGAGCGCCACCTCGCCCTTGCCGCTGGCGACGGGAGCGCCGGAGGCAAGTGCCAGCTGCTGCGCGAGGTTCACCGGCAGGCGAAGCTTGCCCGACAGCTGGCGGCTTTCACCGGTGCCGGAGGAGGTGAGGTCGAGCTGGGCGTCGCGGCCTTCCGCATCCTTGCCCAGCATCGCGAAGTGGATTTCGCCGGGCTTTGCCGCGATGCCGACGGAGGCACTCTGCGCCGTGAAGGCCCGGTGCACCTCGAGGGTGGCGGGGGTCAGCCACAGTTGCCCGGTGAGCCCGAAGGGCAGCGCCGTGGCAAAGCCGGTTTCCAGCCCCGTCAGCGGCCCCGACCAGTCGAGAAAGCTGCTGGCCAGCAGGTCTGCAAGGCGCAGCGTGCCGGTCTGCAGGCGGGCATCGAGCACCATGGCGGAGGTGAGGCTCGCGTCACCGCTGAAGGCCGCGGTGCCGAGGCGGCCTGCAAGGCCGGAGAGGCTCCACTTGCCGTCGCCCCAGGCCAGCTGCGCATCGCCCACCAGCACGCCGCCCGCCGCGCCGCTCAACGGCATGCCGGTGGCGGCCAGCAGCGGTGCGGCGTCGGTGGCGCGCAGCGACAGCTTGCCCCCCAGGCCATAACCGTCCTGCAGCGGATTGACGGTGCCCTGGTAATCCAGCCGCCCGCCGTATGCCTGCAGCGTGGCGGTGGTGGCGAAGCCCGCGGCAAGGCTTCCCTCGAGGTCGATGGCGAGGCTGCCCGGCATCGCGTCCTGCCCGGCAGGCGAAAGTCCGAACAGGCCCAGAATGCGCGACGAGGTGGGCGCCCCGATCCGCGCCGTGCCAGTGAGGCGGTTGTCGGCGGCGACGCTGGCCGTGGCCGAGACGGTGAGCTGGCCCGCCGTGCCGCCGGCCTTGAGCGTGGTGAGCGAGCCGCCCTCGCCCGGCTTCACCGCAAGATCGGCGCGCAAGGCCGTGGCACCGAGGTTGCGGGCCCAGGGCGGCAGGCCGTCGCCACCGGCAAGACCCATCAGCCGGATGAGCTGGCCCGGATCATCGGCCTTGACGTCGAGGCTGACCGAACCATCAGCCCCCCGGCCATTGTCGAGGATGAGGCCCGAGGCCGTGACGCTGGCGCCACCCACCGCGCCGATGTTGAGGGCGCGCAGGTCCATGCCGTTGGCGCCGGATTGCAGGTCGAGGGCCACGTCCTGCGCCGACACGCCGTTCATCAGCAGTTCGCCGGTCCTGACCTTGAGGCGCAGGTCCGGCGCATCGGGGCGCGGCAGCACGACGCCGAGCACGCCCCCGGCCCCCTGCTCCGCCGCGGCCTGGACGGCGGGAATGCCCTGCGGGGCATAGGCGTCGAGATCGAAGCGGCGGCTCTCGAGGTCGAGATCCACCGCCCCGCGGCCGGCGGCGGTGACCGCCAGCGCCCCGGTGCCCGCTTCACCGTCGAGCTCGAAGGCGCTGCCGGTGAGGCGCAGGCCCTGCGGCGTGAGGCTCAGCCCCGTCTGCAGTTTCAGCCGGCCGCGGCTGCCGGTCCACAGGGGCCCCAGGCTGTCGCGCGCGCCGGGCCAGAGCCACAGCACGAATTCGCGCAGGTCATTGGCCTCGAGCCCGAGGTCACCCGCGAGCTCGCCGCCGCCGGGTGCGGAGAAATAGCTGCCCTTGAACAGCATTTCGCTGCGCCCTGGAAGGCCGGAGGCGAAGCGTTCGATGCGCAGGCGCTGGCGGTCGGCCGTCACTGCCAGTGCCACATTGTCGAAGGTCTGGCCGCCGCTCCTCAGCGAGGTGACGCTGGCCCGCCCGTCGAGGCTCATGTCCTTCGGCAGCAGGGCGAGGAGGCTGTCGATTACGGCGAGGCTTCCGGCCTCGCGCAGCACGTCACGCGACTTGGCACCGGCGAGTTCGTCGAGATCGAGGATCGAGGCCGAGAGATCGGCCCTGGCATCGATATGGCGGCCAAGGCGCAGCGAGGCCGAGCCCGTGGCGATCGCCGTGGCATCGCCCGGGTCGTCATGGGCCACCTGGATGTCGGTGAAGTCCACCTGGTCGAAATTACCCCGGGCCTTGGCCGTGAAGATGAGCGGCCTCAGCTGGCCCTCGGCATCGCCCTTGCCGTCGTCGCGCTGCGCGGGGGCCACCTGCACGTCGCCCTGGGCGAAACCATCCCTGTAGGCGCCGTCGAAGCTGTAGACCTTGCCGGAATTGTCCGCTGCCTGGAACTTCACCCCGAACAGGAAGGGCTGGCCCTTCACGAAGGCCGCCGTGTTGAAGGCGATGGTGACCGGCCTGTCGTCATAGACCGCGCGCGCGCGCAGGCGCCATGGGCCGGCGACGCCGGGCGAGGCCACGTCGGCGCTGATGTCGTCGAGCGACACGGTTTCGCCGCGGCGGCGGTCGCGGAAGGTCAGCGTGCCGCCGGCCAGCGTGATCTTGTCGAGCCTCACCCGCGAGAGGATGTCGCTGTTGACGAGATCGGCCGAAGGCTGGAGCACCCAGTTGCCCTCGCCCGTTTCAAGCCGTTCGAAATTGACCTGCGGGTCCTGGATGTCGATGCTCTCGACGTCGATGCCGCCCTGCAGCAGGCCCTGCAGCGTCATGTGAACGGTGAGGCGCGAGGCGGTGGCGAAGTCCCGCACATCCATGCCCTCGGGGCTCGCCACCCGCACATCCTCGACGGTGAGGCGCGGCCAGGGGAACAACCGTGCCGACACCGCGCCGTCGATGCTCACCGCCCGGCCGGTCAGCTTCCGGCCATAGGCTTCGAGATCGGCGCGGTAGGCGTTCCAGTCGACGATGAAAGGTGCCGCCAGCAGACCCACCACGGCAATCACCAGCAGGATGCCGAGATAGAGCACGGGGGATTTCCAAACCGTGCGGCCGGAACGCTGTCGCCTGGCGGGTGGCATCAGAGGGCGGCGTTCTTGCCGGGGTTCATGATGTTCTTCGGGTCCAGCGCGCGCTTGATCTCCTGCATGAAGGCGAGTGCGGGGCCATGCTCCTTCTGCAGATAGGAGCGCTTGCCCGCACCGATCCCGTGCTCGCCGGTGCAGGTGCCGCCCATGGCGATCGCCCGGTCGATCATGCGGCCATAGACCTCCTTCACGCGCTTGTACTCCTCCGCATCCGAACGGTCGCAATAGAGCACCACGTGGAAATTGCCGTCGCCGACATGGCCGACGATGGGGCCATAGAGATTGTTGGCGGCAAGGTCCGCCTGCGTCTGCGTCACGCAATCCGCCAGCCGCGAGATCGGCACGCAGACGTCGGTGGCGAAGGACTCCTTGCCGGGCATCAGCGCCTTGGTGGCCCAGAAGGCATCGTGCCGCGCCTGCCACAGCTTCTGCCGGTCCTCTTCCCTGGTGGCGATGCTGTAGGGGCCGCCGCCCAGGTCTTCTGCAATCGCCGCGAAGGTTTCCGCCTGCTCATGCGCCGAGGCCTCGGTGCCGTGGAACTCGAGGAAGAGCGTGGGCGTCACCTTGAGGTCGAGGTTGGAATAGGCGTTGAAGGCCTTCACGTGCTCGGCATCGACGAGTTCGATGCGGGCCACGGGAATGCCCATCTGGATCGCCGTGATGGTGGCCTTGCAGCAGGCCTCGACACTGGGGAACGGGCAGACGGCGGAGACGATGGCTTCGGGGATGCCATAGAGCTTCAGCGCCACCTCGGTGATGACGCCGAGCGTTCCCTCGGAGCCGACAAGGAGACGGGTGAGGTCATAGCCGGCCGAGGACTTCTTGGCGCGCGTACCCGTGCGGATGATCTCGCCATTGGCCATCACCGCGGTGACGTTGAGGACGTTCTCCCGCATCGTGCCGTAGCGCACGGCATTGGTGCCCGACGCGCGCGTCGCCGTCATGCCGCCGAGCGAGGCATCCGCGCCGGGATCGACGGGGAAGAACAGGCCCTGGTCGCGCAGGTGCGCGTTGAGCTGCTTGCGGGTCACCCCCGCCTCGACCCGGCAGTCGAGATCGGCCGTGTTGACCTCGAGGATGTGGTTCATCTGGCTGAGGTCGATGGAGATGCCGCCGAAGGGGGCGGAGAAATGCCCCTCGAGCGATGTGCCGGTGCCATAGGGGATGACCGGGGTGCCGTGCTGGGCGCAGGTCGAAACGATGCGCTGCACCTCCTCCGTACTGTGCACGAAGGCCACGGCATCCGGGGGGGCGCCGGGGTTCCAGGTCTGGTCCTTGCCGTGCTGCTCGCGCACGGCGGGGGCGGTTGACAGGCGGTCGCCCAGCCATGCGCGCAGCTCGGCGATGGTCTGAGTTGTACTGTTCTTGGGAAGCGGGCTATCCATGGGGACGAAATTAACCGGAAACCGGAGTTTTTGCGATGGCTTATCCTGCGCCCTTCACGGGGTCGCTCCTGAAGGTGGAGGACCAGTGGGTCGACTACAATGGCCATTTCAACATGGCCTATTACAACGTGCTGTTCGACCGGGCGGGTGACGAGGCCTTCGCGGCGGTGGGGCTGGGGCCGGACTACGTGAAGGAGCGCAACAATTCCTTCTTCACGCTGGAATGCCACAACACCTATGTGCGCGAACTCCATGCCGGTGATTCGGTCCGGATCGAGACCCAGTTCCTCGACTGCGACGCCAAGCGCGTCCATTACGTCCAGCAGATGTTCCACGCCACCGAGGGCTGGCTCTCCTGCGTCACCGAGATCATCGTGATGCACATCGACATGGGGCTGAAGAAATCCGCCCCCTTCCCGGCCGATGTGATGGAAAAGATTCAAGCAATGTACGAGGCACACAAGGGCCTGCCGGTGCCGCCGCAGGTCGGGCACAAGATTGGAATCCCAAAAAAGGCGTAAGTTCAAAAGACGTCACATTCGCGCAACATTAACGGCGCATTAAGCCTCCATAAAGTGCAGACCAGCAACGAAGGAGGCGAGTATCATGAACACCGGTCTCAACCTGTTCGCGGAAGCGCTTGTTTTCGTTCACGGCAAGGGTGCCGAATCGGAAGCCGCCAAGCATGCCCAGATCTGCGAGCGCCTGGGCGACATGGAGACGGCGGAGACGTGGCGTCAGCTTCAGGGCGCGGTCAGGAGCCTGAAGCGCCCCGACTGCATGAGCCTCAGGGCCGCCTGAAGTTTCGCATTTCGTTCCCGACGCTCTATATAGGTCCCTAGGATTCGGACCTATCGGATGAGCAGCAAGAACTTCGACCTGAACGACTTCGGTGACGAGCAGCCGGCCCCCGCCATCAAGCCCGGGGGACTGGCCGCTCGCGCCATGGGTCAGCAGGCCGAACCGCCCTACCTCAAGGGCCTCAACCCCGAACAGCGCGCCGCGGTCGAGAACACCGATGGCCCCCTGCTCGTGCTGGCCGGTGCCGGCACCGGCAAGACCCGGGTGCTGACCACGAGGCTCGCCCACATCCTGGCCACCGGCAAGGCCTGGCCGGGGCAGCTCCTCGCCGTCACCTTCACCAACAAGGCGGCGCGCGAGATGCGCGACCGCATCGGGGCGCTGATCGGCGGCGCGGTGGAGGGCATGACCTGGCTCGGCACCTTCCATTCGATCGGGGTGAAGATCCTGCGCAACCATGCGGAGCTCGCGGGGCTCCGCTCCGGCTTCGCCATCCTCGACACCGATGACCAGATCCGGCTGCTGAAGCAGCTGCTCGAGGCCCATGACGTGGACGAGAAGCGCTGGCCCGCCCGGCAGCTCGCCTCGCTGATCGACGGCTGGAAGAACCGCGGCCTGACGCCTGAACGCGTGCCCGCCGGCGAGGCCGCGAGCTTCGGCCATGGGGGGCTGGGCGGCAAGCTCTATGCCGAGTACCAGCAGCGGCTGAAGGTGGTGAATGCCGCCGACTTCGGCGACCTGCTGCTCGAAGTCCTGCGCATCTTCCAGGAACACCCCGACGTGCTGAAGGAGTATCAGCGCCGCTTCAAGTACATGCTGGTGGACGAGTACCAGGACACCAACGTGGCGCAGTATCTCTGGCTGCGCCTGCTGGCGCAGGGCCACAGGAACATCTGTTGCGTGGGTGATGACGACCAGTCGATCTATGGCTGGCGTGGCGCCGAGGTCGACAACATCCTGCGCTTCGAGAAGGACTTCCCCGGCGCCAAGGTGATCCGCCTCGAACGCAACTACCGCTCGACGCCGCAGATCCTGGGCGCCGCCTCCGGCCTCATCGCCAAGAACGAGAGCCGGCTCGGCAAGACGCTGCACACCAACCGCGAGGATGGCGAGACCGTCACCGTGCGCGCCCATTGGGATGGCGACGAGGAAGCCCGCGTCATCGGCGAGGACATCGAGAATTTCCAGCGCAAGGGCGAGAAGCTCAATGACATGGCGATTCTGGTGCGCGCCTCCTTCCAGATGCGCGCCTTCGAAGACCGCTTCATCACGCTGGGCGTGCCCTATCGCGTCATCGGCGGCCCGCGCTTCTATGAGCGCGCCGAAGTGCGCGATGCGCTGGCCTATCTGAAGATCGTCGCATCGCCCGACAATGATTTGGCCTTCGAGCGCATCATCAACACGCCCAAACGCGGCATCGGCGACACCTCGGTGAAGCGCATGCATGCGATCGCGCGGGCGCAGGGGATCTCGCTCTACCGCGCGGCGGAGGCCATGTCGCTCACCGACGAGTTGCCCGCCAAGGCGCGCACGGCACTCCGGAAGCTCATCGAGAGCTTCAACCGCTGGCGCCAGATGGCGATGGGCATTCCCCACACCGAACTGGCGGAAATCGTTCTGGACGAGTCCGGCTACACCGAGATGTGGCAGAACGACAAGAGTCCGGAGGCGCAGGGCCGCCTCGACAACCTCAAGGAACTCGTGCGCTCCATGGGCGATTTCGAGAACCTGGCGGGTTTCCTCGAGCACATCGCGCTCGTCATGGACGTCGAGCAGTCGGCGGAGGAAGACAAGGTCTCGATCATGACCATGCATGGCGCCAAGGGCCTCGAATTCGGAACCGTGTTCCTGCCGGGCTGGGAGGAAGGCCTGTTCCCCTCGCAGCGCTCGCTCGACGAGAAGGGCCGCGCGGGGCTCGAGGAGGAGCGCCGCCTGGCTTACGTCGGCATCACCCGCGCCAAGCGCCGCGCCACCATCTCCTTCGCGCAGAACCGGCGCGTGCATAATCTCTGGCAGAATGCGCTGCCCTCGCGCTTCATCGACGAATTGCCGGAGATGCATGTCGAGGTGGCACCGATGGCAACGAGTTATGGCGGCTTCGGGCTGGGTACCTACGGCAAGAGCCGCTTCGACGACCAGACCAAGCCCTTCGGCAACACCTATTCGACGCCGGGCTGGCAGCGGGCGCAGCAGCGCTGGTCGGACGGCAAGGCCACCCGCTCCACGCCGCGCTTCATCGAGGGCGAAATGGTGGCGCGTGACACCGATGCCGTGAAATACGCAAAGGGCGAACGCGTCTTCCACGAGAAGTTCGGCTATGGCGTGATCAGCGCGGTGGAGGGCAACAAGCTCACCATCGACTTCGACAAGGCCGGCGAGAAGCGGGTGATCGACAGTTTCGTGACGCGCGCCTAGCAACTGCTTTTCGCGTCATCCCGGCGAAGACCGAGGCGACGACAACATGGAAATGATCAGGCCCCCGCCCGCTTCCCGCTCACTGCCTCGCCGGCAGCGGGCGACAGGGTGAGGAACTGCAGGCAGGCTGTCAGCGAACAGGCGGACACGACAGCGAAGGCGATGGTGAAGTCCATCGGCGTCAGCGCCGCCTCCGCACGCGACCATTGTGCGGCCTCCAGCACGAAGGCGGCGAGCACCACACCCATCGAGAGGGAGAGCTGCTGCACCACCGTGTAGAGGCTCGTCGCATAGCTTGCCTGCTGGTGGTCGACGTCGGAATAGGACATGGCGTTCAGCGCCGTGAACTGCAGAGAGCGCAGGAAACCGCCGGCAAAGAGCAGCGCGATCGCCAGCACATAGGGCGTCGATGACGAGAGCAGCCCCATGATCGAGATCGAGACGCTGGCGAGCAGCCCGTTGACGATCAGCAGCCTGCGGAAGCCGAAGCGGCGGATCATCTTCGCCGCACCCAGCTTCATCGAGATGGCACCCGCCGCGGCGACAAAGGTGATCATGCCCGACTGGAAGGCGCTCATGCCATAGGCCAGCTGGAACATCAGCGGCAGCAGGAAGGGCACCGCCCCCACGCCCACCCGGAACAGGCTGCCGCCGACCACGCCCGCGCGGAAGGTTTCGATGCGCAGCAGCGAGAGATCGAGGATCGGGTGCGGGGTGCGCCGCGCGTGAACCACGTAGAGGCCCACCAGCATCGCGCCCAACACGATGAGCAGCGTGGGCGTCCAGCCCGGCAGCAGGTCGCGGCCCAGGATGGTGAGGCCGAAGATGAAGGACGAGAGGCCGAGTCCGGAGAGCAGGAATCCCACCCAGTCGAGCTTCGGCACCGTGTCGACATGGGTATCGGGCATCAGCACCGTGGCCAGCACGAAGGCCAGGATGCCGAAGGGCAGGTTCATCCAGAACACCCAGCGCCAGCCCACGGTGTCGGTGATGAAGCCGCCGACGGGAGGCCCCACCAGGGGCCCGATGAGCGCCGGGATGGTGAGCCAGGCCAGCGCATCGACGAGTTCCGCCTTGGGCACGGTGCGCAGCAAAATGATGCGGCCGACCGGCACCATCATGGCCCCGCCGATCCCCTGCAGCGCGCGGGCCGCCACCAGGCCGCCCAGCGAATTGGCCATGCCGCAGGCCAGCGAGCCGAGCGTGAACACCGCAATCGCCACCCGGAACACCTGCCGCGAGCCGAAACGGTCCGCCAGCCAGCCGCTGATGGGAATGAAGACGGTGAGGCTCAAGAGATAGGTGGTGAAGGCCAGCTTCAGCACGATGGGGTCGGTTCCCAGCGACCTGGCGATGGCGGGGAGCGAGGTGGCGATCACCGTCGAATCCATGTTCTCCATGAACAGCGCGGAGGCGATGATGAGCGGGATCAGCCGGGACGACGACATGGCGACCAGATAACACGGGAAACGCCCCGCCCTTCATGCCGATAACGCAAAGGAGACTTGGCCGCGGGCGCCGGCCCCCGCCCCTTTCCGGCCCGAATTCCCGGGTTTATAAGGGCCTTCACACTGAATCAGGCCATTTGCAGCGCCCCTGCCCGTCCGCCCGCGCTGCCCCGGAGCATTTTCGTGACTGACCGTTTCTTCACCTGGCTCGAGTCGCTGGTCGACCCCTTCCCGCCCGAGCAACCCGGCATGCCGCCACAGGGCTTCCTCGCCTTCTGCTGGCATTACACCAGGCCGTTCTGGCCGCTGCTCCTTGTCTCGACGCTCCTTTCGGCGGTCATCGCCTTCCTGGAGGTCTACCTCTTCGCCTTCCTCGGCCAGCTGGTGGACCTGCTGACGGCGGCGAACCGCGACACGTTCTGGGCGGAGCACGGCACGCACCTCGTGATCATGGGCGCCATTGCGCTGATCCTGCTGCCGCTGCTCAACTTCTTTTCCGAGGCCGTCTCGCACCAGGGCCTGCGCGGCAATTATGCCATGCGCATCCGCTGGGTGGCGCACCGCTATGTGCTGCGCCAGTCGATGGACTTCTTCACCAACGACTTTGCCGGCCGCGTTGCCACCAAGGTGATGCAGACAGCCTTGGGCGTGCGCGACGCGGTGATGAAGTTCACCGAGGTGCTGGTCTATGTCGTGGTCTATTTCCTCGGCGCCCTCATTCTGGTGGCAACGGCCGACCGCTGGCTGATGATCCCGTTGCTGATCTGGCTCGCGGGCTATGCCGCGGCCTGCTGGTACTTCGTGCCGAAGCTCGGCAAGCTCTCCCAGCAACAGGCCGAGATGCGCTCGCTGGTGACGGGCCGCGTGGTCGACAGCTACACCAACATCCCGACCGTCAAACTCTTCGCCCATGCCGACCGCGAGGACACCTACGCGCGCGAGGGCATGGACTGGATGCTGAAGTCGGTGAACGACTCGATGCGCATGTCGACGCTGATGACCACCGCGCTGCAGGTGCTCTCGGGCGTGCTCATCTTCACCATGTCGGCCATGGCGATCTGGCTGTGGCACGCGGGCTCGATCTCGACCGGCGCCATCGCCTTCGCGGTGGGTCTCACGCTGCGGCTCAAGGCCATGTCGCAATGGATCATCTGGGAAGTGGCGGGCCTGTTCGAGAATGTCGGCGTCATCCAGGACGGCATCGAGACGATTGCCTGCGACCGCTCCATCAAGGATGCGCCGGATGCAAGGCCGCTGAGCGTCAAGAAAGGCGCCATCCTGTTCGATCACGTGACCTTCAACTACGGCAAGCCGCTTATCGGGCGCGACCGGCCGGTGCTGCAGAACCTCACGCTCTCCATCGCGCCGGGCGAGAAGGTCGGGCTCGTCGGCCGCTCGGGCGCCGGCAAGTCGACGCTCTCCAACCTGCTCCTGCGCTTCTATGACCTCGAGAAGGGCCGCATCCTCATCGACGGGCAGGACATCGCGCATGTGACGCAGGATTCGCTGCGCGCCGCGATCGGCGTCGTGACGCAGGACACCTCGCTGCTTCACCGGTCAGTGATCGACAATATCCGCTACGGCAAGCCCGATGCGACGATGGCGGAGATCGAGGCGGCGGCGCGCAAGGCCCATGCGGACGAATTCATCGCCACGCTGATGGACCCCAAGGGCCGCCGCGGCTACGAGGCGCATGTGGGCGAACGCGGCGTCAAGCTGTCGGGCGGCCAGCGCCAGCGCATCGCCATTGCCCGCGTGCTGCTCAAGAACGCGCCGATCCTGGTGCTCGACGAGGCCACCAGCGCGCTCGATTCAGAGGTCGAGCAGGCGATCCAGGAGAATCTTTATGCCCTGATGGAGGGCAAGACGGTGATCGCGGTGGCGCACCGCCTCTCCACCATCGCGGCCATGGACCGGCTGGTCATCATGGACAAGGGCGAAATCGTGGAAGACGGCACGCATCGCGAGCTTCTCGACAAGGGCGGGCTCTATGCCTCGCTGTGGCAGCGCCAGTCGGGGGGCTTCCTGCTCGAGGACGAGGACCTCGCGGCGGCCGAATAAACCTTCCTTTTACCTCATTGCCGCCATATCGCCGGGGGAATGGCGCAGTGTTGCAGTGGGGAAGACATGCTTCGCAAATTCGCGCTCGCGGCTTTGGCCGCCACTTTTCTCGCCGGCTGTTCGACCGATCCTTACACCGGTGAACAGAAGATCTCGAACACCGCCGTGGGCGCCACCGCAGGCGCCCTGCTCGGCACGGCCACGGGCCTCGTCATCGGCAAGACAACATCCGCCTCGACGCGGAAGTCGATGCTGATCGGCGCCGGGCTGGGCGCGCTCGCCGGCGGCGGCGTGGGCCTCTACATGGACAACCAGGAATCGAAACTGCGCGCCAGGCTGCAGGGCACCGGCGTGTCGGTCACCCGCATGGGCGACGACATCATCCTGAACATGCCGTCGAACGTCACCTTCGACACCGACCAGTCGGCCATCAAGCCGCAATTCTACGACACGCTGAATTCGGTGGCCCTCGTGCTGAACGAGTTCAACAAGACGCTCATCGACGTGACCGGCCACACCGATTCGACGGGATCGCCGCAGCACAACCAGCGCCTGTCGGAAGCCCGCGCCGCCTCGGTTGCCGACTACCTGGTGGCCCAGGGCAACAACCCCAAGCGCTTCCAGGTGCTCGGCATGGGCCAGAATGACCCGATCGCTTCCAACGCCACGTCCGAGGGCCGGGCGCAAAACAGGCGCGTCGAGATCAAGATCGTTCCGCTCACTTAGGAGGATGGCCGGGACACGCCCGGCCATGATGAATGTTTCGCCATCATGCGCGGGCTTGACCCGCGCATCCTTTTGGGCCCTAACCGCCTCCATGACCGAAGCCCGCTTTACCCTCACCATCCCGGCCCTGTCGCATGATGGCGCCAACGCCCTCGCCTCCGCTCTGGAGGAGAGCTTCCGTATCGACCCCATGGCCATCACCATCAACGAGACGGATGAGGCCAAGGCCTTGTGGGAGGTGGTGCTCTATTTCGAAAGCGAAGAGGAGGCGGAAAACGCGCGGAACCTCGGCGAGCTCAAGCACGGCCTCATCGCCCCCATGCCGCAGCAGGACTGGGTGCGCCAGTCGCTCGAGGGGCTGGCCCCCGTCACGGCAGGCCGTTTCTTCCTCCACGGCTCGCATGACCGGGAGCGCCGCCGCCCGGGCGGCATCTCGCTGGAGATCGACGCCGGTACCGCCTTCGGCACCGGCCACCACGGCACCACCGAAGGCTGCCTGATCGCACTGGACCGCATCCTGAAGCGCCGCCTGCCGGAGAACATCCTGGATGTGGGCTGCGGCACGGGCGTTCTCGCCATCGCCGCCGCCAAGGCCACCGGGCGCCCGGCACTGGCCAGCGACATCGACCCGGAAGCCGTGCGGGTGACCATCGCCAATGCGGCGCTGAACGGCGTCAAGCCGCTCATCGGCAGCTTCGTCGCGGCGGGCCTCAGCCACCCGCGCATCGCCGGCAACGGCCCCTATGACCTGATCTTCGCCAATATCCTGGCGCGGCCCCTGGTGGCGCTCTCCACCGGCCTTGCACGCGCCCTGATGCCCGGTGGCGACCTGATCCTCTCCGGCCTGACGCTGGAGCAGATGCGCTGGATCGAAGCCACCTATGAGTCGCGCGGGCTGGCGCTGGCAGGGCGGATCACGCGGGGCAACTGGGCCACCCTCGTGTTCACCCGCCCCAAAAAGCGAAAGCGCCCGGGCGGGAGGACACCCGGGCGCTCGGCTGTAGCCGGCTCCAGGGGAGCCGGCTGGGAGCTCGATTGCTGAGGCTCAGGCGCCCCAGACCATCTTGGAGATTTCCGAACGCTTCATGCCGATGTCGGCCAGAAGCCGGTCATCGAGCTGGGCCAGCTGGCGCTCGGCGCGGCTGCGGGCGAGATAGGTCTTGACCCGGCCGAGGAGGCCCGAGCCCATGTTGAAGCCTTCGTTGCGGACCGTCTCGCGGCCGTAGGTGATCGTCGACATCGTCATTCTCCTGCTCATCTCTCAAAATCCGGGCCGTTGGGGCCATCGGCGATTTTTCGAGGGTTCATTGTGCGTTGCACTGTTGACTGTCCATATAGAGAGCAGTTGCAGCACAAACCAGATGCAGCTTTGCGTCTCAGCCATGCACTGAATACATGGATCAAGTGTCGCGCAAGCTTCCCCGAATGCATCCCCTTACGAACGCCTTATAGAGTCGGATTACGTCGGTTTTATTGCAATTGGAGACTTAATTCGGTCCAAGAACTTAATGGCCGTTAACCAGTCTTTTTTGCACCCTCGAGTGTCGCTTTTGATCCATTTGCATGCTTCTGACGCATGGATAAATGGATGAATTATTGTGCACCGCAGCATAACCCGTCCGCAAAAATGAAAATGCCCGGCCTTGCGGCCGGGCATCTGGCGTGAAATCGGCTGGTCCGATCAGGCGGCGACGAGGTTGCCGGCCGAGGCGCGGCCCGTGCGCTTGTCCGTCACGACCTCATAGGAGACCTTCTGGCCTTCCTTCAGCGTGCGCAGGCCGGCGCGCTCAACCGCCGAGATGTGGACGAAGATGTCCTTCTGGCCATTGTCCGGCTGGATGAAGCCATAGCCCTTCTGCTCGTTGAACCACTTCACAGTACCCGTATCCATGGGTGTCTTCCTTACGTTGGGTTGTCGTCAGCCCTGACGTGGTCTCGAGAGGCACGGCAAGACAGTGGTCGAGAATTGGAGGAGTCTTGCGTGCGCGGCCCAACGGGGAAGCGAAGCGGCCAATCGTCCGGCCCAGTTATCGAGTGAGGAATATATGTCGCAGTTCATTCCCGGTTTCAAGATCAATTGCAGGTGTTTCTTTCGTCAAGCTGCTAAGGTGAGATGCTGGGCTGAACGCCGGTGATTTCTGAAAACGGATTTATGGAGCACACCATGATCATGCGCCGCACCCTCCTGACCGCTGCCCTCCTCGGCATTGCAGCTTTCACCACGCCGGCGTGGGCCGAGACGGTGAAGCTCACCTTCCTGCTCACCAACGACATCTACAACGTGGAAGATGCCGAGCGCGGCGGCTTCGCGCGGCTCAATGCGGTGGTGAAGGCAGAGCGCGCCAAGGGCGGCAACGTGATCTACGCCCATGCCGGCGACCTCATCTCGCCCTCGCTCCTGTCCGGCCTCGACCAGGGCGCACACACGATCGCGCTCACCAACCTCGTACCACCCGACATCTTCACGCCCGGCAACCACGAGTTCGACTTCGGCGAAAAGGTGTTCCGTGAACGGATGAATGAGGCAAAGTTCCCCCTCTTCGCCGCCAACCTGCGGACAAAGGACGGCGAGCCGCTCCCCGGCTTCAGGGACACCGAGATGCGCGACTTCGGCGGCCTCAAGGTCGGCTTCGTCGGCCTCACCGCGGATGACAGCCCGGTGAAATCCAGCCCCGGAGACAATCTCGTCTTTGCACCCACCTTCGAAACCGCACTGGCGCAGGCCAAGCTGCTGAAGTCCCAGGGCGCCGACCTGATCGTCGCCGTGGCCCATGCCAAGCGCGAGGTCGATCTCAAGCTCTATCAGAGCGGCGCCTTCGACCTCATCCTGTCAGGCGACGACCATGACCTCGCGCTGTTTTTCGACGGCAACACCGTCCTGGCCGAGTCGATGACGGAGGCGAATTACGTGACCGCCATCGACGTGACGGTCGATGTGAGCGACAAGGACGGCAAGCGCCGCGTCACCTGGTGGCCGGACTTCCGTGTGATCGACACCGCGACGGTGACGCCCGATCCCGGGACGCAAGCCCAGGTTGATGCCTATCGCAAGGAGCTCGATGCCGACCTCAACGTTGCCATCGGCATGACCACGGAGCCGCTCGACAGCCGCAAGGCCACCCTGCGCACCCAGGAAGCCGCCATCGGCAACCTCGTCGCCGACGCGCTGCGCGCCCAGACAGGCGCGGACGTCGCCATCATCAATGGCGGCGGGCTGCGCGGCAACAAGCAGTATCCGGCTGGCGCCCAGCTGTCGCGCCGCGACATCCTCACCGAGATGCCCTTCGGCAACCGCACGGTGAAGCTTTCCGTCACCGGCGACATGATCCGCGCCGCACTCGAAAATGGCGTGAGCGACGTCTCCAATGCCGCCGGCCGCTTCCCGCAGGTGTCGGGCCTCTCCTTCACCGCCGACCTCATGCGGCCCGTCGGCCAGCGCGTCGACAACATCATGATCGGCGGCAAGCCCCTCGACCCTGCCGCCGGCTACACCCTTGCCACCAATGACTACATGGCGGCCGGGGGCGACGGCTACGTTGCGCTGGAAGCCGGCAAACCTTTGCTCGGCGTCCGCGACGGCAAGCTGATGGCCAATGACGTGATGGCCTATATCGCCGCGCAGAAGACGGTGGCGCCGAAGGTGGAGGGCCGCATCGGCCTCAGGATGTAGACGCTGCGCGAGGCTCTTGTTAAGTCTTGGTGATGACTGACACACACAAGACTCGCGTCGCCCTGCTCCGGGCCGAACTGAAGAAGCGCAAGCTCACCGGATTCTTCGTGCCCCGCGCCGATGAGTTCCAGGGCGAATATGTGCCCGCCTATGCCGAGCGGCTGCGCTGGCTCACCAATTTCCGCGGCAGCGCCGGGATCGCCATCGTGACCTTGAAGAAGGCGGCGATCTTCGTCGACGGGCGCTATGTGATCCAGGTGCGCCAGCAGGTGGACGAGAAGATCTTCGCGCCCTTCCACCTGATCGAGGAACCGCCGGCGCAATGGATCGCCAGGAACCTCGGGAAAGGCGACCGGCTGGGCTTCGACCCGTGGCTGGTCACCGCCGAGCAGGCAAAGCGCCTCGCGGAGGCCTGCGCAGCGGTGGGGGCCTCCTTCGTGCCGGTCGAGACCAACCCCATCGATGCGGTGTGGAAAGACCAGCCGCCGCGCCCCATGGCGGAACTCGCCACCCAGCCCACGCAGTTTGCCGGGCGCACCGCAGCCGAGAAGATCAAGGACCTGCGCAAGGCCCTCACCAGTGCCGATGCCGTGGTGCTGACGCAGCCGGACTCGGTTTCATGGCTGTTCAACCTGCGCGGCTTCGACGTGCCGCACACGCCGGTCGTCGCGGCCTATGCGATCCTGCCCGCCAGGGGCAAGGCGCAGCTCTTCATCGCCAAGGGCAAGCTCACCGAGGACGTGAAGCAGCACTTGAAGGCCATCGCCACCACGCATGAGCCGAAGGAGATCGGCGCGGCGCTGAAGGCGCTGGGCAAGGCCAGTGCCCGCGTGCTGATCGACCCCGCCTGGACGCCGGAACGCATCCGCGAGCTCCTGGTGAAGGCCAAGGCGACGGTGGTGACGGGTGCCGACCCCGTGTCGCTGCCCAAGGCACGCAAGAACCAGACCGAACAGGAAGGTGCCCGCGCCGCGCAGAAGCGCGACGGTGTCGCGGTGAGCCGCTTCCTCTGCTGGCTCGAGGCGGAGGCACCCAAGGGTGGCCTCACCGAGCTCGACGTGGCCGCGAAGCTCGAGGCCTTCCGCGCCGAGACGGGCGAGTTGAAGGACCTGTCCTTCGAAACCATCCCGGCCTCCGGACCCCATGCGGCGATCCCGCACTACCACGCGACGGAGGAGTCGAACCGCAGGCTGGGAAAGAACGAAATCTTCCTCATCGACTCCGGCGCACAATACATCGACGGCACGACGGACATCACCCGCACGGTGATCGTCGGCACGCCCACGCCGGAGATGAAGGACCGCTTCACCCGCGTGCTGAAGGGCATGGTCGACCTCTCCATGGTCCGCTTCCCGAAGGGCACGACGGGCTCGCAGCTCGACGTGCTGGCACGCCGGCCCCTGTGGAGTGCCGGCCTCGACTTCGACCACGGCACGGGCCACGGCGTGGGTGCCTATCTCTCGGTGCATGAGGGCCCGGCGCGCATCAACAAGTCGGACCGCACACCGCTGGAACCCGGCATGATCCTCTCCAACGAGCCCGGCTTCTACAAGCAGGGCGACTATGGCATCCGCATCGAGAACCTCGTGATGGTGCATGAGGCAAGGCCCGTCACCGGCGGCGAACGCCCGATGCTGGGCTTCGAGACGCTGACGCTCGCCCCGATCGACCGGCGGCTGGTCGACGTGGAGCTGCTCTCCGATGCAGAACGCCAGTGGCTCAATGCCTATCACGCACGGGTGCTGAAGGAGGTGGGCGACCACCTCGAAGGCGCGGAACTTGCCTGGCTGAAGAAGGCCTGCGCGCCACTCTAGTTCCCTCGAAGCCGTCATCCCGGCGAAGGCCGGGTCCAGCTTCCTGCCATTGACGATCAGGCGGTGAGAACCATCCGCAGCAGCACCACACTCACGATGCCAATGATGATGGTCACCGTCAGCGGCAGGCGGAAGAAGGCGGCCACCGCCGTGATGGCCGCGGCGATCGACTCCGCCCAGCCCGTCGTCAGGATCACCGGTGCGATCACCGCCATCAGCACGGCGGGCGGCAGGGCATCGAGTGCCGCCTTCATGGGGCCGGAGACGTTGAAGCCGCGCAAGAGGTAGAAGCCGGAGAGCCGGGTGAGGTAGGTCGCGACTCCCATGCCGAGGATGGCGAGAACAGCACTCGTGCTCATGCCGCCTCCTCCCGCCGCCACGTGACAAAGGCATAGACCGCGCCGGCAAGGCCGCCCGCCACGATGTACCACGGGCCGTCGAAGGCCAGATGCGTGCCCGCCGCGACGGCACCGCTCGCGGCCAGCACACCCGCCGTGCTCGGCCCCTTCCAGAAACCCATGAGGATGGCGATGAACATGGCGGAAAACGCGAAGTCGAGGCCCAACGCCGAGGGATCGCCCAGCGCGCGGCCCAGCATGGCGCCCACACCTGTGCTGATCCACCAGGTGGCGGCGAGCGGCACGGTGATACCGAGGTAATAGGCAAGCGTCAGCGGCGTCTCCAGCACGCGGCGCTCGGCCAGCGCCCAGCTTTCATCGACCAGGAAATAGGCGACCAGCGGATGCCACGCGCGCGGGATCGCCTCCACATGGCGCGACAGCGAGGCCGACATCAGAACATGGCGGACATTGATGATGAGCGCGGTGAAGGTGAGGAGCAGCACCGGCACCGGGTCCTGCCACATGTCCACCGCCACGAACTGCGCGGAGCCGGCGAAGACGATGACGCTCATCATGAGGGCTTCGAGGGCCGACAGGCCCTTGGCCGCCGCAAGCGTGCCCCAGAGCAGGCCGATCGGAATGTAAGCCACCACCACCGGCGCCACCTGGGAGAGGCCGGTCAGGAAATCACGTCGCGCTGGATTCACAAGCCGCCCACCCGCTCGAACCAGGTGGCCTCGTCGATCACCTCGACGCCATGCTTCTCGGCATCCTTCAGTTTGGAGCCTGCGCCGGGGCCGGCGACGAGCAGGTCGGTCTTCTTCGACACGCTGCCCGAGACCTTGGCGCCCAGCCGCTCCGCCATGGCCTTGGCCTCCTCGCGCGTCATGCGCTCGAGGGCGCCGGTGAAGACCACCGTCTTGCCGGCAACGGGCGAGGTGGTACTGCGCGCTTCCAGCGCCGTGACGGTGACGTGCTTCAGGAGCTCGTCCACCACGTCGCGGTTATGGGGCTCACCGAAGAACTGCACCACTGCCTCGGCCACCACCTCGCCGATGCCATCGATGGCATTGAGCTCGGACCACGCCTCGCCCTCCATCCCACCCGCAGCCACCATCTGCTCGCGGAAATGTTCCGCCGTGCCATAGGCCCGCGCCAGCGCGCGCGCCGTGGTCTCGCCCACGTGGCGGATGCCGAGCGCGAAGATGAAGCGGTCGAGGCCGATGGTGCGGCGCTCGTCGATGGCGGCGAAAAGCTTCTTCACGCTCGCCTCGCCCCAGCCCTCGCGGTTCTTCAGCCGCTTCAGCTGGCCCTTGTCGCGTTCTTCCAGCGTGAACACGTCATGCGGCCAGGCGATGAGGCCGTCGGCATAGAATTCCTCGATGATCTTGTCGCCCAGCCCCTCGATGTCGAAGGCATTGCGCGAGGCGAAGTGCTTCAGACGCTCGACACGCTGCGCGGCACAGATGAGGCCCCCGGTGCAGCGGCGCACGGCATCCACCTTGCCGGAGGCCCGCTCCTCGCGCACCGCATGCGACTGGCAGACGGGGCACTGCTGCGGGAATTCGTAGGGCCTGGCATCCCGCGGGCGCTTGTCCGCAACGAAGCCCAGGATCTGCGGGATCACGTCGCCGGCGCGCTGCACGATCACCGTGTCGCCCTCGCGGATGTCCTTGCGGGCGATCTCGTCCTCGTTGTGGAGCGTCGCATTGGTGACGACGACGCCGCCGACGGTCACCGGCTTCAGCCGCGCCACGGGGGTGAGGGCACCGGTGCGGCCGACCTGGATGTCGATCTTTTCCAGCACCGTCGTCGCCTTCTCCGCGGAGAACTTGTGCGCAAGGCCCCAGCGTGGGCTGCGCGACACGAAGCCCAGACGCTGCTGCCAGTCCAGCCGGTTCACCTTGTAGACCACGCCGTCGATGTCATAGCCCAGCTCGGCGCGCTCGGACTCGATGAGGCGATACTGCGCGATCAGATCCTCGACGGAATGGCACAGCTTGGTCAGCGGATTGGTGGGCAGGCCCCAGCTCCCGAATGCCCTGATGACACCCATCTGCGTATCGGCGGGAAGCTCCGGCGCCTCGCCCCAGGCATAGGCGAAGAAGCGGAGCGGCCGCGCGGCGGTGATGGACGCATCGAGCTGGCGCAGCGAACCCGCGGCAGCGTTGCGCGGGTTGGCGAAGACCTTCTCGCCCGCCGCCGCCTGCTTCTCGTTGAGCGCCGCGAAATCCCTGTGGCTCATGTAGATCTCGCCGCGGATTTCGATCAGCTCCGGGGCCGAACCATGCAGCCGCTTCGGCACGTCGTGGATGGTCATCACGTTGGCGGTGACGTTCTCGCCCTCATAGCCATCGCCGCGCGTTGCGGCCTGCACCAGCTTGCGGTTCTCGTAGCGGAGCGAAATGGAGAGGCCGTCGATCTTCGGTTCGGCGGTGATCGCCACCTCCTCGCCCTCGGGCAGATCGAGGAAGCGGCGGATGCGGCCCACGAAGTCGCGCGCGTCCTCCTCCGAGAAACCGTTGGAGAGCGACAGCATGGGCACCACATGCCGAACCTTGCCGAATTTCTCCGCGGGGCCGGAGCCGACGCGCCGCGAGGGAGAGTCGTCGCGGATCAACTCCGGAAACCGCGCCTCGATCGCCTCGTTGCGCTGGCGCAGCGCGTCATAATCGGCGTCCGAGATGAGCGGCGCATCCTGCTCGTGGTAGGCGCGGTCATGCTTGGCGATCTCGGCGGCAAGGGCCGCCAACTCGGCCGAGGCCTCGAGGAGGGTCAGGTCCTCGACGGGGGTTTGCGTCGTCTTCGCCATGGCTTATCCCTTGGCCCCCAGCAGCTCGTCGGCCTGGGCGCGCGCGGCCTCCGTCACCTTGGCGCCGGAGAGCATGCGCGCCACCTCCTCGCGGCGGCTCTTGTCGGAGAGCGGCTGCACGCGCGTCACCATGCGCTTCGAGGCGACCTCTTCCATCTTGGATATCAGCATGTGCTGCGAGGCGCGCGCAGCCACCTGCGGGCTGTGCGTGACGGCCAGCACCTGCAGGTTTTCCGCCAGCCGTGCCAGCCGCGCGCCGATGGCATCGGCCACGGCGCCGCCGACGCCTGTGTCGATCTCGTCGAAGATCAGCGTGGGTGCGGAGCCCTTGGAGGCAAGGATGACCTTCAGCGCCAGCATGAAGCGTGCAAGCTCGCCGCCGGAGGCGACCTTCATCAGCGGCGCCAGCGGTGTTCCCGGGTTGGCCGCGACCATGAACTCGATGCGGTCGATGCCCTGAGGACCGGGCTTGCCTGCATCGGTCTCGATCGCGGTCTCGAAGCGGGCACGTTCGAGTTTCAGCGGCGGCAGTTCTGCCATCACCGCCTTGTCGAGGGACTTGGCCGTCTTGCGGCGCTTGTTCGACAGCTTCTCCGCCGCCGCATCATAGGCCTCGCGCGCCGCGCGGAATTCCTGCTCGAGTTTCCTCAGCCGCCCGCCGCCATCGGTCAGTGCCTTCAATTCATCATCGAAGCGCTCGCGCACATCCGCCAGTGTATCGACCGTGCATTTGAACTTGCGCGCCGCGGCCCTCAGCGCGAAGAGCCGCTCCTCGGATTTCTCCAGCTCCTTGGGATCGAAAACGAAGGAGCGTTGCGCCTCGGCGATGGCGCGCTCGGCCTCCGACACCTCGGCCAGCACGCGATCCAGCGCCTGGCAGACATGGTCGAGCCGGCCGCCCGCCGTCTCGCGGCGACGCTCCAGCTTGCGCAAGGCCGCGTTGAGGCGGGCCACCGAGGTGCCGTCGCCTGCAAGCGCCTCCTCGGCATCGGTCAGCGCCTCGGCATATTGTTCGGCCGACATCATCATCTGGCGGGCCTCGGCCAGCAGCGCTTCCTCGCCGGGGATCGGGTTCAGCGCCCTGAGCTCCTCGGCTGCATGTTCGAGATAGTCGCGCTCGGCCTCCGCACGGTCCATCAGCGCGCGATGCTCGTTCAGCGCCTCCTCGGCGGCGGATGAACGCGCCCAGAGGGCGGCGACCTCGCTCACTTCGGCCTCATGCCCGCCGAAGGCATCGAGCAGGCGGCGGTGCGCGGTAACGTCGACCAGTGCCCGGTCGGCATGCTGGCCGTGAATCTCGGCGAGCGCGCCGGCAATCTGGCGCAGCAGGTTGAGGCTCACCGGCTGGTCGTTGATGGCAGCACGGCTCGGCCCATCGGCATTCTGGATGCGGCGGATGACCAATTCGCCATCGGCATCCACCCCCTGCTCCTTCAGGATCGCGAAGGCGGGATGATTGCGCGGCAGTGCGAAGGCAGCGGTGACCACACCGCGCTCCGCACCGGCGCGCACCAGGGACGAGTCACCGCGGGCCCCGAGTGCAAGGCCCAGCGCATCGAGCAGGATCGATTTGCCGGCGCCGGTTTCGCCGGTGAGCACGGTCAGCCCCTTGTCGAGCGCGACGTCGAGCTTCTCGATCAGGACGATGTCACGAATGGAGAGAGCGGTCAGCATGGCCCGCATTTATAGCGGAGTCGCGGGCCTCCGCGACAGGTGAATTAGAGCGGATTCACCGCGTCGAAGGCCTTGGAGATCCAGGATTCCTTGTTGGCTTCCGGCGACAGGCCGTCATTCGACACCAGTTGATAGGCATCCCTGTACCACTCGGACTGCGGGTAGTTGGTGCCGAGCACCGCGGCTGCCGTCTGCGCCTCGGAGACGACGCCGAGCGCCATGTAGCCTTCCGTCAACCGGTACAGCGCCTCGGGCGTCTGGCTGGTGTTGCGGAAGTCGGTGACGACCTTCTTGAACCGGTTGATGCCGGCAAGATAAGCGCCCTGGCGATAGTAGTAGCGGCCGACTTCCATCTCCTTGCCCGCCAGGTGATCGCGCGCCACCAGCACCTTGGCGGCGGCATCCTGCGCATAGGCCGTGCCGGGGAAGCGCTGCGACACCTCCTCGAGCGCGGCGAGCGCCTTGAGGGTGGAGGACTGGTCATGCCGGGTATTGCCGATCTGGTCATAGTTGCAGACGGCGACGAGGTAATAGGCATAGCCCACATCCTTGCCGCCGGGATGCAGCGTGATGTAGCGGTTGGCGGCGTTGACGGCGTCATCCCACTTGCCGAGCCTGTAGCCGATATAGGCCTGCATCAGGATGGCCTGGGTGGCATAGCTGGAGTAGGGATATTGCCGCTCCACCTCGCCGAACTGCTTCATGGCAGACTTCAGGGAATTGCTGTTCAGTTCCGCAAGCGCCTCGTTGTAGAGCTTGGCCACCGCCGCGGTTTCCTGTGCCGACGCCATGTCCGGGGCCACCGCGGTTCCCGCAGTGCCTGCAGCCGATGCAGCGGGTGTATCGTCACCCCAGATTCCATCCATGATGTTCGTGGCACAGCCGGACAGCAGAACGGCAACCAGTGCCGCCGCAATGCCTTGCGAAACCCGTCTCGTCACCTGCACCGAAAACCCCACCTGCACCCGCAAACCGTGTCATAAACCGGTGGCGCGCCGAACGCCAAGCCGAGTTGCGTTAGATGCGCCAAACCCGGCGGAAGTGTGACCCGCCGGGCTTGGGCTAATTCCCTGCTACTTCAATCAGTTGGCCTGGCGGCGCAGGAAGGCCGGAATTTCCAGCTGATCATCGTCGAGGTGCTGCTCGTGATGGTGCGCCTGGGGGGCCGGCGCATGGGCGCGGGGCTGCATCGCCGGGCGCTGCGGCGCCGCCTGCATGGCAATCGACGGCTCGCGCTGGGCAGGTGCCGCCGGCGGGTCGTCCTTGCGGCCGAGCCCCACCGAGGCGAGGCGCTGGAACAGGCCGGGCTTCTTCTTCTCGGCCTGGTTGGCAATGGTTTCGATGCGCGTCTGCTGCGCCTCGATCTGCTTCTTCACCTGCGGCGGGAAATCATCGATGGCGGGCATGCGGACCCGCGTCGCCGCCGGCGCGGGCGAACGCTCAGGAATGACGGCGGCCGGCAGCGGCGGAGCAGCCTCGGCAACCTCTTCCTCGTGGCGCGCGTGAACCGGTGCGGGCGCGGGCTGCGGGGCGGGCGCAGGAACGCGGGCAGGCACCACCGGCGCAGGGGCGGCGGCAACAGGTGCGGGCGCAACCGGTGCAATCGGCTTTTTCGGCGCAGCGGCCTGCTTGCCGGTCCAGCCGAAAACCGAGGGCTTTTCGGCCTCTTCCTCGACAGGCGCCGGCTTGCCGCCCTTCAGCGCTTCGGCGGCAAGGCCTGTGGCGACCACCGAGACGCGCATGATGCCCTCGAGCGATTCATCGAAGGTGGCGCCGAGGATGATGTTGGCTTCGGGGTCCACTTCCTCGCGGATGCGGGTGGCGGCTTCGTCGACCTCGTAAAGGGTCAGGTCCGGGCCGCCGGTGATCGAGATCAGCAGGCCGCGGGCGCCGCGCATCGACACGTCGTCGAGCAGCGGGTTGGAGATGGCGGCCTCGGCCGCCTCGATGGCGCGCTTGTCGCCCGAGGCTTCGCCGGTGCCCATCATGGCGCGGCCCATCTCGCTCATGATCGCCCGGACGTCGGCGAAGTCGAGGTTGATCAGGCCTTCCTTGGTCATCAGCTCGGTGATCGAGGCCACACCGGAATAGAGCACCTGGTCGGCCATTGCGAAGGCCGCCGCGAAGGTGGTCTTCTCGTTGGCGACGCGGAACAGGTTCTGGTTGGGGATCACGATCAGCGTGTCGACGTGCTTGGCCAGCTGCTCGATGCCGCGCTCGGCCGTCTGCTGGCGGCGCACACCCTCGAACTGGAACGGCTTGGTCACGACGCCGACCGTCAGGATGCCCTGCTCCTTCGCCGCCCGGGCGATGACGGGGGCCGCACCGGTGCCGGTGCCGCCGCCCATGCCGGCGGTGATGAAGGCCATGTGGGCGCCCGCGAGATGGTCGAGGATTTCGGGCAACGCCTCCTCGGCGGCGGCGGCACCGATCTGCGGCTGGGAGCCGGCGCCCAAACCCTGCGTCAGGGCCGTACCCATTTGAATGCGGCGCTGCGCGGCGTTCTGCATCAGCGCCTGCGCATCGGTGTTGGCCACCACGAACTCGACCCCCTCGAGCCGGCTCTCGATCATGTTGTTGACGGCATTGCCGCCCGCGCCGCCGACGCCGAAAACGGCAATGCGTGGCTTGAGATCGGAGAGGTTGGGAACGGTTAGGTTGATGGTCATTTTGCGTGGCGCCCGGAATTGATTTGCCCGCTTACCTATTTCTTACCAAATTCATAACAAATGGTTAACGCGCGCTAACCATTGGCCTTTCCGACCCCAAAATATGCCCGGAATTGGGCCTTTGCGGTAACGCGCGGTTAGGCTGTGCCGGCCCTGCGCGCCGGCCGATGTGTATCGCTGGCGCGGCTTGCCAGAACCTTGTCGACCCGGCGGCCGTCGAGGTCGACAACCTCGAATCGCCAGTTGCCGAGCTTCACCACCTGCCCGAGCGACGGCAGGTGCTTGAAAGCGTCGATGACGAGGCCCGCCACAGTCTCGTAGCGGCGCTTGGGCGGCAGCGGGAAGCCGAGCAATTCCGCCATCTCGTCCACCGCCATGTCGCCGGGCAGGAGCCACGAGCCATCGTCGCGCTGCACCGCGCGGTCGTCCCCCTCGCCCACCGGCTCCAGGCTGCCGGCGATGGCGCTCAGCAGGTCGGCGGCGGTGACGAGGCCCAGGGTGCGGCCATATTCGTCCTGCACGAAGGCGACATGGATGGAGGAACCGCGGAACAGTTCCATGGCCTCAAGTGCCGGCATTGATTCAGGAATTACCGGCACCTTCTGGACGAGCCGGTCGATTTCCAGCTTGCGCCGCTCGAGCAGCGCGTCCGCCACGTCCTTGATGACCACGATGCCGATCACCTCCTCCGGATCCTCGCCATGCACCGGGATGCGTGAGTGCGGGGTGGCGATGATCTTCTTGCGCAGGTCGGGCAGGTCGTCATCGATGCCGATCATGTCGATGTCGGTCATCGGCGTCATCAGCGCCCGCACCGGCCGGTCGCCCAGCCGCATCACGCCGGCGATCATGTCGCGCTCGCCGCTTTCGATGACGCCAGCCGATTCCGCCTCGGCGATCAGCGACTTGATTTCCTCGTCGGTGACGCCCGCCTCACTCGATTCCTTGAGCCCCAGAAGGCGGATCAGCAACCGCCCGGAGCCGTCGAGCAGCCAGACGAAGGGGCCAGCGATGCGCGACAGCAGGTCCATCGGATAGGCGACCCGGCAGGCAATTGCCTCCGGGTTCTTGAGCGCCAGCTGCTTTGGAACAAGTTCTCCAATAATAACAGATATATAGGTTATAATCGTAACAACCAGGGTGAAGCCGACTGGCCCGGCATAATTGTGCGGAACGCCGAGGCTTTCCAGTAGGCTCGACAGCCGGTCGCCCAGGGCTGCCCCGGAAAATGCGCCAGCCAGGATGCCGACGAGGCTGATGCCGACCTGCACCGTCGACAGGAAGCGGCCCGGGTTCTCGGACAGCTCGAGCGCCGCGCGCGCGCCTTTGACGCCCCGGTCACGCATCGCCTTCAGGCGGCCCGCACGGGACGAGACGATGGCCAGCTCCGACATGGCGAGTAGGCCATTCAGCGCCACGAGGGCAAGGACCAGGAGTATTTCAAGCGCAAGCATTGGGGCCTTGCATATAGGGCCAAGCGCCAGCCCATGCAAATTGGTGCGCCAGCCTGACGTTTGCCGCCCGCCATCCGGCATCGGGCAGCCCTGGTGGGCCCAGGAAGGCTCCGCCGGACGTCCACTGTGAAACTTCCGGCGCAGGCGTGGATTGTGGCTGTGCGGCCCGCCACCCCAGGGCGGCGCAGTTCCATGCCGTGAAGGAGCGATGCAATGGAAAGACATTTCACGCGCTTTGCCAGCGCCATGGCCCACTGGGCGGGGAGCCCGGCGGCCTTCATCGCGGCCGTGATCCTCATCCTGCTTTGGGCCGTCTCCGGCCCCTTCTTCGGTTATTCGGAGACCTGGCAGCTGGTGATCAATACCGGCACCACCATCGTGACATTCCTGATGGTGTTCCTCATCCAGAATACCCAGAACCGCGACGGCGCCGCGCTGCAGACCAAGCTCGACGAGCTGATCCGCTCCTCCAACGCCGAGGACATGTTCATGGGTATCGAGAAGCTGACCGACAAGGAACTCGAGGAACTGCACAGGCGCTGCGAGCAATCAGCCCGGCACAACGAGGCATTGCTCGAGCGCACGCGGTCCGAGCGCCGCAAGCGCGGTGCCTGAGCAATCAGAAGCTCTCGACGATCCAGCGGCCGACGCGGGTGACGTAATTCTGCTGGGCGCGCTCCACCTGCTTGGCCTTGTGCTTCGGCAACTCGTAGTGGACGTCGGGTTTCAGCGCATAGTTGAGCAGGCCGGCGCAGACCGAGAAGGCCGGAGCGTGCGCGCTTTCAGGCATGCCCTGCACATGGGCGGGCACGCCGAGCCGCACCTGTCGGCCGGTCCAGTGGCTGGCCACCTCCTGCACGCCGTTGAGCTGGCTGGCGCCACCGGTGATCACCATGCGGCAGCCACCGTAATGCGCGTGGCCCGAGCCATCCAGCCGGTTGCGCAGCATCTCGAAGGTTTCCTCCAGCCGCGGCCGGATGATGCCGGTGAGCATCGACTTCGGCACCTGCTGCACCGTGTCCACCCCGCGCTCGCCGAGGAGCGGCACGGAGATCATCTCGCGCTCGTCGACACTGCTGGAAATTGCCGAGCCCCACAGCGTCTTCATGCGCTCGGCATGGGCGATGGTGGTGGAAAGGCCCCGGGCGATGTCGTTGGTGATGTGCTGGCCACCGATCGGCAGCACGTCGGCCATCACCAGGTGGTTTTCGTGGAACACCGCGAAGGACGTGGTGGACCCGCCCATGTCGACGACGGTGACACCCAGCGATCGCTCGTCATCCGCCAGCACGGCGCGCGCCGCCGCATAGGGTGCGATCACGAAGCCAGCCACCGAAAGATGGGCGCGCTCCACCGCCATGACGAGGTTCTTGAGGTGGGGCGCCTCGACGGTGACGACGCTCAGGTCCAGCGCCAGGTTGTCGCCGAAGAGGCCCGTCGGATCCTTGATGCCGCTGGCATCGTCGAGGTGATACTGCAGCGGCGTGATGTGCATGATGGAGCGGCGGCCGGGATCGACCTGGTCGAGGGCGGCGTCGAGGGCGCGATCCATGTCGCGCTGCACCACCTGCCCTGCCTGTGTCGGCACCGAGCCGATGTGGCGCTGCGACTGCGGGCGGCCGCCCGAGACGTTGACATAGACTTCGCTGATGGTGCGCTGGGCCATGCGCTCGGCCGCGTCCACGGTAAGGCGAATGGCGCGCTCGGCATCATCCATGTTGACGATCGAACCGCCGCGGATACCGCGTGACAGCTGGTAGCCGGTGCCGAGCACCTTGAGCGTGTGCCGGTCGTCCGACTCCGACGTTCGATGCTTGGCGGGAATGGCCTCGGCGATGAGGCAGCTGATCTTGGTCGAGCCGATGTCGAGCGCGGCAACGAGCCCACCCTTGGGGGCCACCGTGCCCCTCGTCGTGCCCTTGCCCTGGAACTGAACCACCGTCATCTACGCCAACCCCTCGGAACTCACGTCTGCCCGGCCGGCACTAGTTGGTTCCGGCTACCGTCTTCTTGTCTGCGGCCTTCATGTCGGCTGCGGCGATTTCCGCCACTTCCACCGTCACCCGGCCAGGAAGCCTAAGGTCCAGCGAGCGGATGCCGCGCGCCAGGATCTTCTGCGTCTTGTTCAGCTGGTCCGCCATGGCGATTGCCTGCTGCCAGTCCCTTTCCGGCAACTGCACCGTGATGCCGTTGTCGAGATAGAGGGTCCAGCGCCGGCTGCCGACACGGGCCGCTGCCTTCACCTGCAACATTATGTCGGGATAGGCTGAAAGTTGGTTAATGAGTTCCGCAGCGGCGACGTTCGCCCCTTCGCCGGTCACCAGCGGCAGGCGCACCATCTGCGAGGCCTCGAGTCCGCTCATCGCGGCCCCCGCCTTGTCGATCACGTAATAGGCCGTGCCCCGCTGCCAGATGGCGAAGGGCTCGCGCTCCTTCACCTCGACCACGAGCTGGTTGGGAAACAGCCGCTGTACCTTGGCCGACTGTACCCAGTCGAGGTTCTGCAGGATGTTGCGGGCCTGCACCGCATCGAAGCCCATCAGCGAGCCGCCGGGTTCGACGCCGATCGCCGACAAGAGCTGCTCCGGCTCGTGGTGTTCGAGGCCGGTGATGGTGATCTCCTGCGCCGCCATGCCCACGATGCCCGCCGCCTTGCCAGGGAGCTGCATCCACGGGCTGCCCTCGTAGTCGAGGTAACCACCCTGGGCGAGCCCGGACATGATGGCGCCGCCCAGCAGCAGCAGCGCCGAGGCGCGCGCCAGGAAGCGCACCTTCAGGCTGTTGCCCTGGTCGAGCCAGGACGGGCTGCGGCGTTCATAGACCGCGAAGTCGTTCATCTGTCCACCGACGCGTCGTTCACCATCCAGGTGACGAGCTCCTCGTAACTCTGGCCGGCATGGGCGGCGAGTTCGGGCACCAGCGAGGTGCCCGTCATGCCGGGCTGGGTATTCACTTCGAGGACGATCAGGTCGCCCGTCTTGTCGTCATAGCGGAAGTCGGTGCGCGAGACGCCGCGGCAGCCCAATGCATTGTGCGCCGCCAGCGCGTAGTCCTGGCACTTCCTGTAAACGTCTGCCGGGATCTGGGCGGGCAAAATATGCTGCGAGCCGCCGGGCGCATATTTGGCCTCATAGTCATACCAGCCCGAGCCCTTCGACACGATGTCGATGACACCCAGCGCCTTGTCGCCGATCACCGCGCAGGTGAGCTCGCGGCCGGGCACGAAGCGCTCGACCATGGCATGGCTGCCGAAGATGGCGCGTTCGGCCAGCACCGCCGTCACCGGCGTGTTGGCCCCTGCGTGCACAATGTGGACGCCGACGCTGGAGCCTTCCGCCACGGGCTTCACCACGTAAGGCGGCTTCATCGGATGGGATGTTGCCACGTCTTCGAGTGGCACCAGCATGCTCTCCGCCACCGGCACGCCGGCGGCACGGAACACGATCTTGGACTTCTCCTTGTGCATGGCGAGTGACGAGGCCAGCACGCCGGAATGCGTATAGGGAATCTGCAGCGTCTCGAGGATCGCGGCACAGCAGCCGTCCTCGCCCCACTTGCCATGCAGCGCGTTGAAGGCCACGTCGGGCTTCACCCGCTGGAGATCCGCCACGATGGTCTCGCGCTTGACGTCGATGGGCACGACCTTGAATCCCGCGCGCTCCAGCGCGGCGGTGCAGGCCTTGCCGGAGCTGAGGCTCACCTCACGCTCGGCCGACCAGCCCCCCAGAAGCACGGCGACCGTCGTGCTGGACGGCACGCGGCTCATGCCGCACCTTCAGTCTTGAGGCCGATGCGCTTGATCTCCCAGTCGAGTTCGATGCCCGACGTGGCCTTGACCCTGGCGCGCACCGTCTCTCCCAGCTCCTCGATCTGCGCGGCGGTCGCCCCGCCCTCATTGATCAGGAAGTTGCAGTGAAGTTCGGACACCTTGGCGGGGCCCACGGCGAAGCCGCGCATGCCGGCCTTGTCGATCAGCTGCCAGGACTTGTTGCCGGGCGGGTTCTTGAAGGTGGAGCCGCCGGTGCGGCTCTTGATCGGCTGGGTGGCCTCGCGGCTCTCGGTGATCTTGTCCATTGCGGCGGAGATTTCTGCGGGATCGCCCGCCCGGCCCTGGAACAGCGCCTGCGTGAAGACGAGGTCTTCGGCCGCGCCGCAGTGGCGATAGGTGTATTTCATGTCCGCATTCGAAAGCACGTGAATGGCCCCTGACCGGTCGACTGCGCGCGCCTCGATCAGAATGTCCTTGGTCTCGCCCCCATAGGCCCCGGCATTCATGCGCAACGCACCGCCGATCGTGCCCGGTATACCTCTCAGAAAGGTTAACGAGTCGATACTTTTCTCCAGCGCGAACCGCGCCACGCGCACGTCCAGCGACGCCGTCCCCGCCCTGACGCGATGGCCCGGCTCTTCCGTGATCTCGGCAAAGCCCTTGCCAAGCCTGATGACCACACCCGGCACCCCGCCATCGCGCACAAGGAGGTTGGAGCCGACGCCGATCACATAGACCGGCACGTCCTTCGGCGTGCCCTTCAGGAACGCCGCGAGGTCTGCTTCATCCGCCGGGGTGAACAGCACTTCGGCCGGTCCTCCGGCGCGAAACCAGGTGAGGTCGGCAAGCGGCGCATTGGCTTCGAGGCGGCCCCTCACCTGCGGCAGGCGCTTCAGCAGCGCGTCCCCGTCGAGCTTCGTCATGACTGCGCCTTGTCGAAAGCCTCGAGCTGGCCCGGCAGCGCATAGGCCCATTGGGTGATGGTGCCCGCACCGAGACACATGACGATGTCGCCGGGCTTCGCCATCCCGCGCACCAGCGGCGCCAGCTGCTCCGGCTTGTCGATCGTGTGCACCGAGCGGTGCCCGCGCGACTTGAGGCCTTCGGCAAGGGAGGTGTGCGAGGCACCCTCGATCGGCTGCTCGCCCGCCGCATAGACGGGAGCCACCACCACGCTGTCAGCGTCGTTGAAGCAGGTGCAGAACTCGCTGAACAACGAAGAGAGGCGCGTGTAGCGGTGCGGCTGCATCACCGCGATCACCTTGCCCTTGGCCACCCCGCGTGCCGCCTTCAGCACGGCCGCGATCTCCACCGGGTGGTGGCCGTAATCGTCGAACACGGTGATGCCATTGTGCTCGCCCGTGCGGGTGAAGCGGCGCTTGACACCGGAGAAGCTCTTGAAGCCCTTGCGGATGTTGTCATCCGAAATGCCCAGTTCCTTGGCCACGGCCAGCGCCGCGGTGGAGTTCAGCGCATTGTGGTCGCCGGGAATGGCGAGGCTCAGGTCGTCGATGTCATGGGTTGCACCCGTGCGGCGATTGGTGAGGCGCACAGAGAAGCGCGTCTCGCCATCCTCGTAGCGCACGTCCTTCAGCCGCACGTCGGCCTGGGGGCTCCGGCCATAGGTGATGACGCGGCGGTCCCTCACCTTGCCGATCATCTCCTGCACCACCGGGTGGTCGATGCACATCACCGCGAAGCCATAGAAGGGAATGTTCTCGACGAAGGCGAGGAAGGCTTCCTTGGCCTTGTCGAAGGTGCCGTAATGGTCGAGATGCTCCGGATCGATGTTGGTGACGATCACGATGTCGGCGGGGAGCTTGACGAAGGTGCCGTCGGACTCATCCGACTCCACCACCATCCAGTCGCCCTTGCCGAGCCGAGCGTTCGTGCCATAGGCATTGATGATGCCGCCATTGATGACGGTGGGATCGAGATTGCCGGCATCGAGCAGTGCGGCGACGAGCGAGGTGGTCGTCGTCTTGCCATGGGTGCCGCCGACGGCCACGCAGGACTTGAAGCGCATCAGCTCGGCCAGCATCTCGGCCCGGCGCACGATGGGCAGATAGCGGTTGCGCGCCTCGACGAGCTCCGGATTGTCCTCCTTCACCGCGGAGGACACGACGACAACCTGGGCCTCGCCGATGTTTTCCGCCTTGTGGCCGACATGGACGTCGATGCCGTTCTTCCTGAGCCGCGCGACATTGTAATTGTCGGTGAGGTCCGAGCCCTGCACCTTGTAGCCCAGCGTCGCCATGACCTCGGCGATGCCGCTCATGCCGATGCCGCCGATGCCGATGAAGTGGATGGGGCCGACATTGCCCGGGAGTTTCATGGATAGTGTCCCTTGCCGAGTTTCTCGGCGAGATCGGCAAGGCGCTGGGCTGCATCGGGTTTCCCGTGCTTCAGCGCCGCCGCCGCCGCCTGTTGAAGTTGGCCCTGTTGAGAGCGGAGTGATGTCAGAAATTGGGCAAAGCCCGTGGGCTCCAGCGTTGCCTGTGGATGAACCCAGCCGGCCCCCGCCTGCGCGAAGCTTTCGGCATTGCGCAGCTGGTCATTGTCCAGTGCATGCGGCAGCGGCACCATCACCGCCGGCCGGCCGATGACGCCCAGCTCGGCAATTGTCGAGGCGCCGGACCGGCAGACCACGAGATGCGCGTCCGCAATGCGCCGGGGCATGTCCATGAAGAAGGGATTGAGCTCGCAGTCGAGCCCCAGCGCCTCGTAGGCGGCGGAAACCGCCGCCATGTTCTCCGCCCGCACCTGCTGGGTGAGCCTGATGCCCTTGCGCTGATCGGGCGTCATCGCGTTGAACACCTTCGGCATGAACTCGCCGAAGAACTGCGCGCCCTGGCTGCCGCCGAAGACGAGCAGGTTGAAGGTGTCGAAACCCGGATAGGGAGCACCCATCTCCTTCAGCGCAATGTCGCGCACCGGATTGCCGGTAAAGGTGAGCTTCGATTTCGCCTCCGGCGGAAGTCCCATCAGCGTCGGGAAGGAGGACGCCACTGCATCGGCCCATTTTGCCAGCACGCGGTTGGCGCGGCCCATCACCGCATTCTGGTCATGGACGCAGGAGGGAATCCTGAGCCGTGCTGCCGCCATGATCGGCGGGAAGGACGGATAGCCGCCGAAGCCGATCACGGCCAGCGGCTTCACGCGCGTGAGGACCGAACGCGCCGCGCGATAGCCGGAGTAGAGCCTGAGCACACGGCTCGGTACCAGCCACGGCTTCGAGAGCGAGAGCGTGGCCGATGGCACGATGTGCGTCTCGGTGCCAGGGAAGGACTTGCCATAGTCGCGCACCCGCTCGTCCGTCATCAGGTGAATCGTGTAGCCGCGGCGGATCAGCTCCTCCGCCAGCGCCTGGGCGGGGAAGAGATGCCCGCCGGTGCCGCCAGCCGCGAGGACGAAGGTTCCCTTGCTCATCAGGCGTAGGACACGTTGAGCTCAGGAACGCTCGAGCGACCGCCGAAGCGCTTGCGCCCCAGCGCCAGCACGAGGCCCATGCCGAAGGCCATGCCGAGGAGCGAGGAGCCGCCATAGGAGATGAAGGGCAGCGTCATGCCCTTGGCGGGCAGCAGCGCCACGTTCACGCCCATGTTGATCACCGCCTGGAAGCCGAAGATCAGCCCGAGGCCCGAGAGGGCAAGGGCCGCGAAGGGATCCGGCTCCTGCTTGGCACGCACCAGGATCTTCAGCACCACGAAGGCGAAGAGCGACATGAGCAGGATGCAGGCGATGAGGCCGAATTCCTCGCCCACCACCGCGAAGGTGAAGTCGGTGTGGGCGTCGGGCAGAACGAGCTTCGCCTCGCCGCCGCCGGGTCCCGTGCCCATCAGGCCTCCATTCTTGAAGGCCTGCATGGCGGTGTCGACCTGGAAGGTGTCGCCCTTGTCCGGGCTCATGAAGCGGTCGATGCGCGAGCGCACGTGGTCGACCAGCTCATAGGCGGCGAAGACGCCGACGACGCCGAGTGCGCCGAGGCCCAGCACGGTGAACCACGAGATGCCATAGATCAGCAGCATCGAACCGAAGGTGAGGATGACGAGGGCCGTCTGCCCGAAGTCCGGCTGGATGATGAGCAGGCCGATGAAGGCCACCGCGAAGAGCAGCGCGATCACCTGCCCTGGCATTTCCGGCCGCCGCGTATGCTCGGCGAGGAACCAGGCCGCGACGATGACGAAGGCGGGCTTGGCGAATTCCGAGGGCTGCAGGTTGATGGGACCGATGTTGATCCAGCGATGCGCACCCTTGATCTCCGGCCCGAAGAACAGTGCGGCCACCATCAGGCCGAGGGCACCGAAGAACACCAGCAGGCCCGCCCGGCGCGCATAGCGCGGCGGGAAGAAGGAAAGCGTCACCAGCACCGGCACCGCGAGGGTGAGATAGAAGAGCTGGCTCTTGATGAAGTGGAAGGTATCCGCCCCGATGCGCTCGGCAACCGGCGGGCTCGCCGCCATGGAGACGAGCACGCCCGATGCCATGAGGAGAAGCACGGCGAACATCAGGCCGCGGTCCACCGTGAACCACCAGCGCGCGAGCAGGCCGCGGTCGCTACGTCCGAGCAGCATGGGCATCTCCTGGAATGGTCATCTCGACACCGGGAAGCAGGGACACGGCCTTGACGAAGGCATCTCCCCGCACCTCGAAATTGGGATACTGGTCGAAGCTCGCGCAGGCGGGTGACAGCAGCACCACCGCGCCGGGCTTGCCATCCTCCTGCGCATCGCGCAGTGCGGCAGCGACCGCCTTCTCCAGCGTGCCGCAATCCGCATGCGGAATGGCTGAGCCAATGGTCGCGGCGAAGTCCCTTGCCGCCTGCCCGATCAGATAGGCCCGCGCCACATTGCCGAAGAGCGGCGTCAATGGTTCGATGCCACCCGCCTTGGCGATGCCGCCGGCGATCCAGTAGAT
Source organism: Aestuariivirga litoralis (assembly GCF_003234965.1). Classification (GTDB taxonomy): domain Bacteria; phylum Pseudomonadota; class Alphaproteobacteria; order Rhizobiales; family Aestuariivirgaceae; genus Aestuariivirga; species Aestuariivirga litoralis. The sequence goes on from NZ_QKVK01000007.1 coordinate 126,444, forward strand.
GTTGGTGAAGGACGAGAGCGCCTTCTCCGCCGCATCGGCATTGGTGGCCTTGGAGTCGTTGATGAAGGGAATGGCTCCCACCCGCGCCACCTGCTGCATGCGGTGTGCAAGGCCGGGAAAGCTCGTCATCGCAGCGGCCATGGCCCTGGCGTCGACACCCAGCGCCGTCGCCGCGCCATAGGCCATGCAGGCATTCTGCCAGTTGTGCCGCCCCTTCAGCGCCGGCATGGCGCGGAGGTCGATTTCGGCCTTCACCACACCCGCACGCTTGTCGCGCAGCACGCCGTCATGCGCGGTGATGCCGTCGTCCAGATCCTTCACCACTGACACGCGCCTGACATCGGCACCCGTGACCACCACCTGCTCGGCGATTGCCGCGCACCAGTCGTCGTCGACGCCACAGAGTGCCGTGTCGCCCTTGTGCTGGCTGGCGAACATGCGCGCTTTCACCGCGGCATAATTCTCCATGCTGCCATGGCGGTCGAGATGGTCCGGCGTGATGTTGGTGAGGATGCCGACCTCGGGGTCGAGCCGCGGCATCAGGTCGATCTGGAAGGAGGAGAGTTCGAGCACATAGACGCGGCCCTTCACCGGCTGGCGCAGCAGGAACACCGCCTTGCCGATATTGCCGCCCACCTCGACGTCGAGCCCCGCCTGGCTCAGTACATGGCCCGTCAGCGCGGTCGTGGTCGATTTGCCGTTGGTGCCGGTGATGGCGACGATGCGCGCGCCTGCCGCATCAGCCTCGCGCGCGAAGATTTCCGTGTCGCCGATCACCTCGATCCCGGCATGGCGCGCCTTCAGCACGGTCCAGTGCGGCTCGGGGTGGGTGAGCGGCACGCCCGGGCTCAGCACCAGCGCATCGAGCGTCGCGAAGTCGAGCTGGTGCAGGTTGCTGATCGGCAGGCCCGCGGCCCGGGCCTTCTCGACGGCGGGTGCTGAATCATCCCAGCCATGCACGGTGGCCCCGCCCAGCTGCAGCGCCTCGATCGTCGCAGTGCCGGAGCGCGCGAGGCCGAAGACGGCGACGGACTTGCCCTTGAATGTGGTGGCTGGGAACAAGGCCTACCTCAGCTTCAGCGTCGAGAGCCCGATGAGGGCCAGCACGATGGCGATGATCCAGAAGCGGATGACGATGGTCGGTTCCTTCCAGCCCTTCTGCTCGAAATGATGGTGCAGCGGCGCCATGGCGAAGACGCGCTTGCCCGTCATCTTGAACGAGGCGACCTGGATGATGACCGAGAGCGTTTCGAGCACGAAGAGCCCGCCGATGATGCCAAGCACGATCTCGTGCTTCGCGGCCACCGCGATGGCACCCAACGCGCCGCCGAGCGAGAGCGACCCGGTGTCGCCCATGAAGATCATCGCAGGCGGCGCATTGAACCACAGGAAGCCCAACCCTGCCCCCACGATCGCCCCGCAGATGATGGCGAGCTCGCCTGCCCCGCGCACGAAGTGAAGCTCGAGATAATTCGAGAAGTTATAGTTGCCGACGAGATAGACGATCAGGCCGAGGCTCGCCGCGGCGATCATCACCGGAACGATTGCGAGACCGTCGAGTCCATCCGTCATGTTCACCGCATTGCCAGCCCCCACGACGACGAACATCCCGACGAAGATGAAGAACATGCCGAAGGGAATGAGCAGGTCCTTGAAGAAGGGCACGGCCAGCGACGTCGACAGCGGCTTGCCGCCGATCCACATGAAGATGCCGACCGCGATGCCGGCGATCACGAATTCCGCCAGCAGGCGCACCTTGCCGGAGAAGCCCTTGGTCGTCGCCTTGGTGACCTTGAGGTAGTCGTCATAGAAGCCGATGGCGCCGAAGCCCAGCGTGACGAAGAGCACCGCCCAGACATAGAGGTTGCGCAGGTCCGCCCAGAGCAGCGTGCCGACGAAGATGCCCGACAGGATCATCAGCCCGCCCATGGTCGGCGTGCCCTGCTTTTCCACGATGTGGCGCTGCGGGCCGTCGGAGCGGATGGGCTGGCCCCGGCCCTGCTTCACCTTCAGGAGCGAGATGATGCGCGGCCCGAACAGGAACACGAAGATGAGAGCCGTGATGATCGCAAGCCCGGTGCGCGATGTCTGGTAGCGGAAGACGTTGAAGGGCGACACCTCATCCGCGAGGCTGCTGAACAGAAGGAATAGCATCAGGTCTCCTTGGCAAGCGGCGGATGGGCCGCGCGGATCGCCTCCACCAGCGGCCCCATGCGGCTGCCGAGCGAACCCTTGATCATCACCACATCACCGGGCCTGAGGCCCTTGAGCAGCTGCTCGCGCAGTCCTTCGGAGTTTTCCGCATAGGCGCCGCGCCGGCTCTCCGCCACGCGCGACCAGAGATTCGCCATGAGAGGACCAGCCGCGTATAGGACATCGACCTTGGCGGCGTCCATCGGTTCCAGCAGGCCTGCGTGCAGTTCCGGGCTGTGCTCGCCCAGTTCCAGCATGTCGCCCAGCACCGCGATGCGGCGGCCACCGCGCGGCGGTTGTGCAGCCCCGAGAAGACCGAGCGCTGCCGCTACGGAAGCCGGGTTGGCGTTGTAGCTTTCATCGATCAGCAGCAATTCGCCATCGCCGATCGACAGCCTTTCGCGCACGCCGCGGCCCTTGGCGGGCGCGGCCTTCGCCAGCGCCAGCGCGGCCCGCGCCAGGTCGGCGCCGGTGAGCTTCGCGGTGGCGAGAACGGCGAGGCTGTTCACCGCCATGTGCTCGCCGGGAAGGCCCAGCCGGTAGGTCACCGTTTCGCCCATCACGTCGGCGGTGATGCAGCAGCAGTCAGGGAGCAGCGCCACGCGCTCCATGCGCACATCGGCGTTGGGGTGCTTGCCGAAGGAGACGACACTGCGCACGCCGGCCGCCCAGGCGGCGGCCGCAAGCCGCTCGAAATAGGGGGTGTCGCGGCTGATGACGGCGCTGCCCAGCGGCACGATGCCGGAGAAGATCTCCGCCTTGGCATCGGCGATCTCGTCGAGCGAGGCGAAATTGCCAAGGTGGCTCGCGGCGATCGTGGTGATGATCGCCACATGCGGGCGCACCATGGAGACGAGCGGCGTGATCTCGCCCGTGTGGTTCATGCCGATCTCGAACACGCCGAAGGCCGCACTCCGCGGCATGCGGGCCAGCGTCAGCGGCACGCCCCAGTGATTGTTGAAGGAGGCGGCGGAGGCGTGCGTCTCGCCCGAGGCGGAGAGTGCGGTGCGAAGCATTTCCTTGGTCGAGGTCTTGCCCACGCTTCCCGTCACCGCGACAATCTGCGCCTCGGACCTGGCGCGCGCCGCAAGGCCCATCGCCTCCAGCCCGCGCAGGGGATCATCCTCCACCTCGAGCACGGGGCCTGCTGCCAGCATCTCCGGCGTCACGCGCGACACCAGGCCAAGGCCGGCGCCGGCCTTCAGCGCGCTGGCGACGAAATCATGCCCGTCATGCTTCTCGCCCTTGATGGCGACGAAGATATCGCCCTGCCCCACGGCGCGCGAGTCGATGGTGACGGCGGTGAGCGACTTCGTGACGCTGCCATGCAGCCTGCCGCCGGTGGCGGCAAGCAGTTCGTCAATCGTCCACAGTGCCTCAGCCATGATAGTCACGCCCTTGAATGGCGGCCTTCACGGCCTCGTGGTCGCTGAAGGGAAGAACCTGCTTGCCGATCTTCTGGCCTTCCTCATGGCCCTTGCCGGCGACGATGAGCACGTCACCCGCTTGCAACGCGTCGACTGCGGCACGGATCGCGGCAGCCCGGCTGCCGATCTCGATGGCTCCCGGCGCGGCGGCCATGATGGCAGCGCGGATGGAAGCAGGTTCCTCGGTGCGCGGATTGTCGTCCGTCACGTAGACCCTGTCGGCGAGCCTGGTCGCGATCTCGCCCATGATCGGGCGCTTGGCACGGTCGCGGTCGCCGCCGCAGCCGAAGACCACGAAAAGCCGGCCCCTGGTATAGGGCCTGAGCGAGGCGAGGGCATTCTCCAGCGCGTCGGGCTTGTGGGCATAGTCGACGAAGACCGGCGCTCCCGTCCTGCTGCGCCCAACGAGTTCGAGGCGCCCCTTGGCACCCTTCAGCGACTGCAGCGCATGCATCACCTGTGGCTCGTCGCCACCCGTGGCCAGTACGAGGCCGGCGGCGATCAGCGCATTGGAGACCTGGAAATCCCCAGCCAGCGGCAGGTCCACGTCATAGCGTCGGCCATGCACAGAAACCGTGATGTGCTGGCTCCCCGCATCGCGGCGCACGCCTTCGACGCGGATCGTCTGGCCCTTGATGCCGACGCTCCACACCTTGAGCCCATGGGCGGCCGCGCGCTTCGCCGCCTCTTCGCCGCGCGGTGTATCGACATTGATCACCGCTGCGCCACCCGGCGCCACGAGGTCTTCGAACAGCCGCATCTTGGCATTGAAATAGTCATCGACCGTCGGGTGATAGTCGAGATGGTCGTGCGACAGGTTGGTGAAACCTGCCGCCGCGATGCGCAGGCCGTCGAGCCGATACTGGTCAAGCCCATGGCTCGAGGCCTCGATGGCGAGGTGCTCCACCTTTTCCGCGGCCAGCAGCGCGGCGATCTCCTGCAGCTTCATCGCATCGGGTGTCGTGTGTTCGAGTTCGATCGTGCCCGACGGCGAGACGACGCCCACCGTGCCAAGGCTCGCGGCGCGGAAGCCCATGGCCGTCCAGATCTCGCGTACGAAGGTGGCGACCGATGTCTTGCCGCTGGTGCCGGTGACGGCGACGATGGTGTCGGGCTGGCGGCCGTAGAAGCGTGCGGCCATGTGGGCGAAGAGCCGGCGCGGATTGGCCGATGCAATGAGCGGCACACCGCCGCTGTCCGTTCCCGGGGCTGCAACCACGGCGGCGGCCCCGGCGGCGACGGCCTGCGGAATGAAGGCGGTGCCGTCCACATGCGTGCCCGGCAGTGCCGCGAACACGAATCCGGGCTTCACGGCGCGGCTGTCGGCCGTGAGGCCGGCAACCGACAGGGCCTCCGCCTCCGCGGTGAGTGGAGCGTCGCGCTCAACGAGATGGCCGAGGCGCATGTTCATCAGTTCTGCTTCTTCTTCTTTTCCTTCTCCTCGAGCTTGGCAAGCTTCTGGAGGTCTTCGGCGGAGAACACGGGTTCGACGCCAAGCATGGGCGCGATGCGTTCGATGATGTTGGCGGCGGTGGGCACGGCATTCCAGCCGGCGGTGGCGAAGCCATAGGTGCCCGGAATGGCCTTCGGCTCGTCCAGCATCACCATTACCAGGTACTTCGGGTTGTCCATCGGGAAGGCGCCGATGAAGGAGGAGAGCCGCTTGTTCTTGTCATAGCGTCCAGCCACCACCTTTTCGGCAGTACCGGTCTTGCCGCCCACGCGATAGCCGATGACATCGGCCTTGGAGGCGGAGCCCTCCTCGGCGTTGCGGCGGAACAGGTAGCGCAGCGTCTCCGACGTCGCCTCGCCAATCACGGTGGTGGCCATGGCAAGCGCCTCCTCCTCGTTCCGGCGCAGGAAGGTGGGGGTGATGAGGTGACCGCCATTGAGAAGCCCTGCAACCACCGCGGCACCCTGCAGCGGCTGCACGGCAAAACCGTGGCCGAAGGCCGTCGTGGCAGTGACCAGCTTGCTCCAGCGCTTGGGCAGCAGGGGCCGCGCCGCCTCGGGCAGTTCGGTCTGCAGCTTGTCGAACAGGCCGACCTTGCGCAGGAAGGCCTGGTGCTCCTCCAGCCCCACCTCCAGCGCCATCTTGGCAGTGCCGATGTTGGAGCTTTCGCAGAACACTTCCTCCGTGGTCAGCGGGTGGTTCTGCGGGTGGAAGTCGTGGATGCGCGCGCTGCCGATGACGAGGGGGTAGCGCGTGTCGAACACGCTCTTCAGCGTCACCTTGCCGGAATCGATGGCCATCGCGAAGGTGACCGCCTTGATCACCGAACCCAGTTCATAGACACCGCTTGTCATGCGGTTCTGCTGGTCCTTGGAGAAGTTCTTGTTCTCCTGGTTCGGGTTGAAGTCGGGGAGCGACACCATCGACAGCACCTCGCCGGTGCGGATGTCCATCACAATGCCGCCGCCCGCGATGGCGTGGAACTTCTCGATGGCCTTGCCGACCTCGTCGATCACCGCCGCCTGCACGCGGATATCGAGGGAAAGCTGGGCTGGCTCGGTGCGGTGCTCGGTCGGCTCCGCCAGCGAGGCGGTGTAGAGCGCGCCGCGGTCGTCGAGATATTTCTCCACCCCGGCGATGCCCTTGGTATCGAGGTCGACATAGCCGACGACATGCGAGGAGAGCCGCCCCTGCGGATAGACGCGGCGGCGCTCGTTCACATAGCTGACGCCCGGAATGCCGAGGTTGTAGACCGCGTCGCGCTCCTCCGGCGACACCTGGCGCTTGATCCAGGCAAAGCGCTTGGCCGTCGAGAGCTTGCGGCGCAGTTCCGTGGCATTGAGGTCGGGCATGGTGGCGGTCAGCGCCTCCACGGCCTCGTCGATGTCGATGATCTTGGACGGATCGGCGAAGATCGAGGCGACCGCCACGTCGGTTGCCAGCAGCACGCCGTTGCGGTCCACGATGTCGGGGCGCGGCAGCGGCGCCTCGGTGATCGGCCGCACCGGTCCTTCCTCTTGCGCCGGGAAGATGGTGAGGTGCGTCAGCTGCCCGGCAATGGTCAGGAAGGCCGCGGCAAAGCAGATGCCGATGAGTCGCAGCCGGTTCTGCCCCGCCAGCCGCGGCGGCGCATCCTCCGCCATCTGATGATCTGTGACGGGCTCGGTCATGGCTGCTTCATCTCGTCGATGATGGCGCCGATGGGGTCGGAACCTTCGGCCTGGAGGTTCATCACCGGCTCGGCGGGAACGTGCTGGGAAATGGCGTCGAGCGTCACGATCTGCTGGGCCTTCAGCGTCGACAGCCCGAGGAATCGTTCCGCCAGCGTGCGGATGCGGTCCGGCCTGATCAGGCTCGACCATTCGGCATTGAGGAGCCGCATGTTCTCGACCTCCTCGCTGATCCCGCGCTGGTACCTGGCCGCCTCGCGCTCGAGGCCGCGCGTCTCGTGTTCCAGCGAATAGAGGATGAAGCCGGAGACCAGCACCGCCGTCACGAGCATCAGGTTGAGGAGCTTGTGCATCTAGTGTCGCGTTCCCCGGACGCTGAGCCCGATCTCGTCGGCAATGGCCGGCATGGCAGGCGCCGCAGTGCGGACGCCGGCGCGGAGCTTGGCAGAGCGGGCACGCGGGTTCATCCGCGCCTCTTCGTCAGTGGCGCCGAGATGGCCCTTGAAAGGCAGCGTGAAGGACGGCTCCGGCCCCTCGACCGTGCCCGGCAGGTGGCGAGAGCCCGACGGCAGCTTGCCGGCGCGCGAAGCGAAGAAGCGCTTGACGATGCGGTCCTCCAGCGAATGGAAGGTGACGACCACGAGGCGTCCGCCCTCCGGCAGCATGCGCTCGGCGGCGTGCAGCGCCTCGACCAGTTCATCGAGTTCGCCGTTCACATGGATGCGCAGCGCCTGGAAGGTGCGCGTGGCGGGGTGGATCTTGTCGGGCCGCGGCCGGCCCGTGGCGCGCTCGATCGCCTTGACGAGGCCTTGCGTCGTGGTGATCGGCGCGTCCTTGCGCGCCTCCACGATGGCCCGCGCGATGGCGCGCGAGCGCGGCTCCTCGCCGAAGACATAGATGATGTTGGAGAGCATCTCCTGCGGCAGCGTGTTGACCGCGTCGGCGGCGGACGTTCCCGCCTGCGCCATGCGCATGTCGAGCGGTCCGTCGCGCAGGAACGAGAAGCCGCGCTCGGCCTCGTCGAGCTGCATCGATGAGACGCCGATGTCGAGCACGATGCCGTCGATGCGCGCATCGCCGGCGAGCGCCTCCATGTCGGCGAAGCGCCCCTCGCGCAGGCTGAGGCGCGGCATGAATTCAGCCACCATGGCCTGGCCAGAACTGATCGCCGAAGGATCGCGGTCGATGGCGATCACCCGGCAGTCGGCAGCGCCCAGGATGGCGCGCGTGTAGCCGCCGGCCCCGAAGGTGCCATCGACGTATACGCCCCAGTCACGTGGCGAAAGTGCACTCAGCACTTCGGCCAGCATCACGGGCACATGCGGCGGGTTGATCGTTTCTCGGGCGGCCATGGCAAGCCTAAATCACGGTGAAAAAGGCGTTAATCGTCAGGCTGACATTGCAATCGGCCTGCTTAACAATTGGTTTCGATTGCCGCGATTTCGCAGCATTTGGCGGGGGATAATGCCAGCCGGCCTGTAAGCCGGGTTCTGTCCATGCGGATCGCTCCGCACTGGATGACCATTCATCTGGAACGCCCGTTGCCGGACGCTTCACGCAACCTACCCGGGCGGCTGGAACGGAAACGTCCCTGGGGGCCGAAACCCCCGCGCCACCCCTATTCGGTCTTGCTCCCGGTGGGGTTTGCCATGCCGTCCCCATTGCTGGGGCCGCGGTGCGCTCTTGCCGCACCTTTTCACCCTTGCGTCAGGCCGAAGCCCGGATCCGCGGTATCATTTCTGTGGCACTGTCCCTGGGGTCGCCCCCGCCGGGCGTTACCCGGCACCGTGTTTCCATGGAGCCCGGACTTTCCTCCCCCGCACCCTTTCGGGCGTAGCGGCAGCGGTCATCCAGCCAGCTGGCCAGGGGGAGGTAGGGGATTGGCAGGGGAATAGCAATGGCGGAGTGGCGGGCAGGCCGGATGAGGGCTGCCAACCCGGGTCTCACCCCTCGAACACCACCCGCCCGTCGCACACCGTCATCCGCGGCCTGATGCCCTTGAAGGTCGTGGGGTCCGTGCGCTGCAGGTCCACCGGCAGCACGCAGATGTCGGCCAGCATGCCCTCCTTCAGCACGCCCGTCCTGCCCTCCATGAAGCCAGCCCAGGCGCCGTCGGCGGTGTAGGAGTGGATGGCCTGGTGCAGGCTCTGGCGGTTGTCGGGCATGGCCTCGTTCCAGCGCCCCCGTGTCATGGCGGACTGGAGGGACCACATCGGATCGATGTCGGAAACCGGCCAGTCGGTGCCGAAGACCAGCCGCGCACCCTGCGCGCGCAGAGCCGTCCAGGCGAAGGCCCATTGCCAGCGCGCCTCGCCGATGTTGGAGAGATAGGGCTCGAGCGGCAGGCCATGGCATCCGGGCGGGTGGGGCGGCTGCATCGAGGCGATGACGCCGAGCTTTCCGAAGCGCCCGATGTCGTCGGGGTGGATCACCTCCACATGCTCCACCCGGTGGCGCGAGTCGCGCCGGCCATTGGCCTTCTGCGCGGCCTCATAGCCGTCGAGCACGATCCGCACCGCGCCATCGCCGATGGCATGGACGGCGATCTGCAGCCCCCGCCGGTCGGCCTCGGTGGCGATCGCGGCGAAGCGGTCGGGCTCGAACAGCGGCTCGCCCTTCCAGCCGGGCCGGTTGGCGTAATCCTCGATCATCACCGCCGTCTGGCTGTCGGCCACCCCGTCCATGAACAGCTTCACGAAGCCCGAGCACAGCATGTCGCCCTGCCAGCGCGCCGCCATCTGCGAGGCCTTCTCGAGCATCGCGATGTCCATGAAGTTCTTGAAATGGAACGGCACGCGCACGCGCGCGGTGAGTTCGCCGCGGCGCTGCAGTTCCTCAAGCAGTTCAAGGGTGTAGATGTTTCCGTCCATGTTCTGCACGAAGGTGATGCCATGCGCCGCGCAGTGCCGGAGCCCCACCCGCATGGTCTCGAGATCGGCCTCGAATTCCGCCTTGCTCGGGTAAGGATCGGGCTCGCCGCCGGTGGTGAGGCCCAGCCTGTCGCGCGAGCCCTTCTTCGACAGCTTGCGGACGGGGTCGATCGCCTCGCCCTCGCGCAGTTCGCCCTGGGCGAGCCCGTCCGGCCCCATCACGATCTCGTTGCCCGGCCCCAGTTTCTTGCCCTTGAGCAGCCCCACCTTCTCCAGCGCCAGGGTATTGGCCCAGGCCGTGTGATGGTCGGGCGAGAAGACGAGGATCGGCCGGTCCTTCACGATCCGGTCAAGGTGGTGGCGCGACAGCGGCTCGTGCTCGGAGATGATCACGTAATCCGCCTGCTCGCCGATGATCAGGTCATCGCCGGGGTTCTGTCGGATGTAAGCCTCCGTCCGCGCCTTCAATTCGTCGAAGCCGCGCGTGCCGAAGAGCTGCAGGTGCGAGAGCTCGGCCGCGCCCGCGAAGAGGTGCATGTGCCCCTCGACGAAGCCGGGGATCACCGTGCCGCCTCCGGCATCGACCACGCGGGTGTTGGCCCCGGCCTCACGCATCACCTCAGCATGAGTCCCCAAGCTCATGATTCGATTCCCGGAAACGGCAATGGCTTCCGCGGCGGGCCGGGCCCCATCCATGGTCATGATGGCGGCATTGGTAATGATGAGAGACGTCATGATGCGAGGGGTCCGTTCCAGTCGATGCCCTCGGCCAGCATCATCGCGGCCCAGGCAGGGCGCGCGGTGACGAGGCCGATCAGGCGGTTGAGGTTGGCGTACGAGGTGGCGGGCAACGCCATGGCCCTGGTCCAGCGGCAGAGCATGACGAGGAAGACGTCGAGGGCGGAGAAACGATTGCCGAGCATGTAGGGGCCGCCTGCCGCAAGATGTGAATCAAGTTGCGAGAACATGCGCTCAAGTCTGCGTTCTGCAACGATTTTCATTTCGTGGCGACAGGCTTCGCCATCGAGGTAATTGTCGGCATGCCACCAGTGCTGCAGGTCTTCCTGCAGGGTATTGGTCATCCAGAACAGCCATTGCAGAAAGGCGCCCCGGTCCGGGTCGCCCGGCAGTGGCATCAACCCGGCGTCCGGGTGCGCCTCGCAGAGATACATGAGGATCGCCGCGGATTCATAGATCACGCGGCCGCCATGGACCAGCGTGGGCACCCGGGCATTGGGGTTCAGCGCGAGGTAGGCGGGCGCCCGGTTCTCGCCCTTCGAGATATCCACACGTATCAGCTCGAACCGGCAGCCGATTTCGCGGAGCACCGCGTGGGGCGCCATATTGGCACTTCCCCGATCCCAGAAGAGCCGATAGACAGGCCGCTCATTTCCGGGTTCTTCACGCACCATGCACCGCTCCCTCGCCGCCGTTTTTGCCCTTGGCCTGATCACCGGCCAGGCCCTCGCACAGGAGCGCGAATGGTCGCTCGATGCAAGCGACCAGGAGGCATATCTGATCTTCGGCGTCGCCGATAGCGACGACGTGGGGGTGAGCCTGTGGTGCCCGGCGAAGAAGGGCATCGTCAATCTCTATGTCCCCCGCCCCACGCCGGAACTGCAGCGGCCCGGTCGCCGCAAGCTGCCGATGACCGTGTCGGCCGGCGGCGAGACGGCAACCTTCGCTGGCAAGGTGGATATCATTGCCAGTTCGCCCACCTCCAGCATCGAGGTGGAGATCCCGGTGGACAGCCCGCTGCTCAAGGCTCTGGAAAAGGCCGACCGCTTCACCGTCACCGTCAATTCCGAACAGGTGGTGTTCCCGCTTTACGATGCCGACGTCACCGCCCTGCTGGGGCTCTGCCGCAAGTCCTGATCAGGCTGCGGCAGCCACCAGCCGTTCCGCCGTCCTGAGGCAGGACAGGTCGGGCACGCCGTTGACGAGGCCCGGCCGGAAGTGCCGCTGGAAGGCGTCCGTCACCTTGCGCGTCGCTTCGTCCGCCTCGCCCGTCGCCTCGATGCCGTAACCGTAATTCCTGAGCAGGTGCTGGAACCGCACCAGGTCTGCCCCCGCCAGAAGCCGGCCGTCGGCTTCCGCCGGGGGCACCCAGTGGCCGACCCCGGCGGCGTGCAGCAGCGGCCAGTCGAACAGCTCGCCCGGGTCGATCTTGCGGCCCGGCGCCACGTCGGAATGCGCCAGCACGTTGCGCGGCGCAATGTCATGGCGCGACAGGATGTCCTGGCACAGGGCCACCACCGCCTGCATCTGCGCGGCCGGAAACCTTCGATAACCGATGCCGTGGCCCGGGTTGTGGATCTCGATCCCGATGGAGCGCGAATTGGTGTCGGTCTCGCCCTGCCAGACCGAGGCCCCGGCATGCCAGGCGCGCGCCTCCTCGCCCACCATCTGGGTGATGCCGCCGTCCTCGTCGACCAGATAATGGCAGGACACGCCGGACTGGGCGCTGCACAGCAGGTCACAGGCGGCTGCGGCACTGTTCATGCCGGTATAGTGGAGGAGCAGCATGTCCACGGCGCGGCCATTGCGGCGCGGCTCATGGTTGGCGGCCGGCACGAAGCGCTGCGCCAGCGGCGAGACGATCACGCCGCCATCTCCCTGATGCGGTCATAGGCTTCGTTGATCTTCTGCAGGCGCCGGGTGGCGAGCTCGATCATCTCCTCCGGCACGCCCGCCGCGATGTGGCGGTCCGGATGGTGCTCGCGCACGAGGTGGCGATAGCGCTGGCGCACCGCATCGGGCGTCGCATCACGCGGCAGGCCGAGGATCAGGAACGGATCGTCCGGCACGTCCACGTGGCGGGCCCGGATGCGCGCGAAATCGGCCTCGGAAAATCCGAAGATGGCGGCAACCTTCGCCAGGAAGCCGTGCTCGCCCGGGTGGAAGGCATTGTCCGCCTTGGCGATATGGAACAGCCCGTCGAGCACGTCCTCCAGCACCTCGGCCCTGGCCTCGAACAGCTTGGCGATCTGCCTCGCATAGGTTTCGTAACCCGCCACGTCCTGCTTGGCGAGGTTGAACACGCGGGCCACCGCGGCCAGTTCATTTTCGGGAATGTGGAAGACCTGCTTGAAGGCCCTGATCTCGTCCTCGGTCACCACGCCGTCGGCCTTGGCCATCTTGGCGCCGAGCCCGATCATGCCGATGGTGAAGGCCACCGACTTCTCGGGCGGCGTCGGATCGCGGTTGACGATCGACTGCAGGAAGGCGCCGACCGACTCGCCGATGGAGGCGAGGGCTTCGGCGATGCGGGTCCAGATGGACATCGGATCGGGAGGGGCCGGCCTCAGCCGTTCTTGAAGTAATAGGTCAGGCTGAACACGGGGACGTCGATGTCCTTGTGCTGGGCGAGCAGCTTTTCCACGTGCCAGGCGCGGCCCGCGGTCCAGATCGTCACCCACAGCACGGGCAGCACGCCCACCGCCATCAGGCCATACATCATCATGTCGGGCAGGCCGATCAGCTTGGCGATCGCCCACACGGTGGCCACCATCGAGGAGCCGGTGAAGCACAGCATCAGAAGCGTGGCGCCGAAGGCCGCCATCAGGCTTCCGGTGCGGCTGAAGGCCTGCGAGCCTGCCTTCGGGGCAGCATCGGGCTTGAGGATTTCCTGTTCCATGGCCGCCCATATGCGCCGGATGGGCGGAAATTGCAATGATCGAGCCTAGCGGCAGTAGGTTGACCCGTTCTCGCGGTTCTGCAGGTCGAGGTGCAGGTGGTCGCGGTGCGCCCGGCCGGAATCGGGCCCCAGCACGGTGTGGAACTCCCCGCAGGCGCGGTCATGCACGGTATGCAGGAAGCGGCGCTCGTCGGCACTGCCCCACCAGCCCTGCTCCACCGTGATCCTGCGGCCGCTTTCCAGCGTGAAGGCGGAAATGTCGAGGGCATTGCCGAAGCCGTGCTCGCTCATCTTGGCGCCGCTCTGGTTGTTGCGCGGCCGGCAGGCATAGGAGGCGGCCACGTCGATGCTGACGATGCTCTCGCCGAAGCTCCGCTGCGCGGTTGGCTGCACCACGTCCTCGAGCCAGCCGTAGACGGGCTCGGCCATGCCGCAGTTCAGGATGACGGGCTGGCTGAAGGTGACCGAGCCCAGCGACTGCACCTTCCAGGCATTCGGCACCTGGCAGCCATTGTGCTCGTTGATGTTGCGGATCTTCTCGGCCAGCCCGATGCGCGACGGCTTGACCCGGCAGGAGGCTTCCGGCGGGCGCAGCCCCTTGGTGGAAAAGTTTCCGCCCTTCTTCGACGAGCTGCACGCCGCCAGCACGGCGGCAATGGCCACGGCGATGAGGATCTTGCGCAGGAACGGGGTCGGGGACACGGGACAACGCCACTCACGAAGGGAACGAGGACGGAGTTAAGTCGCCCAGGGTTAGCGAAGCCTTAATTGACCGATGTCAAGGCTCTGTTCCGGCCCGGGCGCGATGCTTCCGGGTGATGCGGAGGATTGAATGATGAAGCGCAAGTATCTCGTCCTGGCACTGGCAGTGGCCGGCCTCATGGTGGCTGGCGCGCATGACGCCGTGGCCGAGGGCAGCGTCGTGGGCGCGCCCCTCCTCAGCGAAGGCATCAGCCTCCAACTCGGACAGCGCGACTACATGAACTACTGTGCCGCCTGCCACGGCGCCGACGCCAAGGGCGACGGCACGCTGGGCGAGTTCCTCACCCTCGCGGTGCCGGACCTCACCAAGCTCTCGAAGCTCAACGCCGGCAAGTTCCCGGAAGAGCGCGTGATGGGGGTGATCGACGGCCGTGCCGACGTGAAGGTTCACGGCATGCGCGACATGCCGGTGTGGGGCGACTGGTTCAACCGCGAGGCAGCAAGTTCCGACACAAGCTCCGCCGCGCGCGAGCTGATCGTCAATGATCGCATCGCCTCGCTGATGAACTATCTGAAGAGCATCCAGGTGAAGTGAGGCGCATGCCTCAGCGGTTCAGTGCCGCCACCAGCTGCGCCACGTCGCCGTTGCGCTTGGACAGGAAGGACGTGAAGATGCCGCGCTGCAGGTAGGTGAGCGAGAAGCCCATCACCTTGGCATCCTCCACCTTGAAGCCGCCCCCCCTTTTGCCGAGCCGCCACACCACCGTGTAGGACTGCCCGTTCATCAGATAGACCTTGGTGTCGACGTTGATGTCGCTGCCATCGGCGTCGGCATCGCCGATCTCGTATTTCGACACGACATAGTCGCGCGACTGGTCGGCGAAGTAGCGCGCCATGAAGCTGGCGGTACCGCTGTAATAGGCCTGCTTCTGCGACGGCTGCAGCTTGCTCTTGTACTGGCCCAGTGAATAGTCGGCGATCGAAGCCACGTCGGCATGGCGCTGAATGGCGCGCTTGAAGCTCGCCACGGTGCCCTGCCGGTGCGCCGCGAGCATGTCCTTGGCCACCTTCTTCATGTAGGCGATGGCGGCCTCCTCGGGGCCGGCCAAGGCAGGCGATGCGAAGGCCACGGCAAGCCCCGCAAGCGCGGCGCGGCGCGTCAGTGCGGCGGACAGGAGCGGGCGGGTCTTCGACATGATTCGCTTTCTTTGAAGCCGTCCTTTCCGCCATAAAGGACAGGTTGCGGCGGCGTCAACAACGCCGCCCCGCTCACCACGTATTGGCTTCCTTCAGCTCGGCGAAGAGCGGGCCGAAGTCGCCCTTGGACGCCTTCAGCACCTTGGAGAAGCGGTCCTTCATCGAAATCGTCAGCCACACGCCCTTGACGTTGACGTCGGCGACGCGGAACCCGCCGCCCGACGGCACCAGCCGCCACCTCACCTGCTCGCGCCCGCCGCCACCGGTGATGGCCGACTGGATGACGGTGAACTTGCCCTGCTTGGTGGTCGAGATGATGTCGAGCTTGGTGCCGCGGAAGTCATCGACATAGTAATTGAACAGGGCCGCGGCGTAATTGTTGACCAGGGCATAGAATTCCGACCGCTTGCCGGCCGGCAGCTGCTTGGCATAGGGGCCCAGCGCATAGTCGGCGATGCCCTTGAGGTTGATGTAGCGGTTCAGCAGCGAGGCGAACTGCGATTTCAGGGCCGGTCCCTTCTTGCCGTTGTTGGCAAGCCGCATCACCTGCTCGGCGATGCCGGAAACATAGTCCTCGGCCGCCGTATTGGCCATGGCCGGCGTTGCGAGCCCGAAGGCCGCCGCAGCCGCCAGTCCAAACAGTGCCCGCCGGGTCAGCGGACCATTCACCCCGTCCATCATCAATCCTCCACCACAGGGCCGCAGCGGCACCCCAACTCACGCCCTAATACGCCGTGAAATCGTGACGAATGCAAGACCGGGAGGGGCGCCTTCACAGCTTGCTGAAAACGCCATCATCCACGCGCCACAATAGGCGTCTTGCGAGCAACATAAAGATATGTTTATGTGGTTATGGAGGTTCATGGATGGAAGAGCTGCTCTCCGGCCTGCGCGCTGCAGCGGAATCGACCCGCGTGCGCATCCTGTTCATCCTCGCCCATGGCGAGGCCAATGTCAGCGAGTTGACCCAGATCCTGGGCCAGAGCCAGCCGCGCGTCAGCCGCCACCTGAAGCTCATGGCCGAAGCGGGCCTCATCAGCCGCCACAAGGAGGGCAACTGGGTGCTCTTCCGCCTCCGCGAGGAGGACATGGGCGGGGCGCTCGCCCGCGCCATCGTTGACCTGCTGCCCGGTGCCGATGCCGTGCTGGCGGGTGACCTTGCCCGGCTGGAGGAGATCCGCAGCCGCCGCGCCGAGGCCGCCTCGCGCTATTTCGCCGAAAACGCCGCCCGCTGGGAACAGCTCCGCTCCCTCCATGTGCGCGAGGAGGATGTCGAGCAGGCCATGGAAAGGCTCGCCGGGCCCGCGCCCATCCGCCTCCATGTCGACCTCGGCACCGGCACGGGCGCCGTGCTGCGCCGCTTCGCCGGCCTTGCGCAGCAGTCGATCGGCATCGATTCGAGCCGCGACATGCTGGCCATGGCGCGAGTGAACCTCGATGCCGCGGGCGTGCGCAACGCCCAGGTCCGCCACGGCGAGATCTATGCCCTGCCCTTTCCCGACGGCTTTGCCGACTTCGTCACCATCCACCAGGTCCTGCACTTCCTCGAGGACCCGGTGCGCGCCTTGACCGAAGCCGCCCGCATCCTCGAGCCGGGCGGCCGCCTGCTCATCGTCGACTTCGCCCCGCATGACCTCGATGAACTCCGCTCCGAGCATGCCCACCGCCGCCTCGGCATCGCGGCCGAACACATGGCGCAATGGCTGGGCCGCGCGGGCCTTGCGCTTGCACAGCATGACGTGCTGGCCCCGCCATGGCGGCCGCAGGGCAAGGGCCTCACCGTGTCGCTGTGGCTCGCCACGCAGCCGCGTCCCGCCGTCACCATGCCTGCATTGAAGGACCACGCCACATGATCGCCTTCGCGGAAGACGTTTCCGGCATCACCGTCTCCTTCGAGTTCTTCCCGCCCAAGGGCGATGCGCAGGACAGTTTCTGGCAGACCATCCGCAAGCTCGAAACGGTGAACCCGTCCTTCGTCTCCGTGACTTATGGTGCCGGCGGCACCACGCGCGACCGCACGCTGGAGACGGTGCGCCGCATCGCCGGCGAGACGACGCTGAAGCCCGCCGCCCACCTCACCTGCGTCGGCGCCTCGAAGGCCGAGGTGAATGCCACGGTGAACGACTTCGCCAAGGCCGGTGTGCGTCACATCGTGGCGCTGCGCGGCGATCCGCCGGGCGGCGTGGGCACCCGCTTCACGCCGCACCCTGATGGCTACCGCAACGCCGCCGATCTGGTGCGCGGCATCAAGGAACTGGGCGACTTCGAGGTCTCGGTCTCGGCCTATCCCGAGCGCCATCCCGAATCCGTCTCGATCGAGGAAGACCTTGCCTTCATGGCCGACAAGGCGGAGCATGGCGCCAGCCGCGCCATCTCGCAGTTCTTCTTCCACAATCCCTTCTTTCTCAGGCTCAGGGACCGCATCGCGGCGCGCGGCATCGACATCGAACTGGTGCCGGGCATCCTGCCCATCACCTCCTTCGCGCGCGTCAGCGAATTCGCCGCGAAGTGCGGCGCGCATGTGCCGCCCGCACTCGCCACGCGCTTCGCGGGCCTCGATGACGAGCCCGAGACGCGCAACCTCGTGGCCGCCATGGTCGCTGCCGAGCAGGTGGATGCGTTGCGGCGCGAGGGCGTCAAGCACTTCCACTTCTACACGCTCAACCGCGCCGACCTCGTCTATGCCATCTGCCGGGTGCTGGGCCTCGGCGCGGAAAAGAAGGCGGCGTAGCGAGGCGTCACATCTCGTTTCGGGCCCACACCTTCTTCACCGCCTCATTCGCCAGCACGGCGTCATACATGCGCTTCAGGTTCGGGTGCCTCGCGAACAGCGCGCCCATGTCCGGCGCCCAGGTGCACAGCATGGCGGCATAGATGTCCACCGCGCTGAACCTGCCCAGCATGAAGGTCTTCTCGCCCAGCGCGTCGGCATAGATGGCGAACTCATGCAGCATCATCTCGGCCGCCCGCGCCTTCACGCCGTCCGCGCCGCCGGCATCCGTGGTGAAGCGCTGCGGGTAGAACAGCCGCAGGTCGCTGCCATAGAGCGCCGCCGCGAGATAGACCTGCCAGCGCAGGAACTGGGCCCGCCCCGCCTCCCCCGGCAACGGCGCCATGCCCGCCCTCGGGAACTGCTCGGCGATGTGGATCATCATCGCCGCACTTTCCGTCATCACGCTGCCGTCGGGCAGCACCAGGGTGGGCACCTCGGCCTTGGGGTTGATGGCAATGAAGAAGTCCTCGAAACTGCCGTCCGGCTTCCGGTCCAGCACGGTGACCTCGTAGTCCGCCCCGCAGGCGGCCAGCAGCGCCTCGACGGCCACCGACCCGGCACCGTTCCGGGCATAAAGCTTGTACATGTCTCTCCCCTCGGCTTTGCGATTCCCGCCAGATTGGACCGCCCCTGCCCCGCTTGGCAATGCGCCCGCACGCGCCGTTCACATGTTCCGCCACCCGTCACACGCCCGTCATCGGGCGGCCGGAAGGATGACGGCAACGAACCCGGCGCGAATCGGCAAATTCCATGGCGGAACTCCCCTTCTTTGACGTGTCTCCATTGCATCGGCACACGCGAAGTGCGATGGGTGGTTGGATTTATGACGGTCGGCCGCCCATGCCAAAGAGCATCGCACTCGCCCCCAAGAAGGTCCGCTTCAGCTATTCCACCGCTGACCAGCCGGTGCTGCAGCGCGCCGTCATCCAGGCCATCGAGAAGATCGGCGGCCAGCGCAAGCTCAAGAAGCTCTATGTCCAGCACCAGAAGAACCTGAAGGACGGGCAGAACTTCTTCGATTCCGCCCTGCGCCTGCTGCGCATGCGGCTCGAATATGACGAGGCGGCCCTGGCCCGCACGCCCAAGACCGGCCCCGTGATCTTCATCGCCAACCACCCCTATGGCGTGCTGGACGGCATCACGCTGACCTGGCTTGCCACCAAGGTCCGGCCGGACACCAAGGTTCTGGCCAATGACGTGCTCTGCCAGGCGCCGGAGGCCGCCGAGAATCTGCTTCCCGTCGCCTTCGCCCCCACCCGCGAGGCGCGCGAAACCAATGTGCGCTCGCGCATCGAGGCGCAGAACTGGCTGCGCCAGGGCCATGCCATCGGCATCTTCCCCGGCGGCGGCGTCTCGACCTCCGAGAAGCCGCTGAAGGGGCCGGCGGTTGACCTGCCCTGGGCGCCCTTCACGGCCAAGCTGCTGCGCTCGTCGAAGGCCACGGTGGTGCCGGTGTTCTTCGTCGGCCAGAATTCGCGCCTCTTCCAGCTGGCCAGCCACCTCAGCCTCACGCTGCGGCTGTCGCTGGTGTTCCGCGAAACCGCCCGGCGCATCGGCTCGCGGCTGAAGATCAGGGTGGGCGAACCCATCCCCTTCGAGGAGATCGCCCACATCGAGGACCGCGCCGAACTGGTGAAGGAACTCAGGAAGCGCACCTTCGCGCTGGCGCGGCCCGAGGACATCAAGGGCTCGAACCTCGATCTCCATCTGCGCGAGGCGAAGATTGCCGGGGCCAAGTCGCGCCCCGAGGAGTGACGCCGGTCACATCGGTCCCGTTGCACGGAACTTAAGTCTTCCTCAATCGTGTTATGGTGCAGTTTCCAACACAGCCGATGCTTTACCCAGGGTGATTCCCGTGCGCCGTTTTGTCCTCGCTCTCCTTGCAATCGCTTTCTCGACCTTCGGCCTCTCCAGCGCGGCGCTGGCGGACAAGTGCCCGGCCGAGGGCTTCGTCAAGAGTGCGGGCCAGGCCTATGACCGGGCTGCGGCGGCAGGCTCCGCCTCGGCCTTCGCCTCCGCCGCGGCGCGCTTTTCCGACCTCCGCTCGCTCAGTTTCTTCGCGCTCGGCCAGTACCGCAAGGACCTGCCCAAGTCGCGCGAGGCGGAGTATCTCGACCTCACCCGCAACTTCATCGGCAACACGCTGAAGCGCCACGGCAGCGGCCTGCGCGGCGGCAATCTCGAAGTCATCGACTGCGACGCCTCCGGCAGCGGCCTCGTCGTCACCACGCGCTCGGCCAGCGGCAAGAAGATCGTCTTCCGCCTGGCCAGGGCGGGCGGCGGCTACACGGTGAAGGACGTCAACATGCAGGGCATCTGGCTGGCCCAGCAGATGCGCTCCAAGTTCACCGGCACCGTGTCGCGCAAGGGCATCGACGGGCTCTTCGCCTATCTCGGCGGCTGAGCCGCCTCAGCGCACGCCCACCAGGAACAGCCGCGGAAAGCGCAGCAGCACCTTGCCGTCCGCCTGCGGCGGATAGGCCCTTGCCAGCATCGCGCGATAGGCCGCGAGAAACGCCCCGGCCTCATCCGCCGCGAGCGGCGCCAGGAACGGCCTGAGTCCCGTCGCTCCCAGCCAGTCCACGATGCCGTCCACGCCGTCCAGCGGATGGTTGTAGATGGTGTGCCAGATGTCGAGCCGGGAAAAATGCGGCTTCAGCCGCGCATAATAGGTGTCGGCGCCGGGCAGCACGTCACGCGCCGCTGCCGCAGCCTCCAGCCTTGCCGCCCACGGCCCCAGCGCCGCCGCCTTCTGCATCAGCCGGTGGCTGGGTTCGCCCAGATTGTCCGGCATCTGCACCGCCAGCACGCCGCCCGTGCCCAGCGAGGCGGCCAGCCGCTCCAGCACGTGAAGGTGATCGGGCACCCACTGGAAGGTGGCGTTGGAGAACAGCAGGTCCGGCTGCTCCGGCGGCAGCCAGATGGAGAGGTCGCCAAAGCCGAAGTCGGCCCCCGGGCAGGCCGCGCGCGCGGCCTCCAGCATGGCGGGTGAATTGTCGATCCCCGTCACATGCGCCTGGCGGAACTTCGTCACCAGCAGGGCCGTCGAATTGCCGGGCCCGCAGCCAAGGTCATAGATCCGGCGCGCCGCCACCAGCGGCACATGGGCCAGAAGGTCCCGCGCCGGCCGCGTCCGCTCGTCGGCGAAGGTCAGGTAATGCGAAGGGTTCCAGTCGCTCATGGCGCAAGCCTAGCACGTGCCGGGCGGCACCGCCTGCCCGTCCTCTGGCCTGAGCCATCGAACTGCCTTATAGCTTGCCCCATGCGTGACCTCCCGCCCCTGGCCTCCATCCGCGTCTTCGATGCCGCCGCCCGGCACCAGAATCTCTCCCGCGCCGCGGAGGAGCTGAACATGACGCAGTCGGCGGTCAGCTACCAGATCAAGCAGATCGAGGCCTTCGTCGGCGCTCCCCTGTTCCTGCGCGAGGCGCGCGGCGTCAGGCTCAATGCGCGCGGCGAGCAGCTGGCGCCCATGGTGCAGGCGGCGCTTGCCAGCCTGTCGCGCGCCTTCCGTGCGGTGTCCGACAAGGCCCATTCGGTGCTGACGATCTCGACCATGCAGACCATCGCCGGCAACTGGCTGGCCCCGCGCATCGGCTCCTTCCAGATGCTGCACCCGGAATTCGCGGTCAGGCTCGACATCTCCTCGACCCTCGCCGATTTCGCCGTCGACGGCATCGACGTGGCGATCCGCTCCGGCAGGGGCCACTGGCCCGGCCTCGAGCAGCACCTCCTCTTCGAGCAGACCTTCACTGCCGTTGCGAGCCCCGCCTATCTCGCGCGCGCGGGCCGCCCGAAGACGCCGGAGGACATGCTCAGTCACGTCCTCATTGCCCCGTCGGATGAATGGTGGGACATCTGGTTCCGCGCCGCCGGTGTCGCGACGCCCATCACCTTCACCCGCCCCGGCATCGACGTCGAAACCCAGCAGATGGCGGCCAGCGTGGCGCTGGCCGGCCACGGCATCGCCATCATCACCCCGCGCTTCGAGGCGCAGAGCTTCGAAACCGGCAGGCTCGTCGCGCTGTTCGACGTCACCGCCTCGAGCGGCGAGAGCTATTATCTCGCCTACCCCCGTGAACACCGCGCCAGCCGCAAGATCCGCCTGTTCCGGGACTGGGTACTGAAGGAGGCCGCGTCGGACTGACGCCGGCTTCTCAATACTCCAGCACCACCACCTTGGTGCCAAGCTGGACGCGGTTGTAGAGGTCGATGATGTCGACGTTCAGCAGGCTCACGCAGCCGGCCGTCTTCTTGCGGCCGATCAGCGAGGGATCATGCGAGCCGTGGATGCGGTAGATGGTGTCGACGTCGCCCTGGTAGAGATAGAGAGCGCGCGCACCCATCGGGTTTTCGGGCCCGCCCGGCATGCCGCCGTTCTGCCACTTCACGAGCTTGGGGAATTCCGCGATGTGCTCGGGCGTCGGCGTCCAGGTCGGCCACTTCTCCATGCGGCCGATGGTGGCGGAGCCTGACCAGGTGCGGCCCTGCTTGCCCACCGCCGCGCCATAGCGGATGGCCTTGCCATTGCCGAGCACGAGGAACAGGAAGCGCTTCTTGGGATCGACGACGATGGTGCCCGGCGCCTCGGTGGTGTCGAAGTCCACTTCCTTGCGGCGGAACTTGTATTCGATCTTGTTTTCCTCGTCCTTGACCGGGAATGGCTCCTGGCTGAGGTCGACGGCAGCCTCCTGCGCGAAGGCAGGGGTGGTCGCTGCGGCGGCAAGCGAGGCGAGGAACAGGCGGCGGGTGAGGGTCATGGTCTGAATCGCTCGGGTTGAGATTTCGCGCTTCCTAGCACGCAGCGCGGGCGGCGTCACCTTACCGGTTCCCAGGGTTATCAGGCACCCAGCGTCCCCCGGATCATCACGCCCATTCTCCATCCATCGGCATGTGCATCCCCCCCCGATCATCATGCCCGCTCCCCCCCCCCGCTCATCATGCCCGGGCTTGTCCCGGGCATCCTTTTGGCGGCCAAAAGCGATCGCCGGGACAAGCCCGGCGATGATGAATCGGAGAGAGGTGGAGCAGTCCCCTACCTGGCGAACTGCTTGTACTTGATGCGCTTCGGCATCACGCTGTCCTCGCCCAGGCGGCGCTTCTTGTCTTCCTCGTAGTCCTGGAAGTTGCCCTCGAACCATTCCACATGGCTGTCGCCCTCGAAGGCGAGGATGTGGGTGGCCAGCCGGTCGAGGAACATGCGGTCGTGGCTGATGACGACCGCGCAGCCGGCGAAATCCTCCAGCGCCTCTTCCAGCGCCGCGAGCGTTTCCGTGTCGAGGTCGTTCGTGGGCTCGTCGAGGAGCAGCACATTGGCGCCCGACTTCAGCATCTTGGCCAGATGCACGCGGTTCCTCTGGCCGCCTGAGAGGTTGCCCACCTTCTGCTGCTGGTCCGCGCCCTTGAAGTTGAAGGCACCCGTATAGGCGCGCGAGTTCATCTCGCGCTTGCCGAGATAGATGATGTCGTTGCCGCCGGAGATTTCCTGCCACACCGTCTTGTCGGGGTCGAGCGAGTCACGCGACTGGTCGACATAGCCGAGCTGCACGCTCTCGCCGATGGTGATGGTGCCGCTGTCGGGCTTTTCCTGCCCGGTGATCATGCGGAACAGCGTGGTCTTGCCCGCGCCGTTGGGGCCGATGATGCCGACGATGCCGCCCGGCGGCAGCTTGAAGGTGAGGTTGTCGATCAGCAGCCGGTCGCCATAGGCCTTGGACACGCCCTCGAGGTTGATGACCGTGTTGCCCAGCCGCTCGCCCGGCGGAATGATGATCTGCGCGGTGGTGGACTTGAGGCGGTCCTCGTTCACCTTGAGGAGCTCGTCATAGGCCTTGATGCGGGCCTTCGACTTGGCCTGGCGGGCCTTGGGGCTGGCCGAGATCCATTCGGACTCGCGCGCCAGGGCGCGCTCGCGCGCCGCATCCTCGCGCGCTTCCTGCGCGAAGCGCTTGGCCTTCTGGCCGAGGTAAGCCGAGTAGTTGCCCTCGTAAGGGATGCCGCGGCCGCGGTCGAGCTCGAGGATCCAGCCCGTCACATTGTCGAGGAAGTAGCGGTCATGGGTCACGATCATGATCGCACCCGGATAGTCGCGCAGGTGATGCTCCAGCCAGTTCACCGACTCGGCGTCGAGGTGGTTGGTGGGTTCGTCGAGCAGCAGCAGGTCGGGCTTCCTGAGCAGCAGCTGCGTCAGCGCCACGCGGCGCTTTTCGCCGCCCGAGAGATTGTCGATCGAGGCATCGCCCGGCGGGCAGCGCAGCGCGTCCATCGCCTGCTCCACCTGGGCCTCGAGGTCCCACAGGTTCTGGCTGTCGATGATGTCCTGGATCTTGCCGGCCTTCTCGGCATTCTCGTCGTTGTAGTCGGCCATCAGCGCATTGTATTCGTCGAGGATCGCCTTCTTGTGGGCGACGCCTTCCATGACGTTGCCCATCACGTCGAGCGCGGGGTCGAGTTCCGGCTCCTGCTGCAGGTAACCCACCGTGGCGCCGTCAGCGAGCCAGGCCTCGCCGTTCCACTCCTTGTCGATCCCCGCCATGATGCGCAGCAGGGTGGACTTGCCCGAGCCGTTGGGGCCGAGGATGCCGATCTTGGCATCGGGGTAGAAGGACAGGTGGATGTTCTCCAGCACCTTCTTGCCGCCGGCATAGGCCTTGGTGAGGCCCTGCATGTGATAGATGAACTGACGAGCCATCGCGTGACGTCTTTCCTGCAAATTCGGGGATCGGCGCGCCTTCTAGCCGAGCCGGGGGATAAGGGCAACCGGGCGGTGTCCCGCCCCCTGCTCATCATGCCCGGGCTCGACCCGGGCATCCTTTGCGCCGCCCGCAAGAGGGTCGCCGGGTCAAGCCCGGCGAAGGTGAGGTGTCAACACGCGGGAGGCCCTCAGTGCCCCGTGTCTGCCGCCTTCTTCCGCCGTGCCCGGCGCGCCAGCATGTTGAGCAGTTCCACAAGGGCCGAGAAGCCCATGGCGGCATAGACATAGCCCTTGGGCACATGGAAGCCCATGCCGTCGGCGATCAGCGTCATGCCGATCATGAGCAGGAAGCCCAGCGCCAGCATCACGATCGTCGGGTTGGCATGGATGAAGCGCGCCAGCGGGTCGGCCGCCAGCAGCATCACCGCCACCGCCACGATCACGGCGATGTACATGATGGCGAGATGGTCGGTCATGCCCACGGCGGTGATGATCGAGTCGACCGAGAATACGAGGTCGAGCAGCAGGATCTGGAAGATGGCCCCGCCCACGGTGAGGGTGGCGGTCTGGCCCACCAGCGTGTCCTTGGTGTCCTCGGGGTCGACGGAGTGGTGGATCTCCTTGGTCGCCTTCCACACCAGGAACAGGCCACCGGCGATCAGGATCATGTCGCGCCACGAGAAGCCGTGGTCCATCAGCGTGAAGACCGGCGCGGTCAGCTGCGCGATGTAGGACACGGTGGCCAGCAGCAGCAGGCGCATGACAAGGGCGGCCCCGATGCCCAGCTTGCGGGCGCGCGAGCGGTCGGCCTCGGGCAGCTTGTTGGACAGGATCGAGATGAAGATCAGGTTGTCGATGCCGAGCACGATCTCCATGGCCACCAGCGTTGCCAGCGCCACCCAGCCCTCGGCCGAATAGACGAAGGTGAAATGCTCCGCGAAGAAGTCCTGCATGCTGTTCCCGCTTCCCCTGAAAGATCCCCGGCCCGGCTATATGGACCAGCCGGGTGTAACGTTCAACCCTGAGGCGGGTTTCCGCGCTCCGGCAGTTTCCTTGCCACCAGCACCGTCAGCACCGCCTTCAGCAGCAGCACGCCGATCACCGGCACGGCGAGCGTCCAGATGTCGCTTACCTGGAAGGAGATCGACGACCATAAGATCGCCATCACGATGGCGCCGATCACGTCGAGAACGGCCAGCACGTAGAAGGCCCAGCGCTGCGGCTGCGACCTGCCGAACAGCGCCATCAGCACCAGTACGTTGAGTGCCGCGATGCCACCGGGAATCAGCGCCAGGGGGGCAGCCCCGCTGTCGGTGAACTCGGCGAAGACCAGCAGCAGGGCGCAGCCGCCGGCGAACAGCACCACGAGCCCGCAGATGATACCGAGGATGATCTTCATTGCTGCCCCCTGCTCCGCGCCATGCGCGCGCGTGCCGCCTCGTCGCGGTAGAACATGTTGTAGGTTTCGAACGGGATGATCTGCCCGTTGGGTGTCACGAAATGAATGCAGCTGCGCTTCACCCGGCCCACACAGAAATTGTGCCGGTCCATGAACTCGACGATGGCGATGCGGAAGATGTTCTCATAACCGAAGCCCTCCGGCACCGGCACCTCCGGCAGGCAGCACAGCAGGGCGTTGAGCTTCTCCGGATTGTTGCACTCGGCGGTGGAGAGCGAGAAGAAGTTCAGCACCTGGGAATGAAGCTCCGGGTATTTCTCGAAGGTGATGGCATTGGGCAGCGCCTCCACCAGCATGTCGCGCGGGAAGAAGGAGGTGATGGGCGCGATCTTGCTCCCCTTGCGCAGCGCATAGCCGATGGCGATCGATTCCGGGTTGCACGGCAGCGGGATGATGTCGCCCGCCCCGAAGGGTGTTCCCGCCTCCACGATGCGGCGGCGGATGTCGGAGAGCACGATGCGGTCGCGGCCCGGGTCGAAACCCTCGTTGCGGCCTGCATCCTGCACCGGCTGGAAGGTGATGCCGCGCACGCATCGCCACTGCAGCGCGAAGTCGATGATCTCGCCCAGTTCGTCGTCGTTCTGCCCGGCCTTCACCACCACGACGAGGGTGGTCGAGATGTTCTCCCGTTCCAGCGCCTCCAGTGCCTGGCGGCGGATGCGCGTCAGGTCCGCGCCGCGCAGGTTCTTCAGCACCGCGGGCCGCAGGGAATCGAACTGCAGGTAGACCTCGAAGCCGGGCTTGAAACCTGCCAGCGCCTTCACGAAGTCCGGCTCCTGGGCGATGCGGATGCCATTGGTGTTGAGCATGACGTGGCGGATCGGCCGCCGCTTGGCCGCGGCGATGATGTCCAGGATCTGCGGGTGGATCGTCGGTTCCCCGCCGGAAATCTGCAGGAGGTCCGGCTCGCCCTCGGAGGCCACCAGCGCGTCCATCATGCGTTCGATCTCGGCAAGCGGCCGGTGCGTGGTCTTCGCCGCCGATGACGCCGCAAAGCACACCGGGCAGGTCAGGTTGCAGGCCTCGTTCACCTCGATCAGCGCCAGGCAGGAATGCTGCTCGTGGTCGGGGCACAGTCCGCAGTCATAGGGGCAGCCGTTCTCGGTGCGGGTCTGCGGCTGGAGCGGCCGGTCGCCCGGCTTCAGGTAGTCATGGCACAGCTTGTAATATTGCGCGTCGGTGGAGACGAGTGCCTTCTGCACGCCATGCTCGCGGCAGCGCTTGAGATAGTAGACGCTGTTGTCCTCGATGATGATCTTGGCTGGCACCAGCGCCATGCAGTCATCGCACATCGAGGTCGTCTGGCCATAGAAGACATAGGGCGCAACCTTGCGGACCGGCGCGTTCATGCCGTGCCCCTGCCCGGGCCGTTGCGGGTTGCAAAGAGGTCAGCCGTCCAGTCCGCCCCCATCACCGCCATCACCGCCGTGGCAAGGCCCAGCACCGAGAAGAAGCCGATGGGCGGCACATGCAGCCCGACGAAGCCCACGACCCCCGCCGACCACAGCC
Organism: Aestuariivirga litoralis; assembly: GCF_003234965.1. Classification (GTDB taxonomy): domain Bacteria; phylum Pseudomonadota; class Alphaproteobacteria; order Rhizobiales; family Aestuariivirgaceae; genus Aestuariivirga; species Aestuariivirga litoralis. The sequence continues at coordinate 154,028 of NZ_QKVK01000007.1, forward strand.
CAGCCAGCGCCGTCACCACGCGCAGGAACACGTGCTGCTCGTCGCGCTTGCCCTCGCGCGCCTGTTCCACCCGGTCGGCGAAGACCACGGTGAGCAGCCCCGAGAGGAAGGGCGGAAAGGCGAAGATGATGATCAGGATCCACTTGATGACGGTGAAGAAGCCCGGGTTCTCCATCACGATCCAGCCGAAGATGAATTCCCACGCCGCATAGATCGCCGTGCCCACCGCCAGGGCACCCGCCACCTGCAGCCAGCCGATCACGCGGCACCAGAAATCGGCCCGGCTCATGACGCCTTCCCCCTCGCCATCATGGCCAGCGAGTAAATCACGAGTCCGGCGCAAATCAAATGGAACAGATTGAATGTTCCCACAACGCTGCCATAGGGCTTGAGGAATTCCCACAGGAAGCGCTGGCCCGCATAGACCAGCACGAGGAGGTAGAAGCCGTTCTGCATGAAAAAGCCGTTGCGCCGCCCGATCAGCGTCAGCGCAACCGCCAGGAACACCGCCATGGTCAGGGACTCATAGAGCTGCACGGGGTGGCGCGCGATGCCGTCGCCGAAGTCATGGCCCCAGGGCAGACCTGTCGGCGTTCCATAGGTGTCGTCGCCGAGCCCCGCGAGGAAACAGCCCCAGCGCCCGACCACCACGCTGGTCGCGAAGGCCGGCACGAAGATCAGCCCCGTCGAACCCGAAATGCCACGCCAGCGCTTGAAGATCTCGACCGCGATGATCGCCCCCGCCAGTGCTCCCACGATGGAGCGGCCGATGCCCGGCGCGCCGGAGAGCCAGAGGTTGAGCGTCCCCGCCCCGAAGCCCCCGATCGCCGCGCCCATGACCAGTGCAAGGCCATAGAGCGGCCCGGCGGAATCGATCTTCCGCGCGGCATCTCTCAGCCGCCAGTGATAGACGAACAGGGTCATGCCCAGCGCGGCACAGGCGGCAAGTAGGTCGAATACGGTGTGGATCAGCACGAGCCGAGGTTAGGTGAGGAGTTCGACGCGGGCAACAAGACAGCCCATTCTGCGCTCCCGCCTTGATACATCATCGCCGGACTTGTTCCGGCGACCCTTTTCGCCAACCACAAAGGGTGCCCGGGACGAGCCCGGGCATGATGATGTGTCTTGCCGAGCGCCGACGCCCTCACGCCGCCTTCAGCACCGGCATGGCATTCCACACGAAGATCAGCATGCCGACGAGGAATCCGACGGATGCCAGCGCCGTGACGGGCTCGATCGCCTCGTTGCCCTGCAGCAGGAAGAACAGCGACACCACCAGCACCACGCCGCTCACCCCCTGCACCCAGAAATGCGCCCGCGCCAGCGGCCTTGCGCCAATCTCCGGGAACAGGTGGTAGAAGAAGGCGAAGACGGAGGACATCAGCCAGCCCGCCACCATGATGTGGGCATGGGTCGGCATCTGGCCGTGGTCGTGGCTCGCCGCCATGTAGATGCCGAGGCACATGCCCGCCACCGCGTAACACAAGGCAAGAATGAAAAACGTTCGCGCCGCACCCTTCATGATGCAGTCCCTCCCCAAGCCAGCCATCCCCTGGAACATGCATATTCCAGATTCGCGATGTGTGACACTGACCGCGCGTTGCGCCCGCGCCTGCTTTCACTCAGCGGTGGCCGGTCTCAGGCCGCCCGATGGCCTCGGCACGGATTTTCGCCTCCAGCAGCCCGTTGTCGTCCACCGCGTCCGGCAGGTGGCTCTTGGTCATGCTCACCTGCACCTGTGCATCCTGGGCGCCCAGCTGCTGCACCGCCTCGAGCGCCAGGGCGCGCGCCTGTTCCTCGCCCGCCAGCAAGGCCTGCGGGCCGGAGGTGAAGACGCTCGCTCCCCTGGGCCCATGCACGCGGAACAGCCCGCTGCCGTCGCCCTCGACCGACACCGTCACCACCTGCGCCACGACACCCGTCGCCGCGCCCACCGCATTGGCGACATCGAAGAAGGGCGGGAAGATCATCTCGCAATCGAGCCGCCGGCCTACCTCCTCGTAATAGACCCGCACCGGCCCGCCGACGGCCACCACGGGAACCGATGGCGACAGCGACACCTTGGCCAGTCCCAGCCGCGCCCGGCCGGAGCTCACCGCATCCACCAGCTCATGCTGGCCGAAGCTCTTGCCGAAGGCGGTGTCGAGGATCACCTTCGCCGTCAGCCGCACGGTTTCCGACCACACCTCGCGGCAGAAGCCCTGCACACGTTCGGCATCGCCCAGCTTCATGTCGCGGAAGCGCACCATCAGCTTCGCAGCCAGTTCCGCGGCAGGCCCCGGCCAGTTGTCCTGCAGGCCCAGCACATGCGCGGCGTCCGACGGGGTGAAGCTCCCCGTCTGCACCAGGCCCTTGCGCTTCAGCGAGGCCAGTGCCCGCTGCGCGGCCGATGACACGGCAATCTTGCGGATGGGCTTCGGCCGCTCGTCGATCATCGCGAGGATCTCGGCCTCCTTGGGCGTCACCTCCGCCGTCAGCGCCGCAGTGGCGCCGAAGGGCTTCAGCACGAAGCGTCCATGCAGCGACCCGCCTTCGGTATCGGCGAGGTCGGCCTCCAGCATCGCCACCACCTCGGGGTAGCGGTGCGCCAGCAGCGAAACAGGCGCCACGCGCTGCGGCCCCACGGTCAGGGCGCCGTTGAGCCCGATCGAAATCTCGCTGTCACCACCGAGGCCAACCGTCTTCACGTCGATGGCCTTCACCATGGTGCGCCAGCCGCCGACCTCCGCACCCTGTTCCGCCACCTGCGGGCGCCCGTCGAGCAGCACGCCAAGGTCCGTCGTCGTGCCGCCCATGTCGGACATGATGAAGTCTTTGGCGCCGCACAGCCACGAGGCGCCGACGAGGCTCGCCGCCGGGCCTGACAGCACCGTCTCGATCGGCCTGAGCGCCACGCGCTCGGCCAGCGCCAGCGTGCCGTCACCCTTCACGATCATCAGCGGGCAGTCGATGCGGAGATCCTTCATCGAGCGCCGCACGGCCGTGATCAGCATCGACACGCGCGAAATCAGCCGCGCGTTGAGCACCGCGGTGAGCGCGCGGCGCGGCGCATCGAGGGCGGAGGTCAATTCGGTCGACAGCGTCGCGGGCTTGCCCGTCGCCTGGGCCACGATGTCGCGCGCCCGCTGCTCATGCCTGGGGTTGCGCACCGCGAAGGCAGAGGCGATCGCGAAGGCATCGACCAGCATTCCCGCCACGGCGGTCGCCAGCGCCTCGACGTCGAGCGGCTTCGCCTCCTCGCCATTGTGGTCATGCCCGCCGCCGATCATGGCGATCGGCATGCCCGGGAAGGCCTTGGCGATCCCCGTCCGCTCCGCCATGGCCTGGTCGAAGCCGATGAGGATCACGCCCACGGCGGAGCCATGCCCCTCCACCACCGCATTGGTGGCGAGCGTGGTCGACACCGACACGAGCGAAATGTCCTCGGGCTTCAGCCCCTCGGGCAGCTTCGCCACCGCCGCGGTGATCGCACCCGTGACGCCGATCGAAAGGTCGCCCTTGGTGGTGATGGATTTCGCCGAGGCCACCACCCGGTGCCCCTGCGCCTCGATCACGGCGGCATCGGTATAGGTTCCCCCGGTATCGACGCCGATCAGGTAAGTCTTTGCTGTCATTGGCTCAGATCACCAGAAATCGCACAAAATGCTGTCTCGGCAACGGCATAGCCGGGATTTTGGCGACACGCGAAGGCATTTCACGGATTGACGAGATTTATCACTTTTGGTTGCACTGGGGGTGGAAATCAGGATCGACGGCCGTCAAGCCCCCCGCTGGTCCGGTATCCGCGTTAAAGTCTCATCGATCAGAGTTCGGGAAAGCGAACATGATACTGTCCAAAGACCAAAGCAGAGGCTACCGGGGGCTTGGTTTCATCGCCATTTTTTGGGGGGCATCGGCCGTCACCAGTGCGCGTGACTGGGTGCTGAAGCTTTCCGGATACCTGGGCTGGACGCTGGACGGATCCGACCATGGTGAAAGCATGTTCAGCGACCTTGCTCTGGTCACTTGGGTCATGCCGGTCAAGATCGTCTTTTGCGGAGCTGCAGCGGCAAGTCTGCACGGGCGCGCATTGCAAATGCTGTCCCCCGCTGAACTTTTACCGCGCTGGGTGATCAACTCAGAACGCGTTCTATTGGGGACATTGCTTTTGGGTCTATCCCTTCTGGCCATCTGGCTCGTCCTTCATTGGCCCTGACGGCGAATGGAGCCCCTGCCGAATGGATAGCAACGACGCCACACAGCGCGAGGCTTTTCAAACAAGCATGTGGCAGCGTATTGCCCTTAGCGCATCCCCCAGACCCGCTGGACCGCACCGATCTGGGCCGATCCACGTTTCGGCATGGATCAAGTCCGGCGTTTTCGGTTTCATCGGCCTCGTGGCCCTGATCGGTCTCCTGTTGCAGAGGCTTCCGCAAAGCCAGCCGCCATCCGCACACAGCCACCTCGAGAGCGCGGGCTGATGAACATCCGGCTGTTCTTCGGCGTCTTCGTCTTTGGCATCATGGCCATGACGTCCGCGCTCATGTGTGCCACTGCGCTGTTCAGGTGGATCGGCGAGATTCACTTCTACTGGCAGTCGGGCTGGAATTTCGATCTCCCGCACCCGGTCCATGCAGGCGACGACAGCATTGCGCCCAAACAGGCCAGCAATTTCGATCGCATCGTCTATGGCTGGCCGCTGCGGATCCTTGTCTTCGCCTCGACGTATGTCTCCATGGAAAAGCTGCTGAAGCAGATCGTCTTCGCGCCACCTCCCGTCAATCCTCCCCCGCTGCACAAGCGCCCTGCTTTCTGGCTCGCCATAGTCCTGTTTGCGCTGGCCACGGGGCTGATGATCTCCGCGCCATTCATCGTGAAGTCCATGAGGCATCACTGAATGCCCATCCCATATCGGCTCAGAAGGAGGATCCCGTGAACATCGGCAACCGCCGCGCTGATTTGATATTGATGGCTGCCGCAACTCTGGCTCTGATAGGGCTGATAGAACTTTTCGGCATTTCGCTAAAGTCTCAGTGGTATGCTTTGCCGATCGCGGCCTTGTGCCTCATTCCGTCGGAGAAGCTGCTCGCAAGCCATCCACGTCTCAGGCTTATGCGGCGCACGATTGCTTTCGCAATCCTTGGCGCGTTTACCTTTGCGCAGCTCTCACTCTGCGCTTACTTCGTCGCGAACTGGATGAGCCTGTTTTACCTCTATTGGCAAGAGCCTGTGAGATCAGCCGACGTAGAGCACAATTTGCTGCTGTCGCCTCCTATTCTTATTCTCCCCTGCCTCATCTCGCTTTCCTTTCTCTGGATCATGTGGTTGCTGTGGACAGATAGTCCGCAATTGGGGCAGCGCCCGTCCCGTTCCCAAAGACGTAGGGCCGTCCTTTTCCTGCTCGTGCTCCTGGCAGCGGTCCCTGTCACAGGAGGGGTCTTTTGGTTCTATTCATCTGCCATCCAACGCACGACAGCCCCCTTCTGATGCACTTAGCTCTGCGCAGCCGTCGCCGCCTCCGCCACCGCGATTGCCGTCATGTTCACGACACCGCGGGAGGTGACGGACCCCGTCAGGATGTGGGCGGGCTTCGCCGTGCCCAGCAGGATCGGGCCCACGGGCAGTGCGTCGCCGAAGACCTTCATGATCTGGTAGGCGACGTTGGCCGAGGTGAGGCCGGGCATCACGAGGAGGTTGGCTTCGCCCTTCAGCGTGGAGGACGGCAGCTTCCGCTGCCGCACCGCCTCGATGAGGGCCGTGTCGGCCTGCATCTCGCCGTCGATCATCAGGTCCGGTGCGCGCTCGTGGACCATCCGCAGCGCCGCCCGCATGCGCAGCGTCACCGGCGTGTCGAAGTCGCCGAAGTCGGAATGCGCGACGAGCGCCACCTTGGGCGTGATGCCGAAGCGCTGCACGTGGGCCGCGCACATCAGCACCGTGTCGGCCATGGCCTCGGCCGAGGGTTCGGCCTGCACATGCGTGTCGGTCAGGAACACGATGCCGCGCGCGGTGATCATCAGGCTCATCGCCGCAAATTCGCGCGCCCCCGGCGCGTGGCCCACGATGTCGCGGATATGGCGCAGCTTGGCGCGGTAGCGGCCCTCGAGGCCGCAGATCATCGCATCCGCCTCGCCGCGCCTCAGCGCCAGCGCGGCGATGACGGTGGTCGAGGTGCGCACCAGCGTTCGCGCCGCATCGGGCGTGATGCCGCGGCGGCCCGCCACCTCCACATAGGTCTGCACATATTCCTTGTAGCGCGGGTCGTCCTCGGGGTTGACGATGTCGAAATCCGTTCCCGGGCGAATGGTCAGGCCATAGCGCTTCAGCCGTGTCTCGATCACCGCCGGACGGCCGACGAGAATGGGCTTGGCGATCCCCTCCTCCAGCAGCACTTCGGCTGCGCGCAGCACGCGCTCGTCCTCGCCATCGGCATAGATCACGCGCTTCGGCGCCTTCTTCGCCGCGGCGAAGATCTGCCGCATCACGAAACCCGAGCGGAACACGAAGCGCCCCAGCCGCTCCTCGTAAGTCTCGAAATCCGCGATGGGCCGGGTGGCGACACCGCTCTCCATCGCGGCCTTCGCGACGGCGGGCGCCACGCGCAGGATCAGGCGGGGGTCGAAGGGCGCCGGGATCAGCGAATCCTTGCCGAACAGCCGCGCCTCGCCGCCATAGGCCCTGGCCACCACGTCGGACGGCGTCTCGCGGGCGAGCCCGGCGATGGCATTCACCGCCGCCTGCTTCATCGCCTCGTTGATGGTCGAGGCGCCAACGTCCAGCGCACCACGGAAGATGTAGGGGAAGCAAAGGACGTTGTTCACCTGGTTCGGATAGTCCGAACGCCCGGTGCAGATCATGGCATCGGGCCGCACCGCCACCGCCTCCTCCGGCATGATCTCCGGATTGGGGTTGGCAAGCGCGAGGATCAGCGGGTCCTTCGCCATCTGCTTCAGCAGGTCCGGCTTCAGCACGCCACCAGCGGAGAGTCCGAGGAAGATGTCCGCCCCGGCAATCACCTCGGCCAGCGAGCGCGCCTGCGTCTCCTGCGCGAACTTCGCCTTCCAGCGGTCCATCAGCTTTTCGCGGCCCTTGTAGACCACGCCCTCGAGATCGGTGACCCAGATGTTCTCCACCTTCGCGCCCAGGCTCACGAGCTGGTTGAGGCAGGCCAGCGCCGCCGCACCGGCTCCACTCGCCACGATCTTGACCTTGGAAAACTCCTTGCCTGCCAGCATCAGCGCATTGGTGACGGCCGCGCCCACGATCACCGCCGTGCCGTGCTGGTCGTCATGGAAGACCGGGATGTTCATCCGCTCACGCAGCTGCTGCTCGATCTCGAAGCACTCCGGCGCCTTGATGTCCTCGAGGTTGATGCCGCCGAAGGTGGGCTCCAGTGCCGCCACCGTGCTCACCATGGCCTCCACCGTCGTCGCCGCCACCTCGATGTCGAAGACGTCGATGTCGGCGAATTTCTTGAAGAGCACCGCCTTGCCCTCCATCACCGGCTTCGCGGCCAAGGGGCCGATGTTGCCGAGTCCCAGCACCGCCGTGCCGTTGGAGATGACGCCGACGAGATTGCCGCGGCTCGTGTATTTCGAGACCAGCGAGGGGTCGGCGTGGATCGCCTCCGAGACGGCGGCCACGCCCGGCGAATAGGCCAGCGCCATGTCGCGCTGGTTGCCCAGCGGCTTCGTCGCCCGGATCTCCAGTTTCCCGGGCTTCGGCTCCGCGTGGTAGAACAGCGAGCCCGACTTCAGGTCGCTCGACATGGGTGACGACATCGGCACTTCCCCTCTTTACGCTGCCACGCATGCAGGCATGGCCCCCCCACATCCATCATCGCCGGGCTTGACCCGGCGATCCTTTCTCGCGACCGCCGCAAAGGATGCCCGGGTCAAGCCCGGGCATGACGAGGCTGAGGGCAATGTCTTCATGGCCCCGTTCGCCGCTGATTTGCAAGCCTCGCCCCTCTGGGGCTAGAGTGTCGCCATGCTCACGCCCCTGAAGACCGAAGTGGAGAAAGTCGGCGACCTCGCCCATGAGGCCCGCCGCTTCCGCACCATCCTGTGGAGCTTCGAGAAGAACATCGAGCTGCTGTTCAAGGGCACGGGGCTCGCCGCCGAGGTGGACCATGCCGCCCTGGCCGAGGCCTTCTCGCGCTGGCGCCAGGCCTTCGACCAGTCGAAACACCTCGCTGACCTCGACCGCAAGGACTTCACCATCTTCGCTGCCGGCATGATGCTGAAGGAGCTGCTCGCCGCCCGCCCCATCACCGCGATCGTGCCTGATGAGCTGGGCCTCCCGGCCCTGCCCGCCACGCTGGACCACCGGTTGAAACGCTGGCCCGAGGGCTATGCCTATACCAGCTTCTGCCTGTCGGTCGCTGCTGCCGTTCTGCACGAGATGGGGGCGGCGGAGCCCACGGAATCGGGCGTGGCGGATGATCCCCGGTTTTGGGATTCGTTCCGCGAGAACGTGGCCGAAAACCCCGCCAATGCCATCGCCTTCTTCGACATGGTGGTGGGGCTCCCGCCCAACTGGCAGGCGCCCGACGTGCCCTGGATGCGCCGCACCTTCCTCGATTCCAAGCGCCGGCTCGAGGCGGAACCCCGTAAAACCATCGAGTAACCCAAGCTTGCCAAGTGCTCCACCTTGGGTGAAGATCGACACCTGAAGGTTGGGGAGGACCTTTGAATCATGGCGGCAACGCGCATCCTGATCGTCGATGACCACCCGCTGTTCCGCGAGGCGCTGAAACAGGCCGTCGCCGGGGGTGTGTCCAACGCCCAGGTCACGCTCGCCGGCTCGCTCGACCAGGCCACGGCCATTCTCGACAAGGACGACGACCTCGACCTGGTCCTGCTCGACCTGCGCATGCCCGGCGTCCAGGGCCTCTCGGGCCTCATCTATCTCCGCGCGCAATATCCCAATGTGCCCGTCGCCGTCATCACCGCGGCGGATGATCCGGGCCTGGTCCAGAAGGCGCTGAACCTCAACGCCTCCGGCTTCATCCCCAAGACCGCCGGCATCGACACCATCGTCGGCGCCGTCAACGCCCTCCTCCGGGGCGGCATCTGGGTGCCCGAGGGCGCCGCCCAGCCCTCCGCCGCCGACAAGGAGGCCGAGGAGATCGCGCGCCGCGTGGCGACGCTCACCGCCCAGCAGATCCGCGTGCTGATGATGCTGAAGGAAGGCCTCCTCAACAAGCAGATCGCCTATGAGCTCAACGTCTCCGAGGCCACCATCAAGGCCCATGTCTCGGCCATCCTGCAGAAGCTCAACGTCTCCAGCCGCACCCAGGCCGTGATCGCCGCCGCCCGGATCGACGGCGTGGCAGCGGCTGAGCACTGAGGCGGCAACCGCGCGCACCAGCGCAAGCAGCACGGCCACGGCAGAAGCCCCGCATCCCATCTCGTCACCCATTTTTGGAGAATGCGCCTTTCTAGCACAGCGAGCGCGCGCTGTCAAGCTGTTTTTTCCTATTATAGGATGGTCTGATATGACCTCCACAAAGTCCCTCACCCCAGCGAAAGCTGGGGCCCGGGTTCGGGCGGCCGTCACGTGGAAGGCTGGATCCCGGCCTTCGCCGGGATGACGGGCCAAAGGGCTAAACCCCCGCCTCCGCCCGGATCGCCACATGCGACATCGCGGCCCTGAGCGCCGCGGGCTTCACCGGCTTTCTCAGCATGTGCACGTCATGCGCCACCGCGAGGTCGGCCACCGCCGGCGTGCGGTCCGCCGTGATCAGCACGGCGGGAATGGGCCGGCGCGCCCGGGTCCTCAGCGCCCGGATGACCGAGATCCCATCCTCGTTGTTCAGGTGGTAATCGGCGAGGATCATGTCCACCTTGCCGTCCGCCGCGGCGAGCTGGGCCAGTGCCTCCTCGAGGCCCGTCGCGGTGTGCACGATGTTGCCCCAGCCCGACAGCAGCAGCTCCATCCCCTCGAGGATCGGCTGCTCGTTGTCGATCACCAGCACGCGCACCGCAGCGGCCAGCGCCGGCGGCTGCACCTTGCGCGGCTTCGGCGTCACGCGCACCCGCAGCTCCTCCGACGCGATCGGCACGTCGACCGCGAAGACCGAGCCCTTGCCCGGGGTGGAGCGCACATGCACCGGCGTCTCCAGTACCTTGGCCATGCGCTCGACGATGGACAGGCCGAGGCCGAGGCCCGAGGTCCCGTCGCCATCGGTCTGCAGACGCTGGAATTCCTGGAAGATGATCTCGAGCTTCGAATCGGGAATTCCCGGCCCCGTATCATGGACCTCGATCCTGAGCAGGTCGCCGTGGCGGCGGCAGCCCATCAGCACGCGGCCCTCCCGCGTGTACTTGATGGCATTCGACACGAAGTTCTGCAGCACGCGCCTCAGCAGCTTGCGGTCGGAGTTCAGCGTCAGCCCGCAGGGCACCACCGTGAACTTCAGCCCCTTCTTGCGCGCCGCGGGGCCGAACTCCAGCGCCAGCGCCTGCAGGATGTCGTCGATGCGGAAGGGCGCGGACTCGGCCTTCATGGCACCCGCATCGAGCCGCGAGATGTCGAGCAGAGCCGAGAGGATCTCCTCCACCGCCTCGAGCGAGGAGTCGACGTTGCGGACGAGCTCGCCGTCCTTCGAGCGCTTCATGCGCTCGACGAGGGTCGAGGTGAAGAGCCGCGCGGCATTGAGCGGCTGGAGAATGTCGTGGCTCGCCGCCGCGATGAAGCGCGTCTTCGACAGGTTGGCCGCATCGGCCTCGGCCTTGGCGGCGGCCAGCTCCTCGTTGAGGCGCGTCAGCTGCGCGGTGCGCTCGGTCACGCGGCGCTCGAGCGACTCGTTCACCCGCTGCAGTTCCTCCGCCGCCATCACGCTCTCGGTGGCGTCGATCACGGTCACGACCACGCCGCCATCGGGCATGGGGCTCGACCGGAACTCGAAGACCTGTCCCGTATCCGTGCGCCGTTCACGGAACACGTCCTGCGTCAGCGCGATCTTGCGCACCCGGTCATCGACCGCCCCCTTGCCCGCCGCGGTGCGCGCCAGGAAGGCGCCCAGCACCTCGGTGATCGGCGTGCCGACGCGGTTGAGGTCGCTGCCCAGCCCCAGGAACTCCTGCAGCGTCGAGTTCCAGCAGATCAGCGTCATGCCGGGCTCGAACACCGCGAGCCCCTGGTCCACGTTGTCGATCGCCGACTGCAGCAGGTCGCGGTTGTGCTGGATCGCGGCGGAGGCATCGTCCAACAGCTTCATAGCGCCACGGGCGTGCGTCGAGTGCCGCTCCAGCATCAGCGCGATCACCAGCCGGGCCGAGGCGACACCCACGGCCGAGGCCAGCAGGTGCTCGGCGAAGCGGATCAGCCGCACGTCGGCCTCGCCGCCCTTCACCCCGATCTGGCCCTGCTGGGCGCGGAAGCCCTCGAAGGCGGCATGCGCCCGGTCGGCGCCGATGTAGCGCGCCACCGTGTCCTCCAGCCGGTCCGCCGTCACCGCCGTGCGCCACAGCTTGAAGCCGGTGCCGGAGCCGGGCTGGATGTCACGCGTCACGAAGGAGGTGGCCTGCACCCGCTCGATGGGCGTCGGCTGGCGGGTCAGCGAGCCCGCCACATAGGCCGTGACATTGGCGATGAGGCTCCACACCACGCCATGGGTCAGCGTGTTGAACTCCATGGTGAAGAGGGCGCGTGCCTTGAGCAGGCTCAGCCCCCACGGCCCTTCCTCGATGAAGCCGCGCCCGATCCAGCCCGCATCGGCGAAGGCCGGCAGCAGCAGCGTATAGGCCCAGACGATGAAGCCCGCCGTGATGCCCCACATGGCGCCGCGCGCCGTGGCCCGCTTCCACATCAGCCCGCCGAAGAAGGCCGGCGCGAACTGCGCCACCGCCGCGAAGGAGAGGAGGCCCACCTGCGCCAGCGCCACCGAGGCGCCGATCATCCGGTAGTAGGCATAGGCCAGGGCGAGGACGAAGATGATGGCCAGCCGGCGGATCAGGATCAGCGTCTCGCCCATGTCCTGGTGCACCGTGGCGCGATCCGCCTGGCGGCGCAGCATGAGCGGCACCACGAGGTTGTTGCACACCATGATCGAGAGCGCGATGCACTCGACGATCACCATGGCGGTCGAGGCCGAAAGCCCGCCGAGGAAGGCGATGAGCGCAAAGCCCTCGCTTCCGGCATGGACGGGGAGCGCCAGCACGAAGGTGTCGCCGTCCGAGCCCGGCGGCAGCAGCAGCAGGCCCGCCACCGCGATGGGGATGACGAAGATGTTGATGGCCACCAGATAGAGCGGGAACAGCCAGGCCGCGCGCTTCACCTCGCGGGCATTGGCATTCTCCACCGCCGCCACGTGGAACTGGCGCGGCAGCAGCACGACCGCGAAGGCGGCGAGCAGCGTGAGGGTCAGCCATTGCCCGCCGTCGAGCCCGCCGGAGAACAGGCCCATCACCTGGGGGTCCGCCGTGGCGCGCTGGAGGAAGGGGCCCACGCCCCCCATCATGCCGAAGACCACGAAGGCGCCGACCGCCACGAAGGCCAGCAGCTTCACCATCGATTCGACGGCGATGGCCAGGATCATGCCGTCCTGGTGTTCGGTCGTGTCGATATGCCGCGTGCCGAACAGGATGGCGAAGATGCCCATGGTGAGGACCACGAACAGCGACAATCCGTCCATGCCGGTCGACGGCGTCAGGATGTCGCGCGTCCATTGCGGTTCCGAGACCAGCGCCCCCAGCGCCACCGCCACGGCCTTGAGCTGGATCGAGATGTAGGGAACGATGCCGATCACCGCGATGACGGTGACAAGCGCGCCCAGCGCCTCCGACTTGCCGTAGCGGGCCGACAGGAAGTCGGCGATGGACGCGATGTTGTGCCGCTTGGTGAGGGTGGCAATCGACTGGATGAGCTTCCAGCCCAGCGCGAAGACCAGAATCGGTCCCAGATAGATGGGCAGGAAGTCGAGCCCGGTGCGCGACGCGATGCCGACGGAGCCGAAATAGGTCCAGGACGTGCAGTAGACGCCCAGCGACAGGGCATAGATCAGCGGCCGGCCGGCCCGCGAGGTCCAGCCGCGCGACCGCCGGTCGCCCCAGGTCGCCACCGCGAAGAGCGCGCCCAGATAGGCCAGCCCCGCGCCCAGGATGGTCAATTGCCCAATCATTGGGCGGGCATGATCGGCGCGGCAGGGTTTCGAATCAAGGGCAGTCCGCCACGGCCCCCGCCTTTCGACTTTCGGCGCAAAACTGCGCGCGGACGTGGCAGCGGGGCCGCCCGATTGATCCAAGTCAATGCCCGTGGCCGTCCCAAAACGCATTCGTGCAGATGAGTTTTTTTCAGAAAGGGGGTCTCCGATGGGGGCTGATACAATGACACACAAGGGGCAGCCCTCCGGGGGTGGCGCCATGGTGATGATGGCCCTGTGGGGCCTTCTCGCCCTGCTCGCCATCACGCTGGGTGCCAAGGCGGTGGATACGCCCTACGCGATCCACATGTTCATCTTCGCGCTGGCCGCGATCCTGGCGCTCATCTTCAAGGCCCGCAGCTTCGGCAAGCCGGCGCCGGACACCTCGGGCTACATGGACGACGTGGTGCGCTACGGCGCCATCGCCACCGTGTTCTGGGGCGTGGTCGGCTTCCTCGTCGGCCTCGTCATCGCGCTGCAGCTGGCCTACCCGGCCTGGAACCCCAATCTCGAATGGTTCAACTTCGGCCGTCTCCGCCCCCTCCACACCTCGGCGGTGATCTTCGCCTTCGGCGGCAACGCGCTGCTCTGCACCTCCTTCTACGTCGTGCAGCGCACGAACCGCACCCGGCTTGCGCTCGGCAACCTCGCCTGGTTCGTGTTCTGGGGCTACCAGCTGTTCATCGTGCTGGCTGCCACGGGCTACCTCCTCGGCGTCACCGAGGGCCGTGAATATGCCGAACCCGAATGGTACATCGACCTGTGGATCACGGTTGTCTGGGTGGCCTATTTCCTGGTCTTCTTCGGCACCCTGCTGAAGCGCAAGGAAAGCCACATCTACGTGGCCAACTGGTTCTACCTCTCCTTCATCGTGACGATTGCCATGCTGCACATCGTCAACAACCTGTCGATCCCCGTCTCGGTCTTCGGCTCGAAGAGCTACTCGCTGTTCTCCGGCGTGCAGGATGCGCTGACGCAGTGGTGGTACGGCCACAACGCGGTGGGCTTCTTCCTCACCGCCGGCTTCCTCGGCATGATGTACTTCTTCATCCCGAAGCGCGCCAACCGGCCGGTCTACTCCTACCGCCTGTCGATCGTGCACTTCTGGTCGCTGATCTTCCTCTACATCTGGGCGGGTCCGCACCACCTCCACTACACTGCGTTGCCCGACTGGGCGCAGACCCTCGGCATGGTGTTCTCCATCATGCTGTGGATGCCGTCCTGGGGTGGCATGATCAACGGCCTGATGACGCTCTCGGGCGCCTGGGACAAGCTCCGCACGGACCCCGTGCTGCGCATGATGGTGATCTCGGTCGCCTTCTACGGCATGTCCACCTTCGAAGGCCCGATGATGTCCATCAAGGCCGTCAACTCGCTGTCGCACTACACCGACTGGACCATCGGCCACGTTCACTCCGGCGCTCTCGGCTGGGTGGGCATGATCTCGATGGGCTGCATGTATCACCTGATCCCGCGCCTCTACGGCCAGAAGGAAGTCTATTCGCTCCGCCTGGTCTCCTGGCACGTGTGGCTCGCCACGCTGGGCATCGTGGTCTACGCCTCGGCCATGTGGGTCTCGGGCATCATGCAGGGCCTGATGTGGCGTGAGTACGATGCCAACGGCTTCCTCGCCTATTCCTTCGTGGAAACCGTCGAGGCCATGCACCCCTACTACGTGATCCGTGCCTTCGGTGGCGCGCTGTTCCTCGTGGGTGGCCTGATCATGGTCTACAACCTCTATCGCACCATCAAGGGTGCCCAGCCCGTGACGCAGCCGGTCGGCGCGATCTCGGCTGCGGCATAAGAACAAGGACACTGGTGCCATGAAGCACGAAACACTCGAAAAGAACGCCACGCTCCTGCTGATCTTCAGCTTGCTCGTGGTGACCATCGGCGGCCTCGTCCAGATCGTTCCGCTGTTCTTCCTGCAGAACACGATCGAGAAGGTGGAGGGGATGCGTCCCTATTCACCGCTCGAGCTGGCGGGCCGCAACGTCTACATCCGCGAAGGCTGCTACGTGTGCCACAGCCAGATGATCCGCCCCTTCCGGGACGAGGTCGAACGCTATGGCCACTACTCGCTCGCCGCCGAGTCGCAGTTCGACCACCCCTTCCAGTGGGGCTCGAAGCGCACCGGGCCGGACCTGGCCCGCGTCGGCGGCAAGTACTCGGATGAATGGCATCGCCAGCATCTGGCCGACCCGCGCAACGTCGTGCCGGAGTCGATCATGCCGGGCTATGCCTTCCTGGCCTCGAAGCCCATCGATCCGAAGGGCTTCGGCGCCAACCTCGCCACCATGAACCTCACCGTCAACAACGGTAAGGGCACCATGTACACCGAGGACGACATCGCCAACGCCGAGGCCGATCTCGTGGCCCAGGCGACCGGCGAGAACACCGACGGCCTGATGCAGCGCTATCCGAAGGCGGTTGCCCGCAACTTCGATGGCGATGGCCAGATCACCGAGATGGACGCAGTCATCGCCTATCTCCAGGTGCTCGGCACGCTGGTCGACTTCTCCACCTTCAAGGCTGACATGTCGAGGTGATGGCAATGGAACACTATACTTTCCTGCGCCAATTGGCGGATAGCTGGGGCCTCGTCGTGATGTTCCTGTTCTTCGTCGGCGCCATCCTCTTCGTCTTCCGGCCGGGTTCGAAAGAACAATATGCCGAACTGGCGAAGATCCCCCTGCAGAACGGTTCCGAGGACTGAGAAATGGCACATCACATCGAAAAGGACGAAGTCTCGGGAACCCAGACGACCGGCCACACCTGGGACGGCATCAAGGAACTGAACACGCCGCTGCCCAAGTGGTGGCTCTACACCTTCTACGGCTGCGTGATCTGGGCCATCGGCTACACCGTGCTCTACCCCGCATGGCCGCTGCCGGGTGGCGCCACGCCGGGCATTCTCGGCTGGTCGTCGCGCGGCCAGCTTGCCCAGCAGATGGAAGTGGCCGCCGCGGCGCAGAAGGACACGGTCGACAAGATCGCGGCCATGAGCGTCGATGACATCCTGAAGGATCCCAAGCTCCTCGCCTATGCCCAGGCGGGCGGTGCGGCGGCCTTCAAGGTCAACTGCGTGCAGTGCCACGGCGCGGGCGCTGCGGGTGGTGCGGGCTACCCGAACCTCAACGACGACGACTGGCTGTGGGGTGGCACGCCCGACGCCATCTACACCACGCTCAAGCACGGCATCCGCTACACGGACGATCCCGAAACCCGTGATTCGCAGATGCCCAACTTCGGCATCGACGGCATCCTGACGCCGGAACAGATCGACCAGGTCGCCAACTACGTCGTCTCGCTCTCGGGCGAGCAGGCGGATGCGGGCAAGGCCGAGGCCGGCAAGCAGATCTTCGCCGAGAACTGCGCCTCCTGCCACGGTGACGACGGCAAGGGCAACCGCGACTTCGGTGCGCCGAACCTCACCGACAAGCTGTGGCTCTATGGCGGCTCGATCGAGCAGGTGAAGGCACAGATCAACAAGCCCCGCATGGGCGTCATGCCGGCCTGGACCAAGCGTCTCGACGACGCCGAAATCAAGGAACTGGCGATCTACGTGCACTCCCTGGGCGGCGGCGAAGCGCCGGTCACCCAGTAACGACTTGCCGGGGCCGCGCGCTGTGACAACATGGCACGCGGCCTCTGGCCACTTTGCGGACGGCGGATCTCGGCTCTATTAGTATCTCCTAATGGAGTGCCCGGTTTCCGAGGGGAATGATGGTTCAGATTATCAATACGGTCGACCCGCAAGAGGTCGACAGGGAAAATGCGACGGCCGTCAACAAGGCCGAGAATCGCTCGCTCTACGCCTCGCGCGAGGCGATCCACCCGAAGGCGGCGCATGGCCGCTTCCGCACCTTCAAGTGGACGATGGTGATCGTCCTCCTCGGCATCTATTACATCGCCCCCTGGCTGCGCTGGACCAGGCCCGGCGATGCGCCGGACCAGGCCATCCTCATCGACATGGCCAACCGCCGCTTCTATTTCTTCTTCATCGAGATCTGGCCGCAGGAATTCTATTACATCGCGGGCCTGCTCATCATGGCGGGCGTCGGCCTGTTCCTCGTCACCTCGCTCTTCGGCCGCGCCTGGTGCGGCTATGCCTGCCCGCAGACGGTGTGGACCGACCTCTACATCTGGGTCGAAAGCAAGATCGAGGGCGACCGCAACGCCCGCATCAAGCTCGATGCGGCACCCTGGTCGGTGTCCAAGCTCTCGAAGCGCGCCTTCAAGATGCTGGTCTGGCTGCTGATCGCCATCGCCACCGGTGGCTTCTGGGTCTTCTACTTCGCCGATGCGCCAACCCTGCTGCATGACCTCGTGACGGGCCAGGCGCCGTCGGTCGCCTATTTCACAATCGCCATCCTGACGGCCACCACCTTCACCTTCGCCGGCTTCATGCGCGAGCAGGTCTGCACCTACATGTGCCCCTGGCCGCG
This sequence comes from Aestuariivirga litoralis, assembly GCF_003234965.1. GTDB lineage: Bacteria > Pseudomonadota > Alphaproteobacteria > Rhizobiales > Aestuariivirgaceae > Aestuariivirga > Aestuariivirga litoralis. Next base: position 171,602 of record NZ_QKVK01000007.1, read on the forward strand.
CATCCAGGGGGCCATGCTCGACGAGGAGTCGCTCATCGTCACCTACAATGCCTGGCGCGGCGAGCCGCGCATGGCCGGCCGCAAGAAGGCCGAGGCGCAGGGGCTCAAGGTCGGCGACTGCATCGACTGCAACAACTGCGTCGCGGTCTGCCCCATGGGCATCGACATCCGCGACGGCAACCAGCTCGAGTGCATCAACTGCGCGCTCTGCATCGATGCCTGCGATGCGGTGATGGACAAGATCGGCAAGCCGCGCGGCCTCATCAACTACACCACGGCCGACCTCTATGCCGCCAACGTCGCCGGCAAGAACGAGCACTGGAACTGGCGCCATCTCATCCGCCCGCGCACCATCATCTACTTCACGGCATGGGCTGGCGTCGGCCTCGCCATGCTCTTCACCCTCACCCACCGTACCCAGCTCGACGTGAACGTGGTGCCGGACCGGAACCCGCTCTTCGTCACCCTTTCGGACGGCGCCATCCGCAACGGCTACACGGTGAAGATCCTCAACAAGCGCCAGGAGCCGCGCACCTTCCGGCTCACGCTGGACGACCTGCCGGGCGCCACCATGGAAATGGTGGGCGAGTCTGGCGCCAAGGGCACCAGCTTCGACATCGCCGTCGAGCCGGACAAGCTGAAGGCGGTCAAGATCTACGTTTCGACCAACGACCCCGAGATCATCGAGCACGAGCGCACCCGCTTCGAGTTCAAGGTCGAGGAGCTGAACCCCAAGGGCGACGCCCCGGCCGAATCCAGGACCTATGACGCCCTCTTCCACGGGCCTGACGGCAAGGAGTAAGTGATGTCCATGGCAAGCACCCAGAAAGAGATCAAGGGCGGCCACGTGCTGGCCATGCTCCTCGCCTTCTTCGGCGTGATCATCGCCGTCAACCTGGTGATGGCCTGGTTCGCCAACTCCACCTGGTCGGGCCTCGTGGTCGAGAACGGCTATGTGGCCAGCCAGGAGTTCGACAAGAACCTCGCCCGCGCCAGGGCCCAGGAGGCGCTGGGATGGGACGTGGGCTTCTCCTTCGACAGGAGCAGCGTCAAGATCACCTTCACCGATGCCGCCGGCAAGCGCATCGACAGCCTGGACCTCACCGGCAGGCTGCAGCGCACCGTCACCGACAAGGAAGACCAGCAGCTCACCTTCGGCTGGATGGGCTCGGGCACCTATTCCGCCCCCGCCCGCCTGGCACCCGGCCTGTGGGAGGTCGAGGTCGACGGCAAGGGCGACGGCGTTGCCGACTATCACAAGATCTTCCGCTTCGTGGTGAAGGCCGAATGACCCTTCCCTGCTGCACCCTCGACGGCGAGTATTTCCAGCCCTTCAAGCTGGAGGGCGAGGATGCGGCACGCTGGATTTCCTCCGCCGGCCCCGGCCTGAAGCGCATCGAGTTCCTGGTGCCGCAGGCCAACCGGCCGGAAGCCATGGCCCACATCGAGACCGATCTCGGCGCCCTCGGCGGTGTGAAGTCCGCCCGCGTCAACCTCACCGGACGCCGCGTCGCGGTGGTCTATGAGGATGGTGTCATCGCGCCACAGGCGCTGATCGACCGCCTCGGCTTCCTCGGCTACATGGCCCGCCCCTTCGACCCGCGCGAAACGGGCCTCACCAAGGACGACAGGGAGAATGCCCGCCTGCTGCGCGCCCTTGCCGTGGCGGGCTTCGCAGCGGGCAATGTCATGCTGCTCTCGGTCTCGGTCTGGTCCGGGGCGGAGGGCGCGACACGCGACCTGTTCCACTGGCTCTCGGCCATGATCGCGCTTCCCGCCGTGGCCTATGCCGGGCGGCCATTCTTCTATTCGGCGGTGAATGCGCTGCGCCTGGGCCGCGTCAACATGGACGTGCCGATCTCATTGGGCGTTCTGCTCGCCAGCTTCATGAGCCTGTTCGAAACCATCAACGGGGCCGAGCACGCCTATTTCGATGCGTCCGTCACGCTGCTCTTCTTCCTGCTTGCCGGGCGCTACCTCGACCACCTGATGCGCGCCCGCGCCCGCTCGGCCATTGCCCAGCTCATCTCGCTCTCGGCCGAAGGCGCCTCCGTCATCGAGGCCGACGGCACCCGCCGTTACGTTCCGGCGCGCGAGCTGAAGGCCGGCATGCTGGTCGCCGTCGCGGCGGGCGACCGGCTCCCCGCCGATGGCCTGATCCGCGAAGGCACCTCCGACATGGACCGCTCGCTGCTGACGGGCGAGACCGCACCCGAGACGGTGAAGCCCGGTTCCCTCGTCCATGCGGGCGAGATGAACGTCACCGCGCCGATCACGGTGGAGATCACCGCGGCGGGCAACGACACCTTCCTCAGCGAGCTGGTACGGCTCATGGCCTCCGCCGAACAGGGCCAGTCGCGCTACATCCGCATCGCCGACCGGCTGGCGCGCTTCTATTCCCCCGCCGTCCACACGCTGGCCGCCATCACGCTTCTCGGCTGGCTGCTGCTCGGCCATGGCTGGCATGACTCGATCATGGCGGCGATCGCCGTGCTCATCATCACCTGCCCCTGCGCGCTGGGCCTTGCCGTTCCGGCGGTGCAGGTGGTGGCGAGTGGCAGGCTGTTCCGTTCGGGCGTGATGATCAAGGATGGTGCGGCGCTGGAAAAGCTCGCGGGCATCGACACCGTGATCTTCGACAAGACCGGCACGCTCACCAAGGGCGAGCCTGCGCTGGTCTCGCCGCTGATGGTCTCGACCGAGACCCTCGCCCTCGCGGCGGGCCTCGCGCAGGCCTCGAAGCACCCGCTCTCCCGCGCCCTGGTGCGCGAGGTGGCGAAACGCGGCCTCCAGCCCGTCAGCGTCTCCGACATCGCCGAACACCCGGGCCTCGGGCTCTCCGGCCAGTACATGGGTGAGGCCATCAAGCTCGGCAACCGCGCCTGGTGCGGCATGGAGGAGAGCGCCGATGACCACGGCCTCCTCGAATTCGCCTTCCGCCGTGGCGCCAAGGTCCCCGTGCTGTTCCAGTTCGAGGACAGGCTGCGCCCGGACGCCGCCGAAACCGTCGCCGCGCTGAGGCAGATGGGTCTCGCCGTCCACCTGCTCTCGGGCGACCGCGAGGCCGCCGTGGCCCGCGTGGCGCAAGCGGTTGGCATCGATACCGCCGTGTCCCGCGCCAGCCCGCAGGCCAAGCTCGCCTATGTCGATGCCCTGTCCAAGGCTGGCCGGAAAGTCCTGATGGTCGGCGACGGCATCAACGACGCGCCTGCCCTCGCGGCGGGCTACACCTCCATGGCGCCGTCCTCCGCCTCCGACATCGGCCGCACCGCGGCGGAAACCGTGTGGATGGGCGAGTCGGCTGCGGCCGTGGCGCGCGCCGTCAGGGTCGGCCGCCGCAGCCAGCGCATCGCCAAGGAAAACTTCGCGCTTGCGGTGGGCTACAATGTCTTCGCCGTGCCGCTGGCCATGATCGGCTTCGTCTCGCCGCTGGTCGCTGCGGTTGCAATGTCCACCTCTTCCATCATCGTCATTGCCAACGCGCTGCGCGTGGGGCTGGGCCGGACGGCGGATGCCGGTTCTGCCAAGCGTGATGCCGACACCGCACCGGGCACACGCGCCCTGAGGGATGCCGCATGAATGTCCTGATCTATCTGATCCCCATCGCCCTGTTCATGGGCGGCATCGGTCTGGCGGCCTTCATCTGGTCGCTGAAGTCCGGCCAGTACGACGACCTCGAAGGGGCCGCCTGGCGCATCCTGCAGGACGACGACCAGCCGAAGCCGTGACGCGCATCACTGCATTTCCGCCGCAAAGCACATGAAACTGTCACCCGCCTGATTGACAAGCAGGCGGCGGCGGACGGACACTTCCTCCACGCTTCACACGACGCTTGCGGAGGGCACCCATGACGGCGCACGGCGATTTCACCTCCTGTCATTCACCCTCGCGGGGCTCCCTCCCGCGGTCATCATCGCCGGGCTTGTCCCGGCGATCCTTTGCGCTGGCATCGGAAAAGGATGCCCGGGTCAAGCCCGGGCATGATGAGAGGTGGGGGTCGTTGCCACTCCTCACTGCCCTCTTCGCCCTTCTCCTCACCGCCGTCTTCTCCCTCATCGCAGATGCCCCCGCGCACGCCGCCGCCAAGCCCTTCCCCGTCGACCAGTTCAGCTGGTACCTGAGCGACTACGACTTGGACCTCGCCAAGATCGCGAAGGACCTGAAGCGCACCGAGCCCGAGATCCAGGCGGACCTTGCCGCCGCGCGTACCGCCAACAATGCGCGCCTCGCCGCATCCTCGCTCGAGCAGCTGCTGACGAGGCAGCCGACCAACGGAGCGCTGTGGCTCGACCTCGCGCAGGAACTTTCCGTCGCCACCCCCGTCAACGACAGCGACGGCTACACGCTCCCCTCCAAGCTCATCGGCGCGGCGCTCAAGGCCTATACGCAGCTCTCTTCGCCCCAGCAGGAGGGCCAAGCCCTCAACCTCGCTGCCCAGGGCTTCGCCAAGCGCGAGATGTGGCGGCCGGCGCTGACCGCCTACAAGGAAAGCCTGAGGCTCCAGGAAGATCCGGCGATCCGCGAGGCCTTCGAGCAGATGCGCGTCGATCATGGCTTCCGTGTCTCCGACTACAAGGTCGACACCGAGACGGTGCCGCCGCGCGCCTGCTTCGAGATGTCGGAGCCGGTGTCGCGCACGGTGAGCGACTTCACCTCCTACTTCACGCAGGAACCCGGCCCCGTCGCCGCCGTCACGGCGGAAGGCAACCGCCTCTGCGTCGAGGGCCTCAAATACGGCGAGCGCTATTCCATCACCGCGCGCCAGGGCCTGCCCGCCGCCATCGACGACACGCTGGCCAGGGACGTGAGCTTCGATTTCTACGTCCGCGACCGCCAGCCCTCGGTGCGCTTCGCCGGCAATGCCTATGTGCTGCCGCGCACCGGCCAGAACGGCATTCCGCTGATCTCGGTGAACAGCAAGGAAGCGGCCATCGCGCTCTACCGCATCGGCGACCGCAACATGATCGGCAGCGTGCTGGGCTCCGATTTCCGCGGCCAGATCAGCGGCTATTCGGCCGAGGACATCGCCAACAGCAAGGGCCAGCTGGTCTGGGAGGGCACGCTCGAAACCCCCGCCCCGCAGAACCAGGACATCACCACGGCGATCCCCGTGGACGAGGCGATGGGCAAGCTCGCGCCCGGCCTCTATGTCATGACGGCCTCGCCCGCCACGCGCGAGAGCGAGTCCTACGACAATGTCGCCACCCAGTGGTTCGTCGTCTCCGACCTTGGCCTCGCCACCATGTCGGGCAAGGACGGCCTGCACGTGAGCCTGCGCTCCATCGCCACGGCCGAGCCCGTCGCCAACGCGAAGGTCCGCCTCATCGCCCGCAACAATGAGGTGCTGGGCGAGGCGGCGTCCGATGCCGCGGGCAACGTGGTGTTCGACCCCGGCCTGATGAAGGGCGACGGCGGCCAGGCCCCGGCCCTCGTCGTGGCGCAGGCCGAGGGCGGCGACTATTCCTTCCTCGACCTGCAGCAGCCCGCCTTCGACCTCACCGACCGCGGCGTCACCGGCCGCGCCCCCTCGGGCGCCGTCGATGCCTTCGTCTATGCCGAACGCGGCGTCTATCGCCGTGGCGAGACGGTACATGCCACCGTCCTGCTGCGCGACGACAAGGCCAACGCCATCACCAGCCTTCCCGTCACCCTCGTGGTCGAACGCCCTGACGGTGTTGCCTATCTCACCGCCACGCTGAGCGACCAGGGTGCGGGCGGCTTCTCGCGCGATATCCAGATCGCCCAGGGTGCCCAGGGTGGCACCTGGCGCATCCGCGCCTTCACCGACCCCGCGGGCGAGTCCGTTGGCGAAACCTCCTTCCTCGTCGAGGACTACATCCCCGACCGCATCGCGTTCGACCTCGTGTCGAAGACGCCGCGCGTGAGGGACACGCTGCAGATGAAGGTGGACGGCCGCTATCTCTTCGGCGCGCCGGGTGCGGGCCTCGACCTCGAGGCCACCGTCTCGATCACCGCCGACGCCACCCCCTTCCCGGAATGGAAGGACTACAGCTTCGGCCTGATGGACGAACGCCCCGACACGGTCCAGTTCGCCGCCGCCGACCTGCCGCAGACCGACATCAACGGCCATGCCGACATCGACATCGCGCTGCCGGAGCTTCCCGTCACCTCGCAGCCGCTGAAGGCCGATGTCTATGTCCGCATGCGCGAGCCCGGCGGCCGCGCGGTGGAGCGCACCGCCAGCCTGCCCATCGCCTCGCCCCAGCCGATGCTCGCCATCAAGGCGAATTTCGAGGATGGCTCGGCGCCGGAGGGCAAGCCCGCCGCCTTCTCCGTCATCGCGGTGGACCCGGAGGGCAAGCAGGTCGCCGTCACGGGCGCCAACTGGACGCTGAAGCGCATCGTGCGCGACTGGCAGTGGTTCAACTCCGATGGCCAGTGGCGCTGGGAGGCCGTCACGCGCGCCACCAAGCTCGCCAACGGCACGCTCGACATTGCGGGCGACACGCCCACGGCCTTCGCGCAGACGCTCTCCTGGGGCGAATACCGCCTCGAGATCGATGCGCCGGGCATCACCCCGGCCTCGGTCGACTTCTCGTCGGGCTATTACAGCTTCGATTCCGCCAAGGCCAACACGCCGGACACCCTGAAGGTCGCCCTCGACAAGACCGACGTGAAGACGGGTGACACCGTCAACGTCAAGATCGAGGCCCGCTATGCCGGCAAGGCCACGGTGCAGATCGTCGGCGAAGGACTGCTCGCATCGCAGGAGGTGGATGTTCCCGAGGGCGGCCTCACCATTCCCTTCACCGTGGGCGAAGGCTGGGGCACGGGCGCCTATGTGCTGGCCAGCCTCTACAAGCCGATGGACGTGAAGGCCAAGCGCATGCCGTCGCGCGCCATGGGCCTCGCCTGGTTCGGTATCGACCGCGCCCAGCGCACGCTGGAGGTTTCGCTCGCCACGCCGGAGCTGATGAAGCCACGCACCAGGCTCACCGTGCCGGTGAAGCTCGGCAACCTCGCCGCCGGCGAGGAGGCCTTCGTCACGGTCGCTGCCGTCGATGTCGGCATCCTCAACCTCACGCGCTACGACCCGCCGGCGCCCGAGAACTTCTACTATGACCAGAAACAGCTCACCGCGCAGCTGCGCGACATCTATGGCATGCTCATCGACGGCATGCAGGGCGAGCGCGGCAAGCTGCGCTCCGGCGGAGATGGCGGAGCCGCCTTCAACGCCCCGCCTCCCGCACAGAAGCCGCTGGCGCTTTATTCGGGCATCGTCAAGGTGGCGGATGACGGCACGGCTTCGGTCGACTTCGACATTCCCGCCTTCAACGGCACCATCCGTGTGATGGCGGTGGCATGGGGCAAGACCAAGGTCGGCCACGCATCGAAGGACGTGATCGCGCGTGACCCCGTCGTCGTCTCCGGAACGCTGCCGCGCTTCCTCGCCGTGGGCGACAGCTCGCAGCTGCGTTTCGACGTGGTCAATGCCGAGGGCCCGGCGGGCGACTACACGCTCGGCGTCTCGATCGATGGCCCCGTCACGGCGGAGCCCAACACCGCGATCCAGAAGCTCACGCTCGGCGCGGCCGGGGCGCGGTCGACCATCATCGTGCCGGTCAAGGGCACGGGCTACGGCACAGCCAGCATCGTGGCCACGCTGAAGGGCCCGGGTGACATCCTGCTCGACCAGGATTTCGTGCTCGGTGTCGAGCCGGCCAATCCGCTGGTCACGCGGCGCACCACCATGCCGCTGCAGGCCAGGGGCGGCTCGCTCACCATCGGCAAGGACCTGCTGTCCGACATGGTGCCGGGCACCGGCTCGGTGGCGCTCTCCATCAGCCCGTTGCCGCAGCTCGATGCAGCGGGCCTCGTCCGCGACCTCGACAAGTATCCCTATGGCTGCTCCGAGCAGACGGTCAGCCGCGCCCTGCCGCTGCTCTATCTCAGCGACCTCGGCGTCGACCCGAAGGACCTCGATGCCGCGATCCCGGACCGCATGCAAAAGGCGGTGACGCGTCTCATCAACCGCCAGTCCTCATCCGGGTCCTTCGGCCTGTGGTCGGCCTATGGCGATGACTCGAGCCTTTGGCTCACCGCCTATGTGACCGACTTCCTGCTGCGCGCCCGCGAGAAGGGCTTCGACGTGCCGGAGGACGTGCTGGTCGGCGGCCTCGACTACATCCGCAACATGGTGGGCAACGCACCCGACATCGAGGAGGGCGGCGGCCAGGACATGGCCTATGCGCTTTATGTGCTGGCGCGTGCCGGCCGCGCTCCGGTGGGCGACCTCAAGTACCTGGCCGACACCAAGATCAACCAGTTCGGCTCGCCGCTGGCCCGCGCGCAGGTGGCCGCCGCACTCGCCATCCTCGGCGACAAGGAGCGTTCAGACGCTGCCTTCGCCGCCGCCATCGAGGAGCTGGGCGACGAGGTCGATTCCTCCGATCGTGGCGCCTACCGTGCCGACTATGGCTCGGTGCTGCGCGATGCTTCGGCGATCCTGGCACTCGCCACCGACTCGAAGGCCAAGCCCCAGGTCATCAAGACCGCCATGGGCGCCATCGAGGTGGAGCGCGCGCGCACCACCTATGCCTCCACTCAGGACATGGCATGGATGGTGCTCGCCGCCCGTTCGGTGATCAACGAGGCCAAGTCCATCCGGCTCGACGTCAACGGCACGCGCCATGACGGCGGCTTCAACCGCGTCTACTCCGCGGCGGCGCTCGCCACCGACGTGAAGGTGCAGAACACCGGGCCGGACATCGTCAAGGCAGTGGTCGCCGTTTCCGGCTCGCCCACGGTGCCGGAACCCGAGGCCTTCAACGGCCTCGTCATCGAGCGCAAGTATTTCACGCCCGATGGCCAGCCGGCGGATCCGGCGACGGTCAGCCAGAACACCCGCCTCGTCGCGGTGCTGAGCGTGATGAAGCCGGTGGGCGATGCGGAGAATGGCCAGTTCCTGCTGGTCGACAGGCTGCCCGCGGGCTTCGAGATCGAGAACCCGACCCTCGTTTCGTCGGGATCGACTGCCGATCTCGCCTGGCTCTCGGACACCACCTATGCGCCCTACACCGAGTTCCGCGATGACCGTTTCGTGGCGAGCTTCACCAGCTCCACCGCCAAGCTTGCCTACATGGTGCGCGCCGTCTCGCCCGGGTCCTACGTGCATCCCGGCGCCACGGTGGAGGACATGTACCGCCCCGAGCTCAACGCCCGCACGGCGCCCGGCACGGTGACGGTCACGGCACCCTGATGACGACGAAGCCCCGCAGCAGATGGCCCCTACGCCTCTATGCGGGGCTGCTTCTTGGCGTGCTCGCGGTCAACGCCGCGGGCTTCACGCTGAGCGAGACGCTGCGCCGGCTGGGACCTGTGCCTCTCGGCAAGGACATTACCTATTCCACGCTGGTCACCGACCGTGACGGCAGGCTGCTCCGCCCATTCATCACCCGCGACGGCTACTGGCGCCTGCCGGTGACTTCGAAGGACGTGGACCCGCGCTTCCTGGCGATGCTCGTCGCTTATGAGGACAAGCGCTTCTATGAGCATGGCGGTGTCGACCCGAAGGCCCTGCTGCGTGCGGCCTGGCAGGCGGCCACCCATGGCCGCGTCGTCTCCGGCGGCTCGACGCTCACCATGCAGGTCGCCCGCCTGCTCGAGCCGCGCCCCGCCCGCAGCCTCACCGACAAGTTCGCCGAGATGGTCCGCGCCGTGCAGCTGGAGCGCCACCTCTCCAAGGCCGAGATCCTCGATCTCTATCTCGTGCTCGCCCCCTATGGCGGCAACATCGAGGGCACACGGGCCGCCGCACTGGCCTATTTCGGCAAGGAGCCGAAGCGGCTGTCGACCGCCGAAAGCGCCCTGCTCGTGGCGCTCCCGCAGGCGCCCGAAACGCGCCGCCCGGACCGCTTCCCGAAATCCGCTGCCGACGCGCGAAACCGCGTCATCGGCCGCCTCAGCGCCGACGGCATCGTCAATGCCGACCAGGCCGAAGCCGCCGCGTCCGAGGAAGCTCCCAAGGGTCGCCTCGCCTTCCCCATGCTCGCAGCACATGTGGCCGAACGGCTTGCCAGGGCCGTTCCCCCGGGCACCGTGGCCCCCACCACCCTGTCGCGTGACTTGCAGGCTGCCCTCGAGACGCTGGCGCGCGACCGGGCGCTGGCCATCGGCTCCGGTGTCGCCGCCGCCATTCTCGTGGCCGACAACCGCACCGGGGAGGTGCGCGCCCATGTCGGCGGCACCGGCTTCTTCGACACGCTGCGCGCCGGGCAGATGGACCTCGCGCAGGCGCTGCGCTCGCCGGGCTCCACCTTGAAGCCCTTCATCTACGGCCTCGCCTTCGAGGACGGCCTCGTTCACCCCGAAACCCTGATCGATGACCGCGCCGTGCGCTATGGCGCCTATGCGCCGGAGAATTTCGACGACTCGTTCCACGGTACCGTCTCCGTGCGAACCGCACTGCAGCAGTCGCTCAACGTGCCGGCGCTGCAGATCCTCAATGCCATCGGCGCCGACCGCCTCATGGCGCGCCTCACCAATGCGGGCGTGAAGCTCGTGCTGCCGCAGAATGCCGGGCCGGGCCTCGCCGTGGGCCTCGGCGGCGCGGGCGTGCGCCTCACCGACCTCGCCACGCTCTATGTGGCGCTGGCCCGCGGCGGCGAACCGATCCAGCTCAGCTGGCAATTGTCGGAGGAGCGCGGCGCCAAGCCGCTGCGCCGCCTCTTCGAGCCCACGGCAGCCTGGATGATCGGCGACGTGCTGAAGGGTGCTCCCACGCCGCAGAACGCAGTCGGCGGCCAGATCGCCTTCAAGACCGGCACGTCCTATGGCTACCGCGATGCCTGGGCCGTGGGCTATGACGGCGCCAATACCATCGCCGTCTGGGTGGGCCGTCCGGATGGCGCGGCGGTGCCCGGCGTGGTCGGCCGCCTGGCGGCCGCCCCCATCCTGTTCGAGGCCTTCCAGCGCATCGGCGCGGCCCGCGTGGCGCTGGGCCCGGCCCCTCCCGGCACGGTCATCGCGCGCACGGCGGAACTCCCCGCCAACCTCCAGCGCTTCCGCCCCAATGCCCTGCCGGAGGTCGCCACCTCGGTTGAAGGCGCAGCGCCGCCCGCCATCGCCTTCCCGCCCGATGGCGCGCGCATCGACCTCGACGGCGAGGCCGCCCCGGCGCTGAGCCTCAAGGTCTATGGCGGAACGCCGCCCTTCACCTGGCTTGCCGATGGCATTCCCATTGCCGAGCGCGAATTCCGCCGCGACGCCTTCTGGGACCAGCCTTCGCATGGCTTTGCCCGCTTGTCGGTGATCGATGCGAAGGGCAAAACAGCATCGGCGCGCATCCGCGTCGAATGAGTCTCAGGATTTTGCAATGCCCGATAGCAACTGGACTGCCCGCCCCTGGCACCGTGACTGGCTGAAGGACCGGGCCAATGCCCTGTTCGACCTGTTCCAGCATAACGCGGTGAACCCCAAAGGCGGCTTCCATGATCTCGATGCGGCCGGCCGCCCCTTCGGCACCATCCGCCACATCCACCAGACGGCCCGCATGGTGCATTGCTACGCCATCGCGGTGAAGCTTGGCCGGCCGGGGGCGGCGACGATCGTCGACCATGGCATGCGCTATCTCTGGGAGGGCCACCGCGACACGCGCTATGGCGGCTATTGCTGGTCGCTCGACGACGAGGGCTTCAAGGACGATTCGAAACAGGCCTATGGCCATGCCTTCGTGCTGCTGGCGGCGGCCGATGCGGCGATGATCGGCCATCCACTGGCGAAGAAGCTGCTGGCCGACGTGACGGACGTCATCAACATCCGGTTCTGGGACGCGAACTATGGCGCGGTGTCGGAGGAGTACGCCCGCAACTGGGCGAAGATCTCGGACTATCGCGGCCAGAACTCCAACATGCACCTGACCGAAGCCCTGATGGCCGCCTTCGAGGCGACGCATGACGCGGCCTATCTCGACATGGCGAAGAGCATCGCCCGCCTCATCATCGGCCGCCACGCCAAGGACCTCGGCTATGTCGTGGCCGAGCACTTCGACGAGCAATGGAAGATCGACCGGACCTACAAGGGCTCCGACATGTTCCGCCCCGCCGGCACCACGCCGGGCCACTGGCTGGAGTGGTCAAGGCTCATGGCGCAGCTCTGGGTGCTCGACGGCCGCAAGGAAGGCTGGATGATCGAGGCGGCGGAGAAGCTGTTCCGCAGTGCCGTCAGCCATGGCTGGGACAAGACGCAGGGCGGCTTCTACTACACGCTCGACTTTTCCAACCAGCCCGCCCTCACCCACAAGATCTGGTGGCCCGCCACCGAGGCCATCGGCGCTGCCGCCTTCCTCAACGCCCTGAAGCCCGACCGCTTCTACGAGGACTGGTACCGCAAGGTGTGGGACTTCTCGGCCCTCCATTTCATCGACCCCGCGACCGGCGGCTGGTTCCCCGAACTGGGCGAGGACCTGAAGCCCGTGGACCGCTTCTTCACCGGCAAGCCCGACATCTACCACGCGCTCCAGGCCTGCCTGATCCCGCTGTTCCCGGCCACCGGCAGCCTGATGAAGGCAGTGGGGTGAACTAGCCCCGCAGCGCCTCGCCTAAGAGCCGCGCCAGCCGCTCGCCCATCGGCACCTGCGCCGCAGCACAAAGGCCCGCGGCGGACATTTTCCGCGCCGTCTTGGCCAGGATGTCGCGCACCTTCTCGTCATCGTGCCTGGCGATGAAGGGCTCGGCCTCGTAGCGCAGGAAGACCAGGCAGATCACGTCCTCCAGGGTCTGCGCATCGGCATCCTGCTTCAGCCGCTCCTTCTTCAGCAGCGCGGCGGTGCGGGCGATCTCGTCGTCCGAGTAGCCGCATTGCGCCATGATCTCGCCGGCACGCCGCGCGTGCAGCTTCTGCAGGTCCTTGCGCCAGGTGAGATAGGCGATGCGGCCCTCCGGATAGGACGCGCGCGGAATGGTCCAGCGCTCGATGTGCTGGGCGCGCGCCGCGATCTTCAAGGCCTCCGGCGCATCGGGGCGGAACGCCGCGAGCGCCTCGCTCATCCGCCGCCCGTAGGGTTCTGCCTGTCCGGCCGGGTCCCGTGCATTGGCGGCATCGATCAGGGCAAGGGCCCGGGTGAGTCGGTCTGGCGCGGGGTCTGACATGGATCAAAACTGCCCGGGCCGGGCTGACAGCGCAACCGCCGCATTTGCCATGTGTCAGTTTCATGTTACACCTGTCATCATGACACTTCGCTATCCCTTCTCCGCCATCGCGGGCCAGGACGAGTTGCTGCAGGCCCTGCTCCTCACCGCCGTCGACCCGCTGATCGGGGGGCTTCTCGCCTTCGGCGACCGCGGCACGGGAAAATCCACCGCGGTGCGGGCCCTCGCGGCCTTGCTGCCCGAGATCCGCGCCACCTCCTGCGCCTATCACTGCGATCCGGACAGCCCTTCGGCCCAGTGCGACGCCTGCCGCAAATCGGCCACCCACAAGCTCCGCAAGCTGCCGATCCCGGTGGTCGACCTGCCGCTCGGCGCCACCGAGGACCGGGTGCTGGGCGCCCTCAACCTCGAGCGCGCGCTGTCGCATGGCGAGAAGAGCTTCGAGCCGGGCCTGCTCGCCCAGGCCAACCGTGGCTATCTCTATGTCGACGAGGTCAACCTGCTGGAGGACCACATCGTCGACCTGCTCCTCGACGTTGCCGCCTCGGGCGAGAACGTGGTGGAGCGTGATGGCCTTTCGGTGCGCCATCCGGCGCGCATCGTGCTCGTCGGCAGCGGCAACCCGGAAGAGGGCGAACTCCGCCCGCAGCTCCTGGACCGGTTCGGCCTCTCGGTCGAGGTCCGCACGCCCACCGAGGTCAAGACCTGGGTCGAGATCGTCAAGCGCCGCGATGCCTTCGAGCGCGACCCGGAAGGCTTCAGCGCGCAGTGGGCGAAGCAGGAAGACCAGACGCGCCGCCGCATCGTCAAGGCACGGAAGGCCCTGAACGACGTCGAGGTGCCGGACAGCGTGCTCGAACGCGCCGCGGCGCTGTGCATCAACCTCAAGACCGACGGGCTGCGCGGCCAGCTCACGCTGATGCGCGCCGCCCGCGCCCTCGCTGCCTATGAAGGTGCGAAACGCGTCACCGACGATCACCTGAAGCGCATGGCCGCAGCCTCGCTCCGCCACCGCCTGCGGCGCAATCCGCTGGACGAGACCGGCTCCACCACCCGCATCACCCGCGCGGTGGCCGAGGTCCTGGGCGCGTGAGCGAGGCCGCCCTCGCCTGTGCCCTGCTGGCCCTTGACCCCACCGGGCTCAAGGGCGCCGTGCTGAAGGGTGATGCTGCCGCCTTCCTCTCCGCCCTGAAACAGCTTTCGGGGCGGACCTGCCACCGCGTGCCGCCGCATATCGGCATCGACCGCCTCGCCGGCGCGATCGACGTCGCCGCCACTCTGAAGTCCGGCGCTCCCGTCCACGACCACGGCCTGCTCGCCGAAGCGAGGGGCCTGCTGCTCCTCACCTCCGCCGAGCGGCTGCCGCTCGACAGGGCGGCGCTGATCGCTGCCGCCATGGACCATGGCGCGCCCTTCACCGTCATCGCCCATGACGAAGGCATCGACGACGAGCATGCACCGATGATCCTCATCGAGCGCGTCGCCTTCCTGCTCGACGTCAGCACCTATGAACCCCTCGACATCGACATCGGCGCGGCGCGGGCGCTCCTCCCCTCCGTCGTCATTCCGGACCGCATCACCGAAGGCCTGTGCCAGACGGCGCTCGCGCTGGGCCTGTCGTCGATCCGCCCCGCCGTCATGGCGCTGCGCGCCGCCCGCGCCGCCGCCGCGCTCGATGGCCGCCTGGCAGTCGATGACGATGACGCGGGCCTCGCCGCCCGCCTCGTCCTCGCGCCGCGTGCGGTCACCTATCCCGCCGTTGAGGACGAACCCGAACAGCCCGCCCCGCAGGATCAGCCCGACCCGGGCGATACCGAGGATGGCGCCCCGACGCCGCAGGACCTCGCCGACCGCCTGCTCGATGCGGTGAAGGCGTCGCTGCCGGAAGGCCTGCTCGCCGCGCTCGAAAGGAACCTTCGCCAGCCCGCATCCAGATCCGGCGCGGGGGCCGTTTCGCAGAAGGCGGGCCTCAGGCGCGGCCGCCCCGCCGGCACGCGCCAGGGCGAGCCGAAGAACGGGGCGCGCCTCAGCCTCATCGACACGCTGCGCGCCGCAGCCCCGTGGCAGCCGCTCCGCCGCCGCTCGAACCCTGTCCGCAAAGGACTCCAGGTCGAGAAGCCGGACTTCCGCATCCGCCGCTTCAAGGAGAAGCGCGAGACCACCGCGATCTTCGCGGTGGATGCCTCGGGCTCTGCCGCACTGCACCGCATGGCGGAGGCCAAGGGTGCGGTCGAGCTGCTGCTGGCGGATTGCTACGTGCGGCGCGACCGCACGGCCCTGATCGCCTTCCGTGGCAAGCAGGCGGAACTCCTCCTGCCGCCCACCCGCTCGCTGCAGCGTGCCAAGAAGTCGCTGGCCGACCTTCCCGGCGGCGGCGGCACGCCGCTGGCAGCCGGAATCGAACAGTCGATGCTGGTGGCCGATCAGGTGCGCCGCGCCGGCGGCGTGCCGCTCATTGTCTTCCTCACCGACGGCAAGGCCAACATCGCGCGGGATGGAACCGCTGACCGCGCGGCGGCATTGCGCGATGCCGAGGCCGCGGCCAGGGCGCTCCGCATCGCCGGGGTGAGGACACTGATGATCGATCTTTCCGACACGCGCACGGGCCCCGCCCGCAGGCTGGCCGAGGCGATGGGGGCCGACTACCTGCCGCTTCCGCATGCCGATGCCACGAAGATCTCGGCGCGCGTCAACGCCGCCATGCAGGCCTGAGCATGGGTTACTACCTCGACTGGGCAAAGGACGGCCGCGACTGGCCGAACCATGCCGCCAGTCGTTTCGTCGATGCCGCCGGAATGCCGTGGCACGTCCAGATCATGGGCGAAGGCCCGGCGCTGCTGCTCCTCCACGGCACCGGATCCGCCACCCACACCTGGCGCGACGTGATGCCGAAGCTCGCCGCGCACTACACCGTCGTCGCCATGGACCTTCCCGGCCATGCCTTCACCCAGCCGCCGTCGAAGCACAGCCTGTCACTTCCCGGCATGGCCGCCGCCGTCGCGTCTTTGCTCCGCACACTGAAGGTCGAGCCGGTCCGCGCCGTCGGCCACTCGGCCGGGGCGGCGGTGCTGGTGCGCATGGCGGTGGAGCGGCTCTTCGCGCCCGCTGACATCATCAGCTTCAACGGCGCCTTCTTCCCGGTCTCGGGCGTCGCGGGCCAGTTCTTTTCGCCCCTCGCCAAGACCTTTGCCAACGCCACCATCGTGCAGAAGCTCTTCGCCCGCATGGCGGACCGCAAGGCGGTGGAGCGCCTGCTGCGCGACACGGGCTCCCACATCGATGCCGAAGGCATCACCCTCTACCAGAAGCTCTTCTCCAACGAGGGCCACATTGCGGGAACGCTGGGCATGATGGCCGCCTGGGACCTGCACTGGGTGCCGCAGGACCTGAAGAACCTGCCCCTTCCCATCACGCTGGTCTATGCCACAGGCGACCGCACCATTCCGCCCGCCCGCGCCGCGGAAGCCGCCAGGCTCGCGCAGCATGCCGGCCTGATCGAAATCAAGGGTCTCGGCCACCTCGCCCATGAGGAAGACCCGACGGGTGCGGCCGCCATCATCGCGGACCCCGCCGCTCACGCCCTCCGGTAGGACGATCTGACCCCTTGCCAAATCTGAATTGACAGTTTTTATTGTCAACTGATGTTTACAGACATCGACCATCCCCCGCCCAGGGCCGCCGTGGCCGACCGGCGCCCCCACGCCGCCGTCATCGGCAGCGGCCTCGGGGGGCTTGCGGCTGCCATCCGGCTGGGTGCACGCGGATACCGCGTCACCGTCTACGAGAAGCTGGAACAGCCGGGCGGCCGCGCCTCCGTCTTCCGCCAGGACGGCTTCACCTTCGATGCCGGCCCCACTATCATCACTGCGCCCTTCATCCTCGATGAGCTCTGGTCGCTGGCGGGAGAAACCTTCTCCGACGACGTCACACTCAAGGCGCTCGACCCCTTCTACGACATCCGCTTCGACGACGGCACTGTCATGTCCTGCTGCGCGGACCCCGCCCGCATGGCCGAGGAAATCCGCCGCATCTCGCCCTCCGACGTCGCGGGCTACGAGCGCTTCATGACCGAGAGCGAGGCGATCTACCGCATCGGCTTCGAGCAGCTGGGCCATGTGCCCTTCGGTTCCCCCCTCGACATGCTGAAGATCGCACCCGACCTCCTGCGCCTTGGCGCCTGGCGCACCGTGCACCAGCACGTGGCAGCACGCGTGAAGGACCCGAAGATCCGGATGGCGCTCAGCTTCCATCCGCTGTTCATTGGCGGCAACCCGTTCAAGGTCACGGCGATCTACAGCATGATCGCCTATCTCGAGCGGGCGTTCGGCGTGCACTTCGCCATGGGCGGCACGGGTGCCCTCGTGCAGGCCATGGCCAGGCTCGTCCAGCGCCAGGGCAACCGCATTGTCCTCAACACTGCCGTGGACGAAATCACCTGCGAGGGCTCACGCGTCACCGGTCTGCGCCTCGCCGACGGCACGGAGGTTCCCGCCGCCATCGTCGTCTCCAATGCGGAAACCGCCCACACCTATACGAAGCTGCTGCGCAATGCGCCCCGCAGGCGCTGGTCGGATGCAAAGCTCGCGAAGGCGCGCTATTCGATGAGCCTCTTCGTCTGGTACTTCGGCACCAACCGAAAATACGAGGATGTGAAGCACCATACCATCATGATGGGCCCGCGCTACCGCGAGCTGCTGCAGGACATTTTCGAAAGGAAGATCCTGGCGAAGGACTTCAGCCTCTATCTCCACCGCCCCACCGCCACCGATCCCTCGCTCGCGCCGGAAGGCTGCGACTCCTTCTATGTCCTCTCACCCGTGCCGCATCAGGACTCAGGCATCGACTGGGCAACGCAGGCGCAGACTTACAAGGCAGCCATCGCCGAACATCTCGACCACACGCTTCTCCCCGGCTTCCGCGACCACATCGTGACCGAGAAGCTCATGACCCCCATCGATTTTGCAACCCGCCTCTCCTCCGCCAAGGGCGCCGCATTCGGGCTGGAGCCGGTGCTGCTGCAAAGCGCGTGGTTCCGTCCCAACAACAAGGCGGAAGACATCGAGAACCTCTTCCTCGTCGGCGCAGGAACGCACCCCGGTGCGGGCGTTCCCGGCGTCGTCTCCTCCGCCCGCATCCTCGACACGGTGGTTCCCGATGCTGCGGCCTTCGCCTGAGCGCCCGCTCGTCTCGCCCGCCGATCTCGCCCAGTGCCGGCAGATGATCCGCGATGGCTCGAAGACCTTCTACACGGCCTCGCTGCTTCTCCCGCAGCGTGTCTGCGATGCCTCGCGCGCGCTCTATGGCTTCTGCCGCGTGGCGGATGACCTCGTTGACCAGTCCACCGACAGCCGTGCCGCCGTCGATACGTTGCTGGCCCGCCTCGACCGCATCTATCGCGGCGCCCCCGACAATCAGCCGGCCGACCGTGCCTTCGCCGACGTGGCGCTGCGCTTCGCCATCCCGCGCGAGATACCGGAGGCCCTCATCGAAGGCTTCGCCTGGGATGCGAGCGGGCGGCGCTACCACACGCTCGATGACCTCCACGCCTATGCCGTGCGCGTCGCCGGAACGGTGGGCGCCATGATGTCGCTTGTCATGCAGGTGCGAGACCCGTCCGCCATCGCCCGGGCCTGCGACCTCGGCGTTGCCATGCAGCTTACCAACATCGCGCGGGACGTAGGCGAGGATGCCCGCAGCGCGCGGCTCTACCTGCCGCTCGGCTGGCTTGCCCAGGAAGGCCTCGATGCCGAAGGCTTCCTCGCTGCTCCCCACACCTCCGTCCCGCTCTCCAACGTGCTGAGACGGCTGCTCGCCGAGGCTGATCGCCTCTATGCCCGCAGCCTGTCCGGCATCGCCATGTTGCCATCGGGCTGCCGCCCCTCGATCCACGCCGCCCGCCTGCTCTATGCCGAGATCGGCCGGGCGGTGGAAAGGAACGGCCATGACAGCGTCACACGCCGCGCCGTCGTGCCCACCCCGCGCAAGCTTGCCCTCCTGGCACAGGCCGTCATGGCCTCGCTGCAGTCCGCACCGCGCTCCACCGCGCCCGCCATCCCCGCCGCACAGTTCCTCATCGATGCGGTGGCCAGTGCCGGCCAGCCCATCCACCCCCCGCGCACGCTGGACGAACGCGCACAGTGGCTCACCGATCTCTTCACCAGGCTGGAGAAGCAGGGCCAATGAGCGGCAGCAGCCTCGCACTCGCCGAGGGCATCCTCGTCGCCGGCGTCGTCCTCGGCTGGGCCTTCTGGGAATTGTGGAAGCTGAAGCGAGACAAGCGGAAGTGACCGTGCGGCCACAAGCCTCCACACACCCATCATGCCGGGCTCGTCCCGGGCATCCTTTTGCTCAGGCCTTGAAGGATCGCCAGGACGAGCCCGGCGATGATGAAGTTTGGAATGGATGATGAAGTTGGGGGTGACTGTTGCGCCCTCACCCTCTCCGCGGCATCCGGAACGGCAGCATCAGCTGCACGACGGGGTTCCGGAAGCGCGCCAGCGACAAGCTCTCGTGGAAGGCATCCGCCGGCCCCTCCTCCGTGTCCAGCTTCAGCAGCGTGCGCGCATAGAAGGGCGAATCCTCCAGCAGCGAGGCAACTGAAAACCTGCGCGCCGCCCGCATGTGTCGCGCCATGCGCCAGAAGGTCGTCGGCATCTCGCGCCGCGGCGGTACGGCCATGTCCTCCACGTGTCCGTCGGCCCCGATGTGCAGCGCGAAGGCGGAGGTGCCGCCATCCTTCAGCACCGTGTCATAAACGATGGCCGCGCCATCCTTCATCGCCGCGCGAGACCACACCCAGCTCTCGAAACTGTCCTCCAGCGGCACGGCTCCCCAGTTCGAATCGTGATAGCCGATGCCGGACCAGCGCAGCGCAGGCTTCTCGAACACCGCGTCGATGCGGGAGAAGGGCGCGACGGGCCGCCACACATGCAGGCCCTCGTGGTCGAGCCTCACCTCATGCGCGCAGATCGCCGAGGGCGTGAGCCGCACCTGGCCGCGCAGGCGCGACGGGATCGGCACCGTCACCTCGTCGATGTCGACCACCAGCACGCCGTCCTCCCAGCGCATGGCGCTGGGTCCGATGGTGAACCGCGTCGCATCGCGGCTGATCCAGCGCCGTCCACGCTCGGTCATCGCCCAGCGGTGGCCGCCCGCGCCATAGAGCGCCACGTTCAGGGCGCAGAAATTCTCCGGGTCGGCAGCGCCCCTCCGGCGGGCGCGCGCATAATAGGGCGAGAACACGCTGCCCACGAAGCCGATGATGGTGAGGCCGTGGCGGCCATCATCGCTCAGGCCGTCGAGATACCACCAACGGTAGCCCCCCGCCGGGACCGCCGCGTCGAAACCCGTGACGCCAGAAGGCTTTGCGCTGCGAGCCTCCCCGAGAGCATGGCCATCGGCACGCCCGGCCCCGGATGCACGCTGCCCCCCGCGAGGTAGAGCCCCGGAATTTTCGTGCGCGCCGCGGGTCGCTGAAATGATGCCATCCATCCGTGCGAGGCCCTCCCGTAAAGCGCGCCGCCCGTCGCTGGAAACAGCGCATCGAAGCGGGCGGGGTCGGTGATGATTGTGGTGTCGGCGTTGAAGTCGACGCTGAGCCCGCACTGCGCGAGCTTCGCCCGCATGGCAACTTCCACTCGGGCCAAGGGCTGCGGCGCATGATCGCCATTGGCGGGAGAGTTGACGAGCAGCAGCAGCCGTTCCGGTCCGCCCCCGTGTCCCTCGCGGTCCTGCGCGCAGACATAGACGGTGGGCTCGCCAGGGTAACCGGTGCTCAGTGTACGGAACTCTTCTTCATAGTCGCGCGAAAAGAACACGTTGTGCCGCGCCAGCGGAAAGCCCGAGGTCTCCGCTACCGCCGCCCAGGTGATGGCGGAGAGAGAGCGCTGCTCGGCCTGGATCGGCGTCACGGCGGGCTTCACGTCACCGCCCAGCAGCCCCGTGGCCACCGCCTGCGCATCGGCATTGACGATCACGCTGGTGCAATCGAACCGCTCCGTCGCGGTGCTGACCCAGGCCACGCGCCCGCCCTCCGTGCCGATCCCCGTCACCGCCTCGCCATAGCGGAAGCTGACGCCCTTGTGCCGCGCCAGTGCGTCGAGCGCCAGCGCCAGCTCATGCATGCCGCCCCTGACGCTCCATACGCCCGCCTGTTCCACATGGGCGACGAGCATCAGCGTGGCGGGCGCGAGGAAGGGCGAGGAGCCGCAATAGGTGGCATAGCGCCCGAAGAGCTGCTGCAGGCGCGGGTCGCGGAAGTGCCGTGCCAGCCCCTTCCACATTGTCTCGAAGGGGTTGATGCGCGCCACGTCCATCATGCCGGACAAGCCATTCGACATGGCCAGCGACACCGGGTTCGGCCGTTGCGAGCGGAGGAAGGGCTTCTCAAGCGTCTGGTAGATGCGCTTCGCCTCGGCGCTGAAGTCGATGAAGCGCCTTGCCTCGCCTGCCCCGGCGAAGGTGCCGATGGCATCGGCGGAGGCCGCAAGGTCGGCATGGAGGTCCAGTCGCTCCGAAGGGCTCCAGGCATGCCGCGCCAGGACGGCGAGGGGTTCGAGCGTCACATGGTCGGACACGTCGGCCCCGGCTTCGGCGAAAACCTGCTCCAGCACCCAGCGCATGGTGAAAACGGTCGGGCCGCCATCGATTCCCTGTCCGCCGACCGCGAGTCGCCGCATCTTGCCACCGGGCGAGGCCTGGCGCTCGATCACCAGCACCTCCTCGCCCTGGCTTGCAAGGCTCAGCGCAGCGGCCAAACCGCCCATTCCGGCGCCGATGATGATGATGCGATCCCGTGGCATCCCCGTGTCGCGGCTTCCCTGTTGCGGAGCTGCGATTACTATGTCAATGTTCCTTTACAGTCGCAAGTGACGTTTCTTTCTGACGGCCTCGGGAGACACCCATGGATATCGGACTCCGCCTCGAACAGGAACTCGAACAGGCCGTGGGCCATGCCGCCGGCGGCGATTGCCCGCCTCTTCTGAGCCAGGCTCTCCGCCACGCCGTCTTCCCCGGAGGCGCCCGGATCCGTCCCCGCCTGGTGCTCGCGGTGAGCAACGCCTGTGCAACCGGAAACGCGACGGCGACAACGCAAAACGCATCCAGAATCGCGACCGCGACAACCACGCGGGATGCACGCCTGAACGCATCTGATGCACAACCAAATGCAACACAAAATGCAACGGCGACAACGCAAAATGCAACGTTTGCAACGCAAAATGCATCCGCTGCAATCGCGTTTGCGTCCGCCGTGGAGATCCTCCATTGCGCCTCGCTGGTGCATGACGACCTGCCGTGTTTTGACAACTCTGAGTTGCGACGCGGGAAGCCTTCGGTGCATGCGGCGTTTGGGGAGCGGATTGCGGTTCTGACCGGTGATGCGCTGATCGTGCTGGGGTTCGAATGGCTGGCGCTCCGGACGGAGCGGGTGGCGCAGCTTTCGGGGATTCTCGCCCGCTGCGTGGGCGGGCCGACGGGGATTTGCGCGGGCCAGGCCTGGGAATGTGAGCAAGCTATTGATATCGTGAGGTATCAGCGCGCCAAGACGGGGGCGCTGTTTGCGGCCTGCACGATGGGCGGCGCGGCCTCGCAGGGCTATGAGCCCTTTGCCTGGCAGAAACTGGGCTTTGCGATCGGCGAGGCCTTCCAGGTGGCGGATGACCTGCGCGACGTGGCCGGTTCGGCCGAGGCGCTGGGCAAGCCCGTGCACCAGGACGAGGCCAACCACGCGCCGAATTTCGTTGCAGAACTTGGGTTTGACGGCGCCATGGCGCATTTCGAGGAGCTGCTCGCGGCGGCCCGCGCGGCGATCCCCGACTGCCCGGGGCGCGAGGCGCTGGCCAAGCAGATCGAGGGTGTCTCCCGCAGCCTCGTCACCGGCCTCTCGGCGCGCACCGTCGCCGCGTGACATGAGCCTGCTGGGACGTGCCGCGGACCAGTGGCGGAGCTTTCGCAACGGGTTGCTGTCATCCCCCCGCTTCCAGAAATTTGCCGTGGATTTTCCGCCGTTTAGGCCGGTGAGCCGGGCGCGCTCGCGGCAGCTTTTCGACCTCCTCGCCGGCTTCACCTATACCCAGGTGCTCTATTGTACCGTGAAGCTCGGCCTCATCGAGATGCTGCAGGGCCAGCCGCTCTCCTCACAAGCCATCGCGGCGCGCATCGGCTGGCCCACCGACCGCACGGAGCGCCTGCTCAAGGCGGCGATATCGCTCGACATTCTGGAACGCACCAGCACCGGCGAGGTGACGCTGGGCATCCATGGCGCGGCGCTGGCCGGCAACCCCTGGATCGCCCGCTTCATCACCCACCACAGCCTGCTCTATGCCGACCTGACGGACCCGCTGGGCGTCCTGTCCGGCACGAAAAAGCAGAACCAGCTCAAGGATTTCTGGAGCTATTCCGACCAGCGCAACGCGGCCGACTACACCGCCCTCATGGCCGCCTCGCAACAGGCGGTGGCGGCCGAGATCCTCGCCGCCTACGACTTCAGCCGCCACCAGCACGTGATCGACATCGGCGGCTCCAACGGTACCTTTCTCAAGGCCGCGGCGGAGCGCTACCCGCGGCTGAAGCTTAGCCTCTTCGATCTTCCCAAAGTGACCGAGCTTGCCCGCGCAAACCTCGGGAATCGTTTCGAGATCCATGGCGGCAGCTTCCTCGACGGCGAGCTGCCCAAAGGCCCCGACTGCGCCACGCTCATCCGCATCGCCCATGACCATGACGACGCGGCAGTCGCCACGCTGCTCGCCGCCGTCGCCCGCATGCTGCCGCCCGGCGGCACGCTGATCCTGGCCGAGCCCCTCTCCGGCCTCAGGGCCACGGCCCCCGTGGCGGATGCCTATTTCGGCCTCTACTTCGCCGCCATGGGCCAGGGCAGGACCCGCACCCCGGACGAGATCGGCCGCATGGCGAAGGAGGCCGGATTCGCCCGCTGCGAGCTGGTGGCAACTCGCAATCCGGTTGTATCCGGGCTGCTGCGGATGACCATGCCCTAGCCTGCCGGACGGTGTTGCCGGTGGATGCTTTTGCGATGCCTTTCGGTTGCATTTTGCATGCTGTTTGGTTGTTTTTCGGATGCATTTCGGTTGTCGCGGGAGACAACCGGATGTCACCGGTTTTGGTTGCTGCCGGACGCGCCGGACGGGTTGAGCATGGCCGACCTGGGGCGGTTAAGAGGCGGTCTGGGGGCGGTCGCGGGGTGCCCGGGTCATGATGATTGCCTGAGGCGCCACGACCCGCGGCCCCCCACCCACCCCTGCCCCTCACCACGAGGGGGAGGGGATGAGGTTCGGGCGTGCCGGGCCTCCCTTTGCAAGGGTCAGCGAAGACAGCGGGAGAGGTCCGGTAACAGGCGGTTTCCCGGCACCGGAAGTGTCAATTCACCACGGCGGACAGACTGTATCTGTCTATTGACACAATAGAGTGTAAGAGTAAGCTGACAGTCAGGGAGTCTATGGGCTGGCTGCGGGGCTGGCCGGGCTTCCGGGGAGACCGAAGATGGAAACGGTCGCAGTCGTCCTCGAACGCCCAAGCAAACTGGCGCTCAGGACGGTGGCATTGCAGGAGCCGAAGGCGGACGACCTCGTCGTCGATGCCGTGTGGAGCGGAATCTCCTCGGGCACCGAGCGTCTCCTCTGGGCCGGCCGCATGCCGAGCTTCCCCGGCATGGGCTATCCGCTGGTGCCCGGCTACGAAACCGTGGCGCGCGTTTCCCAGGCCGCTGACGGATTTGCCGAGGGCGATCTCGTCTTCGTGCCCGGCGCCAATTGCTACAAGGACGTGAGAGGCCTGTTCGGCGGCGCCGCAAAGCGCATCGTGCTGCCGGCCGCGCGCGCCGTGAAGCTTGACGGTATCGCCGACGAGGAAGGCATTCTCATCGCACTGGCCGCCACCGCTCATCACGCGGTGGCACACGCCCTGCCCCAGCTCATCATCGGCCACGGCCTGCTCGGCCGCCTCATCGCGCGCATCACGCTGGCGCTGGGTGGTGAAGCGCCGACCGTCCTCGAAACGCAAGCCGCGCGCCGCGATGGCGCCGTGGGCTACACCGTCACCTCGCCCGACCAGGACACGCGCCGCGACTATGCGACGATCTGCGATGCCTCGGGTGCCGCGGGCCTGCTCGACCAGATCATCCCCAAGCTCAGGAAGCAGGGCGAGATCACGCTCGCGGGCTTCTACGAGGAGCCGCTCTCCTTCACCTTCCCGCCCGCCTTCATGCGCGAGGCCCGCATCCGCATCGCCGCCGAATTCACGATGGCCGACATGCAGGCCGTGAAGTCGCTCGTTTCCGATGGCCGGCTGAGCCTCAAGGGACTCATCAGCCACCACGCCTCGGCTGCCAGGGCGGCCGAGGCCTATGAACAGGCCTTCACCGACCCTTCCTGCATCAAGATGGCCCTCGACTGGAGCGCGCTCGCATGAACAGCATCGACCTGAACATGGACGTCGAAGCCACTCCGAAGAAGGAGACGCAGATCATCGCGATCTACGGCAAGGGCGGCATCGGCAAGAGCTTCACGCTCGCCAACCTCTCCTACATGATGGCCCAGCAGGGAAAGCGCGTGCTGCTGATCGGCTGCGACCCCAAGAGCGACACGACCTCGCTCCTCTTCGGCGGCAAGGCCTGCCCCACCATCATCGAGACCTCGGCCAAGAAGAAGCTGGCGGGCGAAGAGGTGAAGATCGGCGACGTGTGCTTCAAGCGCGACGGCGTCTTCGCCATGGAACTGGGCGGGCCTGAAGTGGGCCGTGGCTGCGGTGGGCGCGGCATCATCCACGGCTTCGAGCTGCTCGAGAAGCTGGGCTTCCATGAATGGGGCTTCGACTATGTGCTGCTCGACTTCCTGGGCGACGTGGTCTGCGGCGGCTTCGGCCTGCCGATCGCGCGTGACATGTGCCAGAAGGTGATCATCGTCGGCTCGAACGACCTCCAGTCGCTCTATGTCGCCAACAATGTCTGCTCGGCGGTCGAATATTTCCGCAAGCTCGGCGGCAATGTGGGTGTGGCCGGCATTGTCATCAACAAGGATGACGGCACGGGCGAGGCCGCGGCCTTCGCCGAGAAGGTGGGCATCCCCGTGCTCTCCGCCATTCCGGCCAACGAGGACATCCGCCGCAAGAGCGCCAATTACGAGATCATCGGCCGCCCCGGCGGCGAGTGGGCCTCGGTCTTCGAGAACCTCGCCACCAATGTTGCCGAAGCCCCGCCGCAGCGCCCGACGCCGCTGGACCAGGACGGCCTGCTGGGCCTGTTTTCCGGCGACACGGTGGGCCGCAACGTGGTGCTGGAGCCTGCCTCCTTCGAGGACATGTGCGGCGGCACCGTCATCACCAGGCCCTCGCTCGAAGTCATCTACGACGCGGTGTAACGGATCATGGCCACCCTCATCGACAGGACGAACCGACCGGAGGCTGCCAAGGCAGACGTCTCCGGCATGTCCTGCCATGCCGGCAAGGACGAGTTGGCCAAGGCCGCCGCAGCCGCCGGCAAGTCGGAGGTGCTGGAGCAATATGCGCGCGACTATGCGCTGGGCCCGCATGACCAGCCGCAGAGCATGTGCCCGGCCTTCGGCTCGCTGCGCGTAGGTCTTCGCATGCGGCGCACGGCGACGATCCTTTCTGGCTCCGCCTGCTGCGTCTATGGCCTGACCTTCACCTCGCACTTCTATGGCGCGCGGCGCAGCGTGGGCTATGTGCCGTTCAATTCCGAGACGCTGGTGACGGGCAAGCTGTTCGAGGACATCCGCGAGGCGGTGTTCAACCTCGCCAAGCCCGAAGACTACGACACCATCGTCATCACCAATCTCTGCGTTCCCACCGCCTCGGGCGTGCCGCTGCAGCTCCTCCCGAAGGAGATCAACGGCGTGCGCATCATCGGCATCGACGTGCCGGGCTTCGGCGTGCCGACGCACGCGGAAGCGAAGGACGTGCTGTCCGGCGCGATGCTGAAATATGCCGCGGAGGAAATCCGCCAGGGGCCCGTTGCAGCACCCCGCACGGCGCGAGGTGCGCTTCCGTCCGTCACGCTGCTCGGCGAAATGTTCCCGGTCGATCCGGTGAGCATCGGCCGCATGCTGGAGCCGATGGGCCTTTCGGCTGGCCCGGTGGTTCCGGTGCGCGAATGGCGCGAGCTGTTCTCGGCCTTCGACTGTGCCGCCGTCGCCGCAATCCATCCTTTCTACACGGCCTCGGTCCGCGAGTTCGAGCAGGCCGGACGCACGGTTGTGGGCTCCGCCCCCGTCGGCCACGACGGCACCGCCGCCTGGCTGCAGGCGATCGGCGATGCCTGCAATGTCTCGCCCGCCAGGATCGCGGCGGCGCAGAACGCCATCCTGCCCGCCATCAAGGCAGCGCTGGCGGCGAAGCCCATCAAGGGCCGCATCACGGTGTCGGGCTACGAAGGCTCGGAACTGCTGGTGGCGCGGCTCCTCATCGAGAGTGGTGCGGAAGTGCCTTACGTCGGCACCGCCTGCCCGCGCACCCGCTGGTCGGATGCCGACCGCGAGTGGCTGGAGGCGCGCGGTGTTGCCATCCAGTACCGCGCCTCGCTGGAGCAGGACATCGCGGCGATGATGGACGCGAGGCCCGACCTCGCCATCGGCACCACGCCGGTGGTGCAGAAGGCGAAGTCGCTGTCGATCCCGGCCCTCTATTTCACCAACCTGATCTCGGCGCGGCCCCTGATGGGGCCTGCCGGTGCGGGCTCGCTCGCCCAGGTGATCAACGCCGCACTCGGCAACAAGAGCCGCTTCGACGAGATGCGGGACTTCTTCGAGGGTGTGGGCGAAGGCCATGCCGCGGGCGTGTGGGAGGAGACTCCGGTCGACCGCCCGGAGTTCCGCAAGAAATATGCCGGCATGCTGGCGGCCAAGGCCAAGGCGGAAGAGGCGGTGGGGACATGATGATGCGCCGCGCCCTCCCCCACGTCCGTCATCCCGGCGAAAGCCGGAACCCCGCTTTGCCGGCCCCAAGGAAGCTGGGCCCCGGCTTCCGCCGGGGTGACGGCCTTATTAAGGTGATGGAGGCGCCCTCATGTTCGTGATCGATCATGACCGCGCCGGCGGCTATTGGGGCTCCGTCTATGCCTTCACGGCCATCAAGGGCCTGCAGGTGATCATCGACGGGCCGGTGGGCTGCGAGAACCTGCCGGTCACCTCCGTGCTGCATTACACCGACGCGCTGCCGCCGCATGAGCTGCCGATCGTCGTCACCGGCCTGTCGGAAGAGGAACTCGGCCAGCACGGCACCGAAGGCGCCATGCGGCGCGCCCACAGGACGCTCGATCCCTCGATGCCCAGCGTGGTCGTCACCGGCTCCATCGCAGAGATGATCGGCGGCGGCGTCACCCCGCAGGGCACAGGCATCCAGCGCTTCCTGCCGCGCACCATCGACGAGGACCAGTGGCAGTCGGCCGACCGCGCGCTCTACTGGCTGTGGACGGAATTCGGCTCGAAGAAACGCCAAGTTCCGACGCAGAAGCCGCGCAAGGAGGGTGAGAAACCCCGCGTCAACATCATCGGCACCATTTACGGCACCTTCAACTCGGCCTCGGACCTGGCCGAGATCCGCCGCCTCGTCGAGGGGATCGGCGCCGAAGTGAACATGTGCTTCCCGCTCGGCAGCCACCTGGCCGACGTGCCGAAGCTGGTGAATGCCGAAGCCAATATCTGCATGTACCGCGAATTCGGCCGCAAGCTGTGCGAGGCGCTGGACCGGCCCTACCTGCAGGCGCCCATCGGGCTGCATTCGACGACGAAGTTCCTGAGGAAGCTCGGCGAGATCCTCGGCCTCGACCCCGAACCCTTCATCGAGCGCGAGAAGCACACCACCATCAAGCCGCTGTGGGACCTGTGGCGCTCGGTGACGCAGGACTTCTTCGGCACGGCGAGCTTCGGCGTGGTGGCATCGGAAACCTATGCCCGCGGGCTCGAGCATTTCCTGGGCGAGGAGATGGGGCTTCCCTGCAACTTCGCCGTCTCGCGCAAGTCGGGCGAGAAGACGGACAACGAGGCGATCCGCCGGCTGGTGAAGGAAAAGACGCCGCTGATCCTGTTCGGCAGCTACAACGAGCGCATGTATGCGGCGGAAGCAGGCGGCCGCGCCATGTATATCCCCGCCTCCTTCCCCGGCGCCATCATCCGCCGCCACACCGGGACACCCTTCATGGGCTATGCGGGTGCCACCTACCTGATCCAGGAAGTGTGCAACGCGCTGTTCGATGCGCTGTTCAACATCCTGCCGCTGGCCCCCGACATGGACAAGGTCGAGGCCACCCCGGCGCGGCGCGAGCAGGAGATCGCCTGGGACGCCGAGGCCAAGTCCTTCCTCGACGAATGGCTGGAGCGCCAGCCGGTGCTCGTCAGGATTTCCGCTGCCAAGCGGCTGCGCGACGGCGCGGAAGCACAGGCGCGCAAACATGGTTCCGCGTGCGTCGGCGAGGCCGACGTGCGCAATGCAACACGGGAGCTCGCATGATGGCCGGCCCCCGCCTCATTCCATCTGACATCAGGAGATAGCAGCATGTCGATGATCAATGCCCAGCGCCACGATGAAGGCAAGCTCGAGTTCAGCCTCCTGATGTGGCTGGCCTTCGCGGTGTTCCTGGTGGCGATTGCCGCCACCCGCCTCATGCCGCGCTCCATGCGCCCGCGCGTCGGCGGCCATGACGACGGCAAGTCGATCTTCGCCGCGGCCAAGGCCGCCACCTACAACTCCATTCCCTTCGCCTTCATGTGAAGGGTTTGCCATTCGCCTTGCCCCTCGGGGCAAGGCGGGTAACCGGGCCGCGCGGTCATTCAGCGGTGACGGTCCCCTTCGCGGGGGACTTCATGACGGAGGTCAGAAATGGCCGATAACAACGGGTCCACCTCGGGCCTGACCGAAGCCGAAGCCAAGGAATTCCATGGGATGTTCCTCACGAGCTTCATTGCCTTCACGTTGGTGGCGATCGTCGCCCACTTCCTGGCCTGGCAATGGCGCCCGTGGATCCCCGGACCCAATGGCTACGAAACCACCGACCTGAGCCCGGTGCTGCACCAGCTCACGTCGATGTTCACGTAAGGAGGATTGGATATGTGGCGCATCTGGCTGTTGTTCGATCCCCGCAGGACGCTCGTCGCGATGGCGACCTTCCTGTTCGTTCTCGCTCTCGTCATCCACTTCATCCTGCTGTCCACCGACCGGTTCAACTGGCTCGAGGGCGGCGTGGCGAAGAAGGCCGCGAGCCTGGACGTGACGATCAGCGAGATGGTCGGCTGAGGCCGTCCATCACCGCAACTCTTGTGGACGGAACGTGCCTTCATCGTCGCGTTCCGTCCACACACCACAGCTGAACGAAAGGCCGGCAACCGCCGGCAGGAGTGTCCATCATGGCCATGCTGAGCTTCGAGAAGAAATATCGCGTCCGCGGCGGAACGCTGATCGGCGGCGACCTGTTCGATTTCTGGGTCGGGCCCTTCTATGTCGGCTTCTTCGGCGTGCTCACGGCCTTCTTCGCCTCGATCGGAACCGCGCTCATCGTCTATGGCGCGGCGATCGGCGGAACCTGGAACCTCTGGCAGATCAACATCGCCCCGCCGGATCTTTCCTATGGCCTGGCGCTTGCCCCGCTGAAGCAGGGCGGCCTGTGGCAGATCATCACCATCTGCGCCACCGGCGCCTTCGTCTCCTGGGCGCTGCGCGAGGTCGAGATCTGCCGCAAGCTCGGCATCGGGCTTCACGTGCCGGTTGCCTTCTCCTTCGCCATCTTCGCCTATGTGACGCTGGAGGTCATCCGCCCCTTCCTGCTCGGCGCCTGGGGCCATGGCTTCCCCTATGGCATCATCAGCCACCTCGATTGGGTGTCGAACGTCGGCTACCAGTACCTCCACTTCCACTACAATCCGGCGCACATGATCGCCATCACCCTGTTCTTCACCTGCACGCTGGCGCTGGCGATGCATGGCGGCCTGGTGCTCTCGGCCACCAACCCGGCGAAGGGCGAGGCGGTGAAGACCGCGGAACACGAGAACAGCTTCTTCCGCGATCACATCGGCTACTCGATCGGAACCCTCGGCATCCATCGCCTAGGGCTTTTCCTGGCGCTCGGAGCGGTGTTCTTCAGCGCCGTGTGCATCGTGATCTCGGGCCCCTTCTGGACCCGCGGCTGGCCCGAATGGTGGAACTGGTGGCTCGACCTGCCGATCTGGTCTTGAGCGCTGAGGAGAGAGAATCATGATGATCGAATACCAGAACATCTTCACCCGCGTTCAGGTCCATGGCCCGGATGACCTCGGCGTTCCCCTGAAGCCCGGCAACTGGCCGCGCGAGAAGGGCATCACCACCAACTGGCTGCTCGGCATCATCGGCGATGCGCAGCTCGGCCCCATCTATCTCGGCGGCATCGGCATCATGTCGCTGCTCTGCGGCTTCATCGCCATCGAGATCATCGGCCTCAACATGCTGGCCTCGGTGAACTGGAACCCCATCCAGTTCGTGCGCCAGCTGTTCTGGCTCGGGCTTGAGCCGCCGCCGGCGAAATACGGCCTCGGCCTCGCACCCTTGCGCGAGGGCGGCTGGTGGCAGATGGCGGGCTTCTTCCTCACCGCGTCCATCCTGCTGTGGTGGCTCAGGACCTACCGGCGCGCCCGCGCGCTGGGCATGGGCACCCACATCGCCTGGGCCTTCGCCGCGGCGATCTGGCTCTACCTGGTGCTGGGCTTCATCCGCCCGCTGCTGCTCGGCAACTTCTCGGAAGCCGTGCCCTTCGGCATCTTCCCGCACCTCGACTGGACGGCGGCCTTCTCGATCCGCTACGGCAACCTCTTCTACAACCCCTTCCACATGCTCTCGATCGCCTTCCTCTATGGCTCGGCACTTCTTTTCGCGATGCATGGCGCGACCATCCTGGCGGTGTCGCGGCTGGGCGGCGAGCGCGAGATCGAGCAGATCATCGACCGCGGCACGGCCTCGGAGCGCGCGGCCCTGTTCTGGCGCTGGACCATGGGCTTCAACGCCACCATGGAGTCGATCCACCGCTGGGCCTGGTGGATGGCGGTGCTCTGCCCGCTGGTCGGCGGCATCGGCATCCTGCTCACGGGAACGGTCGTGGACAACTGGTACCTGTGGGCGGTGAAGCACCATGTGGCACCCATGTATCCCTTCGACTTGACGGCCCCCATCACCGACCCGGCGACGGCGCAATAGGAGTGCGGGACCCATGAAGAATATCTCGGCAACCACCCTCACCGCCTCGCTGCTCGTCACCGTCATCGGCATCCTGCTGGTCATTCCCATGATGCTGCAGTGGGAACGCCCGCCGATGGACTCGACCCAGCTCGGCTTCCGCGGCCTCGGCATGGAGCAGATCACCAATCCGCGCCTTGCCGAGAAGGTCAAGGCCGCCAACCCGCTGCCCACGCCCGACGATGCCGTTCCCAATGACGGCGTGCTCGTCAAGGACGACAAGGAGAACTACAAGAACGTCCAGGTGCTGGGCGACCTCGACACCGCGCAGTTCGTGCGGCTGATGAACGCCATCTCCACCTGGGTGGCGCCGCAGGAAGGCGACAATGCCGGCTGCGCCTATTGCCACAACCTCGAGAACATGGCTTCCGACGAGCTCTACACCAAGGTCGTCGCCCGCCGCATGATCCAGATGACGCGGGCCATCAACACCCAGCACAAGAGCCACGTCGCGCAGACCGGCGTCACCTGCTACACCTGCCACCGCGGCCAGCCGGTGCCGGCCAATATCTGGGC
The DNA here is from genome assembly GCF_003234965.1 of Aestuariivirga litoralis. Lineage (GTDB taxonomy): Bacteria > Pseudomonadota > Alphaproteobacteria > Rhizobiales > Aestuariivirgaceae > Aestuariivirga > Aestuariivirga litoralis. The sequence continues at coordinate 204,451 of NZ_QKVK01000007.1, forward strand.
CACCAACCCGGGCCCCAAGCAGGCGGGCGGCTTTGCCGCCAGCCGCGACGGCCAGAACCTGGCACACCAGTCGGTGCCGGCCTATGCCTCGCTGCCCTATGACCCCTTCACCACGCTGCTGAACACGCCGGCAGAGAGCATCCGCGTGGTGGCAACGACGGCGCTGCCCGGCGGCACAGGTGCTGGCGTGAAGGCAACGGAAAAGACCTATGCGCTGATGATGCACATGTCGACCGGCCTCGGCGTCAACTGCACCTTCTGCCACAACTCGCGCCAGTTCGCGAACTGGGAGCAGAGCCGGCCGCAGCGCGTCACCGCCTGGCACGGCATCCAGATGGTGCGCGACGTCAACGCCACCTACATCGGCTCGCTCACCGACGTCTTCCCCGCCAACCGCAAGGGCCCCGAGGGCGACGTCTACAAGGCCAACTGCGCCACCTGCCACAACGGCGTGAACAAGCCGCTCTACGGCTTCTCGATGGCGAAGGACTATCCCGAACTCTCGGTCCCCAATCCATGAGGACCGCGAGCAACCCGAATCTTGTCGTTGTTGAAATGACGGGAAACCTGCGTGCAGGTCCAGCACGAAACCAACCTCAGTCTGGAGGATAGCAGTATGGACGATCCCAACAGGGTGTGGCCCACCGGCCTCACCATCAAGGAATCAGAGGAGCTGCATAAGCACGTCATCGATGGCGCGCGGGTGTTCTTTGTGATCGCCCTCTTCGCTCATCTCTTGGCGTACATCTACTCGCCGTGGCTGCACTAGGAGGGACATGACATGAACCAAGGTAGAATCTGGTGCGTCGTGAACCCGACGGTCGGCCTGCCGCTGTTCATCGGCGGCGTGGCGGTGACGTCTCTCGTGGTGCATGCGTCAGTGATGTCGCACACCACCTGGATGTCGAACTACTGGCAGGGCGCTGCGGCCAAGACCGCCGCGGTCGACACCACCATCGCTCCGGTGGCGTCGAATGTCACGAAGACCGGCGATGGCTATGTCATCACCGTGAAGGTGACGCCCGATGCCGCACTCGACGGCTCGAAGCTGGCCGCCAAGTAGCATGGCTCGGCCGTTCCGCAACGGACGGCAACGACAGCGCGGGAGGTGCGCGGGGCGCAAAGGCACCGCTCTCCTCCCGCACGACACTCTTCTTCCCCTCAGCGTCAAGACGCCATGAACCGCTTCAGCCAACGCATGATGAGAGCCTGGGCCGGGCTCGGCGCCAAGTATCTGCCCTTCGCGGATGCGGCGTCGGATGACGTGCCCCTCGAGCGGCTGCTGCGGCTTTCCCTGTTCCAGGTCTCGGCCGGCATGACGCTGGTGCTGCTGGTCGGCACGCTGAACCGCGTGATGATCGTGGAACTCGGCGTGCCCGCCTCGCTGGTCGCCGTCATGCTCGCCATGCCGCTGGTGGCTGCGCCCTTCCGCGCCCTGATCGGCTTCAAGTCCGACACCCACCGCTCCGCGCTCGGCTGGAAGCGCGTGCCCTATTTCTACAAGGGCACCATGGTGCAGTTCGGCGGCCTCGCCATCATGCCCTTTGCCCTGCTCGTGCTGGCACGGCAGGGCCACGCAGCCGACATTCCGCCCATCGTCGGCCAGATCGCGGCGGCACTGGCCTTCCTGCTGGTGGGTGCCGGCCTCAATACCACCCAGACGGTCGGGCTGGCGCTCGCCACCGACCTCACGCCGCCGGAAAAGCAGCCCAATGTCGTCGGCCTCATGTATGTGGCGCTGCTTGCCGGCTCGATCGTCAGTGCGCTGATCTTCGGGGCCCTGCTCTATCACTTCACGCCCGGCCGCCTCGTTCAGGTGATCCAGGGTGCCGGTGTGGCCACCATCCTGCTCAACGGCATTGCCGTGTGGAAGCAGGAGGCGCGCGGCACCGCGCGCCCCCGCCACAACGCGACGCCGGACCCGACCTTCCAGCAGTCATGGGCCTCCTTCATGGCGGGCGACAAGGCGCTGGCCCGTCTCGTCGCCGTCGGCGTCGGCACCCTCGCCTTCTCCATGCAGGACGTGATGCTGGAGCCCTATGGCGGCCAGGTGCTGGGCCTCGCCGTGTCACGCACCACGCTGCTGACCGCCGCCATGGCCGCGGGCGGCCTCATCGGCTTCAGCCTCGCATCCTATGTGCTGAGCCGCGGCTTCGATGCCTTCCGCATGGCCTCGTTCGGGGCCATGGTCGGCGTTCCGGCCTTCCTGATGATCATTCTGGCCGCACCGCTGATGTCGCCCCTGCTCTTCGGGCTGGGCACCTTCCTCATCGGCTTCGGCGCCGGGCTGTTCGGCCATGGCACGCTCACCGCAACCATGAACAGCGCGCCGCCGGCGCAGCGCGGCCTGGCGCTGGGGGCCTGGGGCGCGGTTCAGGCCACGGCTGCCGGCCTCGGCGTGGCGCTGGGCGGCGTCATCCGCGACACGCTCTCGGCGCTGGACAGCGGAAGCCTGCTGACACCCTACCTCGCGGTCTATATCCTCGAGGTGATCCTGCTGATTGCCGCCATCGTTACCATGACTGCCCTCATCAAGAGCCCGCGCGGGGCTGCCTCCTCCCACCCGGCCCAGTTGCGATGAGCCGCCCGCCAACCCGAACCGAGACGCGAACCGACACGCGAACCAAGAAGGAGCCGACATGAGCCACGAAATCACCCGCATGTATGCCAATGCCGCCACCGCCGCCAAGGCCGCGGAGGAGCTGCGCGAGGAAGGCTTCGCCGATATCTTCGTGGTCAACCCGCCGGGCTCCGCCGATGTGCCGGTCTCCGCCATCGCCGCGCAGATCGCGCTGGGCCACGTCCACCTGCCGGAGGCGAGGATCTATGCCAAGGGTGTTGCCGCCGGACATGCGCTGGTGACGGTGCATGCGCCCTTCGGCTCCGGCCGGCTGGCGGAAACCATTCTCGCCTCCCACGGCCCCGTCGAGTCCGGCCTGCCCCAGGCGGAGCCGGACCGGATCTGGGATGATGCAGCGCCCCTCTCCAGCGCCATGATGATGCCGCTGCTGATCAATGATCCCGATCCGATGTCGAAGGTCCTCGGCATCCCGGCGGTCACCTCGGGTGAGTGCAGCTTCTCCGAGAAGCTCGGCATGCCGCTGCTGACCAATGGCGAACTGGGCGACAGGGGCCGCCTGGGCCTCCCCTTCCTGTCGAACAACCCCACCCCCCTCTCCTCCGCCCTCGGCCTGCCGGTGCTGAGCAAGCGGCAATAAGGCTGCGCGATCTGGCCAGTCAATGACCGCCGGGCCCTGGGCCCGGCGACCCTTTTTGGCACGAGCCAAAGGGTGCCCGGGACGAGCCCGGGCATGATGAACGGGGGTGGTGTCGCCGGGCATGCACTCCAATAGCTCATCATCGCCGGGCTTGTCCCGGCGACCCTTTTTGGCACCAGCCAAAGGGTGCCCGGGACGAGCCCGGGCATGATGAAAGGGGTAGTGTCGCCGGGCTTGTCTTCCAATAGCTCATCATCGCCGGGCTCATCCTCAAGGTAATGCTCATCATCGCCGGGCTTGTCCCCGCGACCCTTTTCAGCACCAGCCAAAGGTGTCCGGGACGAGCCCGGGCATGATGAAAGGGGGGAAGCGTTGCCGCGTTTGTTCCGGCGAACCTTTTCCCTGCTGCGTAGCCAATGCAAAGTCTTTCATGTTGACGGTTCTGCCGTTGCGACCCCCAAATGCCTCATGGCCAGCGGGTTCTGCTACATCCTCGCACATCGGCGGAATGGCGTGCTCTACGTCGGCGTGACGCGGAATCTGCCGCGGCGGATATACGAGCATCGCATGGGCTTGCTGGGCGGGTTCACCAGCCGGTACGGGGTGACACGGCTCGTGCTCTACGAGGAATACCCTCGCTTCATGGATGCCGTTCAGCGGGAGAAGAACATCAAGCATTGGCCACGGGCGTGGAAGATAAACCTCATCGAAGCCGGCAATCCGGAATGGATCGATCTCTACGATCAGCTGATGTGATGAAGTCTCACGAAGTCATCATCAAGGGGCTCAACTCTCTCAAACTCATCATCGCCGGGCTTGTCCCGGCGACCCTTTTGGCACCAGCCAAAGGGTGCCCGGGACGAGCCCGGGCATGATGAACGGGGGTGGTGTCGCCGCGCTTGCCCTCCAATGCTCATCATCGCCGGGCTTGTCCCGGCGACCCTTTTTGGCACCAGCCAAAGGGTGCCCGGGACGAGCCCGGGCATGATGAACAGGGGTGGTGTCGCGGGGCTCATCCTCAAGGTAATGCTCATCATCGCCGGGCTTGTCCCGGCGACCCTTTTCAGCACCGGCCAAAGGGTGCCCGGGACGAGCCCGGGCATGATGAATGGGGGGTTGGTGTCGCCGGGCTCATCCTCAAGGTAATTCTCATCATCGCCGGGCTTGTCCCGGCGACCCTTTTCAGCACCGGCCAAAGGGTGCCCGGGACGAGCCCGGGCATGATGAATGGGGGGTTGTGTCGCAGGGCTTGCCCTCCAATAGCTCATCATCGCCGGGCTTGTCCCGGCGACCCTTTTTGGCACCAGCCAAAGGGTGCCCGGGACGAGCCCGGGCATGATGAAACATCAGGGCATCAGGGCAGCAGGTCCGCCCCGCGCAGCGTGGCGAGGTCTTTCGAACCCGTGGCGAGGCAGGTGATCCTCAGGGCGTCGGCGAAAGCCTGCACGTGGGCGACCACGGCTTCCGTGCCCTGCATCGCGGCGGGCAGCAGGGAGGCGGCCTGGGCCGCGAGGTTTGCCCCCAGCCGGATGGCCTTGGCGGCATCGAGGCCATGGCGGATGCCGCCCGAGGCGATGAGCGGCACGTCCGGCAGGGCCGCGCGCACCTCGGCGAGGCACTGGGGGGTGGGAATGCCCCAGTCGCGGAAGATCTCGCCCAGGTTCCCGCCATCCGGCGCCCCGAGCCTGGCGCCCTCGACGGCGGCCCAGCTGGTGCCGCCGGCGCCGGCGACGTCGATCGCCGCCACGCCGCAGGACACGAGGCGGCGCGCCACCTCGCCGCTGATGCCGCTGCCAACTTCCTTGGCGATCACCGGAACGGGCAGCTTGCCGGTGAGCTGTTCGATCGCCCTCTGGACGCCAGACCAGTTGCGGTCACCCCCCGGCTGCACCGCCTCCTGCACCGGGTTCAGGTGCAGGATCAGCGCATCGGCCTGAAGCTGGTCGACGGCGCGCCGCGCCTCGTCGATCCCCATGCCGTTGACCAGCTGGATGGCGCCAAGATTGCCGTAGATCGGGATCGAGGGGGCGATGCGGCGCAGTTCCGGCCCGAGGCCGGAGTTGTCACGCGTGGTGAGCGAGATCCGCTGCGAGCCCACGCCCATGGCGAAACCCATTTGCTCCGCCGCTTCGGCAATGGCGCGGTTGATGCGGTCGGAGACATCCGGCCCGCCGGTCATGGAGGAGGCGAGGAAGGGCAGCCGAAGCGGCCGCCCGAGGAAGGAGGTGGAAAGGTTTATCTTGTCATAATCCACTTCCGGCAAGGCATCGTGGCGGAAGCGGACATGGTCGAAGCCGGCGGGCACGCTGTGGCGTGCCCCGCCGGCCAGGACGATGTCGATGTGGTCGCGCTTGCGGCGCTCGATCTCGCTCATCGGGCTAGCCCGCCGAGCCGATCAGGCTTGACGCGATCAGGGATTGGCCTTGAGGAAGGCGATGACGTTGGCCACGTCCTCGGGCTTCTTCAGGCCGCCGAAGGCCATCTTGGTGCCGGGCACGAAGGCCTTGGGGTTGGGCAGGTATTCGGTAAGGGTCGCCTCGTCCCAGACCACACCTTCCTCGCCCTTCTTGATCATGCCGGCGGAATACTTGTAGTCCGGCACCGAGGCGGCCTTGCGGCCGACCACGCCCTTCAGCGTCGGGCCGACCTTGTTCACGCCCTTTTCGTTCTCGTGGCAGGCCTTGCACTGGTTGAACACCTTCTGGCCGGCGGCGGCATCGCCATCGGCGTGGGCCGGCACGGTGAACAGCACGGCGGAAGCGAGCGCGGCGAAGACGGCTTTCTTGATCATCACTTGTTCCTTCACGGTTTGACGAATTCTCAGTCGGTGGAAGGCACGCCCTCGGCATGTCTTGTGGCGGCCAGTCTTAGAACCACATCGGCCAGATGCGCAAGAAGCCCCCCCAGCAGATAGATTGCGACAAAGAGCCATCCCGCCTGCTGCAGCGCGGCGCGCAGCGCCAGCACCAGCGCCGCGCCCGCAAGCCCGTTGGCCACGAAGGACAGGAGCAGGAAAGTCCTCTGTCTCCGCCAAAAGTAGTAGGAGGCGGCGGCGATCTCGATGGCGAGCACGACGAGGATCACCCCCGCGATCTGCCCTGAACTGACGAACTGCTCCATCCCCGGGTCACCGGAAGGGAGCGTTCATCTGCACAATGCGCAGGTTGAGGAATGAGGCGGTGGAGACCCAGGCGAGATAGGGCAGCAGCAGGATCCCCGCCCAGCCGGAAACCGAGCCCAGCGCCACGATCAGCCCGAGGATCGAGAACCACAGCAGCACCACTTCCGCCAGCGCCCAGTCGGGCCGGCGCAGCTTGAAGAAGATGCCGCTCCACGCGATGTTGAGGACGGCGTTGATGGTGAGTGCCCAGAAGATCAGCGGGCGCGCCTCGGTGCCTTCCGCCGCCACCCAGGCCAGCGCTGCGGCGATCACCGTCAGCACGAAGATCGTCGTCCACACCGGGCCGAAGGCCCAGTCCGGGGGCTTCCAGGAGGGCTTCTTCAGGGCGTCGTACCACGCGCCGGTCTCGGTCAGCACCGCGCCGGCAACGGCGACGACGATGGCCACCGCCGAGGCGATGCCGAGCGGCCAGAGGAATTCGGGCGTCCATGTCATGTCGGGCGGACGATACCAAGAAGATGCGCCATGTCCTTGAGGAAAATCCGCAGGTGAGCCATCGGCCCTTTGCGGACCAGCTTCTTCTCGGTGTAGGACTCCCAGGTCAGGCGCTGCACGTCCTTGTCCTCGCACATCTTGACGAAGCTCTCGCGCCGCTTGTCGCTCGAATACCAGAAATACTGCATGATGCCGAGAATGAAGAACACGCGCCCATGTTCCTTCATGAAGCGCTTGCGCGCCGTTGCCAGCTGGCGCGCGTCGCCGGTGCGCAGGAAGGCAATGGCGGCATCGGCCGCCAGCCGGCCGCCCAGCATGGCATAATAGATGCCCTCGCCCGAGGCCGGCGCCACGACGCCCGCGGCATCGCCCGCCAGCACCACGTCACGGCCATTGTCCCAGCGCTTGAGCGGCTTCAGCGGGATGGGGGCGCCCTCGCGGCGCAGCGTCTGGCCGTCGAAGCCCATCTGCTGCCGGAGGTCCGCCACGGCACCTTTGAGCGAGAAGCCCTTGTGGGCGCTGCCGGTGCCGACGCTCATCGTCCGGCCGTGCGGGAACACCCAGGCATAGAAATCCGGCGACAGGCTGCCGCGGTAATAGACGTCGCAGCGGTCTGCCTCATATTGCTCGGAACGGCCCGCGGGGGCCTCGATGATCTCGTGGTAGGCGAAGACGTAAGGCACCTTGTGGGCACCGCGCACCGTGTCCTTGCCGACCTTCGAGAGCGCCCCGTCGGCGCCGATCACGCAGCGCGCGCGCAGCGTGCCGGGGGTGCCGTCCCTGTCCTTGTAGTGCACGGTGGCGGTGCCATAGCCATCGCGCGAGAAGCCCTCGTAGGTGCCGGTGCGGCGCTCGGCCCCGGCCTCGGCGGCACGGTTGCGCAGCCATTCGTCGAAGGGGCCGCGGTCGACCATGCCGACGTAGGAATTGGTCACCGGCATGTCGACCTTGCGGTCCGACGGCGAAATGATGCGGGCGGAGAAGATGCGCGCCACCAGCATGTCGGCCGGGATCTCGAAATCGCGGATGCAGCGCGGCGGAATGGCGCCGCCGCAGGGCTTGATGCGCCCGGCGCGGTCGAGCAGCACCACGGCGAGGCCGGCGCGGGCCGCGTCATGCGCCGCGGTGGCGCCGCTCGGGCCGCCGCCCACCACCACGAGATCGAAGATCGTTTCTGCCAGCATGGTGCTAACTCCCGCTTGCCTGGTGGCGCGCCGCCAGCACCAGCGGGTTCGCCGCCGCGCCGAAGCCGTCCCGGTTGCCGATGGCGGCAGCGAGCAGCGCCGCCGCGATGAAGAAGCAGGCCTCGACCGCGAAGACCGTGGCATAGGCCATGACCGGCGAGCCGAAGGCCAGCCGCGAGACATCCGCCAGCACCGTTCCGGCAAAGCCGCCGATGCCGAAGGCAATGGCCTGCGCGGCGCCGAACAGCCCCATGCGCACGCCCTCGCGCGAGGTGCCGTTGCTGGCCATGTTGAACATCGAGCCGATGGCGGCCACCGCGAAGACGCCGTTGCAGAAGCCGAGCGCGAAGACCGATGGCTTCAGCGGCCAGCCCGGCCCCACCCTGGCCGCCATGACGAGGAGCGCCAGCGCCAGCGCCGAGCCGATGCAGCCCGCCACCGTCCAGCTCCTGAGGCTCATGAGCCGCGGCAGCAGCGTCGAGGCCGCCCCCACCAGCACCATGCCGAGCAGCACCCCGGAATTCTGCACGCCCGACAGCGCCGTGGACTGGCCCGGCGTCAGCCCGAAGACGAGGCCTGCGAAGGGCTCGAGGATCAGGTCCTGCGCCGAATAGGCCAGCATCGAGACGAAGATGAAGATGGCGAAGCGGCGCGCCGTGCGGTCGGCCCAGACCTCGGACAGGGCGGCGCGGAACGGCACCTTCGCCTCGTCCCTGCGCGGCGCGGGGCGCGCCGTCTCCAGCCCCCGCACGGCGAGCAGCGTCAGCGCGAAGGCGCCGGCACAGATGCAGGCCGCCACCGCAAGGAGCCTCCTGGTCGAGAACGGGTCGAGGAAGTGCCCGGCCAGCGCGGCGGTGACGATGAAGCCGGCGATCATCATGATCCACACGATGGTGGCCGCCGCGGGGCGCCGCGCCTCCGCCACCTGGCTGGCCAGCAGCACGAGCAGCGAGGTGCCCGCGGCCCCGACCCCTGCCCCGATCAGCGTGAAGGCGGCAACCGCCACCGCCATGCCCGCCAGCATGTTCAGCGCCATGACATGCACCGACAGCGCCGCGCCGAAGCCGCCGAGCGCCAGCGCCGCCATGCCGGCGATGATCCACGGCGTGCGCCGCCCGCCCTTGTCGGAGCCATGGCCCCAGGAGGGCCTCAGCACCTGCAGCGCGTAATGCCAGGTCACCAGGAGCCCCGGCACCATGGCCGGCAGCGCCAGTTCCACGATCATCACGCGGTTGATGGTCGAGGTGGTCAGCACCACGATGGCGCCCAGCGCCGCCTGCACCAGCCCGAAGCGCGCGATGCCCAGCCACGAGGTCATGCAAGCCCCCTGAGCGCGAAGGCGCTCACCATCATGCCGGAAACATAGAGCGGCACGCCGAAGCCCGAATACCACAGCGCCCGCTGCACCGGCTCGGCCAGGAAGCGCCGCATCATCACCAGCTGCACGAGCAGCAGCACCGACACCGCCGCGGCATGGAGCGGCCTGCCCCAGACGACGAGAAGCCCGATCACCGCCACCTGCGGCAGCGCCATCACCGCGCAGGCCACGCGCGCCGCACCCGCGACGCCGAGCTGCACCGGCAGCGAGCGCACGCCCATCCGCGTATCCCCGGCGATGGCCTTGAAGTCGTTGAGCGTCATGATGCCATGCGCGCCGGCCGAATAGAGCAGCGCCAGCACGAGGATCGCCCAGCCCGGCACCGCGGAGAGCAGCACGGCGGCCCCCGTGAACCACGGCAGCCCCTCGTAGCACAGGCCCACGGCGGCATTGCCCCACCAGCCATTGCCCTTGAGGCGGAACGGCGGCGCCGAATAGGCCCAGGCCATGGCCATGCCGAAACCGGCCGCCCAGAACACCACCGGCCCCAGCGCCAGCGCCACGGCGAGCGACAGCACGGTCCAGATGACGGCGATGAAGAGCCCCCAGCGCCCGGGAATCCGCCCCGAGGGAATCGGCCGCCCCGGCTCGTTGATGGCATCGACATGCCGGTCGAACCAGTCATTCACCGCCTGGCTGGTGCCGCACACCAGGGGCCCCGACAGCGCCATGCCCGCCAGCACCAAGCCCCAGTGATCACTCAGGGAAACCCCGGACGACACTGCCCCGCAGGCAAACGCCCACATGGGCGGAAACCACGTCACCGGCTTCAGCAACTGCACCACCGCCGCAGGCTGCGGCAGCGACGGTGCAGGCCGGGTGGAGGCGAGATTTGCCATGACCCGAAACGCTATAACTGACAGAACTGGTTGTCAATCTATGTTGACAGCCTGTTTCGTCTGTAACACTTTGAAGAATGTGGGCGGCGACATGGAAAGCGCTGAATGACTAGCATTCCGCGGACCGTCCGCAGCCCTCTCCCATCTCGCCTAATGCGTGGACTACTGGATCCGTATCACCTCCGGATCGTAAATTGCAGTCTACACATCCGCACTTTGCCGCGGTTTTCGAACGCCCCTCAACGCCGCTACCATGACCACCACCCTGCCGCGTCTCCGTCGACAGGAATGTCGCACACATTACTTTAGCGTGTTTTTTCCGCCATTATTGTAAAATCACGCTTAACGTGTGCACTTAGAGATGTTAAATTGAAGTGATATGGTACATTTTTGGTTGCGTCAAAACGCATGGAAATCGAATTTGATCTCAAGGACAAGATGTCGGCGGTAGAGTCTTGTCGCGTTTGTCGCTCAACAAACAGTTCACTGTATTTAATAGTCAGGCGCGCCGAAGGCGACCTCAATCTATTCTCGTGTCACGCTTGCGGATCGCTTTACTTTGATGGCCAATCACCCGCATCCGCATATGCCGATATAGCACCCAACAGCGCCTTTTGGCTGGATTACGTTCAGGCCGGGGCTGGCATCAGCAGCATGCTGGAACCTTTGCTGGCCGTAGCACCACATCTCCGTGGATCCCTGATCGACGTGGGATCAGGCTTCGGTTTCGTTGTCGACTTCTGGAGACGGTTAGGAAACACCGCGATCGGCCTCGAACCTTCGAGTTACGGCGAATTGGGTCGTCAGTTGCTGGGAGTAGACAATAGATCCATCGACCTCGAGACCTTCCGCACCGAAAACCCCAAAGAGACATTTGATGTGGTCTTCAGCAGCGAGGTTATCGAGCATACCGCTTCCCCCAAAAACTTTCTGGATGGCCTCGTCTCCCTGGTGGGTGAAAGCGGTACTCTGATCCTCACCACGCCCTCACCATCGGTGGTCTCTTCAACGGCGAACCCGTCGGAGTTGCTGAGCGCTCTCTCTCCCGGCTTTCACTACTGCATCATTTCGCCAACAGCTCTCAAGTCGATGCTTGAGGAACATGGTCTTGAAGTGACGGTTGCGACCCACGGTGTTCAAACATACGTGTGGGCGACTCGAACAAGGGGCCTCACCTTCTCTACCGATCGATTTGATTGGCCCATGTATCTTGCTTATCTCGAGCAGATATCGGACACCCCCGACAGGCATCTTTCCTCCGGCGTCCTCTGCCGACTTTTCAAGGATTCGCTGAATACCCGAGACTTCGAGAGGGCGACTTCGTCATACGCCAAGCTGTCGAAACTGGCCCGCTCTGCATACGGCATTTCACTTGAGAGCCCCGAAATCTCAAGCCTGTTAGAAAACAAGCAACCAATGACGCTGCTGGACCAGTACCCTTCATGGCTCGGCAACGCCCTGCTCTTCGGAGCTCTGCATGTAGGCTTCACCAGAGGCGATTATCGAACGAAAGTCCGAATGCTCGACGCTGCAATAAGGGTGCTGGAGAGACGTGTAGAAGTCGAAAGGCAGTTTGGCCAGGAAGCTGCTCACTTCCTTCCGTTTGCGAGAGAACAGTACATCATCTCACTTCGTGAAAGCTTGGAATCAGACGCCTCTCGACACCAGTAAGGAGCATCTAGCCTGTGGAAGACACATTCGTGCAGGTCAGTCTCTTCTGCGATCTGAACGAATTAGAAAGAATGGTCAATTGCCATGCCACGATCTGAGATCGCACAGCGAACACATTTCTTCATCACCGACCTAAGAAAGCGAGCAGTCTCGACGATTTCCGGAGAGGTACGCAAAAGTGTGGAGGGCATGGATCCCAACAAGGATTCAAACTCATTCTGCATCTACGTGCACTTTGACTCTCGCAACTCAATCCACAGATATGTCAGAGAGCAGTTGGCAACACTCAGCGCCCGTGGATACCGCATCATTTTTGTCTCTCATGCGGTAGGCTCTCCGCCACTGGAAACATTGTCACCGTTCTGTACGATTCAGTTCCATAGACAGAATATCGGGCATGACTTCGGTGCTTATCACTTTGGGCTTCGCTACTTGCAGTCCCGGGGCGCTCATCCAGCCGAAGTTATACTAACCAACGACTCATGTTACGGCTACTTCGGTGACTTGACCAATATCATTGAAGCTTCGAGAAGTTCAGATGCATTGATCTGGTGGCTGACTGATAGTTATGAAATTGCATACCACGTCCAGAGTTATTTTCTGAGACTTAGTGGGGAACTTCTTTCCTCATTACAGTTCTGGCGGTTCTGGGAGCATCTGCCCAACACAACCGACAGGTCTCGGATCATCCGAAAGGGCGAGGTCGGCTTCACCCAGCATATGATCAAGCGAGGCATTACGGTAGATTGCTTCGCGCCCTATGAGCAGCTTGCGCTTGGGTGGCTCAAACTGCACGCAGGCAGGGTGAATGCTAGACCAGGGGAAAAGGCGTTCTTGGACTATGTAGAAAGTCAACTCGTGACGAATGCTCCTGTGAATCCGAGTCACTGCTTTGTTGAGGCTCTGCTCGAACGTGGAGTACCTTTGGTGAAGAGAGATCTTCTGCGCCACAATCCGCTGAAAGTGCCCAATTTGTTGAATATTGCACAAATCATAACGGCCAAGGGAAGCGACTTTTCCGCAACATCTGAGCACCTTAAGATCGCAGTCTGAAGGTTCCACGGCGCGCTGACTACCGATCAGACAATGCGGGCATCGCAATCCCGAACTTCTGACACTCGCTCAGGTCAACGCATTGGCAGTGCACAATTGCTGGCATTTGCAAAGATCTGCGGAGTGGTACAGCGTGCCACAGGCACAGGGTGTTTTGTTTGCACCTCTACGTGCATTAGCATGCCAAAGGCGGCAACCTTTTTGCATCGAAAATGCATCCGCAGAGCAAGTTGGCAGAGCACGGATACATCACCGCGCCTCGCGTCGTCACGTCCAACCCAATAGTGGCCGGGCGTGAGCCGGCCATCCTCTGGGCTGGCGGGGAAAGGATGCGCGGGTCAAGCCCGCGCCTCAGGGAATAGAGAAGCAGGGGAAGTGCGAGTGCTGCGCGGTTCGGCGCCGGACTTGCGCTGGCCTACTCTTCCTCGGGGCCCGACTTGTCCTCGATGCCGTAGCGGTGGAGCTTCACGTAAAGGCTCTGGCGGGAGAGGCCGAGCATGTCGGCGGCGCTGGCGCGGTTGTTGTCGGAGAGCTGCAGGGCGGCCTCGATGCACAAGCGTTCGATGATGTCGGTGGTTTCGCGCACCAGGTCCTTCAGCGGCACCTTGCCGACGAGCTTGGTCATCTCGTCGACCGAGCGCAGCAGGGTGCGGCGGTTCGATTCGGGCTCGGCGGCGCGGCGGCTGGCGCGGCGGATGGAGAAGCCGTAGCAGGTGGGGGCAGCGGGCGGCGAGGCGACGGCCGAGACCTCCACGTCCTCCGTCGTGCCGAACTGGCCGCGCAGCACGGTCTGGAACTGGCGCACCGCGCCGTTCTCCGCGAGGCTGTTGAACAGCACCGAAACATCGACACCGGCACGGCCCATCCAGCGGTCGATCGGCTCGCCGCGCGCCTGCTCCTCGGAGCCCAGCTGGGCGGCGTCGAGGAAGGCGGCATTGGCCGAGATGATGCGGCGCTCGAGGTCGGTCACCACGAAGGCCTCGGGCAGGTCGCGCAGCGCGTTGACCACGGCGGCCTGGCCGCGCGACACCACGATGCCGCTGGCGCCCGCCGCCATGGGCTGCAGGCGCATGAGGTAGAAGCTGGCGTTTTCCTGCCGGAAGATGGTGGCGCCCAGCACCGCCTGCTGCTGGCGGCCCTCCAGCGTGAGGGCCACGTCATCGGCCCGGCCGGTGGCGCGCAGCGCCGTCATCAGCTCTTCCACCTTGGGCGCGTCGGGGCCGTCGAACATCGCGGCGAATTGCGATCCGGCCAGCCGCTTCAGAGGCTTGTTCATCAGGTTGGCGGCGGCGGAATTGGCCTCGACGATGCGGCCGGTGCGCGAATCGACCACCACGATCGCCTCGGAGGACACCTGCATCAGCAGGCGGTAGCGGGTTTCGGCGTGGCGGAGCCTGGCATATTCCTGCTCGATCGACTGCTCGGCGGCGAGCAGCTTCTGCTGCACGGCGGCGACCTGGCGAAGGTCACGCCCGATGGCCACGAACTGGCCGCCGTTGCCCGCCTTCATCACGCAGTAGCGCACCGGAATGTCGGCGCCGTCCGCCTGCTGGTGGTTGATCTGGCGCCAGCGCGGCGGCAGGCCCATGGCGGCCTCCTGCAGCATCTGCTCGATCTTGGGGCGGCTCTCGATGGTCGACACCTCGGCCCAGGCCTTGCCAGGCCAGGTGGCGAAGATCTCCGCCGGGAGCTCGGCGCCGGCGAAGATCCGCTCGCCCAGCGTGCCGTCGGGGTTGATGACCAGCGCAATGTCGGCGGCGGCCGAGAGGAGAAGGGCAGACTCCCCCGCCTCGAGCTGCTGCAGCAACCCGGCGAGGCTGGCCTCCCGATCACGCGGATGAGAGGGCACGCTCTTGAGCGTCACGTCCTTGTCCTTCCATGAGCTGCGGCGGTTTCCACCATACTCACTCCACACCCACCAGGCCGGACCATGCATCGGCCCGGGCCACGGCATCCTGCGCGTCCCTCACGATGGCGTCGGCGTCAACGTCACGCGCCGTGATCGTGCGTCCATCGAACAGGACACCTCCAACGGCGATTCGCACGCCTTGGTTCCGTGAAGACGTTCTCACGCAACGGATAGCCGACCTCAGCGCCGGAAGCAACCGTTCTGAGGTTACAGAAAACCCTACAAAATCATATGGCTCGGCGGCAACGAGGCGTGCAATCTCCGGTTCATCGACCTTCAGGACGCAGGTGACGTTCCAGCCGGCGCGCAGCAGGTGCTCCTCGACGATGCGCAGGCCGAAAGTGTGCTGTTCGGTTGGCACCGGCAACAGTAAGGCATGGCCGCGCAGCTCGCTGCGCGGCACGGCCGGCAACCGGAACTGGCGCACCAGCTGCTGCAGGCGGGCCATGCCCAGCGTCACCTCGACGAAATCGCGCCGGTCCTCGCACCAGCACTCGCCCATCAGCCGCGCGGCGGGCGCAAGCAGTTCCAGCATCAGCGTTTCCGCCGGGACACCAGCACCCAGCAGCTGTTCGATGACCTGGACCGCATCGCCCTCATCGCCATCGCAGATGAAGCCGGTGAAGCTTTCCACCAGTTCGCCGGAAATGCCCGGCACGCGGAATGGAGAGGCGTCGTTCACCCCGATCCTCCTGCAGCGGTGAGACCGTCAAGCGTGCAGCACATAGGTCGCAAAACGCTCCCGGTCCAGACCCTGAATTGGCCGGCCGGCAGTCCGGACGGCGGCACGCACGGCGTGCGGGGCACTACCCCAGCGAGAGATACTATGTACCATTTTTTGGACGTCAACAAGTATTGACACTTTTTTTTATGGGGACTAGCCTCCGCAACAGGGCTGCAATCCTTCACCCCGTCTCCGACGGTGAGTGCAGCGGGCCCGGGAGAAGCAAAGATGCAAGTGCTAGGCGGCCAGCACGAGATCCGGACGGGGCTTTACACCGATGCCCAGCGGAAGCGCCGCGATTCCTCTCCCTGGACGCTCGTGCAGGGCATTCTCGCCCCCCTCCAGTTCATCGTTTTCCTGATCAGCCTCGGCCTCGTCCTGCGGACGCTGCTGACGGGCGACGGCGCCGCGATTGCCAACGCCTCCGTCGTGCTCAAGACGCTGCTGCTCTACACCATCATGGTGACCGGCTCGCTGTGGGAGAAGGACGTCTTCGGCAAGTATCTCTTCGCCCCCGCCTTCTTCTGGGAGGACGTGGTGAGCTTCGGGGTGATCGCGCTGCACACCGCCTACCTCCTGAGCCTGCTGAACGGCTGGATGAGCGAAACCGGCCTGATGTGGCTCGCACTCGTGGCCTATGCGGCCTACGTCACCAACGCGGCACAGTTCGTGCTGAAGCTCAGGGCGGCCCGGCTGCAATCGGCGGGGGCGGCGTCATGAACCTTCCCTTCCGCGCACCGCCCGCCTCCTGCAACGACATTCCGGTGCTGCGCGAGCGCGGCCAGCGGGAAGTGTTCTGCGGGCTGACCGGCATCGTCTGGCTGCACCGCAAGATCCAGGATGCCTTCTTCCTCGTCGTCGGCTCGCGCACCTGTGCCCACCTCATCCAGTCGGCTGCCGGCGTGATGATCTTCGCCGAGCCGCGCTTTGCCACCGCCATCATCGACGAGCGCGACCTTGCCGGTCTGTCCGAAATCGACGCGGAGCTGGACCGCGTGGTGAACCGGCTTCTCGAGCGCCGCCCCGACATCAAGATGCTGTTCCTCGTCGGCTCCTGCCCGTCCGAGGTGATCAAGCTCGACCTGAAGCGCGCCGCTGCGCGCCTGTCGCAGATTCACTCCCCGAAGGTCCGTGTGCTGAATTATTCCGGCAGCGGGATCGAGACGACCTTCACCCAGGGAGAAGACGCCTGTTTAGCCGCGCTGGTACCCTTCTCCCCCCTTCCAGCCAACGGCTATGTGCCCCCGCTCCTTGTGGCGGGGGCACTCTCCGACGTCGCCGAAGACCAGTTCCGCCGGATCTTCGCCGAGATGGGCCTCACCGACGTGGGCTTCCTGCCGGCGCGCAGCGCCGCCGCCATGCCTGCCATAGCACCGGGCACGAAATACCTGCTCGCCCAGCCCTTCCTGAACGACACGGCCCGCGCCCTCGAGGAACGCGGCGCCGTGCATATCCCCGCGCCCTTCCCGCTGGGCGCCGAGGGCACCACCGCCTGGTTCAAGGCCGCGGCCGATGCCTTCGATATTCCCGAAGCGAAGCTGCGCGCCGCCACCGAGGCCGGCCATATCCGCGCCAGGCTGGCGATGGAGCCGCACCGCGCGATGCTCGAGGGCAAGCGCATCTTCTTCTTCCCCGACTCGCAGCTCGAAATTCCGCTTGCCCGCTTCGTGGCACAGGAGCTGGGCATGGAGCCGGTCGAGGTGGGAACACCCTACCTGCAGCGCGCGCATCTCGCCCAGGAGATCGGCCAGCTTCCCGCCGGCACCGTCGTCAGCGAGGGACAGGACGTCGAGAAGCAGCTCGACCGCTGCCGCGCCGCGAAGCCGGATCTCGTGGTCTGCGGACTGGGCCTCGCCAACCCGCTGGAGGCCGAGGGCTTCACCACCAAGTGGTCCATCGAACTCGTGTTCACCCCGATCCATGGCTATGAACAGGCCGGCGACCTTGCCCGCCTGTTCTCCCGCCCCATGGACCGCCGCACCCGGTTGGGGGGTTAGACATGCAGCTCACCCTCTGGACCTATGAAGGCCCGCCGCACATCGGCGCCATGCGCATCGCAACGGCGATGGACGGACTGCATTATGTGCTGCACGCGCCGCAGGGCGACACCTATGCCGACCTGCTCTTCACCATGATCGAGCGCCGCAATGCCCGCCCGCCCGTGACCTACACCACCTTCCAGGCCCGTGACCTTGGCGGGGATACGGCCGAACTGTTCAAGACCGCCGCTGCCGATGCCTATGAGCGCTTCAAGCCGCAGGCCATGATCGTGGGCGCCTCCTGCACGGCGGAACTGATCCAGGACGATCCGGGCGGGCTTGCCAAGGCGCTGGCGCTGCCGGTGCCGGTGATCCCGCTGGAGCTTCCCTCCTACCAGAAGAAGGAGAACTGGGGCGCTTCCGAGACCTTCTACCAGATCGTGCGCGCGCTGTGCGTGCCGCGCCGTGACGCCGCAGCGAACCCGCGCTCGTGCAACATACTCGGGCCGACGGCACTCGGTTTCCGCCACCGTGACGACCTCGCGGAGATTTCCCGGCTGCTTGAAAGGATGGGTGTGACCATCAATGTCGTGGCTCCGCTGGACGCGACACCCGACGACATCCGCCGCATTCCGGAGGCTTCGTTCAATGTCGTGCTCTATCCGGAAACGGCCGAGACGGCAGGCCGCTGGCTGGAACGCAACTGCAAGCAGCCGATGACCAGCATCGTCCCCATCGGGGTTTCCGCCACGCGTGACTTCATCGCCCAGGTGGCATCGCTGGCAGGCCTCGATGCCGATGCCGCGGACAAGGCCGGAGCCTCGCGCCTGCCGTGGTATTCGCGCTCGGTTGACTCGACCTACCTGACGGGCAAGCGCGTCTTCATCTTCGGCGACGCCACGCATGCGCTGGCGGCAGCACGAATCGCCCGGGAGGAACTGGGTTTCGAGGTGGTGGGGCTTGGCACCTACTCGCGCGAGTTCGCGCGCCCGGTTCGCGAGGCGGCCGCCAGGCTGGGCCTCGAGGCGCTGATCACCGACGACTATCTCGAGGTCGAGGCGAAGGTTGCGGAACTCCAGCCGGAACTGGTGCTCGGCACCCAGATGGAACGCCACATCGCCAAGAAGCTGGGCTTCCCCTGTGCCGTGATCTCCGCCCCCGTCCATGTGCAGGATTTCCCCGCCCGCTATTCGCCGCAGATGGGCTTCGAGGGGGCCAATGTCATTTTCGATAGCTGGGTCCATCCGCTGATGATGGGGCTGGAGGAGCATCTTCTCCACATGTTCCGCGGTGACTTCGAATTCAACGACAAGGCGGCCGCCTCGCACCTCGGCGCAGGCGCCACCAAGCCCGCAGAGCCTGCACCGCCCCCGCCCGGCCCGACGCAGGGCGGCTGGGCTGCGGAGGCCGAGAAGGAACTTCAGAAGATCCCGTTCTTCGTGCGTGGCAAGGCGCGCCGCAACACCGAGCGCTTCGCAGCCGAACGCGGGATTGCCCTCATCACCATCGAGACGCTGTATGATGCCAAAGCACACTACAGCCGATAGGGCGAAAGCCCATGTGGTGATCGTCACCCTGGACAACCACATCACGGGTGCGGTGGCGCGCGTGAACGCGCAGCTGGCACGCCAGGTGCCGGGGCTGACGCTCTCCGTCCATGCCGCATCGAACTGGGGCGCAAACCCCGAGATGCTTGCCGCCTGCATCGAGGACATCGGCAAGGGCGACATCGTCATTGCTACGATGCTGTTCATGGAGGATCACATCCAGGCGGTGATGCCGGCGCTTCAGGCGCGGCGCGACGCCTGTGACGCCATGGTGTGCTTCATGTCGGCCGGCGAGGTGATCAAGCTCACCCGCATGGGCCGCTTCAGCATGAACGGCAGCCAGGGCACCATCGTCAACCTTCTGAAGAAACTGCGCGGCGCCAAGACCAACAAGGATACCGAGAAGGCGACGGCCGGCGAGAAGCAACTCGCCATGCTGAAGCGCCTGCCGAAGATCCTGCGCTTCATCCCCGGCTCCGCCCAGGACGTGCGGGCCTATTTCCTCGCCATGCAGTATTGGCTGGCGGGGTCCGAGGAGAACATCGGCCAGCTGGTCCGCTTCCTCATCTCGAAGTTCGCCGACGGCCCGCGCAAGGGCCTGCGTGGCATCGCCTATCGCGAGCCACAGACCTATCCGGAAGTCGGCGTCTATCACCCCCGGCTCGCGCACCGCATGAGTGAGACGGCAGACGACCTGCCCTCGCCTCCCACCGTGCGCAAGGGCACCGTGGGCCTGCTGCTGATGCGCTCCTACGTGCTGTCGGGCGACACTGCGCATTACGACGGCGTGATCGCGGCCTTCGAGTCGCGTGGCCTCAAGGTCATTCCCGCCTTTGCCACGGGTCTCGACCAGCGCCCGGCGATCGAGCGCTTCTTCATGAGGAACGGCAGGCCGGCGATCGACGCGCTGGTCTCGCTCTCCGGCTTCTCGCTGGTGGGCGGCCCCGCCTACAATGATGCGCGGGCGGCGGAAGACATGCTGGTGAAGCTGGATGTGCCCTATCTTGCCGCCCAGCCGGTGGAGTTCCAGACACTCGAGGAGTGGGAGGAGTCCGAACGCGGGCTTCACCCCATCGAGACGACGATGATGATCGCCATTCCGGAGCTCGACGGCGCTGCCGGCGGCGTCGTCTTTGGCGGGCGCTCGGTCGTCGACCAGGGCGAGCGGGGCATGCGCGTTCAGGCCGAACGGGCCTCGATGCTGGCGGCCCGCGTGGCAAGGCAGGTGGCCTTGCGGCAGGCCGCCAAGGCCGAGCGCAAGATCGCCATCGTGCTGTTCAATTTTCCGCCGAATGCCGGCGCCGTTGGCACGGCGGCTTTCCTCTCTGTCTTCGAGTCACTGTTCAACACGCTGGCCGCCATGAAGGCAGACGGATACGACGTAGAGGTTCCCGCCTCCGTCGAGGAACTGCAGGCGCGCATTCTCAAGGGCAATGCCGAGCGTTTCGGATCGGATGCCAACGTCATTCACCGCATCGCCGCGGATGACCATGTGCGGCGCGAGACGCATCTGCGCGAGATCGAGGCGCAGTGGGGACCCGCCCCCGGCCGGCAGCAAGCCGATGGCTCCTCGATCCACGTCCTGGGCGAGCGCTTCGGCAACGTGCTGGTGGGCATCCAGCCTGCCTTCGGATACGAGGGCGACCCGATGCGGCTTCTGTTCGAGAAGAGCTTCACGCCCACCCATGCCTTCTCTGCCTTCTACCGCTATCTGCGCGAGGATTTCGGCGCCCATGCGGTGCTGCATTTCGGAACGCATGGTGCGCTGGAATTCATGCCCGGCAAGCAGTCCGGCCTGTCGGCCCAGTGCTGGCCCGACCGGCTGATCGGCGACCTGCCGAACCTCTACCTCTATGCCGCAAACAATCCCTCGGAAGGCACCATCGCCAAGCGCCGCGCGGGTGCGACGCTGGTGAGCTACCTCACCCCGCCACTGGCGCAGGCAGGCCTTTACCGCGGCCTCGCCGATCTCAAGGCATCGATCGGACGGTGGCGCAGCCTGGAACCGGCAGCGTCGGAACGGCACGATCTCGCCCTGCTGATCCAGGCGCAGGCTGCGACGGTGGACCTGGCGACCGCGGAGCCGGCGTGGAACGACCCCGAGACGCAGGTTCACGCGCTGCAGCAGCAGGTTCTCGAACTCGAATACACGCTGATCCCCCACGGGCTGCACGTCGTCGGCCAGGCCATGGACGCCGACGCCAGGCGCGAAACCCTGGCGAGCGTTGCCGAGGCCGGAACGGCCACCGACCTGGCGGAAATGGACCGGCTGCTGTCGGAGGACCACGAAATCGAAGGCTTGCTGAAGGCCCTCGATGCGCGCTTCATCCGCCCGGTGCCCGGCGGCGACCTGCTTCGCTCGCCCAACATCCTGCCCACCGGCCGCAACCTGCATGGCTTCGACCCGTTCCGCATTCCGTCCGCCTTCGCGGTGAAGGATGGTGCACGGCAGGCACAATTGCTGCTGGACACGCATGTTGCCAGCGGCAAGCCGCTGCCCGAGACGGTGGCGCTGGTGCTGTGGGGTACCGACAACCTCAAGAGCGAGGGCGGCCCGATCGCCCAGGCGCTGGCACTGCTGGGTGCGGCACCGCGCTTCGACAGCTTCGGCCGCCTTTGCGGCGCCAGCCTCCTGCCGCTGGAGGAACTGGGCCGGCCCCGCGTCGACGTGATGCTGACACTGTCCGGCATCTTCCGCGACCTGCTGCCGCTGCAAACCCGGATGCTGGCTGAGGCCTGCTGGCTCGCCGCTTCTGCCGACGAGCCGGAGAGCCGGAACTTCATCCGCAAACATGCGCTGGCACACATGGCGGCAACGGGCTGTGACCTGGAGACAGCGGCGCTGCGCGTCTTCTCCAATGCCGATGGCGCCTACGGATCGAACGTCAACATGCTGGTCGACAGCGGGCGCTGGGAAGACGAGGACGAACTGGGCGACCTCTTTGCCAAGCGCAAGAGCTTTGCCCATGGCCGCTCTGGCCAGGTCGCACAGCAATCGCAGCTCATGGCGGCGGTGCTGTCCGGCGTCGATCTTGCCTATCAGAACCTCGAGAGCGTCGAACTCGGCGTCACCACCATCGATCACTATTTCGACTCGCTGGGCGGCATCAGCCGGGCGGCGGAGAAGCAGCGCGGCAGTGCCGTGCCCGTCTATATCGGCGACCAGACGCGCGGCGCGGGGGTCGTCCGGACCCTCGCCGACCAGGTGGCCCTCGAAAGCCGCACGCGCGTGCTGAACCCCAAGTGGTACGAGGGCATGCTCAAGCACGGCCACGAGGGCGTTCGCCACATCGAATGCCACCTCACCAACACGGTGGGCTGGTCTGCCACCACGGGCCAGGTGGCGCCGTGGGTCTACCAGCAATTCACGCAGACCTATGTCCTCGACGAAAGGATGCGTGACCGGCTCGCCTCGCTGAACCCGAAGGCGGCGATGAAGGTGGTCAACAGATTGCTCGAAGCACAGCGGCGCGACTTCTGGTCGCCCGACGCGGAGACCCTCGCAGCGCTCGAACGCGCCGGGGAAGAACTTGAAGACAGGCTCGAAGGCATTGGGGTGGAGGTAGCGGCATGACATTGGTGATCGATCGCAAGCCGAAATCCCGAAACCCGCGCGAGGATGGCGACGGCAGCGTGCAGGTGCACCTCGACCCCACCGCCAGCATCGGCACGGCGAAGGTCTTCTCGGTCTATGGCAAGGGTGGCATCGGCAAGAGCACGACGTCCTCGAACCTCTCGGTTGCCTTCTCGAAGCTGGGCAAGCGCGTGCTGCAGATCGGCTGCGATCCGAAGCATGACTCGACCTTCACGCTCACCAAGAGCCTCGTCCCAACCGTGATCGACATCCTCGAACAGGTGGATTTCCATTCCGAGGAACTCCGCCCGGAGGATTTCGTATTCGAGGGCTACAATGGCGTGATGTGCGTCGAGGCCGGAGGCCCGCCGGCCGGAACAGGCTGCGGTGGCTATGTCGTCGGGCAGACGGTGAAGCTGCTGAAGGAGCATCACCTGCTGGAAGACACCGATGTCGTGATCTTCGACGTGCTGGGGGACGTCGTCTGCGGCGGCTTCGCTTCGCCCCTGCAGCATGCCGACCGGGCTCTGATCGTGACGGCCAACGACTTCGACTCGATCTTCGCCATGAACCGCATCGTTGCGGCGATCAATGCAAAGGCAAAGAATTACGGCGTCCGGGTGGGCGGCGTCATCGCCAACCGCTCGAAGGATACCGACCAGATCGACCGCTTCGCCGAGGCGACCGGCCTGCGCCGCATCGCGCACCTGCCGGATGTCGACGCCATCCGCCTGAGCCGTCTCAAGAAATCCACGCTGTTCGAGATGCCGTCGTCCCCGGAAGTGGACCACGTCCAGAATGAGTACATGCGCCTCGCCGCCCAGCTTTGGGCGGGATACGAGCCGTGCGACGCGAAGTCCATGAAGGACCGCGACATCTTCGATTTCCTGGGGTTCGACTGATGAGCGACAGCTACCTCGAGCGGCGCGGCGAGATCGAGACCTACTTCGACCGGACGGCCGCGCATGCCTGGCAGAAACTGACCTCGGATGCGCCGGTGTCAGGCATCCGCGCCACCGTGCGCGCGGGCCGCGACCGGATGCGCAGCACCCTCCTCTCCTTCCTGCCCGAAGACCTGCGTGGCGCCCGCATCCTCGATGCCGGCTGCGGCACGGGCGCGCTGGCGGTCGAGGCCGCGAAGCGGGGTGCCGACGTCACGGCCGTCGACATCTCGCCCACATTGATCGGCATCGCCAAGGAGCGCCTGCCGGAGAGGCTGGGGCACGGCCGGATTCACTTCATCGCCGGTGACATGCTGGACAAGAAGCATGGAACATTCGACCACGTGGTGGCGATGGACTCGCTCATTCACTACAGCCTGCCGGACATGGTGGGAATGCTTGCAAGGCTTGCCGAGATGAGCCGCAGCGGCGTGCACTTCACTTACGCACCGAGGACACCGGCACTGGCAGCCATGCACTTCGTCGGCAAGGCCTTCCCGCGCAGCGATCGGTCGCCGCGCATTGTTCCGCATGCGACGTCGTCGCTGTACCGTGGCATCAGCCGCTCGGAACATCTCGGCGACTGGCGGCCCGGCCGCAACGCACGGGTTTCCAGCGGCTTCTATATCTCCCATGCGCAGGAGCTGAAGCGCACATGAGGAGCATCAACCGCAAGATGATATCGGCGCTGCAGCAGATCGGTCCGCGATTCCTGCCCTTCGCCGATGCCGCGACCAGGGAGCTCCCCCTGTCCCGGCTCTTGCGGCTGTCGCTGTTCCAGGTCTCCGTCGGCATGGCCCTGGTGCTGCTGACCGGAACGCTGAACCGCGTGATGATCGTCGAACTCGGCGTGCCGGCCTGGCTCGTCGGGCTGATGGTGTCGATCCCCGTGCTGATCGCGCCCTTCCGCGCATTGATCGGCTTCAAGTCGGACACCCACAAGTCGGTGCTGGGCTGGCGGCGCGTGCCCTATATCTGGTTCGGCACGATGATGCAGTTCGGCGGCTTCGCCATCCTGCCTTTTGCGCTTCTGGTGCTGACGGGCAACGGCCACGGCCCGGCCGTGTGGGGCGAGATCGGCGCCGCACTGGCCTTCCTGCTGATCGGTGCGGGAATCAACACCACGCAGACGGCGGGGCTGGCGCTCGCAAACGACCTCGCCTCGGAGGAAACCCGGCCACGCGTCGTTGCCCTGCTCTATGTCATGCTGCTCGCCGGCATGGTGGTGAGCGCACTCGTGTTCGGCAGCCTGCTGCATGACTTCACCGCGAAGCAGCTGATCCAGATCATCCAGGGTGTTGCCGTGCTGACGGTGGTGCTGAACGGCGTTGCCATGTGGAAGCAGGAGGCACGCAACCCCGCCCTGACATCACGCGACGCAGCGCGCATCAGCTTCAGCGAGGCCTGGCGGCAATTCAGTGGCGCAGGACGTGCAAAGCGCCTGCTGATCGGGGTGGGTCTCGGTTCAGCCGCCTTTTCGATGCAGGATATCCTGCTCGAGCCGTTTGGCGGCCAGGTATTCGGCCTCAATGTCGGGCAGACCACGTGGCTCACGGCCACCATGGCGCTGGGAACCCTGGCAGGCTTCGCCATCTCGGCCCGCCGCCTCGGACATGGCGGCGACCCCTATCGCCTTGCCTCCCTCGGCATCCTGGCGGGGATCTTCGCCTTCGCCGCCGTCATCTTCTCTCCGGTGCTGTCGGTCGTCTCGTTGTTCCAGACGGGCGTCTTCTTCATCGGGCTGGGCGGCGGACTGTTTTCGGTCGGCATGCTGACGGCTGCGATGGATCTTGCCTCCAGTGGATCAGGCACGATGAGCGGCTTCGCACTCGGAGCCTGGGGCGGCGTGCAGGCAACGGCGGCAGGCCTCGGCGTCGGGCTCAGCGGCCTGCTGCGCGACGCCGTGTCAGGCATGGCCATGAACGGCGACCTCGGTTCCGCGACCACCGGCCCGGCCGCGGGCTATGTGGCGGTGTACCAGATCGAAATCGTGCTTTTGTTCGCAACCCTCGCCGTCATCGGACCTCTGGTGCGCGGCTCAAAGCTTTCAACAAGACAGCCGGGTTTCGGCCTGGCGCAATATCCGGGCTGACCGAAGGAGAACAACCATGTCTGCAGCCTTGACCCAGTATGTCGATGTCGCCCAGGTCGTGCTCTACGCCTTCTGGGCGTTCCTCGCCGGGATCATCATCTACCTCCACCGCGAGGACAAGCGCGAGGGCTATCCGCTGGAGTCGGAGCGCTCGGCCAACATCACGGTGCAGGGCTGGCCAGCGGTTCCCGCCCCCAAGACCTATCTTCTCGCCGATGGCACCACGGTGCAGGCGCCGCGCGCCGAGCCCCATGACAGCCGCCCCATCAAGGCGACGCCGATCGGGCCCTGGCCGGGTGCACCGCTGGAGCCGGACG
Organism: Aestuariivirga litoralis; assembly: GCF_003234965.1. Classification (GTDB taxonomy): domain Bacteria; phylum Pseudomonadota; class Alphaproteobacteria; order Rhizobiales; family Aestuariivirgaceae; genus Aestuariivirga; species Aestuariivirga litoralis. The sequence continues at coordinate 230,493 of NZ_QKVK01000007.1, forward strand.
GCGACGCGATGGTGGATGGCGTCGGTCCGGCTGCCTATGCCGAGCGGCAGGACATTCCGGATGCGCTGTTCACCGGCGAGCCGAAGCTGTCGCCCTTGCGCAACAATCCCGCCTGGCACGTCGAGGAGCGCGACCCCGATCCGCGCGGCATGCCGGTGATCGGCTGCGACGGCAAGCAGGGCGGCACGGTGAAGGACGTGTGGGTCGACCGCTCGGAATACATCATGCGCTACCTCGAAGTCGAAGTGAGCGACAAGGAAGGCCATACCCGCAACGTGCTGCTGCCCACGACGCTGGCCCGCATCTGGGGCGGCAAGCGGCGGATCGAGGTGAAGTCCATCACCTCGAAGCAGTTCATCAAGGTGCCGGGACTGCGGAACCCGGATGTCGTCACCCGCCTGGAGGAGGACAAGATCTGCGCCTTCTACGCCGGCGGACACCTTTATGCCATTCCCGATCGCGCCGAGCCGCTGGTATGACCGAGCATCACGACGATTTCGACTTCGAGCCGGTCCGCGGCCTGCCGCAGAACCTGCCAAAGGGCGAGCGCATGCTGTGGCAGGGCGCGCCCCGCTGGCAGGACCTGGCAGTGCATGCCTTTCATGTGCGCAAGGTGATCTGGTATTTTGCCGGTCTCACCCTGCTCGCGGGCGCGTTGAGATATGCCGAGGGCGAAGGCCTTGCCTATGCCGCCCGGCCCTTCCAGTGGCTGATGCCGATGGGGCTGGTGGCGGCAGCATTGCTCTCCGGCCTCGCATACCTGAGCGCCCGGACCACCGTCTACACCATCACGACACGGCGCGTGGTGATGCGGATCGGCATGGCGCTGCCCGTGACGCTGAACCTGCCGTTCAGCCAGGTCGATGGCGCGTCGCTCAGGATCCACGGCAACGGCTCCGGAGATATTCCGCTGAAGGTGACGAAGAAGGAGCGCATCGCCTACCTGCTGCTGTGGCCCCATGCGCGGCCCTTCAAGTTCGCGCATCCGGAGCCCTGCCTGCGCTGCGTGCCGGGCGCCGATGACGTAGCAAGCCTGCTCGCCGCAGCCTTGACGGGAACCGCCACCACGCCCCTTGCAAGGCAGGCGCGCGACCATCGCCCATCCAAGGCCAGCCAGCCGGTGGCCGCATGAGAAGCGTCATGGCCCAGCATCCTGCCCGCAGGCCGCACCCCGCCGCACTGGCGGCGGCCGGCATGGTGGTGGCGGCGCTGCTGGCCGCCTCGGTGGCCCGCGTCGGGGGCTATTCGCCGGTCCAAAGCCTCGGAACGGCGGAGGTCGCCCAGAGCCGCCTGCTGCGGTTTGAAAGCGATGCGCAGGGCGTCGCCGTGATCGATGCCACGACGGGCACCATCATCACGCATACCAGTGGCGAGGGCTTCATTCCCGGCGTGCTGCGCGGGCTCAACCGCATGCGGCAGACCGAGCAGGCCAGCACCGCCGATGCCTATCGTCTCGAGCATTTGAGCAATGGGCGGCTGCTGCTGGTCGATACGGCGTCCGGCGTATCGCTCGACCTCGCTGCCTATGGCCGCGACAACGCGGCCTCCTTCCTCCGCTTCCTTTCACCTTCAGGAGACCAGGGCTGATGCTGAACATCTTCACACCGGACCGGCAGGACGTGATGTGCACCGTGCGCGTGGTGAACACCTTCGAGAGCCTGGGCGCGCATGTGGAACTCGATGATGGCGTGACGGTGGAACCGGGCGACGAGGTGCTCGTCCACGGCAAGCCGATCATCGTGCCCTATGGCGAGAGCGCGACGGAGCGCCGCAAGGCGACGATCACGCGGGCCACCTGGCTGGAGCGCAAGTGGGTGAGGCTCACGGGCGATCTGGAATTCATGGAACTTCTGGAATTCAGCTTTTCGGGGGAGGAGCTTTAAATGACCATCGAGACACTGGGCATCAGGCCCGCCGACACGCTCGCCAAGGCACAGGAATCGACCGTGCTGAGCCCGCGCTTCTACACCACCGACTTCGCCGCCCTCGACAGGCTGGACGTGAGCCCCGTGCGCGAGGAGTGGGACAAGCTCATCGCCGAGATGCAGTCCGACCCCAACAAGGGCCACTTCAAGCGCAACGAGGAATGGGACCACGTCGACCTTGCCGCCCTGCCCGAAGGCCTGCGGCGCGAGCTGGTGGATTTCCTTGTCAGCTCGCTCACCGCGGAATTCTCAGGCTGCGTGCTCTATTCGGAGATGCGCAAGCGCGGCACCAACCCCGACCTCTGCGAGCTCTTCCGCCTGATGGCCCGCGACGAGGGCCGGCACGCGGGCTTCATCAACGACACGCTGAAGGATTTCGGCCTCGGCGTTGACTTAGGGTTCCTGACCAAGACGAAGAAATACACCTTCTTCCGGCCCAAGTTCATCTTCTATGCGACCTATCTCTCCGAGAAGATCGGCTATGCGCGTTACATCACCATCTTCCGTCACCTGCAGGCGCATCCCGGCAAGCGCATCCACCCGATCTTCAAGTGGTTCGAGCAGTGGTGCAATGACGAGTTCCGCCACGGGGAAGCCTTCGCACTGCTGATGCGGGCACATCCGGAGCTGCTCTCCGGCCTCAACAAGCTGTGGGTGAAGTTCTTCCTGATGGCGGTCTTCGCCACCATGTATGTGCGCGACCACCAGCGGCCTCACTTCCATGAGGCGATGGGCATCGACCCCACCGAATATGGCTACAAGGTCTTCAAGGTGACCTCGGAGATCTCCCGCCAGGTCTTCCCGCTGGAGCTCGACATCGACAATCCGGCTTTCTTCGCCGGCCTCGAGAAATTGAGGAAGATCAATGACCGTGCCGCCGTATGGCAGAAGAAAGGTGGCATGACAGCGAAGCTGGGGAAGGCCTGGACGGCAGTGGCGGCGGGCGCGACCCTGATGCGCCTCTACCTGATCCCGGCGAAGTCCAACGACCTGCCCGCCGACATCCGCCTCGCGCCAACCTGGTGACCGGATGGATTACGCGCTGCCCATCGCCTATGCCCTGCTCCTCTGGTGGTTCGCCACCGGCGTGATCTTCTATCTCGATCAGCTGCCGGTCCGGACCTTCAAGTGGAGCATGGCGGGCGGCACGGCGGTGCTCGCGGCCGCACTCTGGGTGATCTGGGCCGAGCGGGACGATCCCTCGCTCCTCTCGGTCTATGCCTCCTTCACCGCCGGCGTGCTGGCCTGGGGCTGGCAGGAGTTGAGCCTTTACACGGGCTACGTGACCGGCCCCCGCAAGCAGTCCTGCCCGGCGGGATGTGCCGGCTGGCGGCATTTCGGCCACGCGCTGGGGGTGAACCTGTGGCACGAGATCGCCATCGTGGCGGTGGCGCTGGCCATCTGGGGGCTCTGTGGAGAAGCTGTGAACAACTGGGGCCTCTGGGCCTATCTCCTGCTGTGGGCCATGCACCTCTCCGCCCGGCTCAACGTGTTCCTGGGCGTGCGCAACGTCTCGGAGGAGTTCGTGCCGGCCCACATGGCGGTGCTGAAGAGCTTCCTCACCCGCAAGTCCATGAATTTGCTGTTCCCTTTTTCGATCACCGCGGCCACCGTCGGGGCCGTGCTGCTGTTCCAGAAGGCCTATGCGGCCGATCTGGCGGCCGAGCGCGCCGGCTGGTCGCTGCTCGCCGCGCTGGCGGCGCTCGCCCTGTTCGAGCACTGGATGCTGATGCTGCCGGTGCCTGTGGAAAAGCTGTGGAAATGGAGCCTGCCCCGCCGCCAGGACGCGGCGAAATCGCGCAATTCCATATCGCCCAGGTTTGACTATACACCCCTCAAAGCCGCCCTCCGGAGTGCCCCCGATGGATTATGAAAGCTTCTTCCAGACCGAACTCGACGCGCTGAAGACCGAAGGCCGTTACCGCGTTTTTGCCGATCTCGAGCGCAAGGCGGGCAATTTTCCCAAGGCCACGCATCATGGGCCCGAGCAGAAGGAGATCACCGTTTGGTGCTCCAACGACTATCTCGGCATGGGCCAGAACCCCTCCGTCATCGCGGCGATGCATGAGGCGCTGGACCGCTGCGGCGCGGGTGCTGGCGGCACGCGCAACATCTCGGGCACCAATCACTACCACGTCGAACTGGAGCGCGAGCTCGCCGACCTTCATGGCAAGGAAGGCGCACTTCTTTTCACGTCGGGCTACGTCTCCAACTGGGCGGCGCTGGGCACGCTGGCCAGCTGCATCCCGGGTTGCATCGTGTTCTCGGATGCGGGCAACCATGCCTCGATGATCGAGGGCATCCGCCACAGCCGGGCCGAGCGCCACGTCTTCAGGCACAATGACCTCCACGACCTCGAGCGCCTGCTGAAGGCCGCCGATCCGTCGCGGCCGAAGCTGATCGCCTTCGAGTCCGTCTATTCGATGGATGGCGACATCGGCCCGATCAAGGAGATCTGCGATCTCGCCGACAAGTATGGCGCCATGACCTATCTCGACGAGGTCCACGCCGTGGGCATGTATGGCCCGCGCGGCGGCGGCATTGCCGAGCGCGAGGGGCTGATGGACCGGATCACCGTCATCGAGGGCACGCTGGGCAAGGCCTTCGGCGTGGTGGGCGGCTATATCACCGGCTCGGCCGCCCTGTGCGACTTCGTGCGCAGCTTCGCCTCGGGCTTCATCTTCACCACCGCCCTGCCGCCCCATTGCGCAGCGGGCGCCGCGGCCTCGATCCGCCACCTCAAGACCTCCCAGTTCGAGCGCATGCGCCACAAGGACCGGGTGGCGAAGCTGCGGAAGAAGCTGGACCAGGCCGGCGTTCCCTACATGGCCAACACCAGCCACATCGTGCCGGTGATGGTGGGCGATGCCAAGAAGTGCAAGTGGATCAGCGACATCCTGCTGGCACAGCACGGCATCTACATCCAGCCGATCAACTATCCCACCGTGCCGCGCGGCACGGAGCGGCTGCGCATCACCCCCACGCCCCTTCACAGCGATGCCGACATCGACCACCTGGTGACGGCACTTTCCGAGCTGTGGTCGCAGTGCGCCCTCGCAAGGGCGGTCGCCTGAGGTGATCTTCCTGACCTGCTGTCCGTAGTAAGCACAAATGGACAGGAGAGCGACTTGACACAGTGGATCATTCTCTGGATCGCCGCGGCGGTCTTGTTCCTCGTGATCGACATGGTCTGGCTCCTGTGGCTGGGCCGCAGCTTCTACGTGACCGAAATCGGCGAGCTGCTGCGCCAGCCGCCCAATTTCGCAGCGGCCGGGGCCTTCTACATCCTGTATGTGACCGGCCTGATGGTGATGGTGGTGTGGCCCGCCGTTCAGGGCGGTTCGGTCAGCCAGGCCGTGCTCTACGGCGCGATCCTCGGGCTGGTGGCCTACGGGACCTATGACCTGACCAATCTGGCGGTGATGAAGGGTTTCACGACGAAGATCGCGGTCATCGACATGATCTGGGGCACGGTGCTGACCGGGGCGGTGTCCGGCCTGACCGCGGCGATCGGGGTGCGGCTTCTGGGCAGGTAAGCTCCCTGCGAATGCAGCTGGGACTCGATGCGAACCGACGTCAACTGGGCTGCGGCCACAGATGCGACGCTTCACTTCTCTTCGAGATACTCGATCAGCAGCGAAATGCTCTCGTCATCCTTCAGGCCCCGGTAGACCTGTGTCGTGCCGATCACCATGGATTTCGGATCCTTGACGAAGCTTCGGAAGTTTTCCGGAGTCCAGACGATACCCGATTGCCGAAGGGCATCAGAGTAGTTGTCGTAGCCGGGGACGGTGCCCGCCTGGCGGCCGATGATGCCGGTCAGCGCAGGGCCAATCCGGTTGCGTGCGCCAGCGCCCGCCTGGTGGCACTTGGCGCATTCCCGAATGAACACCGCCGCGCCCGGCGACACGCCTTGCCCACCCGCTGCAGCGCCTTGCGGACCGGCGAGGATCAGGGCCACCGCGGCAGCGGCAAATGGACCCTTCGTCACGAGAGTGTCTCCTCCAGCCATTCGGCCCCACAACTGGGGCAGCGCCAAGCATATCCCAGAATCTCGTTGTCGCGATCAGAAGCTGTGAACACGATGTCGCACTTTGGGCAGACACTGCCCTGTGGGGATGACTTGAAGTCATACGCCGGCCCAACATAGGCGCAGGGCATGTGATGAAGCACCGGCCACCGTTCGGCATCATGCGCGCCGCATCTGCACGGGGAACTCATTTGCCGGGCCCGAACAACCGACTGGCCATCGCCTCAAGGAGGTCGCTGTAGTTCATGCGCACCGTCACCTGGGCATTGATCGGCAGCTGTCTCTGGCCCGGCATGGGGCGCACGAGCACCACCTGCTGCTGTGGCTTCTCCCGCAGCAAGGACTGGTTGATGCCCGGGGCCTGCTGGGCGATCTGCTGTATTTCATAGACATAGGCGGGAAGGACCTCGGATCCATAATGCACATAGACCTCTTCAGCCACCTGCGGCTCACGCAGGCTGAAGGGCGGAAGGTGCCACAGAATGTAAGCTTCCGAGACATCGTAGATTTCGGCGATGCGGTCTCCCGGCTTGATGACTTCGCCGACATGCACCACGTCCGTTCCGATGATGCCATCGACCTGGGCCTTGACGTGCCCCTCATCGAAGGCAGCCAGCAGCTCATGCTTCCGGATCCTGATGTCGCGGCGGTTGGCTGCGAACAGGTCGAGTTGCTTGCGTACCTCGGCAGCCTCCGCCTCCGCCTGAGCCAGCTGCAGGCCGGCAGCGGAGCGCTCGCGATAGACGTCCATGCGATAGCTGAGGCTGGTTACGCCGGAATTGCCGGGGTCGAGCCGGCTGAAGGCCTCATCTGCAAGCTCGACGTTCTTGCGCAAGAGGTCGACGGTTGCTGCCGACACGCGGAGCCTGATCTTGAGATCGGCCTCCTTCTGGCTCTGCTCCACGAGCAGGCGATCGAGATCATCGACCTCGCGCTCGATCTGCGGAGACTTGAGGGTGGCAATGAGGTCGCCCTTCTCCACGGCCACGCCTGAAGCCACATTCATGTGCACGACCTGTGAAAGATAGGCCGTTGAAACGTCGTAAACGGGCGCCGTGACGGTGCCGGCGCCCTCGAGGAAGAGGAACTCGCGCCCGAAATACCACGCGAAGTAGGACGCGACCGCAAGAACGCCGGCTCCATAGACCAGTCGCACCAGCAAGCCGCTGCGCGCGCGCCGTGCCCGCACGGGATGAGGTGCAAGCGGCAGCGACCTATCCATCGGCATGCGCATAAAGCGCCTCCCGCACCCGCTTCGGCACGAAGTCATCACGCTGCGAAGACGCCAGGAACACTTCCGTCACGAAGGCGTAGAAGCGCACGACCCGCAGGATGATGCCCTGATACACGGGCAGGCCGAACAGGGCCAACCCGTCGAAGGCCGTGAGCCGCACACCGCTGGCAATGACGATGATGGCGATGTTCAGTGCATAGAACCCGAACAGATAGATATAGAGACCAGCCAGGAAATAGAGGGTGTCGCCGCCGAACAGCGACAGCACGTAAACAATATAGAACGGCAGGAGAACCGACGGATAGAATTCGAAGATCATGAAATCCAGCCGCTGCAGCGTGTCACCAAGGCGTTCCGCGGAAAGGCGGCGAGCGCCCTGCCCGTACATGAAGAGACGGATCGACACGGCATCCCTGTCCCACCGCAAACGCTGACGCACCAGTCGGGCCAGGGTGGCCGGCACCCGGGTGGTCGCATTCGCGGCGGGAACGAAGCGAACATCATGGCCGAGGCGGCGCAGCCGCAGGGTTATCTCGAGATCCTCTCCCGGCCCCACGCTCATTCCGCCAGCAGCGAGAAACATGTTCCGGCGAAACAGCGAAAACGCCCCGGAGCAACAGGCGACGGAGTCAAAGATATCGAGAAACGAGCGGCCGACCGTAATGGAGGCGAGGTATTCCAGACCCTGGAAGGCCGTCCAGAGGCTTTCGTCCGCATTGCGGACACGGATGTTTCCGCTCGCTGCGGCGACCCGGGACTCAGAAAACGCAGAAGCGAGCATGGCCAGCGCGTCTGGCCCTTCGAGCACCGTATCGCTGTCGATCACCGCGAGAAGTTCACCAGATGAAAACCGCGCCGCATGATTGATCGCCGCACTCTTTCCAGTTCGCTGCCGGTGATGAATCACCTGGCTCACGAGGCCCCGGTCCATCAGCACGCGCGCCATGCCCAGAGTGCCGTCGGTCGAGCCATCGTCGACCACGATGACTTCCTGCACGCGTGCCGACTGCGTGCGAAGTGACAACACGGTGCTTGCGAGACCACCTTCCCCGTTGAAGACGGGGATCACGACACTGATGGAGACCGTGGTATCCAGCCTGCGCTCGCGTCTCCATCCGAACATTGCGATGGCAAGCGTCGACATCAGATAGCGGGGAACCTCGAAGACGAGAACCGACAGCAGCGCCAGGATCGGCCCACCAAAGTGCACGACGGCGATGCTCTCTTCTATTGCGTTAAAGAGTTCCATGACCCTAGCCGAGACATGCTGGAGTTGTAGCCGATTTCACACAGATAACTATACAAATCCACACTGTAAGTTGCTTTCGCCTGAACCTGCGACCTGTGCGGAGGTTGCTGCTGGCGCTGCAACTATTGGTTGGCGCGCCACATCGGGCAGATTGACGGCGCCCTCACCAAGGGTGTTCTACTCCGGCTTTCAAGGAAGGGCCTCTCGCATGGCTTTGAAGCGGATGATCGTCGAACTCGGCATGGGAACGGACCTGCGCGGTTCCGACTACACCAAGGCCGCGGTACGGGCGCTGAAGGACGCGCTGTGGCACAACTCGCTGACCATCGCCCCGGCGCTCGGCAAGGCGCCGGAAGACATGCATGTGAGGGTTCTGGTCGGCGTGCCGAAGCCGACCCTCGTCGACAGGGCGGCCGTCGCCGCGGTGCTGCCCTATGGCACGCGCGAGGTTGACGTGGTGGAGGGCGGGCTGGAAATCATGAACGATGACGGCACCAACCTCACCGTCATCGCCAACGTGGCAGCGGTGGTCTACCTGAACGTGGAGAATGCCTGATGGCGTTGAAGCGCATCATCCTGGAGATGGGCCATGGCAATGACATGCATGGGGGTGACTATACCAAGGCGGCGCTGCGCGCAGTGGAGGACTGCATCCATCATTCCTCGCTGAGCTTCCTGCAGACCCTGAGGATCGACCCCGCTGCCCTTGAGATCGAGGTCACCATCGGCGTGCAGAAACCGGAGATGGTGGACGCCGCCAGGGTGGCGGCCAGCCTGCCGGCAGGGACGGCACGCGTGCGGGTGGTGAAGGGAGGCCTGGATGTGCCGGATGAGGAGCGCGGCGGCGCGTCCGTCATCGCCGCCGCGGCGGTTGCCGTCCGGCTTGACGAACGCCACTTAAGGGCTTGAAACAATCCGGCAGTCTCCATAAGCCCTTGGGGCATGGAGACTGCCATGACCGCTTCGCCCCTGACGATCGACAGCGCCGAGCTTCGCCTGGTGCGGCTGCCGCTGCTCTCGCCATTCACCATCGCCACCGGCACCATGTACGAGAAGCTGTTTCCGCTGCTCACGCTGCGGGCAAACGGTGTGGAGGGTTACGCGGAGGGGGTGATGGACCCCCTGCCCGACTATCTCGACGAAACCATCGCGGGCTCGATGATGCTGCTGCGCGACGTCCTGATCCCGCAGCTGGTGGGCAGGAGCTTCGAGAACCCTGCGGCGGTGGAAAGCCTGCTCACCCCCTGGCGCGGGCACTACATGGCCCGGGCCATGGTGGAAATGGCATTCTGGGACCTCTTTGCCAAGTCGCTGCGGCTTCCGCTGAAGACGCTGCTGGGTGGCGAGCGCAACGCCATCGACGTGGGCGTGTCACTGGGCATCGGGCCGGTCGGCAACACCATCGAACGCGCGCAGAAGCATCTCGAGCTCGGATACAAGCGGATCAAGCTGAAAATCATGCCCGGGCACGACGTCAAGCTCGTCGAGGCCGTGCGAAAGGCGATGCCGGACGCGCATCTCACCGTCGACGCCAACAGCGCCTATACCCTTGCCGACATGGACATCATGATGGCGCTCGACGACTTCAATCTGGACTATATCGAGCAGCCACTGGCCTGGGACGACATCCATGATCATGCGGCCCTCCAGCCGCGCCTGAAGACGGCGATCTGCCTCGACGAATGCATCCGTTCGGCACAGGACGCCCGCAAGGCCCTGGCCAGCGGCGCGGCGCGGGTCATCAACATCAAGGTCGGGCGTGTGGGCGGTTATCTCGAGTCCCGCCGCATCCATGACATCTGCGCGGCCTGGACCTTGCCCGTGTGGTGCGGCGGCATGCTGGAATCCGGCATCGGCCGCGCCCACAACATTCACCTGTCCACCCTGGCGAATTTCCGCAAGCCCGGCGATACGTCGAGTTCCAGCCGTTACTTCGCCAAGGACATCGTCAACGAGGCGCTGGAAGCCGTGGACGGCCGGATGCCCGTGCCGCAGGGACCCGGCATCGGCGTCACCCTCGACCGGCCATTCCTTGACTCCGTCACGGTGTCCACGGAGCACTTCCCGGCATGATCATTCGCGATCTTTCAGGCATGGCGGAATTCTTCAAGGCCGAGCAGCTGCAGCGCGACGTGTGGGGCGCTGACGACACGGAGGACCCTGCCGACCTGATGATGGTGCTGCAGCACGAGGGCGGCCTCGTCGCGGGCGCCTTCGATGAGGACAGGCTGGTGGGTTACGTCTTCGGCTTTCCGACGCGCGACCCCCATGTGCAGCATTCGCACCGGCTTGCAGTGCACCCGGATGCCCGCGGCCGAAGCCTGGCGCTCCGCCTCAAGCGCTACCAGCGCGAGTGGTGCCTGGCGCGGGGAATCTCCATCGTGAGATGGACCTACGACCCCCTGCGTCACACCAACGCGCACCTCAACATCGCACGGCTGGGCGCGGAGGTCTGCACCTACCATCCCGACTATTATGGGGTGATGAAGGGCATCAATGCCGGCCTCCCCTCGGACCGGCTGCGCGCCGACTGGCACCTCGCATCCGAACGCGCTGCCGCGTGCGCCGCGTGGGAACCCGGCATGCCGAGACTGCCCCTGCCGGCCGGCGCGGAACGTGTCGAGATCCTGCCGGACCTCGATCGCATGCTGGCTGAGGACTATGAAGCCGCCCTCGCCGCGCGCCTGCGCGTGCGCGCGCAACTGACCCGGCTGTTTGGCGAAGGATATGTCATCCGCCACTATGACGCCGCCGCGGCGGCCTATCTGCTCACTCGGCAGGCGGCACCAGCGGAACATTGACGAGATAGTCGTAGATCGCCTGCGCCGCCTCCAGGCGGCGAGCCTCCGGCCACTCTGGCGGCAGGCCCGGCATGGTGGTATCCGGCTTGACGCTGCGGGGTGACAGGACCCATCTCAGGAAGTCCTGCGGCGGCTTCTGTCTCACCACCACGGGCAGGTCGATGGCAAGCTTGTCTCCGCCATAGCCGTTCACCTTGTGGCAGGTGATGCAGTTGACCTGAACGAGCTTGCCGCCTGCGGCGTATCTCCCGTCAAGGCCGCCGGGAAACAGTTGCTCCTCGCCCGCCTCGGCAATTTCCACCTCGCTCACCTGATAGGGCCATATGACCGCTCCATTGTCCCGCAACGAGGGATTCCGGATATTGTCCCACACGAGATACCAGGGCCCGAGCGGAATGTCGGTCTCGTTCTGCAGAGCATTGTCGACTTCGAACGGGCCACCATCGGCCATGGCGAAGGCAAGATAGGCATCCGGCCCCGCGAGCACGGCGGCAGGTATCACCGAGGCATAGCCGTCCAGAGCCTTGAAGCGGATGCTCGTGCCGGGCTGGTTCCAGCCCTCGCCCAGAACCTGTTCCAGCACCAACCGCGCAGGATAGGCGAGGTAGCCGCGTCTGGCGGAGCCGAAGTGCGGTTCGAGCACCGTGACGGTGACGGGTTCGGCAAGCTGCCGCGCCTGCAACTCGGCCGGGGATGGCACCTTGGCAGCAAGTGCCGGCGCAACGAGCAGGAAAAACGACACGAGGGATGCGGCAATCGATATCTTCATGCTGGACTTCCGGGCTGAGGTTTCTCGCCAACATACATCGCAGCACCTCCTCGCCAAAGCCGGTTGCCCGGGCCACTGCGCGCTTCTATGTTGCCGCCATCAACAGCAGGCACTGATGCCACGGCCAGAACGCAGACATGACCGGTTGCCACGGTGGACGATGTTCGCCTCGCTGTTGGCCATGTCGGTTGGACTGGCTCATCCCGCCTCCGCCGAGGTCACGATCTCGCCAGCCGCTTCCGGCTACGACATCGACATCATCGGCCCGGTTTCCTCGACCGAACTCATCGACGTCATTTCCGCCGCCACGGGAGTCGCCGTCAAGAACCGGCCCGAAGACACGACGATCAATACCAACCACCTGCGCAGTACCAGCCTCGACCGTGCCCTGCGCAAGTTGCTGCCCGGAACAGCCTTCACGATTCGCTCTGGCGACGATGGTGCTCCGGCAATGATCATCTTCCTGTCCCCCTCCGCGGCGGCACCCCAGGACGATCCACAAGGTGCGGGAACCGAAGTGCCACCCGACGCCATCTCGCCGGAGCAGGGCGACGTGCCCGACATGGGACAGGAGCCCATCCTCCAGCCGTGAGCATCCGCCGGTGTATGGGGCTTCACCAGCCTCTCAGCGCAAGAATGCGTGTTCGGGCATGGCGAATGTGCCTAGACTGATGCCCAGCCAAGCAGTTCATCCATGGCAGGAGCAACCTCCGGCATGACGGCCGCATCCAGATCCAGCGAACTCCATCTCACCGTCAGCACCAGCCACGGCGAGCTGCTGCGAAGCTTCATTCGTGAGGCGGCGCTCGCGGATGACGTGCCGCCCCCTGCTGCCGGACTGCTTGCCAATGACGGCCTGGAAGTGTGGAACGCCCTCTGTGCCACTGCCACGGGGCACGAGCATGCCCGGGTGAGCCTCTCACTGTCGCTGAGGGAGGCGCGGCTGCGACTGGCTCTTCCCGGCCATGCCCGCTTCGCTGGTTTGGTGTCGTCTCTCGGCAAACGTTTACCAGAGGGATCCGGACTGTCATGCCGCGAGATTGGCATCGATGGCTGGGAGATCTCACTGCATCGAACGCTCGCTGCAACCGGCCCGGCACAAGCAAGTGCTCCGCTTCAGGCTGATGAATCGCCCGGCGTGCCAATGGCGGATGCTCCTGTGATCGACCTCGCCCAGCGCGCCGATGCGCCGGGCATCGCCCGTTGCTTTCTGTCTGTCTACGGTCATCATTACGTGCATTCCGATGTCTTTTCGCCCAAGCGATACTGGGCGCGCGTCGAAGATGGCGAGTTGATCTCCGTGGTCGCACGCGACCGGCAGGGTGAGATCGTCGGCCACCTGGCGCTTGAGCGCCAACCCGGCGGCGTGGTCGCGGAACGTGGCGAGGCGGTCGTCCTTGCCAGCCATCGCGGCCATCACCTGCTCGAACGGATGACCGACCGCCTGTCAGAGGAGGCGCCAAAGCATGGCCTGGTCGGGGTCTATGCGGAACCCCTCACCATTCACACCTTCTCCCAGCGCAATGATGTGCGGTCCGGCATGCCGATCTGCGCAGTGTTGCTGGGAGCCAATCCGGAGGACTTCCGGCCGAAGGACCTCGCCTGCCCCACCGCAGGCCAGCGACAAACCTATCTTCGCACGTTCCAATTCGTGCAGCCACCGGAAACGCGCAGCCTTCAGGATGCAGGGCCCTACCGTGAGGTGTTGCAGAACATTTACAGGAGTCTGGGCGTCACAGCGATACCTGCTGCTTCGGACGCCGCAGTCGCACCGGACTCGCTCACCGGATTGAGCGTCAACGATCGGGGCTACGGGCTGATCAAGTTCGAGCGCGCCGGACGCCGCTGCGCCATCGAACTGGCCCAGTCGCTGCGGGACGTGCTCTCCCTCGGCGCACGTTCCGTGCAACTTCAGATGCTGGCATCTGACCCCGGCGTGCCCCTTCTGATCGCAGCAGCCAGGCGCCTCGGCTTCTTCTTTTGCGGCCTGGGGCCGGCATTTGCGCAGGGCCAGGACCTCTTGCTGCTGCAATATCTGACGGAGCCGCTCGACACATCGAAACTGCAATTGCTCACCGATGAAACGAAGCAACTCGTGGCCTTCATCGAAGCAGATCGCAAGGCGGTTGCCACGGGCGTCTAGAGCGGGACTAGGGGCCGTCGAGACACTTGAGGATGTAACATCTGTTGTCGAGGAACGGACGGCCCGGCACCAGCGTAAACCATTGCGGGTGCTTCAGATAGACGGCCGTCATGATGGCCTGGTCGTCATCCAGGAGATTATTCTCGAAGGACCAGCCGAGTTCCCGCCGAAACGCCTCGCAGAACTTGAGCACGGTTTCGCCGTCACCACCCCAGAGCCCCCCTGCCAGCATGGCATCATGCATCAGGAATATGTTGGCAATATCGCGTCGTTCCGTCACGGACCGGGTCGCGAGAACCATCATCGTCTCGTTCAGCAGATGGTTCTTCTCGGGGTTGGGCCAGGGCCGGTTCATCAGCCCGCGATACAGCAGGCGCCGGTTCATGCCATGTCCGAGCCCGGCATCGATCCAGAAGAAATAGCGCGACTTAAAACGATTGCTGCGTATCGCGCGCGCGACGAACTCGGGCTTGCTGAACATGATCGTGTTGTACAAGGGTTCGCGCAGCTCGATGCGGTCGCTGCGGCGCGCCTTCTCCATGTAGCGCCCTGCGATGATGCGCTGGATGTTGCGGTAATTGGCCGATCGGGAAAGCTCATCCTTCGAGACAGTGATGATCTCCGTCATGTCGCCGAAGCTCTTCCTTGTCTCGCGCACGAAGTCGGCGTTTTCATCTTCGATGAAAACCGTCATGTATTGACGGATGGACAGGATGGACCTCATCCAGTCCCTGTAGCGGTGCGCCGTCCTGCCATCGCCAAAGGCTCCATCGGGCAGCGAAATGAATGCCGTGACGAGAGTGGCCTCGGGATTGACGGGATATCGCCGGGCGTAACCCACCTTGATCGGCCGGAGCGTTTCATGGAGATCCCGGATGCGCATCTTCAAGGTCTCAATGGATCCCGGCATCCGGTCCTGTCCCAAATGGTGGCGCGACGGTCACGACGTCAGCTCCGCGTGTCGAATGCCAGCACGTCGCCCGCACGGGTGACGTGGTGTGAGGGGAAGCCTGCAACGATGCCCGGCAACATGTCGATCGACGTCACGGGTTCCTCATGAAATTCAGTGGGACTCAGGACCGTGATGCGCATCGGCCTGATGCCCTGGCCATAGTGCTTCGGGCTGTCCTGCATCAGGCGTATCAGCGAGCCGTCCGCCTGCCGCCCGATGTAGCCGGCGTTGCGCCCCGTGCCATTCGCCGCATTGCCATACAGCGCCTTCGCATTGACGGGATGCGGCGTGAAACGGCCGGAGAACAGATCATCGGTGAAATGAATCTGCAGATGACGGTTGGGTGAGCCATGGACGGAGGTTATCAGATACCATAGTCCGGCCTCCTGGATGAGCATGCTGTCCACCGCATCAAGTCCGAACAGCAGCCGCCGACGCAGCCGCCAGCGTGCCGGCCAGCTTTCGCAGACAAAGAGGTCGACCGCAAAGCGCTTGTGCGTCTCGGGGATCATGTGGGCCTCGCCCTCGAGATCAAAGACGCATGGAAACGAGGCATGGCTGTCGAGAGCGGCATAGCCCGGGCCCAGCTGCACGGGAGCCTGCGACACCAGCTTCATGCCGTCATCGATTTCAGCGACGGTCAGAAAGCCGCGGTCCTCGCGATAGGTGAACTCCTCCATGAAGAGCCAGAAACGCCCGTGGCGGCGCGTGATGAAGGGGTCCGCAAGGAATCCTCCGCGCGGTCCTGGAACAGGTACCTCGGTGCCATCGCAGACGTTCCGGAGTTTCACGGTGTAATGATCGCCGAACACCGCCCCCTTCCAGCCGTCGATGCGGGTGTCATTGAACAGCCTGGCCTGGTGCCGGAACCGGTGCATGCTTTTCCGCGTGGCAGCGACAAGCCGCTCGGACGGGTCCGTCCATAGCGGACGCCAGTTGGGCACCATGGATCGCGTGTGAAGCATCGGGCTGGGGCGTGCCGATCCGATGTCGACATCCTCTCCCGCCGGTTCAAGTGATCCCGTGAAGACGGCCCTTGCGAGAAGGCCGTTCAGCAGGGCTTCGCAATGTGCCGGGGTGGAGGAGGCCGCTCCGGCGCCAGCCTCGCTCGCCCAGTCCGCCACCAGTTGCCGCCCCACGGGTGAGGCCATGTCGAAGCCCACGGCGTCAGCGGACCAGGCACGCAGGTGGCGGGTCTCGAGCGGCACGTCGAGGCCATCCAGCAGGCCGGCGCTGCAGGTCCGCGCGATCGGCGCCTGTCTGCGCAACCCCCAGAAGCCTTGCTGCGCGGCCGCTTGCACAGCCGGGTCAATGCCGGTCCGGAACAGTGTTCCGCAGTCAAACCAGAACAGCACGTCCGAATGCCCGGCAGCGGCATCCTGCAGCAAGGCAGGCGGCGATGTGCCGTCCCGCGGTGGCGTGCGCAGCACCGCCCAGCCGAAGCGCCGCGAAAGCAGGGCCCTGTCATCCGCTGAAAGACCCAGATCATAAACCGCCCAGTTGGCACGCTTGTCGATCCCGTGGCGGGCCGCAGACAGCAGGAACTGCATGAGCGTCCGGGCCTGAAGATGGTTCGCCGCAGTGACGACGAGCGGGTGAGGGAGCCGCGCCGTCATTCTATCGTCACCGGGCTGGTGAGGGATCTGATCACGCGGTGAACTGCTGGTCCTGAGGGCGCATCGGCTGGGTCTAACAAGGGCCGCCCGAGCTGACAAGCACGGGCCACGGCCCTCGCCCGGCGGCAGGGTGGTGGGCCCACCAGGACTCGAACCTGGAACCAGACGGTTATGAGCCGTCAGCTCTAACCATTGAGCTATGGGCCCCCACGCGAGGGGATGGCTACAGCAATTCGCGCCGCCATGCTATAGGCTGCGGCGATGGAACATGACCTCACGCCGGAAGCCGCTGTCGAGCAGCTCATTCACCTCTACCGCCAGTCGACCACCCGCCTCAAGGACTGCCTTGAGCGCTATTTCGACACCCGCGAGCCCCCCACACTCGAGGAGCGCCGGAGCTTCACCTACCCCGAGCTTCGGGTCGAATACCGCTCCGGCGGGGTCCAGCCGCGAATCGCCCGCGCCTATGCCAAGTTCCAGGGGCCGGGCACCTACGCGACGACCGTCACCCATCCGGAGCATTTCAGCCGCTACCTCATTGAACAGCTGCGCTACCTGGTGAAGGATTACGGCGCCGCGATCTCCGTCCACCCCTCCGATCAGGAGATCCCCTACCCCTATGTGCTGGACCAGGGCGACGACCTTGGACGCAATGGCGTGACCGCCGCCGAGCTGACGCTCCACTTCCCTGCGCCGAAGCTCGCCCAGGTGGGCGACGAGGTGCCGGACGGCGACTGGGCACACAAGCCGGGCCACCCGCTGCCGCTCGCACTGTTCGATGCCGTGCGCGTCGACTATTCCCTGAAGCGGCTGCAGCACTACACCGGCACCAACTGGCGCGCCGTGCAGCCATGGATCCTGCTCACCAACTACCACCGCTATGTCGACCAGTTCGTGAAGTGGGGGTTGGAGCAACTGTCGCGTGACAGCCCGTGGTCGGTGCTCTACCTGCCGGGCGGGGGAAAGATCACCCGCGGCATGGCGCCGGCGGAGGCGGAGGCGATCATTGCCGGCTCGCAGTGGCACCGTTTCCAGATGCCGGCCTATCACCTGTCACGCGGCGACGGGCATGGTGGCGTGACGCTGGTCAACATCGGCGTTGGCCCGTCGAACGCCAAGAACATCACCGATCATCTCGCGGTGCTGAGGCCCCATTGCTGGCTGATGGTCGGCCACTGCGGCGGCCTGCGCCAGAGCCAGCGCATCGGCGACTATGTTCTGGCCCATGGCTATCTCCGCCAGGACCATATTCTGGATGAGCTGGTGCCGCCGGAAATCCCCATTCCGGCCCTGGCCGAAGTCCAGGTGGCGCTGCAGGAGGCAGCCGCACGCGTCACCGGAGAACGTGGCGACGCGCTGAAGGAGCGGCTCCGCACCGGCACGGTCGTCACCAATGACGACCGCAACTGGGAGCTCCGCTGGACCCAGGAGCTCCGCCGCATCAACCTGTCCCGTGCCATCGCGGTCGACATGGAATCCGGCACGCTTGCGGCACAGGGCTATCGCTTCCGGGTTCCCTACGGCACGCTGCTCTGCGTTTCGGACAAGCCGCTGCATGGTGAAATCAAGCTGCCGGGAGCCGCCAATGCCTTCTATGACCGGGCGGTGGGCGAGCACCTGCTCATCGGGCTGGAGACCATCGAGCAGCTGCGTGGCAATGTCGGCCAGCTCCACTCCCGCAAGCTCCGCAGCTTCGACGAACCGCCCTTCCGGTGATGCCCCACTGGCGCCGCAATCTGTGCCCATCCAGTTGCCACCTGAAGGAGAGCATCATGAAGCGCATGAGTTTCGCCACCGCCGCCATCCTGGGCATGCTTGCCGCCGCATCCCCCGCCCTTGCCGAAGGAGGTAAATTGCCCCGCATCATCTCGCTCACCGGCCATGGGGAGGTGCGCAGCGCGCCGGATCTCGCCTATGTCACCTCCGGCGTCGTCAGCCAGGGGGCGACCGCAGCCGAGGCACTGGCCGCCAACACGCAGGCGATGAATGACCTCTTCGCTGCGCTCAAGTCCTCAGGCATCGAGGACAGGGACATCCAGACCTCCAATTTCTCGGTCCAGCCGCGCTACGACTTCCAGAATGGCCAGGCGCCGAAGCTGATGGGATATGACGTCACCAACAACGTCACCGTGACGCTCCGCAAGATTGAGGGCCTTGGCCCCCTGCTCGACAAGCTGGTGCAGAATGGCTCCAACCAGATCAGCGGCATCAGCTTCGATGTCGCCAAGCCCCAGGATGCCATGGACGAAGCCCGCAAGCTTGCCACGGCGGATGCGACCCGCAAGGCCAAGGTCTATGCCGCGGCCATGGGCATCGAACTCGGCCCCGTCATGCAGGTGAGCGAAGGAAGTGCCGCCCAGCCGCCCATGCCAATGGTACGAGGCGCCATGATGAAAGCCGACATGGCTGCGGCGGCTCCCGTGCCGGTAGCAGCCGGCGAGCAGACGATTGCAGTCGACGTCAACGTGATCTGGGAAATCAAGTAACCGACATTGCGGGCCGGCATGGGCATGATAATCTCGGTTCATGCCGGTTCTCGAACGTGACCCGTGGCGCTTGCAGTATTTCGAGCATGTTCCGTGTCCGGAGCATGTCGTCATTCCCACGGATGATCCGGATTGCTGGCTGCTTTCTCCCGCGCATCGCTGGATCTACGACAAGCTGAAGGTGGCGGAAACCCAGGCCCTCTCCGCCGGTCCGCATGGCGTGATGCCGGCATCATTTCCCGTGTTCTCGAAGCCCGTCACCAACCTCAAGGGCATGGGGATCGGCAGCCGCGTGATCCGCTCCGCTGCCGAGATGGAGCACGGCTATGCGCCGGGCCACATGTGGATGCCTTTGCTCGAGGGTGAACACGTCTCCACCGACTGTGCCGTCGAGAATGGCCGTGTTGCCTGGCTTCGGCACGCCACCGGCCTTGCCTGGGACGGTGGCATGTTCCGCTACTGGACGATCCACGCGCAGGCATTTCCCGGTCTCGCGGCGCATCTCGCCGGCTGGGTGGATGCGCATATGGCCGGCTACACCGGCATGATGAATTTCGAGACCATCGGGGGCACCATCATCGAGGCACACCTGCGCTTCGCCGACCAGTGGTGTGACCTCTATGGCGCAGGCTGGGTCGAGGCGCTGGTGCGACTCTATGCCGAGGGCCGGTGGACGTTCGACGACAGCGCCCGCCGTGACGGCTTCTCCATGCCGCTCTTCGCCCACCACGGGCATGGCTTTGCCCACCCGCCAGCCGCGGTTCAGACAGAGATCCGCACCATGCCCGGCGTGAAAAGCCTGCAGGTGACCTTCCATGAGGGAAAGCCGCCGCAGGACCATGCCATGCCGCCGGGTGGCTTCCGCCTTGCGGTGATCAATGCCACGTCGCTCGACGCGGCCCGCGCGGCGCGGCGAAGGCTGGCTGCCGCCTTCGACCCGAGGCTGGTCCTGTCGCAGGACTAGCGCTTGCGGCGGGGCGGGTCGGCGTCCTGCTCGTCGACGTGGAAGCGGTGCAGGATGCGGTGGAACACCGGCGCCAGCATCAGCGACGAGATGCCGATCAGCAGCAGGCCGGAAAAGATCGCATAAAACGACGCGAAGATCTTGCCGCCATCGGTCATCAGCGGCGTGAGCGGGCCCATGCTGGCGAGGATCATCGAGGCATTGGCGAAGGCATCCACCGTCCGCATGTTCTCGAAATAAGTGTAGCCGCAGGTGCCGACGAACAGCGAAACGGATACGAGGCCGAGCGAATAGAGCGCGTTGCGCGTGAGGCGCCCGTAGAATACCGACCGGCTGGCCACCGGCTGGCGTCTGGATTCGAAGCTCAGGAGCTTCCGCATGTGATGTCCTCCACCTGGGGCCTGTGTCGCCTGATTTTTGATCTTCCGCAAGGCGGGAACCCGGGGGCGGGTGTCAGCTTGATCAAGTTCAAGGAGGTGCCGACATGAAACGCCTGAACCACAATGCCCGCGTGCTGGTCACCGATGGGGGCCGCGCCACCGTGTTCCGCAACGCCGGCCAGGTCGGCCAGCCCGACCTCGTGCCCCTCAAGGCCTATCACCAGGACAATCCGCCGAACCGCGAGCAGGCCACCGACAAGCCCTCGCGCGTCATGGAGAGCGTGGGCTCCAGCCGCTCCTCGGCCGAGCAGCCGGATTATCACCAGATGACCGAGGACCGCTTCGTCAAGGGCATCGCCGCCGACATGGCGAAGGACCTCACCGCCGGCGAATTCACCGACATCGTGGTCGTCGCCCCGCCCGTCGCCATGGGCGTCTGGCGCAAGGCCGTGGCGCCAGCGCTGGCCAGGGCGACCCTCGGAGAGATCACCAAGGACCTCACCAAGCACACCGCGCCCGCGATTGCCGAGATCGTGGTCAAGGCGCTTGAAGGCAGTTGAACCCTCGGCTAACGGGACGGCATGACACAGACCAAGGCACCCGCTGCGAAAACCCACGATCTTTTCGTCACCCGGCTTTACCGGGCCGAGAAGATCGTGCCCCAGAAGCTCACCAACGCGATCGAGGCGCTCGCCATGTCGCTCGCGATGGATGATGGCGCGGGGCAGAAATGGGCGGAGAAATATGGCTATGCGGGTTACACCTCCTATGCCTCGCTGAACGACCTGCCCTGGCGCTTCCCGGAATTCGCCCGGCTGGTGAAGGTGATCGACAAGCACTGCCTCGCCTATGCCAAGGAACTGCACTGGGATCTGCGCGGCACCAGGCCGCGCTGCGACTCGCTGTGGGTGAACGTGCTGCCCGAGGGCGGGCACCACACCTCGCACATCCATCCCAACTCGGTGATCAGCGGCACCTTCTACGTCGCGGTGCCCGCAGGTGCCGGTCCCATCGTCTATGAGGACCCGCGCCTTCCCTTCATGATGGCCGCCCCGCCCAAGCAGGCGAAGCTGCCGCAGGACATGAAGCAGCATGTGTCCTTCCGGCCGGAGGTGGGCACGCTGATGCTGTGGGAGAGCTGGCTCCGCCACGAGGTGCCGGTGAACCGGGCGGATGGCAACCGCATCAGCGTCAGCTTCAATTACGTGCTGGCGTAGGTTTCTTCACTTTTCCAAACCTCATCATGGCCGGGCGTGTCCCGGCCATCTTTTTTTCCGGCAGCCAAAGGATGGCCGGGTCAAGCCCGGCCATGATGAGAGGAGAAAATCAGATGGGGGTGGGGCGCGTGACCGGACGGAGCCAAGTTACCGGAACACCTGCTCGCCCAGCTGGTCGACGATCTGCTGGCCCTTGAGGATGGCGTGGTACGCCGCGGCCTCCTCATCACTGAAGCGGTCGGCGCGGATGAAGCGGTGTTCCTTCACCTCGCTGCCGATGGTCTTGGTCACCGTGCCGCAGGTCTGCCACTGGCCGCCTTCCTTGTAGGGCGTGGCCGCGATCACGAAGCCATTGTACTCGAGCGTGCGCTTCGGCGCCGAGGGCGCTGCATCCGATGACGATCCGCCGCCGAACAGCTTCTTCAGGAATGACATGCGAACAGACCTCCGTGTGTTTCGGTCGTGAAGCTAATGGCGGGACGCCGCGAGATCAACCTCAGGCCGGAACCCGGCCCTTCACCGCATTGGCCGTGGCCTTGAGCGTGACGGGCCTGCCCTCCTCGGCGCCAAGCCTGTCCTTCAGCGTCTGACGCATCTCGGCCTTCACCTCGGGCGCGAGCGCGGCGGCAAGTGTGGCGACGCGCGGGCCGGTGAGGGTGATGGCCCAGAGCGTTTCGAAATCGGGGAATGTGCGCTCGACGGTGATGGTGCGGCTCTCGATGCCGGCAAGGCCCGCCCCCTGCCAGAGCTCCGCCAGACGCTCGCGGCGCGAGGCCTCCCAGGAGGGCGGCGCGATGGCGGGGAGCCCGCGCTCCTCGATGATCTTGTGCGAATGGTGGAAGGGAAAGCCCTCCGGCCAGTCCCACATATAGGCCGCGACGAGACCGCCCGGCTTCACCACGCGGGCGAGTTCGGCGACACCCTTGGCGGGATCCGGCACGAAGGCGATGACGAGGGCCATCACCGCGGCATCGACACTAGCATCGGCGGCGGGCAGCTCCATCGCATGGCCCTCGGCGAAGCGCGCACCCGGAACGTCCGTCCGCTTGCGGGCATAGTCGAGCTGGGCAGGCGACGGGTCGATGCCGAGGATGGAGGCGGGGCGCACGCGCTCCGCCAGCAGCGCGGTGAAGGCGCCATTGCCGGCGCCGACATCGAGCTAGGCGAGGCTCGGCGCGGGGGCGAGCCAGGCGAGGAAGTCCTCGCCCACCTTGCGGCTCCAGACGCCCATATAGGTCTCATAGGCGGCACCGTCTTCGAAGCGGATCTGCGGCTGTTCGGACATGGCGGACCTCCTGCGATGGGGGAAGACTAGCACGCAGGGCACGTCCGGGCACGGGGCATCCTTTGCGGGGCCGGCAAAAAGGATACGCGGGACAAGCCCGCGTATGGTGAGCATGTGTGCAGGCGCCGCCCCCTCTCCCTGCCGTCACCCCGGCGAAGGCCGGGGTCCAGCTTCGGGCGGCGGAACCCGTGGAAAGCTGGATCCCTGCCTTCGCCGGGATGATGGCGCGAGGGGAGATGGTGATCCCGTCCCGGAGGGATGGGAGAAGGACTCATGGGTCCCGCCTGAAACAAAACACCCGGCGCTGGGCCGGGTGTGATGGTGGTCAGAGATCGCAAGACGATCAGTTGTCGAGGAAGCTCCGGAGCTTGCGGCTCCTGCTCGGGTGCTTGAGCTTGCGCAGCGCCTTGGCTTCGATCTGGCGGATGCGTTCGCGGGTGACCGAGAATTGCTGGCCGACTTCTTCCAGCGTGTGGTCGGTGTTCATGCCGATGCCGAAGCGCATGCGGAGCACGCGTTCCTCGCGCGGGGTGAGCGAGGCCAGCACGCGGGTGGTGGTTTCGCGCAGGTTGGCCTGGATGGCGGCGTCGATGGGGAGGATGGCGTTCTTGTCCTCGATGAAGTCGCCGAGGTGTGAATCCTCCTCGTCGCCCACGGGGGTTTCGAGCGAGATCGGTTCCTTGGCGATCTTCATCACCTTGCGGACCTTCTCGAGCGGCATCGAGAGCTTGTCGGCCAGTTCCTCCGGCGTGGGCTCGCGGCCGATCTCGTGCATCATCTGGCGCGAGGTGCGGACGATCTTGTTGATCGTCTCGATCATGTGCACCGGGATGCGGATGGTGCGCGCCTGGTCGGCGATGGAGCGGGTGATGGCCTGCCTGATCCACCAGGTGGCGTAGGTCGAGAACTTGTAGCCGCGGCGATACTCGAACTTGTCGACCGCCTTCATCAGGCCGATGTTGCCTTCCTGGATGAGGTCCAGGAACTGCAGGCCGCGGTTGGTGTATTTCTTGGCAATCGAGATCACCAGGCGGAGGTTGGCCTCGACCATTTCCTTCTTGGCGATGCGCGCTTCGCGCTCGCCCTTCTGCACCATCGCGACGATGCGGCGGAACTCCGGGATCTGCAGGCCGGTGGCGGTGGCGAGTTCGAAGATCTCGTCACGGATGACCTTGATCGAGTCCTTCTCGTCGTTCACGAACTTCTTCCAGCCGAACTTGGCAAGCCGGCCGACGCGCTTCAGCCAGTCGGGGTCGAGCTCGTTCGACTGGTATTCCTTCAGGAACTCGGGGCGCGGCACCTTGTAGGTTTCGGCAAGCCGCATCAGGCGGCCTTCAAGCGCGTTCAGGCGCTTGTTGATGTCGTAGAGCTGCTCCACCAGCGCCTCGATACGGGCGTTGTTGAGGGAGAGCGACTTGACCTCGGCCACGATCTCCTCGCGCAGCTTCTTGTAGCGGCGCTCCTGGGAGGGCGAGAGCTCGGTGCCTTCGGCCACTTCCTGGTCCTGCAGCTTGCGCAGCGACTTGTAGCTCTTGGCGATGTTGTCGAAGATCTCGAGGACCTTGGGCTTCAACTCCGCTTCCATTGCGGAGAGCGACACGCCGAGGTCATCACCCTCGTCGTCATCCTCCTCCTCGACCTGCGGCTTGTCGAAATCCTCCGGGCTCAGCACGTCGCCGAACTCGTCATCCGCCGAGGGGCGGCGGACGGCGGCGGCGGCACGCTTGGCTTCGGCGCGCTTGGCCTCGGCCTTCTTCTTCACCTCTTCCTTGGGCGGCACGTAGGGAGCGGGCGTCTGCACCGGGCCCTGCTTCTTGGCATCGGGGCCGGCATAGGTCGCTTCGAGGTCGATGATGTCGCGCAGCAGGATCTTGGCTTCGTTGAGCTCGTCGCGCCAGATGATGATGGCCTGGAAGGTGAGCGGGCTTTCGCAGAGCCCTGCGATCATCGCCTCGCGGCCGGCCTCGATGCGCTTGGCGATGGCGATTTCGCCTTCGCGGGAGAGCAGCTCCACCTGCCCCATCTCGCGGAGATACATGCGGACGGGATCGTCCGTGCGGTCGGCAGGGGTCTTGGCGGCCTCGACCTTGATGAGGGCCGTTTCGGTCGACTCGCCCTCGGCCTCGGCCTCGACCTTGGCGGCGAGGTTCTCCGACTCCTCCTCGGACTCGACGACATTGATGCCCATCTCGTTGAGCATCGCCATGATGTCTTCGATCTGCTCCGGGCTCGTCTCCTCCGACGGCAGCACGGCATTGAGCTCGTCCAGCGTGACGAAGCCGCGCGCCTTGGCGAGCTTGATCATCCGCTTGACGGCGGCATCCGACAGATCGAGGATCGGCGAGTCCGAGCTGTCGCCCGCGGCCTCCGGGGCCTCGTTGTCGGCGCCGTCGGCCTGCTGGTCCTGGTCGTCCGGGGCGGGTGCGCGCACTTGGGCTCGGGCCATGAAAAAGTCCTTGGAATTCAGGCGGGGAGACCCGCCATAGCAGCGTTGTGATTCGGGGTCAAAAGCTAGGAAGGACGCGTTAAGCGGCGCTTAACCCAGAAATTGCAACCGAACCCGGTTTCAGGAACCCTCAGGTGATGGCGTCAACCGCACGGCCCGAGGCGGCGCCGAAACCCTGGATCTGGGCTTCCGACCCCGCATGGGACGACAATTGCTCACGCACCGCCTTCAGGGCGTTCAGCTTCTCCTCCGTCGGGTCGGCAGCAAAGGCGGCTTCCGCCGCCCGGAGCTCCCGCTCGAGGGTAATGGTTTTCCGGTGCAAGGCGATCATCTGACGAAGGCCTGTGCGGGCGTCATCTTGCGCAGCCCCGCTCCCAAGGAACCATTCGTTCAGCCGTTTCGCCTGGGTTTCCAAGCGGTCCAGCAAAGGACCCGAACCCATGTTGATCAGGTGGGCCTTGAGGTCCGTTCCGTCAAGTCCGGAGCCCAGGGCCGCGCTATCTATGATCTGGGTACGGAGCGAGTCAAGCTCGGGCACCACCATTTCAAGGCCCGCGAACTCGTCCAGCACCTCATGCACCAGCTCCGGGTGGTTGATGAGTGTCAGCACGATCATCCGCTCCCGGCGCTCGGCCCCCGATTGCGGCGTGGCCTGGGCGGCCAGCCGCCGCAAGCCGGCAGTGGGCGGCTGCTGGATGTCCCAGGGCCGCATGTTGGGCTTGAAGGGGCGGTTTCCGGCTGTCTTTCCAAAGGCTTGGCGACGGGTGTTGGGGCCCCTGTTGCCGCCCATGGGGGCAAAGAGGGCGCGCATGCGCTCGCCGCACTCGGCGAGATAATGCTTTTTCACAACATCGTCGGCGATCGTATTGAGAAGACTCCGCAATTCCTTCTCGAACTGAGCGCGGCGTTCGGGCGTGGACCGGTCATTCTGGTCGAGCGCGCGCTGCCAGAGCATGTCCGCCAGGGGCTGGGCACCGTCCACCACCTCGCGCACGGCTTCGGGCCCCTGGGCCTTCAGGAGGTCGTCCGGGTCCTGGCCTTCGGGGAGGAGGGCAAAGCGCAGGGAATGGCCGGGCTCGAGCAGCGGGAGTGCGAGGTCGAGCGCCCGGTAGGCGGCCTTGATCCCTGCCCCGTCGCCGTCGAAGCACAGGATGGGCTCGGCCGCCTGCTTCCACAGCATCCGGAGCTGGTCCTCGGTGAGGGCCGTGCCGAGCGGGGCCACCGCATGCGGCAATCCGGCGCGGTGCATGGCGATGACGTCGACATAGCCCTCGACCGCGATGATCGCCCGCTTCTCGTGGGCGGGGGCGCGGGCCTTGTCGAGGTTGTAGAGGACCTGGCCCTTGTGGAAGAGCGGGGTCTCCGGCGAGTTCAGGTATTTGGCCGGCACGTCCTTCGACATGGCCCGGCCGCCGAAGGCGATGACCCGGCCGCGCGGGTCGCGGATCGGGAACATCACCCGGTCGCGGAAACGGTCATAGGCGACGGGGATGTCGTCACCCGCAATGACGAGGCCGGCTTCCGCCATCTGCTCGACCGGGACACCCTTGTCGGCGAGGTGGCTCCTGAGCGCCGAACGGTCGTCCGGGGCATAGCCGAGGCGGAATTCCTTCTGGATGGCGGGCGAGAGCTGGCGGTCGGCGAGGTAGCCGCGGGCGCGGGAGCCGCGGGCGGCCTGGAGTTCCGCCTCGAAGAATTTGGCGGCCATCTCCATCACGTCATAGAGGCTGGCGCGCTGGGTTTCCCGCTCGCGCTCGGCTTCCGACATCACGGGCATCTGGAGGCCGGCCTCCTGGGCGAGGCGCTCCACCGCTTCCGGAAAGCTCAATCCCTCCTTCTCGACCAGGAAGGTGAAGATGTCGCCGGACGCCTTGCAGCCGAAGCAATGGTAGCGGCCCTTGCGGTCATCGACGTGGAAAGACGGCGACTTCTCGCCATGGAAGGGGCAGCAAGCCCAGTAATCTCCCTTGCCCGGGTTCGACTTCCGCCGGTCCCAGGCCACCTTGCGGCCGACCACGGCGGAAATGGACACCCGGCCTCGGATGTCCTCCAGGAATGAGGGGGGCACGCGCATGGTTTTCATCTGCGCCTTTCGGCAGGCGACTTCAAGGTTGGCTTACGAAAAGCTTGGGCGAAAGCAGTGGCTAGGCTCAGGGCCTGCCGCACCGTAGGGCAGCGTGCTGTTCATAAGGTCTCAAGCCCGGATTGAGTAAGAGCCATGTATGCCGTTTTTCAGCACCTCATCGACCACATGCGCTTTCCATACGACCCCTAACTGTGCATCGTCCTGCGAAGCGGCTCCCATTCGGCCGGAATACACACCGATGAACTTTGTAAAAACTCCCCCCATTCCCGTATTGCCGGACGTGTCAATATAGCTCCCGACGCTCCTTGCTATTACTGGCGAACCGGACATGCCGGGGCGAGAAGCGGTGTCCACCAAGAAAAAAGGCTTTCCGGCAATGTCCAGTCCGGGCTCGGTCGCAATCGACGCTCGCTTCCAAACAGGAAACATTTCATTAAGAGACATTCCGCTCGGATAGCCAAGGATATAAACATCTTGAGAAACTTGCACCCTCATGCTTGCAGTCTGACCAAGCATCGGCAGGCTATATGCAGCGATGTTTTTGGGTAGGAAGGGCAACGCAATTGCAGCTACATCAATCTCTTGTCCGGTCGGATGCATAATCCACTTTGCGTTTTCGTCCTCATCATGCAGCTGAACCTGACAATCGATAACCGCGCCAAACGGCTCACGCACATGGAGGTTAAATCGAACGGCATCCGGGATGGCGTGAGATATGTTTAGGGGCTGTCCTGTATGTGCGTTACGTCCGGAAAAGACATGCCAATTGGAGATCAAGAAAACTCTATCATCGACGATCGCCGCGAACCCGGTAGCTGTGCCAATTTGTTTCCCATTGCTCATCAAACATAAAAGGCAAGACGACAGGGAATACTCGTCAATTTCAACGGCCATGATGATCCTCGGACGCCATACACTAGTTTAACACAATTAAAACGTGCAGAATCCGAATGAGCAATTCTTTCTTTTCTGGTCGCATGCATTCCGCCTTTCGGACGGTGCCCCTATGGTCACGCCGATGACCGCCCACAAACCGCTCTGGCTGCTCGCCGCTCCCGTGATTTTCCTGCTCCTGTGGTCGGGCGGATTCTCGGTGGCGAAGCTGGGCATCAGCCATGCGGAGCCCCTGAGCTTCCTGTCGCTGCGCTATGCCTGCGTCTGCGCACTGCTGGCGCCCTTCGTCATCATCCTGCGCCCGCCGCTGCCGCAGAAGCCGATGGACTGGGTGCACATGGCAATCGTCGGCTTCCTCATCCAGACGATCTATTTCGGGCTCAGCTACATCAGCTTCAAGGCGGGGGTCTCGGCCGGGGGCGTGGCCATCATCGTCTGCCTGCAGCCCATCCTGGTGGGCCTGATCGCGCCCCGCTTCACCGGCGAGACGGTGAGCCTGATGCGCTGGCTGGGCTTGGCCCTGGGCATGGCGGGGGCGGCCACCGTCATCATGTCGCGGTCAGGCGTCGAGCTTCAGCACCCGCTCGGCGTCGCCGCCGCCGTGGGCGCGCTGTTCGCCATCACCGCGGGCACCTTGTGGGAAAAGCGCTTCGGCAAGAGCCACCACCCGGTCGTCTCGAACGCCGTGCAATATCTGGCGGGGCTCGCCGGCGTGCTGCCGCTGGCGATGATCTTCGAGACCTTCCAGTTCACCTGGAACCTGCCCTTCCTGGGTGCCCTTGCCTATCTCGTCATCGGCAATTCGCTGGTCGCCATGTCGCTGCTGCTCGCCATGATCCGGGCGGGCGAGGTGAGCCGCGTCTCGTCGCTGTTCTACCTCGTGCCGCCGATCTCGGCGCTGATCGCCTGGCCGCTCCTCGGCGAGGCCATGCCGCCGCTCGGCTGGGTGGGATTTGCGCTTGCAGCCGCCGGCGTCATGCTCGCACGGCGATAGCGCTTGATTGCCTTGCCCATCGCATCCAAACTGGCGCGGGGAACGTAGACAACCGGCTTTCAAGGAGACTTCCATGCCCATCGCCTATACTGCCCACGCCACCTCCACCGGCGGCCGCGACGGCCACGGCCGCACCGATGACGGCAAGCTCGACGTCAAGCTCTCGCTGCCCAAGGAAATGGGCGGTGACGGCAAGGGCACCAATCCGGAACAGCTTTTCGCCGTCGGCTATTCGGCCTGCTATCTCGGCGCCGTGCGCTTCGTTGCGGGCAAGGAGAAGGTGCCGGTCACGCCGGAGGCCTCCGTCACCGCCAATGTGGGCGTCGGCATGCGCGAGGACGGCGGCGGCTTCGGCCTCGAGGTGGCGCTCGACGTGCACCTGCCCGGCGTCGACAAGGCCGTGGCCGAGGACATCGCGGCCAAGGCCCATGTGGTGTGCCCCTATTCGCACGCCACCCGCGGCAACATCAAGGTGACAACCCGGATCGTGTGAGTGCGCAACTCTACGGACACCGAATGCGGGGCTGCATGGCGGCCCCGCATTTTTCTTGGGGTGACGGCCCCGCGACCCCGACCTAGCCTCGGCCCATGATGGAGTGCATGCCATGGCCCTGACCGACCGCAAAGTGATGACATTCGACGTCGTTGGCACCCTCATCGACTTCGAGACCGGCATCCTCGACTACGTGCAGGCACGCGCACAGGCGGCCGGTGTCACCCTCACCGACAAGGCCATCCTCGAGGCCTATGCGGTGGCCGAGGACCGCCAGCACCACCAGACGCCCCGCCTGCCCTTCCCCTCGATGATGGCGCCCATGTACCACGAGATGGCGGAGGTGCTGGGGCTGCCTGACTCGAATTCCGACGCCGAGGAGTTCCGCCTCTCGATCCCGCACTGGCCGGCCTTCGCGGATTCGGTTCCCGCCATGAAGCGGCTGAAGCGGCGCTTCCACCTCGTCGCCATGACCAACTCGGACGACTGGGCGCTTTCCCATTTCGCGAAGACGCTCGACAATGTCTTCGACGACCTCGTCACCGCAGAGATGGTGGGCTGGAACAAGCCCGACCCGCAGGTCTTCGCCTTCACCCGCGGACGGCTCTCGACCAAAGGCTACGCCTTCGGCGACATCCTGCACGTGGCGCAGAGCCAGTACCACGACATCGCGGTGGCCTGCCGCCTTGGCTACCAAACCTGCTGGATCGAGCGCCGCAAGGGCAAGCAGGGCACGGGCGCCACGCCGACCGTGCAGAAAGTGGCGATCCCGGATTACCATTTCGGCAGCCTGGTGGAGCTGGCGGACGCGGTGGATGCGGGGAAGTAATTCTCCGCGACGCGCGTTCGTCTCTATTGGTACGCCGACACTCTTTCAGCACGTCATCCCGGCGTAAGCCGGGACCCCGCTTTGGGCGGCAAACCAGCTGAAAGCTGGGCCCCGGCTTTCGCCGGGGTGACGGAACGAGGGGAAATTGCGCTGGCCAATCAGCCCAGCAGCGCCTTCACGATGCCGCCGGCCTTGCCCATGTCCATCTGGCCCGCATATTTGGCCTTGAGCTCGGCCATGACCTTGCCCATGTCCTTGACGCTCGTGGCGCCCACTGCGGCGATGACGGCGGCGACGGCGGCCTTCGCTTCATCCTCGTTCATCTGCTTGGGCATGAAGGACTGGATGACGGCGATCTCGTCGCGCTCGTTCTGTGCGAGTTCGGGGCGGCCGCCCTGCTCATAGGCGGCGACCGAGTCCTGGCGCTGCTTCACCATTTTGGCGAAGAGCTCGGCCAGCCCGGCGTCGGATGTGAGTGCGGAGTCGTGGCCCTCGGTGCGGCTGTTGATGTCCTTGTCCTTGATGGCGGCCTGCATGAGGCGCAGCGTGCCGAGGCGCTTCTTGTCGCCGGATTTCATCGCATCCTTGACGGCTGCCATAATGTCGTCGCGCAGGGCCATGCTTTTCTCCTTTGGATGGCGGACACATAGCGCCTTGGGAGACCCGAGACAAATTTTTCGGAGGTTTGTCGAAATGCCCCTGCCTCGCGGCTCGTTGGCTTGCAGGGCGGAATGGACCGCCCCGCCGCAGTCATCATAAGCTTCAAACCGAAAGGACACCCGACCACCATGAAATACATGCTCGTATTCGTCGAAACCGCCGAGGACCTGGCCAAGCGGGAGAGCGCCGAGGCGCCGGCCTACTGGGCGAGCTGGCAGGCCTATGTGCAGGCCGTGGAACAGGCCGGCATCGTCGTCTCCGGCGCGGGCCTGATGCCACCCGCCATGGCCACGACCGTCCGGATCCGCGACGGCAAGCGGCATGTGCAGGACGGGCCCTATTCCGACACCAAGGAACAGCTGGGCGGCTTCTACGTGATCGACGTGCCGGACCTCGATACCGCCCTTGACTGGGCGGCGAAGTGCCCGGCCGCGTCCTATGCCTCGGTCGAGGTGCGCCCCGTCATGCACATGGGCGAATGACGGCGGAGGCCGCTGCGCGCGCGGCGGATCGGGCGGCCCGCCAGAGCTATGGCCGGCTGGTCGCCTCTCTCTCCATGCGCTCGCGCAACATCGCTGCCGCCGAGGACGCGCTGGGCGAGGCATTCCGCGCCGCGCTGGAGCACTGGCCGGTCTCGGGCATTCCCGATGTGCCCGAGGCCTGGCTGCTCACCGCCGCGCGCCGCGTGCTGGGCAAGGCGGAACGCCGCAGGCAGGTGTCGGCAATGGCAGAGCCCGAGCTGCTGCGGCAGGTGGAGGAGACCCTTGCCATGCTGGAAACGGAACCGGACCGCTTTCACGACGAGCGACTGAAGCTGATGTTCGTCTGCGCCCATCCGGCGATCGACGCGGCAGCGCAGACGCCGCTGATGCTGCAGACGGTGCTGGGGCTCGATGCAGCGCGCATTGCCGCGGCCTTCCTCGAGCAGCCCGCGACCATGGGCCAGCGGCTGGTGCGGGCCAAGGCGCGGATCCGGGATACCGGCCTGCGTTTCGCGGTGCCGGAGGCCGACGAGCTGCCGGAACGGCTCGAGGCCGTGCTGCAGGCGATCTATGCGGCCTTCACCGCGGGCTGGGACGACGGCGGCCCGCTGTCGGGGGAGGCGATCTGGCTGGGCCGCACGCTTCTGGCGCTGATGCCGCAGGAACCCGAGGTCCAGGGGCTCGTGGCACTCATGCTCTATTGCGAGGCGCGGAAGGGCGCGCGGCGAGCCGCCGGCTTCGTGCCGCTCGACCGGCAGGACCCGGGCCTGTGGGATGGTGCCATGATGGCAGAGGGGGACGGGCTGCTGCGGGCAGCGGGGGCGGCGAACCGCTTCGGCCGGTTCCAGTGCGAGGCGGCGATCCAGTCGGTCCATGCCGCACGGCGGCTGACCGGGGAGACCGACCGGCGGGCGCTGCGCATGCTCTATGCCGCGCTGGTGCGCATGTCACCGGCAATCGGCGCACGGGTCGGCCAGGCGGCGGTGGCAGAACCGGAGGATGGCCTGGCGCTGCTGGCGGCGGTCCCGGAAAAGCTGGCCGCAGGCTACCAGCCCTTTCATGCGGTCAGGGCAGAGCTTCTGCGCCGCCTCGGCCGGGCAGCGGAAGCCAGGGCCGCCTATGTCCGCGCGGTTGAGCTTTCCCCCGACCCCGAATTGCGGCAATTCCTGTGGACGCGCATGGCCGAGCTCGCTTGACGGCCCGCCCCCCTTCCCCTAACCAGCGTCAAATCCCCGGGAGTCACCCATGCCGAGCCCCAAAAAGCCTGCCAAGGCCAAGAAACCCGCACGCCCCCAGTTCGGCGACTGGGACCAGCCCCGCGTGACGGCGCTCCTGGTGCTGGCGGACGGCACGGTGATCGAGGGCTTCGGCATCGGGGCCGAGGGCGAGGCGGTGGGCGAAGTCTGCTTCAACACCGCCATGACGGGCTACCAGGAGGTGCTGACCGACCCCTCCTATGCCGGGCAGATCGTGACCTTCACCTTCCCGCATGTCGGCAATGTCGGCACCAATGACGAGGACATCGAGACGACGAACCTCGCGGCGCACGCCGGCGTCGTTGGCTGCGTCATCAAGGAAGCCATCACCGAGCCCGCCAACTACCGCTCGGCTAGGCATTTCGACAAGTGGCTGAAGGCGCGCGGCATCATCGGCCTCTCGGGCATCGACACCCGCGCGCTGACCGCGCGCATCCGCGAGCACGGCATGCCCAACGGCGTGATCGCGCACAATGCCAAGGGCAAGTTCGATGTGAAGAAGCTGAAGAAGATGGCGGCCGACTGGCCGGGCCTCGTGGGCCTCGACCTCGCCAAGGAGGTCTCCCTCACCCAGCGCATGCACTGGGACGAGATGCTGTGGGACTGGAAGGACGGCTACCAGACGGCCAAGTCTTCGCCGTGGAAGGTGGTCGCCGTCGACTATGGCCTGAAGCGCAACATCCTGCGCTGCCTCACCTCAGCGGGCTGCGACGTGACGGTGGTGCCCGCCACCACCAAGGCCGAGGACATCCTCGCGATGAAGCCCGACGGCGTGTTCCTGTCCAACGGCCCGGGCGACCCGGCAGCCACCGGCGAATATGCTGTTCCCGAGATCAAGAAGCTGGTCGCATCCGGCAAGCCTGTCTTCGGAATCTGCCTCGGCCACCAGATGCTTGGCATCGCGCTCGGCGCCAAGACCGTGAAGATGCACCAGGGCCACCACGGCGCCAACCACCCGGTGAAGGACTTCACCACCAACAAGGTGGAGATCGTGTCGATGAACCACGGCTTCGCGGTGGACCGTGACTCGCTGCCGGCGGGCGTGGTGGAGACGCATGTCTCGCTGTTCGACGGGTCCAATGCCGGGATCGCGCTGAAGGACAGGCCGGTGTTCTCGGTGCAGCACCACCCGGAAGCCTCGCCGGGCCCGCAGGACTCGCATTACCTGTTCAGGCGCTTCGTTTCCTACATGGAAAAGGCCAAGCGCTGAGAAGGCTTGTGGGCGGGCCGACCGCACCATAAATCAGGGTCTCGATTCCTGCTGGAAAGAGCACCCATGTCGTTTGCCGAACTCGACCACCTGTGCCGCCGCCTCGAAGCCATTGGCCATGCCCAGGCCATGCTGGGGGTGGACGAGGCCGTGAACATGCCGGAGGGTGGCGGCGAGAAGCGCGCCGAAGCCATGGGCGTGCTGGCCTCCATGGCCCATGAAATGGCCACCGCCCCGCACATCGCCGACTGGATCGCCAAGGCCGAGACGGAAGAACTCGATGACGCGCAGAAGGCCGCGGTGGCGGAGTTCAAGCGCAGCTACATCAACCGCACCTGCCTGTCCTCCGACTTCGTGGCGCGCCAGGTGAATGCGGCGATGCGCTGCGAGCAGCTGTGGCGAAGCTTGCGCGCCAAGAACGACTGGAACGACTTCCTCCCCTCCTTCGAGAACATCGTGGCGCTGGCGCAGGAGGAGGCTGAACGGCGCGCCGAGGTGCTGAAGCTTTCGCCCTATGATGCGCTGGTGGAGCAGTATGACCCCGGCAGCCGGTCGGCCGAGATCGCGCGCGTGTTTGCGGACCTCAAGGGCTTCCTCAAGGGCTTCATCCCGGAGGCTCTGGAGGCGCAGGCGCGACGGCGGGCGAAACATCCGCCGAAGGCCCTCGCCGGGCCCTTCCCCATCGAGAAGCAGAAGGCGCTGGGCCTGGAGCTGATGAAGGCGGTGGGCTTCGACTTCCACCATGGCAGGCTCGACGTCTCGCACCATCCGTTCTGCGGTGGCGTGCCGAGCGACGTGCGCATGACGACGCGCTACCGCACGGACGAATTCCTGTCGTCCCTCATGGGCATCCTGCACGAAACCGGACATGGGCTCTACGAGCAGAACCTGCCGCATGACCTCTCCCACTGGCCCTCGATGAAGGCGCGCGGCATGGCGATGCACGAGAGCCAGAGCCTGTTCCAGGAGATGCAACTCTCCCGCCGCCCCGAGTTCTGGGTCTTTGCCCTGCCCAGGGCGCGCGAGATCCTCGGGCTTGAAGACGTGAGCGTCGATGACCTGCTCGCCCATGTGCACCGCGTGGAGCGTGGCTTCATCCGGGTGGATGCCGACGAGGCCACCTACCCGCTGCATGTGATCCTGCGTTTCGAGATCGAGCAGGAACTGGTGACGGGCAGGCTGGCGGCGAAGGACGTGCCCGAGGCCTGGAACGCCAAGATGACGGAGTATCTTGGGCTCTCCACCGCGGGCAATTACAAGGATGGGCCGATGCAGGACGTGCACTGGCCCTCAGGCGCCTTCGGCTATTTCCCGAGCTATACGCTGGGCGCCATGATGGCAGCCCAGCAATGGGCGGCGGTGGAACGCGCCGCGCCGGATGCGGCGGCCCAGATTGCGCGCGGCGACTTCTCGGCGATCAATGCCTGGCGCAGGGAGAACATCTGGTCGAAGGCCTCGATGCTGTCGACGCCCGAGATCATGCGGCAGGCGACGGGCGAACCGCTGAATGCCAGGTATTTCGAGGAGCACCTGAAGAACCGATACCTCACCACCTAAAGCCGTCGTCCCGGCGAAGGCCGGGATCCAGCTTTCCACGCGGTTGATGCCCAAAGCTGGACCCCGGCTTTCGCCGGGGTGACGGCTTATGGGGGAGTGGTCCTCTCACCCCGCCGCAGCACCGCCTGCGCGATGATCAGCAGCACGAAGCTCGTCAGCAGCACCACCGAGCCCACGGCGTTGATCTCCGGCGTGACGCCACGGCGGATGGACGAGAAGATGTAGATCGGCAGCGTCGTGTCCGGCCCCGACACGAAGTAGGCGATGATGAAGTCCTCGAAGGAGAAGGTGAAGGACAGCAGGAAGCCGGCGAGGATCGAGGGTGCAAGGAGCGGCAGCACCACCTGGCGGAAGGTGCCAAGCGGCGTGGCGTAGAGATCCTCCGAGGCATCGACGAGGCTTCTGTCCATTCCCTGAAGGCGGGCGCGCACGAGGAGTGCCACCACCGCGATGTTGAACAGCACATGCGCCGCGATGACCGCCCAGGTGCCCATCTGCAGCTTGATGCCCATGGAGGCGAGCGAGGGGTTCACCACGTCGAACAGCGAGACGAAGGCGATCAGGGTCGAGATTCCGATGACGATGCCCGGCACCATGATGGCGATGTAGATCAGCGCATCGAAGGTGACGCGCAGCCAGCCCCTGACGCGCTCGAGCCCCAGTGCGGTGAGCGTGCCGATGATGGCGGAGAGGACGGCCGTCGACAGCGCGATGATGACGGAGGTCTTGAGCGCCCCCATGATCAGCGGGTTGGAGAAGGCCTTGCCATACCAGAAGAGCGAGAAGCCTTCCCATGACATGGCATATTTGCCGGCGTTGAAGGAGAAGAACACGATCAGCGAGATCGGCAGGTAGAGGAAGATGTAGATGCAGATGGCATAGGCGCGGAGCATCACGTCACCTCATACCAGCGCCGCGCGCCGCGTGTCGGTTTTCGACAGCACGAACCGCATGTAGACATAGATGGTGACGAACATGATGGCGACGAGGGCAACCGAAACGGCGGCCCCGAAAGGCCAGTTGCGCGACTGCAGGAACAGGTCCACCAGCGCATTGCCGATGAAGAACACCTTACCGCCGCCAAGGAACTGCGGCAGGATGTAGTCGCCCATCAGCAGGATGAAGACCAGCATCGAGCCGGTGGCGACACCGGGAAGCGCCAGCGGCAGCGTGACCTGCCAGAAGGTGCGGGCGGGCGTGGCGCCGAGGTCGGCGGAGGCTTCGAGCAGGCGCTTGTCGAGCTTCTCGAGCGAGACATAGATCGGCGGCACCATGAGCGGCAGGAAGCCGTAGACGGCGCCGATGAGCACGGCCCAGGGCGTGTTGATGATGCGGACATCGAGGCCGACCATGGCGAGCCAGCCGGGGATGCCCTTGTTGCCGAGGATCATCATCCACGCATAGTAACGCAGGAGCTGGCTGGTCCAGAACGGTGCCATGACGAGGATCAGCAGCGTCACGCGCCACTTGGGGCTCACCTTCACCGCCAGGAAATAGGCCATGGGGAAGGCGAAGAGCGCGGTGAGCAGCGTGCCCAGCGGCGCGAGCGTCAGCGTGTTGAAGAAGGCCTTCCCGCGCGCCGGAAGATCCATGTAGTTCTGCAGCGTGAAGGCCGGCATGTAGCCGCCCGCCGGAGCCCGCTCGCCGAAGGAGAAGATCAGCACCACCGCCAGCGGCACCAGCAGCAGGAACACGAAGAACAGCCCTGCGGGCAAGAGCAGGAGCGTGGTCACGAGCTTGGGGCGAGACGTCGATGCCATCGAAAGGTTCATCATGCCCGGGCGTGACCCGCGCATCCTTCTCCCGCGCGTGAAAAGGATGGCCGGGACACGCCCGGCCATGATGCATGTGTAAGGGAGACGTGCCTCACGCCGACTTGAAGCGCGCCATGAGTTCGGCGCGGTCCGGGTTGGTGAGCGTCTCGGCAGCGCCGTACTCCAGCGCGGTCAGCTGGTCGGCCGCCGGGTAGAGGATCGGGTTCTTCAGGATGCTCTCGGGCAGCAGCTTGAGCACCCGCGAGTCGGTGGTCGGCGTGCCGTGGGCCTCGATCTCCTTGGCATTGATGTCGGGCGTCAGGATGAAGTCGAGGAAGGCATAGGCGGCTTCCCGGTTCGGGGCCCCCTTGATGACGGCGTAGTGATCGACCCAGATCTCGCCGCCGTCCTTGCCGAGGCGGTAGCTCATCTCGGGCATGTCGCGGTTGAGCTGGGCGGCGTCATTGGTCCAGCACATGGCCATGGCGGCATCGCCATTGCGCATGGCGGGCTGGTAGTCGGAGGTGACGGCGAAAAGATGCGGCTTGGTGGCCACCAGCAGCTTCTCGATCTCGGCCAGCTCGTTCTTGTCCACCGTGTTGAAGCCGTAGCCCAGCGCCTTGGCGGCACTGCCGATGGTGGTGAGCTGATAGTCATGCACCGTCGCCTTGCCCGAGAGCGGGCCCTGGGCGAGCGCGAAGAACTCCTTCCAGCTGGTGGGGTTCTCGGTCGTCGCCTTGGTGTTGACGATGAAGCCGGTGGTGCCCCAGTCCTTCGGCACGGCATAGGTGACGCCGTCGATGGTGCCCGGGCCGAGGAAGCGCGGATCCTGGGCCGCCGGATCGTAGCTGGGGAAGAGCTTGAGATCGAGCGGCTCGATCAGGTCGAGGTTCTTGTAGGTCGAGATCGTGTAGTTGGTGGGCACCAGCACGTCCCAGCCGGTGGAGCCGGCCTGCAGCTTGGCCAGCATCTCCTCGTTCGAGCCGAAGACATTGACGTTGATCGGCACGCCGGTCTGCTTGGTGAAGTTGTCGTAGTTCTCCTGGCTGAAGTAATTGGGCCAGGTCGTCACGTTCAGCGTGCCCGACAGGCCGGCCCAGGCCTTGCGCGGCCTGAGCCCCGGCACGGCGGTGCTCAGCACCGCGGTGGCGAGGCCGAGGCCGGTGACACCGAGGAAGTGGCGGCGGCTGACGCTGCCCTTCTGGTAACGGCGCAGCTCGTCGATGAACTTGCTGGCCGAGATGTGGTCCGGATGCTTGGTCATGTGTTTGCTCCCTGTGATTATGTTCTGTCGTCAGTTGTTCGGCAGGATACGCTCTGCCTCGGCGCGCCAGCCTGCGGCGATCATGTCGCCGATGTCATAGATTCCCGCGTCGCGCTCCGACTTCCGCGGGGCCATCACCATGAACGCGCCCAACTGCTCGCTTGCCACCACATATTCGGTGTGCTCGCCGAGGAAGATGCGGTTCAGGACCTTCACCGGCAGGCGCGCTGCAAGTCCCTCCGGCAAATGCGTGAGGCTGGCCGCGATCTCGATCTGCTCCGGCCGGACGCTCAGCACTTCCGCCTGCGACGGGCCCGCAAAGAAATTGGTCTTGCCGACGAAGTCCGCCACGTAGCGGTTCACCGGCTGGTCATAGAGCTCGCGCGGGGAGCCCGTCTGCACGATGCGGCCCTCGCGCATGACGCAGACGCGGTCCGACATGGAGAGCGCCTCCTCCTGGTCATGCGTGACGAGAAGGAAGGTGATTCCGACGTCGCGCTGCAGGTTCTGCAGCTCGATCTGCATGTCGCGGCGGAGCTTGCGGTCGAGTGCGGCGAGCGGCTCGTCGAGCAGCAGCACGGCGGGGCGGTTGATCAGCGCGCGGGCCAGCGCCACGCGCTGCTGCTGGCCGCCGGAGAGTTCATAGCTCCGCCGCTTGCCGTAGCCCGAGAGCCGCACCATGGCGAGCGCCTCGTCCACCGCGCGGTCGATCTGGGCCTTCGACGGCTTCGGGTTGCGCTGGCGCAGGCCATAGGAGACGTTGTCGGCGACCGAGAGATGCGGGAACAGCGCATAGTGCTGGAACACCATGTTCACCGGCCGGCGATAGGCGGGAACACCGGTGACATTCTCGCCGCGGATGAAGACCTCGCCCTCCGTCGGCTGCTCGAAGCCCGCCATCATGCGCAGCGACGTGGTCTTGCCGCAGCCGGACGGGCCGAGGATGGAGAGGAATTCGCCGGCCTTCACCGCGAGGTCGTTGTCCGCCACGGCGGCGACATCACCGAAGCGCTTGGTGACCTTGCGGAATTCGATGACGTTCGGAGGAGCGTTCACGACACCCAGAGGAAAATGAGTTTCCGCAAGGTTCTGTCAGCGCAGGGGAATTGTCAACCTGACGCCGCGTGATGGAAAGCCGGATGCGGGCGCAACCCGCTGGCGGTGATTTGGGCACTCACCCCTCTTCCGCCATCAGCCTGCGGGCGATGTCGAAGCCGCCATCGACATGGCCCGAGGCACCCTCGTCGAAGGCGAGGTAGCCATAGATGTGGCGATTGTCGAAATACTGCGCGATCCCCGCCTTGCGCGCGCTGTGCGAGAAGATCACGTATTCATGGCGGTCGGTCTCGTCGAGATAGGTGAGCTTGTCGATCACGTCGCGGCGGATCAGGTAGGTGCAGTGCACCACCGGCAGCTCGAACAGGCCGCGCACCCAGCGGTTCAGGATCCAGAAATACTGGTCGCAGTCGCGGTAATAGCCGTTGGCATCGATTTCCGCATGGTAGTTCGAGTAGGGATCATTTGCCGAAACCGAGCGCAGCAAGGGCGCCACGATCGGCAGGTTGACGTTGACCAGTTCGCTGAGCGTGCAGGGCCGGATGAAATTGTCGACGTCGCAGACGAAGTAGAAGTCGCAGTCGTGCTCATGCGTCTTCTTGAGACTGATGTTGCGGATGTTGCCCAGCACCTTGAAGCGCGTGGCATTCCACTCATGAACGCCGAAGCTCTCGACGCGCTGGGCCACGTCCTCGGCGTCGAACTCCACCGCGGCATAATGCTTGCCGACGCGCGCCACCCAGTCGCGCAGGATCTGCTCCGTGCGGTCCTTGTTGTTGTTGGTGCGGATGTAGAGCACGATCGACGACTTGGGATAATCCAGCTTCTCGAGGCACTCGAGATAGAGCGGCAGGGCCGGCTCCTTCTGCTTGGCGAGAATGGCGATGAGCACGCGCGGCGCCCTCGCCTTCGGGTCCCGCCGCGGCG
This sequence comes from Aestuariivirga litoralis, assembly GCF_003234965.1. Taxonomy (GTDB): domain Bacteria; phylum Pseudomonadota; class Alphaproteobacteria; order Rhizobiales; family Aestuariivirgaceae; genus Aestuariivirga; species Aestuariivirga litoralis. The sequence continues at coordinate 271,452 of NZ_QKVK01000007.1, forward strand.
GCGCTGCATCGAGCGCATGGGCGGCGACGTAGTTGCTGTTGCCCAGGCTGCCGAGATTGGGGGCCTTGCCCTGGTTCCCCAGCTTCTCGCGCGCGAAGCGGGCGTTGGCGGCCACCCGCGGCACCTCGGCGCCGGACAGCTTGCCGCCTTCCAGCAGCTTCAGGCAGGCATCGAGGCTTTCGGCATAGTGACCGGTCCAATAGGCATTGACGGCAAACTCGTCGAGAAGACCCGTCTCGTAGACTGACGGTTCGGCAAACAGGGCTTCCTCCGGCGCCGTCATCCCGAGGCCCGCCTGGGCGATCTCATAGCCCTGCCGATAGAGCTGCTTCACGCGGCAGAAGCGCGCGGCGGCGTGGATCGCCTCGGCGCGCTGCGGCAGTGCCGCGGTGGCTGCCTGGTAGGCCGCGATCACCTCCTGGTCCGGGTAGCCCTGCTGTTCCTTGAGCTTGGCGGCCTGGTAGAGGCTGACGAAGACCTCCTGCTGCCAGCCGCCCAGCGTCGAGCGCTCCAGATAATGCTTGATCGCCTTCTCCCGTTCGCCGCAGTCGCGGTAGCTCTGCGCGAGATAGAAGGTGTAGCGCGTGCGCAGGAACGGGTCGGGCTCGGACTTCAGCGCATGATCGAGGATCCTGGCGTCACGGCGATAGGTTTCGGGGTCACGCCGGCGCGCCCCATCATGGTTGCGCCGCATGATGATGCCGAGATGCCCGGTGTTGTGCGGGCCGTCGGTGTCGATGAATTCATGCAGCACGCCGCGGTAGAACCAGCGCAGACGATTGCTGACCAACTGCTTGCGCTGGTAGAGCAGCGCCCCGTCGCGGATGTCGACGGTGTAGCAGTCCTCGCTCAACAGCGGCAGGCGCAGGCCGGGCTGCAGCTCCAGCACGTCATCGGCATCGATGATCAGGGAATAGTCGCCATGCGGCCGGGCCAGTTCGAGCGCTTCGGACCGGTTGTGGGCGAAGTCCTGCCAGGGCCGCTCATGCAGCTTGCCGGGCAGGTCCGCCAGCTCGCGGCGGATGATGTCCTGCGTGCCGTCGGTGGAGCCCGTGTCGACGATCACCCAGTGCGAGATCAGCGGCCGCACGCTTTCGAGGCAGCGCGCGATCACCGGCGCCTCGTTCTTCACGATCATGCACAGGCAGATGGTCTGCCGCACCGGGCCGGCATTGCGGATCGTCTCAGCCATTGGAATCCCCCACGCGCAACTGATGAGATGTATTCAATTGTAAACACGGCACGCAAGCCGTGTGCCATGACCAAGGTCAACAAGTTCTGAATGCAACGGGCCCCCGCCGGTGAAGGCGGGGGCCTGTCAGATCGTCAGCCGAAACCCGTCAGGGCGTCATCAGCACGAAGGACACGTCATTGATCGTGCAGGTCCGAGAGTTCGCACTCGATGCACTCTTGTAGTAGAGCGCGAAACTCGCCGACGCCGATGTCAGTCCGGTCAGGTAGAATGTGCGGTTGACCGACACAGCGGTGTTGGAGTTGGTCTGGCCGGTAGACACCGTATAGGTCGGCGTCGAGGTCGTCGGGTCTTGCCCCCCGCCCTGGAAAGCCAGGGTGCAGGTGTTGGCATTGGTTGTACTTGCACCCGTCTGTACGTTGGCCGAAATGATGAGCACCGCAGAGGTTGCACCCGCCGGCTTGGTGACGCTGACACCCGTCACCACGGCATAGTTGGTGCTGTTGCCACCCAGCGTCGTGCCGCTGTCTCCAACGAGGCCCGCCATGCCGGTCGCACCCGTGGCACCAGTGGCACCCGTGGCTCCGGCTGCACCCGTCGCTCCGGCGGCACCCGTGTCGCCCTTGGCTCCAGCGGCTCCCGTGTCGCCCTTGGCTCCAGCGGCTCCCGTGTCGCCCTTGGCTCCAGCGGCTCCCGTGTCGCCCTTGGCGCCGGTTTCACCCTGAGCACCCGTGTCGCCCTTGGCGCCAGTTTCACCCTGCGCACCGGTCTCACCGACTGCGCCAGTGTCACCCTTGGCGCCCGTGTCACCCTGCGCACCGGTCTCACCGACAGCGCCGGTCTCACCGTGAGCACCCGTGGCACCGACGGCACCGGTTTCACCCTGGGCACCAGTGTCACCCTTGGCGCCAGTTTCACCCTGCGCACCGGTCTCACCGACTGCGCCGGTCTCACCGACAGCGCCAGTGTCACCCTTGGCACCGGTTTCACCC
>NZ_QKVK01000008.1 GCF_003234965.1 Aestuariivirga litoralis
GTAAATCGCCCCAGCGCCAATGGTACTTCGTCTTAAGACGCGGAAGAGTAGGTCGCTGCCAGGCCTGCAAAGGACAGAACGGATAACAAACCCTTCATCCACAATCGCAATACTCAAAACCCCGCCAAGCAGAAATGCAAGGCGGGGTTTTGCGTTGCTGGCAACAGACGACCAACACCACCACATCCCATCCCTCCAGACAGCCTGATGCAAAGCGGGAGCCCGGCCTGCGCCGGGATCACCGAAGAAGGGGGAAGGGGCGGGAAGTGGCCATCGCCCGAAGCTGGATCCCGGCCTTCGCCGGGATGACGGGCTGAGGAGGCAGAGGACCGGAGCGGGCCGGAAGTCGACTGGCCAGCTAAAATTTGACCATTTGAACAAATCCTGTCATCCTCCCCCAAAACGAGAACACTCAAGCTTCTTGGAGGGAGCGACCATGGCGGATATGAAGCCCGGGATTTCGGGCGGGCGGCTGTCCCATTCCGATTACGCCGTCAATTTCGGCGACATTCACCCACCTCTCGATGCGCATGAGGCATTGGTCGAGTCGGACCGCTGCTATTTCTGCCATGATGCGCCCTGCCAGGTGGCCTGCCCGACCTCGATCGACATCCCCATGTTCATCCGCCAGATCCAGGCTGGCCATGCCAAGTCGGCGGCCAAGACCATCTTCGACCAGAACATCTTCGGCGGGATGTGCGCCCGTGTCTGCCCCACGGAAACGCTGTGCGAGGAAGCCTGCGTGCGCATGGAGGCGGAGGGAAAGCCGGTGAAGATCGGCCTCCTCCAGCGCCATGCCACCGATGCCTTCATGGCCGATGGCGTGCAGCCCTATGAGCGCGCCAAGCCCAGCGGCAAGGTGGTGGCCGTGGTCGGGGCAGGCCCTGCGGGGCTCGCCTGCGCGCATCGCCTCGCCATGCATGGCCATGAGGTGACGGTGTTCGAGGCCAGGCCGAAGTCCGGCGGCCTCAATGAATATGGCATTGCCGCCTACAAGAGCACGGATGACTTCGCGCAGAAGGAAGTGGACTTCATCCTCGGCATTGGCGGCATCACGGTGGTGCATGGCAAGACGCTGGGCAAGGACCTCGACCTGGCACAGCTGCAGAAAGATCATGATGCCGTGTTCCTCGGCCTTGGCCTGCAGGGCGTGAATGCCCTCGGCGCCGCGAATGATGATGCGGCGGGCGTGGAAGACGCGGTCGACTACATTGCCGCGCTGCGGCAGGCGAGCGATCTCTCGAAGCTGCCGGTCGGCCGCCGCGTCGTCGTCATCGGCGGCGGCATGACGGCAGTCGATGCGGCCGTGCAGTCGAAGCTTTTGGGGGCGGAGGATGTGACCATCGTCTATCGCCGCGGGCCAGCCCAGATGAAGGCCAGCGCCTATGAGCAGGAGCTCGCCCAGACGCGCGGCGTGAGGATCAAGCACTGGGCCATGCCGAAAGCCGTGATCGTGAAGGACGGCAAGGCCGTGGGCCTCACCTGCGAATACACCACGGAAGCCAATGGCAGGCTCACCGGCACGGGCGAGACCTTCGAGCTTCCCGCCGACATGATCTTCCGCGCCATCGGCCAGACCTATGTGGACGCCGCCGGCAGCCAACTGGCGCTCGAGGGCGGGCGCATCAAGGTCGATGCCGAGAAGCGCACCAGCGTCAAGGGCATCTGGGCCGGCGGCGACTGCGTGGCGGGCGGGCAGGACCTGACGGTCGCCTCCGTCGATGACGGCCGCCGCGCGGCGGAATCGATCAACAACTTCCTCAAGGCGTAAAGGACGAAGCCATGGCTGACCTTCGCTCGAACTTCATCGGCATCAAGTCTCCCAATCCCTTCTGGCTCGCGTCCGCTCCGCCGACCGACAAGGAATACAACGTGGTGCGCGCCTTCAAGGCGGGCTGGGGTGGTGTGGTGTGGAAGACGCTGGGCGAGGAAGGCCCGCCGATCGTCAACGTCAATGGCCCGCGCTATGGCGCGATCCATGGCGCCGACCGCAGGCTCCTCGGCCTCAACAACATCGAGCTCATCACCGACCGGCCGCTGGAGGTGAACCTCCAGGAGATCAAGAAGGTGAAGCGCGAATGGCCGGACCGCGCGATGATCGTGTCGATCATGGTGCCCTGCAACGAGGACTCGTGGAAGGCCATCCTGCCGCGCGTCGAGGAGACGGGCTGCGACGGCATCGAGCTGAACTTCGGCTGCCCGCATGGCATGAGCGAGCGCGGCATGGGGGCCGCCGTCGGCCAGGTGCCGGAATACATCGAGATGGTCACCCGCTGGTGCAAGCAGTATTCGCGCATGCCGGTGATCGTGAAGCTGACGCCCAACATCACCGACATCCGCTACCCCGCGCGTGCGGCCAAGAAGGGCGGGGCGGACGCGGTGTCGCTCATCAACACCATCTCTTCCATCGTCTCCGTCGACCTCGACAATTTCGCGCCCATGCCGACGATCGACGGCAAGGGCAGCCATGGCGGCTATTGCGGCCCGGCGGTGAAGCCCATCGCGCTCAACATGGTGGCCGAGATCGCGCGCGACCCCGAGACGCGCGGACTGCCGATTTCCGCCATCGGCGGGGTGACCACCTGGCGCGATGCGGCGGAGTTCATCGCCATGTCGGCCGGCACGGTGCAGGTGTGCACGGCGGCCATGACCTATGGCTTCCGCATCGTCGAGGAAATGAAGACGGGTCTTGCCCGCTGGATGGATGAGAAGGGCTTCTCGACCATCGAGGACTTCCGCGGCCGCGCGGTGCCAAATGTCACCGACTGGCAGTACCTCAACCTGAACTATGTGACCAAGGCCCATATCGACCAGGACCTCTGCATCAAGTGCGGCCGCTGCTATGCCGCCTGCGAGGACACCTCGCACCAGGCCATCTTCAAGGAAAAGGACGGCAAGCGGCACTTCGAGGTGAATGACGCCGAATGCGTGGCCTGCAATCTCTGCGTGGAAGTCTGCCCGGTGGACAACTGCATCACCATGGTGCGGCAGACCGAGGGCGTGGATCCGCGCACCGGGCGCAAGATCAACCCCGACTATGCGAACTGGACGACGCATCCCAACAACCCGATGGCGCTGAAGGCCGCCGAATAGCCATGAGCGGCGGGCATCGTTGCATGCGCCAGGCGGACAACCCCCGCAGGGCGCTTGCCGATCCCTCAATGTCAGGTTAGATTTACAGGATGCACGGGACCCCGCCCAGCATCATTCCGGACGTGTTGCAGCGCTGCGACCACTGCGCCGTGCGTCATCAGGCCGTCTGCGGTGCCATGGACGATGTGCAGGTCAAGAAGCTCGCCCAGATCGCGCACCGCAAGAAGGTGCCTGCGGGCCAGACCATCATCTCGGACGAGGAGCCGGTCGATTTCTTCGCCAATGTCATCTCGGGCGCCATCAAGCTGACCAAGACCCTGCCCGACGGCCGGCAGCAGATCGTCGGCCTGCTCTTCGCGCCGGACTTCCTCGGCCGCGCCTATTCCAAGCACAATCCCTACACGGCGGAAGCGGCGACAGACGTCGAGATCTGCACCTTCCCCAATGCCGCCTTCGAGCGCCTCGTCGGCGAATATCCCGGGCTGCAGCAGCGCCTGTTCCAGCACACGCTGGACGAACTCGACGCGGCGCGCGACTGGATGCTTCTCCTCGGCCGCAAGACGGCGGAGGAGAAGGTTGCAAGCTTCCTCCACATGCTCGCCCGCCGCAGCCTGCTGACCGGCTGCGTGCACAAGGCAAGCCCGGGTTCGGCGGCCTTCGAGCTTCCGCTCACCCGCTCCGACATGGCGGACTACCTGGGCCTCACCATCGAGACGGTGAGCCGCCAGCTCACCCGCCTCAAGACTTCCAATGTCGTCAGGCTCAGCACCAACCGCCTGATCATGGTGCCCGATCTCGACCGTCTTGCGCAGGCTGCCGGACAGGACAATCATCGTCATTGATCCGGGTCAAGGACCCCTCGGCCTGCCCTGCCCATAACTCATGACGGAACCCCGGAGGAGGAAGCGATGAGTTACAAGACGATCCTGGTCTCCCTCAACGAAGTGGGCCGCCTCTCGGAGCTGGTGGCCGCCGCCGTGAGCATCGCGCGGGCGACGGGCGGGCATGTCTCGGGCCTCTACGTGGTGCCGGCGGTGCAGGTCTATCCCTCTGTCGGATTCGAGGCCGCACCCCAGGTGTTCGAGGGCAACCGCAGCTTTTTCAAGGACAATGCCCAGCGCGTGAAGCAGGCCTTCGAGGCAGCGATGCAGGCCGAGGGGCTGTCGCATGATTTCCACCAGGTCGATGCGAGGACACCGGTGATTGCCGACGAGGTGGTGGCGGCGGGCCGCGTCGCCGACCTCGTCATCGTGTCCGCCACCAACCCGGAAGAGATCACCGGGGTGGAGCGTGACTTCGTCGAGCAGACGGTGATGGCGCTTGGCCGCCCGGTCATCGTGCTGCCGGCCAAGGCGCGCTCGGCGATCTCGCTCGACGAGGTGGTGATCGGCTGGGATGGCGGCCGCGAAGCGGCCCGCGCCAGCTTCGATGCGCTGCCGCTGCTGAAGAAGGCGGGCAAGGTGCGCGTCGTCCGAATCGACCCGCAGAAGGACCCGAGCCTGCGCGGCAGTGTTGCCGGCGCCGACCTGGCCGAAGCCCTGGCGCGCCATGGCGTGAAGGCCGAGGCGCAGGGCTATCCCACCGACGGCCAGGACGAGGGCCAGGCGCTGATGCGCTGCGCCGAGGATGCCGGTGCCGGCTTGATCGTGATGGGCGCCTATGGACACAGCCGGCTGGCCGAGTTCATTTTCGGCGGCGCCACGCGCTTCGTGCTGAACCGCCTCGTCTGCCCCGTGCTGATGTCTCACTGAGGAGAATTGAATGCTGACCAAGATCCGTCTCGAACTGGCCCGCGACCATGACCACCCCGAGGGCTCCCATGCCATCGGCTATGAGTTCGCGGCGCCGCTCGACGGCAATGGCAAGATCGACCCCGACGAATGGCACAAGCGGCGCGACAACTGCCGTGTCGTGCGCTTCCGGCCGGGCGAGGCGGACGACATCGGCCACCTGATCCGCAAGGGCGGGGGCAGCTGGGCCTTCCACTATGACATCGACTCCGACGAGGAGGACGACGAGGCCGGCTACCGCTTCGGCGACCATGCCTTCAAGGTCGGCGAATATGTCTCGATCCGCGAGGACGAGGGCCTGAGGACCTTCCGCGTGGTGCGGGTGCAGCCGGTGGCGTGAGGGTTTCACCCTTCCCACAAGGGGAAGGGGAGCATTGCAGGGCAGTCATCCTCACGGCGGACTTGCCACCACCTTCCTAAGCCGCTACCCATCGCCCCGATTTCTCACAATCGGGGCGTTTTTCATGGCGAGCTACAATCTGTTCCTGCTTCCGGGCGACGGCATCGGTCCGGAGGTGATGAAGGAAGTCGAGGCGATCATCGCCTGGTTCAATGCTGAAGGAATTGCCAGGTTCGAGGTCGACCGCGGCCTCGTCGGCGGCTCCGCCTATGATGCCCATGGCCAGGCCATCTCGGAAGCCGACATGGCCAAGGCCATGGCCTCCGACGCCGTACTCTTCGGCGCGGTTGGCGGTCCGAAGTGGGACAAGGTGCCCTATGACGTGCGCCCCGAGGCGGGCCTGCTGCGGCTGCGCAAGGATCTCGGCCTCTTCGCCAACCTGCGCCCGGCGATCTGCTATCCCGCCCTTGCCGATGCGTCCTCGCTGAAGCGCGAGGTGGTCGAGGGCCTCGACATCCTGATCGTGCGCGAGCTGACGGGTGGCGTCTATTTCGGCGAGCCCAAGACCATCACCGACCTCGGCAACGGCCAGAAGCGCGGCATCGACACGCAGGTCTACGAGACCTACGAGATCGAGCGCATCGCGCGCGTCGCCTTCGACCTCGCCAAGACGCGGCGCAACAAGGTGTCCTCCGCCGAGAAGCGCAACGTGATGAAGACGGGCGTCCTCTGGAACGAGATCGTCACGCGCATCCACGCCGCGGAATATCCGGGCGTGCAGCTCGAGCACGTGCTGGCCGACAACTGCGCCATGCAGCTCGTGCGCTGGCCGAAGCAGTATGACGTGATCGTCACCGACAATCTCTTCGGCGACGTGCTGTCCGACGTGGCGGCGATGCTGACGGGTTCGCTCGGCATGCTGCCCTCGGCCTCGCTCGGTGCACCCGATGCGAAGACGGGCCGCCGCAAGTCGCTCTACGAGCCGGTGCATGGCTCTGCCCCTGACATCGCCGGCACAGGTGCGGCCAACCCGATTGCCATGATCGCCAGCTTCGGCATGGCGCTGCGCTATTCGCTGGGGCTCGGCGACTGGGCCGACAAGCTGGACCAGGCCATCGCCGCGGTGCTGGCGCAGGGCATCCGCACCAAGGACATCGCCGGCAGCCAGCCCGCCAATGCGACGACCACGCAGATGGGTGCGGCGATCTTGGGTGAGTTGAAGAAGCTGGCCTGAGGCTTTCACGTCCCAACAGTCCATCATGGCCGGGCTCGTCCCGGCCATCTTTTTTGGTGGTGCCGAGAAGGATCGCCGGGACAAGCCCGGCGATGATGAACGTAGGGGGTGGTGTGACGGCACGGAGTGAGGTTACTCTCCCCAAAAACAGCGAGGGGCCCCATGATCGATCTGCTGGTGAAAAACGCGGTGCTGCCGGATGGGCGCAAGGTGGATATTGCTTGCGTGGGTGGCAAAATCGCCGAGGTGTCTCCCTCGCTTGATGCCGCGGCGCGCGAGACGATCGATGCGAAGGGCTATCTCGTCTCGCCGCCCTTCATCGACGCGCATTTCCACATGGATGCGACGCTGTCACTCGGCATGCCGCGCTATAACCAGTCAGGGACCTTGCTCGAGGGCATAAGGCTGTGGGGCGAGTTGAAGCCGCTCTTGACGCATGAGGCGGTGATCGAGCGGGCGATGCGCTATTGCGACCTTGCGGTGTCCCAGGGCCTGCTTGCCATCCGCACCCATGTGGACGTGTGCGATGACCGGCTCCTGTGCGTCGAGGCGCTGCTGGAGGTGAAGAAGCGCATCAAGCCCTATATCGACCTGCAGCTCGTCGCCTTTCCGCAGGATGGCTTCTACCGCGACCCCCATGCGAAGAAGAACCTGCTGCGCGCCCTCGACCTCGGCGTCGACGTCGTCGGCGGCATCCCGCATGGCGAGCGGACGATGGCCGATGGCGCGCGGAGCATGACGGAGCTGTGCGAGATCGCGGCGGAACGCGGGCTGCTCGTCGACATCCATTGCGACGAGAGCGATGATCCCTGGTCGCGCCATGTCGAAGCGCTCGTTTATGAAACCCAGCGGCTGGGGCTTCAGGGCCGCGTGGTGGGCTCGCACCTCACTTCGATGCATTCGATGGACAACTACTATGCCTCGAAGCTGATCGGGCTGATGGTGGAGGCCGATCTGCACGCAACGCCCAACCCGCTCATCAACATCACGCTGCAGGGCCGGCACGACAGCTACCCCAAGCGCCGCGGCATGACGCGCGTGCCGGAGCTGCGCGCGGCGGGGATCAACGTGTCCTTCGGCCATGATTGCGTGATGGACCCGTGGTATCCGCTGGGTCAGGGCGACATGCTGGAGGCGGCCTCGATGGGTATTCATGTGGGTCTGATGACGAGCCCCGAACAGATGCGCTGGGCCTTCGATGCGGTGACGGTGAACCCGGCCAGGGCGCTGCACCTCGAAGGCTATGGACTGGAGAAGGGCTGCAATGCTGATTTCGTGGTGCTGCAGGCAAAGAACCCGGTGGAGGCGCTGCGGCTGAAGGCCAACCGGCTGAAGGTGGTGAAGCGCGGCAAGGTGATCGCCGAGACGCCGGAACGCGTGGCGGCGCTGCATCTGGAAGGACGGCCGCAGACGGTGAACGGGGCGGATTACGCGCCCTCACGTTAACCGTCACCCCGGCGAAAGCCGGGGCCCAGCTTTCCACTTTGTTTTCGCCCAAAGCGGGGTCCCGGCTTTCGCCGGGATGACGGTCATTGGGAGCGCGGCTTCAGCCCTTCGACGAAGAGCCGCGTCAGCGTTTCCTCGGCCTTCGTCATCACCTCCGGGCCGCCGCCGACCACGGCCTGCACCTGGGGTTCGAAATCGGCATAGTGCTGGGTGGTGGCCCAGATGGCGAAAATCAAATGGTGGGGGTCGACCGCGTTGAGCCTGCCTTCCGCGATCCAGCCCCGGATGATGGCGGCCTTCTCGTCCACCAGGTCCTTCAGCGGGCCCTTGAGATAGGTGCCGATGGCGGTGGCGCCGTGCAGGATCTCGTTGGCGAAGAGGCGCGACGCCTTGGGGTTGTCGCGCGACAGGCGGATCTTGGTGCGGATGTAGCGGGTGATTTCCTCGATCGGCTCGCCGGCGGGGTCGAGGCTGCGCAGGGGCTCCAGCCAGTCGTGCAGGGTGTGCTCCAGCACCGCGACGTAGATGTCTTCCTTGCGGCGGAAATAATAGAGCAGGTTGGGCTTGGACAACCCGCAGTTCGTGGCGATCTGGTCCACCGTGGCGCCGCGGAAGCCATAGGCGGAGAACACCTCCAGGGCGGCCTTGAGGATCAGCTCCTCGTTCTGGGCCTGGATGCGGGTTTTCCGGGGGATTGCGGTGGTTTCGCCCATGCCGTCACCTTGTTAATTCTTGATCGCTTGGTCAAGAGCGGATAGCCTTCGCACAAGCAACAAGAGCAACAGGGGAGGAGCCGAGTTGGCGGGCCCGGTCATTTCGGCACGCGAGCTGAGCCTCGTATTCCAGACGGCGGACGCGCCCGTCTATGCGCTGTCCAAGGTCAACCTGGAGGTCGAGGACGGCGATTTCGTTTCCTTCATCGGGCCCTCGGGCTGCGGCAAGACCACGCTGCTGCGCGTCATCGCCGACCTGGAGCAGGCGACCTCCGGCGCCATCACCGTCAATGGCATGACCCCGCAGGAGGCCCGCCTCAAGCGCGCCTATGGCTATGTGTTCCAGGCGCCCGCGCTTTACCCGTGGCGCACCGTCGAACGCAATGTCGGGCTGCCGCTGGAAATCATGGGCCTCGACCATGCGCCGGAACGGATTGAGCGCAACCTCGAACTCGTCAACCTCAAGGGCTTCGAGAAGAAATATCCCTGGCAGCTGTCGGGCGGCATGCAGCAGCGCGTGTCGATTGCCCGCGCGCTGGCCTTCGACCCCAAGCTGCTGCTGATGGACGAGCCCTTCGGCGCGCTGGACGAAATCGTGCGCGACAAGCTGAACCAGCAGTTGCTGGAATTGTGGGACCGCACGAAAAAGACCGTTGTCTTCGTCACGCACTCGATTCCGGAAGCCGTGTTCCTGTCCACCAAGATCGTGGTGATGAGCCCCAGGCCAGGCCGCATCATCGACGTGATCGAGACCAACCTGCCGAAGAACCGCACGCTGGACATTCGCGAGACGCCGGAATTCCTGGCGATTGCGCACCGCGTGCGCGAAGGCCTGAAGGCCGGGCACAGCTATGAGGACTGAGTGAGCGCCGCACCCGCCATCGCCGCGAAGCCTGCCGCCCGTGAGCCGGGCAATGCCTTCCCCGTGGCTGTCGTGTGTCTTGCCATCCTGCTCGTCTGGTATGTCGCCGCCATCCCGATGAACTGGGTGGTGACGGGGCCAAAGATCGAAGGGGCCGGCGGCGGGCTTTCCAACACGCTTGCCTTCTCGTGGAACGAGGCGCGCCCCGTGCTGCCGGCGCCGCACCAGATTGCGCAGGAACTGTGGAAAAGCGTGTTCACGGTGGCGCCGTGGAGCGTGAAGTCGCTGCTCTACCACGGCTGGGTGACGCTCTCCTCCACGCTCGTCGGCTTCATCCTGGGTTCATTGCTGGGCATCGCGCTGGCCATTGCCATCGTGCATGTGAAATTCCTGGCGAAGAGCCTGATGCCGTGGATCATCGCCTCGCAGACCATTCCCATCCTCGCCATCGCGCCCATGGTGATCGTGGTGCTGGGCTCATTGGGCTTCACCGGGCTGGTACCGAAGTCGCTGATCTCGATGTATCTCTGCTTCTTCCCCGTCACCATCGGCATGGTGAAGGGCCTGACCTCGCCCGAGGTGATGCAGCTCGACCTGATGCGCACCTATAATGCCTCGACCTCTCAGGTGCTGTGGAAGCTGCGTTTTCCCGCGTCCGTGCCGTTCCTGTTCACGTCGCTCAAGGTGGCGGTGGCGATCGCGCTCACCGGTGCCATCGTCGGCGAGTTGCCGACGGGGGCCATCGCCGGCATCGGGGCGCGATTGCTGCAGGGCTCCTACTACGGCCAGACGGTGCAGATCTGGGCGGCGCTGTTCATGGGGAGTTTCCTCGCCGCCGCCCTCGTCTGGCTGGTCGGTGTCGCCGAGCGCTTCACGCTGCGCCGCATGGGGGTGAAGCCGTGAGCGGTTCGCGCCTTACCGACATTCTCTACCCAGCCGTCTTCGGCATCGGCGTGCTGATCCTGTGGGAACTGATCGTCAAGAGTTTCGGCGTGCCCGCCGTGCTGCTGCCGGCGCCCTCGGCGATCTGGGCCAAGCTCATCGCCTCGCTGCCCACGCTTGGCGTCGATTTCGTGCAGACCGTGCTGCGCGCGGTGATCCCCGGCTGGATCATCGGCTCGCTGTCGGGATTCCTGGCGGCCCTGCTGTGCGACCGCATCCCCTTCCTGCGGCGCGGGCTGCTGCCGCTCGGCAACCTGGTGGCGGCACTCCCCATCGTCGGCGTCGCCCCCATCCTCGTCATGTGGTTCGGCTTCGACTGGCCGTCCAAGGCGGCGATGGTCGTCGTCATGACCTTCTTCCCCATGCTGGTGAATGCCGTGGCGGGGCTGCAGGCGTCAGGACACCTCGAGCGCGACCTGATGCGGAGCTATGGCGCCTCCTGGTGGCAGACGCTGGTGAAGCTCAGGCTTCCGGCCGCCATGCCCTTCATCTTCAATGCGCTGAAAATCAACTCCACCCTTGCCATGATCGGCGCCATCGTTGCCGAATTCTTCGGCACGCCCATTGTCGGCATGGGCTTCCGCATCTCGACGGAAGTTGGCAGACTGGGGCTGGACATGGTCTGGGCCGAGATCGCGGTGGCTGCCATCACGGGTTCGGCTTTCTACGGTCTCCTGGTGTTCCTCGAACGCCGGGTGACCTTCTGGCATCCGTCCTACAGAAAGTAGGCGGCAACTCAAAACTGGAGGAGACAGGGACAATGAAGAAATTTCTGATGGCCGCAGCCGCCGCGGGCGCGCTGCTGGTGAGCGGCTCGGCCGCCATGGCGGAAGCCGTGAAGCTGCAGCTGAAGTGGGTGACGCAGGCGCAGTTCGCCGGTTACTACGCCGCAGCTGCCAAGGGCTTCTACAAGGACGCCGGCCTCGACGTGACGATCCTCCCCGGCGGCCCCGACATCAACCCGCAGCAGGTGCTGGCCGGCGGCGGCGCCGACGTGGTGGTCGACTGGATGCCGTCTGCGCTGGCCACGCGCGAGAAGGGCTCGCCCGTCGTCAACATCGCGCAGCCCTTCGCCAAGTCGGGCATGATGCTCACCTGCCGCGTCGACACCGGCATCAAGACCCCGGCCGACTTCAAGGGCAAGACGCTGGGCGTGTGGTTCTTCGGCAACGAGTATCCCTTCCTGTCGTGGATGAGCCAGCTGGGCCTGCCCACCACCGGCGGCCCGGATGGCGTGACCGTCATCAAGCAGGGCTTCAACGTCGACCCGCTCCTGCAGAAGCAGGCCGACTGCATCTCGACCATGACCTACAACGAGTACTGGCAGCTGATCGAGGCCGGCATGAAGCCGGAGGAACTCATCACCTTCAAGTATGAGGACCAGGGTGTCGCGACGCTGGAAGACGGCCTCTACGTGCTCGAGGACAAGCTGAAGGATCCGGCCTTCGTCGAGACCATGGCGAAGTTCGTCAAGGCCTCGCAGAAGGGCTGGGACTATGCCCGCGCCAATGGCGATGAAGTGGCCCAGATCGTCATCGACAATGACGCCTCGGGTGCCCAGACGCTGGATCACCAGAAGCGCATGATGTCGGAAGTGAACAAGCTCACCGAAGGCTCCGACGGCACGCTGGACGTGGCCGCCGCCGAGCGCACGGTCGAGACCCTGATGAAGGGCGGCTCCGACCCGGTCATCACCAAGAAGCCGGAAGGTGCCTGGACCTCGGTCGTGACCGACAAGGCCAAGACCCTGCAGTAATGAGCGGGGCCTCCTCCATCATGGAGGAGGCCCTTTTTCTTTGCGTTCGTTGAAGGAGAGAGCAGCCATGAGCACACTCATTCGCGGCGGCACCGTCGTGAACCATGACCTTTCGCAGCGCGCCGACGTGCTGATCGACGGCGGCCGGATCGTCGCCGTGGGCGAGAAGCTCGAGGCGCCGGCCGGCGCCGAGATCGTCGATGCGGGCGGCTGCTATGTCATGCCGGGCGGCATCGACCCGCACACCCACATGGAACTGATGTTCATGGGCAAGGTCTCGGCGGACGATTTCGAGTGGGGCACCAAGGCGGGGCTTTCCGGCGGCACGACGATGATCGTCGACTTCTGCATTCCCGCCCCGGGCGAATCGATGCTCGCCGCCTACCAGGCCTGGCGCCACAAGGCCGAGAAGGCCTGTGCGGATTACTCCTTCCACATGGCGGTGACACAGTGGTCGCCGCAGATCCACGACGAGATGGAAACCGTCGTGAAGACCTATGGCATCAACACCTTCAAGCACTTCATGGCCTACAAGGGGGCCTTGATGGTGAATGACGATGAGCTCTACAATTCCTTCCGCCGCTGCGCGCAGCTGGGTGCGCTTCCGCTGGTGCATGCCGAGAATGGCGATGTCGTCGCGCGCATGCAGGCCGATCTCCTGGCGCGCGGCGTCACCGGGCCCGAGGGCCACAGCTATTCACGCCCGCCGGAAGTCGAGGGCGAAGCGGCGAACCGCGCCATCATGATCGCCGACATGGCAGGCTGCCCGCTCTACATCGTGCATGTCTCCTGCGAGCAGACGCATGATGCGATCAGGCGCGCCAAGCAGGCCGGCCAGCGCGTCTTCGGCGAGCCGCTGGTGCAGTATCTCGTGCTCGATGACTCGGAATACCAGAACAAGGACTGGGACTATGCTGCGGGCCGCGTGATGAGCCCGCCCTTCCGCAACAAGAAGCACCAGGATTCGCTGTGGGCCGGCCTCCAGTCCGGCACCCTCTCGGTCGTGGCCACCGACCATTGCTCCTTTACCATCGAACAGAAGCGCAATGGCGTGGGCGACTTCACCAAGATCCCCAACGGCACGGGCGGCCTCGAGGATCGCCTGCCGGTCCTGTGGAATGCGGGCGTCAACACGGGCCGCCTCACCAAGGAGGAGTTCGTCGCCGCCACCTCCACCAACATCGCGCGCATCCTCAACATGTATCCGAAGAAAGGTGCGGTGCGGGTGGGGTCCGATGCCGACCTCGTGATCTGGGACCCGAAGGCCACCAAGACGATCACCGCCAAGAAACAGGTCTCGCGCATCGAATACAATGTCTTCGAGGGCTATACCTGCACCGGCGTGCCGCGCACGGTGTTCTCGCGCGGGCGCATCGCCTGGCACGAGGGCGACATGCGGGCGAAGCCCGGCGACGGCGAATTCGTGCGCCGCGAGCCCAATGCGCCGGTGAACGTCGCCAACGCCATCTGGAAGGGTCTGACGCAACCCAAGCCCGTGGCCCGCCCCGATATCGTGCCGTGACAGCCTGAGGCTGTGATGGCACTGTTCCTGACCGAATCGAACCGGGGAGCCTGACATGCGGCGGATCGTGCTTTGTCTTTTCCTGATGCTGGGCCTGGCAGCACCTGCCTTGGCCGCCTCCTGCGGCAAGACGGGGGCGGGCTTCGATGCGTGGAAAAAGGCCTATGCGGCGGAGGCTCAGGCCCAGGGCATCGGCCCCAGGGGACTCGCGGCACTGGCGGGCACGCGCTATGCCACCGCCACCATCAAGGCCGACCGCAGCATGCATTCCTTCAAGCTCGGGCTCGACGCCTTCATGGAGAAGCGCGGGGCCGCCACCATCATCGCGCAGGGCAAGAAGAAGAAGGCGCAGAACGCCGCGCTGTTCAAGAAGATCGAGAAGAAGTACGGCGTGCCGGCAGGCCCGCTCATCGCCATCTGGGGCATGGAGACGGCGTTCGGAAGCTTCATGGGCCACCAGAACACCATCTCGGCCGTGGCGACGCTGGCCTATGACTGCCGGAGGCCGGATTACTTCCGCGAGCAGCTGATCGCGGCGCTGCAGCTCATCGACAATGGCACATTGTCGGCGACCTCCACCGGCGCCATGCATGGCGAGGTGGGGCAGACGCAGTTCCTGCCCAAGAACGTGCTGCTCTACGGTGCCTCGATCAATGGCGGCGGCATCGACCTCAACGAGAAGGCCGATGCGCTGGCCTCCACCGCCAACTTCCTCAAGGGCCATGGCTGGCGCCCGGGCCTCGGCTATCGCCCGGGCGAGCCAAACTATGCAGCGCTGCAGGGCTGGAACGCGGCCAGCGTCTATCAGCAGGCCCTCGCCATCATGGGCAACGAGATCGACGGCAACTGATGTTCAAGAACGAGCAGAAGCACCCGTTCTACAAGCCGCTGTGGGTGCGCGTGGCGCTGGTGGTGTCGATTGCCCTGTGGCTCGGCTTCGAGATCTGGCAGGCCAGTGCCGGCGGCGGCTCCGGCCTGTGGCTGGCGCTCGCCGCAGGCATGCTCGGATATGCGGTCTACACCTTCTTCCTCACATGGCCCAAGGATGGTCCGGGGGATGACGGAGCCCCACGCGCCTGATAGCGTGCCGGGCCTCCAGACGAGGGTTCAGACATGGAATACCGCCAGCTCGGCCGCTCCGGCCTCAAGGTTTCGCTGCATGCGCTCGGCACGATGAATTTCGCCGGCACCGGCATGTTCGAGAAGGTGGGGAGCCTCGACAATGCTGAGGCCAGCCGCCTCGTCGACGTGGCGCTGGAGCATGGCGTCAACCTCATCGACACGTCGAACGTCTATTCCACCGGCCGCTCCGAAACGGCCGTGGGCGAGATCCTGAAGGGCCGTTCCAGCCAGATCCTCGTCGGCACCAAGGTGCGCTTCACCATGGGGCCGGGGCCGAACGAAGTGGGCCTCTCTCGCTTCCACATCATCGAGCAATGCGAGGCGAGCCTCAGGCGCCTGCAGCGCGACCGCATCGACATCTACTACCTCCACCAGTGGGATGGCTCGACCCCCGTCGAGGAGACGATGGAGGCGCTGGACACGCTGGTGAAGCAGGGCAAGGTCCGCTACGTCGCCTGCTCCAACTTCTCCGCCTGGCACATCATGAAATGCCTGATGGCATCCGAGCGCCACAACCTGCAGCGCTTCGTCTGCCAGCAGATCCACTACACGGTCGAGGCGCGCGAGGCGGAATACGAACTGATCCCGCTGGCGCTCGACCAGGGCGTGGCGGTGCAGGTGTGGAGCCCGATCGCGGGAGGACTGCTCTCCGGAAAGTTCCGCCGCAACGCGCCGCCGCCGGACATGTCGCGCCACCTCAACGCCTGGAACGAGCCGCCGATCCGCGACGAGAACCGTCTCTACGACATCATCGACGCCCTGGTGACGATCGGCGAGGCGCGCGGCGTCTCCGCGGCGCAGGTGGCGCTCGCCTGGCTCGCCGGCCGCGCGGGTGTCGCCAACATCATCGTCGGGGCGCGGACCGAGGCGCAGCTGAAGGACAATCTCACCGCCGCCGCGCTGAAGCTGACGGCGGAGGAACGCGCACGGATCGACGCGGTCAGCCTGCTGCCGCTCATCTATCCCTACTGGCACCAGAACAGCACGGCGGCCTCGCGTCTGGGCGCGGCGGACCTGTCGCTGCACGCACCGCACCTTGCCCGCGCCAAGCCGCGCATGTGATTTCACGGAGTTCACCATGACATCGAAGACCAACCTCACCATCAACCCGCAGCGCCTGTGGGACAGTCTGATGGAGACCGCGCGGTTCGGCGGCACGCCCAAGGGCGGCATCAAGCGATTGACTGTCTCGGATGAGGATAAAAAAGTCCGCGACTGGTTCAAGGCCGAATGCGAGAAGCTGGGCTGCACGGTGGAGGTGGACGAGGTTGGCAACATGTTCGCCACGCGCCCCGGCAGGCGCAAGGACGTGGCCCCCATCGCCATGGGCTCGCACCTGGACACGCAGCCGACGGGCGGCAAGTTCGATGGCGTGCTGGGCGTGCTGGGGGCACTGGAGGCCATGCGCACGCTGGTCGACATGGGCTACGAGACCAATGCGCCCATCATGATCGTCAACTGGACCAACGAGGAAGGTTCGCGCTTCGCGCCCGCCATGCTGTGCTCCGGCGTCTATGCCGGTGTCTTCACCACCGACTTTGCCTACTCGCGCGAGGACCGGCAGGGCATCAGGCTGGGCGATGAGCTGGAGCGCATCGGCTACAAGGGCAAGCACAAGGCGGGGGACATCAAGTTCCAGGCCATGTTCGAACTCCACATCGAGCAGGGGCCGATCCTCGAGGCCGAGAACAAGATGATCGGCGTCGTCACCGGCGTGCAGGGCATGCGCTGGTACGAGGTGACGGTGCGCGGCCAGGAATCGCACACCGGCGCCACGCCCATGGGCCTGCGCAAGAATGCGCTGCTGGGTGCCGCCCGCATGATCGAGGCGATCCACCAGGTGGGCATGAACAACCTGCCGGGTGTGGCCTCCGTCGGCTTGATCGAGAACCGCCCCAACAGCCGCAACGTGGTGCCGGGCGAGGTGTTCTTCACCGTCGACCTGCGCCACCCGGACGAGAAGGTGCTGGACAGGATGGAAGCCGAATACCAGGCGGCCCTGCCGAGGATCGCCGCCGAAACCGGCGTCGAGGTGGAGGAGAAGCGCATCTGGATCTCGCCCGCGGTGAAGTTCGCAGCCCCCCTGATCGACTGCGTGCGCGAGGGCGCGAGCCAAGCCGGCTACACGATGCGCGAAATGGCGTCTGGTGCCGGCCATGACGCCGCCTATATCGCGCGCGTCACCCCCACCACCATGATCTTCGTGCCCTGTCTTGGCGGCATTTCGCACAACGAGGCGGAATCGACGACGCTGGAGGAATGCGGGGCCGGCAGCCAGGTGCTGCTCAACTCGGTTCTCGCCTATGACCGGACGCTGGCGTGAGGAACGACATTTCGGCGCGGGCGCGCGAGATCGCGCTCACGCTCACCTCCTGGCCTTCCGTCACGGGCTCCGCTGACGAGGCGGCCATTGCCCCGAAGCTGGCGCGTTACCTGTCGCACTTCGACACGGTGTGGACCTCGCCCATCCCCAAGGACGCGCGCAGCAATGTCTTCGCGCTGAAGCGCGGGCGCAGCAGGCGCACCATCGTGCTCACCGGCCATTTCGACGTGGTGCCGGTCGATGACTATGGCGCGCTGGAACCCCTGGCCTTCAATGCCGAACGCCTGCTGCCGGAGATCGTGGCGCGATTGCGCAAGACGGGCGAGAATGCGCTGGCACTGGCCGATTTCGAGTCGGGCGAATTCCTGCCGGGGCGCGGGTTGCTCGACATGAAGGCGGGGCTTGCCGCGGGCATCGCCGCGATGGAAGCCTATACGGGCGATGCGAGCCTGCTGTTCCTTGGTGTGTCCGACGAGGAGGAACGTTCGGCGGGGGCGCGCGCCGCAGCACCCATGCTGTCGCAGATCGCTTCGGAACATGACCTCGACATCGCACTGGTCATCAACCTCGATGCGATCTCGGACCAGGGCGATGGCGCACTGGGCCGCACGGTGGCGCTGGGCTCCGTCGGCAAGCAGCTGGTCACGGCCCTCGTCACCGGCAAGGAGGCGCATGCCTGCTATCCGCAGGATGGCGCGAATGCCGCCTATCTCGCGGCGGAGCTCCTGACCGAATTCGAACTCGCGCCGGAACTGGCGGAGACCAGTGGAGCGGAGATCGCGGCACCGCCCACCGCCCTCCACGCCAAGGACCTGAAGTCCGGCTACAACGTCACCACGCCCGCGCAGAGCTGGCTCTACTGGAATACGCTGCAGCACCGCCGCTCGGCCGAGGAGGTGTTCGACATCTCGCTGATGCTCGCCCGCCGCGCCATGGCGCGCGCGGCGCGGAAACTGGCGCGCGACATTCCGGTGATGAGTTATGCGGAACTCGCCGCCCGTGTGCCGCACCATGATGTGCAGCGCATCGCGGAAGAGGTGGCGGCCATCGAGGGCCTCGACCTGCCGGAGCGCGCCAAGCGGGTGACGGCGGCGGTGTGGAAGGCCTCGGGGCTGACGGGTCCCGCGGTGGTGATGGGCTTCGGCTCCATTCCCTATCCGGCGGTGTCGCTGTCGGATGCGGCACTGGAGGATGCGATCGCCATGGCCTGTGCTGCGCATGGGGTGGGAAGCCTGCGCTACTTCCCCGGCATTTCGGACATGAGCTTCTTGGGCGAGGCTTCGGGCGACCTGTCGGCCTGTGCCGCCAATACGCCGATCTGGGGGAGCAGTTTCACCATGCCCGACTCCGCCGGCTATCCCTGCATCAACATCGGCCCCTGGGGGCGGGATTACCATCACTGGCTCGAGCGGCTGCATGCCCCCTATGCCTTCGACACGCTTCCCCGCGTGCTGCTGGCCGTGATTGAAGCGGTGGCCAAAGGTCGCTAAACACCACCCGTTCCAAAGGAGAATGAGACTATGGCACTGAAGCGTATCGAACCCGGCAAGCGCATGAGCTCCGCCGTTATCCATGGCAACAAGGTCTATCTCGCCGGCTTCACGCCCGACAAGGCGCTGGGCAAGTCGGTGGCAGAGCAGACCAAGGACGTGCTCACCCAGATCGACGCGACGCTGAAGGAAGCGGGCACCGACAAGACCAAGATCATCAAGGCCAATATCTGGCTCACCAACATTTCGACCTTCGCCGAGATGAACTCGGTGTGGGATGCCTGGGTCGTCCCCGGCCAGACGCCTGCCCGTGCCACGGTCGAAGCCAAGCTCGCCGCCCCCGGCATCGACGTCGAGATCATGGTCGAGGCGGCTCTCGACTAACTACCGAGAATCTTCCCAGCCGTACCAGACATAGGCCCCCTTCAAGTAGAGGGGCCGGAAGGCGGGCAGGGGGAAGCGCGACAGGCGGCGCGTGAGCACGGGCGAAAGCTCCTCGCGCGCCGTCTTCTTTGTGAGAAGGCGTGCCACCGCGCGGCCACTCCATGAGCCCATGGCGACGCCATTGCCGTGATAGGCGATGGCGGTCCACACCGTCTTCCTCTCGTCCAGCGGGCCGACATAGGGCACGAGGTCATTGCTCAGGCAGACGAAGCCGCGCCAGTAATGCGTGATCTCCACATTGCGCCAGGCTGGAAAGAGTTCGTTGAAGGCTTTCGTCAGCATCGGGCGATAGGCGGCATCGCCATGGTCGGACGCATCGGTGCCGCCGCGGCCGCCGAACAGGAAGCGGCCATTGGGCAGCAGGCGGAAATAATGCAGCAGCTTGCGCGAGTCATAGGATGGGACGTCCGACGTCCAGCCCTGGGCGCGGCGCTCCTCCTCGGTCAGCGGGCGCGTGACGATGATGCTGGAGAGTGCCGGCATGATGCGGCCCGCATGGCGCGTCGACACGTCCTCCGGCGTATAGCCATTGGTGGCGACGATGACCTGCCTCGCCTTCAGCACGCCGTCTCGCGTGTGCAGGCGATGGCCGTCGGATAGCTCCTCCCAGCGGATGAGCTGCGAGCGGCCATGGATCTTCGCACCCGCTTTTGCCGCGGCGCGGGCGAGGCCGCGCACGTAGTTCAGCGGATGCACGCCGAAGCCCACCTTGCCCTTGAGACCTGCGTGGAAGCCCGGCCCGTCAAGGCCCTGTTCCTTGAGGTCTCCCTTCGACAGGAACTCCGTCTCGTCGCCAAAGGTCTGCTTCAGGTAGGCCTGTTCGTCGCGCAGCTCCTGGACGCGGCTCGGCAGGTGGGCGAGTGTCACCTCGCCATCCGCCGTGGCCCAGGCATCGATGCCGTAATGCTGGATGTTGTCGCGCACCAGCGCCACGGACTGGCGCATGGTCTCGTAGAATCGCTGGCTGGCCGCGAGCCCGTAGCGGCGGATCATGGTGGGATAGGAAAGCTTGTGCGAGCCCATGCAGGCGAAGCCGCCATTGCGGCCCGAGGCGCCCCAGCCGACATGGCCGGCCTCCAGCACGCGCACGTCAACGCCCTGCCCGGCCAGTTCCAGCGCGGCGGACAGCCCGGTGAAGCCTGCACCGATGACCGCGACCTCGCAGCTTTCCTCGCCCTTCAGCGGTGGAGTCTCGATGCCCAGCGGATCGGCCGAGGCCTCCCAGTAACTGTCAACGGCGCGCTCGAAATGGAAGGCATGCGGATGGGTTGTGGAAGCCATGGTGAAGCCTTGCTAGCATTGCCCAAACAGAAGATCAAAAGGGTGGGAACATGAAGGCGCTGGTGCTGGGGGCGGGGATCGTGGGCATCACCACGGCCTATGAGCTGAACCGCGATGGCCACGAGGTGACGGTGATCGACCGGGAGCCGGAGCCCGCCAATTTCACCTCCTTCTCCAATGCCGGGCTCTTTGCGCCGGGCCATGCTTACGCGTGGTCATCACCCGCCGCGCCGAAGATCCTGCTGCGCTCGCTCTGGCGGGGCGACCAGGCGCTGCGCTTCAAGTTCTCGACCGACCCGCGCTTCTGGAAGTGGATGTGGCGCTTCTGGGGGGAATGCACGGCCGAGCGCGCGGCGCTCAACACCACGCGCAAGGTGAAGCTCTGCAATTACTCGCTCGATGTCTTCCACGACACGGTGACGCGGACGGGCGTGGACTATGACGGGCGTACCGGCGGGCTCATCTATCTCTACCGCTCGGAAGCGGCCTTGAAGGCGGCCTCCGCCAAGTCCTGCATCCTTTCCGACAATGGCTGCCGCATCGAGACGCTGGACCGCGACGGCGTTGCGGCGCGTGACCCGGCCCTTGCCCCGGTGAAGGACAAGTTCGCAGGCGCGCTTTATGCACCCGACGACGAGAGCGGCGACTGCCGCAAGTTTTCCCAGAACATGGCGGCCTGGCTGAAGGGGCAGGGCGTCACCTTCAAGTACAACACCACCATCACCGGCTTCGAGAAGCAGGGCGACCGCATCTCGGCCGTCATGACCGACAGGGGGCAGGAGACGGCGGACGTGATCGTGCTCTGCCTCGGCGTCTATTCACCCCACCTGGCGCGCGAGCTGGGGCATGACCTCGCCGTCTATCCGGTGAAGGGCTATGCCATCACCGCCCCCATGGCCGGGCGCAACAACCCGCCCACCATCGGCGGCGTGGATGAAGAGACGCTCGTCGCCTATGCGCCGCTGGGCGACCGGGTGCGGGTGACGGCGACGGCGGAATTCTCGGGCTATGGGCGGTCCCACAGGCCGCAGGACTTCGAGACCATGCTGGCGACCATGAAGACCCTGTTCCCCGACGGCGCGGACTGGAGCAAGGCCAGCTTCTGGGCGGGGCTCAGGCCCATGACGCCGGAGGGCACCCCCATCCTCGGCCCCTCGCGCATGAAGAACCTGTGGTTCAACACCGGCCAGGGCCACATGGGCTGGACCATGAGCCATGGTGCCGCCCGCATCACCGCCGACCTTGTGGCGGGCAAGCGCCCGGCAATCGCGCTGGATGGCATGCTTGCCGTAACGTAAACCACTGACACATTCTCGCCCTGATTCGGCCTATGGTGCCCCGCCAACGTAACAATCAAGGCGTGCAGGGGAATGAAGCAGATGCGTTTGGCCGCAATCGCGGCATTTGCCATCCTCTGCGGGACCATCTCCCAGGCCGACGCCGCCGCCCAGACCGGCAAGGCCTCCTACTACAAGCATGGCAAGCGCACGGCCAGCGGTGAACGCTTCAACGCCGCCGACTATACAGCGGCCCACCGCACCCTGCCCTTCGGCACGCGGGTTCTGGTGACGAATCTCAAGACCGGCAAGTCGGTCATCGTCCGGGTCAATGACCGGGGCCCCTTCATCAAGAGCCGCATCATCGACGTGAGCTATGGCGCGGCCAAGGTTCTCGGCATCACGGCAACCGGTGTTGCCACGGTGAAGATCGTGCCGCTGCAGAAGGCAGCTGCCGCCGCGCCTGCCGCCGCTCCAGTGCCGGCCGCTCCGGTCGAAGCCGTGGCCGAAAATGCCGGCGAGGTCTTCTCGCTGCGCTAGGGTGTCGCTGGATTGCGATTTCCGATCCTCCAACCTGCGATAATCTATTTCCCGGTTGGGTAAGGCGCTGGCATTGTCCGGCGCTGGTTTGCAGTGGAGGTGCCCCTGATGGACAATGGCTCGAACCCGGTTGGCGGCGCGAGGCTGCGCGACCCGCGCTACGACATCCTGTTCGAGCCGGTGAAGATCGGGCCCGTCACCGCCAGGAACCGCTTCTACCAGGTGCCGCATTGCAATGGCGGCGGCTACCGCGACCCCTCCGCCGCCGCCGAGATGCGGCGCATCAAGTCGGAGGGTGGCTGGGGTGTCATCTTCACCGAGCAGGTGGAAATCCACCATACGTCCGAAATCACGCCCTTCATCGAGCTCCGCATCTGGGACGAGGACGACATGCCGGGGCTGGCGAAGATGGCCGATGCCATCCACTCGAACGGCGCGCTGGCGGGGATCGAGCTCGCCTATTCCGGCGCCAATGGCCCCAACCTCTATACGCGCGAGGTGCCGCTGGCGCCGTCCCACACGCCGATCCTGACCTTCACCTCGGACCCCGTGCAGGCCCGCGCCATGGACAAGGAGGATATCAGGAACCTTCGCCACTGGCACAAGCTGGCCTACCGGCGGGCGAAGCGTGCGGGCTATGACATTCTCTGCCTCTATGGCGCGCATGGCTTCGGCGTCATCCAGCATTTCCTGTCGCCGCGCACCAATCAGCGAACCGATGAATATGGCGGCTCGCTGGAGAACCGCTCGCGGCTCCTCAAGGAACTCATTTCGGACGCGCGCGACGAGGTGGGCGACACCTGCGCCATCGCGGTGCGGCTGTCGCTCGACGAGCTCGCCGGCGAGCAGGGCTTCTCCAATGCGCAGCTCAGGGACATGGTGGCGATGCATGCCGAGCTCCCCGACCTGTGGGACTTCGCCCATGGCACCTGGGAGGCCTGTTCCGGCACCTCGCGCTTCAAGCCCGAGGGCGCGCAGGAAGACCTGATCCGCGGCTTGAAGCAGCTCACCCCCAGGCCCGTCGTCGGCGTCGGCCGCTTCACCTCGGCCGACATGATGGTGCGGCAGGTGCGCCAGGGCCTCATGGACTTCATCGGCGCGGCCCGGCCCTCGATCGCGGACCCGTTCCTGCCGAAGAAGATCGACGAAGGCCGCATCGAGGACATCCGCGAATGCATCGGCTGCAACATCTGCGTCACGGGTGACATGACCATGTCGCTCTCCCGCTGCACGCAGAACTCCTCCTTCATGGAGGAGTGGCGCAAGGGCTGGCACCCGGAGACGATCAGGCCGAAGCAGTCGGACGCCAAGGTTCTGGTGGTGGGTGCGGGGCCTGCGGGCCTTTCCGCCGCGCACAAGGTGGGCCTGCGCGGCTATGAGGTGGCGCTGGCGGAAGCTACCGCCGAACTCGGCGGCCGCGTGACGCGTGAAAGCAGGCTCCCCGGCCTCAGCGCCTGGGCCCGCGTGCGCGACTATCGCCATGGCCAGATCGCCAAGATGACCAATGTGAATGTCTATCGCGACTCCGCGCTGACGGCGGATGACGTTCTGGGCTTCGGTTTCGAGAACATCGCCATCGCCACCGGCGCGCGCTGGCGGCGCGACGGCATCGCCCGCTACAACCTGCTGCCGATCCCGCTGGCGGGGTCCATGCCGGTCTTCACGCCGGATGACCTGATGGCGGGATCGCTGCCCACGGGCCATGTCGTGGTCTATGATGACGATCATTATTACATGGGCAGCGTGCTGGCCGAGCTTCTGGTGCAGAAGGGTTGCAAGGTCACCTTCGTCACGCCAGCAACCAAGGTTGCCGAGTGGAGCTTCAACACGCTGGAGCAGGGCACCATCCAGGCGCGACTGCTCGAGACCGGCGTGGACGTGCGGGTGACGCGCGGCCTGTCCTCGGTCGAAGCCGATGGCGTGACGGTGGCCTGCACCTATACCGGCCGAACTGAGCGCATCGGCTGCGATGCGGTGGTGATGGTGACGGCGCGCCTGCCGGAGGACGGCCTGTTCCTGGCGCTCAAGGCGCGCGAGGCGGAATGGGCCGACAATGGCATTGCCTCGGTGAAGCTCATCGGCGATGCCAATGCGCCCGCCGCCATTGCCTGGGCCACCTATGCCGGCCACCGCTATGCGGAGGAACTGGAAGCGCCGCCGATTGGCGATGCGCTGCCGTTCCGCCGCGAAGTCGCAAGGTTGAAGGATTGACCATGACGAAGCTGACTGCCGCCATCACCCAGATGGCCTCCGAGAATGACTGGGAGAAGAACTGCGACAAGGCCGAGCGCCTGGTGCGCGATGCTGCTGCCAAGGGCGCGCAGCTCGTCCTGCTGCAGGAGCTCTTCGACGGCGATTATTTCTGCATCGAGCAGCATGCCAGGTTCCTGAAACAGGCGCATGAGATCGACCGGCACCCGACGGTGAAGCGTTTTGCAGCACTGGCGAAGGAGCTGGGCGTCGTCCTGCCCGTCAGCGTCTTCGAGCGCGCGGGCAATGCGCACTACAACACGACGGTGATCGTCGACGCCGATGGCCGCGAGCTCGGCATCTATCGCAAGAGCCATATCCCCGATGGCCGCGGCTACCAGGAGAAATTCTATTTTTCACCCGGCGACACGGGCTTCAAGGTGTGGGACACCGCGGCGGGCCGCATCGGGCTCGGCATCTGCTGGGACCAGTGGTTCCCCGAATGCGCGCGTGCGATGGCGCTGATGGGGGCGGAGGTGCTGCTCTATCCCACCGCCATCGGCTCCGAGCCGCCGAACCCGCAGTATGACTCTTCCACGCACTGGCAGAACTGCATGCGCGGCCACGCGGCGGCCAACATCATGCCGCTGCTGGCCTCGAACCGCGTGGGGCAGGAGACAGCGCCCGATGGCCGCTCCGACCTGTTCTACGGCCGCTCCTTCATCGCCGATTACCAGGGCGAGAAGATCGCGGAGATGGACCGGACGGAGGAAGGCGTGCGCGTGGCGAGCTTCGATCTCGAGGCGATCGGTGAATTGCGCCGCAGCTGGGGCGTGTTCCGCGACCGGCGGCCCGAACTCTATGGCGCGCTGATGACGCTGGACGGGAAGACGAAGAGCGCGGCGGTGTGACGTTCGCGCGCCCGCAGATTTCTCCTTAAGCCCGTCATCCCGGCCTCGCCGGGGTGACGGACGTTAGGGTTGAGCGGACACTCAATCCGCCACCACCGCTTCCGCCGCGTGGCGGGCGGCGGAGCGCAGGGGCTTCTCCCGCATCCACAGGATGAAGACGAAGGCGATGACGAAGCCCACGGCGGTCGCCGCGAAGATCGGCGTGAAGCCGCCGGCGGGAACGCTCGCCACCGAATGCAGTGCCGCCTCGCTGATGCCGGAGGCATTGAGCAGGGCCCCGAAGATCGCCACCGTGACCGCGCTGGCGAGCTGCCGGAAGAAGTTCATGGTGCCGGTGGCGGTGCCCAGCTGGTGCAGCTCCACCGCATTCTGGATCGCCACCGTGGTGGTGGGCAGCACGGTGCCAAGCCCGATGCTGATCATCGCCAGCACCGCCGCGAAGAGGGCCACCGGCATGGCATCGGCCCACAGGGCGAGCGCCGTCGCCCCCAGGGCCGCGAAGAACAGCCCGATCACCGGCACGCGCTTGTAATGCACGATGCGGCCCATCAGCTGGCCGGCGATGGTGGCACCGACCACGGTGCCCACCATCAGCGGAATGAGGCCGAGGCCCGATTCGGTGGTGCTCATGCCGCGCACCGACTGGAAGTAGACCGGCAGGTAGATCGACAGCCCGATATAGGCACCCATGCCGCAGGAGGCCGCCACCGTGCCGCGCGCCACCACGTCATTGGCCAGCACCGAGAGCGGGATCAGCGGTTCCTCGGCCGTGCGGATGCGCCACACGAAGGCCAGCCACAGTGCCAGCGAGCCGCCGATGAGGCCGAGGATGCGGGCCGATGTCCAGGCATAGTTGATGCCGCCGTCATGCAGCGCCAGCATCAGCGTCACCGTGGCGGCGACGAGCAGGATCGCCCCCAGCACGTCAAGCTCATGCGGGCGGTCATGCCGCGGCAGGCGTTTGAGCGCGCTGTTGCTCATGAAGAAGGCGAGTGCGCCCAGCGGCAGGTTGATCCAGAAGATCAGCGTCCAGTGCAGGTGCTGGGTGAAGACGCCGCCGAGCGTTGGCCCCAGCAGGCTCGCCAGCAGGAAGACGGAGGCGAAATAGATCTGGTAGCGGCCGCGCTCCTTCGGCGCCACGATGTCGGCGACGATGGTCTGCGCCAGCGAGATCAGCCCGCCGCCGCCCAGGCCCTGCAGCGCACGCGCCGCGATCAGCCAGCCCATGGAGGGCGCCAGCGCGCAGGCGATGGAACCCGCGACGAAGGTGACGACACCCAGCGTCAGCGCCGCGCGCCGGCCCCTGATGTCGCTGAACTTGCCATAGAGGGGCGTCACCGCGGTGGCGGTGAGGAGATAGATGCTGGCCACCCAGGAGATGGCATCGAAGCCGCCGAGGTCGCTGGCGATCGCGGGAAGGGCGGCCGCGATGATGGTCTGGTCCAGCGCGCCGAGGAACATGGCCACGCCCACCCCGATCACGATCGTGCGGATGTCGGCATGCGACAGCGAG
The DNA here is from genome assembly GCF_003234965.1 of Aestuariivirga litoralis. GTDB lineage: Bacteria > Pseudomonadota > Alphaproteobacteria > Rhizobiales > Aestuariivirgaceae > Aestuariivirga > Aestuariivirga litoralis. The sequence goes on from NZ_QKVK01000008.1 coordinate 26,790, forward strand.
GCGCGGGGCGTGGGGCGGGTCATCAGGCTCCGGAACGGATGGCGGGCGGATCGGTTCGGCAGGTCTAATCCATGCGCCGCCGCATGGCAGGCCATAAATCCGCAAGGCAGCTTCCCGCGTGGTGCAGTGATCCGGCATGCGATGCTTCCTCCAGGTCTCATCATCGCCGGGCTTGTCCCGGCGAACCTTTCTGCCGCCCGAAAGGATGCCCGGGACGAGCCCGGGCATGAGGCGTGGAGGGAGGTGTTCCCCAGAGATGTGGAGGAAGGTGTTCCGGAGTGTTCCTACCCCAGCCCCGGCCCGTCCAGCACCGCCACCGTGCTCCGCCAGGCCGCGTCCAGATGGGCCTTCATGGCGGCGGCCGCCTTGGCGGGGTCGCGGCTGTTCAGGCCACGGATGATCTCGCGGTGCTGCTCAAGTGTGGCTTCCGCCTGGCCGGCGCGCGGCAGCATCATGTGGCGGCAGCGGTCGAGCTGGGCCTTGGAGATGTCGATGGTGCTCCACAGCCGGGGCAGGTCGCTGATCTCGGTGATGGCGTGGTGGAACTCATCATCGCGCGCGATGGCCTCGACGAACTGGCGCTTTTCGACCGCGCGCTCATGGCGGGCGAGGATGTCGTGCAGGCGGTCGGCGTGTTCCTGGGCCATGTGCTGGGCCGCCTGGGCTGCACTTTCCATCTCCAGCGCGCGGCGGATGAGGAAGCTCTCCTCGATGGCCTTGCGGTCCATCTTCGACGCCTTGGTGCCGGACTGGGCGACGACGTCCACCAGACGCTCGTCGGACAACCGTTTCACCGCTTCGCGCACCGGCGTGCGGGAGACATCGAGCTGTGCGGCAATCGCCTTCTCGTCGATCACTTCGCCCGGGCGGATGATGCCGGTCAGGATCAGCCCGCGCACCAGCGGGTAAATCTGGTCACGCAAGGGTCGCGAGCGGTCGAGGCGGAGGGTGGAAAGGTCCACGGGCATGGCTGGGATACTAATATAACAGTTGTGGACAGCAAGCCGGATTCGAGTCTAGCATCAGAAAAAAGAAGCCAACCGCGTGGGAGGAAACATGGCGGGCAAGAACAATTTCCCCAAGCTTCACAATGCGATGTGGCCTGGGCTCGTGGGCAAGGGGCCGGATTCGGAACCACCCATCGACCTCGATACCATGATCGCGCTGACCGCCGCGGCGCAAGTCAATGGCGTGACGTTCGACGGCATCGACATTTTCCATGCCGCTCCCCACACCGACATCGACTTCACCGCGGACGAGGCCAAGGCGCTGGCGGAGAAGGCGGCGAAGCACAATCTCGCCATCGGCTCCATCGTGGCGCCGGTCTGGCCGCCGGTGGGCGGTGGCTCGGCCATGGGCTCGGCCGAGGACCGCCGGAAATTCGTGGCGAATGTCCGCAAGTCGTGCGAGCTCGGCAAGGCGCTGCGCGACCTCGGCGTGCGCAAATATGGCGTCATCCGCATCGACTCCGCCTCGAGCCCGGCCGACTGGGCCAAGGATCCCGCCGGCAATACGAAGCTCATCGCCCAGACCTGGCGCGAGGCCTGCGACGTGGCCAAGGATTTCGGCGAGCGGCTTGCGGCGGAAGGCGAGATCTGCTGGGGCGGCATGCACAGCTGGAAGGCGATGGTCGACACGCTGGAACAGACCGACCGCCCCGGCATCATCGGCTTCCAGGCCGACATGGCGCACACGCTGCTCTACACCATGGGCTACAACGCGCCCGAGGCGGCCCTGCTGCCGGAAGGCTTCGACTGGAAGGACCAGGCCCAGCTCGATGCGGCGCTGGTCAAGATGACCGACCTGCTGCGCCCCTGGACCATCGACTTCCATGTCGCGCAGAACGACGGCACGGTGAAGGGCATGGGCTACCATGACAAGACCGGCCGCCACTGCATGGTGACCGACCCCAATGGCCGCCTCGACATCGTGAAGCATGCAGGGATGTGGCTGCGCAACAAGGATGGCTCGCTCACCAGGGCCATGAAGCACATCTGCTGGGATGGCTGCATGTTCCCCAACGAGGTGATGATGAAGCAGCAGACCTGGAATGACATCCTCGGGGTGATGATCAAGGTCCGCGACGCGCATGGCTGGGAGGGCTGATCCGATGGCGAAGAAATCCCTCAACATCGGCATGGTCGGCTATGGCTTCATGGGCCGCACCCACTCCAACGCCTTCGCCCAGGCGCCGCACTTCTTCGACCTCGGCTACAAGCCGGTGCTCAAGACGATCTGCGCGAGAAACGCTGATAAGGCGAAGGATTTCGCCGATCAGTGGGGCTATGAATCGAGTGTCACCGACTGGCGCAAGCTGGTCGACGACAAGTCGATCGACCTCATCGACATCGCCAGCCCCAACGACACGCACATGGAGATCGCCATCGCCGCGGCGCAGGCGGGCAAGATGGTGATGTGCGAGAAGCCGCTCGGCCGCAACGCCGCGGAATCGCGCAAGATGGTCGAGGCAGTGGAGCGCGCGGGCGTGGCCAACATGGTGTGGTACAATTACCGCCGCGTGCCCGCCGTGACGCTGGCGAAGCAGCTGATCGACGAGGGACGCCTCGGCAAGATCTTCCACTACCGTGCCAAGTTCCTGCAGGACTGGACCATCTCCAAGGACCTGCCGCAGGGAGGCCAGGGGCTGTGGCGCCTCGACGTGGGTGTCGCCGGTTCGGGTGTGACTGGTGACCTGCTGGCGCACTGCATCGATACCGCCATGTGGCTCAATGGCGGGATCAGTTCCGTCACCGGCCTCACCGAGACCTTCATCAAGGAACGCCACCACAACCTCACGGGCAAGACCGAGAAGGTGGGCATCGACGACGCCAGCCTCTTCCTGTCGCGCTTCGACAATGGCTCGCTCGGCAGCTTCGAGGCGACGCGCTATGCCCGCGGCCACAAGGCGCTCTACACGCTCGAAATCAACGGCGAACACGCCTCGATCTTCTGGGACCTGCATGACCTGCACAGGTTGCAGTACTTCGACCACCGCGACGAGGGGCGCACCCGCGGCTGGCGTTCCGTGCACATCACCGATGGCGATCACCCCTACATGAACAAGTGGTGGGTGCCGGGCCTGCAGATTGGCTACGAGCACACCTTCATCCACCAGGCCGCCGATTTCATCGAGGGGTTGACCACGGGCAAGCCCGCGGCACCGACCTTCCGCGATGCGCTGGCAACCGATCTGGTGACGGATGCGGTGTTGAAGTCGGCGCAAACCGGGCAATGGGAAAGCGCCAAGGGCTGATCACGCGCGCGTGCATGAAGTTTAGGCAGATGCGCTCTGTCCCACACGTGTTGCAAACATTGAAAGGCGTCTTGCAAATCGTTCGGGACAGGATAGTCTCTCTCGCCAACGAGAGCCTCGAGGGCCGCTGAGACAGGGAATGGGAATGGCAGCAAGCAAGGTTCCAGCACTGCGTTTGTCGGGGATTTCGAAATCCTACGGCAAGGTGCGCGCGCTCGACAATCTGTCCTTCGATGTGCCGGAGGGCCGCTTCTTCGTGCTGTTCGGGCCAAGCTCGGTGGGCAAGACGACGACGCTGCGGACCATTGCGGGGCTCGTCGCAACCGATTCAGGCCGCCTCGAGATCAACGGCCATGACGTGACCACTGCGCCGATTGCCGGGCGTGGCGTCTCCATGGTGTTCCAGTCCTTCGCGCTTTATCCGCATCTCACCGTCTACGAGAACTTCGCCTATCCGCTGAAGGAAGAGGGTGTCGGTCGCGAGGAGATCGACACCCGCGTCAAGGAAACCGCGGCGATGCTCAAGCTCTCGCATCGCCTCGAGCGCAAGCCCAACACCCTGTCGGGTGGCGAGCAGCAGCGCGTGGCGCTGGGCCGCTCGCTCATCCGCCGGCCGAAGATCCTGCTGCTCGACGAGCCGCTCACCAACCTCGACGCCAAGCTGCGCCACGACATGCGGGCCGAGCTGAAGCGCCTGCACCGCCAGTTCGGCATGACCATCGTCTATGCAACACCCGACGAGCTGGAAGCCCTGTCGATGGGCGAGGAGATCGCGGTGATGCGCGATGGCGCCGTCGTGCAGCGCGGCACGCCGGACGAGCTCTACGAGCAGCCCATCGATACCTATGTGGCGGGCAAGATCGGCTCGCCGCACATGAACATGGTGAAGGCAACGCTCGCCGCAGATCTCGCAAGCCTCGACACGCCGCTGGGCAAGCTGCTGTCGGGCCGCAGGCTGCATTCGGCCACCGCCGGAGAGGCCGCCCTCGTCGGCATCCGCCCCAGCGATCTCCGTCCGGCCGCGCCCGGCGAGACCGCCGTTCCATCCCGCGTCCACCTGATCGAGCCCCTGGGCGACGTGACCGTCGTCTCGGTCGAGGCCGGTGGCGAGACGCTGCGCATGGTGCTTCCCGAACAGAGCGCCGCGGCCCTGAAGCCCGGCGACGATGTTCCGGTCGCCATCGACTTGAGCAAGATCCACATCTTCCGTGCCGCCAGCGGACAGGTAATGACCTGACGCCGACGGCCTGAAGCCATACGGTTAACCATGGGAGGAAACCTGACATGACCGTAGTGACTAAGGTGAAAGGGTTCGCGGCCGCCGCAGGCTTCGCCGCCACCCTGATGACCGGAGGGGCCACCTACGCCCTTGCGGATGAAGTGACACTGACCATGGCGGTGCCGGACTGGCCTCCGACCCGCATCATGAAGAAGTTCTTCGACGAGCAGTACAAGCCGAAGTCCGGCAACACCGTGAAGCTCGACGTCGACTTCATCCCGTGGCCCGACTTCTACACGCGCGTCAACGCGTCGCTGACGTCCGGCGAGCAGAAGTACAACTTCATCGTCTCCGACTCGCAGTGGCTGGGCGCCTTCGTGGAAGGCGGCTACTACCGCAAGATCAACGATCTTCTGGATGCCGACCCGGAGTTCAAGAAGACGCTGATGAGCGTGCACCCCGCACCGCTCGCGGCCTATTCGACCTACCCCTACAAGTCGGAAAACTACTACGGCTTCCCGCAGTTCCCGGACGTCCTCGTGACCTATGGCCGCAAGGACATCCTGTGCCACGAGGAAGAGCAGAAGAACTTCCAGGCCAAGTACGGCAAGAAGCTGCCCTGCACCGGCGAAGAAATCGACGCCATGACCTGGGACGACTTCAAGAACGTGGGCGAGTTCTTCCGCCGCAAGAAGGGCGAGATGCTGGCCGGCGCACCTGCCGAGGACGATTTCTACGGAATCGCCTTCCAGGCCGGCAAGGGCTACGACTTCTCGTCGATGCAGATCAACGGCTTCATCTGGCAGATGGGCGGCAACATCTGGGATGAAACCCAGGCGCCGACCGGCCAGGCCGAAGGCGTGGTCAACTCGCCGCAGGCCGTCGCCGCGCTCGAGAAGTACCTGAGCCTGCTCGAGTACATGCCGCCGGTCGCCAAGACCGGCACCATGGACATCTTCAAGTCCGACGAGCTGTTCCGCGAAGGCAAGGTCGCGATGAACATCGACTGGATCGGCCTTGGCGAAGCCTCGCTCGATCCGAAGTCGTCCAAGGTCTCCGACAAGCTGGTCTTCGGCCAGATGCCGGGCACGATGGTCGACGGCAAGAACGTGAAGTGGTCCAACATCGGCGGCCAGCCCTTCGTGCTGACCACCTGGACGACGCCGGAGCAGACCAAGGAAGCCGTGGACTTCGTGAAGTGGTGGCTGTCTGACGACATCCAGCACCAGTTCGCGGCCTCCGGCGGTCAGTCGGCTGTGAAGTCGGTCTATGAAGACCCCAAGTACGTGACCTATCGTCCGTGGAACCGCGCCTGGGCCCCGCAGCTCGACTGGCAGAAGGACGTGTGGCACGTGCCGCAGTTCTTCGAGCTCCTGACGCAGCAGCAGGACCAGTTCGACCTTGCCATCACCGGCAAGCAGGACGCCAAGACCACGCTGGATAACATCGCCAAGTTCCAGCAGGACCTGCTGAAGAACGCCGGCCTCATCCAGTAACACGCCTCAACCCCGGGTGCGGGGAGATGATCCCCGCACCCCACTTGGGCCTTTTCTTCCGGAATTCATTGCCGATGACCTCCACGACTGCGACAGCTCCGCCGCCGCCACTCATGCGACTGTCTTCCGACAACTGGAAACTCGCCATCCTGGTCGGACTTGTGGTGTCGGTGATCGCCGGCGCGGTCCTGCCGGCCGCAGCCTCATTCTGGGTGATCGGGGCCATGGCGGCGATGGTCGCCGCTGCCTTCGTGGTCAATGCCTATCGCCGCAAGTATTACGGCGGGTTGCTGGTGGCCCCCGCCATCGCCGTCCTGTTCGTCATGAACATCTTCCCGCTGCTGTGGTCGCTGGGGCTTTCGTTCTTCGCCTACCAGTCGAACCAGCAGTCGATCCGCTTCGTCGGGCTTGCCAACTACATCAAGGTGCTCACCAACGACATCGCGGCCCCCGCCAACTGGGCGGCCCTCGTCAATACCGCGATGTTCGTCATCCTCACCGTCACCGCGCAGATGGTGGTGGGCTTCCTTCTCGCCATGCTCTTCGCCAAGCAGTTCCCGCTGCGCAAATACCTCCTCATCCTCGTGCTGACGCCGATGATGCTGTCGGTCGTCGCCTCCGGCGTGTTCTTCACCTATTACTATGACCCGACCTTCGGCATCCTCAGCTATGTGGTCAACGCCATCACCGGCGGCCAGTTCATCCTGATGAGTTCCAAGGTGGGTGCCGTCACGGGCATCGTCTTCGCCGATGCCTGGATGTGGTCGCCCTTCGTCATGCTGCTGGTGCTGGCGGGCCTCGTCTCCGTCCCGAAATATCTCTACGAGGCGGCGGCCATCGACCGCGTGTCGAAGTGGCGCCAGTTCTGGACCATCACCTTCCCCTATATCCGCGGCCTCCTGATGCTGGCGCTGCTGTTCCGCACCATCGAGGCCTTCAAGCTCGCCGACCTCGTCATCCTGCTCACCAAGGGCGGCAACGACACGATGACGATCTCCTACCACCTGATCCGCATCGCCAACGAGCAGAACAAGACTTCCGAGGGTGCGGCCATCTCCTACCTGATGCTGTTCATGGTGATCGTGCTGACCAACCTCTACCTCTACATCGCCAACCGCCGCAGCCAGGGAGCCTGAGCCATGGCCGAACACAACTCCATCTGGGAGGCGCTGGGCTTCCGCAAGGCGAGCGGCGTGGGCGAGGCCGGCTGGGGCCGCACGCTGGTCGTCGCCATCGTGTCCTTCATCTACTTCCTTCCCGTTCTGTTCATCATCTTCACCGCCTTCAAGCCGCAGGACGCGGCGCTCTCGGTGCCGCCCACGCTGTCGCCCACGTCCTTCTTCGGCCTGATCCCGGACAAGTTCGTGTTCACGCCGACGCTGGAAAACTTCGGCTCGGTCTTCATGCGCTCCATGACCACCGGTGGCGCCCCGGAGGCGACGGGCTTCGACCGCTACTTCTTCAACTCCATCGTCATCGCCTCGTCCTCGGTGCTGCTGGCGCTGGTGATCGGCACGCTCGCCGCCTTCGGCTTCTCGCGCTATCCGCTGAAGGGCAATGACACCTACCTCTTCATCATCCTGACGACGCGCATGCTGCCGGCCATCGTCGTCATCATCCCGGTGATCCTGATGTTCCGCGTGGTGGGCCTGTCGGGCTCCTATACCGGCATCATCCTGCTCTACACCGCCTTCAACCTGGCATTCACCATCTGGATGATGAAGAGCTTCTTCGACGAGCTCTCGCTCGACGTCGAGGATGCCGCCCGCATCGACGGATCGTCGGATGTGAAGGTGTTCTTCAAGATCGCGCTCCCCCAGGTGATCGCGGGCCTTGCCGCAACCTTCGTCTTCGGCCTCATCCTCACCTGGAACGAGTTCCTCTTCGCACTGCTGCTGTCGGGCCCCGACACGCGCACCGTGCCCGTTGCGATGAACCAGGCCGTGTCCTCCGGCGGCCGCGGCACCGACTGGACGCTGCTGGCGGCGATCGAAACCCTGTTCCTCATCCCCGTCTTCCTCGTCACCTTCTTCCTGCAGAACCACCTGCTCAGGGGCGTGACCTTCGGAACCGTGAAGCGCTGACATGTCGACGATTGAAATCCGGAAAGTCACCAAGCAGTTCGGCTCCTTCACCGCGGTGAAGGACGCCGACCTGAAAGTCGAGGCGGGCGAGGTGGTCTGCCTCCTCGGCCCCTCGGGTTGTGGCAAGACCACGACGCTGCGCATGATCGCCGGGCTGGAGCGCGCCACCTCCGGCGACGTCATCATCGCCGGCCAGCGCATGAACGAGCTGCCGCCGCAGAAGCGCGACATCGCCATGGTGTTCCAGTTCTATGCGCTCTATCCCGCACTCACCGTGGGCCAGAACATCGCCATGCCGCTTCATTCGGAGGGCCTCTCCAAGGCCGACTCCGATGCCCGCGTCATGAAGGTCGCCAAGATCATGCACCTCACCGAGGTGCTGGACCGCATGCCGAACCAGATCTCGGAGGGCGAGAAACAGCGCCTTGCGGTGGCGCGTGCCATCGTGCGCGATCCCAACTGCTTCCTGTTCGACGAGCCCTTGTCGCGGCTTGACGTGGAACTGCGCCATTCGATGCGCGGCCAGATCAAGGAGGTGCTGACCGGCCTCTCCAAGGCGACCGTCATCGTGACCCATGACCAGCTCGAGGCCCTCACCATGGCGAGCCGCATCGCCATCATGAAGGATGGCGTGATCGAGCAGGTGGGGACGCCTCACGAGGTCTTCGCCAAGCCCACCAACGTCTTCGTGGCGAGCTTCATCGGCACGCCGCAGATGAACCTCGTCGAGGCCGATCTCCAGAGCTTCGGCGACGGCAAGGCCGCGGTGGTGATGGCCGGCCAGAGCCTGAGCATCGCGGCAGATCCGGCCGTCTCCCGCCTCAGGCCCTCCAAGGTCACCGTCGGCATCCGCCCGCGTGCCTTCACCACGGTGCAGGACAAGGCGGGCGACACGATTGCCGCCCAGGCCGAGCTGATCGAGCCCATGGGGGCCGAGACCCTGATCCATGCCCGCACCGCATCGGGCGGCGACATCCGTGTCGTCGTGCCGCGCGACAAGCGGGTGAAGGTGGGCGAGGCGCTGCATCTGCGCCCCGATCCGCGGCAGACGCATTTCTTCGGCGAGGACGGCAAGGCGGTGCGCGCATGAGCAACCATGAGCAGGGCATGACCCGGCAAGGCGCGCTGCGCCTCGAGTTCTTCATCATCGGGCTCGGCATCTTCGCGCTGCTGCTGATCTTCCAGCCCTTCAGCCTGCAGCTCTTCGCCATCGGCAGTGTTCTGGTGGTGATCGCCGGCCTCATCAACAACCTCCTCCCCATGGCCCAGCCGGGGGTGAAGGTCAGGAGCGTCATCACCGTCGCCATGGTGGTGGCGATGATCTTCTGCATCGTGCTGCTGGTCTCGATCGCCGCCGCGCATCTCTATGGCGCCTTCTTCCTCAAGCCGCCGGACCCCAACACGCTGGCCGGCAAGGTGCAGCTCGGCACGCCGCCCTTCTGGCGCCAGCCGCTGGTCTGGGGCATCGCTGCCGTGGCCGCGGGCCTTGCCGTCATCATCACCGCCATGACGAAGTATCGGGACTGACATGCCGCATGATGTCTCGGTGATCGGCCTCTACATCCTCGATGTGCTGGGCCGGCCCGTCACCCGCATCCCGGACCGCGGCAACGTCGACTTCATCGAGGAGATCCGCCTCACCGTCGCCGGCACGGCCGGGGGCACGGTGGTGGACACCGCGAAGCTCGGCCTGAAAAGCCTCGCCGTCGGCGCGGTGGGCGACGACGAGAAGGCCGACTGGGTGCTCCTCACGCTGGCGAAGCACGGCATCGACACCTCCGCCATGCAGCGCATCAAGGGTGTGCCCACCTCGGCCACCATCCTCAACGTGCGGCCGAACGGCGACCGCCCGGCGCTGCACGTGCGCGGTGCGTCGGATCATTTCGACGTGCCGCCCGCGGCCTATGCGCAGGTCTTCGATGCGCCCATCATTCACCTGGGCGGCACGGGCCTGCTGAAGAGGCTCGATGGCCCGGCCTCGGTCACGCTGCTGAAGGAAGCGAAGCGCCGCGGCCGCACCGTCACCTTCGACCTCATTGCGGCGAGTGCCGAGACCATCGGAATCGTCGAGCCGCTGCTCCCTTATATCGACTATTTCATGCCATCGATCGAGGAAGCGAAAGACATGTCGGGGCAGGCCACGCCCGAGGACTGCGCGAAATTCTACCTCGACAGGGGGGCCGCCTGCTGCGTCTTCACGCTGGGTGGCGATGGTGCCTATTACGCCCACAGGGACGGCACGCGCCTCAGGTCGCCCGCCTACGAGATTCAGGTTGTCGACACCACGGGCTGCGGCGATGCCTTCGACGCAGGCTTCATTGCGGCGCTCCACCACAGGATGGACGTGGAGACATCGCTGCGCTTCGCGCAGGCCTCCGCCGGGCTCGTGGCCACGGGGCTCGGCTCGGATGCCGGCATCGTGAGCTTCGAAGACACACTCGACAAGATGAAGAACTGGAAGATCAAGCAATGAGATTTCAAGGCAGGCGTGCCGTCGTCACCGGCGGTCTTTCAGGTATCGGCGAAGCGGTGGCGAAGCGCATCGAGGCCGAGGGCGGCAAGGTCGTCGTCTGGGACATGCAGGGCGGCATCAGGACCGACATCTCCAACTGGGACTCGGTGCAGGCCGCAGCGGCCGAGACCGTGCGCCAGCTCGGCGGCATCGACGTGCTGGTGAACAGCGCCGGTGTTGCCGGCCCCACCGCCACCGTGCTCGACGTCAGGATCGAGGACTGGCACCGCACCATCGCCATCAACCTCGATGGCACCTTCTTCACCAACCGCGCCGTGATCCCGCACATGATGGCCAATGACTATGGCCGCATCGTCAACATCGCCTCGATCGCCGGCAAGGAGGGGAACCCCAATGCCTCGGCCTATTCGGCCTCCAAGGCGGCGGTGATCGGCTTCACCAAGTCGCTGGCCAAGGAACTGGCCAAGACCAACATCACGGTCAACAGCGTGACGCCGGCCGCAGTGAGGACGCCGATCTTCGACCAGCTGCCGCAGAGCCACATCGACTTCATGCTCTCCAAGATTCCGAAGGGCCGGCTCGGCAAGGTGGACGAGGTGGCAAGTCTCGTGTGCTGGCTCGCCAGCGAGGAATGTTCCTTTTCGACGGGTGCGGTCTTCGACGTCTCCGGCGGCCGCGCCACCTATTAGCGGAACCCTTTCGCGGGTCACCGAGTTGGGCGGTGAGGGAAGGAGACCCTCATGCCCAAGGATCCGAAACAGGTGAACCCCGACCTCCTGCGCCAGGAAATCGAGAAGGGCCGCATGGGCGACCGCGCGCTTGACAGGAAGCCCGGCGAAACCCCCGACACCGGCTTTTCCGAGGAGGACGAAGCCATCGTCTGGGACGACGACCAGCGCCAGCTGGTCGAGAACCAGGACATGGACGAGATCGAAAAGGCGCGGGAGAAGCGGCCCCTCTGACCGCCCTCAGATCGCGGTATATCCCCCGTCCACCAGCAGGTCGTGCCCGCAGATCATGTCGGAGGCGGAGGAGGCGAGGAACAGGATCGCATCCGCCACCTCCATCGGCCTGCCGAAGCGGCCGCCGGGGATCTTGGCCTTCATCGGGTCGCCCTTTTCCGGCTGGCCCCAGACCTGCTCGCCCATCGGCGTGAGGATCACCGTGGGGCAGACGGTGTTGATCTGGATGTTGTGCTTCGCCCACTCCACCGTCATCACCTTGGTCAGCATGTTGAGGCCGCCCTTGGAGGCGCAATAGGCGGCGTGGCCCTCGAGGCCGACCACGCCCGCCTGTGAGGAGACATTGATGATCTTGCCGCCCTTCCTCTCGATCATGCCGGGCACCAGTTCACGCGCGAGCAGGAAGGGCGCGCGCAGGTTCACCGCCATGGTGGCGTCCCAGTCGGCGACCCTGGCATCCTCCAGCCGGTCAATGAGCGCGATGCCGGCATTGTTGACGAGAATGTCGATCGCCCCGAAATAGGCCAGCGCATCATGCGCCGCCTTCACCGGCCCGTCGGCAGTCGCCATGTCGGCGGAGATCGCGACACAGCGCCGGCCCATGGCCTCGACGGCGGCCTTCACTTCCGCAAGCCCCTCGCGGTCGCGGCCCACGGCGGCGATGTCGGCACCTGCATCGGCCAGCACCTTGGCTGTTTCGAGGCCGATCCCCTTGCTCGCCCCGGTCACCAGTGCATGCTTGCCCTTGAGGCCGAATCTTTTCGTCCAGTCACCCATTGTCTCGCCTCCCGTTTCTGGCAATCTTCGTGTGGAGAGAGGCGCCGGTCAATGGCGGCGGGAGGGAATCGCACATGCAGAGAATGGGACGCGTCATCAAGCTGAAGCCGGAGGTCATTCCGGAATACAAGCGCATCCATGCCGATGTCTGGCCCGAGGTGCTGAAGTCGATCCGCGATTCGAACATCCGCAACTACACCATCTTCCTGAAGGAGCCGGAGAACATCCTCTTCGCCTACTGGGAATATCACGGCGACAATTTCGCGCTCGACATGCTCAAGATGGCCGGTGTCGAACGCATGCAGGAGTGGTGGAAAATCACCGACCCCATGCAGGTGCCCTTCGAGACGCGCAAGGACGGCGAGTGGTGGGCGGACATGGAGAACGTGTTCCACACGGATTGAGTTTTACCGACCCCACACTCTCATCATGCCCGGGCTCGTCCCGGGCATCCTTTTGGGTGACGCAAAAGGATACGCGGGACAAGCCCGCGTATGATGGGGAGGGAGTCTGGTGATGGAGGCTGAGCTACCTCTTCCGCTTCGTCCCGAAGTAGTTCCGCTCCAGTTCCGCGAAGGCGCGCTGGTAGACGTTCTGTTCCGTCCGCGGGATCAGCACCACGTCGTCCTCGGGGCTTGCCACCCAGTCGCCGGTCCAGACGCCGAATGTGGTGTTGTCGGCCGTCACCGGCCAGAGGCGCGGGCCCGAGACATAGTTCATCCAGGGAATGTCGCACTTGGTGATGCGGTAGGAGAAGCTCCGCTCACGGTCGTCGAGGTGAAGGAGTTCCTCGTTCAGGTGCCCCTCGCCGAAATAGAAGTCGCGGATGCCGGAGACCTTGTCGGAGCGCTGCCGCTTCAGCATGTGCATCTTCGTGATCTCGCCATGCCAGCCGCCCATGGAGGCGAAGTCGCGCATGATCTTCCAGACGCCATCGACCGGCGCCTTGATGACGCGCGAGGTCCAGACCTTGTTGGGCTGGAAGCCCTTCCAGCGTTCGGCACCTCCGGGCTTTTCAGGCTTCGTCTTGGCCAGCAGCCGGGCGAGGTTCTTGAAGTTCGCCGCGAAAACGTCGTTGGAGACGATCTTCTCGTATTTCCCCTCATCCCCCGGTGCCTCGTCGAAGGTCGCCTCCCATTCGGCGAAGGTCTGGTCGGTGTGGGTGACGGGATAGAGCCTGAGTGTCGCGAGATAGTTCTTCACCGGGAAGGCGGGGGTCTCGAAGTTATAGCTGAAGCAGCGCCTGGCATCGTCCAGCATCAGCAGGCGCTCGCGCACATGGGCACCATTGTGGAGGTGGAAGGAGCGGATGCATCCGACGACGTCGGAGTCCAGTCCCTTCTCGATCTTGGAGCTCTTCACGCCGGCCGCCCAGTTCGGCAATCCGTTGAAGTCGCGCACGATGGACCAGACGGTCTCGACGGGGGCCTTCAGGATGATCGATGCATAGGCGCGGGCCATTCTACTGTCCTCTGGTGATGTCGCGGAAATGGTGGACGGCGGCCTCGGCAAAGGCCGGGTCGTTGATGTGGGCGTCGATCTCGACGAGCTGGCGGTTGGCTGCAGGCCTCCAGCCTTCGCGGATGGCCGCGAAGAGGGCCGCATCGGCGGCAGGATCATGGAAGGGCTTGCCGGGCGCATCGATGGCGGAAACGCCCCGGAGCGGCAGCAGGAAGCGCGCCGGGCCTTCCATGCGGTTGACGCGCTCGACGATCCAGCGGCCGATGGCGGCATTCTCGCCGGCCGTGGTGCGCATCAGCGTCACCTGTGCGTTGTGCACATAGAGGTTCCGTGCACCGAACTGCGCCGGCACCGTCTCGCGCCCGCCGAAATTCACCATGTCGCAGGCGCCCACCGAGCCGACCCAGGGGATGCGCCTGCGGATCACGGCGCCGAAACGGTCCTCCGTGCACGGAAGAACGCCGCCAAAGAGATGGTCCGCCACCTCGGTCGTGGTGATGTCGAGCGCAGCCGTGATGAGGCCTGAATCGATCAGCTTCTCCAGGCACTGCCCGCCGGTGCCGGTGGCGTGGAAGACGAAACATTCGCAATCACCCTCGATCAGGTGGCGGATCTGGGTGATGCAGGGTGTGGTGACGCCGAACATGGTGAGGCCCACGGCGCGCCGGGCCTCACCGCCGGCGGGAATGGCATTCAGTGCCATGCCGGCTGCGGCATGGGCGGCATTGCCGATCACGGTGCGGGTGATGGCGTTCAGCCCCGCCACATCGGCCACCGCATGCATCATCATGATGTCGGTGGGCCCGACGTAAGGCGCCACATTGCCCGAGGCCATGGTGGAGACCATCAGCTTCGGCACGCCGATCGGCAGCCGCCGCATCGCCTCCGTCACCATCGAGGTGTTGCCGCCACCGCCAAGGCCCAGCACCGCGCCGATGTCATTGCGCGAGAGCAGGAAGCGCCCCAACGCCTCCGCCATGGCTGCAACCGCCTTGCCCCGGTCGGCATGGCCCAGCACCGCGTCCGCGCCGGCGGGGTGGTGCTTCGCCACCGTCTCCGGTGTCACGTCGGCCTGTGCCGTGCTCGGCGTGGTCGAGATGTCGACGAGCAGGGCAGGGGATCCGGCCTTCTGCACCTGCTCGATCGCGTAGCGGAGTTCCGCCTCCTTGGTGTCGCAGGTGCCGATGACGTGGACGGGCTTCACGCCTTTGCCCAGCCCTGCTTCATGTTGCGGAAGCCGAGCTTGTAGACCTCTTCCGGCGAGGGCGCGAAGTCGCGCCAGACGCGCGTTGCCGCGGCCAGTGCGGGCATGGAGCGCCCGAAGGCCTCGATGGTGAGCCAGCCGTCATATCTTGCCTTCTTCAGCGCCTTGTAGGTTTCAGGCCACGGCACATGGCCCTTGCCGGGCGTGCCACGATCATTCTCGGAGATGTGGACATGCACCATGTGCGGGCGGATGGTCTTGATCGCGCCCACCGGATCCTTCTCCTCGATGTTCGCGTGGAAGGTGTCATACATGCCCTGGATGTGGGGGTGGTTCACCTCGTCGAGGTAATCATTCAGCTGCTGCATCGTGTTCAGGAAATAGCATTCGAAGCGGTTCAGGGCCTCGAGCGCGAAGGTGATGCCCTTGCGCCCGGCATAATCGCCCGCCTTCTTGTGGAAGGAGAGTGCGCGCCTGCGTTCGGCCGATGTCGCGGGGTTGCCGGAGAAGTAACCAAGCTCCGAATGCATCGGCCCGCCAAGGATGGGCGCGCCGAGGGCTGCGCAGCAGTCCACCGTCCACCTGGCATAATCGAGTGCGGCGGCTTGGGCAGCCTTGTCGGCGGACAGCGGATTCTTGCCCTGGATGACGCTCACAACCGAACGTTCAAGCCCGATCCTGTCGAGGAGGTCACCGAGCCTTGCATAGTGGTCGGGCGTTCCTTCGAACATCGGGATCTCGACCCCGTCATAGCCCGTCTTCTTCAGCGCGCGCAGGATGGGCTCATGCGCCTCGGTGACATGCGGCGTCCACAGCAGAAGATTGAATCCCAGCTTCATTCGGCGTGCCCTCCCTGCACGGAACACAGGACAAACCGTCTCGCGCCTCTTGTCAATTCCTGATATACGTCTTGCATTCAGGAGGACCCCCCAGATGAACAAGCCGCATGAGCCCGCTTCCGCCACCAATGCCGCCCTGTTGCGCGCCCAGGCCTTCATGACGCCGTCGCCGGTGCCGTCGATCTCGACCGAGCTTCTCGTCTCGGCCGATGGCGAGTTGAACCGCGAGCTTCATCACTTCCTGTTCGACCCGCCGTCAAACCCCGAGCTGCTCAAGGGCAAGAAGATCGCCATCTGCTGCACCAATGGCGTGGAGGAGGTGGAGATCACCGGCGCCATGAAATGGCTCACCGAGCATGGCGCCACGGTGCACGTCGTCGCCCCGCGCATCGGCGAGTTCCACCCGACGCTGGGCCTGCGCTTCCCGCCGCTCACCAAGACGCATGTTCTTGCCATCCGCCTCATGGAGAATGCCGGCTGGCTCGAGATCAACTGCTACATGGACGAGGCGAAGGTGGCGGATTACGACGCCTGCATCTTCCCGGGCGGCTGCTGGAATCCGGATGCGCTGCGCGCCGACAAGCACGCGCAGAAATTCGTGCAGGACATGCTGGCCTCCGGCAAGCCCACCTGCGCCATCTGCCACGGCCAGTGGGTGATGGTGAGTGCAGGTATCCTCAAGGGCAAGAAGGCCACTGCCGTGTGGAACATCCACCCGGACCTCGCCAATGCCGGGGCCACCGTGCTGGACGAGCCCTGCGTGGTCGACGGCAACCTGATCACCGCCCGCTTCCCCTATGACCTGCCGCGCATGGTGGATGCGCTGGTGAAGCAGTTGGTGAAATGAGTAACACCCGGGTCGCTCTCTGACCTTCATCATCGCCGGGCTCGACCCGGCGATCCTTTTTGGCGGCGACCAAAAGGATGCCCGGGTCGAGCCCGGGCATGATGGGCAGGGAGGGGTTCGTTACCCGAACAGCACCGTGCCCGTCTCCACCAGCGTGTGGAGGCCGATGGCGATGGCGAAGAGGCCGGCCAGCGCCTGGAAGCCGCGGGTGGCCCAGGTGAGCGTCATGGCGGTGTAGGACAGCGGAACGGCGATCACCGCCGAGAAGAGCGCCATGCCGGCGATCGAGCCCAGGCCGAACAGCAGTATGAAGGCGACACCGAGCGGAATGCTGGGGGCGGTCGAGGCGGCGAGTGCGACAAGGGCTGCGGAGCCCGCCAGGCCGTGCATCATGCCGACCGCGAGGCTCCGCCGCCAGCCGCCCGCGGGGTGGGCATGGCCATGGCGGCTCAGCGCGTGGTTCTTCACGTCGCCGGCATGGCTGTGGGCGTGGAAGTGCACGTTCTCCGCCCCGTGGCGGTGGGTGTGAAAGTGAACGCGGTCACGCAGCAGCACATAGAGCAGGCGGGCGCCGAGCAGCACCATCATGATGCCCACCGCGAATTCGAGCCCGCTGGCCAGCCGGCCGCTCAAGGTGAGTTCGAGCGCATAGACGGCGCCGCCGAAGGCCCCCAGCACCAGCGCATGGCCCAGGCCCCAGACCGCGCCATGACGGATGATATTGCGAACCCCCTTCTTGTCGGCGGTCAGCGAGGCCACGGCGGCGATGTGGTCGGCCTCCAGCGCGTGCTGGAGCCCGAGGAGGAAACCGAAGAAAACCCAGGTGAGCATGGGAGAGCTATAGACTGGCGCGGGGCTGCAGGCGAGGGTTGTTTGCGGCAGGCCTCCTCTCACTTCCGTCACCCCGGCGAAAGCCGGGGTCCAGCTTTGGGTCAAGGCGCGCGAAGAGAAAGCGGGGTCCCGGCTTTCGCCGGGATGACGGCCTAAGGGGCCAGATGACAGCCCGGCTTGCGGTGGCCTGCCACGTAGTCGTCGATCAGTTGGCGGTAGCGCACGGGGCCGAAGCTGGGGAAGTGGCCGCCGTGGACGATCGACACGGGGAGTGCCCGCAGGCGGTCGAGGGTCTCGACATAGACGGGGATATCGGAGTGGTAGGCGTCATCGATCAGCGGCCCGTCATAGATGATGTCGCCGGAGAGGAAGATGCCGGTCCTGCGCTCGAACAGGCCGATGCCGCCAGGGGAATGGCCCGGCGTGTGCACCACCTCGAAGGCGCGGTCGCCGAGGTCCACGACGTCGCCCTGCTCGAGGATGCGCTCCGCCCTGGCGGGCTTCACGTGGTATTTCGTCTGGTCCCAGCCTTGCGGTGGGCGGATGAACATGTCGTCGGTGGCGTAATGGGCGAGGATCAGGTCGTTCTGCGGGTCGGCGAGGATCGCCGCTTCGGCGGAGTGGACGGCACAGTGGCCGAATTCGTGGTGGCAGCCGATGTGGTCGAAGTGGGTGTGGCTCGCCACACAGGCGATGTCGCGCTCGGAGACGAGCGGCACATGGGCGCGCAGGCTGAAGTGGCCGAGGCCGGAATCGAACAGCAGGTCACGGTCGCGGCCGCGCACGTGCCACATGTTGCAGCGGAAGAAGGGCTTGATCCAGGGCTCGTGGATCAGCGTCACGCCGTCGGCGAAGCGCAGCGTCTCGTACCATTCGGTGGCGCTGATGCGGAGGTCCATGGGCTCAGTCCTTCAGCACGATGACGTGGGCGGGGTCGATGGCGAGGCTCACCGTCTCGCCGGGCGTTACCTTGGTTTCGGCAGGAAGCCTGGCGAGGAGGTCGACGCCGTTCACCCGCGCGGTAACGCGCTTGAAGCTGCCCTGGTAGACGACATCCGTCACCGCGCCCGCGAGTGCGCCGCCCAGCGAGACGTGCTCGGGGCGGATCGCCACTTCCCTTGCATCATGTGGCGCGGGGAAGCGGCCGAGTGCCGTGTCGATCATGCCGTCCAGCACGGTGCCCGGCACGATGGTGCTCTCGCCCATGAAGGTGGCGGTGAAGCGGGTGGCGGGGCGGGCATAGACGCGTTCGGGGTCGCCCTGGTCCTCGATGCGGCCGTGGTTCATGACGACGACGTGGTCGGCGAGCGCCATGGCCTCTTCCTGATCGTGCGTCACGTGGATGAAGGCGGTGCCGACGCGCTTCTGGATCGCCTTCAGCTCGTCCTGCATCTGGCGGCGGAGCTTGAGGTCGAGCGCGCCCAGCGGTTCGTCGAGCAGCAGCACGGCGGGTTCGACGACGAGGGCGCGGGCCAGCGCCACGCGCTGGCGCTGGCCGCCCGAGAGCTGGTGCGGCTTCCTCTCGAAGGCGGCGGCGAGGCCGACCACCTCGAGCATGGCGCGGGCCTTGGCATCACGTTCCGCCTTCGCCACACCCTTCATGCGCAGGCCGAAGCCGACATTGCCGCCGATCGTCATGTGCGGGAACAGCGCATAGTCCTGGAACACCGTGGCGGTGGGGCGCTTGGCGGGGGCCATGGCGGTGCAGTCCGCGCCCTTGATGAGGACGCGCCCCTGTTCGGGGGCAAGAAAGCCGCCGAGGATCGAGAGCAGCGTGGTCTTGCCGGAGCCCGAGGGGCCGAGCAGCACGGTGTAGCTGTCCGGCGGGAGATTGAGCGAGACGTCATCCAGCACCTTCGTCGGGCCGAAGCTGTGGGAGACGTGCTGGATGGAAACGAGGTCCGTCATTGCGGGCGCTTTCGGAAGGCGACGAGTTCGAAGACGATGGCGAGGATGATGGAGACGCCGAAGACGAGGGCGCCCACCGCATTGGTCTTGGGGTTCAGCCCCGCGCGCAGCAGGTTCCAGATCTCGACGGGCAGCGTCGTCTCGAAGCGGGTCAGCAGGAAGGAGATGACGAACTCGTCCCACGAGAAGGTCATGGATAGGAAGAAGGCGGCGAAGAGGGCGGGCCACATCATGGGCGCGGTGACGAGGAGAAGGACCTTCGCCTCGCTGGCACCGAGGTCGCGCGCGGCGCGCTCGATATTGGCCTGGTGCTCGCCCATCTGGCTGTAGATGATGGCGAAGCAGAGCGGCAGGTTGATCACCACATGCCCGATGCCCGCGGCCATCAGGGATTTGGGGAGCCCGATCCAGTTGAAGAAGATCAGGAGGCCCATGCCGATGATGAGGTAACTCACCGTGAGCGGCAGGGTGATCAGCCCACGGAGGAAGGCAGAGGCCGGCAGGTGGAAGCGCGCGAAGCCCCAGGCGGAGAGGAAGCCCAGCAGTGTCGCAATGGCGGAGGTGGTGAGTGCTACCAGCACGGAATTGCCGAGCCCCGCGGTGAGGCGCGCGTCGTTCAGCACCGCGGTGTACCAGCGCAGGCTCGGGCCGTTGAAGGGCGGGATGGGGAAGAGCGTGCCCTGGAAGGAGAACAGCACCAGCACGGCTACCGGCAGGAAGATGAAGCCGTAGAGCAGCAGGGCGTAGGCGATGGCAATGGCGCGGGTCATCACGCCCTCTCGATCTTCAGCCAGCGGGCGCAGGCGAGATAGGCGATGGTGACGACGGCCATGAGGATGAGCGAGAGGGCGGAGGCCGAGGCGAAGTCGCCGCGCCGGCCGATCTGCATCATGATCAGCTGCGGCATCAGGAGTTCGTTGTTGCCGCCCAGAATCTGCGGCGTGATGTAGTCGCCGATCGCCAGCACGAAGGTGAGGAAGGCGCCGACCATGATGCCGGGGAGCGTGAGCGGCAGGATGACGTGGATGAAGGTCTGGATGCCGGAGGCGCCAAGGTCCGTCGCGGCCTTGCGGTAGTTCGGCGAGAGCTGCTTGAGGTTGGCGTAGATCGTCAGTGTGAGGAGCATCACGAAGAAGTGGACGAAGCCGATCACCGTCGCCGCGCGGGTGTTGGCGATCTGCACGGGTTCCGCCAGCAGGCCGAGATCGACCAGCGTGGAATTGACGACGCCCTTTTCAGCGAGGACGAGGAGCCATGAGTAGGAGCGCACGACATAGGAGGTCCAGAAGGGCAGGACGGCCAGCATCAGGGCCAGCCGCTGCCAGCGCTCCGGCACCATGAAGGCGAGGACCCAGGCGAAGGGATAGGCCAGCAGCACCGAGACCGCGGTGACGATGAGCGTGACCTCGAGCGAGTTGACGAGCGCGCGCCAGTAGCTCGGATTGGCAAAGAACTGCGCATAGGCGGCAAGGCTTGCGCCTTCCCCGGCCTTCGGGTGAAGGCTCATCACCGCCATGGCGATGAAAGGCACGACGAAGAAGACCAGCGTCCACAGCAGTGCGGGTGTGACGCTGGCCCATCCGATGCGTTGTCCCGATGCCTGGCTCACTGCGCCTGGATCATTTCAGTCCACAGGTCCTGCATCTTCTTGTCGAGGTCCTCCGAGGGGGCCGGATATTCCTGGGCCCGCTTCAGGAAGTCCGCCTGCTCGGCAAAGCGCAGGATCTTCTTCTGGTCGTCGTTCAGCGCAGCCTTGGCATTGGCCGGCATGCCCCAGTAGCAGGCGGAGGTGGCGAGCCGCGCCTGGCCCTCGGGGCTGAGGATGTACTGGATGAACTTCAGCGCCGCGTCCTTGTTCTTCGAATCCTTGAACATGGCGAGCGACTGCGACCAGAGCACGGCCCCTTCCTTGGGGATCGAGAAGTCGAGGTCCGGGTTCTCCTTGGCGATGCCGGCCGTCACCCATTCGCCGCCGCCGACCAGGATGTCGGCCTCGCCGGTGGCGAGTGCCGTCTGGCTGGCGACCACGTCGGTCACCGCCTTGGCGTTGGCCTTCATCTTGAGGAGGACCTCCTTCAGCGCGGGAAGGTCGGCCTCGGTGAGTTCGGAGGTCTTCTTGCCGATCGACATGGCGGCGAGGCCCATCACGGGCAGGTAATAGTCATAGATGGCGATGCGGCCCTTGTACTTGTCGTTGGTCAGCACGCCGAGGGTTTCCATGTCGGCCACGTCGACCTTCGACTTGTTGAAGCCGATGGTGTTGTAGCCGAACTTCTCGGTGATGCCGTAGCGCTTGCCGTCCACCACGGCATGGCTGTCCATCAGCACCTCGGGGAAAATGTCGGCAGTGGGAAGCTGGTCGGCGGGCAGCGGCTCGAACAGGCCGCGCTCGACACCGCGGCGGACGTCGACCGTGTCGATCACCATCACGTCCCAGTCGCCGGGCTGGGACTGCTCGACGATGGCAAGGCCTGCACCCGTGCCCTCGAACTCCTTGACGTTGACCTTGATGCCGGTGGCGTCCTCGAAGGGCTTCAGCAGGTTCGGGTCGGAGTGGTCGCACCAGACTAGGGCATTGAGATCCTGGGCGGAGGCGGCGGCGTAGGAGCCCATGAGGGCCAGTGCGGCGACGGAAGCGCCGAAGAGACGGCGCGAAAGACGGTTGGTCATGTGGCGTTCTCCCTATATGCGAGAAAACTGAACGAATTACAAAGTTGAGTCAATTCCAATAATCGTGCAGACTGCCCGCATGTCAGGCTTGCGCGAGAGACAGAAGGCCATCCGCCACGACCGCATCGTGGAGGCCGCCACCCGCCTTTTCCGCGAGCAGGGCTACGAGACGGTGAAGATGGAGGCGATCGCCGCCGCCGCCGAAGTCTCGATCGGCACGATCTACAATTACTACCGCAACAAGGGCGACCTGCTGGTCGCCATCGTCTCGCTCGAGGTCGAGGAGGTGCTGCGCCAGGGTGAGGAGGTGATCGCCAACCCGCCCGCCAGTGCCGAGGCTGCGGTCGATGCCCTGGTCGGCGGCTATGTGGAGCATTCGCTGCACTATCTCTCGAAGGAGATGTGGCGGCAGGCCATGGCGATCTCGACGACCCAGCCCGAAAGCCCCTTCGGCGAAACCTATGCCGCGCTCGACGTGGCGCTGGCGCAGCAGACCTGCCAACTGATCGAAAAGCTCCAGCAGCTGGGCCTTCTGGACCGGGCCGCCGACGCCGCCGGCCTCGGCGAGGTCATTTTCAACAATACGAACATGAACTTCATCGTGTTCGTGAAGGACGAGGGGATGACCCTCGCGCAACTCCGCAGCCACCTCCGCCGCCAAAACAGGGCCGTCTTGGCGGGATTCCGGAGCGTGGCTGCGGGGGCCTGACCGTCGCAGTCTTTTCTTGTATTAGGAAAATTATGCTTGACAGCGCGCGCTGGATCGGGTATAGGAGGTCATTCTCGACAATTGGGTTCTCCCCCATCCGTCACCCCGGCGAAAGCCGGGGCCCCGCTTTGTGCGTTGCACCATGTGGATGGAGAGCGGGGTCCCGGCTTTCGCCGGGATGACTGCGTTTCAAGGGTCTGGCCCAAGCAACGGGGAAAGCTGGTGCATTTCCCTGGATGCCCGGTTTCTGCTATCACCAAGCATCGCTCGGAGGAGATTTGACCGATGAACAAGCCCGTGAATCTTGACGGCGCCGCCGCCTGGGAGCCGTCACCCAACAATCTTGAGCCGTTCTGGATGGGCTTCACGCCCAACCGCGCCTTCAAGAAGCGCCCGCGCATGATCGCGCGTGCCAAGGACATGCACTACTACGACATGTCCGGCCGCGCCGTTCTCGACGGGTCTGCCGGCCTGTGGTGCTCCAATGCCGGCCATTGCCGCGGGCCCATCGTCGAAGCCATCCAGAAGTCGGCCGCCGAGCTCGACTTCGCGCCGACCTTCCAGTTCGGCCATCCCAAGGTGTTCGAGCTCGCCTCGCGGCTTGCCACCATGGCGCCGGGCGACCTGAACTATGCCTTCTTCTGCAACTCGGGCTCGGAAGCCGCCGACACCGCGCTGAAGATCGCGCTGGCCTATCACCGCGCCAACGGCGAGGCGAGCCGCACCCGCCTGATCGGCCGCGAGCGTGGCTATCACGGCGTGAACTTCGGCGGCATCTCGGTCGGCGGCATGGTCGCCAACCGCAAGTGGTTCGGCGCCATGCTGGCCGGTGTCGACCACCTGCCGCACACCTATAACCGCAAGGAACAGGCCTTCACCGCGGGCGAGCCGGAGTGGGGTGCTCACCTCGCGGACGACCTCGAGCGTCTGGTGGCGCTGCATGATGCCTCCACCATCGCGGCGGTGATCGTGGAGCCGATGGCCGGTTCGACCGGCGTGCTGCCGCCGCCCAAGGGCTATCTCAAGCGCCTGCGCGAGATCTGCACCAAGCACGGCATCCTGCTGATTTTCGACGAAGTGATCACCGGCTTCGGCCGCCTCGGCCATGCCTTCGCCGCCGAGCGCTTCGGCGTCACCCCCGACATCCTGACCTTCGCCAAGGGCGTCACCTCCGGCACCGTGCCGATGGGCGGCTGCCTGGTGCGCCAGGGCATCTACGACAAGTTCATGGGCGGTGCCGACCACGTGATCGAGCTGTTCCACGGCTATACCTATACCGGCCACCCGATGGCGGCCGCGGCGGGCGTTGCCACCATGGACCTCTATCGCGACGAGAAGCTGTTCGAGAACGCCAAGAAGCTCGAGAAGGTGTGGTCGGACGCGGCCTTCACGCTCAAGGGCCATCCGCTGGTCGAGGACATCCGCACCATCGGCCTCGTGGCCGCCATCGACCTCAAGCCGGTCGAGGGCAAGCCCGGCCTTCGCGCCTACAAGGCCATGGAGAACGGCTTCCACGACGTGGGCATGCTGGTCCGCATCACGGCGGATACGATTGCACTCTCGCCGCCGCTGATCATCAACGAGAATCAGATCGACGAGATCTTCTCCGACAAGATGCCGAAGATCCTGGCCTCGGTGGCCTGATCCATCGGATCACGGACGGTTTCGAAGGCCGGAGGGCACCCCCTCCGGCCTTTTTGCATCCAAGGCGGGAAAACGGGGCTTCCCGGAAAGGGCGATTCATGCGAATTCCTGATGTGTTGCCCGGCGCGGACGTCGAATCGCGCGGGGCCGGGGTAAGTGATGGGGTAAGGGGTCGAGGCAGGATGTCACGACACATGGCGCCGGTGATGCTGGGGCTCACCGCCTTTCCGCTCGCTGCGATCGGCATCGCGGCCTATCTGGTCGTGTCCGCCGGGCCGCAGATGATGGCGGTGGCGGGGGCCATCCTGCTGTTGTCCTGCTGCATCCTGCTGGCCGTTACCGTGGCGCTGGTGAAGCTGCAGCGCCACGACGAGTGGCTGTGGTCGCTGCGGGATTCGCTCCGCGGCCTCGCCGGCAAATCCGATGACCTGCTCGCCCGGCTGGCAAGCGTGGAGCGCCGCCATGACGACGCGGTGACGGCGGCCCAGCTCGGCGCGGTGGCGGGCGACGTGCACAAGCTGCGCCGCGAGCTGCATGACTATGTCGCTGCCCAGCCGCACTGGCGGCAATATGGCCCCGGCGCCGAATCGCTCGTGGCCACCGCGCCGGCGCCGGCGCTGCCGCGGCCGATCAAGGCCACCGGGCGCGAGGAACTGTCATTGCTGCTGGAGCCCGTGGTGGAGCTGGCCAGCGGATCGACCAGCCACTACCGCGCCCTGGTGGCGCTGGCCGATGGCCGCGGCAAGCTGATCGGCCATGACGAGCTGATGCAGAAGGCCGACCAGGGCGGCATGCGCCCCGCCCTCGACCTGCGCATCGTGAAGATGGTGGCCCCGGTGCTGCGCCGCCTGCGCAACCGCAACCCGGGGCTTCGCGTCTTCGTGCCGGTGGGCAAGGCGACGCTCGGCTCGCAGGACGAAGCGGCGAAGCTGATGGCCCTGCTGCAGAAGGACGCCGACGTGGCCCAGGGCATGGTGTTCGAATTCGCCCAGCAGGACCTGGGCGCGCTCGACGCGGCCGGCATCGAGAACCTGGCGAAGCTCGCCCGGCACGGCGCCACGCTGGCGCTGCGCGAGGTCTATCTCGGCGGGCTGGACCTTGCCGCACTGCGGCAGCTTGGCGTGCGCTTCCTGTCCTTCCCGCCGCATGCGGTGGATGCCGGCAACGGCCCCAACGCCGCCTGGGCCGACTTCGCCAAGCAGGCCCGCGCCCTGCAGATGCAGGTGATCGTGGGCGACGTGAAGACGCCGCAGCAGGCCACCGCCGCCAGCCGTTCGGCGCGCTTCGGACATGGCCCCTTCTTCGCGCCGCCGCGCAAGGTGAGGCCGGAGGCCGGCGTGGCCGCCGCCGCAGTGCGCAAAGCCAGCGCCGCCTGATCCTGACGCCGCGCATCATGCAGAGATTTTCCGACGCCTATCCCGTCTGGTTCTGTGACATCTGGGGGGTGGTGCACAATGGCGTGGCGCCCTTCCCGATCACGGTCGAGGCGCTGAAGCGCCATCGCGCCAAGGGCGGCACCGTCATCCTCGTCACCAATTCGCCGCGCAGCAACCTCGGCGTCGAGAAGCAGCTGCTCGAGATCGGCGTCGATCCCGCCAGCCACGACCGTATCGTGACCTCGGGCGATGTCACCCAGGTGCTGATGAAGCTGCATGGGGGCAGGGGTGTCCATCACGTGGGGGCTGCCCGCGACCTGTCGATCTATGAGGGCACGGGTGTTTCGCGCGTCGGGCTCGATGCGGCGGAGGCGGTGCTGTGCACCGGGCTCGTCGATGACCTCAATGACCGGCTGGAGGATTACGAGCCCCTGCTCGACGACATGAAGCGCCGCGGGCTCGCCATGATCTGCGCCAACCCGGACAAGATCGTGAAGAAGGGCGACCGAATCCTCTACTGCGCGGGGAAGCTCGCCGAGATGTATGCCGCGCGCGGCGGCGAGGTGCTGATGGCGGGCAAGCCCTTTGCGCCCATCTACGACCTGGCGCTCGCCGAGGCCCGGCGCATCACCGGGCGCGACATCGACCGGCCCGACATCCTGGCCATCGGCGACGGGCCGGAGACCGACATCCGCGGCGCTGCGGACTATGGCCTTGACGCCCTTCTTGTTGCAGAAGGGGTGACGGATGCGAGCGAGGGGCTGCATGTGGCCGAGGCAGAGGTGCTTCGGGCCGTGCCGAACGCCCGCATCGTGGCAACCGTCCATGACCTGTCATGGATGTGACAAGGAACTGGAATGCAACTGATCACGGGCCTGTCGCCCGTTCCTGAAACCTGCCGGGGCGGCGTCGTGGCCATCGGCAATTTCGATGGCGTGCACCGCGGCCACCAGACGCTGCTGACCTGCGCGGCCGAGGAGGGCGCACGGCTGGGGCTGCCCTGGGGCGTGGTCAGCTTCGAGCCGCATCCGCGCAGCTTCTTCCGGCCGGACGAGCCGGTGTTCCGGCTGACACCGGGGCCGCTGAAGGCCAGGCTGGTGGCGGCGCTGGGTGCCGCCTTCCTGGCGGTGCTGGACTTCGACCGCGCGCTGTCCGAACTCTCGCCGGAGGACTTCGTGCGGCTGCACCTGGTGGAGCGGCTGGCCGTGCGCCATGTGGTGATGGGTTACGATTTCCACTTCGGCAAGGGCCGCAAGGGCAGCCCCGCCACCATGAGCGAACTTGGCGCCAGGTATGGCTTCGGCGTCACCATCGTCGAGCAGGTGACGGATGAGGGCGACCAGCATTCGCCCTTCTCGTCGAGCAACATCCGCCAGGCGCTGCGCCACGGCCACGTGACCGCTGCGGCGCATGACCTCGGCTATCACTGGACGGTGCTGGGCGAGGTGGTGAAGGGCGACCAGCGCGGCCGCACCATCGGCTTTCCCACCTTGAACATCGTTTTGGAAAAGGGGGCCGACCCCTATCGCGGCATCTATGCCGTGCGCGTGCGCGATGCGATGAAGCAGGGTGCCGAGGTGTGGAAAGGTGCGGGCTATTTCGGCGACCGGCCGACCTTCGACACGGGGCGCACCTTCCTCGAGGTCTATCTCATCGGCTTCGAGGGCGACCTCTATGGCCGGCAGCTGTTCGTCGAATTCGTCGACCTGATCCGCGGCGACAAGCGCTTCGCGTCGATCGACGAGCTGGTGACGCAGATGAAGGCGGATTGCGAAGCGGCGGTGGCGCGGCTTGCTGCGCCCGATGAAACGGTGACGGCTTTTCCGCTGGGGCGGCTGCAGGCCGAGGGGAAGATTTAGGGCTGCTTGCCGCTTCCCACCGTCATCTTCGCCGGGCTTGTCCCGGCGATCCTTTCGGTGGCCATGCAAGGGATGCCCGGGACAAGCCTGGGCATGATGTGACGTGGGGTCCCGTCAGTGCGCTGCTTCGACCGCCATCAGCGCCTCTGCCTTCCGCTGCCGGCCATCGAGCCAGATGATGGCGAGCCCCGCCAGCGCCACCAGCAGCATGCCGGCGATGGCCAGCCGGTTGGGGACTTCGCCGAAGATCACGAGGCCCGAGAGCACCGCCCAGATGGTGAGCGTGTACATGAAGGGCGCCACGGTGCGCGCCTCGCCGAGGCGGTAGGTGAGGTAGAGCAGCAGATGGCCGGCGACCGCCATGGTGCCGGAGACGACCATCAGCAGGATCTCACGCGGGCCGGGCATGACGGGGGCCTCGACCGCCAGCATGCCGGCGAGCCCGGTGAGGGTGAGCACGGTGATGACGGTGAGGGCCGCCACCAGCGGCGGCATGCCCTTCGGCACGTTCGGCGTGAGGAGGTCGCGGATCGCCGAGGCGATGGCGGTGATGAAGGCGAGGCTGGCGAGCGGCGACACGGCACCTGAGCCGGGCTGGGCCACCAGCATGGCGCCGGCGATGCCCACCAGGATCAGGAACAGGCGCTGGCCGCCCAGATGCTCGCCGCGGAAGGCCCAGGCGCCGAGCAGCACGAAGAGCGGGCAGGTCTGGACGATGGCGGTGAGGTCGGCAATGGCGATGAAGCCCAGCGCGAAGATGAAGCTGAGGTTGGCGATGGTCTCCAGCACGCCGCGCGCCACCAGCCACTTGTCGAACATGCGGCGGATGCTGCCGGCCTGGCCGAGCGCCAGGATGAGCCCCAGGCAGACGGTGAGCGACACGAGCCCGCGCATCAGCATCAGCTCGAACAGCGGCGCGTGCTCCATGGCCAGCTTCATGCAGCTGTCGGAGGCCACGAAGGAGCCCATGGACACGACCATGGCAAGGATGGCGCGGAGAGTGTTGTGGCTGGTCATCGGTCCGGCCTCTTAGGCGCGAGGGCTGCTGCGCCGCAACGGCCAGAAACGGCGGCGGGCCATGCCCGCCGTGCCGGGCTCAGGGCGCCTGCTGGGTCGAGGGATCGAGGATGCGGTGCAGGTGGACGATGAAATAGCGCGTCTGGGCGCTGTCCAGCGTCTCGCGCGCCTTGACCAGCCAGGCCTGGTAGGCCGAGGCATAATCCGGGAAGAAGCCCACCACGTCCAGCCTGGCGAGGTCCTTGAAGGTCACCTGGTCGACATCGGTGAGTTCGCCCCCGAAGACGAGGTGCAGGAGCTGCTGGTCGGGTTTGGCGGGGGTCTTGGTCATCATGTCCTCAGGGCTAGTCCGTTGAGCGCCGGGCAGCGCTCAATGCTTCGATCAGCGCCGCGTGGCGCTTCGCACCTGCAGCAACGAGGCCTTGCTGCCACGGCTCAGGCCGATTGTAAATGTATCCTTCGCCGGAGGAGCCGGAAACCCGGCCGCCGGCCTCCGCGACCAGCAATTCGCCCGCCGCCAGGTCCCAGTCATTGCGCCTGCCGATGGAGACAGCCCCGTCGAGGCGGCCCGCCGCCACATGGGCCAGGCGCAGCTGGAGGGGCAGCGCGCCCGAGGGGTCGGGGGCGATTCCGAGATCGGCGAGGCTGGCCAGTGCCTTGCGGTTTCCGGCGATATGGGCGCCTGCGAGCGAGGCCGGATCGGCCAGGGCAAGGCGGGTGCCGTTGAGCAGGGCGCCCCCGCCTGCCGTGGCGGTGAAGAATTCATTATGGCGCGGGGTGAAGACGGCGGCGAGCACCGGGCGGCCCTTCACCGCTAATGCGGCCGCCACGCACCATTCCCGGCGCCCCTCGAGGAAGGCGCGGGTGCCGTCGATCGGATCGATGATCCACAGCCGGTCGCGGGCCATGCGGGCTGCGGGCTCGTCGGGGGTTTCCTCCGACAGCCAGCCATCATCGGGGCGTGCCGCGCGCAGGCGCTGCTCGAAGAGGGCGTTGATGGCGAGGTCGCCCTCGGTGACGTGGCTGCCGTCAGGCTTTGTCCAGTGCCTCAGGTCCTTCTTGCGGCCGATGGCAAGGCCCAGTTCGCCCGCCTCGCGCACCACGTCGCAGAGCAGGTCGGCGTCAGACACCGGCAATGGTCAGGCCTTCGACGAGGCAGTTGGGAGCCGATACCGAGGAACGGAACTCGAGGTTCGAGGCGGGCCGGATGGTGCGGAACATGTCCTTCAGGTTTCCGGCGATGGTGATCTCGCTCACCGGGAAGGTCAGCTCGCCATTCTCGATCCAGAAGCCGGAGGCACCGCGGCTGTAGTCGCCCGTCACGTTGTTGATCGAGGAGCCGATGAGTTCGGTGACGTAGAGGCCCTGCTTCAGCGACCTGATCTGGTCCTCCGGCGTTTCCGTGCTCGCGGGCAGGAAGACGTTGGAGGTCGACGGCCCGCCGCGCGAGCCCTGGCCGGTGGGGGCGAGCCCGAGCTGGCGCGCCGCGCGCAGATCGAGGATCCAGCCCGTGAGCACGCCCTGGTCGATGAGGTTGCGCCTGTGGCAGGCCAGGCCTTCGCCGTCGAAGGGGCGCGAGCCGTGGCCGCGCAGCATGTGCGGGTCCTCGACGATGGTGATGTGGGGGCCGAAGATCTGCTGGCCCATCGCATCCTTGAGGAAGGAGGTGCCGCGCGCGATGGCGGCACCATTGATGGCGCCGAGCAGGTGGCCGATGAGGCCGGAGGCGACGCGGCGGTCATAGATCACCGGCACCGACTGCGACTTCACCTTGCGCGGGTTGATGCGCTCCACCGCGCGTTCGCCCGCAGTGCGGCCGATCACCTCGGGCGCGCGCAGGTCGACGAAGTGGACGGCGGAGGAATAGTCATAGTCGCGCTGCATGGCGAGGCCCTCGCCGGCGATGGCCGACATGGAAACACCCACACCCGTGCGCCGGTAGCCTTGCGCGAAGCCGTTGGAGATGACGATGCCCACCGAGGTCTCGGAGCGCGAGGCGCCTGCACCGGACGACTTGCTGACGCCCTTCACGGCCAGACCCGCCGCCTCGGCGCGCTTCGCCAGCTCTTCGAGCTTTGCCGGATCGGGCAGGTCGGTGGCGGCGAGGTCGAGTTCGGGGATCTCGGTGGCCAGCTGGTCCGGATCGGCGATCCCTGCATGGGGGTCGGGCGGGGCGAGCTTCGCCATGCGCAGCGCATTCTCGGCGAGGCGGTGGATCGCCTCCTTCGTCAGCACGCTGCCGGAGATCGAGGCGGAGGACTTGCCGGCGAAGACCTTGAGCGAGATGTCGCGGGCTTCCGACTGCTCCACCTTCTCGATCCTGCCGTCAAGCACGGAGATTTCGGTGGAGCGGCCATCGGCGGCCACGGCATGGACGGCGTCGGCGCCGAGTTTCCGGGCATGAGCCACGGCGAGGCCGGCCAGGTCGAGGAGATCGTCGGTCATATGAGGAGTGAATCCAGGAGGAAGCCGAAACTGATGATGAGGCCAAATATGCGGTTTGACCGGAAAAGTTCAAGGCAGCGCGGGCCATTGTCGGGCGCGAAGCGGGCGAGCTGCCAGGCTGCCTGCAGGGCTGCGGCGGCAACCCCCACATGGGCGATGATCGAACCGCCCGCCAGCCACGCCGCGGCATCGATCAGGGCAATGGCAAGGGCGAAGAAGACGGCCAGCCACCACAGCGACCGGTCGCCGAACTTCAGCGCGGTGGACTTGAGGCCGATCAGCGCATCGTCCTCCTTGTCCTGGTGGGCGTAGATCGTGTCATAGGCCAGCGTCCAGCTGACGCCGCCGGCATAGAGCAGCAGGGGCGCGGGCGACAGCGTGCCGTGGACAGCGCTCCAGCCCACCAGCGCGCCCCAGTTGAAGGCCAGTCCCAGCACCGCCTGCGGCCAGTAGGTGATGCGCTTCATGAAGGGATAGACGGCGACGACGAGAAGCGAGGCCGCACCCGTCACCACGGTGAACCAGTTGAACTGGAGCAGGATGACGAGGCCGAGCAGGCAGAGCAGCACGAGGAAGGCCAGCGCCTGCTTCACGCTCACCTGCCCCGCCGGGATGGGGCGCAGCCTGGTGCGCTCGACGCGGCCGTCGAAATTGCGGTCGGCGATGTCATTGAGCGTGCAGCCCGCGCCGCGCATGATGATGGCGCCGACGAGGAAGAGCAGCGCATACCACGGGCTCGGCAGGCCGCCGCCATTGGCGATCTGGCCCAGCGTGAGGCCCCACCAGCAGGGCAGCAGGAGCAGCCACCAGCCGATCGGCCGTTCGAGCCGCATCAGCCGCGCATAGGGCCGCGCCCAACCCGGCAGCGCACGGTCGGCCCAATGGTCCGGCAGCGCGTCGGCGATGCGGGTTTCGGGGTGGCCGGCCTTGCTCATTCTTGATTTCTGGCTTCGCTCATGGCGGCGGTGTACACCGGGCGCACCATGAAGACCACCCCTCGCCTCCACCTCGACGCGGAGCTCGGCCACCAGCGGGAGATCGCGCTGGAACGCGAGCAGGCGCATTACCTCGCGGGCGTGCTGCGGCTGTCCGCCGGCGACCCCGTCTCGGTGTTCAATGCGCGCGACGGGGAGTGGCTGGCCTATCTGACCGAGGTCACCAGGAAGGGTGTCCGCATCCGCTGCGAGCGGCAGGTCTCGGCCGTGATGCCGCCGCCGGACATCGACTATTGCTTCGCGCCGCTCAAGCATGCGCGGCTCGATTATGTGGTGCAGAAGGCCACCGAACTGGGCGCGCGGCGGCTGAGGCCCGTCATCACCCGGCGCACCATCGCGGAGCGGGTGAACCTCGAGCGCATGACGGCCAATGTCATCGAGGCGGCCGAGCAGTGCAACCTGGTGTTCGTGCCGGAGGTGCATGAGCCGGTGAAGCTGCCAAAGCTGCTGCTGGAGTGGGAGAAGGACCGCGCGCTGGTCTATTGTGACGAGACGGCAACCATCGCCGATCCGCTCGCGGCGCTGAAATCGCTTCGATCGCCCGCGGCGGTGCTGATCGGGCCCGAGGGCGGCTTCACCGATGACGAGAAGGTGCTGCTGAAGTCGCTGCCCTTCGTCACGGCCATTTCACTGGGGCCGCGCATCATGCGGGCGGACACGGCGGCGGTGGCGGCGCTGACGCTGGTGCAGGCCGTGCTGGGCGACTGGCATCACAAGCCCTGATGGGCCCATTCCGAATCTTCGCTTGCCGGATGGAGGCCCGCCGCCTACATCCTCGGACACAATTTTGACAGGATCGACCCCGTGAGCGGACCCGCCCCCGACAGCCCCAAGGCGCGCATGCCCATCGAGACCAAGGCCCAGCTCATCGAGGAACTGGCCTCGGGTTCCAAGCCCAAGGCGGAATGGAAGATCGGCACCGAGCACGAGAAGTTCCCCTTCCTCACCGACACGCTGCAGCCGGTGCCCTACCACGGGCCGCGCTCGATCAAGGCGCTGCTCGACGGCCTCAAGGACCGCTATGGCTGGACCGGCGTCTATGAGGGCGAGAACATCATCGCATTGTCGGACCCCAATGGCCTCGGCAACGTCTCGCTCGAGCCGGGCGGCCAGTTCGAGCTTTCCGGTGCGCCGCTCGATACGGTGCATGACACCTGCGAGGAGGTGCATGAGCACCTGACACAGGTGCGCGAGGTGGGCGACAGGCTGGGGATCGGCTTCCTCGGGCTGGGCGCCTCGCCGCTGTGGAGCCTCGCCGAAACCCCCGTCATGCCCAAGGGCCGCTATGGCATCATGGCGCCCTACATGGACAAGGTGGGTACCAAGGGCCGCGACATGATGTTCCGCACCTGCACGGTGCAGGTGAACCTCGACTTTGCCTCGGAAGCCGACATGGTGAAGAAGCTGCGCGTGTCGCTGGCGCTGCAGCCGGTCGCAACGGCGCTATTTGCCGACTCGCCCTTCCTCGACGGCAAGCCCAATGGCTTCCTGTCCTATCGTTCGGAGGTGTGGCGCGACACCGACAATGCCCGCGCCGGCATGCTGCCCTTCGCCTTCGAGGATGGCTTCGGCTTCGAGCGCTATGTCGATTATGCGCTCGACGTGCCGATGTATTTCGTGATGCGGGATGGCAAGTACATCAACACGTCGGGTGAAAGCTTCCGCGCCTTCCTCGATGGCCGGTTGCCGCAGCTGCCGGGCGAGAAGCCGGTGATGAAGGACTGGGCCGACCACCTCACCACCATTTTCCCCGAGGTGCGGCTCAAGAAATACCTCGAGCAGCGCGGTGCCGATTCCGGCCCGTGGCGCCGCCTCTGCGCGTTGCCCGCCCTGTGGGTGGGGCTGCTCTACGAACAGTCCTCGCTCGATGCCGCCTGGGACCTGGTGAAGGACTGGACGGCGGAGGAGCGCCAGAAGCTGCGCGACGACGTGCCCCGGCAGGCGCTGCACGCGACGATCCGTGGACGGAAGGTCCAGGACATCGCCAGGGAAGTGCTGGCGATCGCCCGCGCCGGACTCGAGGCGCGCGGCAGGCACGGCTGCAAGGGCAAGACGGAGGCCGCCTTCCTCGACCCGCTGGACGAGATCGCGCAGAGCGGCAAGACGGCGGCCGAGAACCTGCTCGCCCTCTACAATGGCGACTGGCACCAGGACGTGACACGGGTGTTCCGCGACTTCGCCTATTGACGAAGCTGACAACTGGAAAGCCGGTCGCTATAAATCCTTCAGGCACCACCGCGGCATCCAGCCGTCCGGGCAGGAGGGGTTCCAGACGTGCAGGACGATCGCGAGCTGCTCCGCGAATATCGCGAGACGCGCCAGGCCCTGTCCGAGCTGGCGGCCATCTACAATGACGCGCCCGTGGGCCTTGCCGTCGTCGGCGCCGACTTCCGCTTCCAGCGCATCAACAACCGGCTTGCCGAACTGAACGGCGTTGCCGTCGAGGACCATATCGGACGAACCATCCGCGAAGTGGTGCCGAAACTCGCCGACATCGGCGAAAGCCTGGTGCGCAAGGTGGTGGAAACGGGTGAGTCGATCCTGAATCTGGAGATCGAGGGCGAAACGGCCGCACAGCCGGGCGTGCGCCGGAGCTTCCTCGAGCACTGGTCGCCGATCCGCGACGAGGAGGGCCGCGTTATCGCCGTCAACATCGTGGCCGAGGAAACCACCGCGCAGAAGCGCGCCGTCCGCGCGCTGCAGGCCAGCGAGGCCACGGTGCGCAACGTGCTGAACTCGATGGGCGACGCCTTCCTCGTCCTCGACAGGGAGTTCCGTGTCACGCTGGTCAACAGCGAGGCAGCGCGCATCAGCGGCAAGACACCCGAGGAGATGGTGAAACGCCCGTTCTGGGAGCTGTGGCCCGACGTCGTCGGCTCGCCCTTCGAGGCGATGCTGCGCGACGTCATGAGGGACAAGCTGCCGGGCCTGCTGGAATATCACTGCGCGACCGCGACGCGTGCACTGTGGCTCGACATTTCCGCCTATCCCACCTCGGATGGCGTGGCCATGTTCTACCGCGACATCAGCACGAGGAAGGAGGCGGAGGACCAGCTGCGGCGCAGCGAAAGCCGCCTCGAGACGGCGCTGCGGGCCGGCAAGCTCGGCGTCTTCGAAGTCACCTACCGGCCGCAGATGCACTACTACTGGGACAGCACGGTGCGGCAGATCTGGGGCCTCGGGCCCGAGGACGAGGTCACCGACGCCGTCTACTGGGACTCGCTTCACCCGGAGGACAAGCCCCGCATCATCGCCGTGGGCGAAGAGATCATGGCCAGGGCGGCGCCCCGGCGCATCGATTCGCAATACCGCATCATCCGCTGGTCGGACGGCGCGGTGCGCTGGGTGAATGTGGCGCTCGACATCATCTGCGATGCGCAGGGTCCCTACAAGATGATCGGCACCATCCAGGACATCACCGAGCGCAAGGCGGCGGAGGAACATGCGCAGCTGCTGATGCGCGAGATCAACCACCGCTCCAAGAACCTTCTCGCCGTGGTGCAGGCCATCGCCCAGCAAATGGCAAAGACCAGCGACATCGAAACCTTTCCGCAGCGCTTCGCCGAAAGGCTGGCGGGGCTCGCCTCGTCACAGGACCTGCTGGTCAGGAACTACTGGAAGGGCGTGCCGCTGCGCGAACTCGTCGCCTCGCAGCTGTCCCACTACCAGCACCTGATCGGCGGCCGCATCCTGCTGCAGGGGCCGGAGGTGCGCATCGCGCCCGGCGCGGCGCAGAACCTCGGCATGGCGCTGCATGAGCTTGGCACCAATGCCGCCAAGTACGGCGCCCTCTCGGGCGACAGGGGCGAGGTGGTGATCGCCTGGCAGCTGGCGCCCGGCGCGGAGGGGGAAAAGGACTTCGTTCTGAGTTGGACGGAGCGCAACGGGCCGCCGGTCACGCCGCCGACGCACAAGGGCCTTGGCTCCTTCATCGTGATGCGGCTGTTCAAGCATGCGCTCAGCGGCGAGGTGACCCAGGACTTCGCGCCCGACGGCGTCTGCTGGTCGATCCGCGCCTCCGCCGGCTCGATCCTCGAGGGCGACTGAGGCTATTCCGCCGCGATCATGCC
The DNA here is from genome assembly GCF_003234965.1 of Aestuariivirga litoralis. Taxonomy (GTDB): domain Bacteria; phylum Pseudomonadota; class Alphaproteobacteria; order Rhizobiales; family Aestuariivirgaceae; genus Aestuariivirga; species Aestuariivirga litoralis. The sequence goes on from NZ_QKVK01000008.1 coordinate 62,929, forward strand.
GGGGCTGAGGTTGCCGAGGCTTTCCGCCACGTGGCGGGCCAGCGCATCGACCGCCGAACTCGCCCGGCCGGGCTTGCGCATCAGGCCGATCTGGAACTCGCCCAGCGACGGGAACCCGTCCTTCTCGGTCAGCACGCGCATGCCGGGGCGCACGCACATTTCAGGGACGGCGCCGACCGCCAGGCCCGACTGAACGGCGGCATTGACCGCGTTGGAATTGGGGCTCGAATAGGCGACGCGATACTTGCGGCCGGTCTTGTCCAGCGCGGCAAGCACGGTCGAGCGCCACTCGCAGCCGGCATGCGAGATGGCGAGCGGCATGACCTCGAGCAGATGCGTCGAATGGCGCGCCGAGGTGACCCAGACGAGCGGCTCGCGGCGCACCGGCTCATCGGTCTTGACGTTGCAGCCGAAGGTGACGAGTGCGAGGTCCATCTCGCCGCGCTTGGTGCGCTCGAAGAGAACGGAGGTGTTGAGGCAGTCGACGTCCACCGTCACCAGCGGATGGGTGCGCGCGAAGCGGGCGAGGATTTCCGGCAGGTAGCGGTCGGCATAATCGTCCGGCGTGCCGAAGCGCACCGTGCCGGTGAGTTCCGGGCGCTTGAAGGTGGCCACCGCCTCGTCGTTCAGCGCCACCAGGCGGCGGGCATATTCGACCAGCCTTTCGCCATCGGGCGTGAAGCGGCTGGCCCGGCCGTCGCGCGCGAAGAGCGGGCGGCCCAGGAGTTCCTCCAGCCGCTTCATCTGCATCGAGACGGCGGACTGGGTCTTGTTCACCTCCTCGGCGGCGCGGGTGAAGCTGCCGGTGTCGGAAATGGCGAGGAAGGTCTTGAGGAGGTCGATGTCGAGATTGGGGATCATGGCAGCGCATCCATCACTGATCGTGATCGTTACTATAAAATACATTCGTTGGATAAATCAATGGGCCTCGTGCATTCTGCAACCATCGCAAGACGGAAACGGCAGACACGGCGGGTGAGGAATGGTCCTTCCCGTCCACGAGGAGGATTTTGCCATGAGAGACTATGCCCTGCACCGCGCCGAAGCCTCGGAAGCCACCGGCAGCCTGGCGCTGCTGTGGACCGTCATCCGCAACTGGCGGGCCCGGCGCGCCGTGGCGCGACTGGACGCGCTGGATGACTTCCTGCTGCACGACATCGGCGTCACCCGCACGGAGGTGCGCTGGGCCGCCGGCCTTCCGCTCACCGTCAATGCCGCGCTGGAACTGGAGGAGCAGGCCACCCGCCGGCGGCGGCGCGGACAGTGACGAGTTCACTTGCCGAGGTTGCCCAGAATCTCCTTGAACACGTCCTCGACCGAGGCGCTGGCCGTGCGGCGGCGGGCGGGGGTCCGGCTGCGGCCTGAGGTCGTCCGCCGCTGGGTACGGCTGCGGGAATAGGTGGTGCGCCGCCGCCGCGTAGAGGCGGTGAGCTTCTTCGTCAGAGCCGAGACGATGCCGGCAATGATGGCCGCGATCAACGCGCTGAAGAAGCCCTGGCCGCTGGCGGCCCCCGCTGCGGGCAGCGGCCCCGCTGCAAGCGCGAGTGGCCTGTTGGCCTGTGCCAGCGCGGCCACCACGGCGGTGGCGGAAAGGGGTGCGAGCTTCGCCAGTTCGCGCTCGGGGAGGCTCGCATCCGCCGCACGCAATGCCGCCATGGCCGCACTGCGCGAGCCGAAGACGTCATCGAGGATGGCATTGCCGTCGGAGACGGCCTCGGCACCGGTCAGTGCCTCGGCATCCTCCAGCGGATTGCTCGCGCCATTGTCTGCGATGAGATCGAGGAGGGACTGGAACAGCTCCTCGTCCCTGGCGGCCCTCGCGTGCAGCCGTTCGGCGATGGCGGGGCAGAGCCTGCCCATCGCCTTCTGCGTCTGGCCCGCATCGAGGTCTACGCTGCGCGCCACGAGCGCGTAAAGCCGGCCGCCCTGGGCCTGGTCCAGCATGCTCATGAGGCTCATCGTGCGGCTCCCGTTTCGCTGCGCCGCACGATGTTATAGGCGGTGATCACCGATGCAATGCCGAAGATGACGGAGCCCGCCGCCGTTCCCGCCAGCAGTCCTTCCGGCCCGCCCAGCCTTGCGCCGATGATGGCGAAGGGAATGGTGCCGAGCGTCGCCTTGCCCCAGTTGAACCAGCTCGACAGCGCCGCGCGGCCGAGATTGTTGAAGGCCGCATTGGCCACGAACTGCCCGCCCGCGAAGGCCCAGCTGATGCCGATGAAGGTGCAGAAGAAGACCACGAGATCGCGCGAGCGGCCGGCCGCATTGAAGGCCTCGGCGATCTGGTGGCGGAACAGGAAGAGCAGGAACGAGGTGGCGAGCGTGTAGAGGCCCGCGAAGATCAGCCCGTCCGTCAGCGTGCGGCGTACCCGGTCATGGCGCTTGGCGCCGTAGTTCTGGCCGATGATCGGCCCCACCGAGCCCGCCAGCGAGAAGATGATGCCGAAGGCCACCGGAACGAGCCTGCCGACGATGGCGAAGCCCGCCACCGATTGATCGCCGAAGGGCGCGATCTCGTAGGTGATGTAGGCATTGGCGAAGGGCTGGGCGAGCTGCGTGAGGATGGCCGGGAAGGCGATGGCCCAGAGCGGCGGGAAATCCCGCCTGAGGCCCGAAAGCCGGAAGGGGTTGATGTAGCGGTGCACGCGGACGACGCCGTGGAGCCCGATGCCGAAGGACACGACATAGCCCAGCACGGTGGCCGCCGCCGCCCCCTGGATGCCCCAGCCCAGCCCGAAGATGAAGACGGGGTCGGCACAGGCGGTGACGAGTGCCGTGGAAAGCGTGATGTACATGGCGCGCCGCGCATCGCCGAGGCCGCGCAGGATGAAGGAGCAGCAGATGGCGCCGGCGATCAGCACATAGCCGGGCGACAGCGTCCAGATGAAGAGCTGGGCGAGCCGTTTCGCCTCGCCCGCCGCACCGAGCAGCGAGAGGAGTGCGCCGCTCCCCAGGTCGATCGCCAGCGTGATGGTGGCCGAGGTGATGAGCGAGAACAGCAGGGCGCTCGTCGCGAATTCCTTCGCCCGCGCCTGGTCGCCCGCGCCGACGTTGCGCGCCACCAGGGCGGCGGCGGCAATGCCGCAGCCGATCGACACCGAGAGGTTGGAGAACACGATGGTGCCGGCATAGCCGATGGCGGCGGTCACTTCCGTGTTGTCGAGCAGCGAGAGAAAGAACAGGTCGACGAGGTCGACCATGAACAGCGCCATGAGGCCCACGGCACCGGTGAGCGTCATCACCACAACGTGGCGCATGATGGAGCCGGTGACGAAGGGGGCCGGACGCCGTCCTCCGCCCGCGTGGCTCATGCGGCGAGACCCATGGCGCGCAGTTCGGGCAGCAGCTGCTCATGACTGACGAAGTGGTGGCCCCTGAGGCCCGCCATGCGCGCGCCCGTCACGTTCGATTTCTTGTCGTCGATGAACCAGCAGCGCGCAGGGTCGGTGCCCATGCGCTCCATCAGTTTCGTGAAGCTCTTGGGATCCGGCTTCTTCAATCCGAACTCGAAGGAATGGTAGTGCTCCGCAAAGATTTCAGCACAGGCGGGGAACAGGTCATCGAGTGCGGCCTTGGTGAGCGGGCCGTTGTTGGAATAGATGGCGATGCGGGTCTGGCCGCCGATCGATTTCGCCAGCGCCAGCATGTCGGGCCAGGGCTGCATGGCCTCGCGCCGCGCCGCCACCCACTGCGCGCGGGTAAGCGGGAAGCCGAGGCGGCTCGCGAATTCCCGGAGATAGTCATCGGGATCGGGGTAGCCGCCTGAATCCGCCGCATCCTCGAAGCCCGAATCCCAGATGGCGGCGCGGATGTCGCGCGGTGTCTGGCCGGTGATGCGGGCAAGCGCCCTCAGCCTGCGGCCGAGGTCGTAGCGGCACAGCACGTCGTCCATGTCGAAGATGACGGCCTCGGGCTTCATGTGCCTCAGGCAGCCGTGCCGCCGACGGTGAGCCGGTCGATGCGGAGCGACGGCTGGCCGACACCCACCGGAACCCCCTGGCCCTGCTTGCCGCAGGTGCCGATGCCTGAATCGAGCGCCATGTCGTTGCCCACCATGGAAATGCGGGTGAGCGCATCGGCCCCCGCGCCGATCAGGGTCGCACCCTTCACCGGCATGGTGATCCTGCCGTCCTCGATCAAATAGGCCTCGGTGCAGGAGAAGACGAACTTGCCGGAGGTGATGTCCACCTGGCCCCCGCCGAAGGACTTGGCGAAGAGCCCGCGCTTGATCGAGCGCTGGATCTCCTCCGGGTGCCGGTCGCCCGAGAGCATGTAGGTGTTGGTCATGCGCGGCATGGGCGCATGGGCATGCGACTGGCGGCGGCCATTGCCGGTGGGGGCGACGCCCATGAGGCGGGCATTCATGCGGTCCTGCATCAGGCCGACGAGAATGCCGTCCTCGATCAGCGTGGTACAGTTGGACGGCGTGCCCTCGTCGTCGATGGTGATGGATCCGCGGCGGTCCGGGAGCGTGCCGTCATCGACGATGGTGACACCCTTGGAGGCCACGCGGCTCCCCAGCATGCCGGTGAAGACGGAGGTCTTCTTGCGGTGGAAATCGCCCTCGAGGCCGTGGCCCACGGCCTCGTGCAGCAGGATGCCGGGCCAGCCGGGTCCGAGCAGCACATCCATCTCGCCGGCCGGTGCGGGCCGCGCCTCGAGCGACACGAGGCTCTGGCGCAGCGCCTCCTGCGTGGCGGCCATCCAGATGTCATCGGTGAAATAGGACAGGGGCTCGCCGCGGCCGCCGAGCCCATGATGGCCCTGGCCCTGTTCCTTGCCATCGGAAGACACCACCGCCACGTTGAAGCGCGCCAGTGGCCGCACGTCCCGGTAGCGGGAGCCATCGCCGCGCAGGATCTCGACGGCCTGCCAGTCGGCCGACATCGAAACCGAGACCTGCTTCACGCGCGGGTCGAGGCTCCGCGCATAGGCGTCGACCTTCTGCAGCAGCGCGATCTTCTCGGAAAAGCCCATGGCCGCGGAGGGGTTGGCGTCGGAATAGAGCTTGCGGTTGGTGCGCTCCGGCGCCACGGCATGGCTGACCGCGCCGCCCGTCGCCACGGTGCGGCAGACCTCGGCGGCGCGGCGCAGCGCGGCGATCGAGAGGTCGGTGGCATGGGCATAGGCGGCAGTCTCGCCCCTCACGGCGCGCAGGCCGAATCCCTGGCTCTCGTCGAAGCTCGCCGATTTCAGTTTGCCATCGTCCCAGACGAGGCTCTCGGTCTGGCGCTTCTCGACGAAGAGTTCGCCGTCCTCCGCCCCCTTCAGCGTGTCGGCAACGATGGTTTCGGCCTGGCTGCGGCTGAAATCGTCGGACTCAAAAAGCGAAACGGGGGCTGTTGCGGGCACGGTGTCACCTGTCAGTCAGAGGCTGTCTGGGCCAAGATAGGTGAGCGGCGCACATTCTGCCAGAAATGAAAAGGGCCGTTCCGGCGGAACGGCCCTCGACCTTCGGGACAGAAGCGTCGGGTTACTTGGGCGCGCTGGCCTTGTCGAGCGCCGCGAGCGAGGCCGAGAAGCCCTCGAGCGACAGCTTCATCGGCAGGCCGATGCCCGGCGCCTCGTAGATGATGAAATTGGCCGCCTTGCCCTTCTTCATCTTGCCCAGCGTGTCGGCGCTGGCTTCGGCGAAGGCCATGCAGATCTGCGGCATGCAGCGGGTGAAGGGCACGCGGCCGACGGCATTGCCATCGATCTCGAGGGCGACGCCGGTCGGCAGGAACACGCCGATGGGGGCGATGACGCGCATGTTGTAGAGCGCCTTGCCGTTCTGCTTGGTGCTGACGATGACCAGGGTGAGCGAGGCCTTCGGGTTCTTCTCGCTGCGGGTCACCTGGATCATGCCGCACTGGCGGCCGGCGGGCTGGCCCTCGACGGCCGGCACGTCCTCGCACTGCACCTTCCACTGGCCGTTCTCGGCAATGAGGTCGATCTTCGGGGCCGGCTGCTGCTGGCCGGGCTGGGCCTGCTGCTGGTTGCCCTTCTTGGCGCGCGGGCCGAACTGCGGCTGGCCCTGCTGGTCGCCCGCGGCGGGAGCCTGCTGCTGCGTGTCGTCCTGGGCGGCGGCGATGCCGGGCAGGCCGAGGCTGAGCGCCAGGCCAAGGGAGGTGAGGGCGAGCAGGTGGCTCAGCTTCATGTTAATTCGCACGGAGTTCTACCTTCTGGTTCCCGATTCGGCGGGTTTAGCGCCGCGGGGTGGCTTGCACAACCGCCATTCGCGGCAATTTCTGCCGTTGCGCTGCATGCTTGCCGGGTTGACGGCGGGCGGTTTCGGGGGGAATTGGGGCGGAATTCCGGTTGCGGCCGGGGCGGACCACGGCACGACGTTTTGCCGCGCCTGCCCAAAGTTGCGGCGGACGGTCGAATGTGGTTCACAATCGATGTTTGGAGTGGGGGCTCCAAGGGACAGCTATGGCCCCCGCAACCTTGCGCGAAAGCCGCAAGGCGTTGATGAGAGAGGGTGACGATGAAGTTTCGCAACACGTTGACGGCAGGACTTGCCCTTGCGGCAGGAATCGCGGGCGCCCCGGCGGCCTGGGCGATTGATGGCTATGCGCATCCCTGGCAGATGGGGCTGCAGCCCGCCAACTCGCCCTCGATGGACGGCATCCACACCTTCCACAACGGCCTGCTGCTGCCGATCATCACGGTGGTCGTGCTGGTGGTGCTGGCCCTGCTGCTCTACGTGATGGCCAAGTTCAACGCCAAGGCCAACCCGGTGCCCTCGCGCACCACGCACAACACCATGATCGAGGTGGTCTGGACGGTGGTCCCCATCCTCATCCTCGTGGTCATCGCGGTCCCCTCGTTCCGCCTGCTCTATCTGCAGCGCGACATTCCCGCCGCCGACATGACCATCAAGGTCATCGGCAACCCCGGCTGGAACTGGACCTATGAATATCCCGATCTCGGCCTCAACGACGATGGTTCGGCCAAGGTGTCCTTCACCGCCTCGCTCGACGACAAGGCGCGCGACATGAAGACGGCGGAGGAGGCCAACATCCCCTACTTGCTCAAGACCGACTATCCGGTCGTCGTGCCGGTGAACAAGACGGTGAAGCTGATCGTCACCTCGGACCCGGATGGCATCATCCACTCCTGGACGATCCCGCAGTTCGGCATGAAGATCGACGCCATCCCCGGCCGCCTGAACCAGGACTGGTTCCATGCCGAGCGCGAGGGCGTGTTCTACGGCCAGTGCTCGGAGCTCTGCGGCAAGGACCACGCCTACATGCCGATCGAAGTGCATGTCGTCCCGCAGGCCGAATATGACACCTGGGCCAAGACCGCCCAGACCGCCGGCCTCGACGAGGCCTACAAGTATCTCGCCAGCGCAGAAGCCGCCGACGGCCAGCTGGCTCAGAAGTAATCGGGAACGAGGCAAAAAGAATGGCACACGCAATCGCTGCGCACGAAGACCACCCGACGGGCTGGAAGCGCTACGTCTATTCGACCAACCACAAGGACATCGGCACGATGTACCTGTGGTTCGCGATCTTCGCCGGCATCATCGGCGGCATCTTGTCGATCGTCATGCGCATGGAACTCGCCGAGCCCGGCATCCAGTATTTCCAGGGCCTCGCCACCATGGTCTACGGCACGCCGGCGGATGCCGCGATCGATGCCGGCAAGCACATGTACAACGTGTTCGTGACGGCGCACGGCCTGCTGATGATCTTCTTCATGGTCATGCCCGCCATGATCGGCGGCTTCGGCAACTGGTTCGTGCCGCTGATGATCGGTGCGCCCGACATGGCCTTCCCGCGCATGAACAACATTTCCTTCTGGCTGCTTCCGCCCGCGCTCGGCCTGCTCATCATCTCGATGTTCGTCGAGGGCCCGGCCGGCGGCTTCGGCGTCGGCGGCGGCTGGACCATCTATCCGCCGCTGTCCACCACCGGCCAGCCCGGCCCCGCCATGGACTACGCGATCCTGGCGCTGCACATCGCCGGCGCCTCGTCGATCCTCGGCGCCATCAACTTCATCACCACCATCTTCAACATGCGCGCCCCCGGCATGACGCTGCACAAGATGCCGCTGTTCGTGTGGTCGGTGCTGGTCACGGTGTTCCTGCTGCTGCTGTCGCTGCCGGTTCTCGCCGGCGGCATCACCATGCTGCTGACCGACCGCAACTTCGGCACCTCGTTCTTCGTGCCGTCGGCGGGTGGTGACCCGGTGCTGTTCCAGCACCTGTTCTGGTTCTTCGGCCATCCGGAAGTCTACATCCTCATCCTTCCGGGCTTCGGCATCATCTCGCAGATCGTGGCGACCTTCTCGAAGAAGCCGGTCTTCGGCTATCTCGGCATGGCCTATGCCATGGTGGCGATCGGCGTCGTCGGCTTCATCGTGTGGGCGCACCACATGTATACCGTCGGCCTGGATGCCGACACGCAGGCCTACTTCGTCGCCGCCACGATGATCATCGCGGTGCCGACGGGCGTGAAAATCTTCTCGTGGATCGCCACCATGTGGGGCGGCTCGATCGAGTTCCGCGCCCCCATGGTGTGGGCGCTGGGCTTCATCTTCCTGTTCACCGTGGGTGGTGTGACGGGCGTGGTGCTGGCCAATGCCGGTGCTGACCGCGTGCTGCACGACACCTACTATGTCGTCGCCCACTTCCACTACGTGCTGTCGCTGGGCGCGGTCTTCGCCATCTTCGCAGGCTGGTATTACTGGTTCCCGAAGATGACCGGCTACCTGTACAACGAGACCATCGCCAAGGCGCATTTCTGGATCATGTTCATCGGCGTGAACATGGTATTCTTCCCGCAGCACTTCCTGGGCCTCTCGGGCATGCCGCGCCGCTACATCGACTATCCGACGGTGTTCGCGGGCTGGAACCAGATCTCGTCCTATGGTTCCTACCTCTCGGCCATCGGCGTCCTCGTGTTCCTCTACGGCGTGTTCGATGCCTATTCGAGGAAGCGCCAGGCCGGCGACAATCCGTGGGGCGTGGGTGCGACGACGCTGGAGTGGACGCTCTCCTCTCCCCCGCCGTTCCACCAGTTCTCCACCCTGCCGGTGATCAAGTAACCGGACGGACAACAGGATGAGCGACATCAACGCCCAGATCGCCGAAGCCCCGGCCGCCGTCGCAGGCGGCCAGGGGACGGTGAAGGACTATTTCGCGCTGCTGAAGCCGCGGGTGATGTCGCTCGTCATCTTCACCGCCTTCGTGGGCATCATCGCCGCCCCCGGCACGCTGCACCCCTGGCTCGCCTTCGTGGCGCTGCTGGCGATCGCGGTGGGCGCGGGCGCGGCCGGTGCCCTCAACATGTGGTATGACGCCGACATTGACGCGGTGATGAAGCGCACCGCGAAGCGCCCCGTCCCCGCCGGTGCCGTCACCCCGTCGGAAGCGCTGGGTTTCGGCATGGTGCTGGCGGTTGGTTCCGTGCTGGTGCTGGGCCTGCTGGTCAACGTGCTCGCCGGCGCCCTTCTGGCCTTCACCATCTTCTTCTACATCGCCATCTACACCATGTGGCTGAAGCGCCTCACGCCGCAGAACATCGTGATCGGCGGTGCGGCCGGTGCCTTCCCGCCCATGGTCGGCTGGGTCTCGGTCACGGGCTCGATCGACCTCGGCTCCATCGCGCTGTTCCTCATCATCTTCACCTGGACGCCGCCGCATTTCTGGGCGCTGGCGCTGTGGAAGAAGATCAACGCGGACTATTCCAATGCCGGCGTGCCGATGCTGCCGGTGGTGGCCGGCACGGATGAGACGCGCCGCCAGATCCTGCTCTATTCGCTGCTCCTGTTCCCGGTGACGCTGTTCCCCGCGCTCACCGGCACGGTGGGCTGGCTTTACCTCGTTGCCAACATTGCACTGGGTGTGGTCTTCATCTGGCATGCGTGGCGGGTCTACCGCATCCGCGAGGGCCAGGAAGCGGAGATCGCCTGCAAGAAGCTCTTCGGCTTTTCCACCATGTGGCTGTTCATCGTCTTCGCGCTGATCCTGGTGGAGCGCGCCATCGGCCTTCCCAGCTTCGCGCCGGTCTTCGGATGAAGGATGCCATGACCAACCAGCCCTTCGGCCCCGAGGACATGGCACGCCGCAAGAAGCGGGCGCTGGCCATGGCGCTGATCCTCGTGGCACTCGCCGTGCTGTTCTTCGTCACCACCATCGTGCGCCTCGGCGGCTCGGTGGCGATGCGGAGCATGTGATGGCCAAGACCCACCGCAACACCCGCGTCGTGCTGATGTCCACCGCCACCGTGGTGGCGATGGTGGGGCTCACCTTTGCCTCGGTTCCGCTCTACCGGCTGTTCTGCCAGGTGACGGGCTTCGGCGGCACCACGCAGCGCGCGGACGCCGCGCCCCGGCAGGTGCTCGACAAGATGGTATCGGTGCGTTTCGACGCCAACACCTCCGGCAAGCTCGAATGGGCCTTCCACCCGGTGAAGCCCGCGGTGAAGGTCAGGTTCGGCGAGCAGGAGATGGCCTATTACGAGGCCGTGAACCGCTCCGACAAGACGCTCACCGGAACCGCCGTGTTCAACGTCACGCCACCGCAGGCGGGCGCGTACTTCAACAAGATCCAGTGCTTCTGCTTCACCGAGCAGACGCTGAAGCCCGGCGAAAAGATCGAGATGCCCGTGACGTTCTTCGTCGATCCGGACATGCTGAAGGATCCGGACGCGGCGGGCGTCGATGAAATCACCTTGTCCTATACCTTCTATCCGGTGGACAAGCCCAAGGCTGTGACGGAGGCCAAGACAGCGGCCCCCGCCAGCGTCGCGAATTAAGGAGTAGGGGATATGGCTGACGCTCACGCTAAGAATCACGATTACCACCTGGTCGACCCGAGCCCGTGGCCGTTCGTCGGCTCGGTTTCCGCCTTCGTGCTCGCGGTCGGCGCCGTCACCTGGATGCACGGGTCCAACCCGGCGATCATGATCATCGGCCTGCTCGGCGTGCTCTACACCATGTTCATGTGGTGGCGTGACGTCATCATCGAGGGCAACCAGAACCACCACACGCCGGTGGTGGCGCTGCACATGCGCTATGGCATGCTGATGTTCATCGCCTCCGAAGTGATGTTCTTCGTCGCCTGGTTCTGGGCCTTCTTCGACGCCAGCCTGTTCCCCGGCGAGGCCATCCAGGCCTCGCGCGCGGCGGCCACCGGGGGCGTCTGGCCGCCCGAGGGCGTGGTGATCTTCGATCCCTGGCACCTGCCGCTGGTCAACACGCTGATCCTGCTCACCTCGGGCACCACGGTCACCTGGGCCCACCATGCGCTGCTCAACAACGACCGCAAGGGCCTACAGATGGGCCTGCTCGCCACGGTGCTGCTGGGCCTGCTGTTCACCGCCATCCAGGCCTATGAATATGCCCATGCCGCCTTCGCCTTCAGCCGCGACCATGGCGGCAACATCTATGGCTCGACCTTCTTCATGGCCACGGGCTTCCACGGCTTCCACGTCATCATCGGCACCATCTTCCTGCTCGTGTGCCTGATCCGCGCCTCGCGCGGGGCCTTCACGCCGAAGGCGCATTTCGGCTTCGAGGCGGCGGCCTGGTACTGGCACTTCGTCGACGTGGTGTGGCTGTTCCTGTTCGCCACCGTCTATATCTGGAGTTCGGCGGGCGTGATCATTCCGGAGCATTGATCCGCCGTCCCTGCTAGAATGGGGCCGCAGCGGTTCACCCGCTGCGGCCCCTGTGCTTTTCGAGGCTGCCATGAGCGAGAATTATTACCCCGACCTGTCGCCCCTCAAGACCGGCATCGCCGGCACGTGCCCGCGCTGCGGCCGGGGAAAGCTGTTCGACGGCTATCTCACCCTCGCCGAGAAGTGCCGGAGCTGCGGCCTGTCCTATGAATTCGCCGATGGCGGCGATGGCGCGGCATGGTTCGTCATGCTCTTCGTCTGCGTTGCCGGGGTGGGGTCGATCCTCGGCGTCGAGGCCGCCTACAGCCCGCCCTACTGGGTGCATGCGCTGATCGCCGTTCCGGTGCTCATCGTGCTGCCGCTGCTGCTGCTCCGCCCGGTCAAGGGCGTGCTCATCAACCAGCAGTGGAAGGCCGATGCGCGCGAGGGGCGGCTCGGCAAATGATCCGCCCGCATCAGCGCCCGCCGCGCATCTGGCCGGTGGTCATCGCCACCCTCGCCGGCTTCGCCATCCTCATGGCGCTGGGCGCCTGGCAGGTGAAGCGGCTGGCCTGGAAGGAAGCGCTGCTCGCGCAGCTCGCGGCCAATGCCGCCGCCCCGCCGGTCGATCTTCCCACCGCCTTCAACATGTCGCGGGCCGGCAGCAACGTGGAGTTCGTGCGCGTCACCTTTACCGGCACCTACAAGACCGATGCCTGGATGAAGATGCTGTCGAGCTACCAGGGCGGCCAGGGCTGGACCATCCTCGAACCGGCCGCCAGCAGCGACGGCTGGGCGGTAATCGTCGACCGCGGCAAGCTGCCCGGCCAGCGGCTGGAGCATTTCGACCAGCCCGCTGGCCCGCAGCAGATCGAGGGCGTCATCCGCACCCATCCTTACGGCCAGGGCTTCTTCGACCCCGCCAATGACCCCAAGGGCAACATGTGGTACTGGTGGGACGTCAAGGCCATGCTGGCAGCCAGCGGCCTGCCGGCCGAGCTCCGGCCCTTCCCCTTCATCGTGCAGCTGCTGCCCTCCGCCACCACGGCGGAATTCCCCCGGCCCGAGGAGCCCAAGGCCGACCTCGCCAACAACCACCTGGGCTATGCCATCACCTGGTTCGGGCTTGCCGCCACGCTGCTGGGGGTGGCGGGCTTCTACATCTACGACCTGAGGCGGCGGCGCCGGAACTGGGACGCCGGACGGTGAGGGAAACCATCGCTTGATGGGCCGGTAGGGCAGGGCTAAAGCTGCCCCGAATTGCTTGAGGGGTCACGGCCTTGCGTTATGTGTCGACCCGGGGCGAGGCCCCGGAACTCGGTTTCGAAGACGTTCTGCTCACCGGTCTCGCCCGTGACGGCGGTCTCTATGTGCCCGCCGTCTGGCCGGAACTTTCCAGCCGCGCCATCACCCAGCTCCAGGGCAGGAGCTATGAGGATGTGGCCTTCGCGGTGATGCACCCCTTCATCGGCGGCGCCATCCCCGATGACGAGCTGAAGCGCATGATCGGCCAGGCCTATGCCAGCTTCGGCCACCCCGCCGTGGCGCCGCTCAAGCAGCTCGACGACAACCAGTTTCTGCTTGAGCTCTTCCATGGCCCCACGCTGGCCTTCAAGGACGTGGCGATGCAGCTGCTCGCGCGGCTGATGGACTGGGCGCTGGCGCGGCGCCGCACCAGGGCCACCATCGTCGGCGCCACCAGCGGCGACACCGGCGGTGCGGCGATCGAGGCCTTCAAGTCCTCGCACCATGCCGCCGTCTTCATGATGCATCCGCATGGCCGTGTCTCGGAGGTGCAGCGCCGCCAGATGACGACTGTCGAGTCCCCCTCGGTCCACAACATCGCCATCGAGGGCAATTTCGACGATTGCCAGGCCATCGTGAAGGCGCTGTTCAACGACCACGCCTTCCGCGACCGTGTGGGGCTTGCGGGCGTCAACTCCATCAACTGGGCGCGCATCATGGCGCAAACGGTCTATTACGTGACCGCCGCGCTGTCGCTCGGTGCCCCGGGCCGCGCCGTGAGCTTCTGCGTGCCGACAGGCAATTTCGGCGACATCTTCGCTGGCTTCGTCGCCAAGCGCATGGGATTGCCCGTCGACCGCCTGGTGATCGCCACCAACGTCAACGACATCCTCGACCGCACGCTGAAGACCGGCCGCTACGAGCAGCGCGGCGTGAAGGCCTCCACCAGCCCGTCGATGGACATCCAGATCTCGAGCAACTTCGAGCGCCTGCTGTTCCTGGCCTATGGGCGCGATCCCAATGCGGTGCGTCACCTGATGGCGGGACTTGCCCAGTCCGGCAGCTTCACGATCGGTGACCGCGAGCTTGCGCAGATCCGCCACGAGTTCGGCTCCGGCGCGACCGATGAGGCAGAGACGGCGCTGACCATCCGCCAGACGTTGGCGGAGACGGGCGAGCTGCTCGATCCGCACACGGCGGTGGGTTATGCCGTCGCGCGCAAGGCGGAGGCCTCGGCCAGCCCGATGGTGACGCTCGCCACCGCGCACCCCGCCAAGTTCCCCGACGCCGTCGAGAAGGCTTGCGGCATCCGCCCCGGACTGCCGCCGCGGCTTTCCGGCCTGCTGACGGCGAAGGAACGGTTCACGGTATTGCCCAATGACGTGGGCCGCGTGCGCGACTTCATCCTGTCGCAGCAGCAGGCGTGAGAGCAGCAGCATGAGCGTCGAGATCACCCGCCTCAACAACGGCATCCATGTCATCACCCACCACATGCCGCATCTCGAGACGGCGGCACTGGGCATCTGGGTGAAGGCCGGCGCGCGCGACGAGCGGGCGGAGGAAAACGGCATCGCGCATTTCCTCGAGCACATGGCCTTCAAGGGCACGCCGAAGCGCTCGGCGCGTGCCATCGCGGAGGAAATCGAATCGGCGGGCGGCGAGATCAATGCCGCCACCGGCATGGAAACCACCACCTATTACGCCCGCGTGCTGAAGCAGGACTGGGCGCTGGCGCTCGACATCCTGGCCGACATCTTCACCGCGCCGGAACTCGACGAGGAGGAGCTCGAACGCGAGCGCGACGTGATCCTGCAGGAAATCGCCGCGGCGCATGACCAGCCCGACGACCTGGTCTTCGACCTCGCCCAGGCGGCAAGCTTCGGCGGCCACCCGCTGGCGCGCTCCATCCTCGGCACGCAGGAACTGGTGGGCGGTGTCACGCGCCAGCAGATCCTCGACTGGCGCAACCGCAATTACTGGGGCGCACGCATCGTCGTGGCCGCCGCGGGCCACATCGACCACAAGGCCTTCGCGGCGGAGGCCGAAAGGCTGCTCGGCCACATCGAGCAGGGGGTCGACCCGCAGCGCGAGACGCCGAGCTTCCTGCCCACCTGCTGCACGGCGGAAAAGCCGCTCGACCAGGCCCACATCGTGCTGAGCTTCGAGGCGCCGAGCTACCGCGACCCCGACATCTATGTGCTGCAGGTTCTTTCCAACATCCTCGGCGGCGGCATGTCGTCCCGCCTGTTCCAGGAGGTGCGCGAGAAGCGCGGCCTCTGCTACAGCGTCTTCTCCTTCGGCTCGGCCTATGAGGATGCCGGGCAGGTGGGGGTCTATGCCGCGACCAGCCCCGAGCATGCCAACGAATTGCTCGACCTCACCTCGGAGGTGATGCTGTCGGTGGCGCAGGAGGTGACGGAGGCCGAGGTGGCGCGCGCCAAGGCACAGCTCAAGGCCAGCCTGGTCATGAACCTCGAAAGCGCCTCGGCGCGGGCCGACCAGATTGCCCGGCAGTTCCTGGCCTTCGGCGAGGTGCCGGCGATCGCCACCCTGACCGCCAAGATCGAGGCGGTGACGCCGGAACAGGTGCGGGCGCTGGCAGAGCGGCTGTTCCGCCACCACAAGCCGGCTTTCAGTGCTGTCGGCCACATTGGCGACATGGCGGGATATGATACGATTGCCCGGCATTTTGCGTAACAGGTGACATGGCTTTCCTGCGCTCACCCTTTGCCGGCGATCCACCGCCCTCCCTGAGGGATGGCCGCGCGCTGATCCGGGTGCCGGACATGGGGGATTATGACCAGTGGTCCACGCTGCGCGCCGAGAGCCGCCACTTCCTCACCCCGTGGGAGCCGGTCTGGCCCGCCAATGACCTCACCCGCACCGCCTTCCGGAGCCGCATCCGCCAATACTGGCGCGACATCGACGAGGACCTCGCCTACCCCTATTTCATCTTCACCGAGGATGGCGAAACGCTGGTGGGGGCGCTCACCCTCTCCAACGTCCGGCGCGGCGTGGCGCAGACGGGAACCCTGGGCTACTGGATCGGCGAACCCCACGCCCGCAAGGGCTACATGACGTCCGCCGTGCGGCTGATGTGCGACTTTGCCTTCCGCCATCTGGGGCTCCACCGTGTGGAGGCCGCCTGCCTGCCGCAGAACACGCCCTCCATAGGCCTCCTGCGCAAGACGGGCTTCGCCCAGGAGGGGCTGGCGCGGGGCTATCTCAAGATCGCCGGGGAATGGCGCGATCATCTTCTTTTTGCACGGCTTTCAGACTGACGCTCGGTAACCCTATGGTGTAACGTCCCTTGTCATGAGGGCGCGGGCCAGCTTAGGTGACCGGATGAGGTGGGGTGGACACAGGGCGGGAAGCTTCCCGGCCAGCAATCTGCTGTTCGTCGTCCTGCTGCTGGCTGCCGCACTGGGGCTGGCGCGGCCCGGCCATGCCGTGGACATCGTCGAGGTGTCGCGGCCGATCGCGCAACAGGACCTCGCCAGCTTCCTTGCCGGACTGCAGACGCCCGAGCGCGAGATCACCATCCAGCGGCCGGATGGCGGCCTTGGCCCCGATGGCCAGATGACGCTGACGGCCAAGGGACCGGGGCCGCTCTACAACTGGGTGGCTGCCGCCTTCGCCAACCGTTCCGACCAACCCGTCTCGGTCATACTCGCCGTGCCGCACCAGGGCTTCACCGGGTCGGGCTTCTATCCGCCGCGGCTGGTGGGGCCGCGGGTTTATGGCACGGCGCTTGCGGGCAGCGGCCAGCTCAGCAGCCTGCCGCCGGTGCCGGGGGAGAATGCCTATCTCCTGACGCTGCCGCCCGGCGGCACGGCGTCGGTGGCCTTCGAGGTGACGGGTGGCCCACTTCCCGTCACCCTGTGGCAGCGCGCGGCCTATGACGCGCACAAGGACTTCACCTCCTTCTTCCGTGGCGCGCTGCTGGGCATCTCGGTGCTGATCGCGCTGGCCATGCTGCTGCTCTATGGCTTCCGGGCGCGGGCCCTGTTTCCGGTGGCAGGCGGCTTCGCGCTTGCATCGATCGGCTTCATGCTGCTGGAGGCGGGCCACCTCACGGTGCTGACGGCGCAGTCCGGCATGACGGGCTTCACGCTGCAGGTGCTGCGCGCCGTGGTCGAGGGGTTGATGGCGGGCTTCCTGCTGCTGCTTCTCGCCATGCTGGCGGATCTCGGCCGCATGTCGCGCATGGCGGCCAACCTGCTGCTCATCGCCGCCTGTCTCGCCTTCGCCATTCCCATCTATGGGGTGGCCGAGCCGCTGCTCGCCACCGCGCTGGCGCGCCTCGTCTTTGCGGCCACCGCATTGGGCGGCTTCGGCCTCATCATCTATCTCTGGTACCGTGGCGAGGTGAAGGCGGAAACGGCGGTGCTGAGCTGGACCGCGGTGCTGTTGTGGACCATGCTCGCGGCACTTGCGGCGCTGTTCAGCGAGCCCGGCTCGTCGATCGCCAACGTGGTGGTGATCGGGCTCGCCATGCTTCTCGTGCTGCTGGGCTTCGTGCTGGCGCATCATGCCTTTGCCCAGGGCTACCTGTCGCGCCACTTCTTCCGCGAGGCGGGCCGCCATGCGCTGGCGCTGGCCGGCGCACGCGCCTTCGTGTGGGACTGGCAGCCGGAAGAGGGCGAGCTTTTCCTCAGCCCGGAAATCGCGCGGGCGCTGGCCCAGCCGCCCAACGCCTTCGAGGACGCGGCGGGCGAGGCCTTCCTCGAGCTCATGCACCCGGCAGACCGTTCCGCCTATCTCGCCACCATCGCCGAGGCCGAAGCCGACGGCAGAAGCCCGATCGAGCGCAAGTTCCGCCTCCGCCATGGCGATGGCAGTTACCGCTGGTTCGAATTGCGCGCCCGGTCCATCACTGGCGGCAACGGCTATCGCGCGGCGCGCTGCATCGGCACCATCACCGATGTCACCAGCGCCAAGATCGCGGAGGAGCGCCTGCTGAAGGACGCCGTCTACGACATGGTGACGGGCCTTCCCAACCGCGCGCTGTTCACCGACCGCCTGCAGCGGGCGATCGACGGGCTTGAGCCCGGCGCGGCGACGGCGCTGTTCGTGCTGCTCGTCGACCTCGACCGCTTCAAGATCGTCAATGATGCGATGGGCCACGAGGCGGGCGATGCGCTGCTCTCGATCATCGGCCGCCGCCTCAAGGCCGAGGCGGAGGCGGTGGACACGGTGGCCCGCCTGCCGGGCGACCAGTTCGCCATCCTTTATCACGAGGTGCCGGGCGGGCGCGGCGTCGACGCCTTCGCCCAGGCGCTGCTCGGCACCGTGGGGCGGCCCGTCAAGTTCGAGGACCAGGAATATTTCCTCTCGGCCTCGATCGGCGTGGCGCAGTACCGTCCCGAGGTGCAGGATGCCGACAAGCTGCTGAAGGATGCCGCCGTGGCGCTCTACGAGGCGCGCCGCAAGGGCACGGGCGCGGTGGAGCTGTTCAACCCCTCGATGGTCGATGACCGGGCCGAACTGGTGGTGCTCGAAGCCGAGATGCGCCGTGCCATCGAGCGCAACGAGATCGAGGTGCATTACCAGCCCATCGCGCGGCTCGCCGACATGCACCTCGCCGGCTTCGAGGCGCTGGTGCGCTGGCGCCATCCCTCGATGGGCCTTCTCGCCCCCGAAAGCTTCCTCGGGCTTGCCGAGGAGACGGGCATGATCCGCGACATCGGCCGCGTGGTGCTGAACGAGGCGGGCCGCCAGCTCGGCATCTGGCAGCGCGCCTACCGCTCGGCGGAGCCGGCCTTTGTCGCCGTCAACATTTCGTCGGCCCAGCTGATCGAGCCGAGCCTGCTCGACGACGTGAAGCAGATCATCAGCCGCGAGGGCCTGCTGCGCGGCAGCTTCAAGATCGAGGTGACGGAATCGCTCGTCATGGAATATCCGGAGCGCGCCGCACAAATCCTCGAGCGCTTCCGCGAACTCGGTGTGGGCCTGTCCTGCGACGATTTCGGCACCGGCTATTCCTCGCTGTCGAGCCTGCGCAAGCTGCCCTTCGACACGCTGAAGGTGGACCGCAGCTTCATTTCCTCCGAGGCGCAGGACCATCGCGCCGTGGTGATCCTGCAGTCGATCATCGCCATGGGCCATGAGCTGGGCCTCGCCATCGTGGCGGAAGGCATCGAGAACCAGGACCAGGTGGACAGGCTCGGCGAACTC
This sequence comes from Aestuariivirga litoralis, assembly GCF_003234965.1. Classification (GTDB taxonomy): domain Bacteria; phylum Pseudomonadota; class Alphaproteobacteria; order Rhizobiales; family Aestuariivirgaceae; genus Aestuariivirga; species Aestuariivirga litoralis. Next base: position 81,942 of record NZ_QKVK01000008.1, read on the forward strand.
GGCTGCGACTATGGCCAGGGCTATTTCATCGGCAAGCCGATGTCATCGAAGCAGGTCAACGATGCGCTGGCGGGCCTGCCCTATGCCCACACCTCGGGGCGCACCGCCATCACCTGGCTGTGGGAGCGTGCCATCAAGGACCCGCCGCCCGAGCCTGCATTGCGGCGCGTGACAGCGAAGGACGTGCAGCGCCCCGAGCCCGAAAAGCGGCCGGCCCGCCCCTATCCGCGCCGCCGCATGGAACCCGACCCGGTGCCAAGGCCGGATGCAGCGCCGCCGACTTTGCCCGAAACCCTGCCACCACCCGGGGACGCCCGGCCGATGGTCGATTTCGATGCGCCTCCCCCCGCCCTCGAGGAGGCTGCCGCAGCGCCCGCTGCCGTGGAGGTTGCCCTGGAGGTCGTGGAGGTCATCGCACCTGCGGAGGATGCCACGCCGGAGGCGCCTGCCGACCGCCCTACGCCGGAGCCTGCCGCCGAACCCGTGCCGGCGGATCCGCCTCCGCCTGCCGCACGGCGGCGGCGCAGGCGGCAGCGCCAGGTTTCCCTGCCCGGCGAAGGCGAAGCCTAGTGCTCAGGCGTGGCCTGAATCGCTCGACAGCATGGCGGGGTCGATCTTCAGCTTGCGCAGGGCCGCAAGGTAGCGCGCGTCGAAATCGAGGCCGAACAGCAGTTCCTCGTCGGCCTGGCAGGTGAGCCAGCCATTGTGCTGGATCTCGTTCTCGAGCTGGCCGGGCGCCCAGCCGGCATAGCCGAGCGCCAGCACGGCGCGTTCCGGCCCTTCGCCCCTTGCCATGGCGCGCAGGATGTCCACGGTTGCGGTGAGCGCGATGTTCTCCGACACCGGCAGGCTCGAATCCTCGGTGAAATAGTCGCTGGTGTGCAGCACGAAGCCGCGCCCCTGTTCCACCGGCCCGCCGAACAGCACCGGCATCTGCATCAGCTGGTCCGGCGGCGACAGGGCATCCTCCTCCGCCAGGTCGAGCTGCGACAGCAGCTCGCCGAAGGACATCATGGGCGTGGTCTTGTTGATGATGATGCCCATGGCGCCCTGTTCGGAGTGGGCGCACATGTAGATGACGCTGCGGTCGAAGCGTGGATCGCTCATGCCCGGCATGGCGATCAGCAATTGCCCGTCGAGATAGGGACCCTTGGTCATGCCGTTTCCCTCGCTGTCCTTCAAGACTAGCGCAGCGGCTTCCCGAGGGGAACCACTTGCAGGGCACACAAGCGCCATGCCGCAGGCCGGGTTCCGCCCTGGCCGGTCTGACGCGAAGGTGATTGGCCGCGGCCGGATTTTCTTTCATATAGGCGCTCATGTGGAACCGCCTCCTCGCCGGCTTGCTGTGCCTCGTCCTTGCCGCCTTCGCCGCGCGCGCAGACGAGAAGCCCTACCGCGTCTCGCTGATCGGCGATGGCTTCGACGGCACGTCCTGGCACACCGGGGTCCTGGTCGAACTCGCCCCCGGCTGGAAGACCTACTGGCGCATGCCCGGCGATTCGGGCGTGCCGCCGGATTTCACCTGGACCCCCTCGCAACCCGCCCGGATCGAGGTCGGCTATCCCACCCCCGCCCGCCATGCCGACAAGAGCGGCGAAGCGGTGGGCTATGACCGGGAGGTGCTGTTCCCCGTCACCGTGACGCCGGACAAGCCGGGCGATATCGACCTCAAGCTCGATCTGTTCTTCGGCGTGTGCAAGGACATCTGCATCCCGGCCCAGGCCTCGGCCAGCGTGAGCCTCGGCACCAGTGCGCGTGATCCTCTGGGCAGCCTGCGCGTAGACACGGCGAGGGCAGCCCTTCCCACCCCGGGCGATGCCGTCACCGCGGCGGAGGTCGTCACGCGTGATGGCAAGCCCGCGCTGCAACTGACACTGAAGGAAAGGCCGGAGGACATTTTCGTCGAAAGCACCACCTCCGCCTATTTCCGTGCGCCCGTGTTTTCCGATGACGGGCGGCAGGCGCTGCTGCCCATCGGCAGCCTGGGCGACGCCTCGAAGCTGAAGGGCCAGGCGCTCACCATCACCTATCTCACCGGCGGCAAGGGTCATGAGCAGACCCTCATGCTGCCCTGAACCACACCCCCAACAAGGACACTGCAGATGACCATCCAGCCTGGCGACAAGCTGCCCAACGTCGAGTTCACCGTGACCACCGCCGAAGGCCCGCAGAAGATGTTGACAGACGTCCTGTTCAGCGGCCGCAAGGTGGTGCTGTTCGGCCTGCCCGGTGCCTTCACGCCGACCTGCAGCATGAACCACCTCCCGGGCTTCCTGCTCGCCCATGACGACATCAAGGCACAGGGGGTCGACACCATCGCCTGCACTGCGGTGAACGACATCCACGTGATGAAGGCCTGGAGCAAGGACACCGGCTCCGAGGGCAAGATCATGATGCTGGCCGATGGCAATGCAGAATTCGCCAAGGCGGCGGGCCTCGATCTCGACCTCGCGGTGGCCGGCATGGGGCTCCGCTCCAGGCGCTATTCGATGATCGTGGAAAACGGCGTGGTGAAGACGCTCAACATCGAGACCGAGAGGGGCGTCAACGTCTCGGGCGCCGAGACCATCATGCAGCAGCTCAAGGGCTGATCAGCCGAAGACCACCACCTCGATGGCCGTCGGATCGAAGTTGTTGCAGGGGTTCAGCACCTGCGGGCAGTTCGAGATGACGGCCAGCACATCCATCTCGGCGCGGATGTCGACATGATCGCCCGGCTTCGATGAGCCCAATGCGATGGCCGCGTCACCCGCTGCGCCCACCGGCACGGTCATGAACCAGTTGACGTTGGGCACGATGTCGCGCCAGCCCAGCCCATGCGGCTTCAGTGCCGCGAGGAAGTTCTCGCGGCAGCCCGTGTTGGGAACGCCATAGAGCATGCGGTTCGAGGGTTCCGAGCAGCAGCCGCCGATCGTGTCATGCCCGCCGAAGGTGTCGGCGGTAATGGTGAAGAGCGGATTGGCGCGGTCGGAATAGAGCACGTCGCCGACGCTCAGCAGGATATGCCCGGCCTTCTTGATGGTGTTGGGCTCATGGTAGCGCTCGTCGAAGTCATGGGCGTTGTAGCACAGGAAGTCGACGGCCTGCTGGCCATGGGTGTCGATGATGCGCAGCGTCTCGCCCTTGTTGATGACGCGGCTCCACGGCGCGCGGGCCGGGATCATCTCGCGGTGCAATTCCTGCATCACGCGATCTGCGCCTCGAACAGCCTGCCCCATTGCGGCATCACGTCGTCGACGCCCGCAAGCCGCAGCGCATGCCAAGCCATGGCATGGTTCGATGAGGTGATGGGAACCCCCGTCTCGGCCTCGATCCCGCGCGCAGCTTCGGCCAGCCGCACCGAGGTGCAGGAGACGAAGACCGCGTCGACCGCTGCATGCGACAGGATCGTCTCTACGCCGCGCTTGATCGAGGCCGGCGTGATGCGTGCAACGATGCCGTCATCCTGCTCGTTGAAGGAGCCGAAGACCGGCACCTCGAAGCCGCGGGCAGCGATGTATTCGGCCACGATGCGGTTGACGTCGGCGCGATAGGGCGTGAGCACGCCGATGCGCCGGGCCTTCAGCGCGCGGAAGGCGGCGAAGGCGGCGGTGATGGGGGTGGTGCACCTGGCATGAGGGCGCACCTCGCGGATGCGGGCGAAGACCTGTTCCTCGCCGATCGCCATCGAGGCCGAGGTGCAGCCATAGGCGACGACGTCGAGCGGGCTTCCGGGCAGGATCACGTCGGTGGCGGCCGCAATCCTCGGCTCCATGGCGCGCAGCGTTTCCGGCGTGATCTGGGCATCGTTGAGGATGCGGCTCTCATAGAGGGCAACCCCGTCGAGGCCCGCCATGATTGCGCGCCATTCATGCTCGATGGTGAAGTCGGTGGCGAGAACCATCAGCCCGATGCGGGCCCGGCTGGCGATGCCCTCATCGGTGTCGAAGGGCAGGTGCTCGATGAGCGTCATGCCGCCGGTGGCGGCAGGTGTCCTGTCGTTCATGGGCGTTCTCCCGAAACGTGACGATTCCTATCAGAGAAGCGAGCCCACTCCTATAGTTCCTGCCGCATGATTCGATTGTTCCAACGCATGGCCAGCCTGCCTCCGGCGGCGCGTGGCGCGCTGTCGGTGCTGGCCGGCGCCATCATCGCCATCGGCCTGCCGCCGCTCGGCTGGTGGCCGCTGGCCTTCCTGGGCTTCCCGCTGTTCCTGATGCTGCTCGCCAGCGGGCCGCGCAAGGGCTGGCGCGATGGCTTCGGGCTCGGCTGGGCCTTCGGGCTCGGCTACTTCGCGGTGGCCTTCCACTGGATCGGCTTTGCCTTCCTCGTGCAGGCGGACACCTATCTGTGGATGATGCCCTTCATGCTGGGCATTCTCGCCGGCGGCATGGCCATCTACTGGGGCCTTGCCGCGCTGCTGGCGCGGCGCTTCGGCGGCAACGGCCTGCAGCTCGCTCTCACCTTCTCGGCCGTGCTGGCCGGCGCGGAATGGCTGCGCGGGCACCTGTTGACGGGATTTCCCTGGGCCGCGCCCGGCCTGCTGGTCGACGGCATGGGCGGCGTGGCGCAGGCGGCAGCGGTGATCGGCATGACGGGGCTGTCGCTGCTCGTCATCCTCTGGGCCTCGCTGCCGCTGGTCTTCCTGCAAGGCGGCAGCAGGGCGTCGCGGGTGGCCGCGGCGGTGATCCTGCTCTCCCTGCCGGCGGTGTGGATATGGGGCGATGCGCGGCTCCGCACGGCGCGTGACGACATGGTGCCGGGCGTTGCCATCCGCATCGTGCAGCCCAACCTGCCGCAGGACGAGACATGGCGGGAGGACAATGCCCGCCAGATCCTCGACGATCTGGAGCAGCTTTCTGCCCTGCCGACGGCGGAGCGGCCGGAGGGCATCGGCGGCATCAGCCATGTGGTCTGGCCCGAATCGGCGGTGCCCTTCCTGATCGATGAAAGTCCGGTCGCCCGAGCGGAGCTGGCGCCGCTGCTCGGCGGGCGCACGGTGCTCCTCACCGGCGCGGTGCGGCTGGACCGCAAGGGCGAGGGCGAGGACCCCGATGCCCACAACAGCATCATTGTCTTCGATGGCCGGGCCGAGCCGGTGGCCCGCTACGACAAGTGGCGCCTGGTACCGGGCGGCGAGTTCCTGCCCCTGGCGTGGCTGCTGGAGCCGCTGGGCTTCCGCAAGGTTGTGCAGACGCCGGGAAGCTTCGTGCCCGGCCCCGGGCCCCGCACGATCACCCTTCCCGGCGGGCTGCGGGCCGCCCTCACCATCTGCTACGAGGCGATTTTCCCGCAGCGGCTGGTGGATGATGCCGAGCGGCCGCAGGTGATCGTGAACGTCACCAATGACGGCTGGTTCGGCCGCTCGACAGGCCCCTGGCAGCACCTCGCCCAGGCGCGGCTGCGGACGATCGAGCAGGGGCTGCCGATGATCCGCGCCGCCAACACCGGGATATCGGCGGTGATCGACCCCTACGGCCGCACGCTCAGGATGTTGCCCCTCATGGAGAAGGGGGTGGTCGATTCTCCCCTTCCGGTGGCGCTTTCGCCCACTCCTTATGGCCGGTGGGGCGACTTTTGGTTGGTTCTGCTCGCCACAGCCGTCCTTGGGTGTGCGTATCTGGCGGGAAAATCTACCTCAAGGGGATAAACTGGCGCCAAAGGACAAAAATTGCATCGCGCGGCACGGTTTTGGGGGAAAACCAATTGCGCGTTGAGATTATGTATATTAAGCGGGAAAGGGCTTAGGAAATTGCAGGCAAAGTCATGACGGACAACTTTGTAGCAGTGCCGGGCATCAGACCGGGGGGCATCAGGTCTGAGGATAAAATGACACGACGTGATCCGAACTTTGTAGACGTACATGTGGGCAGCCGCATCCGCATGCGCCGCCAGCTCATCGGCATGAGCCAGGAGAAGCTGGGCGAGTTGCTCGGCATCACCTTCCAGCAGGTCCAGAAGTACGAGAAGGGCGCCAACCGCATCAGCGCGAGCCGCCTGTACTTCACCGCCAAGATCCTTGGCGTTCCGGTCCAGTTCTTCTTCGAGGAACTGCCGGGCGTGGAGGAACACGGCGGAATGGGCGAAGCCCGCGAGGAGGATGCAGTGCTCTCCGCCCTGATGAATGTCGAGGGCGTGACGCTGGCCAAGGCTTTCCGCGACGCCGACAGCGTCAACAAGCGGAAGCTGATCTCCACCATCGCCCGCGTGATCGCCGAAACCAAAGAGTGACATTGACGGTCACCCCTTAGCCCGGGTCGCCTTGACCAGCGTTCACAACGCTGTCAAAAAGCCCGCGGCTTGAGGCAAGGGGGTCCTGAGAATCACATGTCACGCAAGAATTACGTGTTCACCAGCGAGTCGGTCTCCGAAGGCCACCCGGACAAGGTTTGCGACCGGATTTCTGACGAGATCGTCGACCTGTTCTACCGCGAATCGCTGGAGCAGGGTTTCGATCCGTGGGCAGTGCGTGTGGCTTGCGAAACGCTGGCGACGACCAACTACGTGGTGATCGCGGGTGAAACCCGCGGTCCCGCGTCCGTCACCAAGGCCAAGATCGAGGCCGCGGCGAGGAAGGCCATCAAGGACATCGGCTACGAGCAGTCCGGCTTCCATCACCAGGATGCCAAGGTCGTCATCCTCCTCCACAGCCAGTCGGCTGACATCGCGCAGGGTGTCGATGCCGCCGGCGAGAAGAAGGAAGAGGGTGCGGGCGACCAGGGCATCATGTTCGGCTATGCCTGCGACGAAACACCGGAACTCATGCCGGCGCCGCTCTACTACTCCCACAAGATCCTGAAGCTCCTCGCCGATGCCCGCCATTCCGGCAAGGAAAAGCATTTGGGCCCGGACGCCAAGAGCCAGGTCTCGGTCGTCTACAAGAACGGCAAGCCCGTCGCGGCCTCGCAGATCGTGGTGTCTCATCAGCATACGGACGAAAGCCTGACCTCCGCGCAGGTCCTGAAGATCGTGAAGCCCTATGTGCAGAAGGCCCTGCCCAAGGGCTGGATCACCAAGGACACCGTCTGGCACGTCAACCCCACCGGCAAGTTCTTCATCGGTGGTCCCGACGGTGATTCAGGCCTCACCGGCCGCAAGATCATCGTCGACACCTACGGTGGTGCTGCCCCGCATGGCGGCGGCGCCTTCTCCGGCAAGGACCCGACCAAGGTCGACCGCTCGGCAGCCTATGCGGCGCGCTACCTCGCCAAGAACGTGGTGGCGGCGGGCCTTGCCAAGCGCTGCACCATCCAGCTGTCCTATGCCATCGGCGTGGCGCAGCCCCTCTCGGTCTATGTCGACACCCATGGCACCGGCAAGGTGCCGGAGGCCAAGATCGAAAAGGCGCTCACCAAGGTCATGGACCTTTCGCCCCGCGGCATCCGCACGCATTTGAATCTCAACCGCCCGATCTACGCGCGCACGGCGGCCTATGGCCATTTCGGCCGCGCGCCCGAGAAGGACGGCGGCTTCTCCTGGGAGAAGACCGACCTCGTGAAGGCGCTCAAAGCCGCGGTGAAGTGAGCGAGCCCAGCGAAAAGCGGTTCCAGTTCTACGGGCGGCGCAAGGGGAAATCCTTGCGCCGTCATCATTCCGAGCTGATGGACCAGTTGCTGCCGCACCTCCGGGTGGGGCTCGCGGATCCCTTGTCCGGCATGGGCGGGCAGCGCTGGCTGGAGATCGGCTTCGGCGGTGGCGAGCATCTGGCGCACCAGGCGGAGCTTCATCCCGATGTGTCATTCATCGGCGCCGAGCCCTTCGTCAACGGGGTGGCCAAGATGCTGGCGCTGGTGGAGGAGAAGAACCTCGCCAATGTGCGGATCCACGACGCCGATGCGCGCCCGCTGCTCGAGGCGCTGCCCGCAGCGAGCTTCGAGCGCATCTACCTGCTTTATCCCGACCCCTGGCCCAAGGCGCGGCACAACAAGCGCCGCTTCGTGAGCCCGGAGAACCTCGCCCATTTCCACCGCATCCTGAAGCCCGGGGGCCTGTTCCTCTTCGCCAGCGACATCGAGGACTATGTGGCCTGGACGCGGGAGCACGTGGCCGAACACGGCGGCTTCGCGGAGGAGGGCGATCCGTCAGAGCCTTACGAGAACTGGATCGAGACACGCTACGAGGCCAAGGCCCGGCGCGAAGGGCGGGGATCGGCTTATCTGAGGTTCCGGAAGGACTAGGCTCTGGGACGGCCTTGGATGGCCGTCTGTATAAGCGTGTAGGGGGATAGTGGGGAGCTCACAGAAGCCAAAAAGCAATCGTTACGAAGTCGATTAAAGCTGCACACCGCATGACCCCTGCCCCTACCCTCCCACAGGGTAGGGGGGAGGGACACAGGCACGGACACTCCAGCACGAGTCCCCCTCCCCCTCGTGGGGAGGGGCAGGGGTGGGGGGCGCTGGCGGGGGCAAGGGGGAAACCGCAACCACTTGCGGACGGGCCCGGAAAAGACTATATCCGCCCCAACTTAGGTTCACTCACATAGCCACGAAAGTGGAGATCGAGAGTGGGTCCCGGTCCCGGGGCCCGCTTTTTTTATTGCCTGAAAGGGCTTTCGATGACGACCGAAACGGAAACCAGACTGGCCCGCGAGACGGGCCCCGCGCAGCGGGTGGCGGCCCTGGCCGAGCCCGTGCTCGCCGACATGGGCTTCAGGCTCGTGCGGGTGAAGATGAGCGGCCCCACGCTGCAGATCATGGCGGAGCGGCCTGACGGCACCTTCACCATCGACGACTGCGAGGCGGTGAGCCGGGCGATGTCGCCCATCCTCGACGTCGAGGACGTGGTGTCGTCGCGCTACCATCTCGAGGTGTCTTCGCCCGGCATCGACCGGCCGCTGGTGCGCCCGTCGGATTTCGAGTCCTGGGCAGGCCATGAGGTGAAGGTCGACATGGCGGTGCCGGTCGCCGGCCGCAAGCGCTTCAAGGGAACCCTCGAGGGCTTCCACGAGGGCGAGGTGCGCCTGTTCATCGAGAACCCGGAAGGTGCCACGAAGGAGCCCGTCCTCATCGGTGTGCCCTTCGCCGACATTTCCGATGCCAAGCTAGTTCTGACCGACGCGCTGATCGAGGCCGCCAAGGCGCGCCTGCCAAAGGGCTATGGCGACGGCGCCGAGATCGACGAAGACCAGATTTCGCAGAAAGGGAGCGAAGACGACAATGGCTGATTATGGCGTGAGCGCTAACCGCCTTGAGCTGCTGCAGATCGCGGACGCCGTGGCGCGCGAGAAGTCGATCGACAAGTCGGTCGTGCTGCATGCAATGGAAGAGGCGATCACCAAGGCCGCCAAGGCGCGCTATGGTGCGGAGAACGAGATCGTCGCCGAGATCGACCCGCGCAGCGGCGAGACCCGGCTGCAGCGTCTGCTCCTCGTCGTCGAGGAGGTCGAGAACGAGGCCACCCAGATCAGCCTCGCCGATGCCCAGCGGAGGAACCCGGCCGCCAACATCGGCGACCAGATCGCCGAGAGCCTGCCGCCCATCGAGTTCGGCCGCATCGCGGCGCAGAACGCCAAGCAGGTGATCGTGCAGAAGGTGCGCGATGCCGAGCGCGACCGGATGTATGCCGAATACAAGGACCGGATCGGCGAGATCGTCCATGGCGCCGTGAAGCGCGTGGAATATGGCAATGTCATCGTCGACCTCGGCCGTGGCGAGGGCATCATCCGCCGCGACGAGTCGCTGCCGCGCGAAACCTTCCGCCCCGGCGACCGCGTGCGCGCCTATGTCTACGACGTGCGCCGCGAGCAGCGTGGGCCCCAGATCTTCCTGTCGCGCACGCACCCTGAATTCATGGCCCGCCTGTTCGGCCAGGAAGTGCCGGAAATCTATGACGGCGTGGTCGAGGTCGTTTCGGTGGCCCGTGACCCGGGCAGCCGCGCCAAGATCGCGGTGCGTTCCAAGGATGGTTCGATCGACCCGGTCGGCGCCTGCGTCGGCATGCGCGGCAGCCGCGTCCAGGCCGTCGTCAACGAGCTCCAGGGCGAGAAGATCGACATCATCCAGTGGACGCAGGACGTCGCTTCCTTCGTGGTGAACGCGCTGGCGCCTGCCGAAGTCTCCAAGGTCGTGCTCGATGAGGAATCCGAGCGCATCGAGGTGGTGGTGCCGGACGAGCAGCTGTCGCTCGCCATCGGCCGCCGCGGCCAGAACGTCAGGCTCGCCTCGCAGCTCACCGGCTGGGACATCGACATCATGACGGAAGCCGAGGAGTCCGAGCGCCGCCAGAAGGAATTCGCCGCCAGGACCGAGCTCTTCGTCTCGGCCCTCGACGTCGACGAGACGCTGGCCCAGCTGCTCGCCTCCGAAGGCTTCGCCACCGTCGAGGAAGTGGCCTATGTGGATGCCCGCGAGGTGGCCTCCATCGAGGGCCTCGACGACTCGACTGCCGAGGAGCTGCAGAACCGCGCCCGCGAGTTCCTGGACCGCCAGGCCGCCGAGCTCGACGCCCGCCGCGTCGAACTGGGTGTGCTGGACGAGCTGAAGGAGATCGACGGCCTGACCCCTGCCATGCTGGTTGCCCTGGGCGAGGCCGGCCTCAAGTCGGTCGAGGACCTCGCCGGCTGCGACACCGACGAGCTGATCGGCTGGACCGAGCGCAAGGCCGGCGGTGCGGTGAAGCACAAGGGTGCCTTCACCGACCTCGAGGTGAGTGCCGAAGAGGCCAATGACCTGATCATGAAGGCGCGCATCCATGCGGGCTGGATCGAGGCCCCGGTCGAGCCCGAGGCCACCGAGGAAGAGGGCGAGGTGGAAGCCTGAGCGCAGCCCAACTGAGCGAGGAGGCGGACCTGCCCTTGGCGGACCGCATGTGCATCGTCACCCGCGAGGTCAAGGACGAGGCGGAGCTGGTCCGCTTCGTCCGCAGCCCGGACGGCGTGGTGGTGCCCGACCTTGCCCGCAAGCTGCCGGGCCGCGGCGTCTGGGTGAGCCTGGACCGCAAGCTGCTGGACCAGGCCATTGCCAGGAAGCTGTTCGCCAGGGGCTTTCAGGCGGAGACCACAATCCCGCCCGATCTGCCCGCTATCGTCTCGAAACTCCTCCGCCAGCAGGCCTTGTCGCTGCTCTCGCTCGCCAAGAAGGCGGGTGAGGCCGTGTCGGGCTTCATGAAGGTTGAGGAGATGCTGGGGCGGGGCCGGGCGCGGCTGCTGTTTCATGGAACCGATGCCAAGCCGGACGGTTGCCGCAAGCTGGACAAGCTCGCCCAGCCGGGGGTCGTCGAAAAGATCGTTCTTTTCGAAATCGATGAATTGGATTTGGCTTTTGGCCGTCCAAATGTGGTACATGCTGCCGTGGCGAAGGGAGGGCTTGCCGAAAAGCTCTCCGCTGCCGTGCGCCGGATCGAGATGTTTGAGGGCCTTGTGAGCGGCCCAGCCGAGGACCTGAAGAGAAAAGATGACTGATAACAACGACAAAGACCGCAAGCCCGAGGTCAACCGCCCGGCTGGGGGAACGCTGACCCTCAAGCGGCCTTCGATCGAGCAGAGCAAGGTCAAGCAGAGCTTCGGCGCAGGCCGCTCCAAGACCGTGGTGGTCGAAACCAAGCGCAAGCGCTTCGGCGACGACAAGCCCGCGACCCCGCTGGAGCCCAAGGCAGCCCCGCGCGTCACCCCCGTGACGCCCTCGCCGCCGTCCAACACCCAGACCCCCGCGGCCCCCAAGCCGCAGCCCACCCAGCGCTCCGGCGTCGTGCTGCGCACGCTCACCGCCGAGGAGAAGGAGGCGCGCGACCGGGCGCTTGCCGGCGCCCGCGTGCGCGAGGCGGAAGACCGCAAGCGCCAGGAAGAAGACGCCAAGCGCCGCGCCGAACAGGAAGCCCGTGACGCCATCGAGCGCGAGGCCGCCGCCCGGCGCAAGGCCGAGGACGACGCCCGTCACCGCGCCGAGGAAGAGGCCCGCCGCAAGGCCGACGAGGCCGCCAAGAAGCTGGCGCCGAAGTCGGCGCAGAACAATATCGTGACGCCCGCGACGGCGCCGACGAAGCCCGTGACCGGCAAGGCGATGCCCGCCCCCGTCAAGCGCACGCATGACGAGGAGGAGGCCCCGCGCCGCACCTTCGGCGGCCCGATCAAGCGCGAGATCAAGGCACCGGTTCCGGCGCGCCCGACCAAGGTGGGCGAGGCCGACAAGCGCCGCGGCCGCCTCTCGGTCGGCAACGCGCTGAACGAGGACGACGAGCGCAACCGCTCGGTCGCGGCCTTCCGCCGCCGCACCGAACGCCTGAAGAAGCAGACCCAGGGCTTCCAGATGCCCACCGAGAAGGTGAGCCGCGAGGTCACCATCCCGGAGGCGATCACCATCCAGGAGCTCGCCAACCGCATGGCCGAGCGCGCGGTGGACATCATCAAGTTCCTGATGAAGCAGGGCGAGATGCATACGATCAACGACGTGATCGATGCCGACACCGCCCAGCTCGTCGCCGAGGAAATGGGCCACAAGGTCAAGCGCGTGTCCGAGTCGGACGTCGTCGAAGGCCTGTCGGGCGACACCGATGCGCCGGAGCAGCTCAAGGCCCGCCCGCCGGTGGTCACCATCATGGGCCACGTCGACCACGGCAAGACCTCGCTGCTCGATGCGCTGCGCAAGACCAATGTGGTCTCGGGCGAAGCGGGCGGCATCACCCAGCATATCGGCGCCTACCAGGTCGAGACGCCCAATGGCATCGTCACCTTCATCGACACGCCGGGCCACGAGGCCTTCACCTCGATGCGTGCCCGCGGTGCGAAGGCGACGGACATCGTCGTGCTCGTGGTTGCCGCCGATGACGGCGTCATGCCGCAGACGGTCGAGGCCATCAACCACGCCCGTGCGGCCGATGTGCCGATCATCGTGGCGATCAACAAGATCGACAAGCCCGCCGCCAACCCGGTGCGCGTCAGGAACGAGCTCCTCAAATACGAGATCGTGGTCGAAAGCATGGGCGGCGACACCCTCGAAGTCGAGGTGTCGGCGCTCAAGGGCACCAACCTCGACAAGCTGCTCGACGTGATCCTGCTGCAGTCGGAAGTGCTCGACCTCAAGGCCAACCCGGACCGCGAGGCCGGCGGCATGGTGGTCGAAGCGCAGCTCGACAAGGGCCGTGGCCCGGTTGCCACCGTGCTCGTGCAGCGCGGCACGCTGAAGCTCGGTGACATCTTCGTCGCCGGCTCCGCCTGGGGCCGCGTGCGCGCCCTCGTCAACGACAAGGGTGTTCAGGTCAAGGAAGCCTCGCCCTCGACCCCGGTCGAGGTGCTGGGCCTCAACTCGGCTCCGGAAGCGGGCGACCAGTTCGACGTCGTGCCGAACGAGGCGCGTGCGCGCGAGGTCACCGAATACCGTGAGCGCAAGCGCCGCGAGACCCGCGGTGCGGCGTCGGCGCGTTCTTCGCTCGAGCAGATGATGTCGGCCATCAAGGAGGGCGCCACCGAGTTCCCGATCCTCGTCAAGGCCGACGTGCAGGGCTCTGCCGAGGCAATCGTCCAGGCGCTCGAGAAGATCGGCAACGCCGAGATCAAGGCGCGCGTCATCCACTACGCCGTGGGCGGCATCAACGAGTCCGACATCGGGCTTGCCGAAGCCTCCAAGGCGGTGGTGCTGGGCTTCAACGTCCGTGCGTCTTCGCAGGCGCGCGATGCGGCCGAGCGGGCGGGGATCGAGATCCGCTACTACAACATCATTTACGACCTGGTGGACGACATCAAGCAGGCCATGGCCGGCAAGCTGGCGCCCGAACTGCGCGAAACCTTCCTCGGCAATGCCAAGATCCTCGAGGTCTTCAACATCACCAAGGTCGGCAAGGTCGCCGGTTGCCAGGTCACCGAAGGCAATGTCCAGCGCGGCGCCAAGGTGCGCCTCATCCGCGACAACGTGGTCATCCACGAAGGCACGCTCTCGACCCTCAAGCGCTTCAAGGACGAGGTCAAGGAAGTGCCGGTCGGCCAGGAATGCGGCATGGCCTTCGAGAACTACCAGGACATCCGCGCCGGCGACGTCATCGAATGCTTCCGCGTGGAAAAGGTCCAGCGCACGCTGGATTGAGGTCTGAGAGATGAGCAAGGGCAGCGCCCCCTCCCAACGCCAGCTGCGCGCCGGCGAGCTGATCCGCCACGCGCTGGCGGACATCTTCCTGCGCGGAGAATCGGGTGACCCCGATCTCGAGCGGCTGAACCCGACCGTCGTCGAGGTGCAGATCTCGCCCGACCTCAAGATCGCCACCGCCTTCGTGCGCACCCTGGTGCCCGGCAAGGAGAAGGCGCTGCTCGAGGCGCTGAACCGCAACCGGCGCTACATCCGCGGCCTCGTGGCGCCGAAGCTCGAGATGAAGTTCACGCCGGAGATCCGCTACCGGGTCGACACGGCGCTGGATTACGCCAACCACATCGACGAGATCCTCCGCAGCCCGGAAGTGCAGCGGGATCTGGAGAAGAAGTAGCACTCCCTCAGCCCGTCACCCCGGCGAAAGCCGGGGCCCAGCTTTGGCGGCCCCAAGGAAGCTGGGTCCCGGCTTTCGCCGGGATGACGGCATTGAGGGCGGAGAAATCATGGCCAAGACCAAGCGCACCCCGGTCCACGGCTGGGTCATCCTCGACAAGCCTTACGGCATGACCTCCACCCAGGCGGTGGGCAAGATCCGCTGGCTGTTCAATGCCGAGAAGGCGGGCCATGGCGGCACGCTGGACCCGCTGGCCTCGGGCCTTCTCCCCATCGCGCTGGGCGAGGCGACCAAGACCGTCTCCCACGCCATGGATGGCCGCAAGGTCTATCGCTTCACCGTCGCTTTCGGCGAGGAGCGGACGACGGACGACCTCGAGGGTGAGGTGACCGGCACCTCGGATCGTCGGCCATCACAATCAGAAATAGAATCCATCCTGCCCCGTTTCACCGGCGAGATCATGCAGGCGCCCCCGGCCTTCTCCGCCATCAAGGTCGATGGCGAGCGGGCCTATGACCTTGCCCGGGCCGGCGAAGCCGTGGAACTGGCCGAACGGCCGGTCCTGATCGAGGCCCTGACCCTGGTGGATATCCCTGACCCTGACCACGCCACCTTCGAGGTGACCTGCGGGAAGGGCACCTATATCCGCTCGCTGGCCCGTGACATGGGCCGGGCGCTGGGCACTGCCGCGCACGTCTCGATGCTGCGGCGGGTGGCGGTCGGCCCGTTCACCGAAGCCCACATGATTTCGCTGGAAAACCTAGCGGAACTCGGCCATAAGGCCCCCGGCGGAGACGCCAACAAAGGGGTTCTGCTCCCCATCGAGACCGTGCTGGACGGCATCCCGGCACTGGCCATCGACGAAGAGCAGGCCCGACGCCTGAAGCTCGGACAATCCGTCCTGCTCAGAGGCGCGAATGCTCCCATCGCGGAAGATTCGGTTCTGGTGATGAGCGGCGGCAAGCCGGTCGGACTTGGAACCATCGAGCAGGGATCGCTCAAGCCGAAGCGTTTGTTCAACCTGTAACCATCCAATGTATTGGAGATGACCGATGACCATGACTGCAGAGCGCAAGGTTGCGCTCGTGAAGGAATTCGCCACGAAGCCGGGTGACACCGGTTCGCCCGAAGTCCAGGTTGCGATCCTCACGGAACGCATCAACTACCTCACCGACCACTTCAAGACCCACAAGAAGGACAATCACTCCCGCCGTGGTCTCCTGACGATGGTCAGCAAGCGCCGTTCGCTTCTCGATTACCTGAAGCGCATCGACGATGCGCGTTACCAGACGCTGATCAAGCGTCTCGAGATCCGCCGCTAAGCGGACCTCGCAATACGATCGAGCGGGCGGATCACCGAGTAGCCGCCCGCGTCCCCATCTCAAGAGTCCGGCAATGGGGCCGGGCTCTCGGCCCAAAGGGGATGCCGTCCACAGTGGTGGTGCACGTCTTTCAAGCGGCGGCGAAGGGCACAAAGGAAGATCCACATGTTCAATATCGACGTCGAAGAAATCCAGTGGGGCGGGCAGACGCTCCGCCTCGAAACCGGCCGCGTGGCCCGTCAGGCCGATGGCGCCGTTGTCGCCTCCCTCGGTGAGACCACCGTTCTCGCCACCGCCGTTGCCGAGCGTTCGGCGAAGCCGGGGATCGACTTCTTCCCGCTCACCGTCAACTACCAGGAAAAGACCTATGCCGCCGGCAAGATCCCGGGCGGTTATTTCAAGCGCGAAGGTCGTCCGACAGAGCGCGAGACTCTCATCTCCCGCCTGATCGACCGCCCGATCCGCCCGCTCTTCGTTCCGGGCTTCAGGAACGAGACGCAGGTCATTGCCACCGTTCTCTCCTATGACCTCGAGAACGACACCGACATTCTCGCCATGGTCGCCTCCTCGGCCGCCCTCACGCTGTCCGGCATTCCCTTCATGGGCCCGATCGGTGCGGCGCGCGTCGGCTACATCAACGGCGAATATGTGCTGAACCCGACGATCGAGCAGCAGAAGCTGTCCTCCCTCGACCTCGTGGTCGCGGGCACGCAGGACGCGGTGCTGATGGTCGAGTCGGAAGCCAAGGAACTCTCGGAAGAGATCATGCTCGGCGCCGTCACCTTCGGCCACCGCGGCTTCCAGCCGGTGATCGAGGCGATCATCCGCCTCGCCGAACGTTCTTCGCGCGAACCGCGCGACTTCACGCCGCCGGATGAAGAGGCGCTCTACAACCGCGTCAAGGAGATCGCCGAGGCCGACGTGCGTGCGGCCTATTCGATCGCCAAGAAGGAAGACCGCCAGGAAGCCGTCGCCAAGGCCAAGGACAAGGTCATGGCCGCGCTGACCGGTGACGACCTCCCCGATGCGCCGCCCGCCAACAAGATCGGCGAGGCCTTCAAGCACCTCGAGAAGGACGTTGTCCGCAACAACATCCTCGACACCGGCCACCGCATCGACGGCCGCGACACGAAGACGGTCCGCCAGATCGTCGCGGAAGCGAGCGTGCTGCCGCGCACCCATGGCTCGGCGCTGTTCACCCGCGGTGAGACGCAGGCCCTCGTGGTCACGACGCTGGGCACCGGCGAGGACGAGCAGTACATCGACTCGCTCGACGGTACCTCCAAGGGCACCTTCATGCTGCACTACAACTTCCCGCCCTTCTCGGTTGGTGAAACGGGCCGCATGGGCGCCACGGGCCGCCGCGAGATCGGCCACGGCAAGCTGGCCTGGCGCGCCATCCACCCGCTGCTGCCGCCCACCGACCAGTTCCCCTACACGATCCGCGTCGTCTCGGAGATCACCGAGTCGAACGGCTCCTCCTCCATGGCCTCGGTCTGCGGCGCCTCGCTGTCGCTGATGGACGCCGGCGTGCCGCTGAAGGCGCCCTGCGCCGGCATCGCCATGGGCCTCATCAAGGAAGGCGAGCGCTATGCGGTGCTCTCCGACATCCTCGGTGACGAGGACCACTTGGGCGACATGGACTTCAAGGTCGCGGGCACTGCCGAAGGCATCACGTCCCTCCAGATGGACATCAAGATCACCGGCATCACCGAGGAGATCATGAAGGTCGCGCTGTGGCAGGCCAAGGACGGCCGCATGCACATCCTGGGCAAGATGGCGGAGGCCCTCACCGGCGCCCGCGCCTCGCTGGGCGAGCATGCCCCGCGCATCGAGACGCTGAAGATCCCCACCGACAAGATCCGCGAAGTGATCGGCACCGGCGGCAAGGTCATCCGCGAGATCGTGGAGAAGACCGGCGCCAAGATCGACATCCAGGACGACGGCACCGTCAAGGTCGCGTCGTCCTCGGGCACGGCGATCGACGCCGCCGTCAAGTGGATCAAGGGCATCGTCATGGAGCCGGAAGTGGGCGAGATCTATGACGGCAAGGTCGTCAAGGTCGTCGACTTCGGCGCCTTCGTGAACTTCTTCGGTTCGCGCGATGGCCTCGTTCACGTCTCCGAGCTCGCCTCGAAGCGCGTCAACAAGGTGTCCGACGTCGTCAACGAGGGCGACACCGTGAAGGTGAAGCTCCTCGGCTTCGACAACCGCGGCAAGGTGCGCCTGTCGATGAAGCAGGTCGACCAGGTGACCGGCGAGGACATCTCCAAGAAGCAGGCCGCCGAGGGTGGCGAAGAGGCCCCGCAGGGCGAGTAATCGGCCTCATCGGTTTGAGTTCGAGGGCGCGGACCGCAGGGTCCGCGCCCTTCGCGTTTCAGGGCTCGTTTTCCGTTGACCAATGTGCGCGCGAAGGTGTCAGAATGACTGGCGCGGGGAAGGTCTGTGACGTTCATCACAGATTTGCGCGGCTAGAGCGGCGAGACAGGCCGCCTCAAAACAGTGGGAGAACGACATGAAGACGTGGACTCTGGCCGCGGCCGCCCTGGGCGCCGTGGTCCTTTCGGGCAGTGCGGCGCTTGCAGGGGAAGTCTCGGTGGCGCGCGGGGCGCAGGTGGCCATCACCTCCGGCTGCCATGACTGTCATACAAACGGTTACGCCGAGACGGGCGGCAAGATCGATCCGGCGGCGGCGCTGAAGGGCACGTCGCTCGGCTGGCAGGGCCCCTGGGGCACGACCTATCCGGCGAACCTGCGCCGCGTCGTGAAGGAGAAGGGCAGCGAGGACGCCTTCCTGCAATATGCCAAGACCTTCCAGGCGAGGCCGCCCATGCCGGCCTTCAACGTCCATGCCATGGACGAGAGCGATATCCGCTCTCTCTACCAGTACATCGTCTCGCTCGGCGATGCGGGCGATGCGGTGCCGGACTATGTACCGCCAGGCCAGGAGCCGAAGACGCCCTATATCGTGATCGCCCCGCCGATCATGCCGAAGGGCTGATGAGTTGGCCCTCTCCCCGCGCCGGGGAGAGGGCCGCAGTCACTTACTTGCTGGGGATGAGCACGGTGTCGATCACGTGGATCACGCCGTTGTCCGTCACGATGTCGGCCTTGATCACCTTGGCATTGTCCACCGTCACGCCGTCGGCGTTCTTGGTGATGGCAAGCGTGCGGTCCGGCTTGGCCTTCAGCGTGCGCACGTGAAAGGGGCCTGCAAGCATCTGCTTGGACTCAAGCTCGCGCGGCAGCACGTGATAGGTGAGGATAGCGACCAGCTGATCCTTGTTCTCGGGCTTCAGCAGCGACTCCACCGTGCCGGCCGGCAGCTTGGCGAAGGCCTCGTCGGTGGGTGCGAAGACGGTGATGTTCTTGGTGGTGGCCAGCGCATCGGCGAGGCCCGCTGCCTGCGCGGCGGCAATCAGGGTCTTGAAGCTTCCCGCCTGCTGGGCGGTTTCGACGACGTTGGCGGCCGAGGCCGAAGCCGCGCCGAGGCAAAGTGCAGCCGTGGCCGCAAGAATGATCTTGTGCATGTAAGACTCCGGGAAATGATAAATCATCAGGAACGTGCGTGGCCGTGGCGCTGATGTGGCGATGTTGCCTGCACCGTGCGTTCAAACGAAGCCGCGCGTGAAACGGATTTCCGCAGGCCTGTGTCTTCACTCACGTGTTCGTGAGACATAAGTTACCGCTGAGCCTCAAAAGCAAAACGCCGGGCGCGAGGCCCGGCGTTGCCCATTCGGATGTCGATGGCTCAGTTGCCGAGGATGGCGCTCTCGAGAATGTCGAGGCCTTCCTTCAGCACCATTTCGGAGGCCGTCAGCGGGGTGAGCATGCGCACCGTGTCGGCATAGACGCCGCAGGTGAGGATGAGGAGGCCGCGCTCCAGGCACTTGGCGGCGAGCGCCTTGGCCGCACCCGCATCCGGCTCATTGCCGCCATGCTGGGTGACGAGCTCGAAGGCGCACATGGCGCCAAGCCCGCGCACGTCGCCGATCGGCATGCCCTTGCCCTTGGCCTTGATCGCGGTCATGCGCTCCATGATGAGCTTGCCCTGCTTCTCGGCCTTCTCGAGCAGGCCTTCCTGCTCGAAGGCGTCGAACACGCCAAGCGCCGCGGCGCAGGCCACCGGATTGCCGGCATAGGTGCCGCCGATGCCGCCCGGCTCAGGCGCGTCCATGATCTTGGCGCGGCCGACGACGGCGGCGAGCGGGAAGCCGCCCGCCAGCGATTTGGCCGAGGTGATGAGATCGGGCTCCACGCCATAATGCTCCATGGCGAAGAACTTGCCGGTGCGGCCGAAGCCGGACTGGATCTCGTCGGCGATGAGCAGGATGCCGTGCTCGTCGCACAGCTTCCGGAGCTTCACCATCAGTTCCTTCGGCGCGATGTAGAAACCGCCTTCGCCCTGCACAGGCTCGATGATGATGGCCGCGACGCGCTGCGGCTCGACATCCGCCTTGAACAGCCACTCGATGGCATGCATCGTCTCGTCGATGGTCACACCCTTGTGGGCGACGGGGAAGGGCACATGCCACACGCCCGGCGCCATGGGGCCGAACTTGGCCTTGTAGGGAACCACCTTGCCGGTGAGCGACATGCCGAGCAGCGTGCGGCCATGGAAGCCGCCGTTGAAGGCGATGATGTCGGAGCGGCCGGTATAGGCGCGGGCGAACTTCACCGCGTTCTCGACGGCTTCGGCACCGGTCGTCACCAGCGCCGTCTTCTTTTCGCCGGAGATGGGGGCGACCGCGTTCAGCTTCTCGCACACCTCGATGAAGGGCGCGTAGGGCATCACCATGGCGCAGGTGTGGGTGAAGGCCTCGAGCTGCTCGTAGACGCGCTTCATCACAAGGGGGTGACGGTGGCCGGTGTTGACCACCGCGATGCCGCCGCCGAAGTCGATGTAGCGGTTGCCCTCGACGTCCCAGATCTCGGAATTCTCGGCCTTCGCCGCAATGACCGGGGCGCCGGCGCTGATGCCGCGGGAGACGGCCTTGGCGCGGCGCTCCACCCACTGCTTGTTCATGCCTGGGGCTGCGACCGGTGCGTTCATGATGCTCTCCTTGGGGATGCTTCTGTGTGAATGGCTGGGCGGCTTTTACGCCCGTTGACGGGGGGCGGGCAAACGGATTTCACTCTCTCCCGTCGAGGGGGATTTGCATGACTGACCTGATCCGGATGACCGCCACCGAGGTGGTCCAGCGCCTGAAAACAGGCGACATCACATCTCTCGACTGTCTGGATGCGCTGGAACGCCGGGTGGCGGCCGTGGATGGCGCCGTCAATGCCCTGCCGACCCGGTGTTTCGACCGGGCGCGCCGCCATGCCCGGACATTGATGGAAAGGCCCCTGGGCGAGCGGGGTCTGCTGGCCGGCCTGCCGGTGCCGATCAAGGACCTGACCGACGTGGGCGGGGTGCGGTCCACCCAGGGCTCCCCCATCTACAGGGACAGGATTGCCGAAAATTCCGACCTGCTGGTCACCCATCTCGAGGGCAATGGCGGAGTGATCTACGCCATGTCCAACACGCCGGAATTCGGGGCGGGCGCCCACACCTTCAACGAGGTCTTCGGCATCACCCGCAACCCGTGGAACACGGCCCTTTCTGCGTCGGGCTCGTCGGGCGGGGCCGCCGTGGCGCTGGCCACCGGCATGGCCTGGGTGGCGCATGGCTCCGACCTCGGCGGGTCGCTGCGCAATCCGGCGAGCTTCTGCGGTGTGGTCGGCATGCGGCCCTCGCCCGGCCGGGTGGCGGCCACCGTCTTCTCCAAGATCGACTCGACGCTCGGCGTCGAAGGCCCCATGGCGCGCAACGTCGAGGATCTGGCACTTCTCTTCGATGCCATGGTGGGCGAGGAGCCGGCCGATCCGCTTTCGCTTCCCTCCGACGGCACATCATATCTCAAGGCCGCCCGCTCCGGCTGGAAGCCGAAACGCGTCGCCGTCTCGCGCGATCTCGGCCTGCCGCCCGTCGACAGGCGCGTCGCCGACCTCGTCATGGCCGCGGCGCGCAAGCTGGAGGCCGAAGGCGTCATCGTCGAGGAGGCCCACCCCGACCTGCGCGAGACGCGCGAATGCGCCCAGACGCTGCGCGCCCTCTCCTATGCCAACATGGCACCGCTGCTGGAGAAGCACCGCGACCTCCTCAAGCCCGAGGTGGTGTGGAACATCGAGAAAGGCCTCAAGGTCACCGGTGCCGAAATCGCCCGGGCCGAGGCCCAGCGCGGCGAGATGTTCCGCCGCATGCGGGCCTTCTTCGAGACTTATGACCTGCTGCTCTGCCCCACCACCATCGTGCCGCCCTTCCCGGTGGAACAGCGCTACGTTGCGGAATGTGACGGCGTGACGCTCGAGACCTATGTCGACTGGCTGATGATCGTCCACGCCATCACGCTCACCGCGAGCCCCGCCATTTCCATTCCCTGCGGCTTCACGGCGGAGCACCTGCCGGTCGGGCTGCAGATCGTGGCGCCGGGGCGCGGCGAGGCGAAGCTGCTGGCCGGTGCGCGCTTCATCGAGCAGGTGCTGGGGCTGGGCGTCCTCACGCCGATCGATCCCAGAACTTGACCTAACAGCAGCGGAAGGTCATCTGGCGGGGGCACCTCATTCCCGTTACAGTTGGATCGGGGAGAACACGCCATGCTCGGCCTGATGCAGGAGTTTCCGCTGCTCGTTCACCGCGTGCTGGACCACGCGGCACGCTGGCATGGCACGAGGCCGATCCTGTCGCGCTCCGTCGAGGGCCCGCTGCACCGCACCGATTATGCCACCGTCAGCCGCCGCGCCAGGGCGCTGGCCTCTGCCTGCGAGCGCCAGCTGGGCCTGTCGCTCGGCTCCGTCATCGCCACCATGGCGTGGAACACCTGGCGGCACCTCGAGATCTGGTATGGCGTGATGGGCATGGGCGGCATCGTCCACACGCTCAACCCGCGCCTCTTCACCGACCAGCTCGGCTACATCGTCAACCATGCCGAGGACCAGTGGATCTTCACCGACCTCACCTTCGTGCCACTGCTCGAGAAGCTGCAGGACCAGTGCCCGAAGGTGAAGGGCTTCGTCATCCTCTCCGACGAAGCGCACATGCCCGAGACCACGCTGCGCAATGTCGTCTGCTACGAGACGCTGATCGCTGAGGGCGACGCGGATTACGCCTGGCCGGAGTTCGACGAGAACACGGCCTGCGGCATGTGCTACACCAGCGGGACGACAGGCCACCCAAAGGGCGTGCTCTATTCGCACCGCTCCAACGTGCTGCATGGGTTGATGTGCGCGCTGGGGGATGCGATGGCGATCAAGAGCGTCGACGTCGCCATGCCGGTGGTGCCGATGTTCCATGCCAATGCCTGGTCGCTCGCCTTCTCCGCCCCCATCGGCGGTGCCGCGCTCGTGCTGCCGGGGCCGAAGCTCGATGGCGCCTCGATCTATGAAATGCTCACCGAGGGCAAGGTGACCATCACCGCCGCGGTGCCCACCGTGTGGCTGATGCTGCTCGCCTATCTCGAGCAGAATCCCGAACTCCGCCTGCCGCATCTCGACCGCGTGGTGATCGGTGGTTCGGCCTGCCCGGAATCGATCATGAAGGCCTTCGTCGAGACCTATGGCAGCGATGTGATCCATGCCTGGGGCATGACGGAGATGAGCCCCATCGGCTCGCTCGCCGTCGCCACGGGCGAGACCCGCGCGCTGCCCTCCAATGACTGGTGGACGGTGAAGCTGAAGCAGGGCCGCCCGCCCTTCATGGTCGACATGAAGATCACCGACGATGAAGGGAATCCCCTGCCGCATGACGGCAAGACCTTCGGCCGCCTCAAGGTGAAGGGCCCTGCCGTGGCACGCTGCTACTACAAGGGCGAGGGCAGTAGCGCCTTCGATGCGGAGGGCTGGTTCGACACGGGCGACGTTGCCACCATCGATGCCTATGGCTTCATGCAGATCACCGACCGCGCCAAGGACGTGATCAAGTCCGGCGGCGAATGGATTTCCTCGATCGACCTCGAGAACATCGCTCTGGGCTGCCCCGGCGTTCATGAGGCTGCGGCCATCGGCCTGCCTCACCCGCGCTGGGACGAGCGCCCGCTGCTCGTCGTCGTGAAGAAGCAGGAGGTCGAGGTGACGGCCGCCCAGGTGCTGGCGCATCTCGACGGCAAGGTGGCCAAGTGGTGGATGCCGGATGACGTCGCCTTCGTCGACGAGATCCCGCACACGGCGACGGGCAAGATCTCCAAGCTCGAACTCCGCGCACGGTTCAAGGGCTATCGGTTTCCAGGCGTGTAGAACGCCGGGTTGTCAACTGGCTGCACTTGTATTCCCCTCCCCCTTGTGGGGAGGGGCAGGGGTGGGGGTGATGTCTGACTTAGATTTCATGCATCCGCTACCCGGCGCCACCCCCACCCTTAATCCCTCCCCACAAGGGGGAGGGAAATCACTCTAGGCCGCCTCATAAACTCCCTCCACCTTGCGCAGCTTGCCCTGCGCCACGAGGTGATCGAGATGCGCGGTGGTGGAGAGTGCGGCCGCGCCATGGAGCTTGGGGTCCACATCGGCATAGATCGCCGCGACGATCTCGCTGACGCTGCGCGCACCTTGCTCCACGCGTGCCCTGATCGCCTCCTCGCGCATGCGGCGATGCGCGAGATAGCCGCGCACCAGCGGCAGCGGATCGCGCCTCGAGGGGCCATGACCGGGGTGATAGACCTGCTCGTCACGGTCGAGGAGCTTCCTCAGCGAGGCGAAATACTGGCCCATGTCACCATCGGGCGGGGCAATCACGCTGGTTGCCCAGGCCATCACATGGTCGCCCGCGAAGAGCGCCCGCTCCTCCTTCAGCGCGAAGCACATGTGGTTTGACATGTGGCCCGGCGTGAACAGGGCCTCCAGCGTCCAGCCGGGCCCCGACACCACGTCGCCATCGGCAAGCCGCGCATCGGGCACGAAATCGTGGTCGATGGAGGCGTCGAGCCGGAGGCCGGAGGAGGGTGGCGCCTCGACCGCGCCATAGGCGAGCGTCGCAGCCCCGGTCGCCTGCTTCAGGCGCCTGGCCAGCGGCGAGTGGTCAGCGTGGGAGTGGGTGACGAGGATGTGGGTGACGGTCTCGCCCTTCACGGCGTCGAGCAGGGCGGCAAGCTGTGCGTCGTCATCGGGGCCGGGGTCGATGACGGCCACCCGACCCGTCCCGACGATGAAGCTGTTGGTGCCCTTGAAGGTGTAGGGGCTTGCATTGTTCACCAGCACCCGGCGCACGAGAGGGCTGAGGCGCTGGGGCTGGCCTGGGGTCACGTCGAAGTTGCGGTCGAAAGTCAGGTCGGTCATGCGGTGTGTTGCGGCGCGGAGTGGCCAACTCTATAAGCGTTGCACGCAGTTTTCCTGAACAGGGTAGGGGTGAACCACCATGAATGCCAGCCTTCTTTCCGACCGCCTGTGGCCCGAGACCGGCCTTGCCCGCAATGCCGCACTCGCCATTGTCGGCTCGCTCATCGTTGCCGCCGCGGCACAGGTCAACGTTCCGATGATCCCGGTGCCGATGACGCTGCAGAGCCTCGCCGTGCTGGTGATCGGCGCCGCCTATGGCTCGCGCCTCGGCGCTGCCACGCTGGCGCTCTATGCGCTGGAAGGGGCGATCGGCCTTCCGGTCTTTGCCGAATTCAAGTCGGGCGTCATGCTGGCGAGCTTCGGTTATGTGCTGGGCTTCATCGCCGCGGCCTATGTGGTGGGCTATCTGGCCGAGCGCGGCTGGGACCGTTCCGTGCCGAAGATGTTTGCGGCCATGCTGCTGGGTGCGGCCGTCCTCTACGTGCCGGGCCTCATCTGGCTCTCGGCCTGGATCGGCTTCGAGAAGGCCATCCAGTTCGGCCTCACGCCCTTCCTGGTCGGTGACCTTGTGAAGGCCGCCGTGGCCGCTCTCGGCTTTCCCGCTGCCTGGACGCTGCTCGGCCGCCGCTGAGCCTCGGGCCCCAAGAAACAACGGCGCGGAACCTGCCGGTTCCGCGCCGTTTTCATTGGTCGGAGTGAGAGGATTCGAACCTCCGACCCCCTGCTCCCGAAGCAGGTGCGCTACCAGACTGCGCTACACTCCGTCCTAGGCTCGGGGCGGCTTATAGACATGCTTTTCGGGCTAGGCAAGCACTGTTCCGCTGGCTATACGGGCCCCATCTGCTGGGGCGTCGCCAAGCGGTAAGGCAGCGGATTTTGATTCCGCCATTCGGAGGTTCGATCCCTCCCGCCCCAGCCAATATTATTTTCCTAGTCTGTGCTTTTTTGTGTTTTAACCGATGCGTGCGGAATGTCTCCGACATGTCCGGGGCTTGCGCGAGGAGCAGCGGTGACGCCGTATCCAGAGACCGCTTTAGAGGGGCTCGGAGGCGGTGATGTGTGCGGAAAGTCTCTGAGAGCCTGAAATCCGGTTATGACGCGAGCCGGACGACCATCGTCAGGTGACCTGTGTAGGATTAAATGACAGTAAAGGCGATGCTAACAATCGCTCTTTCGATCCACATCAAAGGCAGCCAATATTATTTTCCTAGTCTGTGCTTTTTTATGTTTTTGCCGATGCATGCGGAATGTCTCCGACATGTCCGGGGCTTGCGCGATGAGCAGCGGTGATGCCGTATCCAGAGACCGCTTTAGAGGGGCTCGGAGGCGGTGATGTGTGCGGAAAGTCTCTGAGAGCCTGAAATCCGGTTATGACGCGAGCCGGACGACCATCGTCAGCTGATCTATATAGGAGTAAATATCAGAAAAGGTGACGCTAACAATCGCACTTTCGATCCACTTCAAAGGCAGCCATTAATTCCTACTAAAACTTATCTTCCTGAGCCGTAGAAAATGTCCCCGACATGTCGGGGGCTTGCGCTGACAGAACCGTCCATGTCGTATCCAGAGACCGCTGAATTGGGGTGTGGCGGCGGTGATACCTGTGAAAAGTCTCTGTGTGCCGGAAATCCGGTTATGGCGCCACGCGAGCGCCGTTGACCCTGTTAAATGTCTTGGAACCCAGCGGTTGAACATCTGGTTCGGAACCGGCGCCCAATCAACAGGAGCGACCTCTAGCACTCAGAACTTCCTACGGGTGACTGTTGCAACCCCGATAGCTCGGTATACCAGGAGAGTAGCAGCCCCGGAGATGTGAGAGCAGCTTTCAAGGGCGTCAAAATGAGTTGTGTTTGACCGCGAGTGCACTACCTCGCAGGCATCACAATATGTCCAGGACTCTGCCAGATGGATCTATCGCCCTCACTCTCGAGCTGGGATACATTGACTTCGCACTGCGCATGCCGTTTGCAATGTTGTGGGGATCGTTCATGACCAGCTGAACAGTTGTCCAGTTGCCGTTCGCGTTTTGATATTGAATGCTGATCTCAGACAAGGTGCGTGTGCTCCGTTCTCCAGAAGAATTCGATCAGATTGGACGAACAGCGACCACCTCGTCACTTCGAATTTCACTGATGCAAGCCTGCAGGACCATTCTCTTTCGGAGGCGCCAAAATGGCTGCTCCCCTGCCTCTGGAGCAAACCGGAAGATGCGGGCCCATGTTGATCGGCACTCCTCAGTCCATGCCGCGTTGTCCGTGCGCTCGAGTTGTTCTAATCGGCAATTCTCTCCCTCACTGATCGTCACGGGGCCTCCATTGAGGCAATTGTGCCACTGATCGTAATCCGAGATCAGCAGTCGCTTTCGCGGAACAATGGCCGTGATGAGAAACTGCCCTCGATGTCGACGACGCTCCTTCCCAGTCAGCGAAGGCCTCTTGATCCAGGCCCATACAGGATATGCTCCACCTGAGAGTCCTGGTTGAGCGTGCATCTGTTCAACCATCCAGTCGTAGGCGTTCCACTTTCTTGGATCTGCGCCAGAGGTTCCTAGCAATTCCGAGTGCTCCTTCAGAATTTCCCTAATGCAGCTGAGAACGCCATTCCTTTGAAGTGCATCTAGTGCGGCGGCAGTTTGAAAGGTGTAGATTCGCAGCATGATGTCGGGATGTGCGTCGGCTATCCGGCGACACGCGCTGCTGGGCGTGAGCTTTGTCACGGCAGGAATCGCCTCCGGAACAAGGACTTGTTCAAAGACTGATTGGCCCGCCGTGCGGCTCTGTCTGGTATGGCGCTCATGCTGATCATGCACTAGTATTGATCGCCTAGTGGGGCCGATCAACAGCAGGTTATTGATGGTAGACCAATCGTCACTTCGAGCGGAAAGAGACCTGGTGCTCGCCCTTCCAACCGCCGCAGAGGTGACGGAACTTCGTGCCAAAGTGAAGCGTGCCAAGGCACCCAAGCTCATGGTTGGAGTAGAATGGAGCAACTCGATTGTCGGGCGCTTTTCAACAACGTCTGGAGACGACGGGACAATAGTCGAATGGCAGATGGTCGGAGGCCTGAAGCATTCTCGGCCATTTGCCGCATTGAGTGAAGACCCTGAGCTGGAAACTGAACGCCTCGAGCTCGGCTGGATGATTGCAAACATGGCTCGTCTCGAGGGTGCACAAATGCTTCGGACGATACCGGGTCCAAGGGAGGCCATGGCAGAGGCCAGCCGATTTTACCGAGAGGAGGAGCGCTGGAGATGTTGGGCACTTTGGGGCCCCAATCCCCCTCCCAAGAGGGTGCGAACAAAGTGAAATTTGTTCCGAAAATGCGAGCGCTAGCAACTCAGGATCAAGTGAGTGGTGACGTATTGTAAGTCACGGATCACTTCGTCTGCTCGGCACGCGCTTCGTCGATTGTTCTCTCTAGATCGTCTGAGGACCGAGCTTCTGCTCGATCGTAGATTTCCTTTGTCATCCTGGCGAACTCCCTCTCATCTTCGAGGGCCTCGTTAAGTGTGGCACGGGGGCGTGGTCCGCCGCTTTCTTGGCCGGTTGCTGCCTCCGCTTTGGAGACAGAACCTATCTCTGAAGCGTTGCTTGATCTTGCGGACAGACGTTGGGCAACATAGTCCATAAAGCTAAAGGCTCCTTTGGCTTCTGCATCGACTTCGCTGGACACGAATTAGTTGTACCCGAGTAGCGACAACTGCTCTTGGGCCTCGGCAATAAGCTTAGCGGAGTCTGCCTCATTGGCTTCGGAAGCCTGAATGTAACCAAGAATCTGATCGTCTATCTTGAGTTTGCAATAGGCTACTGCATCATGGAGCCATCGAAAGCTTGCGTTCAGGTGGAAATCGTCATCCTCACCATGCATGTGGAAGCAGTCGTAAGAGTAGACTCGATATGGCAGATCAGGAGTCGAAGCCTCTTCTTGTGACATTCGGTATCTCCACTCCCTAGAGCAGCGCCTCTTCAAGAAGCTTCCTATGGACAAAAGCGATCAGTCAACCAGGAACATTCTTTGAATGAGCGGCCTTTGATGGCCATGTGATCAAGATATCGTCGACGAAACGATCTCAACAATCGTGATATCGATCAGGCCCCAGGACCTATTGCTGCCTCTCCCGCCAGATCTTCCAGCGGCTCTCAAGAGCTTGATTTGATGGCTTCCTAATTCCAACCAGCAATGTCCTGCCGTGAATATCTTGATACCCGGACCGTTGGATACCTTTATCAAGGTGAATGGTGAGGTCGCCGGGATCGATTGCAATCAGGTTGAGATCAAACAAGGTGTGGATGTCTGCCCTGAGCAACAGGCCATTTCCCGGGTGATTGTCACCATCGCCACGATAAGGCCAGATGTGCGCGGCCTCCAGCAAGTCCGTGATGTCACAACCTGTGATCTGGCAGCGGGCCCCATAGCGGCGAATGAGTCCCTTTCGAAATCTCTGCTGACCACGGCGAGCGCGTACCTCTCTTAGCACCTTGTTCCGTTGATCAGCCGCAGACTGAACATAAGCTGTCTCTTCAGTCTCATCGGAGCTCTCGTCTGGCCCAATGACACCACTCATGATGGCGGAGGACAGCTCGTCCAAGGCGCGGTTGGACAGTGGGACAAGTAGCTTCTCGAGCTGAACCGGATCCAGTTCTTCTATCGATATCTGGTCACTTGGACGAAGAGCTATGCCCTTCAACTGGCTCTTCGAAATACCGCTCGGCAGATCAACGTATGTGCCGCCGAAATCCGCAGTGTAGTGTTCCACGGGTTCTTCGGTGATCGCAGGCTCACCGAACTCGTGTCCCGCAGAACATCGCCATCGAGGCGTAACAGTACGGCGTTCCTTGATATTCGTTTTGCCACATTGGGGACATCTCTGGATGGCCTTCAGGCCGCTTGACTTCTGGATGCCGACAACTCTTGCCACGCCAATGGCCGCTTCGCTGTTTCGTATAACAACCAAATCCCCCTGGGCTATCTGAAGGTGATTTACTACGTTGCTATCGTAGCGGTAGAGCCGTCGAGGCTCATCGTCATAGCCGCGATTTCCGCCATATTGGCGGTCGGCCCCTAAGGTAATGATGCTCCAGGCTCGCCCCATTTCAGCCTACCTAGCTATAACTCACTCCAGCTATGAAGCTTCCTATAGATCCCCGCGATCGGTCAACCGGTGAGCCCTCCTTGAACGACTGACGTCTGGTGACCGAGTTATCGGACTTGGGGCCTAGCAGATCCCCACAATCGCAAATTCGATCAACATCAAAGTCAGCCAATATTTTTTTCCTAGGATGTGCTTTTTTATGTTGTTGCCGATGCGTGCGGAATGTCTCCGACATGTCCGGGGCTTGCGCGAGGAGCAGCGCTGACGCCGTATCCAGAGACCGCTTGAGAGGGGCTCGGAGGCGGTGATGTGTGCGGAAAGTCTCTGTGTGCCTGAATTCCGGTTATGGCATGAAGCCCGGGGCCATCCAAACTCGCGGCCGCAACACGCAATCTTGCCGGACGTGCGGGAGTCAAACGCGCGATGATGTTGTCTCGTGATGACTCAAAGAGTCTACTGTCGGGCTGTCGAGGCTATGGTGTCAGCAAGCCTGAGAGCCAGGGCTGCGATCGTCAGCGTTGGATTGGCCGTGGCCGAGGTCGGGAACACCGCCGAACCGGACACGAACAGATTGGGGTGGTCGTGGCTCCGCAACTCGCCATCGATCACTGAACTTCCGGCGTTGGTCCCCATGCGCAGCGTTCCGATGATGTGACCCGCCCCCTGCACCAGCGGGCTATGCTGCTTTTCGCTCACACCCAGCCGCTCGAATATCTCGTCGTGCGCCACCCGGGCAGCCGCCAGCCCCGCTTGGACATAAGTGTCGATGCTGTAGGAAAGGCGAGGGAGCGGCACGCCATAGACGTCGCGCTTCTCCGGGTCGAGTGTCACCCTGTTGCCTGTATCGGGAAGTTGCTCGACCAGAGAGGCAAGGCGAACGTGCCGCGAGGTCTGCTGGCGCAGTGCGGTGTCGAGATCCTTGCCACGCAGGCCCTGATTGGCAAGTTCCGCCGCGGTCGTGATCGGCGCACCGGTCGGCCAAGACCATCCGTCATTGCCGATCTCGATGCGGAAGGCGCCCCGGGTGCGGCGGAAGTCGCCATCTCTCAGGTTCTCGATTCCAGAGGTGGAAAGCGGTCCTCGATAGGGATAGACCGGCTTCTCGGCCAGCGCCCATGAAAGCTGCGTCGGGTGGTCCATCAGGTTGCGGCCGACCTGGTCCGAACTGTTTGCCACGCCCTTCGGCAAGCGTTCAGTTGCCGAATTGAGAAGCAGCCGGGGGCTTTCGATCGCATGTGCGGCCAGCACGAAATAGCGAGCCTGTAGCGAACCGGCACTGCCGTTCCAGCGGATGAACCGGGCGGCCGTGATCCTGTTGTCGTCGCTGGCATCCAGAGACACGACATTGGTCTTGCTGAGAAGAACGGCGCCGGCCTTCACGGCCCGGGCGACATGCACGGTGGCATCGTATTTTGCCTGCACTGGACAGACGGGGATGCAGCTTGCATTGCCGCAGCAGGCGGGTCGGTCGGACTGATCCTTCGAGTTCCGTGCCTGAGGCGTGGATCTCACATCGTAAGCAGATCCCTGAAGGGCTGCTGCGAAGGCCTTGTCCAGGTAGGTCTGCGGAATGGCCGGCATGGGGTAGCCGGCTGATCGGGGAGAGCCGAGATCCGACGTCCCGTCTCCTGATACGCCGAGTTCATCCTCTGCCCTGTTGTAATAGGGAGAGAGCGCTGCATAGTTGATCGGCCAGTCCTCGCCCTGCCCGAATCGCGTCCTCAGCTCAAAATCCGCAGGAACGAATCTCAATGCGGTGCCGAGCCAATGCCAAGTGGTTCCGCCGACTGTCTTGATGTAGGTGCTCGCGAATTTGTCTGGTCCCGTTTGCTGGTACCAGAAATCGAGATTGTCCGAGACCGGGTGCATGGCCTGCGGCACGGGAGGGTAGGGACACTCCGGCACCTTGATGGCAGCCGACCAATAGCGATCGACCGCTGCCGACCGGTCGACCTCCTCTCCCGCCTCCAATATCGTGACCTTGAAACCGCGCTCGGCCAAGTGTGCAGCGACCAGTGCGCCGGCGACACCTGAGCCGATGATGGCGACGTCGGTTATCATGCTGTCGCTCATGGAGTCAGGGCTCCTCACCCGCAGGCAGCTCACTCCAGTATCCCATCTCTCCCCCACAGTTTCCCCATGGCTTGGTGTAGGACATGGCATTCCAGACTAGCGCTTCGTTGAACCCCGTCACCTCGCGGGCACCAGGCACGGGGGACAGTCCACTGTACCAAGCTGCGACGACCGCATCGGCAATCTTCGACTGGCTGCGCTCAGGAGCCGGGTCCGAGATCAGTGTCGCCAAGTTCTCGGCTTGTCCTGCTGAAACAAACGCATCGAGGATGTTCCTGCACATGTCCATGTCGAGCGCTGACTGCCCTGTCAGCTTTCGGGAAACATCGGAAAACTGATCTAGGCTGGAGGGTGTTGCAGCGTGTCCGGGAGCAGTGAACTGCATGCCAACGACGAGTATGGAAGCTGCCGATGTGCCGCTTCTCAGCAAGTCCCGACGCGAAAGATTTCCGATCATGGTCATCCTGCAACCTACTGACTTCGAGGCTAGCACTCGAAACTCTGTCGTGCCAACGGTGTCTCGCAGTCCTTTGGGCTTGGCCGCTCAAGAATTGCAAGCAGCATCCGCGACAATTTCAAAGAAAGGGCGATACCAAGCTCTCCCGACGATCGTGAATTCGATCCACATCAAAGTCAGCCAATCCACCCTTGTCGAACCATGAGAATGACAGCTGTCGGAGAACTCTCCGACATATCCGAGGCTTGGACCGCACAACGGGCGGCAGGCATGCCGGAGAGACGGATTTGGCGCTCTGGCTGGTGGATTTCACTCGGAAAGTCTCTGCTGCTCCGAATTCCGGTTATGGCGCGCCGTGCCGTGTATCATAATAGTTGCGGAACGGCTTCCCACGGATCTGTCCCGGCAAAGACAGACTGTCAGTGTGGAGTTCAGGCCAGCAGGAGGGCGCGCTGCTCTTCCCAGGAGGCGGGTAGCGGGCAGGCCTTCTTGAGCCGTTCCGGGGTAAGGGACATCGGCTGCATGCCGTCGACGATGGTCTCAACGATGTCTGGTGCGAGGAAGGCGAGACTTATCTTGAGGCTGATGTAGGAAGCCGAGACGCCCTCGGCCCTAGCAAGGGCGGCGATGGTCGGGACCTCCCCGGATGAGAGCGCATCAAACCACCGACGGGCTCTCAGGATTTCGGCGACGAGGCGGGGGTGGGGATCGGAATATGGCTGGTCCCCGGTTTCGTCAACCACCAGTCTTACCTGCTTCCCACACCGGAGGAGGTGGCCGGTGATGTCGATCACGAGGGGCAGACTATCCAGCGGCGACTGTGCGTCCTCGGGGAGTCGGCCGGTGAGGAGGGCGACAAGCTGATCCCTGTTGACCCTGAGATGTATGTTTCTCTTATCCATGGTGATACGGGTAACGAGGTCGCCGATCATTCCGGTGTTCATGATCGGCTGCCTCTCGATATCGACCGCAATGCCCTGTGCTTTTTCAAGTGCGGGCGGAAGGTCTCCGGGACCGGGTACGAGCGCAGCAACCCATTGCCTTTTTCTCAGGTGGCCTGCCAATGAACGGATGACGATCATCTCGAGGTCAGGAGCGGGAACCCGAAACCCGCTCGTCGCCTGCTGCCTCCCCTCCTTCAGCAGCGATTTCGAAGTGTAGTACCGGTACTTCTTCCTCCCCTTGCTGCAATGGGTTGGCTGCAGCCGCTCGCCTTGAGCATCGAACACCAGCCCCTTGAGCAGGGCAGGGGAGGACAGCTTGCGGCGCGCCTTGTCCCCGGGCCCCTGCTGTTCTAGGACTCGCTGGACATCCGAAAACAGCTTCTCCTCCACGATTGGCTCGTGCTCCCCGGGAAAACACTCACCCTTGTGTTGGATCAGGCCCCGGTAAATCGGGTTCTTCAGGATCGTATACAGGGCGCCCCGGGAGAAGCTAACACCACCCACCACCGAGCCATCCTGGAGGACCTTACGTTTCGATCGCCTCCCGGAGCTGGCCAGTTCCCTTCGCAGGAGCTGCACGGATCGAAGCTCCAGGTAGCGGTCGAAGAGGTGACGGACGGTCTCGGCCTCCTCCGGAACGACGACCAGCTTTCTCGCCTTCACCTCATAGCCATGCGGTGGATGCCCTCCCATCCAAATGCCCCGCCGCTTGGAGGCGGCGATCTTGTCCCGGATACGCTCGCTGGCAACTTCCCGCTCGAACTGGGCAAAGGAGAGCAACACGTTGAGCGTCAGTCGACCCATTGAGGTCGACGTATTGAACTGCTGGGTGACCGCCACGAAGGACACGTTGTGCCGGTCCAGGACGTCCGTGAGCTTGGCGAAGTCTGCCAGGGACCTGGTGAGCCGGTCGATCTTGTAGACCACGATGATGTCGATCTCGCCCCTGGCGATGTCCTGCATCAGGCCCTCGAGCGCTGGCCGCTGGAGGTTGCCGCCTGAGAAGCCGCCATCGTCGTAGGCTTTTGGGACCAAGGTCCAGCCCTCATGCTTCTGGCTGGCGATGTAGGCCGTACAGGCATCCCGTTGGGCCGCAAGGGAGTTGTAGGCCTGATCCAACCCTTCCTCTGAGGACTTGCGGGTATAGATTGCGCAGCGGCGGATTGTGGGACAATCAGCCATTGGAAGTAGTCCTCTTCCGGTCCCTGGTGCCGAAGAAGCGGGGTCCGGACCAGCGCACTCCTGTGATCTCACGGGCAATCTCGCTCAGGGACCTCCACACCTTACCCCCGTAGGCAAACCGTCCGTCCTCCAGAGCTAGAACTTCATGAGCCTTGCCCTGCCACTCGCGCAGCAGCATAACCCCCGGCTTCAGAGGCAAGGTCTCACCACTTAGTTGTAAGCTTCCCCTGCCGCCACTGCGCAGTGCCCTCAGCCGGATGGAGGTCCGGCGGCTGAAGCCGCCGAACTCCTGTTCCTGTCTCCTGTAGGCGATGGCGAGCCGGAGCAGTTCCTTGCTCATCGCAGGCGGAGCATCATCGTCAGAAAGACGCTTCCACTCGACCCGCAGGCTCTTCAGATCCATCCCGGCTAGTTCTGCCAAGAGCTCTTCCGTCCTACTCACGAGTTGGCAGCTTCGGTGAGCCGATAGCGGCGGCCACCCTGGCCTTTGGATGAATCTAGTGTGAGACCCAGCTTTTTCTTCAATGTCCCCGAGAGGTATCCGCGCACGCTATGAGCCTGCCAGCCGGTAGCCCCTGAGAGTTCCGAGATAGTCGCTCCCTGCGGACGAGCTAGAAAGGCCTGAATGGTCTCGGACTTGCTCATTGGTGCGGGCGACAGCTTCTTGGCGGGCTGCTTCGAACGAGTACCGGGCGCTGAATTCTTGGTCTGCCTGGAGGTTAAGCCGGATTTCTTGATGGTCATGGTGGTTCTCCTGTTCCGGAGGCTTAAGCAGCCTCCCACCACCGCAAGCCCGCTCAGGGCGGGCTGTCGACGCCGTCAGTCAATCAGCTAGGCGTCGTGGCACAACAAATGCTTCCTTTCGGTAGGAAGTCGAGTGGAAATCTGTAAGGAAGAGAAGCCGTAACATCGGTTCGATTCCCTCTCGGTGCGCCATTTAGCCCTTCGGCAAAGCTCTCTCGCCGAAATTCCAGCGTTGAAAATCCCTCAGTAATTGCGGGCTTCTTTGCAAAAAGCTCCTGACTGCCGGAGTGGCCGTGAGGCCGAATTTCTTCTCTCCCTGCTATTCTCCAAAGCTCCTGACTGCTCGGAAAGAGCACGACGGCGGTAAGTAATTGAAAGACAGAAGTTTTCTTTTGGGCTCACCGCCGTACTTTGCATCTTCCATCCAGAGCGCGAGAGGCTCTCTCATCCAACCTTCGCGTAGTCTCTGGCATTCGGGCCGCCTGACCAAACCACGCCTTTGAGGTAATCGTCTTTCGCCAAAAATAATGTCGGCTGCGCATTAACACCTGCCGACGCGAAAGTCGGCAATGTGTCGATAATGGCCCAGGCGACGAAACCGCGAAGCTGACATATCGTAACTATGGGCGTGGCAATCGTGTCGCCATCGCTCAGACTGCGGCTAGGCCAAGGTAATCCATGCGGCGTTCCAGAACCGGCAAAGTGTTCTGATCGCCAGATGGCAGCATGTTAGTCGAGCTCCACAATCATGGCTGCTCGTTTGGCGCGAGTGAGAGAGACATACATCAATCTACGCTGATTGATGGTCTTGTCTGGAGGCCCAAGATAATCCACTGGGGTCACGATTGCCACAGCATCGAACTCCAATCCCTTGGCACGGTGCATTGTCGCAAGGTGAATTACGTTCTGGGCATCGGAGTGGTTAGATTGTGCATCAATGGTGATGCAGCGAAGCCCAGAGCGCTGTAACTCTGCTGCCAAAGCGTCTCGGATCTTTTCGCTGGGAGCGATCGTGCAGAAAGAGGCCCTCTGTCCATCGGCAGTAAACTCTGCGTGGAATTTCTTAATTTGCTCGGCTGCTTCCCGGACATCGCCGGCCTTTGCCACTGACGGAGCTGGGCCGTGTGATAAGGACTTATAGCGCCGATTTTCGTCGTGACCATCGTCCAGATCATCAATCTCACAACCCTCAAGCAATGCTACAGCGTGGCGGCGGATTTCGTCTGTCGTTCTGTAGTTGAGATATAGCTTT
This sequence comes from Aestuariivirga litoralis, assembly GCF_003234965.1. Lineage (GTDB taxonomy): Bacteria > Pseudomonadota > Alphaproteobacteria > Rhizobiales > Aestuariivirgaceae > Aestuariivirga > Aestuariivirga litoralis. The sequence continues at coordinate 118,702 of NZ_QKVK01000008.1, forward strand.
CGTGCTCTTCCGCGGATGTCTATTCCGCATTTTCCCATCGAGGCCCGGTTGCGACTATATATTCGTTGATGGCCGTCACCGACGAAGAACAAATCATTACTTCCAGCCGCGATCATTGCCCGGAGAAGCTTGAGTGCTTGGGGGCCAAAGTCCTGTGTTTCGTCTATCACGATTGCGCAGAGCGGCGGCCGCGAAATTGGATCCGATGTCAGCATTTCGGCGATTTCGCGGTAGGCGTCATCTACCTCCTTGAGGTGCCGAGAGGCGAGCTGCCCTCGGTACTCTTCGAACACTGGCCAAATAGCGTCGCGACTTGCCCGATTCAGTGTTCCGGATCTGCCGACCCGGCGAGCCATGCGGTATTCGTCCAGGCTGGTGATGCCTTGCGCGAGGATCACTTGCTCTAGCTCACGCTCATAGAAGTCATCTGGAAGATCCAATGTCGTATTTCGTGAGGCAAGGGCGGACTCCCACGCCTGCTTTGCTGCATCTTGCTGACGGTTGTAGACGATACGATGCTCGATTTTTCGTGCCCGCATAAATCCGTGGACCCATGCATCAAGGTTTTTCACCTCGATACGCGCCATGACCTGCGAATCACACAAACTCTTCAAATTGCTCTCGATGTCTGCAGCAAGATTTCGGGTGAACGTTGTGAATAGGACCCGCTGACCGTCTGCACAGCGATTCTCGGCGAGCCATTTTGCCCGATGCATGGCTAGAACGGTCTTTCCCGTTCCTGCACCCCCAAGAATACGCACCGGTCCACTGCGATCCCCCGAGGCAAACTTGATCTGGGTTGGATGAAGAAAGATCCGCCACTGCGCTAGAGGTGCATTGAGAATGGCAGCCATGGCCTCGTCAGTATTGACCACGACAAACCGCGACTTCGATTCTGGTGTTTCGAGTGCCTTGGCAAAATCGAGAACATCCACCTCGCGGTCGACACGTGTCTCGCGGGCACTGAGAATCTGGCTGACAGTGTCGCCAGCGGCTAGCAAGAACAAACTCTCATACGCCTCAACCGGTAGATCCTTTTGGATGTTGTCCAAGTCATCTTCTGACGAGATGGTCCTAACGACCCCGATCAATTCCTCAGGCAGTCCCAAGCTGATTAGTTCACGGTCTGTTACTGCAGAGAATAGAGGAGCCGAAGCGTTCCAACTGGCGTCAAGATCCGCTGAAGGTGGCTGCACTGCGTGCGTGCTTAACTCAATGTTTATTAGCTGCATTGCACCCGTTACAGGGTTGACCGTCAGCTTCCGGTTCTCTGCCCAGCGATATGCCGCATCATGATGATCGACATATAGCAGAACATAAAGGTCGCCATTATCTGGCTTGAACACAATCCCACGCCAGTCCTGGTCGATCCTTACAGACTTAAGCGATCGGTCTCTGGCTCCCTTTATGCTTTCGTAGTTGATACCAGGATTCCTTGGGTCTGCCTGGAATTTGACAGCCCACTTAAGGACCTTGCCCTGGATAGATAGAGGCAGGTCACCAAGCTGTAGAATGAATTCCTGCGAAAGAGCGACCTTGGGCTTCAACATGTTGCATCCTTCTGGCCAGCGCCTGAAACGCCTAGGGCTTTTGCGAGTGCTAATTCAATGGGGGTACCGTCCACGGTCTGATTTTCGTCTTGCATCTGAACGACCATCCAACCCTCGTCGGACCAAATCTTGGCCATATCATCCTGGTCAGACCTCAGCAGTACCAGCTTCTTCTCCGGCCATGCCGCTTCGCACTCTGCGACGATCGTACCGTCCGGCCCCGCCAACTCCATGCCAACCTCCGGCGGTCGCACAGCGTGCTTCTCAAGTTTTAATAATGCCGGCTTGAGAAAGGGTGCACAGGATTGTACTGCATCGCGCCACAACCCGGGCGGAACCATCTCACTTTGCTGATGTGATGCAAGTTCGGCGGCACCTTCAAACAGGCCGTAGTCACCCTCAACGAGACCCCGCTTGGTGGCCATCAGCATCCCGGGGAGGAACTGGAAGATATTGCAGGCTTGAAGCCATTGGCGCCACCTGAGGTGAAGTCCCTGCTCGCCATCGCCTGAGGATTCATCAAGTATAACGAATCCAGGAACCGGAGTTGCAGCAGATGGACCGGAGAGTAACGTGTGCGCCCACCACCCAACTACCGTAACAGGTGCTTCTGCAACAGATAAGAATGCCGTGTGATGTTTGCCCGAATGTTTGAGCCACTCGGGGATCAAGGCCTTCCATGCGTTCATCTGCGCTTTTGCTGCCTCTTGATCCTCCGGTGTCGTCGGGAGCAGCCGCGTGACGAGCGATGCTGCATTGCGCCGAAGCGAGCCTTCAGCCACGACGTCATTCTCAGGCGAGGCGAGATGATGGAGGAGCTGCGCAACTGCATTTTGGCTCAGCGGGTAGACCTCACTTGGCTTGAACCAGGTGGCAGCTTTTAGCGAATCATGACGATTAAGCGTTGTTGCGGTAGAAGGCAGGTCGGTCTCAAAGCCTCCACCGATCGAGGTTGTGATGTCTTCGTGAGTGATAGACCATACGACGTATCTGGAACTTGCTAGTAATGCGCTGCGCTTGCGGGCGTCTTCCTGCAGAGTTGACTTATGGTAAGTCCATCCGTCGCAAAAAACCGCGACGGGTTTTCGGGTCGAGCTCTCGCTCCACGGCCAGATAATGAAGTCGGGCTTGCTCGGCACCGTGATGCCATCACTACTGGCGAGATTTCTTTGAGGCTCTACACGATAACGGTTAGGCCCCACTTGAAGAATAAAACCGGATTTTCCGAAAACGATGTCCTGCAGCAAAGTGATTGGTGGCAGCTTGCCAATCCCGCTGAGTTTGCGAAGACACTCAATAAAGCGCGCTTCCAAAACAGAGTCGAAGTTGGGATTGATGTAGATTTGCGAGATGGTCTTTACACGCACTTTTGCATGCAGAGCTCCAGTGAGCTCTCGCAAAACGTCTTGGGCAATGCTGCGCGAGACTTCATCGAGGCTGCGGCCAATGCGATACTGGTATAGGCAGCGATAACATCCGTCCTTTTCCGGATCCTTGTTACAACTGCATGCATCTAGTGCCGCCAGTGACTCCTTGAAAACGCGGTCGAGCGCATCCGCCTCATGGGCAAGCAACTCATTCAGATAGCCTGTGCCGCCAGGGACTGAATCATACAGCAACACGAACTGTCGGCGAGGGCCATTGTCCTGCCCCGGTTCATCCTGAAGGGTCATGCGCAGGTGGTCCACCTTTCCACCGAAGCAGCGCTTCAGCCCCAACTGGATGGCCGCCATAAAAGACTGAATGACCTTTTCGTCCACGCCGTACTTGGTGAAGGGCACGAGAATGCGCAACGCTTCTGAGGTGAATTCCCTGTACAGGTACAAGCATTCGATCAGGGCGTCAGGATTGTCTCTGCTTCGGTGTGGGCAGTCTAGGCTATGCTGCTCTTCAGCATGATATGACGACTGCACCTTGCCGCAATCGCGGCAGAGCTTAAAGCCCGGGCGAGGAGCTTCACGGTCCGCCACCTTGAACGTGTCGCCAGGATTGGATATCTCGCCAAAGTTGATGTCGCGGAATGTTACTCGAGCAAGAAACTCGAAGCCAAATGGCGGCATACCATCTGGAAGCTGCCACGCCTCCCGCACTGTGGACGGCTCGAAATTCGCAAGCAGTTGCCTTGTATAGAAGGCAGGCTCACGTTCCTCGGCTGCATCATCGATCCGTACTTGAGAATCGTCGCTGTTCGCTATCGCTTGGCGAAAGCGTAGAAGGGTGCGCTTCTGGGATACGTTACCCCAGAGGGCATCGCTACATCGAGGGCAGGTGCCGTACTCATCGACAGAGATGCTGAGGTTTTGTACGTGCTGGCAGGCCGGACAGAACCTCCATTCTTCTGTGCTGGTCAGAGACATGTTGATCTGGTCGATCTCCACTTTTCTCTGATTTGCGTAGAAGCGGTTTTCCGGTGCGAATTCAGACAAGGCGGAATTGGCCGGTCGCTCATACTTCAGCGTCTCAAGCGTCACGTATTTTCCCGGGCCCGTGTCATCGTCACCCTTTCGCCTCCACAGCACTGATTTGAGTTCGATACCGGCTTCGGGGAATGCATAATTCGGAATGAGACCCGCATCTGTCAGTGTGTTGAGCAGGTCGCGGGTGTTTATCTCCTTGACCAGCTCAAGGATCTTATTCTTCTCGCTAATCAGCTCTGCGATGGTGTTCTGGGTGGCTTGGTCTTGCGGACCTTGCTCTGCCTTGATGCGTTGCCGATCAACCTCTTCTTTACGCTCACGCCAGACCTTTCGTTCCCTGACCAGGTCCTGCAGTGTTTTCATCAGGCGGATTTTCAATCCGTCATCCTCGCCTTGGCCTTCGATGAAGTCTCGAAGGCGGTCGATTACGACCTTGTCCGCATCCGACCCAAGGAGGCTGACAAATCCGTCGAATAACCGAACCTGATTTGTGACTACGTGATCGAGAAAGACGTAAGGGAAGCGATCTATCTTTACCTGTTCAACTGCGTCCAGCGCGGGCGAGGTCTTGTCCGGCAGGACTGCCAGGTTCTTCAGACCGGCAACCCAGTCATCCATGCAGAACGCAAAGAGCTGACGACGGAGCACTTCCACAGCCTTGAGAAAGACGCCTAGTGCTTCGACCGGACCTGCGATCATCTCTTCGGTTTCGGCGAAAAAATAGAGGTCATGAGGGCTATTGCCATCCGCCAGTGTTGTCGTCATTGCATTTCCGTCGCGGCGGCCAGCTCGGCCGATACGCTGCAGAAAGCTGGCCTGGTTTGGCGGGACGGAACACAGAAGGACGGATGACAGATCACCGATGTCCACGCCCATCTCGAGAGTAGGGGTGGCCGAGAGGAGGTTCTCGTACCACGGCTGTGGCTTCTTTGCCTTGAAGCGCGCTTCGAGTGCCTCACGTTCGGGCCGTGGCAGGAGGCCTGTGTGCTCGGCTGCGATAACGCGCTTCAGATCTCCGCGACTGAACCTGTCCGACCACCAGCCGGCCGCGTCCGGGATCGTCTCGACATAGGGCGATCTCAGATCCTCCAGGCTCGGCATCCCCAAGAGAGGCTCCGCCTCGTTTCGCGGCACCGCCAGCCGTCGTGTATTGCCGCGTGTGGTGACAAAGGCCAGATCGGTGCGGAGTACCAGCGCTTCGCCGGATAGGCCAAGGTTGGTTCCAGATAGTTCAAGGACGCCATCTTCCTGCAGCGCCTTCAGGGCGATGCTGTACATATCCGCAAGCAGGCTGTTGTTGAGGAGCACTTTGGACTCAAAACACGCGAAGCCCCATTTCTCGTACCAACTCCTGGCGGCGCCGGTTCCACGGAGCTTGTCGAAACGGCCTTGGTTCGTTGCGCTTAGAAAGACAGGGCGAGGGCCACCCTTGGCCATCCGGGGCATCCATTCGCCCCGCCCACCGAGACTTATCAATTTGAAGTGGTTCTCGTCCTGGGCGTACTCGATCAACATTGGATGCATGACGCCGCCGCGTTGCCGCATGTGGGTGAGCATACCCCAGAGCCACTGGGAGATCTGCTTGCCGGACAACTCCCGTATACCGAGGCGCTCGCCGAACACCGGCAGAAGGTTCGCGGTCACGCGTTCGACGCGCTCCCAGGGAACGGTCAGCACGGCCTTGCCGATACGTTCTAGGGAGCGGCCGCGCTGGCTCTGATAGGTGAGGTCGGAGAACAGCTGCCAGAGCAGGCGTTTCTTGACCTTGTCGGGCAGACGCGAGCCGGCTGGCAGCGCCTCGTTTGTGCGGAGCTCGCTCCAGCCGCGCTGCCAGGTCATGTCGGGTGCCAGGAACTCGGCGACGAGTGTTTCCTTCGGCATGCACAGGACGGAACCGGCCGAGGTGAACTGCGCTTCGGCCAGTTCCAGCACCTTGCTCCAGTTCTTTCCCGAAGCGCCCATCATATCGAGGCTTTGAACCCATGCGGTACGGACGTTGTTCTGCCAGGTGCGCGCGCCGAAGAAGCCAGCCCGGTGAGCGGCGTCCTGAACGGAATCGGAGAACGCGATGAGCTTCTTGTCGTCATTGAAAAGGCTTGCCCAGGAGGCATCGATGACCTGCGCGCCGAGCGTGGCGTTGCGTGCGCCGAGCAGGATCAGTGCCCCATGCGCACCACAGCTGGGACAAGTGTCGTCATGGCGGGTGATGTTGGCGCCTTGGCGTTGAATTTGCCTTGAGCCAGTGGCGAGGAACACACCCAACAGCTCGCGCTGGCCGCATCCGCCGCAGATGTCGGCCCCGTTTTGCAACGTCCCGCAGGACGTGCAGAGCTGCTTGCGGATGCCGTCAGCGTGGTCCCCAGTCTCGCTTTCGAGGGCATAGATGCGCACGGCTTCCGGATCCTGGCGGAACCAGGCTTCGTAGATCTTGTCGAGTTCGGAAGAAAGTTTCGGATGTGCCGGGGGTCGGCGCGAGAGCCAACCCGTCGTGCGGCACTGGTTGCATTGAAGGAGCGGAAGATAGACGCCGCCTCTGTCGGCCGGAAGATCGCGCTCGGGTACCAGCCGCAGCTCGGCAGAGTTCCTGACGACCTTGCTGACCATGCGCCTCAGCTCGCGGACCCATAGCTGCATGCGCAAGGTGACGAGCGGCAGATTGTTCTCGCGGAGTGCCCATGCGACGAGGACGAGCAGGGCGTCGAGCACCTTCTCCACCTCCTGCGGCGTGGCCGTGGGCATACTGCGGGCGAAGGACTGCTTGAGGTCGGAATAGGGCACTACTCCGCTACGCAAGAGCTTCAGCAGGTTGACGAAAAGTTGGTGCTGCTTCAGCCGCTCGCCGAGGCTGCGTCGCCACGCCCGGTCCTTCACGTCCGCTGGCGCGGCCTCGCCATTGAAGAAAAGGGGATACCATGCCTGCACTGCTGCCTCGGGGCTGGCATAGGCATCGGGCGACAGGACTGGCACTAGGGCAGGCTGGAAGAGGAACATGTATTCGACGGTCGCTTCGTCGAGGAAGGAGGCGACCGACCGTCGGTTCTCCATGATAACCGAATCCGTGTCGAAAGCAGTGCTGAAGATCTGGCGGGCGTAGTCACGCAGTGCGGTGGTATCGTTACCGTGACCGAGCGTAGCCGAGGTGCCGGCGCAGATCAGATGGTCCTCAGGAATCTTTAGACGGGCGCGGAGGCGCCTCAAGAGAAGTGCGAGATCGGTTCCCTGGGCACCGTCAAAGGTGTGGAGCTCATCGACCACAACGTAGCGCAGTGTCTCGGGGCCGTTAGACTCCCACAGCTGCCGGTCTTTCGGGCGCAGCATGAGGTAGTCGAGCATCTTGTAGTTGGTGAGCAGGATGTCCGGCGGGTTCTTGCGCAGTGTGTCCCGGTCGGTGATCACGTGGGTGGGCGCCATGAGCATGCCCTCGCCGGGGTTGGCAACGGATCCGCCCACATACAGGCCCACGCGCAGCTGCTTGAAGGCAGGGATGCTGTCGACCAGCTCGGCGATACGGCGCGCCTGGTCGGTTGCAAGGGCGTTCATGGGATAGATGATGAGGGCCTTGATGCCCTTCTCGCCGCCTGCCCGGGCGCGTGCCGCATGGTCGAGCACGGGATAGAGAAAGCATTCCGTCTTGCCGCTGCCCGTGCCGGTGGCGATGAGCGTGCTGAGTGCCCTGTGGCGGGAGGAAAGCCGCTCCCACGCCTTTTCCTGATGATCATGGGCGGGGTGCTGGGTCTGGAAGTCCGCAAAGAACGTGCGCCCGGCCTTGCCCGGCACGAAGGGCAGGCCCACCTGCACATAGGGTCCCTTGAGCCATTGGGTCTCATCCTCGGCAAAACGCGTCATCAGCCCCTGGAAGAAGCGGTCGCCCGGCTCATAGGCGGCCATCAGGAACTGCTTCAGGCTGGTGCGGATGTCACGCGCGAGGAGGGAGGGCAGCATGTGGTCACGTTCCCATGGGATCAGGCGGCGATTTCGGAGGAGGCACGTGACTCGAAATGCGCCCAGGCGAGGCGATAATCGGCTTCGCGGTTAGCGAGCACGAAAGGCGCCACATAGCGCCGTTCCACCACGCGGGGGCCGCCGGGCTGCGTATCATCGCTGACCCACTGCGTGACGACGGTGCCATCGGGCACGAGGAACTTGCCCTCCTTGTACAGGTCTTCCCAGCCGAAATTGCCCTCGCGGGACTTGCCGTCAGGCGTCTGGATGCGCGTCTTCGGGGTCTTCTTTCCACCCTTGCGGGGAAGGCCCACGCCCACAAGGCCCTTGCTGATGGTGAAGACGATCCGGCCCCTCATGTCATACCAGGTGTCGCGCTCATATTGCTGCATCACTGGGAACTGGACGCGGTAGATCAACAACAGCTCATCGAGCGTGAGGCCCAGCGCTTGCGCCACCAAAACATCGATCTCCAACAGCGCCATTCGTCGGGCATAGTCGCTGCGCAGCGCGCAATCGCGTGTCCATGTGCTTGTGAGGTTCTGCCAGAAGTCCCCCGATAGACGCGGATTGTCAGGCTGGCTCCAAGTCTGGTCGGTGAATGTGAGGTCGAAGACTTCTTCCCACAGAGGGGCATAGTGGGTGGTGAGGCAGTTGAGAACGAGGGCGCGTGCAGCAAGTTGCGTAACTTCGACAATAGGTAGTCGCTCGAGCGTCGATTCAGCTAAATCCGAATACCCAGTAGCCTTTATCATAAAATCCGAAATAATCGAAGCCATGGACCCAGCAATCGCCGCAATGACCCCAGGCTCTTCGATGCCAAGACTTAATACCGTGTCTATGTGCACGACGTATTGGGGTAGAATTGCTGCGGTGAGCGTTCTCTCTCCTGATATCGAAAGTCTTCGCCTAAAGCATATCCTGAAAAACTGATCCATCCGGGAACCCGTCCCCCATGGCGCGGACGGAATCTTTGCATCAAAAGCGGGGTTGACGCGATTCGCTCTGAACTTCGACCGCGGCAGATAGCTCTCGGTACTTTCGCTCAGATCAACCGGCAGAAACGCTCTATGTGTCTTGCAAACGCGCATTGGAGTTTGCGAAAAAGCGTTTGCAACATTTACTTGTGGCCCACAGAGAACTAGATGATCCGCCTTTGATGGAAATTCGGTTAATCCCCCGGCTTGCCTTTCTATCAATCGGGCATCTTCAGAAGCTGTTTCACCAAACATCTGCGTGCTCAGGTAGGGAATTTGAAGTGTCTTTAGCTTGTTTTTGTAGAGCTCGATTTTTGTGAGTGTATTGACGATATTTGAGCTGAACACAGGTAATATCCGTGTATCGAGCGGATCAGCTTCCGGATCATATACATCGCGGAAGAGAGTTAAAATGTTTCGATCTACCTTGATAACTCGACTGCTGTGTCCTGACAGGTTCCATGATCCATTCTGATCTTTAAGGCCTCCAGTGGGGTCACCAACAGTTGTCACGTAACAATCGTCAATGGTCTTCGGATGAAACAGATTGGCAATAAAATCAAAACAAGGTGTTTGTCGCTTGGAGAGGATATTGATGCAATAGCGACGAGTATTTCCGATAGGAAAAAGTTTCATCTCGTTCTGAAATAGAAAAGCAGATCGGAGACGATGGTATAGCTCTCGCCGAAGCATAGTTCCGTTAGTATCTTCAAATGGGCCGAAGGGACACAATATGGCAACTACACCATTGGTTTGGGCAAGCCCCCAGCTCTTTGGCAAAAAGCATTTATAGAGATTCGCTGCCGAACCGTCCATGATTGAGTAGTTTTGGATTGATCCAAGAAACGACTGCGTGCCCTGCGCCTCCTCTAACTCTTCCGTCCATGCTTGCTTCAGCCCAGGAAACAGACTGAATGCTGCCGACCGGCGCTTTGTGAGTTCAGTGGCGCTGAATTTGCGGATGGCGAAGAGTGGATTGTATTCGCCAAGTATTCCAGCCTCCTTCCACTCCACCCTCAGCCAGGGTGGATTTCCGAGAATGAGGTCGAAGCCGCCGCGCTGGCGGAGGATGTCGGTAAAGAATAAGGGCCAGTGCATGAAGCGGCGACTGGCGGCGATTTCCTCGACGAGGACTATGCGCGGGAACACATCACGCAGCTTGCTGATGCGCAGCTGGCCCAGCCGGTCATGCAGCTTCGACGCTTCTTCTGTGATGGTCAGGCCGGGTTGCGGGTCAAACCCGTCGAAGCTCGGCTGCGCCTTCGGCGCGAACTCCTGCTTGCGGGGTGGGGCAGGCTGGGGCGCATCGAACACGAAGCCGGGTTCCGGCGAGATGTCCATCACATTGCCTTCGAGGATGGCACCCAGTTCCATCAACCACATCTCACGGCTGGGCAACTCGCTGCTGCGCGTGATGGGCCAGAACCACAGCGCACACCAGTAGTCCATCACCAGCTTCAGCCGCCGGAAGGGCGTGGCGAGATCGCCATCCTCGTTGAAGAGGCCCTTCTTCCGGATTGCATCCTTCTCCGCACGTGGGGTGATGGTGCCTGCGGGCTTCGTGGTGTGCGGCCACACATCCACCGGGTCTTCCGTGCGCTCCCGGTCTCGCGCCACGGCCCTGGTGTGCTCGTCCCACAGTTCCTCTACCTTGGCGCTGAGCTGCAACAGCCGATCTGTCTCATGCGGCTCGAGCGGTGCACAGAAGGTCTTGCGCCACTCCTTCAGCCGCACGAAATCCTGCGGGTAGAGCGCCTTGGCATTCTTGTCCGTATAGTCAGACATGCCGGGATCGGGCAGCAGGAAGTGCCAGATTTCATCGGCCCTGCGCGGCGCGTCACGAGTGACGTCGCGCGGTGCCGTCTCGTGCCACTTTGGTTCGGCGCGCTTGCCCAGGCTGCCGATGGCATAGGCCTGTTCCCGCGCGCCGATGAGGCTGTTGCCGGGAAAGAGCTGATAGCCGAACCACGGGACGCGGGCGGGAAGGGGGCGGCCCTTCTCATCCGTCTCGCCATAGATGGCGTTGAGCCAGAGCGAGACTTCCGCCAGTTCCACCGCCACGGGGTTGAGGTCGACGCCGAACACATTGCGGTCGGCCAGCACCATGCGGACCTTCTGCAGCTCCTGCGCATAGTCATCGTGTGGAATGCGGCGGCCGAGCTCCTCCTGCTTCCGGATGAGATAGGCCTCCGCCAGCTGGTTGACGGCCTCGTTGAGGAACGCGGCACTTCCCATTGCCGGTTCGCAGACGGTGAGGCTGAGAATGTCATCGGCGCAGGTCACCCGCTCGCTGGCGAGAAGCTCCTTCAGCGCATATTTCACCAGGCACTGGGTGAGTACCTGCGGGGTGTAATAGCTGGCACTCTTTTCGCGGTCCCGCCCGGCCAGGCGGTAGATGAAGCTGTCCTTGGGGTGGCTGCGCAGTTTCTTGTAGCCGTTCTCGTCGTAATCGTGGACGCGCTCATCCTCGGTGTATTCGGGGAGGCGGCTGGCAGTCACGAACCATGCGTTTGCAAGCTTGTCGCCGTCCTCCTGTCCTGCATGCCCTTTTTTGCTGTGGAAGGAATCGCCCTCGCCTTCTTCGGCCTCGTCATCGGAACCGGACTCCTCACCTTCCTCCTCATCGCCCACTGCGGCGGTTGCCTTAGCGCTTTCCTTCGAGGGCTTGACCTCATACAGGGTCTCGGCAGCAAAGAATCCACGGTAGCTTAGAAGCGCTTCATAGACGGCCCCAAGCTGGTTGATCGAAAGAAGCTGATAGCTCACCCTCCCGCTGCGCCCTCCCTTGCCCTTACCCCGTGTGAGCGACAGCAGCCGAATGACGCGCTGCCAGACATGGTTGGGGAACACGACCTTGCGGAGTAGCGGCAGTGCGGAGTCGTCGAACAGGCGGCTGTCGAGCGGTGCCAGCGCGAAGGTCTCACGAGCACTTGAATGCTTGCCAAGCTCATGCTGCACGGGCTCACCCAGCCCACAGCCCTGCGCCACGAGCCGGAACAGCTGGCGCAACGTGGCATCGAAATAGGAGCCATTGCGTGCCTGCTGGGTGAGGAGCGGCTGCATCTCCAGCTCGCGCAGGCTCTGCAGGCTGTAGCCCTTCAGATAGATCTCGCTCTTGCCGATCGGCACGTAGCCGAGCTCCGGCCGTGCCTCGATATAGAACATGAAGAGCAGGCGGTAGACGAGGCGTAGGCACTCGAGGCTCAGATCTGATGCTTCCAGCTGGTCCTTGCCGCTGTAGAAGCCCTTCTTGGCCGCTGCCGCCCGATCGCGCAGCTGCAAGGCCGCTTCGTTGCCCAGAATTTCGATGGCTTCGCGGAGCGCGTATTTCAGGTCTTCGCTGACGCCATAGGCATGCTTGTGGGCGTTCTCGTCGAGGCTTTCGAGAAGGCTTGCGCCTTTTGCAGGCGCCAGGCTCTCGCGGTGCAGCAGCGCCGCGCATGCCTTCAAAGTATCGGGATCCTTGCGATCGAGGATTTCCTTCCAGTCGAACCGCAGTGCGCGGCTGCTCGGCCATTTGTAGCGGTCTATCAGCAGCCACTCGTCAAGCCCTGCCAGCAGCACATAGCGCGGCGGCGCTTCGCTGCCGAATACGGCATCCGTCAGAAGATCGGCCCAGCTCTGGTCCCTGAGGTTCTTCGGCACTCCGCTCTCGCCATAAAGCAGGGGATGAAGCTTCTGGTCGAGCAGCGCGTCTTCCTTCACCCCAGGCTCAAAGGCCGGAAAGACGGCAAGGCCCGGCAGCTGCGCGTGCCAGACCGGCAGCGGCATGCCGGCCGCTATCTCTATGAGCCGAGGCAGGCCGGTCGGGGCCTCATAGCCCAGCGCACCGAGCAGGTCGACCTGGAGCCGGGTGAAGCCATCCCACAGCGACCGGGCATCCTGATCGCCGCTGGCCAACCGCTCGCGCATCCTGAACCAGCCTTGTGCAAGTCCCCGCAGGCGGTTGTGTGGCGCGCGGTGGGCCGCATCGCCGGGGTGGGCCTTCTCTTCCTCTTCCCATAGATCCAGACGGGCGCGGATGTCCCCCTTGAACACTTCTGTCAGATAATGGTGGCTGTAGAACTCGTTGACATTCTCGATGCCGGGGAAGGTCTGCACGGCGTCAATCATGATGAAGCTCCGGCACGGACGATCTGATCGGGATGGCAGACTGCAAGCATGACCTGAATCCAGGGCTTAGGCTCCGCAGTCAGGGTGTCCTCCACCCAGCCGCGGTAATCGTCGAAGACCTTGTTGATCTCGCGGCTACGGCGGCTTCGGCGGCTGGCGCGCACCGTTTCCAGCTGCTTTTCGAGATCGAGTTCGAGCTGGTGGATCTGCCGTTCCTGCATCGCCTTCAGCTCCGCCAGAGTGTTGGCGAGGCGGGCACTCAGATCGGCGGAGAAGCTCCGGCATAGGTCAGCCATGTGCTGGTCCATCAGGCGGATGGCTCCGGACAGCGCCTGCTGCAGGCTGGTGATGACAGGTCCAGTCCCGCCCGGCCCGCGATTCGGAAGTGCGCCAGCCCTCAGCCCCGCCCGGCGGATGAACTCCGCAAAGGGCTCGAGCGCAAAGACCCCCGCGCCACGCCGGGTGGCTGCCTGCCAGTCCACGAGCAAGGGTTGCCCCTTGCGGTTGGGAATGAGGCTCATCAGTACGAATGCCTGCTCATCCGGTGCGATGTTCGGGCTTTGGATGAGGGGCGCACGGTGCCGGCCGAAATGCGTCAATACCCGGTCGCCCAGCCACTCCATGATGGGGTGTTGGGGCCACAAGTATTGCAATGCCGGCCAACTTTCCTCTTCGGACTTAGCCTGTCTTGCCTCTTCGATGGCGCGCGCCACCGCATCCTTGTCCGCGCTGAGGTGATACTGCCCGTCGTGAACCTGCGCTTCCCGCGGCAGCTGCTTGAGACGTTCTTCGAGATCCGGTGGCGGGGTCAGCGAGATCACCTGGCCGCCCGAGTGAGACCAGAACCGGTGCTTCTGTCCCTGGCTGAGTTGCTCCAGGGCAGCCTTGGCATAGGCAAAATCGCTTTCAAAAAGGCTGGGGGGCGCTTCGATCTGCTGCATGCTGCGTTCGCCCGCTGAACGTCCGGCGTCTTCAGTCTCGGGTTCAGCAGCAAAGAGGCGCAGCAGAAACTCGCCTTCGTCGTCTTCCTTGGCCTGGGCCGTCTTGTCGAGAATCGTTTCGAATTCCTCTGCCGATTTGCCAGCGGCCATGATGTCGCTGACCTTTTCGCTCTCCTTTTCCGCAGAGTGGACACCGAGGAAAATGGAAGGATCGCCGAGGTTCTTTACGGCCTGCTCGTCTTTCTTCTCGAGGATCTCGAGGATGCGCAGGTCGCCGCGTATCTTCTCACTGGCCGCTTCGGTGAAAAGATAGATGATCTGTGGCTGATGCTTCTGTCCGTAGCGGTCTACACGTCCATTGCGCTGCTGGAACACCATGAGTGACCACGGCAAGTCGAAATGGACCAGTCGGTGGCAGAAATAGTGGAGGTTCAACCCTTCGCTGGCGACATCAGAGCATAGCAGGATGCGGATCGTGTCATCGCTTCTGCCAAAGCGTTCAACCAGATCCTGCTGCTCGGTATCGCTCATGGCCCCATGCAGCACGGCGATCTGGTTTGAGTGGAGGCCCAGGTCCTGGCGGAGGTGCTCCAGGAGCCAGTTCAGCGTTTCGATCCGCTCGGAAAAGATCACCAGGCGATCCGCGGTGTTTCCTGCCGACCAGCCAAAGGCCGGATCGCGGAGCTGGCCCAGGAGACGCTGGTACTTGCTGAAGCTTGCCGCATCTGGCTCGGCAAGCAGGGCGTCGAGACACGCCTGGAAGTCCTCCAGGCCGCGAATCTCCTCCCGCTCCGCATCACTTGTCTGTTCCTTGCTGGCGAGCAATTTGATGCGGTTCTCGGTGGATTTGCGAGCGGCTGCCGGGCTGGAAAACAAGCCCTTCTGCAAGCCGACACGCTGCAGCTCCTGATTCTTTCCCGCCTGATAGCGGCCGGACTGGGTGAAGCGGATGTTCAACAAGGCCTCGTAGGCGCGTTCTTCCGAGGCGCTCGCCTGCTGGCGCAGGCGCAGAACCGACCGCTCCTGGAAATCATCGGCAACCTGGTCCTTGATGTCCTTCTTGAACCGTCGGATCACGAGCCCTTTTCCGCTGTAGTCATCCCGAGTGTAGTCATCCGGGTCCGAGATCGACGTAGGATCGAGCAAGGTCATGAGCGAGGCAAAGCTGCGCGCCGACCCATCATGCGGGGTCGCTGAAAGCAGGATCAGAGTATCAGATCGAGTAGAGAGCTGGCGGGCTAGCCGGGCGCGTCTTGCCAGGCCCTCTTCGCCGGCGCGTGCGGCCACGTTGTGGCATTCATCAATTACGATGATGTCCCACCAGGCGTTCTCAAGATAATTCCGGTATTCGAGATTGCTCTTCAGGGTATCGACAGAGATGATCGTGCGATCAAAATAGTTGAAAGGATTGTGGTTTGCTGGAATGCGGTTTCTGACTCTCGCGATTCCCTGGGAATCCAGCCTGACAAGCGGGATTGAAAACCGGCACCACCATTCTTTCTGGAACTGGGTCAGCATGGCTTTCTGTGTGACTACCAGAATGCGTTTGCCCCGACCACGCTGAATGAGTTCAGTTGTGAGGATTGCTGCTTCAAGGGTTTTGCCAAGGCCCACCGCATCGGCGATCAGAAGCCGTGTGCGCGGTTGACGCAGTCCCTGAATGGCAGGATCGAGCTGATAGGGAACAAGGTTCATCACCGCGAGATGGCCGAGCCTCAGCTTGTCGTCATTCGGCAGGCAGCGCCGCAATGTGCTTTCGAGGAAGAGCATTGCGGCATCGAAGGAATTGCTCTCGTCCGCCACCAACTCGGTCCGGGCGGGGTCGAGAATCGCAATGTTGTCTTCGAGCTTGGTGAGAAAAAGGGCAGATCTTCCCTGCACAAGATCTGAAACACCCTCACAGCTCAAAACAAAGCCGCCGTCAGCCGATGTATCAACGCGCTTTACGAGCCATTCCTCGTTTCGAACTTCAACGCGCGACCCGGGTGCTATAGACGAAAGCATCTTCAGCCCAACCTCTAACGCTGCGGCGACTGCCAAGGGGCTGATCTCAGCAGCAGTTTTGACCAAATCATCGTCTTTTGAGCGAATACGGTCAACAGTATATTATCCTGAATGACGCCAGTGGCGTCTGGAGAATCACTAAGATTTTGGTACGGTTAGAGCCGTCGCAGATGTAGTCGTCACCCGACTCGGCAGGCGTCGTCGCAGCAGCTGAGAGGCCATATCACGGCTTGCCTCGCTTCTTATCTGGGTCCACTGATCAGGTCTTGGCTCGCACGTCCTGTACGTGCTTGCAATTCCCCCGGTAGAGGAAACCCTCGCACGTACACTCTAGGTGTCCGGCGCGGCCGTAGGTAACCCGGTATGACTTCGACGGGTCCCTGGAGGACTTGAATTCCCACATCCCGGGATTGTCCGCCTCCTCCTGTTCTCGATGGGTCTTCGGGATCAGGGTGGTGAGTTCCGCCAGCCGGTCCTTCGGATCGCTCTTGGCCAATTTCGCCTCCTGCATGAGGGCAGGGGCGATGGCGCGAAGCCGAGCCTCCAGTTCGGCAAGGAAGGAGGCTTCGGGGGCGACTTCGGCCTCGACCGATCCGATCAGAGCCATTTTCAGCGAGAGGAGTTCCGAAATGTATTCGTCCAGCGAGCCTGCAGCGTAGAAGTATTCGACCGTCACCCGGTTCTTCTGCCCAAGTCGATAGCAGCGGTCCTCTGCCTGGGCGTGGTTCGCCGGCACCCAGTCGAGGTCCTGAAAGATCACGTGGGTTCCGGCTGTGAGCGTGATGCCGACGCCGCCGGCAATCAAATTGCAGACTGCGACCTTCACGTCCGGATCGTCCTGGAAGCGCTCGACGGTCGCCTGCCGCTGCTCCGCCGTGTCCGACCCGGAAATGGTCACACAAGCCTCTCCCAACGTCTTCGCGTGGCGCTTCAGCCCCTCGGTGAAGGATGTGAACACCACGACCTTCTGACCAGTGGCGAGAACGTCCTCGATGCGCTCCTCAACCGCCTTGTGCTTGGCCTTGTGGAGTGCGGTCCGGACCTTCATCAGTTTGGCGAGGAACTGCTTGTCGTTGGGGTTCGCCGGATCGGTGGCGGCGTACCAGCGCATGAACGCGAGCGAACTCTCGACCGCCGAGGGGCTGGACGCGACATCGACTGGGACCCAGCTACGGACCTTCGGCGGCAGGTCCAGGACCTCCTCCTTCTTCCGGCGGATCGACACCTCCTTGAGCAGTAGGTTCAACTCCTCGAGGTTCGAGGCTCCGGTCGTCACCCAGCCGAAGTCATTCTGATAGGCATCGCAATAGCGCTTGGCAAAGGACAGGAAGGACCGCGCCGCCGGGTGGCCGACGCAGCGGAGCAGGTTGAACAGGTCCCGCGGGCGGTTGGTCATGGGCGTTCCCGTAAGCAGGAACACATACTGGGGTCCGATCACCGGCGCCCGGGCCTCCTTCTGGACGCCCAGGAGCTTCAGGCAGTGGCCGGTGCGCTGGCTGGCGTTCTTGATGAAATGCGCCTCGTCTAGGATCACCCCGGCCCATGGAATATCGTGCAACCGGGCGGCGTACTTCGTCAGCAGATCGTAATTGACGACAACCCAGCGTGGCGTGGCTTCGGGTGCTCCGTCCTTCGCGCCAATGACCTCCACCACGGCATCCGGATCCACCATCCGGATCTCGCGTCGCCAGTTGAGCTTGAGCGATGCGGGGCAGACGACGAGGATCGCCCCTTCGGGCGCGCCGACGTTCATGGCTACTATGGCCTGCCGGGTCTTTCCGAGACCCATGTCGTCCGCGAGCACCACGCGCTTCTTCGACAGCAGGAAGGCGACGCCGTCCGACTGATGCGGATAGAGCATCCCGGGAGGGATTTTAGAGAGTTCCGGCAGGTGAGGGATTTGTATGCCGTCCATTCCGTTCTCCTGTTCTCAGGAATTGGGGTTCCAGTCGATGGTGATCTTCATGGCTTCCATGGTGATTTCATCGCGCAGTGCCTCAACAAGGGAAATCCGCTCCACCCAGGCCTTCCGTGCCATGTCACCGTTGGTTCCGGATGGAGGTTCGTAGTCACAATCCTCGGGCAAAGCCGCCCCCAGTGATCTCAGCAAGTCGTCGCAAGCCTCCATCACGACGAGGCGCTGCTCGGCAAGCACGGTCTTCGATCTTCCGGCAGCGTTAGGCTTCGGTGTCAGCAAGGGAGACAACGTCAGACCAGGATGCATGGTGAATATCTCCATCGATGGCGGCGCGGTGGGATGGCCGAACATGCTGCGGAAGGTTTCAGATATCAGTGAACAAGATCGTCTGGGCCCAGAGCGAAATCCTTCGATTGGCCGTTCGTCGCCGTTTGAATGCCAGGAAGCATCTCGTCGCAGGCATCCCAGCCTTCCTCGCCACTTTCATGCTGGCTGCGGACTCCGGGAGTGACCTTGATGGTGAGCCGCAAGCCTTGTTCAAGCTTCCAGGCCATGCTGCCTCCTCGGGATGATCCTCTTATAGATAGTGCCTTCGCCGGGCTCTGGTGTTGCCAGACCTACGCCAAGCTGCTGATGGTCGACGGCTATGTCCCTCGCCAGAGCCACGAGCCTGTCCAGGTCCGAGGTTGCCATATGGATCACCAGCGTTTCTTCGGGTCGTCCGCGGAAGTATCCCATGGCCTCGATGCAGGTGAAGGATGGAAACGCTTCGCCGCAAAGATCGAGTATGCGCTGTCGCTCTGCAGGCGACAGCGTTCCTGTTGGACCTGATCCAACGTAGAGCGAATGAAGGGGGCCGACGCGCTCGACTATGTGCCCGAATTCCGCGTTCAATGGACTGCCTCCCAGGGAAGGGGGAGGTCCGTGCGGCCGAAGTGGCCGTAGGCCGCGGTGGGATAATAGATGGGTCGCTTGAGATCCAGGATCTCGATGATCGCCTGAGGGCGAAGATCGAACTCCTGCGACAGCTGGGCGGCGATGTCGCGGGAAGTGCTCTTCTCCGTCCCGAATGTCTCGACGGCAAAGCTGACCGGCTCCGCGACGCCGATGGCGTAGGAAAGCTGAACGAGGGCGCGCGTGGCCCATCCTCGAGCGACCGCCTGTTTCGCGAGGAATCGAGCCATGTAGGAGGCTGATCGGTCGACTTTCGACGGGTCCTTGCCGGAAAACGCACCGCCGCCGTGGGGTACCGAGCCGCCGTATGTGTCGACGATGATCTTGCGCCCCGTGACCCCGGTGTCACCCTTCGGGCCGCCGGTGACGAACCGGCCGGTTGGGTTGATCAGGGTGCGAAAGCCCCTGGAACGAAGGTCCGTGGGTATGACAGCATCGATGATGTGCGACTGTACGGCGGAACGGACTTCATCGAGCCCGGTTTCAGCGTCGTGCTGGGTCGACAGCACGACCGCTTCGATCTCCAAGGGGTGCCCGTCTTCATAACGAAAGGTGACCTGTGACTTCGCGTCCGGCCTGAGCCACGGCAGGCCGCCGTTTCGCCGGATCTCTGCCTGCCGCCTCACCAGGTGGTGGGCATATATGATCGGCGCGGGCATCAGTTCCGGTGTTTCATCGCAGGCGTAACCGAACATGAGCCCCTGGTCGCCGGCGCCAAGGACTCCGTCCTCACGGTCGACCCCCTGGTTGATGTCCTGGGACTGTCTATTGAAGCGGACCTGCACCTCGCAGCGGTCTGGATCGATCCCGGTGGCAGCATCGCTATACCCCGCCTCCTGCAGGACCTCGCGCACCAGTCGAACGGCATCCTCGCGGACAGACCGGAAGTCGTCGATGCGCCGGGTCCTGAACTCTCCGGCAACGACAACGCACTGGTCGGCGAGCAGGGTCTCGCAGGCAACCCGTGCGTCGGGATCAAGCTTCAGGAAGGCGTCGAGGATTCGGTCGGAAATCCTGTCAGCCAACTTGTCGGGATGCCCCTCGGACACGGACTCCGACGTGAACAGACCATTGCGGATGGACATGTATCTTCTCCTTTTAGCCGCACTTGACGAAATGTCGGGGGCGGCAATCCGGATCAAATCCCCCCGGCCAGTCAGGTTGGCCAGACCAGGTTTTCAGCGAAGCAGCAGCAATTGCGGGACGGCATCCTTTCCAATCCAGACCACAGCGTCCTGCTCGAAAAGGCGTCCCAGTTCCCGGGCCACATCGGCATCGATCCCCAATGCGAGATAGCTCCTTTCCGCGGGCCATTTCCCGGCAGCATCGGCGCCCTCACCTTCGATGAGATGGTACGTGACCGCCCGGAGCCCTTCCTCGAGCCGCGCGTGAGCGGCCTCGTTGGCGGCATCATCCCGCTTCTGCCCAAGGGGATTGAAGGCCGTGATGAAAAGGGCGCAATTCGACCCGGTGTTTTGGTAGAGTGACAACAGTTCGGGCGAATGCTGGCCGATCCGCATGACCAATGCATCAGGTCCGCCTCCCGCACGATAGTCGGTGGCCAAGTATGCACTGATCTTGTCCGGTGGGATTTCCGTCTGCGTCATCTGCGTTCCCTCGTCACATGGAGGGTCGACGCACCCCGCATAGTTGCTCTTTCAAGCCACATCTCCTTTCGGATACCACCTTGCCCGGGAAGGCAGGTTGGTCTGGGCGTCGACCCAATCTAGATGCTGTGTTCTTTATAACGAACAAGCGCTATCGTGTCAATCAAAACCGCCGATTTGACAGCAGGCGTCTCCGGTCATGCTTCCCCGAAGCCGAAATGCTGCAGACGACAATTCCAGACGATCAGTGAAGAGTTTTCAGATGGATTCGGGCGCCAAGGAAATGCAATCTGGCTGTCCCTGCGGAGATAGCCAAGTGGGAAAATGGCTTGGTGTGGAATGTGGGACTTCTGCCACGTACTGCGCCACCAGAAGTCGGAATGCTTTCGAATAGGGCGTGCACATGAACAGAATCCCGAAACTGAATGTGTGGAAGCAGATCGCCGCAGATCTTTCAAAGCGCCCACACGTCACCTCCCCACCTCCTGTCCCCTCGTCGACCCACACCAGGTGGGAGCGTGAGAGAGCCTGGTCAGCGACAATCAAGTGGATGAACGAGAATGATGCCCTGGGCGCCATCAGCGCCCTGAAGGATGAAGACTATTCTTCAGAAGGGACTTTCCGCCCCTCCGGAATATCAACAGAGGACTTCACCGGTGAGATAGGTAGGCTACTGAAAGCTGTTCTTGAGGAGGCGACTTGGACAAGGCGAAAACGTCAGCTTGTTGCTGAACTGAAGCAGTGTCTCGAAGGAAGTGGTTACAACAAGGTCAATGGCCATGGTGTTCGTTACGTTGTCTCTCAAGTCGGGGAATCATTCATTTATCAGGTGCCCGCCAGCCAGCATGGACACCTGAGGCCATATCGGGGGAAGAAGGTCCGCGTGGTTTGTATAGGGTCGGGATCACGCTCATATCGCACCTACATGGTTGGACAGTTCCCTGATTCCACTTCGGGAATGGCCATCGGCGAACTTTAGAGTTCGAAAGCGACCATAAGAGTTCTGCAGGCGGTCTAGACATCAGGCTGGACCCTAGGCATTTTGTTTAAAATGCTACCTAATAGGGATGTCGCGGTGTTCGAGCTCCTCCTTTTCGACCTGGATGATACGCTGCTGCGGA
This sequence comes from Aestuariivirga litoralis, assembly GCF_003234965.1. GTDB lineage: Bacteria > Pseudomonadota > Alphaproteobacteria > Rhizobiales > Aestuariivirgaceae > Aestuariivirga > Aestuariivirga litoralis. The sequence goes on from NZ_QKVK01000008.1 coordinate 140,246, forward strand.
CTGCGGATCTCAAAGAGGTTCGCGAGCTTGGGAGAAACTCTGATACGGAGGAGTATAGGATCAGGGTCAGGACTGCTTACTCCATGAATAGCAAGAGATTGATCTACAGCGTAGATCTCCTCAGGGTTATCCGGAGTGACTTTCCAAGCCTGAAAATAGGTGTCTTTACAAGAGCGCCGCGTTCCTATGCTGAAACCGTTCTCGCCTGTGCCTATCCGGGCTTCGAATGGGACGTGATGGTGGCATTCGAGGACGTAAAGAGGACGAAGCCTTTTGGCATGGGAATTCACCAGGCGATGGACGCCTTTGGGTTGGAGCGTCTGGACCACGTCCTGATGGTTGGTGACCAAGATACCGATGTCCGTGCGGCGTATAATGCTGGCGTTGCCGTTGTCCTAAATACCAGCTCTTGGGCTATCGATCGAACATATGATAACTGGAACTCTCTCGCGCATATACCAGATGCCATAATTGACGACCCAGAGGACCTGCTGGGCGTACTGCAGGCATTGCCAAAGTATCAGCCCGACCTCGAAAGATTACTCGCAGGCATAAAGGAATCTATCAGGCCGAGACGATACGACCGCGTCGGAAAGTTCATTCCAAAGGCCGTTGCCATAGACAAGACACCATATCCCGTTTTCGTCTGTGGACGATCGTTCGCTGGCTATCGGTCAATATCGGAGCGCGAAAAGTGGCATCTCTTGTCGAAGAGTGTCCAGGAAAACAAAGACTCGACCGTATTTCCCGAGGAGTGGGTCAACAGTATTCATGGGTTCATCAGGAAGAAATATCCTGAATTGGCATTCTCCGGAAACCTTGTTGTATCGGTAGTTCCGCATAGACCAGGGCGGACACCTCGGTTAGAGAATTTCCTGAGACAGATCGAGGCATGCGTGAGGGAAAATACATTCACGGGTTCAGATCGCATTACCTTTGAACCGGAGCTTCTTGCCTATCGTGATGGGGTACTGTCGAATCATAAGTTTCACCTGAATGCCGCTGAGAGATTCGGGAACGTCCGTGATCATTTATATGTGAAGAAGCCTGATGCGGTAATGCCAAGAAAGATGGTTCTTGTGATAGATGACGTATGCACGACTGGTGCTAGTCTGATTTATGCCGGCAAATTCCTGGAGGCGGCTGGATCGGGCGAGGTTACTCGGCTCGCAATTTCCATGAACATTGGCAACGTACTCTATGATTGAGATTTCTGCGAAGACCAGAGTTCTTCTTGCGCTGTCGATGCTCAGAGGCGTCGGTCCCGCTGCTCTGCGTAAGGTTGCTGCAGTAAGCGAATTTGAAGTATTGTCGAGGAAGGATTTGGCTTGCCATCTGCCTCGCAGCGCTGCAGCGGGCATTGGTGAGGGCGCTTGGGTTCAGGCAGAGCGCGAAGCGGACAAGCAAGTCAATCTAGCTGTCGCCGCGGGTGCTCGTATCATATCGTCAGCAGATCTCGGCTATCCTCAGTTGCTCATGTCAACCCGGGACGATCCGCAGATTCTATTTGTCAAAGGGTGCTTGGCAAATGTGCCTGAGAAATCGGTAGCCATCATCGGAACGCGTGAACCAACGGATCATGGAATGCTTATCGCGCAGCGCCTCGCGGCGTTTTTTGCGGGTGAGGGATGGAGTGTGGTCAGCGGTCTGGCCATTGGTTGCGATGCCGCCGCGCACGAAGCAGCTATCGACGTGGGTGGACACACTGTGGCGGTAATGGCTCATGGTCTGCAGACGGTAGCCCCAAGCCGGCATAGGGCGCTCGCTCAGCGTATATTGGATTGTGGTGGAGCGCTTATTGCCGAGTATCCCTTTGGACAAGAACCTTTGCCGGCCAATTTCGTGAAGCGAGATCGTATTCAAGCGGGTCTGGCTCAAGGCGTTGTCATGGTTCAGTCTGATTTGACCGGTGGCAGCTTGCATGCTTCTCGTGCCGCAATCAGTTATGGTCGCTGGCTCGCTGTTCCCTATCCGACGGAGCAGGACATTCAGCGCAGTGAGATCAAGATACAGGGCAATCTCCTGTTGGCTGATGGCTCTCCAACTGAGAAGGTCGCTCTCCTTAGATGCGATGAGCGGGATCTGCGTCGGCTTATCATCTTGCGAAGCCGCAATGACTACACGCTCCTGGTCGAATCCACTGATGTCAAAGAACCGCCGCGGATGCCTCCCGTTCAAGGGCAGCTTCTTTAAGCTCTTTACCGTGAATTCGTCCCAATTTCGATCTGATTGACGTCTGTCCTCAGCCAGTCTGCCAGGATTGCTGCAGTCTCTGCGATTTTAGCGGGCTCTTTAAGCGTGCATTCCCAGACAACAGCGATGCGCCAGCCAAGATCAAGAAGCGCCGCTCGGTTTCTGATGTCGCGCTCAGTGTTGCCCTCGAATTTACCTTTCCAGAAGTCGGGTCGTGATGCCGGCACTGTTGCAAATCGGCACCCCCGGTGACGGTGCCAGAAGCATCCATGGACAAAAACTGCGGCTCCGTATCTGGGAAGCAGGATATCGGGCCGACCAGCTAGGCCCTTTGCATGAAGCCGGAAGCGGAAACCGAGCCGGTGAAGCGCCCTCCTAAGTGCCAGCTCGGGTCTGGTATCCTTTCCCCTTATGCCGGCCATCATACGCGACCGGGTCTGTCTATCCACCGTATCCGTGACTTGCCTCCTGGAAAAGTCTCTCCAAGCTAGTATACACTGCGGCAGGGATCCAGCCGGGAGCATGACTTGTCAGAAGTGTTCAACATCGTCGATCTCTTTGCAGGCCCCGGGGGTCTGGGGGAGGGATTTGCATCACTTGAGGTCAAGGGTCGGAGACCCTTCAGGATTGGGATCTCGGTCGAAAAGGAACTGTCTGCGCATCGGACTCTTACCCTTCGCTCCTTTATTCGTGAATACCGAGCTCGGCACGGAAAGCTACCCAAGCCCTATCTGGAGTTTCACGCGGGCGAGATTGCGGAGCCGGACTGGTCAACCGTAGATGGCTCCGCATGGAAAGTTGCGGTTCAAGAGGCTCTCTGCCTCGAGCTTGGCAGGGATCCCGCGACTGAAATCATGAATTCCTCAATCAGGCGGGCGAGGAAAGTGCAAGGGGATACCGTCTTGATCGGAGGGCCACCATGCCAGGCGTACTCGCTGGTTGGCCGCGCGCGCTCGAGGGGAAAGGTCGATTACGTTCCAAAGGACGATGAACGGCATTTTCTGTTCCGTGAATACATCCGAGTTCTCGACAGGCTCCGGCCCGCAGCGTTTGTCATGGAAAATGTGAAGGGAATGCTCTCGTCTACAGTCGAGAGCCGTCTTGTCTTCGAAATGCTCATGGAGGATCTGTCCTCGGTGGGCTCGCGGCGTGGGCATCTATATGAGTTGCGCGCAATACGTGTCGAGGACGGTCAGGCCATGCTCAGGGCGCCAGAGCAACCCTCCGATTTTGTGGTGAGAGCTGAGGAGTTTGGCGTGCCGCAGCGTCGGCACAGAGTGATCATCGTTGGTTTGAGGAAGGATGTCGCTCGCGGGGCTGATACCGCTAGTATCACCGTACCTCGTGACCAGGTTACCGTGACAGACGCAATTGGAAACCTCCCCCGGCTCCGGAGTGGGTTAAGTTCGAAAGATGACCCCATGGCGTGGCAGGGTGCAGTTGCCGAAGCTGCAAAACGGCTCTCTGCACTCGACGCTGCAGGAAAGAGCCGACATCTCCAAGAAGCATTCGCACGTCTTGCAGGCGAGTATATGAGGGGTTCGCCACTACCGCGAAGTGCTACCGAGCTTCCCCACCGATATGGAAAGTCCAAGTCGCTCCTGCTGCAATGGCTTGAAAAATCAGAACTTAAGGCTATCGCTCAACACGAAAGCCGGGGGCATATGCGATCGGATCTCGATCGATATCTCTTCGCTTCGGTGTTTGCCCAGCTGAGTGCTTACAGTCCGAAGGCTTCCGAGTTTCCTGTCCAGTTGGCCCCTGATCACCGGAACTGGCACAGCGGAATCTTTGCAGATCGCTTCAGGGTTCAACTTGCAACCGAACCCTCGACTACAGTTACCAGTCACATTTCGAAAGATGGACACTACTTTATCCATCCTGATCCAATGCAGGTACGCAGCCTCACCGTTCGAGAGGCTGCGCGGCTGCAGACATTTCCAGATGACTATCTCTTTCTAGGCAATCGAACACAACAGTATGTCCAGGTCGGAAACGCGGTGCCTCCATTGCTAGCCCGACAACTGGCCGCACTTGTAGTTCAGGCCATTGGCATATGACCGGCGCCAAGTGACCACAAGAACGGCTCCGCCCCGAAGGTCTCTGAGGTGTTGTCCTGGTGCTTGACGTCAGACCGCATCTTCGGATGTACCTAGTGCAAAACCAACAGCCCGCAACTTGTCCAGCGCCGCCAGAGCGATGATGCATTGCTTATCGCTCGGCATTCGCCTTGGTGAATTTTCGGCACAGACATCTAGAATTCCTAACTCACGTGGCGTCAGAGTACCCTTGGTCTTGGCCCACTTCCGCGCCTCATTCCAGAAGGCTGCTCCTAGCCGGTGCACTTCCAGTTGGGCGTCGACCGCGTTATTCACAGCTCGATCGGATCGAACTTCCCTCACGCGCTCGTCCGCCAGTTCCTGTGAGATAACCACCCGTTCTAGTTCATCTGGGTAGTCCAGCTTGTAATCCGCAAGCCACTTCCAGCAAGCCTGCTTCTTGGCCCACTCACTGAAGTTACGGACGCCTGTAGGCGGATGCGTAATTATCTCTTGTGCTGCTCTTGCCGTGAACAGCACAACATTTCCAAGCTCCTTGGAAACACTTTGCTGGCGCCAGACCACATCAAGATCAACAACCATGTCGCGCTCCTTCGCATCATGCACGAGCTTGGCGATTGCGTAAGTGACGATGTTGGCCCTATAGCCGCCTTCATACCAGTCGGCCCCGGAGACAAGCGTCTCTGTCGACCTGAAGATAATGGCTTTCGCTATCGTGCGCTTGAACCACAGCTCATCAAATGTGGCACCATCGTCTCCCCATCGCTTGCCGATATGCTTGGCGAACTCTCCAAAATTCTTCTGCGCACCAAGGCTTACAACATGCGGCTGACATGCCCATGTGTTTTCGAACTTGGCGAGATCGGTTTTCGTCAGGAACTGTGAACGCGGATATTCCGCGTCGAATTTCTTTCGTTCTGTGACCGAGCGTCGCCCTCTTTCGTCGGCGTACTGACCTCTCGCTCGCTCATAGAACCACTTGGTATCCCGATAACCACCCTCTCCGCGGGCCAGTACTTTTCTTGACAACTCCTCGGCCCGCAAGTGGAAGGGGTGGTTGGCAAAGAAGTCCGCAGCGCTGACCTTGTTCTGGCTATTTGCGTACTCCGAAATCCGTGGAACAACGACTTCTGAATCTGTCCGCGGTACGATGGTCAGCTTCATTTGTACGTAAACGCTCTTCAACTGCTCTGCAAACGTCTTCCGGGCCGCGTGCAGAGACGCCGTTGTCTGACCGCCGTTCACAATCTGCAAGTTGTCTGCGCAAATCAGCAATAAACCTTTGTCTTCCTGCCTAACCTCTATTGCGTCTGCCGTCGCACTCAGTCCGTTGTTGTAGGAGAAGAACATGTGAGGCTCATCGCGAATGGTATCACGGATCCCCTTGTTTACCTTGCCGCGAGCCTGGAGAAAGCTTCTGACATTGGCCTCAAGCAGACGAGGCCCCCACTTGTCGTAGATTGTGGCTAACTGCGCACCTGGAACAACGGCCAGATAGCTCTCCAAAGCGGAATCTCCTTCTGACTTCGCTCCGCCTGATGCCGCAAGCAGCGGTATTCCGCCTCCGAAGTCTTTCTCGAAATCGATCAGGAGATTGGCCCGTGCCTGTCCCTGTTCCATGTATTGCTTGAGCCGCTTCAGATCCCAGACACTCAGCGTTACAGATTTGCCTTCGATGTCCGCTACCTTCGCGGCGTCTGCCTGCGTCCTTGCGTCAGCATTCGAGATGATGACAAGCTTTATCTTCTGAACGTCCTTCCATGTGGTGGAGATCAGATCAGCAAGACCGAAGCCAGCACTGGTTTCCTCAAGTTGCTCTCTGAAATCCCGCTTCAGGCTTGCTTTCAGGAACCGGTGAACGGTGTTCAGAAGTACCTGAAGCTTGTCCTTGTGTATGAGCCGGACTTTCTCCGTTATCTGGAAGTCACAGAGAATGAGACTCAGAACACCATCACCGTCACGGGGATCCCCACCGTATCCATCTACACGAACGGGATTTCCTGATACGCTACCCTCGTAATATGCTCGACTTGCTTCGTCCAATTCACCAGCTTCCGTGAGCAATTCTCCGGCCCTGTCGAAGAACGCCTCATCGGTGACGAGACCCCCGTCTGCATCGCCCTGAACATGGGCAATCAGTTGATGATGGAATTCCTCAAGGTCACTCATCCCGAAGTCCCTTTCTGATTACGTCCATCAATTCGCCCCGAAACTTGAATGGCTCGCATGCATCCAGGGCTATCGAATATCGAACACTTCCTACGCCCGTAGCGAGCGGCAATGAAATGCGCGGAAATCCATCGACTACTTCGTAGCTCGTCGAGGACCCCACGAGCCATCGTCTGCTGTCGTAGTCGTCCTCAGGAACATATCCGGCCGAGTAGATGGCCTCTTCCCATGCCTCGAACACCCCGGCGTCTTCCTCGAAGTGTGTAGCAGTAACGCGCACATGATCATGCAGACTCTGACCATCGGGCAGGATGGCCGAAGCAACATTGACAACACGGAGGAACACCCGACATCCATCGACATCGGCCAACTGATCTTCGGAGGAGATTGCAATGAAGGGTTTGGCGGCGGATCGATGTGCCTTTACCTCTATGCAGGTTCCAATGAGTTCGAAGTCCTTTGCGGACCCGGTTGGGCCGGTCCACGATTCAATTGCAGTTGCGGGGCCAAAGGCTGAAGCCAACTCGCGAAGGAAGGTCAGCTCTCCCACGAGACCTCGTTGCTCCTCGGCGGTGAGGCTCTTTGGCCCTCCTCCGCGCAGGAGGTGATGCCAGCGTCGGGTGCGCTGCAGTACTCTCGAAAGGGCTTCATCGAGGTTCTGACTGTCCTCCCCGGCTTCGACAACGTCGTGGCACAGTGTCACAAATATATCGAGTTGGCTCCGTTCCTTGAGACCCAGAACGAATGCAGATCCGCCTGATACAGGGCGGAATGATATGATGAGGTTCTTGAGCTTGGGCAGGCGTGGGGTAGGTTGCGGCACGGTAGGCAGCCGCAACATCAAACCTGGCATTTCCCCCTCGAGGACGACCCAGAAAAAATCAAAGCGTCCGTCTAAATCGACCCGCCGTGCATCAAATACATTCAACTTGTCCCAAGGATCATTCACTCTCAAGGGCGGCCTCCTGACCTTCATCCTCCTCTTCGTCTCCGAATAGTTCCCTGTAGCGAACGGTGTTCACAACATACTCCACGCGTTCGGAGGGGCGTGAAGATACGGGAAGGCTGATGCCCCATGCCACTGCTGGCGCCTCGGGAAGCAATGCCACGTTCTTTGAACCTTCCTCGCCTTTGGGAGCTTTGGCTCTCACGTAGTGCAAGATGAGTAGACCACGATCCCTCACACGCCGGTATATTGAATCCGGATAGTTTACCTGGTCATCGTCGGACTTGCCTATTTCCTCCCGGTAGGCCCGCTCTGCGTCGGCAGCTTTCTGAGTATCTACTCCGGCCTTCTCGATCCCTCTCGAGGCCACCCTCATCCTCTTTCCACTGAACGACATGAAGTCATGATGCAGGTCGTCAAGATCGACGTATCGTCTTGCCGGTATGATGGGGATCCCGAGTGCGGTGTCTTCGTCACCTTTCACGAGGCTAGGAACGAGGACGTCCCAGAATTTCAGCTCGTCATCCTTCCTCGATCGCATATAACTGCGAACAGGTCCGGTATCGGTGGTCACGCTTTGCTCCGCGTTCCGCCATCCAGCAAGGAACTCATCAATCAGTTCGATCGAGACATCTCTTGCTAGATATCCCCAGGGCGGAGCGGGCTGGAATTTATCGAGCAATTTTGACACAAGCAACTTGGCCGCTTCAGCGTTGGCAGCCAGATCCTTGGAACGGATGCTGACCCTAGATGTCTCGACGAATTTGTTGGAGAGACCGACCAACGTTGTGATCTTCTGCCCTGAACCCATCTTGTTCCGGGCGGTCACTAGTAGCGATGCAGGGTGACTTCGAACGGCCAGTCCGAACATCCGCGGTGTCGCCTTCGCTCTCTCCATGACGCGCAATTCTTCGTGCAGTTCATCAGTCGCGTTGGCGATGAATGCATACCAGTCTATGGCTTCGGCCGGCATCCATATGCGACACAAGTCCTCATATCCGCTACGATAGCCGAACCAACGTCCCATCTGCATCAGAGTGTCGTACATCAAAGAGTTTCGAAGGAACCAGGTAATGGTGAGTCCCTCGAGCGTCAGACCGCGCGACAGGGAGAACCCGCCAACCGCCACGACTGTCTGGCCGCGCTCCCCGGATCTAGAATAATCGAGCTCATTCAGACGATTGTTGACCTCTACGATCTTTGCTGATGCTATTGCATCAAGAAGATCTGACTGAATTGCCGGCCAGTCCGGCTCGGCTTCAACATACTCCTTCCGCCAAACCTGATGAAGTGCGGATATCTCCGGATCGCTGAGGGCGGCAGTGCCTCGGCTCGCATTGATTCTGACGGCATTCTGAATTCTTTCCAACGCTTCATGTAGCCGATTGCGCAAGCGACCTTGAACGCCGGTGAATCGGCTCGCGTTGACCAGCATTGAACAGTGCGATGACTTCTGGCCGCGTTGATTTCTTATGGTTCTGGCGAGCAGGAAAGCTCGCAAGGCCTCCAATAGGGAGGCGGGCAAGGCGTCGAGTTGATGGTCAATTCTGTGCTTGATTGGGAGAATGTCTTCGTTATCGTCGATGTATCTCAACCACGTCGGGTCGCCGTCATCTGGCAGGCCATCTACGAAAATCTTCTTTGCTCCGAAGTAGTTGCTCGGAGCATCCAGTCCGATGATGAAGTCCCTTGGGAAGAGATCTTCGTTGTACATCTCATCGTCTTGATCGGGGTCGATGAAGATATTTGCAAACGGAGTTGCGGTGTAGCCAACATAGCAACTACGATGAAACATGTTCAGCAAATCTCTGATTTGCCCATTTATCTTTGTTACAAGCTTTTGCCCATATTTTGTATTGATCGAGGCGTTGTCGGCCTCATCGTCGATCAGCAGCATTGGCTGATCTATCATTTCCTGGTCGCCGCGGGCACTGTTATCCTTCAACCAATCGAGAAGGTTTGCAAGCGTTCGATGATTCTTCTTGATGACCAGAATTACGGGGACTTTGTAAGAGTCAATTTCGCTGGTGTTAGTGGATGCGGTGGTTTTGTTGAAGTCGCGGAGAGTATTGGTGAGGCTGACGGGAGTATTGCTTGGATCAAAGTGACCCACACCAATTATGTGCTTCGCACCTCCGTTCCTCGTCTCAAGTGACTTTCCCGTATCTCGTCCAATGAATCCTTCATCAATCCGGGCTTGTGTCTGATTGCGGAGATTGTTGTGTATTCCCGCGATGACTATGATTAGTCGATAACCGGCATCCGCCGCCCGGCAGATAAGACCCGTATAGTTTGCGGTCTTGCCGCTCTGAACGTGACCAACCACCATGCCTCTTCTGTCCCAACTCGAGTGCTTGTTGGGATTGCCAAGGCGGCTCAGGATCTTGTCGGTTACCTTGTCCGTTGAGATGACGACGTCTTTCGGAAGCCCATTCTTCAGAAGTAACTTCCTATAGCGGTCCCAGTAATAAGGTGTGATGGACGACTTTGCGTCGTCCAGCCATGGTTCGAAGTCTTCGCCATCAACGATAGCTCCCAAGCCAGCCTTTATGCCTTGCTTGAATTCAATCTCTCGGGCAATTTGTTCGATGTCCGGGTCTGTCAAGTCCGGCGCGACCGCTGCAGCAACGCCTCTTATCATCGTGCGTAGTTCAGTTTCTGTCTTGCGGGATTGGTTGAACAGGCCCATCTCGACCATGTTCCGCACCGTGTCCATTGATCCACTCATGTCAATCGGCCTTCAGAAGGTCATTGAGGATTGGTTCTGCTGATTCCCACCTAGCCTTCAGGAAGGGGTTGGACTTCAGCACGTCGGGTAGCTCGCTTTTCGGCACGCCGTTGTCTGTAAGGGTCAATGCAAGAGTATGAATGAATTCTCGCAAGTCTCGTTCATTGACCTTGTCCGCAGCTATTTCCTCTGCGTTGCCGGCGATTTCAGCGTGCAATGCTTCGATTGGAAGACCTGCGCCGACAAGGCGAATACAACGCTCGAAACCCTCGCGGAGTGCATCTGACAGCTGCTCAGTGTACGCCGTTAACAGTGGATGCTCCATGTTTGGACGGAAGACAATTTTGCCGTCAATCTGAAGGCGGGACCACAGTGGGAATCTTGTTTCATCAACAAGCCGTTGGCCCTTGGCTCGATAGGTACGTTTCGAGGTGCCAACAAATCGCTCTATTACGGTCTTGAGGCGCTCCCTCACCAAGGGTGGCAGTTGGGCTGATGCCTTTTTGACGTCAATCTTCCATTCCGAATCCATGGTGTTCGGAATGTCGACGGCAATCCGGCAGAGTTTGGTCAGTTCCGTCTGCCGTGTTAGTCCAAGCCAACCACCTGCAATGATGAGTCGATCCTCACGATACACATAGAGGCCTTGGGTCTTGAGGTGTCCTTCGGGTCCGCCGACTTCATCCCACTGGTCAGAGGTCATCCGATTATGATGAGGTAGGGTGTAACATCTAACCCTGACGTCTCCGTGCTTCAATTTTAGGAAGTCATCTGGATCCTTCTGGGTGGCGGGATGAGTTGATGCCATTGGATCTATGGGCTTCAGCTCCCTACCGTTCAGCGACAACCTCACGCGAGGCTTCGTTCCCTCGAGGAAGCGATGAAACACAAGTCGTAGATGGCGCTCGGCTCGGGTAAGCTCTCCGTTCATGTATTCGGCCCGTTTTACGCGATCGTTCGCGTATCCGCCGTTCATTCTATCAAGTACTTCCCAGACAACTACAGTGCCTTGGGAGCCTAAGAGATCGTATGAAGGCAGTGTTTGAGGGTTGTCGATGAGTTCAAGGCTCCAATCGTTGCAATGTGCTATTCGATCCAGATCCCAGCGCGCGCAGGAGATCTTCTCATTGCGTTTAGTCAGCACAGTCAGCTTTCTGCATTGCGAAAAGCTTGCGCTTTTTAGTCCTAGTCCAAATCGTCCCAGATCGTGTCTGTTTCGCTTATCGAGAGGGTTCTTCGATCCCAGTCGCATGGCCTCCACCAACTCGGATTCTTCCATTCCGCAGCCATCGTCCGCCAAAGCGATCCAAGGTTCTTCCGCAACCGTGTCCGCCATCAGTTTGATGCTCTTGCTGCCAGCGGTAATGGCGTTGTCAATGATGTCGGCGAGGGCGGTATCCAAGCTGTAGCCGAAATCTCGATGGCCTTCGACCAATGACGCCGCGTACGGAGTGGCATCGACCGTTCTGATGGATAGCTCGCGATCTAGGGCATCGTTCATGAACTAAGTTTATCAATCCTTTGACTAGCAAGGCTGATTGACGTCTCGGTATTAGGCGTGCATCTCAGCGTCGGCGTTAGTCGTTGCCCTGGGATGGTGAAATGAGCCTTGGGAGCTCTCCCGATTGGTTCGCGAACAACACATAAAGCTCCCAACAGATGCTCATTCGACATTTAGATCAGGCGATTGCGGTTTACGTCAAGTCGCTTTCTAGTTTTCGCGGTAAACCGAGGTGATCGGCAGATTTTCATTGACATCATAAAATGTAAACGCCAATATGTAACGGCAATGAAAAATGACACCGAAGATCTCCGGTCTTGGACCGGCAACATTGATGAGCTGGCGCGCAAGGTCGCCGCGCTGCTCGGTGCCAGCGGTGCCGAGGATGCGGACCCACCTTCGGTTCGCCTGGTGCGTGACTATCTGCAGCGCGGCCTGCTGGGACAGGCTGCGCGGTCGGGCAAGGAGCTGTCCTTTGGCTATGAGAACCTGCTCCGCTTTGTCGCTACCCGTGTTCTCCTGCGGGACGGATGGAACCTCGGAAAGATCTCCGAACATCTCGATCAGTTTTCCATGGAGGAACTCGAAGCATTCCTTCCGAAGACCGAAAACCGGGCGCTTGCCGCACTTGGGCGGATTAGACGGATGAGTTTTGCATCAATGGATGCTCCCCCCCCCGCCGCAACGTTCATGCGGAGGGCAGTCGCGTTGACGCCGCTTCAGAATGAAATGAAGACCGCCCTCCAGCGGCTTGGGCTTCCGGAAGATGGGCCTGCGACGGAGGCGGTAATTCTCATGGCCATCACGCCATGGTTCCAGGCACTGGTTCAATCAGACAGGATCTCTCGAATAACACCGGAGGAAGCCGACGAAATAGGACGTGCAGTCACCGCCAGCCTCATCAAGCTCTCCCGCAGAAAGGAATTCCGCAAATGATCAATCTCACGCTGAAGCCGCTTCGCGATGGTATGCCCGCGGGCGAGGCTTTTACCACCGAGGTTCTACTGCGGATCACTCCGGAAGCCATGGTGGAGGATGGAAGACGGGCCAATCTCAATCTCGCATTGGTAATCGACCGGTCCGGCTCAATGGCCGGGCGTCCGCTGCATGAGGCAAAGCGCTGCGCCGCAATGGTGATCGACCGTCTGACCGCCCGGGACCGGCTGGCGATCGTGGCGTATGATGATCAGGTGGAGGTGATGCTTCCGTCATCGCCCGTGGATGACCGTGAGCGTTTCAAGCGAGCGGTTTCTGCCATCCTCGACGGAGGGACCACCAATCTCCATGGCGGATGGCATGCCGGCGCGACTGCAGTTGCGCGCGCCATGCAGCTCGTGCCGAACGGCCTGTCGAGGGTGCTCCTCCTGTCCGATGGACAGGCAAACCAGGGCGAGACGAACACGGCTGTCATTGCCAGCCATTGTGCCGAACTTGCTGCTGCCGATGTCAGCACCTCGACCTACGGTCTTGGAGAGAGCTTCAATGAAGACCTGATGACCCAGATGGCGAGGGCCGGGCAGGGTCAGTCCCACTACGGCCGCAGCGCGGAGGATCTCATCGATCCCTTCCAGCAGGAATTTGACCTCCTGCAGGCGCTGGTAGCGCGCAGGCTGCGTCTCGAAGTGTTGCCGGAACGCGGGGTCAAGGTAGATGTGCTCAATCTCTTCACGCCGGATCCCGAGACGGGGGCACTCATTCTTCCGGATCTGGCAGCCGGTGGAGAGCTCTGGGCCGTTCTCAGGCTGAAGGTCGAGGCGGGAGTTTCGCTCGGTTCTGCACCCGCGAGGCTTCTCACAGCACGCCTGAGGTACGTGGACCGTGATGATCACCGCCACGCCACCGATCCGGTTGCTCTCCATCTCGGCCCACTTTCGCCTGCGGCCTATGCAGCGCTTCCTGCCGAGGCGCTGGTTCGTGATCGCACAGGGGAACTCGAAGTGGCACACCTTGCCGACCTCGCTCGCGAGGCGGCGCGGCACGGTGACTGGCAGCGAGTGGAAACGCTTACGGCCGAGATGCTTGAAAGAGCTGCCGGCAATGAGTGGGTGGCCGAATCGGTTCGGAGCCTTCGCGAGCTCGCGCAGTCGCGGAACAGGGAGGGCTTCTCGAAGGAGGCGCTCTACAAGTCCACCCGCATGAGATCCAGAATGGCATCTCTCGATGAGTCCACGACCTCCTATGGCTTCGCCGAGGAGTCGGCGAAGCCGTCATTCCTGAGGAGGAAGCGGGAGGAAGGACGCCGGTTCGACGCGGACGACGACGGTCCTGTTCGCCCGTCCACCCCCTGAGACAGCTTGACCTACAGTGGAACCCAGGACGTTCTCTGGTAAACTGCATTCATTGGAAGCCCGGGATGGCTGGCATGAGTGACGGAGACGACCTGGGTTTCGGAGCCCTGAAGGACAAGCAGCGATCACTGAGGTCGGGGTTTCCCGAACCCCTGGGACTTCGTGTACACCGGGCGCTCAGCTGGTACGGTCGATCAACGCAGTCGATGGACGACAACGACATCCGTTTCATCCTGCTCTGGGTCGCGTTCAATGCAGCATACGCGCAGGATATGGGAGGGCCGGACGCAGGCGGAGAACGCTCGGCCTTCCGCACGTTCTTTGAGGCGCTTGTGTCACTCGATCGCTCCAACCGGATCTACAACGTTGTCTGGAAGCGGTTTCCCAACGAGATCAGGGTCCTGCTCAACAACAGGTTTGTGTTCGCTCCCTTCTGGAGCCATCAAAATGGAGCCACCGGCTCCGTGGACTGGGCTGCCGCACTGGCTGCCAGCCAGAAGATAATTGCCTCTGCAATGGCGCAGCAGGATACCGGCAGATTGCTTTCCATCGTCTTCGACCGCCTCTATGTCCTCCGGAACCAGATTGTCCATGGCGGAGCGACCTGGAACAGCAGCATCAACCGAAGCCAGGTGAGGGACGGTGCAGCGGTGCTGGCCAGTCTGCTGCCGGTCTTCATCGACATCATGATGGACAATCCGGAATATGACTGGGGCAGGCCCTTCTACCCGGTCGTGGAAAATGTCGTCGAGGCATCGAATGGTTGAGCTGGAGGAAGTGGATACCATTGGTCTCCTGAGGGATGCCACGAGCAGGTTCACTCTCGACAGGGACAGCATACATGGACCCGCCCACTGGCGAGCAGTTCTTGCAAATGCGATGGCTCTGGCAGATGCCCTTGAGTGTGACCGGTCGCTTGTGGCGGTGTTTTCTCTCCTCCATGACTGCCGGCGGGAAAACGAATGGCGCGATCCCCGCCATGGAGAGCGGGCGGCCACGGTTGCTCGTGAACTGAATGGACAGTTCTTTGATTTCTCGGAGGCCCGCCTCTCGAAGCTTCTCGAGGCCATTCACTGGCACGATGCGGGACGGACTTCGGAAGATCTGGATGTTTCCTGCTGCTGGGCCGCGGACCGCATCGAGCTGCGTCGGGTGGGTATCGAACCTGCCAGGTGGGGCTTCTGTTCGCGGACCTGGCCGACGGTCCAGGAACTCCTCTCCCGTAGATCCAAAGTCCCTCACAAAGTTAAACAAGGATCCTGAATGCTGTCAGTCATTCCCGACCTGCATGCCGACCCTCAGCGACTGTTGGATACGCTGGCTCGGATTGGTCGTTATAACCGGATTGCGCTTCTCGGGGACCTTATCGACGCCGGGAAGAATGTCAGACATCCTTCTGATCGCGCCGTACTCTCAATGGCCCGGGAGCTTGTTGACAACGGCAGGGCCGTCGCAATCATGGGAAACCATGAGCTCAATGCAATCCTTTTCCATCGCTTGGGCCCCGGGGGGCCTCTGAGGGAGCGCAGTACCAAGAACCTCAAGCAGCACTGGAGTTTCGTTGCTGACTTTGGAATCGGCACGACTGCTGCACTTGAGTGGACGAATTGGTTTCTCGATACCCTGCCGCTCTGGCGCGAAATCGATGGCCTGCGCCTCGTGCACGCATATTGGAGCGAGCGGCTGATCGCGATCGTTGCGGCACGGAGACCGGATGGATATCTCCGTGAGGAAGATCTCCCGGAAATCGCCGAAGGTCGGAGTGAGTTCGCCACCGCAGTCAAATTGCTTGTGTCGGGACCTGAGTTTCCTCTGCCCGGCAACGGAAGGATTACCGACAATTCCGGGCACAGGCGATCGGAGATAAGGCTGGCGTGGTGGAAGTCAGCACCGGCCACCTGGAAGGATGCGGCTCTTTCGGTTGCCAGGCCTGAGGAGATCCCGGACGGATGGGTCCCCCCCGAATATCTCCAGGGTCTGGAAACAGGCTCACTCCCGATTGTATTCGGGCACTACAAGATCGCGGGCGAGCCATGCCTGCTGGATGCCACGGCCGCTTGCCTCGACTTCCCTGCTCGCCCCTGTTTCCTGACGTGGCGCGGAGGGGAGAAAATTGAGGCGGAAGACGTGATTACGGTTTAGCCTGACCGGCAAATGCCTAGAATCATTCGTGTAATCGATTACGAAACGACCGGCCTGCCCGAGAATACGGGATCCGAGATCATCGAGCTTGGTAGGATCGATGTAGACATCCTGTCGAAGGCCATCCGGAACCCTTGGAGATCCTTTGCGCTGCCGAAAGGACCGATTCCTCCGGAGGTGAAGGCCGTTCATCACATCCTGGAGGAGGAACTCGCCGGAGCTCCGCCCATTTCTGACCTTTGGACGACGTTCTGGGAGGGCTGCGCAGGGGATGATATCCTGGCCGCCCACAATGCTTCCTTCGAAATGCACTTTCATGCGGGTGACGGCCGTCAGTGGATCGATACCTACAAGTGCGCCCTGACGGTCTGGCCGGACGCTCCTGCCCACAACAACCAGACGCTCCGATACTGGCTTGGAATTGATCAATCCGCAGGGTTTGACCGGGAGTTTGCAATGCCCCCGCATCGGGCCTTGCCGGACGCCTACGTCACGGCACACATTCTGGTCCAGCTGTTGTCAAAGTGCAGCGTCTCGGAACTCGTCACGATTTCGGGAAAACCCGCACTTCTGAACAGGCTTAATTTCGGAAAATATAGGGGAATGAAGTTTTCCGCGGCGCCGGCGGATTACCTGCAATGGATCCGCGACAAGAGCGAATTGAATGAGGACGTCAAGTTCTCCGCAGCCTATTGGCTGCAAAGGCGCTGACCGGTCTGGATCCGGTTGGTGGTTCGCCGCCCCCTTTAGAATGAGTTCTCCCCAAGCCTGTCGAAGACCTATTCAATACCGGAAAAATGTCAGATAGTTTGATACAGACGGGCGGGGTATCCGAGGATCGGGACATTTCAGAATGTCCTGTGGAGTTGAGATACAGAGGGAGATGTTTCCGAGCTTCAGAGGACGCTTTCCGGGGTGGGCCGAAGCAATATTGAGGATCCGCTGACTGCGGCATGTTCGAAATGTTTTGGCGCGACGGGCAGCCACATCCAGCTCTTGAAAATGATGGCTCTTTCGAATTTCAGTGAGCTGAGGGAGGACGTCTTGGCCGATGTCGAATCTTTTGCAGGTGTCTGCTCTGGACCGGGCACCACTCGCTTAGACCGGTCAGGCTCACACTTCGATGCTTGTCGACGCAATCGGGAAGCCACGCTACATTGTAATAGAAGAGCAAAAACTATGATAGTTGCATAGACAATGACTAATAACGATTCATCCAGCCAACAACAGCCTGAAGCAGGTGATCAACAAGCGTGGGCGGCGCGTCTTCGAGAGTTGATAAGAACTCGTACTTTGAAAAAGGACAGGTTGGACGAGCCTGAAATACGTATTGCAATTGAAGGCTTGGCTGCCACGGTTGAGAATGGAGCTGCTCCCGACCTTCGGCTTGAGGCGGCTGCAGTCCTCGGAAAGGCTGCTGAGGTATCTGTGCCGATCAGGGCTGTTGTCCAGCCGCTACTGGAGCACAGCCTGAGACAGGGGCTCCCGCCCGTCCATGCTTGGGGGAACGCTGAAGACCGGTTCTATCTGTCAAAGGCGCTATCAGCATCACCTGCTGCTTGGGTACGGGATTATGCTGCTGCTGAGCTCGCTCGAGCTGATGTGGACGAAAAGCTATCGCGCCAGATGTGGGCCGAACTAGCGATAAGCAGAGCCGACAGCCTTTCCATTGCCCTTGAGAAGGTTGCGCGATCGTTGTCTGACCATTTGGGGTCCACGCCTAGCGCCGGCGACACCGCCAACCGAAAATTGATCAGAATTGCGGAGGCGCTTACGCAAACCCTCCTTACGGCGGACGTGCCCACAGGAAGCGGCTTTGGCCGGGCGTTAAGCATGTTAATGCTTCAAGGAGGAGGCAGCAAAGGAGCGGAAGCTCTGCGGGTACGTGAGGATGCCGCAATTGCGTGTCTCGAACTGCTGGTTCAGATTGTGAGGCTGCGCTTCGAGGCTCTCCTGGACTCCGATGTTTACAGAGCTGCTGGTACAATTAGGGGCTGGTGGCGACCGGGGCGTCCACCTGACGCCGTCGAACGAAAGGCAGATAGACTTCTCAATCTTGGAGTTGATGGCCTGTTGGTTCTCTGTCGACAGGGCATCATGGACAAGGATCTCAGGCAGGCAATGGTTTCTGCGTTCGGTGCTGATCGTGTTAACAGCGCGGGCAGTCAGAAGGCCAGTAGTGATCCTGCGCTGAATGCCGATTGTTCTCACTGGCTTGCCACAGGAAGCAATCGTTCTGCGGCGCGTTCAAATGAAGTCGTGCGAGAAATGGGAGATCATGCCCTGCACGAACTGATTGGCCAGTTGCTCATTGTTTCTGATAGTCATGATGGTGGTCCACAAACCCTCAGAGGCATCGCTGACTCTCTCGAGGTTTTTGAACCATCCCAAGCTTCCACACTTAGGTCGGCTGCGGACAGATCTGCACTGATCAACCAATGGGTAGCAGCATTGGCCGCAAAGCGGCGGATATCTCTCAGTGGAAGAAAAGGAGAAGTGGTAAGCTATGATCCACTCTTGCATGAATGCAGTGAGGTTGTGCAACGTTCCGCCAACGTCAGAATGGTAGTGCCCGCGGTCATGTTGTCCTTGGAAGGGCGATCACCTGAAGTGGTCATCAAAGCAATCGTCGAAAAGGCTTAGAATTGGGGGAATGACTTGGAGAATGGCTTTGCGAGATATCTGCTCAGGAACCTTCTGGAGCGAGCAATGTCGCCGGGAGAGCGGACATTTCTGACATCCATGGAGATAGAGGCACTTCAGGAAGTCCTTGGACAGGTTTCTGAACAGATACCTCCTGCTGCTTCCGCTGAGCCCTCAGGGACCTCGGGGGCATCCGAACCGGTAAGGAATCCGGATAGGCCGCAGCTG
Organism: Aestuariivirga litoralis; assembly: GCF_003234965.1. Classification (GTDB taxonomy): domain Bacteria; phylum Pseudomonadota; class Alphaproteobacteria; order Rhizobiales; family Aestuariivirgaceae; genus Aestuariivirga; species Aestuariivirga litoralis. Next base: position 159,144 of record NZ_QKVK01000008.1, read on the forward strand.
GCTCTGGCGAAAGTTCAGGATAACGATATTCCAAAGAACCTGATGCTCTGCGTGGATTTCGGAACTTCGTTTTCCAAGGCCTTTGCTACTATTGACAATGGTGATGACCGACCTGAGCTCATTGATCTGCCTATCGGTGAAGGTAGCGGTTCAGCCAGACTTGTGACCCCGTCCGAGCTGATAATCGATGCCGGGCAGATTTTCTTTGGCGGTCGCGCTCGACAGAGATTGGACGAAACTCAGCAGGCAGCTGATCGACTGATTGACTCGATCAAGCAGTATGTAACCCTCAATCAAGATGTCTCTGTGCTGGGAACCGCGCGTCTTGATCAGATACAAGATCCCACTCAGGCGTTGTCGCAACGGGACATCTTGGTACTCTATCTTGGCTACCTGATGTATGTAGCTGAGCGTGCCTTGGTGACAGCCGGACAGACAATCAATGCGCAGAGACGATTCGCGCATCCGGCATGGCCTGAGAATACGAGGCAGCGCAACGAAGACGAGATGCGAAGAATGATGGCCGAAGCTGTTGTTCTGGCTCGATCGGTGAAAGATGGCTTTGAGGGTGGACTTTCCGTGATCGATGCGCGGGAGCTCCTCGACAAGTTGAAATCGCTTGCCGCAGATTCTCTACCTTTGAATCTCATTCGGGAGCCAGTCCGGGAGGCAACTGCGGCTGGAGCAGGCGCTCTTCTGAGTACAGCCGAGGGCCATCGCGAGAAGTATCTGATTGTGGATATCGGCGCTGGCACAACGGATGTCGCAGGGTTTCACTGCGTGAATAACCCGAACTGGGACAGGTCGCGTGTTTGGGAGATTTCCGGAGCCGCCAAAGCGAGGAACATGGCCGGCAACGTTCTCGACAACGCTTTTCAGAAGTTTGTTCTTGGCAAGAGTTCCCTCACGGAGGGATCTGAGGAGTACAGGCAGGCTGGTTTGGCAGTCAGGCGGAGCAGGCGTCTCTTGAAAGAGCAGCTGTTCAGGGAAGGAAGTGTCATTGTCTTGCTGCCCACTGACGAGACGGTGCCGGTGGATTTGGATGAGTTCCTGGAGTATGGGCCTGTTGTGTCGTTCACGAATGCCATAGTGGCGATGGTTGCGGAAGCTGCTGATCTAGTTCAAGGAAATGATGTCAGTAGCATACGGCTTGTCGCGACAGGCGGTGGTGCAACTCTTCCGGTGATCACCAAGATTGCAGAACATGGTGTAGACGTTGGTGGGCGACATATTGGATTTGAGCTCAGCGATGCGATCGCCGAAGGCGTTAGGGAGACAAATCCTGATCTAGTCGAGGCCTATTCGCAGATTGCTGTTGCTCTGGGTGGAGCTCTCCCCAATTTGCCGGAACAGCGAGCCAACGTGCGTGGAGCAATCAATGCTCCTCCTCCCCGTGTCATTCAAACGACATACCGGTGAAAACGCAGAATTAATGGCTTTTGGCCGGGCTCTTATCTTCAATGATGCTTCAAATCCTGGGAGAACTGATCGCGCATTCTAAGAAGCGCTGATGCCGGACATATCTTCTGCGTCTACAGCCTTCAAGAAATGTGGCCAGATTCAGATATCCTCGTACCTAACAACTACTTTACCGCGTTTTGTAATGGTGACTGGGCGACCGGTGCGAGTTCTTGCCTTTCCGGCAGGCAATCGTATCCAGCCCTCTGATTCGCAATACTCCTCGACATCAAAATATTCCTTTTCATCAAGAAAGACGTGAATCCCCCGTTCAAGTTTGGCTGCATCATAGAATCTGCTGGATGGATCAGCGCTTAGCCTGTCTGGCGGTGTCAGTACGGTCATCTTGCGCCTCTGAAGAAATTCAGTTGATTTGAATTCCTCGGGGAGAAGAGAACCCTTTGCGCCGTTGCATGCCTCGCACGCTGCAACGGTGTTTTCTTTAGTGTCCTCTCCCGCACGAGATCTCGGTATAACATGATCAATAGTCGGTCTGCAGCCGATTAGTTTCCCCTCTGTCGCCTGTCGCATGTCTACGCCACAGTAGTAGCACTCGTTGTTCTGAGTCACGAGGTGATCAGAAAGCCAACGGCGCCTGTCATCTGGTTTTGAAATATCTCGCATCTTCCACGCTGCATCCAATTCTAGGGAGCGGCGCCTTTCTGGCCTGTTCATTAAGAGGCGATCGAGAACGGTGAGAGGACGAGCACCCGGCAGATCAGGTCCGGTCGGAGTGTTGTTCTTCTTTATGAATCTGCAATCCCGGGGTAGGGCTACGTGATCCGAGGTGGCGTGATACCCTGTGCCCTCCACGAGGCTGAGTAGCGCTGCATACCGGCTTGCGTAATCTTCCAATGATCGCCAGTGACTACGATGAGTGGCATGTCTTCCGGTGCCTCATGCCGTGACTTGCTCACTCTACCGCTCTTGAGCTTGTTCACGTTGCTCTTTCCCAGCATCATGAGAAGTTCGGCAACGGTTCCACTGCCATTCCGCAGGGCATATGCGTAATCCGCGAAGTTGAGTGGGTTGCCTGCGGTTACCTGGTAGACTCCGTCAACAACTTGGCGAGGATTCCAGTTGCGAACCACTTTCCTGTCCTCTGACATCTTCGACCTCGAGGTTATTGATCTCACTGAGAAGATGGAAACTATATATAAAGAGCTTGAATTCGGGAATACTGTTCAATGAAGAAAGGTGATCTTTCCCTCGGTCAACCTTTTGCCCCGGCCAGGGATCAGCGAGCGTCGTGTAGCCTGGCAGAGCAGGTTGATGCTCCACTGCTTCTCTTTTGACGGACCGGAGCCAAGTCGCTGCACCATATCGTTCACAAGGTCTGACGTTTCGGAGTATGCGATCTCAGTGGAGTCAGTCCAGAGCGCGGCCAAGCTGGGAGCTATGCGAATCGCGAAAACCTCGAGGTTCTCAAGTGTTTGCTTGCTTCCATTCAACGGGGCGAAAACTGCGCTGATGGATGCGAGCGAGACGAGGAAACTCATTGGGACTCACTTGCCAACAGTGCTTAGGATCTCGCCTGGCCTACGGCGCATGCCCTTGAACGCTACGCTCTCGAAGCGACCCTCGTGGCCAGCCTTGGACTGGGTATGCCCATTCGAGAAGCCCAGAACCAGAACGCGGGGGTGGGAGGAGCCCCATGCTCCAAGATTGTTCACGACCTTCCAGGTTCCGATCTGCGTCTCGTCGGATCCCGGTGGGAAGCACTTCCTGCATTCGATCCAGCCGTGGTGAGGCAGCAGCGCAGGGGGATTGTCCATTTCCGTCCTCTCTGGTTTCAGGATACTGCGTGCTGATTGGGAATAGGGTAGTCACCCAGCAATCATCTTCCGGATTTCTGCTGCATCCCGCCGTTGCCATGATACGCCGGCCACGATCCCCCAGTTGCCATTCCCATTCGGCCGCCGCCAGCAGGGTGTGGCAGCCCTCGACAGCAGGGTGACTGCTTCGAAGTAGTCGCTTACCGGCTGTTCTGCACCCTTTGGACCAATGGTGTATCCGCGGCTGTTGCGGCATGATACGGGGTCAAAGATGGTGCCGTCCTTTGCGACTGGCACGAAGACAGCTTCCTCGATTGTTCTCGGCTCGGTGAAGCGGGGTGGTTCTGCACATCCCTCGGCCTCCATCCAGATCGACGGCCTGAACCCATCCCGCTTGCCAAGCCACCGGAGTGCGTCCGCCGCGGAAACCATGCCTGCGGAATTGGAACGAAGATCCGTATCGCCGCTGCTGGGGGTCAGAAGGTTGCGAATACTCTTGCTCGTCATCCGCGCAATCGCTGCAAGCTGCTCCACCGACAGATCCCGGCCGAAGTCGAGATTGAACCTTGCCTCCGCAGCTAGAAGGGTCCTCTCCATTTCGTCGAGTGAAGCCCAACCCCGAGGGATGCTTTCGATGAGTGTGCGGCCCTTTGCGATGTGGAGTTCATAGAGGCGCTCGCGATCAGCGTTGCTCGCATCCAGGCCGGCAGCAAGCGCAAGGCCATAATACCCATAGCCATTCAGTTCCACGAAGTACTCGGAAGTCTTCGTGATCCCCACATCCATTCCGGCGCCTTCCCAGTAGAACCGCCAGGGCTCGTCGCCGGTCGTCGTGTAGTTCGACGTCTTCTCGTAGAGAGCCTTCATCGCATGATCCACCGCATCGGCTTCTCCCGTGAGTTGCTCCAGGAATGCGCCGGTCGCGATGACCAGTTTCACAAGTTCGGAGGTCTCGAAGTCCTGGTAATCTTCCCCGAACTCCTTGACCCGCTGGCTGTAGTCATTGGGCAGATTGGTCATTTGAGCTCCAAAATTCGGAGGAATGAGGATAATCCCTGATCCTTAACACTCTCTAGATCATCTGCATTACCGAAGTAAAGAGGAAAAAGGATTATCCGGCATCCTGTCGAAGATCCTATCTCTTTTGGATAATATTTCACTATTAAGTTGCTGCCTTCGTGCTTGGCAACGCCAATTCCGGGCGCGCTCGATATCCGGCAGGCCTAGGCACAACAAGCATGTCCGGTTGGAAGCCGCGTCTGACACAAAATGTCCGCCGCTCTCGGAAGGAGGGGAAATCTGTCCGCCCCGCTTCAATCAAGGGGGATCCAGTGCCGAGCAGAAGGCATTCCTCCGCGTACCACAATTCCGCCCACATCGAAGAACATACGGGAAACGTGTGATGCAACCTGGCGCTACTGTGGAGCGCAGGACTGCCACCATTGCCGCTACATCCCTGTCGAGCTGCTTCACGATTGATTTTCCAGCCTGCGCTGGAAGGCCTTGTGTTCCGCTCGTCCTTGATTTGCCTTTCCTCAAATCGGCATCGCGGAGAAAGCATGACCAATACACGGAGTTTGACGGAACTGCCCTGGAGCCAGGGCGGCAGAAGCGGAGTGATGCGGGTCATCACGAAACCGGATGATTTCGTCGAGCTGGAGCTCGGCGAACTCGGCAAGTGCAGCTTGCCCAATTCGGTGCTGAGAACCCTTATGATAACGCTGCTGAACACGGTAAGGAAAAACCAGCCTCCATTCCATTGGACGGAAGCCGATCGCCACTACACCGAGTGGGACTCCCACGCAGAAAACCAGCAGCGGCGATTGATGTCCGACTTCCGGAATTTCATGGAGGTCTTCATCTACCTCGCCTCACTGGAATTCAACCGAACCGAGAATTCGGTCCGCTGGAAACTCAACGGGCTTGATCTCCGGAAGCATCTCCCATGAGCGGGCCGAGGAAGAAGTTGCTCAGGTCCTATGAAGTGAAGGCTCATCACTTTGAGCGGGTCGAAACCTCGATGATCCTCGAGGCGGCTTCGGCCGAGAAAGCGAGGGAGCTGGCCCTCGACCATCTCAGTCGGATATCTGACGACTGCACTCTCGAAAGCGTGGTGGAGATAGCGCCACAGGAGAGAGAGGAACTGGAGACGCACTACCAGCGGCGACTGCACTGAGCCTGTTGGCGATGGGAGGGTTGGTTCGACGCCAACCCTCTCGTCGGCGACGCACATGCATTGAATTCCCCTGGCGATTGCCCGAGTATCCTCAGGCCCCACAGGAGGATGAGTCCATGACAGCCCAGGCGCGGGAGTCACTGAAGTACCAGGACGAAACGCTCTCTCTCTGCGGACTGCCACTGGACAGCTATTTCGAGCTTCTGGGGGAGGATCCTCCATTCATGGCACGCGACACGGCATTGTGGCGGGGTTACATAGGGAGCTGGGAAATCCTTGACGGGCGCCTCTATCTCGTGGGTCTCGGCGGTTATGGACAGACCGGCAAGGACATCGACCTTTCCGATCTCTTTCCCGAGTACCCGGAGCGTGTCTTCGCACATTGGGTCAATGGCATCTTTCGCGCAGAGCGAGGAAAGCTGCTCAAGTACGAACATGCCGGCTTCGCGAGCCTTTACGAGCAGGACCTCTTCTTCGGATTTGAACACGGACTTCTGCAGTCGGTCGAGGTGAAGTCAAATGCCGTTCCCGCCAGCGAGGACTGATGCGAGGCGCTGGCGAACACAGGGCAGTTTCGGAATCGGGAGTGTGAAGACTTGAAGTGGATCGTGGCCTATCTCGGCATCGGCATTCTGGTCCTTCTCGGCTTCCTGATCGACGCTCGTCTGCGGGAGCCACGCAGGAAACAGGACGGCTGGAACGAAATGCGGGCACTGCTCCTCAAGGGCAGGCAGTCCTGGGCGTCACGTGTCGTCGACAGCTATCTGATCCCCGGGCTGACCGCGCTCCTTGTTCTGGCCTTCTGGCCTGCGGCCCTTGTTCTTGCGCTTTACATGAACCGTGACCAGAGGAAGGGATCGGCGCAGGCTGAAGGTGAGCTCCCTGCGCAATTCATTGTCACCCGGGAGCATCTGCGCGAAGCGCTGAGCCCGGAGCGGATCGAGATGCAGGAGATGGTCGTCGACCCCCTCGATGCCGCCCCGAAGGTCCCGTTCGGTTTCCTGAACGGGGGCTGGCAGAGGCTACGAAGGGAGGCGCAGGAGGGTGACCAGTTCTGGTCATTCGATGCTCCATGGGGACGTTATGGCACTGCTACTTCCAGACGCGTTGGCTATGCCCTCGTTCGCGACGGGAAAGTGGTGACATGGTTCGTCGGGTCGATCGTGCCTCTGGACAACGGCTATCTCTAGCTCCCCAGTTCTCCTCCCCGGCGAACCGTCATCCTTGCTGCGCAGACGATGGATGTCCTTTCTGTGGGCGTGCCGACCAGGAGACAGGCGACCGCTGCGGATAGCTGTCCTGCCAGTGGCGGCGCCAGGCGCCGTCTCGTGAATGTGGCTTTCGATCAAGGGATCCGCTGCACCATTACGGATCACCTAGCAGATCCTGTGGAACCGTGACCTGCCGGATCCGGGATCCGTGGTTTCACCGTGCGGGAGGTCGACGTTCATGTCCTTCACGAGGCACTTTGCTCACCGACGCCGGAAGCGACCTGTCTGCCTCGCCGCCGTGATGAGCTGTCCGTCATCACCGATCACAATATAGACATTGAGCCAGTTGCTGATTGGCTTCAGCCCGCGCTCTCCACCCAGATGGGCCCTGAGCCTCCTGCAGGCAGCCTTGTCGAAGAACAGCCGATCTGCTCCGCCGGATCGCATCGAGCTCCCGAAGCGCTCGAGGAACTCGACGATGATCGGCGGGATCGACCTCTGCTGCATTCTCTCGGCGGCATGATGTGTATTGCTCATCGTATCTCTCCACGACGATGTGTTGTTGTGATCTGCACGAAAAGGTCGAATTCGCGGTGATGCCTCTTCTCCCCGATCCGGCCCGGATCGGAAGACAGCGCGTCACTCAATGCGCAGCACAGTTCCGTGGCTGCAGAACATGATCACGTGGCAGGACGATGCATTCTGCCTAACGATCGATGCTGACTGCGTCGCAATCTCCTTCGAGATTGCAGAGTGTCGAAACTGTCCTGAATGAAGTGAAACGCACACCAGTTCGCGGCGTCTCAGTAACTTGAATCTAGAACGAAACAAAGTTGAAGTCAATATGGGTGGGTCATGCTCGTTCAAGGCGCGCAACAGGCAACCAGGGAGAATGTCGATTGGAATGATCACCACGCACGAGGTGCAGTGTTGATCACGTCAGCATCATTTCCGTTCCGCGGGAGGAACGTGGGCCAGATGAGGAGAGCCGTTCTGTGAGGGTCGTGTCACAAGGACGGTGTCAGCCTTGGCCGATCGATCCGAGGTGTTCTGTGTACGGCGAGCATTCCAGAGCCAATGCTCCATTGATTGAAGCGAGACCGGGAACTTCGTTGGGACAGGCCTGTCCCAATTCCAGGATCGTCCTTGAGTCACAGGTGACCCAATGAGCTCGGACGGAGCGGTTCGCCGCTCCGGCGGGGTCACGGCGCTCGGGTGGATGGGAGAATATGTCAGCCTGACATATGTTCCGCGTCTCCAGGTTCATCTGGCGGACGAAGGGGCCGCAAGCACCATCTGCCATTCTGGTAACCATTACAATTTACAAGGGAATAGCCGCTCCTCGGATCTGCCGGGCTGGCAGCCTCCACTCGCGCGAAACAGCCACCCCGTGGCCTCGCGGTCGAAGGCACCAATCTCCCGTGACAGCCTGTCACGGAACCCCCACCCGCATGCCGGATCCGGGCCTGTAGGTCGTTCGCATAACGGGTATTATGGACCGGAGCAGAAGGAAGATGTTTCGCAAGTTCTTGATACATCGCGGTAGGGTCTAATGCATCGTAGCGCGCTGCCAACTGCCGCCCAGCCTCCCCCTCATATCCCTTTACAGACCGCAAAATATATCCCCCAGCAGGAAACTAGTCCAAGACTGGGACTTCTCCAGAATGGCTTAGTGTCGGCTAGTGGAGATGAGCTAACCCCCAGGAGGCTAACATCCATAGAATTAGGCTCGCGGACCCTCTTGGATCCGTGAGATCAATCCTACTTGTGCCCTAAGCGCGCGATATCTTCAGATGTCCCAGCGAGCTCCAGCAAAACATTTGCCCTGCTAGTAGCAACATAAATGAGATCTGGGTCAGTCAGCCCCTCAAGCCCGATCAGGAAGACGCAAGGGCGCGATAGACCCTTGAAGCGTCGCACCGTGTCGAAAACAATGTGATCCGGCCGAATGTCATCAGAGCGGCATGTTGGTCGTCCAGCTATCTTGTCCGGCATTTCCGACGAGGAGCGCCCGGTTCCAAGGAGCACTGCAATTTGCCCTGGTGAGACCTGACCAGAGCTAAGGAGTTGGGAAATACGTTCACTCACTCGTGAAAACGCTGCTTCTCCATTGCTGCAGACCAGGCTACCCACAGGCTCACCCTCTGGTCCAGTAGGGGTGCTCCGACGTCCTTCATACCACTTTGCCATCAAAGCGTGAATTCGTCGTGTATTGCGGAGATTTCTCGTCAATGCGATCGACGAGACTGGGAGTGCATCTATGAATCCTCTCTCTGGAGAAAACAGGCGCTGGTTGTCGTCATAGAATACATAGAAGTGACCCGCTTCCGGATCCTTGATTGTGAGACGCAGGGCATGCAGCCAAGAGTCAAGAAAATCCTGCCCCTCATCGACGATGATTGTTTCGAAGCACAGGCTTGGATCTCTGCTGACAGCCTCAACAAGTGCCTCAGGAAGTGCGCGATCAAACAATGTCTGATCTACTTCGGACGGCATATTGACACCGGTCTTCTTCGCGAAAGTGCGGCACAGAGAGTGGAAGCTGGCCGCAACAAGGCCATCGTGACCTTCGCATAGTGTACGTAGATAAGCAGCCAGCGGAGCATTGAAGCAAGTCAGCAGCGTACGCCTACCTTCAGCAGCTGATCTAACGGCCTTCTCGACAGCAAGCACTGTCTTGCCACTTCCGGCTCCCCCTGAAATCGCCATTTCCTTGTTGTCGGCAAGAGAATCGAGGATCCAGGCTTGCTCGGCTGTCAGTCGCTCGATGATTCGCGCATCGTCGGCAAGGCTCATGCCGATATGCGCCTTTAACTCAAAATGGCTAGCCAGAAGTTCTTCCAACGCCCTCAAACCATCCACGCCGAGGGGGCTTTCACGCGTTTCGCTGCCTTCGGTCATTCGACGGCGAATCCATCGATCAAGAGTGTCCATTTCATCCCCGAACGCAATAATGTCGAGTGGCGCGTCAGGTGCCAGCGCTCGCGAGGGACGGACGCTGCCAGGAAGTATCGCGCCGTGTCTTGCTCGTATGAAACGACCCTCGAGCGCTCTGCTTGCTCCTAGGCGCTTCAGGAAATGATACTTGCTGCTCCGTGCCTGAGCCAACGGGTTCTTGATCCTGAATCTGAACCCGTCGCGGTCCTCACTGATCCACTGACCATCGTTCTCTCTGCAACTCACTCTCCCGCCTTTAACCTCGAGAAACAGGAGACCGTACTCAGGGTGTGCGACGATGAAATCAGCCTCTCCGTCAAACTGGTTGCCATCTCGATCCGCTTCATACCATGACCGAGAATAGTAGCAGTTGTAGTCCCCTGGGAGTTTGTCTCTTATACGCTCGTAGACACGAACTTCAGATGACAATTTCGTATTGCTCAGGATGTGTTCGGGCAATTCCCTAGGATACATTCGCGCCATGTTCAGTGCTGTCCGTCAAGGAGTTTGCGGAAGAAGCCGAGTGCGGGATTATCGGGCGTGCCGACCAGCAAGCCTCGATCAAGGTGACGGTTGAAGTGCTCGCATGATGTTTCCGGGAGGAACGTGCAGCAGTGACAGGCTGCTGACCCAGATCCTTCGGAAAGCGAGAGAATTCCACTGCTGCATAGTGGATCGGATGAACACCACTCCAGATTCCGGAGTGCGGCGAGTAGGATAGGGCCAATCTCGCTGGTTCGGCCCTTTCGCGACAGTCCCCCCAGAGTTCCGTCGGAGTCCGGCGCTGCAGTGTAAAGAAGAAAGCCGCACATTCCGTCAGACCCAGGTGAACAGTACAACCTCTCACGTATGGAGGCAGTGGAATAGCCGCTGTCGAGTGACAGGCGCTCCGACAGCGCATGGGCTGTGGTATGTACAAGGAGTAGTCTTGCTGAAATGGTTATTGGCAATGGGCGATCGTTACCATTGTGGTCTTGCCACGCACGTTCGGCAGCTCGATGTGCCGCAGCAGCCCGTTCGGCAACCTCGGGACGACTCTCCCAAGAGAATACGGCGGCTTCGTCGAAGTTGATGAAGATACCTTCTCCCCTGACTTCGATTGCCGGTAACCAGTTAAGCTTCTTTTGGGACAAGGGTGCGACGAATGCGCTGTTGTCGGCTGCTTCCGCTGGGCTAAGCCGAGTGAATGCCTTCAGTGCTCGCACTTCGCGCAGTCTTTCAACTGAGACGACACGGCCCAGGATCCCTGCCAACTCGCTTGGAATATGCTGAGGCGATATCTGAAACTCTGGGAACTCCTCTCCCTCTGCGCCACCGGAACAGAGCATTAGGTGTTCGTTGGGACGCAAGTCGCCGGTCTTGTCATCCAGAACAGACAGGAGGGTGAGTATTCTCGCAGTCAACTCTTGATGTTTCATGTCCGGTTCTGGCCATCTAGGATGGATTCGCTTCCGCACAAAATCAGGAAGCTGTGACCGATCGTCCAAAGCAACGATATCCGGCCAGAAATCCTCTAGCATAGCCCGGAAGGAGCCGCCAAATGGTGGGACATCGAGTGCTGATGAAATAACGGGAAAATAGGCGTTCGAAGCTCCGCGCTGAATGGCAACTGGTGGGTTGTTGCATGCCACCGGTTGAGCCTTGAGCCAGGGTGATTTACCATCGCAAGGCAGTTTATTAAGGGCGCCCGGTGACAGTGCACCGTCAAGATCGCGTTCTGCCTTGCACTCCGTGCAATGGACCTTTAGCCCCTTCAGTCCTGCTCCATCTCCAATAAGCCTCAGGGGTTTTTTCCGGGAGCAGGATTCGGAATGTTTCGGCCACGACACCCACGGAAAGTCCTGAAGATGTCCAGCTGCGCACGTTACAATGAAGCGGACAGGTACCGCATAGACTTTTCGTATGCGCTGACCTCGCCCAGAGCTACAAGAGGGGCACCACAGTTCAGGTTTTCCGATCTCGGAACTCCAAGACCTGCTGCGTTGGAGCAGATTACATTTTGGACATACGTGCCAATCAGGAAAACGATATGCCGGCAGCAAGCGGGGACGCTTGTCTCGGCCTACTTTCTCGTCTCCGACCGGAGGAAGCCTGAATCCATTTACTTGAAGTCTTGCTTGGAGTGGTTCGTGGTGAATGCGCTGATCATTGAGGAGGCCCGGTTTGATGGCCAATTGATCCCAAGCCTCAAGGCCAGCCGCAACTACTGAGACCGGAGCACCATTTTCTCCTCTGAAATCGATAATGGCACCTGGACCATTACCCGTCAGGGCTTGGCTGCGTCGAATCCTGCCAATCGGTTTCACTGCGCTGCTCCCCTGTCCGATCCACCTTCCAACAGAACGTAGGACACTGACGCTTCAACGGAACGTAGTGAGTTGGGTGTCGGTGTCTGCCCGCTAAAGCGAGCCCTGTTTCCTCGCTCGGCGGCTGATTCCGCTGAAGCCAGGAGAGCGTCATCGTAATCATTCCAGTAGTTAGTTAAACCCTGTCGATCGAACCATGCGTCAAGAAATGCATTGAGTTGAGCGCGCGCAGCCGTCGCTTCTGCGGAATCAATCCGCTCGATCCGGGCAATGATTACTTCCAAAAGTGCTTCAACTTCCTGTTGATGCTGCGCTATCGCGCCAGGATCCTGCATGCCTCTCACCAGATGGCGGACCATGGCAACATATGGCGCGTGCAGCGCGCGATCACGCGCGCGGGGTGCGAAAGGAGTTACGCTTGTGGCCTCTACATCCCGATAGAGACTGCGATGCCAACTGGCAAATGTCTCATACCGGCTGCGGTCGCGGGACTTGGCCGCGTTGAACAGCGTGACAACAAGACCGGGAGCCTTCTGGCTCCTCCCGACCCGACTTGTGGCCTGAATGTACTCGGCAATCGTCTTTGGTTGACCGTTGACAACCATCAAACCCAGTCGAGAAACATCCATTCCAACGGATATCATGTTACTAGCCAGAACGATGTCGACGTGGTTCGGCTCGTTCCAGGTTCGCTCAAGGTCTTTCAGGTACCTTGGAATATCACTGGATCGCACACGGCTTGTCAGTTCGATCTGCATGCCGGCATCGCGCTCGGATTCACCGGGCCTGCGCGCTGCATATTCACGCACGCTGCGGGCAACGTCGTCGCGCATCAGAACGAGTGCGCCACCTAGCTCCCTCAGTGAATTGAAGTAATTGACGAGAGTCCAGTATCCATCGCGCTTATCCGGAGCCAACGTCTGATCGGTAGCCGCCTGCAGCAGAGAAGCCGCGACTGCTTGTTGAGTGAACTTGGCCGAGCGGCCGACAGTAGAGATACCTATGTAGCGACGTCCAGCCACACTACGGTCCTCGATGGCGAAACCTGAATTGGTGTGATCTAGTCCAGGCGGGGGGAATTGAAAGGAGCGTCGATCGAACAGAGCCTTGATCTGATCGTCCGCCCTTCGGATTGTTGCCGTTGATCCAATGACCTTCGCTCGGGCGCCGGATGCCGATCGGCAAAGTTCATCAATTGCCGTTTCATATAGACCAGCAAGGCTTCCTAGCGGGCCTGAGATCAAGTGGAGTTCGTCCTGGATCACCAGTTCAGGCGGCTCTGTAGGCGTCCCGATTCCGAACAGATAGCCAGTCTTCTGATTTCGAGTGATTTGAGCGTACTTGTCGACCGTTCCGATCACAAGAGTTGGCTGTTCGCGATAGACATCCTCATCGACCGTCCAGATCGGAAGGAGCTTAAGCACTTGCCCAACATAGCAAGAACTAGTCAGGCAGCGCACTTCTACACGGCTCTTGTCTACCGAGATCCTCCAGTCGAGTGCCTCGTGACAGCAAGGGCAGCTCTGCAACTGAGCAGGAGAGCTCTCTGCATCTGTACCCAGTACCTTTTCTGCCTGCTCGACAGTGTTGGGTGTGGCTCCCTCGCCAACCCAGAGCCCAAGGGAGATGGGGACATCTGATGCAAAGTGCGAGGGCAGAGGTGCCTCTATCAGAGTTGACTTGCCGAGCCTCACCATCTCACAGGCGCAGATGAGGGCCGCTGCACGCTCGAACTGCTGTATTGTGAGCAGTCGAAGTGTATATCGCATAAACGTCGTCACGCCCGCGCCCCCGGGATTTCCCTTGGCGCGGATACGACGGAGGAAGATCGTGAAGGCCGTCAGCAGCAGATAGGCTTCCGTTTTTCCACCGCCCGTTGGAAACCACAGTAGATCCATCGTCTCACGATCAGGGGAATCGGATGTGGCGATCGACTCAAGGCAAAGGAGCGCAAAGCCGAGTTGAAAAGGCCGCCACGACAGTTCGGGAGGCTGAGGATTGACACGCCATGAATACTGAAGCGCAAGTGCAGCGTTCGCTAGCCGGAATGCAGTCATCACATCAGATGATGATCTGAGCAGTTCGATGCCCGCTCGCATCCGCTGTTCAGCGGCTTGACAGCGATGTAGGTGTTGCTGGGCTTGCTCTGAGAATTCATGAGGTATCCCGATTGCTTCGCCTGCCATCCTCGAAATCCAGCGAGAGTAGGCGTCGACAAATGATCCCAGTCCATTCAAAAGAGTGGCACCGCTCTCTGATGCAAGCCAGGATGCTCCGAGTGGCATCCTCGCACTTGTGCTCCGGAACTCGATGTCGCCCTCTGCGCTAACAACATGTACGGTGGCCTCGGGGAACCAGCTTGTCGTGATCCGATGAACAATGCCGTCAATGGGCTCGTCCCACATGGCTGAACAAGTGTGGCCAACCCCGAATTGCTGAACGTGGCGATAGAGTAGGGCTGATGTGCGTACATCGTCATCTCCCGACGCCGGTCCGGCTTTGTCTGGCTTGGGAACAAAACTGCATTCACTCTCACACTCAACATCCATCGAGAATTGAAAAATTGCAGCCTCTTCGTTCGCGGAACGGCTTCTTGCCTCAGTCACTCGTGCGTCGTTGGTCGCAGCCAGCGTGATCAGCAGAATTTCACCCCAAGAAACAATTCTGCAGTGCAGCGACACCCCTGCAAAACCGATGCCTGCGAGGCTGATTACCGGAGCCGCTTGCTTCCGCAATTCCGCCACCTCTAGGGCGACTTCGGCGGAGTGCGGCTCACGCCTCCATTTCTGTGCGCGTCTTCTGGGGGAATCGATTGCTTCTTCAGCGCCGACTTCTGGTCTGTAGCGAGCTCCCTTAACTCTAACGCGCAACCTCGGTGCCGAACCACTCGGCTGGATCGCGAAGGAGAGGCCAGCAGAGCTTGGCCGAAAGGCCGAGATCGCCTTCACCCCATCGAGGGCAGTACCTACAGAATCGGAATCGTCAGCATCGCTCGCCTCATCATCATCCTCAGGCTGAGTGGTCGTACGTGGAGGGAAGAGTATCCCTGTCATATATCGATCGGTGGGCCGATCCGAAATCAATTCATCTGGTGCCTCAGGACCAATGAGATCGACCTTCATTCTATCCAGTAAAGTGTCGCGCGCGTCAGTCATTCCAACTCTCCAGGCAACGTGATCCCTGCTTAGCGGGGGATGGTGGCAAAGCCACCCAAAAGAGGCATGATCGCAATGCTTGGTGCTTCCCCGGGACGCGCTGGTACGACAACCGTAGTTGCGCCAACGATGGATATCGCACCAATTACATCCGGAAGTGGGGCCCCGGGTTCGACTTGCCGCAATGACTGCACTATCTCGATAAACTGTTCAGATAGAACTCCAATCGCAGTCCCCTCACGATCTCCCATTCTCACGATAAGTCTGCCGTTGGAGTCAGGGTATGCAGCTACTTGGGGGCCATCTAGCGATGCTTGCCATATCGCTGAGATAGTCTCCGCCTCACTGGTCATATGTCCGGAACGCATAAATTCGGTCCAGTCTGCAAGGTCCCCCTCCAGACCGACTTCGATGA
Organism: Aestuariivirga litoralis; assembly: GCF_003234965.1. Lineage (GTDB taxonomy): Bacteria > Pseudomonadota > Alphaproteobacteria > Rhizobiales > Aestuariivirgaceae > Aestuariivirga > Aestuariivirga litoralis. The sequence goes on from NZ_QKVK01000008.1 coordinate 174,577, forward strand.
GGCGGCTATCACGACGAGCGGCCCAGTAGCGCTCAGGAGTCCCAATGGTGTAGAATTGTCTTGGGTTGATCCACCCTGTTCGGAGTTCCGAGCTCGCCCGCGTTGCCCCAACATAAAGGGTGCGTGCCTCCTCCGCCCAGTCCACCGTGTCGCCGTGGGGGGCTCGAGTGAGCAATAGCATCACCTTTTCGGCCTCCCTCCCCTTGATGGCGTGGATCGTAGAGAGTAGCGGCCCCGACCTTCCTTCATAGTCAGTTACAAGGTCTAGTGGAGGATCGGCAAGAGCTTCGGCAACGTGGCCGACTGATATGTCACCGCGTCCGGACGCATCTAGATCAAGCAGTATGTTCCAGCAGTCTGCGGCATCGCGCTGCGGTGCAGGTCTAATCTCAGAATAAAGGAACTGAAAGCCATCTTGCGATACTCTGGACGTAGCCGGTAAACCACCAAGCAAGGAACCAATCCACGGTTCGATCCTCTGAGGGCGATCAGATAGTCTGACGCGGTAGCTCCGACCCGCCGCACGCAACTCCTCAGCTGCTGTGTAGAGACCGCGACGACTTCTAGTTAAAATGAGACCACTTGCCGTAGATGCATGGCTCGCAAAGCTTGTCACGTCCCTCTCTATGGTCGCTGTTCCAATCTGCTCTCTAACAAGAAGATAATTGTCCCTCGAGCCAACAACATCGGCTTTCAGCGTCTTGCGAATTGAGCCGAACATGCTCTTCAAGGCCGCAGTTCGAGTGCGATAATCGTGTTCAAGTTGATCACTGGTAAAATCGGAACGCTTCGCAACAGTTGTTAGAAATGTGGCACCCGTCTTGTCTCTGTATTGGTATCCATAAATCGATTGGGCAAAATCTCCGAAGACAGTTATGCCGCATGTTGGGGCCAATAAGTCTAGGAGCGCCCCACACATGTGCTCGCGATCCCCCACCAGATCCTGGGCTTCATCAATGATCACATGTTCGAGTTGGCCCATCGCGTCTACCACGACTGGGTTATTCGAGCGCAATAGCTTCGTAGCAGCCTGAATGGTTGCGTCATGGCCGCCGGAATTGCCAAGGCCAACTGCTGCAAGTAGGCGTGCAGCAAATGAGTCGAAAGTTCTGACCTGCAAGGATGCCACGTTCGGAGTGTTATCGAGGCGTCTTTGAATTCTGTTTCGAAGTTCAGCAACCGCAATACGCGTAAAGCTTAGAATCAGGATACGCGCTGGAGCAAGATCGTCGTTCTGTACCAAGGAAATGACACGTTCGCAGGCCACATGAGTCTTCCCGCTACCAGGCCCGGCCTCAATAACCAATCTGGAGTCCGAAGTTGCTTGCACCACACGCAGTTGGCTTTTGTCCAAAATCTGTGCGTCATATGAGGGGGAGTCCACTGGTGCGCAGTCGAACCACTCATTGAGGAACTCTGTGTTGGCCTCACTCATCGACCACCTTTGCTCCGCAGGATCGAACGATCCACAGAGGAGGATAGCTCTACGCAGAGAGCGAGGCATCGGAGTATCGCTCGTCCAGCTTCCTGCCGGTTCGAGCCTACCTCGGCTCCCTAACATCCTTGGCTCGTCTGACGCTGCAAGGACTTCGACGAGGGTCTCTGTTGCTTGACCTGTGGTCTCTGGAAAAAATCTGTCGGATCCAGCCGAAGGCGGGACCCCGTGATCCCCGAGCGCGACGACCTTTCCGTCCGGAAGAGCGACGCGACGCTCTGGCAGAGCCACCAGAACACGGTCGCCCCGCACCGTTCCGAAGCCTATGTCCTGCATCTCGCACAGAAGATCGATCACTCCTTCCACCTGTGACATTGCCTGATGCCTGTCGGCGTCACCAATAAACTGCGAAACCCAGTCAGCGACCGCAGCTCGGCCGACTCCACGACGTGCATGTACAATGTGCCGGACCAAATCCGCGATAACTCTCAAAGTCGAGGGCCCATACAGATTGGGAACGTGGGGTCCGGTGGAAATCATATTCTCTGAAATCAAAAAATACCTCTCGAGAAATCGTCCAAATATGATTGACCTTTGGTAAGACATTAGTCAACCTCGCCATGGGAGGATTTGGTCTCTTGTCGGCATATGGCGGTGGCAGTCCCGCGGGTATGGAGGACTGATGCAGGGTATAGATCTGCTGTCAGATCGACATGAGCAACTTGCGGAAAGATTTGCAAGCTTGGCTCGTGCTCGTGGGGAGAGGCCCGTCTTCGCCATCGAGCATGGGCTCGACGATTTGGCGCTTGTCGAATTGAGAACTTCTGTCTCGCGACTGCTTGAGGAAGATCCACAACTCACTCGGGCATCGTGGTCGTTGAAATTTCTTCCTATGGTCGTTATCGCGAGCGAGGTGGGCTACCGATACCGCGGCACTGGAACCGATTTCTGGCCTTTGCTCTCGCAAGAACTCGGTGTCGAAGCAGGTACTGCATTCCGAATCGGTCTTTCGGAGCTGTTCGAACTCGGACATCGCAGGCTACGGCTGTTCCGACCCGGGGACAGCCCCTGGGAACGTCACTTTCCGCATATATCGTGGCCGATTGGCAACGCCGTGGTACCCCTTGAGATACAACCTCAGCTCACGGACGCACTCCGACGTGCCGTCAGGGCGGGGATATCAGCTGAGGACACGGAAGGGCTGCTTGATTACATCCGTGCACTTGCGGCGGGGCACGCAAGTCGTCGCTTCGAGAATTGGTTGCTCCAAAGAGATGTTGCCCTAGAGGTCATGCGTCGCCTCCTTGCTCCTGAGTCTGAGGGTTGGCTTGCAGACAGCATACTCATTCGAATAGATCGCGATATTCGAAGGGATTGGGGTGCGTTTCGTGCGATTACGGAAGCGCGGCGGACGATTGCAAGGCGATCGGCGCGCCTCTCGCAGATTGTGTCATCTCGGTATGTTCTCGCGCTGGACAATGGCGTGCCACGGCAATTGGCCATTCGTGGGCCAGTATTGTCGGCGCAGTTGCGCGACGAGGTGGTTGCTGCGTTGCGTATACATGGAGACCGCATACGAGCAGTTGATGGAATGCACGCAATTTCTCTCAGTTCATTCCTTGCTGGTGGTGAAATTGCGCTAAGGAACATCTGCCCGTTCCCGGTGACACCCTTGCGCCGGGACCACGCCGTCGATCTGGATGAGGGGGCTGCAAGTTCATTGATGAGATCATTGCAGCCTCTTGAGCCCGAGTTCTTCCTTGTTGAACCTGATGGACTTACGGCTCAGGCGATTTTTCCCAGTGAAAAGATTCGGCCTGACGTGAGAATCATTCGGTGTCTTGGTCTGAGTGATGAAGGGAGCCTCGAGACCCGTATTTTGAGCACGTCGGCTCCTTCTGATGCCGAACTCCTCCGACGCCGCGGGTTTGCGATTGCAAACCAGGTCCCCACGCTGCAACTCCTCGGACTGCCCGCTCCCGGATTCTCAAACAGGTTCCTCAGCACCTTCCCAGTGCTCGTAACTCGGCGTGTTCCCACCAGTTCTGAACTCCTTATCGATGGCTCCCGTGCATCGGGTGAGATTCTGAACATATGTGGTGTTCAGTGGAAAGCCCTGCGACCCGAAGTTGGTCGGCATCTGATCGAACTTTCCGAGGGCCGAGAGCTTGACAGACTGGAGTTCGAAGTCATTGAGCCCCCAGATGTTGAACCTGCTGCGATCAAGGTCATTCCAGAAAACGCAAATGTTTCCGACCTGGAGAGCGGTGAACTCGAGATAAGGGTTACTGCGCCACTGGCACTTGAGTCAGTTCCAATCCGTATTCGCGTAGTCTCCCCAAGCGGGCCTACGTTTGTTTCCGAAGGTGTGATCGAGCGATTGCCCGCCAGGATAACTGGCCGTTCTCCCGTCCTGTACGCAATACAGTCAAAGCTGCCTGGTCTGCAGGCAAGCGAATCCGGTCTCCGTTTGTCTGTGGATGTAGGTGGACTCTTTGAGAAGGTATTTTCCCTTCCACCGGTTCGCAGGGAGCTTCGCTATGACTGGGAAAGACGTATCTGGACAAGGATTGGCCAGGACACATTGGTGCTGCCTTCGGTCAGCGCGACCATTGAGGAACCGCTCCTCAATAAGGAGGAGCGTGACTGGTTGGTAACCCGACTGATTGTTCCAGACGCCGGAGATCACGAGTCGTTGGCGGCGGGCCTTATTCTGCCAGGACAGGAGTCCAGTCGATTTGAACTTGGTGATCGTTGTACAGTAACACTCCCTGAATTACTTCGAGAGCCGACGTCAAGTGGAAACGGCGTGGGACTCATCGAACTCGCCCGTGCCAATGTTGCGTGGCAGCTCGCTGAGGCGCATGAACTGCTGAGTAACTGGCGGCGCTGGAATCTCGTCGAAGAGCTTGAAGCCGCTTTGGTCGAGCAGCTTTGTGGGAAGGGTTGGCGCGGGTTGGAAGCTGGAATAGACCTGTCTATTCTTTCACCGCATGAGGCTCTCCTTCGATGTGCAGACGGTCTAGACCTCATTTCCGGCAAGGACTTGCCAGATGTTGAGCGGACTTCCGATAAGGAATTCTTGCGAGATCGGCTGATCGCACGTTTGTCCGCAGCTGTACCAGATGTGTCGGAAGCGCTTCTGAAGTTCAGTGACGATCTTGCAGGAAAACTCGATCTCGCCGTGATCGAAGCATACGAGGATTTGCGGCACCAGCAGGAAGCAGACGGCATCAAAACATTCGAAGAAGTGGACATGTCCCGTCCAGCAGAGTTGTGGCGCAAAGCATTGGAAGACTCTCGTGAAGTCCCCCTTCTGCCGATGTTCCGACCGTTCATTTTACCAGAAGCGCGTTGGTTGGCGTTGATAACGCCCATCTACAGTGAGCTCACCGAAGACGATCTGATTGACTTGCTCGACTCCACCCACGTCGATGCATCCCGGCGATCCGGGTTCCGCTGGCTCGGCCGCGCGGAACTCCGAACTATGTTGCAACTCTGGCTCTCCCCCAAGACGATGGTCGAAACAGAAGGATGGCGGGACCTTCTGGCGAGGGGGCTTTCGGATGTACGGACAAGCAGAGCAGTTCGATATGTTGCGCTTCGGCGGAAACTCGCGCTGAGAGACCTCCCGGACGCGGGCGCCTTTTGATGGACTCATACCTTCGGTTCATTAATGGCGTTCAGGCACTGCGGCGGAAGATCTCCGCCCTGGAAATCAGCTTGGGTGGCGCGCTTGGGGTCGCCGCCGATCCATTGCCGCATCAGATCGCAACGGTGCGCCGGATTCTTTCCGACACACATGTCCGTCATTTGATTTCAGACGAAGTTGGGCTTGGAAAGACCGTACAGGCTTTGATGATTGTCAATGCGTTGCGTTACCAAGATCCCAAGCACAGAACACTTGTGATTACGCCAGACAATCTGTTGTCGCAGTGGCAGGAAGAGTGCTGGATCAGAGGTCATGTGATGCCAGCCATCGCAGGTGCCGTGGGAGAAGGCACTCAAGACGATCTGCCATCTGTAACGCTGGCGCGTCCGCGCGATCTGATGGCTCGTCCTGGTCAAGGAGCGCGAACCATCAATGCAGATTCCAGCGTCTTCGATCTCCTAATTGTTGACGAGCCCCAAACAATGCCGCGTGAGGTGATCCAGGCCATATCCCAGGCGTCGGATGACTTTCGGCAGGTTCTTGTTCTGTCTGCCACACCGCGACTGGGCGACCCCGTGTGGCGGGAGCCGATCTTGCGGATGATTGAACCAGAAGCTGCTTCGCTTGCGCGGTTGGAAGGCCGTAGTGTGGTCGACGTTCTTCAGAGCCGCGAGCAGGCTGCAATGACTGCCCTGAGCCGATCGGACGATCCCGATAGCTTGACGAGGGGATTTCTTCAGTCCGGAGCCTCCCGGCGTATCATCAGGAATGGTCGGTCAGACTGGGCCGCATATCTTCCGCAGCGCCGAAATCACGAAGTTCGATTGAAGCCTCTCGCTTGCGAGAAGATGCGACATGACCTCGCTGCCATGGTGCTGGAGAGCACAGACCCCCGTCAAGGTCTTCAGGGCCCGGCTTGGACGGCGGCCCGCGCGCTGCAGCGCAGTGCGCGTGCAGCGAGGAATGTTCTGACCGAACTGTCCGCGCGCGGAGGGGCTATTGGTCAACTCGCAGAGGCCGCTCGCCTCAAGTCGCTTGAGGATCCTGGTGACAGTCGATTGGAGGCTTTGCTGGACATACTGTCGGAGCAGTGGTCGGAGAACGAGAAGCGCACCTTCATCATAGTCTGTGGAGACAATCCGACGATCGACATGCTGCGTTCAGCGCTTCCACCCTACTTTCCGTTCTTAGCTGATGCGATTTCTGTATTGCGACGCCCTGCCGCCGCGGAAGTGGAAGGCGTAACATCTCTTCAGGAAAGCCAAGAAACGCTTGCGCCACTTCTATCGGGTGAGAGTCGTCTTCTGCTCGTTGGCGACTGGGTACAGGCTGGGCTCAACCTCCACCACGTCGCACAGGGAATAATCTTCTTTTCACTGCCTTGGGAAATTGACGGTATCGATCAGCTGATAGGACGCGTCGACCGAATCGGTGCAGCTAGCGACCGCAAGGGATCAAGAAGTGTCATAGATATCTGGAGAATCCTGATCGATGGATCGCAGGAAGCCGCAATTGCAGATACCGTTGCTGCTTTCGGCATATTTGACGCCCCGCTTCCACCTCTTTCATCAGTTGAGCTGACGGAACTTCAGACGACGCTCGGGCACTCTGCCATCCGGCGTAAGGCAATTCCTTCGGTCGCCAAACTCACTGGTAATGGTGGTGGTTTGCCGTCCTGCTTCAAGCAGGCCGATCCCTTTACCAGACAGAAGGCAATTGCGGACTTTGAGCTTTGGCGTGAGAAGCCCTGTCCAGCACCAGTCGTGATGTATGAAAGTGCTCGCCCCAAAGATACACCAATACGCCGTGAAGAGCGTGCAATCGGAGCGTGGTTGAAAGTCATTACCGCTTCAACCGACTTTGATATTGGTTTCCGACGCGACAGATCCGATGACTATGGGTTCCACACGCTGTGGTATCATGGAATCGGTGGTCGGGGGCCTGCTGGTGAGAGTCCGTTCGTCCTGCCTGGTGTGCGTCGAGAGAACTGGATGACAAATCACATCCCGTTCATCTATCGCCGATCAGATATATCTGCTCCGCCGCGAAAGAGTGTATTTACAGATGACGGAGAGCTTGGGGCGGACAGCGAGAGAATGGCGCGCCCGCTACGCTTTCTGGATCATGGCGAATTGATGCACGATGTTCTGGTTGCTGGCTACGAAGCTGCGACCCTCAGTGCGTTCGGCGCAGTAAGTCCGGTCGTGCAAACCAGCGTTAGACTGCCTCAAGGCCATCCTGCAGGAACGATTGGCGCGATCGTAATCATTTCGGTCGCTCACGCTGACCCATTTCCGGACAATCTCATCCCGCCGCTATGGACGCAAGAGGCGAGTGCGATTCTAAAGGCCGCGCCAACCGACGTGCAGAAGAGAGCTCTCACCGCTGACCGACGCATGCTACGAAGCCTCTTTCGTGCGCTACAGCGCAGGATACGGAATGTCGCGCCAACAAGACTTGTTCGAGTTGGGTCAAGCAAAGCAAGAGGAGAGTGGCTGCCACTGACTGAAGAGACGCTGGATCTCTGCCTGCAGCCAATGACCTCCTCAACCAACAATGCAGTGGCGAAGGGGAGACCACCACTAATAGCTCTTGAAAGGCGCGATGTTGCAAATGGAGTCCGGTCTCGGCAATTATCCGCGATCACTGCGCAGGTGGGGAATCTAAGGTCTTCCGCTCTGAATCTCGTTCAAAATGAGCTTGTCGGCTTCGCCTATCAGGTCAGTGCCCACTTTCAGGCCGAGATCGCAAATCGGGAGCTGGCCTTGGAGCGTCGTAGGCAGTTGCCACCAGAAGCCGGTCCAGTCGAGCTAAGGCAGGGTCAAGTGGCAGCTTTGGAGAGATATCTGGAGATGTCTCGGCTGAATTTTTCGGAAGCGACCAACTTCATCAAGAGCCTCTCTGAGGGGAGTGTCCTGTATGGCAACATTCAAGCGCGCACAATTCTCATGTCACTTGTCGTACAGGATTGAGATAGAGACCAACATGCACGTGGCAAGGGGATTAACAGCGAGATGTATTTGATTTCACCGAATGTTGGATCAGGAATTTGAAAGGGCCTGCTCCATGTGAATAGTGGCACAGAGGTCTGAGTTCTTGGATGAGCCTAACAAGACGGCTCTGCCGACTCGGACGGGGCAGGAGGACATTCGCAAGGCGCGTTATGGCATTTGGCCGGCATAAGCCTGTCCGCGGCCGTCGGTCAGACTTTCGCCCGCACGTCCTGTACATGCTTGCAGTTCCCACGGTAGAGGAATCCCTCGCACGTACATTCCAGGTGCCCGGCGCGACCGTAGGTGACCCGGTATGACTTCGAAAGGTCCCGGGAGGACTTGAACTCCCACAGGCCAGGATTGTCGGCCTCTTCCTGCTGCCGCTGGGCCTTTGGGAGTAGGGCAGTGAGCTCTGTCAACCGGTCCTTTGGGTCGCTCTTGGCCAGTTTCGCCTCCTGCATGAGGGCAGGGGCAATGGCGCGGAGCCTGGATTCGAGTTCGGCCAGGAAGGAGGCATCAGGGGCAACCTCCGCCTCCACCGACCCTATCAAGGCCATCTTGAGGGAGAGCAGCTCCGAGATGTACTCGTCGAGCGAGCCCTCGGCGAAGAAGTACTCCACCGTCACCCGGTTCTTCTGGCCGAGGCGGTAGCAGCGATCCTCTGCTTGAGCGTGGTTCGCCGGTACCCAGTCAAGGTCTTGGAAGATCACATGTGTTCCGGCCGTTAGGGTAATGCCGACGCCGCCTGCAATTAGGTTACAGACGGCGACCCGGACCTCCTGATCGTCCTGGAAGCGCTCCACGGCGGCCTGCCGCTGCTCGGCCGTGTCCGACCCGGAAATGGTCACGCAAGCCTCGCCCAGTGTTTTTGCGTGGCGCTTCAGCCCCTCGGTGAAAGAGGTGAACACGACGACCTTCTGACCAGTCTCCAGAACGTCCTGAATGCGCTCCTCCACCGCCTTGTGCTTGGCCTTGTGGAGGGCGGTCCTGACCTTCATGAGCTTGGCGAGAAACTGCTTGTCGTTCGGGTTAGCTGGGTCTGTGGAGGCATACCAGCGGATGAAGGCCAGCGAGCTCTCGATCGCAAAGGCGCTGGAGGCAACATCGACCGGCACCCAGCTCCTTACCTTCGGCGGCAGGTCGAGAACTTCCTCCTTCTTCCGGCGTATCGAGACCTCCTTGAGAAGGAGGTTCAGCTCCTCCAAGTTCGAGGCGCCAGTCGTCACCCAGCCGAAGTCGTTCTGGTAAGCGTCGCAATAGCGTTTGGCGAAGGACAAGAAGGAGCGCGCTGCCGGGTGTCCGACGCAGCGGAGCAGGTTGAACAGGTCCCGCGGGCGATTGGTCATTGGCGTGCCGGTCAGCAGGAACACGTACTGCGGACCGATCACCGGTGCCCGTGTCTCCTTCTGGACGCCCAGCAGCTTTAAACAGTAGCTGGTCCGCTGGCTGGCGTTCTTGATGAAATGCGCCTCATCGAGGATCACCCCTGCCCACGGAACGTCGTGCAGCCGGGCGGCGTTTTTCGTCAGTAGATCGTAATTGACGATGACCCAGCGCGGCGTGCCTTCGGGAGCTCCGTCCTTCGCGCCAATGATCTCCACCGCGGCACCCGGATCGACCATCCGGATCTCACGCCGCCAGTTGAGCTTCAGGGATGCGGGGCAAACGACAAGGATTGCTCCCTCTGGCGCGCCGACATTCATCGCGACAATGGCTTGCCGGGTCTTTCCCAGGCCCATGTCGTCCGCGAGCACCACACGCTTCTTCGACAGGAGGAAAGCCACGCCATCTGATTGATGCGGGTAAAGGAGACCCCGGGGAATTCTTGAGAGTTCAGCCAGGTGGGGAACAACGAAGTCGTTCATTCCTTTTCCCTCTTCTCCTCGACCGGAGACCATTCGATTGTGATCTTCATGGCCTCCATTGCAATTTCGTCTCGCAATGCCTCTATAATTGCACTGCGCTCGCGCCAGGCCCTGCGGGCTTCATCGCCGACCTTGGGCGTTGGCGGTTCGTACTCACAATCTTCCGGTAAGGTGGCCTTGATTGCCTTGAGAAGTGAGTCACAAGCAGCCATCACTTCTAGCCGTCGTTCCACCAATTCTGCCTTGGATCTTCCGGCAGTGTGTGGCGTGGGTGTGAGCAGTGGGGATAGCTTCAGGCTTGGATACATTTAAAATCGCTCCGTCCATGGCTCCGCGTGAGGTGGGCAGGCGAGTTCCAAGTGAATAGCCAGAGGCAAAACCTCGTGGGAAGTGGCTCTGCTGAGCTGATTTCGTCACTGGAATATTCCGAAGGCGCCAATCCCAATTCCCCGTCAAAAAGGAGGGTCGACGCACCCCGCATAATTGCTCTCTCGAGCCACATCTCCTCTCGGATACCACCTTGCCCGGGTAGGCAGGTTGGTTTGGGCGTCGACCCAATCTAGATGCTGCGTTCTATATAACGAACAGATCTGCAAGAGTCAACGAGTGTTGTCGAGCTATGCTTGCACGAGTGAGATATTTTGAGCGATACTGTCAGTTCTCATGACGGATAAATGTCGTTCTGCAGCGACATGATATAAAGCCAGTTACAGCATGCTCAATTTGAATGACGTCGACACAGTAGAGTTGTTGAGAGAGGCGGAATCACGCTTTACTCTCGGCAAGAGAAGTGTCCACGGCCCACTGCATTGGCGAGCCGTGTTCTCAAATGGCATTTTGCTGGCAGATGAACTCCAGGCCGACAAGGCACTCATTGCCGTCTTCGCGCTTCTCCACGACTGCCGGCGAGAGAATGAACGGGACGATCCCCGCCACGGTGCGCGTGCCGCGGTTGTCGCCAGGGAGCTCAATGGCCGCTTCTTCGAATTCGAGGAAGAAAGGCTTGAACGCCTGGCTGAGGCGCTACATTGGCATGATGCAGGCAAGGTGCATGAGGACCTCGACATTTCCTGTTGCTGGGCGGCTGATCGGATCGAACTGAGGCGGGTCGGTATCGAGCCTGCAAAATGGGGTTTCTGCGATCGCACTTGGCCGGTCGCCCGGCAGATCCTTGCTGCCAGGAGAGGAGCGAATGCCGCAACTGCCTGAAATACCTGTGGAGCACCTGCCGATCTGCAACGCACTTGTTCTGCACGCGCTCGGAAAGGGCCCGGAGCCCGGGGAGACTTCAGAGCTGGAGGCTTTTCGATCCTGGATTCTCTATGAGAGCGGCGCAATGGGGGCAGACGACTACGAGTGTGTGGTCGTACTGAACCAGCTTGAATTTGAGGATGATCGAGTCAGGTTCGTTCTCGGTCTGGATGATGACGCGCCAATCTCCGATGCGCAGCGCCTGGCTCACGCGAGGGAGTTCATTGACGCGTATGGAGACGATGGCAACAATGATCCTCACTACGCCGAGTGCTTTCAGTTGCCAGCGCCATCTGGCTCCAAGGTTTTCTACTGCTGTGTGGCCGAGTTGGCCGGGCAGAGCGGGATATTTGCCGATTGGTATGGCTGCTACCTGGATCGGGGTGAGTTCTTCGACAGGCTGCGCCACGATGGGTATTGGGTTCTCAGTGATCCAGCGTCGAGAATTCCCAACGACACCATTTTCGCCCGTTGGTATCATCCGGAACGTCGAATCTGACACCCGAGCGAGCTTGTGCTAGCAGTTGATCGAAATTTCGGGGCGGCGAGACGACAATGTCATTCGTGTTCTATGACACCGAAACAACCGGCAGCAACACATTCTACGATCAGATCCTGCAGTTTGCTGCGATCCGGACTGACGACGCGCTCAAGGAAATAGACCGATTCGAGATCCGCTGCCGCATACAGCCTCATGTTTTACCTGCTCCCGGTGCACTCTTGGTCACGGGTGTCACGCTGTGTCAGCTGTCTGATCCAGGCCTCCCATCCCACTTCGAAATGGCTGCTGCCATTCACGCCAAGCTCACCGAGTGGTCGCCCGCCGTATTCGCTGGTTACAACAGTCTTGAGTTCGATGAGGGTCTTCTTCGGCAGGCATTCTACCAGTCGCTGCTGCCAGTGTACCTTACCAACACCGGTGGCAGCAGTCGCCTCGACATCCTGCAGTTGGCGCTCGCGACCAACGAGTTCGCCCCCGGTCTTTTAAAGATTCCCGAACGGGACGATGGCGTACCAACCTTCAGGCTAGACCGTCTCGCCCCTGCCAACGGTTTTCTCCATCCAAACGCTCACGATGCCATGGCTGACGTGGAAGCGACGGTTTTCCTGGCAAAAACGGTGAAGGAAGGAGCGCCGTGGATCTGGGATCACCTCTTGAGGATGGGGCAGAAGGCCGAGGCCTTGCGGGAGGCCAAAGCGTCGTCGGTCCGACTTTACACGGAGTTTCGCTTCAACAAGCCCAACCACTGGCTCGTTTCCGCAATTGACGCCGATCCGTCCAACAAGGGGAACGTGATTGCCTTCAATCTCGCCCATGACCCAGCTGAATTGCTGTCGGTCGGGGATGACTCACTCAGGAAATGGGTTCTCAGCAAGCCCAAACCGCTGCGGACAATCAAGGCGAACAGTAGTCCTATTCTTCTGAATATCGACATGGCCCAGGGTCGTGCCGATATCATGAAGATCGGTGAGGGCGAGATCATGCGGCGCGCCAAAGCGCTTCAGGAATCTTATGAGCTTCGACACCGGTTGCTGAAGGCTTATGTGGAAACCCGGGAGGTTTACGAGGACTCACCTCATATTGAGGAGCAGATCTACGGAGGTTTTCCGGGATCTGGAGACACGGCACTGATGCGGGAGTTCCATCGTTCTTCGTGGCCGGCGAGGATCGAGATCGCCAGCCGATTCGAAGATGACAGATTACGCAGGATTGCCAGACGAATAGTGTTCAATCACCGCCCCGATCTTTTCAGTGAGGATATGAGGCAGGCATTCTCCAAAGCTATCGCACAGAGGTGGTTGGCGAAAGAGAAGGTCAAGTGGCTGACGATCGAAGGCGCCCTTGGCGAAATCGAGGAACGTCGAGAGGGGTGTTCCTATGAGCAGGCGCTTTCGCTTGAAGCGATGGAGGCATACTTCGTCGACAAGCGGGCATGGGCGGAAGGGCAGTTGGCAGGCTAGCACATGGGCCATAACGCTCCACGCGCCGTCCTTTGTTCGCGGCGCGACCCGGCCGCAATTGCGATTCTAACGTCTGAACCGACGATGGCGCGTGCCAAGGGTTGGCCCAAGTGCTCTTCGGTTAGCTCAACTAAGGCAGTCCGATTCGGGAGGAATAGAATTCATGGCTGAAGTGGTTTTCACTGAGAAGATCGAGGACCTTTATGGAAACGACAAGTTTCTTGATATCTGTATTGGTGATATTCTGCATCCCGATGAAAAACCGGCTGATTACCTTGTGTTATCGTCATTTCCGAATGATTACACACCCACACCCAAGTCGTTGATTGGTCGGCTGTCGACGCTCGGCATCAATGTAGCTGATCTTGCTAGCGAGAAGGAAAGGGACTGGCGCAAGCGGTGGGGATGCTGGGTGGCCGGAGAGGTGAACCTCAGGAAGAAGCCCCTTCGGATCGTGTGCTTTGAGCATGGTTCGGACACCCATCCTAAAAACATCGTTGGCAATGTTTATAGGACTATTCGCGAGTTCCTGATGGAAGATCAGGATCGTCGCGCCCGCTGCGTGAGGGTTCCGCTCCTTTCAACCGGCGATCAAGGTTTCGATCGTCTGGAGATGATGTCAGAAATCCTCCGTCAGGCCTATCTGCATCTTGTTCTGGTGGCACCCATCGAGCGTATCCAAGTGTTTCTTGGGCAGGGATCGGATGACCTGCACAGGCTCTTGTTGCAAGCTGGCGTGGTAATCCAAGCATATCGCACTGAACGTCATGTGACACAGAGCGGGCACCAATTCGATTACTTCATCAGTTACCGACAAGTCGACGCGTCCCGCAAGGAGGTACTCGTGGAGTTTCTTCAGTCAAGAGAACCAGCGGCAAACATCTACGTCGATGTGGATCAGCTTCAGCCTGGTTCCTACTGGAAGATGAGCCTGGTCAATGCGATGGCTGCTTCGCGCAAGGTAGTCTGTCTTGGAACGGATAGCTATTTCGAATCATCCGAATGCATAGACGAGTTTCACATGGCCATGAACTTCAGTTTGGCGAAACGTGGGTTTCTCATCCCTCTTCTGTGTTCTCGGGATATGACCTTCTCCAAACTCCCTGTATCCATGGCTCGCGTGCAGTGGGTGGATGTTGGTGATCCCCCAAAATTCGAAAAGGCACTTTGAAAAAAGCCAAAGTCCTTTTTTAGATCATGTCGATCAGTCGACCCATAGCGTCTACTGCGCGGATGCGGTTGTCTGGATACATTGATTTCACGCTTTTCAGGGCGTTGCTGATGTTGTGCGGATCATTCAGCACTTGCTGCACCGTCGTCCAGTTGCCGGTGGATGTTTGGTACTGGATCGCGACGTAAGACATTGTTGCATCCTCGCAGTCGGAGTGGTCGGTTGACGTTTGAGCCGTAAGTGGATCGCTGCTGGCGTTACGCCCTCTCGTACAGCATGGCGGGCCTTCGACTGCCGCGCTCCATTGCTCCCGTCTCACGAATCCACCCTTTTGCCAGTATCGCTCGGCGGAAATTCCTCTTGTCGAGTGGCTGCCCTTCGACAGCCTCGTAGACTTTCTGGATCTGCGTGAGGGTGAAGCGTGCCGGCAGCAGAGCGAGGACGAGTGGCTCCCGATCGAGCTTGCCCGCCAGCGCCCCGCGGGCAGCAGTGATGATGTCCGCATGGTCGAATGCCAGCTTCGGAAGGCTTTGCATTCTGTGCCACTGTGCGTCATCGGCATCTGAGCCGGATTGCAGCGCGTGGTCAGTTGCCGGCACCAGCGCAAAATAGGCTGCCGTCACGACACGGTAGCGGGGATCGCGCTTCGGTTCGCTGAAGGTGGCGAAGGCCTCGAGATGGGTGCCCGCGACGCCCGTCTCTTCCTGCAGCTCCCGGGCCGCACACTGGTCCAGCGTCTCGTTTTCCTGCAGGAAGCCGCCAGGCAGCGCCCAAGCCCCTTTGAACGGCTCCAGTCCCCGGCGAACGAGCAGGATGCGCAGGTCATCGTCCACCACGGTGAAGAGGCAGATGTCGGTGGTCACGGCGGGGCGGGGGTAATCGTAGCAATATTGGGTCATGGTATAAGTGTGTTGACAACACTATCCCTGTGAATGTATAAGTGTAGACATAACACCTAATGACCTCCCCGCAACAGAATTCCGGAGTCTTTGGTTCCGGACAGGAGAATTGATGACCCTGACTGACGACAAGGCCCTGCGTGACCGCGCCCGGGGCGCGTTCCTAGGGCTGGCCGTGGGCGATGCGCTGGGCACCACCCTCGAGTTCAAGCCGAAGGACAGCTACCAGCCGCTCACGACCGTTGTCGGGGGAGGGCCGTTCCGGCTGAAGGCAGGCGCGTGGACGGACGACACCTCCATGGCCCTGGCGCTGGCGACCTCGCTCGTGGAGCGGCGCGGGCTCGACGAGCGCGACCTGATGGAGCGCTTCTGTGCCTGGGCGGAAAAGGGCGTGTATTCCCACAACGGCCGCTGCTTCGACATCGGCATCACGGTGCGTGGAGCGCTCGGCCGCTTCCGGAAGTCCGGCAACCCGGTGGAGGGCAGCACCGACCCGCAGTCGGCCGGGAACGGCTCACTGATGCGGTTGGCACCCGTGCCAATTCTCTATGCCTTCGATCCGGAAACCCGGCTCGATGTGGCGCGCCGGCAGAGTGCCGTAACCCATGGCGCCGAGGAGGCAGTGGAAGCCTGTGCGGCATATGCCGACCTCGTCGCCGAGGCGATCCAGGGGTGGTCAAAGGCCCGGGTGTTCACGCCGCGCAGCGGCTGGGCGCCGGAGAGGGTCGCCCGCGCCATGCGGATGGAGACGGTTGGCTGGGACCGGAAGCAGGTCAGGGGATCGGGCTACGTGATCCACAGCCTCGAAGCGGCCCTCTGGGCGGTGGGCAATTCACGAGACTACCGCGAGGCCGTGCTGCTGGCTGCCAACCTCGGCGAGGATGCCGACACGACGGCGGCCATTGCCGGCCAGCTCGCAGGAGCCTTGTGGGGGGCCTCGGGCATCCCGAAAGAGTGGCTCGACCTCCTCGCCTGGCGCGACCGCATCACGACCCTTGCCGACCGCCTCCATGACATCTCCCTCGAAAGGACTGCCGCCTGATGAACCCGCGTACCAGCATCACCCATCCCCTGCAGATTGCCGAGTTTACTTCTCCCACCGCAAAGGGTGCCATCGGCGTCACCTTCTGTCCCGGCAAGAAGCAACCCGGCGCGCTGACGGGTGCTTGGGACCGTGACCTTTGTATCGACCTCGATGCAATCAAGGCCTGGGGCGCTTCCACTGTCATTACCCTGATAGAATTCCACGAGATGGAGTCGCTCGAGGTCAGTGACATCGAACAGCAGACAGTGGCCCGCGGCATGGAGTGGCTGCACATGCCGATCACCGATTTCTCCCCGCCTGACCAGCGATTTGCTCAGGCGTGGCGCAAGCATGGATCGCGGCTGCTGGAAGAGGTGCGATCCGGGTCGCGCATTCTTGTTCATTGCAAGGGCGGCCTTGGTCGTGCGGGGACGGTCTCCGCCCTCATGCTCGTGGAACTGGGGATGAACCCCGAGGATGCAATGAAGGCGGTCAGGAGTGCTCGGAAGGGTGCGATCGAAACGCGCGAGCAGGAGGACTACGTTCGGTCAAGCAGGGGATTGCGATCTGCAGCTGAAGGTCAGTGAAACAGTTGCCGAACCTGTTGATGATGAGCATCGCCGAGGCGTCTGAGTTCAGAGAGGAGCTCCTGCGGGTCCGTCTCCGGAAAGAACTTTTCCATGTAGGCCAAAACTTCGGGATGAGTGGTTTCGTCCACGCCTCCAGAGGACTGAGGTTTGCCGCCCGATGTCTGCCGCCTTCTCACTTCGACCGCTCCTCGATATCTCTACGTTTAGAATAGCAACCTGAAGTATTATATCAAGGTGAGGTATTATTGGGGTTGAGTGGCCGGTGCCAGTGGAGGCTGACCAACTCCTTGATGCCCTTCATTTGTGGCACGTGATCGGCCAAGTAATTGATTTCGCTGCTGTTCCCAGGGCAGTGGCAACGGACAGGCTCGCCTCAACGAGGAGATCGTCAACGAGGATGGCTGCGTCCCCGTCAGGATCGCCTCGACAATATCCGGGGCGAGGAAGGCCAGACGGACCCTGTTCGAGATGAGGGCAGGACAGCAATTCTCGGCCTCCGCCAATTCCATGATCGTGGCGTACCTGCCTGTCGCCAGTTCATTGAACCACCTGATGGCCCTGAGGATCTCGCGCACCATCCGGTGGTCAGGTTCGGGCAGTGCGTCCTTGGGCTCGAACACTACCCTCACCTCGTTTCCCGTCCGGAGTTTGTGGCCGTTGAAGACCACCTCGATCGCGGAGGCGGCAAAGGGTGGGGCCTTCCGGGGAAGTCGGACGTCCAGGCGTTCATAGAGCCACGTACGGTCGATCGATATCCGGATGGTGATCTTGTCCAACTCGATCCTGCGCACCATGTCTCGGATGAGGTTCGTGTTCCTCCTCAGCTGTCCGTGCAGTTCGTCGGCCAGGGCAGCGGCATTCCTCAATGTCACGTGCAGGCGGCTTGCGGTCGGGACATTGCTGGTAACCCAGTCCCTGTCGCGAAAGTGTCGAGCCAGGAGATTCACAACGAACTTGTCGAGTTCTGGCGCAGAAAACCGCATCTTGTGCTTGTGGTTCGTGAGTTTTCGGCGCGTGACCCTCGTGATCAGCGAGCCGGTCACGTAGTACTGATACTTCCTGGTACGACGGTTGGTATGAACCGGACAGAGACGTCCGCCGTCGGTGTCGAAGATGATACCCCTGAGAAGTGACGGATACGCCCGCTCGCGCTTCTCCTTCTCCCGGTCGGCAACTTTCTGGACCAGGTCCTGTACCTTCGCGAACTGAGCCGGATCGATGATCGCCTCGTGTCGTCCGGGATAGAGCTGTTCCTTGTGCCTGATCATGCCGGCATAGACAGGGTTTGTGAGGATTGTGCGGAGAGGATGCCAGGAGAACTTGTTGCCCCCGGTCTCCACCCCCTCCCTGAACACCCGATGCTTCGAGACGATGCCGCATCTCTCAAGGTCCTTCCGGAGTTCACCCATCGACTGAAGCTCCACGAAGCGCTGGAAGATGTGCCTGACAATCTCCGCCTCCCCGGGGTTTACGACGAGCTTCTTCTGAGGTGCGTCATAGCCAAGGGCAGGCCGTCCACCCATCCAGATGCCCTGCCTGGCCGAGGCGGCCATCTTGTCCCTGATCCGGTCCCCCGTCACTTCCCGCTCGAACTGCGCAAAGGTCAAGAGGATGTTCAAGGTCAGCCGGCCCATCGAGGAAGCGGTGTTGAACTGCTGGGTCACGGCCACGAAGGAGGCGCCCTGCCGGTCGAGAAGTTCCGACAGCCTTGCAAAGTCCCGAAGGGACCGAGTCAGCCGATCGATCTTGTAAACGACGATGATGTCAAGCTGGCCCGCCGCCATGTCTGCCAGAAGCTGCCTGAGCGCCGGCCTGTCGAGGCTACCTCCCGAATAGCCGCCATCTTCATAGATATTCGTCGTCCTGACCCAACCTTCGCTCTTCTGGCTCAGGATGAAGGCCGCGCAGGCGTCCCGCTGGGCGGCAAGCGAGTTATAGTCTTGGCCGAGGTTCTCGTCCGATGACGTCCGCGTGTAGATGGCGCATCGCACGACCCGAGGATCAGCCATCCCTGTCCCGCCGTGACTTGCCGTTCAGCCCAAAGAACGACGTTCCAGACCGGCGCTTGCCCACAATCCGGGTGGCGACTTCACTGAGAGAACTGAAGATCTGGCCCTCGTGGACGAACAGGCCGTTCTTCACGGCCAAAACCTCGTGGACCTTTCCCTTGTACTCCCGGAGCAGTCGTGTCCTTGGCTTCATCTGCTGGGCGCAGCCGTGGCCACTTGCTTCCCTCACCCTGGACTGGCCTTGGGCAATGCGAAGGATCGCGTCGCATCGGCCCACCGCGTCGTGCTCAAGCTCCTGGACCCGGTACGCAATCGCGAGGCGCAGGAGCTTTGCGCTCAGCTTGTTCCCAGCCTCGCTGTTGAAGTGAAGGTACCACTGCTCGCGCAGCTGGACGATATCCAGCAGTTCAAGGCGCGGAAGGAGGTGATCAGCACGTTCCATGGACATGCCTCACGACTGGGAGCGGCAGCAAACAATGCGACCTCAATCCGGTCAGAACGCTGCTAACTGAGCAGAGTTCCAGCTAATTGGTCACATCGCAATTGTGGTCAGTCAAGGCGGATACTAGGCTTTCAGAAGTGAGTACCGGAGAACATCCTCCGGGGACCTGACCATTCGGAGCAAGTGCCTCTCTTGAGTAAATTTTGGTCAGGCCGATCAGGCGAACAGCCGTATCCTTCTACCAGAAGTGCAGTCCAAGTGCCTGGCAACACACAGTCATGGAGAGCTTGCATGTTTGTTCACCGCTATTCCGAAGCTGAACTGGCAGATCGACAGTTCCGAAAGACAATTCCCCCCAAGTGGGAACCCTATTACATCATCCTCTCCTGGGGGAGGGCGATTGGCTACCGACGCACCCCGAAGTGTGCCGGTCGTTGGGTCGCCAGAATAAGAGTTGCCGCACCGACTGGGTGTCCTTACCGGGAGGCCAGCATGGGCGTCGCGGATGACGGACGCGCTGCAACCGGAAAGAAGATTCTCTCCTTTGAGCAAGCAAAGGCAAAGGCCCTGCAGTGGTTCGACTCGCCAGAGCTCATCCCGATCCGCGTGCCGGCGCGACCGTTCGGCTGGCAATCTGAACTCTCCGTGTGCCCCGTTGGCGACCGCTACACGGTGGCTCACGCCATGCGGGACTTCTGTGAGTGGAAGAAGGAGTTCCGGGCCCGGCAGAACTTCCACGCCTCGGTCTCACGGGCAAATGTCTACACCATACCCCTGCTGGGCGGCATACCCTGTGACGAGCTGACGCCGCAGCAGTGCCGGTCTCTCCTTCTCTATATCGAGTCGTCGGTTCTCCATCGTGCGGGTGGGACGAGGTTGACCCAGGTAGACCCCCGGACGCTCGATCCTGAGGTGCGGAGGAAACGCAGGGTCACCGCCAACCAGACCTTCACCGACCTGCGTGCGGCGCTGAACTTCGCATTTGGCGAGGGCAAGATAGCGAGCAACATGGCCTGGCGACATGTGAAACTGTTCAGGTCCGTCAACCGCATCAGAACTGACATTCTGACGTGGGAGCAGGCCCGGAAAATGGTACAACTTGCCAACCCGGAGCTGCAGCGTCTCATCCTCGGCGCCCTTTATACCGGCTGCCGTATCACGGAGTTGTTCCAGATGAGGGTCGGCGACATCAACGGCAGCCGGGCGGCGATCTACATTACTCCAGTCAAATGCTATCGAGGTCGAACGATTGCCCTTCCCGACGAGGGTTACGAGTTCTTCAAGGCCCTGGCTTACGGGCATGATAACGACAGTCCACTCATCCGGCGTAACAAGGGGTGGCCGTGGACGGTCGGCTACGTCCGGTCCCACTTCCACAAGCTCTGTGCGCAGATGGGTCTGCCAAGAACATTCGTGTTTCACTCGCTGCGTCACACCTACGCGTCACTCTTGCTCAAGGCTGGTACACCACCAATCGTCGTGGCGCGGCAGTTGGGCCACCTCAACATGGCCACGACGTTGCGCACCTACGCCCATGTTACGGACGACTTCATGGATGTCGAGTTCAGGAGCAGGTTCAAACCGGGGTTCCTGACGGCACCAGACCTGTTTGCCGACGCCGTCCAGGAGTAATCATCACAAGAGCCAGGGATCCTCCTTCTCCAGTGACCAGATCTCCGGAAGAAGGGTGGGGCGGCGGTGCCTCTCCTCGGCCCAGTTCAGGAACTGGCTGGTGCTGTCGACCTGGTCGTCGTGGCGGGTGCCCGGAAAGCCGGTGAGCTCGGCGAGATAGGCAACCCGCCAGGTAGCTGTCTCCGGCAGGTAGACGCGGCCGGCCTCAATGATGGGTGTTGCCGCATGAAGTCTTGCCTCCTTGTCGTGTCTTGGTCGTATGAGCTCGGCGGTAAAGCCCCGTTCGCGCTGGAGCTCCTGGTACAGCGCAGTACCGTTCGCCGCGTCTTCGACCAGGACATGGGTGGGCGGTTGAAGTCGTATCAGCTCCCGGGCGAGCCGCAACAGGTCGGGGAAGGCGAGGCGGACGCGCCGGCAGTCGAGAAGATAATAGTCGCCCCTGTGTGTCATGCCCCACACCGTGCAGACGGTGTAGTCGCCAGCCAGCGACGGCCTGGTCGCCACGTCGTAGCTGTGGACGACGTAGCGGAGGTCGCTCCGCTGGGGAGCCGTGGCGTAGGACTGGAACCACTCGGTCTTGACGATGTTGCCACCCTCAGGGACGGGCCGCTGCAGGTACTGGGCCGAAAAGGCCGCCTCTCCCATGCTGGCGAGAAGGTCGAGCTGGATGGTCGCCGGCAGGCGGGTCGGCATCAGGTCGGCACCGGCTGGCCACAGGTGGGTGCCCCCGGTGAGCAACGGGAACCTGCGGTCCCCATCGATATTGCGGGCGGGCAGCGACAATTCCCGCCAGCCGCCTTTCTCGAGAAGGTGCCCAGTGAGGTCACCCTCGTGCAGGCGCTGCATGACGACAATGACCGCTCCTGTCCCGCGGTTGTCGAGACGACTGAGGAGGGCGGTGTCGAACCAGTGATTGACCTTCTCGCGCTCGGACGCCGAGTAGGCGTTGACCGCGTTGAGTGGGTCATCAACCACGATAACGTCGGCGCCGCGCCCCGTCAGCGTGCCGCCGACAGTGGTCGCGAGCCTGTACCCCCCAGCCTTGGTGCGGACCTCGGTTTCGGTGTTCTTTGCCGGGTCGAGCCTGAAGTCCGGGAAGATCTCGTTGAAGAGCGGATGGCTGACCAGCCGCCGGAAATCGCCCGCCAGCGCCCGCGCCAGCCCGTCATTGTAGCTCGCGCAGATGATGCGGGCGCTCGGATTGTGGCCAAGCCACCAGGCGAGGAAGGCAACCGAGACGATCGTCGACTTCATCGAGCGGGGTGGCATGTTGACGATGAGCCGCAGGGTCTCGGCTTCCGTGACACGCCGCAGCTCCGCACCCAGTGCGTCGATCACCCAGTTGACCTCCAGTTCTGCGCCCTGGCGGAGGATTGGGACGGCATAGGCGAGGAACACCAGGAAGTCGTCGCGGAGGGCAGCGAGGAGCAGGGCACGGCTAGACGTCATCGCCGGCCTCCGAGGGCTTGTTCTTCAGGTAAGCCAGGTGCGCTTCGAGGATCTTGCGCTCGTCGGGCGAGAGATCGGTGCGCCCCATGTGCTTCTCGACATCAGCCTGGAGACCCTCATCCAGCGCCAGGATTTCCCGGAAGGCCTTGGAGTCGCCTTTCCGTGCCTTGTTGATCTGGGCCAGCACAATGATCTCGCGGTTACTGAGGCTGCGCATCTTGCCGTCGGCCGTGACGCGCTGCTTGCGGTCCAGCTCCTCGCGCGCAAAATCTTTCAGATTGCGGCTCCCCTTGCGCCGGCCCTTCGGATTGCCGGACGTCCCGGGCTGGAATTGGTTGGCCTTGGGTGGCTTGCCGTAGCCGACCTCGTAGTTGCACTTGTCAGAATCGTCAGCCATGGGAGTTTCTCCTGTTCTAGCGTTTGGAGCGGCCCGGGCTGGCTGCCCCCGGGCTGTGTTTGTGGTGACCGGAATCTGCGATCAGTCGGTCCCAGGTGCCTCGGTGTTGTGGGACAGACGCTCATTCGCCACCTCCGCGAAGGTCTGGCCGGTCGCTTCTAGGATCGCGTCGTCCTTGGCGAAAGCCTCCCAGCGGCGGATGCAGCGGTCGCAGTAAATGGGATCGAGCTCCAACAGGTAGCCCCGACGGCCCGTCTTGTGGGCCGCGATCAGGGTTGAGCCAGAGCCGCCGAACACGTCGAGGACGATCGACCCGCGGGTCGAGACGTCCTTCACGGCATCGGCCAGGAGCGCCACCGGCTTTACCGTAGGGTGAAGACCAATCTCCTCGTTCCGCTTGCCTCCGAAGCTGTTCATGCCCTTGTAGGTCCAGACATTCGTCCGATAGCGGCCATGCTGGCCCAGCTCGAAGCTGTTCACATGTGGGGCGGTGCCGTTCTTGAAGGCGAAGATGAGCTCATGACGAGAGCGGTAGAAGGAGCCCATGCCGCCGTTGTCCTTGACCCACACGATGAGATTCTTGAGCTCGGAATAGACAGCGGCGCCGGCCTCCTGGACCTCGGACATGTGGCGCCAGTCCATGAACACCATGTGGATCGAACCGTCCGCGCTGTTGGCGGCGAGGTTCCGGAAGGCGGCCTCGAGGAATACCCTGAACTCGTCGGCCGTCATCTCGCCCGAGGCGGCTGCAAACTCGCGGTGGCGGACCTTGCCCAACCCCGACACGTGATCGGCAATGGGCACGTTGTAGGGTGGGTCTGTAATCACGAATTGGGCCTTTTCCCCGTTCATCAGGTTGCCGCAGTCCTCGGGCGAGAGGGCGCTGCCACAGAGAAGGCGGTGCGGTCCCATGCGCCACAGGTCACCCGGACGGGTTACCGCCAGGTGAGCGATTTCAGGCAATCGGTCGTCCTTCGGATTCCCAGCTTCTTCGACCGTGATGCCGTCAATGAGCGAATCAATCTCGGCGACCGAGAAGCCGGTGACGCCAATCTCGAAATCCTTGTCGAGGTCAATCAGGTCCTTCAGCTCGAGCGCAAGAATATCCTCGTCCCAGCCCGCATTCTGGCAGAGCTTGTTGTCGGCGAGAATGAAGGCCTTCTTCTGCGCCTTGCTCATGTGCGAAAGGCGCATACAGGGAACGGTGTCGAGCCCCATCGTCTTCGCGGCGGCGAGCCGGGCGTGGCCAGCGAGCACCGTGTTCTCCTCATCCACCAGGATCGGCACGTTGAACCCGAAAGTTCGGATCGACGCCGCGACCTGGCCGATCTGCTTCTTCGAGTGCGTGCGGGCATTCTTGGAGTAGGGCTTCAATGCGGCGAGCGGAAGGTAGCACACATCCAGCCCCGCATTGTTCGTCGTCTGCGTCATTCTCTCTCCTCGTCACTCCCCCCGCGACTTTGAGAGGCAGTGATCACCTTGGATCTGTCAGGCCGGGCAAGCCGCCCCCACTTCCGGAAATGACCCTCGTCACTCCCGGATTGAGGCAATGCGACTTCCTGATGCCTTGCGTTCATTGTGAGGGAAGAACTGCGATATTCAAGAGTGGCAAACCCACCAGCTGATTTTCGGGTAACCGGACAGAATCTTGAGATGCCGCATGCCACTCATTGCGACAACCAGACCAATTCTGTTGGAAGACAGTGGGAATGCCACTCGTCATCTCCCGGAGGAACCCCTATAGGCAGTTCACCAAAGAGCCATTCTTGATCGCTCCTCGACGCAGGAGTCGTGTCCTCAGGTTCAGCGCAAGTTCGGAGGACTCGGGGCTGCCTCACACCCGATTTCTTGACCGAGATGCCACACATGAGCCTCTTGTCTCACGACTGAATTGCTACGAGATGTCAGTCTGGTTAGCATCCACCCCTGAGATAACAATGGCATTGCTTGCTCTGGCCAAGTCTTTCAAAACTGCGGGAATGGAAGAATCGGTCAATGTGAAGAGCCGCCTGGTCAAATTTGTAGAACTCGTTCGCATCCTCGGGGTCGCACTGGGATTCTATCTGTCCTACGCTGCTCGGGACGTTCCAACCTCACCGGCATCGATCAGACTGCTGGCCCTTACTATCGCAATCGCGATGTGTGGGACTTTGTCGCTGGAAGGGATCTTCCTTGCCAAGGCCGCGGCACGGGAAAAGGGGTACGATCAGGTCAACGATCTGATGGTGGATCCATACCAGCTTCAAAACACTATGTGGTTTGTTGCTGCCTCTGTCACAGGCATCGCCTGGACTGCATGGTTTCCCGATGCCACTGAGGCGTTTCTGCTGTATGTAGTGTTGATCTGCTGTTTCTTCGTGCTCTCCGCCATGAATCACGCATGGCAAGCGATTGGGCATGGAAACAAGACCTGGCAGAACCTCAGCCGACCCTTTCTGTCGCTTGCGATGGTGGTTGGAAGCGTGCCGCTTGTCATACCTTACCTCTAGGTCTTTGTGGTAACCGGTCTGAACTGACAGACATTATTTACCATATTGAGACTTGCGGTTTTGAACACGGTTCGCCCTTTGGACTCCCGGTCCCTCTGATCGGGTGAGCGTAAAGCGTGATCATAATGTCCGGCATTGGTCCCTTCTATCACGGCGCCCGCCTCCAGGATCGACCTGACCGAACTCATCAGATGCACAGTTGAGAATCATCTTCCTCGTGAGGACGCACCAAGTCACGACGAAGGCCCACACAAATGGGGCGACTCTGCATTTCGGGATTCTTGAAAGGCGTTCCTGTCTATCTGATCTGCCATTCAGCCTGCGTCCTAAGTCGAAGTTGGCGGGAGTTGGTCAGAGATGAGAAAATGCGGCCTCAGGGCTCAACAACGATCTTTTGCAGCGCGCGAAGCTCGGAATGCGATGGCCTCCAGAACAAGCTTAGAAGTTCAACATCGAAGTCCCTCTTCTTGGGTCGTCGAGTCCCTGCTACGCCATAGTTAATTCCCTGCTCCCGCATGCAGGGAAGTGCTGCTCCAAATCACTGAAATCGTGGAGTGATTTGTCAGATTTTTTGCTCCCTGCTAATCTGATCTCGCCCAAATTCCCTGTAAATGAGGCGAAGACGTTCTCGACCAGGACTGCCTCCACAGCCAATCCACCCACGTCGAACCCTGAAAACAACAGCTACCCGAGAACCCTCCGCCATTTCCGGGGCTTGGACGGCGGGGCGGGGACGGCAGGGCGGGCGGCAGGCGTGCTGGAGGCAGGCATGCTGGAGGAAGGACCCGGACACCATCAATGGAACGAAGCCAACCAGCCTCGGCTGACAAGGCGTGCCAGTGGCGCCAGGGTGATCATGGTCCTCGGCCGCGCTGACCTATGCGTCATCATCCAAAGAGGGATTTCCAAGAAACAGGCTGAGCTTCTCATGCGTCGAGGTGTGATCCTGAATGGTGAAGCCTGCACACAGGGCCGAAGCAAGCGACGCCACGTTCTCCCGGGAGATATTTGTCGATATCCCCCGTATTCCGCTGCTGAAATAGCTCTTTGAGGAATGGGTCCTCAGTGATTTCGAGATGCCGCGGTTGCGGAAATCGGGATGAACGCCGATGAATGCTTCATGAATGATACCGGAGGCACTCTCGTCCTTCCTGAAATAGAACATCTCAAACGCAATGATGCCCGCTGTCGCATTTTCCGCAACCAGGATCAGTTTCCGTCCGGCGACACAAAACAGCAACAGGCGCCAGACGTTCAGCTTTGCACCGCTCCGCAGCAGACCGTGAAGCTTGGACAAGCGTCGCAAGTCGGCAGGCCTGAGGCCTCGCAACTCAAGGCCGTCGCGCTCCATTCGCGGTAACGTCTTCAGGAAATGCGAACTTACCAAGTTCCGGATCAAGAACCCCGCGCCTTCTATCTCCCATCTCACCCGTTCAAGAAGTGTCTTGGTCCGCAAGTGTGTGATCTCAATCCAAGGTGACGCGCATGACCGACATCCGGCGGATGACCGACGTCTCGATGCGGACGATGCGGCGCTGGTGGTCATTTGGCAAGGTCCCGCCCCACCGCGCCCGCCAGACACCCTTGCGCAGGGCCCAGATCAGTGCAGGCCCAGTGAATCATTCCACACCCGCAGCAGCCGCTGGCGCTTCTGGCGGTCGCTGACGGCGAGCAGGTCAGGGCCTATGGGGATGGGCCTGGTGATGCCGGTCTGGCTCTCGGCACGGGCGGCGTCGATGCCATCGGGAAGCGGTGCCCCCTGGGCGAAGAAGAACGACTGGCGCAGCACCACCTGCTGGCCCCGCAACGACAGCAGGTAGTCCAGGAAGGCCTCTCCTGCCGCGCGGTTGGGCGCTGCCGCGGGCACGAAGGCGGCACGGCTCAGCACCAGGGTGTAGTCGCGCGGCAGCACGATGCCGATGGGTGCACCAGCCTTCATCCGTGCATAGGCATAGGACCCCAGCAGATTGTAGCCGATGAGGATGCGGCCCTGCTCGATCTCCTCCAGCAGCTCGCCGGTGCAGCAGAAGAGTTTCACGCGGGCGCGGCCGAAAGCCTCGATGAGGCGGCCGAAGCTGCTTGACTCCTGGGCGTCGAAGAAGGCGAAGAGATAACCGATGCCGGATTGCGCGATGTCATAGGTGCCGACCTTGCCGTCGAGCCTGGCGCTGTCGCGGCGCAGCAGGTCGGCCAGTTCGTCACGCGTGTGCGGCACATCCTCCGGCGGCAGGAGGTTCCTGTTGTAGACGATGACGGCGGGCTCGAAGGTGAAGCCGAACACCTCGTCGCGCCAGCGCGCGTGGGCCGGCAGGCGCTGTGTTTCGCGCGAGTCGTGGGCCCCAGCGCAGCCGTCATTCGCCAGCTTGACCATGTGGTCGACGGAGGATGAGAAGACGAGGTCGGGCAGGTCCTTGCCGGTGTCGCAGGCGGCGGTGAGGCGGGCGAAGAGATCGTTGGTCAGCGTATCGACATAGGTGATGGCGACCTGCGGATTGAGCGACTGGAAATCGCGGATCAGCGGCCCCATCGCCTCGATGTCGCCGGAACCCTCGATGCGCAGCCGCGCGGGATTGTCGAGGATCGAGGGAAATTCGAAGGTCTCGGCCAGCGCCGCGGGGGCCCCGGCCAGCATGAAGAGGAGTGCGACAAGCCATCTCATGCGGCGTCCTTCCCGAACACCATGCGCACGGCGAAGTCGCCACTGGTGAGCCTCGCGAATTCGAGGCGCGCCCCATGCGCCCTCGCCACGTCCGCCGCGATGGCAAGCCCGAGGCCGAAGCCCTCGCCGTCGCCCGCGGCGCGCCAGAAGCGGCGGGTCACCATCGGCCAGTGCTGCTCCGCGATGCCGGGCCCGTCATCGGCCACCTCCGCCACGATGGTGCCGGCCTCGCGCCGCACCGACAGGCGAAGCCGGCTCCGGGCGCCATGCTGGATGGCATTGTCGATGATATTGCGCAGGGCCTCGCGCAGCGTCACCGGGTCGCCGTCGATCCATACGGGGTCTTCCGGCAGGTCGAAGTTCACCGCAATGTCGCGGTCGAGGGCGGCAGGCACGGCATCGGCCGCGGCCTGGCGCAGCACGTCGCGCAGGTCGAGGCGCTCCGGCGTGGCGCTGCGGGCGCGGTGGCTCACCAGGGTCTGGCTCAGAAGCTGGTTCGCGAGCCGCCCGATCTGCGCTGTGCGCGCCGCGATGCGCTCGATCTGGTGCTGGCGCCGCTCCGGCGAGGTTTCCACCTGCAGCAGGTCCACCTGGGCGGAGAGCGCGGTGACGGGCGTGCGAATCTGGTGTGCGGCATCATCGATGATGTGGCGGAGGTCTTCCATGCGGTCCGACAGCCTGGCGATGAAGCGGTTGATGGCCTGCACCAACCCGGAGATCTCCGGTGGCGCCTCGACGTCGAGCGGGGTCAGGTCATTGGGCTGGCGCGCCGCGAGGGCGGCGGAAATGCGGTGCAGCGGCGACAGCGCGAAGCGGGCCGCCGCCGCCACACCGGCCAGCGCGATCACCGACATGATGCCAAGCAGCAACAGGGCACGGAGCGTGAGGTCGCCGACGAGTGCCGCGCGGCTTGCCGTGGTGTGGGCCACCACCACCGTCGCCCAGCCGGGCTGCGGTGCACCGGCCATGAACTGGCGCAGCGTGGCGATGCGCACGGCGGTGTCGCGGTAGGTGGCATCCCACAGGTCGTCGCCCGGTGTCCCGGCGCGCGCCGCGGGCAGGTCGTCATAGCCCGTCAACGTCTCGCCGCCGGGCCCCACCACGCGATAGAAAATGCGCTCCTGGCGCGACAGCGACAGCGCGACGAAGGCCGATACGGGAATGTCGGTGGTGATAGCACCGTCCTCGATGCGCAACGTCTCGCGGATCTGCTCCGCCGCACCCACCAGCAGGCGGTCATAGGCATTCTCGGCGGCGCGCTGGGCATAGTTCGACGCGGCATAGGCCAGCAGGGCCGCGCCGGCGAGCAGCACCGCCGAGATCGCCGCCATGAGGCGGAGGAAGAGCGAGGAGCTGCTAGCCCTCATGCTCTACCGCCTGGTAGCCCATGCCGCGCAGCGTTCTGATTTCAAGCCGCGCCGGGCCAAGCTTCCTGCGCAGCCGTCCGACATAGAGCTCGATGGCATTTTCGCCTGGCTCCTGGTCGAAGCCGAAGAGCTGCTCCATCAGCTCTGCCTTGGTGAAGAGCTTCCGCGGGCGCAGCATGAAGACTTCGAGCAGCGCCAGCTCGCGCCGCGTCAGCTCGCAGGGGCGGCCGGCCACCGTCACGCTGCGTGCCGCCTGGTCGAATTCCACGTCGCCGAGCCTCAGGAGGCTCACTGCTGCACCGCCGCCGCGCCGCAGCAGCGCCCGCACACGCGCCTCGAATTCGCGGAAGTCGAAGGGCTTGGTCAGGTAGTCGTCGGCGCCATAGTCGAGCGCGCTCACCCGGTCATCGATGCGCGAGCGAGCGGTCAGCATCAGCACCGGGGTCGTGGCGCCCCGGGCCCGCAGCCCGCCCAGCACGGCAATGCCATCCTTGCCCGGCAGCATCACGTCCAGCACGACGAGGTCGTAAGCCTGCACCTCGAGGGCAGCCTCGGCATCCGGTCCGGTCCTCTGCCAGTCGACGGCGTGGCCCATGCGCTGCAGCCGCGCGGCCACCGCCTCGCCCACGTCGACAGTGTCTTCCACCAGCAGGATGCGCATGCCGGCAAGTCTGACAGTTACATGACAGTTTGCAAGCCTAAGGAGGGAAGTGACGGATCATCGATCACGCACGCCGGGCAAGAACCCGGCGGCACAACGCACGTCACATGGGAGAAACACAATGATCAGACGGACCTTCTCGCACGCCCTCTTCGCCCTGTCGCTGATGGCGGGCGCCTCCTTCCTCACCGGTGCCGCGCAGGCGATGGACAACCTGCGCATCATCGCCCCCGCCAAGCCCGGCGGCGGCTGGGACCAGACGGCACGTGCCCTGGCCGAAGTCATGGCCGCCGGCGGCGCCAAGGGCATCACGGTCGAGAATGTGCCGGGCGCCGGCGGCACCGTGGGCCTCGCCCAGCTCATCGACCAGGAAAAGGGCAAGCCCGACGTGCTGATGGTGAACGGCCTCGTGATGCTGGGCGCCATCCTCACCAACCAGTCGCCCGTCAACCTCGGCATGACCACGCCCATCGCGCGGCTCACCGGCGAATATGAGGTGATCGTGGTTCCCGCCGCCTCGGAGGTAAAGACGCTGGCCGACCTCGCGGCAAAGATGAAGGCCGATGCGGGCTCCGTCGCCATCGGTGGCGGCTCGGCCGGCGGTACCGACCACATCCTGGCGGGGCTCGTCGTCAAGGCGGCCGGCGGCGACGTGACCAAGCTCAACTATGTGCCCTTCTCCGGCGGCGGCGAGGCGCTGGCGGCCATCCTCGGCGGCCATGTGGTGGCGGGCATCAGCGGCCTCAGCGAATGGAGCGGCCAGATCGCCTCGGGCGAGCTGCGCGTGCTCGGCATCTCTGCCCCCGAGCGCCAGGCCGGCATCGACATCCCGACGCTGAAGGAACAGGGCATCGACGTCGAACTCGCCAACTGGCGCGCCATCGTCGCCGCGCCCGGCATTGACGATGCCCAGAAGAAGGCTCTTCTCGACGCCGTCGACCAGGCGGTGAAGAGCGATGCCTGGAAGAAGGTGCTGGCCGACAAGAAGTGGACCGACCTCTATCTGCCTGGTGACCAGTTCGCCCAGCTGATCGAGAAGGAAAACGCCCTTACCACCGAGGTGCTGAAGAGCGTCGGACTCGTCCAGTAGGCCCGGACGCCCGTGAACGGTTCCCGCAGCAGGTCCTTGGCCGGTCTTCTGATCGGCCTCGGACTGATCGCCATCGCGGCAGTGATCGCGGTGGATGCGATGCACATGCGCGTGCCCCCGGTTCACGCCCGGGTGGGGCCGCGGGTATTCCCGTTGCTCGTCTCCTGTGGCCTTGCCCTGTCGGGTGCGGCCATCGCCTGGCAGGCATGGACCCGCACCTTCCTGGTCGAGGCGCAGGACACGGACTGGGGCGCGGTAGCCATCATCGCGGCGGGCCTCGTGCTGCAGATCAACCTGCTGAAGCCGCTGGGCTTCATTCCCGCCGCCATCATCCTGTTCATGGCGGTGTCCTTCGCCTTCGGCAGCCGGCGCTTCCTGCGTGACGGCGTGGTGGCCGTGGTGCTGGC
Organism: Aestuariivirga litoralis; assembly: GCF_003234965.1. GTDB lineage: Bacteria > Pseudomonadota > Alphaproteobacteria > Rhizobiales > Aestuariivirgaceae > Aestuariivirga > Aestuariivirga litoralis. Next base: position 206,021 of record NZ_QKVK01000008.1, read on the forward strand.
GAGCGTCACCTATCTCGCCTTCACCCGGCTGCTCGGGCTGCAGCTGCCGCCCGGCGTTCTGAAGGGACTGCTGTGATGGAATCCTTCAGTGCACTGATGGATGGCTTCGCCACCGCGCTCACCCCCATCAACCTGATGTGGTCGCTGGTCGGCGTCACGCTCGGCACGCTGATCGGCATCCTGCCGGGCATCGGCCCGGCGCTCACCATCGCGCTGCTGCTGCCCGTCACCCGCACGCTGGACCCGACAGGGGCCTTCATCATGTTCGCCGGGCTCTATTACGGCGCCATGTATGGCAGCTCCACCACCTCCATCCTGCTCAATACGCCGGGCGAATCAGGCTCGATCATCACCGCGCTGGAAGGAAACCAGATGGCGCGGCGCGGGCGGGGCGCGGCAGCCCTTGCCACGGCCGCCATCGGCTCCTTCGTGGCGGGCACGGTGGGCACGCTGCTGCTCAGCTTCCTGGCCCCGGTCTTCGTCAAGCTGGCCATCATGTTCGGCCCGGCGGAGTATTTCGCCCTCATGGTGCTGGCCTTCGCCACGGTGTCGACGCTGCTCGGCGCCTCCATGGTGCGCGGCATCACCAGCCTGATGATCGGGCTCGCCTTCGGCCTTGCAGGCACCGACATCCTCACCGGCCAGCCGCGCCTGGTCTTCGGCATTCCCAGCATGCTGCGCGGCATCGACACGGTGGTGGTGGCGGTGGGCCTCTTCGCGGTGGGCGAGGCGCTCTACATGGCCTCGCGCCGCGACCTGCGCGAGGCGGTGATCCTGCCCATCCAGGGCTCGCTGTTCATGACGCGGGAAGAGTGGCGCCGCTCCTGGAAGCCCTGGCTGCGCGGCACGCTCATTGGCTTTCCCTTCGGCGCGCTGCCGGCCGGTGGCACCGAGATCCCCACCTTCCTGTCCTACTATGTCGAGAAGAAGCTGGCGAAGAACCCGCGCGAGTTCGGCCAGGGCGCCATCGAGGGTGTGGCGGGCCCCGAGGCCGCCAACAATGCCGCCGTGGCCGGCGTTCTCGTACCCCTGCTGGCACTCGGTCTTCCCACCTCGGCGACTGCCGCCATCCTGCTCGCGGCCTTCGAGCAGTATAATCTCCAGCCGGGACCGCAGCTTTTCACGGCCTCGGGCTCGCTCGTCTGGGGGCTGATCGCCAGCCTCTACATCGGCAACGTCATGCTGCTGGTGCTGAACCTGCCGCTCGCCGGGCTGTGGGTGCGGCTGCTCTCCATCCCGCAGCCGCTGCTCTATGGCGGCATCCTGGTGTTCTCGACGCTGGGCGTCTACAGCCTCAGCAATTCGGTGTTCGACCTCGTCCTGCTGTTCGCGGTGGGCGTGATCGGCTTCCTCATGCGGCGTTATGACTTTCCGGTGGCACCCGCCATCATCGGCCTCATCCTGGGGCCCATGGCGGAGGCGCAGTTCCGCCGCGCCCTCACCATCAGCCAGGGTGACCCGTCGGTGTTCGTCACCCATCCGCTGTCACTCGCCCTGCTGGTCATCGCCCTGCTGGTCCTGCTGGTGCCGGCGGTGATCAGCCTGGTACGGGCGCGCAATGCCGCCGCACCGCTCGCCTGAGCGCCGTCAGCCCCCGCTGAAGGGAGATCGGTCCTCGCGGCAGGCAGTGCCGGTGGGCGGCAGGGCGAGGTCGACCAGGTAGCGCGACACGACGTCCTGGGCGCAGCGGTTGGGGTTCAGCAGCACCGTGTGCCCGAAGCCGAGCACCGGCAGCAGGCGCGCATCCGCCAGTTCCTGGGCCAGCCGCACCGAGCTGCCGAAGGCGGTGGCAGGGTCGAAGCTGTTGGCAATCACCAGCACGGGCTTGTCCAGCGGCACGTTCCACGGCCCGGCATAGGGGGCGCTGGCCCGCGCCGTCCAGCCCCGGCAGGCGGCGCCGAAGGGCCAGGGCGAAAGGCCGGCCCGGCGGAAGCTCGCCTCCACCTGCGCGACATTGGCCGCGAGGCTTTCCGGATTCGGGCTTTCGCCGCAGATCACGGCCAGCTGCCGCCCGCCGCTGGTGACGTAGGTCTCGGCCGCCGCAGCCGCACTGGGCGCCGGCTGGGTGCCTGGCTCGGCATCCGGGGCGGGTGCCGCCTTGGCATCGCTCGTCCACAGGGCCTGCAGCAATTCGGCCACGGCCCGGTAGCCGGGAAAGCGGTCGAAGCCCGGCAGCGGGTCGACGAGATAGACCGAGCTCATCACATAGCTGACGATCGCGCCGTCGCTGGCAGCCTCGCCCTCGTGCACGATGCCGCCGGTCCTGGCACGCTCCAGCAGTGCGGCCCATTTCTGGCGCGTCGCCGCGGGCGATCCGGCAGAGAAGGCGCAGTCCTTTGCCGATGCCTCGCCGCAGGCCCGCATGAAGGCATCGACGGTGGCCACCGCGCCGAAGTCGGACCCCAGCCGCACGAAGGTGGACAGGGCCGGGTCCTCGCCCGCATTGCCCATCCAGGCCGAGGGCGCCACGCCGCCATCGAGCACCGTGGCGCGCACGTGGCTGGGGAACATGTTGATGTAGGTGGCCCCGAGGAAAGTGCCGTAGGACGTGCCGTAATAGCTGATGCGCTCCTCGCCCAGCGCGCGGCGCAGCAGGTCGAGGTCGCGGGCATTGTCGGCGGTGGAGACGTGCTTCAGCAGCTCGCCGCCCCTTGCGATGCAGGCTGCGTTGAAGGCGGCCCGCACCTCGAACTCATGGGCAAGCGCCTCGGGCGTCGTCGCAATGCCGCTGCCGAAGTGGGTCTCCGCGAAGGCCGCCTCCGCCGCGGCCGAGTCGAAGCACTGGATGACGGGCCGGCTGCGGCCGCCCATGCCGCGCGGGTCCCAGCTGATGATGTCGAAGCGGTCCCGCACCTCCTCGGGGAAACCGTGGATCGACGCCGGAAGATACTCGGTGCCCGCATCACTCGGCCCACCGGGGTTCCAGAACAGCGTGCCGATCCGCTCGGCTGGCCGCCGCGCGGGGTGCTTGATGACCGCCAGCGTGAAGCGTCCGGCCTCGGGTGTCGCATAATCCATCGGCACCTCGGCTTCCGCGCACTCGAAGGCCGCCGTGCTGGCCGCGCCAGCCGCTGCAGGCGGGCAGGCGCCCCATGTGAGAAGGGGCACCGCCTCGTCTGCCTTTGCCGGCGCCATGCCGGCAATCATCGTGAGCATGAGGCCCAGCCCCATGCCCACGCATCGGTTTGCGCGTCCGGACGGCACGGCCGGCGTCAGGTCAGCCTGATGCGCAGCCCGCTCAGGTCGATCGAGGCCATGAAGCCCACCTGCTTGCCGGAGACTTCGAGCTCCACCCCGCGCGAATTGCGCAGGCGCGCGACGGATCCGCCGCCCGCCGCCGCCAGCCCGGCGCCCACCGCCGAATAGGTGCCGGCGATGTCGCTCGCGCGGCGCAGGTGGCGCACCCGGCCCACGAAATCGGCCGATGCAATGCCGATGGTGGCGCCGAAGCTGATGCCGCCGATGCTGAGCGGATATTTCTTGCCGTTGAAGGTCAGCGTGCCGGTGCCGCCGCCCATGCCGAGGATGAAGCCCGCCCGCGTGATGCGGAAGGCGATGCGGCCGGAACTGCCGGCTGCCGCCGAGGCTTCCGCGGCACCCACCGCGAGGGGGGCGAGCAGCAGCGTGGCGACGCCGCCCAGCACCTGCCGGCGCGACAGGCCGGTCTCGTCGTTGTCATCGGGAAGATCGGTCATGGTCATGGAGTGTCCCTCCGCTGTTGCTAAAGACAACTCCCTGTTTGCCCGAAGTTGGGGCGCGCGGCAATCGCCTCAGTGGCGGAACAGGTCATAGGCGGTCGGGTCGTCCGGCAGCACCCATGCGAAGCCCTCGAGGAAAACGATCATCACGGCGTTGATCGCCACCACTGCGAGGAAGGCGAGGCCCGCGGCAGTGGCGAGCCGGGCGGCGGGACTTTCCTGCTTCGGGGCCTGCGGCAGCGCAGCCGGGGCGAGAATGCCCAGAATTGCGCAATAGATGATCACCACCGCGAAGGTGATGAAGGCCCAGCTGTACATGTGGAGCCCGAGTACCGGCGCGCCATAGCCCGTGTCACCGGGCAGGATGTGCAGCATCACCTGCCGCCCGCCAAAGACGGCACCCGCAAAGGCGCCCAGCGTGCCGAGGCCGAGGCCCTGCATGTAGCCGACGGTTGTCAGCGTGCCCGCCTCAGCCTGCCGCACGATCCACCATGCGCCCAGCGTGCTCAGGATCATGGCGTAGCGCTGCAGCATGCAGAGCGGGCAGGGCAGTTCGCTGTAGGCGAACTGGATGAAGAGCGCGAGGCCGAGGATCACCGTATAGCCGAGGATCCACAGGTTGAGGCTCCAGTAGACGAGGCGTGAGAGCAGGTTCATCAGAAGCTCAGCCCCAGCGACGAGGTCACGTGATAGCGGAACAGCCCGATCATCAGCACCAGGGCGACCAGCCACAGGCCGAGCACCAGCCCACGGTGCGCCTCGCGCCAGATGGCGAATGCCGTGACGAGAAGAACGAAGAGAATGATGATGTCCATGCCGCCCCCACTTGGCATTCCACGGGTCACCACCCTCTCGGCCGTCACCCCAGCGAAAGCTGGGGCCCAGCTTCCATCATCCTGCGTGATGAAGGAAGCGGGATTCCGGCCTGCGCCGGAATGACGGCATGGAGGGAAGTGCTGTGAAGAATGCTCCCGAGCCCAGAAACAATCTATCCCGATTCTGCCCGAGAGGACAGAACCGGGATAGCGAAACGTCAGAGCTGAAACCGATTATTCGGCGGCTTCGATCACCGTGCCGCGCTTCTGGCCGGCAAGCGGGATGCCGAAGGCCCTGGAGCTCGCAAGCGTGATGGCGCGCAGGTCTTCGGGCTCGATGTTGCGGACATCCGTCTTGCCGGTGCAGCGCGCCATGATGGAGGCTTCCGCCGACATGGCGTTGATGATCGAGGCCGCACCATCGGCGCGCTCGGCGTCCGTGCGGTCGCCGAAGAAGGCGATGCCGCCCGGCACCATCTCGCCGCCCAGCGCCATGCCCAGCGTCAGGCCGATGGCGCCGGCCTTGGCGCCAAGCCCGATGCATTTTGCGACATCGGTGCCGGAGCGCACGCCGCCGAAATAGACGAAGTCGATGTCTTCCTCACGGTTCATCTTGCGCACGATGCGCATGGCATCACGCAGCACGCCGAAATCGGGGTAGCCCTTCAGCTCCGGCCACTCGCCCGCGATCCCTGACGAACCATCGAGCACCATCATCTCGAGATCGTGCTCGAGCGCGAAGGGAATGGCCTTGTCGAGGTCATGCGAGTTGGCAACGAGGCCGGTGATCATGCCCGGCTGCTTCGCGATCTTGAAGGGCCTGAAGCCCTGCGGCATGACGTAGACTTGGCCCACGGCACCGGGGTTCGGCGTGTCGCCGGGCTCGAGCAGTTGCAGCCACGGCGCCTTGGAATGCGGCAGCGGTTCGCGGGTGAGATAGGCGGAACCCACGGTGCTGAGCGCCTGGCCGAGGCCGTTCTTGGCCTCGGCGGGGAGCGCGTCCAGCCCTGCGGCGATCACCGGGATCTCGAGCTTCACCTTGCCCGCAATGTCGGTCGCCGTGTTGCAGGCATCGCGATAGGGGTCGATGACGAGGCGCGACAGGTTCGCCGGCAGCAGCACCAGGTCGTCGAAGGACGCGTGGTGGTTCTCGGGGAAGGGATTGGCCTTGGGCTTCAGCCGCTTCTCGAGGATCGCCGCCTGCGTCTTGATGTCGGTCACCGGTGTCCTGGCCATCACGAAGATGTCCTCGCGCGTCTTCACCGAGTAATCCGACGAGCCGGTCTCGGCATCGCAGCGATAGCAGCGCGCGGCCTCTTCCTTCGCGGTGACGTCGTTGTAGGTCGTCTCGATCTCGGGGAAGGAGGAGGGGTTCTCGCCCAGGCCGTTGAATTTCTGTTCGCGGCGCGGGAAGACTTCCCAGTTGATGTCCTGTGCCGCCGGAACGCGGCGCGTCCTGTAGGGCGTGCGATAGGGCAGCGGCTCGGCGATGCCGTCGAGGAACGACTTCACGTAATGCGCGGCGCGATGACCGTGCATCATCGCCATGACGATGGTGGAGCCGCCGAAGGCGCCGTCACCCGCGGCGAAGACCTTCGGGTCCTCGGTGCGCATGGAGTTCCAGTCGGTCTTCACGCGGTCGCCCGCCATCAGGCCCTTGGCGTCCAGTTCGGCGCTCTCGGCCTTCTGGCCCACGGCCATGATCACCATGCCGCAGTCGATGTCGCGCTCGGAGCCCGGAACCGTCTCGGGCTTCCTGCGGCCATCGGGGCCGGGCTGGCCCATGCGGGTCTCCACACAGCGCAGCGCGATCGCGCCGCCCTTGTCGACGACCTCCACGGGCTGGGTGTTGTAGATCACCTCGATGTTCTCGAGGATGGCCTGGTGCAGCTCTTCCTTGCGGGCCGGGATTTCCTTGGGGCCGCGGCGATAGACGACCTTCACTTCCTTCACGCCGGGCATGCGGAGTGCCGCGCGGCAGGCGTCCATGGCGACGTCGCCGCCGCCGACCACGATGACCTTCTCCGGCAGCGTCGGGCGCTCGCCCGCATTGATGCGGCGCAGGAAGCCCACGCCGTCGATCACGTTCTTGTGGGTCTCGCCGGGGATGACCATGGGCTTGCCCCACCACGAGCCGATGGTCATCAGCACCGCGGCATGGCGCTGCTTCAGCTCATCTAGCGTCACGTCCTTGCCCAGCGTCACGCCGCAATGCAGGTGAATGCCCGGGCAGTGCTTGAACAGGCGCTTCATGTCCTCGGCGATGATGCCGGGCGGCAGGCGGAAGCCGGGAATGCCCCACACCATCATGCCTCCGGGCTTGTCCATCATCTCGTAGACATGGACTTCGAAGCCCGCTTCGGCCAGGTCCTGCGCGGCGGTGAGGCCGGCGGGGCCGGCGCCGACGATGCCCACCGTCTCCTTGCGCGTCACGTGCACGGGCGGGAGATGATGATCATTGCCGAGCTTGTCCATCACGTAGCGCTTGAGGTTGCGGATGGCGATGGGGCCATCCGAGTCCGCGCGGCGGCAGGCCGGCTCGCAGGGCGCGTCGCAGACGCGGCCGCAGATCGAGGAGAAGGGGTTGGTCGCGGTGATGGCCTCGAAGGCCTCCGCATATTTCTCTTCCCAGATGAAGCCGATGTAGGAGGGCGCATCGGTGCCCACCGGGCAGGCCACCTGGCAGGGGGCCGGAACGAAGTGCGGGTCTTGCACATCATCGCGTGCCGGCGCCTTGGGCGGGCGCACACGGTTGATGTCGTACACGGTGATGACGTTCGTGCTCATCGTCTTGGTCCTGGTATGGAGGATCAGGAGGCCCTGCGGAGGTCCTGGTCGCGCTCGCGATATTCGGGGTGATAGGGAAGCCTGGTGATCGCGGCCGCCTCGGGCGTCAGCGCCACGAGGTCGTCGCGGCTCACCTGGTGCGGGTCGCTGTAGCCCAGCGCGTGGGTGATGGCGGCAATCTGCCAGCGCACGCTTTCGAGGTAGTGGTGGATGTTCTGGGCTTCCACGGGGATGTTGTAGCGCTTCTCGTGCTCGGGGTCCTGCGTGGCGATGCCGGTGACGCAGGTGCCGGCATGGCACTGGAGGCAGGCAATGCAGCCGCCGGCGATGATCGCCGAGGTGCCCACCGCCACGGCATGGGCGCCAAGCGCCAGCGCCTTGATGGTGTCGATGCCGTCCTTGATGCCGCCCATCAGCACGATGGGCATGTCGAGCCCGCCCACCTCGGTCAGCGCATCGCGCGCTTCCTGGATGGCGGAGAGCGTCGGGATGCCGACGAATTCGAGCACCTCGTTGCCCGCCGCACCGGTCGAGCCCTGCATGCCGTCGAGTTCCACGAAGTCGAAGCCGTCCTTCCACGCGATCTTGATGTCGTCGCGCACGCGCCCCGCGCCCAGCTTCACCGAGACCGGCACGCGATAGCCGGTGGCCTCGCGGAATTCCTCGACCTTGATGACGAGGTCGTCGGCGCCCAGCACGTCCGGGTGGCGCGAGGGCGAGCGCAGGTCGATGCCCGCCGGGATGCCGCGGATGCGGGCGATTTCCGGCGTCACCTTCTTGGCCATCAGCTGGCCGCCGAGGCCCGGCTTGGCACCCTGGCTGATGTAGATCTCGAGGCCATTGGCCTTCTGCATGTCGTGGATGTTCCAGCCAAGCCGACCGGCGAGGCACTGGTAGATCAGCTGCGAGGCCTCCTCGCGCTGCTCCTTCGACATGCCGCCTTCGCCCGTGTTCTCCGAGATTCCGGAGAGGCGCGAGGCGATGGCGAGTGCCAGCTTCGCCGACTTCGACAGCGCGCCATAAGACATGGGCGCAATCATCACCGGCATGGAGAGCTTCAGCGGGTTGGCGCCCGAACGGCCGCCCACCTCGGTTTTCATATGCACCTTGGAGAGCACGTCCGGATCGGTCATGGCGCCGATTCGGATGTCCTTCTTGAAGGCGATGTCGGAAATGTGCGGCATGGGCCGCGCGGCGCCATAGCCGCGGATGCGGTAGCGGCCGATCTGCGACTTGATGTGGATGTCCTCCTGGACCTTGGCGTTCCAGTAGGAATTGTCCGCAAAGCTCTCGAAGAAGGGAATGGCGCGGCGGCGCGGCTCGGTCTTGGGGTAGCGCAGCTTCTTGCCGGCGTTCACGATCTTCTGGAAGGTGCCGGTGAAGGGGATCTTGTACTTGTCGAGGAAGGCGAGGATCTCATCGCGCTCCTTGGCGGGAAGATCGGTGAGCATCGCGTCGGTGCCCATCTCACCGATCTTGCCGGCGACATAGATGTCGCCGCCGGTCATGTCCTGGCCGACCTTCTCGCCGGAATTGCCGAGGATGATCAGGCGGCCGCCATACATCATGTAGCCCGCCATGAAGCTGGCGTTGCCGCAGGCCAAGAGCGTGCCGGCCTTCATCACCTGGCCCGCGCGCGAGCCGATGTTGCCCTTGACCACGATCTCGGCACCGCGGATCGCGACGCCCGGAATGGCGGACGCATTGCCATTCACCACGATCGAGCCGTTGAGCATGTTGTCGCCCACGCCCCAGCCGACATTGTTGTCGACGAGGAAGCGCGGTCCGTCCGTCAACCCGCCGCAGAAATAGCCGGCGGAACCGCGGATATGCACGTTGATAGGGGACGTCAGCCCGACGCCGATATGGTGCCGCGCGTCGGGGTTCAGCACCTCGACGTCGATGCCGTCTGCGCCATATTTGCGTAAGCGCTCGTTGGCTTCGCGGACGGGCGTTACGCTGAGATCGATCGTTGCCATGTGTCGTAGGTTCCGGGAGCAGGTTCAGAGGTGTTGAGGGCGCGGCCGGGGAAGAGGCGGTTGAGCGACACTTCTTCAGACGCGATGGCGATGATCTTGTCGTCCTCGTACTTGACCATCGGCTTGGCCGCGAGCTTGTCCTTGGCATAGCCGATCTCGTCCTTGGTCGAGACGAGGAAGGAGAAGGTGCCGTCGAGGTCGTCGATCGAGGTCTTGAGCGCGTCCTTCAGCGTGAAGCCGTGCTTCAGCTTGTCGGCGAGGTAGACGGCGATCAGTTCCGAGTCATTGTCGGTGTTGAAGAAGTAGCCCTGCTTTTCCAGCCTGCGGCGCATCTTGTAGTAGTTGGTGATCTGGCCGTTGTGGACGATCGAGATGTCGGAGAAGCCGGTGGCCCAGAAGGGGTGTGTGGCTTCGGGTGCCACGTCCGACTCGGTCGCAAGCCGCACGTGGCCGATGCCATGGGTGCCCTTGAAGCCGTCGATCTTGTAGACATTGTCGACGTCGAAGGCGCCGCCCAGGTCCTTGATGATGTCGAGGCTCTCGCCGATGGAGGAGAGCTTGGCGGCATGCTCCATCTCGAAGGCGAACTTCTGCAGGTCGCCGTCGAACTTGACGAGCACCGCGAAGGACGAGCCCTTGTGCTCCTCCTCCACGATCTTGGCCTGGAACTCGGTGAGCTTCTGCTTGACGCGCTCAATCGCCGCCTTGGCCTCGTCCCCGTCGCCCACGATGAAGCGCAGGCGCAGGTGGCCCGGCACCGGGTCACGGTAGAGCGAGAAGCCCGTGGAGTCGGGTCCGCGGTGCTGGCAGGCATCCAGCATGTCGATCAGCGCCTTGCCGACCCGGGCATCGGCAGCAGCGCTGCCCTTGTAGAGAATTCCAGCGATTCCGCACATGGGGGGAGCCTCCGTCCTCGATGAAGAACACAGTTGAGCGCGCACCCTAGGGCAACCGGCCGCGACTCCGCAATAGCAGAGGCAACTTTATTTCCCCGGATGAATCAGTTTTCCGTTCACATTTGCGGCAGCGACCGCCCGCCGCCCCAAGAGGGCTACTTCTCCGGGAACAGGAAGGTGAGGCCGGCGCGCGCGCCCCAGCCGGTGGGACCTTCGCCCTCGGGCGTGTGCGCCC
>NZ_QKVK01000009.1 GCF_003234965.1 Aestuariivirga litoralis
GTAAATCGCCCCAGCGCCAATGGTACTTCGTCTTAAGACGCGGAAGAGTAGGTCGCTGCCAGGCCTGCAAAGGACAGAGAAATGATGCTCCCGCAAAGTTGAAGACTTTCCGGACAAGAGCATCGACAGGAAAACCCCTTCATCCACAATCGCAATACACAACAACCGCCGTCGGCTCCCAGCCACGGCGGTTCTTGCGTTCAGCAAACCATAATCAACACCACACACCCAACACCCCCACGCCCCCATGCCCAAAGATGGATCCCGGCATCGGCGTGGCTCTGCTCAAGCCGCGTGGCCCCTTCGCTTGAACGAGACGATCAGCGCGAGCGAGGCCAGAAGACCCACGGCGACCAGGCCGAAGGCGAAGGCAATGCCCAGCCGCGCGGCCACCATGCCGAAGACCAGCGGCGCAAGGATGCGTGGAAGCGCCGTCAGCAGCGACACGAAGCTGAGGGCCCCGGCGCGATTCTCCGGCACCAGCCGCGCCGACATGGCGAAGATCGTGGGGATGAGCAGCGCGAGGCCAAAGCCGACCGAGGCGAAGGCCGCAACGCTGACGATGAAGGATGTCGACAGGCCCAGCGCCACGAATCCGCCGATCGACACGGAGAGCGAAGCGAACATCAGCGGCATCTCACCCAGCAGCGAACGCATGCGGTCGCCCGGGAAGCGCACCGCGGCATTGCACAGGCCGAAGAACGCAGCCCCCAGTCCGGCGATCGCCGCCAGCGACGGCGCGATCTCGTCGAGCAGCTTGGCCGACCACAGCAGGGCCGCCGTTTCGGCCGCAATGATGAGCCCGGCCGCGATGCCGAGAAGCATCAACGGTGTCTTGTTCGGCAGCGTGCCGATGCGCGCGGCCTTGCCTGTTGCGAGGGCGCGCGGCGCAATGGCACGCTGGACCATGACCCATGACAGGGCGAACATCGCCGCCGCCACCGCGGCCACGGCCCAGGTTCCCCATTGTGTCGACAGCCAGCTCGCCGCCACCGCCATGACGCCGACACCGGCCGAGACGCCGCCGTGGAAGGTCATGAAGATCGGCCGCTTCAGGTCATGCTCGAGTGCCACCGCCTCGGCGTTCATGAACAGGTCGGTGAGGCCAAAACACAGGCCCATCACGGGAATGGTCACGAAGAACCACGTCGGCGATGCCGCCGTGAGATAGGCGCCGAGCGACACCGCGAAGGCTGGCAGCACGGCCAGCAGCACGGCGCGGTTCGAGGCGGCACGGGCGATCTGCCCGCCCGCCGCCATCGCGCCCACCGTCAGCACGGTCGACAGGGTCAGCCCGAGGCCGAAGGTCTCCGCGCCGATGCCGGCATTGCGCATCACCGACGGCATGGAACCGGCGAGGGCGCCGATGGCGACCCCAAAGGTCACGAAGACGGTTGTGATGGCCATGCGGGGCGAGGGAGAGGCACGTGCACTCATCGCCCGCTTCTAGCCCAGCGGAACGGGCAGGGAAACCGCCCCGACCCGACGTGCTCACATGGCTGCCAACAGCCCAAAAGAAAAGTGTCATGAGGGGTTCACAAACAGGATTCGCGTTGCTACATACAGCTCGCGTTTCGACGCGGGATGGAGCAGCCCGGTAGCTCGTCAGGCTCATAACCTGAAGGTCGTCAGTTCAAATCTGGCTCCCGCAACCAAAAAACCCCGCCCTCGCAAGAGGGCGGGGTTTCCTGTTTGCGGATCAGGCAGACTGCGCGATCCAGTCGCCCCGGGTGATTTCGTAATGAACCTCGCCTCCGGCACCGTCCGGGATTGCCGCAGCCCATGCAGCCGGCAGCGTGCGCACATGTCTCAAGCCCGCCTTTTCCAGCACCCGCCGCGAAGCATGGTTGGCGGCCATCGTGCAGCCGGTGATGCGCTGATAGCCTGCCGACCCGAAGCCCCAGCCGACAAGGGCCGCCGCCCCCTCCGACGCCAGGCCCTGGCCCCAGTGGTCCCGCCGCAGGCGATATCCGAGCTCGGCATGCTGATCCGTCTCGGGCCACAGGCAGAACCAGCCCACGAAGGACGCGGCGCCATTTCGCCGCGCTGTCCAGACATGCGGCTCGCCGCCCCTCGGCTGGAGATATGTGCCGGCAAGCTCAGCCGGCACCTGGGCGCCGACACGTCCACCGGTCAGGTGACGCATCACGTCGGGGTCGTGCTCGAGGGCGATGAAGTCGCGGCCGTCTTCCGGGCGGCATGGGCTGAGGGTCAGGCGCGGCGTGTGAAGTATCATGACTTGCGTTGCTTGCGCATCATTGCGGGCGCAGCAGGCTTTCGCCCGGCCGCCGTGTGGCGTTCCAGCTGTCCTCCACCCAGTCCTGGGCGAGATAGGCCCTGACGGATCCGGCCGCCGAGTTGCGGCGCGCGGAATCGAGCGGAACGACATGGCCGGGGCGCAGGTCCTGCACGAGCTCCGCGAGGTAGCTCCCGCGCGGCACCGGATGCTCGAGGCTCAGCCCCATGCGATCGAACAGCGAATTCCACAGATGCACGAAGATCGACCGGCCGATCCGCGCGTGCACGACGGGGAGATATTCGGGGAACCAGAAGTAATGCGTTTCGAGCCAGTGCACGGGGTAGGTCGTCTCGCTGTCTTGCGTATAGAGGTCATGGGGCCCACCAGCGATGAAGGCGGTCAGCAGGTCCGGCCCGATCTCGCCCCAACCGGTCAGGGCCCTGGCCCGCGCCTCGCTTTCATCCAGGAGACGCTCGCACAGCCCATCGCCTTTTGGAAACTTGAGGACCGCGCCATTGATCCGCGTCCGGTCCTGCCTTGCCCAGAAATGAGTGACCGCGGGCAGGCCAGCGCCCCTCATCACCACGTCGGTGTCGACCCACCAGCCGCCCCGCTCGAACAACAGCTTGTAGCGGAAGATGTTGCTGAAGGCCGAGGGGCTGCCGTCGAAATGAAACAACCTCTCCCGCGGCAGGATGGTGCTGGCGTCGTGCCATGTGACGCCCCGCGGAAGGACAGGCGCGTCATAGGAAAAGAACCGGACCTCGATGCCCCGGGTGACGAAGCTGGCAAGACAGGCGGCCTCGACGGGGGTGAGCGCATCCCCGTTCCAGAAGGTGTTCACGTGGTCTCGTGCCACGTCCTGTTGCATGACCGTGTCGCCTCCTGCGCTTGCCGATCACATGCCATTGCGCGGTGAAGATCAACAGGAACAACGTTTGCGGCCGGCGGGCCTGCCAACAGGGTTGAACTTGAACCCACCTGCGCGCCACCCTATGCTGGAGGCCAGTTGGTCTTGCCGGGTTCGACGCGTCACATGAAGAACATCATCGCGCTCCTCACGCTTATTGTCGCGTTCTGTGTCTCGTCAGGGCTTGCCGCCGCTGACGGGACGCCCGCGGCCGACCGGACCTTCGGCGACTGGGTCCTGCACTGTGCAAAGCTCAGCGGAGGCCAGGAGGCCTGCGCGCTCCACCAGAAGATCATGGCGCGCGACACCAGGCTGCCCGTGGCCTCCATTGCGCTGGCTCGCCATGACCAGAGCCATGAATTGCGGCTTGCCGCGGTTCTGCCCCTGGGGCTCGACATTCCGGCAGGCGTTGCCGGCAAGGCGGGGAGCACGCCGCTGCTTCTTTCCGTACAGACCTGCGTGAGGCGTGGCTGCATTGCCAGCACCACGGTGAGCGACAGCCTGCTGGAGACGCTGCGTGGCGCCGGGTCGCTGTCCATCACCTTCAAGATGCGCGGCGTGGGCGAGGCGACGACCATCCCGGTATCGCTGAAGGGCCTCGACGAGGGCCTGAAGGCGCTCGACACGCCCAGGAACTAGCAGGCAGACAAGGCCGCTTGCCTCTGCGCCCTGTCTCGCCTTAGCTGGCACCCGACATGACTTCACTCATCATCATCGTCATCCATGCCGCGTTGATGGCGGCCGTCATCCTGCGTGTGCTGCTGCGCCGCCCGGCACGCGGCGTGGCGCTTGCCTGGCTGCTCATGGCAATGATGCTGCCCTATATCGGTGCGGTGCTCTATTTCCTCATCGGCGAGCGGCGCATCTCGCGCAGCCGCGCGGAGCGCCTGGCCCAGATGCAGGGCGACTTCCGCAAGATCACCGCACCCCATATTGCGGAAAACCGGCTGCTGCGGGGCAGCACGCAGCTGACCCCGGAAGAGCGCCCGCTGGAGCGGGCGGGGGAAAGCTTCTTCGGCGCACCCGCCTTCACCGGCAACAGCCTGGCGCTCTCCGGCGACACGCTCGCCATGCTGCGGCACATCGCGGCCGACATCGAAGCAGCAGAGCGGAGTGTCCTGGTCGAATTCTACATCTGGACCGAGGGCGGCCTGACACGCGACGTGCTGGACGCGCTGACCCGCGCGGCGCGGCGCGGCGTCAAGTGCCTGGTGCTGGTCGACGCCATGGGGGCCGGCCGCTGGTGGAGGGGCCCTGAGCCCGGACTTCTGCGTGGGGCCGGGGTGGAACTGCGCGCCGCACTTCCCGTGGGGCTGCTGCGCGGCATCGCGGGGCGCACCGACCTGAGACTGCATCGCAAGATCGTGGTGGTCGACAGCCGCATCGCCTGGACCGGCAGCATGAACATGGTGGACCCGCGCTTCTTCAAGCAGGATTCGGGCGTGGGTGAATGGGTCGATGCCATGGTGCGCATCGAGGGGCCGGTTGCCGGCGTGCTGGGCGCGGTGATGATCAGCGACTGGGTGGCGGAAGGTGGCGTCACGCTGGAGCAGGTCCTGGCGGCCACGGGGCTTGCGCCAAGCAGTGCAAGGGGCCAGGCGCCGGTGCAGGTTCTGGCGTCGGGACCGGGTGAGTCGGGTGATGGCCTGCTGCAGATCATGCTGGCGCTCATCAATGGTGCCCGTCATGAGGTGGTGCTGACCACGCCCTATTTCGTGCCGGAGGATGCTCTCGTCACCGCCCTGCGCGGGGCGGCCGCCCGCGGGGTTCGGGTCGTCGTGGTGCTGCCGCGGCGCATCGATTCCCTCCTGGTCCGCCACGCCAGCCGGTCGTTCTTCGACGAGATCATCTCCGCTGGCTGCGAGATCTATGAGTTCAAGGCCGGCCTCCTGCACACCAAGTCGATCACCGTCGACGGCGAGCAGGCCATGTTCGGCACCGCCAATTTCGACATGCGGAGCCTGTGGCTGAACTACGAGGTTTCGCTTCTGGTCTATGACCGGGGCTTCGTGGCCGATCTCCGGGCGCTTCAGCAGAGCTACCTGGATCAATCAGACGCCGTGATGCTGGTGCCCTGGGCAAAGCGTCCGGTGGGCGCGAGGCTCATCGAGTCGACAATGCGGTTGATGACGCCGCTTCTCTGATTTTCATCTCGTCCGGAACGAAAGGCGAATCTTGCAAAGCGTTGTGCAAAGGGTTGCGGACAGCAGTTTGCACAACTTTTAGGCGTAAATCCAAAAAATTGAGCAATTTCTGGATCTTGGCTTTGAGGGCTTGACCGTGCTTGTGATGGACTGCGAAAGCCGCCCTGCAAACGTTTGCAAAATTCAGGGACAAAGCCTGAACAAATTCATAAGGCCAGATGAGCAAAGGCGTTAAAGTTGAGTGGAGTGGCAGGCCCACTGCCCAATCTTCATCAGCACGCCCATTGAGATGCGATACTCAGAGCAAATGCCCAGTCAACGGGCGCCAGTGAGCGATCCGAAGGGCCCGTAGGGCAATGGCATGCCTGAAATTCCCTGCTGCATAAGCGAAATGACGGTGCACTGCACCACAAGATCCGGATTGACCACTCTCCTTGAGTGAACATATGCTCTCACAATGAGCAAATAATTGCTCGCACGAACGGGAGGACCATATGAAATCTCTTCTGGCAGGCATTTTGGGCGCGATCAGCCTCGCCGCCCTTGCCTCGACCGCCTCGGCCGAAACAACCCTGACCATTGCCACCGTGAACAACGGCGACATGATCCGCATGCAGGGCCTGACCGAGGACTTCACCAAGAACAACCCTGACATCAAGCTCGAGTGGGTGACCCTCGAGGAGAACGTGCTGCGCGAGAAGGTGACGACCGACATCGCCACCAAGGGCGGCCAGTTCGACGTCCTCACCATCGGCACCTATGAAGTGCCGATCTGGGGCAAGAAGGGCTGGCTCGTGCCGCTGACGCAGGTCGACGACCCGGCTGACCTGCTGCCCGCCATCGCTGGCGGCCTCACGGTCGACGGCAAGCTGATGGCCTCACCCTTCTATGGCGAGAGCTCCATGGTGATGTACCGCACCGACCTCGTCGAGGCAGCGGGCGAGAAGATGCCGGATGCCCCCACCTGGGCGGACATCAAGCGCATCGCCGGCAAGATCACCAACAAGGACAAGGAAATCTACGGCGTCTGCCTGCGCGGCAAGGCCGGCTGGGGCGAGAACATGGCCTTCATCACGGCCACGTCGAACTCCTTCGGTGCGCGCTGGTTCGACGAGAGCTGGAAGCCCCAGTTCGATACCCAGGAGTGGAAGGACACCCTCAACTTCTACCTCGACCTGCTGAAGACCGATGGCCCTCCGGGCGCTTCGTCCAACGGCTTCAACGAGAACCTGGCGCTGTTCAACGCCGGCAAGTGCGGCATGTGGATCGACGCCACGGTGGCTGCCTCCTTCGTGACCAACCCGAAGGACTCGAAGGTCGCCGACAAGGTGGGCTTCGCGCTGGCGCCGGACAACGGGCTGGGCAAGCGCGGCAACTGGCTGTGGGCCTGGTCGCTGGCCATTCCCGCCGGCACGCAGAAGGAAGAGGCCGCCCAGAAGTTCATCAACTGGGCCACGTCCAAGCACTACACCGAGCTCGTCGCCTCCAAGGAAGGCTGGGCCAATGTTCCTCCGGGCACCCGCACCTCGCTCTATGCGAACCCGGAATATGCCAAGGTTCCCTTCGCCAAGATGACGCTCGACTCGATCAACTCGGCTGACCCGACCAAGCCCACCGTCAAGCCGGTGCCTTACGTCGGCGTGCAGTTCGTGGCGATCCCCGAGTTTGCCGGCATGGCAACCACGGTGGGCCAGATCTTCTCGGCGGCGCTGGCCGGCGAGAAGACCGCGGATGAAGCACTCGCCGAGGCCCAGGACGTGGCGACGCGCGAGATGACCAAGGCCGGCTACATCAAGTAACGAAACCTCCCGCAACTGGGCTGCCCGGACTCCTCCGGGCAGCCATTTTCCCTCCCTCTCCGGGGCTTGATTCATGGCAACGCAGCAGACACGCTCGATCGGCCGGATCGCCGTTGCACCATCGGTCCTCGCCCTCTTCCTGTGGATGATCGTGCCGCTGGGCATGACCATCTGGTTCTCCTTCCTCCGCTACAACCTGCTCGATCCCAATCCCGCCTGCTCGCTGCTGACGCCCGGCGCGCTCATCGACGAGGCCAACCGCTGCCTCGCGGGCACCACAAACTATTATTACTTCCTCACCGACCCCGCCTTCTTCAAGGCCATGCGCAATTCCCTGCTGCTGGTGTTCTGGGTGCTGGTGATCTCGGTCGCGGGCGGCACGCTGCTGGCCCTGCTGCTCGACCAGGCCATCTATGGCCGCAACTTCGTCCGCCTCATGGTGATCGCACCCTTCTTCGTCATGCCCACCGTTTCCGCACTGGTGTGGAAGAACATGATGATGCACCCGGTGCAGGGCTTCCTCGCCTGGATCACCAAGTCACTGGGCTTCGGCGCCATCGACTGGTTCGCGCATTACCCGATGACGGCGATCGTCATCATGGTGTCATGGCAATGGCTGCCCTTCGCCACGCTCATCATCCTCACCGCCTTGCAGAGTTTCGACGAGGAGCAGAAGGAAGCGGCCCAGATGGATGGGACACCGCCCCTGTCCTTCTTCTGGTACATGATCGTGCCGCATCTGGCGCGGCCGGTCACCGTCGTCATCCTCATCGAGACGATCTTCCTCCTCAACGTCTTCGCGGAGATCTATGTCACGGGCTCGGGCGGCCGCGCCGGAAACCTGCCCTTCCTCGTCTACCAGTATGGCCTGCTCTCGAACGACATCGGCGGCGCGTCGGCCGGCGGCATCATCGCGGTGATCCTTGCCAACATCGTCGCCTTCTTCCTGATGCGCATGATCGGCAAGAACCTGGAGGGCTGAGACACATGGCACGCGCAGTTCCCCTCCGCCGCAAGCTGATCTTCACAGGCCTCGCCTGGGTCATCGGCTTTGCCATCTTCTTCCCGATCCTGTGGACGATCCTCACGAGCTTCAAGACGGAAGGCGAAGCCGTCAGCATTCCGCCCACCTTCCTGTTCTTCGACTGGACGCTGGAGAATTACGGCGTCGTGCAGGAGCGTTCGGACTATCTGAAATTCGCGTCGAACTCGGTGATCCTGGCGCTCGGCTCGACGCTGATCGGGCTCCTCGTCGCTGTCCCTGCCGCCTGGGCCATGGCCTTCGCACCCGGCAAGCGGACGAAGGACCTGCTGATGTGGATGCTCTCCACCAAGATGATGCCGCCGGTGGGCGCGTTGATCCCGCTCTACCTGATCTTCCGCGACCTCAAGCTGCTCGACAGCCACATCGGCATCATCATGGTGCTGATGCTGCTCAACCTGCCGATCATCATCTGGATGCTCTACACCTATTTCAAGGAAATCCCGGGCGAGATCCTCGAGGCCTCGCGCATGGATGGTGCGTCCATCGGCAAGGAACTGATCTATGTGCTCGCACCCATGGCCGTGCCGGGAATCGCGTCCACCGTTCTCCTCAACATCATCCTCGCCTGGAACGAGGCTTTCTGGACGCTGACGCTGACCACCAAGGATGCCGCACCCTTGACCCAGTTCATCGCCTCCTATTCGAGCCCGGAGGGCCTGTTCTGGGCCAAGCTGTCGGCGGCCTCCACCATGGCCATCGCCCCCATCCTCGTCCTCGGCTGGTTCGCCCAGAAGCAGCTCGTCCGCGGCCTCACCTTCGGAGCAGTGAAGTAAATGGGCACCATTTCCCTCAGGAACGTCCGCAAGGCCTTCGGCGAGGCCGTCATCATTCCCGGTGCAGATCTCGACATCGAGGATGGCGAGTTCATCGTCTTCGTCGGTCCGTCGGGCTGCGGCAAGTCAACCCTGCTGCGCCTCATCGCGGGTCTCGAGGACCTGACCTCCGGCCAGATCATGATTGACGGTACGGATGTCTCCGACGTGCCGCCGGCCAAGCGCGGCCTCGCCATGGTGTTCCAGTCCTATGCGCTCTATCCGCACATGAGTGTGAGGAACAACATCGCCTTCGGCCTCAAGATGGCGGGCGAGCCGAAGGAGCAGATCGACGCCAAGGTGGCCAAGGCCGCCGCCACGCTGAACCTCACGGACTATCTCGAGAGGAAGCCCCGCCAGCTCTCCGGCGGTCAGCGCCAGCGTGTCGCCATCGGCCGCGCCATCGTGCGACAGCCCAAGTGCTTCCTGTTCGACGAGCCGTTGTCGAACCTGGATGCCGCGCTCCGCGTCAACATGCGCGTCGAGATCATGCAGCTCCACCAGCAGCTCGACGCCACCATGATCTACGTGACCCATGACCAGGTGGAGGCCATGACCATGGCCGACCGCATCGTGGTGCTGAACAAGGGCGTCATCGAGCAGGTCGGCTCGCCGCTCGATCTCTACAACAGGCCGAACTCGGTCTTTGTCGCGGGCTTCATCGGCTCGCCCAAGATGAACCTGATCACCGGCCCCTTCGCCGCGGCATACAAGGCCGCCACCCTCGGCATCAGGCCCGAGCATATCGCCATCGTTCCGGAAGGCGGCGAGGCGCGCGGCACCATCACCCTGGCCGAGCATCTGGGGTCCGACTCCTTCCTTCACGTCGAGGCAGGCGATGCCGGCCGCCTCACGGTGCGCGCACCGGGTGATTATGCGGGCAAGCCCGGCGACATGGTGGCGCTGCATTTCGACCCGTCACGGCTTCATCGTTTCGACTCCCAGGGAAAGGTTCTCGTCTGATGCGTCTCCAGGGCAAGACCGCGATCATCACCGGCGGTGCACGCGGCATCGGTGCCGCCATTGCGGCAGGTTATGCCCGCGAGGGTGCGCGTGTCTGCGTGGCGGACCTCAACTTCGCCGAGGCCGATGCGCTGGCGCAGAGGATCGGCAACGGGTCCTTCGCCTATGCGCTGAACGTCACCAGGCTGGACGAGATCAAGGACTGCGTCGCCGAATGCGAGAAGCGCATGGGCGGCATCGATATCCTCGTCAACAATGCCGCAGTCTTCGACATGGCGCCCTGGGGCGAGATCACCGAGAAGAGCTATGACTTCGTCTTCGACGTCAACGTGAAGGGCCTGATCTTCATGCTGCAGGAAGTGGCGGAGAGCATGAAGCGCAGGGGCCAGGGCGGCAAGATCATCAATTTCGCATCGCAGGCCGGACGTCGCGGCGAGGCGCTGGTCGCCGTCTATTGCGCGTCCAAGGCCGCGGTGATCTCCCTCACCCAGTCGGCGGGCCTTGCCCTCATCTCGCACCGGATCAATGTCAACGGCATCGCACCCGGCGTCGTCGATACGCCGATGTGGGAACATGTCGACGGGCTCTTCGCCAAATACGAGAACCGCCCCAAGGGCGAAAAGAAGCGCCTCGTCGGTGAGGGCGTTCCCTTTGGCCGCATGGGTAGGCCGGAGGACCATGTCGGCTGCGCCATCTTCCTGGCGTCATCCGAGAGCGACTACGTGGTCGCCCAGACCTACAATGTCGATGGCGGCCAGTGGATGAGCTGACGCTCATCACCCGATTTGCAGAGAGAAGTGACATGACGAAG
The DNA here is from genome assembly GCF_003234965.1 of Aestuariivirga litoralis. Taxonomy (GTDB): domain Bacteria; phylum Pseudomonadota; class Alphaproteobacteria; order Rhizobiales; family Aestuariivirgaceae; genus Aestuariivirga; species Aestuariivirga litoralis. The sequence continues at coordinate 10,724 of NZ_QKVK01000009.1, forward strand.
CTGAACCGCGCCAACCTGCCGAGCCTCAAGGGCGTCGCCGTGCCGAACTACCGGGCCTCTGACCTGAAGCCCGGCATCCTGCATTTCGGCCTCGGCAACTTCCACCGCGCGCACCAGGCCGTCTATCTCGACGCGCTGTTCAACATGGGCAAGTCGCGCGACTGGGGCATCATCGGCACCGGCGTGCGCCCCGCCGACCGCGACATGCATGATGCGCTGAAGCCCCAGGACTGGCTGACCACCGTGGTGGAGCAGGAGGCCAGTGTCAGCCGCGCCCGCGTCACCGGCGCCATGCTGGGCATGATCCCGCCGGAGGACCGTGCGGCGATCGTCCGGCAACTCGCCGATCCGGCGATCCGCATCGTCTCCATCACCGTCACCGAAGGCGGCTATTTCATCGATCCTGCCACCGGCCAGTTCAATCCGGAGTTCGAGGAGATCGCCGTCGACGGCAGGAACCCGGATGATCCGCGCACCGTCTTCGGCCTCATCGCACTCGGCCTCAGGAAGCGCCGCGCGGCGGGCACCAGGCCATTCACCGTCATGTCCTGCGACAACATTCCCCACAATGGCGTGGTTGCGCGCAATGCGGTCGCTGGTGTCGCGCGGCTGTGGGACAGGGGCCTTGCCGACTGGATCGCCGCCACGGCCGCCTTCCCCAATGGCATGGTGGACCGCATCACGCCGGCGACGACCGACCGCGAGCGCAAGCTCTGTGCGCAGGATTTCGGCATCGAGGACAACTGGCCGGTCTATTGCGAGGAGTTCATCCAGTGGGTGCTGGAAGACAATTTCTGCAATGGCCGGCCGGAGCTCGAAGCCGCGGGCGTGCAGTTCGTGCCGGACGTCACCCCCTTCGAATTCATGAAGATCCGCATCCTCAATGGCGGCCATGCCGCGATCGCCTATCCGGCGAGCCTGCTCGACGTGCATTTCGTCCATGATGCGATGAACCATCCGCTTGTGGGCGCCTTCTTCGCCAAGATCGAGCGCGAGGAGATCATGCCGACGGTGCCGCCGGTGCCGGGAGTTGTCCTGGACGACTACTATCACCTCATCCACCGCCGCTTCTCCAACCCGAAGATCGGCGACACCATTCCCCGGCTGGCCTTCGACGGTTCGAACCGCCAGCCCAAGTTCATCGTGCCGGTGGCGCGCGACCGGCTGAAGGCGGGAGGCTCCATCGACTCCCTCGCTTTCGAGTCGGCCCTCTGGTGCCGCCACTGTTTCGGCAAGACCGAGACGGGCAAGGACATCACGGCGGGTGACCCGATCTGGCCACGGCTCACCGAGCTGGCGGCAAAGGCCAAGTCCGACCCGCTCGCATGGTTGTCGATGGAGGATGTCTATGGCGATGTCGGCCAGTCGGCCATCTTCCGCAAGGCCTTCGCCAGGAGCCTGACTGACATCTGGTCGAAAGGCACCGCGCAGGCGCTGGCCGATTTCGTGGGCGCCTAGGCCTCGCGCGTCGCCAGTTCCGCCTTGCGGCTGAGGCTTGCGAGCGCCAACCGCTGCAGCGTGGCCGCAGCAATGCCGGTAACGAGGCCCACGGCCACCGTCGCCGCGATGCCCCATAGGCCATAGCCCTGCAGTTGGAGAAGCTCGGGGATCACGAGGTGAAAGAGATAGATGTGATAGCTTGAGGCTGCCACCAGCATCACGCCCGGCAGCACGAGGCGCGGCAGGCGGATTGCCGGAAGAAACAGCAGCATGGCCATGACCGGAAGCTGCACCAGGTTCATCACCCAGGCGCCCGTCCAGTTGCCGCCGAAATAGGCGGCCGCCGGGCTGATCACTGCAAGAGCGGCCAGCAGCAGCAGCTTCTGTGATGTCCTCTGTGCGAAATAGGCAGCCCAGCCCAGCAGTGGCAGCCACAGCACATAGCTGAGCAGGAAGATCTTGCGCAGGCCGATGTCATAAATGAGCGGCACGCCGTAGCGCAGGCCAAAGGCCATGATCATCGCCACGAAGGCGGTGGCAAAGGGCTGCCTGGCCACGGCCCGCCGCAGGCTGCCGAAGGAAAAGGCCAGCGCGGTCACCAGGCAGAGCTGGGCATAGGCCTCCACGAACCAGTACTGGAAGGGCAACATCGTGCCCTTTGCCGGATCGGCGAAGCCGAGATTGCCCACCAGGAAGAGCGAGGCCCAGGGGATCTGCTCCCAGGCGAGCGCAAATCCCGCGATCACCACGAAATAGGGAAGCAGGTTCCGCATCATCGGATGCAGGATGGCGGACACGCGGCCCTCGAACAGAGGTTCGCGGTGGAAGCGCGCGAAGCCATAGCCCACCAGCATCATCAGCACCATGGCGCCGCCGGGGATCGGCCAGTTGGAGGCATGGTGCAGCACGATGAGCAGTATGGCCGCGGCGCGCAGCACGATGTGGCTCTCGACCTTGCCGAACCAGGAACGCCGTGGTGCGGCCGTGCGGTCTGCCATCGCCTCCAGCGTCGCGATGGGCATGGCCTCCCAGCCGTTGGGCAACTGGCCCAGCCGTGCCTCCACGGCAAGCGACACCTGCACATAGGCAAGCGAGTCGCCTTCGAGGCTTTCGAAGCTGTCCTGCGGGGTCACCGGACGGGGGTAGAAGGCGGCGCGGACATCCTGCAGCAGGTCGCGCGCAGGCGTCGCAGCGGCTGACGGGGCAGGGGCCGAGAGCGCCCGATAGTCGATCTTGCCCGATGCCAGCCGGGGCAGGCTGTCGTGGCGTGCGAGGCGGATGAAACGCTGCGGAATGGCGGCGGCCTCCGCCGCAAGGCGGATCACGTCCGCGTCCGTCGTCTCGGCATGGACGGTGATCGCCTCGTCATTGCCGGTTACCGCGCAGGCGATGCCGCGTTCGCGCAGCGACCACTCGATCGCCTCATGCCCGATGCGCAGGCCGGCGAGCTTCGAGAAGCGCTTTGCGCGGCCCACGAGGCGGATGAGCCCTGCCTCCGTCATCACTGCGATGTCGCCGGTGGCGAGTTCGTCGAGCTCCGCACCGCGTGCGAGGTCGGCACGTGCCGTGGCATAGCCCATCATCACATTGGGCCCGCGGTAGAAGAGCTCGCCTTCCTCGCCGCACGCCGCATCGATGCGGAAGGTGCCCCCGGGAATGGCGATGCCGACGCAGTCGGGATGTGCCGCAGCTTCACCGGGCGGAAGATAGGCCATGCGCGCTGTCGCTTCCGTTTGGCCATACATGACGAAGAACTGGCCGCCATGCGCCCGCATGGCCTCGGCATACTGCGTCACCAGGTCCGGCGCCAGGCGGCCGCCGGCGCAGGTCATGCTGCGCAGCGCAGGCCACATCCGCTGGCGGAATCCGATGCGCTCGAGCAGTTCGAAGCTGTAGGGAACGCCGGCAAGGCTGGTGCAGCCAAGTCGCGCTGCCGCGTCGAGGACACCATCGGCGATCAGGCTCGCCCCGCAGAAGGCAAGGCTGCCGCCGGCCGCCAGATGCGAATTGAGCACCGAGAGGCCATAGGAATAATGGAAGGGCAGGGTCTGCGCGGCACGGTCCTGCGCGGTGAGGCCAAGATAGTCCATGATGCTCGCGGCATTGGCCGCGACGCTGGCCCGCGACAGCCGCACCCAGCGGGGCCGCCCTTCGCTGCCCGAAGTGGCCAGCATGACGGCCAGGTCCGGGTGAAGGCGGCCGCGCGCGCGGTTGCTGCGTTCCGTCATCTGCCAGCCGCCGCCGTTGAGCGCAAAGCTGATGTCGGGCGCAAAATCGCGGTGGAAGAGTGCGGCGGCAGCTGCATCGCCCGGCGGCAGCAGGGCCACGGCATGGCCCGCCGAGAGCGCGGCGAGATAGGCGATGACGAAGTCGGCCCGCGGCTGCGCCTCCAGCGCCACCAGTTTCTTCGAATGCCCCATGCGCTGCGCCAGTTCGGTCACGCTGACCGAGAGTGCGGCATAGCTCAGCACATGGTCGGTGAAGACCAGCGCCGGCGCGTCATTGCCGGGCGCAAGATGCTCGAGGATGTTCAAGGAAACACTGGCTCCGCCGTTCGACTGCGCGATCAGCTAGGGGGCAATAATGGCTGTTCCTTGACTGGACCCTGACATGAATCAAGCAGCTCCCGTCTTTCGCCAGTAAGTTATCGAAAGGAAGGCGGGCCCGCTCCCAAAATGCAACTTTAGTCGAAGTCTTGCCGCCTCAGCGGTCGATCGCCTTCATGGAGGCTGGGATGTAGCGCTCGCCCGCGGCGACGCCCTTGGGGAAGGCGGCGGCCAGGCGGCGCAGGTCGCTCACCGTCAGCACGATCGCTTCCGCCCTGGCGTTTTCCTCGAGGTAGCGGCGGCGCTTGGTGCCGGGGATCGGCACGATGTCGTCACCCTGCGCCATCACCCAGGCCAGCGCGATCTGCCCCGGCGTGGCGCCCTTCTCGGCGGCGAGTGCCTCCACTTCCTTGAGGAGGACAAGGTTGCGCTCGAAATTCTCGCCCTGGAAGCGCGGCGTCCTGGTGCGGTAGTCGGAGGCATCGAGGCTTTGGGGGTCCTTGAAGCGGCCCGTGAGGAAGCCGCGGCCGAGCGGGCTGTAGGGCACGAAGCCGATGCCGAGGCGGCGCACCGTGGGCAGGATCTCGTCCTCCACGTCGCGCGTCCACAGCGAGTATTCGGTCTGGAGTGCCGTGATCGGGTGCACCCTGTGCGCCCGCTCGATGGTGCGGGGTGATGCTTCGGAGAGGCCGAGGTAGCGCACCTTCCCCTCCTTCACGAGATCGGCCATGGCCCCCACCGTCTCCTCGATCGGCGTGTTGGGGTCCACGCGGTGCTGGTAATAGAGGTCGATCACCTCGATGCCCAGTCGCTTCAGGCTCTGCTCGCAGCAGGCCTTCACATAGTCGGGCTTGCCGTTCACGCCCAGGAAGGCGCCATCGGGCGCGCGCACATTGCCGAACTTGGTGGCGATCACGAAGCTGTCGCGCTTGCCCCTGATGGCGCTGCCAACGAGCTCCTCGTTGCGGCCCACGCCATACATGTCGGCGGTGTCGAGGAAGGTGATGCCAAGCTCGAGGGCGCGGTGGATGGTGGCGATCGATTCGTCATCGTCCTGCCCGGCATAGAAGTCCGACATGCCCATGCAGCCAAGACCCATGGCAGAAACGCTGAGCTGGCCGAGGTTGCGCGTGTGCATGGGAAACTCCTTGGATCAGGGCTGGAACATCAGATTACGCAGCGCCTTGACGGCAATTTCAAGGTCGCGCTGCGCGGCACCGGGTTGCGGCGGCGGCACGGCTTCGCCGAACCAGCCGAGCCGGCCTTCGGTGACGAGGCGCTGGAATAGCTTGCGCCGGTCAGGTGCCACTTCGATGACACCCGCATCGAACAGCCAGCGCAGCGCTGCCGTCAGCGGCCGCGGGGTTTCGATGGCGTGGCGATAGAGCCAGCTCCCGAGCTTCCACTTGGCGTTCAGGGCCTGCGGCAAGGGATAGACGGAGACGGGCTTCTGCGTGGCCAGCGCATCCGCCACCATGGAGACGGAATCGCTGGTCACGATGATCGCCGACGCCTCGGCCAGGGCCTCCCGGTAGCGATTGGCGCCGCGTCCGAAGATGCTCAGCCGGTGCGGCGCGGTGATGCGGCGCTCGAGCACGGCAATCGCCTCCGGCGGTGTGCGCGGGCTGGTCACCACGTCAAGAGTGGCGCCGGCGTTTGCCGCATGGGCCAGCACATCGGTAGCGAGCCGCTCGGCAGCGGAGGCATCGAGCAGGTCGGGAAAAGCGGGGCCGCCCACGGCAAGCGCAATCGGACCACCGCCGGAGGTGGCAGTGGCCTCCGTCACCTCCGCCAGCGGCATGGCGAGTTCCACCACATTGTCAGCAGGCGGAATGCGATATTGCGCGGTGGTGAGAACGAGGTCGAAATTCCGCGGCGCTCCCGCCGGACGGCCGAGGCAGACGATGCGCGTTGCGGGAGACAGGCGCTTGATCTCGCGGGCGATCACACTGGGCGAGGCCTCGGCAACGAGCACGAGGTCGGGCCAGGGCGGCGATATCTTCTCCTTCAGCAAGAGCTTCGACAGCACGGGGATCTCCGGCCCCGCGAAACGCAGTGTCTTGATTTCGCAGGGCCAGCCCGTGGCCCTCGCCAGGGCCAGCATCTGGTCGAGGTCGCCCTTCCGCCCGCGCGAGAGGATCCAGATCGTCGGGTCAGCGGCCATCAGCTTCGCGCAGTACGGCCCGGTAGCTGTCGAGCAGGCCGGAGAGGATGGCATCCCAGCTGAATGTCAGCGCCCGAGCCCGCGCTGCTGCCCCCATGCGCCGGCGCAGGGCTTCGTCCGTCACCAGGGCTGCGAGCCTGTCGGCCAGCCCCGCTTCATCGCGCGCGCTGACGAGGTGTCCCGTCTCGCCCTCCACCACCAGCGAATTGCTGCCGCTGGCAATGGCGTTGACGGCGGGAAGACCGCTCGCCATCGCTTCCAGCGTCACGTTGCCGAAGGTTTCGCTTTCGGAGGGAAAGAAGAAGATGTCGGAGGAGGCATAGGCGCGTGCAAGCGCCTCGCCATGCAGGAAGCCGGCGAAGACGCCGTTCTTCAGCCCCGCCTTCATCGCCGCCATCTCGGGTCCGTCGCCGATCACCAGCGGCTTCACCTTCAACCCGCGCGCGGTGAGCAGGTTCATCACGGCCATGTAGATCGCCGTGTTCTTCTCCTTCACCAGCCGCCCGGCGAAGCTGACCGCCACCTCGTCATCGGCGATGCCCAGCGCGCGCCGCCACGCCATGTCGCGCCGTGCCGGCGAGAACAGCTCGCTGTCAACCCCGCGCGCCCACACCTCCACGTGGCTCGACTGGCCCTCGCTGCGGATGATCTCCGCCATCGACTCCGAGGGCGGATAGACGCGGCGCACGCGGTTGTAGAAGTTCCGCATGTAGCGCTGGCCCAGCTTTTCGAAAAGCCCAAGGCCATAGAATCGCAGATATGTGTCGTAGCGCGTGTGGTAGGAGGCGACGGCAGGCACATTCCAGAGTTCGGCGAGCTTCAGCGCCTGGTAGCCGAGTATGTCCGGCACCGCGATATGGAACAGCGTGGGGCGGAAGGCCTCGAGCCGCCTGCGCTGCTCTGCCGGAAGCCCCGTCGCAATGCGGTATTCCTTGCGCGTCGGAATGGCGAAGGAGGGCACGGCGACGAGCTCGCCCACCGATTCGAAGGCGGGCGTCTCCGCCACGGGGGCGAAGACCAGTACCGGCACGCCGCGGCTTTCCAGGAACGCCACGAGGCGGTTCAGCGTCAGCGCCACGCCGTCCTTGATGTAGTTGTAGTTGCCCGTGAAAAGAGCCACCCGCAGCTCGTCTGCGGGTGGCTCTGACGGATGCGACTGGTGCGCCGCGCTCAGGCTGCGGCCTTCATTTCGGTGAGCGGCGGCAGGCTGGGGGCTGCCTTCATCACCTCGACCGAGTCATGACGGATGTAGTTCTTGTCCATCGCTTCCTTGATCTGGGCGTCGGTCACCATGCCGGCCTCGTAGGCGCCCTTCAGCAGGCCATAGAACAGCTGTTCCTGCTTGGGGTCCGGGTGGCGGGCATAATGGCCGAGGAAGGCGTGGTCGCCGAACATCTTGCGGCGCATGCGCATGATCCAGCCGATCACCGGCACGAATTCGGTCGGCGTGTAGTCGACCTTCAGGCCGGTCTTCCACGGCTGGGTGCGGCGGCGGGTATTGTGGATCATCTTCGTTGCGGGCGTCAGCTTGTCGAAGTCGTTCCACTCGTTCTCGAACACGCCGATGGTGTTGGGGTCTTCCATGAGGAGCGAGATCCACTGGTGGTAGTCGCGCTTGCCTTCGAACAGTTCGTTGAAGCCCTTCTCCACGTCCCAGTGCTTCAGCTTGGCGCAGTCGAGCAGCATGACGGAGGAGGCATAGGCGCCGTTCTTGAACTTGGAGCCGCGGCACATGATGGCCTTGCCCTGCATGTCGCGCGTCAGCAGCTCCCACACGTCCTGCACCGCGAAGACATCAGGGTCGACGACGAGGGCGCGGCCCTGGTAGCCCATCAGCTGCGGCGGCAGGAAGCGGGTGAGGGTAAAGGTCTGCAGGTCATTCTCGTGCCACACGCGGTCCACCCCGTGGCGCTTGTAGGTCTGGCCGTCGCGCTTGGCGAACCAGGGGTAGTCTTCCTTGTGCATGATGGTCACGTCGAACTTGTCGGCGTGGGGCGAACGCTTCATCGAATAGGCGGACACGATCGCGCCGATCGACTGCTTGTTGTTCGTCTGGATGAAGATGTGAGGCCGGGTGGCCCCAGCATTGCCGGTCATAGCCATGACAATCCCCGAAACTATTGCTTACAACGGCCCCCTGTATCATGTACTGACCCATGCGTCCAAGGCCGCCCGCGCGCGGCTCTCTGTCACAAGGTCCAAGTCTTTGCAGAAACAGGGAAATTTCTGCCTGAAAAACGGCCAGCCGAGAACCTGGATCCTGCAAAGCCCGCATTCCGGCGACAACACCCAGCTGCGCGCCATTGCCGGTCGCCTGGGCTGGCCGGTCGAGACGAAGAAACTCGCCTATCGGGGCCATGAGGGCCTGCTGCGCCTGTTGAGCCTGCCCACCCTGGCCGGCGTGAATCTTGCCGCCTCGAGCCCGCTCACGGCACCCTGGCCCGATCTCGTCATCTGCTCGGGCCGCGGGGCGGAGGCGGTGGCCTTCTGGCTCCGCACCCGGAACCCGCAGTTGCGCATCGTCTTCGTCGGCACGCCGTGGTCGGATCTCCGCCGCTTCGATCTCGTCATCACCACCCCGCAGTATCGCCTGCCGCAGGCCCCCAACGTGCTGCACAACCTGCTGCCGGTGCATGACGTGACGCCGCAGCGCCTTGCCGCAGAGGCGGAACGCTGGGCGCCAAAGCTCGCCCATCTGCCGCGCCCCGTCACCGCCGTGCTGGTGGGCGGGTCCAGCGGGCCCTATCACTTCACCCCCCAGGCGGCGGCGCGCCTCGGGCGTGAGGCCTCGGCGCTCGCAGCATCCGATGGCGGGTCTCTGCTCGTCACCACCAGCGCCCGCACCGGCACTGCCGCGGAAGACGCGCTGCAGGCCGCCATCACCGCGCCCTGTTTCTTCCACCGCTGGCAACCCGATGCGGCGGACAATCCCTTCCACGCCATGCTCGGCCTTGCCAGCCGCATCATCGTCACAGCGGATTCGATCTCGATGATGGCGGAGGCCGTCAGCACCGTAAAGCCCGTGCTGCTCTTCGACATCGAGGAGGGCCCCTATGCGATGCGCGCCGATCTCGATGTGCCGCGGATCGGCCGGCGCGGCCGCAGGCTGGAGGCGACATTCTTCCGCCTGCTGATCAACCATGCACCGCCGCGCTTTTCGCGTGACCTGCGCGTGGTGCACCGCCAGCTGGTCAGGTCCGGCCACGCCCGCTGGCTGGGCGAGCCACCTCCTGCGTCCGCGCCGGCGCCGCTGGAGGATGGGCTGTCCCGGTCCGTCACTCGCATCCGCGCGCTTTTTGGCCTATGAGCGGGCCCACCTCACGTGCCGGAAAGCCCTGATTCGATGCCTGCCCCGCAAGATAACAGCCTCAGCCTCGGCGATCGCCTGACGACGCTGAAAGGGGCAGCGTGGAAGGCGCTGCTGGTTGCGGGCGAAGGCTTCGCCTACATGGTGGCGGGGCTTCCCATGGCGCTGCGCCGGGCCTTCCGCGGCAAGCCCACCCTGGCCTTGCCGCCCGCCGAATATCTCCACCGCCATTATGCCTGGCGCTACTGGCAGCTGCCGTGGGGTCCCGTGAGGGCCGTGGCCGCCGCCATCGCCTGGCCCATTGCCCTTCCGGTCGCGGTCTTCATCTTCGCCCGCCGCAATGCGCGCGCCATCGCCCAGCGGTCCGGCGTCAGTCCCCTGGCGCAGGTCATGGGGCAGGTCGACATGGCGGCGCGCTTCGCCATCGCCCCCTTCTGGTTCTACATGTTCGAGCTGCACCTCGCCGAGCGCAGGAAGCGCGCGCAGCTCTATCTCACCGCGCACGAGACCATCGGCCCCGCCTATTCGCTGCTCCAGCCGCCGCCGGGGGCGGATGGCATGGACGACAAGATCTGGTTCGCCGAGCACTGCCACGAACAGGGTGTCAGGGCGGTGCCCGTGCTCATGCATTTCTCCAGGGGCGAGCGCCGGCCGCTGAAGGGTGGCAGCGATGTCCTTCCCGATGGCGATCTCTTCGTGAAGCCGCGCTCGGGCTCGGGCGGCCACCGCATGGAACGCTGGGACTTCCTCGGCGAGGGCCGCTACCGCAACGCCCACGGCGACGTGCTGACACGCGACCAGCTGATGGAGAAGCTCGCCCGCCAGTCGCTGAAGGATGATTTCCTCGTCCAGCCGCGCCTCGCCAATCATCCGGCGCTGGACGACATTTCGAACGGCGCACTGGCCACCGTGCGCCTTCTCACCTGCCGCAACGAGCAGGGCCGGGCGGAGGCCACCAATGCCGCCTTCCGCATGGCCATCGGCAATTCGGTGGTCGACAATTTCCACCAGGGTGGTCTGGCGACGGCGGTGAACCTGCAGACCGGCCAGATCGGCATCGCCTCCGACATCGGCATCAGGCCCGATGTCGGCTGGCGCGACACGCACCCCGTCAGCGGTGCCCGCTTCGCCGGCCGCACCCTGCCGCACTGGGCCGAAGTCATGGCGCTGGCGGTGAAGGCGCATGAGGCCTTCCCGGAGCGGGTGGTGGTCGGCTGGGACGTGGCCATGCTGGCGGACGGCGCCATGATCATCGAGGGCAATGGCAAGCCCGATCTCGACATTCACCAGCGCGCCGAGCGCGGCCCGGCGGGTGAAAGCCGCATCGCCCATCTTCTGGCTCACAACGTCGACAAACGCAGCTAAGGCCCGGCACATTGCCGTGCTGCGGGGGATTTGCTATGCCCGCCCGGCCCTTTTGCCGCTGAAAGCCGTATTTGATGCCCCTGCCCAATGCCTTCGACCTTCGCGTCGGCCTGCGCCAGCTGATTTCCCGTGGCACGGCCGTCCTCCCGCGGGACACCGGCATCCGTTTCGAGCGCTGGTTCCGGGGCTACGAAGAGAAGAAGAAGCTGGAGGCGGCCGATGCCGCCATCGTGTCCTTCGGCAAGAGCGGCCGCACCTGGGTGAGGGTCATGCTGTGGCGCTATTTCGCCCACCGGAACGGCTATGCCAGCGAGGGCATTTCGGCCTTCAACGAGTTTCGTGACCGGCATCCCGGTGTGCCGGTCCTGTTCTTCACCCACGACAATTACCTGAAGGACTGGTTCGGCCATGACCGCAAGGCGGAGATCTACCGCGATCTCCCCACCGTGCTGCTGGTGCGCGACCCGCGCGATACCGCGGTCTCGCAGTTCTTCCAGTGGAAGCACCGCATGGAACCGCGCAAGAAGGTGATCAATGATTACCCGTTGCCCGATGATACCAGCGTGCATGACTTCATCGCCGGCGCCCAGGCGGGCCTGCCCAAGATCATCGGCTTCATGAACGACTGGGCCGATGCAGCGCCCCGCATGAAGAAGCTGCTGGTGGTGCGCTACGAGGACCTGCGCGCCGACACCAAGAAGGAGCTGGGCCGGATCGTGACGTTCCTCGGCCAGCAGCCGACGGATGCTGACCTGGAAGACGCCGTCACCTTTGCCTCAATCGATAACATGCGCCGCATGGAAACCGAGAACGCCAAGAAGGCCGGTGGCCAGCGCAGCATGAAGCCCGGCAATGCCGATGACCCGTCGAGCTTCAAGGTCCGCCGCGGCAAGGTCGGGGGCTGGCGTGACTATGTGACGGACGAGCAGGCCGATGCGCTGGACCGGCTGGTGCGCGACACGTTGAACCCGGTCTACGGCTACAACGGTTAGGCCGCGGCGCGTCCCACTTCGTTCACCCGGCCTCCCCGCACCTCGTAGAGGCGGTCGGCCACCTCCACCCAGGCATCGCGGTGGGTGATGACGATGATGGTGAACTCATGTGCCAGCTTGCGGATGTTGCCGACGATCTCTGCCTCGGTCGCCGGGTCGAGCGCACTCGTCACCTCGTCGAGGATCAGGATGTCGGGCCTGGTCACCAGGGCGCGGGCGAGCGCGATGCGCTGGCGCTGGCCGCCCGACAGCCTCGCCCCCATTTCGCCGGCGCTGGTGTCGAGGCCCTGCGGAAGGCTGGCGATGAAGTCCTCGAGGCCGGCGAGCTTCACGGCATGCGCGATGTCGTCTTCCGTCAGGCTCTCGTCGCCGAGGCAGATGTTCTCGCGGATCGGTGCGTGCAGCAGCGACAACTCCTGCGACACATAGCCGATGCGTCGGCGCAGCTTGATGATGTCGATGTCCTCGAGCGCCACGCCTGCCAGGGTGATGCGCCCGCTCTTCGGCTGGTGCAGCCCGATGAGCAGGTCGACGAGGGTGGTCTTGCCGCTGCCCGAAAGACCCTTCAGCACCGTCACCTGGCGTGACGGCACCACGATGTTCACGTCCTGCAGCACGTCATGCCCGCCATAGGAGAAGTTGACGTGCTCGAAACGGCAGTCGCCGGTGGCGTCCGGCTCACGCGTGCCGCGCGCCGCCTCGCGGTTGGCCTCGGTCAGCGCAATCAGCTGCTGCACGCGGTCGTAGGAGGCCTGCGTCTGGGCCGATTGCTGCAGCAGCCGCTGCAGCTTGCCGAAATTGTCCAGCACCTTCATGAACAGGATGCCGCCCACCAGCAGCGCCGTGATGGTGATGTGGAAATAGGTGTAGGAGACATAGATGACCAGGCACAGCGCAATGGCCATCACCGCGTCACCGCCCTGCACCGTCAGCTGCTGGGCCACGCCGCGCTGGCGCAGCGCCTTCTCGAGCCGCAGCATCGCCTTGCGGATCGAGGTGCGGAACGAGTTGTAGCGGTGCATGGTCTTGAGCGGTTTGATGTTGCCGAGCAGTTCCACCGTCTTCACGGTGAGTTCGCGCGTCGAGTCGACCTGGCGGCGGCCCGCCCTCTTCGACATGCGGAACAGGAAGCCCATCGACTGGCTCATCACGATGCCGACGGTGAGGCCGAGCAGCGCCAGCCGCCAGTCGACGAAGAGCGTGATGATCACGTAGATCACCGCCTGCACCGACATGGCGCAGAAGTTGGCCGCCATCAGGTAGGCATCGGCCGCGCGGGTTGCATCGGCACTGATGGCGCTGGCAAAGCTTCCTGCCTGCTGTTCCGAATAGAAGCGCCAGCTGGCGCCGAACAGCGCGTCCAGCAGCCGCTCGCGCATGCGCACGCCGACGCGCGCGGCGGAATTCGCCGCATAGGTGAGCGCGAAGAAACCGACCACCGCCTTCAGCACCAGCGCCACGCCGATGATCAGCACCAGGTTGCCCAGCGTCGGGTCGATGCCCACCCATTCCAGCGCGGTGACAACCCTCTGGCTCAGCCCCGAATGGCTGCCGCTGGCCGCGCCGCCGGGCTGGTCGGCGACGATCGCCACCGCCGGCAGCAGGGCGGAAATGCCGATGGCCTCGCAGAGCGCTGCCACCAGCAGCGCAAACAGCACCAGGAAGGGCCTTGTGCCCTCGGCGTTGAAGAAGATGTGAAAGACCTTGCGCATTGTCCTCGTGCCGAGAGTGTCCCCAGGCCGTCCGGGGGAGACTTAGCCCCGCCGCTCACGGCTTGCAATTGCGGCACGCCGCCCCTATAAGCCCCGCAAACGGCTGGTTTTATCGTTCAAGAAGCGCCACGGTCGTTAGCTCAGCCCCCGGGAAATGCAAGTCCTAACTGCCCCGGCAGGCTGGTTCCGGCGCGGGTTGCAGCGCCGTCGGCGCCCTTGGGGAGTTCAGCATTGGTCGCTGCACAGCAGGCCGGAAGGGGCATCATCTACATTGCTTCGGGCGCGCCCTATGTGCGTGACGCGGAGCGTTCGGCCCGCAGCGCCAAGAAGCAGCACCCGGACCTGCCGATTGCCCTGTTCAGCGACGTGCCCTCGAAGGACCCGGCGATCGACATGTGGTTCGAGGTCAAGGACCCGCACCGCCGCTCCAAGCTCGACTACCTGGCCAGGTCGCCGTTCCGCGATACGCTCTATCTCGATGCCGATACGCGCGTCATCGGTTCGATCACCGAGCCCTTCGGCCTGCTCGACCGCTATGACCTTGCCGGCTGCCACGTCGAGAATCGGCATCCGGTCTCCTCCGCCACCGCGCGCCTCACCGATCCCAAGGTCGATCCCGGCTTCACCGGCTTCAACGGCGGCGTGCTCTATTATCGCCTGAGTGACCGGATGCAGACATTCCTGGCCCGCTGGTCGGAAGGCTACAAGAGCGAAAACGCCAAGTTCGACCAGCCCATCCTGCGCCGCCTGATGTGGGAGATGCCGGAGATCGGCGTCATCGCCATTCCCACCGAGTACAACGTGCGCACGCTGCGCGGCATCCTGTTCCGCTCGAAGAATGAATCGGAGGCCCGCCTGCTGCACCTGCCCTGGTACAAGTCGGCGGATTCCGCCCTCTACCGCTTCTGGCGCACCATCCGCACCGGCCGCTGCTATCCCGGCAACCTGGTGCTCATGATCCGCGCCTTCTTCATGTGAGAGCGATGCGCAGGGTCCTCATCACCGGCACGGCCGGCTTCATCGGGTATCACCTCGCCGAGCTGCTGCTCGCCGAAGGCTGGCTGGTGCATGGCGTCGACGCCTTCACCGACTATTACGACGTGACCCTCAAGCACGCCCGCCAGGCGCGGCTCCAGCGCAGCAACGCCTTTTCCGCCACGCTGGCGCGGCTCGAGGACCTCGATGCCCTGTCGCGCGCCGCGGAGGATTTCCGGCCGGAGGTGATCGTCCATCTCGCGGCCCAGGCCGGCGTGCGCTACAGCCTCGAGAACCCGCGCAGCTATGTCGACACCAATGTCACCGGCACCTTCAACGTCATCGAGGTGGCGCGCCAGCTCGGCGTGAAGCATGTCGTCTTCGCCTCCACCTCCTCGGTCTATGGCGGCAACAGCAAGATGCCCTTCGAGGAAACCGACAAGGCCGACCAGCCGCTCACCATCTATGCCGCCACCAAGAAGGCGGGCGAGGCGCTGGCCCATTCCTATGCCCATCTCTGGGGCGTGCCGATGACGGGCTTGCGCTTCTTCACCGTCTATGGCCCCTGGGGCCGGCCGGACATGGCGCTGTTCAAGTTCACCCGTGCCATCCTCGATGGGGAGCCCATCGACATCTACAATGGCGGGGAGATGTACCGCGACTTCACCTACATCGACGACCTGGTGCGCGCCATCGCGCTGCTCATCGATGCCGTGCCGGTGAATGGCGAGCCCGTGGGCGCGCATGACAGCCTCTCCGGCGTGGCGCCGTTCCGCGTCGTCAATATCGGCAACAACGACAAGGTGAAGCTCCTCGACTTCATCGACGCGCTGGAGCAGGCCCTGGGGATCCCTGCGCACAGGAACTACATGGAGATGCAGAAAGGCGACGTTGCCGCCACCTGGGCGGATTCGCGCCTGCTGAAGTCGCTCACCGGCTTCAGCCCGGCGACCGACTATCGCACCGGCGTCCGCCGTTTCGTGGAGTGGTACCGTGGCCACTACCAGCGCTGAGGCGCCGCTCGCGGCAGCCCGCGACCTCGCCCGGGCCTTCACGGCAAGGGGCATCCGCTTCGTCCACTGGAAGAGCAACGGCCACCTCGCCGAGGCGCTCTCCGGCCAGACCGACATCGACATGTACGCCGACCCCGCCCAGCGCGCGGTGGTGCGCAACATCCTGCGTGAACAGAACGCGCTCGAAATGCGCAGCCAGCCCTGGGGCAGCTACCCGGACGTCGAGGACTGGCTGCTGATGGACGAGACGACGGGCCGCTTCCTCCACGTGCATCTGCATTTCGCGCTGGTTACCGGACTGCGCCGCATCAAGCACCTGCGCCTGCCGTGGGGCGAGGCGCTGCTCGCCCACACCGATCATGCGCTCGATGCCGAATGGCCCACGCCCACGGCAGAGATGGAACTGATGATCCTCATCGTCCGCATGTGGGCCAAGATGCCGCCCGCCAAGCGCAAGGGGAAGCTGAAGCTGCCGCACCATGTGCGCGCCGAGCTCGACTGGCTCCTGTCGCGCGCCGATGCCGCACGTCTCAAGACGCTGGCGGGCGAACTGCTGCCGGGCTTCGACACAGCCCCCGTCGGAGCCCTCGCCGGCAATCCTCCGCCCACGGATGAAGCGGTTCTGGCCGTCAGCCGCTCCGTCTACGCCGCGCTGAAGGACCATCACCGCATGCCCTGGGCCGAGGCCCGGCTGCGGGGCGCGGCCCTCAACCTCAAGGCCACGGCAGCCAAGGAGCTGCGCAAGCTCAGGCCTGCCACCGTCACCGGCAAGCGCGCCGCGGGGCCGGGGCTGGTCGTCGCCTTCATCGGCAGCGATGGCTCGGGCAAGTCGACGCTGACGGCGGCAATCCGCAAGTGGCTGCGCTACAAGCTCGATGTGCATGGCTATTACATGGGCTCGGGGCAGGGCAGCACCCGCCTGCTCGACCGGCTGCGCCATGCCGTGAAGGCCAGGACGAAGAAGTCGAAGAAGCCGAAGACGCCGAAGACGCCGGAGGGGGAGGGTGCGCCGCGCGCCCGCAAGCCTGCCGGATTCCTCGACCGCCTGCTCGCCCTCCACCAGCTTCCCGCCACCTCCTCGAAGCGCCGCGCCCTTGCGCAGGCGCGCCGGCTGGCCGAGGGCGGCAGCATGGTGGTGCTCGACCGCTTTCCGCAGATGCAGGTCTACGGCATCTATGACGGCCCCCGCCTGCAGGAGGGCGCCTCCTTCGGCTGGGCGGCGGCGGCTGAACGCGAGGGCTATCGCAGGCTCGCCACGCTCAGGCCCGACCTGCTCATCAAGCTCGTCGTCTCGCCCGAGGTGGCGCATGCCCGCAAGCCCGATCACAGCCTGTCCAGCATCGCGCGCAAATGCGCCCTGACGCGCGAACTCGACTTCGCCGGCGTCGACGTCGTGTCGGTCGATGCCGACCAGCCGCTCGACCAGGTGATGCTCGCGGTCAAGCGCACCATCTGGCAGCGCATCCTGCGGCAGGCCCATGCTGCGCGCTAACCCGGTCATCGAATTCGTCGGCCTGCCCGGCGCCGGCAAGAGCACCATCACAAGGGCGCTGCCCGCCCATTGGCCCACCTCCCGCAACACCGACCCCGCTCCGCTGCCGCTTCCCCGCCGCCTCGCCGTCTACCGCGCCGCGTTGCCCTTCATGCTGTCGCTCCGCCCGCTGGAGACGATGGATGCCAGGCGCCTCACCAGGCTCGCGGCGGAATTGCGCTTCTATGAACGTGAGGCCGCGGGCCCGCTGGTCATCGACCAGGGCATGATCCAGAAGCTCTGGTCGCTGCTGCTCGACCGCAGGAGCCACGATCCGGCAGCGCTCGACCGTCTGGTGGCGGCGCTTGCGCCGACTGCGGCAGACCTGATCGTCTGTCTCAATACACCGCCTGCTCTTGCCGCCGAGCGGTTGATCGCCCGCAACGGCGGCAACAGCCGCCTGCAGAAGCGCCCGGAGGATGAGATGCGGCAGGGACTCGTTTCCGGGCAAGCTCTCTATGGCATGCTGATGGACCTCTATCGCCATCATTCCGCCGGAAGGGTGCTGGAACTCTCGGGGCACGATCCGGTCGAGGTGAGTGCGGCGAAAGTCATGGCCGCCGTTTCCGAAATCCGGCAAGCGGCGGCGAAACGGCAGGGAAAGCATGGCAATGGCTGAAGGCAGGACGTGGAGCAAGGCGGAGATCGAGGCCTTCCTCGCCGCGGAGGACCTCAAGTATCAGAAAATCACGCTGCCGCACGGCCTGTCGACGCCGGGCGCCGACCGCAAGGAGGTCTGCGAGATCGCCTTTGCCGGGGGCATCACGGGCAAGACCGTGCTCGATATCGGGAGCTACCTCGGGTATTTCTGCTTCGAGGCGCTGGAACGCGGTGCCGCTGCCGCCACAGGTCTCGAGGTTGATCCGGGCAAGCTTCGACAAGCCCGCACCCTGGCCGAGATCAAGGGTCTCAACGCCGAATTCGTGATGGACGATATCGAGACCAAGGCGCTCGATCGGCGCTACGACATTGTCCTCTGTCTCAACGTGCTGCACCACCTGTTCAATCCCATCGGCGTGCTGCACAAGCTGGCAGAGGCCACGCGTGACCGGCTGGTGCTGGAAGTGGCCTCCCTCAACCCCCGCGACGCGAGGAAGCTGGGGGTGGGCGCGCTCACCCGGCAGCTCATTGGCAAGCTGCCGGTGGTTTTCATTGGCCGTGGCGTGCCCTCCTTCAAGTCGCAGGGTGAGGTGCAGAAATACTTCTTCACGCCCGCCGCCGTCCTGCGCATCCTCGGCAGCCAGCGTGCACTGTTCTCGCGCATCGAAATCGTGCCGTCCTCGCACAAGCAGCGCTTCATCGTCGTGGCCACGCGGCGGCGCATCGGCACGCTGGTCATCGTCAGTGGTCCCACCTCTTCGGGCAAGTCGACGTTCCTGAAGCGCATCGGCGATGGCCAGCTGCCACCCGAGCTCGCTGCGGAGCTTCCGTCGTCCAGCCGCAACTGGCCGATGACGGGCGCAGGCCAGCTGCTCCAGACGCAGCATACCGCGACACCGTCGCTTCCCCCGCATGATCTCGAGGGCGCGGTGCTGCATTATGATTTCCTGCGGCCCTTCGCCACCGGTTGCCAGGAGTATCCGCGTGACCAGGCGCTTGATCTCATCGCCTGTGCGGAAAAGGTGGTGGTCGTTGTCCTGAAGCCGGACATGGAACGTCTGTCGCGCCAGCTTCATGACAATGAGATCGCCGTGAAGCCCGACAAGGGCCTGCTCTACAAGCTCGCCAGCAAGGCGGGCCTCAGGCGCAAGAAGCGCCATCGTCAACTGGCTCAGCTCTACGCGCAAGCTGGCTGGGTGGATGGATGGTATGGCCGGTGGAACGACTTCATTCGCAGCACCGCTCCCGGGGCAAAGGTCATCACCGTGGACGAGTCGTGGTACGGCAGCGTGCCGAAGGCGTGACCCGGCCTGCCATCTGAGGCTGTAGTCGCATCCGTATTTTGTCCGTTATGGCCCCCGAACTCTTGGCCTAAGATGGTCCCCGACCATGACCGCCCCGCTGATCCACATTGGCCTGCACAAGACCGGAACCTCATGGCTCCAGGTTCATCTCTTCGCCAATCCAGACATGCCCTTCTGGACGGCGGCGCCGGAGAGCGTGAAGAAGCGCAAGTCGCGCGCCAAGTTCGGCTCCTATGAATTCTACCGCGCGGCCGACGGCAACATGCTGCGCGAGGATCAGTTCGATGCCGCGCAGGCACGTTCGGCGGTTGGCGCTGCAATCGTTCCCGAGGGCCGCTGCCTCGTCGTCAGCAACGAACGGCTGAGCGGACACCCCATGTCCAACGGCATGGACCGTTCCGCCATATGCAATCGTCTTCACGAAACGCTGCCCAATGCCCGGGTGCTGATCGTGGTGCGCGAGCAGCGCGCCATGATCCTGTCCAACTACATGCAATACCTGAAATATGGCGGCCCGCGCAGCATCACGGGCTTCCTCGCGCCGGAGCATGATGCCCGCGCCCCGGGCCTTGATCCCTGCTACTGGGACTATGACCGGCTGGTCGAGGCCTATCACCGCCGCTTCGGTGCCGGCAACGTGCTGGTGCTGCCTTACGAGATGCTGCGCAAGGCCCCGCAGGACTTCGTCGCCCGCATCTGCCGCTTCGCCGGGGTGGAGCCGCCGCGCCAGGCGCTGGCTGCCGCAAGCCGGGAGAATGCCAGCCAGAACTACCTCACCGCCGTCGGCCTGCGCCTGCTCTCGCCGGTGATCCGCAGTTCGCGCGGCAATGGCTTCGCGCCGTCGCTGCTCGGCCGCCGCGTCGGCCAGGCGGTGCATCTCGGTCTGCAGAAATACCTCGGCCTCCTGGTGCCGCGCGCCCTCAACGAGCATGTCAAGGCGCGGCTGCTGGCCCGCGTGGCACCCATGGCAGAGCGATACCGCCACAGCAACCAGCGCCTCCAGAAGCTCACCGGTCTCGACCTTCGCCCCTATGGCTATGCGCTGCCGGAGGAAGGTGCGGTGATCCGTCCCTTCCCGGCGCCCTCCGCCGCGCCTGCGGGGGCCCCGCTGCAGCCCGCAACCCGCCACGCCCGCGACGCCTGAGCCAGGCTCCGCGCCCCGGCGCCCCTGCCTATCCGCGCCGGCTGAGCCAGCCCGGCCGGGCGCTTTCGACCAGCATCATCTCGGCCACGTTCTCCGCCGTCAGCACGCCCATCACGCGGCCTGCCGCATCCATCACCACCTCGGCGCCGGCTCCCCGCGCGCGCATCGCCGCATAGGCCTCCGCCAGCGGTTCTCCCGGCAGCAGTGGTGCGCAGCCGCGCATCACCTCGCCCACCGGCACCGCCGCACCCCGTTCGCGCAGGCCTCTGATCATCGCATCGCGGTCGAGCAGCCCGACGATGCGGCCCGTTCCATCCACCACGGGAAAATCCTTCTGCGGCGAGGCCAGCAAGGCGTCGATGGCCTGCGACACCGGATCGTGTTCGCCCAGCACCACCGGCGATGGCTCCATTGCGTCACGCACGAAAAGTCGGGTGGCGAGGCCGGTGAAGGCGGCCTGCTGCTCCTCCGCCGCCGCGGCGAAATAGATGAAGACGCCGACCAACATCAGGATCGGGTTCCACAGCAGCCCCATCACGAAGAACGCCAGCGCGAAGGCCTGCCCGATGCGGGCGGCAAGCGCCGTGGCGCGCACCGGCGCCATGTTCATGGCCAGCACGGCGCGCAGCACGCGGCCGCCATCCATCGGAAAGGCGGGGATCAGGTTGAACAGCACCAGCACCACGTTCACCAGCAGCAGGCGCTCCGCCAGCGTGGCGCGGTCGAAGTCGAAGCTGGCGATGAACTGCGGGCCGAGCCCCAGCACGGCCATCAGCGCAAGGGCGATCGCCACGTTGACCAGCGGTCCGGCAATGGCCACGAGCAGTTCCTGCCGCGGGTTTTCCGGCATCCGTTCCATGGCCGCAATGCCGCCGATGGGCGACAGGATCACCTGCGGCGTGTTGACCCCGAAGCGCTTCGCCATGGCAATGTGGCCGAACTCGTGCAGCGTCACGCACAGGAAGACGAGCAGGATGAACACAATCGATTCAGCCGCGGCGGACGGGCCGCCGGCGAGATAATCCGCAATGCCGATCCAGGCGAGGAAGATCAGGAAGGTGACATGCAGCCTGACCCTGGTGCCTGCGACGGAGCCGATGGTGAGTGCCCAGTTCATGGTCCCAGTATAGGGAATTTTTCCTCAAATGTCAAGAAAAATCACAACCGGGGCGGGTCTTTCTTGTGCCATACCAGCCGCCGACGGCCTTTTCGAAGGCCAGGCCAGCGCGGAAAACCTTCACATCGTCCCATGTCCGTCCCACCAGCTGGATGCCGGTGGGAACCCTCGTTTCCGCATGTCCCGAGGGCAGCGAGAGCACCGGGCAATTGTGCAGCATGTTGAACTGGTGGGTCATCACCCAGCCATACTCGGGGTCGACCTTGCGGCCCGCCACCGTGAAATTCCCGTCCCACGGATCGTGCTCGGCCTTCACCGATGGCGCGTTGTTGGTGGGGCAGATGAACAGGTCGTGGCGTTCCAGCACCGGCCCCAGCGTCTGGTACATGCGGTGCGCCTGTTCCCACGGCTTGTGGACGTCGTCGGCACCCGTCAGCTTGCCGGCCACCTCGGCGAACTTCACGGCATAGTCCGTCATCAGGTGCTTCGAGTCTTTCAGGTGCCAGATGGTCTGCCGGCCGAAATGCATCAGGTTGTACCAGTGCAGCCCGTTCTTCTCGACCTCCCCGGTCCAGCCGAGGTCCACTTCCTCCACCCTGGCGCCCAGCGACCTGAACACCTCGAGCGCCTTCAGCATGTTCTTTCGCACGGCGGGCTCGACGGGCACGTAGCCGAGGTCCACCGACCAGGCGATCCTCAGTCCACGGATTGATCGTGCCTCTGTCGGCAGCACCACCGTCTCGCGCAGCGAGTCATGGTCGAGCGGGTGGGGCCCCGAGGTCACGTTCTGCATCAGCGCCGCATCGGCCACGCTGCGCGTCATCGGGCCGCAGTGATTGAAGCGGTCGAAATTGGCGGGCGGCCCGTCCGGGTTCCGCCCATGCGGCGGCTTGTAGCCGACGACACCGCAGGCCGCGGCGGGAATGCGGATCGAGCCGCCGATGTCGGTGCCCGTCGCCAGCGTGGTGATGCCCGCGGCAAGTGCGGCCCCCGAACCGCCCGATGATCCGCCTGGCCCCCACTCGGTGTTCCACGGGTTGCGCGTGACGCCCCAGAGCCGCGAGGTGGTGATGCCGGAGAGGCAGAACTCCGGCGTCGTGGTGCGCGCCAGGATGACGGCACCGGCCTTCTCGAGCCGCTCGATCATCGGGTCCGAATGATCATCCACCGAGTCCTTGAAGATCAGCGAGCCATGGGTCGTGCGCTTGCCCTTCAGCCGCTGCGCATCTTTCACGCACAGCGGCACGCCGTCGAGCGCGCCGGTCCTCGCCCCGCGCTTCATGTAGCGCGCCTCCGAGGCCTGCGCCTGCGCCACCGCCTCGTCGGCGTAGCGGTCGGCCAGGCAGTTGATCCTGGGGTTCACCTTCTCGGCCCGCGCGATCAGCGCCTTGGTCAGCTCGACGGGCGAGAGCTTGCGCTTCCTGAACAGCTTCAGGGCCTCATGGGCGGGGAGGTAGCACAGGTCATCGTTGGTCATGGACAAAACTCATGTCGAGGCGCTAGTGATTCCGGCCAACAGAGAACAGGACATTGGGAGAGAAGTCCATGGCCGGCAGGCTTCACGGCAAGACAGCGATCGTCACCTCCGCCGGCCAGGGCATCGGCCGCGCCGCCGCCATCTGCATGGCGAAGGAGGGGGCAAAGGTCTGGGCCACCGACATCAATGCCGAAGCCCTGAAGACGCTCGCCGCCGAGCAGGCAGGAATCGAGACCTTCACCCTCGATGTGCTGAAGCAGGACGAAGTCGACGCCGCGGCAAAGCGCGTCGGCACGCCGGACATTCTGTTCAACTGCTCCGGCTACGTCCATGCCGGCACCCTGATGGAGACCGACGAGAAGGCCTGGGACTTCTCCTTCGACCTCAACGTCAAGGCGCATTACCGGATGATGAAGGCCTTCATGCCGGGCTGGCTCGCCCGTGGCAACGGCGTCATCATCAACATGGCTTCCGCCGCCTCCTCCATCAAGGGCGTGCCGAACCGCTTCGTCTATGGCGCCACCAAGGCCGCGGTGATCGGCATGACCAAGGCGCTGGCGGCGGACTACACCTCGAAGGGCATCCGCGTGAATGCCATCTGCCCCGGCACGGTCGACAGCCCGTCCCTGACCGAGCGCCTCAAGGCCACGGGTGATTACGAGGCGGCGAAATCGGCCTTCATTTCGCGCCAGCCGATGGGCCGCATGGCCCGGGCCGAGGAAATCGGCATGCTGGTGGTCTATCTCGCCAGCGACGAGGCGGCCTTCGTCACCGGGCAGACCTTCGTCATCGACGGCGGCTGGTCGATCTAGGCGATTTTTGCCGGGGTGCCCTGCGCCGCCGCTGCGTCAATTGTGACGGGCAGCGCGAAGCCATTGGCAAAGGGTCTTTTCCCGGCTTAGGATGGCAGCGGTAACCGCCGGAAAGCGCGGAACAGGGAGCTATATCTTGGCAGCAGGCCAGACCGCCATCGAGGCGAAGGGCGTCACCAAACAATTCGGAGCAGGCCCCGACGCCGTCAAGGCTCTCGACAATGTCTCGGTCTCGATCCGCCAGAACGAGTTCTTCACGCTGCTCGGGCCCTCGGGTTGCGGCAAGACCACGCTGCTCCGGCTGATCGCCGGCTTCGACTTCCCCACCGATGGCGAGATTCTCCTCTACGGCGAGAACATTGCCCCCCTGCCGCCCTACAAGCGGCCGGTCAACACCGTGTTCCAGTCCTACGCGCTCTTCCCCCACATGACGGTGGCGCAGAACATCGGCTTCGGCCTCGAGATGCTGGGCAAGCCCCGGGCCGAGATCGACAAGCGCGTGTCGCAGATGCTGTCGCTCGTCCGCATGGAGGAACTCGCCAACCGCCGCACCAGCCAGATCTCCGGCGGCCAGCAGCAGCGCGTGGCACTTGCCCGCGCGCTGGCACCCCAGCCCAAGGTGCTGCTCCTCGACGAGCCGCTCTCGGCCCTCGACTACAAGCTCCGCAAGGACATGCAGATCGAGCTGAAGCGGCTGCAGCACGAAACCGGCATCACCTTCATCTTCGTCACGCATGACCAGGAAGAAGCCCTCACCATGTCGGACCGTATCGCCGTCATGAGCAAGGGCAAGATCCTGCAGATCGGCTCCCCGCGCGAAATCTATGACCGTCCCTCGGTGCGCTTCGTCGCCAACTTCATCGGCGAGACGAACTTCCTCAAGGGAAACGTCACCGGCGTCTCGGGGCATCACGCCGAAGTCAGGCTGGCGGATGGCGCCACCATCACCGCGGGCCTGCCCGAGGGTCTCAACCCGTCCGGCGCCATCACCGTGGTGGTGCGGCCGGAACACGCTGACCTGGTCGCGCCCGGTGCCCCCGCCGATCTCCGTGGCAGGCTGGAGAACGTGGTCTATTTCGGCACCGACACCCACTATTACGTGAAGCTCGACGGCGGCGAGACCTTCATCATCCGCCAGCAGAACTCGCATGGCGGTGGCACCGGCCATGCGGTGGGCGATGCCGTCGGCGTGGCGCTGGAGCCCAACTCGGCCCAGGTGGTGAGGGACTGAGCATGGGCATCGCGCAGCAGGCGGCCGACAGGGCCGAACGCGAGAGCATCCGCAAGCGCTGGCTGCTCTCGGCGCCGGCACTCCTCATCATCTTCTTCGCCGCCATCGGCCCGCTTGCCGTCGTCGTGCTCTACTCCTTCATGGTCAAGGGCGACTATGGTGACGTGAAGTACTGGCAGTTCTCGCTCGACGGCTGGTTCAACGTGCTCTTTGAGCGCGACATGTTCGACGATACGCTGGGTCCCGCCTGGGCCAACATCAACATCTTCTGGCGCTCGCTGAAGCTCTCCTTCATCACCACTGTCGCGGCACTGTTCTTCGGCTTCCCGACTGCCTATTTCATCGCCACCCGCAGGCCCGAGAAGCGCGATCTCTGGCTCTTCCTCATCACCATTCCCTTCTGGACCAACATCCTCATCCGCACCTTCGCGATGCAGGAGGTGATCCGCAACGAGGGCATCGTCAACTCGGCGCTGATGGGCCTGGGTCTCATCGACAAGCCGATCCAGATCATGTTCACCGACTGGGCCATCCTCTTCGGCATGGTCTATGTCTACCTGCCGCTGATGGTGCTGCCGCTCTATGCCTCGATGGAGAAGCTCGACTTCCGCCTCGTCGAGGCGGGCTATGATCTCTATGCCAACCGCTTCCAGGTTCTGCGCCGCGTCATCATCCCGCTGGTCAAGCCCGGCATCGTGGCGGGCTGCATCCTGGTCTTCATCCCCTCGCTCGGCGCCTATGTCATCCCGCGCGTGCTGGGCGGCGGCAAGAACATGATGCTCGGCAACCTGATCGACCTGCAGTTCGGCCAGGGCCGCAACTGGCCGCTGGGCTCCGCCCTCTCGATCACGCTGATGATCATCGTCACGCTCGCCCTCCTCGTCTATGTCAGGAACACGTCCAAGGGCGGGGGCCACGGCCATGTCTAGGGGCTTCTCCATCAGCGCGATGCCGGGCTTCCCCTTCATCGCGCTGCTCTGCTTCGCGGTGCTCTACCTGCCGGTGGCGACCCTGGTGTTCTATGCCTTCAATGCCGGCATCAATGTCTCGGTCTGGGAAGGCTTCTCGCTGCGCTGGTTCCAGTCGGCCTGGCACAACACCGCGGTGCAGGAGGCCACCATCCGCTCCGCCGTCATCGCCGTCGTCGCGGCCACCATCGCCACGGTGACGGCCACCATGGCGGCGATCGCCACCACCCGCACCGCTCCCTATCGCGGCCTCACCTTCAAATATGCCTTCATCAACCAGCCGCTCATGGTGCCGGAGATCGTCACCGCCGTGGCGCTGCTGATCGTCTTCTCGCGCATCAAGATCTGGACCGGCTATTCGGGCCTGGGCTACCTCATCGCCGCGCACACCGCCTTCTGCATCCCCTTCGCCTACATGCCGATCCGCGCCCGCCTCGAGGGCATGGACCTGACGCTGGAACGCGCCGCGGCGGATCTCTACGCCACGCCCTGGGCCGCCTTCCGGCGGGTGACGCTGCCGCTGCTCTGGCCCGGCATCCTCGCCGGCTTCATGCTGGCCTTCGTCATCTCGCTCGACGACGTGGTGATCACCGAATTCGTGAAATCCGCCGGGCAGGAAACGCTGCCCACCTACATGCTGGGCCAGCTCAAGCGCTCGGTCACGCCGGAGATCAACGCCATTTCCACGGTGTTCCTCGGCATCTCGGTTCTGCTGGTGACGATGTTCTTCTTCATCAGCCGGAAAAAGACGTGAAATTGAAAACAGGGAGCAAACGATGAGTTTCAAGTCCAAAGCACTGCTGGCCGCCGCCATGGTGATGGCGATGTCAGCGCCCGCCTTCGCCGAAGGCGTGCTCAACATCTATAACTGGGGCAACTACACCAGCCCCGAGGTGATCAAGAAGTTCGAAGAGAAGTACAACGTCAAGGTCACCATCACCGACTACGACTCGAACGACACGGCACTGGCCAAGGTGCGCGCCGGTGGCCACGGCTTCGACATGGTGGTGCCTTCGGCCAACTTCATGCCGATCTGGATCAGCGAGGGCCTGCTGCTCGAGACGCGGCCGGACCAGATGGAGAATTTCAAGAACGTCGATCCGCGCTGGGCGGACGTTCCCTATGATCCCGGCCGCCACTATTCGGTGCCGTGGCAGTGGGGCACGGTGGGTGTTTCGGTCAATACCAAGGCCTACCAGGGTGACGTGAACACCTGGGGCATCCTGTTCGACACGCCGGCCGAGCTCAAGGGCAAGGTCAACGTCGTTCCGGAAATGACCGACGTGATCGATGCCGCCATCGCCTATAACGGGGGCACGCGCTGTACCACCGACAAGGAGGTGCTGAAGAAGGCGCGTGACACCCTGGTCGCCGCCAAGCCGAACTGGATCGCGATGGAATACTCGACGATCGAGAAGATGACCAAGGGCGACTATCTCGCCACCAGCGACTGGAACGGCTCGGCGCTGCGCCAGCGCCTGCAGAACCCGGACATCAAGTACGGCTATCCGAAGGAAGGCTTCACCGTCTGGATGGACAATCTCTCCGTCCTGAAGGATGCCAAGAACGTCGAGAACGCCAAGCTCTTCCAGAACTTCGTGATGGACCCGGAGAATGCGGCGGGCCTCTCGGCCTTCGCACGCTATGCCAACGGCATCGCGGGCTCGGAGAAGTTCATGCCGGCCGACATGAAGGACGCCCCGGAACTCACCATCCCGGCCGACCTCCAGGCCAAGTCCACCTTCGCGCTGGCCTGCCCGCCCGAAGCCGTGGAATTCTACACCCGGATCTGGACCGACCTGATGAAGTGATCCGCGCGCGCCGCGGTGCTATGCTGAAGGGAGGCTCCGGCCTCCCTTCTTCTTTTTGGGTGAACGCATGACCTCCTACCGCAACTCCGATCCCCGCCCGCCGATCATGGAAGGCGCCCCGCCGCAGCTCGTGCCGACGCGCGAGGACTGGGACCGGCCGCCGTGGAATCGCTGGGCCTTCCAGAACATCCGTCAGATCCTGCCCACGGCGGAGGTCTGGCGCGGCGAGGACCCGGTGAGACAGCTGCCCCGCAAGGAGCAGGACCTCGATGCGCTGCCCGTCACCTCGGTGGAAGGTGCTGCGACCACGCTCGCCGGCCTTCTCGACGAAACCTATACCGATGGCTTCATCGTTCTGAAGCAGGGTGCCGTCGTCTATGAGCGCTACTTCAACGGCATGACGCCGCGCACGCTGCATCTCTCGCAGTCGGTGGCAAAATCGGTCACCGCCGCCACCGCCGGCGTGCTGGTGGGCAAGGGCCTGCTCGACGTGAAAGCTCACGTCACCCACTATATCCCTGAACTCAACGACACTGCCTATCGCGGCGCGACGCTGCAGCACGTGCTGGACATGCGCAGCGGCGTCACCTTCGACGAGACCTATACCGATCCCTATTCCGATATCGGCCAGCTCGATGTCTCCTCCGGCTGGAAGCCCGTGCCGCCGGGCAGCGGTCCCAATTTCCGCTGGCCGCGCCACGTCTTCGAGCAGGTTCTGGGCCTCGGCAAGCTCGAATGCCGCCACGGCGAGCGCTTCTCCTACCGCTCGATCGAGACGGAAGTGCTGGGATTCTGCATGGAACGCGCCACCGGAAAGCGCCTCTACCAGATCGTCTCGGACGAACTCTGGCAGCCCATGGGCGCCGAGCAGAGCGCCAGTTTCACCGTGGATGCGGTGGGAAGCTCGCTCGCCGACGGCGGCTTCAACGCCTGCCTGCGCGACTATGCGCGGGTGGGCCAGCTCTATCTCGACAATGGCGGCGGCATCATCCCGCACGACTGGGTGGAGGCGACGCGCAGCGGCATCCATGATCCCGCAGCACCGCCGTCGCCATCGCTGCCGCAGGGTTCCTACCGCAACAAGTGGTGGATCGAGGACCCGCGCACGCGGTCGATCTATGCGCGCGGCGTCTTCGGCCAGATGATCTATGTGAACTGGGATTACGGGATCGTTGCCGCCAAGCTTTCGAGCTGGCCCGACTTCCTGTCGACGCCCTTCAATATCGCCACGCAGGCCGCACTGCACGCCATCGGAAGGCACCTCGCATGAGCCACATACTCGACACCGTCATCGAACGCCACGCCCTGGCGCGCGCCGGTGCGCCCCCGGCACGCGCCAAGGGCATCGTCCTGCTCATCCATGGCCGTGGCGCCACGGCCGAAAGCATGCTGCCGATTGCCGATGTGGTGGCCCAGCCGGAGCTCTGCTATCTCGCCCCGCAGGCCGAGCGTTATACTTGGTATCCGCAGAGCTTCATGGCGCCCACCGCGGCGAACGAGCCCTGGCTCACCCGCGCGCTGGACCGCGTGGCGGCGATCATCGCCGACATTCTGGCCGCCGGCATTGCGCCGGAGAGGCTCGCCATCACCGGCTTCAGCCAGGGCGCTTGCCTGACCAGCGAAACCGTGCTGCGCAACCCGCGGCCCTATGGCTTCGTCGGCGTGCTGAGCGGCGGCGCCATTGGCCCGCCGGGCACGCCGCGCGACTATGCGGGCTCGCTGGAGGGCGCCACCATCTTCCTCGGCTGCTCGGACCATGACCCGCACATTCCGCTGGCGCGCGTGAAGGAGACCACACAACTCTTCACCCGCATGGGGGCCGCCGTCACCGAGCGCATCTATCCGGGGTCGTCACACGGCATCAATGACGACGAGATCACGAAACTGCGAACGGGGCTCGCTCCGCTGGCCACCTGACATCCATGATTCCGCCCGCTTCGTAGACAAGCCTGCTCAGTTGAAAGTGGGTGCCCAATGATCGACCGCCGAAGCCTTCTCGCCAGCCTGCTCGCCGTCCCGCTCGCGCCACTTGCTGCGCGCGCCTCGTCGAACGTGACGCTGGAGACCGTGGCCGAGGGCCTCGATCATCCCTGGTCCTTCGCCTTCCTGCCGGAGGGCCCGATCCTCGTCACCGAGCGGAAGGGCAATCTCCGCACCATCGCATCGGACGGCAAGTTGTCGGAGCCCATCAGCGGTTTGCCGGAGGTTGCCGCCGGGGGGCAGGGTGGGCTCCTGGACATCGCCCTCCACCCGAATTTCGCCACGACGCGCCTCGTCTTCCTGTCCTTCGCGGAGCCACGCGAGGAGGGCAAGAACGGAACCAGCGTGATGCGCGGGCGGCTGTCGGAGGACCTGCGCAGCCTCTCGGATGTGAAGGTCATTTTCCGGGAGCAACCCGCCTACAAGGGCGGCGCGCATTTCGGCTCCCGGCTCGCCTTCGACAGGACGGGTGCGCTTTTCGTCACCACCGGCGACCGGCTGAACCTGCGTCCGCTGGTGCAGCAGACCGACAACCACATCGGCAAGGTCATCCGCATCACCGAGGATGGCGGCATTCCGCCGGACAATCCGAAGGTGGCGGGCTGGCTTCCGGAAATCTGGTCCATCGGCCACCGCAACCTGCAGGGCGCGACCATCCATCCCGAGACCGGCAGGCTGTGGACCACGGAACATGGCGCCAAGGGCGGCGACGAACTGAACCATCCGGAAGCGGGAAGGAATTACGGCTGGCCCGTCATCACCTACAGCCGCGAGTATTCCGGCGAGCCGATCGGGGAGGGCCTCACCGAGACGCCCGGCATGGAACAGCCCGTCCATGTGTGGACGCCCTCCATCGGTCCTTCGGGCATGGTGTTCTATACCGGAGACCGCTATTCGAACTGGAAGGGCGATCTCTTCGTCGGCGCCCTGGCGCTGAAGCACGTGGCGCGGCTGAAGCTCGACGGCGACAAGGTCATCGAGGAGGAAAAGCTCTTCGACGGCGAAGCCCGCTTTCGCGACGTGCGGCAGGGGCCGGACGGGTTCTTCTACGTGCTGACGGATGAGGCGGCGCCGAAGGGGCGGGTGATGCGGGTGGTTGCGGGGTGAGCGATCTCTGAGCCTCATCATGCCCGGACTTGGTCCGGGCATCCTCTTCGCGGTCACCGAAAAGGATGGCCGGGACGCGCCCGGCCATGATGAGAGTGGGGTGAGAGTCGCTGTAACTTACACCGTGATCCCCGGAAGCTTCAGCCCCTGTTCCCTGGCGCACTCCACCGCGATCTCGTAACCCGCATCGGCATGGCGCATGACGCCGGTGCCGGGGTCGTTCCACAGCACGCGCTCGAGGCGGCGCCTGGCATCGTCCGTGCCGTCGGCGACGATCACCATGCCGGCATGCTGGGAGTACCCGATGCCGACGCCGCCGCCATGGTGCAGCGACACCCATGTGGCGCCCGACGCGGTGTTGAGCAGCGCGTTGAGCAGCGGCCAGTCGGACACTGCGTCCGAGCCATCGATCATGCCTTCCGTCTCGCGGTTGGGCGAGGCGACGGAGCCGGAGTCGAGGTGGTCGCGGCCGATGACGATGGGTGCTTCGAGCTCGCCGTTCTTTACCATCTCGTTGAAGGCCATGCCGAGGCGGTGGCGTTGCCCCAAGCCCACCCAGCAGATGCGCGCGGGAAGGCCTTGGAAGGCGATGCGCTCGCGCGCCATGTCGAGCCAGTTGTGGAGGTGCGGATCGTCGGGGATCAGCTCCTTCACGCGCTGGTCGGTCTTGTAGATGTCCTCCGGGTTGCCGGAGAGTGCGGCCCAGCGGAAGGGCCCGATGCCGCGGCAGAACAGCGGCCGGATGTAGGCTGGCACGAAGCCCGGGAATTCGAAGGCGTTCTTGAGGCCCATCTCGAGCGCCATCTGGCGGATGTTGTTGCCATAGTCGAGCGTCGGCACGCCCATGTGCCAGTAGTCGAGCATGGCCTGCACATGCGCCTTCATCGAGGCCATGGCGGCGGCCTTCACCGCCTGCGGGTCGGTGACGCGCTTCTCTTCCCATTCGGCCAGTGTCCAGCCGGCGGGGAGATAGCCGTTGATCGGGTCATGCGCCGAGGTCTGGTCGGTGAGCGCATCGGGGCGGATGCCGCGCTTGACGAATTCGGGCAGTAGTTCTGCGGCGTTGCCGAGCAGGCCGACGCTGATGGGCTTGCCCTGCTTGTGCGAGCGGTCGATGATCTCGAGCGCTTCCTCGATCGAGTTGGCCTTGGTGTCGAGGTAGCGTGTCTTCAACCGGAATTCGATGCGCGAGGGCTGGCATTCGATGGCGACCATCGAGGCGCCGGCCATGGTGGCGGCGAGCGGCTGCGCGCCGCCCATGCCGCCGAGGCCAGCGGTGAGGAACCACTTGCCCTTGAGGTTGCCGTTGTAGTGCTTGCGGCCCACTTCGGCGAAGGTCTCGTAGGTTCCCTGCACGATGCCCTGCGTGCCGATATAGATCCACGAGCCGGCCGTCATCTGGCCGTACATCATCAGGCCCTTCTTATCGAGCTCGTTGAAATGGTCCCAGGTGCCCCAGTGCGGTACGAGGTTGGAGTTGGCGATCAGCACGCGCGGCGCATCCTTGTGGGTGCGGAAGATGCCGACGGGCTTGCCGGACTGGACGAGCAGTGTCTCGTCCTCCTCGAGCGAGCGGAGGCCCGCCACGATCTTGTCGAAGGCTTCCCAGTTGCGCGCGGCGCGGCCGATTCCGCCATAGACGACAAGCTCTTCCGGGCGTTCGGCAACACCGGGATCGAGGTTGTTCATCAGCATGCGCAAGGGCGCCTCGGTGAGCCAGCTCTTGGCCGAGATCGTGGTGCCGGTGGGCGCCTTGATGACGCGGGTGTTGTCGCGGCGGGTGGTCATGGGAAGGGCTCCTATTGCGAGAAGGTGCCGCGCGCGTTGGTGCGGTGGCGGCTGTACAGCGCGTAGCGGCTGGCGGGGTAGGTGAGGGTGACGACGGTTGCGACGCGTGCCCGGCTCCATGAGCGGCGGTAGAGCGCCAGGCATGGTTCGAGTGCGGCAATGTTGAGCAGCCGTTGCTGTTCGGTTGTCGGAAGCGTTGCCTCCACCGTGTGCTCCAGCTCATCCACCGGCGTTGCGGCGAGCAACACGGCAGTTGGTGTCGTTTCTGTGAAGTCATGGTCGAGGAAGTCGGGGACGAGCGACGGGTTGACGTGGCGGTCCTCGAGCTGGACGGGCACGCCGTTTTCCTCATGCACGATGACGATGTGGAAGAGCTGCTTCAGCGCCCGGTCCTCGAACTCCTCGGCCAGCGCCGGATTGGCATCGACCAGCCCCTTGCGGATGAGGCGTGAGGAATAGCGGTGGCCGCGCTGGGCGATCTCCTCGGCGATGTTGCGGAGCTCCATCAGGCTGGAGAGGGCGGGCGACTCCTTGACGAAGGTGCCCACACCGGGGACACGGCTGAGGAAGCCCTCGGCGGTGAGCTCGCGCAGCGCGCGGTTGGCCGTCATGCGGCTGATGCGGAAGCTTTCGACCAGCTCGTTCTCGGAGGGCACGCGGCGGCCCGCCTCCCAGGCGCCGGAGCGGATGTTCTCCAGGATGTGGTCCTTGACCTTGGCGTAGAGCGGCTGGGCCTCGCTCATCAGAGGATGCCCCGCACCAGTTCGCCATGGTGGATGACGGCGGCGAGCGGGTTGAATCCCAGCGGATAGGCGAGGTCGCCCGGCCGCGCGGTGTTCCACAGCGCGATGTCGGCGCGCATGCCCGGCGTGAGGAGTCCGCGGTCATAGAGGCCGAGCGCCTTGGCGGCATTGTCGGTGACGCCCCTCAGTGCTTCTTCCGGCGTGAGGCCGAAGAGCACGCAGGCCATGTTCATGGCGGTGAGGATCGAGTGCACGGGCGAGGTGCCGGGGTTGAGGTCGGTGGCGACCGCCAGGGGCACCCCTGCCTTGCGGAGGGCATCGACCGGCGGCGCCTGCTTTTCGCGCAGGTAATAGAAGGCGCCGGGGAGCAGCACCGCCACCGTGCCGGAGCGGGCAATGGCATCCACCCCCGGCTGGTCGAGATATTCGATGTGGTCGACCGACAGGGCCCCGAATGAGGCCGCCATGGCCGAGCCGCCGAGATTGGAGAGCTGCTCGGCATGGAGCTTGACGGGGAGACCCAGCGCCTTGGCGGTTTCGAAGACCCGGCGGGTCTCATCGACCGAGAAGGCGATGCCCTCGCAGAAGGCGTCAACGGCGTCGGCGAGCTTCGCCTCCGCCACTGCGGGCATCACCTCGTTGCAGACGAGGTCGAGGTAGCCCGCCCGGTTCTCCCTGAACTCCGGCGGCAGGGCATGGGCGCCGAGATAGGTGGTGACCACGTCGACCGGGCGCCACTGGGAAAGCTCCCGGGCCACTTTGAGCAT
Organism: Aestuariivirga litoralis; assembly: GCF_003234965.1. GTDB lineage: Bacteria > Pseudomonadota > Alphaproteobacteria > Rhizobiales > Aestuariivirgaceae > Aestuariivirga > Aestuariivirga litoralis. Next base: position 44,618 of record NZ_QKVK01000009.1, read on the forward strand.
CTTGATCTCGGTGTCGCGGTCGAGCCCGTAGCCCGACTTGACCTCGATGGTCGTCACCCCCTCGGCCAGCAGGCTGTCCAGCCGGCGCAGCGCCGAGGCGGCCAGATCGGCTTCCGATTCGGCCCGCGTCATCCGCACGGTGGCGGCGATGCCGCCGCCGGCCCTGGCGATCTCCGCATAGGATGTGCCGGTGAGGCGCTGCTCGAACTCATGCGCCCGGCTGCCGCCATAGACGAGGTGGGTGTGGCAGTCGATGAGGCCCGGGGTGGCCAGCCTGCCCTCGCAGTCGGTCGCGTCATGGCCTGAGGGCGCTTCAGACCGGGGGCCGACCCAGGCGATGCGGCCGCCCTCGATGAGGATCGCGGCGTCCTCGATCAGGCCATAGCCGTCCTTCATGGTGGCGGCCGTGAGGTTGGTGAGCAGCATGACGAAGCCTCTTGTATAAGGTTGTATATACAGTATAGTCCGACCCATGGAAAGCCGGAAATTTCACTTCGCCAGCGCGCTCACGCCGCAAGGCTGGCAACGGGATGTGACCGTCACCGTCGACAGCGGCGGCATGATTTCGGGCGTCGCGGCGGGCCGTGCGGAGGGCGAACGCCTCTCCGGCATCGCCGTGCCGGCAATGCCCAACGTCCATTCCCACGCCCACCAGCGCTTCATGCTGGGCCTTGCCGAGCGGGCAGGGCCGGGGGCGGACAGTTTCTGGACCTGGCGGGAGGCGATGTATGGCTTCGCGCTGCGCCTGTCGCCCGACGACCTCGAAGCGGTGGCCGCACAGCTTTATGTGGAGATGCTGAAGGCCGGTTTCTCGATCGTCGGCGAGTTCCAGTACCTGCACCACCAGCCGGACGGCACCCCCTACGCCGACCCGGCCGAGATGAGCCTCCGCTGTTTTGCTGCGGCGCAACATGCAGGGATCGGCATCACCATCCTGCCCACGCTCTATGCTTTCGGCGGCTTCGGCGGGCAGGACCCGGTGGCAGGCCAGCGGCGCTTCCTGAACCAGGCGGAGCGCTTCCTGAAGATCGTGGACAACCTGTCTATACAGGCAAAGGGAGACCCCCTTCGCCGCGTCGGCATCTCGCCCCACTCGCTGCGGGCGGTGACGCCGGAGCTGCTGCGCGAGGTGGTTGCCGGGCTGCCGGACGATGCCCCCATCCACGTGCATGTCGCCGAGCAGGTGAAGGAGGTGGACGACTGCCTCGCCTTCTCGGGCCGCCGCCCGGTGGAGCTGCTGATGGAGAGCTTCGCACTTTCCGACCGCTGGACGGCGATCCACGCCACCCACATGACCCCGGCCGAGACGGCCGCGCTGGCCCGCTCCGGCGCCATTGCCGGGCTGTGCCCGACCACCGAGGCCAATCTCGGTGACGGCATCTTCCCCGCCACCGGCTTCATGGCCGAAGGCGGGGCCATCGCCATCGGCTCCGACAGCCACATCACCGTTTCACCTGCGGAAGACCTGCGCATGCTGGAATATTCCCAGCGCCTGCGCGACCGCACCCGCAATGCGCTGGCGGCCGGCCCCGGCCAGTCCACGGGGCGCACACTGTTTGACGCGGCGCTCAAGGGCGGGGCGCGCTCGATGCGCCAGCCGGTGGGCGCCATCGCCCCCGGATACAGGGCGGACATCACGGTGCTCGATGCAGATCACCCGCTGCTGGCGGGGCGGCGCGAGGATGCGGCCCTCGACACCTGGATCTTTTCCGGCGGCAATGCGCTGGTGAAGGACGTCATCGTCGGCGGCACGCAGGTCGTGAAGGACCGCCACCACGTCAACGAAGAGACCATCGCGCGGAACTTCCGCGCTGCCTTGAGGAGGCTCGACACATGATCGCCATCGGTGAACGCCCGCTGGACCTTGCCGACATCCGCGCCGCGCTGGCAGGCCCGATCAAGGTCACGCTGTCGGACGGCGCGCGCGCCCGCATCATCCGCTCGGCCGAGACGGTGAAGCGGCTGCTGGCCACGGGCGATGCGATCTATGGCGTCAACACCGGCTTCGGCAAGCTGGCCAAGACGCGCATCGCCATGGTCGACCTCGACCGGCTGCAGGTCAATATCGTGCGCTCGCATGCGGCAGGCGTGGGTGCACCCCTCTCGGCGGGCGTCACCCGGCTGATCCTGCTGATGAAGCTCAATGCGCTCTCACAGGGCGCCTCGGGCATCTCGCTCGCTGCCATGGAGGCGCTGGCCGCCCTCATCAATGCGGACGTGCTGCCGGTGATCCCCGGCCAGGGATCGGTTGGCGCCTCGGGCGATCTGGCACCGCTCGCCCACATGAGCCTGGTGCTGATCGGCGAAGGCGAGGCCATGGTGAAGGGCGCACGCGTGTCCGGCGCCGAAGCTCTCAAGGCTGCGGGCGTCGCCCCCGTGGCGCTCGGCCCCAAGGAGGGCCTCGCGCTGCTGAACGGCACGCAGGTCTCGACCGCATTGGCGCTCGCCGGCCTCGTCGCCGCCGAACGCAATGCCGAGGCCGCGATCCTCGCGGGCGCCATGTCGGTCGATGCCGTGATGGGCTCCGACACGCCCTTCGACCCGCGCATCCATGCGCTGCGGCCCCATCCGGGCCAGCAGCTGGCGGCGTCGCATTACCGCCGCCTGCTCGGCGGCAGCCAGATCCGCGCCTCGCACCTCGAGGGCGATGACCGGGTGCAGGACCCCTATTCCTTCCGCTGCCAGCCGCAGGTGATGGGCGCCTGCCTCGACCTTTTGGCCAATGCCGCGAGGACACTGGTGATCGAGGCCAATGCGGTCTCCGACAACCCGCTCGTCTTCGCCGAGGATGGTGCCGTGCTCTCCGGCGGCAATTTCCATGCCGAGCCCGTGGCCTTCGCGGCGGACATCATCGCCATGGCGATTGCCGAGATCGGCTCGCTGTCCGAGCGGCGCATCGCGGCGCTGATCGATTCCTCGATCTCGCTGCTGCCGCCCTTCCTCATCCGCAACCCCGGCCTCAACTCCGGCTTCATGATCCCGCAATGCACGGCGGCGGCGCTGATGAGCGAGAACAAGCAGATGTCGCATCCGGCCTCGGTTGATTCGGCACCCACATCGGCCAACCAGGAAGACCATGTGTCCATGGCCACCCATGGCGCGCGGCGGCTGGGGTTGATGAACGCCAATCTCTCCCGCATCATCGCCATCGAGCTGATGGCAGCGGCAGAAGGCATCGACTTCCGCCGGCCGCTGGCATCTTCCGCGCCCATCGAGGAGGCGCACCGCATCGTGCGTGCCAAATCGGCCAAGCGCGACGAGGACCGCGAATTCGCCACCGACACCGAGGCCGTCGCCACGCTCGTCGAGCAGGGCAGCTTTGCACAGCTGGTGCCGGAGTTGCTCGGCGCGCTGGGCTGCAGGTAGATACAATAGGGTCGTCACCCCGGCGAAAGCCGGGGCCCCGCTTTCCGCGTGGCAGGGGCTCGAAGCGGGGTCCCGGCTTTCGCCGGGATGACGGTGCTAAAGGGTGGTACTCGGGAAAGCTGAACTCATCGATGAACCTCTTCGACCTTACCGGCCGCGTGGCGGTCATCACCGGAACGAGCCGCGGCATCGGGCGGGAGCTGGCGCATGGCTTCGCCGAGGCCGGCGCCATCGTGGTGGGTTGCGCGCGGAGCTACGAGACGGCCGAGAAGACCGCCGCCGAACTCCGCGCCAAGGGCCATGACACGCTGCCCGTGCTGGCCGACGTCGCCACGCCCGAAGGGGCGGATGCGCTGATCACCGCCGCGGTGCGCCGCTATGGCCGGATCGACATTCTCGTTTGCAATGCCGGCGTGAACGTCAAGAAGAAGGCCATCGACTTTACCGCCGCCGAGTTCGACACGGTGATCGGCGGCAACCTCAGGTCCTATTTCCTTTGCGCGCAGGCGGCGGCGCGCCAGTTCATCGCCCAGGGCAGGGGCGGCGTGATCGTGATGAATTCGTCGAACGCCTCCGTCGCGGCCTTCGAGGACCTGACACCCTATTGCGCGGCCAAGGGCGGCATCGACATGCTGGTGCGGGGGCTGGCGAGCGAGTGGGGTCCGCATGGCATCCGCGTCAACGCCTTCAACCCCGGCTACACCAGGCATTCGATGACGGCCGAGGGCCAGGCCTATCTGGCACGGGCCGAGAAGGAGATCGCGGCGAGAACACCGCTCCGCCGCATGGCGGAGATGAAGGAGATGGTGGGGCCCGCCGTGTTCCTCGCCTCCGATGCCGCGAGCTTCGTGACCGGCACGATTCTCCTCGCCGATGGCGGCTGGTGCGCGCAATGATGCTGCATCCGTGGACGGCACTGCAGCATGCGGCGAAGGCCTGGCCTGATGCGGATGCACTGGTCTTCCCGCACCAGGAGGCGCGGCGCAGCTTCGCGCAGTATCGTGATGACGCGCAGGCGCTGGCGGGTGCGCTTGCCGCGCGCGGCCTTGGCGCTGGCGATCACATCGCCTTGCTGGCCGAGAACCGCGTCGAATGGGCGGTGGTGCAGATGGCCTGCGCGGCGCTGGGTGCCACCTTCGTGCCGCTCAACACGCATTACCGCAAGGATGACCTTGCCTATGCGCTGAAGCAGTCGGACTCGAAGGCGCTGATCTGCTCCACGCAGTATCGCTCCAATCCCTATCTCGAGAATGTCACGGCCTTGCGCCCGCAGCTGCCGCTGCTGGCGCATGTCTTCACGCTGGAGGAGGACTATCCCCGTCTCGTTGCCGAGCGACACGCCTTCACGCCGGTCGTGCCCGATGCGCATGCCACCGCCGCACTGCTCTACACCTCCGGCACCACGGGCTTTCCCAAGGGTGCGCTGCTTTCTCATCGCGCCATGATGCTGGTGGCGGCCAACAGCGCGCTCCGGCTGGGGGTGGAAGCGGGCGACCGCTGGACCTCGATCATCCCGCTGTTCCATTGTGCGGGCTGCATCCTCAATCTTCTCGGCTGCCTGTCGCAGGGTGCCGCCTATGTCGGCGTGCCGAGCTTCGATGCGGAGAACATGTTCCGCGTCATCGAGGGCGAGCGCTGCACGCATCTCTCCGGCGTGCCCACCTCCTATCTGGCGATGCTCGACCACCCGGCGCGGGCCGGCTACGACCTGTCGAGCCTGAAGGCCGGAAGCTGCGGCGGGGCGGACTGCAACCCGGATGTGCTGCGGCGCTGCGCGGAAGAATTCCCCATGCCTGGCCTCTCCCAGGTCTATGGCCAGACCGAGGGCGGCACGCTCTTCGTCTGCCCCGAGCACGACGATCCGCTGCGCTGGGAAACGGCGGGCAGGGCGTTGCCGGGCTATGACCTCCGCATCGTGCATCCGGAAACGCTGGAGGACTTGCCCGCGGGCGAGATCGGCGAAATCCAGGCGAAGGGGCCGATGGTGATGGAGGGTTACTACAACAAGCCCGAGGCCACGGCCGAGACCATCATCGACGGCGGCTGGCTGCGCACCGGCGATCTCGGCTACTTGCGTGACGACGGCCGCCTCGTCATCGCCGGCGGACGGCTGCGCGACATGATCATCCGTGGCGGCGAGAACATCTATCCCGCCGAGATCGAGGCGGTGCTGCAGGGCCACGAGGCGGTGGCCGAGGTCGCGGTCTTCGGGGTGCCGGACGACTATTACGGCGAGATCGTCGGCGCGGCGGTGAAGCTGGCCGCGCCCGTCGCGGCGTCCGACTTGCAGGCGCTCTGCGCCGCGCGCATTGCGAAGTTCAAGGTGCCCGCCGTGATCTTCGCGGTGGAGCGCTTCCCGCTCACGCCGTCGGGCAAGATCCGCAAGGTTGAATTGCGCGATTGGGCGAGGGAGAAGCGCATGGAGAGGCTGGCATGACGGAGCTCACCTTGTGGTTCGACGTCCATTCGCCCTGGGTCTATCTCGCCTCCTTCCGCGTCGGCGACCTCGCCCGCAAGCATGGCCTTGCCTTGCACTGGCGGCCGCTGCACCTGCCGCGATTGCTTGACGAGATCGGCGGCGTGAAGCCGCTGGAAGCCACACCGGCGCGCGTTGCGTGGTTCCGGCAGGACATCCTCGACCACGCGGAGCTCCAGGGCGTGCCGCTGCGCTATCACCCGCACTATCCGCTGCGCAACTCCCGCGCGCTGCGCGCCTGCATTCTTGCCGAGGAGCAAGGCAAGGCGGAGAACTTCGTTCGCCTTGTGCTCAAGGGTTACTGGGCGGATGAGGCCGACATCACCGATCTCGACCAGCTGGCGCGCTGGGGAGCGCAAGCCGGGCTCGACGGACAGGCGGTGAAGGCCGCCGCGGTGAGCGAGGTCTACAAGCAGCGGCTGGACGACAACACGGCCGAGGCCATCGCGCGCGGCGTCTTCGGCGTGCCCACGCTCGATACCGGCACCAGATTGTATTTTGGAAACGACAGGCTGGACCTGCTGGATATTCATATCTCGCGCGGCAAAATCCCTCTAGTTTGAGCCGCCATGCAGGACACCTTGATGGGCGTGGTGCGCGCCCTCACGCCACGCATGGCGGGCACCACATTCCGTGACCGGAGCATCGCCTGCCTGGGCGCGCTCATCGGCATCGGCGTCACCGGGCTCATTTCCGGCTGGGCGGTGGGCAACATGCAGCACCTGCCGCTGCTGGTGGCGCCGCTCGGTGCCTCCGCCGTGCTGCTCTTCGCCGTGCCGGCAAGCCCGCTCGCCCAGCCCTGGTCGATCATCGGCGGCAACACCATCTCGGCCCTCGTCGGCATCGCCGTCGCGCATCTGATCCCGGACAAGGCGCTCGCAGCGGCAGTCGCAGTTGCCCTCGCCATTGCCGTCATGTCGCTGCTGCGCTGCCTGCATCCGCCGGGTGGTGCCGCCTCGTTGCTCGGCGTGCTGGGCGGGCCGGCGGCGGCGTCATACAGTTTCGGCTTCGCCTTTGTGCCGGTGGCGCTGAATTCGATCCTGCTGGTGATCCTGGGCCTCGTCTTCCACCGCTTCTCGAAGCACAGCTATCCGCACAGGGCCAAGGTGGTGATGGCGCAGACACACGGCACCAAGGACTTGGCCCCGCAGCTTCGCGTCGAACTCACCGAAGGCGACATCGATGCCGCACTGGCGGAAGGCGACGAGCCGCTGGACATCTCGCGTGACGACCTCCACCGCATCGTGCGCCGCGCCGAACTCTCGGCACTCGAGCGCACGGCAAGCGTGCCGCGCTGCGCCGACGTCATGTCACGCGATGTCCTTTCGGTGCGCGCCGATGCCCCATGGAGCGAGGCGCACCGCCTGTTGCTGGCGCATGACCTGCGCATCCTGCCGGTGGTCGATGGGGAGGGCCGCGTTGCCGGCGTCGTCGAGATGCATGAGCCCGATCACCCGCTTGGTTCGGTTTCCGAGATGATGAGCGATGCTGTGACGGCCCTGCCGGACGACAGCGTGCTGCGCCTGGTCGATCACTTGAGCGACGGCCGCCACCACGCGGTGCTGATCACCGACGGCCGTGGCAAGCTCGTCGGGCTGGTGACGCAGACGGACATGATCGTCGCCCTGGCGAGGCTGGCGGTGACGGGGGCGGCGCGTCCTGTGAAGACGTAAGGCAAGACCTTCGACCACCCATGGCATCATCGCCGGGCGTGTTCCGGCGATCCTTTCGCGGGCTCCAAAAAGGATGGCCGGGACGAGCCCGGCCATGATGAGATCCGAGGGTTGTGCTGGGCCTATTTCGCCAGCCGCCCCTTGTCCTTCAGGTACTGCACGATGAGGTCGGCCGCGCCTTCCGCCGTCACCTTGGTGGTGTCGACGCGGATCTCCGGCTTCTCCGGCGCCTCGTAGGGCGACGAGATGCCGGTGAAGTGCTTGATCTCGCCGCGGCGGGCCTTGGCGTAGAGGCCCTTCACGTCACGCTTCTCGGCTTCCGCCAGCGATGTGTCGACGAAGATCTCGATGAACTCGCCGTCCTCCAGCAGCTCGCGGGCCATCAGGCGCTCGGAGCGGAAGGGCGAGATGAAGGAGACGAGCACGATCAGGCCCGCATCCACCATCAGCTTCGAGACCTCGCCGACGCGGCGGATGTTCTCCACCCGGTCGGCGTCCGAGAAGCCCAGGTCGCGGTTGAGGCCATGGCGGACATTGTCGCCATCGAGCAGGTAGGTCATGTGGCCGGCGGCGTGGAGCTGCTTCTCGACGAGGTTGGCGATCGTCGACTTGCCCGCCCCCGAAAGCCCCGTGAACCAGAGGACCGCGGGCTTCTGGCCGGTGAGGGAAGCGCGCGCCTGCTTGTTCACGTCCACCGCCTGCCAGTGGATGTTCGCCGCACGCCGCAGCGCGAAGCGGATGAGGCCCATGCCGACCGTGTTGTTGGAGAAGCGGTCGATGATGATGAAGGAACCGAGGTTGCGGTTCTCGACATAGGGCGCATAGGCGATCTGGGCATCGAGTTCGAGGTTGCAGACGCCGATCTCGTTGAGCGCCAGCGTCTTCGCCGCCACATGCTCCATGGTGTTGACGTTGACCTTGTATTTCAGCTCCTCGAGCGTGCCCGGCACGGTCTTGGTCGAGGACTTGAAGAGATAGGGACGGCCGGGCAGCATCGGCTCGTCGCTCATCCAGAGGATCTCGACCTCGAACTGGTCGGAGACCTCGACCGGGTCATTGGCCGTGCAGATGACGTCGCCGCGGCTGATGTCGATCTCGTCCTTCAGCGTGATGGTCAGCGACTGGCCGGCCACACCCTCGTCGAGGTCGCCGTCATAGGTGACGACGCGCTCGACCACGGAGCTCCGCGCCGAGGGCAGCACCTTGACGGCATCGCCCGGTTTCACCGTGCCCGACACGATGGTGCCGGAGAAGCCGCGGAAATTCTGGTTGGGGCGGTTCACCCACTGGACGGGAAGGCGGAACGGCTTGTCGGCAAGATCGTCGCCGACCGGCACGGTCTCGAGATGCGCCATCAGCGTGGGGCCGTGGTACCAGGGCATGTTGGCGGAGCGGGTGATCATGTTGTCGCCGAGGAGGGCCGAGACCGGGATCACCGTGATCTCGTCGGCACCGATCGACTTGGCGAAGGCGCGGTAATCCTCCTCGATGCGCTTGAAGACGGCCTGGTCGAAATCCATCAGGTCCATCTTGTTCACCGCCACCACGAGGTGCTTGATGCCCAGCAGGGTGCAGATGAAGGTGTGGCGGCGCGTCTGGGTGAGCACACCCTTGCGCGCGTCCATCAGGATGATGGCGAGGTCGGCGGTGGACGCACCCGTCGCCATGTTGCGCGTGTACTGCTCATGGCCGGGCGTGTCGGCGACGATGAACTTGCGCTTGTCGGTGGTAAACGCCCGGTAGGCGACGTCGATGGTGATGCCCTGTTCACGCTCGGCGGCGAGGCCGTCGACCAGCAAGGCGAAGTCGAGGTTGCCGCCTTGCGTGCCCATCTTCTTCGAGTCGGCCTCGAGTGCGGTGAGCTGGTCCTCGAACAGCATCTTGGCTTCATAGAGCAGCCGCCCGATCAAGGTGGACTTGCCGTCGTCGACCGAACCGCAGGTGATGAAGCGCAGCAGGTCCTTCTGTTCCTGGGCGTGGAGATAGGCCTCGACGTCGCCGCCGGTGAATTCGATGAAGCGCGTCATCAGAAATATCCTTCCTGCTTCTTCTTTTCCATGGAGGCGGAGGCGTCCTTGTCGATGACGCGGCCCTGGCGCTCGGAGGAGGTGGCCACCAGCATCTCCTCCACGATGTCGAGGAGGGAGGTGGCGTTCGAGTCGATGGCACCGGTCAGCGGATAGCAGCCCAGCGTGCGGAAGCGGATCTTGCGCATCTGGGGCGTTTCGCCGGGATTGAGGCGCATGCGCTCGTCATCGACCATGATGAGCTGGCCGTCACGCTCCACCACCGGGCGCTCGGCGGCGAAATAGAGCGGCACGATGTCGATGTTCTCGCGGTGGATGTATTGCCAGATGTCGAGCTCGGTCCAGTTCGACAGCGGGAAGACGCGGATCGACTCGCCCTTGTTCTTGCGGGCGTTATAGAGGTCCCACAGTTCGGGGCGCTGGTTCTTCGGGTCCCAGCGGTGCCGCGAGTCGCGGAAGGAGAAGATGCGCTCCTTGGCGCGCGACTTCTCCTCGTCGCGCCTAGCGCCGCCGAAGGCTGCATCGAAGCCATACTTGTCGAGCGCCTGCTTCAGGCCGTCGGTCTTCATGATCTGGGTGTGGAGCGCCGAACCATGGTCGAAGGGGTTGACGTTCTTGGCCACACCTTCCGGGTTCTTGTGGACGATCAGCTCCCAGTCATACTTCTTCGCGGTCGCCTCGCGCATGGCGTACATGTCGCGGAACTTCCAGCCGGTATCGACATGCAGCAGCGGGAAGGGCGGCTTTGAGGGGTAGAAAGCCTTGATGGCGAGATGCAGCATCACGGCCGAATCCTTGCCGATCGAATAGAGCATCACCGGCTTCTCGCACTCGGCGGCAACCTCGCGGATGATGTGGATCGACTCGGCTTCGAGGCGCTCCAGATGGGTCAGCGTCTTGGCATCGCGGTGCAGCGCCTTCGGCGCACCGGCGGGCGTGGATTGCTGGGTGATCCAGTTGCGCACCTTCTCGATGGTGCGGGTGGAGGGCGACCGCCCCTTGCGCAGGTCGAAGACGAAATTGGGATCGCCGAGCGCCTGCTTGCCGAGCGCCGTGGGATCTACCCCAGCGGAAGAGAGGTAACGCTCGATCTCCGCCAGGAAGGATTGTGCGACACTGTCCATGATAGGATTTTCCCTTTGAATGGGGTGAATGACAGGGCAACTAGCGCAAGATTGGCCGTCTTGATAGGAAAATTTCTGTGAGCATGCCGTTTTCAGGCTCTGGTTGATAGGATTTATCCGATGTGTAATCGGATTTGTGCCTCTTGAGGTCGCCCAGCCTCCGCGATAGAGTTTTTCCTCGGAGGAAACGAAGTGGACAAAGCCAACGGACGCAAGCCGGCCCAGAAGTCCGGCATGCCTTTCCAGGACCCGCATGGGCATGGCGAGGCGACGGGCAAGCTGCTGGAGCAGGCGATCGGCCGTGCCGTGAAGGAATTCCGCGAGAAACTCGGCCTCACCATCGCGGAGCTGGCCAAGGCGGCGGAGATGTCCGCCGGCATGCTGTCGAAGATCGAGAATGGTGCAACCTCGCCTTCGCTCGCCTCGCTGCAGGCGCTGGGCAAGGCGCTTCAGGTGCCGGTCACGGCCTTCTTCCGGTCCTATGAGGAGATCCGCGACGCCACCTTCGTCAAGGCGGGCATGGGCCTCACCATCGAGCGCCGCGGCACGCGTGCCGGCCACCAGTATGAGCTTCTCGGCCACAGCCCGCACGGGCCGGTCATGGTCGAGCCCTATCTGATCACGCTGACGCATGAGTCGGACGTGTTCCCGACCTTCCAGCATGCCGGTCTCGAATTCCTCTACATGCTGGAGGGCAACGTCGTGTACCGCCACGGCGAGAAGACCTATGACATGCACCCGGGCGACGCCCTGTTCTTCGATGCCGAGGCGCCGCACGGGCCAGAGGAACTGCGCAAGCTGCCCATCCGCTATCTCTCCGTCATCAGCTATCGCCGCGAGGACTAGCCTTGCGCCGTGCCATGCGTGCCGCCGCCGCCGGCCTGGCCCTTCTGGTGGCAACGCCCCTGCGCGCCGACGAGCCGATGGACGGCACCTTCCGCGCCAGCCGCTCCTGCGAGGCGCTGCTGTCGATCCGCAAGGAGACCAATCCGGGAAAGATCATTACCGGCCCCGGCATGAGTTATCGGCTGCTGGCCCGCAACCAGAAAAAGGCCACGCATTACCGGATCGAGATTCCGGGCGCGGAACCGCCGGAGCGCTGGGTCGCTGCCGAGTGCGGAAAGGCGCAGCCCGCCCCGGCGGGCGAGGCAGCGCCGGCCCCGGCGGCGCCGAAGCCGGTGGAGCGCGCCTATGTGCTGGCGCTCAGCTGGCAGCCCGCCTTCTGCGAGGCGAACCCCGGCAAGCGCGAATGCCGCTGGCAGACCGGCTCGCGCCATGATGCCAATTACCTGTCGCTGCACGGGCTGTGGCCCCAGCCGTCCAGCCTGCAGTATTGCGACCTGGCGCCGGCGGTGCGCGCCGCGGGCGAGGGCGGGCGCTGGAAGGACATTCCGCCAGTCGAGCTCAACCTGTCCACCCAGGCCGACCTGGAGCGGATGATGCCCGGGGCGCAGTCCCTGCTGGAGCGCCATGAATGGGCCAAGCACGGCAGCTGCTACCCCGCCGATGCCGAAACCTATTTCCGTGATTCCTTCCGCCTGCTGGAAGAGGTGAACGCCTCGCCCGTCGCCACCCTTCTCATGCAGAACATCGGCCGCCAGGTGAGCGCGGCAGACATCCGCGCCGCCTTCGACCAGGCCTTTGGCCCCGGGGCGGGAAACCGCGTGCGGGTGACCTGCAAGGATGACGGGCGGCGCCGGCTGATCACCGAAATCACCTTGGCATTGAAGGGGGATATTCCTTCCGGATCAAAGCTTTCGGAGCTCCTGCTGGCGGCCGCTCCGGGCGAGCCCGGCTGCCCCTCCGGCTTTGTGGACCCGGTTGGCCCGCAATAGGCACATGCGGGGGTGCGTTCCTCGCATGAAACAAAATTTCCTCTTGGTTGAAATGTTGCCCGATGCCTGATAGTTTCCTGAGCACATCACTGCTGAAGGAGAACGGGCCATGTGCGGCATTGTCGGACTCTACCTGAAGAACCCCAAGCTGCAGCCGCAGCTGGGCGCGATGTTCAAGCCGATGCTGATCGAGATGACCGCCCGCGGACCGGACTCCGCCGGTGTCGCCGTCTATCGCAATCCGGTGAAGGACAATGAGGTGAAGCTGTCGCTCGCCCATGACGACAAGTCCTTCAACTGGCGCCATGTCGAAGGCGGCCTCGAGGAGGCGCTGAACTGCGAGGCGACGATCCACCAGATCGGCACCCACTGCATCCTCGTCACCGATGGCAAGGAAGAGGACGTGGTGAAGTGGCTGAAGGCCAATGCGCCCGGCGTGCGCGTCGTGGGCTCCGGCCACACCGTCGAGATCTTCAAGGAGACCGGCCTGCCGGAGAAGGTCTATGAGCGCTTCGACCTCGCCTCGGCGTCTGGCACCCACATCATCGGCCACACCCGCATGGCCACCGAGAGTGCGGTGACGACCGCCGGCTCGCATCCCTTCGCCACGGGTGCCGACCTCTGCCTCGTGCACAATGGCTCGCTGTCGAACCACAACCGCCTGCGCGAGAACCTGAAGCGCGAGGGCATGGAGTTCCAGACCGAGAACGACACCGAGGTCGCCGCCGCCTACATGACATGGAAGCTGCGCAACGGGTCGTCGCTGAAGGAAGCCCTTGAAGACGGCCTCAAGGATCTCGACGGCTTCTACACCTTCCTCGTCGGCACGGCCGATGGCTTTGCCGTGGTGCGTGATCCCATCGCCTGCAAGCATGCGGTAATGGCCGAGACGGACGACTGGGTGGCCATGGCCACCGAGTGGCGCGCCATCGCGCATCTGCCCGGCGCCGACACGGCCCGCGTCTGGGAGCCGGAGCCCTCCACCATCTACACCTGGGGCGGCAACGCCTGACGGCACACACGAACTTCGCCGGGGCCTCTCTCCAATCTTCCTCAGGCTCCGGCGTCCTTCCACTTCGCCCGCTCCCGGTCACAATCACAAGAGGGACGGGTTCACACAGGGACGGAACTCAAGCATGCATGAACTTGACTTGAAGGCGCTGGGCGTCACCGCCATCAACCAGAAACTCTATCACATCCCCAAGGACACGAATGAGCGCCACTGGGTGATCAGGAATCCCATGGGCCAGCACGCCATCGCCTGCGGCGTCGACGCCCCGCTCCTGATCGACATCATGGGCCATGTCGGCTTCTACTGCGGCGGCATGAACAAGGAAGCCGAGATCACCATTCACGGGCACGCCGGCGTCGGCGTCGCCGAGAACATGATGTCGGGCATTGTCTGGGTGAAGGGCAATGCGTCGGAATCCGCCGGCGCCACGGCCAATGGCGGCCTGCTCGTCATCGAGGGCGATGCCTCGTCGCGCTGCGGCATTTCGATGAAGGGTGTCGACATCGTGGTCGGCGGCTCGGTCGGCCACATGTCGGCCTTCATGGCGCAGCGCGGCAACCTCGTGGTCTGCGGTGACGCGGGCGAGGCGCTGGGCGACTCGATCTACGAGGCCCGCCTCTATGTGAAGGGCCGTGCCGACAACCTCGGCTCCGACTGCATCGAGAAGGAAATGCGCGAGGAGCACCTGGAAGATCTCGCGAAGCTCCTCGACCGGGCAAAGATGAAGCATCGTCCGCAGGACTTCCGCCGCTACGGCTCCGCCCGCAAGCTCTATAACTTCAACGTCGATCACGCCGACGCTTACTGAGGAACGAGACAGACCATGGACACCAACGTTCCACGCACTCCGCCGCGCAAGTCCGCAACCTTCGACGACTATACGCTCGCGGAAATCCGCCGCGCCGCCTCGACCGGCATCTATGACATCCGCGGTGCCGGCACCAAGCGCAAGGTGCCGCATTTCGACGACCTGCTGTTCCTCGGCGCCTCGATATCGCGCTACCCGCTCGAAGGCTATCGCGAGAAGTGCGGCACCGACGTGGTCCTGGGCTCGCGCTTCGCCAAGAAGCCGCTCGAACTCAAGATCCCCATCACCATCGCCGGCATGAGCTTCGGCTCGCTCTCGGCCCAGGCCAAGGAAGCGCTGGGCCGCGGTGCATCCGCTGCGGGTACCTCGACGACGACGGGCGACGGCGGCATGACGCCGGAAGAGCGCGGCCAGTCGCGCCATCTCGTCTACCAGTATCTGCCCTCACGCTACGGCATGAACCCGGATGACCTGCGCAAGGCCGATGCCATCGAGGTCGTCGTCGGCCAGGGTGCGAAGCCCGGCGGTGGCGGCATGCTGCTCGGCCAGAAGATTTCCGACCGCGTGGCGCAGATGCGCTGCCTGCCCAAGGGCATCGACCAGCGCTCCGCCTGCCGCCATCCGGACTGGACGGGGCCGGATGATCTCGAGATCAAAATTCACGAACTGCGCGAAATCACCTCATGGGAGAAGCCGATCTACGTGAAGGTTGGCGGCACGCGCCCTTATTATGACGTGGCGCTTGCGGTGAAGGCCGGTGCCGACGTCGTGGTGCTCGACGGCATGCAGGGCGGCACGGCGGCAACGCAGGATGTGTTCATCGAGCATGTGGGCCTGCCGACACTCGCCTGCCTCCGCCCCGCGGTGAAGGCGCTGCAGGACCTCGGCATGCATCGCAAGGTGCAACTTATCATCTCCGGCGGCATCCGCTCCGGCGCCGATGTGGCCAAGGCGCTGGCGCTGGGGGCCGATGCCGTTGCCATCGGCACGGCCGCACTCGTTGCACTTGGCGACAATGACCCGATCCACGAGGAGGAATACCGCAAGCTCGGCACCACCGCCGGCGCTTATGACGACTGGCACGAAGGCCGCGATCCTGCGGGCATCACCACCCAGGACCCGGTTCTCGCTGCCCGGCTCGACCCCGTGAAGGCGGGCCGCCGTCTCTCCAACTACCTCAAGGTCATGACGCTCGAAGCCCAGACGGTGGCGCGTGCCTGCGGCAAGAGCCATCTGCACAATCTCGAACCCGAGGATCTCTGTGCACTGACGGTGGAAGCTGCGGCAATGGCGCAGGTCCCCCTTGCAGGAACAAGCTGGATTCCGGGACGCGGCGGATACTAGTATCGTGCCTGATGACTTTCCCCGGCTTCCTCGCTAAGGAAGCCGGGGTTTTGAAAAACAAAACCAACAAGACGACACGGGAGTGACACGGACCATGGGCGATCTCGCCGCTTATGCCAAGAAAAACGGCATCAAATTCTTCCTCTTCAACTTCACCGACCTCTTCGGCGTCCAGCGCGCCAAGCTCGTTCCGGCGGAAGCCGCGGCCAAGATGCAGAAGGCCGGCGCGGGCTTTGCGGGCTTCGCCACCTGGCTCGACCAGACTCCCGCGCACCCCGATATCCTGGTGATGCCCGACACCAACTCCATCATCCCGCTGCCCTGGCGCCCCGACGTGGCCTGGGTCGCCGGCGAGCCCTGGATGAACGGCGAGCCGCTCGCCCAGGCGCCGCGCGTCGTGCTGCGCAAACTCACCGAACACTACGCCAAGAAGAACATGAAGCTGATGGCGGGCGTGGAGCCGGAGTTCCACCTCATCAACGCCGATGGCTCCGCCGTCTCCGACCATCGCGACACCGCCGAGAAGCCCTGCTACGACCAGTCGGCCATCATGCGCCGCCTCGACGTCATCGCCGAGATCTGCCAGACCATGACGCAGCTTGGCTGGGGCCCCTACCAGAACGACCATGAGGACGCGAACGGCCAGTTCGAGATCAACTGGAACTTCTCGGATGCGCTGACCACCGCCGACCAGGTGGCCTTCTTCAAGTTCATGGTGAAGTCGATCGCCGAGAAGCACGGGCTGCGCGCCACCTTCATGCCGAAGCCCTTCATCAACCTCACCGGCAACGGCTGCCACGTGCACCTTTCGGTGTGGACGAAGGACGGCAAGAAGAACCTGTTCGAGGATCCGAAGGGCGAGCTCGGCGTGTCCAAGCTCGGCTATCACTTCCTCGGCGGCCTGATGCACCACGCCGCCGCCATGTGCGCCATCACCAACCCGACCGTGAACAGCTACAAGCGCATCAACGCCCCGCGCACCATCTCGGGTGCAACCTGGTCGCCGTCGTCCATCACCTATGGCGGCAACAACCGCACCCACATGGTCCGCATCCCGGACTCGGGCCGCGCCGAATATCGCCTGCCGGACTGCGCGGCAAACCCCTACCTGCTGCTGGCCTCGATCCTCGTCGCGGGCATGCATGGCGTGGAAAAGCAGATCGACCCGGGCAAGCGCCTCGACATCGACATGTATGCCGAAGGCCATACCATCAAGGACGCCAAGAAGCTGCCGCTGAACCTCCTCGACGCGCTCAGGAACTTCGAGCAGGACAGCTATCTGCAGGAAATGCTCGGCCAGGAGGTCTCCAAGGGCTACCTCAAGCTCAAGCACAATGAGTGGAACAACTACTGCCGTCACCTGACGCAGTGGGAACGCGACACCACGCTCGACTGCTGATCCTTCACGCACAGTCTCACACGTCTCATCATGGCCGGGTTCGTCCCGGCCATCCTTTTTTTGGCCGTGCAAAGGATGCCCGGGACGAGCCCGGGCATGATGAACGTTGAGGGCTACCTCCGCTCTGACGCCGGCGTCACCCCGAACGCCTCGCGATAGGCCCGGCTGAAATGGCTGGCGCTCGAGAACCCGCAGCCCAGCGCGATCTCGGTGATCGGCACCGCCGACTGGCGCAGCAGGTCGCGCGCCCGCTCCAGCCGGATCTGCCGGTAATGCCCGGCATAGCTGGCGCCCAGCTTCTCGGAAAACAGCCGGTCCAGCTGCCGTGTCGACAACCCGATGCGCCGCGCCGTTTCGCTGCGCTTCAGCGGCTCGCCCGGGTGGCTTTCCATCAGTTCCAGCGCCGCGGTGAGGCGGTCGTCATGCACGCCATAGCGCTCGGTCAGCGAGGCCCGCTGCGCCGACTGCGCCGGGCGGATGTCGGTGTGCATGAACCAGTCGGACACCTTGCGGGCAAGCTCCGGCCCGTGCTGCTCGGCGATCAGCGCATGCATCATGTCGAGGGGTGCGGTCCCGCCCGCGCAGGTGAGGCGATTGCGGTCGACGATGTAGATCGAGCGGGTGAGCATGATGTTGGGGAAGCCCTCGGCCACCGCCGGCGCATGTTCCCAGTGCACCGTCATGTGATAGCCGTCCATGATCCCGGCCCGTGCCAGGATCACCGGCCCGCCCGAGACGCCGCCGATGCGCAGGCCCCGTCCGGCGAGTGTCTTCAGCCATTGCAGCGTGGTGCGGTCGCGGAAGGCGGTGGGGTTGCCACCGGCGCAGACGAGCAGCAGGTCGAGCTTCACCGTGTCGCCAGCCTTCACGGGGCATGGCACGGTTGCCCCGCAGGAGGCCATCACGATGGCGGGCCCCGGCGTGATGTGGATCCAGCGGTAAAGCTCCTTCCCGGCCAGCAGGTTGGCGGCGCGCAGGGGCTCCACCACCGAGGCATAGGACATCAGCGCGAAGCCGGGCACGAGGAGCAGGCCCACCGTCTGGGGGGAGGAGGTCATGGCGCGAAGCTATCAGGAAATGGCTCTCGTCTGCAAGACGTCCGGGGGCATTCGGGACTAGAAGGAAGGCCTCAGTATTCAGGACCGGCGCATGCGCTACAACGTCTTTTCGCTCATCAAGAACACCCTCTCCGGCCACAAGAACTGGGAGCCCGCCTGGCGCCAGCCCGAGCCGCAGAAGGAATATGACATCGTGATCGTCGGCGGCGGCGGCCACGGACTGGCCACCGCCTATTACCTCGCCAAGGAACATGGCCTGAAGAACATCGCGGTGCTCGAGAAGGGCTGGCTTGGCTCCGGCAACATCGGCCGCAACACCACCATCATCCGTTCCAACTACATGCTGCCCGGCAACAACCCGTTCTATGAATGGTCGATGAAGCTGTGGGAGAACCTAGAGCAGGACTTCAACTTCAACGCCATGGTCTCGCAGCGCGGTGTGCTCAACCTCTGCCACACCGACGCGCAGCGCGATGCCTTCGCGCGCCGCGGCAATGCGATGCGCATCGACGGTGTGGATGCCGAGCTTCTCGACCGCGAAGCGGTGCGCGAGATGTATCCCTTCTTCGACTATGACAATGCCCGCTTCCCCATCAAGGGCGGCCTCCTCCAGAAGCGCGGCGGCACGGTGCGCCATGATGCGGTGGCCTGGGGCTTCGCCCGCGGCGCCGACCAGCGCGGCGTGGACATCATCCAGCACTGCGAGGTGAAGGGCATCAAGGTCGAGAACGGCAAGGTCGTCGGCGTCGACACCAGCAAGGGCTTCATCAAGTGCAAGAAGCTGGGGCTGGCCACGGCGGGCAACTCGTCGGAAACGGCCAAGATGGTCGGCATGCGCCTTCCCATGGAAAGCCACGTGCTGCAGGCCTTCGTGTCGGAGGGCCTCAAGCCCTATATCGACGGCGTCGTCACCTTCGGTGCGGGCCACTTCTACGTCTCGCAGTCGGACAAGGGCGGCCTCGTCTTTGGTGGCGACATCGATGGCTACAACTCCTATGCCCGCCGCGGCAACCTGCCCATGGTGGAGCATGTGATCGAGGCCGGTGTCGCCATGATCCCCTCGCTCGCCCGCGTGCGTGTGTTGCGCTCCTGGGGCGGCATCATGGACATGTCGATGGATGGCTCGCCCATCATCGACAAGACCCATATCCAGGGCCTCTACCTCAATTCCGGCTGGTGCTATGGCGGCTTCAAGGCGACTCCCGCCTCGGGCTGGTGCTTCGCCTACACCATCGCCAAGGACGAACCCCACAAGCTCAACGCCGCCTATCGTCTCGACCGGTTCAAGACCGGCCACATGATCGACGAAAAGGGCCAGGGCGCCACACCGAACCTGCACTGACGGATCACCCACATGCTCATCCCATGCCCCCATTGCGGAACGCGTCCCGTGGAAGAATTCACCTTCCTCGGTGATGCCGCCCCCACCCGCCCCACCACCAATGATCCTTCCTCGATGGAAGCCTGGTACGAATACGTCTACCTGCGCAACAACCCGCGTGGGCGGATCGACGAATATGCGCACCATTCCGGCGGCTGCCGCAGCTGGCTCGTGGTCCAGCGCAACACCGAAACCCATGAAGTCTACGGCGCCGTGACGGCGCGCGACTTCGCGAGCCGCAAGGAAGCGAAGGCATGACCTCCTATCGTCTCGACAAGGGCGGCCTGATCGACCGCGAGTCCGCACTCCGCTTCACCTTCGACGGTGCGCTGCACATCGGCCGCACCGGCGACACGCTGGCCTCGGCGCTGATGGCCAATGGCGTCACGCTGATGGGCCGCTCCTTCAAGTATCACCGTCCGCGCGGTGTCATCACCGCGGGTGCGGCGGAGCCCAATGCGCTCGTCGAACTGCGCGAGGGCGGCCGCAAGGAAGCCAACACGCGCGCCACCATGATCGAGCTCTATGACGGCCTCGTCGCCAAGAGCCAGAACAACTGGCCGTCCTTGAACTTCGACGTCGGCGCCATCAATTCGCTGGCGTCGTCCATGTTCGTCGCGGGCTTCTACTACAAGACCTTCATGTGGCCGAAGAGCTTCTGGGAGAAGATCTACGAGCCCATCATCCGCCGCGCGGCGGGCCTCGGCACCGCCTCGAAGCTCCCGGATCCCGACAAGTACGAGAAGTCCTATGCGCATTGCGATGTGCTGGTGATCGGCTCGGGCCCCACGGGTCTCATGGCCGCACTCGCCGCTGCGCGTCAGGGCAAGCGCGTGATCCTCGCCGATGAAGGCGCACGCCTCGGCGGCTCGCTGCTGAACGAGCAGGAAGAGATCGGCGGCATGTCGGGCCTCGAGTGGTCTCAAGGCGTCATCGCCGAACTCAGCTCCATGCCCAACGTCACGCTGATGCCGCGCACCACCATCATGGGCTGGTTCGACGGCAACATCTTCGGCGCGGTGGAGCGTGTCAGCGATCACCTGCGCGTGCCGGACCCTTACGAGCCGCGCCAGCGCTACTGGAAGATCCACGCCAAGCGCGCCGTGCTGGCGGCAGGTGCTGAAGAGCGCCCCGTGGCCTTCGGCGGCAACGACATGCCGGGCGTCATGCAGGCCTCCGCCATGCGCACCTACGCCAACCGCTACGCGGTGGCGGCGGGCCGATCCGTCGTCGTCTTCGGCGGCAATGATTCGATCTACCGCACGGCACGGGACCTCAAGTCCCATGGCATCCATGTCGAGGCCATCGTCGACAGCCGCAAGGACGCGAAGGCCGATGTCGCGGGCATCCCCGTCATCCGCGGCGCACTGGTTGCGGACGCCGTGGGCGGCAAGGCGGTGAAGGGCGTGCACCTCACCGACGGCACGCACATCAACTGCGAGGCCGTCGCCATGTCCGGCGGCTTCAGCCCCATCGTCAACCTCGCCTGCCATCGCGGCAAGAAGCCGGTGTGGGATGCGAATCTGCTGGCCTTCCTGCCGCCCGACAATGGCGAGGCCTTCACCGTTGCGGGCTCGGCCGCAGGCAGGATGCTGCTCTCCGAATGCCTCGCCGATGGCGCGGCCATGGGTGCGGCTGGCGGCAAGTCGATCGACGTTCCAAAGTGCCGCGACGAGGCCTTCTCGATTTCGCCGCTCTGGTGGGTGAAGGACAGCCACGGCAAGGCCTTCATCGACTACCAGAACGATGCTACCGCCAAGGACCTGCCGCTCGCCGCGCGCGAGGGCTACTCCGACGTGGAACTGGCCAAGCGCTACACGACGACCGGCATGGCCACCGACCAGGGCAAGCTCGGCAACATCAACGCCATCGCCATCCTGGCGGAGGCGACGGGCCGCACCATGGACGAGGTGGGCACCACCACCTTCCGTCCCTTCTACACGCCGGTCTCCTTCGGCGCCTTCGCGGGTCCCTTCACCGGCCACCATTTCCAGCCCGTCCGCAAGACGCCGCTGCATGACTGGGCGGAAGAGCAGGGTGCCGTCTTCGTCGAAACCGGCCTGTGGATGCGCTCCTCCTGGTTCCCGCGCGAAGGCGAGGACTGGCTGGCCTCTGCTTCGCGCGAGGTGCTGAACACGCGCGGCTCCGTCGGCATCTGCGATGTCTCGACGCTGGGCAAGATCGACGTGCAGGGCAAGGATGCCGGCGCCTTCCTCGACAAGCTCTACTGCAACACCTTCTCGACGCTCGCCGTCGGCAAGGCGCGCTATGGCCTCATGCTGCGCGAGGACGGCATCGTCTATGACGACGGCACCACCTCGCGCCTCGCCGAGGACCACTATGTGATGACCACCACCACGGCCAATGCGGCCAAGGTGATGGCGCAGATGGAATTCGCCCACCAGGCGCTGTTCCCCGATCTCGACGTCACCTATGTCTCGGTCACCGAGCAATGGGCGCAGATGGCGGTGGCGGGGCCGAAGTCCCGCGCCACGCTGCAGAAGCTGATGGACGAGCTTGTGATGACCGACGAGACCGTGCCTTACATGGCGGCCCTCGAAGTCACCATCATGCATGGCATCCCGGCGCGCCTGTTCCGCCTCTCCTTCTCGGGCGAACATGCCTATGAGCTGGCGGTGCCTGCCGATTATGGCTCCATGGTCGCGCGTGCGGTGATGCAGGCGGGCGAGGAATTCGGCATCTGCCCCTATGGCGTCGAGGCGCTTTCCATCATGCGCATCGAGAAGGGCCATGTGGCCGGTGGCGAACTGAACGGCACCACCACGGCGGGGGATCTCGGCATGGGCAAGATGGTGTCCACCAAGAAGGACTTCATCGGCCGCATGATGGCGCAGCGTCCGGGCCTCGTGGACCCGAACCGCCAGCAGGTCGTCGGCATCCGCCCGGTCGACCCGTCGCACAGGATCCGCGCGGGCGCGCATCTCCTCAAGAAGGACGACAAGCCGGCCATGGCCAATGACCAGGGCTATGTGACGGGCGTTGCCTGGTCGCCCATGCTCAACATGTGGGTGGGCCTGGCACTCTTCGCCAATGGCCGCGCGCGCCATGGCGAAGTCGTGCAGGTCTGGGACGGCCTGCGTGGCCACCTGGTGCTGGGCGAGATCTGCGATCCCATGCATTTCGACAAGGAGAACAAGAGACTCCATGCCTGAGGCAGCACACATGACCGAACGCACATTCAACCGCGTCTCGCCCCTGCAGGACGTTGCCGTGCAGGGCCGCTTCGGCGCCGACAGGGGCGCCGTCGGCGTCACCTTCTCGGTGCGCCACCCGATGTCGATCATCACGGTGATCGCACGCGCGGGGCAGGGGGAAGCAACCGCCGCAACGCTCAAGGGCTACGAGGCCCTGTGGGCCGGCCCCGACCAGTATTTCGTGCTGGCCGAGAACCGTGGCGAGGGCGCGCTCTACCGCGAGCTCAAGGCGAAGCTTTCAGGGCTTGCCTCGGTGAGCGACCAGAGCCACGGCCGCGTCATCATCCGCCTCGTGGGCCCCAGGGCCCGCGCCGTGCTGGCCAAGGGCACGCCGGTCGATCTCCATGCCGATGTGTTCCCCGTCGGCAAGTCTGCGCTCACCCAGATGGCCCATGTCGGCGTGCACCTGACGCGCGCCGGGGCTGACACCTACGACCTCTCCGTCTTCCGCGGCTTCTCGGAAAGCTTCTGGGAGTGGATCACGGAGCAGGCGGAGGAGTTCGGTTACCAGGTGATCTGAGGATCACATTCGTTGAAGCGACTTGGCCGGGCTCGACCCGGCCATCCTCGCGCCTAGTTGGCTGGGCAGCCGTTGTCGAGCGGCTTGCCCGCTAAGCGGTCGTCCACCCAGGGGATGTAAAGCGGCTCCGCCGTCGGCGGCGTGGTGAAGTGGTTCTGCGCACCTTCGAGCTGCACGCGGGTGACGTTGCCACCCATGCCGCACATTTGCTTCTGGTAGATTTCACCCATCACCGGCGGAACGACCGTGTCGGCCGTGCCGAAATAGATCAGCACCGGGGCGATCGGGGCCACCTTCTGCACGCTGCTGTCGATCAGCGCCTTCGTCCATGCGGAGGTATTCTCCGGCTGCGGCTTCACCAGTGACTTGTAGCTGGCGCCGAAGGTGAAGTTGATCGTGTCCGATCCGGGGTGCATGCACTTCTTGGAATAGATCTCGTCGAGCGCCTTCGCGCCGTCCTCGGTGAACAGGTCGGTGAGCTTGAGCTCGGGATAGGCCGACACCATGCCCCAAGTGTACATGGAGAAGTGGGCGAAGTTGAAGACGTTGTCCGAGAAGGTGCTGGCGAAGCCCTGCATGAACTTCAGCGCACCCTCATCCGTCGTCGCGTCCGGCGTGATCATCGAGGCGAGGTCGTCCGGCGCCAGCGCGACGAAGCCCACGAAGGAGACGCCGTCATAGGCGGTGCCGGTTTCGCTGATGTAGTCCTTCAGGCTCGCGGCGGCGATGGTCGTGCCGCCGCCCTGTGACCAGCCATAGATCAGCGCCTTCTTGCCGTCGCCGGCGAGGCCCATGCTGCCGAGCGCACGCACCGAGTTGATCGCGTCATGGGCATTGGAATTGGCAACGCCATACTGGTGATCGCCGCCACCGCCGAGGCCCTGGTAATCGGTGGCGACAACGGCATAGCCCTTCTCGATGAAGTGGGTGACGGCGGGGATGCCGAAGTCGGTCCACGAGGTTCCGCCGACGAGGAAGTATTCGTTCAGTTCCTGCACCGGGTCGAGCACCTGCGAGGGGCCGCAATACTGCGCCGTGCCGGTGGTGCCATGCGCCCAGGCCACGATGGGGCGGCCACCGGCGGGCGGGGCGCCCTTCGGTACCACCACGAGGCCGGTCGACAGGGTCTTCTTGCCGCGGACGTCGGAGGACACATAGGCGATGCGCCAGGCCTCGGCCCCGGGAACCTCCGTCGCCACCGGTTCCTTGGCGACCACGGTGCCGAGCGGCTGGTCAGGCGAGATGGCGGCGAGGTTCTGGTAGAACGGCGCCAGCGCGATCTTCGCGGCATGACCGGGAGAAACACTGGCAAGCACTGCGAGGGAAGCTGCAAGGAGAAGTTTGCGCATGAGGGACCGCCATGGTTGTAGTTTCGGGGCATGGGCCTACTCCAACGCCTCCTCAGCCACAACTTGGCACAAACACCTAGAGGCCACGTCACGCACCCTCTTCGCCGGGGTGACGGAGCGAGGAGAGCTGACGGCAACGAGGACGAATCAGACCCGTTCGGCCAGCTTCACGATGCGCTTCGAGGCCTCGGTGATCTCGTCGACCCCCACTGTCAGCGCGATGCGCAGGTGGCCGGCGCCGCCGGCGCCGAAGCTTTCGCCCGGCATGGTGACGACGTTCTCCTCCTTCAGCAGGCGCCAGGCGAAGTCCTCGCCCGAAAGCCCGGTCTTGCGCACGTCGACCATCACGAACATGCCGCCTTCCGGCATGCGGGCCGAGACCTTCTTCGATCCTTCCAGTGCCTTCACCAGGGCGCGGGCGCGCTTCTCGTAATTGGCCTTCATCGCATCGAGCTCGGGGAAGTGGGTGTCGAGCGCGAAGGCCATCGCGTCTTCGAGGAAGGGCTGCGAGCCGAACAGCATGGTCTCCGTCACCGGAATGCAGCGGTCGCAGAATGCGGATGAGGCCGCGATCCAGCCGCAGCGGAACCCCGGCATGGCATGGCTCTTCGAGATCGAGGAGACGACGATCGTGCGCTTCTCCAGCTCCGGCACGTCGAAGGGCGAAGCGAAGACGTGGTTGCCATAGGTGAGTGTCGCATAGACCTCGTCGGAGATGATCCACAGGTCATGCTTTTCGCAGACCTTGCCGATCTTCTCGATCTCGGCCCGGGTGAACACCGCCCCCGTCGGGTTCGACGGCGTGTTCATGAGGAGCACGCGCGAACGCGGCGTGATGTGCTTCTCGAGATCGGCGGCCTTGAGGTGGAAGCCATGGTCGGGGTCGACCTTGATCGGCTTGGGAATGCCCCCGGCGGCGGCGATCACCCCCTCATAGGTGGCGTAATAGGGGTCGGCCATCAGCACCTCGTCGCCCAGGTCGACGACCGTCATCATGGCGGCATAGAGTGCGGTCTGGGTGCCGGGCAGGTAGATGAACTGGTCCTCGTGGATGGCCCGGCCGGTCTGCCTGGTATAGAGGCGGGAGAGCGAACGGCGCACGTTCGCCTCGCCCCGGCCTTCGGCATAGCGGATGCGGCCGGCATGCATCTGGCGGTTGGCCTCGTCCAGGATGGCGGCGGGGGGCGGGGCATCGGGTTCGCCGATCGACAGGAAGATCACGTCCTCGCCCTGGTTGGCGCGGCGCTTGCCCTCGATGTGGACGGCCCATTTCTCCGAGCCGAGGCCATCGAGCCGCTCTGTCACTTTCGCAAATTTCATCTTGGCAACCCTTGTTTCGCCGCGCTTTTAGTGCATGCCACCGGCGCGGTCGAGTGGCCCCCGGTTGTTGCCTGAGGGTCTTTACATTTCTGGAGGTTACGCTACTTTGTGCACTGCACTCTCTTCCCGGATTTTCCGAGCATGAATTTCTCACGGCGTCAGGTCCTGGGGTCGGCGGCCTTGCTTGGCGCGACCATCGCGTCGCTGCGTGCGGGCGCCATCCCCGCTTTTGCCGATGCCCCGGCCGACCTGTTCATCGAGCGCGCGCCCTTCGCCGAGGACTATGTCCGCAAGCTGGCCGAATCCCTGGCCCAGAAGCCCTGGGAGGACCGCCGCATCGCCATGCCGCCGGGCTGGGAGAACCTCACCTACGACCAATACCGTGACATCCGCTTCAACCCGGACAAGTCGTTCTGGAAGGGCGAACCGCACCAGTTCTCCTTCGACCTGTTCCATTCGGGCTTCCTGTTCACCGCACCCGTCGACATTTTCGTTGTCGAGAACGGCGAGCAGGCGCGCATCAACTACAGCCCGGATCTCTTCACCTTCGGCCCCCAGGCACCCCAGACCGACGGCAAGACCGACCTCCATTATTCCGGCCTGCGCCTGCGCTTCCCCATCAACACGCCGGACTACAACGACGAATTCGTCGTGTTCCAGGGTGCGTCTTATTTCCGCGCCGTCGGCAAGGGCATGATCTATGGCCTTTCGGCGCGCGGCCTCGCCGTCGATACCGGCCAGCCCAAGGGCGAGGAATTCCCCATGTTCCGGGATTTCTGGATCAGGAAGCCGGACCCCGCCGCCACCACCATCGTGGTCGAGGCGCTGCTCGATGCGCCCTCGGTCACCGGCGCCTACAAGTTCTCGATCAAGCCGGGTGACGACACCCAGATGGACGTCGAACTCACCCTCTATCCGCGGCGTGACATCGCGCATGTGGGCATCGCCCCGATGACGTCCATGTTCCTCCTCGACCCGCTTACCAAGCCGGTCGATGACTTCCGGCCTTCTGTCCATGATTCCAATGGCTTGATGATGCACACCGGCAGCGGGGAGTGGCTCTGGCGGCCGTTGTCCAACCCCAAGACGCTGCAGGTCTCGGCCTTCATCGACCAGAGCCCCCGCGGCTTCGGCCTGATGCAGAGGAAGCGCGACTACCGCGACTTCATCGACCTCGAATCGCGTTACGAAAAGCGCCCCAGCCTGTGGGCGGAGCCGATCGGCGACTGGGGGCAGGGCGACGTCGAGCTCTATGAAATTCCCACCCAGCTTGAAACCAACGACAACATCGTGGCGTTCTGGCAGCCCAAGGACGGCCTCAAGCAGGGGCAGAGCTACTCCTACGTGTACCGATTGCACTGGTGCCTGGACTGGCCGGCCGACCTGCCGGTGGCCCGCACGGTGTTTTCCGGCAGCGGAACGGACCCGAATTATACAGCCGATCCGCCATCTTATGACCCAGATCTGCGGCTTTACATCCTCGAATTCGCCGGCGGTGATCTTGAAGGGGACATCGTGGCGGATGTGACGGCCTCCGCAGGGGTCATCTCGAACGTGCATGCAGCCAAGAACGACGTGGCCAAAACCACGCGGCTTTCCTTCGAGCATAACGTCAATGGGGCAGATGTTGCGGAATTGCGCGCCGTGCTGAAGCGCGGCGACAAGAAGGCAAGCGAAACATGGCTCTTCAGGTGGACCAGAAACTGACCGACACACTCCCGGCGGAAGCGCCGCTCGCCATGCCCGTGCAGGACCTGAAGTCCTGGGCGGGTGAGGCCGTTCCGGTGGGCAATGGTCGCGACGTGCTGTTTTCCCGCCTCTTCGTCTTCGGCGCCTCCATCCTCATCACCGGCTTCGGCACCTGGAAGATGTATGAAGTCATCAGCCCGGTGAACGTCACCGCGCTGCAGGTGCTCTTCGCCAGCTTCTTCGCGCTCACCTTCGCCTGGATCGCCTTTTCCTGCGCCAGCGCCATCCTGGGCTTCCTCGTCCTGCTGCGCGGCAAGGTTCGCCTGCCGAAGCTCGCGGAAACCTGCGACATGGGCCGCACCGCACTCCTCATGCCGGTCTACAACGAGGATCCGGAGCGCGTCTTCGCCGCGCTCTCGCGCATGGGCCAGGCGCTGCGCCGCGAGGGCGTGGCCCGCCACTTCGACATCTTCGTGCTCTCCGACACCCGCAAGGACCACATCGCCGCGGCGGAAGTCGATGCCCATGAGTGGCTGAAGCGCCAGCTCGGCCCCGCCATCAAGGTCTATTACCGCCGGCGCGACAACAACCATCACCGCAAGGCCGGCAACATCGCCGACTTCGTCACCCGCTGGGGTGCCGCCTATGACCACATGATCGTGCTCGATGCCGACAGCGACATGTCGGCCTCCGCCATGATCACGCTGGCCCGCGCCATGGCGGCGGACCCCAAGTCCGGCATCATCCAGTCCCTGCCGCTGCTGCAGAACCGCTGGACCCCCTTCGCCCGCATGACGCAGTTTGCCGGCCGCGTCTATGGCCCGCTCGTCGCCGCAGGCCTCTCCGCCTGGCACGGGCGGGACGGCAATTACTGGGGCCACAACGCCATCATCCGCACCAGGGCCTTCGCCGAGGCCTGCGGACTTCCCGAACTCAAGGGCCGCAAGCCCTTCGGCGGCCATGTGCTGAGCCATGACTTCGTGGAAGCCGCCCTCATCCGCCGCGCCGGCTGGGCCGTCTACATGCTCCCCGGCCTGACCGGCTCCTATGAGGAAACGCCCCCCTGCCTCATCGACCTCGCCACGCGCGACCGGCGCTGGGCCCAGGGCAATCTCCAGCACATGAAGATCGTGGGTGCGAAGGGCCTCCACTGGGTCAGCCGCGTGCACCTGATCCAGGGCATCATGTCCTACCTCGCCTCGCCGCTGTGGCTCATGCTGCTGCTGGCAGGCCTGCTGCTTGCCACCGTGGCACGCCATACGACGCCCAATT
Source organism: Aestuariivirga litoralis (assembly GCF_003234965.1). Taxonomy (GTDB): domain Bacteria; phylum Pseudomonadota; class Alphaproteobacteria; order Rhizobiales; family Aestuariivirgaceae; genus Aestuariivirga; species Aestuariivirga litoralis. The sequence continues at coordinate 73,486 of NZ_QKVK01000009.1, forward strand.
ACTTCCCCGACTCCTTCTCGCTCTTCCCCGTCTGGCCGGTGTTCGACCCTGAGCTGGCGCTCAGGCTCTTCGCCATCACCTTCGGCGTGCTCTACCTGCCCAAGCTCCTCGCCCTCATCCTGGCCCTGAAGGACAGCGAGCTGCGCAAGGGCTGCGGCGGCACCATCGGCCTCCTCAAGAGCGTGCTGGCGGAAACCTTCGTCTCCATGCTGCTCTCGCCCATCATGATGCTGATCCAGTCGCGCGTCGTGGCGGACGTGATGATCGGCCGCGATTCCGGCTGGAACGCCCAGAACCGGGATGACCAGGCCATGCCCTTCAGGGCCTGCGCGCGGGTCCATGCCGCGCATGTGGTGGCGGGCATCGCGTTTGGCGTGCTGGCCTTCCACATTTCCTGGGCCACCTTCCTGTGGCTCGCCCCCATCGCCGGTGCGCTCATGCTCTCGCCGCTGGTCTCGTGGTCGACGGGCCTACCGGAATTCGGCCGCAGGCTGTGGCACTGGAACGTCTTCCGCATCCCCGAAGAGGCCCCGCGCAAGGCCGAGGAGGCAGTGGCCGACGTGGTCCAGCCCGAACAGCTGCTGGAAGCCGCGCAGTAGGTCACGCCAATCACTCATCATGCCCGGGCTCGTCCCGGGCATCCTTTGCCCTACCGTCGAAAAGGATAGCCGGCACACGCCCGGCGATGATGAGAGGTGAGGAGGGCGCGGCGGGTGTCAGTCCACCATGACCGCCCCGTCTGCCGCAATCGCAACCCGCCGCGCGCCGCGCAGCCGCTCCAACTCCGCCGCCGACACGCAGGCCACCACGCAGCGCCGCCCATAAAGCGTTGCCGCCACCTCGGCGCCAACCGCGAGGTTGATGTCCGGTTCGGCCAGCACGATGGCCACCGGCGCCGTGCCCAGGCGGATCGCCTCTGCGATCGCGCCGGGGGCCGAGCCCGAACCGCGGGTCTCCTTCATCACCAGCACGGTATCCTTCACGCAAGAGCCCCGCTGGGGGTGATGCACATCGAGGATCACGCCCGTGCGCGGTTCGAAGGCGCCCCAGAAACTCAGGGGCTCGTCGAGTGACAGCACCGGCCCTTCCGCCGCGCCGGAGGTGAGAAGCCGCGCCCTCATGCGTTGGTCCACAGGTGAGGGTCGCGCCACACCGCGCCCCTGATGGCGCTCTCCACGCACTCCTTCAGCGAGCCGAAGGCCACCTCCACACCCAGCATGCCCGGCGCGTAGTAGGCCCACTTCGCCGCATTGGTCATCACCCGGCCGCGAAGCCCGCGCACGCGGGGCGAATGATAGGTGCAGACATCGACCGGCACCTCGACGCCGCAGGCCTCCAGTGCCGCGATCCAGCCCTTCGCCTGCGCCATGGCGCGCACGCCGCGGCTGGTCGACACGAGCATGGGCAGACCCGCCTTCACCTTGCGCCCGTCGAACAGCGCCACCAGGGCCTCGAATTCCCCCAGTCCAAAATGCGGCGTGCCCAGCGCCACCGCATCGAGCGGACCGTCGCGGGCGGTGGACAGTTCGTGATGTGCGCGGGCAAGGTCCTCACGCGTCACCACGTGTGTCTCGCCGCTGCCGAACACCGCGCCAAGTTCCGGCGCTTCCGGTGTCACACCCGTGCCATGCCACAGCTCCACGCCGCCCGAGGAAGCCGCCGCCGAGCTGATTGCCTTCAGCGCATGTTTCGGCGCATCGCCTGCGAGCCCCGAGATCACCGGAACGCGCCGTCCTGCGATTCGACCCGCATGATGCCCGATCAGATGCGCGAAGATGTCCTCGCGCCGCCACGCTTCTGGAAGACCCGCCGCATCGATGTGGAGTTCCGCCCGGCGGCCTTCGTCGCGGTGCAGCCCCGCATCGGGTGCCAAACCCGTCAGCGCGCAGGCCACGTCGAGGTAATCGCCATACTTGTTGGTCCGCGCCCCCACGACCGAATTGTAGTAGGACACCGCATTGGACTCTCCCACCGCGATATGGTCGCCGAACTTCGGCCCACCCGGCAGCTGGTAGGGCGCGCAGGTCCAGGTGGGTCTCGTGCCGAGCGTCTCATAGAGATGCATCAGTTCCGCCGCACCTTCCACCATCTCGGGGTCTTCTTCGCGTGGCCGCAGCGAAGCATCGGCGAGGGAGACGACGCCATTGTTGGTCCAGGTCTCGACCGCAAGCGCTGCACCGTTCTCGGTGAGGAAGCGCACGAAGTCGACATGCGCCTGGCCGGTGTAGAAACAGGCATCGAGATGCGCGAAGGTGATCGGGATCAGCCGCTCAGCCTTCATGATGTCCGCCGCCTTCACCACGAGCCGCGCCGCCAGCTGCATGGCCGGGCCATGCTCGCCGGCAAGCTGGGCGCGGACGCTCTCGGGTAACTCCACACTCATCCCCTCAGGCCGTCATCCCGGCGAAGGCCGGGATCCCGCTTTGCATCGGCATGCGCGGCGACGGAGGCTGGATCCCGGCCTTCGCCGGGATGACGGCTTCTAAGAGAAGTGCGTGAAAGGCCACCATCCCTAAGGCTTCACCTGCTCGGCCGCCATGCGGTTCAGCGCCTGGTAATCCGTCTTGCCGGAGCCCAGCAGCGGCAGTTCCTTCACCGCGATCACGTTGCGCGGCATCATCAGTGCAGTGGCATTGGCGGCCTTCAGCTTCTCCTGCACCGCCCGGGCGTCGAGTGCGGCATCGGTGGTGAACATGACGAGCTGCTCGCCCTTCTTCAGGTCGGGCACGGCGACCACCGCATGCTGCGCCTCGGGGAAGGCCTCTGCCAGCTTCTGTTCCACGAGGCCCAGCGACACCATCTCGCCCGCGATCTTGGCAAAGCGCTTGGCGCGGCCGAGGATGGTGACGAAGCCATCGTCATCGATCTTCACGATGTCGCCGGTGTCATACCAGCCGTCCTCCGGCGCCTCGATCACGCCGGGCTTCTCGGCGCGGAGATAGCCCAGCATGATGTTGGGCCCCTTCACATAGAGCCGGCCCCCTTCCGAGATGCCCGGCACCTCCTCCAGCTTGTACTGGATCTGGTCGAGCAGGCGGCCCACCGTGCCGGTGCGGAAATGCATCGGCGTGTTGACGGCCACCACCGGCGCGCATTCCGTGGCGCCATAGCCTTCGAGGATGCGCAGGCCGAATTTCTCCATCCATGCCTCGCGCGTCTCGGGCTTCACCCGCTCCGCACCTGCCACCACCAGTCGCACGTTGAAGAAGTCGTAGGGGTGCGCACTGCGGGCATAGCCCATCAGGAAGGTGTCGGTGCCGAACAGCACCGTGGCATTGGTCTCGTAGCAGAGCTCCGGCACCACCTTGTAATGGAGCGGCGAGGGATAGAGGAAGGTGCGCACGCCAGCCAGCACGGGGAGCAGCGCGCCGCCCGTCAGCCCGAAGGCATGGAACATCGGCAGCGCGTTGAACACCACGTCGGACGCCGTGAAGGCGATGCGCGCCGCCGCCTGGTAGCGGTTGGCCTGCAGGTTGCGGTGCGACAGCACCACCCCCTTCGGCAGGCCCTCCGAACCCGAGGTGAACAGGATGATGGCGGGCGAATTGGCATCCGCCGAGGCGCCGCCCATGCGCAGCGCCGTCTTCGAGAAGACGCGCGCGAACAGCCCGTAGAGCTTGTCCTTCAGCTCCAGCCCCTCGCGCAGCTCCTCGAGGAAGATCACCTTGCGCCCCTCGGACAGGAGCTTCAGGTCCGCCTCCATGCCGCCTGCCTCGATGAAGCGCTTCGAGGTGACGATGCTCGTCGCCTGTGCCGCCGCACAGGCCGCCGCCATGTTCACCGCGCCGGTGGAGAAGTTCAGCATCGCCGGTACGCGCCCGAAGGCGTGCAGGCCGAAGATGGTCAGCAGGCAGCCGATCGAGTTGGGCAGCAGCACCGCTACATTGGTCTGGCCCGGCGTCATCTCCGCCATGCGGCGGCCCAGGATGAAGCTTCCCATCACCAGGCGGCCGAGGCTGGTGGGATTGCGGGCGATGTCCTCCACCACCTTGTGGCCGCCGCCATGGGTGTGGCGCGCGTCGAGCAGCGACTGGAACAGCGTGCGGTCGATGGCCGAGGTGCGGAACACCATGTCGGTCATCACGTCATAGAGGCGGTCGGCCTGGTGCTGGCGGAGCGCCGCACCCTTCAGCCCGTCCGGCGGGTCGAATTTCACCGGCGGCAGGAAGGTGATGGTGATCTTGGGGAACCAGCGGAGCCTGAGCTTGCCGCGCATGCGCGAGAAGGGCGTATAGAGTGCCCCGTCGATCCTCACCGGCAGCACCCGCGCCTTGGCCATCTGGGCAATGGCGCCGGGGCCTTCGTAAACCTTCATCAGCGCGCCCGTCACGGTGAGGCGGCCTTCCGGGAAGATCACCACCTTGCGGCCCTTCTTCAGCTCGTCCACCAGCACGCGCAGCGCCATCGGGTTGGTGGGGTCGATGGCGATCATCTTGAACAGGATGAAGGACGGCTTTGCCCACCAGGCCTGCGCCACATGGGTGTTGATGGCGAAGCTCGCCCGCTCCGGCAGGAAGGCGGACAGCAGCGGCCCATCGAGGAACGACGTGTGGTTCGCCACGATCACCGCCTTGCGCCCGGCGGCCCTGTAGTTCTCGAGTCCCTTCACCTCAACCCGGTAAAACAGCCGGAACAGGAAGCGCGCCACCGAGGCAGCCAGCTCCTGCGTCAGCAGCCGCGCCACGAACACCGAGGCCACCGCATTGGCCAGTCCCAGCAGCAGGAAGAAGGCCTGCGCCGACATCACCTTCAGCAGCACCGCGCCCGCCAGCGCCGAGGCGATCATGAAGATGGCGTTCATCACGTTGTTGGCCGCGATGACCCGCGACCGGCGCGACGGGTTGGAGCGATGCTGCATGATGGCGTTGAGCGGCACCGCATAGAGCCCGCCGAAGAAAGCCACGAAGAACAGGTCGATGCCCACCCGCCAGCCTTGCCAGTGGCTGAAGAAGGACAGGATCCCGACATCCGTCTGCCCGGCCATCGCCGCATGGGCAGCCCCCGCCGCGAAATAGAGGTCGAGCAGGAACACCGTCATCATGATCGAGGCGACCGGCACGTAGCGCGGCGAGACGTCGCCCTTCAGCAGCGCATTGGTCAGCAGCGAGCCCGCGCCGATGCCGATGGTGAACAGTCCGATGAAGGCATTGGCCACCGTGTCGTCGGCCAGCAGCACGTCGCGCGTGAAGACCGGAAGCTGCGCCATGATGGCAGCACCCAGGAACCAGAACCACGAGGCGCCGATCACCGACCAGAACACGTCCTCGCGCTCGCGCGCATAGGAGAGCAGCTTGAGCGTGGCGCGCGGAATGTTCCAGTCGAACGTGATCGACCGGTCGCCGGGGGCGGACGGCATCAGGAAGGCACAGCCATAGGCGATGACCGCCAGCACGATGATCGAAATGGCGAGGACGTCGCGTCCCACGCCCTGCAGCACCAGGAAGCCGCCATAGAGCGTGCCGAGCAGGATGGTGACGAAGGTGCCGAGTTCGATCAGCGCATTGCCGGCGATCAGCTGCTCGCGCTTCAGGTATTGCGGCAGCACGCCATACTTGATCGGCCCGAAGAAAGCCGCCGTGGTGCCCGCGAGGAACAGCACCACGAGGTGCATGACCGGGTTCTCGAGATAGAGGCTGAGGCCCCCGAACACCATGGCCGCAAGGTCGAACAGCTTCACCCAGCGCGCCACCCGGGCCTTGTCGTACTTGTCCGCCAGCTGCCCGGCGATGGCCGAGAACAGGAAATAGGGCAGCATGAAAAGCGCCAGCCCCGCCTGCACGAACAGTGCCGCGTCGAAGTGGAAGCGCACCGCCAGGTCATAGGTGATGAGGATGGCGATGCCGTTCCGGACCGCGTTGTCGTTGAAGGCGCTGATGGCCTGGGTGACGAAGAGTGGCAGGAAGCTGCGCGACGTCAGGATCGCGAACTGGCTTTGCGTCTCGGGTGTCTCGCCGCTCATGCTACCGTCTGAATCCAATGGTTGCGCGTGTTGCCGGGACTATTGCAGACCTCCGGCGGATCATCAAACGCCGAAAACAAATTCGTGATTTTCCGTGCACAAACCGCCGCCGCGAAGGCCCCGTAACGCTTCATGTCAATTCCGACACAGGGAGATTTCTCAATGAAGCGCCTTCGCAACCTCGCCGCTGCCGCGGCCATCGCCGTGTCCGGCCTTGCCATGTCGGCCCAGGCCTTCGCCGCGGACGTGGTGGACACGGCCGTCGCCGCCGGCAACTTCAAGACGCTGGTCGCCGCGGTGCAGGCCGCGGGCCTCGTCGACACGCTCAAGGGCCAGGGCCCCTTCACCGTCTTCGCCCCCACGGATGAGGCCTTCGCCAAGCTGCCCGCCGGCACGGTCGACACCCTGCTGAAGCCCGAGAACAAGGACAAGCTCGTCGCCATCCTCACCTATCACGTGGTGCCCGGCAAGGTGATGGCTGCCGATGTCGCCGGCAAGGAGCTCATGGTCAAGAGCGTCCAGGGCGGCGAGATCGACATCAAGGGCAAGGACGGCGTCACCGTCGACCAGGCCAAGGTCATCAAGGCCGATATCGTCACCGACAATGGCGTGATCCACGTGATCGACGCGGTGATCATGCCGAAGATGTAAGGCCGGCAGGGGCGGCGTCCCTGCGGCGCCGCCCCGTCGCCTTCTCTATTCTGAACGTCTGCCCCCTCTTTCCCACGAAAGCGGGGGCCCGGCCTGGTTGCTCGCCTTGCCGGGCGGTTTGTAAGTCGTGCGTACACCTCAACTCCCAGACTTGCATCGCCGGGCGTGACCCGGCGATTTTTTTGATTTCAAGCTTCGCCTGCTTCACGTCCCCGCCTCATCATCGCCGGGCTCGACCCGGCGATCCCTTTCGCCGCTGCCAAAAAAGATGCCCGGGACAAGCCCGGGCATGATGAATTCATTCGATATTCGGCATGTAACTTGGTCGCTCTGGGCTGCCAAACCCAATTGTGGAGAATGCCCCTCTCTAGCACATCGAGCGCGCGCTGTCAAGGAGTTTTTTCTTAAACTATATCAGCCCAGCATCTGGCGGACCAGCCGCAGCGTCGTGTCATGGTCACCAGCCAGGTGCCGCGCCCCGGCTGCCGCCAGCCGCTCGCGCCGTGCGGCATCCTGCGAGAAGCCGATGAAATGCACACCGTTCGAAAGCCCGGCATCCACATCGTTGAGATTGTCACCGACATAGACGATCCGTTCTTTCGGCAGTCCCGTTGCCGCAATGGCCCGGGCCACCGTCTCGCGCTTGTGGCCGGAGCCTTCGGCGCCGAAGGCAAGGGCCGAAACCTTTTCCCACAGCCCCCGTGACCGCAGCCGGAGCTCCGCTGCGGAGAGCAGGTTCGCCGTGGCGATCCCCAGCTGCGTGTCCTTGAGCGACGCCAGCAGCGCGCGTGCCCCGGCAATCTCCACTGCCGTCAGCGCCCCAGATGCGAGGCCGGCTGAGAGGATGGCGAGATATTCGTCGACCACCGCAGCCGCCTCTTCCACAGGCAGCGCGTGCCGCGCCAGGATTTCCGCGATGATGTGCTCGTCGTTGCGCACCCGGTAGCTGTCCCAGTCGCGCGACAGGCCGGTGATGCCGTGGAGCCTTTCGAAGGCGAGGAAGAAGGCGTCCTCCTCCGCCGCCGTGAGGTTGAGCAGGACCCCGTCGACGTCGAAGATGACGGCCCTATCCATGCACCATGCGCGGCGTCATCTCGATCAGCGTCGGGCCTTCCGCCTTCAGCGCAGCGCGGATCGCCACGGCCAGCGCCTTCAGGTCCTTCGGCTGCTCGGCGTTGAGGCCATAGGCCCTGGCCAGCATCTGGTAGTCCGGGTTCATCAGCGTCACGGCATTGGGCTGGATGCCCTTCCTCACCATGTCGTCGCGGATCTCGCCCAGCGCGTTGTTGTTCCACATCAGGATCACGATGGGCAGCTTGTGCTCGGCCGCCGTTCCCAGCTCGTTGACGGTGTACTGGATGCCATAGTCGCCGATCAGCACCGCGACGGGCCTGTCGCCCACGCCGAACTTGGCGCCGATGCCGACAGGCAAACCGAAGCCCAGCGTGCCAAAGCCAACAGGGTGCAGCCAGGTGCGGGGCACCGAGACCGGGAACACCTCGTTCGCGGCATAGGCGATCTGCGTCATGTCGGAGCAGATCACCGTGTCCTCCGGCAGTTCCTTGCGGATCACGCCAAGCACCTCGGTGAGCATGGCGCGGAGCGCATCGGGCTCGCCCATGTCGAAGCTGGCCTTGTCGGGTCCCTTTCTGTCCTTGATGCCCCTCGAGATCAGCTCGAGCGACTCGCGCGCATCACCCAGGATGGCGATCTCGGCGGTGTGCGGCCGGGCCATCACCGCGGGGTCGAGGTCGATGCGGATGAGGTTCCTCTCGATCGCCATCGCGTCGTTCCAGTGATCGGTTTCCGAAAGCTCGGAGCCGGCACAGAGGATCGCATCCGACTGCGCCGCCAGCGTCCAGAAGCCCTCGCGCGCCATCACCTGGCCGAGGCACAGCGGATGTGTTTCCGGCACGGCGCCCTTGCCCGCCGTCGTGGTGATGATCGGGGCCTTCAACTTCTCGGCGATCGCGAGCGCCGCCGTGCTGGCCTCCAGCGCGCCGCCGCCCAGGATGATCAGCGGCGTCTTCGCAGCGTTGAGCTTCGTTATCGCCGCTGCGATCTGTTCGGCATTGGGAGAGGGCCGCTTCGGCAGCGCGCGCGCCGTCCAGCCGTCACCGGCGGGCTCCTTCAGCAGGTCCAGCGGCACCTCAATGTAGACGGGGCGCGGGCGCCCGCTGGCGAAATGCGCGAAGGCGGCCGCCACCGCATCGCGCACGTCCTTGGGCGTGTAGCAGCGGAAATTGAGCGCGGTCACAGCCTTTGCTGCACCATGCTGGTCGATCATCTCGTGCAGGCGGCCGCGCCCCTGTGCGGAATCGCGGATGTCGAGGGCGGAGGAAATCACCAGCACATTGCTCGAGTCAGACCAGGCCTGGCCGAGCGGCGTGAGGATGTTGGTGAGGCCCGGTCCGGTGATGGTGAAGCACACGCCGGGCTTTCCCGTCGCGCGCGCATAGCCGTCGGCCATGAAGCCCGCGCCCTGTTCGTGGCGCACCAGAACATGGCGGATCCGCGAGCGCGGCAGGGCGCGGTACATCTCGACGTTATGGACGCCCGGAATGCCGAAGATGGTGTCCACCCCATAGTCTTCGAGAAGCCCGACGAGGGCTTCGCCGGTCGAGAGTTCTGCGCGGTGCGGCATGTCAGGCTGCTTTCATTGAAGGCTCGGGCGGGTTCACCGCATGGCATGCCACGAGGCTCCCGTCATGCGCAAGCAAGGCAGGATTGATGCGGGGGCACGGTTCGAAGGCCCAGGGGCAGCGCGGGTGGAAGGTGCAACCCGATGGCGGCTTCAGGGGTGACGGCAACTCACCCGTCAGCACGATGCGCTCACGCTTGCGCTCCGGGTCGGGTTGCGGCGTCGCCGACAGAAGCGCCTTCGTATAGGGGTGCTGGGGGTTGTCGAAAATCTGCGCGCGCGTACCCTGTTCCACCGCGCGGCCGAGATACATCACCATCACGTCGTCCGCGATGTGGCGCACCACCGAAAGGTCGTGGCTGATGAACAGGTAGGCGAGGTTCAGCCGTTCCTGCAGGTCGGCCAGCAGGTTCAGCACCTGGGCCTGGATCGACACGTCGAGGGCGGAGACGGGCTCGTCCAGCACGAGGAGTTCGGGGTCGAGCATCAGCGCGCGCGCAATGGCGATGCGCTGGCGCTGGCCGCCGGAAAACATGTGCGGATAGCGGTCGTAATGCTCTGGCCGCAGGCCGACGCTCGCCATCATGGCGCGCGCCTTCTCGCTGCGCTCCTTGGCGCTCATCGTGGTGTTGACGAGGAGCGGCTCCTCCAGCGCATGCCCGATCTTCTGGCGCGGGTTCAGCGAGCCGTAAGGGTTCTGGAACACGATCTGCACGCGCGAGCGCAGCGCCCTGAGCGCGGCGGGCGATGCGCCGACGATTTCCTGGCCGGCAATATTGAGCGAGCCGGCGGTGGGCGTCTCGATCATGGTGATGAGCCGCGCGAGGGTGGACTTGCCGCAACCCGACTCGCCGACGACGGCCAGCGTCTTGCCGCGTTCGATCGAAAAGCTCGCGCCATCCAGCGCCTTCAGCGTGGCATGGCCGGAGAAGGCGCCGCGCGAGACGGTGTAATAGCGGGCGAGGTCGCGGGCGGTGACGACGATGCTCATGCCGCCTTCTCCTTTCCGGGGTGGTTCTTCGGCACGCCGTCATGCAGCGGATAATGGCACAGGGCGCCATCGATGCGCGGCGGCTTCGTGGTGCGGCAAAGCTCGGTCGCCAGCTGGCAGCGCGGCGAGAACAGGCAGCCCTTGGGTCTGTCGAACTGGCCCGGCACCACGCCGGGGATCGAGGGCAGCTTGCGGCCCTTGGCACGCTCGGGCAGGGCGGAGAGCAGCGCGGCGGTATAGGGGTGGTGCGGATCGCGGAACAGGTTCTTCACCGCCTGTTCCTCCACCTTCTGTCCGGCATATTGCACCGACACGCGCTCGGCGGTTTCCGCCACCACGCCCATCGAATGGGTGATGAGCACGAGGCCCATGCCCGTTTCCTTCTGCAGTTTCACGAGCAGGTCAAGGATCTGCGCCTGGATGGTGACGTCGAGTGCCGTCGTCGGCTCGTCGGCGATGAGGAGCTTGGGGTTGCAGGAAATCGCCATGGCGATCATCACGCGCTGGCTCATGCCGCCCGACAGCTGGTGCGGGAAGGCCGAGAGCCGCTGCTCGGGCGAGGGAATGCCGACGAGGCGCAGGAGCTCCACGGCGCGCGCCTTGCGCTCGGCCTTTCCCATGTCGAGGTGCTCCTTCAGCGCCTCCATCAGCTGGAAGCCCACCGTGAAGCAGGGATTGAGGCTCGACATCGGTTCCTGGAAGATCATGGCGATGTCCTTGCCGATGATCTTTCGCCGCTCATTGGCGCCGAGCTTCAGGAGGTCGATGCCTTCGAAGCGCATGCGGTCGGCGGTGACCTTCGCCGTCCATGGCAGAAGGCCCATCACCGCCAGCATGGAGACCGACTTGCCGGAACCGGACTCGCCCACGATGGCCAGCACCTCGCCCTTGTCGACGCTCATGCTGACGCCATCGACGGCGCGGAAATAGCCTGATCCCGTCTTGAACTCGACGGTGAGGTTCTCGATCTCGAGCAGGCTCATCTCAGCTCCTCCTCAGCCGCGGGTCGAGCGCATCGCGCAGGCCGTCGCCCATCAGGTTGATGGCCAGCACCGTGATGAGGATGGCAAGGCCCGGGAAGGCCATGACCCAGGGGTGCGACAGCATCAGGTCGCGCGTGTCGGCCAGCATGGCGCCCCATTCCGGCGTCGGCGGCTGCGCGCCGAGGCCGAGGAAGCCGAGGCCCGCCGCCTCGAGGATGGCGTCCGAGAGGCCGAGCGCGGCCTGCACGATGAGCGGTGCCAGGCAGTTCGGCAGCACGGTGACGGTCATCAGCCGGAACTTGCGCACGCCCGACACCTTGGCCGCCGTGACGTAGTCCTTGGTGAGTTCGGTCAGCGCCGAGGCGCGAACGAGGCGCACATAGCGCGGCAGGCCGACGATGGTGACGGCCACGATGGTGTTGGTGAGGTTCGGCCCGATGATGGCGATGATCAGGATCGCCAGCACCAGCGAGGGGATCGCCATCACCAGGTCCATGATGCGGATGATCAGCACGTCGATGAAGCCGCCGAAGAAGGCGGAGACGAGGCCCAGCGCCACGCCCACCACCATGGAGACGACCATGACGGAAAGTCCGATGAACAGCGAGACGCGCGCGCCGTACATCAGGCGCGAGAGCATGTCGCGGCCCACCGCGTCGGTGCCGAGGATGAAGCGCGGGTCGCTGCCCTCCACCCAGAAGGGCGGCAGCTTGGAGAAGCCGCGGAACTGCTCGGTGGGGTTATAGGGCGCCAGCAGCGGCGCGAAGACCGCGATGAAGAAGATCAGGCTGACCACGGCGAGGCCCAGCACCGCGCCGCGGTTCTCGCGGAAGGCGCGCCAGAAGGCGCGGATCGGCCCCGGCGGCGCGGGGGTCGTCGTGGCGGCCGGAAGGCTCGCGTCACTTGGCATGGCGGATCCTCGGGTTGATGAGGCCATAGAGAAGGTCGATGAACAGGTTGACGAGGATGACGATGGTGGCGATCAGCATGATGCCCCCCTGAAGTGCGGGATAGTCGCGGCGGTTGATCGATTCGATCAGCCACTTGCCGACACCGGGCCAGGAAAAGATCGTCTCGGTCAGCACGGCACCCGCAAGGAGGCCGCCGACCTGCAGGCCGATCACGGTGACCACCGGGATCAGCGCATTGCGCAACGCGTGAACGCCCACCACGCGGGTCCAGGACAGGCCCTTGGCGCGCGCGGTGCGCACGTAATCTTCTTCCAGCACTTCCAGCATGGAGGAGCGCGTCATGCGCGCGATCACCGCGAGCGGCACGGTGCCGAGCACGATCATCGGCAGGATCAGGTGACGCACCGCGTCCCAGAAGGCGCCCTTCTGGCCGGAGAGGATCGAGTCGATCAGCATGAAGCCGGTGACCGAGGGATAATAGTACTTGATGAGGTCGACGCGTCCCGAAACCGGCGTGAGGTGGAGCGTGTTCGACATGACCAGCACCAGGATGAGGCCCCACCAGAAGATCGGCATGGAGTAGCCGGTCAGCGCCAGGCCCATCAGCGTCTGGTCATAGACCCCGCCGCGCCGCGAGGCGGCAATGACGCCGGCGGGAACGCCAAGCACCACGGCGAAGATCATGGCCGTGAGGGTGAGTTCGAGGGTGGCGGGGAACAGCGTCAGGAATTCATGGAGGACAGGCGACTTGGACACGATGGAGGTGCCGAAGTCGCCATGCAGCAGCGCATTTACGTAGTCGAGGAACTGCTTCCACACCGGCTGGTCGAGGCCCATCTCATGGCGCAGCTGCGCCAGCCGCTCGGGCGAGATGCCGCGTTCGCCGCGGCGCACCTCGATGGGGTCTCCCGGCACCAGACGCAGCATCACGAAGGTGATGAACATCAGCGCGAAGAAGGTGGGGATGGTCAGCGCCAGGCGCTTGAAAAGGAACCGGATCATGTGAACCCGTGAAGGCGGCGGCCTGCCGCCGGACAGAAAAAACCCTTCCCCCGGCATGGGCCGGGAGAAGGGCTGGTTTGCCTGCTTACTCGGTGATGTCCACGTTCTGGAATTCGTGGCTGCCCAGCGGGCTCACCTTGTATCCCGTCACCGACTTGCGGATCGGCTCGAACACGGTCGAGTGCGCGATGTTCACCTGCGGCATTTCCTCCGCCTGGATCTTCTGCGCTTCCTGGTAGAGCTTGGTGCGCTCAGCCTGGTCGGTGATGGTGGCGGCCTTGTTCACGACTTCCTGGAACTTGGCATTGCACCACTTCGGAATGTTGTTGCCGTTGGGCTTGCCTTCGGCGTTGCAGCCCAGCAGCACGGCGAAGAAGTTATCCGGATCGCCGTTGTCACCGGTCCAGCCCAGCATGCCGGTCATGTGCTCGCCGGCTTGCATGCGCTTGCGGTACTCGCCCCACTCATAGGAGACGAGGGTCGATTCCACGCCGATCTTGGCGAGGTCGGCCTGGATCATCTCCGCCATGCGCTTGGCGTTCGGGTTGTAGGGGCGCTGCACCGGCATCCACCAGATGTCGATCTTGAGGTCCTTGACGCCGGCCTCTTCCAGCATCTTCTTCGCCTTCTCGGGGTCATAGGCGACATCCTGGACGGAGTCGTCATAGGACCACATGGTCGGCGGGATCAGGTTCTTGGCCTTCTGGCCGGCGCCCTGATAGACCTCCTTGATGATCGCGTCGCGGTCGATCGCCATGGCGAAGGCCTTGCGCACCTCGGGCTTGTCGAAGGGCGGCTTCTGGTTGTTCATGGCGTAGTAGCCGATGTTGAGGCCGGCCTGCTCGAGGACGTTCACATCGGGGTTGGACTTCATGTCGCCGAGGTCGGCCGGGTTCGGCGCGATCATGACCTGGCATTCGTTGGCCTTCAGCTTGGCATAGCGCGCCGTCGCGTCCGGCGTGATCGCGTAGACGAGGTCGTCGATCTTGGGCTTGCCGGCCCAGCCATCGAAGGCCTTGAAGCGGATCACCGCGTCCTTCTGGTAGTCGACGAAGGAGAACGAGCCGGTTCCGACCGGGATCTGGTCGAACTGCTCCGGCGTGCCCTTGTCGAGCAGGTACTTGGCATATTCGGCGGAGTGGATGGCCGCGAAGTCCATGGCCAGGTTGGCGATGATCGGGGCGTTCGGCTTCTTCAGCTTGAACACCACGGTCATGTCGTCGTCACCCTTGGTGATCGACTCCAGCAGGTCCGGCATGGCCATGTCGTTGAAGTAGTCGTAGGAGCCGGCGGAAACCTTGGCATAGGGATGGTCCGGCTTCCACTGGCGGTCGAAGGACCAGATCACGTCCTCGGCGTTGAGGTCGCGGGTGGGGGTGAAGCCGTTGACGCCGGAGTGGAACTTGACACCCGGGCGGAGCTTGAAGGTGATGGTGAGGCCGTCGGGCGAGACGGTCCAGCTTTCGGCCAGGGCCGGTTCCACCTGCGTGGTGCCGGGCGTGAACTGGACGAGGCGGTTGTAGACCGGGCGGGCGGCATCGAAGCTGGTGCCGGTGGTGTTGATCGACGGGGTGAAGTTCTCGGGCGAACCTTCCGAACAATAGACCAGTGTCTTGGCGTTGGCCGCGCCGGCGACGAGCATGCTCGAGGCGAGCAGGGCTGCGCCCAGCAGTTTGTTGAATTTCATGAAAAACTCCCTGTAGTCCGTTTTCCCGCCCTCCGGGGGGCGTGGGGGCACTTAAGCACGAAAATTGGCAGGGATCAAAATCGGCAAAACCCGGAATGGTTTACGGGCCGGTGCGCGGATGGCAGAATGGGTTGGCTTGAGGAGTTTGACACCAATGACGAGCCTTGTTGCCCCCGACACCATCGAAGCCTTCCGCCGTGACGGCGCCTGCGTGCTGCGCGGGGTCTTCACCGACTGGGTGCAGACATTGCGTGACGGCGTGGACCGCAACCTGGCCGCGCCGTCTGCCGATGTGAAGATCTACCAGGGCAAGGATGGCGCCGGCCGCTTCGTCGGCGACTATTGCAACTGGGACCGCATCCCTGAATACCGCGACTTCATCTTCAATTCCGCTGCCGCCCAAATCGGCCGCGCGCTGATGGGCTCACGCCAGGTGCGGCTGTTCCACGAGCACGTGCTGGTGAAGGAGCCGGGGGCGGACGTGCCCACGCCCTGGCACCAGGACCAGCCCTACTACTGCGTGGACGGTACCGACACGGTGTCGCTGTGGATCCCGCTCGACAGCGTGCCGCGCGAGCGCACGCTGGAATTCGTCGCCGGCTCGCACAAGTGGGGGAAGTATTTCCGCCCCGAGCGCTTCAACAAGACGGCGCTGAACGAGAATGACGGGCTCGAACCCGTGCCCGACATCGACGGCAACCGCGACAAGTACCAGGTGCTGGGCTGGGCGCTGGAACCGGGTGACGCGGTGGCCTTCAACTACCTCACCCTCCACGGCGCGCCCGCCAACCGGAGCAAGGTGGAGCAGCGCCGCGCCTTTTCGCTGCGGCTGATGGGTGACGATGTGCGCTTTGCGCGGCGCGAGGGCATCAACACCTCGCCGCCCTTCCGCGGCGTGACGCTGGCCCATGGCGCGGTGATGGACGCGCCGGAATTCCCGCTGCTGGCAGGCTAGGCCAGCGCGTTCAGCGCGCGGCAACAAAAAAGCCCGGCCTTGCGGCCGGGCTTCTGATTGGTGCCGGACGGGCTCAGTTCAGGCGGTTCTTCACCGCGGCGATCGAGTCCGAGATCAGCTCCGCGCCCTTCGAGCCCTTGGCGGCTTCGGCGGCGAGGTGATGCGAGGCGGCGATGGCGAGGTCGGTCGCCACGTTGCGCACGTCCTTGATCGCGGCGGCTTCCGCCTGGGCGATCTTCTGCTCGGCCTGCTTGGAGCGGCGCTCCAGCGACTCCGTCAGCTTGCGGCGCGTCTCGGCGGCATATTCCTCGGCATCGGCCTTGGCGGCGGAGATGATCGAGGCGGCCTCCTTCTCGGCGTCGAGGCGCTTCTGCTTGTATTCGGCGAGAAGCGCTTCGGCATCCTTGCGGAGCTGCGTGGCGTGATCGAGTTCCTTGCGGATCCGGTCGGCGCGGCTGTCGAGGCCCGCACCCATCTTCTTGAAGGCACCCGCATAGGCGGCGATGGCGAGGAAGATGATCAGCGCCACCAGGGCGAAGAATGTTGCGTCGAACTGCATCGTTCTTCTCCCTTAGCCCTTGAGCCCGGCGATGGCCTTGGCGGCATGTTCCTTGCTCACCTTGTGCCCCGTCAGTTCCGAGACGATCTCGGCGGCGGTTTCTGCCGCCACCTCGTGCACGTCCTGCATGGCCTTCGCCTTGGTGGCGGAGATGCGGCTGTCCGCCTCGGCGAGCTTCGCCGACAGCGTCTTCTCGAGGGCCGAGCGCTCGGCCTCGATCTCGGCCGCGATCCGGGAGCGGGTCTCGGTCGCGATGCCCTGCGCATTGGCGCGGGCATCCGACAGCGACTTCTCGTAGTGCTGGATCGCCGCCTCGGTCTCGTGCTTCAGCGCCGAGGCCTTGGAGAGGTCGCTCTCGATGGCCTTGTGGCGCTTCTCGAGGACCGCCGCCATGCGCGGCAGCGCCACCTTGCTCATCAGCAGGTAGAGCAGGGCAAAGAAGATCACCAGCCAGAAGATCTGCGAGGGGAAGGAATGCGCGTCCATCGGCGGGAAGCCGCCATGGCCGCCTTCCGCCCCCGTGCTCTCGGTGGTGTGGCCTGCTTCGCCGGCCGGGGCCGCACCTTCCTCCGCCGCTGCCGGGGCAGGGGCTTCGGTGGTGGTGGCCTGGGCGACGACCATTGTCGATTGCGACATGTCTTGAGCCTCAAAGTAGGGAAGCCTGTGCGGAGGTTCAGGCCCGCCAGGCTTCCGTTCGGTTTGCCGTGAAGGGTATTAGACGGCGAACAGGAGGAGGAGGGCGACGACCAGCGAGAAGATGCCGAGGCCTTCGGCCAGGGCCGCGCCGATCAGCGCGTTGGTGAACTGGGCAGCGGCAGCGGCGGGGTTGCGGAGCGCACCCGACAGGAAGTTGCCGAAGATGTGGCCCACGCCGATACCGGCGCCACCCATGCCGATGCAAGCAATGCCGGCGCCGATGTACTTAGCTGCGAGCGGATCCATTAGTCTCTCCTTGAGTTTGGTATGGATGTTGAAGTTGAAGTCTCAGTGATGGGTATGCAGCGCGTCGTTGAGGTAGACGCAGGTCAGGATTGCAAACACGAAGGCCTGCAGGAACGCGACCAGGAATTCGAGCGCGGTGAGCGCCACCGCCATGCCAAGCGGTGCGATGGCGCCGATGATGCCGCCAAGCCCCATCGAGGCCAGCAGAACCACGAAGCCCGCGAACACCTTCAGCACGATGTGGCCGGCCAGCATGTTGCCGAAGAGACGAAGGCCGAGCGACACCGGGCGCGACAGGAACGAGATGATCTCGATCACCGAGATGAAGGGCAGGATCACCATCGGCACGCCCGACGGCACGAAGAGCTTGAACCAGCCGAGCCCGTGCTTGGCGATGCCGACCACCACCACGAGGGCGACGACGAACACCGCAAGCGTCGCGGTGATCACCACATGGCTGGTGACGGTGAAGAAATAGGGGAACATGCCGAGCATGTTGGCCACGAGCACGAAGGAGAAGATGGTGAAGACCAGCGGGAAGAAGGCCTTGCCCTCGTGCCCGAGCACGTTTTTCACCATGTTGTGCACGAACTCGTACCACAGTTCGCCGATCGACTGGAGCCGCCCCGGAACCAGCGCGCCGCGCGCCGCCGAGACGAGCAGGAACAGCGTGACCACCGCCACGATGATGCCCATGAACAGCGACGAGTTGGTGAAGCTGATCTCATGGCCTGCGATGTTCCAGGGGCCTGCGAGGTCATGCAGCTGGAACTGGTGGATCGGATCGATGCCTTGCGCCAAGGTCAGTCCTCTTCTTCGTCGTCGTCAGGGGCCGCTTTGGGCGGCGGTGATGAACCAAGCCGATCCTGGGCCGGGGGCACCCTGTTGGCCGCGCGGGCCAGGTTCAGGAAGCCGGCTCCGAAACCCAGGAGCAGGAAAATGATCAGGCCGAAGGGCAACGTGCCGAACAGCCAGTCGATGCCATAGCCGATGAGGCCGCCGACCAGCGTTCCGGCGGCGAATTCGCTGACCAGCTTGTAACCCCTCGCATAGGCCGAGGCGTCCTGAAGGGTGGTCTGCGGCTTCGCACTTTCGGCCTGCTCCTGGCGCTCCGCCGCGATGCGGCCGGAGAGATCCTTGAGACGTGCCGAGAGGTCGCCCAGCTCGGGATCGGAAGAACCCTGTTTCGGCCTCTCGTCGCTAGGTTTCGTCATGCTGACAGACCTCCAGACAAACGGCGGGCGCGCTCGGAAATTCTTCCCTTCCAAAGCGGGCGCACCATAGTTGCGGGTCAAAAATGTGTCAAGAAATGGATTTGTCTTTTAAGTATATGATACGAAAGGGGTAATTGCCTTCCGGGCAGGCTGCGGCGATTCGCGCTCCGGAAACGTCGGAAAAGCCGGACTGAGTCCGATTGCAGCCGCCCCGCGCCGGGCGCCGGAGGTCAGCGATCCTCGGGTGCGAGATGCCTGATGCGGTCCACATGCGCGGCGATGTCTTCCCGGGTGAAGGGGCTGTGCACACGCCGCGTGGAGGCAGGCTGGTTGGTCAGTCCCAGCTTCTCCTCCGGCCGCCAGGATTGCCTGGGCCGGATCGGCCGTGGCGCGAAGCCGCCGCCGCAGGTGGGGCAGACATTGTGCAGCACCGTTTCGGCGCAGGCGGCGCAATAGGTGCACTCGTAGCTGCAGATTCGCGCCTCCCTCGACTGGGGCGGCAGGTCCTTGTCGCAGAGTTCGCAATTGGGGCGGAGTTCAAGCATGGTCATCTCCCGGGCCGAGCCGATCCTTGCACGTGCCGTGGTTGCGGTCACCGGCCTTCCGGCCCCGGCGGCGCTCAGAGCACGCCCAGCGCCGCCAGATCCCGCCGCAGTTCGCCGGGCGAGGTGAAGTGAATGGCCTTCATGCCGACGTCCTCGGCGCCGCGGACGTTCTTCAGGCTGTCGTCGATGAACACGCAGTCGGGGGCGGCGAGACCGTTGCGGTCCAGCAGCACGCGGTAGATGGCGGGGTCGGGCTTCAGCAGGCGCTCGTCTCCCGAGACCACGATGTCGCGGAAGGTTGAGAGGAAGGGGAAGCGCGTCACGGTTTCCTGGAATTTGTCCTGGTTGAAGTTGGTGATGGCGTAGAGCGGCACGCCGCGCTGCTGCAACTCGGCGAGGATCGCCACCGTGCCCTCGATCGGCCCCAGCACCGTCTCGTGCCAGCGCAGGTCATAGGCGGCGATGGCCTCGGCATGCTCGGGGAAGCGCCGGCTCAGCAGCGCCACCGCCTCGCCGAAGCTGCGGCCGCGGTCCTGCTCGATGTTCCAGTCGGAATTGCAGACGTGGGTGATGAACCACTCGACCTCGTCCTCCGTCGCGAAGATCTTGCGATAGAGGGCGCGCGGCTCCCAGTGGACCAGCACGTTGCCGATGTCGAAGACGACGTTCATCGGCGCGTCACGCCGCCGACTGGGCGTCCACCATGCCTTCGGCTTCGGCGAGGTTCACCGACACCAGCTGCGACACGCCGCGCTCCAGCATGGTGACGCCGAACAGGCGGTGCATGCGGGCCATGGTGAGTGCGTGGTGGGTGATGATCAGGAAGCGCGTCTCGGTGCGCTCCAGCATCGCGTCGAGCAGGTTGCAGAAGCGTTCGACGTTGTGGTCGTCGAGCGGCGCGTCGACTTCGTCCAGCACGCAGATGGGCGAGGGGTTCGTGAGGAACACCGCGAAGATCAGCGCCATGGCGGTCAGCGTCTGCTCGCCGCCCGAAAGCAGGCTCAGCGTGGTCGGCTTCTTGCCCGGCGGGTTGGCGATGAGTTCGAGGCCGGCTTCCAGCGGATCGTCGGACTCGATCAGCTGCAGCTCCGCCTTGCCGCCGCCGAACAGCGTGGTGAACAGCTCGGAGAACTTCTGGTTCACCGTCTCGAAGGCATCGACCAGGCGCTGGCGGCCCTCGCGGTTGAGGCTCGAAATGCCGCCACGCAGCTTGTTGATGGCCTGGATCAGGTCATCGCGTTCCTTGACGAGGCCCTCGAGCTGCTTGGCAACCTCTTCCGCCTCTTCGTCGGCCCGCAGGTTGACGCCGCCAAGCCGCTCGCGGTCCTCGCGCAGGCCCTGCAGCTTGCGCTCGATGTCGTGCCACTCCATCAGCTGCTCGGGGTCGAGGCCGGTGGCGGAGATCACCTCATCGGGCGCGCAGTTCAGCGCCTCGGTGATGCGCTGCTCGCATTCGGCGAGCCGCGCTGTGCTGGCTTCAAGGCGCGCACCAAGGCGGGCATGCTCCTCGCGCGCGGCGGAAAGCAGCTCCTGCACGGCGCGCAGGTCCTGGTCGGCCTGGCGCACGTCGTTCTCGGCGGTCTGCAGCGCGTCGGATGCAGCCTTCTTCTCCTGCTCGGCCTCGGCCAGCGTGTTCATCAGCTTCAGGCGGCGGTCGGCCAGGAGCTGCGGCAGCTCGGACAGCTCGATGATGGCGGCGCGCGTCTCTTCGGCGCGCGCGGTCAGCTGCTCGGTCTGCTCATTGGCGCGGGCCGCGCGCGAGGTCCACTGCGCGATCTCGGCCTCGATGGCGCGGATGCGGTCGGTGCGGGCGCGCGCCTCGCGTTCGAGGCCGTCATGCTTCGCGCGCGCCTCGGCATAGGCGGCGCGTTCGCTGTTCACCGTGTTGCGGAGTTCGTTCAGCTCGATCTGCAGGTCGTCGAGGACGGGAAGCTCGGCGGCCTCGGCGGATGATTCTTCAAGACGTGCGCGGGCCTCTTCGAGGGCTTCCTCGATGCGGCGCTGCGCTTCGTCCAGCGCGCTGGTCTGGGCGAGGCGCTCGGAGACCTGGCGTTCATGCTGCGTCAGCGCGCGGCGGGCGAAGTCGACGGCGGAAACGGCGGCACGGTGGCCCTCGCGCTTCTCGCGCTCGAGGCGGGTGGCGGTCTCGATGGCGGCGCGCGCCGCCTCGAAATGGCCCTGTGCTTCCTCAGCGGCGGCGATGGCCTGTTCCATCTCGACTTCCAGCGAGGCGAGGCGGTTCTTCTCGGCCAGGCGCTTGGCGGCGGCACTCGGCGCATCGGCGGCGGCGGTGAAGCCATCCCAGCGCCACACGTCGCCCTCGCGGCTCACCAGCCGCTGGCCGGGCTTCAGCTGCGGCTGCAGCGCCTGGCCCAGCGCCTTGGAGACAACACCGATATGCGACAGGCGGCGCTGCAGGGCAGGGGGTGCGAGCACGAAATTGATGAGCGGCTCCGCCCCTTCGGGAAGGGCCGCGGTTTCGGGCAGCGGCGGCAGGCCGCGCCAGTGCACGGGTGCGCCTTCATCGCCCGAGGCATCGAGATCGTCGCCCAATGCCGCACCCAGCGCGGTTTCGAAGCCGGTCTCGACGCTGATCTGGTCGAGGAGCGACGGCCACAGGTCGCCACCGCCGGCCTTGAGCAGGTTGGTGAGCGTGCGGACTTCCGTCTGCAGCCGGTCGGCCTTGCGGCGGGCATCGTCATGGGCGGCGCGGGCGTCGCCTTCCGCGGCGCGCGCGGCGCGCACCGCACCTTCCGCCTCGGTGACGTGATATTCGAATTCGGCGGCCTGCTCCACGGCATGTTCGACGGCGGCGGTGAGCTTGTCGCCATCACCTTCGACATTGTAGCGGGCGAGGAGGTCGTTGCGCCTGGCCACCGTCTCGGCCAGCTCACGGTCGAGGCGGGCGACGCGGTTCTTGTGTTCCTCGATGGCGCGCAGGATGGCGTTGCGGCGGGCGGAGAGTTCGGAGAGGCGCGAGGCGGCCTGGTCCGCGGCTTCCTGCGCACGTGCCAGCGCATCGGCGGCGGATTGCAGCGCCACGGCGGCCTCGGCGCGGATGTCGTCGTCCGAGCCCTGCGAAGACTTCAGCGTCTCGCCTTCCTCGGCAAGGCGGGTGAGCACGCGGTCGGTGTCGTTGAGCAGTTCCTGCTCGCGCTGCAGGTCGGAATTGATCTGCGCGATGCGCTGGTCAAGCTCCTTGCGGCGTTCGCCGGCACGGCGCTCTTCCTCGTCCAGCACGTTGCGCTCATGGCTCACGCGCTGCAGCACCGCGGCGCGCACCGCCTCCTGCTCGCGCAAGCTGGGCAGCTTCTCGCCCAGGTCGTCGCGCTGGCGCAGCTTCTCGGAGGCGCCACGGGTGTGCTCGGCCAGCACGCGCGTGGCTTCATCGAGGGCTGCCGCATCGCGCTGCGAGGCTTCCGCCGTCTCGCGCCAGTTGACATAGAGCCCCATGGCCTCGAGCCGGCGGATCTCGCCCGACAGGCCCTTGTACTTGGTCGCCTGCCGCGCCTGGCGCTTCAGGCTGTTGAGCTGGGTTTCGAGCTGCGAGGTGACGTCGTCGAGGCGGGTGAGATTGGTCTCCGCCGCCTTGAGCTTCAGCTCCGCCTCATGGCGCCGCGTGTGAAGCCCGGTGATGCCCGCCGCTTCTTCGAGGATGAGGCGCCTCGCCTGCGGCTTGGCATTGATGATCTCGCCGATCTGCCCCTGCCGCACGAGGGCGGGCGAGCGCGAGCCGGTGGAGGCATCGGCGAAGAGCAGCTGCACGTCACGCGCGCGCACGTCCTTGCCGTTGATGCGGTAGGCCGAGCCTTCCTCGCGCTCGATGCGACGCGAGATTTCCAGCGTCTCCTGGTCCTGGTACTGCGGCGGGGCCGAGCCGTCGTCGTTCGACATGGTGACCACGACTTCCGCCATGTTGCGGGCGGGCCGCTGCGTGGTGCCGGAAAAGATCACGTCGTCCATGCCCGAGGCGCGCATCGACTTGTAGGAGCTTTCGCCCATCACCCAGCGCAGCGCCTCGAGCAGGTTCGACTTGCCGCAGCCATTGGGGCCGACGACGCCGGTGAGGCCGGGCTCGATCAAAAGGTCGGTTGGCTCCACGAAGGATTTGAATCCCGAAAGCCGCAGCCGTGTGAACTTCATCTTGAGCCCTTGCCCCTTTATGCCGGTCGACAGCTCATCAGAGCTGCTTGTCGATCTCGGCCTTCATGTTGTCGTAGGTGATCTCGCCTTCGAACGGCACGCCGTTGATGAAGAAGGTCGGCGTGCCCTTGACGCCGAACTTCACGCCGCCGTCGCGGATTTCCATGATGCCCTTGGCCAGCTTCTCGTCACGCAGCGTGGCGTCGAACTTCTCCTGGGTGAAGCCCGCCTGCTTGGCGATGTTGAGGAGGCCATTGGCGGGGTCCTGCGCCCAGGTCTGGAGCGTGTCGAAAAACACGTCGAGCAGCGGGAAATAGGATTCCTTCGGCGCCGCGCGGGCGATCATGAAGGCGGCCAGTGCCGGGTCGTTCAGCGGGAATTCGCGGAAGACGAAGCGGATCTTCTTGTTGTCGATGTAGTCGGCCTTGAGCTTCGGCCAGACGTCCTTGTGGAAGGCGGCGCAATGCGGGCAGGTGGCCGAGGCATATTCGACGATCGTGACCTTGGTGGCGCCTTCGTCGGCGCCCAGCGCCATGTCGCCCAGCGCCGGCGGCTTGAGGAGTTCCGCAACGTCAACCGGCTTTGCAGCCTCCTGGGCGAGTGCGGGGGCCACGGCGAGGCCGGCAACTGCGGCACCGGCGAGCAGAATCGAGCGGCGGGAAAGCGTCTTCATGATCTGTTTACCTACTAGATGTTGGGGGTTGAAACAAAAGGGAATTATTTGCCTTGTGGAGAACTTGTGCGTCCGGCCACCCCCCGCCCGAGGCGCTCCAGCGCGGCCCGGAGGGTGGGGTCTTCGACCGAGTTAAGCTCTTGTTCGTGAACAGGTTTTTCTGGAAGGACAGGAGGCCTCGCCCGGGGTTTTCCGAGCTCTGCCGCCTGCATCACCTTGAGGCCGGCCACCGCGCCGTAGCCAAAAAAGCTGTTGATGCGCGAAATGATGCGGGACGCTTCGTATTGTAGTTCCAGCGCCCGGCCCGGCGCGGCCCGGATGACCAGCGTGCCGCCCTGCCTCTGGGCTTCCTCCCCCGCGCCACGAGGCCACTTGATGCGCTCCGGGGCGGAGACGGCCGCCAGGTCCTCGCCAACGATTGCACCCCAGTTCGCCACCACGTCCGCCTGGGCAAAGCCATAGCGCGCGAAGGCGGCCTTGGTGATCTCGCGGAAGTGCTTGGAGAGGGTTTCCATGGACGGGCCGGAGGGTTGATCGCTAAGGGTCTAACAGGAAACGCTTGTTTGCGAGAGCAGCATGGCCAGAAAAGGGCCGGAATCCACCCGGTCTGCACAACTTCTTGCATGGTATGACGCCAATGCCCGCGTGCTGCCCTGGCGCGCCCGGCCGGGCGAAACGGCCGACCCCTACCGCGTCTGGCTCTCCGAGATCATGCTGCAGCAGACCACCGTCCAGGCGGTGAAGGCTTATTTCGAGAAATTCGTGGCGCTCTGGCCCACCGTCTCGGACCTGGCCGCGGCCCCGCTGGACGACGTGCTGAAGGCCTGGGCGGGGCTCGGATACTATGCCCGCGCCCGCAATCTCCATGCCTGTGCGAAGCAGGTGGTGATGCGCTTCGGCGGCCAGTTCCCGGAGGGCGAGGAGGCGCTGCGCGGCCTGCCGGGCATCGGCCCCTATACGGCGGGCGCCATCGCGGCCATCGCCTTTGGCGGGCGGCATGCGGCGGTCGACGGCAATGTCGAGCGCGTCATCAGCCGCATTCATGCCATCGAGACGCCCTTGCCCGACTCGAAGCCCGAGATCCGCGAGCGGGCACAGGCCCTGGTGCCGGAGGCGCGTGCGGGCGATTTCGCCCAGGCCATGATGGACCTGGGCGCCACCATCTGCACGCCGCGCGACCCCAATTGCCTGATCTGTCCGTGGGCGGAGCATTGCAGGGGCCGCATCACCGGGCTGGCGCCATCGCTGCCGCGCAAGAAGCCGAAGAAGCAAGTTCCCACCCGCCGCGGTGTCGCCTTCTGGATCGAACGCGCGGATGGCGCGGTGCTGCTGCGGCGGCGCCCGGAGAAGGGGCTCTTGGGCGGCATGATGGAGGTGCCCTCGACGGTGTGGAGCGAAGCGGTGACGAAGCCGGAAGCGCAGGCTCCCCTTTCAGCCGAGTGGCGGAAGCTCCCCGGCCTGGTGGAACACACCTTCACGCATTTCCATTTCGAGCTCACGGTGTGGATGGCGGAGACGATCACCGACGGTGAGCTGCGCGACGACGGCGACTATCGCTGGACGAAGCGCGAGGACATCGACGGCGAGGCGCTCCCCACGGTGATGCGCAAGGTGGTGGCGCATGTGCTGAAGGATTGATGCCGACCCCCATTCCCTTTCCTTCATCATGCCCGGGCTTGTCCCGGGCATCTTTTTTCCTGCCACCAAAAGGATGGCCGGGACAAGCCCGGCCATGATGAGAGTCATGACAATGCATCGGCAACATGAACTACCGCCGCCCGCCCACCTCATCGAGATGCGCCAGCAGGTCCGCCGGGTCCTCATACACGCGATAGGCCCCGGCACGCTCCAGCTCCTCCATGCCATAGCCGCCGGTGAGCAGCCCGATGCCCAGTGCCCTGGCGCGGCGGGCGGCCAGCATGTCCCAGATCGCGTCGCCCACCACGCAGGCCGTCTCGATCTCGCAGCCGAGCCTTTCGGCCGCGGCAAGGAACAGGTCCGGGTCGGGCTTGGCATAGCGCACCAGATCGCGCGTGATCACCACGTGCTTCGCCGGATCGACGCCGAGGATCGCCAGCACCGGTCCCGCCGTTTCGATGCGGCCGGAGGTGGCGATGGCCCAGGGAATGTCATTGTCGGAGAGGTAGGCGAGCAGCTCCTTCGCGCCGGGCAAGGGCCGCGTGCGGTGCGAGCGGGCGTTGTAATACTTGAGGTGCAGCTGGCGCAGGCGCTCCAGCATCTCCGGCCCGAACTCCTGGCCCGTCTCGCGCGCCAGCGCCTTGGTGAAGAGACCACCGGACATGCCGATCTTGCGGTGCAGCCGCCAGACCGAGACCTCGATCCCCTCTTCCTGCAGCGCATCGTGCCAGGCCAGCACATGGTCATAGACGCTGTCGACCAGCGTGCCGTCGAGATCGAACAGGAAGGACGTCTGCTGCCGCGCCTTGATCATGGAACTCCCTCGTTGCGAAGAAGAGGCTTAGCGCGGGAGCGGGTGATGCACCACCCACTCATGCGCCACCCATGCATGCACCACCCGCTCATCATGCCCGGGCTCGTCCCGGGCATTCTCCTCGTGGCCGCAAAAAAAGATGGCCGGGACGTGCCCGGCCATGATGGAATTCGAGAGGAGGCCCGCCGCGCCTACGCCGCCGCCGCCATCTCCGCGCGCAGCTGCTGGCGCAGCATGTCGATGGGAACGAGATTCGCCCCCTTCTTCACGTGCCAGAAGGTCCAGCCATTGCAGGCTTCCGCCCCTTGCACATGCGCACCGATCTTGTGGATCGAGCCCGAGGCGTCCTTGATGGCGATCGAGCCATCGGCGCGCACCCGCGCGGCGATGCGCGTCGACGGGTCGAACAGCATGTCGCCGGCCTTCACCAGCCCCCGCTCGATCAGCGAGCCGAAGGGAATGCGCGGCTCCGCGCGCTTGCTGGTGGTCACCTGCAGCGCCTCGGGCGGAAGCCGTTTCACTGCGTCGATGCGGGCGAGTGCCGCCTCGGCATAGTCATCCTCGCGCTCGATGCCGATGAAGTGGCGGCCCAGCGCCTTGGCCGCGGCGCCGGTGGTGCCGGTGCCGAAGAAGGGGTCGAGCACCGTGTCGCCCGGCTTCGTCGTCGAGAGGAGCACGCGGTGCAGCAGCGCCTCGGGCTTCTGAGTGGGGTGCAGCTTGTCGCCGTCCGCGTTCTTCAGCCGCTCGGCGCCCGTGCACAGCGACAGCGTCCAGTCGGAGCGCATCTGCAGGTCGTCGTTGAACACCTTCATGGCCTCGTAGTTGAAGGTGTACCTGGCGTCGGCATCGCGCGAGGCCCAGATCAGCGTCTCATGCGCATTGGTGAAGCGCCGGCCGCGGAAATTCGGCATCGGGTTGGTCTTGCGCCAGACGACGTCGTTCAAGATCCAGAAGCCCATGTCCTGCAGGATCGAACCGACGCGGAAGATGTTGTGGTAGGAGCCGATCACCCACAGCGCACCATCGGGCTTGAGCACGCGGCGGCATTCGGCGAGCCAGCCCTTGGTGAAGCGGTCATAGGCCTCGAAGCTCTCGAACTGGTCCCAGTGGTCGTCCACCGCATCGACCTTGCTCTGGTCTGGCCTCGTGAGGCCGCCTGAGAGCTGCAGGTTATAGGGCGGATCGGCGAAGACGAGATCGACCGTCCCCGCCGGGATCTTCTTCAGTTCGGTGATGCAGTCACCCACCAGGATCCGATCCTGCAACGGCCGAATATCCGGCCGGGTCTGATAGCCCATCCCACACCCCACTCATACGCAAACGCAACTGACTCGAGAATCCGCATTCTGAATCGTGCGGAGTCGCGCGTGAATCGGATTTGGGTTTCGTGGTTAACGGGCCGCGAGGAGTGCCGCGACGGGGGCGAAGCTTTTGCGGTGCAGCGGTGTCGGTCCCAGGCGCTGCAGCGCCTCCTGGTGGAAGGCCGTGCCATAGCCCTTGTGGCGGGCAAAGCCGTAGTCGGGGAAGCTTGCGTCATGCGCCACCATGATGCGGTCGCGCGTCACCTTGGCGATGATCGAGGCGGCGGCGATGGAGAGCGACCTGGCATCGCCCTCGACGATGGTCTGCACCGCGCAGGGAAGCGGCGGCGCGCGGTTGCCGTCGACGAGCGCCAGTGCCACGCCCTCGATCTGGTCCAGCGCCTGCGCCATGGCCCACAGCGTGGCCTGGAGGATGTTGTCGCGGTCGATGCGCTCGACATCCGCAATGCCGATGCCGACCTTGGCCGTGGCGATGATCGGGCCGAACAGCGCCTCGCGCTGCGCCTCGGTGAGTTTCTTGGAATCGTTGAGCCCGTCCGGAATTGCTGTGGGGTCCAGCACCACGGCGGCGGCCACCACCGGCCCCGCCCATGGCCCGCGTCCCGCCTCGTCGATGCCGCAGACCAGCCTGGTTGCCGACGGCCGGCCGAAACCGCGCATCGCCTTCAGCTCGATCGTGAAATCCGGACCTGATTCCCCCATGCCCGGTTTAGAGCATGAACCCGGGGCTCCGGCAATTTGGCGCGATCAGCCGATGTAAGGCGGTATCGGGTCAGGCGCGGGGCCGGGCACAGGCGCCAGCAGGGGCAGGGCAAAGGGAAACTGCTCATAGTTGCAGCCGTTGAAGGCGGTGCCGCCGGTGCGCAGCGAGGGATCGCGGCAGCTTTCCCCGGGGCTGGCGGCGGCTCCGCCGGCGGCGATCATGGTGGCGCCGGTCATGGCGCCCAGCAGGGCAAGCACCCCTTGCCTGCGATGTCGACAGCGGGCCATGGCGCGGTCCCATGCCGTGCCAGCCGCGAAACTGCAACTGGGCGTTTTGTCACGACAACCGGCGGTCGCCTCAGGCCGCCGGTTGCAGGTTCCGCAGGGTCATGCGGGGCCTAGCGGCAGACCTGTGCGGACCTGAGCGAGGCGCCGTTGAAGGGATAGGCAGGGATGGTCACCGCATCGATGTAGATGTTGAAGCAGCCGCTCGCCAGGGTCTTGGGCGAGGTGAGCGTCACCCGGCCCGAACTGTTGGTGGTGGCAAGCTGGGTCTTGCTGGTGATGCCGTTCCAGTTGGCCGCCACCTTGGCGCTGCGCAGCGGGTGGCCGGTCTGGTCGACCACGGTCACCGCAGCCACCGCCCAGGCATAGTTCTTGGTGTTGGTCTTGGTCGAGATCAGGATGCTCTGCACATTGGCCTGCGGGCCGGGGATGGTCGCGTTGATGACGCGCGTGGTGCTGGCGCTGAGCCCCGTATCGTCCACCACGGTGAGGCGCGCCACATAGCTTCCGGCCACCCTGTAGACGTGGCTGGTGGATGACAGCGCGCCGGTCACGTCGCGGCTGCCGTCGCCGAAATCCCAGTACCAGAAGGCCACCCGGCCATCGTCGGTCGAAGGCCGGCCATCCAGCGTCACGGCCAGCGGCGAGGGGCCGCTGGTGGGCGTGGCGCTGATCACCGCCACCGGCGGCATGCCGGTGGGGGCGGCGTAGTTGGCGCTCAGGCGGAAATTGCCCACGCTGCCGTAGTTCGAATAGCCGGTCGCCGTGGCGGCGCCTTCGCCCGTGCCCTTCACTGCAAGGTAATAGGTGCCCTGCTGCGTGACGGTGAAGCTTAGCGGCGCGTTGAGTGCGCCCTGCGGGTTGGAGGTGGCCACGACCTTGCCGGTGGAGTCGAGCAGGCTCAGCGCCACGTCGAGGTCAGGCGAGCGGTTGGCCGGCTGCACGCTGGCCGTCAGCGTGCCGGTGCCGGCGGCAATGGCGAAGACGTCGGCGTCGGACGCGGTTTCGATCACCCCGTCCATGCTGCCGCTCACCCGGCCCGCCGCGATGCTGTGCACGAAGGGCGTGGCGGCGGCGGTGCTGCTGCCATAGTCATCGAGGCGCAGCGGCAGGCCGAAGCTCTGCGAGATGGCGAAGTCGTCTTCCTTGTTGTTGGCGCCGGCGTATTCGCCCTTGCTGAACTGCACCAGCGGCCGGTAGTAGCCGACGCCCATGATCGGGGCCCAGCCGGTCACGGGGTCATTGCCCTGGCCGGCGTAATAGGCATCGCCCGTGGTGCCGTCATGGTGCAGGCCCATGTTGTGGCCCGCCTCGTGCGAGACGGCTTCCGCCACGGCCTTCTCGTTGCCGGAGCCGAGCATGTCGAAGAACACGAAGGCCGGCTTGTAGTAATCCGGCGGGCGGCTGCCGCCCGAGGCGTTGAACACGCCCACATAGGCAATGCCGCCGCAGCTGCAGGAATAGACGCCCGTCCGCCGGGTGATCACCACCGTGGTGCCGAACACCTGGTCATTGGCGTCGGAACGGGTCAGCCGGTCCTGGGTGGGCTGTGCGGTGGTCACGTCCACGTCGAAGGGGGCATAGTCCTCGGCCACGCGCTGCCAGATATACTGCACGCGCTCCAGTTCCGCTGCCGAGAAGGCGGCCGGGTTGCCGTCGAGGTCGAAGGGGGCGGCGGTGATGGTGTTGCCGTTGCTGTTCCACGCGGTGCCGGCGATCGAGGCGCCGTCGAAATCGAGGTAGATGGTGCGGTTGGCGCCCGGCCTGCTGTGCAGGTAGAAGGTCTGGTCGAGGCTGGCCAGCGCGCCGTCGCGGATCGACTGGTTGCCGAGGCCCGTCAGCTTCATGTCGCGCACCGGTTCGGCGAGGTCCTCGACGAACAGCAGCCGCCCGCCCTGGTCCACCCGCATGCGGGTGTCGGAGAGCAGTTCCTTGCGCAGGGCCTCGGCCGAACGGCCATACCACTGCGCCACGTCGGGAAGATGGGGCCCCAGCCGGTTCACCGCGTCCTGCCCGCGCGACTGGCGCGCGCCGAGGTCGATGGCGGGGAAGGCCACGCGGAAGGTCTCCTGCGGCGGGAACTGCAGCTTGGCCTCCGCCAGTGCGGGTTGTGCCGGGGCGGTCATGGCGGCCGCCGAAATCAACAGCGCGGCCTTGAGACTGTTGGAAAACACGGTCATTCGATTAGCCTTCCCGTTGGTGCCGGTCTCCTGACCGGCGGTCGCAGTCCGTCATCGAAGTGTCCGGGTGTTTGACCCAGCAGCGGCGCTTCCGCCGTCTTGTTGAAGACAAATTACCTTTATCCTTGGGGAAACTTATTGACGCGCGTCAAGCTCGCGACTCGGTAGAATCGTCCCAGCCATTCCAACTTATGCGTAAGTGAAAATGCGTATGGCCCGCCCCGAAGGCGCCCCGAAGGCGCAGTGGGCGGGCTGACGCTGCCTTCCCCTCCCCCGGCGGGGGAGAGGAGGGGCGAGGCGGGTCTTCAGCGGTGACGGGCGCCGTCGTCGCGGCCGTGGCGCTGGTGGCCTGCGCCGTCATCGCCGCCATGGCGGACGTGGCCGGCCGGATCGTCGGCACCGCGCTTGGCGAAGGCCACGCCGGTGGGCAGGGCCGCCGCGGCGATGGCGGTCATGATGGTGGCGATGAGGATCTTCTTCATGTCGTTCTCCTGTGGCTCCGCGGTGAAGTCCGCGGCTGTCTGGGTTACGCCCTCCATGGCGGCGCATTCCCTCACATAAATAAAAATTTCGATGATCAGTAAAATGACGCGGCAGACACATGCGGGAGCATCACATCAGGATGTGATGGAAGAAATGTCGCAAAATTGGGGATTATTATATGGTGAGACCCGGAATTCGCGCTCCGTGCAATTGGGAGCATGGCTCTTGCTTATCAAAAAAACATGATAAGCAAAAGCGCCGGCAGCGGGCCATGCTGCCTTCATGCCCGCAACCGCCTGTCAGCAGGCTGACACGCGTGAGGAACGGCGGCTGAACGGAAACGGGCCCCTCCCCCGGGGGGGGAGGGAGCATTCACAGCAGGCTCAGCTGGTCGCCCGGCTGTGGCGGGCGGCGGAACTGGCCCGTGTCCAGCTTCAGCTTGCGGCAGTTGAGGCCGAGGCGCTGGCAGGAGAGTTCGAAGCGCCGGCCGATGGTCCAGGCATAGGGGCCGGTGCCAGTCTGGCGGATGCCGAAGGCATTGTCATATTCCTTGCCGCCGCTGGCGGATTTCACCAGCGACATCACCTTCGCCGCGCGCTCCGGCATGGTGTTCTGCAGCCAGTCCTTGAACACGTCCTTCACCTCGTGCGGCAGGCGCAGCATGACATAGCCCGCCTCCTGCGCGCCCGCCGTCTTCGCGGCCGCGAGGATGGCCTCGATCTCGGCATCATTCACGGCCGGGATGATCGGGGCCACCATGACGACGGTGGGAATGCCGGCGGCGGAGAGCTGCTCGATGGCGGCCAGCCGCTTCGCCGGCGTCGCGGCGCGCGGTTCCATGGCGCGCGCCAGCCTGGCGTCGAGCGACGTCACCGAGACGGCCACCTTGACCAGGCCCTTCTTCGCCATGGGTGCGAGGATGTCGATGTCGCGCGTCACCAGCGCCGACTTGGTGACGATGCCGACGGGATGGTTGAACTCCGCCATGACCTCGAGGAGGGCGCGGGTGATGCGCCGCTCGCGCTCGACCGGCTGGTAGGCGTCGGTATTGGCGCCAAGCGCGATGGTCCTGGGCACGTAGCCCTTCGCCAGCAGTTCGGCCCTCAGCAGCTTCGCCGCCTCCGGCTTGGCAAAGAGCTTGGATTCGAAGTCGAGCCCGGGCGAGAGGCCCATATAGGCATGCGCCGGCCTGGCATAGCAGTAGGAGCAGCCATGCTCGCAGCCGCGGTAGGGGTTGATCGACTGGTCGAAACCCACGTCGGGCGAGTCGTTGCGGGTGATGATGGATTTCGGCTTTTCCTCGAAGACCGTGGTCTTGAAGGCCGGGAGGTCCTCGAGCCCCTGCCAGCCATCATCGAACAGCGAGCGGGTGTAGGCCTCGAAGCGGCCGGACATGTTGACCCCGGCGCCACGCCCGCGCGCCTGGCTGGACAAGGCCGTCATGCGCCCTTCGCCGAGAGCGGCAGGATCAGGGGCGAGGGCCCGGCGCCTATCGATCAGAGTGGACATGGGCCCAATATAGGCGATCCAAAAGAACAAAACAAGAACATTGTTGTGACGCGGTGGAAAGCCCGGCATTTACGCCATGATGACCCGCCGCCAGATTCTCCTCGCCCTGCTGCCGCCGCTGTTCTTCGGAACCGGCTTCACCATCGCCAAGCCGGCGGTCACCCATTTCCCGCCCCTGTTCCTGATCCTCATCTGCTACGCCTCGATCGCGCTGCTGCTGTCGCTCACCCACCGCGAGCGGCTGCGGACGCCCTGGCCCTCGATCATCCTGATCGCGGCCTTCGCCGTGACGATCCAGGGCGCGCTGCTGTTCTGGGGCCTGCGCAGCCCGGACATGCCGGCCACCGCCGCGAACCTCATCCTGCAGATCCAGATCCCCTTCGCCGTGCTGCTCGACTGGCTGCTGATGAAGGAGCGTCCCGACGGCCGCAAGATGCTGGGCACCGCGCTCGCCATCCTCGGCGTGGCGCTGGTGATCGGGCTTCCCGAAACCCCGCCGGGCCTGGTGCCGACCATGATGATCATCGTCTCTGCCGCCTGCTGGTCGCTGGGCCAGGTGCTGGTGCGCAAGCTCGGGCGTGACAACGGCGTGGGCGTGCTGAAGGGCAATGCCATCGGCTCCGTGCCGCAGCTGGCGCTGGCCACCCTGCTGTTCGAGCAGGGCCAGTGGCAGGCGGTGGTCACCGCCACCTGGCTCGAATGGGCGATGCTCGGCTTCGTCGCGGTGGTGGGCTTCTATTTCGCCTATGTCTCGTGGTTCACGCTGCTGAAGCAGTGCCGGCTGGACGAGGCCAGCCCCTTCCTGCTCCTCATGCCGGTCGTCGGCATCGTCACGGCCGCGATCGTGCTGGGCGAGAGCGTGTCGGCGGCACAGCTGGTGGGCGGCGCGGTGATCCTGTTCGGCCTCGCCATCGTCTCCGGGCTCGGCCTGCCGAAGTGGAGGCCGGCCTAACCCTTCCGGCGCCGCAGGTGCTCGTCGAGCCGCGGCATGATCTCGACGAAGTTGCACGGCTTGTGGGTATAGTCGAGCTGCGGCCTGAGGATCAGGTCCCAGCCATCCTTGCAGGCCCCGGGCGAACCCGGCAGGCAGAAGATGTACTTGCCCTTCATCACCCCCGCGGTGGCGCGCGACTGGATGGTGGAGGTGCCGATCTTCGGGAAGCTCACCATGTGGAACAGCGTGCCGAAGCCCTCGATCTCCTTCTCGAACAGCGGCCGCACCGCCTCGATGGTCACGTCATGGCCGGTGAGGCCGGTGCCCCCCGTGGTGATGATGGCGTCGACGTCGGCCCGCGCGGTCCAGTCGCGGATGACGTGGCGGATGGCGCGCACGTCGTCCTTCACGATCTTGCGGGCGGAGAGCAGGTGGCCGGCCTCGGCCACCCTGTCGGCCAGGGTCTGGCCGGACACATCGGTCTCGAGCGTGCGGGTGTCGGAAACCGTAAGGACTGCAATCCTAACGGGGATGAACTGTCGCGCCTCGCTCATGCGGTGATTCCGGGTCCTCTCATTCGAAGCGATGCATGAAACACCATCCGATTCACCCCGACAAGCAAAAGTGGAATGCGCAACCTGAGGGTGTTTGTCAGTGCGCGTCGAGCATCTGGCGCAGGCTGAGAAGGTCGCGCCAGGCCAGCCGTTTCTGCGCCGGCTGGCGCAGCAGGTAGGCGGGGTGGAGCGTGGGCAGCAGCGGAATGTTCCGCCCACTGACATTCGCCGTCACCCACTTGCCGCGCAGCTTCAGGATGCCGTCGCTGCGGCCGGTCAGCCGGTGTGCCGGCGTGGCGCCGAGGCAGACGATCACGTCGGGCTTCTGCAGTTCGATGGTGCGCGTGAGGAAGGGCAGGCACATCTGGGTTTCCGCCTCGGTGGGTGTCCGGTTGCCGGGCGGGCGCCAGAAGATCACGTTGGTGATGAACACCGCGCTCTCCCGGTCCTGCGCCATGCGCGACAGGCCGATCGCCGCCAGCATGCGGTCGAGGAGCTGGCCGGAGCGCCCGACGAAGGGCCGCCCCTCGATGTCCTCCTCGCGTCCCGGCGCCTCGCCCACCAGCATCACCCGGGCTGAGGGGTTGCCGTCGGCAAAGCACAGCTTCGTCGCGGTCTTCTTCAGCGGGCAGGCGTCGAAGCCTTCCAGCGCCTGGCGGATTTCCTCGAGTGTCCGGTACTGCGCGGCCGCTGCCCCCTGTGCCGCCGCCACCGGCGCTGCCGCAGGGGCAGGGGCAGCGCGTGGCGCTGCCGGCGCCGGCCGGGGGGCGGGCGCGGCGAGGCGGTTCACCGGGCTTTCGCCGATGATTTCGTCGGCGCCCATCTCGGAGAGCCAGCGCAGCGCCTCGGCGGCATCATGCGGCGTCATGTCGTTTGGTGTCTGGTCCATGTCCGGAATGGGCGGGCTTGTGTGGGCAGGGCCTCCCACTATAAAGACGCCGCCAACGGGAAGATAGACGGGAGTGCAGAGCTTGGAACAGGTCCAGCGCGAGGCGATGGAATATGACGTGGTGATCGTGGGTGCGGGCCCCGCCGGCCTCTCCGCCGCGATCCGCCTGAAGCAGATCAACCCCGATCTCTCCGTCTGCCTGCTCGAGAAGGGCTCGGAAGTCGGTGCCCACATCCTGTCGGGCGCCGTGATCGACCCGGTGGCGCTGAACGAGCTCATCCCGGACTGGAAGGAACAGGGCGCCCCCCTCAACACGCCCGTGGTCGAGGACCGCTTCTACATGCTGGGCCCCTCGGGCGCACTCCGCATCCCCAATGCGCTGATGCCGCCCCTGATGAACAACCACGGCAACTATGCCGTCTCGCTTGGCAACATCTGCCGCTGGCTGGCCCAGCAGGCGGAAGCGCTCGGTGTCGAGATCTATCCGGGCTTCGCCTGCTCGGAAGTGCTCTACCGCGAGGACGGCTCGGTGAAGGGCGTGGTCGCCGGCGTCGTCGGCATCGGCAAGGACGGCAAAAAAAAGCCGGATTACCAGCCGGGCATGGAACTCCTCGGCAAATATGTGCTCATCGCCGAAGGCGTGCGCGGCTCTCTCGCCAAGGAAATCATCGGCAAGTACAAGCTGTCGGAAGGCCGCGAGCCGCAGAAGTTCGGCCTCGGCATGAAGGAGCTCTGGGAGGTTCTCCCGGAAAACCACCGCCAGGGCCAGGTCACCCACACCATGGGCTGGCCGCTCGGCACCAGGACCGGCGGCGGCACCTTCATGTATCACCTCGAGGACAATCTGGTGTCCATCGGCCTCGTGGTGCACTTGAACTACCAGAACCCGCACCTCTTCCCCTACATGGAGTTCCAGCGCTTCAAGCACCATCCGCTGATCGAGCCGGTGCTGCGGGGCGGCCGCCGCATCGCCTATGGCGCGCGCGCCATCACCGAGGGCGGCTTCCAGTCGGTGCCGAAGCTCTATTTCCCCGGCGGTGCGCTGATCGGCTGCTCGGCGGGCTTCGTCAACGTGCCGCGCATCAAGGGTTCGCACAACGCCATGAAGACCGGCATGATGGCGGCCGAAGCCGCTGCCGCGGCACTCGCCGCGGGCCGCGCGGGCGACGAACTCGTGGACTACGAGACCGCCTACCAGAACTCCTGGGTCTACGAGGACCTGAAGCGGGTGAAGAACGTCAAGCCCATGTGGTCGAAGCTCGGCCTCGTCGGCGGGCTGGCACTGGGCGGCCTCGACATGTGGATGAACCAGATCCTCGGCTTCGGCCTCGGCACCTGGAAGCACGGCAAGCCCGACTATGCGACGCTGAAGCCGGCGGACCAGGCCAGGCCCATCAGCTATCCCAAGCCCGATGGCGAGATCTCCTTCGACCGCCTCACCAATGTCGCCTTCTCCGGCACCAACCACGAGGAGGACCAGAAGGTCCACCTGCAGCTCAAGAACCCGGAAGTGCCGATCGGCGAGAACCTGCCCATCTATGACGAGCCCGCCCAGCGCTATTGCCCGGCCGGCGTCTACGAGGTGGTGCGCGAGGAAGGAAAGCCGCCGC
The DNA here is from genome assembly GCF_003234965.1 of Aestuariivirga litoralis. Classification (GTDB taxonomy): domain Bacteria; phylum Pseudomonadota; class Alphaproteobacteria; order Rhizobiales; family Aestuariivirgaceae; genus Aestuariivirga; species Aestuariivirga litoralis. Next base: position 110,262 of record NZ_QKVK01000009.1, read on the forward strand.
GCTTCCAGATCAATCACCAGAACTGCGTCCACTGCAAGACCTGCGACATCAAGGATCCGGCGCAGAACATCAACTGGGCCGTCCCGCAGGGCGGCGAGGGGCCGAACTACCCGAACATGTGAGCCTGAAAGGCTCGTCATCCCGGTGAAAGCCGGGACCCAGCTTTCACGTGACCGATGCCCGAAGCTGGGCCCCGGCTTTCGCCGGGGTGACGGTCATGGGGGTGCTTGCCCTCATCCCAAAAACACCGCATTTTGCGGCAACAACCAAATCACCTTGAAACATGGGGCGAATTCCCGCGCCCGCCTGCTGAAATGGAACATGATGACGGCCCTTCTGCGCACCGCACTCACCGGTTTCCTGCTCGCCTCCATCCCTGCCACATCGGCGCTGGCCTATGATCCGGCAGGCTCGGTGTCCGGCAGCTATCTCGCCGGCCGTTCCGCCGCCAAGCTGCGCGACAATGATCTCGCTTCCGACTATCTCACCAATGCGCTGAAGACCGACACCGGCAACCCCATTCTCACCGAGAAGGTGTTCCTGCTCGAACTCTCCGAGGGCGACATGCCCAAGGCGGAGGAATTTGCCGCGGAGGTCCTCAAGTTCAACAGCCAGCAGCGCATGGCGCGCATCGTGCTGGGCCTCAAGGACTTCAAGGGCCGTCACTACGAGGAAGCCCGCAGGAATTTCGCGCAGTCGGCCTATACGCCGGTGGGCGAGCTCACCTCCTGGCTGCTCACCGCCTGGTCCTATGCCGGCGAGGGCGAGCTGAACCCGGCGCTCAAGGCGCTGGACCGGCTCGACTCGAACGAGAGCTTCGCTAACTTCAAGACCTTCCACGAGGCGCTGATCGCCGACTACCTCGGCAACTCGATCCGCGCCGAGGCCTCGTTCAAGAAGGCCTATGAGGCGGCAGGCACCTCGCTGCGCATCGTCCAGGCCTATGGCAATTTCCTCGAGCGCCACAACCGCGCGGCCGAGGCGCAGTCGCTCTACCGCGCCTATCTCGAGGCCGACCAGAACCCGCTGATCGAGGCGGCACTCGCCGCCAGCCTCAAGGGCGAAAAGCCCCAGCCCTTCATCGCCTCGCCCGGCGAGGGCGCGTCGGAAGCGCTGTTCTCGCTCGCCACCTCGATGAACGACGACCAGTCGATCGACGTGGCGCTGCTCTATACCCAGCTCGGAATCTCGCTCGGCGCCGACCAGGACATCATGTACACGCTGCTGGGCGACACCTTCGAGGACATGAAGCGCTATGACAAGGCGCTCGCCGCCTATCAGAAGGTGCCTGCCTCCTCGCCGCTGCGCGTCAATGCCGACATGGAAGAGGCCGTGGCCCTGCAGCAGCTCGGCCGCAAGGACGAGGCGCTGGCCAAGCTGAAGTCCATCGTCGCGGCCGATCCGAAGAACTATGACGCGATCGTCACACTCGGCAATCTCTATCGCGCCAACAGCGACTTCGCCAATGCCGCCACCACCTATGACCAGGCCATCGCGCTCCTCGAAAAGCCCGGCCCCGGCAACTGGCGCATCTTCTATTACGATGGCATCTCGCATGAGCGGCTGAAGCAGTGGGACCAGGCGGAAAAGCTGTTCCGCAAGGCGCTCGAACTCGCGCCCAACGAGGCGAGCGTGCTCAACTACCTCGGCTACTCGATGATCGAGAAGAAGATCAATCTGCAGGAAGCCCTCGACATGGTGAAGAAGGCGGTCGAGCTGAAGCCGAACGACGGCTACATCACCGACAGCCTCGGCTGGGCCTATTTCCAGCTCGGCGACTATGAGCAGGCCGTCATCCACTGCGAGAAGGCGGTGGAGCTGCTTCCCGCCGATCCGATCATCGCCGAGCACCTTGGCGATGCCTACTGGCGCACCGGCCGCACGCTGGAGGCCAAGTTCCAGTGGCAGCACGCCAAGGACAACAAGCCCGAGCCCGAGGACCTGAAGCGCATCGAGGACAAGCTGAAGAACGGCCTGCCGCCGGCAGAGCCGCCGGTCACCCCGGTCCAGAATACAGCGCCCAAGACCAACGGCTGAGGCAGCGGGGCCTGCGCGCCGCATGCAGCCCTTCACGCTCTTCGCCCCCGCCAAGGTCAACCTGGCGCTCCACGTGCTGGGGCGCCGCGCCGACGGCTATCACGACCTCGACTCGGTCGTTGCCTTCGCCGATGTCGGCGACCGGCTCACCTTCACCCCCGCGGATGATTTCACCATCACGCTGGGTGGCCCCTTCGCGGCAGCGCTTCCGCAGGCGGGCGACAACATCATCGCGAAGTCATGGGCTGCGGCACGGGCGATCGCGCAGAAGCGGGGCAGGGCGCTTCCGCCCGTCCAGGTGCATCTCGAAAAGAACCTCCCCGTCGCTTCCGGCATCGGCGGCGGCTCCGCCAATGCCGCTGCGGCGCTCAAGGGCTTCCTCCGCCTCGCCGGCATCACGGAGATCGATGCGGAGATCGCCGCCGCCGGCCTTGCGATCGGCGCCGACGTGCCGGTCTGCCTCTCGGGTGTTGCCTGCCGCATGCAGGGCGTGGGCGAGCGCATCACGCCGCTCGTTGGTTTCACGCCGTTGCGGGCGATCCTCGTCAATCCACTGGTCGAGGTCTCGACACCCGCCGTCTTCAGGGGCCTCGCGCTGGAAAAGGGCCAATCCTGCGGCACGCCTGTCGCCGACCTGCGCGATCCTGCCCGATGGCGCAACGATCTCGCGTCCCCGGCCATCGCACTGGCCCCCGTCATCGGCGAGGTGCTCACCCGCCTCGCCGCAGCGCCCGGTGTCACGAGAGCCTTCATGTCCGGCTCCGGTGCCACCTGCGTGGCCTTGTGCACGGACGATGAGGTGAAGCCGGAGCTTGAAACACGCTGGTGGGTGGCAAGGACTGTGCTGAGGTAGCCTTCTCCAAGGCTTTCACACACGCTGAACCTCGTCATCGCCGGACTCGTCCCGGCGACCCTTTTGCTGCCACCAAAGAAGATGCCCGGGACGAGCCCGGGCATGATGACTTGGAAGACTGTGCTTGGCCCTCAGTAGGCCCGCGCCACGCAGAACTCCACCGCTTCGAGCAGCGCGTCCTTCAGGCCTGAATCGGGGAAGATCGCCAGTGCGTCGCGGGCGATGTCGCCATAGTGGTTGGCGCGGTCGATGGTGTCCTTCAGTGCACCGTGGCGTTCCATCAGTTTCTTGGCATAGATGAAATCATCCGCCGTCTGGTTGCCGTCTTCCAGCGTGCGCTTCCAGAAGCTCCGCTCCTCCGCCGTGCCGCGGCGGTAGGACAGCACCACGGGCAGCGTGATCTTGCGTTCGCGGAAATCATCGCCAACGCCCTTGCCCAGCTTCTCGGTCGAGCCCGAATAGTCGAGCGCGTCGTCGATCAGCTGGAAGGCGACACCCAGGTTGCGGCCATAGGATTCAAGCGCTGCCTGTTCGCTCGGCGGCCGCTTCGCCACCACGGCGCCAACCTCCGCGGCGGCGGCGAAGAGTGCCGCCGTCTTGGCCACGATCACAGCCATGTAGGCGTCCTCGGTGGTCGAGGTGTCCTGCGAGACCGAGAGTTGCAGCACCTCGCCCTCGGCGATGACGCAGGCGGCGTTGGACAGGATGCGCAGCGACTCGAGCGAGCCCGTTTCCACCATCATGCGGAAGGCCTGGCCGAGCAGGTAGTCGCCGACCAGCACGCTGGCCTGGTTGCCCCAGATCACGCGGGCGGCCTGCTTGCCGCGGCGCAGGTCGCTCTCGTCCACCACATCGTCGTGGAGCAGGGTCGCGGTGTGCATGAACTCGACCGCGGTGGCGAGCTTCAGGTGATGGTCGCCCTCGTAACCCACCATGCGGGCGGCGGCGAGGGTGAGCATCGGGCGGATGCGCTTGCCGCCGGAATTGATCAGGTGGCTGGCGATCTCGGGGATCAGCTCCACGTGGCTGCGGGCATGTGACAGGATCGATTCGTTCACCCGTTCCATGTCGGCCTGGGTGAGCTTGACCAGCGGCTCGATGCTCGCCCGCTTCTTGTTGCCCGCTCCGTCGAGCGGAATGACGACTCCCATGGAGACTGCCTGCCCTGGTTAATTCTTTGCGCCGTTTAAGCACAGGCGCGCCCCGAGGCCAATATGACGCTGTGCCGCCGCCCTTGCCCGCAGGCTTGCGAAACGCCAATCTCGGGGCCATGGAGGAACTGCTGCGCAGCAACGACCCGGTCTGGCTGTCCTATGTGCGCCACGTCCTCGACGAGGAGGGCATCGCCTTCCTGCAACTCGACGAGCACATGGCGGCACTCGAGGGCTCGGTCGGCGCCATACCGCGCCGCATCCTGGTTCTCGCCGAGGATCTTGCCCGGGCCCGCCACAGCCTCGGTAACGCGGCGCTAACCCGGAAGTAGCAGACTTCACCAGATGCAGCCAGCCAGTCAACCAGCCCCGATTCCCCCCAGCCTCACCGAGGACGGCTTCCTCGGCGGGCGCCTGCGCATCCTGCAGCCCGAGAAGGGCTTCCGCGCCGGGATTGATTCGGTCTTTCTCGCCGCCGCCATTCCCTGCCAGCCGGGCGACAGCGTGTTCGAGGCGGGGATCGGCCCGGGAGTCGCCGCCCTCTGCCTGCTGGCCCGCAACCCCGAGGTGCAGGTGACGGGCATCGAGGTCGCCACCCGCTACGCCATGATCTGCGAGGAAAATGCCAGGCGGAACGGCATGCAGGACCGGCTGCGCGTGATCCACGCCGATGTGCGCGAGGCGCTGCGGCGCGACCAGATCGGCATGCCTGCTCCCGGCAGCTTCGCCCATGCCATGTGCAACCCGCCGTTTTTCGACGAGACCCGGTCCACCGCCTCGCCCAATCTCCTCAAGTCCCAGGCCCATGCCTTCGGACCGGATGATCTCGAGCTCTGGGCCAAGCTGCTCCACGCCATGCTGGCCCCGCGCGGCACCGTCACCGTGGTCCACCGCAGCGAGACGCTGGGACAGCTGCTAGGCGCCATGGACAACCGCTTCGGCGACATCAGGCTAGCCCCGCTCTTCCCGCGCCGCGGGGCAGCCGCCTCGCGCATCCTGGTGCAGGGCACCAAGGGCTCGAAGGCACCGCTGCAGATTTTGCCGGGCCTCATCCTGCACGGCGAAGGAAACGATTTCACGCCCGAGGCGGACGCCGTGTTGCGGAACGGCGCCGGCTTTCCTCTGCGGTGAGCGGCACCTTGCGATGGTTGCTGCCAGCACCTATCTGAAGCGCATGGGCAGCAACGGTTTCCTCAACAGCATCATCCCGCTTCGCTTCCGCAAGTCGGTGCCGGTCGTCACGCATGTCAGGCTCGAGGGCGCCATCGGCATCGGCACGCCGCTGCGGCCAGCGCTGACGCTGAAGGCGGTGAACGGCATGCTGGAGCGCGCCTTCGGCCGCAAGGGCATCGCGGCCGTTGCCGTCTCGGTCAATTCGCCGGGCGGCTCGGCCGTGCAGTCGGCGCTGATCCACGCGCGCATCCGCGATTTGGCCGAGGAAAAGAATCTTCCCGTCATCGTGTTCTGCGAGGACGTGGCCGCGTCGGGCGGCTACTGGCTCGCCTGTGCGGGCGACGAGATCTATGCCGATGAAAGCTCGGTCGTGGGCTCGATCGGCGTCATCTATGCCGGTTTCGGCTTTGTCGAGGCGATCCGCAAGCTGGGCGTGGAGCGCCGCGTCCACACGGCGGGCGAAAACAAGTCGATCCTCGACCCCTTCAAGCCCGAACGCGCCGAGGACGTCGAACATCTGAAGTCGCTGCAGGGTGATATCCACGCTGCCTTCAAGGCGCTGGTCACATCGCGCCGCGGCAGCAGGCTGAAGGCGGACGACCCCGAGATCTTCTCCGGCGCCTTCTGGGCGGGGCGCCAGGCGCTGGCCCGCGGCCTGGTCGACGGCATCGGCCACATGCACCAGGTGCTGAGGGCCCGCTTTGGCGACAAACTGGTCATCAAGACCATCCCACCGTCCCAGGGCTGGGGCCTCAAAAAGCTCGGCTTTGGCATTGAAGTATCTGATATTGCAGGAAATTCAATGGACGCGCTCGAAACGCGTGCATTGTGGTCGCGTTTCGGCTTATGATCGTATCACTGGAGGCTCGTTGGAGGTCCCGATGGTTGTCTTGAAGCTCTTGTCGCTGCTCGCCGCAGCCGTGCTGTCGTTCTTCGTCATCAAGATGCTGATGATGCGCGAGATGCAGCCCGTGCGCGTCAAAGCCAATCGCCAGCAGCGTCATCCGCAGCAGGTCCGCCGCCTCCGCCAGGACCCGCGCACCGGCGTCTACTACCCCGAGGCTTGACCTCCCGACTCCTCGCCCCTAGGGTCCGCCGCGCTTTTCCGAGGCGGACCGCATGGCATTGAATCCCACCAGATCCTTCCAGGACTTGATCCTCACGCTCCACCAGTACTGGGGCGAAAAAGGCTGCGTCATCCTGCAACCCTATGACATGGAAGTGGGTGCGGGCACCTTCCACCCCGCCACCACGCTGCGTTCGGTCGGGCCGAAGCCCTGGGCCGCGGCCTATGTCCAGCCCTCGCGCCGCCCCAAGGATGGCCGCTATGGCGAGAACCCCAATCGCCTGCAGCACTATTACCAGTACCAGGTGATCATGAAGCCCTCGCCGGCCAACCTGCAGGACCTCTATCTCGGTTCGCTGGAGGCCATCGGCATCGACCGCTCGCTGCATGACATCCGCTTCGTCGAGGACGACTGGGAAAGCCCGACGCTGGGCGCCTGGGGCCTCGGCTGGGAAGTCTGGTGCGACGGCATGGAAGTCTCGCAGTTCACTTACTTCCAGCAGGTTGGCGGCCTCGACTGCGCGCCCGTCTCGGGCGAGTTGACCTACGGCCTCGAGCGCCTGGCGATGTATGTGCAGGGCGTCGACAATGTCTATGACCTGAACTTCAACGGCCAGGAGGGTGCCAAGCGCATCTCCTATGGCGACGTCTTCCTGCAGGCCGAGCAGGAATATTCGCGCTACAATTTCGAGCATGCCAACACCGAGGTGCTGCTGCAGCACTTCATCGATGCCGAGGCCGAGTGCAAGGCGCTGCTCGCCGCGGGCGACCGCGACAATCGCCACGAGATGGCGCTCCCCGCCTATGACCAGTGCATCAAGGCCTCGCACACCTTCAACCTGCTCGATGCGCGCGGCGTCATCTCGGTGACCGAACGCCAGGCCTATATCCTGCGCGTGCGCGAACTCGCCAAGGGCTGCTGCGAGGCCTGGAGCAAGACGGCGGGCGGCGGCGCAACCGCGTAGTTCCTCGCGGTTGACTCGGTCACCTGAAGTCCCGATACTGTAACCTGATCAATTACCAAATCAGGAGCAGGCCATGTCCGAACCCAATGTTCCCCAGAAGTCGCCGATCCCCGTCGAGGTCGAGGCCGGCAAGGATTACTGGTGGTGTTCCTGCGGCCAGTCCAAGAACCAGCCCTTCTGCGACGGCAGCCACAAGGGCTCGTCCTTCACCCCCGTGAAGTGGACGGCCGAGGCCAGCGGCCGCAAATTCTTCTGCGCCTGCAAGCACACCAAGAACCCGGTGTTCTGCGACGGCACCCACAAGGCGCTCTGACGCCCCCCTGAGGGGTGACAAGCCGGGACGGGGCTGCTAATTCGCGGGCCCCGCCCGGAGTGCCCGATGCCTGAACTTCTGATCGAACTGTTTTCCGAGGAAATCCCCGCCGGCATGCAGGCCAAGGCGGCGGAGAACCTGCGCCAGATGGTGACCAATGCCCTGGTCGAGGCGGGCCTCACCTATGAGGGCGCCCAGGCCCATGGCGGGGCGCGCCGCCTCGTGCTCTCGGTCGAGGGCCTCGACGCCAAGGCGGCGGACGTGAACGAGGAGCGCAAGGGCCCGCGCGTCGACGCGCCCCAGCCCGCCATCGAAGGCTTCCTCAAGTCCACGGGCCTGAGCCTCGGCCAGCTCAAGGTGCAGGACGACAAGAAGGGCCAGTTCTATCTCGCCGTCATCCGCCGGCCCGGCCGCACGGCGACCGAGATCATCGCAGAAGTCGTGCCCGACACGATCCGCAAGTTTCCCTGGCCCAAGTCCATGCGCTGGGGTTCGGGTTCGCTTCGCTGGGTGCGTCCGCTCCATTCCATCGTCTGCACCTTCGATGGCGAGGTGGTGCACTTCGAGATCGAGGGCATCCGCAGCGGCAACGTCACCCGCGGCCACCGCTTCATGGGGTCGCAGCATATCGAGGTGCGCCGCTTCGAGGATTATGCCCAGAAGCTGCACCACGCCTTCGTCATCGTCGATGCCAGTGCCCGCATCGAGACGATCCGCACGGAAGCCCGCAATCTCGCCTTCGCCCAGGGCCTCGAACTGATCGAGGACGAGGGGTTGCTGAAGGAGACGGCGGGCCTCGTCGAATGGCCCGTGGTGCTGATGGGCAGCTTCGATGAAAGCTTCCTCACCGTGCCGCCGGAGGTGATCGCCACCTCGATCAAGAACCACCAGAAGTGCTTCGCGCTGCGCCATGCGGCAACGGGCAAGCTCGCCAACCGCTATTTGCTGGTGTCGAACCTCGTCGCCAAGGATGGCGGCAGGACCATCATCGCCGGCAACAACAAGGTCATCGCCGCGCGCCTGTCGGACGCCAAGTTCTTCTGGGACCAGGACCGCAAGGTGAAGCTTGAGGTGTGGGCGAAGAAGCTCGACGCCATTACCTTCCACGCCAGGCTCGGAAGCCAGGGCGAGCGCGTCATGCGGATCGAGACGCTGGCCGCCGAGATCGCCAAGACCATCGGTGCGGACGTCGAGAAGGCCAGGCTCGCCGCGCGCCTCGCCAAGGCCGATCTCGTCACCGGCATGGTCGGCGAATTCCCCGAGCTGCAGGGCCTCATGGGCCGCTACTATGCGCTGGACCAGGGCGTCGATCCGGAGGTCGCCGATGCGATCCGCGATCACTACAAGCCCGTCGGCCCCACCGACACGATCCCCGTTTCAGCGGTCGGTCAGGCAGTGGCGCTGGCCGACAAGCTCGACACGCTCAACGGCTTCTGGTCGATCGACGAGAAGCCCACGGGCTCCAAGGACCCCTATGCACTGCGCAGATCTGCGCTCGGCGTCATCCGCATCATCCTCGACAAGAACCTGCGCCTGCCGCTCACCTTCTGTGGTGACGACCTCATTGCCTTCTTTGCCGACCGCCTGAAGGTGCACCTGAAGGAACAGGGCAAGCGCCATGACCTGATCGATGCGGTGTTTGCACTCGGCAACCAGAACGACCTTCTGATGGTGACGAAGCGCGTCGAGGCGCTGTCGAAGTTCCTCGAGACGGACGACGGCAAGAACCTGCTCGCCGGCGTCAAGCGCGCCTCCAACATCCTCAAGATCGAGGAGAAGAAGGACGGCCGCTCCTACGACGGCGACGTCAACATCTCGCAGCTGATCAAGGGCGAGGAGAAGGCGCTGCACACCGCCATCACCCAGGCCGTGGGCCAGGTGCGCCGCGCGTTGCGCGAGGAGGATTTCGAGGCTGCAATGACGGCAATCGCCAAGCTGCGTGTCCCCGTCGATGCCTTCTTCGAAGGCGTCACCGTGAACGACAAGGACGCCACCTTCCGCGAAAACCGCCTGCGACTCCTCAATCACATCCGCGCGGCGACGGCGGAGGTTGCGGACTTCTCCCGGATCGAGGGCTGACAGCTTCGGTAGTTCTGCGCATTCTGCGCGCTGTGCACAGCGTGTAGCTTGCGCAGCCGTCTGACGGGAGATTTCGCATGCGCCTTCTGATGTCACTTCGCCGCGCCGCCGCGGCCGTGCTCGCCCTTGCCGCTTCGGCGTCGCTCCTTGCCGCGCCCGCAGCGGCCTCCGAGAGCGTCGGCTTCTACAAGAAGTGGGCGTGGTTCGAGGACAGCTACTGGATCGTGCCGCCGGAGGGCATCTATTCGGTGTTCCACGTCGAGGCCGAGAACAAGTTCGTGGTCGACCGCGGCCAGACCGTCTTCCACATCACGGATTACTTCAACGGCTATTTCACCGGCACCGTGGTGGTGAAGCTCACGGTGAACCAGATCGCCAGCTGCCAGTATGTGCTGGGCCAGGTCACGCCCGAGGGCCGCGTCTTCATGACCATGTATGCTGCCGGCACTGCGCCCGACCCCGGCACGGTCGTCAACTATCCGGTGGGCCAGATGGTGAAGCGTGGCAGGAACTGGACCATGGTCAACCAGATGACCAGCCTCGCCCAGGGCGGCACGCTCAGCCACTGGGCCTACATGGTGCAGTCGAAGCCCGGCAGTGCCAGCTTCTACAAGCTGCCCTTCGCCGATGTCTCGATCCCCGAATTCATGCAGGGCTGCAACGAGAACGTCCGGATGATCAACGCCTTCGAGTGAGGGGCCCGTGGACCCATCGTGACCCCCGGATGCCGGGGTGAACGGGTGAGATATCGGGTCCTGTGCTTTCCTCATGATGGCCGGGCTTGTCCCGGCCATGATGAGAGGACGGTGAGATGGATGGGCCCTTACGCCGGTTGGACCCAGCGATTCTGCATAGGTGCCATTTTGACCTTGTCGTTCCTTCTGCGTAAGGAACGTCCATGACCGCCGCCTCCGCCTATACCCCCGACAGCCGCTATGCCTGGATCAGGCTGTTCGTCTCGCTGCTGCTCGCCGTCGTCGGCGGCATCGGGCTGTGGCTGGCGGTCGTGGTGCTGCCCACGATCCAGGCGGAGTTCGGTGTCGACCGTGCCGGCGCCTCCTTCCCCTATACCGCCACCTTCCTCGGCTTCGCGGCGGGCGGCTTCGTGATGGGCAAGATGGCGGACAAGTTCGGCATCACCGTGCCCGTCACCATCGCGGGTGCAGCTCTGGGCATCGGTTTCTTCCTCGCCGCGTGGTCCACGAGCTACTGGCAGTTCGTCGTCGTGCAGGCGGTGTTCATCGGCTTCCTCGGCTCGGCGGCCACCTTCGGGCCGCTGGTGGCCGATGCCTCGCAGTGGTTCCTCAAGCGCCGCGGCATCGCGATTGCCATCGTGGCGAGCGGCAACTACATCGCCGGCACCATCTGGCCGCCCTTCATGCAGGCCGCGATCCAGACCTATGGCTGGCGCTGGACCTACATGGCGATCGGCGTGCTCTGCGTGGTGGTGATGACCCCGCTCGCCCAGTTCCTGCGGAAGCGCCCGCATTTCCACGACACGGCAAGCCCCGCCAGCCGCATGGCGGGCCAGAAGGGCCTGCTGCCCAGCCACCGCTTCCTGTTCCCCGCCCTCGTGCTGGCGGGCCTCTCTTGCTGTGTCGCCATGTCGATGCCGCAGGTCCATATCGTCGCCTATTGCGCCGACCTGGGCTACGGCCCGGCGCGCGGGGCCGAGATGCTGTCCATCATGCTGGGCTTTGGCGTGCTGAGCCGTCTCGTCTCGGGCCTCGTCGCCGACAAGGTGGGCGGGCTGCCGACGCTGATTGCCGGTTCCGCCATGCAGATGCTGGCGCTCATCGCCTATATCCCGTTCGACGGGCTGGCCTCGCTCTATGTCGTCTCCGCCATCTTCGGCCTCAGCCAGGGCGGCATCGTGCCGAGCTATGCGCTGATCATCCGCGACCATTTCCCGGCGCGCGAGGCGGGGAGCCGCATTTCCACCGTGCTCACGGCCACCGTCTTCGGCATGGCACTGGGTGGCTGGATGTCGGGCGAAATCTATGACTGGACCGGTTCCTACACCATGGCCTTCCTCAACGGCGTGGCGTGGAACGTGCTGAACCTGTCGATCGCCTTGTGGATTCTCTATGTCCGCCGCCCGCACGGGCCACCGCTGCGCCCGGCAATGGCCTGAGAGCTTGGCTAAAGGTGCAATGCCGCATCTGCGATATTGCATTGCACGCATCACGTTCCTGTGATTGTCTGGTGTGCGGGCCGCCGCCCGCTACCAAGCCTTCACAAGCAACGTCGAGCAATGGGAAGAATCTGTCATGGCGGCTGAAAGCGCGAAGTTCGTTTATTCCTTCGGTGGTGGTTCGGCGGAAGGCCGGGCCGAAATGAAGGCGCTGCTGGGTGGCAAGGGCGCCAACCTCGCCGAAATGGCCAATCTTGGCCTGCCGGTGCCGCCGGGCTTCACCATCTCGACCGAGGTCTGCACCGCCTTCTACAAGAACAACCGGGCCTATCCGGACGGCCTCGACGCGCAGATCCGCGCCGCACTGTCGAGTGTCGAGAAGATCGCCGCGGCCGAGTTCGGCAATGCCGCCAACCCGCTGCTCGTCTCCGTCCGCTCCGGTGCGCGCGCCTCGATGCCCGGCATGATGGACACGGTGCTGAACCTCGGCCTCAATGACGTCACCGTCGAAGGCCTCGCCACGCGCTCCGGTGACCGTCGCTTCGCCTTCGACAGCTACCGCCGCTTCATCTCGATGTATTCCGACGTGGTGCTCGGCGTCGATCACGCCGAGTTCGAGGACATTCTCGGCGGCTTCAAGGAACAGCGCAACTACACGCTCGACACCGAAGTGACCGCCGAGGAATGGCAGGGCCTCATCGCGCGCTACGAGGCGCTGGTGGAGGAGGCGACGGGCAAGCCCTTCCCGCAGGACCCGCATGAGCAGCTTTGGGGGGCGATCGGCGCCGTGTTCAAGTCCTGGATGGGGGCCCGCGCCATCACCTACAGGAAGCTCAACAGCATCCCGGAAGACTGGGGCACGGCGGTCAACGTGCAGGCCATGGTCTTCGGCAACATGGGTGAGACCTCGGCGACCGGTGTTGCCTTCACCCGCAATCCGGCCACGGGGGCGAAGGAGCTCTATGGCGAGTTCCTCGTCAATGCCCAGGGCGAGGACGTGGTGGCTGGCATCCGCACCCCGCAGAACATCACCGAAAAGGCCCGCATCGAGGCCCATTCCGATGCGCCCTCGCTCGAACACATCATGCCGGAGACCTTCAAGGAGCTGAAGGCCAATTTCGACCTGCTCGAGCGCCATTACCGCGACATGCAGGACATGGAATTCACCATCCAGGACGGCAAGCTCTGGATGCTGCAGACCCGCACCGGCAAGCGCACCGCCAAGGCCGCACTCAGGATCGCGGTCGACATGGCGGCGGAAGGCCTCATCACCAGGCAGGAGGCAGTGCAGCGCATCGACCCCGCCTCGCTTGACCAGCTGCTGCACCCCACGCTCGACCCCAAGGCCAAGCGTGACGTGATTGCCACGGGGCTTCCCGCATCGCCCGGCGCGGCGTCGGGTGAAATCGTGTTCGACGCCGATGAGGCGGAGCGGCTGAAGTCACTTAACCGCCGCGTCATCCTGGTCCGCATCGAGACGAGCCCGGAGGACATTCACGGCATGCATGCCGCGGAAGGCATCCTCACCACGCGTGGCGGCATGACCTCCCACGCCGCCGTCGTGGCGCGCGGCATGGGCAAGCCCTGCGTGTCGGGTGCCGGCGCGCTCCGCATCGATTATGCGGCGGGCACCCTCACCGTCATGGGTGTGACACTGAAGAAGGGCGACACCATCACGGTCGATGGCTCATCGGGCCAGGTGATGAAGGGCGAGGTGGCCACCATCAAGCCCGAGCTCTCCGGTGACTTCGCCACGCTGATGTCCTGGGCGGACAGCTTCCGCCGCATGGGTGTCCGCGCCAATGCCGAAACCCCGCTCGACGCCCGCACCGCGCGCGACTTCGGCGCGGAGGGGATCGGCCTCTGCCGCACCGAGCACATGTTCTTCGATGCCGAGCGCATCGTCGCGGTGCGCGAGATGATCATCGCCGACAAGGTGGAGCAGCGCCGCGCGGCGCTGGCCAAGCTGCTGCCGATGCAGCGGAACGACTTCATCGAGCTGTTCGAGATCATGGCGGGCCTTCCCGTGACGATCCGCCTGCTCGATCCGCCGCTCCATGAATTCCTGCCCCATGCCGACCATGAGATCGAGGAGGTGGCGGAGCAGATGGGGGCGAACCCCGACCAGCTCCGTGCCCGCGTCGCCGAACTCAAGGAGTTCAACCCCATGCTGGGCCACCGCGGCGTGCGGCTTCTCATTTCCTACCCGGAAGTGGCCGAGATGCAGTCCCGCGCCATCTTCGAAGCGGCGACCGAGATCCACCGCCGCACCGGCAAGGCCCCCATTCCGGAGGTCATGGTGCCGCTCGTCGCCTCACGCGCCGAGCTGGACCGGGTGAAGGAGCGCATCGTGGCGGTGGCAGAACAGGTCGCGAAGGAGACGGGCGTGGCCATCGAGTATTCGGTCGGCACCATGATCGAGCTGCCGCGGGCAGCACTTCGGGCAGCCGAGATCGCCGAGTCCGCCGACTTCTTCTCCTTCGGCACCAATGACCTGACGCAGACCACCTTCGGCATCAGCCGCGACGACGCCGCCCGCTTCATCGGCGAATACACCTCCAAGGGGGTGTTCAAGACCGACCCCTTCATTTCGCTCGACGTCGAGGGGGTGGGCGAGCTCATCCGCATCGGCACCGAGCGGGGACGGAGCGTAAAGCACGGATTGAAATCGGGAATCTGCGGCGAGCATGGCGGCGATCCGGCGTCGATCGCTTTCTGCGAAACCGTCAACCTGGACTATGTCTCCTGCTCGCCCTTCCGCGTGCCCATTGCACGCCTGGCGGCAGCTCAGGCAAGTCTCTCGAAACGCTAGGTTTTTCCGAATTGTGGCAAGGGGTTAACCACGTCTTCACCCTGTCACGATTCAGGCTCAAAAGTGGCCCTTCCGGGTTGCCGGGATGGTTAACCTATGTTAAACGGGACCCCTATAGACTACCGCGTATTAACAGCGCCGTAAGACATGCGGCCCACGGTGTGTCGAGGGGAAGTGAAGAAAAGAACGCGTAAGACAAGGCCTGCAGGGGCCTGGGAATTCGAGGACTTCACGACCCGCGAGAAGCGCAGCTTCCTCGCCGAGTACGGTCCCATGGTCGCCGGCGGCGTGATGCTCGTCCTGGCCTTTGCCTTCGCGGGCCACTACATGGGCCAGAACGCCGTCGCCCACAACGCCGAGCCCGATGACGTCATCGAAAGCCTCTCCGGCCCGTCCACCAACATTCTTGCCAAGGGCTCGCTGGTCCCTGAATCCACCAGCCTCGAAGTGATCAGCAAGACCTCCTTCACCTCCCAGGTTGCCTATCAGGAGCAGACCGTTTCGATGGACGGAAAGGGCGACCGCCCGGTCGTCCTCCAGGCCTCCATCATCGAAAAGCAGCAGGTGCAGATCGTCCCGGCCTCGGTGAACCTCAAGGACGACGATGGTGCGTCGGGGGGCGTCATCATCAAGGGCCCGTCGCCGCAGAAGGTGATGCAGGGCGTGAAGCTGAAGCGCACCGTCACCGCCTCGCGGAAGCCGGTCGACAAGGCCACCCAGCAGGCCATTGCCCGCCGCCGCGTGCAGATGGCGGAGGAAAACTGCCTCGCCCGCGCCGTCTATTTCGAGGCCCGCTCGGAATCGGAGCTGGGCCAGCTCGCCGTGGCCAAGGTCATTCTCAACCGCGTCAAGGATCCGGAATATCCGAAGTCGATCTGCGGCGTGGTTTACCAGGGTTCGGGCCGCCGCAATTCCTGCCAGTTCTCCTTCGCCTGTGATGGCCTGCCGGACGATGTGCGCAGCGCCGCTGCCTGGGCCAACTCCAAGCGCATCGCGAAGATGGCCATTTCGGGCGACGCCAAGGTCGCTGCCATCGGCTCCGCCACCAACTATCACGCCGACTACGTGAACCCCAAATGGGCCAAGAGCATGAAGCGCCTGATCAAGATCGGGCGGCACGTGTTCTACGAAGAGGGCTGACCTCCTCGCATGGCAGGGTTTTGCAGGGCGCCTCCGGGCGCCCTTTCTGTTTCCGCCGTCGCCAGTCTAGGATGCGCGGGCTGAAGGAGAGTCGAAGATGGCGAAGGAAACCACCGGCACCGCCTGGACCTGGTTCAAGGGCGAGTGGCACATGGGCAACCCGCAGCTGATGGGCCCCATGACACATGCGCCGTGGCTCGGTTCCTGCGTGTTCGACGGGGCGCGCGCCTTTGCCGGCGTGGCGCCGGACCTCGATCTCCACTGCCAGCGCATCGTCCGCTCGGCGGAAAGCTTCGGCCTCAAGGTGCTGAAGAACGCGGGTGAGATCGAGGAGCTGATCCGCGAAGGCATCGCCAAGTTCCCGAAGGGCGCGGAACTCTACCTTCGCCCCATGTTCTGGGCCGAGGACGGCTTCGTCGACGTCGACCCCGAGTCGACCCAGTTTTCGGTCTCGGTCTATGATGCGCCGCTGCCCAAGCCCACCGGCTTCTCGGTCACCTGTTCGCCCTTCCGCCGGCCGTCCTATGAATATGCACCGACCGATGCCAAGGCCGCCTGCCACTACCCCAATTCCGCCCGCGCCATCCGCGAAGCCAAATCGCGCGGCTTCGACAATGCGGTGATGCTGGACGCCCTCGGCCACGTGGCGGAACTGTCCACCGCCAACATCTGGTTCGCCAAGGACGGCGAGGCCCATACGCCCATTCCCAACGGCACCTTCCTCAACGGAGTCACCCGCCAGCGCGTGGTGAAGCTCCTGCGCGATGCCGGCATCAAGGTGCATGAACGCTCGATCAGGTGGAGCGAATTCCTGGAGGCCGACGAAGTCTTCTCCACCGGCAACTGGGCCAAGGTGGCGCCCATCACGCGGGTCGAACAGAAGAACCTCCAGCCCGGCCCCATCATGCAGAAGGCGCGGGAGCTTTATTGGGACTATGCGCTGAAGGGGCGGTGAGTCACTCTTCCACGCCAAACCATCATCATGGCCGGGCTCGTCCCGGCCATCTTCTTTGTGGCCGCCGAAAAGGATGCGCGGGTCACGCCCGCGCATGATGAGTGCATGGTGCTAGGGCCGCAGCACAAACGGTGTGCCCTCAAACGCATCCGCACCCCGTCCGATCTTCTCGATCGCCCTCACCATGCGTCCGTTGCGCCCGAGGACCTCGTCGGCCAGCGACACGATCAGCCGGTTCGGCGTGGCGGATGGCGAGGCCTGGCGCAGTTCGAAGGCCAGTTCCTCTTCATCCGCACCCGGTCGGAACATGCAGAGCGCGGTATAGGCCGCGGCCGTCGAGCGGCTGATGCCGGCCCAGCAATGCACCAGCATGGGGTCCTTGCGGTCCCAGTCCTGGAAAAAGGCGATCATCTTCTCGGCATCGCCCGCACCCGGCGGCACGTGGCCCTCCATCGGCTGCACGATGTCGTGGAAGTAGAGCTTGAGATGCCGCCCGGGCGTGATGCCCTGCGGCGCATCATGCGGCGTGTCGGGGGCGAGCAGTGTCACCACATGCTTCGCGCCATGCCGGTCGATAAGGGGCTGCACCTTGTTGAGGGGGCACACGATGATCATGGTGCAAGCTTCCTGAATGTCCTGAGATAAAGTGCGGCAGCATCGGTGGGCGCCAGCGGCTTGAGCCGGAAGAAGCGCTTCGCCGCCTCACCGTCAAGCCCCTTCGGCTTGCCGAAGAATTTCTCCGCCTCGTCGACGGCAAAGCCGGCCAGCTGCGTGGCTTCGAGATAGGCGGCAAGATGGTCGCATTTCTTGATGAACACCTCGAGCTTCTGCGCCCTCTGTGCGGACAACCCGAAACGGATGTGAATGGCCGCCAGCAGCCGGTTCTCGAAGGCCTTGTAGTCGAGGCCGAGTGCGGCCTTGAAGGGCGAGATCATGTCGCCCACCACATATTCCGGCGCATCGTGAAGCAGCGCCGCGAGGCGCCCCTTGCGGTCCAGCGCCGGCTCGAGCTGCACCGCCAGCTCCTCGACCAGCACGCAATGCTGCGCCACCGAGAAGGCATGGTCGCCCTTGGTCTGGCCATTCCACCGCGCCACGCGCGCCAGTCCATGCGCGATGTCCTCCACCTCGATGTCGAGTGGCGAGGGATTGAGCAGGTCGAGCCGCCGCCCCGACAGCATGCGCTGCCATGCGCGCGGCGTGGCATCACGCGGCATGGGCCTCTCGTGGATGAAGGGTAAGGGACACGGCGCCGGCAACGGCGGCATTCGCAGCCGCCATCGCTGTCTCAGGATCACGCCCACGCAGGAGGCCATGCAGCACGAGATGCGCCGCGACCAGAACGTCACCACCCTCCGGTTCGCCTGCTGGCGCTATGTAGGCCTTGGCACCGCCCTCCAGGAACGTCCGCGCGAGGGCAGCCGAGCCCGAGTCGCAGGCCGTGCACAAGACGGTGCAGTCCGGCAACGTGACGTCCCCGGCGAAGCGCTCAGGCATCAGGAAGCCATCGACCAGCTCATGTCCGCCTGCACTGGCCACCAGCGAGCCGAAATGGAGCCCGCCAGCCGCACCGTGACCACAGATCGTCAGCAGTTCCGGAGCCGGGACCGCCGCAATGACCTGCCGGAACTGCTTTGGGGTCGCGATGAAACGCAAGTCGACGCGGTGCCCCGATGCTTCGAGCACGGACCTCAGCGCAACTGCCTCGAGGCCGCTATCCGGCAGTGCCGCAATCATCACCGTGGTGGGGGATCCGGTCACCGCCCGCGCCCTAGCGCCTTCACCGCTTCATGCCGGTGGCAGTCGACGAGGTGGTCGTTCACCAGCCCGCAGGCCTGCATGAAGGCATAGACGATGGTGGGGCCGACGAAGCGGAAGCCGCGTTTCTGGAGGTCCTTCGACATTTTCTCGGCGAGCGGCGTCTTGGCCGGAATGTCCTTCATGCTGCGCAGCCTGTTGTCCAGCGGCGCGCCATCGAGGAAGTCCCACAGATAGGCGGAGAAATCGGGGATCGCGAGATAGGCCTGGGCATTCGTCACGCTGGCCTCGATTTTCAGGCGGTTCCTCACGATGCCTGCATCCTGCATCAATTTCTCGAGCTTCGCGGGCTTGTAGCGCGCCATCTTCTCCGGATCGAAGCCGTCGAAGGCACGGCGGAAATTGTCGCGCTTCCGGAGGATGGTGATCCACGACAGTCCGGCCTGGAAGCCGTCGAGCAGCAGCTTCTCGAACAGCGCGCGCGAATCATATTCAGGGACACCCCATTCGGTGTCGTGATAGGCCATGTAGAGCGGGTCCGTGCCGCACCAGCCGCAGCGGCATACTCCGTCTTCGTGTCTCGTGGCACTCATGCCGCCCCCGGAACCTCGTATCTCGCCCATGCGGGCTTCTCGACCGTGACTGTAGCACCATCGGCCACGAGCGGCGCAGTGGCCTCCGCCAGCCGGTCGAGCCGGATGAGCGCAAGGGCCATTCGGCCCGACGAAGAGAGCAGGGTGCCGACCTGCTTGTCGCCGGCGCGGATGTCCGTGCCCCTTGGCGGCATCGGCCCCTCCACCGCCACCGGCAGGATGCGGCTGCGCGCCGTGCCGCGGTGCTCCATGCGCGAGACCACTTCCTGGCCCACATAGCAGCCCTTCCTGAAGCTCACGCCGCCCAGCTGGTCGAGATTGGCCTCATGCGGGAAGACGTCGCCCGAGCCGAGATCGGCGGCCGAATCGGCCAGTCCCGCCGCGATGCGCGCCGCGTCATAGCCCTGCGCCTCGCCATGGGCCGCACCGATGATGCGCCAGCCGATCTCCGGGCAGCGCGGGTCTTGGAAGCTGCCGGCGATCTCAACCGGCGAAACCCCAACCGCAAGGTCATCCCGCGCCGCCAGTTCCACCCTGGCGCGGAGCTTGTACATGGAAAGCCGCTTCAGCAGGTCCGCCCGCTGGCCCGCCGCGCAGTCGATCAGGAAGCCATCCCCCGCCCTCAGCACGAACATGTCGAACAGGATCTTGCCCTGCGGGGTGAGCAAGGCGGCATAGGCGGCGGCACCTTCGGCCAGGTGGTCGATGTCGGCCGTCAGCAGGTTGTGCAGGAAATGGGCCGCCTCCGGCCCGGTGACCGTCATCACCGCCCGGCCGGGGAGGCTTCCCGCCTGAAAATCAATGTCACGCATGGCTGTTGCTTCGTTCCCGATCCACATTTACGAAGACCCAGAACAACCTTCAAGGAAAGCCGGGTCCTGTCCATGCCATTCCACGCCGAATTGATCCTGAAGGGCGGTACCGTCGTCAACCATGACGGCGTGGGCCAGCGCGACATTGCCGTGTCCGGGGGCCGCATCGTCGCAATCGGCTCATTCGGCAAGGGGCAGGGGGGCGAAACCATCGACTGCACCGGCCTCCACATCCTGCCGGGCGTCATCGACAGCCAGGTGCACCTGCGCGAGCCCGGGGCCGAGCACAAGGAAGACCTGGAAACGGGCGGCCGCGCCGCCGTGATGGGCGGCGTCACCGGCGTCTTCGAAATGCCCAACACCAGCCCGCTCACCACCTCGGCCGAAGCACTGGCCGACAAGGTGGCCCGTGCCACCAACCGCATGTATTGCGACTTCGCCTTCTACATGGGCGGCACGCGCGAGAATGCCCACCAGCTGGGCGAACTCGAACTCCTTCCCGGCTGTGCCGGCATCAAGGTCTTCATGGGCTCCTCGACCGGCTCGCTGCTGGTCGATGACGACAAGGGCGTGGCCCGCGTGCTGGCCAATATCCGCCGCCGCGCCGCCTTCCACTCGGAGGACGAGGACCGCCTCAATGCGCGCAAGGACCTCCGCATCGAGGGCGATCCGTCGAGCCATTATGTCTGGCGCGATGCCGAGGCCGCGCGGCTCTGTACCGAGCGCCTGGTGCGCCTCGCCCGCGAGGCCCACAAGCGCATCCACGTGCTGCATGTCTCGACCGCCGATGAATTCCCCATTCTTGCGGCGGCACGGGACGTCGCGACCGTCGAGGTGACGCCGAACCATCTGGTCTTCACCTCCGAGGATTACGCCCGCCTCGGCAACCTGCTGCAGATGAACCCGCCGATGCGCGAGCCGCATCACAAGGAGGGCATCTGGGCAGCGCTGAAATCCGGCCTCGTCGACGTGCTGGGCTCCGACCATGCGCCGCATACGCTGGAGGAGAAGGCCAAGCCCTATCCCGCCTCGCCCTCGGGCATGCCCGGCGTGCAGACGCTGGTGCCCGTCATGCTCGATTGCGTGAACAGGGGGCTGCTCACGATCGAGCGCTTCGTCGACCTCACCTCGCACGGCCCCAACCGCATCTTCGGCCTCGCGGGCAAGGGCCGCATCGCGGAGGGCTATGACGCCGACTTCACCATCGTCGACATGAAGGTGAAGCGCACCATCACCAACGCCTGGATCGAGAGCCGCTGCAAGTGGACCCCGCATGATGGCCGCCACGTCACCGGCTGGCCCGTCGGCACCGTGATCCGCGGCCGCCGCGTCATGTGGAACGACGAGATCATCGGGACGGCCCACGGCCAGCCCATCCGCTTCGTGGAAGCGCTTTAAAGAGGAAACGACATGTCCTTCCGTGCCATTCTCATCACCAAGACCGACGCCGGCCAGAAGGCCGAACTGACCCGCCTCGAGGAGTCCGATCTGATGGAAGGCGACGTCACCGTCGACGTCACGCATTCATCGGTGAACTACAAGGACGGCCTCAACATCACCGGCAAGGCGCCCATCGCGCGGCGCTTCCCGCTGATCCCCGGCATCGACTTCGCCGGCACCGTGCGCTCTTCCACCAATCCGCGCTGGAAGGCGGGCGACCACGTGGTGCTGAACGGCTATGGCGTGGGCGAGGGCCACCATGGCGGGTTCTCCGAGGTCGCCCGCCTCAGCGGCGACTGGCTGGTGCCGGTGCCCAAGGGCTGGACGGCGGCCGACTGCATGTCGGTGGGTGTGGCGGGCTACACCGCCATGCTCTGCGTCATGGCGCTGGAGGAGCAGGGCGTGAAGCCGTCGGACGGCGACATCCTCGTCACCGGCGCGGCGGGCGGCGTGGGTACGACCGCCATCGTCATCCTCGCCAAGCTCGGCTACCGCGTCATCGCATCGACGGGCCGCGTCTCGGAGGAGGCCTTCCTCAAGAGCCTCGGCGCTGCCGGCATCGTCGACCGCAACGAGTTCAACGGCCCGGTCAAGGCGCTGGCCAAGTCGCGCTGGGCGGGCTGCGTGGACTCGGTCGGCTCCGTCACTCTCGCCAACGTCATCTCGCAGATGAACCCGGACGCGACGGTCGCCGCCTGCGGCAATGCACAGGGCATGGACCTGCCGACCAACGTCGCACCCTTCATCCTGCGCGGCGTGAAGCTCGTCGGCGTCAATTCGGTCTCGACCCCCATGCCGCGCCGCCTCAAGGTATGGGAGCGGCTGGTCAAGGACCTCGACCTCTCGAAGCTTCATGCGCTGACGAGCCACGTGAAGCTCGAGGACGTGCCCCAGGTCGCCGCCGACATCGTGGCCGGCAAGGTGAAGGGCCGCGTCGTCGTCGACATCGCCTGATCGATGGATCTCTCGCTCCTCCTCGCCGGCATGGCCATCGGCCTGGCGGTGACGGCACCACTCGGGCCGGTCAACATCCTCGTCATCCGCAACGCCATCCGGCGCGGCTTTGGCGCGGCCTTCCTCGTCGGGCTTGGTGCGGTGGTGGCGGACGTCATCTACGCGACGGCGACGGCCTATGGCATCAGCTGGGTGTCACACCTGATCGAGGCCTATGCGCGGCCGCTCCTCGTCATCGGCGGCCTGTTGCTGGTTGTCACCGGCGTGTGGCTGGCGCGCAAGCGGCTTGAGATTTCGGCGGTGGAGGCGGAGGAACCGCAGGCCGCGAAACACATTGGCAAGATGCTGGCAGCCTTCGGGCTCACCATCTCGAACCCGGGCGAATTCTTCGGCTTCATCGCCATCTTCGGCACCATGAGCGGCGTGCTGCGCCTGCATGAAGGCTGGGCCCGCCCGCCCACGGTCATCGCCGGCGTCGCCATTGGCGGCATTCTGTGGTGGCTGTTGCTGAGCTATCTCGTGTCGCGGCTCAAGTCGCGCATCAGCGGCAGGGCGCTGGAGCGCGTCAACCGCTGGACCGGTGTGCTGATTGCGGCCTTCGGCTTCGCGCTGCTGCTGGAATCCCTCGCCTGAGCCTATTGCCTTGTGCTGATCAGCGAGAATTCGCCGCCGCGCACGCGCTCCGGCAGGCGCTGGCACATCACGGCCACCGGCTCCTCGCCATAGGTGGAGATCAGTTCGGACAGGGCAGCGAAGATCGCGGCGGTGGCAATGCAGTCGCGGTCGACCCCCTCATAGGCAGCTTCCTCCCAGGCATCGAGCAGGAACTGCAGGGCCAGCTGCTTCTCGGTGGCAGCACCGGTGTCGCGTGGGCGGAGGGCGTTCTTCAACATTCTGTCCATCATCTTGCGGTGTCATGCCGCTGTGTGTCCGGACCATAGCAAGCGCACCGCCGAGGGCCACCCGTTCCTTAAACGAGGGTTAACCCCGCGGACGTAAACCTTAATCGCCGTTAAGGATTTTGCGTGCGGCGGCAATGGCGGCGGCGATGTTGGGGGCGAGCGTGAAACCGTCCAGCCGGTCGGGCTCGGCCCAGGCCACGGTAGCCGCGTCACTCATCGCCACCGGCTCGCCGGGCCCCGCCACTCCGAGATAGGAGGCGATCACGTAATGCACGGTGAGAAGGCCGCTTGCGTCGTGGCGGATCACGTCATAGAGGCCGAGAAGGCCGTTGAACGTCGCCGTCATGCCGGTCTCTTCCATGAGTTCGCGCGCGGCGGCTTCCTGCAGGGTCTCTCCCGGCTCCACATGGCCACCGGGAAAAGCCCACATGCCCCTCGGCGGCTTGGCGCGCTCGACCAGCAGCACCCTGCCATCGCGCCAGACCGCGGCCGAGACGCCGAGCTTCGGCCACTGTTGCTCACCCGCCATTCGTGATTATCTCCGCCGCATGTGCGGATTGTATAGCCTGGCGAAGAGCCCCCGGGAAACCAAAGCCTGGTTCAACTACCACGAAGACGAGGATTTCCCGCCGCGGGCCCATGTTGCGCCCGGCCAGCCCATCGGCGTGGTGCGGATGGACAGGGGCGCCCGCCACTTCGCGCTTGTGCGCTGGGGCTTCATCCCCTCCTGGGTGAAGGAGGTGAAGCCCGGCAAGCCGCTGATCAACGCGCGCGGCGAAACGGTGATGGAGAAGCCCTCCTTCCGGAACGCCATGCGCCGCCGCCGCTGCCTCGTGCCGGCCGACGGCTATTACGAATGGTCGGGGCCCGAGGGCCGCAAGGTGCCGTTTTACGTGCAGCGCCCGGACAAGGGCCTCTTCGCGCTGGCGGGGCTGTGGGAGCACTGGATGGGGGCCGACGGCTCCGAACTCGAAACCGCGACGCTGATGACCATCGCGCCAAATGCCGAACTCGCCACCATCCATGACCGCATGCCGGTCATCATCGCGCCCGAGGATTACGAAGGCTGGCTGACCGGCGAGGCGGAGGATGCCGCGAAGCTGATCCGTCCTGCACCCAATGGCAGCTTCACCATGGAGCCCACGGCAATCGGCCGCGCGCCTGCTGCGAAGCCGCCGCCGAAGAGGCCGGACCAGATGAGCTTGTTCTGACGTCTGAGCCCGGGGCCCACTCACTCCTGCCCCTCCCCACAAGGGGGGGGTGGGGGCCGCGAGTCCGATGTGAACCTCCTCAGATCTTCCTTGCCATGCAGAGCACCGGGTTCACCTCATAGCCCAGCGCCTCGTAGAAGCCCTTCACCGCGGCATTCTCGGCGCGCACCAGCAGGTTCACCTTCCACACGCCGCGTTGCCCCAGCCATTCCTCGGCCGCACGCACGGCGGCCTTCCCATGGCCCTGGCGTTGCAGCGCGGGGTCGACGGCGACGTAGTAGAGCATGCCGCGGTGCCCATCATGCCCGGCCATCACGCTGGCGGCGATGCGCCCGTGGTGTTCCTGAACGAGCACCGTGGAGGTTGCCGACTCCCGGGCAAAGGCAATGTCCTTGTACGGATCATTCCAGGCCCGCGTCAGCCCGCAGGCCTGCCACAGGGCGACGACGGACTCGACATCGGCGTCGGCGATCTCGCGAAACCCCGTCATTCCGGCAGCACGCGGCCGGGATTCAGGATGTTGTTGGGGTCCAGCAAGCGCTTGAGGCCCCGCATCATGTCGAGTTCGACCGCCGACTTGATCTCAGGCATGCGATAGGCCTTGAGCCGCCCGATGCCATGTTCGGCGCTGATCGAGCCGTTGAAGCGGCCCACCACCTCGAAGACCACGTCGTTCACCTCGTTCCACATGCCGAGGAAGGCCTCCTTGTCCATGCCGACAGGCTGCGAGATGTTGTAGTGGATGTTGCCGTCGCCGAGGTGCCCGAAGGAGACGAAGCGGCTGCCTGGAAGGAAGCGCGACACCGCCTCATCCGCCGCGGCGAGGAACTGCGGCACCTTCGACACCGGCACCGAGACGTCATGCTTGATCGAGCCGCCCTCCGACTTCTGCGATTCGGAGATCAGCTCGCGCGCCGCCCAGAAGGCAGAGCGCTGCGCATCGGACTGCGCGAGGGCCGCGTCGGTCACGAGGCCGCGCGCCATGGCCGATTCGAAGATCGCCATCATGGCACCCGGCACGGGGTCGGCGAGTTCGGCCAGCACATACCAGGGCGAGGCCTCCGCCAGCGGGTGGCGCACGCCGGCATGCCGGATCGCGAACTGCAGCGCGATGTCGGCGATCAGCTCGAAGCCCACAACGCGGTTGCCGCTCAATTCCCTGGCGAGCGAGAGCAGGTCCACCGCGGCCTGCGGCGAGGGCACGGCGATGAAGGCCGTCTCCACGGTCCGGGGCTTCGGGAACAACTTCAGCACAGCGGCGGTGATGACGCCCAGCGTGCCCTCCGCGCCGATGAACAGGTCGCGCAGGTCATAGCCGGTATTGTCCTTGCGCAGGCGCTTCAGCCCGTTCCACACGCGGCCATCGGCCAGCACCACCTCGAGCCCCAGGCACAGGTCGCGGGTGTTGCCATAGGCGATGACGTTGAGGCCGCCGGCATTGGTCGAGAGATTGCCGCCGATGCGGCAGGAACCCTCGGAGGCGAGGCTCAGCGGGAAGAACCGGTCCACCGCATCGGCTGCCTCCTGCACGGATTTGAGAACCGCGCCGGCCTCGACGGTGATCGTATTGTCCGCCGCGTCGACATCGAGGATGCGCGTCATGCGCTCGAGCGAGAGCACGACCTCGTTCCCGGCATCGGTGGGAATCTGCCCGCCGCAGAGCCCGGTATTGCCGGCCTGCGGCACGATGGGGGTGCGCGTCTCGTTGGCGATCGCCAGGATTCGGGAGACGTCCTCGGTCGAGCCCGGCCGCAGCACGAGGGGCGACCGGCCGGTCCAGATCTGCCGCCACTCGCGCATGTAGCCGTCCATCCCGGCGGCATCGCGGATGGCGTGCTTCTCGCCCACCACGGCGGCGAGGCGGTTCAGCGCATCGCTCATGCATTCCTCGGGGCGGCGGCACGCAACAGGCGGTCGTTGATCGCTTCGCCCAGCCCGTGATGAGGGATGGGGGCGACCGCGATGCGCGCGACGCCCGTGGCGTCGATTTCATGGAGCAGGCGGAACAGGCTGGCGGCGGCCTCCACCAGGTCGCCCGTCGCGGAGAGGGTCCAGGTCCCGTGGGCGTGCAACGGGCCGAAGCCCAGATAGGCCTCGCCCGCGCGGGGCGCATCGGCATTGAGGCGGAGTTCGGCATGGGGCGCGTAGTGGCTCAGCAGCTGGCCCGGCGCGTGGGGACGTTCGGAGTGGGACTCGACAGCAATGGCGTGGCCCAGCACCTTCTCGATCTCGGCACGCGGAATGCCGCCGTGGCGGAGCAGCTTGGGGCCGTCCGCGAGGACGCTGACGACCGTCGACTCGACTCCCACCTTGCAGCGGCCGCCGTCCAGCACGGCAGCGACCTTGTCCTTCAGGTGGCGGCGGACATGGTCGGCGGTGGTCGGGCTGATCTTGCCGGAGGGATTGGCGCTGGGGGCCACCACCGGGCGGCCCGCAGCCTTCAGCAGCTCCAGCGCCACCGGGTGGGAGGGCACGCGGATGGCGATCGAGTCGAGGCCGGAACTGGCCAGCAGCGAGACCGGGCAATCGGGCGCGCGCGGCACCACGAGGCTCAAGGGCCCCGGCCAGAAGGCCCGGGCCAGCGCCCGGGCCTCCGCGCTGAAATCGCCCAGCGCGAAAGCCGCCTCGGCATCCGGCACATGCGCGATGAGCGGGTTGAAGGACGGCCGCCCCTTGGCGGCATAGACCCGCGCCACCGCCTCGCCATTGGTGGCATCGGCCCCCAGCCCATAGACGGTCTCGGTCGGGAAGGCCACGAGCCTCCCCTCGCGCAGGGCCTGTGCGGCGGCTTCGATGTCGGTGTGGGAGACCATGCGGGCTCTATAGCAGTCCGCCGCGCAAGCGGCTAGAACGGGGGCCATGACCACCCTGCTTTTCACGCATCCGTCTTCCCTCCGCCACGTGACGCCCAATGGCCACCCGGAACGGGTGGACCGCATCAAGGCGGTGAACCAGATCCTCGCCAACGACCACTTCAAGGACCTCCTCCGCCGCGAGGCGCCGCGGGGCCGCGACGAGGACATCCTGCACGCCCATGCCTATGAGCACCTGGAGCGCATCCGCGCCATGGCGCCCAGCGAGGGCATGGAATATCTCGACCCCGACACCGTGATGTCGGTTGGATCGCTGGAAGCGGCCCTGCGCGGCGTGGGGGCGGCCACCGCCGGGGTGGACGCGGTGTTCCAGGGCGAGGCCGACAACGTGTTCTGCGCGACGCGGCCCCCCGGCCACCATGCCGAGACGCGACGCGCCATGGGCTTCTGCCTGTTCAACCAGGCCGCCATCGCCGCGCATTATGCGCGGAACAAGTATGGCGCCGAGCGCGTGGCGGTGGTCGACTTCGACGTCCACCACGGCAATGGCACGCAGGACATTTTCTGGTCGGACGCCAACCTGTTCTATGGCTCGACCCACCAGATGCCGCTCTACCCCGGCACGGGCGACGTGCAGGAGACAGGTGTGGGCAACATCTTCAACGCGCCGCTGCGTGCCGGTGATGGCGGCGAGCAGTTCCGTGAGGCGATGGGCTCGGTGATCCTGCCGGCCCTCGACACCTTCGCGCCCGACCTCGTCATCGTCTCCGCCGGTTTCGATGCGCATCACCGTGATCCGCTCGGCAGCCTGAAGCTGACGGAAGAGGATTTCGCCTGGGCCACGCTGAAGCTGATGGAGGCGGCGGAGGTCCATTGCGGCGGCCGCCTCGTCTCGGTGCTCGAAGGCGGCTACGACCTGCAGGGGCTGAGCGCTTCCGTCGGCATCCACGTGCAGGCGCTGATGCGCGGCAGCGCGGGGATGATCGAGGAACCCGAATTCGAGGACGACGACGAGGACGATATCTGATGACCGAACACGCCGACATCGCCAGCCTGCCCTTCGAGAAGGCGCTTGCGGAACTGGAGCAGATCGTGACCAGGCTCGAATCCGGCAAGGTGGACCTCGAACAGTCGATCGCCATCTATGAGCGCGGCGAGGCGCTGAAGAAGCACTGCGAGAAGCTGCTGAAGGATGCCGAGGCCCGCATCGAGAAGATCACGCTGAAGCCCGACGGCACGCCGTCCGGCAGCGAACCCCTGGATGTCGACTAGGCAGCGGCTCGACGAGGCCCTCGTCGCCCGCGGGCTCTATCCCTCGCGGTCCCGTGCGCGGGATGCGGTGCTGCGCGGCACGGTGAGGATCGATGGTGAGGCGGCATCCAAGCCCTCGCAGATCGTCGGTGCCAATAACGTCCTGACCATCGCGGATGAGGCACAAGGCTATGTCTCCCGCGCAGCGCTGAAGCTGAAGCACGGGCTGGCGCAATTCGGGATTTCGGCTGTGGGCAAGAACGCCCTCGATATCGGTGCCTCGACCGGCGGCTTCACGCAGGTGCTGCTCGAGGAGGGCGCCACGCATGTAACGGCGATCGACGTGGGGCATGGGCAGATGAAGGTCCATGACCGCCGCGTGACGCTGATCGAGGGGCTCAACGCGCGTGATCTGTCCACGGAGCATCTTGACCGGCCCATTCAGCTGGTCGTCTGCGATGTGAGTTTCATCTCGCTGAAGCTGGCGCTGCCCGCGGCGCTGGAACTGGCGGAGGAGGGCGCGTTGCTGGTGGCGCTGATCAAGCCGCAGTTCGAGGCAGGGCGGGATGCGATCGGCAAGGGCGGGATCGTGGCCGACCCCGCGGTGCATGACCGGGTGTGCTATGAGGTGATTGCGTTCCTGCGGGCGCAGGGCTGGCGGGTGCTGGGGTTGACGGCATCACCGGTCGAGGGCGGGGATGGGAACCGCGAGTTCCTGGTGGCGGCGGGGAAGGGGTGATTTTTCGTCCTCCACGACCAGGTCTCATCACACCCGGGCTCGTCCCGGGTGTCCTTTCTGGGTGGCCGCGGAGAGGATGCCCGGGACAGGCCCGGGCATGATGAATATGAGGGTGTCTCAGAGAGCGTCGAAGTCAAGAAAGAATTTAATCCTTGACTTTAATTCCTATATGTGCTACATGCAGGAGCACTGAACGTGCTTCCTGCTGATTGACATTGTGAAGAACTACCCGACCTGGCCCCTGTGGCGCAGGAAGTGATCGGCCAGCACGATGGCCATCATTGCTTCCCCCACCGGCACGGCGCGGATTCCGACGCAGGGGTCGTGGCGGCCCTTGGTCATCACGTCGACGTCTTCGCCTTGCGCCGAGATGCTGCGCTTCGAGGTGAGGATCGAGGAGGTGGGCTTGATGGCGAAGCGCACCACCACGTCCTGGCCGGTGGAGATGCCGCCCAATATGCCGCCCGCATTGTTGGAGAGGAATTCAGGCTTTCCCCGCCGCATGCGGATTTCGTCGGCGTTCTCCTCGCCCGACAGCGCCGCGGATTCGAAGCCCGCCCCGATCTCCACGCCCTTCACGGCATTGATGCTCATCATGGCCGAGGCGAGGTCCTGGTCGAGCTTGCCGTAGAGCGGTGCTCCCCAGCCCGCCGGGACGCCGCTTGCCGTCACCTCGATCACGGCTCCGATCGAGGAGCCGGACTTGCGGACGCCGTCGAGATAATCCTCGAAGAACTTCGCTGCCCTGGCATCGGGCGTGAAGAAGGGATTGCGGTCGACCTCCGCCCAGTCCCAGTTCGTCCGGTCGATCTTGTGCGGGCCCATCTGTACCAGCGCGCCCCTGATGGTCACGCCGGGGATGATCTTGCGCGCAACCGCACCGGCCGCCACGCGGGCCGCCGTCTCGCGCGCCGAGGAGCGGCCGCCGCCCTTGTAGTCGCGGATGCCGTATTTCGCCTGGTAGGTGAAGTCGGCATGGCCGGGGCGGAACTTGTCGCGGATCTCGGCATAGTCCTTGGAGCGCTGGTCGACGTTCTCGATCATCAGCATGATCGGCGTGCCGGTGGTGACGGGGCCGCCGGTGCGGTCATCCTCGAAGACGCCGGAAAGGATCTTCACCTGGTCCGGCTCCTGGCGCTGGGTGGTGAAGCGCGACTGGCCGGGGCGGCGCTTGTCGAGGAATACCTGGATGTCGTCGGCCGTCAGCGGGATATTCGGCGGGCAGCCATCGACGATGCAGCCAAGGGCGGGCCCATGGCTTTCGCCGAAGGTGGTGACGCGGAAGAGATGGCCGAAGGAATTGTGCGACATAGGCTTTACCTAGGCCGCATCGGCGGTCGCGTCAAACCACTCGGCCTTGCCATTGCCGAGCTTGCAATAGAAGCCCTGGCGCATGGCCAGTTCCACGAGGTCGCGCCGCGGCAGGCCGGCGATCTCGGCAATGAGGCAGCGGCCGATGGCGCCATGGGCCACGACCACGGTCGGGCGGTCCAGCGTGTCGAGCCAGCGGTTGATGCGGGCGTGGCCGTCCTCATAGCTTTCCCCCTCGTCGGGACGCCAGAAATAGCGGTCCTCCGGGTGCGGCGGATAGACGGGCGAGGCTTTCAGCTCCCAGAAGGGCCTGCCTTCCCAGACGCCGAAGCCGAGCTCCGTGACGGCTGGCTCGATGGCAATCTGTTCGGGTTCGAGCGCCAGCGCCTCGGCGATGTAGCCCATGGTCTGGCGGGCGCGCTTCAAGGGCGAGACGACGAAGTTGAAGTCCGGATGGAACTCGCGCACCTTGCGCAGGGCCTCGCCGACGGCGCGGGCCTGGGCATGGCCCTTCTGGTTCAGCTCGATGTCGGTCCAGCCCTGGATCAGGCCCTGGACGTTCCAGTCCGTCTCGCCGTGGCGGACGAAATAGATTGGCGGGCGCTGCTTATTCACCGCCGCCGTTCACCGTGATGTCCGGCGCATCCGGGTTCTTCATGCCGACGATGTGGTAGCCCGCATCGACATGCAGGATCTCGCCGGTGACGCCGCGGCCGAGGTCGGACAGGAGATAGAGGCCGGAGTCACCCACCTCGTCGATGGTGACGGTGCGGCGCAGCGGCGAATTATATTCGTTCCAGCGCAGGATGTAGCGGAAGTCGCCGATGCCCGATGCCGCAAGCGTCTTGATCGGGCCTGCGGAAATGGCGTTGACGCGGATCGCCTTGGGGCCCAGGTCGGCAGCGAGATAGCGCACGGAAGCCTCGAGGCCGGCCTTGGCCACACCCATGACGTTGTAATGCGGCATCCACTTCTCGGCCCCGTAATAGGTGAGGGTGACGAGCGAGCCGCCATTGGTCATCAGCTTCTCGGCGCGCTGGGCGACGGCGGTGAAGGAATAGACCGAGATGAACATCGTCTTGGTGAAATTGTCCGCCGTCGTGTCGACGTAGCGGCCGGTGAGCTCGTCCTTGTCGGAGAAGGCGATGGCGTGGACGACGAAGTCGAGCGTGCCCCATTGCTTCGCGATGGTGTCGAAGGTCGCATCCATGGAGGCCGCGTCGGTGACGTCGCAGGGGACGACGATCTTCGAGCCGAGCTCGGCTGCGAGCGGTTCGACCCGCTTCTTCAGGGCGTCACCCTGATAGGTGAAGGCCAGTTCCGCTCCGTGGGCGGCGCAGGACTTGGCGATGCCCCAGGCAATGGACCGGTTGTTGGCAACGCCCATGATGAGGCCGCGCTTGCCAGCCATCAAACCCTTGAAATCGCTCATTATCAACCGTCCGCACAGAGGAAGCCGGATGCTTCCCGGCGGCGGGTTAATTGACACAAGTCCAGAGGGAGGTCCACTGGAAAGAAAACACGCAGATGGCGAGGGGCGGACCTCAGGCGGGCTTGCTGGCGGGCATGGCTGCTGGTCTGCCGGAGCGGTTGATCCGTAACCACGCCGAGCGCATAAGCATCTGACATATCAGGACTTGCACGATGGCATTGAGCGACATTTCCAAGCTGACGGCGTCTGCCGGCTTCACCGAGCGCAACGACCCCTTCAACCTCTTCGGCGAGTGGCTGAAGGAGGCGGAAGCCTCCGAACCCAACGACGCCAATGCCATGGCGCTGGCCACCGTGGACGAGGAGGGGCTGCCCAATGTCCGCATGGTGCTGCTCAAGGGCTTCGACGAGCGCGGCTTCGTCTTCTACACCAACTTCGAGAGCCAGAAGGGCCAGGAGATCCTCGGCACCATGAAGGCGGCCTGCGTGTTCCACTGGAAGTCGCTGCGCCGCCAGGTGCGGGTGAGGGGCATCGTGGAGGAGGTCTCCAAGGCCGAGGCGGATGATTACTTTGCCTCCCGCCCGCGCGACAGCCGCATCGGCGCCTGGGCGTCCCAGCAGTCCCGCCCGCTGGAGAGCCGCTTCGCGCTCGAAACCGCGGTGGCGATGAACACCGCAAAATACGCAATCGGCGAGGTGCCGCGCCCGCCCCACTGGTCCGGCTTCCGCATCAAGCCGCTGTCGATCGAGTTCTGGCACGACCGGCCCTTCAGGCTGCATGACCGGGTGGTGTTCCGGCGGCCGGACGAGACTGCGGCATGGTCCAAGGCGAGGCTTTACCCGTGAACACGACAGCTGATGGCGAGCGCAAGACCCTCATCCTCACCGGCGCATCGCGCGGCATCGGGCATGCGACGGTGAAGCGCTTCTCGACCGCAGGCTGGCGCGTCATCACCTGCTCGCGCCAACCCTTCTCCGAGGATTGCCCGTGGGACGCGGGGCCGGAAGACCACATCGTGGTCGACCTCGCCTCGTCGGAAGACACCCACAAGGCCATCGCGCAGATGAAGGAAAAGCTGAAGGCCCAGGGCTCGAGGCTGCATGCCCTCGTCAACAATGCCGCGATCAGCCCCAAGAAACCGGGCGGGGCGCGGCTCAACACGCTCGAGACCTCGGAAGAGGACTGGAAGACGGTGTTCCAGATCAACTTCTTTGCGCCCGTCATGCTGGCGCGCGGGCTGATGGACGAACTGGTCGCTGCCAAGGGTGCCGTGGTGAACGTCACCTCGATCGCCGGCTCGCGGGTGCATCCCTTTGCCGGGGCCGCCTATTCCACCTCCAAGGCCGCACTCGCGGCGCTGACGCGCGAGATGGCGGGGGACTTCGGGCCCTTCGGCGTCCGCGTCAACGCGATCTCGCCCGGCGAGATCGAGACGTCGATCCTGTCTCCGGGAACGGAGAAGCTGGTGGCGCAGATTCCGCAGCGTCGCCTCGGCCAGCCGGAGGAGGTGGCCAAGGCCATCTATTTCCTCTGCACCGACCAGTCGTCCTACGTGACGGGTGCCGAGCTTCACATCAACGGCGGGCAGCATGTCTAACGAGGCCCTGCGGCCGGAGACCATCGCGGCGCATGCGCTGCGTGGCGTTGACGAGGCAACGGGTGCGGTGGTGCCGCCGATCTATCTGTCCTCCACCTATGCCCGCGATGAGAACTACAAGCCGCTGCTCAAGGAGAACTACGTCCGCAACGGCAATCCCACGCTGTGGCAGACGGAGGAAGCCATCGCGGCGCTGGAGGGCGGGACTTCCGCCTTGCTTTTCGCATCGGGCATGGCGGCGATCACCACGCTGCTGGAGACGGTGCCGGCGGGTGCGCATGTGGTGGCGCCGGACGTGATGTATTACGGCACGCGCGACTGGATGAAGCGGCTGGAAGGACTGGGGCGCATCACGCTCACGCTGTTCGACCCGAGGAAGGACGGCGCACTCGACGCCGCGCTGCAGAAGGGCAAGACCGATCTCGTGTGGATCGAGACGCCGCTGAACCCGACCTGGGACGTGATCGACATCGAAGCCGCCTCGAAGGCTACGCATGCTGTGGGTGCGATCCTCGCCGTCGATGCGACGGCGACGGCTGCGGTGACGACGCGGCCGCTGAAGCTGGGTGCCGATGTCGTGTTCCACTCGGCGACCAAGTATCTCAATGGTCATTCCGACGTGCTGGCCGGTGTGCTGGTGACGCGCGAGGAGAACCAGCGCTGGACGGATGTGCGCATGCTGCGCACCAAGATCGGGGCACCACTGCCGCCGCTCGACTGCTTCCTGCTGATGCGCGGGCTCCGCACGGTCTTCGTGCGCTACCGCCAGTGCTCGGCCAATGCGCTGGCGATCGCGAAGCATTTCGAAGGTCACCCGAAGGTGGAGCGCGTGCTCTATCCGGGGCTCGCCTCGCATGCGGGCCACGCCATCGCGGCGCGCCAGATGCGTGATGGCTTCGGGGGGATGATGTCGCTCCTGGTGAGGGGCGGCTTCGATGATGCGCAGAAGCTGTGCACCAGGCTCAAGGTGATCGTGCCGGCGACGTCACTGGGCGGTGTCGAGAGTCTCGCCGAGCACCGCAAGACGGTGGAGGGGCCGACGAGTCCGGTGCCGGACAATCTCGTGCGGCTTTCCATCGGCATCGAACATGTGGATGACCTGATCGCCGACCTGGAGCAGGCGCTGGCCTCGCTTTGAATTCCACGTGCTGATAGTCATCCTCGCCGGGCTTGTCCCGGCGATCCTTTTTGGTGGCCGCGAAAAGGATGGCCGGGACGAGCCCGGCCATGATGAGGTGGAGGTAGGGGAAAAGACGAAACGTGATGCGGTCAGACCGCCTTTGCGTGCCGGTTCGGTGCGGCCACGAAATGCGCGTCGTAAGCTGCCGCGACGGTGCGGAGGAAGAGGCGGTGCTTCGGCGGAACACTGACGCGCGTGCCCTTCACCTCGGCGATGCCGGCGTGGATGGCGGGTTCGAGCTTTTCCGGCACGTCGTCGAAGATGGCGGGATCGAAGCCGTGGCGCTGCGCGATGTCCGCTGCGTCGACGGACAGGTCGCACATCAGGCGTTCGATGACCTCTGACCGCATGCGGTCTTCCGCGGTGGTGGCGAGGCCGCGCGTCACCGGGCTCTCGTTGCGGTCGATCTTCTGCGACCATTCCAGCGTGTCGCGGGCCGACTGGACGAAGCCACCGGGGAATTCGCCGATGGCCGAGGCGCCGAAGGCGAGGAGGGCGTCGGAGACATCCGTCGTGTAGCCCTGGAAATTGCGGCGCATGGTGCCGTTCTTCGCCGCCGCTGTGAGTTCGTCATGCTCCAGCGCGAAATGGTCCAGCCCGATCGAGGCATAGCCATGGGCGTTGAGCTCGCGCTCGATGGTGGTGGCCTGGTCATAGCGGGCGTTGACGCCGGGAAGGTCGGCGTCGCTGATCATCTTCTGGTGCTTCTTGAACCACGGCACATGGGCATAGCCGAAGACCGAGATGCGGTCGGGCTTCAGCGACGCCGCCTGCTGGGCGGTCATGGTCACACTCTCCACCGTCTGGGCGGGAAGGCCGTACATCAGGTCGAAGTTCACCGACTGGAAGCCCGCCTCGCGCAGGAATTCCGTCGCGGCCTTGACGAGGCCGAAGGTCTGCAGGCGGTTGATCTTCATCTGCACGGGTGTCGCGAAATCCTGGACGCCGAAGCTGATGCGGTTGAAACCCATGGCGGCCAGCACCCTGGCGCGTTCGCGCGTCAGCGTGCGGGGGTCGGATTCGAGTGCCATCTCGCCGCCGGTGCTCAAGCCAAAGCCCTTGTCGATGGCCTCGACGATCTCGCCGATGTGCAGGTCATCGAGATAGGTGGGCGTGCCGCCGCCGAAATGGAGATGCGTGACCTTGCCCTTGCGGCCCTGGAACAGGGAGGCCGAGCGCTTGATGTCCTTCACCAGATAGTCGACATAGCGCGCCGCGCGGTCATAGGAATTGGGCACCGAGGTGTGGCAGCCGCAGTACCAGCAGAGCTGGCGGCAGAAGGGGATGTGGACATAGACCGAGAGGGTGGCTTCGGGGTCCAGCGCCGTGAGCCAGTCATCCGCCTGCTGCCCGGGGAATGGCGACTGGAACTGCACGGCTGTCGGATAGCTCGTGTAGCGGGGAACGTCCTGGGTGGCGAAGGGGAGAAGCTGACTGTCCATGGAAGTTGACACTAGCGGTTGTAGTGTCAGCGCTCATTGACCTCGATCAAGCCCCGGCGATTTTCCCCGGTCAGTAGAGGGCGCTGCGGTATTCCTCTTCCACCTCGGCGTCGATCTTGGCCGCTTCCGGCTCCGCCACGGGCGTGCAGGTCTGCTCCAGGATGATACGGGCGATCGAGGGCAGCTGGGCCCGGTCCTGGCGGTAGTCGGGCTCCCACAGCTTCGAGCGCTTGAGCGCCTTGGCGCAGTGCAGGAAGACCTCCTCCACGGTCACGAGGATGCCCACGACCGGCTGCTTGCCGTTGACGGTGCAGGCGGACAGCAACGCCTTGTCATCGGTGATGCGCGCCTTGCCGTTGAGCCGGAGCGTGTCCTCGAAGCCGGGCACGAAGAACAGGAGCCCGACATTCGGGTTGGCCACGATATTGGCCATGGTGTCCAGCCGGTTGTTGCCCGGCCGGTCGGGGATGAGGATCGTGTTGTCGTCGATCACGTGGACGAAGCCCGGCGGATCGCCGCGCGGTGAGAGATCCGCGCGGCCTTTGGCGTCTGCTGTCGAGATCACGAGGAAGGGCGACAGCGCGATGAACTGGCGCGAATACTTGTCCAGCGCCGGCCGGCTCTTGGCCGAGGCGAGATGGCTCACCTCGCCGAATTTCGCGCGGAGCTCTTCCTCATTCCCGATCATCACGCCCTCGCGTTCTCCTTCCGCGCCCAGGCCTCCATCTGGTCCAGGCCCTTTTCGAAGATGTCGAACATCTCGTGGATCTCGTCGGTGGTGATGACGAGCGGCGGGCAGAGCGCCACCGAGTCCTGGATGTTGCGGACGATGAGGCCCATCTCCTGCAGCGCATTGACGGTTGCGGCACCCACCATCTTCTTCGGGTCGAAAGGCCGCTTGGTCGCCTTGTCGGCCACGAGCTCCACCGCGCCGATGAGGCCCACGCCGCGGGCTTCGCCTACCATCGGATGGTCCGCCAGCTTGTTGAGGCGCATCTGGAACACCGGGCTCATCTTGGCCGCATGCTCCATGATCTTGTCGCGCTGGTAGATCTCGATCGTCTTGAGCGAGATGGCGCAGCCCACCGGGTGGGCGGTGTAGGTATAGCCGTGGCCGAAGGTGCCGAGCTTGCGGCTCTCGTCCAGCATGGCCTGGTAGAGGTCTTCCTCGACCGTCAAGGCGGACAGCGGGAAATAGGCCGAGGTGATGGCCTTGGCCATGGAGATCGAGTCCGGCTTCATGCCGAAGGTCGTGGTGCCGAACCAGTTGCCGGTGCGGCCGAAGCCGCAGATCACCTCGTCCGCGATGAAGCGGATGTCATACTTCGCGAGGATGGCATTGACCTTCTCCCAGTAACCCTTGGGCGGCAGCAGCACGCCGCCCGCACCCATCAGCGGCTCGCCGATGAAGGCGGCGATGGTGTCGGGGCCCTCGCGCAGGATCATGTCCTCGAGATCCTGCGCCATGCGCGCGGCGAACTGCTCCTCCGTCTCGCCGTCCTGGCCATAGCGATAGTAATGCGGGCAGGAGGTGTGGAGGATGTTGGCGATCGGCAGGTCGAAGTCGTTGTGCACCCAGGGCAGCCCGGTGAGCGAGGCCGACGCGATGGTGACGCCATGATAGGCCCGGATGCGGCTGATGATCTTCTTCTTGCTCACCTTGCCGCGGGCATTGTTGTAGTACCACGACAGCTTGATCTGCATGTCGTTGGCCTCGGAGCCCGAGGTGCCGAACAGCACCTTGGAGGCGGGGCAGGGGGCGATCTCCTTCAGCTTCTCCGAAAGCTCGATCACGCCGTCATGCGACTTGCCGCCGAAGGCATGGGTGAAGGACACCTTGCGCAGCGCCTCGGCACCGGCTTCCGCGATCTCCTGGTTGCCATAGCCCAGTGCCGTGCACCATAGACCGGCCATGCCCTCGATGTAGCGCTTTCCCGTGTCGTCATAGAGATAGATGCCGCGGCCCTCGTTGAGGATGAGCGGACCCACCTCGCGGTGGCGGGCGAGGTTGGTGTAGGGGTGGATCACCGTCTCGATGTCGCGGACGGCCATGTTCGACAAGGGCATTCTGTTTCCTCCGATGGTCGGGGGACTATATCAGGGCGGTGGCGGGTGAAAACCCCTCGCGCCACCTCTGCGGGGGCTACCAGCACATGGCTGGCCCGCGGCCTGCAAGACCCTCAAAGCCGTCATTCCGGCGAAAGCCGGAACCCCGCTTTGGGCGCCCAAAGCTGGGCCCCGGCTTTCGCCGGGGTGACGCCAATCAAAGGGACCGCAAACCCTTCGCCCTCGCATAGTCAAGGCACTCCGCCCACGGACGAATGCTTGCACTCGTGGTTGGGGAATGGAGCGAGGTGGCGGCCGCTGCGTTGCCGAGGTCGAGGCAGCGCTCCAGCGGCCAGTCCTCGTGGAGGCCGAACAGCACGCCCGCATAGAAAGCATCGCCCGCGCCGGTTGAACCGGCGATTTCCGACTGCTCGACCTTCACCGAGGGGCGCTTGCAGACCTCGCCGGTGCGCAATACGGCCACCGCGCCATCGGGGTGGTGGATGCCGGCGAGCTCGGCAACACCCATGGCGAGCAGTTGGCGGCAGGCTCGCTCGGCCGTGGTCCACGACAGCCGCCCACCCGGCGCCACGTCGAGGCCGGTGATGCTGGCGGCCTCGTAGTCGTTCACCACGAAGACATCGGTCAGCGGCAGGCAGGGCGGAACGAGCCTTGCCAGTGTGGCCGATGGTGCAGGGCAGAGTTCGAGGCAGGTCTTCATGCCGCGGGCCTTCGCCGCCATGAGCAGGGTGCGCCAGCCATCGGTCTCGTCGAGGTGGCGGGCGGTGCCGGGGCTGCCGAGATAGTAGAGCTTGGCGTTGCTGCCCTCGGGCGGCATGAGGTGATCGACCGTCATCACGTTGTTGCAGCCGAGCTGCGCGAAGAAGGTGCGCCGCCCCGTGTCGGTGCAGGACATGACATGGGTGTGGCTCGTCACCACGCCGGGAATGATGGTGACACGCGACGTGTCGAGGCCATAGCCGCGCGCACTCGCCAGCATGATCTCGCCGTAGGCATCGTCGCCCGCAGTGGCGAGCAGTGTCACGGGGAAATCCGCGCCGAGTTTCAGGAGACCGGCGCCCGCATTGTGCGGGGGGCCGCCGGCCGCCATCTCGGTGCGGTCGATGAAGGACAGCGTCTCCTCCTCGGGCCAGCGGTCGATCAGGTGCACGACGTCGAGCACCACGATGCCGGCGAGGACGACGCCGCGCCTCGTCACTTCTTGTAGCCTTCGAGCACCGGTTCGGTGATCCTGAGGTCGTCGGCGAGCGACCGCTTGGGTCGCAGCCCCTTCTTCGACAGCATGGCGTGATAATGCTTCACCGCCTGCTCGGGCGTCACCTCGGATTCGATCACCGGGCGGAACAGCGCCACGAGGTCGAGCGGGCTTTCGGCGAGGTTGATCTTGCGGCCGAAGAGCGCGACCCTGGCCCCCGCCTTCTCGCCTTGGGCGAGCAGCTCGAAGCAGTCGCGCGTGGTGCCCGACGAGCCGCCGAGAATGCCGATGACGAGGCCCGGATCATGGCTGGCCAGCTCCTCCATCGCCTTGCGGCCATTGAACGGCATCTTGAGGAACAGCGGCCGCTCCACCTTCGCCATGCCGGCCAGCACGCGCATGATCATGTCGTTGACGAAGAAGGGCATGGCCTCGGCCGAGAGGTTCTGCGGCGCGTTGGGATTGAAGATCTCGAGGAAGTGGCGGAACTTGTGCTTCACCGCGTCCTCCCTGAAGGCGCGGTATTGCGTCACCGAGTCAAGGTCGCGCTCGAGGATGTTGTTGAAGGTGACGGAATAGAGGCCGAGGTCGCAGAACTTCGACACGTAGGAAAGGTTCGCGGTGCGCCACGGGCGCGACGGTTCCTTGGCGAAGTTGCCGGCGCGCGGGTGCCAGATGTCGGTCGTGTCGTTGGCGCGGATGGCGGGGGTGACGCCCGACTTGTCGAACAGGCCCTCCGCGATCAGCACTTCCATGTTGCAGACGGCGCCCAGCATCACGTCCATCTGCTTCTGCCTGACGATGTCGCGGATCGTCTGGCGGAACTCGGGGATCGAGCGGTGCTTGCCTGACTGGTCGAGATAGTCGTGCGCACCCGTGCCCTTGACGCCGAAGGCATAGTCCGGGTCCTTGGCGTCGGCCAAAATGAAATCCTTCGGCCTGTACTTGCCGGCGGCGATGGTCTTCAGCTTCTTGTCGAGGGACTTCACGGCGTCTCATCCTGCAGGTTGTTCGAGGCTGTCCCTTCTATCAGCCTTGCCATGACGGACAATGGCAATGTGGGGCTTTTCTTGTCTGCCCTGCCGTTGCAGGATGGCGGCCATGACAAATCTCGTGATGATCCCCGCCTTCGGTTGCGACGAGCGCCTCTATGCCGAAATCGCGCCGCTGCTTCCGTCCAACGTGCTGAGCTCCACGGTCATTGCCGATGGCGCCGACTTTGCCACCTGCATCGAGCAGGTGCTGGCCCAGGCGCCAGAGCAGTTCGTGGTGCTCGGCACCTCCTTCGGTGGCCGGGTGGCGCTGGAAACGACGCTCGCCGCGCCGGATCGGGTGCAGGGGCTGATCGTCATCGGCTCCACCGCCGGCCCCGTGGCAGACCAGCGGGCCGGCCTTCGCCGCTCCGAGCGGCTGCGGGCAGGCGAGGCGGAGCAGGTGGCGCAGGAAATGGGCGACATGATCGCCCACATGGAAGGCCCCAACGGCGCGGCGGCACGCCAGGCCTTCATCGACATGTGCGCCACGCTGGGGCCGGACGCCATGACCCGCCAGTCCGACGCCTTGGCCCGGCGCATCGATCTCTATCCCCGGCTTGGCGAGATCACCTGCCCGGCCCTGATGCTGTGGGGGGTGAACGACAAGTTTTCTCCTGCCGCGGAAGGGCTGCGGATGTCATCGGCGATTGCCCGCGGCCGCTATGTGGAACTCGCCGACTGCGGCCATTTCCCCACGCTCGAATATCCCGACGAGACGGCGGCGGCGATCGACCACTGGATGGAAGACGTGGGGCTGTCGCCGAGGCTGTGAGCACGGCCTATTTCAGGCTGGCGATGTAATCCGCAATGGCCTGGATGTCGCTCTCGGGCAGTTGCGAGATGTTGCGCTGGACCTGGCCCATGCCGCCGGAGGCGAGGCCGTCATAGCCCATCGCTTCGCCGTCCTTCAGGGCGGAGGCGAGGTCGGCGGCGTCGGTGTAGCGGCCGCGTTCGATGAGGCCGCGCAGGCTCGGCACCTTGCCCTTGCCTTCGGGATGCGGGCCGCCGGCGAAGGCACGTGACTCATCAAGGGCCATGAAGACGTTGCGTGGCGTGTGGCACTCCTGGCAGTGGCCGGGGCCGTTGA
This sequence comes from Aestuariivirga litoralis, assembly GCF_003234965.1. Classification (GTDB taxonomy): domain Bacteria; phylum Pseudomonadota; class Alphaproteobacteria; order Rhizobiales; family Aestuariivirgaceae; genus Aestuariivirga; species Aestuariivirga litoralis. The sequence continues at coordinate 151,758 of NZ_QKVK01000009.1, forward strand.
CGAGGTAGGAGCCGCGGTTCCAGCTTTCGGACTGCGCGGGATCGGGCTTCCATGGCGTGGTGTCGAGGCCCACCCACTTCCACAGGCCCACGCCGCGGCGGATGAGCGGCAGGGCGGTGATGTCCGCCTCCTGCTCGGGCGATGTCACCGGCGGCAGCGACGCGAGATAGGCGCGGATGTCCAGCACGTCTTCCGGTTTCATGTGGGCGTAGGACGTATAGGGAAGGGCGGGGATCAGGTTCTCGCCCTCTGGCGAGATGCCGCGCATCACGGCGTTGAGGAACTGCAGGTCGGTCCACTGGCCGATGCCGGTTGCGGCGTCGGGTGTCAGGTTCATCGGATAGAGCGTACCGACGGGTGTGTGGAGCGGGGCGCCGCCCGCCGGAACGGTATTCTCCACTCCCGCCAGTTCGGGCGAAGGCTGGTGGCAGGAAATGCAGCCGCCGGCGTGATAGAGGATCTTGCCATTGGCGAGGTCGGGCGTGTGCCCCGGCACATCCGCCGCGGTGAGCGGGCGCGGCGCGCTGAGGAGCCAGAAGGCGGCGAGCCCCAGCGCTGCGATGAGCGCCAGGGCCAGCCCGGTCCTTCTGGTGAAAAGCCTCACGGGCCTTACTGGTCGGCCTGGCGGAACTTCTCGTGGCAACCCTGGCAGGACTTGCCGAGGTCGGGGAAGGCCGCCTTGAAGGAAGCCTCGTCGGCCGAGGCCTTCACTGCGGCGACGGCCTTCATGTAGGCGCCGCCGGCGGCTTCGAAGCCGGCCGGGTCGGTCCAGATCTCGGCCTTGGCCTCGGTCTTCAGGTCGCCGCCCGGCTTGGTGTCCTCACCCCACCACCCGGCCCATCCGGCACAGGCGGCCTCGGCGGCGGCGATGGCGGCATCGTTTGCCGCCTTGTCATAGGGCTTCTGGCCCTTGATGACGGGAACCATCACCTTCATCATCGCGCCATTGGCCTTCATGCAGGCCTCGCGCGCCTCGATCGACGCCTTGGCATCCGCCATGGCCGCCGAGGAAAGGCCAAGCGCCAGAACGCCCGCCGTGAAAAGTCCCATCGCAATCTTCGACACCATGAACGCTGCTCCTCCTGAGGCTGTGGTTGGCGTGAACTCTACGCGGAGTTACTGCAACTTATTCCATCACAATTCGGTGTACGCTTCCAGACGGCTCTAACGCCTTGTTAACAATGCCGCAAAACCGCCCGGATCGGGCCTCGCAGCCGCCACGAGCAAGGATCATGCTGCACTGCACGACATCCTTAGGATGTCCTTAAGGTCAGGCAACGACAATGGCTCGCAGCAAGGACGAGAAGGTGGGCAGAATGCAGACGGACGATACCCAACAGGCCGCACAACCCGCGGTCCGCAAGCGCAAGCCGGTGCTGAGCCCGGAACTGCGCGAGGTGCTTCACATGCTGAAGTCGCTGGAAACGAAGCCCGCCCAGGGCTGAGATTTCGGCGAGCTTGCGAAAGAGGGCGGGGTCAATCCCGCCCTTTCGTGTTTTCAGGCCTCGTCCCGCAGGCGGCCGAGGGCGGCCTTCACGGCCTCATGCAGCTCGTTGCGGTTGGCAGGCTTGGGGAGCGCGATGTCGAAGGTGTCGCGCCATTCGCCGGTGCGGACGGAATCCGCGAGGAAGGCCGACAGCGCCATCAGCGGCGTGGCGGCAACCTGTCCACCCATCTGGCGGATCGAGCGGGCGGCGGTGATGCCGTCCATGATCGGCATCTCGATATCGAGCACGATCACGTCGAATTCGTTCTCCGAGGCGCTTTTCACCGCCTCCTCGCCGTGGATCACGGCCTCCACGTCGCAGCCCATGCCCTTCAGCATGGCGGCGGTGACGATGCGCACGGGATCGCAATCCTCGGCCAGCAGCAGGCGCGGGCGCCCGCCATGCGGCGCTTCGAGCTTCAGCGACTTCTTTTCGGGCGCTGCCAAGAGTGCCGCCGGCTCTGCCATCATTCCCACTGACCTTTTCCCACGTCCGGGGACGCTAGCGGCCAATGGTTTTCAATTGGTGAGGCGGTGGCGCCGTCGGTGGCTATGGTAAACTTTTACTTGGTGCCGAACATGCGGTCGCCCGCATCGCCCAGCCCCGGCACGATGTAGCCGTGGTCATTGAGATGGCTGTCCACCGCCGCGGTGTAGATCGGCACGTCGGGGTGGTCCGCGGTCACGCGCTTCACGCCCTCGGGCGCGGCCAGCAGGCAGACGAGGCGCACGTCCCTGGCGCCGGCGTCCTTCAGCTTCTGGATGGCATAGGCGGTGGAATTGCCGGTGGCCAGCATCGGGTCCACAACGATCACCGGCCGTTCGCCGATGTCGGAAGGCACCTTGAAGTAGTATTCCACCGGCTTCAGCGTCACCGGGTCGCGGTAGAGGCCGATATGGCCGATGCGGGCCGAGGGCAGCAGGTCCAGCATGCCCTCGAGCAGCCCGTTGCCGGCGCGCAGGATCGATACGATGACCAGCTTCTTGCCCTTGAGGATGGGGGCATCCATCTCGGTCAAGGGCGTCTCGATCTTCTGGGTGGTCATGGGGAGGTCGCGGGTGACCTCATAGGCCAGCAGCAGGCTGATCTCGCGCAGGAGCTGGCGGAACACGGCGGAGGGCGTGTTCTTGTCGCGCATCAGCGAGAGCTTGTGGAGCACCAGCGGGTGATCGACCACGACGAGTGTTTTGGGGGTGCTGCTCGCGGCCATGGCGTCTCTCCTGTCGAAATCGCCTTCGTTTTGCGGAATGCGCCCCACGTTTTCAAGCGCAGGCGGAACTCATCCACGGTTTTGCGCGATTGTGTTTCGCTTGGGGCTTGCGTGCGAACCGGGGGTTGCCTATATCCGTAACGCCTATCGTTACAGAAAGGGACGTCCATGTCCGCCTCTGCCCCGATCCCGGCCGGCACGCGCATCGGCCATGTTCACCTCAAGGTGTCCGACATCCAGCGGGCGCTGGACTTCTATTGCGGCGTGCTCGGCTTCGAGCTGCAGCAGATGTATGGCAGCCAGGCCGCCTTCGTCTCGGCCGGCGGCTATCACCATCACATCGGCCTCAACACCTGGGAGAGTGCCGGCGGCCAGCCGCCGCCCCCGGGCACCACGGGGCTCTATCATGTCGCCATCCTCTATCCCACCCGCGCCGACCTTGCAGACGCGCTGAAGCGCCTCGTGGTCAACAAGGTGCAACTTGACGGGGCAGCCGACCATGGCGTGTCGGAGGCGCTCTATCTTCATGACCCCGACATGAACGGCATCGAGCTTTACTGGGACAAACCGGAATCCGACTGGCCGCGTAACGGCGATGGCAGCATCGCCATGACCACGCAGCGGCTCGATCTCAACGACCTCATCAACACCAAGCAAAAAAAGGAAAACACATGACGAAAGTTCTCGTGCTCTACTACTCCGCCTGGGGCCACATGGAGCAGATGGCCTATGCCGCCGCCGAAGGTGCCAAGGAAGCAGGCGCCCACGTCGACGTGAAGCGCGTGCCGGAGCTGGTGCCGGAGGATGTGGCCAAGGCCGCCTGGTACAAGCTCGACCAGAAGGCGCCGATCGCCAAGCCGGAAGAGCTGGCCGACTATGACGCCATCATCTTCGCCTGCGGCACGCGCTATGGCACCATGGCGTCGCAGATGCGCAACTTCATCGACCAGACCGGCCCGCTGTGGGCCAAGCAGGCGCTGATGGGCAAGGTCGGCTCGGCCATGACCTCGTCGGCCACCCAGCACGGCGGCCAGGAATCGACGCTGCTCGGCTTCATCCCCACCATGCTGCACCATGGCATGGTCGTCGTCGGCCTGCCCTATACCTGGGCTGGCCAGTCGGGCGTGGACGAGATCCGCGGCGGCTCGCCCTATGGTGCCTCCACCATCACCAATTCCGACGGCAGCCGCCAGCCCGCCCAGCATGAGCTCGACGGCGCCCGCTACCAGGGCAAGCACGTGGCCGAAATCGCCGCGAAGCTCATCAGGAAGTAAGCGCGGCACCAGCGCGACGAGAATGCCCGGGCATGCCCCGGGCATTTTTTTTGATATCAGTCGGCCTTCGCCAGCGCCTTCGGAAGTTCCTCGGCGAAGAGCGCGAGATCTTCTCCCGTGCCCGCCGTGACGCGGATGCAGCGGTTGAGCGGCGCCACCCCGGGCATGCGCACGAAGATGCCCGCCGCCACCAGCGCATCGAGCACGCGCCTGGCATGATCGCCATCACGCCCGCAGTCGATCGCCACGAAATTGGTGGCCGACGGCAGCGGCGTGAGGCCGTTGCTGCGCGCGATGGCAGCGATCCGGTCGCGTGCGGTAATGACCTTGCCCACCACGCTGTTCAAATGCGGCTGGTCGCCCAGCGCGGCGATGCCTGCAACCTGGCCCAGCTTGGTGACGCCGAAGTGATTGCGGATCTTGTCGAAGGCGCGGATGAGGTCGGCGTGGCCGATGCAGTAGCCAAGCCGCAGGCCGGCAAGGCCATAGGCCTTGGAGAAGGTGCGGAAGCGCAACAGACTCGGGTTCGTCACGTCGAGCGGTGGCAGCGTGCCTTCGGGCGCGAATTCGCCATAGGCCTCGTCCAGCATGAGGAGCGCACCGTCGGGAATGCGGTCGATCATGCGCTGTACGCTGCCATGATCCCACCAGCTGCCCATCGGGTTGTCCGGATTGGCAAAGTAGATGAGGCGGGCCGTCTCGCGCGTGGCGAGGTCGATGAGCGAGTCAGGGTCTTCCCGGTCGTCCACGTAAGGCGTGGTCACCAGCCGGCCACCGAAGCCCTGGACATGGAAGTTGAAGGTCGGGTAGGCGCCGAGCGAGGTTGCGACCGTGACACCCGGCTCGACGAACAGCCGCACGGCATAGCCGAAGAGGCCGTCGATGCCTTCGCCCACCATCACGTTCTCCGGCGCAACGCCGAGATGCTTCGCCAGCGCCGCCTTGATGTCGTGGTTCTCGGGATCGCAATACTGCCAGCTCTCCGCCGCCGCGGCCGCGATGGCGGCGATCACCGTGGGTGAGGGGCCGAAGACGCTCTCGTTGGCGCCGATGCGGGCGCGGAACTTCGTTCCCGTGCGGCGTTCGAGCGCTTCCGGCCCGACGAAGGGCACCGAGGAGGGGAGCTTGTCGACGAGCGGCGTGAAGGGAAACGGCATCAGATGTATTTCCGCCAGTCGTGTTCTTCCCTGAAGCCCAGGACGTCGCGGATCTTTGCGTTTGAGAGCGGCGCCTCGTTGCCGGCCATCGGCCGCTTCAGCGGAATCTGCGGCACGTATTTGTTAAGGAATTCGGCCGTCGGCTCCCTCGTGGTGATGGTGTCGTTCACCGCATTGAACACCTGGAAGCCGAGCCCGTCCTTCTCGATGCAGAGATGCACGATCTGGCCCAGGTCACGCGCGTCGATGTAGCTCCAGGCATTGCGCTTGCGGCTCATCGGGTTGTCGAGGAAGCCGCGGAACATCGGGTATTCATGCGGCTCGATGACGTTGCCGATGCGCAGCGCATAGATGTCGGCGCCAAAGCGCATGGCGAAGGCGCGCGCCGTCTTCTCGTTCACCACCTTGGACAGGCCGTAGGAGTCCATCGGGTCGATGTCATAGTCCTCTTCCAGCGGGAAATGGTGATAGTCCTTGTCGCCCTCGGCGAAGCAGACGCCGTAGGTCGTCTCGCTCGACGCGATGATCACCTTGCGCACGCCGAGCTTCATCGCCGCCTCGATGACATTGTAGGTGGAGACGGTGTTGACGGTGAAGGTGGTGTTGTCCGGCTGGATCAGCACGCGCGGCACGGCGGCGAAATGGACGACCGCATCGGGGGGCGAGGGCACGCGGCCCCTGTCATAGCCGTCGAAGCCATGGTGCATGGTCATGGCATTGAACACCTGGCCGGAATCGGTGACGTCGGTGATCAGCGTGTTGACACCGGGGCAGTCGAGCGGCTTCAGGTCGAGGTTGAGGATGTCGTAGCCCTTGGCCTTGAGCCACGGCACGACATGCTTGCCGGCCTTGCCGGACCCGCCGGTGAAGATGATGCGCTTTGCCATGATGACCTCTGCTCCAACACGCGAGCCATGTTGTTAGGAGAGCGGCCCCGGGCTGGCAAGGGGAGGCGGTCAGCTGGCCTGGGTGGAGGGCTGCGGGGTTTCGCTGCGGACGATCTCGCGCGCCTTGTCGCGCTGCGCCTCGGCATGGACGTCGCCGCCTTCGCCGGGCATCACCACCGGCACGGTGAGGCACAGGCTTTGGGTGGGCAGAACATTGCGCCAGTCCTGGATCAGCTGCCGGTAGGCGCGGCCCACATTGCGGATGTTGCGGTCGAGATCATAGAGGCCCAAGGGGTTCACCCGGTTGTTGCGCTGGCGCAGCGCGGTGTCCCAGTCCACCTGGTCGGTCAGCGAATACCAGGTGAAGCCGACGATGGGCACGCCATTGTTCCTCACCCGCAGCACGTTGGCCCATTCCTTCCACAGCCAGTTCACCGCCTCCTGGCCGGAAGGTCCCTCATTGTGGTTGGTCTCGGTGTGCATGACGGGCAGGCGGTAACGGTCGAAATACTGCCGCGTGATCTCGTCATAGCCGAACACCTCGCCGGCCGGCCGCACCATGCCGTCGGCGCAGACCCGATGCTCGTTGGTGACGTAATAGTCGTTGCCCATGATGCAGTGCTGCTTCAGCCGGTGCTGCAGGAAGAAGCGGTATTCCTCGCGGCTCATGCCGTTGTCGAGCAGGAAGTCATAGACCTCGCTGTCGACGCGCCGCCCGTAGTTGAGGTCGAGCGGCAGGAAGCGCAGCGAGTTGAGGTGCTCGGCGGGGCCGATGGCGGCCGGGTTCTCGGCATGGAAATACTCGGATGATTCGGACTGGATGAAGATCGCGTCCGGCCTGACCGTGAGGATCGCCTGCATCGCCAGGACATTGGCCTTCACGATGTGCTTGATGGCGGTGACATAGGCGCGGTCGGAGGTTTCCTGCTCGTTCCACCAGCCATAGCGCGCCGAGAAGGTGGCGCAGATGAACATCTCGTTCACCGGCGTGTAGAGCTGGATCCACGGGTAGCGCCGGGCGAAGGCCAGCGCATAGGCCTCGAACCGTGCGGGGAAATCCGGGTTCTGGAAGTTGCCGAGCCAGTCCGGGACGCCGAAGTGGCAGAGATCGATGATGGGCACGATGCGCAGGCGGCGGATTTCCGCCAGTGTCGCGTCAGCGAAGTCCCAGTCGTGGCGGCCGGGGCCCAGCAAGGTGCGGTGGATGGGCGGGCCATAGCGCAGGAAATTGATGCCCAGGTCGCGCACCAGCGCGAGGTCCTCCTGCCAGCGCGCATAGAACTGGCAGCTTTCCATCTCGTCCACGCGGGTGCGGCCATGGTCGATGGTGGGGTTGGAATTCTCGATGCCGGTGCAGAACATGAAGGTGGTGATGGGGCAGTCCTCCCAGGCGCCTGGTTCAGCCGGAAGGAACGCTCGGCGAAGCGCAAGGTTTCGAAGCCACCTCTCTTGCGCAGGAACTTTGCCGCGCCGGCCCCCGTTGGGCCTCCCATCGATGGAGGACATCATGAGCGACATTCATCCCGCCCCCCTTTCCGCCACCACGCGCGATGACCTGCGCCGCCCGCGCGAGCCCTTCCACACGCCGCTCGACGTGCTGGCCCTGGTGATGATCGTGCTGATGATCTGGGGTCCGCTGGTGGCGGGCGCGCTGCGGCAGTAGCGGAATTCGACCCGGAGTCTTGCGTGGGTGTGGAACAGTTAGGCGGCAGTCCCGTTGCCGCAGCAGTCAACTGAACCGCCGGAGAATGTCCATGGCCAGGGAAAAGACCCTCGAAGACCTGTTCACCGATACGCTGAAGGACATCTACTACGCCGAGAAGCGCATCCTGAAGGCGCTGCCCAGGATGGCGAAGGCCGCCGGGAGCCCCAAGCTGAGGAAGGGCTTCGAAAAGCACCTCGCGCAGACCGAAGGCCAGGTGGAGAGGCTGGAGCAGGTCTTCGCGATCTTCGGCCAGCCGGCACGCGGCAAGAAATGCGAGGCGATCGAGGGCATCATCGCCGAGGGCGAGTCGATCATGAAGGAATTCAAGGGCACGCCCGCCCTTGATGCCGGGCTCATTTCATCAGCCCAGGCGGTGGAGCATTACGAGATCACCCGTTACGGCACGTTGCGCCGCTGGGCCGGGGTGCTGGGAAAGCGCAATGCCGCGGCACTCCTCGAACGCACGCTGAAGGAAGAATCCCTGACCGACGCGCAGTTGAGCCAGATCGCCGAACAGGCGAACCGCAGTGCGGAGGGCAGGCGTCGCAGCAGCGGGAAGGCGTCAGCGGGTCGCGGCAGGCCGTCGGCGGCGGACGAAGCCGCCCGCGCCGACGGCTGAAAGTCTAGCGGCGCGAGCTTCCGCCCTCGAAGCAGTTGAAGCTGTTCGACGCATAGTCGATGCGCGGCGTGGCGCCCGAGGGGTATTGCGCGCCGCTGCATTCCTTGCGCGCCTGGTCGAACAGGCGCTGCTGGGAGGGGTTCTGTGGCCGGCTGTAGGACACGCCGCCGCGCCCGCCATCACTGACGCCGCGGTTGCCGCCGCCACCGCCAAACCCGCCGCCGCCGCCGAAGCCGCCGCCACCCCCGCCACCGCGGGCGAAAGCCGCCTCGAGCGGCAGGCTGGCGAGCAAGGCGACGGCGAGGGCCACCGGCATCAACGTCTTGGTCATGTTCTGCTCCTGTCTCTTGTCCTTCGGTGGCCGGCCACGCCGTGGCAGGTCCCGCATGATTTCGATTTAGGGTGGCGACGACGCAATTCCAAGGTGTTGCAGCGATGTGTCACCTGTGGCGAAACCACCCGCAACCCGGTCAATTGTCGCGTGTTGCACTTTTCCAACGCAGGCGGTTGTGTATAGGATTTGCCCAACAGGGGAACCGTAACATGATCGTGAAGCCGTTGAAGATGCTTGCCGCCGCCGCGCTATTTGCGGTTGCCCTTCCTGCCGCAAGCCGCGCCGCCGATATCGCCCCGGTTCCCGACACCAGCGACTGGAAGTTCACCGTGGCCGCCTATGGCTGGGCAGCGGGCCTCAATGGCGATGTCGGCGTGTTCGGCCTGCCCGCGCAGGAGGTGGACTTGCCCTTCAGCGACGTCATCCAGAACCTCGACTTCGCCATCATGGGCCTGGCCGAGGCGCGCAAGGGCCGCTTCATGATGGGCGTCGACGCGACCTACACCAATGTCAGCAAGTCGGTGAAGACGCCCTTCGGCATTCTGGCCGACAAGATCGACGTCACCAACACCAGCCTGATGCTGACGGGTGTTGCGGGTTACGCCCTCTATGACACCGACATGGCCCGGCTTGACCTCATCGCCGGCGGCCGGCTGTGGTCGGTGGACAATGAATTCGACGTCAAGGGCGGGCTGCTGGGCGGCAAGTCCAAGAGCGACGGCGCCACCTGGGTCGACCCGCTGGTCGGCGCCAAGCTGCGCGTCGGCCTCGCGCCGCACGTCTACATGGCCAGCTGGGCGATGATCGGCGGCTTCGGCGTCGGCTCCGACCTGATGTGGGACCTGATGGGCGGCGCCGGCTACGACTTCACCGATCACGTCTCCCTCTTCGCCGGATATCGCGCCGCCAGCGTCGATTACAGCAATGACGGCTTCGTGTATGACGTGGTGGAACAGGGGCCGGTCGTCGCGGCGGTCTTCCAGTTCTGATCAGGGCCTCTCCCCGGCGCAGTGCAGGAACATTACTCATCTTGAATAGGGCCAGGCTTCTTCTCGTGGCGCTGCTGGGGCTGGTGCTTGCCGCCTGCACCGGCCCGACAGTCGACTCATTGCGCGATCCGGTGCCCGAGCCGCTGGTGAGCCGCACCGCCGTCCCGGGCTACAGCCACATCCGCTACTGGGGTGATGACGGCGAGGGCATCACCTCCGCCATGCTGGAGGAGATCGCTGCCCAGCAGAAGGCGGCCGGCCTGTCGCCCACGGTCAGGAACTTCCTGTCGATTTCGGGGGGCGGCAGCAATGGCGCCTTCGGGGCGGGCCTGCTCTCGGGCTGGACCAAGACCGGCACGCGGCCGGAATTCACCATCGTCACCGGCGTCTCGACCGGCTCGCTCATCGCGCCCTTTGCCTATCTGGGTCCACCCTATGATGAGCTGCTGACCGAGGCCTATACCCAGATCTCGGGCCAGGACGTGTTCCGCCGCAAGCATGTGCTGCGCATCATCGGCTCCGCCTCGGCGGCCGACAACACGCCGCTCCGCCAGCTGGTGGCGCGCTACGTGACCGACCGGATGGTGGCCGACATCGCGGTTCAGAACAACCGTGGCCGCAAGCTTCTCGTCGGCACCACCAATCTCGATGCGGGCCGCCCCGTGGTGTGGGACATCGGCGCCATCGCAGCGAGCGGCGTGCCCGGCGCTAAGCAGCTGATCCAGGACATTCTCGTCGCATCGTCCTCGATCCCCGGCGTGTTCCCGCCGGTCAAGATCAAGGTCGTGGCCGACGGCCAGACCTTCGACGAAATGCATGTCGATGGCGGCACCTCCAACCAGGCCTTCCTGTTCCCGTCGAACTTCTCGGTCAAGGCGCAGGACATCAAGCTGAAGCGCAGCGGCATCAAGCGCACGCTGTTCGTGATCCGCAACGGCAAGGTGTCGCAGGACTACCAGATGGTGAAGCCGCGGCTGGCGGCGATCGTCGGGCGCTCGATCAGCACGCTCATCACCACCCAGGGCATCGGCGACCTCTACCGCATGTACACCAATGCGATGCGCGACGGCATTGCCTTCCGCGCCATCTGGGTGCCGGACAGCTTCACCATGGAAGAGCCGGAGCCCTTCGACCCGGCCTACATGAAGGCGCTCTACAAGGTCGGCTTCGAGATGGGGCGCACCGGCATTCCCTGGGCCACGCAGCCGCCCTGACATCATCCAGCGTTCCCGCCGTCCCTGCTGAAAGTGACTACGTAGTTCCTCTCTTGTCCGGGGAGCGGCGGAGCATCTAGGACGATGCTCCCAAGCGCACTCCGCATGCAGCAGAACACAGGACCAAGATGCACAACAACCGGCTGGCCGCCGTGCCCGACACATCGATGATCACGCTCTCCAGGGCGCTGGTGCGCTTCCTTCTCGCCGAAGCGGAGCTGCGTGGCTGGGGCGACGTGAGCGAGCGGCTGAAGGCCGTCGAAGCCGCGCTGGACAGCCGCGCCCCCGGCACGTAGCGGGCCGCAGTACCCCCGCCGCGCCATGCGTGCTATGCCGCAGGAGCAGCGGCAGGGAGCAAGAGCGATGCAGGACCAACAGGACTGGCGGCCCCTCACCATCGGCACGGCATCGCTGATGGAGAAATTCGCGCTGCTGCTGCTGTTCAGCCTGCTGCTGATCGGCGTCTATCTGGTGCTCAGGCCCTTCATGCTCGGGCTGGTCTTCGGGGCGATCCTCGCCGTCGCGGCCTGGCCCCTGCGCAGCTGGCTGGTGGGCAAGGGCCTGTCCGGACTGGTGGCGGCCGGCATCATGCTCACCGCACTCCTGGTCTTCGTGCTGGTTCCCATGGCGCTGGCTGCGCCCGGGCTGGCCCTAGGCGTGAAGCAGCTGGCCGAGCAGGGCATGGGCTGGATTGCCTCCTCCCCGCCATTGCCCGGCTGGATCACCGGCCTGCCGCTGGTCGGGCCGAAGATGGCCGCGACGTGGGACGGCCTTCTCGCCCAGACGCCGGAATCGAACGCCATGCTGATGTCCTACGCTCAGCCGGTGCGGCAATTCCTCACCAATGCCGCGCTCGGCCTTGCCGCCAGCATCATGGACGTGGCGGTGGCCCTGATCGTTGCCACCACCTTCTGGTCGCGCGGCGACAGGATGGCCCTGGTGCTGCATGACAGCCTTGCCAGGCTGGGCGGCCCGCAGCTTGCCGCCCTGACCGACGTGGCGGCCAGCGCCACGCGCGGCGTGTTCTACGGCATCGTGGGCACCGCGGTGATCCAGGGCCTGCTGATGTGGGCCGGCCTCGTTCTCGCCGGCGTGCCGGGGGCGGCGCCGCTGGGCTTCGTCACGCTCATCTTCGCCATCAGCCAGTTCGGCGGCGCGCTCATCAACCTGGTGTGGGGCGGTGCCGCGTGGTGGCTCTATTCGACCTCCGGCATGGGGCCTGCCTTCTGGTTCGTGGTGGCCTGGGGCGTGATGGTGACATTCAGCGACAATCTGCTGAAGCCGCTGCTCATCGGCTCCAGCCTCAAGCTGCCGCTGATGCTGGTCATCCTCGGCGTGTTCGGCGGCTTCCTGTCCTTCGGCTTTCTCGGCCTGTTCATCGGCCCGACGCTGCTGGCGGTGGCCTTCGAGCTGCTGGCGGCGTGGCGGCGGCGGAAGCCCGAAGGCCAGGCTCAGTAGCCGGGATCGTCGATCACTGCCTCGGGCCGGGCGAAGGCCTCGAGCCGCGCCAGGTCGGTCACCTCCACCAGCTTGCCGGACACCTTGACGCCATGTTCCGCCAGCGCCGCGAAATTGCGTGACAGCACCTCGGGCGCAATGCCGAGCTTGGCGGCCAGCGTCTTCTTGTCGAAGGGAATGGTGAAGTGGCGGCTCCCGGCGTCACGCCGCACCTGGTGCAGGAGCCAGTTGGCGAGGCGCTCCATGCTGGAACGGAGCTTCAGGTTGCTCACCTCCTTCACCAGCCGGCGATAGCCGCGGGCCAGGTCGGCGGCGCATTTCTCCGCGAAGGCGGGGTCCTGCCGGAACACCGCGCGCACGGCATCGGCCGGCACCAGCAGCAGCCGCACGGGGGTGAGGGCCCGCGCCGACTTCAGATAGGCGCTGTCGAGAAACACCGCCGCGAGGATGAAGCTCTCGCCGGCATCGAGCACGTCGACCGTCGTCTCGCGGTCACGGTAACGCGTGAACACCTCCACCCGGCCCTCGACGACGACGTGCAGGAACGCCGGCCGGTCCCCCTGCCGGATCAGCTCGGCCTGGGCGGGAAAGCGCTGCAGCAGCGCACCCGCCATGAGCTGGCCTGTGCCCGCCTCGGACAAGCCGTCGAAATAGGGCAGCGCAAGGGAAATCCGTTCTTCTTCGGCACGCACGATAGGTTCTCCTCGTGGCCCGCCGGGGCCGCGCACGAGATAAGCACAAATCCGGCCGTCATGGGGTAGGCCCGTTGCGGGTGGGCGGCAGAATCACGGCGGCCCCCCCTGCAGTTGCGCGCGCATGGCTTGCAGCGGGCGCTGCCGCGTGCTGAGTACGCCGATGACACACCAGCCGGGATCAACCGACATGAAACTTGCTTCACTTGCACTGGGCGCGCTGGCGCTGGCCGCGGCTGGCGCACCCGCGATGGCCGATGGCTATCCCGCCATTCCGCTGTTCTCGGGCAACCGGACGGTGATGGATGAGGCAATCGCCTATCCCGCCGGCGGTGCGGCCCACGTCAACGCGCTGATCGTGGTGCTGGCGCCGGGCGAACGGACGGTGGAGCACAAGCATGGCGTGCCGACCTTCATCCACATCCTCGAAGGCGAGGTCACGGTCGACTATGACGGTCACGGCAAGCGCACCTACCGCCAGGGCGAATCCTTCCTCGAGGCGATGGGCGTGGCGCATGCGGGGCTGAACACCGGCACGGTGCCGGTGAAGATCCTTGCGGTCTACATGGGGGCCGAGGGCGCCACCGACACGATCAAGCTCAAGTGACCGGGGCCGACCCGCCTCGTCAGCGGAGCAGCGGCGAGCGGTTGAAGTCGCCGTCGCGGCGCCGCAGATAGCGGATGTAGAAGAACACGCTCACCCAGCTGACCAGCGCGGGGTAGAGCGCGAAAGTCCCATAGGCGAGGCTGTGCGGCTGCGTGGCGGCGACATAGGGCGCAAGCGTCACGCCCGAGAGAACGATCACCATGATGACTGCCATCGATTGCGCAATCTGCAGGGATCCGCGCAGCGCGGAGATCGCGACGAAGCCCCAGAAGAACATCATCATGAAGAAGCTGCTTTCGAGCTGGCGGCCCACCACGAAGGCATGAACCGCCAGTCCTGCCGCTATCCAGAACAACACCCAGTACCGCATCTGCGCCGCCGTCGATCCTGTTCCTGCTTGCAAGGCCTGCCGCGGCACAACTGCTGCGCGCGCCCTTCCGCAGCCTTGCTGAATCAACCGGTAACAGATGCTCCGCGGCTTGTCTCTCGGGATTCTGCGCATCCAGCCGGCTATTTACATGTAAGTATCTGCCTGCAATCAGCAGGAGAGTGACCGATCGATTCCATCGCCGCGATTGACAAATCATCAGTGCGCAGAGTCTAAGCGAACAGGCGCCGGCCGCCGGTGTTCAGGTGTGATGGAATGGAGTGGGTGTGGTGTTCGGACAGGTGTTCTCGTGGCTCTTCGTCGCAACACCCCTTTGGGTGAGCCTTTGCCTTCTGGCCGCCGTCGGCGCCATGGCCTGGCAGTTGCGTGCGATGGTCCGGCGGGCAGACCGCCACGCCCGCAGCATCGCGCACATGGACGAATGGGCCGACTCCGTCGACGACCTGCTGAAGCAGATGCAGGGCCGCGCCTGGCGCGCGCCGCCGCCGCCACCGGCCCAGCCGCGCCCCGCGGCCGATGCCAGGAAGTGGTGGCAGAGCTAGGCCTGCGTCAGGCTTCCGGCGGGCCGTTCCCGTCGGCAGGTCCCTGCATTGCCTGCCGCTCGCTCGGCACCTGCGCCAGAGTCGCCGCCAGTTCGCGGCTGAAGCTGCCATTGACCTCTTCCAGTTCCTTGCGGAAGCGCTCGACCGCGAGATAGATGAAGTCGACATAGCTCTCGAGCACCGCGTCGGTCGTCTCCATCGCGGTCTTGCGGAACTGCTCGTCGAGGCCCTCGGAGCGCTCTGCGATGTCGGCGAATGACTGCTCCATGCTGGTCTGCAGCGAGTGCAGCATGTCCTGGTTCATCGACGCGAGGCGTACAGGCACGGCCTCCACGATGCCGCGCATCTGCTCGGACAGGGCGTTGAGCGAACCCTTGAGCGAGCCGTCGGCCCTGGCGATCTCGGCCTCGACGTGCTGCGCGAGGACGATGGGCATGTCGTGCAGCGCCGTGCTGATGCGGCCCGAGATGCGCTCCGCCGTCTCGTTGATGAGGGCCTCGAAGCGCGCCGTGTCGGAACTCACGCGCTGCATGAGCTCGGTCGACCCGGCGGCAAGCCTGGTCTGCAGGCTCATGGTGGATGTCTCGACGTCGCGGCTGACGGTGCTGACGACCCGCGCCGCGGCTTCGTGCAGTTCCGCCACGCAGCTGCGGAGGTTCGCTTCGATGCGCTGGTCGAGTGCCGCCATCGATCCGCTGACGCCCGCCAGCGCCTGCTCCGCGGCGGCCGACACCAGCGCCACGGGCTGCTGCAGGCTGTCGACGGCGGCCGCCGCTGTGCCGGCAAGCTGATTCAATTCGTGCGACAGGCTGGAAACCCGCGCCGTCTCGTCGGCGACGACCATGCCGATCATGTCACGGAACTGGCCGGCATGCGCCTCCACCGCCTCCCGGAAGATCTCTGTGGTGGTCGACGCGACGCTGTTGAACAGCCCGCGGCTCTGGTCGAGCGCCACGGTGATGTCCTTCGCCAGCTGGTCGATGACCTCGATATTGGCGGTGGACAGCATGGCCGCGTCGGCGATGGTCTCCGACAGCGGGCTCAGCCGCCCGATGGTGGCCTCGAGCTGTTCGGGCAGCCGGCCGAGCGAGGCCTCGAACTTCAGCATGCGCTTCTCGATCTCCGGCGCCACCGTGTGGTTGGCGTTGTTGAACACCTCGAGACAGGTCTTCAGGTCCTGCGTGTTCTGCTGCAGGCGCCCGCCCACCGTGTCGAGGATCGCGCCGGCGTTCTGCGACACGGCCTCGAGCGACAGTACCGACGTCTCGAGCCTGGCGATCACCGGCAGGATCTCGGTCGAGATCATCAGGCCGGTGCGCTGCAGGGCCTCGCGCTGCGTCTCGTTGGCCTCCACGATGCTGCGCAGGGTGGTGATGCTGGCATCGGCCGCTTCGGTGGAGTGATGCGTGGCTGCGGCGATCTGCTTCGCCATCTGCGTGCTCTTGGCATCGAGCAGGGCCATGCGGCTGTCGATCTCGGCGAACATCTGGTCGAAGGAGGCGCTGATCCGGCGCCCGGCATTTTCGGCAACCGCGCTGGGCTCGAACATGCGCTGTGTGGCCAGCACGATGCGGCGCATCATCTCGGTGTTGACGGCCTGGCGGTGGGCGGAAAGCGCGAAGACCCAGGGCAGCGCCGCGATCACCGCCAGCGCCGCCCAGAAGCCGGAAAACTGCCCGGGCGTGCGGATCAGCGCGGCGAGCTGCGGCCCGTTGGCGAAGCCCATGAGGGCCGCGAACAGCAGGCCGAACAACAGGCTGGCGGCAGCGGCCGTCCAGAAGTGGCGCGAGCCGGCAAACTCCGGCGCGGCTGCAGGCATGGTGCGGGCGCGGCGCCGGTCATCATTGGCCGGGCGGGCATGCACCGGCGGCGCCTCGGCCGGATCCTTGCGGGAAGACAGCGGCCGCATGGCCGGCGCGTCGTCGGACCAGAAGCCGGCCTGCTCCTGCGCATTCTCGAGGAAGATCTCATCCAGCTGCAAGCCATTGGCCGGTTTCTTTCTGGACGCCGTCATGTTCACAAATCCCCCGGGCCCGGTGTGAGGCCTCATGTGTGTGAGCCCCCACAAGCTGTGAGACCTCATATATGTAAACGATTGTAGTCCTTCACCGCGGCAAGCAAACCGAAATCCGGCGAACTGTGGATAAGTACCTCGCAATTGGCCGGCACGCCCCGGCATATCCAATCACCAATTGTGCCTTGGTGTCGTGCAGATTGCGTCATGGCCGCAGCGCCGGGGGCGGGCGCAGGCCGGTGCGCCCGTCACAGGATCATGATTCGGATCACATAGGCCACGGCGCCCACGACGGCGACCCCGGCCAGATAGAGGCCGAGGAACCACAGCCAGCGTCGCATCAGTGATAGGTCTCGTCCGGCCGCACCTTGCCGCGGAACACCCAGTAGGAATAGGCGGTGTAGGCGAGGATCATCGGCACCAGCACCACCGCGCCCACCAGCAGGAAGCGCAGCGAGGTGTCAGGCGCGGCCGCCTCCCAGATGGTGACGGAAGGCGGGATCAGGTGCGGGTAGAAGCTGATGCCGAGGCCCACGTAGCTCAGGATGAAGATCGCCACGGTGGCGAGGAAGGGCCGGTGGGTGAGCCCGTCGCGCAACCCCGTCCACAGCATCCAGGCGGCACCTGCCAGCAGCAGGGGCACGATGGCGCTGTAAAGCCCCGATGGCCAGCCGAACCAGCGCGCCAGATATTCCGGCCGCAGCAGCGGCGTCGCCATGCTGACGGCGCCGATCAGGGCGAGCAGGGCAAGGCCCAGGGGCTTCGCCAGGCGCCGGGCGCGGGCCAGCGTCTCGCCCTCGGTCTTCATGATCAGCCAGGTGGCGCCCAGCGTGGCATAGCCCACGACCAGCGCCACGGCGGTGAGCAGCGAGAAGGGCGTCAGCCAGTCCCAGTTGCCGCCGCCATAGCCCCGGCCGGACACCGTGATGCCCTGCACCAGCGTTCCGAGCGCCATGCCCTGGGCGATGGCCGCCACCAGCGACCCGCCCCAGAAGGCCACCTCCCAGAACAGCTTCATGCGCTCCGTGCGGTGCACGAATTCGAAGGCGACGCCGCGGAAGATCAGCCCCAGCAGCATGGCGATGATCAGCGGATAGAGCGCCGGCATGACGATGGCATAGGCCAGCGGGAACACCGCGAAGAGGCCGCCGCCGCCCAGCACCAGCCAGGTTTCGTTGCCGTCCCACACCGGCGCCACGCTGCTCATCGCCAGCATGCGCTCGTCGCGGTCCTTCAGGAAGGGGAAGAGAATGCCGATGCCGAGGTCGAAACCATCGAGCAGCACATACATCAGCACGGCGACGGCGATGAGCCCGGCCCAGATGAAGGCATAGTCGATCACCATGGCTTATTCTCCCACCTGGGCAATCGGTGTGATTCCCGCCGTGCGCGTCGGCCCGATCTCGTCGATGGTGACGCGGTCCTCGGGCGTGCGCGCCATCAGCCGCAGCGCATAGAAGGCGCCGGAGCCGAAGACGAAGAAATAGATGATCACGAAGGCGGTGAGCGAGGAGCCCACCGCATCCGCCCGCAGCGCCGAGGCACTGTCGGCGGTGCGCAGCAGGCCATAGACGGTGAAGGGCTGGCGGCCCACCTCGGTGGTGATCCAGCCGCACAGCACGGCAAGGAAGCCCGCAGGCCCCATGGCCACTGCGGCGCGGTGCAGCCAGGGCCACTCGTAAAGCCGCCCCTTGAGGCGGGCGAGGCCCGACCACAGGCCGAGCAGCAGCATGAGCATGCCCACGCCCACCATGATGCGGAAGCTCCAGAAGATGATGGCGGCCGGCGGCCGGTCTTCCTTCGGGAAGCCGTCGAGGCCGATCAGCGGCTTGTCGAGGCTGTGGGTGAGGATGAGCGAGCCGAGGAGCGGAATTTCCACCGCGTAGTTGGTGGTGCTGGTCGCCTCGTCCGGCATGCCGAACAGGATGAGCGGCGCGCGGCCCTGCGGATAGGTTTCGAAATGGCCTTCGATCCCGGCGATCTTGGCGGGCTGGTATTGCAGCGTGTTCAGGCCATGCGCGTCGCCGGCGAAGAGCTGGATCGGCGTCACGACCAGCGCCATCCACATGGCCATGGAGAACATGATGCGGGCGCCGCGGTTGCCGGGGGTCTTCAGCAGGTGCCAGGCGCCGGTGGCACCGACCACGAAGGCGGTGGTGAGATAGGCCGCCAGCACCATGTGCACGAAGCGGTAGGGGAATGACGGGTTGAAGATGATGGCCAGCCAGTCCTCCGGCACGAACTGGCCGTCGGCATTCAGCGAATGGCCCTGCGGGGTCTGCATCCAGCTGTTCACGCTCAGGATCCAGAAGGCCGAGAGCAGCGTGCCCCCCGCCACCACGGCGGTGGCCGCCATGTGCAGGCCATCGCCCACCCGCCGGCGGCCGAACAGCATGATGCCGAGGAACCCGGCCTCGAGGAAGAAGGCGGTTAGCACCTCGTAGCCGATCAGCGGCCCCAGCACCGGCCCCACCTTGTCGGCGAAGACCGGCCAGTTGGTGCCGAACTGGTAGGACATGACCACGCCGGAGACGACCCCCATGCCGAACACCACCGCGAAGATCGTCTTCCACTGCTCGAACACGGCGAGATAGGCCTCGTCGCGCGTCCACAGCCACATCGCGTTCAGCACCGCGAGATAGCTTGCGAGCCCGATGGTGAAGGCCGGGAAGATGATGTGGGCCGACACCGTGAAGGCAAACTGCATGCGCGCCAGGTCAAGGGCCGAAATGTCACCGAACATGCTGCCCCTCAGTCATCCTGCCGTTCCCTCATTGACCGCTCACAACTCTAGCCTCCCCGCTGGCAGGCCACTAATGATTTTCCGCGCGCCGCCTCATTCCACTGGCTGGAAGCTGGCGGGGTCCTGCAGCAGCCCGACCGCCTGCAGCACCATCCGGCCGTCCGGCGTCTCGGGATCGAACATCACGTCATGCGGACCCATGACGGACAGCACCCGGCCATCGACCCGCAGCACCGGCTGCCCGAAGGGTGGCGGCGCGTCCGGCTTCTGCGCGGCATCCCACGCGGCCGCATCGAAGTAATAGGCGCTGAACAGGATGGTCTTCTCCCCGTCCCGGGGCTGGAAATAGACCACCACCGCGGAGCGCGCCCCGGCGGCCTGCACCTCACCCGCCCAGCTTCCGGTGAGCGGACCCGTTGACAGATGGGCGGCAATCTCCGCCGGCACCACGAAGCCATAGGGAATGGGCGACAGGGCCACCCAGGCATTGTCCGCCCGGGCGGGCAGGGCGGCGGCGAGCAGCAGGAACAGGCCAAGCAGCATGGTTTTCATGGCCCTGGCCTAGCGCGAGTCGCGGGCCACAACAATTCCACGCCCGGCGGGGCTTCGGGGGGGCACGCGTAAGGCAATCTTAACCATGTCGCGCAATCGTTTGTTATCCATAGCAACGATGGGTCAGCGCCATGTCAGACCAACTTCTCGCCCAGCTTCCGTGGTTCCGGAGCTACATCGAATCGGGCCGGGCGCCGGCATGGACCATGGGCCCTTCGGACCTGCACGGCTTCCTCACCGCGCTTGCCATGGCAGGGCCGGTGCCTGATGGACACTGGACCAGCTGGGTGTGGTCCGGCGAGGTGCCGGAATTCGCCTCCGGTGACGAGGAGCAGAACGTGCTTGACGAGCTTCTGGCGCTCGAGGACCAGGTGCGCCGCGGGCTGGGCAGCTTCCGGCCGCTGAGCGTCACCACGCTGCCGCATGCCGGGGGTGGCTGGTACTTCGTCGCTGACTGGGCGGAGGGCTTCCTGCAGGCGATCGAAGCCAATCCCCAGCCCTGGCAGGTGGCCCTCGACGAGGCCGAAACCTCGCTCTCGGTGGTGCTCGGCACCTGCTACAACAACCATGATGACGACAATCAGGGCTATGTCGGGCTCGAGGCGCTGGACGAGATCAACTACCATATCCGGCAGCTGCACAAGGTGATGCGCAATGCCGCCGGGCAGGCCATCGCCCGCGCCGCCTGAGCGGCTTGAGCGCCGCCGCGGGGACGTCATAGGATCGGTCCCATGACCGACCACGAAACGCCGCCCAAAGCACCGCAACGCGTGATGCTGCTGGGCGCCACCGGCACCATCGGCCGCGCCGCGGCCCAGGCGCTCATCGCCGACGGCCATCGCGTGGTCTGCTTCGTGCGGCCCGGCGCGTCTGGTCTTCCCGAGGGCAGCGTCGTCCGCTTCGGCCAGGTCACCGACCCCGCCTCCCTGCGCCGTGACGGCTTCGCCGGCGAGCGCTTCGACGTTCTCGTTTCCTGCCTCGCCTCGCGCAGCGGCGCCCCGGCGGATGCCTGGGCCATCGACCACGCGGCCCACCTCGCCGCCTTGGACGAGGCGAAGCGGGCGGGCGTGCGCCATGTGGTGCTGCTCTCGGCCATCTGCGTGCAGAAGCCGAAGCTCGCCTTCCAGCACGCCAAGCTCGCCTTCGAGAATGCGCTCATCGAGAGCGGGCTGGACCATTCGATCGTGCGGCCCACCGCCTATTTCAAGTCGCTCTCGGGCCAGATCGGCAGGTTGGCCAAGGGCAAGCCCTTCCTGCTCTTCGGCAATGGTGAACTGACGGCGACCAAGCCCATCAGCGACGCCGATCTCGGCCGCTATCTGGCGCTGTGCCTCAGCGATCCGTCGCTGCGCGGCATCCTGCCCATCGGCGGACCGGGTCCTGCCTTCACCCCGCGCCAGCAGGGCGAATGGCTGTTCGAACTCATGGGCACCACGCCGCGCTTCCGCCACGTGCCCGTGGCGCTGCTCGACGGCATCATTGCGCTGCTGTCGGCGCTGGGCGTCCTGTCGCCTGCGCTGCGGGCCAAGGCGGAACTGGCCCGCATCGGCCGCTACTACGCCACCGAGTCGATGCTGGTGTGGGACGCGGCCTTAGGCCGCTATGACGCGGAGGCGACGCCGAGCTTCGGCAGCGAAACCCTGCGCGAGCACCACGCCGCGATCATCGCGGGCGCCCCCGGCCAGGACCTCGGCGCGCACCGCGTGTTCTGATCAGGTGATGACGAGCTCGACGCCCTTGTGCAGCTTCTGCAGGTTGGGCAGCGATTTCGACTGCCACGGAATGCGGGTGGAGCCCAGCACCTTCACCGGAAGCTCGGGGTGCTTCCTCAGCTCGATGGTGAACTTGGCGAGGAGGTTGATGCCGGAGCTGTTGAGGAATTCGAGCTGCGTGAGGTCGAGCACCATGTTCTGCGGCTTCTCGGCCAGCACCGCCTGCATCAGCTCGAGGATCGGCTGGTAGGCATCGGTTCCCGACAGCCGGAGCGTTCCTTCGTAATGGATGGTGGAGCCTTCGTTCCACACATTGTATTCGCCGGTCTTGATTTCCATGTGAGGCAAACCTTTGGAGTTCAGTTGAGGGTGAGGGCGGCGTGGGTGCTGAGCGTCACCGCCGCGCCGGAGGTGGAGGTGCGGAAGTCCCAGCCGAGACGCGCCCCGTAATCATTCATCAGCGTGAGCAGGCCGAGGCCCGAGGCCGAGGACGTCTCGTCCGCCGCGTTGGCCTCGATGCGTTCGATCAGCAACTCGCCGGGATCGCGCGAGGTGATCTCCTCGATCAGCGACTGGAAGCGCAGGGCCACGTCTTCCGCCGTGTCGTTGCTGACGGTGAGCTCGAAGTTGCCGCTAGCCAGCGAGCAGTCAACCCGGATGGCGCCGGGCACCCGGAACTTGATGGCGTTCTCCAGGAGCTCGTTGACCAGGTAGACGATGGCGTGGCGCGCCTCGTTGTAGTCGGCGCCGCTCTTCGCATGGTGGAGCGCGAAGGCATCGCCGAGGAATTCGCAGGTCTCGCTGGCATGCTGCCAGCTCACCCCCAGCGGCCCATCCGAGATGACGAGCCGCATGGCAAAGGCCCCGGCGGGATTGTGACGCGCAATGTCTCCGAATTGCTTCATGCTTCACCTGTGCTTCAGAACGACGAGGGTGATGTCGTCGTGAACCTTCTGCTTGCCGATATGCGCCCTGAGGTCGGCGATGATGGTGGCGGCGATCAGGCCGGCGGGCTCGTGGTGCGAGCGCCTGGCGGAGGCGACGAGATTGTCGATGCCGTAGAGCCGGCCGTCCTCGCTCTCCGCCTCGGTGATGCCGTCGGTGAACAGCACCATCACGTCGCCCCTTGCGAAGGGCACGGTGGTGCTGGCCAGGAAGTCGTTGATGTTGGCTTCGAGGCCGATGGGGAAGCCGAGGTCCATGGTGTCCAGCCGCTCCACCGCGCCATCGGCCCGGATGATGATCACTTCCTCGTGCTGGCCCGAGATCGTCACCGCATCATCAGCATAGTCGACGAAGGCCAGCGACAAATGCCGGTCGGTGCGGGTGCGCTCGACGTTCTTGTAGATCGAGCGGTTGAGCACGTCGAGGAACTCGCGGGGATCGGTGACGCCGCGTTCGTAGAGGGCACGGCTCACCGACTGCACCATCAGCATCAGCACGCCGCTTTCAACGCCATGCCCGGTCACGTCGCCGATGCCGATCTTGGCGCCGCCGGGAATGTAGAGGACGTCGTAATAGTCGCCGCCCACCTCGTCGGCGGGCTCGGCATAGCTGGCGATGTCGAGGTCGGGAATGCGTTCGAGCTCGCCCTGCGCCGGCATCACCATCATCTGGATCTTGCGGGCCACGTCCAGCTCGGCACCGAGCCGCAGGTTCTCGTCCTTCATCTTGTCGTAGAGGCGCTGGATCTCGTCATTGGCGGAGGCCAGCTGGCTGGTGCGCTCGGCGACACGGTGTTCCAGCATCTCCGTGTGCTCGCGGATCTCGCGCGCCATGGAGTTGAAGGCGCTGCCGACGAGCGCCACCTCGTCGCGGCCCTTCACCGGAACCTGCACGTCATAATCGCCGCGCGTCAGCCGGCCGGCCGCATCGGCGAGGTTGACGAGCCCCGCCGTGAAGCGCCGCGACAGCGGGATCGACAGCGCCAGCACCAGCGCCAGGAAGCCGAGCACCGAGGCGAGGATGCCCTTGACGATGCTGTTCGTGGCGCTGCTGATCTGCTTCTGCGCACCATAGAGCGAGGCATAGATCTCGCTGTCCGGCACCACGAAGCCGAGCATCAGGTTCTCCGCCGCGATGCCCTTGTTGGGCTGCCACATGTTCATCGGCTCGATCGGGTGCATGACGACGAGCAGGCCCATCGGCTTGCCGTCCTTCTCCACCGTCACGTGATCGATGGTGGTGGCGCCGGGCCGCGGCATGCGCAGGCTGGCGACATCCTTGAACGTGCTCTTCAGCAGGCTGCGCTCATGGCCGGTCACGCCGGCACCCGTGGCGGATACCTCGGTGAGGCCGAGCAGGGATTCACCCTCGGGGGTGATGGTGAGCACATTGCCGTTCTGCTGCGAAAGGAAGGCAAAGCCGGTTTCGGCGATCTTGACGTCCTCGACCAGCTGGGTGAGCTGCTCCAGCGTCACGTCCATCGCCACCATGCCGGCCACCGCGTCGCGCGAGCGGGTGTAGAGCGGGTGGAAATAGCTGACGATCAGCTTGCCGGTGATGGCGTCGACATAGGGCGACAGCACGGTGATGTCGGTCGGCACCGGCCGGGTGGACGGGTCCTTGAGCCAGCTCTCCCACGCCTCGTAGACGCCGGGAAAGAAGAAGTCCCACCAGTTCTGGCTGTTGTTGCCGGGATAGAGCTGGTCGAAGGTCTGCGCCTGGTCGGAATAGGGCATGGTGCGCATGATCGGCCGTTCCTTGGGGCCGACGTAATACATCTGCAGCTTGTCCTGGCCCGACGTCATCAGCGAGGGCACCACGAGGTCGAAGAACTGGGTGTTGCGCACCGCCTCGAGCACGTCCGGCCGCATGCGGCCGTTTTCGTCGAGCAGGTAGCCCCACACGCTGATCACCGAGGGCTCGCCGCGCGCGTTCTGCATCCAGTTGGCCGCGCTGTTGTAGGTCATCTTGTCGCTGAAACCGGGATATTGCTCGAGGAAGGCGTTGAGGTCCTGGTTCAGCTGCGGATTGTCGATGAGGCTCTGGCTCAGCTTCGCGAGGCCCGTCACCTGGTCGAAGGTGCGGTTGAACATCAGCGTCGCGCGCTGCGACGTCATGTTGATGTAGCGGGTGAGATATTCCTCGTTGGCCTTGGTGAGGCCGCTCTCGATTTCGGCCGAGGCATCATGCGACAGCTTGCCGACGTTCCACAGCCCGACGCCGCCGCCCACCAGCAGCGACAGCAGAACCGTGGCCCCGATGAGGGCGATGAACTTGGTGCGGAAGCTGGTGAAGGCGCCTCCCTTCACCGGCGGCATGGCGGCGCTGCCGTTCACGAAGGTTTCCTTCCCGAGGCGGCCCAGATCGGCCACCCGGCATAGCCCTTGGGGTGAAGGGCCGCGTAGATGTGGTCTTGGAAGCCCTGGCGGAACCTGGCGATGAACTCCGGCGAGTCGCCCCGGTCACGCGCCATTTCGCCGGCATAGACGTTTTCCCAGGACTGGATGATGTCGGCGAAGCTCTGCGGGTCGCCGTCGAGGTTGGTGACCATGAAGCTGTCGACGCGGATGTCCTCGAAGCCCGCATCGATCAGGTAGCGGCGGCTCTTGGGGCCCAGTTCGATGTCCATCTTGTAGTCGGCCCACAGGCGCGCCACCTCGTTGTAGGTCCACTGGATGGACTCGGCGCGCGGCTCGCCCAGGCAATGCGAGTTCTTCTCGTTGGTGATGTAGACGCGCCCGCCCGGCTTGCAGATGCGGTAAAGCTCGCGGAGGATCAGCTCCGGCCGGTCGAACACCTGCAGCGAATGGCGGCAGGTGACGAAGTCGAACTGGTTGTCCTCCAGCACCATCTCGGAGGCGTCGCCATAGACGTATTCGATTCCACTGACGCCGAAATCAGCCGCCACCTTGCGGGCATAGTCGAGGCTGGAGCGCGAATGGTCGAGCGCCAGGATGCTGGCGGGCTTCAGCTCCTTCTGCACCAGGACGGCGAAGTCGCCGATGCCGCAGCACACGTCCGCCATCGCCATGCCGGGCCTGAGCCCGTGGCGCGGCAGGAGGTGCTTCTCGTGCTGCCAGGTCAGCTTGGTCTGGGCGCGCAGGATGGGGATGAAGCCGCCTTCCTCGAGGTAGGACTGGCCGGGATAGAAGTCCTTGTCGTATTCATTGACGGAGACGTTTGGCAGCAGCCGGGCGAGCGGCAGGAACTTGCGCGTCGACCAGCCCATGACGCTCGACGTCACCACCTCGACGCGGAGGTCGGGCCGCCCGCCGCACACCTGCGACACCAGCCCCGCGATGACGCGGAAGGCCACGTTGTTGAGCCGCGCCAGGCGTTTCACATTGAGGTAGAAGGTGCCCTTCACCTGTCCCAGCGCTTCGCCCAGAGACTGGGCCAGTGGCCTGATCTCGTCCTCGCTGCGCGGGCGCAGCTTGCCGGCGATGACGAATTCCTGGTTGTTCTCGTTGAAGCTGGCCTGGTAGCCGCGGTCGGGGCTCATGCCGCGGCTCCTTCCAGCGCCATCTCGGCCGCGAGCTTCAACCGGTTGCCCTGTTCCGGCTGGATGGAGATGCGGGCGCGATAGTCGACCGCCACTTCGAGCAGGCCCAGGTGCGGGTCGGCGCGCCCGGGTGAAAACAGGGCCGCGTGATAGGTCTCCGCCAGGTCCGGCTGGCTCAGCCGCCGCGCTGCCTCGCTGTAGAAGGACAGGGCCGCGGCGTCGCAGGGCAGGTCGAGCTCGATCACGTCCGCATCGCCCGCACGGCTCACCCGGCAGGAAAAGTCTCCCTCCGGGCCATGATGCGCGAAGGCGGTCTCGAGCAGCTCGTTGAGGGCGGAGCTCATCAGGTTGGCGTAGAGCAGGGAGTCGGTGCGGTTGTGGCTCACCATGCGGGCGAGGTAGGAGGAGATGCGGTCGCAGTGCAGCCACTCCGAGGCGAAGGCCTCGATTCCCATGGAGATTTCGACTAGCGGTCTGGTGCCACTCATTCCCTTGGTCCCGGCATGTCCTCAGGCGGCACGGTGGACGGCCCGCGGCAATCCACTGAGGAAGGTTGCAAATCAGAAACTTACGACAGCTGCCGCCGCGCGCCGGATGCTAGCGGCAGGCCCCTGTGCGAACAAGAAGATTTAGCTTGCGCGGGAGCCGGGCGCGGCACAGTTTCCGCGCCACCACACAGCAAGGAGGCACGCGTGACCGCAAGCAGCAATGGCCGGAAGCCCCGTCCGCCGGTTTTCATCTCGGCCCCCATCGCCGCACTCGTCGAAGGCATTTACCGGGCGGACACCACGATCGGGCTGCTGCGCCAGAAGGGCAATCTCGGCATCGGTACCTTCAACGATCTCGACGGCGAGATGGTGCTGCTCGACGGCCAGGTCTATTGCCTCCGCCCGCAGGGCGATGCCGAGCTCATCCCCGACGACGTCCGCACGCCCTTCGCGCTCACGTCCCAGTTCAAGGGCGACACGGAAGACGCATTCGGCAAGGTGGCGGAGGCCGATTTCGAGCATGCGCTGCTCGATCTGGTGCCGTCCACCAACCTGATGTATGCGATCCGCATCGACGGGCATTTCGACTATGTCCGCGCCCGCTCCGTGCCGAAGATGATGAACTACATGCCGCTGGCCGAGATCGCCAGGCTGCAGACGGTCTTCGAGTTCACGGATGTCGAGGGCACCATCATCGGTTTCTACACGCCCAACTTCCTGGCCGGCGTGCACCTGCCTGGCCTCCACCTGCACTTCATCACGAAGGACCGCACGCGTGGCGGCCATCTTCTCGCGGCGGCGCCGGGCAGCGTCACGGTGAAGCTGCAGCACGCCCCCTCGGTCGAACTCGGCCTGCCGATGACCTTCGACTTCCTCACCATGGAGCGGGTGCGCGACATGCAGGCCGACCTCGACAAGGTCGAGCGCTGACGAAAACGGGCGCCGGTCATCCCGGCGCCCGCGCAATTGCGCTGCGGCGAGGCCCTTACATGTGGGCCGGCGTGGCGAGCGCCATGGCGCGCTCGAAGATCTCGATGTAGTGGTTCACGTTCTGGCCGATGAGCTCCATCTTGGAGAACTTGGCAATGCGCTCGCGCGCCAGCTTCAGTTCCGACTGCGGCACGATCTGGCGGATGATGCCGCAGGTTTCGGCCAGCGACATCAGGCAGCAGTCGCGCGGGTCGGGCAGGCCGTCGCGCAGCAGCACTTCCAGCAGGCGCAGCTTCACCTCGCGCATTTCCTTGCCGTCGACGGCGGGGTAGCGCCGCGTCTTGAGGAACCACAGCAGGCGGCCTTCTGTCTCGACCAGGATCTTCTTGTCGCACAGCCGCTTCAGCGACTGTTCGCGCACCGTGTCGCCGAGTTCGATCAGCTGGTTGATGAGGTTGTCGGCACTCGAATCGAAGTCCGGGGCGGAGAGCCGCGCCAGCACGGGATCGAGGGCGGGATTGCCGGTCGGGGCCTTGTTCACAACCCAGACGCGACTGAGGTCATTGTCGAGCCGGCCCTCGAGCGCCAGTTCCATGATCGCCGCGCCGACGAAGCCGGCGCGCTGGTATTCCAGCGGAATGTCGACGAAGCCGCCCTCTTCATCCTTGAGGGTGAGGAGAAGGAATTCCTCCGGAACTGTCAGCATGGTCATGGCCCCGTAAAGCAAGATGTCAGGCGGCGCTCGCCGCCGCGGCGCACACCATATCCAGTTTTGCCGCCGAGCAAAATCCTCATTTGCCCTTGCCCGGTGACCGGCGGCTGCGCGCCCGCGGGGCTTGACCTGCCGCGCTGACGTGCGATACCCGCCGGTGAAACGAAATTCACGGGGGAAGCGCGCGTGACGGGTCGGCTCGACATGTCGCTGGCGAATGATGTCCAGGAGGTGGCGCGCGTCATCGACAGCCTGGAGGAGTTCGGCGCCGCCAACGGCATTCCGGCCGAGCAATCGCTGCGCTTCGGCCTGGCGCTCGACGAGCTGATCACCAACATCATCTCCTATGGGCTGGCGGGCCGCAGCGACGGCATCATCACGCTGGCCATCGAGCACGGCGGCGGCGTGCTGCGTGCCGAACTGGCCGACAACGGCCCGCCCTTCGATCCGCTCGCCGCCGATGCGGCACCGCCCGTGGGCGACATCGAGACGCGCGAGGTGGGCGGCCTCGGCCTCACCCTCGTGAAAAGCTTCATGGACCGTCTTGACTACAGGCGGGCCGATGGGTTCAACCGACTGACTATGGAAATGAAAGTGAAGGCAGCCTAATCTGCCTCAGCAGGGAGACAAGCACGTGACCAGCCTCAACCATGAAACCGTCAATGGCGCCCTCGTCCTCAAGCCGTCGCGCCGCATCGATTCGAGCAGCGCCAAGGCCTTCGAGGATGACGCGGCCGCCCTTCTCGACAAGGGCCCCAAGAAGGTGGTGATCGATGCCACCGACCTCGACTACATTTCCTCCGCCGGACTGCGTGTCATCCTCACCACCGCCAAGAAGGCCAAGGCGGCCGGCGGCGGCCTGACCATCGCGTGTGCGAAGAACAATGTGAAGGAAGTCCTCGCCGTCTCCGGCTTCGACAACATCTTCGGCCTGCACGACAGCGTCGCCCAGGCGATTTCCGCACTCGCGTGAGCGCCACGTCAGGCGTTGCGGCCGCAGCCGGTCCCGGGGACCGGCTGGCGGCGCTGGAGGCCGAACTCGCCAGCGTCCGGGCCGAGCTCGACGACCTCAATCTGCTCTACCAGGCCACGATCGAGCACGGCGAGGCGGTGGAAGACCAGCTCGCCGAGGCCAATCTCGCGCTGCAGACGACGCAGAAGCGCCTGACGGAGGAATTGACCGAGGCAGCCAACTACATCTTCTCGATCCTGCCCGAACCGCGCACGGCGTCCCCCGTCACCGAGTGGCTGCTGCTGCCCTCGACCGAGCTCGGCGGCGACAGCTTCGGCTACCACGACATCGATGCCGACCACATGGCCTTCTACCTGCTCGACGTCTGCGGCCACGGCGTGGGCGCGGCCTTGCTGTCGGTGACGGCCATCAACGTGCTGCGCTCGGCGGCCCTTCCCAACACCGATTTCCGCGATCCCGGCGCGGTGCTCTCGGCACTCAACGACGCCTTCCCGATGGAACGGCAGCACAACATGTATTTCACCATCTGGTATGGCGTGCTGACGCGCAGCACCGGCGTGCTGCGCTATGCCAGCGGCGGCCACCCGCCCTCGGTGCTGCGCCGGGCCGACGGCAGCGTGCTGACGCTGTCGACGCCGGGCATCGCCATCGGCATGATGGAGGCCATGAGCTATCGCGCGGCTGAATGCACGGTCGGTGCGGGCGACCGCCTGCACCTCGTCAGCGACGGCACCTTCGAGGTCGAGACCTCGCCGGGCCAGATGCTGGCCTTCCAGGACTTCGTCGACCGGCTGGCGCGCAGCGAAACGCCGGGCGAGGTTCTGGACTGGGTGCGCGGCCTCAACGGCCCCGGCCCGCTGCCGGACGATTTCTCGCTGCTCAATATCCGGTTCTGACCGCCATGGGGCTGCTGCGGCGGATCTGGCGGCATGTGGTGGTCTTCGGCCTCGGCGTGCTCACCGTCTGGCTGATCGTCGACGTCGTCTTCCGCATCACCGACAACCGCCTGCCGTGGATCCTGGCGCTGGCCGTCACCTATGGCCTCGCCGCCTATGTGATCCTGCCATGGGTCATCCGGATGAGCCTGAAGGTTCTCCACCGCCAGCATGTGCCGGAATACACGACGACGGGTGATGGCCTGCCGGGCGATCCCGTCAACCTGGCGCTCATCGGCACCCTGCCGCAGCTGCGCGCCGCCTTTGCCGCCATCGGCTGGACCGAGGCCGATGCGCTGGGAATCGGAAGCTCGTGGCGCATGGTGAAGGCCTTCGTCTTCAACAAGCCCTATCCCTCCGCTCCGTTCAGCACGCTCTTCCTGTTCGGCCGCGGCCAGGACATCGGCTTCCAGAAGGCCATCGACGACAGCCCGCGCAAGCGCCACCACGTGCGCTTCTGGAGCATCAGCCAGTCGACGGCGCAGGATTCCCTCGGCACTCCCGCCTTCTGGCTCAACACCGACCGGCCCCCGGCCGATGCGGCGGCGATCTGGGTGGGGGCAGCGACCCGGGATACCGGCTTCTCGCTCACCTGGCTGTCCTTCCAAATCACCCACCGCACGGCGAAGGACACCAATGCCGAGCGTGATCTCATCTTCGCGCAGCTGCAGCAGAAGCAGCTCATCGGCCCGGTGACGAACTACAACGAACGCGCCGAACTGCCCGCGAAGCGCGTCAACCGCTACGTCTTCGACGGCGACGTCGGCGTCGCCAGCCTGGTGAACTGAAGCTCGGGCCTGAATGCAGTAAGGGCGGCTTTCGCCGCCCTCCCGCTGGTTTCGATGGTGCCGGTGGTTACGCGACGTCGAAGCGGTCGGCGTTCATCACCTTGGTCCAGGCGGCGACGAAGTCCTTCACGAACTTCTCCTTGTTGTCGTCCTGGGCATAGACCTCGGCATAGGCGCGCAGCACCGAGTTGGAGCCGAACACCAGGTCGACGCGCGTGGCGACCCACTTGGTGGTGTTGGTCTTGCGCTCGACGATCTCATAGAGATTGCTGCCCTTCGGCTCCCACTTGTACCCCATGTCGGTGAGGTTGACGAAGAAGTCCGTGGTCAGCGCGCCGGGGCGGTCGGTGAACACGCCGTGCTTGTAGCCGCCATGGTTGGCGCCCATCACCCGCATGCCGCCGATGAGGGCGGTCATCTCGGGCGCGGTGAGGCCCATCAGCTGGGCACGGTCGAGCAGCAGCTCTTCCGGCGTCACCGCATAGTCCTTCTTGAGCCAGTTGCGGAAGCCGTCGGCCACCGGTTCCAGCACCGCGAAGGAGTGGACGTCGGTCTGCTCCTGCGTGGCGTCGCCGCGGCCGGGCGTGAAGGGCACCTCGACGGCGAAGCCCGCGGCCTTGGCCGCCTGCTCGACGCCGAGATTGCCGCCCAGCACGATCACGTCGGCGATCGAGGCGCCGGTCTCGGCGGCGATCGGCTCCAGCTTGGCCAGCACGCGGGCCAGCCGGGCGGGCTCATTGCCCTCCCAGTCCTTCTGGGGCGCAAGGCGGATGCGCGCGCCATTGGCGCCGCCGCGCATGTCCGACTGGCGGAAGGTGCGCGCGCTGTCCCAGGCGGTCGACACGAGGTCGGCCACCGAAAGGCCGGTGGCCGCGATCCTGGCCTTCACGGCGGCCACGTCGTAGCCCGTCCTGCCGGCGGGAACGGGGTCCTGCCAGATCAGGTCCTCGGCGGGCACCTCGGGGCCGATGTAGCGCGTCTTCGGGCCCATGTCGCGGTGCGTGAGCTTGAACCAGGCGCGCGCGAAGACCTCCGAGAAATAGGCATGGTCCTTGTGGAAGCGCTCGGAGATCTTGCGGTACTCCGGGTCCATCTTCATCGCCATGTCGGCGTCGGTCATGATCGGGTTGAGGCGGATCGAGGGATCCTCCACGTCCACGGGCTTGTCTTCCTCGCGGATGTTGATGGGCTCCCACTGGTTGGCGCCGGCAGGCGACTTCTTCAGCTCCCACTCATAGCCGAGCAGCAGGTCGAAATAGCCGTTGTCCCAGCGCGTCGGGTGGGTGGTCCAGGCGCCCTCGATGCCGGAGGTGACGGTGTCACGTCCGATGCCGCGGGTCTTGTGGTTCATCCAGCCAAGGCCCTGCTCGGAGATGTCGGCACCCTCCGGGCTCGGGCCCAGGTTGGCGGGGTTGCCATTGCCGTGGGTCTTGCCCACGGTGTGGCCGCCGGCGGCCAGCGCCACGGTTTCCTCGTCGTTCATCGCCATGCGGGCGAAGGTCTCGCGCACCTGGGCGGCGGTCTTCAGCGGGTCGGACTTGCCGTTGACGCCTTCCGGGTTCACGTAGATGAGGCCCATCTGCACGGCGGCCAGCGGGTTTTCCATGGTCGAGGGATTGTTCAGGTCGCCATAGCGGCTGTCGCTGGGGGCGAGCCACTCCTTCTCCGCACCCCAGTAGATGTCCTTCTCGGGCGCCCAGATGTCCTCGCGGCCAAAGGAGTAGCCATAGGTCTTGAGGCCCATGGTCTCATAGGCCACGTTGCCGGCCAGGATCATCAGGTCGGCCCAGCTCAGCCGGTTGCCGTACTTCTTCTTGATCGGCCAGAGCAGGCGGCGGGCCTTGTCGAGGTTGGCATTGTCCGGCCAGCTGTTCAGCGGCGCGAAGCGCTGGGCGCCAGTGCCGCCGCCGCCGCGGCCGTCGGCGATGCGGTAGGTGCCGGCGGAGTGCCAGGCCATGCGGATCATCAACCCGCCGTAATGGCCCCAGTCGGCCGGCCACCAGTCCTGGCTGTCGGTCATCAGCTTGGCGAGGTCGGCCTTCAGCGCCTTCACGTCCAGCTTCTTCACTTCCTCGCGGTAGTTGAAGCCCTTCAGCGGATTGGTCTTGGAATCGTGCTGATGCAGGATGTCGAGGTTCAGCGACTTCGGCCACCACGCCACCACCGAGCTTTCGCTCACCGTGTTGGCACCATGCATGACCGGGCACTTGCCGCCCGAGCCCTTGTTTGACTTGTCCATATCACCCTCTGAAAAACGCGGAATTCTGTTTGCAACCGGCCTGCACGTCCGTTCCCCACAACGGTCGCCGGTATGGGGTTGAGATAGTCCAGAAGCGGCATAAAGAGAAGTTTCCTTTTTTTATCGATGCGATAAGAAAAAGCTATGAACAACCTCACGCTCCGCCATTTCCGCTATTTCGAGGCGCTGGCCCAGCATGGCCATTTCGGCCGCGCGGCCGAGGCCTGCGGCATTTCGCAGCCGGCCCTCTCCACCCAGATCCGGGATCTCGAGGACATCGTCGGCGGCGCCCTGGTCGAGCGCAGCGCCCGCCAGGTGCGCCTCACCCGCTTCGGCGAGGAGTTCGCGCCCCGCGTGCGCGACATCCTGCGGGCAGTGGACGAGCTGGGCGACCTCGCCCGCGCCTCGCAGAGCTGGCTCTCCGGGCGGCTCCGGATCGGCGTCATCCCCACCGTGGCGCCCTATCTGCTGCCCGGCATCGTCGGCAGCCTCAACCGCCTCCATCCCGGCCTCGACATCCATGTGCGCGAGACGCTGACCGCCAAGCTGCTGCGGGAGCTGGCCGAAGGCCGCCTCGACACGGCCATCGTGGCGCTTCCCGTCTCCGAGCCGTCCTTCACCGAAGCCCCGCTGTTCGCAGAGGAATTCCTGCTGGTGCGGCCGGCGGAGGAGGCCGCGAAACCGGTCCCCAACATCGACATGCTGAAGGAAATGCGCCTGCTGCTGCTGGAGGAGGGGCACTGTTTCCGCGACCAGGCCCTGGCCTTCTGCAACATGACGACGGCGCTGCCGCGCGAGGTGCTGGAAGGCAGCTCGCTGTCGACGCTCGTGCAGATGGTGGGCTCCGGCATCGGCGTCACCCTCATTCCGGAAATGGCGGTGACCGTTGAAACCCGTTCGGCCAACGTGGCGCTGGCGCGCTTCGGCCCGCCGCCGCCGCGCCGCACCATCGGCATGATCTGGCGGCGCACCAGCCCGCTCGCCGGGCAGCTCCAGCACATCGCCGACGTCGTCCGGCAGACGGCGGAGGCCCTGCGCGAGCCTTCCCCCGCCCTGCCGCCGGCGTGAGCGGGCCGTTCCGGGGCAGCCACCATTTATTGTGCGGTTAAGCCTCGGCCTGATAGGATGGGCAGCGTGAAACACCTTCTCAGCGATCTCTCCCGGCGGGCCCTCATCTCGGATGAGCAGGCCGCACTGATCCTCGGCCAGGCGGCCGACGGGCGGGACACCGCTGTCCGGCTGCTGCTGCGCCAGGGCCTCGTCGACCAGCAGGTGCTGGCCACCGAGCTCGGCCGGGTCTGCGGCCTGCCCGTCACCAGCGACTGGCCCACCGCGCGGGTGCTGCCCGAGTCCATCTCGCTGCGCTTCATGCGCGAGCGCCACGTGCTGCCGAAGGCGGTGGATGGCGGCAAGCTCTCGGTCATCGTCAGCGATCCCTCCGACGAGGCGACGCTCAATGCCCTCCGCCTCGCCTCGGGCATGGACCTCACGCTGTCGCTCGCCACCGACAACCAGATCCTCTCCGCCATCGAGCGCCTCGATGATGATCGCGGCGCCGCCGGGCAGGCGGGCGCCGACTCCGGCGGCGAGGACGACGACACGCTGAAGGACCTCGCCCTCGACGCACCGGTCATCGACCTCGTCAACCGCCTGTTCCGCGAGGCCTCCGCGGCGCGCGCCACCGACCTCCACATCGAGCCGGCGCGCGGCTACGTCATCGTCCGCCACCGTGTTGACGGCCTGCTGGAAGAGCGCGAGAGGCTGGGCAACGAGCTGGGCCGCGCCGCTGTCTCCCGCCTCAAGATCCTCACCAACCTCAACATCGCCGAGAAGCGCCTGCCGCAGGATGGCCGCGCGCGGCTGCGCATCGCCGAACGCGAGCACGACATCCGCGTCGCCACGATGCCGACGATCCACGGCGAATCGATCGCCATCCGCTTCCTCAGCTCCAACACCCAGGCCCCCGACATCAACCGCCTCGGCCTGTCGCAGCCCGATCTCGCCAAGCTGCGCCAGCAGATCCAGCATGCCCATGGCATGATCGTGGTGACCGGCCCCACCGGCAGCGGCAAGACCACGACGCTCGCCGCGGTGCTGGGCGTGCTCAACGATCCGCGCCGCAAGATCGTGACCATCGAGGACCCGGTCGAATACCAGGTCGAGGGCGTCAACCAGATCCAGATCCACAGCGAAATCGGGCTGACCTTCGCCCGCACGCTCCGCTCGCTGCTGCGCTTCGACCCCGACATCATCATGGTCGGCGAAATGCGCGATGCGGAAACCGCCAGCATCGGCGTCAATGCCGCGCTCACCGGCCACCTCGTGCTGACGACGCTGCACACCAACTCCGCCGCCGGCGCGGTGGTGCGCCTGCTCGACCTGGGTGTGCAGGCCTATCTCATCGCCTCCACGCTGCGCTGCGTGGTGGCGCAACGCCTGGTGCGCAAGCTGTGCATCCATTGCCGCGAGCCCTATGAGGCAACGCCCGACCTGCTGGCGCAGCTGCCCGACAGTGCCGGTGCGGCGGGCTACGGCAACGTCACGCTCTACAAGGCCTGCGGCTGCACCTATTGCGGCAACACGGGCTTCGCCGGCCGCGCCGCGATCTTCGAGGTGATGGTGATCGACGACCACATCCGCCGCCTGATCAAGCCGGGCGTCTCGGCTGACGTCATCGCCCATGCCGCACGAAAATCCGGTACCGCCAGCATGATGTCGGACGGCTTCGCCAAGTGCCGCGAGGGGCTCACCACCATCGAGGAACTCGGGCGCGTGACGTCGGAGGATTGATGGCAAGCTTCCGCTACCAGGCGATCAGGGACTCGGGCGAGAAGGTGATCGGCACCATCGAGGGCGCCGACCGCTCGCTCGCCATCAGCCGCCTGTCGGAACAGGGCCTCCACCCCATCGACATCCGCGAGGACGGGCAGGGCGGCGGCGCCGGCGCCTTCATGAGCCTCACCACCGGCCGCATCCCGCGCCAGGAGCTGACGGGCTTCACCCGCCAGCTGGCCTGGCTGCTGCAGGCCGGAACCACGCTCAACCGGTCGCTCGAAATCCTCTCGGGCGAAACCTTCTCGAAGCCCCTGGCCGTGGCGGTGGGCGAGGTGCGCGGCGCCATCCGCAAGGGCCGCAGCTTCCACGACGCGCTGGAGGAGACCGGCGCCTTCCCGCCCTTCTACCTCTCCATGGTCGAGGTGGGCGAGGCCACCGGCACGCTGGCCTCGGTTCTCGACCGGCTGGCCACGGCGCGCGAGCGCGAACAGAAGGTGCGCGGCAAGGTCGTCTCCGCACTGGTCTATCCGGTCATGCTCGTGGTGCTGTCGATCGGCGTGGTGATATTCCTGATGGTGTCCGTGGTGCCCGGCATCAAGGACATGATCTCGAGCAGCGGCGCGCCGGTGCCGGAAACCGCCAGGATGGTGCTCAACGCCTCCGACTGGCTCATCGCCAATGGCATCACGCTGGCGGTCGCCGTGGCGCTGGCCGCCATCGCCATGGCTTTGATGTGGACCAGGACCGCGCTGCCGCGGCTGGTGCGCGAGGCGGCGCTGCGCCTGCCGCTTCTCGGCAAGCTCCTGATGAAGTCGGAGGTGGCGCAGTTCTGCCGCCTGCTCGGCACGCTGTCGGCGGCCGGAATGAACCTTCCCGCCAGCCTCAAGCTCATCGCCTCGACCAGCCCCGACCGCCGCATCCTCAAGGCGGCGGAAGACATGGAAGTGGCGCTGCGCCGCGGCGAGGATTTCGTGGCACCGCTCGAGCGTTCGAAGATCCTCCCGCCGCTGCTCGCGCGCATGATCAAGGTCGGTGCCGAGACCGGCAACCTCACGCCCAGCCTGCTGCGCGTCACCGACATTCTCGACGACGAACTGGACCGGCTCACCGACCGCACCGTATCGCTGCTGGGGCCGATCATCATCCTGGTGCTCAGCGTCTTCGTCGGCTTCATCATCACCTCGCTCATGAGCGCGGTGATCTCCATCAACGATCTGGCACTTTGACAACGGGGTTCGCAGTCATGATTTCCTCCGCCATCCGCAAGCAGCTTCGCTCCCAGTCCCGGCGCCGCCGCGGCGAACGGGGCTTCACCCTCGTCGAGCTGCTCGTCGTGCTGGTCATCCTCGTGCTGCTCGCCTCCATCATCGGCCCGCGCGTCATCGGCTATCTCGGCTCCTCGCGCGCCAAGACCGCGCATATCCAGATCGAGAGCCTGGTGACGGCGATGGAGCTGTTCCACATCGATGTCGGCCGCTATCCCACCTCCACCGAGGGGCTCTCGGCCCTCGTCAAGTCGCCCGGCAACATCGCGGGCTGGAACGGCCCCTACCTCGCCAAGGGCGATGTGCCGAAGGATCCCTGGGGCCGCCCCTATCTCTACCAGGCCGGCCAGAACGGCGGCTCGTTCCAGATCAGGAGCCTGGGCGCTGACGGCAAGGAAGGCGGTGCAGACGAGAATGCCGACGTCTCGAACTGAGGCACAGGCAGGCTTCACCCTGCTCGAACTGATGGTGGTGCTGGTGATCCTGGCGCTGTCGGCCACCGCCGTCATGTCGGTCGGCCGCAACAGCCTCGAATCGGCGCGTGCCCGTTCCTTCATCATCGAGGCCGAGGCGCTGCTGCGCGATGCCCGTACCCAGGCCATCGAGAACCATGCCCAGACCGCGGTCACCATCGACGTCAGGGGGCGCCGCCTCAGCCTCGAAGGCGGCCGCGTGCTCGAGCTTCCGAAGGGCCTGTCGCTTGATGCCAGGGTGGCGGTGCCGAAGGGCGGCGGCCTTCCGGCGATCCGCTTCTATCCCTCCGGCGCCTCGAGCGGCGGTGAACTGGCCTTCGGCTTCCGGGGCCGCAGCTATGGCCTGAATGTCAACTGGCTGACGGGGCGGGCCGATGCGCGCGCGCTGTGACGGGCAGGCGGGCTTCTCGCTGGTCGAAGTGCTCTGCGCCCTCGCGGTCGCGGCCAGTGCCATCGCGGTGCTGACCAGCGGCATCGGCGGCTCGCTGCAGGGCACCAGCACGCTGGAGCAGCACCTGGGCGCAAGGCTGATCCTGCAGTCGATCCTCGAGGACGAACTGGCGGCAGCCCAGACCGCGCCCGCCACGCGCGAAGGCAACTCCGGCCCATATCGCTGGCAGCTGGTGATCGAGCCGGTGGCGCCGCCCGCCAAGCTCGAGGAGGCCTACCGCATGTACCGCCTCACCGCCGCCGTGGGCTGGGGCCGGGGCGGCGAAGTCACCGGCACGGCTCTGAAGCTCAGCCGATGAAGCGCTGCCGCACATCGCAGGGTGAAAGGGGCTTCACGCTGGTCGAGGTCCTGGCGGGCCTCGTTCTGGCCTCGCTCATCCTCGTGTCGCTCAACATGGCCATGTCGGCCGTCGGCAAGGGCGCCGACCGCACCCGCCAGCGGCTGGGCGAACAGGCCGAGATCGGCGCCGCGGTCGACATCTTCGGGCGCGACGTGGCGCGCATCGCCAAGATCCGCCGGCCTGCCGCGCCCGGCGAGTTCGCGGGCTACGTCTTCGACGGCGGGCGCGAGGCCATGGTCTATCCCCTGCGCGAGCAGGAAGCACTCAGCGCGCCCGGGCTGTTCCTGGTGCGGCTGAGCGTGCAGCACAAGGATGGCGTGGCAACGCTGCTGCGCGAGCGCGCACCGCTGCCGGCGCGGGACGATGATTCGCTGCCGG
Source organism: Aestuariivirga litoralis (assembly GCF_003234965.1). Lineage (GTDB taxonomy): Bacteria > Pseudomonadota > Alphaproteobacteria > Rhizobiales > Aestuariivirgaceae > Aestuariivirga > Aestuariivirga litoralis. The sequence goes on from NZ_QKVK01000009.1 coordinate 190,536, forward strand.
CCTGGCGCGATCCGGTGGTGCTGCTCCAGGGTCCCTACGACATTGCCTTCGCCTATCGCGCCCAGCGCAGCGGCCAGCGCGAATGGAGCAATGGCTGGAAGGCGTCGGAGGCGATGCCGGAACAGATCCGCCTCACCGTCACCAACACCGCGACCGACCGCCTGCGCGTACCGGGCTTCGTGCAGTCTCTGGCCATCGATTCCGAGGTCGATTGCGCGGGCAACCGCGAATCGCGCTGCGGCACCGCCGAGAAGGAGGCCACGCAATGAGCAGGTCTCGCGGCCGCGCCGGGCAGCGCGGCGTCATCCTGATCGCGGTGCTGCTCGCCGTGGCGATCATGGCGGTCATGGTGGTCGCCGCCACGGCACTCACCCGTGCCGGCATCGGCAACGAGCAGCTGGAGCAGCGCCGCCTCGCCTCCCACCTGGCGCTGCGCTCCGGCATTGAGGCCGCCAAGGCGCTCATCCTGGCAACGCCCGAGGAGCAGCGCCTGTCGCTTGCCGGCGAGGAGACAGCGGTCGACCTCGGCAACGGCGTCTCGGCCACGGTCAGCCTGCGCGATGCCGGCGGCTATGCCGATCTCAACCGCTCCGACCCCAAGCTGATCGAGGCGGTGGCCCGCTTCAGCGGCCTCGGCCCCGCGGCCGACGGCCTCGCCGACCGCATCGCCAAGCTCCGCAAGGACGCGACACCGGAGCAGCCGGCGCAGGCCCAGCAGCCCGCGGTGCAGGGTGGCACCAACGCCCCCGACGCCAATTCCGGCGGCAAGCAGAAGCAGCCGCCCGTGCCCATCATCTTCCTCTCGGTGGAGCAATTGCCGGACCTCCTCGACATTCCCGCTGATGATGCAGCGGCACTGGGCGCCGGGCTGACGGTGTATAATCCCACCGGGCAGATAAATCCGCTTGCAGCGCCCGATCAGGTGCTGCAGTCCATACCGGGCCTCACGGCCAGGGACATTTCGGACATCGCCATGACACGGAACTCAGGCACCGGCGCATCGGACGCAAGGCTGCAGCAAATCATCCAGCGCCTGCCGGGCCTGCTCAGCGTCAAGGCCCCGCGGGTCTTCATGGTCGATGTCACGCTGGCGGGCGGCCCCGGCATCCTGCCCGGCAGCGCGGCCCGCGCCGTGCTGCGCCTGACGCCGGATGGCGCCGCGCCCTTCGGCACGCTGGCGCTGGAGGAGGAGTGAGCATGGACGACGGCAACATGACCTTCTCCGCCTCCAGCATCTGGAACGGCCTGCGCCTGCCGGTGCTGGCGCTCGCCGAGGAGCTGGCGCTGCGCCGTGCCGCGGGTGAGCATCCGGCCATTCAGCTGCGCGTCGCCGCCGCCGGCATCGAGGTGCGGCGCGCCGGCAGCGCCGAACCTGTGCTGGTCACCGGCCGGCCGCAGCAGGCCTTGCAGGAAATCACCCGGCAGCTCGCCGTGGCGCCGGGAACCGCCGTCGAGATCTGCTTCGCCGCCGACCAGTCGATCAGCCAGCAGATCGTGCTGCCACAGCAGCCGGTGGACGTGCTGCGCGCCATCGTGCGCAACAAGGTCGAGGGCCTGGCGCCCTGGCCGCTGGCACAATGCCTCCACGGCATGCGGGTGTCGCTCATTGCCGGGGACCCGCAGCACGTCTGCGTCGATGTCGCGGTGGTGAGCCGCGCGCTGCTCGATGATCTCGCCGCCACGCTGCGCCAGAAGGGCGTGGAGGTGAAGGCGGTTTCCGTCCTGCTGCCCGATGGCGAGGCGGTGTCGATCGAACTGGGCGGCGACGACGTGCGCCGCGCCGCGCGGCTGCGCGCAGCGCACATCGCCAGGGCCGCGGCGGTGCTGCTTGTGCTGCTCACCGGGCTGGGACTGTTCTGGGTCTACCAGACCTCCGCCGAGGCCTCGCGGCTCGAGGCCCGGTCGGCCACGCTCATGGCCTCGCTCAGGCCGGGCGGCGTTCCGGCGGGCGAAACGCCGCTGGTCTCCGCCGCCAATCGCCTCATGCAGGCGCGCCGCGAAAGGATTCCTGCCGTCGCCGTGCTGGAGGAGCTGTCGAAGCTGCTGCCCGACACCGTGCATCTCCTGTCGCTCGACCTCGAGGGTGACCAGGTCACCATCAAGGGCCAGGGCAGCGGGGTGCCGGACCTGATCCAGATCCTCGAGGCATCGCCGGACTTCCAGGCCGTCAACTTCGCCGCGGCGACCGAGCTCGACCAGAACAGCAATGCCGAGGTGTTCTCCCTCATCGCCACGCTGGAAATGGCGCCGCAGCCCGGTGCCGGGCCCGCGCCGGAGGCCGCCCAATGAGCGCTTTCCTGCTAGCGCGGAATTTCGCAGCTGCCGAAGTCGACGGCAGACATGCCGGCCGCCAGCAGCGAGGTGCTGAGCGCGCCCGTCACGCGGTTCATGAACACCGCGCGGGCCGAAATCTCCGGCGCGTCCTTGCTGATGCCGACGATGGCGTTGTCGAGAACGTCGAACTGCATGGGCGCCTCGGTGCAGCCCTGGTCGCTGTAGCGGTTGGGGCACAGCCGGTATGTTCCCGCCTCGAGGTCGAGCACCATGCGCTGCGCCTTGCCGGCGTTGTTGCAACCGGTGGAGAAGCAGAGATTGCCACGGCTGATCAGGCAGTCCAGGCTTTCCGCCTGCGCCCTCTCCGGGGCGGCGGCAAGCCCGCAGGTCAGCAGCACGGCGGGCAGCATGAGTGAGCGAATGTACACGGGCACCATGAACAATGTCATAGCGGGAGTGCCGCGCCTTGTCGACGCGCCCGCGGCCTTCCCCCGGGGGTGCGCATGAAGGCCCTTGGCGTCGCGGGGGGCCTCTCGGCCGAGGCCCGCAAGGGCGTTGCGGTGCTGGCCGTTGCGGTGTTTGCCGTCGCCGTGCTGGCCTATCTCGTCCTGTCATGGCAGGCGCAGGAGGCGGAACGGCTGCGCCAGGCGGAGTCCGACTATGTTCTGGTGGAAGCCCGCACCGCCAAGGCGGCGCGTGCCGGGGCGACGCGTCTCACCGCCGCCGACGACGTGGCACCGATGTTCCTCGACGGTGCGACGCCGGGCCTCGCCTTCGCCAGGTTCCAGTCCATCGCCGGCGATGCCGCCACCGCAGCCGGCCTCGAGGTGAAGCGCATGCAGCCGGTCGACACCGGCGACGGCGAGGCCACCTCCCCGTACCGGGTGAGCATGGATGTCGAGGGCAGCATCGAACAGCTGCGGGATTTCCTCGTCGATGTCGAGTCGCGGCTGCCGGTCATGTTCGTCACCGGGCTCGAGATCCAGCCGGAGGCCAAGGCGGAGGAGGGCAGCCAGTATCCGTCCGAAGCGCTGCGCGCCACGATCCGCATCGAGGCCTATGGATGGAGGGCCGAGCCGTGAACCGCCGTCTTGCAGGCCTCGCCGCGGTGGCCGCCCTTCTCGGCGGCTACCTTGCCTTCGACGGGCTGGGAACGGGATGGTTCAGCGGCGGGTCGGGCGTCGCGGTGCCCGAGGCCGGGGCAACGCGCGCCGCACCCGCGGCCCTCAATCCCTGGCAGGACCTCGACACCGCGTCCTACGCGGCCATTGTCGAGCGGCCGCTGTTCAACCCCTCGCGCCTGCCGCGCCCGCCGGAACCCGTGGTGGAGACGCCCCCGCCACCGGTCGACAGCCAGCCGCCGCCCGAGCCGCCGCCGCCACCCCCGCCCCAGGGGCCTGGGCCGGAGGACTACAAGCTGCTCGGCGTCGCCTCCGGGCCCGATGGCCGCATCGCTGCGGTGCGTGTCGCGGCAACGGGCGACGTCGTCTACCTGCGCCAGGGCGAAAGCGTGGACAATTGGGTGGTGGTCGAGGTGGCCGACCGGTCGATCGCCATCGGCAGCGAGGGCGCGCCGGTGACCTACAGCCTCTTCGCCACGCCCGACGCCGGGGCAGGCGGCCAGCCCCAGCCGGACATGCCGGCGCAGAACCAGCCCCTGCCGCTGCCCCTGCCCATGCCGGTGCCGCAGCCGCCACCGCAGCCCGACGGGCTGCCCGAGCAGCACACCGTGCCCGACACCGGCGGCTGAGGCCGCGCCTCAGTCGAAGTTCAGGTTCTTCATCTTGGCGCGCAGGTCCTGCGACATCTGCGAGGCCTCCTCGCCGTTGCGCACGATGGTGGGGGTGATGAACACGATCATCTCGTTGCGCGTGGCGATGCCGCCGGTGGTGCCGACGAGGCGTCCGAGCAGCGGCAGCTGGCTGGCGCCCGGCACCGTCACCCGGCTGCGGTCCTCCGTGCCATTGATCAGGCCGCCCAGCAGCACCGTCTGCTGGTCGTTCACCGAAACCTTGCTGCTGATGGTGCGCTGGGTGAATTTCGGCTGGCCGCCGATGCCGGTGTCCTGCTGCACGGCGGACAGTTCCTGGCCGAGGTCGATCATCACCACGCCATTGGCATTGACCCGCGGCTTCACCTTCAGCACCACGCCGGTGTCGCGGTACTCGTAGGAATTCACCGTCTGGCCGCCCTGCGTCGTTTCGGTCTGGGTCTGGATCGGCACCTGGTCGCCCACCTTGATGGTGGCGGTCTCGTTCTCCATCACCAGCAGCGACGGCGAGGAGACGATGCGCACATTGGTCACCTTCGACAACGCGTCCACCACCAGCTGCGGGTTGGAGATGCCGCCCATCACCAGGTTCATGCCCGGCAGCTTGGGGCTGATCACCGATCCGGCGGTCGATGTCTTCTCGGTCAGCACGAAACTGAAGTTGCCGCTCTCGAAATAGGCCTGCACGCCGTATTTCAGCGTGTCGTTCAGCTGCACCTCGGCGATCGTGGTGCTGATCAGCACCTGCGTCGAAGGCTGGTCGATCTGGGCGAGGGTGGAGAGGATCTCGCGATAGTCGCGCGGCGAAGCGCGGATCAGCAGGGTGTTGTTGGCCGGGATCGGGGTGATGCGGATGCCCTTTGCATCGCCGCCGCCACCACCGCCACCGCCGCCTGCGGCCGCCGTTTGCGACGTTGACGACGTCGATGTCGGGTCGCTGCCCTGCTGCTCGGGCTGCACCTGCGGCGGCTGCGGCACGCCGCCCATGTCGCCCTGCGAGGGGTCCTGTCCCTGCTGGTCCGCGCTGCCGCTGTCGAGGGAAACGTCCATCTGCGGCGAGTCGGGCGCCACCTCCGCCGTGGCGCCGGCCCCGGCGGAGCCGCCATAGGTGGCGGAGAGGATCTTCGCCAGTTCCACCGCATTGCCGTTCTGCACCGCATAGACATAGGATTTCGGCGCATCGAGGTTCTCGCGGTCGAGCCTCCGCACCCAGGTGATGGCGCGGCGCACCTTGGCCTGGTCATTGGCGATGATGATCAGGCTGTTGATGTTGGGCACCGGAATGACCTTCAGGCCGTTCGATCCGGCGCTGGCATTGTCCTGCGCGAACACTTTCATCACCTGCGTGGCCACCTCCTCGGCGCGGCCGTTCTCCAGCGCCGCCATGCCGAAGGTCTGGTTGCGCATGGTGTCGACGTCGAAGTTCGTCACCACCTCGACCAGCGCGCGGCGCTGCGAGGCGGGGCCGCGGATCAGGATCATGTTGCCCGCGTTCCACGCCTTGGCGGAGCCCAGCTGCTGCATGAAGCCGTCGAGCAGGTTCACCATCGTGCCGGGGCCGACATGGCGCAGCGGAATGGCGCTCACGCCATAGCCGGGCGACACGTCCCTGCCGGTGTCGAGGTTGCTGGCGTCATTCTCCATCGCCTGCTGCATCACCACGCGGAAATTGCCGTCGGACTTGACGAGCGCCGCATTGGCCGTGCGCAGCGAGGCTTCGAAGGCGTCGAGCAGCTGGCGCGCACTCACCGCGCGGTTGCTGACCATGGTGATGGAGGAGGGCGGCAGGTTCTGGTCGATGGTGTAGTTGTAGCCCAGCGTCTCGCCCAGGATCAGCTTGCTCGCCTCGGCAATGGTGGCGCCGTCGAGGTTGACGGTGAACTTGCCGTCCGCCTGCTCGCCCACGCCGGCGGGCGGCTCTGCGCCATCACCCTCCGCCGCCGGGCTGGCGCCGGGAAACACCTCATAGCGGGCCGCCTGGCTCGCAGGCTTCATCACCGGCCCGGCACCGCGGGTGGTCACCTTGGCCGGCGACCGGGCGTTGAGGTCCAGCTGGTTGGTGCTCTCGAGGCCGGCGGAAGGGGCCTGGCAGGAGGCCAGCAACACCCCGGCACAGCCCAGCAGGGCGATGCTGCGGACGCCGGAGGTACAGATCCTGATGCCGTGGAAAAAGCCGGCCCGGGGCAAAGCGCTACTCCCTGCGGCCCAGGCCCCAGGGGCCCCGGCCGGTGACGAAAAACCTAATGATCGATGAAACTTATGCGTCGATTCGGTAATCAAACCCTTAATTCAGGGTTGCGGTGATCACCAGAATGGGACGGCGTCCAGGACCCGCCAGGCCCAGAACAGCAGGATCACCGGCGCCATGAAGCTGCCGAAGGGCATGTGGTCGCTCATCCTCACCTGCCGCCCAGGCAGCACCAGCAGCACCACCGCCGCGGCCAGCCCTCCGAGCGCCGCCGCCAGGCAGGCGGCGGGCAGCATCTCGGGTCCGAGCCAGGCCCCCGCCACGGCAGCGAGCTTCACGTCGCCCAGCCCCAGCCCCTCGATGCCGCGCAGCCGGAACCACAGGGCGCGCAGCAGGAAGAAGGCACCCCCCGCCAGCACGGCACCCAGCACGCTTTCGCTAAAGCCGGCCATCCAGTCATCGGGGTGGAACACCACGATGTTGGCGATGATGCCCAGCGGCACCGCCGGCAGCGACAGCACATCGGGGATAATGAAGTGGCGAAAGTCGATCAGCGTGATCAGCGCCATGAGCAGCGCGAGAAGGCCCGTCACCAGCGCCACACCGGGCGGCATCACCGCCAGGCTCGCGCCGCCCGCCGCGCAGGCGAAGGCCACCGCCGCGGCCAGCGCCCAGCGGCTCAGCAGGGGGGCCTCTTCTGTCACCTCTTCGTCCATCGCACCAGCTTGGACGAGCCGGGTAAAAAAAGGAATGCCGGCCCGCCACGTCCCGTCGCTGATAACCTTTGCAACGATACCATCCACAGAAATCTTCGTCTCTTGACCCTCGCGCACGCCGTCGGCAGGACAGTTGGCTCAGGCCGAATCCCGGTCGCGTGACGAGAGACGATTTTGGATACATCAGCACAGATCTTCGAAACCATTGCCGGTGAAATCGGCGCCCAGCCGAAGCAGGTTGCCGCCGCCGTGGGCCTTCTCGACGAAGGGGCAACCGTGCCCTTCGTGGCGCGCTACCGCAAGGAAGTGACCGGCGGGCTGGACGACACGCAGCTGCGCAAGCTCTCCGAACGCCTGGTCTATCTCCGCGAGATGGAAGACCGCCGCAAGGCGATCGTCGACTCGATCAAGTCCCAGGGCAAGCTCACCGACGAGCTCGCCCGGTCGCTGGCGCTGGCGAAGACCAAGGCCGAGCTCGAGGACATCTATCTCCCCTACAAGCCCAAGCGCCGCACCAAGGCGATGATCGCCCGCGAGAACGGCCTCGAGCCGCTGATCGACGGCATCCTCGCGGATCGTGCCGCGGTGCCTGAGGCCCTCGCCGCCGGCTACATCACCGACACCGTGAAGACGGTGAAGGAAGCCCTCGACGGCGCCCGCGACATCCTCATGGAGCGCCTGGCTGAGAACGCCGCACTCCTCGGTGAACTCCGCGCCTTCATGAAGGCCGAGGCCTTCCTCACGTCGAAGGTCGTGGCGGGGCAGGAAGAGAAGGGCGCCAAGTTCTCCGACTATTTCGACCACAGGGAGCCTTGGGCTTCGGTGCCCTCGCACCGCGCACTCGCCATGCTGCGCGCGTCCAAGGAAGAGGTGGTCTCGCTCGACATCGCCCCCGATCCGGAAACCGGCCCTGCGCGTGCGGGCCAGATCATCGCCAACACCATCGGCATCAGCGGTGCCGCACCGGGCGACAAGTGGCTGCGCGCCGTTGCCGACTGGACCTGGCGCGTGAAGCTGTCGATCACCATGATGATCGATCTCCTCGGCGATCTGCGCGCCCGCGCCCAGGACGAGGCCATCGCCGTCTTCGCCCGCAACCTCAGGGACCTGCTGCTCGCGGCCCCCGCGGGCTCCCGCCCCATCCTCGGCCTCGACCCGGGCATCCGCACCGGCGTCAAGGCGGCGGTGGTGGATTCGACCGGCAAGCTGCTGGCCACCGACACGCTCTATCCCTTCCAGCCGAAGAACGATGTGCGTGGCGCGCAGGCGAGCCTCCTGCGCCTCGTCACCCAGCACAATGTCGAGCTCATCGCCATCGGCAATGGCACCGCAAGCCGCGAGACGGAGCGTTTCGTGGCCGATGCGCTGTCGCTTCTCCCGAAGGAGGCGAAGGCCCCCACCAAGGTCATCGTCTCGGAGGCCGGCGCCTCGGTCTATTCCGCCTCCGAACTCGCCGCGAAGGAGTTCCCGGAGCTTGACGTGTCGCTGCGCGGGGCCGTCTCGATCGCGCGGCGCCTGCAGGACCCCCTGGCCGAACTCGTCAAGATCGAGCCCAAGTCCATCGGCGTCGGCCAGTACCAGCACGACGTCGACCAGTACCAGCTCGGCCGCTCGCTGGGTGCGGTGGTGGAAGACGCGGTGAATGCCGTGGGCGTCGACCTCAACACCGCATCCGCCCCCTTGCTGGCCTATGTCTCTGGACTGGGGACGAGCCTCGCCGAAGCCATTGTCGAGCACCGCCACGCCAATGGCGCCTTCAGGTCGCGCCAGGAACTGCTCAAGGTCTCGCGGCTCGGTCCCAAGGCCTTCCAGCAGTCGGCTGGCTTCCTCAGGATCCGCGACGGCGAGGAGCCGCTCGATGCCTCCGCCGTCCACCCGGAGGCCTATGGCGTCGCCCGCCGGATCGTCGAGTCCTGCGGCCGCGACATCCGTTCGCTGATGGGCGACACGGCGAAGCTTCGTGCCCTGAAGCCGCAGGATTTCGTCAGCGAGGCGTTCGGCCTGCCCACGGTGAAGGACATCCTGGCCGAGCTCGAAAAACCCGGACGCGATCCGCGCCCCAGCTTCAAGACGGCAACCTTCACCGACGGCGTCGAGACCATCAAGGACCTGAAGCCCGGCATGCAGCTCGAGGGCACGGTCACCAATGTCGCGGCCTTCGGCGCCTTCGTCGACATCGGCGTCCACCAGGACGGCCTCGTGCATGTGAGCCAGCTCGCCGATCGCTTCGTCAAGGACCCCCATGAGGTGGTGAAGGCGGGTGACATCGTGCGCGTCCGCGTCGTCGAGGTGGACGTGGCGCGGAACCGCATCGGCCTCACCATGAAGAAGGACGGTGGCGAGTCGGCGCGCGAGCAGCGCCTGGCGCGCGGCACCCAGCCGGACCCGAAGGGTTCGCGGCAGGCCGCGAAATATGGCAGCTCGAAGCCGCAGGCCCCGGCCCAGGGCGGCCTCGGCGCCGCCCTGCTCGAGGCCATGCAGCGCAAGGGCCGCTGAGCGGCCGCACCGGCTATCGCGCCAGCATCACCGCCGTCGCGTCATCCGCCGGCTTGAAGCGCGGGAAGCGCAGGCAGTCGGGGTCGACCGCTTCGGCCGCGCGCAGTGCCGCCAGCACGGCGCCAACGTCCTTGGCGCTGGCCCGCATCAGCCCTGCATCATCGTGCAGCCCATAGTGGTCGACGGCGCGGTAATAGCCGTCGGTGCACAGCAGGATCTGGTCCGGCGTGCCGAGGTCCATGATCTCCGGCATCGCCAGCGCATCGCGGTTCGCCTCGAGGATGGAATAGCCGTCCGGCCGGTTGCGCTTCGCCCGGCCCTCCTTCAGCTGCGGCGCGAATTCGGCGAGCAGCGCCTTGATGTCGAGAACGCCCGCATCGCGGCGCTTGCGCGCCTCGCGCGTCAGCCAGTGGTCGAAGGCGTTGTTGGGCGAGGCGGCATGGATGCGGTGGTTGCCGCCGCCATCGCGCGCCAGCAGGCAGGAGTCACCAAGCCGCAGCGCCTGCCAGCCCGTCGCGTAGCGCTTCACCAGGATCAGGCAGGCCGCCGGCGGGTCATAGTCGCGCGGCAGTTCCACGCTCGCCGTCGCCACGTCGAAGTCGGCGATCAGCCCCGCCACCAGTTCCGCAAGCAACGCCGGCAGCGGCATGTCGCTGGCAGCCAGCGTGCTGATCCGCGCCTGGGCGCGGGTCACCAGCCAGCGCGCATCGGTGCCGTCACCCAGCGCATTCGCCCTGTTGATGCCGGTGACGCCATCGAAGATCCACGCCGCGGTCACGTTGTCCGCTGCCCCGAGCCAGCCCAGGCCATCCTCGTTGACGGCCCCGCTCCCCTCGCTCACGGCGCCGAGAAGCCTCACAGCCTCACCACCTCGCCGGTCCTGACACTGTGGTCGGCCGCCAGCACGATGCGCAGCGAGTTGATGGCATCCTGGACGTGGCTATCCATGTTGCGGTCATTGCGGATCGCGTCGAGGAAGAGGAGTTGCTCGCGGTTGCACAGGTCCTGGTGCCCCGGCTCGTCATCCATGCGGATGATCTCGTCCGGCGTCACGAACTGCCCGTCCGGGTCCAGCAGGCCGTGATGCAGCCGAAGCGCCGACGTCCGCGTATGGCTGTCGACATCCGCCGACTGTGTCTTCGATTCCTCCATGGCGATGGAGACGGAGCCCTTGGGACCGATCATATCCTTCACGAAGAAGGCCGTCTCGCTCATCATCGGTCCCCAGCCCGCCTCGTACCAGCCCACCGAACCGTCATCGAAGGTCACATGCAGGTGGCCGTAATTATACATCCTCGCATCGATCTCGGAGGTAAGCCTGGCGCCGACGGCGTGGACGCTCACCGGCTTCGCCCCCGTCACCTGGCACATCACGTCGACGTAATGCACGCCGCAATCGACGATGGGGCTGATCGAGTTCATCAGGTGCCGGTGCACCTGCCACTGCGCCCCGGAGGACTGCTGGTTGAGGTTCATGCGCATCACGAGCGGCTTGCCCAGCGTGCGGCCCACCTCCACGAACTTCACCCAGGACGGATGCACCCGCAGGATATAGCCGATCACCAGCTTCAACCCCTTGGCCCTGGCCAACGCCGCGATCTCCTCGGCCTCCGCCACCGTGTCCGCCAGCGGCTTCTCGATGAACACATGCGCGCCCGCTTCGAGTGCCATGCGCGCATAGGCGGCGTGCGTGTCCGGCCAGGTGTTGATCGACACGGCATCGGGCTTCAGCGCGGCCAGCGCCTCCGCATAGTCGTTGAATTGCGCCACGCCGGGGAATTCGGCCCGGAGGTCGCTGCGTTCGGCGATGCCGCGGCTGCACAGACCCGCGATCTCGAAGCCGTCGATCGACTGATAGGCCCGCGCATGGCTCAGCCCCATGTTGCCGAGTCCCACGACGAGCACCCTGATGGTCTTCATTGTCCGTTGATCCATGTTTGCTTCACTGCCAGGTCGTCGCCGAGCAGCACCATGCTGGCAAGGTGGCCCGGCGCGATGCGGCCCAGCTCGCTCTCGCAGCGCAGGAAGGACGCGGGGTTGAGCGAGGCCATGCGCAGCACTGTCGCAAGCTCCATCCCCAAATGCCCCACGCAATAGCGCACCGCCGCTTCCATGGTCAGGTCGGAACCCGCCAGCGTGCCATCGGCAAGCGACAGCCGCCCGTTGTGGCGCGTCACCGTCCGCCCCTGCAATTCGAACTGGTCAGGCCCGCCCGCCGCCGTCGGCATGGCATCGGTGATCAGCATCATGCGCGCGGCAGGCCTGGCCGCGAAGGCCGCCTTTAGGGCGGCATCATGCACGTGATGCCCGTCGGCGATGATGCCGGCATAGGCTTCCGCATCTTCCAGTGCCGCCCCCGCCAGCCCCGGCTCGCGGCCCGTCATCTGGCTCATGGCATTGAAGAGGTGCGTGATGGAGCGTGCGCCGGCATCCAGTGCTGCCCGCGCCTCGGCATAGGTCGCGTCCGAATGGCCAAGGCTCACCAGCACGCCCGCCTGGGTGAGGCGCTGCACCAGCTCCGGCCGCACGCGGTTGGGCGCCAGTGTCAGCATCACCGGGCAATACATGGCGAAGCCCGCGATGGCATCGGCATCCGCCTCCTCCATCTCGCGGATGAAGCGCGCCGCGTGCGCTCCTTTTCGCGCCACGTCGAGGAAGGGCCCCTCGATGTGGATGCCCAGCACGCCGGGAACGCCCTCGGCCATGGCGCGGGCAACGCTCACCACCGCCCTGGCGATCACCTGCGGCGCATCGGTAATGACGGTGGGCAGCATCCCCACCGTGCCGAAGCGCCGGTGCGCGGTGGCAATGGTGCGCACCGTCTCGACGCTCGGATTGTCGTTCAGCAGCGCGCCCCCGCCGCCATTCACCTGCACGTCGATGAAGCCGGGCGCCAGCAGCCCGCCGCCAAGCGCGCGGCGCTCGGCAGCACCGATCTCCGCCTCGGGCACCACGCGCGCAACATGCTTGCCTTCGACGACCACCGCGTGATCATCGAGAAACGTCTCGCCGGTGAAGATGCGGGCACCGGTCAATGCAAAACCCATCACAGCGTCTCCGTCACCTTCTTGAGCAGGCGCGGCCGGTCCGGGTCGCGCCCCAGCGCCACGGCCACCCGCTCGATCTGCAGGTAGGCGGTGGCGATCATGCTGATGGGGTCGAGCAGCATGTGGCCCGTGGCGGCGGAGGGCAGGGCCTCGCCCACCACCCGCACGTCCGCCCCCGTGCCGCGCATCCGGGCGGCGGCCTCGGCGGTGTTGCTGCGCGCCGCGTCATCGGGCGCATAGATCAGCACCGGGAAATCCTCGCCCATCAGCTCCCACGGCCCATGCATCACCTCGGCCACCGAATAGGCTTCGGCGTGAATGGCGCAGGTCTCCTTCAGCTTCAGCGCCGTCTCCTGCGCGATCGGGTAGGCAGGCCCGCGTCCGAGCACGAAGAGCGAGGCGGCATCGCGCGCAAAATCGGTGAAGCCCGGCCAGTTGATGCGCACCGCCTGCGACAGGCTCTGCGGCAGCCTGTCCACCGCCGCCAGCAGTGCCGCATCGCCCGACCACTGCGCCACGATCGCCGCGGCCGCCGCGCAGGACACGATGAAACTCTTGGTCGCCGCCACGCTCTTCTCTTCGCCCGCGTGAAGGGCAAGGCAGATGTCGGCATTGCGGGCGGCAGGCGAGTCCGCGACGTTCACCAGTGCCACCGTCACCGCGCCCGCCTCCTTCGCCGCCTGCTGCAGCGCCACGATGTCCGGGCTCTGGCCGGATTGCGAGATGGTGAGGCAGAGCGCGCCCTGCGCCTTCAGCCTGCCGCCATAGACCGAGACGACCGATGCGCCCACCGAGGCGCAGGGCACCCCCGTCACGATTTCGCAGAGATACTTGAAATAGGCCGCCGCATTGTCGGAGCTGCCGCGCGCGCAGGTCAGCACCACGGGCGGCGGCGCTTGCCTCAGGCGCAGGCCGAGCTCTGCCAGCGCCTTTGCGTTATGCGCGAGGAAGCGCGCCACGGCCTGCGGAGCTTCCGATGCCTCCGCCGCCATCAGGCTCATGACCAGCGCTCCGGCAATCCCTGCGCGCGCCGTGCCATCATGATGGCGCCGTCGATGGCATCGGCCTGCGGGTTCGAAAGCGCCAGCTTCACGTCGGCATCGAGGTAGGGCGGATAGACCTTGGCAAGGCCGCCCAGCAGGCAGATGTGCCGCGCCCCCCGCGCCAGCAATGCGCGCCCGAGATTGGAGATTGCCGCCGCCCCCTCGATCACGATCATCATGCCCTGCACGTCGCCCTGCGCCGCGCATTCGAAGACCAGCGGCGCGAACTGCGCATAGTCCTTCGGCTTCGCCTGTTCCGACCAGCGCGACAGGTCGAGCCGGTTGGCCCCCGTGCGCGACAAGACCTCGGCCACGAGCCGCGTCGGCTGCAGCAAGCCATCGAGCGCCAAGGCGGCGCGCCGCACCGCGTGGTGGCCCACCCAGGCGCCCGAGCCATGGTCGCCGAGCTGGAAGCCCCAGCCCCCCACCATGTGCCGCTCGGCCCCCACCAGCGCGAAGCCGATCGAGCCCGTTCCGGCGATCACGATGCCGCCATCCCCACCGCCGAAGGCACCGACACAGGCCGCATAGGCGTCATTGTCGGCGGTCACGCTGGCGAAGGGCAGGGCGGCCTCCACGATCTTCTCCGCGCCAACCGACGTCACGATGCCCGCGATCCCCATCCCGGCATGGATGTCCTCGGTTCGCAAGCCAGCCTGCTTCGCCGCCTCGCGCGAGGTGTCCATGATGGTGCCGAGCGCACCCTTGAAGTCCTGGTAGATGTTGGAGGCCCCGCCCATCGCCTCGCCCAGCAATGTGCCATCGGCGGAACGGATGCGCGCACGGCAGCGGCTGCCGCCGCCATCGATGCCAAGGAAGAAGGGACCTGTGCTCATGGCGCGCATGCTAGCAAATCACGGGCTGAGGGAAAGCACCTTGACCTGCCGGCACTTCCGCCGCTCTACTGGCCGCATGGCAGACCGTCAGACCGAGCAGTCCGGCAGCTATGCGGGCCTCGACACCTGGCCCGACCTGCGCATCCTCGATGCGCTGCTCGCAGGCCAGCAGCGCGCGCTCGATGCGGTGCGGCAGGCCGCGCCCGCGATTTGCCATGCCGCCACCATTCTCTCCGAGCGTCTCGCCGGCGGGGGCCGCCTGGCCTATGCCGGTGCCGGCACCTCGATCCGCGTCGCGGTGCAGGACGGTTCCGAGCTTCCCGCCACCTTCGGCATGCCGGAGCAGCAGCTGCTCTATCTCATCGCCGGGGGCCGCGCCGCCATGTTCGACACGCTCGCCGACGCCGAGGATGACGCGGCCGACGGCGCGGCGCAGGCTGGCGTTCTCACCGCTGCCGACACCATGATCGCGGTGGCCGCCTCGGGCTCCACGCCCTTCACCGTGGCCGCGGCGAAGCGGGCGCGCGAGAAAGGCGCCTTCGTCATCGCCGTGGTCAACAATCCGGGCTCGAAACTGGCCGCCGCCGCCGATCTCGAAATCTTGCTCCCCTCAGGGCCGGAAGTCATCGCCGGCTCCACCCGCATGGGCGCAGGCACGGCGCAGAAGGCGGCGCTCAACCTTCTCTCCACCCTCACCCACATCAAGCTGGGCGCGGTGCATGACGGGCTGATGGTCAATGTGGAGGCCGGCAACATCAAGCTCCGCAAGCGAGCGGCGGGGATCATCGCCACCATCGCCGGGGTCGACGAGTCCCGCGCCGCCGCGGCGCTCGCGCAGGCTGGCGGCCACGTCAAGCCGGCCGTGCTCCTGTGTGCGGGTGCTAAGGACATTGCTGCAGCGCAACGGCTTTTGGCTGCCGCGAACGGCAACTTACGTCTGGCCATGTCACGGCTTGCCGTTACATAATGGGTCAAGAAGATTTCAACGGGAGGACTTTCATGCTCACCAGGACACTGAAGACACTGCTGCTCGGCGCCGCCGCCGCCGTCGCGCTTTCGGGCGCTGCCTCGGCCGGCACGCTGACGATCGAGAGCTGGCGCAACGACGATGCCCAGATCTGGAAGGACAAGATCATCCCCGCCTTCGAGAAGGCGCATCCCGACATCAAGGTCGAGTTCACGCCGACGGCGCCGAAGGAATACAACGCCGCGCTCAACGCCAAGCTCGAGGGCGGCACGGCGGGCGACATCATCACCTGCCGCCCCTTCGATGCCTCGCTGGAACTCTACAACAAGGGCTATCTCGTCTCGCTGAACGAGCTCTCGACCATGGGCAACTTCTCCGACGTGGCGAAGAGCGCCTGGACGACGGATGACGGCAAGACCACCTTCTGCGTGCCCATGGCCTCGGTCATCCACGGCTTCATCTACAACAAGGACATCTTCAAGGAACTGGGCCTCGAGGAACCCAAGACCGAGGACGAGTTCTTCGCCGTGCTCGAGAAGATCAAGTCGAACGGCACCTATGTGCCCCTCGTGCTCGGCACCAACGACCAGTGGGAGGCCGCCACGATGGGCTTCCAGAACATCGGTCCCAACTACTGGAAGGGCGAGGCAGGCCGCAAGGCGCTGATCGACGGCACGGGCAAGCTCACCGACCCGGCCTATGTCGACACCTTCGCGACGCTCGCCAAGTGGGCGCCCTACCTGGGTGACGGCTACAAGGCCCAGACCTACCCTGACAGCCAGAACCTCTTCGGCCTCGGCAAGGGTGCGATCTATGCGGCGGGCTCGTGGGACATCTCCACCTTCCGCGCCCAGAAGGTCAACATGGGTGCCTTCAAGCCGCCGCTGCCCAAGGGTGCCACCGAGTGCTTCATCTCGGACCACACCGACATCGGCATCGGCATGAACGCCAAGACCAAGAACCCGGCGGATGCCAAGGTGTTCCTTGACTGGATCGGCTCGGAGGAGTTCGCCAACATCCTCGGCAACGAGCTGCCGGGCTTCTTCCCGCTCTCCAATGCCAAGGTGACGCTGTCGGACGACGTGGCCCAGAGCTTCGTCAACTGGCGGGGCGAGTGCAAGTCGACGATCCGCAACTCCTACCAGATCCTGTCGCGCGGCACGCCGAACCTCGAGAACGAGATGTGGAACGTCTCCGCCCAGGTGATCAACGGCACCATGACGCCGGACGCCGCAGCCAAGCAGCTGCAGGACGGCCTCGCCAAGTGGTACGCCCCGCAGCAGAAGTAAGCTGACGCGAGGGGCCGCGGGTGAGAAGCCTGCGGCCCCTCCGTCTTCACGGATGGCACAGCAGCAGCACAGCGGACTGGTCGGCCTGCCGCAGGGCGCATACCTGCGGCTTCTGCTGTTCTTCCTCGGGCCGGCCGTCATCGTCTACACGCTGTTCTCGATCTACCCGCTGCTCGCCACCATCCTCAACTCGCTCTACAGCCACCAGAAGGACGGCAGCTACGTCTGGAACGGCCTCGGCAACTTCCACACCCTGCTGTTCGACCACACCTGGTCGCATCCGTTCTGGAACGCGCTGAAGAACAACTTCATCTTCTTCCTCATCCACATGTGCGTGCAGAACCCGATCGGCCTGCTGCTCGCCGCACTCCTCAGCCTGCCGCGGCTGCGCTTCCGCGCGACCTACCGCACCCTCATCTTCATGCCCACCATGCTCTCGGTGGTGGTCATCGGCTTCGTGTGGCAGCTGATCCTCTCGCCGCTCTGGGGCATCGCCAAGATGTTTCTCGGCTTCTTCGGCCTCGGCTTCCTGTTCGCCCCCTGGCTCGGCGTCGAATCCTCGGCCCTCGTCACCGTTTCGCTCATTTCCGTGTGGCAGTTCGTCGGCATCCCGATGATCCTGATCTACACGGCCCTGCTGGCGATCCCCGACGAACTCATCGATGCCGCCACGGTCGATGGCCTCAACCAGTTCCAGGCCTTCGTCTGGGTCAAGCTGCCGCTGATCTGGCCCACCATCGGCCTCGTCTCGATCCTCACCTTCGTCAACAACTTCAACGCGTTTGACTTGATCTACGCGATGAAGGGCGCGCTCGCGGGGCCCAATTTCTCGACCGACATCATGGGCACGCTGTTCTACCGCACCTTCTTCGGCAACCAGCTGCAGCTGGGAGATCCCTCCATGGGCTCGGCCATCGCCACCATGATGCTGCTCGTCATCCTCATCGGTGTCATGGCCTATCTCTTCCTCGTGCAGCGGCGCATCCAGAGGTACAGCTTCTGATGCGCAAGCCCCTCTCAGCCTTCGCCGTCCACGCCATCCTGGGGCTCTACACGCTGCTCGCACTCTTCCCCATCGTGCTGGTGGTGATGAATTCCTTCAAGGCCAAGCGGGCGATCTTCAACACGCCGCTGCAGCCGCCCGGTCCCTCGACTTTCGATCCTGTCGGCTACACCCGCGTCTTCGACGACAGCTCGCTGCCCCTCTATTACCTGAACTCGATCACCGTCACCGTCGGCACCATCTTCTTCACGCTGCTCTTCGGCGCCATGGCGGCCTGGGCGCTCACCGAATACAAGTTCCGCTTCAACACGCTGCTCGCCCTCTTCCTCTCCATCGGCATCATGGTGCCGATCCGGCTGGGCTCCGTCTCGATCATCCAGCTCGTCGCGGAGCTGAACCTCATCAACACCTTGACCGCGCTGATCCTCGTCTACACGGCGCAGAACCTGCCGCTCGCCATCTTCATCCTCTCCGAATTCATCGCCCAGATCCCGAAGGACCTGCGCGAGGCGGCACGCTGCGACGGGCTCTCCGAGTACAACATCTTCTTCCACATCATCCTGCCCTTGATCCGCCCCGCCATGGCAACGGTCGCCGTCTTCACCATGATCCCGGTGTGGAACGACCTGTGGTTCCCGCTGCTCCTCGCCCCCGCCGGCGGCAAGCAGACCATCACCCTCGGCGTCCAGCAGTTCCTCGGGCAATACATCACCGACTGGAACGCGGTGCTCGCCGCACTCTCCACGGCCATCGTGCCGGTCCTTCTCCTTTACGTCATTTTCTCCCGCCAGCTGATCCGGGGTCTCACCTCGGGCGCGGTGAAGTGAGGCGCCCATGGCCGAAGTCCTGATCGAAAACCTGAAGAAGAGCTTCGGCTCCGTCGAGGTGCTGAAGGATATCGACCTCACCGTGGAGGACGGCGGCTTCGTCGTGCTCGTCGGCCCTTCGGGCTGCGGCAAGTCGACCCTGCTGCGCGCCATCGCCGGCCTCGAACCCGTGTCCGGCGGCACCATCACCATCGGCGGCCGCAAGGTGAATGACCTTGCTCCCGCGCAACGCGAGATCGCCATGGTGTTCCAGTCCTATGCGCTCTATCCGCACATGGACGTCGCGGCCAACATG
Organism: Aestuariivirga litoralis; assembly: GCF_003234965.1. GTDB lineage: Bacteria > Pseudomonadota > Alphaproteobacteria > Rhizobiales > Aestuariivirgaceae > Aestuariivirga > Aestuariivirga litoralis. The sequence goes on from NZ_QKVK01000009.1 coordinate 209,288, forward strand.
GGCTTCGGCCTCAAATTCGCCGGCACGCCGAAGGCAGAGATCGAAGCCCGCGTCGCCGAGGCCGCCCGCATCCTGCAGCTTGAGCCGCTCCTGAAGCGCCGCCCGCGCGAGCTCTCCGGCGGGCAGCGCCAGCGCGTCGCCATCGGCCGCGCCATCGTGCGGAAACCCCAGGTCTTCCTCTTCGATGAGCCGCTGTCGAACCTCGATGCCGCACTGCGCATCAACACCCGCGTCGAGATCGCCAGGCTCCACAAGCTGCTCGCCGCCACCATCGTCTATGTCACGCACGACCAGGTCGAGGCCATGACGCTGGCCGACAAGATCGTGGTCATGAACCAGGGCCGCATCGAGCAGCAGGGCAAGCCGCTGGACCTCTATTACCGCCCGGCCAATCTCTTCGTTGCCGGCTTCATCGGCTCGCCCGCCATGAACTTCCTCAAGGGTCAGGTCGTGGCGGCCGGCGTCGATCTCGGCGTCGATGGAAGGCTCGCCGTGCCGTTGCCGCAGGGCATGGCGGCAGGCACACCGGTCACGCTGGGAATTCGTCCAGAGCATATGAGGATTGCGGCGGGCGAGGGCGCGCTCCACCTCGCCGCCACGGTCGAGCTGGTGGAACGCCTGGGCGAGACCGGCTTCGCTCACCTCCGCCTCGCCTCCGGCACCGTCGCCATTGCTGAAATCCGCGGCGACACGGGCCTGAAGACGGGCGACCGCACCCATGTGGCGCTCGATGCCGCGCACCTCCACCTCTTCGGGGCGGATGGCCGGCGCCTCGGCTGAAGACCGGGGATCGAAACAGGAACCAACACCCGCGGGTGGCGTTCATCCGGAACGAACGAAGGGTTCGGGAACCGGACGGCTCACAACGCTCAGAGGTGTTTCGATGTGCGACTACAGCCTGGAAAATCAGATCAGCCGTGCCGCTGAGGTGGGCGACAAGCTCGTCACCAGCAGCTTTCCCATGACCCCCACCCGCGGCTTCTGCGCCGAGAACGAGGCGGGTGTCGCGGTGTGCCTGCTGCCCGGCACCGAGCTCGCCTTTGCCGAACCTGTCCGCTACAACGGCCTGTGGGGTTCGCTCGTCAATTATGTGAAGGCGCGCCTCGGGCGTGACATGGCCGATGCCATGCTGGCGCGCTTCCGCCAGGTCGATCTCGACAATCCGCACACCCACCATGATGCGATCGAACTGGCCGATGGCCGCGTGATCAAGCTGTCCCTGCTGCATGAGGGCCAGCGCGCCCGCGTGCTGCAGCTGCCGGCCGTCGGCGATCCGCAGCGCCGCCACGACGAGCATGCGCGTGGGGCGGGTGAAGCTCTGGCACCGGCGCGCTGATGCGCATCAGGCCCGGTATCGACGAGGAGCACAAGCAGGTCGAGCTGACCAGGACCGAGGCCCGCGCCGCGGGCAGGGGTTACAACATCCACGTGCTCATCTTCGGGTTGGGCGGGGTGATCATCGCCTTCCTGGTGATCCTCCTCGCCTATGCCCGGCTGGATTGAGCGGGCAGGGGCGGGAACAATCCCGCCCCTTCCGGCGTTGACCGTCCGCTGAAATGGACGTGCGGGCCCCCAACGGGCCGCATCTGCAGGGATGTCTTCCCCGTCAGCAGTTTCGAGGTGGCAGCTGCGCCCGCCGGGCGGGCGGCCTGCCGTGTGAGAAGGGGCCGCCCTTGTGGGTGGTTCGCGTGTGGTGCGTATGCGTGAGTTACGTTGGCCTTCGGCAACAATCATGTTTGATCGACAGAGAAACCGGGCAGCGAGCCCCAAGGACGGTGCCTGGATGCAGGGCGAGGCGAGCTGGGCCCTGCGGGCCCTCAGTGTGGCGCGCATCGTGTTCTATTCCATCGACTGCGCAACGGGCTTCATGCTCCGCTCCGACAATTGCATGGAGATACTCGGCATGCCGCCGGCGGGTCCGGCGGCCTCGTGGCCGCTCGTCATCTTCCCGGAGGATCGTGCCCATTACGAGCTGGCGCGGCGCTCGCTGTCGCCCCAGCAGCCAAACTTCGAGATCGAGTACCGGGTCGAGAACAGCAAGACCGGCAAGCAGTTCTGGGTGCTCGACCGGGGGGCCGGCGAATTCGACGCGGAAGGCCGCCTCACCGGCATCCGCGGCGCCATCATCGATGTCTCGGCGCGGATCAGCGTGGAGCGCGAGTTGCGCAAGGCCGCGCGCCTGCGCAGCGTGGTCTTCGAGGCGGCGCGCATGGCCGCCTGGCACTTCGACGTGGCGGCCGACCGCTTCACCTTCACGGACGAGTTGCTGGCGCTCCTCGAAATCGACCGCCGCCATTTCGATGGCACGCCTGCCGCCCTCGAGAACGCCATTCATCCGGATGACCGCGAGGCCTGGCGCCAGGCGCATGACCAGGCCCGCACGCCCGGCAACCGCATGGAGATCGAATTCCGCCTGCTGGTGCCCGGCCCGCGCACGCGCTGGATCCTGTCGCGCGGCGAGGTGGTGCGCCGCATCGACGGCGTGCCGCTCGAATCCTATGGCGTGATGATCGACATCACAGAGCGCAAGGCAGCGGAGGAGGCTGCGGCGCGCCTCGCCGCCATCGTCGAATCCTCCGAGGAGGCGATCATCGCCAAGACGCTGCGCGGCGTCATCACCAGCTGGAACAAGGGTGCCGAGCGCCTGTTCGGCTACACCGCGGAAGAGATGATCGGCGAGTCGGTCTGGAAGCTCATCCCGGAGGATGGCGAACACGAGGAAATCAACATCCTCAACACCGTGCGCACCAGCCAGTCGGTGCCCTCGCACGAGACGGTGCGCCTGCACCGCACCGGGCGGCGCATTCACGTCGCCGTCTCGGTCTCGCCCATTCTCAATGCCCAGGGCATGGTGGTCGGCGCCTCCACCATCGCGCGTGACGTCACCGAGCGCCGCCGCCAGACCGAGCTCCTCACCGAGAACGAGGCGCGCATGCGCCTCGCCCTCAAGTCGGCCCGCGCCGGCGCCTGGACGTTCGACCTGAAGCGCCGCGAGCTGCACTGGTCGCCGGAGATGTTTGCGCTCTATGGCCTCGATCCCGCCAAGGGCCAGCCCTCGCGCGAGATGCTGGCGCAGCGCATCTCGCCCGCCCACCGCCGGCGCGCCCGCAAGGAATTCGCCCGCGCCATGCTGCAGGGCGGTTCCTTCACGCTGGAATTCCCGATCAACCGCCCCGACGGCACCGAAATCTGGACGGCACTGGCCGGCGACGTGATCAAGGACGAGAACGGCAAGCCCGTCGCGGCGCGCGGCATCGACCAGGACATCACCGAGCGCAAGAACTGGGAGAAGCGCCAGGCCATGCTGCTGCGCGAGCTCTCGCACCGGGTGAAGAACACGCTGGCCGTGGTGCAGTCGGTGGCCCGCCAGACCCTGCGCTCCAGCCCCAGCCCGCGGAGCTTCGTCGATGCCTTCGAGGGCCGCATCCGCAGCCTCGCCGCCTCGCACAGCCTGTTGACCGAGGCGGACTGGGGCGGGGCGCGGCTCGACACCATCATCCACCACCAGGTCGCCGCCATGGTGCAGGATCATGACGGCCGCTTCCGCCTCAAGGGGCCGGACGTGGTGCTGAGTGCCGAGGTCGCCACCCAGATCGGCCTCGTCCTGCACGAACTCGCCACCAATGCCGCGAAATACGGGTCCCTCTCGGTGCCCGAGGGCCATGTCGACATCGTCTGGACCGCCACCCGCACCCGCCTCTGCCTGATGTGGCGCGAGCATGGCGGCCCGAAGATCGCGAAGAAGCCGGAGTTCACCGGCTTCGGCACGCTCCTCATCACCTCGAGCGCGCAGAAGGTCACCCAGCGCTTCCTCAGGGACGGCCTCGTCTGCAAGCTCGAATTCGCCCGCTAGGCTGTTGTCGTCTCCGCGCTGTGCCGTTGTGCCAGGAATTCCCCGAACGGCGCCAGCGCCTCGACATGGGCGCACAGCACGCGGAAACTGACGAGGATGGGCACCGCGACGACGATCCCGGCAATGCCCCAGCACCAGGCCCAGAAGGCCAGCGCCAGCAGGATCATCACGGCGTTGATTTCCATGCGCCGGCTCAGCACCGCGGGGGTGATGATCTGTGTCTCGAGCCCGATGAGGATGCCATAGGCCAGCGGCGCCAGCAGCGCATGGCCCAGCGTGTCGAACACCACGAAGCCGATCAGCGCGGAGACGGCGAGCCCGGTGATCGGCCCGAGATAGGGAATGAAGTTGAGCACGAAGGCGAACAGCGCCCACAGATGCGGCGTCGGCAGCCCGATGAGCCAGAAGGCGAGGCCGACCGCGACGGCGAGTCCCGCGTTGATCAGCGTGATCGACAGGAGATAGGCCGAAACCTCGCGCTCGACGTCGAGTGCGATGGCCAGCGCCGCCTTCTTGTCCGACAGCGTCGGCATCACCCGGATCAGCTTTTCATAGAACAGGTCGCCCGAGGCCATCAGGAACACCGCGATGACGATGGCGCCGCTCGCCACGAAGATCACGTTCAGCGGATAGCCTGCGAGAACGGTGAAGACGGTGGGCAGCATCGGCTGCTTCACCACCACCTCCTGGGCGTCGCTGTTCGCCGGTGCGGCGGCCTGCTGCAGGGCATCTGAAATATGGATCAGGCCGTCGAAGGAACTGCGCAGCGCCGCCAGCTTGTGCATCAGCTCCTGCTGCAGCCGTGGGGCATCGGCAATCCACTGCGAGATGGCGCCGGCAAAGGCGCTTGTGGCGATGCCGAGAATGGCCGCGGCGACCAGCACGATGCCGGCGGTGGTCGCCCAGGCGGGGATGCCGCGGCGCGACATGGCGCGCACCAGCGGCCTCATCGTGGTGGCGATGAAGAAGGCGAAGACCGCGGGCAGCAGGAAGTCGCGCGCGAAGGCGGCGCCCGCGACGGCTGCGATGGCCAGCAGGCCCGCCGCGATGCGCCGGATGTGGAGCAGCAGGCGTTGCTGCTCCGCCGTCAAATCCGTCCCATCAGCATCAGTATGATGACCACGACCACGATGAGGCCGAGGATGCCGGAGGGACCATAACCCCAGCTGCGGCTATAGCCCCAGCTCGGCAGCGCGCCGATGAGGATGAGGATCAGGATGATGATGAGAATGGTGCCAAGCGTCATGGAACGGCTCCTGTTCTGGTAAGGCAGCCCCAAACGCCGCAGAGTTCACTTGTGTTCCGATGGGTCTTCATCTCCGGCGCGGAGCGTGGGGGCGTGGCCCAGCAGCACGGCAAGCTTGTGGCGCGCGCGGTTCACGCGGCTCTTCACCGTGCCCACCGGCACATGGCAGATCTCAGCCACCTCCTGGTAGGAAAAGCCGGATGCCCCCACCAGCACCACCGCCTCGCGCTGGTCGTCGGGCAGCTGCTGCAGCGCCAGCCGCAGGTCGGACATGTCGAGCTGGCTTTCCTGGCCGGCGGGCGTCATCACCCCCGCGGCATAGCCGCCGTCGGCATCCTCCACCTCGCGCTTGCGCTTCCTCAGCTGGCTGAAATACTCGTTGCGCAGGATGGTGAACAGCCAGGCCTTGAGGTTGGTGCCCTCCTGGAAGCCGTGCTGGTGGTTCCACGCCTTCATCAGCGTTTCCTGCACCAGGTCGTCGGCATGGTCGGCATGCGCGGCGAGCGACAGCGCAAAGGCCCTGAGCTTGGGGATGGCGGCCAGAAGCCCCTGGCGGAAGGCGCTGCGCCGCTCGTCCTCGGCCACCCGGCTGTCGCTTGCCTCGGCTTGTGCGGCGGCGGGAAGGGGTTCGCTCATCTCAGCCGCGCCGCGGCTCCGCGGGCTCTTCCGCCGCCGCCTCGAGTTCGCGCATCAGTGCGGCGAGGCGGCCGGGCAGGGGCTGCTGCTGCAGCTCCTCATAGTGCAGGCGCAGCCGGCGCCCGATCATCTCGTGTACGGCAGGGCGCAGCCGGGGTAGCGGCTGCCTCTGGAAACCGTGTCCCTCCCGCCGGTTGGGGGTCATGTCGAATTCTCCGGATCTGTCCATTCTTCTCGCCGGGTCACGGTGCGCCCGCGCATCCCCGTCCATGTTGTGTATGTGTCGAGGGAAAGGGGACTTTCCGTCAGATGGTTCCGGCATGTGCCGGTTTTTCGGGGGGTGTGGCGCGCATGCATGCCCCGGTGCACCTCGCCTCGCCCTGTGGTTTAGGGCTCTGCACCAAATGAAACCTTCGCCCTACGCATAAACCCTAAGGCGCGAACGCTATTCCCTCGTTCCGGGGAACCGTCTAATGACCCTTTCCAGTCTGGTCCGCCTCGTGCGGAGCGTGTGGATAGGAAACATCATGAAGATCACGGTCATCGGCGCGGGCTATGTGGGGCTGGTCTCGGCGGCCTGCTTCTCGGACTTCGGCTACGAGGTGACCTGCGTGGACCGTGACCCGCGCAAGCTCGCCATGCTGGAAGGCGGCAAGATCCCGATCTACGAGCAGGGCCTCGAGCCCATCGTCAGCGCCAACCGCGCCGCCGGCCGCCTGATCTTCACCGACAAGCTGAAGGACGCCGTGGCCCAGGCCGACGTGGTGCTGATCGCGGTGGGAACGCCCACCCGCGAGGGCGAGGATTCGGCCGATCTCTCCTTCGTCTATGCCGCCGCCGAGGAGATCGCGAAGGCGATGTCCGGCTTCACCGTCATCGTCACCAAGTCGACCGTGCCGGTGGGCACGGCCGCGAAGCTGCGCGAGATCATCTCGAAGGCCAGGCCCGATGGCGATTTCGAGGTCGCCTCCAACCCCGAATTCATGCGCGAGGGCTCGGCGGTCGAGGACTTCCTCAGGCCGGACCGCGTGGTCGTCGGCGTGTCCTCCGAGCGCGCGGAGAAGGTGCTGAGCCAGCTCTACCGCCCGCTCACGGCCAAGAACGTGCCGCTCCTCGTCACC